>SIHP01000029.1 GCA_004762155.1 Flavobacteriaceae bacterium
TCTTTTAATACGAATTTGTCTAGATTTTAAAGCTCTTGTATATAATATATGGAGTAATTACTTTTGTTGGTACAATTTTTTAAGTCTATAAAGATTGTGAAAATTGGGATTTATGAACTAATATTAACATGCTTTCGAAGCAATATACTTGAATAAATAGTATAAAAAGAGCAGAATGTTTAGCTAGTTAATATTTTTATTTTTAGCCTATATCCCATCCTAAAATAGCGATACACTAAAAACTTAGTGTAATAGAATCATCAACTAATAAGTGGTATGTAAAGCGTACCCAAAAGATTACTCACTTTCTTTTAAACTTCAATTAGTAGAAGAAATAGAACAAGGTCATTTAACAAAAAGTCAAGCGAAAACAAAATATGGCATTCAAGGTGACTCAACAGTTACAAAGTGGCTTAAAAAATATGGTAACTTTGAATGGGAACATCAAAAACCAAGAACTATGTCAAGTACACCAGAACAAAGAATCCTTGAATTAGAAGCAAAAGTTAAACTTTTAGAGAAACAAAAAGCACGTGCAGAACACTTGGCTGAACGAGCAGATAAAAAGGTGATTATCTTTGACATGCTAGTAGATATGGCTGAAAAAGAATATGATATTCAGATAAGAAAAAATTACACACCCGAGTTATCGACTTCTACAAAGAAGAGCACAAAGAAACCTTAATGGTTACCTGTGATTTACTCGGGGTTGATCGACAGGTATACTATAGAACTAAAAACTCTTTATTACACAAACAATCCATAGCTCAGAAAGTTATAAACTTAGTACGTTCTATCAGAAATATAATGCCTAAACTAGGCACGAGAAAACTATATCATATACTTGAAAAAGAACTAAAACTTTTAAAAGTGGGCAGAGATAAGTTTTTTAGAATACTTAAAGCGAATCATATGTTGATCACACCAAAAAAGAATTATCACATTACTACTGACTCACATCATAGATTTAGAAAACATAAAAATATAGTTAACAATGTAGAAATTCTAAGACCAGAACAAATATGGGTAAGTGATATTACCTACATAGGTAATAGAAATAATCCGTGTTATTTAGCATTAATTACAAATGCTTATTCTAAAAAGATAATGGGATACAATGTGTCAGATAGTTTAAATATGAATGGCACAATACAAGTTTTAGATATGGCATTAAAAAACAGAGCCTACAAAGAACTCCCCTTAACACATCACTCAGATAGAGGCTTACAATATTGTTCTTATGAATATCAAAATATGCTAAAGCTAAATAATATCAAAACTAGTATGACTGAAAAATATGACACTTACGAAAACGCCATAGCAGAACGTATTAATGGAATATTAAAACAGGAATTTGATATTGCAAAACACAATAGTAGTTTTAAAGTAAAACAACAATTGGTTAAAAATGCAGTTCAAATTTATAATTTAATTTATTAATTTTAATCCTTTAATAATCTGTATCGGTTATTTAGGACGTCACACTATAAAAAAACACTCTACTTGTGATATTTCATTTAAAGTCATATCGAAACCTTAAACATTTCTACTTAAATTATGTGTTTAAAATACAGGCAAGATATGTTTTCAAGTTTCATAATAAGTTATCTGATTATGTTTCCTATAATAGGTTTATAGAACTTCAAAAAAGGTTACACAGCCTTTGGCTGTTTTCATGAAGATGTTTTGTTTTTGATATTGTACAGGTATTTATTTTATTGATTCCACTCCTTTAAAAGTATGTCAATATAAAAGAGCATAAAGTCTTTAAAAATATTGCTAAAAAAAGTTACGGAACTATGGGATGCTGTTTTGGATTTAAACTTCACCTAGTTTGTAATGACAAAGGAGAAATTATTGATTTTATGTTTACTCCAGCTAATGTAGATTATAGGTTTCCGCTTAAACAAAAGAAGTTTCATGATAAGTTATTTGGGGGGATTTTCGGTATAAACCTTATATTGGTAAGGACTTATTTGAAAAATTATTTGGAATGACATTCACCTTATAACCAAGGTATGTAAAAACATGAAGAAGAAAGCAATCGGCTTTATGGATAAGGAGTTCTTAGAAAAAGAGCAATCATTGAAACAGTAAACGATGTGCTTAAAAAGACTTACCAAATTGAACATTCTAGTCATAGGTTTTTTTGATAATTTTATTACCAATATGATAGTTGGTTTGGTAGCTTATTCTTTTTTACCTAAAAAAACTCAATTAAAATTCCTAACATGTTATCTAATAATGGGATTTCTTAGATCGAACTCACGTGATATTAATAATATATTTTAAAAGAGTTTGGAGTTGTTTTATAGACTTTATGCATAAAATATTTACTTCCGGATTAAAGTTTCTTTAGTAATATCTTTTTTGATATTATCTATATGAAATATATTTATTTTTAAGATGTTGTTATTAAGTATGTTAGAAGGGGTAAGAAAAAAACATAAAAAAGGTTATTGTTATGTTAGAAAAGGGTTGTAATTTTGCATCCGCTAAGGGAAATGCGTAGTTATTTTCTTAGGTAAAAGTTCATTGAATGATTGTTATGTAGGTTTAAAGTTAAGGTTAAAAAAATAATTAATTTTTCTTTGTTTAGGGATAAAAAAAGCTTGTATATTTGCAATCCGTTTTAGGTAACGAAGTTCATAATAAATATCGCGAAAAAAACTTTTCAAAAACATCAAATTTAATTTGG
>SIHP01000030.1 GCA_004762155.1 Flavobacteriaceae bacterium
TACGACCAATGAAGATACAGCAGTAGTATTAAGTCCATTAGCTTTAGATAGTGATGTTGATGGCGATACGTTAACAATAACGGAAATCAACGGCGTAGATATTACCGCAGGTGATGTAACAATTGCAATAACAGATGGAACAGTAACGGTAACAGGAGGTGTAATTACCTTCACACCAAACGCAGATTTCAATGGAACGGTAACGATTCCATATGTAATTAGTGATGGAAACACAGGAACAGCAACTGCAAATGAAATCATAACAGTAAGTGAAGCTAACGATGCACCAGTAGCAGTAGATGATAACTATACGACCAATGAAGATACAGCAGTAGTATTAAGTCCATTAGATTTAGATAGTGATGTTGATGGCGATACGTTAACAATAACGGAAATCAACGGCGTAGATATTACCGCAGGTGATGTAACAATTGCAATAACAGGTGGAACAGTAACGGTAACAGGAGGTGTAATTACCTTCACACCAGACGCGGATTTCAATGGAACGGTAACGATTCCATATGTAATTAGTGATGGAAACACAGGAACAGCAACTGCAAATGAAATCATAACAGTAAGTGAAGCTAACGATGCACCAGTAGCAGTAGATGATAACTATACGACCAATGAAGATACAGCAGTAGTATTAAGTCCATTAGATTTAGATAGTGATGTTGATGGCGATACGTTAACAATAACGGAAATCAACGGCGTAGATATTACCGCAGGCGATGTAACAATTGCAGTAACAAACGGAACAGTAACGGTAACAGGAGGTGTAATTACCTTCACACCAGATACAGGATTCAATGGAACAGTAACAATTCCATATGTAATCAGTGATGGAAACGGAGGAACAGCAACCGCAAATGAGATTATAGTTGTTGATCCATCAGGAACAACAAACACGAATCCAGTAGCTGTAGATGATAACTACACGACCAATGAAGATACATCAGTAATCTTAAGTCCATTAGATTTAGATAGCGATGCAGATGGAGATACATTAACAGTAGTTTCAATCAATGGAATAGATATCACAACGGGAGATGTAACGATTCCAGTAGGAAATGGAATAGTAACAGTAGTTTCAGGAGTAATTACCTTCACACCAGATGCAGGATTCAATGGAACAGTAACAATTCCATATGTAATCAGTGATGGAAACACAGGAACAGCAACTGCAAATGAAATCATAACAGTAAGTGAAGCTAACGATGCACCAGTAGCAGTAGATGATAACTATACAACCAATGAAGATACAGCAGTAGTATTAAGTCCATTAGCTTTAGATAGTGATGTTGATGGCGATACGTTAACAGTAGTTTCAATCAACGGAGTAGATATTACCGCAGGTGATGTAACAATTGCAGTAACAAATGGAACAGTAACGGTAACAGGAGGTGTAATTACCTTCACACCAGACGCAGATTTCAATGGAACAGTAACGATTCCATATGTAATTAGTGATGGAAACACAGGAACAGCAACTGCAAATGAAATCATAACGGTAAGTGAAGCTAACGATGCACCAGTAGCAGTAGATGATAACTACACAACCAATGAAGATACAGCAGTAGTATTAAGTCCATTAGCTTTAGATAGCGATGTTGATGGCGATACGTTAACAATAACGGAGATCAACGGAGTAGATATCACCGCAGGCGATGTAACAATTGCAGTAACAAACGGAACAGTAACGGTAACAGGAGGTGTAATTACCTTCACACCAGATACAGGATTCAATGGAACAGTAACAATTCCATATGTAATTAGTGATGGAAACGGAGGAACAGCAACCGCAAATGAGATTATAGTTGTTGATCCATCAGGAACAACAAACACGAATCCAGTAGCTGTAGATGATAACTACACGACCAATGAAGATACATCAGTAATCTTAAGTCCATTAGATTTAGATAGCGATGCAGATGGAGATACATTAACAGTAGTTTCAATCAACGGAGTAGATATCACAACGGGAGATGTAACAATTCCAGTAGGAAATGGAATAGTAACAGTAGTTTCAGGAGTAATTACCTTCACACCAGATGCAGGATTCAATGGAACAGTAACAATTCCATATGTAATCAGTGATGGAAATGGTGGAACAGCAACGGCAAATGAGATTATAGTTGTTGATCCATCAGGAACAACAAACACGAATCCAGTAGCTGTAGATGATAACTACACGACCAATGAAGATACATCAGTAATCTTAAGTCCATTAGATTTAGATAGCGATGCAGATGGAGATACATTAACAGTAGTTTCAATCAATGGAATAGATATCACAACAGGAGATGTAACGATTCCAGTAGGAAATGGAATAGTAACAGTAGTTTCAGGAGTAATTACCTTCACACCAGATACAGGATTCAATGGAACAGTAACAATTCCATATGTAATCAGTGATGGAAACGGAGGAACAGCAACCGCAAATGAGATTATAGTTGTTGATCCATCAGGAACAACAAATACGAATCCAGTAGCAGTAGATGATAACTACACGACCAATGAAGATACATCAGTAATCTTAAGTCCATTAGATTTAGATAGCGATGCAGATGGAGATACATTAACAGTAGTTTCAATCAACGGAGTAGATATCACAACGGGAGATGTAAC
>SIHP01000031.1 GCA_004762155.1 Flavobacteriaceae bacterium
ATGTGTTGCCGTTGGTGCCACAGGAGTAACCAATGCTGGATCAATAACAATGGTAGTTGCAGCAGAAGTACAACCATCAACATTTGTTTGTGTTAATTCATAGGTTCCAGGCGCTAATGTTGAAAAGCTAGTTCCAGTTTGAGCCGCCACAACAGGAACAGTTCCTGTTAAGGTATATGTTGAAGTTGTCACAGGCGTTGTCACATTAATACTTCCAGTTGAAACAGAACACGTAGGATCTGTATGTGTTGCCGTTGGTGCCACAGGAGTAACCAATGCTGGATCAATAACAATGGTAGTTGCAGCAGAAGTACAACCATCAACATTTGTTTGTGTTAATTCATAGGTTCCAGGGGCTAATGTTGAAAAGCTAGTTCCAGTTTGAGCCGCCACAACAGGAACAGTTCCAGTTAAGGTATATGTTGAAGTTGTCACAGGCGTTGTCACATTAATACTTCCAGTAGAAACAGAACACGTAGGATCTGTATGTGTTGCCGTTGGTGCCACAGGAGTAACCAATGCTGGATCAATAACAATGGTAGTTGCAGCAGAAGTACAACCATCAACATTTGTTTGTGTTAATTCATAGGTTCCAGGGGCTAATGTTGTAAAGCTAGTTCCATTTTGAGCCGCCACAACAGGAACAGTTCCAGTTAAGGTATATGTTGAAGTTGTCACAGGCGTTGTCACATTAATACTTCCAGTTGAAACAGAACACGTAGGATCTACATGTGTTGCAGTTGGTGCCACAGGAGTAACCAATGCTGGATCAATAACAATTGTAGTTGCAGCAGAAGTACAACCATCAACATTTGTTTGTGTTAATTCATAGGTTCCAGGCGCTAATGCTGAAAAGCTAGTTCCAGTTTGAGCCGCCACAACAGGAACAGTTCCTGTTAAGGTATATGTTGAAGTTGTCACAGGCGTTGTCACATTAATACTTCCAGTAGAAACAGAACACGTAGGATCTGTATGTGTTGCAGTTGGTGCCACAGGAGTAACCAATGCTGGATCAATAACAATGGTAGTTGCAGCAGAAGTACAACCATCAACATTTGTTTGTGTTAATTCATAGGTTCCAGGCGCTAATGCTGAAAAGCTAGTTCCAGTTTGAGCTGCCACAACAGGAACAGTTCCTGTTAAGGTATATGTTGAAGTTGTCACAGGCGTTGTCACATTAATACTTCCAGTTGAAACAGAACACGTAGGATCTACATGTGTTGCAGTTGGTGCCACAGGAGTAACCAATGCAGGATCAATAACAATGGTAGTTGCAGCAGAAGTACAACCATCAACATTTGTTTGTGTTAATTCATAGGTTCCAGGCGCTAATGTTGAAAAGCTAGTTCCAGTTTGAGCCGCCACAACAGGAGCAGTTCCCGTTAAGGTATATGTTGAAGTTGTCACAGGCGTTGTCACATTAATACTTCCAGTTGAAACAGAACACGTAGGATCTACATGTGTTGCAGTTGGCGCAACAGGAGTAACCAATGCTGGATCAATAACAATGGTAGTTGCAAGAGAAGTACAACCATCAACATTGGTTTGTGTTAATTCATAGGTTCCAGGGGCTAATGTGGTAAAGCTAGTTCCAGTTTGAGCCGCCACAACAGGAACAGTTCCTGTTAAGGTATATGTTGAAGTTGTCACAGGCGTTGTCACATTAATACTTCCAGTTGAAACAGAACACGTAGGATTTACATGTGTTGCAGTTGGCGCAACAGGAGTAACCAATGCTGGATC
>SIHP01000032.1 GCA_004762155.1 Flavobacteriaceae bacterium
TAATGTCCGTCAAATCATTTTGATTTGACTTTCGAACAAAAAAGATAAAGACAAACAAAATGCTTTAACTAAGTGCTAAACAGAAAGTCTCTGACTTTCTATTCCCGCACTAACCATAGCTAAACGTAAGCCACAAGTAAAAATCAAAGTTAAAAATGAAAAAAAATATAATCTCTATTCTTATATTTATAGTTATCTATTTATCGACAAGATTCATATCTGGCTATAATAGTGTCAATCAGAAAGAATATGGAAAGAAATATAATTCTGAAAGAAAGAAACAAGGAATATCTGAAATACCTGAATCGTTTATTCTGACAGAAAAACCAATTAACAATTTCTTAGATTATTTTAACGCTGTAGGAATTTACTCATTAGAATACTCGAATAATATTAAATTAGACTCTGGACTGATTAAAAAAAGAATTGATATTGACGAAACTACTATTGGAATAATTAGAGAATATAGTTATTATAAAAAAGGAAATGACACTATTCTGGACATTCACAATTATTATAAGTAAAACCTGTGGCTAACAAAAGCTATAATTAATGAGGGTTTTAGTTTTTAATCCGAAAATTAGTGTGTTTTTATAAAGTCCGCCAAATCTTTTGATTTAGCTTTAATATTGAAAAAGGTAAAACAAAATAAAAAAATTTGGCTAAGTAATTAACCGAAAGTTTATTACTTTTAAATCCCGCACTAACAATAGCTAACCGTTGTACACTATTAAAAAAATGAAAATTATAAAAGCATACATTCTTATTCTTTCAATTTTGTTGACAACAAATCTATGTATTGCACAAACTGAAAATAATTTCAAAGACTACCACTTTGATTCAATTCAAGTACAAGCAGATTCAATACATCAATTTGCTCTCAAGGCAGTTGCGGAAAATACTGATTTTAAAAGTAAATGGGAAAGGAAATTTTTTAATGCATTTCCGAACTCATTCGTAATTATGGACTCAATATTCGGTTATAAAGAAAAACCAGCACCTCTATACGCTTCTAAACTCCCTAAAACGTTTAAATCTTATGTTAATAGAGATTCTCATATTGGTTTTTTTAGTCAATTAACATCAATTCCTACTGATAAATATTATGAAAAATATGTTAACATCTGTATTGATGGATATTGGCAAGCTGACAAAATCAGAGAGGCTTTTGGTTTTGGAATACATTTATTAAAAAATTCTAAACCAACCTGCGAAGCTCTTTCAAAAAAATCTGATTCGGAAATAAAAAGTGTTTTTAGATTCATCTTTGATGGACCACACCCCGACAATGAACAGAATAGACACTTTTATAAAATGCTTCTACCAGTAGTAAAAGCTGAGAATGAAAAATTATCCAAACTATTGACAATCGCTTTTAACAAATTGATGAAAGAAAATCACGAACATTAAAAAAAACAGTGTACAACAAGGGCTAAAATTAATACGGGTTTTGGTGTTTAATCCAAAGTTTAGTGTATTTTTATAATGTCCGCCAAATCTTTTGATTTGGCTTTAGAACAGAAAAAGATAAAACAAAATAAAAAGTTTTGGCTAATCGCTTAATCCGAAATTAAATGCTAATTTAATACCGTACTAACATTAGCCGAGCCGTTGTGTGCAATAAAAAACGAATGAATTTTAAGCCTCAAATATTTGCTGAAAATATTGAATCAAAATATGTTACTTCTTATGGTGCAGAAGTAGGAGAAGTTATT
>SIHP01000033.1 GCA_004762155.1 Flavobacteriaceae bacterium
CCAATTTCAATGGAACGGTAACGATTCCATATGTAATTAGTGATGGAAACACAGGAACAGCAACTGCAAATGAAATCATAACAGTAAGTGAAGCTAACGATGCACCAGTAGCAGTAGATGATAACTACACAACCAATGAAGATACAGCAGTAGTATTAAGTCCATTAGATTTAGATAGTGATGTTGATGGCGATACGTTAACAATAACGGAAATCAACGGCGTAGATATTACCGCAGGCGATGTAACAATTGCAATAACAGGTGGAACAGTAACGGTAACAGGAGGTGTAATTACCTTCACACCAGATACCAATTTCAATGGAACAGTAACGATTCCATATGTAATTAGTGATGGAAACACAGGAACAGCAACTGCAAATGAAATCATAACAGTAAGTGAAGCTAACGATGCACCAGTAGCAGTAGATGATAACTATACGACCAATGAAGATACAGCAGTAGTATTAAGTCCATTAGATTTAGATAGTGATGTTGATGGCGATACGTTAACAATAACGGAAATCAACGGCGTAGATATTACCGCAGGTGATGTAACAATTGCAATAACAGATGGAACAGTAACGGTAACAGGAGGTGTAATTACCTTCACACCAGACGCAGATTTCAATGGAACGGTAACGATTCCATATGTAATTAGTGATGGAAACACAGGAACAGCAACTGCAAATGAAATCATAACGGTAAGTGAAGCTAACGATGCACCAGTAGCAGTAGATGATAACTATACAACCAATGAAGATACAGCAGTAGTATTAAGTCCATTAGATTTAGATAGTGATGTTGATGGCGATACGTTAACAATAACGGAAATCAACGGCGTAGATATTACCGCAGGTGATGTAACAATTGCAGTAACAGGTGGAACAGTAACGGTAACAGGAGGTGTAATTACCTTCACACCAAACGCAGATTTCAATGGAACGGTAACAATTCCATATGTAATTAGTGATGGAAACACAGGAACAGCAACTGCAAATGAAATCATAACAGTAAGTGAAGCTAACGATGCACCAGTAGCAGTAGATGATAACTATACGACCAATGAAGATACAGCAGTAGTATTAAGTCCATTAGATTTAGATAGTGATGTTGATGGCGATACGTTAACAATAACGGAAATCAACGGCGTAGATATTACCGCAGGCGATGTAACAATTGCAGTAACAGGTGGAACAGTAACGGTAACAGGAGGTGTAATTACCTTCACACCAGATACCAATTTCAATGGAACGGTAACGATTCCATATGTAATTAGTGATGGAAACACAGGAACAGCAACTGCAAATGAAATCATAACAGTAAGTGAAGCTAACGATGCACCAGTAGCAGTAGATGATAACTATACGACCAATGAAGATACAGCAGTAGTATTAAGTCCATTAGATTTAGATAGTGATGTTGATGGCGATACGTTAACAATAACGGAAATCAACGGAGTAGATATTACCGCAGGCGATGTAACAATTGCAGTAACAGGTGGAACAGTAACGGTAACAGGAGGTGTAATTACCTTCACACCAAACGCAGATTTCAATGGAACGGTAACGATTCCATATGTAATTAGTGATGGAAACACAGGAACAGCAACTGCAAATGAAATCATAACAGTAAGTGAAGCTAACGATGCACCAGTAGCAGTAGATGATAACTA
>SIHP01000034.1 GCA_004762155.1 Flavobacteriaceae bacterium
ATAGCTAAAAGAAAAATTCAGTCTATTTTATAAAACAAACAAAACCATAACTTTCGTTACGGTTTCATTTACTTTTAATTTATTATTTCTTACTCATGAACGCTACTAGTTGAAAACTAGCAGTAGCGTTATTCAGACATACTAGGATGAGCTGGGATCGTCCAACTCACTATAAAGAGTTATGAAGATATCATCATCTTCCTTAAAAACATTTACTTTTATTTGACGATTTGGAAATAATAAGTCTAAATTAATCTGCCAAATTTTTTTCAACAGAAGACTAAGATGATTTATTTTACTTTCTGAAATATTATCATTATTTATATGAAATAAATCTTTTACTTCGTATAGATTAGACATTCTTTCTATTTTAGATATATCACCATCAAATTCATCGAACCATTGTTCAAAAATTTCTTTATCATATCTTTCTTTCAAAATAATGCATTTCTTGTGTTCAATAAACTCTGGAAAATACAATCTAGAGAATAATATAGCATCATCAATATTGTAATTAAAATTAAGATGCTTTTCTATACTCCAATCATCGTTTACTGTTTCAAAATCTTTAAACTCTGAAAATAGGTTAGTATCAACTCTTATTATGCTTTTCTCTATCATTAACTATTGCTGTATTGGTATTTCTTCTGGTAGGGGTTTTCTAACTTTATACCCATTTTGAAATTGCTCTCCTGTTTTAGGATTTACATTAAATTTAGGTTCTTTAACATTAGGCCTAGGAATATCTCCATGATCTTTACCTGTCCCTCTATATTCTTTTACTATTTTTCCATTCTTATCATATGTGGTATACTTTGTTGTCGTACCATTAGTTGATTTTGATTGAATCTCACTTGAATTTGGCACACCTTCTTGTTTAGGTTTATTTCTTTGAGGTTTACTTCCTGAAGAACTACTACTTTCATTTTTAATATTATCAGAAGCATTATTCATCATATTGGTACCTAAAGCTGTTTCAATAATTCCAGTAATAGTTAAGCCTGCACTAGCAGCAAATCCAGGTCCAGCAACTACAGTAGCAGTTCCACCACTAGTAGCCTCTAAAGCAACAGAAGCAGCCATACCTGTTCCACCTGCACCAGTATCTAAAACTCCTTTAACCTGTAAAACAGCACCTACAATTAAAGATGTTCTATTTCCAGATTGAACACCACTTGCATATTGAGTTGTACCTGTATCTAAATAACCACTAATATTTGTACTAAAAGCATTATCAACCATAGTTGCAGCAAATCCTATTAAAGAATCACAACACATAGCGACTTGATTTCCATCAGGATCTACATAATAAATTGGATTATTAAGTGTGTAAACATACAATGATTGATTATAATATTTTTCAGCCATAGCATCTGGCGTAAACCATCTTCCTGTTGCAGGATCATAAAACCTTGCTCCATAATCATACATGTCTAAACCTAAACTCTCATCAAACTCTTTTCCATTATATTTCCAATTCTGCGCGGTGCTATTTCCAATTGAAGAAGTTACGTTATTGTAACCTTTGTGTTTAAGTCCAAAAGGATAGTAGTTTACGCGTTTTTTTTTAAAACGGTCGCCTATTTATCGCATACATCACTCCAAAAACACTAAAAAAAAGAACATCCTAACTTCATATTACCCTTTCGTAAATGTAAAAAAAT
>SIHP01000035.1 GCA_004762155.1 Flavobacteriaceae bacterium
CCTATGAATTAACACAAACAAATGTTGATGGTTGTACTTCTGCTGCAACTACCATTGTTATTGATCCAGCATTGGTTACTCCTGTGGCACCAACGGCAACACATACAGATCCTACGTGTTCTGTTTCTACTGGAAGTATTAATGTGACAACGCCTGTGACAACTTCAACATATACCTTAACTGGAACTGTTCCTGTTGTGGCGGCTCAAACTGGAACTAGCTTTTCAGCATTAGCCCCTGGAACCTATGAATTAACACAAACAAATGTTGATGGTTGTACTTCTGCTGCAACTACCATTGTTATTGATCCAGCATTGGTTACTCCTGTGGCACCAACGGCAACACATACAGATCCTACGTGTTCTGTTTCAACTGGAAGTATTAATGTGACAACGCCTGTGACAACTTCAACATATACCTTAACAGGAACTGTTCCTGTTGTGGCGGCTCAAACTGGAACTAGCTTTTCAACATTAGCGCCTGGAACCTATGAATTAACACAAACAAATGTTGATGGTTGTACTTCTGCTGCAACTACCATTGTTATTGATCCAGCATTGGTTACTCCTGTGGCACCAACGGCAACACATGTAGATCCTACGTGTTCTGTTTCAACTGGAAGTATTAATGTGACAACGCCTGTGACAACTTCAACATATACCTTAACAGGAACTGTTCCTGTTGTGGCAGCTCAAACTGGAACTAGCTTTACCACATTAGCGCCTGGAACCTATGAATTAACACAAACAAATGTTGATGGTTGTACTTCTGCTGCAACTACCATTGTTATTGATCCTGCATTGGTTACTCCTGTGGCACCAACTGCAACACATGTAGATCCTACGTGTTCTGTTTCAACTGGAAGTATTAATGTGACAACGCCTGTGACAACTTCAACATATACCTTAACTGGAACTGTTCCTGTTGTGGCGGCTCAAACTGGAACTAGCTTTACAACATTAGCGCCTGGAACCTATGAATTAACACAAACAAATGTTGATGGTTGTACTTCTGCTGCAACTACCATTGTTATTGATCCAGCATTGGTTACTCCTGCTAATCCAACTGCAACACATGTAGATCCTACGTGTTCTGTTTCAACTGGAAGTATTAATGTGACAACGCCTGTGACAACTTCAACATATACCTTAACAGGAACTGCTCCTGTTGTGGCGGCTCAAAATGGAACTAGCTTTACAACATTAGCCCCTGGAACCTATGAATTAACACAAACAAATGTTGATGGTTGTACTTCTGCTGCAACTACCATTGTTATTGATCCAGCATTGGTTACTCCTGTGGCACCAACGGCAACACATGTAGATCCTACGTGTTCTGTTTCAACTGGAAGTATTAATGTGACAACGCCTGTGACAACTTCAACATATACCTTAACAGGAACAGCTCCTATTGTTGCTGCTCAAAATGGAACTAGTTTTACAACGTTAGCTCCAGGAATCTATGAATTAACAGAAACAAATGTTGATGGTTGTACTTCTGCTGCAACTACCATTGTTATTGATCCAGCATTGGTTACTCCTGTGGCACCAACGGCAACACATGTAGATCCTACGTGTTCTGTTTCAACTGGAAGTATTAA
>SIHP01000036.1 GCA_004762155.1 Flavobacteriaceae bacterium
ATAGCTAAAAGAAAAATTCAGTCTATTTTATAAAACAAACAAAACCATAACTTTCGTTACGGTTTCATTTACTTTTAATTTATTATTTCTTACTCATGAACGCTACTAGTTGAAAACTAGCAGTAGCATTATTCTGACATACTAGCGGCATCAGGGGGTAATTATATTGCTTTTAAAAACTCTCTTTTTAAAGTATAAGTTATTCCTTCAAACTTTATGCTCTTCCCATTTATTAAAATTGTTAAAACTTCACCATTTTTTTGATAAATATTTATTTTATGAGTGGAATAAAACTTTATAGGTTTTCTTGTTGCTGAATTTACAACTTTAATAATGCTTTCTATTTTAGCAGAGTTCTTATACTCTTTGATAACTTTTTTAGTGTTATTATTAATTAAAGTTAACTTTTCAATATTCTCTGTATTTACTAGTACTGTACTACATCCAAATAAATAGATACTAATTATTATAAATAATATTTTCTTCATAGTTAATTATTCATTTGATTATTCACCTTTTTTGAATAAATGGGACTCCCATTTGCAACAGCGTCAGTAAATTTATTATTTACTTTTTTACCAGGAGAAACCCATATTATGGCATTTGGCTGTGTACTAACTGCTTTATATAATTGATTTGGGGTTATAGAATTATACTTGCCCATCTTTTCAGTTGCATAAGCATCCATTTTTTTAGAATCAGTTGGGACAGCTCTCTCAATACCTATTTTAGCATAATTAGAACAATTACACTTTATACCATTATAATTAAGGTTGTTTTTTTTGAAGTCAGCTAAATCTTGCTTAATTAAATCATCGGTTTTTTTATTGGTTTCAAACTGAACAACACCATCTGGTGCTTGCTTTTCTTCACCTGTTATATCTGTTGTTGAAATTGTTACTATATCAGATATTATTTCATTATAAAGCGCTGAAACATCTTTATCGAAATTACTCTCGTCAACACCAGCACCTCCTGGCCATAGATCATAATATGTTACAGTTCCATCTTTTACATCATCATAAACAATATTACCTTTTGAATCTTTTACTACATTACCTTTTGAATCCTTTCTCTCAACTTTCTTATAGTTATCTATAGCAACTCCAGCATGACCAATCCTTCCATTATAGGAAGCCCATATTATAAGATATACATCTTGCCCATCAGGATCTATATATCTCATAGGGTTATTTAATGTATAATTATACGGACTCATAGGCATATATTTTTCAGCTTTATTATCAATGTTCATCCATCTACCTAAAGAAGCGTCGTAATTTCTCCACCCAAAATCACCCCAATTTAATCCTAGCTCTTCATTAAGTTCTTTTCCTCCATACCCAAATTTCTGCGCGGTAGAGTTTCCTAGAGAAGAAGTCACGTTATTGTATCCTTTGTGTTTAAGTCCAAAAGGATAGTACTTTACGCGTTTTTTTTTTAAACGGTCACGTTTTTCTGGCGGTTTAGTGCCAAAATTTAAAAAAAATGGATTTGTTATCGGATTCAACATAGCTAGTTCAAAGATAGAAAAAAAATTTAGTTGGATAC
>SIHP01000037.1 GCA_004762155.1 Flavobacteriaceae bacterium
ATTCAACTTTTCACGATTCAAAATAGGAGCAGAGTTTTAACTTTAGAATATTTAAAAGACTAGTTTTCAGATGGAAAAGGAATTGATTAAATTCTGATTGGAATTGTTTTTTTTGTTATAGGCAACGGCTCGGCTAATGTTAGTACGGGATTAAATTAGCATTTAATTTCGAATTAAGCAATTAGCCAAAACTTTTTATTTTGTTTTATCTTTTTCTGTTCTAAAGCCAAATCAAAAGATTTGGCGGACTTTATAAAAATACACAAAACTTTTGATTAAGCACTAAAACCCGTATTAATTTTAGCCCTTGTTGCCCACAGTATTTTTAATTCGTAAGTGTTAATTCAATTGCCATTAAACTATATTTATCTTTATATTTTTTACTTGTTCCAACGTTTTTCCAAACTTTTCTCCACTTTCCTTGATTATAAATCCAACTATTTTCATCAGTTTCAGCAGGAACAGTTCCGATTGCAGGTTCATAAGAGATTCCTTCTAGATTTTTTCTCGAACCTTCCATTGTATATTTATATTCGTACTTATTATTTTCAATAATTAACCATTCAATTGCAATGAAAAAACCATTATCAGGAAATTCAATATTTAGTTCAGAAATATCTATTTCAGTTGTTTTCTTTCCTTTTTTTGCAATTCCCAATATATTTTGGTCATAAATATAGTTCTCTGGTTCTCCATTTTCGTTTACACCATAAAGGCGAATATTAAATTTAGAATCTTTTACATCACTTTTTGTTAGAATTCTTATCTTTTTTAAAAATGGTGTATTGTCATATTTGTCGTTATATGTAAAAAATCTCGCAGTAATCCCAGGTTTTATTCCACAGCCAAAGTAATGATTGATTTTAGACTTTTTGAATTCTCCAATTATTAATTCTTGTGTTGATTTTTTTGAACTGATAATTACTTCGTCCAATTCCGTTGTTATTGGTTTTAATTCAAGAGTTTCTTTTATTAAATCCGAGGATATTTTTATTGTCTCAAAACCGATTGCAGAAAAAAGAATAATTTTCGTACTATCAATTTCTAATTTAAATTCTCCTTTTTCATTTGAAGTTGTTCCAATATTTTCGTTTTCTACCCAAATATTTACATAAGGTATATTTTCTTTCGTTTCGCTGTTAATAATCACTGATTTTAGCTGACAAAAATTAAGGTTTGAAATAAGTAAAAATGTTATTGCAAGTAGTTTTTTCATATTGTGGGCAACGTATGGCTAACAGCAGTGCGACCGAATGGGAAGCATTGACTTTTAGCTGTTGTTGGTTTTAGTCTTTGTAATATAAAGGTATGAAATTCCAATAGATCATAAAAGACGGAGTCCTAAAAATAAA
>SIHP01000038.1 GCA_004762155.1 Flavobacteriaceae bacterium
ACAGTGTAACTGTAAAAACTTAAACATGAAACTTTTTAGAATCCCATATTTAAAGCTTACTTAAAAATCATATAATTAGATTTTAGGGAATAGGTTTACAATTTTATTTTTTGGATTAAAACTAACGAACTTGTATAAGAATAGTTGCTGATTTATTAGCTATTATTTTCTATATAAAAGTAAACATAATAAAAAAGCAACTATCTTTGTTTAAGCTTAAAACAGCAATTATTTTTATACTTTGTTAGGCACTGGCTTTATTTTTGTTCTAATTTTTCTAACCTTTTTTGTAGCTCAAGAAGCTTTTTATTCAACAACTTAAATTCGTTGTTTTCTTTTTTGAGGTTTTCAATTTCTTTTTGTTGCTGAATTGTATAAAGAGTTAACTCTTCAATTTTTTGTAATAATTTAGAGTCCATTTCTCCAAGGAAAATTCCGTTTTTTTTAACTTCTTTGGCGCTTGGTATATCTTTTAAATGACCGTTTTCTTTAATATGAGTTTCTACTTCTTTAAGTGTAGCTAGTTGATAATTATCGTAAAACACAAAATCAGACCAGCCAGTTTCTACTTTTATTTCTTTTGCTCTTATTTTTCCATTAACAGCTAATTTCCAATCACCAGGATTAACAGTTCCTATACCAATATTTCCAGAATCTGTTTTAGAAATAAACCTTATAGTGTTATTTGTTCTAATAACTGCATCTCCATTTTGAATCCCCATTTCAATAGCGTTCCCAGTATTATCGATAAATCTTAAATTGGAACCACCTAAATTAGGTGATTCTATTATACCAGCTTCATATGAATTTTCATTAAATATATGTAATGTTTTTAAAGGAGAAGATATTCCAATTCCAATCTTTCCATTAGGGTCAATTGTTAATCTAGATGTATTTGAATTGGATGATGAACCAGTAAAAAATTGTAATTTGTTAATTCCATCAGTTCCCATTGCACCTATTTGCTTTCCATCTCTCAATATTTTAAAAGATTCAAGCCATCCAATTTGTGCATTTTGTGAAAAATTATCGTCAGTAATATCTGTTTGAGAAAATACATTATTGATACAAATCAAAAATATAGAAGTGAAGAATAGTTTTTTTTTCATAATTAATTTAGTTTTATAATTTGTTTTCTGTTTTTTCGTGCTTGTGCCTAACGTATGGCTAACAGCAGTGCGACCGAATGGGAAGCATTGACTTTTAGCTGTTGTTGGTTTTAGTCTTTGTAATATAAAGGTATGAAATTCCAATAGATCATAAAAGACGGAGTCCTAAAAATA
>SIHP01000003.1 GCA_004762155.1 Flavobacteriaceae bacterium
GTGCCGAATCGATAACTTGCGTATGACCACTTACCATTCCTTTTTCAACACATAACTTAAAAACGTGAGTAAAAACTTCTTCAAAAATTGTTTCTGGAAATAACTGACGTGTACGACTTATAGTAGAGTGCCAAGGCAAAGGCTCATCAATATCATAATCTAAAAAATATAAAAGATCTAAGCGCATACTGCAATGAGCAATTAACTTTCGATCGCTAATGATATTTTCTAAATAACCAACCAAACACAATTTAAAAAACACAACAGGATCAACACTTTTTTGTCCGCTTGTTCCATAATATTTTACTGTTTGAGCGTAAAGAAAATCCAATTGTAACACTGATTTTAATTGTCTGTAATAGTTCTCCTTAGGTACTCGATCGCTTAATTGGAAATTGCTAAATAATTTTTCTTGATAAATCTTAAGGCCTTGCATACAACAAGATAAAAAAAATATACCAATAATCTCAAAATTAGTATTAGCTTTTTGTTAACTTGTGCAACAGACACACGGTATAAAAAAATATAGGGCGTTTGTGCTAAACCGAAAGGTCTGTGTTTATTTATAAAGTCCGCTAAATATAAAATTTGGCGTTTATAATAAAAAAGATAAAAGCAAAATATTTATATTTAACTAAGTAATAAACCGAAACGATAGTGCTTATCAGCTGCCCACCTGCCCTACGATTTCTTATACTGAACGTTATAAGCAATGTACTAAGTCACCATAATTATAAATTTTATGAATAAAGTAAAAAAGTGTCTGCAAAGACTTGCGGAGAAATTCAGCTATCATTTTTTAGATGAAGGTAATGATAATCCTTACAAGGATATTTCTTATTTGGATATAGTATTAACAGAAAATTGTACAGAGAAAGAAATTATAGAAATTCTTAAAACAAAGCGTATTAATGGAGTCTATTGTAATCAGATGATGTTTCACTTTGCGGAAGATTTGTACAATTATGAAGGCTTTACAAATTTTAATAGAAAAACACAACATCAAATATTACTTAAAACAGATTTTAAAATTGAACGCTTAGAAAATTATAATGATATACCTATAAAACCAATTATAGATTTATGGATGAGTCATGAAGGGAAGAGGCCAACTCCTTACGTTAATGATAATGGGCTAGAAGATACTAAGCATCTTGAGTTTTACACTAAAGTAGTAAAATGGTTATTAAACCACAATGATTTTAAACCTAACCTTCCTAAAAGTCATTCTATTGTAAAATGGGCAAAGAGACTCTCTAAATCAAATGCAAAAGCGTATGCAAAACAAGGTAATCTGTTATTAGAGAAATTAGGAATGCTAGAACCTAACAAAATCGATACTTCCGAAATGAGATGGATGGAGTTAATGGAATATAACCTTACTATTAGTTGTAAGGATTTAATAATGACTAAGAATAATAAAATACATGGATTAGTTCTTTATTTTTATCAATATGATTTTACTTGCTGGTGTGATTACAAAGAAAACAAAAGACTTTCTTTACATAAAATAGAGGATTGGATTAATGCCTCTTCTACTAAAGAAGCAGATATAGATTATAACTTATCGGGTATTATACCAAATGAAGAAAATAATGAAAATAATGAAGCGTTATGGCATATGGCATATTTAATAATATCAGTAGTAATGGCAAAAGCCCTAATTAACCTAAAAAATGATGTAACCTTAAATACTCATTTTTCTGAAAATTTAAAAATTGGTATTAATGTAGATGATTTGTGTCTAAAACCTATTTTTCCTGGTAATTACTATGATAGTAGTCTTTCTAGTAAATACGATAAAAGATATACCCCAGATTCTAAAATTGTAAAAGACATAATAAAAAAGTACGTTTCTAGTAAAGAGAATGAAGAATTAATTATGGATCTTTTAAAAGGACAACCTACTGCTTCTGGATTAGAGCTTTGGAGTGAATTGACATATGAGGATTAGTTCTATTAAAACAATAAATTAACCTATCCTTAAAAATTAAGAGAACGTAAAAAGAATAGCTTATAACAATGGCTAAAATTAATACGGGTTTTGGTGCTTAACCCAAAGTTTAGTGTATTTTTATAAAGTCCGCCAAATCTTTTGATTTGGCTTTAGAATAGAAAAAGTAAAACAAAATAAAAAGTTTTGGCTAATCGCTTAATCCGAAATTAAATGCTAATTTAATCCCGTACTAACCTTAGCTTAAGCGTTGTGCTTCATGCTGAAAAATGAAATAAAAGTTTATTATGGAAGTTAATATGGCATATTATCGTAAAAAAGACTGGAAAAAATTCCTAAAAATAATTGAGGATAGGGATAGTATGCATGACTTTTGGGAAGATTGGCACAAATCCTATTTAGAAGCAAAACGCAACTTAACTTCAAAAGGTTTAATCGTTAATGATTATGTTGTTGATTTGAATAAGTTAAAAACATATTGTAAAATTAGAGGCTTAAAAATTGACGGAAAAGCCCGATCACAATTCGTATCTGATATAAAATGAACAAAGAACAAATATCTAAGGTAAAAACTTTATTATCTGAATGGAACCCACTTGGAGATATGTCTACACAAATAAGTGATTTAAATAATTATGAAACTGAAGCGACTGATATTCTGTGGCATGTTAAAGAGAAAAGCACGACCGATCAGATAAGTAAATTGATATATTCTGTATTAAATCAAGCTTTTGGAATTCATGTAGATCCAGTAAAATGCAAAATTATTGCTAAAAAAATCCATGTAATGCTTAATGAAAAATAAAAACACGAAAGCACAACACGGTTTATAAAACCTAGCTAATAAGTACTTAACCGAAAGGTTTTGTATATTTCTAAAGTCTACCAACTCTTTTGATTTGACTTTAAAATAGAAAAAGATAAAACAGAATAAAAAGTTTTGACTAATCAATTCACTCAAAATTAACCTCAATTTAATTCCTGTACTAACAATACCAAATTTTATATAATGTATTGTTATTGAGGTGTATAATATAAGAATAAAACACTATGTAAGTCATAAGAGTAATGTTTTAATCTATCAATTGTATTTCTCCCGTAATTTCACATACCTCTTTTAAAGTATTATAAATAGTTCCGAATTTTTTCAGGTTTTTATGTAGTAAGGTTATATTTAGGTTATTGTCTTTACTTTTAATATAGATAATATATTTAATTGCAATTAGTTTTGTTGGTTTTTCTTGCCGTTCTCCTATCACTTCTATTTGTGCATTTTTGTAATTGAATTTTAAAGTACTAGAAAAACGTTCAATATTTTTTAAACAACAAGAGGCAAATGATCCTAATAATAATTCTACTGGATTAGGGAGTTGATCTTGATCTTTAAAAATACCAAAAGGAACAATTGTTTTCTTAGAAGTAAATGTTGCTTTTTGATGTGCGGTTATATTTCCATTTATAATATATTTCATTTTATTATAAGTTTATTTAATTATTAAGAGAGTTCTTATTATTTACTTCCATAAAACTTATCAAATATTATACAAGCTGTTAAGTCTCCTGTTACGTTAACAGTAGTTCTAAACATTCCTAAAATTCTATCTATTCCAATAATAATAATTAAGCCATCAACAGGAATACCAGCACTTTGTAATACCGAAGCTAAAATAATAACACCACCTCCAGGAATGGCAGGCGTACCTATAGAAGCAGCCACGACTGTAAAAGTAATAAGTAGCAAGCTCATTATAGATAATTCAATACCATAGGCTTGTGCCATAAATAAAGTAGTTACACATTGAAACAATGCTGTTCCGTCCATATTAATCGTAGCACCAACTGGAATAACAAAATCGCTAATATTAGAACTTACACCTAATTTTTCATCTGCTGTTTTCATAGAAAGTGGCATAACAGCCGCAGAACTGGCGGTAGAAAAAGCTAATAGTTGAGGTTCTTTTATAGCCTTTAAGAATTTAAAAGGATTTTTCTTGGTGATTATAAAGGTTAAGATTAAATAAAATGCTAACAGTATAATTAAGCCTAAAATAACCACAAGCATATAATAACCTAAACCTAAAAATATTTCTATACTTGTTCTAGATAATAAAGCAGCAATTAAACCAAATACAGCATAAGGAACTAACATCATAGCCCAAGAAACTACAATCATACATATTTTTTGAATGGCTTCAGAAAAACGAATAATAGGTCTTGAGTTTTCGCTATTAAGTTGTGTAATTGCAACACCAATAATTACTGTAAAAATAACGATACCTAACATTTCTCCTGTTAAAATTGATTCCATTGGATTATCTGGAATTAGGTTAGATATAGTGTTGGGTATATTATCTAAGAGATTCGTTTTCTCTTCAGTAATTATTTGACTTTCACCATTATTTGGAAATCCACCTAAATTATAAATATATTGACCAGGTTTTAATATAAGTGTAACTGTTAAGCCTATTAAAATGGCAATAGTAGTTGTGAAAAGGAAATATAATAGTAACCTAATACCAAATGTTTTAAGGTTTTGAGAGCTGTTGCCTACAATTCCAGTAATAATTGATGTAAATATTAACGGAATCATAACCATTTGAATCAACTTCATAAAAACTTGACCAGGTAAGTCCAACCAGCCAGCAATTTGTAAACTAATCGCCTCCGAAAATATTCCTGTAGATGGATTAAATAAAAGACCAACACTCGCACCTAGAAGTAATCCAATAATTACTTTTAACCATAAGCGTCCTTTTATAAGACGGTCTAAATGAAACGATAAATTATTAAGAGAACTAAATTCAATTATCATAAATTATATTTTTTTATAAACTTATTCTCTTAAAACCAATAAAGGTATTTTTGTTTTATAGCTAATCTCTTGGTTTTTTGAAGTATATAAGAAACGATCTAAAAAAGTAAATTCAGTGTTTATAAATAAAGCATAAATTTCATAATTAAATAGTTGTATAATTGTTCTAACTGCCATTGACTCTGGAACATCTTTTATTTTAAAGTAATTGTATTTTACATCAAAAATATTGTCTAAAAAAGACTTTTCAGAGGTGTTTTTGCTTAAAAAACTAACATCAGCAACACTTAAAGTAGCCTTGTTTTCCTTTACAAGATCTTGCAGGAGTTTTGTATTTTGTTTGGTATATGCTTTACAATCTTCGGAAGAAAATAAAATTGAATTAACCTTTTTGAATTTATAATTTTCAGGAATTACTAAAACAGGACAATTAACTTTTCGGATAACATTTAATGTATTGCTACCAAAAATGATCTCTCTGGTTCCGGTAGCCCCATTAGATCCCATTATAATTAAATCAATGTTTTTATAAGAAATAGCTTCTTTAATTGCATGAATAAGGTTATCAAAATCGAAAAGTAAATTAAAATCTAGTTCTTTATTAGGATGTTCTTTTTTTATATTCTCGGCAAATTCTTTAAGCTTTGTTTTATTGTCTTTAGCGATAGTATTATGTACAGTTGTATTTGAAGATTCTGTCATAAAATCATCAAGAACAAAATCAGATTGTTTTTGAACATTTAAAATATGAAAACTACATTCTTTATTGTAAAATAAATCAATAGCATAATTAATAGCATTAATTGAGTTATCTGAAAAATCGGTAGGTAAAAGTATATTCTTCATGGTATTTTGTTTTTAATATAAATTATGGCTAAAGAAATTTGTGAGAATTGACGAGTAATAGCTTTAAGAATAACAAAAAAAGTGTCATTTTATACAGATTAAAGCAACACTAGTTTTTGTATCTGTTTTTAAGAACTTATTCTTTGTTTAGTAAAATTAGCTTTGCGTTTTTTTAACTGAACATCTAAATCGGAAATAGTGTTTTTAACAGCAGTCTCGTAGTTTTTTTCATTAGATGTAGCAAAAACCTTAGCACCTGGTAAGCTTAATTCTATATCACATATATTTCCTTTTTCAGAAGAATCATTTTCTAATTTTAAAAAAACATCTGCTCTAATTAACCAACTATAATGATCTTCTAACTTTTTTAATTTTTTAGTTATATAAGAAGACATAGCTTCACTGGTACTCATTTTTACATATTGTATATTAATAGTCATCATAAATTAGTTTTAATTGTATATACTCAAAGGTAATTTTACCTTAAAAAAAGAACTATGATATTTATCAGTTAGCCTACACAATTATTTTACAACATGAATAGAAAAGGAGATTTAGAATATTATTTTATTGAGTTTCTGTTTTAATGTTTTTATAAAATAAAATCGGTGAGTATTTATAAATACCACACCGATTTAATCCCCAATAATTCAACAAAAAATTATATTGAATACATGGCTAAATTAGTATAGACAAGAGATTTAATATATGATATATATCAGTTTTATTTTGATAAATAATATATTTAAAACACTTTTTAAAGTTTAATTTTGTAAAAAAAGAAAATGAATGTAGGATTGGTTTTATCAGGTGGAGGAGCTAGAGGTATAGCTCACATAGGTGTATTAAAAGCATTAAAAGAAAAAGATATAACAATTACACATGTAGCAGGAACAAGTGCGGGAGCTATTGTGGGTAGTTTATTTTCAGCAGGACATTCATGGGATGTAATTTTAGACTTTTTTAAAAACACATCGTTATTTAATTATAAGAAATATGCGGGTTTTAAACCAGGTTTTATAGATACTGAAAAATTTTACAATGATTTAAAACCTTATTTTATAAAAGATGATTTTTCTACTTTAAAGAATAAACTAGTAGTAACTGCTACAGATTTAATGACAGGTGAACTAAAGTTTTTTAACGAAGGAGAATTGATTAAACCAATTTTAGCTTCTGCTGCTGTTCCTGGTGTTTTTACACCCGTAAAGGTTGGTGAAAATGTATATATAGATGGCGGGATACTTAACAATTTTCCTGTAAAACCATTGTTAAATAATTGTAATAAAATAATAGGTGTTCATGTAAATCCATTAGAGTCTACTACTTTTTCTGAGTTAAAACATTCTTATCAAGTAGTAAATAGAGCTTTTCAAATTAGTTTAGAGAACCAAAGTTTTTCAAAGTTTTCTAAATGTGATATTATCATTGCTCCAGAAAGCTTAAATAAATATGGCATTTTTGGTTTAAAAAATGTTGAAGCTATTTTTAATATCGGTTACGAAGCTGCTTTAAAAGCACTAGATAAGAGAGATAAAAAATTAAGTGAAATAAAATAATACTAATTAAACAATATACTTGTAATACCAATTCCTAAAATTAAAATCAATACGATATATCTAAAATTTTCTTGAGAAATTTTGATTAGTATTTTTTTACCAATCCATGTTCCTATAATGCTTACTAAAATTAAAATAGGGACTAAATATAGTAAGTCTTTACGCATATAACCATTAAAAAAATACACTATAGTTCTACTAAAATCTACACCCAAATCAATTACAGCAGAAGTAGCTATAAATTTTTCCTTATTCATCTTAAAAGCGGCCAAAGTAATACCTCTTATCGCTCCGCCAGTTCCTAATACACCAGCGCTGAATCCAGATAAAACACCACCAAGAATAGCATTTTTTTTGGTAGGTTTAATAACAAGGTTTTTAAAAATTAAAAAAGTTAAACTAAGTAGAATAAGAAAAGCACCAAGAATATAAGTAAGAAACCTAGGATTAATATATTTACTTAAAAAAGCACCTATCATTACAAAAATAATAGCAGGAATACCTAATTGAAGAATGATTTTTTTATCTAAACCTTTTTTAAAAAAAGCAATCTTGGTTGTATTACTAGCCAAATGAAATAGAGCGGTGATTCCTAAAACAGATTGGAAATCAAGAAAAAAATTTGCTACAGGAACAAAAAATACAGAAGAACCAAAACCACCAACAGTACCAAGTATTTCAGCGATTATTGAAAGAACAATAAATATAGGTAAGTATCTTGATAACATGATTAGTGTTTTTTTAATTCAAAACGTAATTTCAAAAAGACTTATAATGAATGATATATGTCAGTTTAGAAGTTTAGTTCTATTTGCAATAAATGAAAAGTCAACAAGTTTTAAAAGATTAAAAATTGTTGACTTTCTGTTGTGACAAAGATTGCATTTGAGTTTTATAATAAATATAATTAATAGGAAAGTGTTCTTTTTAAGCCTAATGTTAGGTTTCGTTCTAAAACACCAATATGACCATTAGTATCAAACACATCTTTAATTTCATTAAAAAGACATTTAATTTGATTCATACAATAACCTTCCTTTTCAATTGCTTTTTTTATTTTTTCTAAGCTATTATAATCATCATCAGCTTTAAACTCTTTGTACATTTTTTCATAAGTTTCAGTACCAGTTTTATTTTTTATTAATTGAATTTCTTCTGGAGTTTCAATAGCGTCTGCATTCATCGCATATATTAATACATAAGCTTTCAATTCATTAGATGTCCAGTTTTTCATAATAGTTATTTTAAATGATTATGTGTTAATGAAAATTACTAATACGTCAATACTCTTTTTAGACCTAAATTTAAGTTTCTTTCTAAAATATCAAAGTCACCATCAGCATTAAAAATTTCTTTAATTTCATTAAGTAAATTTTTAACTTGTGGTTTTTTATAACCTTGTTCTTCTATAGCTTTATTTATTTTCTGAATACTTTGGTAATCATTATCTATATTAAATTCTTCATGCATTTTAGCATAGGTAGTTGTGCCTATTTTACTTTTTATTACCTCTAGCTCTAATGCATTTTCTACATAATCAGCATTCATCGCATATATTAATAAATAAGCTTTTAATTCATTAGGTGTCCAAGTTTTCATGATGTAAGTTTTTAAATATTAATTACTGTTTTTCTATAGTATAAAATTAAAGTAAAGTTTATTTTAAAACTATGATAAAAATCATGTTTGTGTTTGATTATCTGTTTGTTATGTGTCTTGAAGGGAAAAGCTTAACATTTTAAGTTGAGCTTTAGTATTAGGTATAAAGAAGAATGAAAAACACTTATGCAGGTATAATTAAAAAAGGTTTTTCAATATGATATCCTAATTTATCAATTGTAGCTTCATGTGTGAATTTATAAAAGTCATCATGACTATATTTGATCATTGAAAGGATATCAAAATCTAAATTTTTAACGTATTCTTTAATATGTTTGTCTACGGATTTGTTTTTGTAAACAACAGAATAATCATAAGGTATTTCAGTAATGTTTTCTTCAAGAACTTCTTTGTTTTTTTCTTGATTTTCAGAAAGTTCTTTGGTATCTAAAATACTCACTATTTTAAGCGTAGCATTAGATAAATTACAAAAAGATTTTAAAGTAGTTAAAGATTCATTAGTGTACCCATTTTTAAAAGCTGTAGCAAAAACAATATTATCTAATGTAGCATTATGTGTTTCTTTAGGTATTAATAATAAAGGAGTATTGTGTAACAGTTTGGCTATTTTTATAGCGTTACTTCCAAATAAAATTTCTTTTGCGCCTGTGGCTCCTTTTGTGCCCATAACAACAAGATCTATATTTTTATTTTTAATAGTTTTTGGTATGGTTTCTTCAATAGGTTTTGTTATGGCTAATGTTTCGTAGCTATGTTTTTCGTTTCTAAAAGAGCTACTAGTTATATTTAATATAACTTCAATCAATTGATTTTCTACTTTGGCTAATTGCTCTTCATATTGAATTTTGCCTTTTTCCGTATCTAATCTACTGGTAAATAAATTAGTTTTAACCTCAAAGCTGTGTAGTATGTAAAACTTACATGTTTCATCTTTAAAAATATTTAAAGCATAAAACATAGCATTGTATGAGTTGTTCGAGAAATCTGTGGGAATAAGAATATTTTTCATGATTGAATGTTTTATTGTTTGATACTGTAAAACTATACTTACTATTTCATGAAGGCTATGATATTTGTCAGATCACTTTAATTCTTTTTTATACGATATAGTAAAAGCTGATAAATATCATATTTTAAAACTCAGGTATTCTAAACCTTTGTACAAGGCAAAAGAGTACATATGAAAACACAATGTTATCATTGCGGAAATGATTGTAATCACACTAAAATCACGTTTCAAGAAAAAGTGTTTTGTTGTAACGGTTGCAAAACAGTATTTGAAATTTTTTCTGAAAATGATTTAACCTGTTATTACGATTTTCAAGCAAATCCAGGAGCAATTCCAGAAGAAATAAAAGGCAAATACGATTTTTTAGAAAATCAACAAATTGTAAACAAATTACTAGAATTTAACGGCGAAAAAGTACAAGTCATTACTCTTTATATACCTCATATACATTGTAGTTCATGTATTTGGGTGCTTGAAAACTTACATAAATTACAAAAGAACGTTAAAACATCACAAGTAAATTTCCCTAAAAAAACAGTTAGAATAACCTATAATTCTGAAAACATAATGTTAAAAGAAATTGTATTGCTTTTGTGCTCCATAGGTTACGAACCTTATATTTCTTTAGAAGATTATGAAGCAGGAAAAAAACAGATTAATAGAAGCTTAATTTATAAATTAGGATTAGCTGGTTTTGCTTTTGGAAATGTAATGTTATTGTCTTTTCCTGAGTATTTTGAAGTAAAAGAATTTTGGTTAGAACAGTATAAATATACTTTTCGTTGGATGATGTTACTCTTTTCTGTTCCAGTAGTTTTTTATGCTTCACAGGATTATTTTATTTCGGCTTTTAAAGGTGTTCGGTCTAAAATTTTAAATATAGATGTTCCTATAGCATTAGGAATTTCGGTATTATTTATAAGAAGTGTTGTTGAGGTTCTTTTCGATTTAGGAAGTGGTTTTTTTGATAGCTTAACAGGACTTGTTTTCTTTCTTCTTTTAGGAAAGTTTTTTCAACAAAAAACCTATAATTATTTATCATTTGAGCGCGATTATAAATCCTATTTTCCAATTGCAGTAACTAAAATATTATCCGAAGGAAAAGAAGAAAACATCCAAATTTATGAGGTTAAAAAAGGAGATCGATTATTAATAAGAAATCAAGAATTAATTCCTGTAGACGGAATTTTAATTGATGGAAATGCACAAATAGATTATAGTTTTGTTACTGGTGAAGCTATTCCAGTAAATAAAAAGTCTGGAGATAAATTATTTGCTGGTGGAAAACAATTGTCTGGAGTTTTAGAAATGGAAGTTTTAAAAACGGTTGAACAAAGTTATTTAACCCAATTATGGAGTAACGATGTTTTTAAGACAAATAAAAACTCAACCTTTAAAACCATAACCGATAAAATTAGTCAAAATTTTACCATTGGAGTTTTATTAATTGCATTTGTAGCTACTACTTTTTGGCTTTTTGTTGATGCTTCTAAAGCATTAAATGTATTTACAGCAGTATTAATTATAGCTTGTCCTTGTGCCATTGCATTGGCCGCGCCATTTACTTTGGGCAATATGTTGCGCATTTTTGGTAAACATAAATTTTATTTAAAAAATGCAACCGTAATAGAACAATTGGCAAAAATTGACACGATTATTTTTGATAAAACTGGAACCTTAACAACTACTACAAAAAGTACTATTTCTTATAAAGGTGATGATTTGTCTTTTGATGATAAACAGGTTTTAAAAAGTGTATTAAGAGCTTCAAATCATCCATTAAGCAGAAGTTTGTACGATTCTCTTGAAGAAATTCCTGTTTTGAAAACACAAGAAGTTAATGAGGTAGTTGGTAAAGGAATTATAGCAGTTGTAGAAAACCAAAAAGTAAAAATTGGTTCATCTTCATTTGTAAATCAAGAAATAACGAATCAAGGTTTTGATACCTCAGTTCATGTGAGTTTTAACGATGAATACAAAGGAAAATATACTGTTAAAAATACTTATAGAAACGAAGTTGACACTGTTTTTAATTCTTTAAAAACCGAATACAATCTGGCAGTTGTTTCTGGTGATAACGAAGGAGAAAAATCATTTTTACAAAATAAGTTACCGAAAAACACCGAACTGTTATTCAATCAAAAACCTGAAGATAAATTAAACTACGTTTCGCAACTTCAACAAAAAAACAAGAATGTAACAATGATTGGTGATGGCTTAAATGATGCTGGAGCAATTGCAAAAAGTAATGTGGGTATTGCTTTATCAGAAAATATAAATGTGTTTTCACCTGCTTGTGATGCTATTTTAGATGCCAGCAAGTTTGGAGACATTTCCACATTTTTAAAATTCTCTAAAAAAGCAGTACAAATTATAAAATACTGTTTTGTATTATCACTTTTTTACAATGTTATTGGTTTGTATTTCGCTGTTACGGGACAATTATCTCCAGTAATCGCCGCTATTTTAATGCCTTTAAGTTCTATTAGTATTGTAATATTTACAACGTTAGCTACCAATTTTATTAGTCGCTCTTTAAAATAAAAAATCATGAAATCTCTTATTCAAAAATATAATATTCCAGGTCCAAGATATACAAGTTATCCAACTGTTCCGTATTGGGATGAAACTACGTTTTCAAAAGAAAAATGGATCGCTTCATTTCAAAAAAGTTTTATAGAAAGTAATAGCTCCGAAGGAATTAGCTTATATATTCATTTACCATTTTGCGAAAGCTTATGTACATTTTGTGCTTGTCATAAACACATAACCAAGCGTCATGAAGTTGAAGAAGATTATATAAGAACTGTTTTAAAAGAATGGAATTTATATACAGATTTGATTAATGAAACTCCTATTATTAAAGAAATTCATTTAGGTGGCGGAACGCCAACTTTTTTTTCTGCGGAAAACTTAGAACGATTAATCCACGGTATTTTAAAAAATAGTAAAAAGCATAAGGAACACGAGTTTAGTTTTGAAGGACATCCGAATAATACAACTAAAGAGCATTTACAAACTTTATACAATTTAGGTTTTACAAGAGTAAGTTTTGGAGTACAAGATTATAATTTAAAAGTACAAGAAGCTATTCATAGAGTACAACCTTTTGAAAATGTAGCGAATGTAACTAAATGGGCACGAGAAATTGGTTATACTTCTATAAGTCACGATTTAATTTTTGGATTACCCTTTCAAACCGAAAAAAATATCATTGAAACTATTGTAAAAACTAAAGCATTAAAACCAGATAGAATTTCTTTTTACAGTTATGCACATGTTCCTTGGGTAAAAGGAGTTGGGCAAAGAGGTTTTAATGAAGATGATTTACCAAAGGATGATGAAAAAAGAAAGCTTTACGAAGTAGGAAAAGAATTATTTCATCAATTAGGATATATAGAAATTGGTATGGACCATTTTGCTTTGCCTACTGATAATTTATATAAAGCCACAGAAGAGAAAACATTACACCGGAATTTTATGGGATATACAGCAAACAAAACTCAATTAATGATTGGTTTAGGTATGTCTGCTATTAGTGATAGTTGGTATGGTTTTTCTCAAAATGTAAAAACGGTTAAGGAATATCAAAAATTGGTAAACAATGGTGATATTCCTGTTTTTAGAGGTCATATTTTAAATGAAGAGGATTTAATTATTAGAAAACACATTCTTAATATTATGTGTGGTTTTTCCACTTCGTGGGATAAAAAAGATTGTCAGTTTAATGCTTTAGAAAGTTCTATAGCATTATTAAAAGAAATGAAGCTTGATAATTTATTAGAAATTGATGATAAGAAACTAATTCTTAAAGAAGCATCTAAACCGTTTGTTAGAAATATATGTATGGCCTTTGACAGGCGCTTACAGAGAAAAAAACCAGATACGGCATTATTTTCTATGACTATTTAGTTGATCACTTGTTACAGGTTGCTCGTTGCTGGTTCTTGGTTAAATAGACCTCACAGGTTTTCAAAACCTGTGAGGTCTTACTCATTAAAAAAATGAACAAAATTTAAGAAAACTGACAAATATCATATTCTAAAAACAGCACTCAAATTACCTTTGGAGTATCATTATTAGGCAACATTATGAGCGTTATTTATTTACTTCTTTCAGTAAGTGTATTGGTGGCAATTGTTTTTTTTATTGCATTTATTTTATCCGTAAAAAACGGACAATATGACGATACGTATACACCATCTGTAAGAATGTTATTTGATGATGAATTGGTGAAGGAAGACAAACAAAAACAATAGATAAAATTAATTTAGATTATGGAAATACAACAGTTTTATTACGATAATAAAATCGTAAAAAAATTCATCTACGCAACAGTTCTATGGGGTTTGGTAGGTATGTCAGTAGGACTCTTATTAGCATTAATGTTTTTATTTCCGAATATTACAGACGGGATTTCGTGGTTAAGTTTTGGTCGTTTACGTCCCTTACACACTAATGCTGTAATATTTGCTTTTGTAGGAAATGCTATTTATGCAGGAGTATATTATTCGTTACAACGGTTATTAAAAGCCAGAATGGCAAGTGATTTTTTAAGTAATTTTAATTTTTGGGGATGGCAATTAATAATTGTTGCCGCTGCAATAACACTTCCTTTAGGATATACAACATCCAAAGAATATGCTGAGCTAGAATGGCCAATTGATATTGCAATAGCAATAGTTTGGGTTGCCTTTGGAGTAAACATGATTTGGACGATTTTAAAACGTCGTCAACGTCATTTATATGTAGCTATTTGGTTTTATTTAGCAACATTTGTAACCGTTGCTGTATTGCACATTTTTAATAGTTTGGAGTTACCAGTAAGTGGTTTAAAAAGTTACTCTGTTTACGCAGGTGTTCAAGATGCATTGGTGCAATGGTGGTACGGACATAATGCGGTTGCTTTCTTTTTAACAACTCCTTTTTTAGGATTGATGTATTATTTTGTTCCTAAAGCTGCAGGAAGACCAGTGTATTCTTATAAGTTATCAATTATTCATTTTTGGTCGTTAATATTTATTTATATCTGGGCAGGTCCTCATCATTTATTATATACAGCTTTACCAACTTGGGCTCAAAATTTAGGAGTTGCATTTTCTATTATGTTATTAGCTCCTTCTTGGGGAGGAATGATAAACGGATTATTAACGCTAAGAGGAGCTTGGGATAAAGTAAGAACAGATCCTGTTTTAAAATTTATGGTTGTTGCTATAACAGGTTACGGTATGGCAACTTTTGAAGGACCAATGTTGTCTTTAAAAAATGTAAATGCAATTGCTCATTTTACCGATTGGATTATAGCGCATGTACATGTTGGTGCTTTAGCTTGGAACGGGTTTTTCGCTTACGGAATGTTGTATTGGTTGATTCCTAAATTATTTAAAACAAAATTATATTCTACAAAATTGGCAAATGTTCATTTTTGGATAGGAACGTTGGGTATTTTATTATACGCATTACCAATGTATGTAGCAGGTTTTGTACAAGCATTTATGTGGAAGCAGTTCAATCCAGATGGAACGTTAACGTATGGGAACTTTTTAGAAACTGTTCAAGAAATTGTACCAATGTATTGGATGCGAGCGATAGGAGGAAGCATGTATATTTTGGGAGCATTTGTAATGTTGTACAATGTTATTAAAACAGTAAAAGCAGGAAGCCAAGTAACAGACGATTTAGCAGAAGCTCCAGCATTAACAAAAGTATCAAAATACAGAACAAAAGGAGAAGCTTGGCACACTTGGTTAGAGCGTAAACCAGTAAAATTAACCATATATGCAACTATAGCTATTTTAATTGGAGGAGTTATTCAAATTGTACCAACCTTATTGGTGAAATCTAATATACCAACTATTTCATCTGTAAAACCGTATAGTCCTTTAGAGTTAGAAGGAAGAGATATTTATATAAGTAATGGTTGTGTTTCGTGTCATTCACAAATGATTCGTCCTTTTAGAAGTGAAGTAGAACGTTATGGAGAATATTCCAAAGCAGGAGAATTTGTGTACGATCATCCTTTTTTATGGGGAAGTAAACGAACTGGACCTGATTTACATAGAATAGGAGGTAAGTATAATGATAATTGGCACTTTAATCATATGTACGATCCACAAAGTACATCGCCAGGTTCTATTATGCCTGCTTATCAATGGATAATTAAAAATGAGTTAGATAAGTCTAATACAGAAGGTAAAATGCGTGTAATGGTTAGTTTGGGAGTTCCGTATTCAGAAGAAGAAATTAAGAATGCTCAAAAAAGTATGGACATGCAAGGAAAACAAATTCAAGAGAATTTATATAACGATCCTGATTTTGCAAAATCGTATGAAGATGATAAAAAGTTCTCCTATGAAAATAGTTTGCCTTTTGTAGAAATGAAAGATCGTGAAATAGTTGCATTAATAGCCTATTTACAACGATTAGGAACCGATATAAAAGTAAAAGATGTAACCGATAAACTATCTAAAAAATAAGAAATCATGTTCAAATTTGTAAAAGGTCATTTAGAAAGTATTGTAGGAATAGAAATTTATCCAATGATTTCCTTAATCATATTCTTTAGTTTTTTTGTGTTGCTTTTTTGGTGGGTATTTACCGCTAAAAAAGAATATATAAATCAAGTAAGTCAATTACCATTAGATAATTAAAAAGAAATGAAAAAATATATTCAATCTATCGGATACGTTGCTTTTTTACTTACAAGTATTGGAGTATTAATAAAAGCAATTACCGTATATAAAAATCCATTTAGTTTATATGAAAATCCATTAGTGTGGATTTTAATAGTGATGCTTGTTTTGGTAATTATAGTTAAAGAACATTTTAGCTTTACCATACAAAAACTTCAAGAAACATTACAACAAGAAAAAGAAGGTGTTACTCCTGAAGATGTTGATATTTGGGAACCTGTAAAGAAGTTTTTTAAGAAATGGACAAAAACAAGTCCAATTGAAGAAGAAGACGAAATCATTTTAGACCATAATTACGATGGAATAAAAGAGCTTGATAATGTGTTGCCACCATGGTGGGTGTATCTTTTTTATGCAACAATAGTTTTTGGAGTTGTGTATTTAATCCGATTTGAAATAATGGGAGGCGATAATCAACAAATGGAATATGAAAAAGAAGTAAATGCAGCTAAACTGGCTTTAGCAAAATATCAAAAAAACAGTCCAAATACTTTTGATATCAGCACAGCAAGTTTACAAACGGATGCAAGTATTTTAAAAGGTGGGAAAATAATTTTTAATACTAATTGTGCTTCTTGTCATGCCGTTGATGGAGGAGGAGGAATTGGGCCTAATTTAACAGACCAAAATTGGATTTTAGGTGGAGGTTTTAAAAATGTGTTCAATACAATATATAATGGAGGTAGAGACGGAAAAGGAATGATCGCTTGGAGCAAAACATTAAAACCAAAACACATTCAAAATGTAGCGAGTTATATTTTATCTCTTCAAGGAACTACACCTGCAAAACCAAAAGCACCACAAGGAGACTTATGGAAAGAAGAAGTAGTAGTAAAAACAGATTCTTTAGTAGTACAATAAATAAACATGGAAACACCCGAGAACGAAAATTTTAGAGATAGTATTGGAACAATTAATGCTGAAGGAAAGCGTTCTTGGGTATTTGCTAAAAAACCTAAAGGAAGTTTTTATAAATACCGCTCGTATGTAAGTTATTTTTTAATTCTTTTTTTAGTAGCAGCACCATTTATTAAAGTAAAAGAGAATCAGTTTTTGTTATTTAATGTCTTTGAACGCAAGTTTACTATTTTCGGATTTCCTTTTTTTCCACAAGATTTTCATTTGGTAGTAATTTCCATGATTATTGGAGTCGTTTTTATTACGCTATTTACGGTAATATTTGGACGTATTTTTTGTGGATGGATTTGTCCGCAAACCATATTTCTTGAAATGGTTTTTCGAAAAATAGAATATTGGATTGAAGGTGATAGAGGAAAACAAATTCGTTTAGAAAAGCAACCTTGGAATGCAGAAAAAATTAAAAAGAAAGCATTAAAGTGGTTTTTGTTTTTTGTGATATCATTTATAATTGCCAATGTTTTTTTAGCGTATTTAATAGGTAGTGATGCTTTATTAGGATACATAACTGATGGACCGTTAGCACATACAAGTACAATGATATCGTTACTAATTTTTACCAGTGTATTTTATTTTGTTTTTGCTTGGTTTAGAGAACAAGTTTGCATTATTGCCTGTCCTTATGGTCGTTTACAAGGTGTTTTGTTAGATAATAAATCGGTAGTTGTTGCTTATGATAATAAAAGAGGTGAAAAAGAAACTGGACGAGCAAAATTCAAAAAAAATGAAGATAGAGAGGTTTTAGGAAAAGGAGATTGTATTGATTGTAAACAATGCGTTCATGTTTGTCCGACTGGAATTGACATTAGAAACGGAACACAATTAGAGTGTGTAAACTGTACCGCTTGCATTGATGAGTGTGATCATATGATGGAAAATATTGGATACCCTAAAGGATTAATTCGGTACGCGAGTATTGATAATATAGAAAAGAAAACAAAGTTTGCTTTTACAACACGTATGAAAGGATATTCCGCTGTTCTTTTAATTTTAATGGGAATATTAACAGGAATGTTGTTTTTACGAAATGATGTTGAAGCACGAATTTTACGTTTACCAGGACAATTATATCAACATAAAGAAAACGGAATAATCAGTAATGTATATTCATATAAAGTTGTAAACAAAACAGTTAAAGAAGTAAGTAATGTTAGTTATAAATTATTATCCCATGAAGGGAAAATTGAAACCGTTACACATCAAGTTTTTGAAGTTCCAGCTCAAGGAATGGCTGAAGGTTCTTTGTTTATAGAATTGCATACCTCTCAATTAGATGGAGATAAAACAAAATTACGAATAGGTGTTTTTGAAGGAGAGAAACTAATAGAAACAACTACAACAAATTTTTTAGGACCAAGAAGTTTTAGATAAAAGATAAGATTATGAAAATTAATTGGGGAACAGGTATTGTAATAGCAATTATTGCTTTTGTTAGCTTTATTATGTTTATGGTAGTTAAAATGATAAGTAACAAAGAATATAATCATGATTTTGTTACCGAACAATACTATCAGAAAGAATTAAACTATCAAAAAAATATAGATGCTATAAAAAATGAAAAAGAATTAAAAGTATCCATACGTACAGAAAAAACAGTAGAAGGATTAAAAATTTATTTTCCTCCAAATTTTAATGTAAAAGAAATTAAAGGAACAGTGTTTCTATACAGACCATCTAATAAAGCGTTGGATGTTGAAATTCCAATTTCAATAACCAATACATGTTTGCTCGTGCCTGAGGAACGCTTATTGGGTGGTCGTTGGAACATTGATGTTTATTTTACGTATCAAAATAAACCGTATTTATATCAAGAAGAAATAATGTACTAATGTTACTATCAGCTATTATTTTAGGATTATTGGGAAGTTTTCATTGCATAGGAATGTGCGGACCTATTGCATTTATGTTACCAGTAGATAGAAAAAATCAAACAAAACAATTTTTTCAAATTATAAGTTATCATTTAGGAAGATTAACAACGTATAGTTTTATTGGGTTAATTTTTGGATTGTTGGGTAGCGGATTTGAATTGTTTCAATTTCAACAACATTTATCTATTGCAACTGGTGTTTTAATGATTGCATTAGTACTATTTCCTACACTTCTTCAGAAAACAAAAATTAGTCAACCCGTAACGAAAGTTGTTTTTAAAATTAAAAACCGTTTAGGTAAAGAGTTGAAGAATAAAAGAAATGACACTTTTTTTACGATTGGTTTTTTAAATGGTTTTTTACCTTGCGGATTAGTGTATATGGCAGTTTTAGGAGCTATTGCAACGCATCAACCTTTAACAGGTAGTTTGTATATGTTTTTATTTGGAGTAGGTACTATTCCGTTAATGAGTGCAGTAGTGTATTTTGGAAATTTTGCTAATGGAATTTTCCGACAAAAAATACAACAACTTATTCCTGTATTAGTAGTCTTTATAGGTGTGTTTTTTGTTTTACGAGGATTGGGTTTAAATATTCCATATATTTCTCCATCTCCATCAGTAAGTAACTTAGTAGATAGTTTACAAACGTGTCATTAATTTGATAAAAAAAACAGCAGTATGATAAAAGTCATGTTTTAAGAATAGGATTCAAAGTACCTTTATACTGTACTTAAAACACAATCCTCATGAAAAAAATTATTGTACCCGTAGATTTTTCTTTATACTCAGAAAATGCTTTGAGAACAGCGGCTTTAATAGCTAAAAAACAAGAATCAGAATTAATTGTTGTACATATGTTAGAGCTTTCAAACGCAGTACTTAGTCAGTCTGAAAGTTATTCGCAAGAACAATTTATTTTCTATTTAAAATTAGCAGAAAAAAAGTTTAAAGATTTTTTAGATAAACCATATTTAGATGAAATTAGTGTTACTACTGTAGTAAAACATTATAAGATTTTTACAGAACTAAAGGAAATTGCTAATGAGTATGAAGCAGATTTAATTGTAATGGGGTCTCATGGTGTTTCAGGATTAAAAGAATTATTTGTAGGTTCTAATACCGAAAAAGTAGTTAGAAGTTCAGATGTTCCTGTGTTGGTTGTGAAAGGTTTACCAATATTAGAAGATTTTAAAAATGCCGTTTTTGCATGCGATTTTTCTAAAGAAGATATTATTCCATATCAGAAAGCTAAAGCATTATTAAAAGTATTGAATTGTAATTTAGAGTTATTGTATATAAATACACCAAATGATTCATTTAAAAGTACTCAAGAACAAAAAGAGCTGTTCTCTGGTTTTTTAGAAGGAGCAGAAGGAGATACGGATTTATTATCTAAAATAAATAGTGTATCTGATTATAGTGTTGAAAAAGGAATTTTAGAATTTACAAAAACAAATAAAACAGATTTAATAATAATGGCAACACATGGTAAAAGAGGATTGGCTCATTTTGTAGATGGAAGTATTTCTGAAGATGTAGCAAATCATGCAACATTGCCAGTTTTAACCATAAAAATATAAATAATATAGTGGTAGTAATGGTGGATAATTAGCTAAAAGAACACACTGGGATTTTTAATAATTCTGGTGTGTTTAATTTATAATATCGATCAACACTATTTATAGAAGATAATTTAAATAAAAAACCGAAGAGCAACCTTCGGTTTTTAATAGCTTTTTCATCATAACAGTCTTCCCACTTTTTTTAAACTTTTAAGTAAATAGTTTTTCATGGTATTGATTTTAGTTATTTTTATTAAATATCAAAAACAATGCCGAAAAACTTAAAGTATCTTAAATGAAAAATAAAAATAAATGAATTATAATTAATGTATTGGTTGTTAGTGTTTTGTTTACGTAATTAAAGAAAGTAAATATGGTAATTTTAATAACTTAAGAAACTATATAATTCTTAAGTTAATAGATGAGGTTAATATTTTTTTTGATGATGTCTTTATTGATTTTAATAGCTTCAATGATTTTTTTTAATGTAAACGTGTTTTTTTTGTTAAAAAAATAAATTTATGGTTGTTTTTATTCGTTTTTAATAGTTATATTTATTGAATATTAAACAAAACTATAAATTTATTATTATGATTAAAAATGTAAAAAAATTAGGGAAAACTCTAACAAAAGCAGAACAAAAAACATTAAAAGGAGGTGCAGGAGTTGCTGGAATGCGTTGTAATACAAACAGAGATTGTTGGGATGCTAGTCCTTTTTTAGGACCTGGAGATGTTTCGTGTGGTTATAATTTCTTTTCTCCTTATAGAGTATGTGTTTATAATTAGAATATTATTAATATACTTCCTTAAGAGTGGTTGTTTAAGAAGTATATTCCAATAAAAAAACCTCGCTGAAAAGCGAGGTTTTTTTATTCTATTTGTGATCTTTTTATAAATGAATTACTTCATCATAAGCATCAGCAACTGCTTCCATAACAGCTTCACTCATTGTTGGGTGAGGATGAATTGTTTTTAATACTTCATGTCCTGTAGTTTCTAATTTTCTACCTAAGACAGCTTCAGCAATCATATCAGTAACACCTGCACCAATCATATGACAACCTAACCATTCTCCATATTTAGCATCAAAAATTACTTTTACAAATCCATCAGGAGTTCCTGCTGCTTTTGCTTTTCCAGAAGCAGAAAATGGAAATTTACCAACTTTTAATTCGTATCCTTTTTCTTTAGCTTGATCTTCCGTTAAACCTACAGAAGCAATTTCTGGAGTTGCATACGTACATCCAGGAATATTACCATAATCTATAGTTTCTGTATGTAAACCTGCTAATTTCTCAACACAAGTTATTCCTTCTGCTGAAGCAACATGTGCTAATGCAGGACCAGGAGTTACATCTCCAATTGCAAAATAACCAGGAATGTTTGTTTGATAAAAATCATTCACTAAAATTTTATCTCTATCCGTAATAATTCCAACATCTTCCAATCCAATGTTTTCAATATTTGTTTTAATACCAACTGCAGATAAAACAATATCAGCTTCTAAAACTTCTTCACCTTTTTTAGTTTTTACAGTAGCTTTTACTCCGTCTCCAGAAGTATCTACTGATTCAACAGATGAACTTGTCATAATTTTAATTCCTGATTTCTTAAAAGAACGTTCCATTTGTTTTGAAACATCTTTGTCTTCTACAGGAACAATAGTTGGTTGAAACTCTACAATAGTAACATCAGTTCCCATTGAATTGTAAAAGTGAGCGAATTCAACACCAATAGCACCAGAACCTACAACAATCATAGATTTTGGTTGCTTTGGTAACGTCATCGCTTCACGATACCCGATTACTTTTTTACCATCTTGTGGTAGATTTGGCAATACGCGTGAACGAGCACCGGTTGCGATGATAATATTATCTGCACTATATTCAGTTACTGTTCCGTCTTCAGCAGTAACATCTACTTTTTTATTTGCTTTTATTTTTCCAAAACCATCAATAATATCGATTTTGTTTTTCTTCATTAAGAATTGAACACCTTTGCTCATTCCATCAGCAACACCACGACTACGTTTAATTACTGCGTCAAAGTCTTTATCAATAGCTTCTGCTTTCAAACCATATTCATCAACATGTTTAAGATAGTCATAAACTTGTGCAGATTTTAATAAAGCTTTTGTAGGTATACATCCCCAGTTAAGGCAAATTCCACCTAAGTTTTCTTTTTCTACTACAGCAGTTTTAAATCCTAATTGAGATGCTCTAATGGCAGTTACGTATCCTCCAGGACCACTTCCGATTATTAGTACGTCGTATTTCATGTTGTTGTTATGTTTAAAATTCAAAATTAAAAGACCTTCAAATTTCTTTTAACTTTAGTTGTTCTTATGTTTATTTATTACAGTTTTGGTGATAATAATCAACTATATTCTCAATGATAGATTGCTTATTATTTTCAAAATTTTCTTTAATTGTTTTCTTATCTTTTATTAATTCTAATAATTCTGGACAGTCCGAAATATATTTAGAGATTATTTTAATAAAATTCTTATTTGTTTGTTTTGTAGGAATATAATCTACTTTGTAAGAATCTTTTTTTCCTATATAAAAATTAGTGTAATGGCTTTCTCTGTAAAAACCTTTATCAAATCCATTAGAATCATGAATATCTACATCTAATTGCACAGAGTATAAATTTAAAACAACAGACTTTTCTCTTTTTAATAAAAGAATCTGTTTTTTATTTATTTTATAGTAATATTCTTCTCCGTGATCTTTTTTTACACTTTTTGCTTTCTTATAATCAAAAACTTGCTTTTTATCTTTTGCAGTTTTTTTGTATTTAATTTTATTATCTGTTGTAATTTTTATAAGACCTTTAAGTTGTGTTCCGTCTCTAAAAAATATTTTTCCTTCCTCATATTTATTAAAGCCAAACGCATGTGATTTTTCAACAGCATCAGGATGCGAAACAACCTGACTATACATGCTTTGTATAGCGATTATAAATACTATGAGAAAAGTGTTTTTCATAAAATTAAATTTACATTCTTTCTGGTACTTGAATTCCTAATAATTTAAAAGCAGAAGCAATTACATCAGCTACCTTTTTAGCTAATTGTACTCTAAATATTTTCTTGTCCTCGTTTTCTTCTACTAAAATAGGTACATTTTGATAAAAAGAATTAAATTCCTTTACCAAATCATAGGTATAATTTGCAATTACAGCAGGTGAATAGTTTTTAGCTGCTTGTTGAATCGTTTCTGGATATAATTCTAACTGTTTGATTAATTCCTTTTCTTTCTCATGCAAATCTATATTTACAATATCTTTTGAATAATCAAAATTTGCTTTACGAACTATAGACTGAATTCTAGCATACGTATATTGTATAAAAGGACCTGTATTTCCTTGAAAATCTACAGATGATTTTGGATCAAATAAAATTCTCTTTTTAGGATCTACTTTTAAAATGAAATATTTTAAAGCTCCTAAACCAATTGTACTATATAAAACTTCTTTTTCTTCGTTAGAATATCCTTCTAATTTCCCTAATTCTTGAGAAATTGCTCGTGCAGTATCGGTCATTTCCACCATTAAATCATCTGCATCTACAACTGTACCTTCACGTGATTTCATTTTTCCTGAAGGTAAATCTACCATTCCATAACTTAAATGAAATAATTGTTCAGCCCAAGAATATCCTAATTTCTTTAGTATTAAAAATAACACTTTAAAATGATAATCTTGTTCATTTCCTACAGTATATACCATTCCACCAACATCTGGCATGTCTTTAGAACGTTGAATTGCAGTTCCAATATCTTGTGTCATGTAAACTGCTGTTCCATCTGAACGTAACACCAATTTTTCATCTAAACCATCTGCTGTTAAATCACACCAAACAGAACCGTCTTCTTTTTTATAAAAAACATTGTTAGCTAAACCTTCATCTATAACATCTTTACCTAATAAATACGTGTTGCTCTCGTAATATAATTTATCAAAATCAACACCTATATTTTTATAAGTAACATCAAAGCCTTTATAAACCCAGCCATTCATAGTTTCCCACAAGTTAACTACTTCTTTATCTCCTGCTTCCCATTTACGAAGCATTTCTTGAGCTTGTAAAAATAACGGAGCTTGTTTTTTTGCTTCGTCTTCTGTATTTCCTTTAGCAATTAAATCGCTAATTTCTTTTTTATATTCTTGGTCGAATTTCACATAATAGTTCCCAACCAATTTATCTCCTTTTAAACCAGTAGATGCTGGAGTTTCTCCATTTCCAAAAAGTTTCCAAGCTAACATAGATTTACAAATGTGTATTCCACGATCGTTAATAATCTGTGTTTTGTACACTTTATTACCTGCTGCTTTTAAGATTTCCGAAACAGAATATCCTAATAAAACATTTCTTACATGTCCAAGATGTAAAGGTTTATTGGTATTTGGTGATGAATATTCAACCATACGAGCATCAGCATTCTCAGAAGGAGAAATGAAGCCGTAAGTATTATTTTTATTGATTTCGCTAAAGAAATTTGTATAAAAAGTATCTTCTATTACTAAATTTAAAAAACCTTTTACAACATTAAAGTTTGTAATTTCTGTAATATTTTCTAAAAGATATTTTCCTAAATCTTCACCAATTTGAACAGGATTTCCTTTTTTGTAGCGTAATAATGGAAAAACTACAATAGTAATATCTCCTTCAAATTCTTTACGAGTAGCTTGAAATTCTACAGATGGGATTTCAATTTGATATAGATTTAAAAATCCTTCTTTTACTTTCGTTTCAATTAACGATTGAATGCTCATTGGTTTCTTATAATTATCGCGCAAAATTACATAATTTAATTGTTTTTTTGCTGATTTTTGGCATAGAATAATTGTACTTTTGCAGCATGGATAAAGACTTAGAAAATTTACCAAAATTAGCAAAGGATGCTTTAGTAGAAAATAAGAAATATTTTCAACGTTTAAAAAGGCGAACTCCAAAGCGTTTAGATTTGTTAATGCAAGAGTTACATGATGATGAATTTGAAAAAACAGATTGTTTAGATTGTGGTAATTGTTGTAAAACATCTAGTCCTATTTTTACAGAAAAGGATACTGAACGAATAGCAAAACATTTAAAAATGAAGGTTCGTGATTTTACCGATCAGTATCTACGAAGAGATGAAGATGATTTTATGGTATTACAATCGGCTCCTTGTTCTTTTTTAGATGAGCGTGATAATACGTGTTATATTTATAAAGTTCGTCCGAAAGCTTGTGCAGAATATCCACATACAAATCGTAAGAAATTTGCACAGATTTCTGATTTAGCTATTAAAAACACAGAGGTTTGTCCTGCTACTTATAGAATTTTAGAAGAATTAAAAAAACGTTTACCACAATCTGGAAGTCATAAAGGATAGTTTGTTAGAATTTAAGGAGTTAAGAATTGTAGAGTTGAAAAGTTCTTGAAGTTTTTAGATTTGAAGGCTTGTAGTTAACTTTCCTGTAAATTATTTTTTTACATTTTATACTAAGTTATCGTTTAGAAATAACACGATTCGTGTAAAAGCCATCTTCCTTTTCGTTTTAGATCAAAATCTATATGAAGTACTATTTCATGTGAATTTAAATTATTTCCAAAAGCAGACAATTTAGTATCGTATGAATATCCTATTCGATATTTTTCGTTGATAATCATAGCAAATAATATACTTACAGAATCATTGTATCGATAAGATAAACCCGCTTCTATATATTTTTTATAAAGAAAGTTTGTATTTAAATCAACTGAAAGAGGTAAGTTTTCTGCATATTTTATTAAAGTAGATGGTTTAAACAAAACATCTTCAGATAATTTAAAACGTATTCCACCAGATAAAAAGTAATTTGTACTAGAAGAAAACTCGCTACCTGTAGGATCTTCTTCTATTTGAAATTGAGGACTTTTTAATAAATATGGAATTGAAAAACCAAGAAAATACTGTTTGTTATAATAATAAGCACCAAATCCAATATTTGGAAAATTTCCATTTGTAGAATTGTAAAAGTCATTATCTGGTGTAATTCCTTCTGCTAAATTATTATTAAAAAGGGTAACACCACCTTTAAGTCCAAATGCTAATCTAGAGTACCTGGAAGTTATTAGTGTGTATGAAGCATCAATATTTATGTTGGTACTTTCTGATAATCCTATTTTGTCGTTAATTACTGTTGTTCCTAAGCCTAAACCTCTATTGGTTCTTCCGTTTACAGAAAAAGTATGCGTAGTTGGCGCACCTTCTACGCCAGCCCATTGTTGACGCGTTAATAAAGATATATTTAAATCTGATCTAGCTCCAACAGCAGCAGGATTTATAATTTGCATATTATACAAATATTGCGTGTAATGTGGTGTTTGTTGTGCTAGAATAGATAAACTAAAACAAACTAGTAATACGGATAAAAATATTTTTTTTGTTAGCATTATCTTATCAGTTGTATAAAGTTTGTTTTAGGTTTTGTATTATTATCGTTAAAATTTAATGTGTAATAATATACACCTGCTGGTGCTGGTTTCCCATTATAATTTCCATTCCACCAAATAGGATTTATTCTCCCGTTGTTATTATAGTTATACATTTCACTTCCCCAACGATCGTAAATCTGTAACTTAAAATTAGGATAATCTTCAATTCCTGATATTTTAAATTCATCACTATCTCCATCGTTATTTGGAGAAAATAAATTTGGAATATCATTGTCTTTAATCGTTCCAGTATTTAATAAAACTGAAGAAGTATTTGATATGTTTGCGCTTGTTACTGTGGTTTGTAGCTCTAAAGTTTCAGTATTTTCATTTAATTTATCGTCTATAGTTAAGACTGCTTGTGTAATAAATTCAGTATTTGCAGGAATAAATGAAGAGATTAGTAGCGGTTGATAATCTAAAGATCTATTAGCAGTTTCATCAAAGGTTTCTATATCAAAATTTATGGGTAAATAGTTTTGCATAGGCTCTAAATCTGCATTTAAAAGGCGGAATGAAAATACCAAGGACTCTCCTTCAATAACTGTTACGTCATCTACTTCTACTATTGGATCAGGATCAATATCCAAAATACTTGCAGTTTTAATTAAATCTTGTGAGTTTATATTCCCTGAAGTTACAGTACCAATTACATTTAAAGTTTCTTGATCAGGTTCATTTAAATTATCTATTATTGTAGGAATATTAAACGAAACTTGAGTATTCGCATTATTAGGATCTATAGTTCCATCAACAATTAAATTTGTTGTTACAGTAGTATAATCATCTGGACTTATTGCAACTCCGTCATTTGTAGCAACATCAATATTAACAGGTGTTGAAGAAGGATGACTAAGTCTTATGGTATGTGTTAAATCTATACCTTCATTTCCCTGAGAATTATCCATAGCAATATTTGGAGGAAGGTCATTATCTATAATTGTTCCAACACCAGAAAGCTCTGTATTTATTGTGTTTTGAGAAATAATAGTTCCATTAATAGTGAATAATTCATCTAATTCGTAAATAATATCCTCTAAAGAATTTACTGTAAAATTAATAATTTCCGTATTTGGAGGAATATTTAAAACACTTGTATTTAATGCATTATAATCATAAGGAGAATTAGCTATATTATATTGATCGGTAATATCTGTTCCATTCTCAGTAGAGAAATTAATATTTATTGCTGATGCACTTTGTATATGTATTGAATTATCGTTTTTAGTAACTAAAGAAATAGTAAAAACTAAATCTTCTGCTTCATTAACAGTTACATTATTTATAACAACAACTATAGCTATAATTTCTCTCCAATCTCTTTCAGGATTATCTGTATTATCAACATCAGGAAAGTCAGTTGGTATTTGACCATTTGTTGGATTTATTTGAGTATCATTAGTATCAAATGCATCGTCTAAACCGTCATTATCATTATCTGAATTTAAAACGATAGTTTCTGGAATTCCATCATTATTTAAATCCCATCCTTCTATATAATCATCGCGAATATCATTATCTGAATTAATATCAACATAATCAAAAATAGTATCATTATCAGTATCTGTTAGAGAAATACCTTCCGGATAGGCAGTATCCATTCCATATTCAGAAACAACACCGTTTGGTGCAATATAATTATCTGTAGTTTGTGCTTCTATATTATCAACTATTCCATCTCCATCTGCATCTATATCAATAAAATTGGCATTTCCATTATTATCTGTATTCGGAATTGTATAATTTATTGTAGTTGTAATAGTATCATCAATTTCTACATCATTATGAAGCCCATTATCTCCAACATTTTCGGTAGAAGCCATTCCATCAGAATCACTACTAGTTGCAGCATTATTAACTTCCTCCAAATCAAAAACACCATCATTATCACTATCTAAATCAAAATGATTAGGAATTCCATCATTATCAAAATCGAATAAATCTACAATTCCATCATTATTAGTATCTACATTAAAATCAGAATCTCTGTAATTTGGAATAAGATCATTATCATGATCATCTAAAGGATTTAAACCATTATACTCATCAATATCTGTAATTGTATCGTTATCATCATCAATATCAGTTTCATTTGGAACGGAATCGAAATCAGTATCAGTTGAGGCGTTTACATTAATAGCTGCTTCTGCACCAACAACATTACCAATAGGGTCCGTTGTAGAAAAAATAGCCCTATTTACACCAATACAATCTTCATTAAAAAGAACAGAAAATTCAATAGTAATAACTTCATTAATATTTAAAAGACCAGAAGTTCCATTAAAAAAATCAACGTTTGTAGTTCCGTTATAAGACGTATTTAAAATAGGATCTATTGTTGCTGTAGAATTTTGAATGAACGGTGTACTTACTGAAATAATATTTCCACTACAAATATTATTTAAATCATCTTGCAATTGTAAATTATCCAACTCTACAGCCTCACTTGTATTTGACACTGTTATTTGAAAAGTAATTTCTTGATGTTCTATTATACCATTTGGAGCATCATTTACAGCTGATATAATTTTATTATTTGAAGCTGATGTTGCAAATGAAAAACTCATAGTAGATGAAATACAATCGCATTGAGAGGTAGAAGAAGTTGTACCTGTTTCTGAGCTTGTAGCATAATATCTATCTAGATGATCTCCTAAGCCATCTGACCAAGTAACGAACGAATACCTTCTCGTATAAACAGGATTTGTTTCATTAAATCCATCTAAACTTCCTTGTGTTTGAGATCTTGATAATTGATAAAAATAATTTGTATCAACTGAAGAAATGGGGTCAATTAAATAAAATAATTCTAAAATGATTGTTTCTCCTGGTCCCAAAGAATTATTAGCAGTAAGGAGAAGAGAATTTGTATCTCCGTTATAATTACTATCTACAGTAACTGCTGGACCAGAAACTTGGCTAACAGTTATTTGATTAAACACAACACCGTGATCTAAAAAACTACTTAAACCCATATTATAGTTAACATTATTAGCAGTTGTTGCTCCTTCATTAGTAATAATTACTCTGTTGTTATAATCATAAGTACCATCTTGATTTGCTAAAGGATTATTTTCTGGAATGAATAAAGAAACTGTAACTACAGCTTCAGTTGTATGAAAGTCTGTAAGAGAAATATTCTCTGTATCACTTCCTTTTGTAGATGTTATATTTAAAATACTGTCAAAATCAACTCCTGAACCTGAAGGAGTAGGATTTGGACGTCCATTACAAAATGGATTAATTGTAAGACAAAACCTAACATTTATCGATTGTCTTGGGTATAAAATAGCATTATCTATAGTATTTTGATCAAATATAGATGTTGAAGTTAAATTTAAAAAATCTGGATTTATACTAGAATTATTAAAATTTAAAGGATATGGATTATCTACATAATCTGTTGTTTCTAGAGTAGAAATATTTACTTCACTAATTTCTGTAACACAACCATTACCAAAAATGGTTTGTAAATCATTTGTTAAATCAAGATTTTCAATAAAACTAGATGTATGATAATCTCTTGCGGTACTAGTATTTCTGATAGTCATGTAATAAATTACTTTGTACTCATCATCTATGGTATATCCTTGATTACAACTTTCTAACACATTAATATCAATTAAATTAGTTGTATTTTCTATTGTTAAAAAAAAATGAGCTGTAACATTGTACGTACCATCAAATAAGGTGTATGTAATAGCACTTACATTGCCTGTATAATTATTTAAGGGTGAGAAAACATAACTTCCGTCTGAATTAATAATAACACTACCTTCTCCAAAAGTTGCAGTCTCTCCAGCAACAAAATCAATTCCGTTAACTCTAAAAGAGGTAATTGTTAAAGTATCACCATCTACATCAGTATCATTATTGAGTATACCTGGAGTATTAACATTTAATACGGTATTAATATCAGCTGTATCAAAATCATTTAAAGCATTTGGTTCTGTTTGTGCTAAAGTAATCTGAGAAATTAGCGCGCAAAGCAATAATATTGCAAAACAATTTTTTTTCATATTCGGGGGAGATGAAGTATTTCCTTCTAATTTAGTCAAATAAAAGGAGTTATGAAAAAAAAAGCATGAAATTATAGAATATTTTGCAACTTGATTTTTTTGACTAAATGATTTTTAGGGTTAAATATTCATAAAAAAAACTTCTTTTTTTTAAACTATTTATTTTATTAACCTATGTTTATTTAGGATTGTATTATTTTTTTGTAATTTGTTACAGCATAATTTAAAGACATATATGGAAACAATATTTGAATATTTTAGAGAAATTCCATCAACTCATAGAAGCCTTATTTTAGTAGGAGGAATTACTTTTTTTTGGTTATTAGAAGGAGCGGTTCCTTTATTTAAATTTAACTACAAAAAATGGCAACATGCATTACCAAATTTATTTTTTACATTAACAACTGTAATTATAAACTTTGCATTAGCTTTTTTATTATTAAAATCTTCAGATTGGGTAAAAGCAAATAATTTTGGAATTATTAATTGGTTACCAGAAATGTCTTTATGGCTATATGTTCTTTTGGGTGTTTTATTATTAGATTTATTTGGAGCTTATTTAGCTCATTTTACAGAACATAAAATTATGACGTTGTGGATGGTTCATTTAGTTCACCATACAGATCATAATGTAGATACAACAACAGCAAATCGTCATCATCCCTTAGAAAGTGTAATTCGCTTTGTTTTTACTTTGGTAGGTGTAATTATAGTAGGTGCGCCAATTGCAATTATAATGATATATCAATCTTGTTCTTTGATAGCAACTCAATTTAATCATGCAAATATTAAAATGCCAAGAAAACTAGATAAAATTTTAAGTTATATAATCGTCTCACCTGATATGCATAAAGTTCATCATCATAATCTATTACCTTATACGGATAGTAATTATGGAAACATATTTTCTATTTGGGATCGTTTATTTGGAACTTATATGGAATTAGATAGAGACAAAATAGTTTATGGAGTTGATACTTTTCCTGATGCTGAAAAGAACGCCAATTTAAAAGAATTATTGAAACAACCTTTTGCAGGATATAGGAAACCAACAAATCTGGAAGAAATTCAATAAAAAAAGCGAACCATAACGGTTCGCTTTTTTATTTATTAAATAGGGTTACAAATATAAGGATATCCTAAATTTGTGTAAGATTTAAAAAATTGAGGTTTGTTAGGATAAGTTGTTCCACTAGAATAACACCTCCATTCCCAATTTGGTATTGGACCTGTTGTTGTATCCTCTAAGTTGTCTACCACATTAATATTTCCAAAATCACCACCACCTATAGTTTCTTTTTGTTGTTGAGTTGTTAATTTTTTAACATTGTTTAGTTTTAAGATCTTGTTTATCATAATAAATTTTTAAGATTAATAATAATACAAATTAAAGAAGTACAAAACTTTTACAGTATAGTTGTTAAACCTTTGTTTAAGAGTTGGATAACCTGTTTTGGTAAAAGTTAGATATAAACTTAATATTTGTAATTATTATTCAATTTATATTATATCTATCAATTACTAGTTATCACTTTTCCGAATGTTTGTTTTTTCTTCCCTAGCAAAAAAAAGACTAATACAATTTATAAATTGTATTAGTCTTTTTTGTACAAATAATTTAATCATTCTAATTTACTAATATCTTAAATGTTTTACTATATTGATTATTCTTTCCATTAACAGAAGCAACGTATAAACCTTTAGCTAAATCTGAAGTTTCAATTTGGATAGTTTCAGAGTTAAGAATATTTTTAGTGCTGATTAATTTTCCTTCTAAAGAATACATTGTAATGGTAACATCGTCATTTATACCAGCAAATTTTATATTATTTCCATTTGTTGGGTTTGGATACAATGTAATTAATTCTTCATCTTTTATTGTTTCAGAAGTTGATAACACATTTTTATCTGAATAACCACCAATAATAACTTTCACATTTGTAGGAAATGTACATTGAATTGTAGAAGAATGATCACCAACATCATCATAAGCAAAAGCATAGGTTTGTGATTCAAAGCTAATTTCATCATCATGGAAAAATTTAACATATTCATTATAAGGTTCTATTTGAAAAAAACGAGACGCATCATGAGTATATTGTACGGTGTCATCTGTAATACTTGTATAAATCGCGTGTCTGCTAATAGCGGCTGCCATTTGAGCTTGAATCATTAAATCTTCATTATAAGCTTCAACATTAACACTAGCATCATATGGTGTATATGCTAAAGAACCAGAACCTTCAATTGCATTTACTGTAGTTGGTTTTGAATAAATAGTAGCAATAGTTCCGTCTGCAGGATCAGTAAATTTAAACTCACCATTTTCGTTAACACGACCAGACCAAGTTCCGCGATCACCAATATTAATATTTAAATCTAAATTACTGTAGGTTTCCCAAATTTCATCAATATAAATATCTAAAACATCTTTTGGAAATTCAGTTACTTTAGAAGGTTGTTCAATAATAGGTTCTCCATCATAAGAATGTGTTTTTATAGTTTTAGCAACTAAATAATCTTCGCTAACTTTTTCGTCCCAAATAGTTAAAATTTCATCATGAGATAATAATTCACCAATTTTTTTAAACTGTGCAGTTCCTCCACCGTTAATAGCATCGTTATAAGAATCTTCATAAGTTGTACCAGTAACACCACCAGAAAACCCGGTAACTTCTAATCCCATTGGATATTGATACGCATCAACACGACTTGTATTAGTCCATAAACCAGAATCTCCCCAAGTTAACTCAACTAATTCCCAACGAATTCCGTCATTAGGATCGGAATCGGAATTTAAATTAGCACCAGCATATCCGCCAGTATCATGAAAGCGTAAATACATTGGAGATTTAAAAGAAATAAAAATCCTACAGGCATATAAATCTTGCGGAATTTGAATTGTTTTATTGGTTAACTCACTTAATTTAGTAAATATATCTGGATATTTCCATGAAGAAGGTTCGCTCCATTCTGGGCCATCAATAGTATTATAATCTGCAGACATTTCTATCATAGAACTATCATTCATGTCCATCCAAACATCACCAGTAGGTAATATTTTTCCAACCAATCCAATATAAATATCTTCATCGGCATATCTTGAGTTGTTCTCAAAAGTGTAAGGCAATGTAAGTTCTTGTGCATTTGTTTTAAATACTAAACACGTAAAAGTTAATAATAAAGGGAAAATAATTTTTTTCATAAAAAAGGGATATTTAAAAATTTTAGTTTGATTTAAGTTAGTAGAACGCACTAATTCTGTGATTATTTTAAGATTTGATAAAGATATTTTCACAAAACATTAACATTATAATTTGAAAGAAAACTGGAGTTAGCCCGACATATGGTTAACTTTGATTCAAAAAATATTTTTAAGAATGAAAATAAAAAAATACACTTTAATTTTATTATTTATAACTTCTATTTCTTCCTGTATTATGAAGCAGAAAGATAAAAAGATGGATATTCCATCGTCTTCAGTAACTTCTATAACCAAGGAGCCATCTAAAGCTCAAACTATTTTAAATGAAACTATAAAAGCTCATGGAGATGGTTTGTATTCATCAGCTAATTACTCTTTTGAATTTAGGGGTAATAAATACTCTTTTAAAAATAATGGAACAAATTACGAATACAGAAAACAAATAAATAAGGAAGGTGTTTTTGTTGAAGATGTTCTTAAAAACAATAAATTTTCAAGACTTATAGATGCAAAACCTAGTGAGTTATCTAACAAGGAGATAAAAAGTGGAACTGGGGCTATAAATTCGGTTATTTATTTTGCAACCTTACCTTATAAGTTAAATGATAAAGCTATAAATGTTAAATACATTGAAGAAACAAGTATAAAAGATATAATTTATGATGTTTTAGAAATAACTTTTGATAAAGAAGGTGGAGGAGAAGATCATGATGATGAATTTCATTATTGGATAAATAAGGAAACAAAAAAAATAGACTATTTAGCTTACAATTATAAAGTTAATAAAGGTGGTGTGCGTTTTAGAAGTGCTTATAATAAAAGAGTTGTAGGTGGAATTACGTTTCAAGACTATATAAATTACAAAGCAGAAGTTGGCACACCATTAAAAGATTTACCAAGACTTTTTGAAGCTAATAAGCTAAAAGAAATTTCAAAAATAAAAACAGAGAACATAATTAATTTAAACAACAAATAACAATGAAAAATTTAGTAATGATTATTGCATTTGCAATTATAGGAACGAATCTTAACGCTCAAGAGTTTGCAAAAATGGACAAGAGTTCTATGGACAGATCTTATTATCCAAAAAATGCTCCAAAAAGAGCTTTTGCTAAAACAGATGCAGATAAAAAAGCACAAGAACCACAAATTAGAGTAACGTATTCTCGTCCGGCTAAAAAAGGAAGAGAGGTATTTGGTAAGCTTTTAAAGTTTGGAGAAGCTTGGAGAGTTGGAGCAAATGAATCTACAGAAATATTATTTGCTAATGATGTTACTTTTGGAGGAAAGAAAATAAAAGCTGGTCGTTATTCTATAATAATTATTCCAACAGCAAAAGAATGGACACTTAAATTAAATACTGGACTTGATGGTTGGGGAAATTACGGATATGATGCAAGTAAAGATATTGCAAGTATGAGTGTTCCTGTTACGAAAAGTAAAAAGGAAATAGAAAATTTATCTATAGCTTTATACAAAGCATCTAACAAAAAAATACATTTAAAAATAGGTTGGGATACTACAGTAGCTGAGTTTCCTATTATGTTGAAATAAAAAATCTATGATTTAAGAAGCCTTATAGATATTTATTTAATGTAAATAAGCAAAAACGATTACTCAATCTAAAGAGTAATCGTTTTTTATTTCTATGCTATTCTTTTATGATTGATTTACTCTTCTTAAAAGAAAAATTTAAATATTGGGTAATGAATTCTTTATAAAAATACTATTTATTAAAGAGTTACCTGAAAATCTTTGAAAAGAATAAGGAAAATAAAATCAAACAATTATGTTGAAATCAATATCAAGTTTAGGAATAGTTTTAAACAAAAAGGAGCAAAGAGAAGTGAACGGAGGTCAGATACAATGTCCAAGAGGACAAGTGCTATATTGTATTTGGCATGGATGCTGGTGTGTGTCAGAACTACAAGAAGAAGAGGTAGATTTTTAAGAGTAGTACTAATAAAAGCTGTTTGAAAAATAATTTCAAACAGTTTTTTAAATTATATTTTGTTTTTTAGCAATTAAAGCTAAAATTTTTTTTCCACGAGCTTCACAACCTTTACTTTGATGAATAATATCTTTTCTAATGATATCTGCCAAGGCAGGATGAACCCATTTTTCATGAAATCCTAATAAATATAATGTATTCATCGTATATGCTTTTACGGCTATTTTTTGAGGTTTAATTAGCCAATCAAAACCAACTTCAATAATTTTATTAAGTTGATTTTTAGTCAAAACATCCTGAATGTCATGTGATTTTTTATCATTATAAGCAATAGAAATATGCTCACATATTTTGGCGCAAGTCCTTACAGAACCATCAAAATAAACGGTATTTATATTTTCTGTAAACTCTTTTAAATGAGGTACTAAAAGTTGTAATCCGTTATGAGTACATATCCATTCTAAAATCCAAGCAGCACGAATAGACAATTTATCATCTACATTAAACGTTTCTTTAACTAAATAAGGAAACAAATAAGGAGATTCAATTATTTTAAGAGCAGCATTATTTCTATGTTCTCTTTTAGCGTTTTCAACGCTTTGAAGTATGGTAATTAAAAAATCTCGATTCACCTTGGTATGGTTTATGTATATTTGTTCCTAAATAATTTTGAATAATGATAAATATAAAAAGACTATTCATAGCAACTATTGTATTCACATTTTTTTTCGTTTCAAATGCTGTATCTCAAAAGATAAACAAAGTTGATGCAGAAGGTAAAAGAACAGGTGTTTGGAAAAAGAATTATCCTAACGGAAAGTTACGTTACACAGGTACTTTTTTAAATGGTAAAGAAATAGGAACATTTAAGTTCTATAAAAATACATCTTCCAAATTACCATCAATAGTAAAAGAATATTCAATTAATTCTGATTCTGCAATTGTAAAATTTTATAATTACGATGGTAAATTAAAGACCAAAGGAACTATGATTGGGAAGAAAAGAGTTGGAGCATGGAATTATTATTTTAGTAATGGTAAGATATTTTCTGAAGAGTTTTATAAAGATGGAAATTTAGAAGGTGTTTTAAAAAATTACTATGCAAATGGTAATATAACTGAAGAATCAAATTATAAAAACGGACTTAAAGATGGTGTTTCTAAAGTGTATACAGAAGACGGTATTTTAATAGAAGAAGTAATTTATGTTGCCGGAAAGTTAAATGGACCAGCAAAATACTTCGATTTAAAAGGTCAAATTAAAGAAACGGGAGTTTATAAAGATAATAAGAGAGAAGGAAAATGGGAGTTTTACATGGATGGAGAAGTAAGTGAACGACCAAAACAAGTAACACATAGAGTAGATAAGCGTAAATAATTGATAATTAGTTTTAAACTATAAAAAAAGCAACTAAAATTTAAAAAATTTTAGTTGCTTTTTTTATGGTTAATTCTATATTTGCAAAAAAATGCTAATTGAAATTTAACTTCATTTGGCTATGAAAATATTAATTGTTTAAATTTATTAAAATGAAAAAAATAACATTTTTAATGTTGTTAGTTGTACTTGCTTCAAATATTAAGGCACAAGTTGTAACAACAAATAGTAATGCTGTAGGTATGGAGCATAATGTATTGTTTAATGCTAACAGTAGATATACGGTCACGCAAAATGGAAATGGACCTCAGTTTGATTTGGATGGACTTTTTAATGGTGATTTTAAACCATTTTATACATCAACAGCTCCTACAACATCCGCTCCTGCAATTATAGAAATACAAGGATTGCCTTCAGTTCATACACAAACAGGAGGTTGGGTAGGTTGGACTACACGCTATTGGCAAGCAAAAAATTTTATAATTGAAGGCTATAATTCTTATGGAGGATTTAATGATTGGGTAACTATAGCAGATTATACAAGTACCGACTATACTGGAGGATATAGTTTTTATAAAAAAGTACCAACAAAAGGTACTTACACAAAGCTTCGTTTTACATTTTATTCTTCGTATGGAACAAATGGTCGTTTAGGAATTTCTGAATTATTTTTTTTACATCCTGAAGCAATGACTCCTTATGAAGGTTTGTTGGATGCATTTGCTTATAATGGAGACGATATTGTTACTTCTAATACAGGTAATGTAGGTATTGGAACTAATAGTCCTGTAGCTAAATTACAAATAGAGTCAGATGTAATACCTACAGAAGTTTATCCTCCTTCAGAATTTAAAGATTATTTTAAAAACAAAGATTATGATGTTTTGTATTTGAATAGAACTGCTAACAGTAATATGGGACCTTCATTATTTTTAAAAGGAATAGAAAGTGAAACAAGTTTTAGTGCTAGAATAGCTTTATTAGGGAAAGGTGGAGCAAATGGAGATTTAGCTTTTTTAACAAGTGCTACAGATGGGTATAAGCAAAATGAAGTAATGAGAATTACTCATGACGGTAACGTAGGTATTGGTACAATAGAAACAGAAGCGAAGTTAGATGTAAATGGAAGTTTAAGAGCAAATTCATTGATTATTGATGGAAATGATTTTAAATTAGGAACAGACAACAGTAGAGATATAGGAGAAAAAACTGGTCAAAGAGCTTTAGTACATTTTACAGAAGATAGGCTTTTTATGAATTATGGAGGTGATTTTGAAGGCGGAGTATATGTAGCTGGACCAAAAACAATTTTTGAAAAAAACGTAGGTATCGGTACAACTGAGACAGAAGGTTACCAATTAGCAGTTAAAGGAGATAAAGGTATAATAGCTGAAAAAGTAACAGTTAAAGTACATGGCAATTGGGCAGATTATGTTTTTGAAGATGATTATAAATTACCTACTTTAGAAGAAGTAGAAAAGCATATTGAAGAAAAAGGACATTTACAAAATATTCCTTCGGCAGAAGTTGTGGCAAAAGAAGGAGTAGAATTAGGTAACATGAATAGAATATTGTTAGAAAAAATAGAGCAGTTAACTTTATATACAATTCAACAAGAGAAAGAAATAAAGGCTTTAAAAGCGCAACAAAAAGAAGTTGAGGCATTAAAAGTTTTGGTTAAAAAGTTATTGGAGGCTAAATAAGCAAATAAAAATATTTTAAAAAACGTCCTTTTGGGCGTTTTTTGCTTTTATATAAATTAGTAAGTGTTTAAGTATGGATGTAAATTCGTAAATTTGCACCCCAATTCAAAGAAAATGAAAAGAGTAATTGTAGGACTTTCTGGAGGTGTAGATAGTAGTGTAACCGCGTATTTATTAAAAGAACAAGGTTATGAGGTTATTGGCTTGTTTATGAAAAACTGGCACGATGATTCTGTAACTATTTCTGATGAATGTCCGTGGTTAGAAGATAGTAATGATGCAATGATTGTTGCTGAAAAATTAGGAATCCCTTTTCAAACGGTAGATTTAAGCGAGCAATACAAAGAACGTATTGTAGATTATATGTTTGATGAATATGAAAAAGGAAGAACTCCAAATCCAGATGTTTTATGTAACCGAGAAATAAAGTTTGATGTTTTTATGGACATTGCTTTAGGTTTAGGAGCTGATTATGTAGCTACTGGGCATTATTGTAGAAAAGGAGAAGAGGAAATAGATGGAGAAAAAGTATATAAACTTTTAGCAGGAAAAGATACCAATAAAGATCAATCGTATTTTTTATGTCAATTATCGCAAAAGCAATTAGAAAAAGCATTATTTCCTATAGGTGAATTAACAAAACCAGAAGTACGAGAAATTGCTAAAGAAGCTGATTTAATTACAGCCGATAAAAAAGATTCTCAGGGGTTATGTTTTATAGGTAAAGTTCGTTTACCAGATTTTTTGCAACAAAAATTAAAAGCAAAAGAAGGAGAAATAGTTCAAATTCCAACTAATTACGAGCAATACAATAGAGAAATTCCAGAATTTGATACTAAAATAGACGAATTAACGTATTTTTCAACAAAGTATTCTTACACAAAAGAGTCAGGAAAAGTAGTCGGTAAACACCAGGGAGCACATTTTTTTACCAAAGGACAACGAAGAGGTTTAGCAGTTGGAGGAACCAAAGAACCATTGTTTGTAATAGAAACAGATGTAAATGATAATATTATTTATACAGGAGAAGGTAAAAACCACAAAGGATTGTATAGAAGTGTGTTGTTTGTAGCAAATGAAGAATTACATTGGGTTAGAGAAGATTTAGCGTTACCAATTGGTGAAACTATGGAAGTTGAAGCGCGTATACGTTACCGACAAAAATTAGAAAAAGCCGTTTTATATAAAGTGCCAACAGGAGTATTTGTTGAGTTTGAGAATGCACAATCTGCAATTCAAGAAGGACAATTTGTTGCTTGGTATGTTAACGAAGAATTATTAGGTTCTGGTGTTATAGCTTAATACCAAGTTCTTATTTGCAATAAATCCCTTAAATAATTATTATTTAAGGGATTTGTTTTTTGTATTAAAAGTCCATAGTTTAAGTAAAAAACAATTAAATAATTATAGCAATAAGTAGTTAATTTTTTTTAATCATTCAATTTTTAGATAAAAAATAAATCAGTAATTTCGAAATATGAAAAAATTACTACTATTTATATTTGTAAATATTATTTGTCTGCCAATGTTTACACAAGAGCATGCTTGGGTATATTTAAAAGATAAACCAAGTGAAACGACCTATATAGCAAACCCTTTAACAATGTTATCTCAACGTGCTTTAGATAGGCGAACAGCGCAAAATATTGATTTAGACTCTAAAGATGTACCTATAGAACAGACCTACTATAATCAAATAGTTGCAGCTTCAGGAATAACTGTTTTGGCAAAGTCTAAATGGTTAAACGCGATTCATGTTTTAGGTGAAGTAAGTGCTATAAACGATTTAACAAGTACGTTTACTTTTATTGAAAGCATTGAATTTGCTAATAATTCACTAAACTCGGGATTGAATTTAAAATCTACTATTAAAAAAAGAGTAGTACATCAAAATAAATTTAAAGGACAACTTGCTGATTTTGATTATGGAGATGCAACAAACCAAATAGAAATGTTAGGTGGAGATGTATTGCATACCAATGGATTTACAGGAGAAGGAATGCATATTGCAGTTATAGATGCTGGGTTTCCTAATGTAAATACATTAGCAGCTTTTTCAAGAATAAGAGATAATAATCAAATTTTAGGAGGTTATGATTTTGTTGCTAGGAGTGAAGAGTTTTATGCTGGAGATAGTCACGGAACACATGTATTATCGGATATAGCTGGATATATTGAAGGAGAGTTTGTAGGAACAGCACCAGATGCATCTTTTTATTTATTTAGAACAGAAGATGCACCAAATGAAACACCTTTAGAAGAAACATTATGGGTAGAAGCAGCGGAAAAGGCAGATAGTTTAGGTGTAAATGTTATAAATACATCTTTAGGATATACAACTTTTGATAATTCAGATTATGATTATTCTTATTCAGATATGAATGGTGAAACTACTTTTATAAGTAGAGGAGCTGCTATTGGTGTAACAAGAGGTATGTTATTGGTAAATTCTGCAGGGAATTCAGGAAACGATTCTTGGAAATATATGGGAGCACCATCGGATGCAAAAGGTGTTTTTAGTATTGGAGCAGTTAATGCAACAGAAACAATAGCAAATTTTAGTTCTTACGGTCCAACTGCAGATGGAAGAATTAAGCCAGATGTTTTAGCACATGGACAAAGTGTGTATATTGTAGATTATATAACTGGGAATCCAAGAACGTCTAATGGGACTTCTTTTTCATCACCAGTAATTACAGGAGTCATAGCTTGTTTTTGGCAAGCATTTCCTACTAAAACAAATATGGAAATCATGCAGCTTATTAGAGAATCTGCAGATAGATATAACAATCCAACAGATCAACATGGTTATGGCATTCCTGATTTTGCAGCTGCATATACAACAACACTTTCTACCAAAGATTTATCTTTACGTAAATTAAGTGTTTATCCAAATCCGGCTGAAGATTTCATCAATATTTCTTTAAATACATCAGCAACATATCAATTAAAAGTTTTTTCTGTTTTAGGTGAAAAAATAATGGAAAAGTCAATGAATAATAGTCAAGTTGATCTTTCAGAACTGAAAAGTGGAATTTATTTTCTAGAAATTTCTAAAGATGATGAAAAGCAGGTTTTTAGGTTGATGAAAAAATAATATATTTAGGATCAAAAAAGTATTATGAAAAAACACTTATTACTGCTATTACTTATTTTAAGCGTAAAATCTTTTTCTCAAAAAGATTCAATTGTAAATTATTTAAACAAAAAAGGTAGCATAGTAGCCAAAAATGAGGCTCGTTATTTTGAAATTATCACTAAAGAAAAAGAATCACTTTGGTTGGTAAAACGGTTTATAAAAAATAATGGTAAAATAAAAAAAATCTCTTTTTTCAAAACATCAAAAAAAGAAACTCAAATAGGAGAAGAAATTTTGTATAACTTAAAAGGAGAAGTTATAGGGATTCGTAATTACAATAACTCAGGAAAGAAACATGGTAAAGCAACCAAATGGTTTGGTAATAAAAATGTAGATATAGAAGGCGGTTATAAAGATGGAAAACAAGTAGGAACTTGGAAGTTTTATCATACAAACGGGAAGTTGTCAGCTGAGAAAATTTATAAAAATGGAGAATTAGAAAAAGAAATTTTTTACGATGAAAAAGGTGAAAAGTTACCCAAAGGAGTTTTTATAAATGAAGAGGAAAAACACTTTTTTAAAGGAGGAAAAGAAAATTACAATAAAAAGATTAAAGTATTTAATTATAAATTAAATCAATTTAAGAAAAAGAAAAAGATCAATTATAAGTTTAAAGGAAAAGTTATTGTTAGATATATGATTGACATTGATGGAAAAATCAAAGATGTTACTATAGATGAGCCAATGCCTAAAGACATGTATGATTTTATAGTAGACTGGTTTGGAAATTTAAAAGGATGGACAACAAAATCAAAAATGAATAGAAAAATTCCTGTAAAATTTTCTCAGCCACTTAACTTTAGGTAGGTCAAGAATATTTTTAGAAATTTCAGTAATTAATTTTAATAATGACAAATAAAATAACAGAACTTTTTAAAACAGAATATCCAATAATTCAAGGAGGAATGATTTGGGTTTCTGGCTGGAAGTTAGCTTCAGCGGTTTCTAATGCTGGTGGTTTAGGTTTAATTGGTGCAGGATCTATGTATCCAGAAGTTTTAAGAGAACATATTCAAAAATGTAAAAAAGCAACCACTAAACCTTTTGGTGTTAATGTACCAATGTTGTATCCAGAAATTGAAAAAATAATGGATATTATTGTTTCAGAAGATGTGAAAATAGTATTTACATCTGCAGGAAATCCAAAAACATGGACAAGCTTTTTAAAAGAAAAAGGGATTACTGTTGTTCATGTAGTAAGTTCTGTGAAATTTGCCTTAAAATCAGAAGCAGCAGGTGTTGATGCAGTTGTTTGTGAAGGTTTTGAAGCGGGTGGACATAATGGAAGAGAAGAAACGACAACGTTTACATTAATTCCTATGGTAAAAGAACAGGTTAAAATACCTGTAATTGCAGCTGGTGGAATTGGAACAGGAAGAGGAATGTTAGCTGCAATGGTTTTAGGAGCCGATGGTGTACAAATTGGAAGTAGATTTGCAGCTACTATAGAATCATCTGCACACGATAACTTTAAGGAAACTATTGTTGAGGTTAAAGATGGCGATACGCAGCTTACTTTAAAAGAATTGGCTCCAGTTCGTTTGATAAAGAATAAGTTTTTTGATGAAGTTCAAGAATTGTATCAAAAAAATCCTACTGTTTCTGAAATAAAAGAATTGTTAGGAAGAGCGCGTGCAAAAAAAGGAATGTTTCAAGGCGATTTAGATAATGGTGAGTTAGAAATTGGACAAGTAGCAGGTTTAATTCACGAAATTAAATCAGCAAAACAAGTACTAGATGAAATTGTAGCTGAATTTAATGAGGTTAGAGGTAGTTTTTAACGATTTTTACTCTTAAAGAAGAAATTAAAAACAAATAGAATTACACTTAATATTAGTGAGGTTTTGTTTGTTTAAAGAAGTAATAATACCTAAAACTCATCAATCAATTCTACAGCCATTTCATAATTGTAATTATATTTACTATCCAAAATTTTATAAAGCATCTTTTTAGCATTATTAGTATCTTTTTCTTTTAAATAGATTAAAAAAAGGTACCAATAACCACGTGAACTTTCTAAAGAATATGTTTTTGTTAAGGTGTTAAAAGTTTGTTTTGCTTTAGTATAATCTTCCAGTTTTACATAAGAAACACCTTTGTAAATTAGTTCATAAGGGTCTATACTTTTGTCATCAATAAGAGTAAGTACACCAGTATAGTTTTTAGCTTCAAAAGCTTGCTCAATTTTTATAAGATAATTTTTATCATCTCCCTTTTCAATTAAGGAAGGTAAATCATTCCAATCAGTGTATTCTTCATAATATGAATTAACATTTGATTGTAAATTAGTTTTTATCAAAAAAGCAATTAATAAAATAGCGGCTGCAGCTGCAGTAAATTTATAAATTAAACGAAAAGAAGTTTTTTTCTTGCCTCTAAATTCAAGAGTGCTTTTTCTAATGAAATCAGAAGTTTCTTTTACTTCCTTTGTGTTTAATTCAGTTGTATAATGATCAATTAATTGAGTGTCATTTAAAATTGAAGTATCAGTATTAAAATTTTCGTTAAACGTTTTGTGTAGGTTTATTTCTAAGATAATATCTTCCTTAAAATCAGGATTTTCATTCATCTTTTTTTCAAACAAAAACCGTTCGTTTTTGTCCATTTTATCATGAATATATCTTTCTATTTCGTTGTTATTTGTATCGTCCATTATTTTAAATTGTTATAACGATTGTCCTTTTTTATTAATGCTATTAATTTTGCCTTACATTTAAAAACACGCTGTCTTACTGTGTTTATAGACGCATATGAGTATTCTTCTAATAATTCTTGATAATTCATTCCGTTAAAATAATTACCTAAAATTTCTTTACAATTAGAAGACATTTTTTGAAAAGCGTTTCTATACAAATCTCTTCGTTCTTCTTGAATAATAAATAAAACTAAATCACTCTCTTTATTCTCTAGTGTTGGTGTAGTGTTATTTATTACCTGTTTTTTTCTGTTTTTTAATGAAGTTTTCCAAATGTTTTTGCAAACAGTAAAAAAATAGGCTTCAAAAGAGTTTATTTTTAAAGGCTTTTTTTTGTGGGCAATTATTAAATAAACTAAGGCATCATGAAAAACATCTTCAACATCTTCTTGTTTCCCCTTGTTGCTTAAAACAAAGGAACTTACTTTATTGTAAAATTTGTTATATATTTCTGAAGTTGTTTTTTCATCACCTTGTATTAAAGCATTTAAATATTTCTCACTTTCTGTCATAAAATTAAAAATGTGAATCAAAAATAGCTAAAATAAATGGGTAATGAATTCATTAAATCAAACCTTATATATAGGAGAGCACTTTTAAAATCTAGTATTTATGGTGCTTTTTTCTATCTATAATTAAAAACCTACACACATGAATTTTTATAAATTACTTTTCATTTTTATAGTAAGCAGTTTTTTTGTCAAATGTACAGTTGACCATGAAGAGGTAAAAGAAACTTTTGTAGAACAACAAAGGCAACAATCCACTAAAATTTTAAGCATACCAAAATATTCTAAAACAGAATTGATTATAAAATTTAAAAATGATGTATCAGATTTAGAAAAAAATAAGGCAAGAAAACAATATGCTGTAGTAAGTTATGAGTATTGCGATTTGTGTACTGATTTGTTAATTGAAAAATGGAATTTTGGAGAAGATGCGAATATTGAAGATAAAAAATTATCGATACAATCGGGTAGTGGAGGACCAGAAGGAATCATTACAAATGTAGATAATGAGTTTACTTTTCACTTAGAAAATGAAAATAACACCAATTTGTCTGTTGAAGGTTTGTATGATTATAGTTCGCAAATAGTAGGAACGAATTCTGGAGTAACATTAGCAGTTTTAGATACTGGAATTGATGCCAATTATCCGTTATTTGATGTGCCTTTTCTGTACAGTTCTGATGGAGTTTCTGTAAGTGGAGAAACATCTGGCTGGGATTTTGTAAATCATGATAACGATTTTTTTGATGATTTTAATTTAATTCACGGAACCAAAGTGTCTTATATTATAAATAAGAAATTAAAAGAAGCAGCTATTCCGCATCAAATTTTACCAGTTAAAGTTTGTGATGCAAATGGAATTGCAACGTATTTTGATATTTTATGTGGTTTAAATTATGCATTACCAAGAGTTCATATTATCCAAATGAGTTTGGGTTGGTATGATGATAATTCTTACGTAAATTCAATTTTTAATGACTTGGTAGATGAGTTTTCTAATGTTTTAATTGTAACTTCTGCAGGAAATAGTGCTGTTAATAATGATGTTGTTAGTCATTATCCGTCGTCATATCCACAAGTAAATATTTTGGCAATTGCTGCAGCAAATACAGATCTTTCAGATATAGCCGATTTTTCTAATTACGGAATAAATAATGTAGATTTTTACGCACCTGGAGAAGAAATTTTATTTTATGATCTTGTTGGTATTCCTTTACCTATTTCTGGTACTTCGTATGCAGCACCTTTAGTAGCAGCAAAAGCTGCAAAAATTTTATATGATTCTGGCATGACACACAGTACAGATCAAATAATAGACGATTTAAATACAATTGGAACAGATCAAACCTATTCAAAGTCAGTAAAGTATTCTAAATTATTAAATTAGAGGTTTTAAACAACAGCTAATTTTATGATTCGATTTGTTTTATTGATTTTCATTTTCTTTTGGAACACTGTTTTGTTTGCTCAAAATATTACTTCAGAAAATGAACAAATAGATGCTATTTACAGTTCAAAAGAAAGTAACGCTATAAAAACAGCAAAAATGAAGGCTTTTATAGAAACTGAAATAAAGTTGTTGGACACCATAACTTTGTCCAAAGCATATCACAAATTAGGATTATTATTTTATAAAAACAGCAATTATAAAAAGGCAATAGCGATAACAGAAAAAGCTGTAGAATTAAGAAGTTCATTAGATACTATTGATTATTATAAACTCAATAACAGTTTGTTTAATATCAATTTCTATTATAAGTTTTTAGATGATAAATTAAATAGAAAAGAGGTACTTTATAAACTTATACAACAACCAGAGAAAAATAAATTTACTTATAAAGCGTATATAGATTTAGGATATCTCGTATCTGAAAACGGCGATTATTATAAGGCGATAGCATATTTTAAAAATGTAATAAACTCGTTTGATAATTATAAAGATGTAAATACATTATTATATGCACACAAGGCATCTATTTATGTGTATAGTGAAATAGATGAAACCAAAAGAAATTTAGAGGTTATACAATATCATCAGCAAAAAATAAATGAATTGGTTGCTGCATATGGTTTTTCAAAAGATCCAGCAGTAAACAATAATTTAGGGAATATTTATGAAGATTTTGCGCTACAAGAAAAAGCAATTAATGAATATCAAGAAGCATTAAATATATATTTAAAGAATAACGATTTGTTAAATACGAGCCAATTATATAACAATATTGGACGAATTTACAGCAAATTAAAAGAAGCTGATAAAGCTAATGAGTATTTTAATAAAGGATTGGCAATTACACAATCTCAAAAAGTAAAAGCATCCATATATTCCAACAAAGCTTCCTTTTTAGAAGATGATAAAATTAAATTTTATCAAAAAGCAATTCATACTTTATTAGGTAGAGAATATGAAAATGTATTACCGAATTTTGAAGACATTCAAAAGTCAGTATATCGTTTAGATGTTTTAGATAATTTGGTAAATATATTTGAAGTTACTATTACAAATTACGAAGTTGAAAAACAAACGCAGCTTTTAAATAAAGCAACAGCACTTAGTCTTTTAATAGACAAATTACTTTCATCAATTCGTTTAGAAAGTGAGGTAGACATGTCTAAATTATTTTGGATTCGTAAAGCATCTCGTTTTTATATGTCGGCAGTAAAAACATGTTATTTTAAAAATGATGTTGATCAGGCTTTTTATTTTATGGAAAAGAATAAATCGTTATTGCTTTTAGAAAGCTTAAAGAAAGAAGAAACCAAAATAATAAATTCCTTAGCTATCGTTTCTTTAAATGATGCAATTTCAACACACATAACCTCAGAAAGAAATTTACTGGCTTATATTTTAAATGATGAAGAAGGTTACGGAATCTTTTGTAGTAAAAATGAAAAGTTGTTTTTTAAACTAGCAGAAGTACCTACATTATTACAAGATATTGATGTTTTAAAAGAAAAAATGACACAATATTTTGTGAATATAGATGATAAAGAAACTTACAATACTATAGCAAATGCTGTTTTTAAAAAAATACTCCCTTTTAAAAACGCAATGAATAGTGTAAAAGGAAAACAGCTGATTATAATTCCTGATTATAAATTACAATATATAAATTTTGAAGCTTTAATTACCAATATAGCAACAGCACGTTATTTATTTGAAGATGCTGAAATAAGTTATTTTTTATCCGCTTCTGTATCGCATCAATTGCAGTCAAAAAATAAAGAAAAGATAAAAACAAAAGTGTTGGGTTTTGCTCCTGTAGAATTTAAAATAGACGGATTGTTACCTTTAAAAAGAAGTGAAACAATTATGCAAGAAATAAAGGATATTTATCCTAGTGATATCTATTTAAAAGAAGCAGCAACAAAAGAATTGTTTGAGCAAAAAATAAAAGAATACACTATTATTCATATAAATTCACACGCAGGAATTACAGATAATACAGGAGAACCCTGGCTTGCTTTTTATGAACAAAAAATAGATTTAAAAGAAATATCTGAATTACAAAATAAAGCAGCAATAGTAGTTTTAGATGCCTGTAAAGGAGCATCAGGAAAACAAGAAATAGGCGAAGGTATTATGAGTTTGGCAAGAGGTTTTTTTAGAGGAGGAGCCAAAAGCGTACTTACAAATCAATGGAATGCAAATGAAAAAGCAACCAATGAAATTTTAATCAACTTTTACAAGGAATTAAAAAAAGGAAATACCAAATCAAAAGCTTTGTATAATGCTAAAAAGAAATATTTAGCTACTCATCAATTGAGTGAAGTTTCTCCTTATTATTGGGCTTCGCTAATTTTAATTGGTGATTATAATACTTTGGAGAATACTAATGGTATAAAAAACATATGGTTTTGGTTTTTAGGTAGCTGCATGTTTATTTTTTTATTCTTTACAAAAAAAAAGAGATTGATTTAAATATAGTTTTTGTAGATTTGGGGTCTTAAAAATAAATTGCTAATTTTTATATACCTTATTTTATGAAAAAAATAATAGTAAGTATTGTTTCAATATTTAGTCTTGCCTATTCGTTTGCGCAAGATATTTCTTTTGATGAATTTAACCCAAATCCACAACTAAAGGGGCCTTCCATAGCTTCTTTAGAAACATATGCAGCTAGTCCTGTAAGTTTGGCAAAAGGGAGTCTTGGATTTAATGTTCCTATATGTGCAATCTCAGGTAGAGATTTGTCAGTTCCTGTTTCTATGTCTTATAGAGCTGGGGTTAAGATTTATGATACATCAGAATATACAGGACAAGGATGGACTTTAATGGCTGGGGGTTTAGTTACAAGAACTGTAATAGGTCAAATAGATCCGTACCTTAGAGCTGAGTTGGATCATACAACATATACCTCCGAAGAATTGTTTCTTGAAATTTTAGGAAATCAGAAAGATCCATCACCAGATTTGTTTAGTTATAATTTTAATGGAAAATCTGGTCAGTTCCTATTAAAAAAAGATTTAGTAACACCGTATTACATTAAAGATCAAAGAAACTGGAGTATTTCTATTTCAGATGAAGAAGTAGAAATTACGATTGAAGATGGAACAAGGTATGTTTTCAATGAAATACTAACTAGTTCAATTGATTTTGGGGAACACATTACTCATGATGTAACTACTTCATGGTATTTAACGGAAATTATTTCTGCAAAATTTGATGAAAGCATCACTTTTTCCTATTCTGGAAATGGAATGTTGGTGCCAAGAGCTAAAAATAATTCATTTTACATCACACCAGCTTTTAATAGGGCTAGTAAAATAGAAACTACAGCTGAAACAGGGTTTAAAACGCTTTCATCAAAAAAAGTAAATGAAATTTCGTTATATTCTGGCGTTGATTTGGTTAGTTCAGTGAAATTTGAATCAAATACTTTAAGAGAGGACACCGTTTATGACACTTATGCTTTAAGTAAAATTTCTCTTCACAATGAAAATGATGTAACGCCAATAAAATATTTTGTTTTTGATATAGAAAATGTAAATAATGATAGAATCTTTTTAAAATCAATACAAGAATTTTCAGGAGATGGAACATTATCTAAACCTCCTTATCAATTTGAATATATAAGTCCAGAGTTGTTGCCTAGTAGAACGGAGTATAAAGCAGATCATTGGGGGTACTATAGCGATGTAAACGGTGGTGAGTTTCCAAAAATAGATATGTTTCCAGAGATAGATCATCCCTCAAAAGAACCTTCTAGTTCAGCTGAATATGGATCTTTAAGGCAGGTTACATTTCCAACTGGAGGTACTAATCGTTTTTATTATGGTTTAAATGAGTATGATGATCTTGAAGAAGATGGAGTAAATAGCATTGCAGGAGGTATAAGAATAGAATCTCAGGTTATTTATGAACCAGATTCTAATGTGGAGAGAACGATTAATTACACGTATAAAGTGCACGATGATAATTTAAATGAAACAGAAAAAAGTAGCGGACAGATAACTGAAAAACCTGTAAAATCATTGTATACTCCTTATTATAAAAGATCTGCAGGTTTTGGCCAGTTTGGAGATAGTTATACCCTAAAGTCTATGACGAAGCATATTCAAAACTCATGGGTAAATTATACAGAAGTTAAGGAGGAAGAAGTGGGTAATGGTTTTAAAATACATAAGTTTAATGGTTTGTTGTATGGGATTTATGATTATTATGCATCATCTACAGATACTTATAAAGAAGTTTTTAAGGCAGGTCAAATACGTATACCATTGGGTGTTCAAGCAAATTTATTAATGAATGATAGGTGGCCTTTTGAAGGACAGTTCATAACAAATGGGTTGTTGAATAAACCTATTTCAATAACAGTTTATAAAAAGGAAGGAGAAGAAGCAATAAAAGTAAGTGAAGAGAAATATGAGCATTATAGAGGATATAATGATAGAATGATAAGTGGTTCTGCCGCGGCATCAGAAAACGGGTTTGGAGTTCAATCATTATACGTGTTGAGTTATACTAGTTTTAATAGAGAATATAGTTTATTGAAGAGTAAAGAAACAATTCAGTATGACGCTAATGGAGAAAACCCTATTAGTACAAAGTTTGAATACGAATATAATGAAGGTGTTTTTGTACCAACAAAAACAAAAACTACCAATAGTATTGGAGAACAGCTAACAAAAAAAACAAAATATTCTATAAATTATGTTGATGGACCTTTTAGAAATTTGCTTTATCCAATTGAAGAACAAATATGGGAAAGACAATCACAGAATTACAAACTGATCTCTGGTAGATTATATACTTATTCTAGTTATCAGCCAAAAAGTATGTTAAGTTTTGAACATGATAATATTTATAATAATAAATACTTGCAAGAGGAAAATTCAAGTGAAATTCTTTCTGCTAACTATAGTTCAGAGTTTTTAAAAAACGGGGGCTTTAAAACAAAAGATTATTGGTTTGAAGATTATTCTAATATTGATTATGTTATGCAGTATGAAATGTCTTATTATGATGCTGGAAACATAAAAGAGGTAATTCAAAAAGATGGAAAAAAAACAGTTTATATATGGGGATACCATAAAATGTATCCTATTGCAAAATTAGAAAACGTTAGCTATGAAGAGGTGTCTTCTTTAGTTACTGAATTGCAAAACCTATCAGATTTAGATAATGATAGAACTATAGGAAGCACAGGAAATGAAGGTTCCTTACGAACTAAGCTTGAAGAATTGCGAACTATGTTTTCTAATGATGGAACAAAACAAGTTACCACCTATACCTATGATCCTTTAATAGGAATAACAAGTATAACAGATTTTAGAGGACAAACAGTTTATTATGATTATGATAGTTTTAATCGTTTGAAATTTATAAAAGATAGAGACGGAAATATTTTAAAAGAGAACCAATACAATTATAAAAACTAAACGAGCTATGAAAAAGTTTCTATTAATTTTATTATTTGTTCCATTAGTTTTAATGTCGCAAATACAAGAAGAAATAACAAAAACAAATTATACGGTTACGGGTAAAGAAAGCTTAAGTGCTACAAAAAGCATTGTTTTATTACCCGAAACATATATACAAACGGGAGCAGATTTTGTAGCTTTTATTAATACTGACGTTTATTATCCACTGCACCTAAGTACTAATGAAAATTATATTTTAACAAGAGTTTTTCAAACAGAAACAACAACAGGTGAGGTGTTTCAGGGGAAAGATGTGATAGAAAATATTACGTATTTTGATGGCTTAGGTAGAGCGAAACAAAATATAGCGATACGACAGTCTCCATTAAAAAATGATATTGTATCTCATTTAGCATATGACAATTTTGGTAGACAAAATAAAGAATATTTGCCATATTCAGTAACTTCTAATAGTGGAGGTATTATTACTGGAGATATAGCAGCTGCCACGCAAGATTATTATAAGGCTAAATATCCAGAAGATTTTTTAAGTACCGATATATCTGTCAATGCTTATTCTGAAAAAGAGTATGAGAATTCTCCTTTAAATAGAGTTTTTAAACAAGCAGCTCCTGGGCAAGATTGGAGTTTAGGTAATGGACACGAAATAAAGTTTGATTTTACAACAAATACAGTAAGTGATGCTGTAAAATCATATCAAGTAAATGTAATTTTATCTTCTCTTAATATATATGAACCAGTATTAACTGGTAGAACTCTCGATTACGATTCAGGAGAGTTATCTAAAGTAATAACGAAAGATGAAAATCATGATGGAAGTGATACAAGATTACATACAACAGAAGAATTTAAGAATAAACAAGGACAAGTAGTTTTAAAAAGGGGTTACGCTTTAACTGGGACTCCTAGCACAGTTGAAGCGCACGATACGTATTATGTTTATGATGATTATGGTAATTTAACCTATGTTTTACCTCCAAAAGTAACTGCTAATGATGGTGATGGTGTTTCTGAAACAGAACTTTCTGAATTGTGTTACCAATACAGATACGATGGAAAACAAAGATTGGTAGAAAAGAAAACACCTGGTAAAGATTGGGAGTATATTGTATACGATAAAATGAACCAGTTATCGTTATCACAAGATGCCAAATTAAGAGAAGATAATAATTGGTTATATATAAAATATGATGTTTTAGGAAGAGTTGTCTTTACAGGTATATTTAACGATCCATTGAATACAAGAGAAGAAATTCAAACGAATATGGATATAAATAGTAGATATGAATTTAGAACATCAGATTTAACCTATAGTAGAGATTTTGGTGTGGATGAGGTAGATTTATACTATTCATTCTCACCTCACGAAGATGACGGGCATGAGGAAATTTTAACTATAAATTATTATGATAGTTATAATGATGTTTTACCAGTAGGTTTAAATACAACAATAACCACAAGTTATGGTGTTTTAACCACAACGAATACAAAAGGTTTACCAACAGTATCTAAAGTGAAGGTGTTAAAAACCAATGATTGGATAAATACAGTAACGTATTATGATGATAAAGGACGTCTGGTTTATTTGTATAGTGAAAACGAATATTTACAAACAATAGATATTGTAGAAACTAAGTTGGATTTTGTTGGGAAAATTTTAGAAACAACCACTACACATAAAAAAACAGGACATGATGATATTGTAACTGTTTCAGTTTTTGAATATGACCATTCTGGAAGATTACTAACTCAAAAGCAAAAGATAAACGACCAATCACAAAAAGAAATTGTAGCGAATACGTATGATGAATTAGGTCACTTGGAAAGTAAAGAAGTTGGTGGAGGGCTTCAAAAAATAGATTTTACTCGAAATGTAAGAGGTTGGTTAAAAAATATAAATGAAGATGCGGATAATGATAATGATTTGTTTAATTTTAGCTTGTATTATAACAACCCAAATTCAGGAACTGCTTTGTATAATGGAAACATCAGTCAAACAAGATGGAATAGTCTATCTACAAACAATTCAGAGAATTCTGTAAGTAATGAGTACTCGTATTCTTATGATGCTTTAAATAGAATTACATCAGGTATAGATAATACAGGAAAGTACAATTTAAAGCTAGTGGAGTATGATAAAAATGGAAATATACTGAAATTAAGAAGAAATGGATATCATGATAATGGAACTTTTTTAGAGTATATGGATCATTTAACATATACGTATGATAACGGAAACAGATTAACCGATATTTTAGAGGAAGGAGACCATCATGCAGGTTTTAAAGACAAGACAAATACGCAAACGGGAGATTATACGTACGATGTTAATGGAAATATGACATCCGATAAAAATAAAGGAATCACATATATAAGATATAATCACTTGAATTTACCCGAGTATATAGGTGTAGAGAATATAAACGAAGAAGGATATTTCTCTTATATATATGATGCAAATGGTCAAAAATTATCTAAGACTTATGAACGTGAGAGAAATGCTACAGGTGATGGCGCTACTAATTACATTGTAACTAAGTATGCAAATGGTTTTGTTTATGAAAATGATGATTTACAGTTTTTTAATCAGCCTGAAGGTTATGTAAAAGTTGATAAAATTGCATCATCTAGCGAAGTAAAGATGGATTATGTGTACCAATATAAAGATCATTTAGGGAACGTGCGATTATCTTATACAGATTCGGATGAAAATGGAATTATAGATCCAAACACAGAAATTGTAGAGGAATCTAATTACTATCCTTTTGGACTCAAACACAAAGGCTATAATAATATTGTAAACTCTAATGGGAATAGTACCGCACAGAAGTTTAAGTTTAATGGTAAAGAGTTAGAAGAATCTTTAGGGTTGAATTTATATGAAATGGATATGCGCCAATATGATCCTACAATTGCTAGGTGGACCTCAATAGACCCTGTGACTCATTTTAATTACTCTACTTATTCTGCCTTTGATAATAACCCTATTTATTGGGCTGATCCTTCTGGAGCAGATTCAAAAAATAAAGATGATGAAATAATAGATGAAGAAGGGAATTATATTAATGCAACCAAGAGAGGTAATAAGAAAAGGAGTAGAGCTCAAAATGGGATTAGAGATATAGAGCAGATGGATGAACTTATTGTTACTGATGGGAATGGAAAAGAATTGTTTTCAATTTCTGAAGTTAGTTATGCATTGAATGGGATATTAAATGCGATGAATGAATTTCAAAGAAGACGTGATTATAATGAAGCTTTGTGGGCAGCAACAAAAGATTTAACTTATTATAATAAACATAAATATAAATTAAAAGATGAAGATAAAGTCGTTCTAGCTGACGATGTAATAAAAATAATTAATAAAGTAGTAGGAAGTGGACCTTTTAGACCTAATTTTTGGGGTTCAATACTGTTAAATGAAAAGAATGATTTTATTGGAAGTGATTATAGAAAACCAGGGGATATAATAATTGATTACAATCCAAGTGTAAATGGGGTAATTGAATATAATGGAAAAGATAGAGGCTTATCGTCTGATCATAAAAAAACTAATATCTGGAACCCCAGAAAAAATACTTACAGGGAAAATAATCCTTATGGAGTTATATTTAGAGGAGCATCAATTGGGTTTAAAACAAGTGAAGCAAGACAAGTGTATTTAGATTATTTTGATAGAATAAAAAGTAAAGCAATTAAGAAAATAACAAAGATCTACAATAAAAAATAATGAAATATATATGTACTTTTTTTATAATTTTTCTATTAGGATGTAACAAAATACAATTTGAAGGGGATTTGCAAGGATATTATTACAGAAATGATAAAATGGAGTTATTTCAATTTTCAAAAAGGCAGATAGTTGTATACGACTTTTTAGATTCTACGTCAGTTTTTTTACCATTAAAAATACAAGACAGAGAAAGTATAATAATTAATAGGAAAAAATATCATTATAAGAATTATTTAAATGATTCTATTTTAATTGAATCCTTTGGAGATGAAAATAAAAATATTTCTTTAAAAAAAATTGATTTTAATAATTTCAATTTAAATGACTTGAACAAAACTGAATGGGGTAGCATAAAAAATAATAATAAATCTCTTATTAGATTTAAAAAAGATAAAGGGGTGAGTAATTTTATTAAGTTTAAAAATGAATTTTCAGCTAAAAATATATATTTTAACGAATATAAGGGTAAGTTTTTTAATAAGTTTCACTTCTTTGGCGGGGATAATCCTTTCTTCTTAATGAATAAAAGTGATAGTATAATTAAAATATTAGGAGCTCATGATATGAGCTTTTTTGAATTCACATATAGAAAATTAAATAAAGAGAAAAATGATCACTTGATAGGTTCTTGGTTAAGAGTTAATAAAAATAACTTTATTAATATAGAAACTTATTCTGATTTCATATCTAAACTGAATAAGAAAGATGTTAATTATTCAAGAAAATTAGATTCATTAAATTATATAATTGATTATGACAAAATTGAATTCTCTAAGAATGGTTTTTTTATTAGAAAATTAAAAACAAAATTGGATAGTTTAAAAATAAAATACACATATGATTACAGTTCAAATACAAATCATATTTTTATAGATAATCCTTTTTTTTCTTCTCAATATTTTCAGATTCAAGAACTATCAAAAGATACTTTAATTATTGAGATTTCTAACCCTCGTTTTATATATGAATATATTAGAAAGTGATATTGAAAAATACCCCCCAGATGCCGCTAGTATGTCAGAGTAACGGGCTACTGCTAGTTTTCAACTAGTAGCGTTCATGAGTAAGAAATAATAAATTAAAAGTAAATGAAACCGTAACGAAAGTTATGGTTTTGTTTGTTTAAAGAGCTTTGAGTTTAACGTTTTTAATGAGAGCAAAGCACTCTCAACAGGGATGAATCAAAATATAAATGGTAATGTGACAAGTATAACCAGTAACATCAAACCAGGAGCAGGAATTGGAACAGCAATCGGAGCAATAATAATTACCGCGGTTACCTATGGACCAGCTACATTACCACTTCTTGCATTTTAAATAAATAAATGAAATGAAAAAATACATAAAAATTTTAATTTTACTTTTTGGGTTCTTTTTTTTATACAGAATAGGAGAAGGAGTAACGAAAATGAGTAAGTCTATATCTGAAGTAAATGTTTTAAAACCACAGTTAGAATATGAACAATTTTTTAAATTTCCAAACCTTCTATTTCATAGTTTGACAAAATCTTCAGGGGAAAGTTATCCAGTTTCTGTTTATACTTATGGTAAATTAGATTTTGGGTTAATGATTTTAAAAAAAAAAATGGATTCACTAAATTTATTGGATGATTTATACTTTATAGATGAAAGGAAATCAAATGAAACTAATAAGGTTTATACAGGTTTTCTTTTTAATGAATTGAGTTATTATTTTGAAAAAAAAGAAACTTCAGTAAATAAAATAAAAATATATATAGAAGGTTTTAAAGAGGATTATATTAAGAAGAGAACTTCAGATTTAGTTTATATTTCCTTTCATTTGAACAAAACTGCGGCTATACTCTATAATGAATCAGATAATGTAGATTTTCAATTAGAAAAAGTACCCTTTAGATCAAAGCAAAATAATGAGTTAATGATTTTAAAGAAAAATGGTTTTGTTTATTTCTTTTATTTTAGATCATTTAGAGAACCAACGGATAAGCTTATGTTGAAAGATTTAATCAAATTTTAAGATTAGAAATAAAATAAATAACAATGCTAAACTAAGGGGCTACCGCTAGTATTCACTAGTGGCAAATACTGCTTAGAAATAACAAAAACTACCTTACAACCTAATGTAAAGTAGCTTGTTAATATTGTTTTGGCTTACTCAGCTTCGCCACTAGTTACAAACTAGCGGGAGCGGGGTAAACTAAGGGCTACTGCTAGTTTTCAACTAGTAGTGTTCATGAGTAAGAAATAATAAATGAAACCACGGCGAGAGTTGTGGTTTTGTTTGTTTATATAATACGTTTTTGTAAAGCTGTTGCTAAAAATGATGGTCATAATTCTCAAGCTCGAAGAGAAGCAGGTGAGGTTGTTGCAAAATCAGATTTTAAAAATATCTTAAGTAAGTTAGAAAAAGATCCCGAAACATGGAAAATTACAGAAAAAATTCAAATATATACCCATAGTCATGGAGCCGCTTTTGGAGAAGGATACACGAAACAGCTATTGAAGATGATTAAGGATAATTCATCCTTATTTGCTGATGCTATTAATGTTATTGAATTTTCACTTAATTTAGCTACTCACCAATCAGATACTGTAAATGCCGTAGAAGGATTACCAACAATTGGCATAAGTCACGATTGGGATCCTCTATCAGGAGACGATATTATTGGTGCCACTAATATAGAAACTAATAATGGTGTGCATGGTAATAGAGGTTTTGTTAAGGAACTTTCTAGTTTTCTTAGTAGTTTTTATGAAATGATAATAAAGTTGATAAAAACACAGTAGATACTTTTATAAAAAAAATGAAAAAATATGGAATTTTTGTTGAAGTTACTGAATAGGTTTAGAGTGCCTATAATTATCTCATCCAATATAATTATACATTTAATTTTTAAAATTTTAAGTATATTGATAGTTGGTTTGTTTATTGGAACAAGTGACTATACAATGAATAAAGTTTTCTTTTTTGAATTATTCTTTGTAGTACTTCAAATGGGGCTGTTAGTCCTTATTTATAAGAGACAAATTATAAGAAATATTAGAGATTTTATTCTGATACTATTTTTATCTATTTTGCTGATTTTATTTTTATACCATTTCAAATATATACCAAAATTTGGGGTAGGCTAAAGGCGTAATGTATCCCCAGTTCACCCTAGTATATCAGAGTAAAGGCTACTGCTAGTTTTCAACTAGTAGCGTTAAAGAGTAAGAAACAAAAACCATAACAATTTTTTAATTGTTATGGTTTTATATCTCTTAAGACCAACTAAAATAATCTAATTACTTCTATTCAGTTCATCACTATTACCAAAAGCCCTGTTTTTAACTTTAACTTTTTTATTTCCAAATTCATAAGAAACTCCTATTTGAACATTTCTAGAACTTTGGTTTGCTGCATATACTTGTTTTATATCGTTAATAATAGAAGTATAATTATTTAAACTAGCAGTATTTAAAACATCGTTTGCAACTATAGATAATTTTAAATTATTTTTAAAAGAATATTGTGCACCAAAAGAAAGATCAAACATTTCTCCAATACTAAACAAACCTGTACTGTGTTTTGAACTGTACCAAGAATTTACTTGTAGTTTAGTGTTTTCAGAAAGAGAAAATGAATTATTAGAAGTTATACGAACCAAAATTCCGTTATTAAGATTAGCATCAAAATCTTTAATAAAATTGGTTTTATAGCCTATAAAATTAATACTATTCTGATTTTCCCACCAAGAGATTTTTGTAAAAGCATAATTTTGCGAAATTCCATAACTAAATTGATTGTAATAATTTTCTCTGGTAACCACTACATTTTGTTCTGTAGCATCAGAAGTAAAAATAGTACCATTACCATCTGTAGTCCTATTTAAGAAAATGGTAGTATTTAAATTGTTTTTATATGTATGAGAGAGCTCAAATCCGTCTGTAAAAGAAGGCTGTAAAAAAGGGTTTCCAACACCATAGCTATTATCATTTATATATGTACGAAACGGATTTAAATTCCCAAAATTAGGTCTGTTTATTCTTCTTCCGTAAGAAAAACCGAAATTATTATTATCATTTTTATTGTAAGAAAGGTATATAGTAGGAAATAGTTTGGTGTATTTATTTTCATTAACCTCATTAATAGTCGTGTTTTCTCCTTTAGTTTTTGTGCGTTCCACACGTACACCAACTTTTAGTGTTAACTGCTCGCTTAAGTTTGTATGACCAGCCAAGTAAACCGCCAAATTATCCTCGGAATACATAAAATTGTTAGAAATATTTTCATTTAAAACTGGGAATCCAGTTATGGTATTATAAAACACAGCTTTACTATTAGAATTGGTAAAACTAGATTTAAAACCAAAAGAAAGATTTCCTTTTTTCATTGGGAAGTCAACATCTATTTTAGAACTAAAATTGTTAATTCCTTGATTAGAGATACTAATTCCAGATGAAGTAAGTCCGTTATGAATATTAGTTTCATTAAAACTATTTGTAGTAAAATTCCGATTGTTATTTGCAGAGAAAGTAAAGTAATCAACATCAAAAGAAATGTTTTTTCCTGTAGCATCTAATCTCATAATACTATGAAAATTGATACTGTTGGTTTTGTTTTTTATATTGAATTTCCCTTCGTTAATTATCGTTTCTTCTAGTTGATGATTAGTATTAAAAACATGTGATGTTGTTATTGGATCGTTACTAGGTGCATTATTACTTCCTAAATATTGTAAGCCAATGCTAATTCTTTTAGAAAGTTCATAATCAATTAAAAATCGACTAGATAATGCATTTCTGTCTGCTTTATTATCAATTTTAATATCCCAAAAATTCTCAGGATATGTAATTTCTATTGCTTCAGCATTTTCATAATTTCCATAAGATGTATTAATGCTTGCAGCTAAAGAGAGTTTATTTTTATTCAAGTAAAAGTTGTTTCTAAATGATGTAAAATTATATCTATTTTGATTATAAGTTATGTTGCTGGTATTTTTCCAAGAATTCTGAGTTCCTTTTTTTAGAATTATATTTAACAAACCACCATCGCCAGCAGCTTCATATTTTGCAGGCGGATTTGTAATTACTTCAATACTTTTTATATCATTAGCACTTAAACCATTTATAAAATCAATTAAATCATCACCATCCAAAGGAGAAAGTCTTCCGTTAATCATTACGCGAGAAGCACCTTTACCAATAATAGAAATTGTTCCGTTTTGTATTTGAACTCTTGGTGCAATTTTTAAAATATCAACACCATTTCCAGAGCTAGCAATAATGCTTTTTTCAACATTAAAAACAAGTCTGTCAACTTTTCGTTCAATAAGCCTTTTTTTAGATTGTATTACAACTTCATCCAAAGTTTCGTTGTTTTCTTTTAACACAATCACACCCAAATTAAGGTTGTTTTTTAAAGCGATTTCTTTTGTCCAATTTTCATATCCTAAAAAAGAAATTATAAGTATATAATTTCCTTCCTTTAGTTGGATGTCAAATTTTCCATTATCGTCAGTAGTTGCTCCTTTAATTATATTGTTAGTGGAAGCTTTTATAATAACATCTGCAAAAGCAATATTTTCTAAAGCATCGGTAACAGTTCCACGAACAGATTGCGAAAACGAATTGGTTAAAAAGAAAAAGAAAATAAGTAAAGTTAAATGTCTCATCGTATGTAATTTTTTTAGTTTTTTATTTTGATGAGACAAAAGTGCATTAGAAAGGAAACCTGTGCGACCGAAAACGCAAAGTCGAACTCATTTGTAAGAAACAAATCGGTTCGACTTTATTTTTAAAACGTACGACTTTACGTTTAACCCTCGTTTTTAAGGGGATTTATGGAGTTTTTTTGATTAGAAATTAATTTGAAGACTTATAAGGTTAATTAACTTTTGATAAAAGATTAAACTAGGTATTTGTATTTTTTGTTCCGTTATAAACATTCGGATTATGTTTTTCCATGTAAAATTCAGGATTAGGTAATTCTGTAAAACCAAACTTTTTATAAAGCCATTCGGCTGTGTTAGTTAATAAAATCCAACGCCTTAATCCTTGAAGATTTGGATGTTGCATTATTTCATCTATTAACCATTTACTTAATCCATTTCCTCTATATTCATTAAAAACAAAAACATCTCCTAAATAGGCAATAGTTGAGTAGTCAGAAATTATTCTAGCATATCCTATTTGTTTGTTTTTGTAATAAAGTCCAAAATTCAAAGAATTTTCTATTGATGTTTTCAAAGTATTCATTGGAATTCCGTTTGCCCAATCAGTTTCGTTTGCAAGGAATTTGTGAATGCTAGAAACATCCAGTTTATTTTTGTCAGTTGAAATAGTATATTCATCTCTATGTACTTCTCTAATTTTCAAAGTCAGTTTTTTTTAAATTAATACAACATTATAGCTAACAAAAAACGGCATTTATAAAAACAAAGTATATTACAATTTAACTATGTTTTATCACTACAAGTTATTTTATTATAGAAATTTTCGGATATTCATCATTAATCCCAAATGTAATCCCTCGTGATAATTATTAAAATGAAAGGCATCATTTAATAAACTCAAGTGAAATCCTGTTCCTGTCATTCTTTCATTAAAAGTAACAAATTTTCCATTATAAAAATCTATTTCAGTCTTTTCAATTAAGGAGATTAGAAGATTTTTTAATTCGTTAATTTCATTTTCAGATGTCTGTTCAGTTGGTTTTGTTCCAGGTTTATAAAGTTCAAATAAATCTTTGGAAATATAACCTGGTAAGTTAGAAGATTTATATATCAAGGCTTGTTGGGCAACAATTATATGTCCAATATTCCAAATTAAATTATTACTAAATCCGTCAGGAATTTTATTTAATTGCTCCATGGTATATTTATCAAAATATTCCAAATATAAATTTCTATTTGTTTTCCAAGTCTTAAAAATTGATTCCATTATTGGTTGTTACTTTTAATTAATACAACTAGTGTATAAACATAGCTGATTTTAAGAAATTGAAGAGTTAAGAAAGACTTAATCTTTAAGCTTTACTATTAAATAAACCTTTTTTATATTATTGTTAGATAATTTGTTTTTCACAAGAAAGTATCTTAGTTGAGTCTTTTAAAAACATTAGATCAGTTCCATATTTAAAACAAAAATCTTTTTCTATATATTCTTTTACCTTGTTTAGAGTTTTTCTGCACGTAATTTTAATTCTTGATTCATTTGCTCAAATCCACGTTTGGTTTTTTTGTCTAAATTCTTTGAAAATAATTTAACTAAAATTCCGCTAAAATTTTCGCTTTGTTCAAAATTGATTGTACCATCTCCATTATCCGTTACTATAAATTTATGTTCTCCATCAAATAAACCTTTAAACCAAAGATGCCCAAGCCATTTAAACTCGGTGTTTTCATTAAAAACCAATACTGTAGGTTTAAAAATCATTCCTTGTAGCTGTATTTTAATTTGATTACCAACTTTTACGTTTCCAGAGACAGATTTAATAAAAGAATTCCATTTTGGATAATTCTCAAAGTCAGTAAGTATTTTCCATACACTTTCTTTACTTGCATTTATTGTTATTGATGTTTTTATAAGCTTTGTCATATAATTATAATTTATAAGACAAATTTCAATCTAAATTGAACTTTTGCTCTTGATAAATATCAAGAAATCTTTTTGTTTCGTATACGACTAAATGTTTCGGGCGACATACCTAACATTGATGCGATATATTGCAAAGGAACTTGATTAAATAGTTCTTTATTACTTTCAAAAAGTTTATTGTAACGTTGCTCAGCATTAAGAGATAAATGGCTAAAAACCCTATCTTCTAATTGAATAAAACAACCCGCAATAAACTGTTTTTCCATTTCAGGCCAATTAGGAACTATAGTATTTAATAGCGCATAATTTTCTTTACTAATAGTATACAGTTGGCAATCTGTTAATGCTTGAATATTCCATTTAGCTCTTTGTTTAAAACTAAAACTATACAAGTCGGTTAAAAAAGAACCTTTAGATGAAATCCATTGTGTAACTTCTTTGTTATTTGAATTTGCAAAAATTCTAATAAAACCACTCTTAACAAAACTCAATTTCTCACAATACTGACCAGATTTTGTAAAAAAAGCTCCTTTTTTAAGTTCAGATTCTGTAAACAAAGACGTTATTTTATCCATATTTTCGTTAGTAATTCCAAAATAAGACGTTATATATTTTTGTAATTCTGTCAATTGTATGATTTTTTATATTTTAAGAATTTGTAACTAATTACAAATCTTTTGGTTAAGTATTTAATTCATTTGATCTTAAATATTCATGTTTTACCAAATCGCTTGTATTCTTTATTTCAATTTTTTCGGAATCTTTTAATATAAAATTTCTATCCGTTATTTGAAGAACATCATTATAATAATGATCCGTTAAAATTATACCTTTTGATTTTTTAAGTTTTAGCAATAAATCTTTTATAACATCTTTGTAAATCGGCTCAATCATAGAAAAAGGCTCGTCTAACATTAAAAAAGGATGATGTAGATTTCCAATAATGAGTAATTCAAGATACCGTAATTGTACTAAAGATAAATCTTTAACTCTTACTTTTTCAAAACCAGCTATTTGTGGTGAATAAAAAATGTTATCCAAATTTTCTTCATTAGAAAAAAACAAAGAAATTACATCTCTTACTTTCTGTTCCTTTGGTAAAAAGGTATCTTGTGGTAAGTAAGCTATTTTTTTTGAAGGAATTATAGCATTCTGAGAAAACATTTTTGAGTTTATTTTTATTAAAATTGAATCAGCTTTAACAGTTCCAAAGATGAGTTTTAATAAGGTTGATTTTCCAGTTCCGTTACGACCAAATATACCTATGATTTCACCAGTTTTACACTTAAGACTTACATTCTTTAAAAGAACTTTTTTTCCGTAAGATTTACTAAGGTTAGTGATATTTAAAAAATTCATTTATTGGAGTATTATATAAATTATAAACAATAAAAAGGAAATACTCATATTAACTAACCACACTTTTTTTAAAAGTTTGATTTTGGTAAATCCGAGATTATAATAGGTGTAATATTCGTTTTTTTTGAAAGTTTGAAAACCTACATAACCAATGAAAATACCAAAAGAAGAAAAAAAGATAAGACTCCATAAAACACCAAATCCTAATCCTATAATAAAACAAAAAGGAGCGTTAAACATATTAATAGCTAACAAGTATTTTAAAATAGCTTTATTGTACATTATTAATAATGAATTTTATTTTTGAATAAGATGCGCATAAAAATACACTAACTTCTGGACTAAATACAAAACATTCTATTAATTAAAGCTTCTGTTGAGATACAATTTTTTCTATAACAAATACCTTTCACAAATTGAGCTTTGTAAGTATAAACTGAAGCAAGTTATACTAACTAATAGATTGTTCTTAATAATTCATAGTTATAAAATTGATATTTCTTTATAATAATTAAAAGGCGAGTTTTTGTTTTTTTAAATTGAAGTATGAAATCTTCATTAAAAAAAAGTGAATCAGTTTTTATTTAGCGATTCTTTGAATTAGGCTTTAAATTTGAGGGATTATGTAAAAATAACAGGTTGATATTGATAAATTGGTTATTATAACCTAATGCTTTTATTTTCTTATTAAAACGTATTAAATTAGTGAGATATTAACTCTTAAAAACCGATTTTGAAAGAAGATATTACCATTCAACAACTAAAAAATTATTTTCCAAATGGATGTATTAAGGGATATGAAAAAGGACATGTTATTTTCGATATACATAAAAAAGTTTCAAAATTTAGATGGCTAATAGAAGGTAGTATTAATTATTATGTTTCATTAGAAAAATCAGATAAAGATATACTAGTTTGTCAGAATTCAGAACCCTTTACTACAACAGGTTTAAATGGTTTTAATGCTCCTAAAAGATATACATATAAGGCTATAGTGGCTTCGAAAAAAGTTGTTTTTTTTGAGGTTTCTATTGATACTGTTACTGCTTATTTACAAAACAATCCAGAAAATACTTTGCTAAAAAGTATCGGTTCAAAATTATACCATGTACTTCATAATGCGTTGTTAAAACAGGTAGAATTATTGAATCCAGTTCGGAATCAACCTTTTGTAGAAAACAGAAAGTTTTTTATTTCTCCGATAGCAACTAAAGAAAAAATAGTTTCTTTAATGAGACGTTCTCCTTTCTTAGATAATTTTGAAGAGAAATATTTGTCTTTAATGGCAACAAAAGCTGTGCGACGTGAATACGAAGCTGGCGAAATACTTTATGTACAAAATAGTAAAACCAAAGGTCTTTTTATTTTGATAGATGGTGAGGTTACCATAAAAAGAATTGAAAATGCAATAGAAATAAGACAACGCGCCATAAATAATACTGGTTTTATATTGGGTTGGTCTTGTCTTTTAAAAGAGAACGATATTTGTTCTGCAGAAACTTCAACAAAAACATCCGCTTATTTTATACCAGAAGGTCAATTACGAAAGTTATTTGCCAATGATGCAATTTTTGAAAAGCAATTTTATAGAAGATTACTTTGGTTAGTAGGAAATCAAATTAATGCAGCTTTTGTAAGATATATTGGGCTTTTAGGAAAACATAATTTACAGGCTGTATACCAACTTATTACAAACAATAAATCTAGATTGCTTTTATCTTCTGCACTCCATCAAGTACCACATCTTTTAGAAAACAATAACACCAAACAATTCGCATATGCTGCCTTAGAAAAAATGCTTCATAATGGCACTGCTTTAGAAAGACATATTGCTTCTTTAAGTTTAGAGTTACTTACGGAAGATAAAAAAGGGCTTGATTTTATACAAGGATTACAAAACATCTATGAAAGTGTTGCAGAAAAGGGAACAACCAATACAGAAAACAATAGAAAGGTTTGTGCCGAACAAACTACAAAGGTTTTTCAAAAAGTAGATCATGTTATAGAGGGTTGGGAACATTTGCCAGATGAAGCAGGTGCTGTTTTTATTTATAATCATTTGATAAATGATTTAAGTTATACACTTAATAATAATTTTCAAATAACGTTAGATTCTCATTTTTTAAGCGCCATGGTTTTATATAAAAAATATGGTGAACCTGGTATACGAACAGTGAGAATAGGAAAAGGACAAGAATATGGTCATCAGAATTATTATGATAATCTGGGGTATATTAACGTGTACACTAAAGAATCTGAACGAACTACAGAAGAGAACCAAAAAGAAGCCAGAAGTATTTTTTATAGTGAGGCAACCAAGCACCTAAATAACAAACGGAATTTAATTATAAGTCCTGAAGGAACATCATACAGAACAGAAGATTCTCCAGGTCCATTTAAATTAGGAGCTTTTAAATTAGCATTAAACACAAATCCAGAACCCTATATTGTACCAGTTGTTATGGTAAATTTTGATCAAAAAATTGGCAATTCTATGTATTATTGTGCTATAAAAAAACCTTTTAAAATAAGTGAAAAAGTAGCATCTACTCGTATTGAAGATCTCATTACTTTTGTAGAGGAATATCAAGTAACTTATCAAGAATACGTTAAAGAAGCTATTGCAAAAGCGGAAGAACTTTTTAAAATACCTGTAGCTACTAAACAATTAGAATCTCCACCAGAAATTTGGCATAATGAAATTAAAAGATTAAAAAAGAGAATCAATCTTTTACCGTCACAAGAAAATCTAACAGCAATTTATGGTAGTTCTTCTGTGCGATTATGGGTAAGCATGCAAAAAGATCTTGCACCTTTTAATGTTGTTAATTTAGGTTTTGGAGGATCTACTTTTTCTTGGTGTATTCATTATTTTGATGAAATTTTTAAAGAGGCTTTTCCGTCTAAAATTGTATTGTATGGCGGAGAGAATGATTTAAATGATGGTCAAACGCCGCAAGAGGTTTTGGCAAGTTGTAAAAAATTGGTACAAATGATTTACGCAAAATATCCTGATGTAGAACTAGCCTTAATTAGCTTAAAACCTAGTGTAGAAAGAGAGTATATGATTCCTCAAATTATTGAAACTAATTTATTACTTTCTAAATATTTTATAACTGAATTACAGGCGCAATATATTAATGTTTTTGGGCAAATGATTACAGCAGATAATAGACCAATTCCTGAATTATATATTTCAGATGGTTTGCATCTTAATAAAAAAGGATATAAAATTTGGAGCAGTACTGTAAAAAAAGCGCTACAAACAGCTGATAATTTAGAATAAAAAATATGATATAAGCATAGCTCATTTACAATAAATGAGCATTGTTTTTACAAACTTTTCCTATATTGAGTAGGAGTTTTGCCTGTGTATTTTTTAAAAGCGGTGTTAAATGAAGATTTAGAATTAAAGCCAACTTCGTATAAAATTTCAAGAATAGTTAGTTTGCTTTTTGATGCATCTTTTAAAATGTCTTGAGCATTTTTAATACGATACTCGTTTACAAAGTCAAAAAAATGCTGATTCAAATCTTGATTAATTAATACAGATAAATCTCGCATGGGCATATTTAATTGCGTTGCTAATTTTTTAATAGTTAATGACGGATTTAAATATGGTTTTTCCGCTTGCATATATTCTTTTAGGTCTATTATTTGTTGGTTGTTAGTTGCCCTTAAGTTTTTTAGCTTCATTTCTTTTGAAGTAATAAGATTTACATCAATACCTCTAAATAAACTTGGAGAGTTTAAAGCTTTAAAAATTAACCAAAACACAAAGAAAATACCAAAAGTTAATGTTATAATTCTCCAAGTAGCAATTATTTGATCTGGATATTGATTATCTCTTACATAGCCTTTAATAACTGTTAAAACAGTACCAAAAAACATTAAAATTAGTAGTTGTTTTAGCCAACTATAATTTTTAAAATGATTTTTATTGGTATGATTTTCTAAAAGAAGTTTACGATACCTTTTTACATAGTAGACTTCAGCAAATAAATAAAACAAAGAAATAAGTAAGCTAAACTTCTTTAAGAATAATATTTCTGGATTATTAGTGTAATTGTTAGAAAATTCAATTTTTAAATTATAATCAACTAAAAAGAAGTTTGGCGTTAAAACAATTAAGCTAATTATCCATGGTAGAAGATGTAAAAGGTGTATTTTTTTTAGTTTAAAATTGGAGTAAATAACAGAAAGTATATACAAAAATACCAAAGGGTTTTTTAAATCAGATACCTTATTTCTTAACATATCAATTGTTAAATTAACATCTAAAATAACGGTGTAAAAAAAAGCACTAATATCTATAGCTGTTATAATTAAAAACGAAGCAAGTAGAATGTTACTTAGTTTCTTGTTTGTTTTAACAGTTAATAAAAAACCTGCAAAAAACAGAAATAATATAAAAATAATAAATCCTAATATGGCTATTATATATTCATTCGTCATTGCTTAGTTTTTAGTGTTTTTTCTAAACTGTGTTGGTGTTGTGCCTGTATGTTTTTTAAACGCTGTATTAAAGGAAGATTTAGAGTTAAAACCAACTTCATATAAAATTTCTAAAACGGTAAGATGGTATTTAGTTGTATCACCTAAAATACGCATTGCTTTTTTAATTCGATATTCATTTACAAAATCAAAAAAATGCTGATTTAAATCTTGATTAATCAATACAGATAAATCGCGCATTGGCATATTTAATTGCTGCGCTAAGTTTTTGATAGTTAACGACGGATTTAAATACGGTTCTTTTGTATCCATAAACTCCTTAAGAGTATCAATACTTTCTTTATTAGAGTTATTATTGTTGCTTTTAACAATGTCTTTGGCTAAAACAATGTTAGAGTCTACACCTTTAAATAAATCAGGATGTTTTAGGGCTTTTAATACATACCAACAAATAACAATTAAAACAGTAAAAGCAATAACAATTTGAGAAACTTCAAAAGAACTTTTGTAGTTTGTAAATTTTAAAATGTTTTTTATTAATGCAGCTCCATATAATATACAATAACTAATTAATAATTGAAATAACCACTTGTATGTTTTTATCGTATTACCAGAATAGTTTTCTGTAAATATGTTTTTAGCTCTTTTTAAAACTTTGAAACAAATAATAGCATATATAAATATCTGTATATGTGTAACAATATGACTTGATATAAATTCAAAAGATTCTTTAAAGTTTTGTGTAACAAATAATCTAGAAGTTTCATCGCCAAAATAAAACCTGGGAATAAAAATAATATTAAGCAAAAGATAGGGCAGGAGATGCCATAAATGCCTTTTTTTTAATTTAAAATCAGAATAACAAACTGATAAAAAATATAGATAAAACACGGGCATTTGAAAGCTAGGTGATAAAAAGCGAAGATTATTTATAATAGATGGATTATTATCGAAAATAAGCCATGTAAAAAAAACGCTAATATCCAAGGCAAATAAAAGTAAGAAAACAGCAAAAAGAGGGTTGCTTATTTTATTTTTTGATTTTACAGAAAAAAGGAAAGAAGCTAATAGAACTAATATAAAGGTACCAATAATACCTACAATAGAAACTAAATTAACTTCTTTCATTTTATGTTTTAAAAATTATTTTAAAACTTTACATAATCAACAATTTCTAAACCATATCCAATCATACCAACACGTTTGGTTTGTTGTGTGTTAGAAATTAATCGTAGTTTATGTATGTTTAAATCGTGTAAAATTTGAGCACCTATACCAAAATCTCTATTGTCCATTGAAATCCTTGGAGCTTTTATCTCTCCATTAGTTTGGTTTTCTTTTAAGCCTTGTAACCTATTTAATAAGTTTAATGATTGACTTTGTTGGTTGATAAATAATATAGCACCAGAACCTTCATCATTAATTACTTTAAACATTTGATCTAACTTCTTATCAGCATTATTGGTTAACGTACCTAAAATATCATTATTAACTAATGTAGAATTAATTCGTGTTAATGTAGGTTCATCTTTATTCCAAGTACCTTTAGTTAAAGCAATGTGTATTTGGTTGTTTGTAGTTTGTTGGTAAGCTCGCATACGGAAATCTCCAAAACGAGTTTGTATAGTAAAATCTTCTTTTTTTTCAATTAAAGAATCATGTTCCATACGATAAGCAACTAAATCTTCAATTGAAACAATTTTTAAATCGAATTTTTTTGCAACTTCTATAAGTTGAGGTAAACGTGCCATTGTTCCGTCTTCGTTCATAATCTCAACAATAACACCAGCAGGTTGTAAACCCGCTAAACGAGCAAAATCAATAGCAGCTTCTGTATGTCCAGTTCTTCTTAAAACACCACCTTCTTTAGCACGTAAAGGAAAAATATGACCTGGTCTTGCTAAATCAAATGGTTTAGTATCATTATCAACTAAAGCTTTTATTGTTTTAGATCTATCAGCAGCAGAAATACCTGTAGTAACACCTTTACCTCTTAAATCTACAGAAACTGTAAAAGCAGTTTCCATTGGATCGGTATTGTTGTTAACCATCATGTTTAAATCAAGTTCTTTACAACGGTTTTCTGTTAACGGAGTACAAATTAAACCACGACCATGAGTAGCCATAAAGTTAACCATTTCTGGAGTAATTTTCTCTGCAGCAGCTAAAAAATCACCTTCATTTTCTCTATCTTCATCATCTACAACTATTATTACTTTACCGTTTCTTATATCGTTAATAGCTTCTTCAATTGAATTTAATTGAATATTAAGATTGTTTTGTGTTGTCATTTAGTGTGTTGTTTTCCCTTTTTTAGAGAATAAGTTTTTAATTTTACTAAAGGCTTTCTTGAAAAATCCATTAATGTCAAACAAACCTTTATCTTGAGTTGCTCGAACTGTTAAAATAATGGCTAAAGGTAACATTAATAAAACTGCTATCCAAGATCCTAAAAAAGCTGTAAGAGAACTTTCTTCTGCTAAATTACGACCAAATGTATTGGTGAAAAAATACAATACATAAATACAAATAGCGAGTATCATTGGCAATCCCATACCACCTTTTCTAATAATAGAACCTAATGGAGCTCCAATAAAAAAGAGTAATAAACAAGAAAGTGAAAAAGCAACTCTATTGTAAAATTCAATATCATAAAGGTTTAGTACTTTTCTCTTGTACTTAAAAGTATCTTTATTTGATTTGATATTGTTTAAAGTTCTATCTGCTTTGTTTAGTGCGTTCTTTAGAATTGTTTTTTGTTGTTTTAGATTGAAGTTTTGAGCAATATCAGGTGATAAATCTGCATAAGTTTCAACAATAGAATCGGAATATTGATACATTTTTTTTGCATCAACATTTAAAAATAAATTCCTAGCTCTTGATTTCACATACTCATCATAATTCACCTTCATTCTAGGCAATGTATCCTTCAACTGTTTTAAACTTAACATATTAAAGTTTCTTTGGTACTTTAAGTTTTCTAAATCATCATCAGAAAGTGAAGAAATATCAATGTTTATAGTATATTCTTCAAAATCAGCATATGAAGCAGGCATTTTTTGTTTACTTTTATAGGACTTGTTGTTTTTAATATGATTTTCAAAGTAATGCCCGTCTTTTAAAATTAAGGTCATATATCTACTACCTTCTTCAGAAACCAATTCACCTCTTTTTGCAGAAATTATTTTATTGTTTCCTTTTTTTGAAGACAAATCATAGATTAAAACATTTTTTAGTAAGTTCTCTTCTTCGCCATATTTTTCATCAAATTTAATTTGATAATTAGGTATTTCTGAATTAAAGCTACCAGGAACCAAAGCAAGCGAAGGCTGCTTTTTCTTAATATTCATTTTTAAATTAATTTGTTTTAACATAGCGTATGGATATACGTAGTTTAAAAACAAAAAATTAATAGCACTTGTTAGTATTGCAAAGAAAACTAAAGATCTAACCAATCGCTGTAATGAAATTCCTGCTGATTTAGCAGCAGCAAATTCGTAGTTTTCAGATAAACTACCCAAAGTCATTATGGAAGAAAGTAAAATACCAATAGGTATTGCTTGTGGAGAAACAATTAATGTGGTGTACCACAAGAATTTTAAAATAATACCAACACTAATTCCTTTACCAGCAAAATTATCAAAGGCAAGCCACAAAACTTGCATTACTAGTACAAATAATATTATTAAAAAGGTAGCTAAAAAGGGAATTATAAAACTTTTTAGTATGTATTTATCTAATTTTTTCACTAAACAAAAATAACAAGGTTTGTTGTAATAAACACAAAAGTTTTGTTAATTGACAAATAAAAATCAATAACAAAACTTTTGAATTATATATAACGTTTTTTTAGTCTATTAAATAACCTAAACTTTCATATTTAGCTTGGTCAAATGAAAATAGTTTTTCAGAAATAGGTTGATTACTTTTAAATTTGGTAATTGTAAAAGTAGTTTCTGCACCATTTGATCCAATTTGAGTTAGCTTGTAAATATGTTTTGTTTTAGCATCTACACCTAATTTAACCTTAATAATATCTGAGTTACTATCAATAGGAGTTAAATCTATAAATTGAACTTTACGTCCGTTACTATTACTTAATTCTCCCATTTTATAAGTATATCCTTCTTTATAAAATGTTAATAATTTAGAAGGATAAATAAAACCATCTTCCTCTTCTAAATCACCTTTGGTAATAGAAATTTCTTTATCTTCTTTGTTAATAACAACTAATTGTTTGCCATCAAAAACAAAGTTATTCCCTAAATAGTTAAGGTTATATTTTTCACCAGCTAAAGTAATACTTCCTCTAATAGGAGGATCATTTGTAATACCAGCTTCTTTATTTATTAATGTTGATGAAAAATCAATATTCATATTTTTATAAGCACCCATTTTTGTTGAAACTTCATCTAATAATTTTTTAGCATCAGTAGATGATGTGTTTTGTGCTGTAACTGTAATACTTATAAATAAACTAACTAAAAATATACTTAATTTCTTCATGTTTTTATCTCCGTTAAACGGTTTTTATTATGTGTTTAATTTTTTTCGTTCTCCAAAAGTTGATCTAAAGCAATAAAATCTGGAACCAAAACCATTCTTGCTTTACTACCTTCAAAAGGACCTACAATACCAGCGGCTTCTAATTGGTCAATTAATCTACCAGCTCTATTGTATCCTAATTTCAATTTACGTTGTAATAAAGAGGCAGATCCTTGTTGTGCTGTAACGATCACTTCTGCAGCTTCACGAAAGAGTTTATCTCTATCGGCAATATCTATATCAACATTTGTGCCACCATCTTCACCAACATACTCGGGAAGTAAATATGCGTCTGGATATGCTTTTTGAGAACCTATAAAATCAGTAATTTTTTCTACTTCAGGTGTATCTACAAAAGCACATTGAATACGAGTAATATCATTTCCTCCAGAATATAATAAATCTCCACGACCAATGAGTTGATCTGCACCTGGAGCATCTAAAATAGTTCTAGAATCTATTTTAGAAGTTACTCTAAATGCAATTCTAGCAGGGAAATTTGCTTTAATAATACCAGTAATTACATTTACAGATGGACGTTGTGTGGCAACAATTAAATGAATACCAATAGCTCTAGCAAGTTGTGCTAAACGCGCAATTGGTGTTTCTACTTCTTTACCAGCTGTCATTATTAAATCTGCAAACTCATCAATAACCAAAACAATATAAGGCAAAAATTTATGTCCATTTTCTGGATTTAATTTACGAGCTTTAAACTTTACATTGTATTCTTTAATATTTCTAACATAAGCAGATTTAAGCATATCGTAACGGTTATCCATTTCAATACACAAAGAGTTTAATGTATTCACTACTTTTTTGGTATCGGTAATTATTGCTTCTTCTGTATCAGGTAATTTAGCCAAGTAATGGCGTTCTATTTTATTAAATAAAGTAAGTTCTACTTTTTTAGGATCTACTAAAATAAATTTCACTTCAGCAGGATGTTTTTTGTACAAAAGTGATGTTAAGACAGCATTTAATCCAACAGATTTACCTTGTCCAGTTGCACCAGCCATTAAAAGGTGAGGCATTTTAGCTAAATCAACTACTAGTGTTTCATTAGAAATAGTTTTACCTAAAGCAATTGGTAATTCCATTTGACTTTCTTGAAATTTCTTTGAAGAAATAACAGAATGCATAGAAACAATTGTAGATTTTTTATTTGGAACTTCAATACCAATTGTTCCTTTTCCTGGAATAGGAGCAATGATACGAATACCTAAAGCCGATAATGAAAGTGCAATATCATCTTCTAGGTTTTTAATTTTTGAAATTCTAATTCCTGCTTCAGGAACGATTTCATATAAAGTAATTGTAGGACCAACAGTTGCTTTAATTTGATCAATACCAATTTTATAATTTTTAAGGGTTTCTACAATTCTATTTTTATTAGCCTCCAGCTCTTCTGGGTCTATAGATATACTTTCGTTATATTGTTTTAATAGATTAAAAGTAGGGAAACTAAAACTGCCTAATTCTAAAGTAGGATCAAATTCACCAAAATCTTTAAGAAGTTTATCGGATAGGTTTTCAGAAACGCTTTTTTCTTCTTCTGATTTTTCAATAGCAATTTCAACCTCTTTTATAGTTTCTTCTGATGGAGTTATAACATTTTCAACTTTTAAAGTAGGTGTTTTATCTTCTTTAGGTTTTGTTTCAGCTACGTCCGAATGGTTACTAATAGTAGGCTGTAAATTTTCAACAGACAATTCGAAATCTGATTTTTTTGTAGGTTCTTCAATTCCGTCAGGAGTTTTATCTTCAGTAATCGTTGTGTTTTTTACTTCTTCAACAGTTGCTTCTTCTGAAGAAAAATCATCTGTAATTGTTTCTGAAATTTCTTTTTGTTTCTTTTTAAAGCTTTCTAAAATTTTCTCTGGTGTTATTTTAAATCGAAGAATTAAATATCCAATAAAAAAGAAGGTTAATAAAATGATTAATCCAGTTTTTCCTATAAAAGTTTGAAGGTATTCATTAATTTCAAAACCTATGATACCAGATAAAAGAGCTAATTTTTTATCCACAAAACCAAGAGCAACAGATACCCATATCATGTTAAATAACCCCCAATTCCATGAGATTATAATGTTCTTTAATTTGGTTTGCAGTAAAAAAGAAGATCCTGTTATAAAGGTTAAAAAAGGAATAATAAAAGCAGCAATTCCAAAGCCATTATAAATAAAAAAGTGACTTAGATGTGCTCCAATTTTACCTAATAAGTTTTGTGTAGGTATAGATTTGTTATAAAATTGAGTTAGTGTACTTTGGTCTTCTTGCCATGAAAACAAGAAAGAAATAAAAGCAATTACTAAAAAAAACGAAAGTAAAATAAAGAAAACTCCAGTAACAGTTTGGGTTTGTCGATTGCTAAAGAAATCTGAAATCTGTTTAAAAATAGATACAGTTTTTTTAGGAGTTGTTTTTTTAGATGTCGTTTTTTTTGCCATTAATACAATTTATTTCAACGGGTAAATATAGGATAATTACGAAAATATATAATAGATTTTCGGTATGTATATAAGAGAACCGATAATTACAGCAAATATTGCAGCAAAACCAGCTGCACCAGCTGAAACATCTTTAATTGTTCCTATTTTGGTATGAAAATCTGGATGAATAAAGTTTGCAACCTTTTCTATAGCTGTATTTAAAGATTCAGCAACCAATACTAAGGCTATTAAAGAAAGCTGAATCATCCATTCTGTAATAGAAATATTAAAAATAAACCCTAAGATAATAACTAAAAGCCCAACACAACATTGGACTTTTATACTATCTTCAGTTTTTATAAGTATTTGTATGCCTTTAAATACATAAGTAACACTTTTTATTCGTGTTCTTATAAATCCTTTTTTGGTATTGTTCATTTATTATAAAGCTTTTAATGCCTTTTCGTAATTTGGTTCGTCAACAATTTCTCCAACTTGTTCTGCATAAGTAACGATTCCTTTTTCATCAACTACAACAACACAACGAGAATGTAAGTGTGCTAAAGGACCATTTGAAATGGTTAAAGCATAGTTGTCTCCAAAGTTTCCTGTTGCAAAATCTGATAACATTTCTACATTATCAATTCCTTCTGCACCACAAAAACGACCTTGTGCGAATGGTAAATCTTTAGAGATACACAATACTTTTGTGTTTTCTAATGCTGCAGCCTCTTTGTTAAAGTTTCTTACAGATGTAGCACAGGTACCAGTATCTACACTTGGAAAAATATTTAAAATTAGTTTTTTTCCAGCATAATCACTTAATGTTTTTGAAGATAAATCTCCTGCAGTTAATGTAAAATCTGGCGCTTTTTCACCTGCTTTAGGTAGTGTACCAATAGTTTGTATTTCGTTTCCTTTTAAAGTTATCGTTGCCATTTCTTAAATTTTTTTTAGTCAATCCAAAAGTAACTAAAATATGGCAAATTCAACTATCTTCGTACTCGTAAAAAACAAATACACTTGTTGAATTTATCTAGCTATACATCAGAATTTAAAAAGAACTTAACGATTGCTTATCCAGTAATGCTTGGACAATTAGGACATGTACTAGTTGGTTTGGCAGATAATTTAATGGTAGGAAAGTTAGGTCCAGCACCTTTAGCTTCTGTTTCGTTAGCTAACGGATTAATGTTTTTGTTTTTATCATTAGGTATTGGTTTCTCTTTTTCAATAACACCATTAACTGCTGAAGCGGATGGAGAAAAAGATACAGAAAAAGGAAAAACAATCTTTCAACACGGATTATTATTAACGTTTATCCTTGGTTTTATTATTTGTGGTTTATTATTAATCTCTAAATCGCTACTATATTATATGAAGCAACCATTAGAAGTGGTAGAGTTGGCAATACCATATTATGAAGTTATTGCTTATTCTATGATACCAGTAATGATTTTTCAAGGATTTAAACAGTTTGCAGATGGTTTGTCTTTAACAAAATACGCAATGCAAGCTACTATAATAGCTAATGTAATTAATGTTGGTTTTAATTATGTTTTAATTTATGGGAAATTTGGTTTTCCTCAATTAGGGGTTGTTGGTTCAGCATATGGAACTTTGATTTCTCGTTTTTTTATGGTTGCTTTTATGATTTACATCGTTAAAAACAGAAAAGAGTTTCAGCCTTATTTAGAGAAGTTTTCATTTAAAAAAATAAAAAAATCTGTTGTAAAGCGTATTTATAATTTAGGCTATCCAACAGCATTACAAATGTGGTTTGAAGTAAGTTTGTTTGCTTCAGGTATTTTTATTGCTGGAGTTATAGGAACAAATGCACAAGCAGCAAATCAAATAGCCTTAAATTTAGCTTCCATGACATTTATGATTGCTATTGGTTTAGGTGTAACGGCTACTGTTAGAGTTGGTAATCAAATAGGGTTAAAAAATTATAAAGAATTAAGAAGAATAGGTTTGTCTATATTTTTATTAATGATACTAATTGATCTATTATTTGCTTTTGGTTTTATAGCTTTTAAAAACATATTGCCAGGTTATTATGTTGATAATAAAGAAGTAATTGAAACTGCAGGAGTTTTACTAATTATTGCAGGTTTCTTTCAATTATCAGACGGAATTCAAGTAGTGGTTTTAGGAGCGCTTAGAGGATTACAAGATGTGAAAATGCCTATGCTAATTACTTTTATAGCCTATTGGGTAATTGGTTTTCCTATTTGTTATTATTTAGGATTACATACCGAATTAAAAGCAAAAGGAGTATGGCTTGGACTTTTAATAGCGTTAACAGCATCCGCAGTTATGTTGTATATTCGTTTTAATATTTTAACAAAAAAACTAATTTTAGAAAAAAATGGACTTACCTAAGTTTTTATTGGCTGACAACAGCAAACATCCAGAAGATATTTTTGTATTGCATACAGATTATCCTCGTTTTTTAATTAATTTAAAAGATGATGAAGTTGAATGGTTTGAAGATCTTTCTCAAGAAAATGAACAAGAATTAGCGAATGAATTAGAAGGTTTAATAGAGCAAGCTGGACAGTTTTATGATGCTGAAATGGAAGGACTAGATTAGTTTGTCTATCTAAAAAAATAAAAAACCTCACAAATTTTTACAAGTTGTGAGGTTTTTTATTTTTTGATTGTCTCATTATCTATAAAACAAACCATAAAGTAATGTTACAATACATCCTATATTCATTGTCATAGGAAAAACACTTGTAATCCAATGCGAATCATCTTTAAGTATCTTTAAAGTAGGTATAACAGAAAAATGGCTACCATTCCAATCCATTGATTTATAACTAATCATTACACTTAAAATGAACAAATGACTTGCTGTTAGTACTCTAGCATGAAAAAACTCATTAGACATTAATGCTATAATTACAGTAGCTGCATGGGCAACATACATGGTAGCTTTCGGTAAATATTGTCTAAATTCAACAAGAAAAACATTAGAAACCCAAAACACATACATAATTTGTAAATATTGAGGAGCATTGCTTCCCCAAAATTGAACTTCTCCATTAGTAGTAACTAGTGTTTTTTCATTCATATTACTCATAAACCAATAACTTAAAGCAATTCCCATGGCAATTGAAGAGGGTAAACATTTATATTTTTTCTTTTTAATTTGAGAAAATACAAATCCACCTGTTTGAAAAATAAAAAATACAGCAAACATCCAGTTTAAAGCAATGCCTATATCTATTTTAAAAGCTGCTGAAATTTTGGCAATTATACAAATAATGTTAAAACCTGTTTCTAATAATATCAATCGTTTTAAATCAATCCAGTTATCTGCTTTTTTAAAAAAAGAATAGCCTATTAAAGGGAAAACTATAGCAATTAAAATTTCGAATATATAATGAAGTTGAGATACTTTTAAAATGAAATAGCAATATGCTAATGAAGCTAAGAAAAAAAGAAAAGTAGTGAAATGTGCATATGTATATTTACTTAACCCATAAAAGTTGTTTTCTTTTGTAGACATAATTTAAAGTTTAAAAGTTTGATTAATAAATAATTTACCAATAAATAATTGGTTGTGTTTTTAATTATAGGGTCAATTTAACTTAAAATTTCTTTTTATATTTATAAAGCTATTTTAAATCTTATTCTCATGCCAAAAATTAATGTAACTAAGAGCATTGTTATTAATGCTTCAAAAGACAATATTAAAACCTTTTTAACCGATTTTAATAACTGGATAAGTTGGTCGCCTTGGTTGATTTGTGAGCCAGAAACTAAATTAAAATTTGCCGATGATGGAAAATTTTATGAATGGGAAGGAAATAGAATAGGAAGTGGGCAAATGAAAGTTACTGCAGAATCTGAAGATAATATTGATTACGATTTAACTTTTTTAAAACCATGGAAATCAAAATCTAAAACTTCATTTAATTTTAAAGAATTAGAGAAAGGAACAGAAGTAACTTGGATTATGAATAGTTCATTACCTTTTTTTATGTTTTTCATGAAAAAATCTATGGAAATATATATAGGTATGGATTATGATCGTGGTTTAAAAATGTTAAAAGAAGAAATAGAAGAAGGGAAAATTGATAGTAAATTAGAAATTATAGGTAAAACTACTTTTAAAGGATACAATTATATTGGGATTAAAACTGATACTGCATTTTCAAAAATAGATTATGTAATGGAAAAAGATTTCTTGAGTTTAAATACTTATATCAAAGAGAATATTATTGAAGTTGTCGGTTATCCTTTTTCTGAATATCAAAAATTCAATTTGGTAAAGGATAAAATAGTTTATGTAGCAGGTTTTCCTGTAAAAGAAAAACCTAAGAATCTTCCTGAAGGTTTTATATATGGAAGTTTACCAGAAAATAAGATGCAAACAGTTCGGCACATAGGTAAATACGAGCATTTAGGAAATGCTTGGTCAACTATAATGATGATGGATAGAAACAAAGAGTTTAAAAAGAATAAAAAAGCCTCTCCAATAGAATTTTATTTAAATGATCCATCTCAAACTAAACCAGCAGAATTAATTACAGATATTAGTATGCCAGTTGTTTAAACTTAAATAAGACGGTTTCTTATTAAATTTTTGGCATATGTTAGTTCGAGTGATTTTTATGAAGTGATAACGTAATAAAAATAGTATTTCGACTATGCTCAATAACAATCGAGAACAGCTTGAAAACTTCTCGGTACAAAGTTATTTTCCATTTTATTTCAAATAATTTCACTCAAGGTGAGAATATATTAACATGAAAAAATTAAAACATATAACATGAAGTATAAAAAACTATTTTTTAATTAGTGATTTTTTTGTCTCTTAAAAAAAGTAATAAGTTTTATAGTTAATTATAGCCAAGTTGTTTAATGTTTTCAAAGCTTTTTTGAGCAGCTTTCATTGGTGTCATACCATCATAAGTTACATCTTGTTCAACAAAATAGTATTCCATATCAGAGCGTTCTTTTTTAGATAATAACTTAGCAAAATTTATATTTCCTGTTCCAACTGGGGCAAAACGACCTAAACTATCCATATCTTTTAAATGCCATGCTTTAAATCTACCAGGATGTTTTTCAAAATATTCAAAAGGATTAACTTTTGCTTTAGCTGTCCAATAGAGATCTAGCTCAAAATTCACAAAATTAGGATTAGTATTTTCTAATAAATAATCAAAAGGAATAATTCCATTTTTATCCTTTTTAAATTCAAAATCATGGTTATGATATAATAATTGTAAACCAGCTCTATTACATTTCTTACCAAGTTTATTAAGTATATCAGCTAAAGTTTTAGCATCACAAGTCATACCTAAAGTGTTTGTGTTTTCATCAACAGTAAAATATCCCATAGGAGGAATTGGAATTACCAAATACTTACAACCTAAAATTTTAAGATCCGTTATAATATTATCTGCATTTGCATAGGTAATCCCTCCTTGATGTGAACTTATTGGTATTAAATCTAGTTGGTTTAAATAATCTTTAAATTCAAGTGGACTCATTCCATAAAATTTTCTATCTGTATAACCAACATCTTCTATGTATTTGTAGCCAATTTTTCTAACTTGTTTTAAAACTTCTTTAGGGTTTTCTTTTAGTTCTTCTCTAAAGTTATATAAACTAATACCACCAAAATTCTCTCTTTTTTCTTCTGAGCAAGAAAGTAAAGAAAAGATACCTATAAATGAAAATAATAATTTTGAAAGGTGCTTCATGGTGTTAGTTTAGTTTATAAAGTTTGAATATAAGGGTTTTATATTAAGTGTTTTCTTATGATGTTTTTTGTAAAAAGAAAACCTCACAAGATTTAAAGCTAGTGAGGTTTGGTTATAATTTACAAAAGGATTATTATTTTTTCTTAACTTTTTCAACTAACTCTAATTGTTCTTTTTTTGCTTTAGTAGTAAACATTCCGTAGTTAATAAAAACGTTTTTCTTTTCAATTTTATCAATGGTACCAACTGAATTACTATCAATTAAACGAACACGATCACCAACTATATAAACATAAGTAGCTTTTTCTAAGGCAATTTTAGCAGCTTCCTCTTTCTTTTCTTCACGAACTTTTACTACTTTTTGTAAAACTTCTTGTTCTACTTTTTTTATAGCAGCTTGTTGTTTTTGTTGAGCAACTTTGTCTTGTTTTTTTTCTGTTTTATTCTTTTTTACAGGCGGGTTTCTTTTAATAAATTTTGTTTTTTCAGAAGTAACCCATTTTAAAAAATCAGTATTTAATTCTTTTTTATTATTTGTTTGAAAGTATTTATTTAGTAATTCGTTAACCTTCCTACCTAAGCTAAGCATACGTTTGTTATTGTCGTATAACTCTTGAAAACCTTCTAGTTTTTCGCGAACTTTTTGTTCTCTTTCCTGTAAGTTTTCAATATGTTCTTGTCCTTTAGATTTTTGGTTTTCTAAAGCGTCAGAATTTTTTTGTAAACGATTACGTTCTTTTTGTAGTTTAGAAATAGTCTTATCTAAACGAACTTTTTCTGTTTCTACACGTTTTTTAGCTCTATTTATTAAACTATACGGAATTCCGTTTTTCTGAGCAACCTCAAAAGTAAATGAACTACCAGCTTGTCCAATAAATAACTTATACAAAGGTTCTAATGTACGTTCATCAAATTGCATATTTGCATTGGTAACATTCTCCAGTTCATTAGCCAATACTTTTAAATTAGCATAATGAGTGGTAATAATTCCAAAAGCTTTCTTTTCGTAAAATTCTTCCAGAAAAATTTCAGCTAAAGCACCACCTAATTCAGGATCAGAACCTGTACCAAACTCATCAATTAAAAATAAAGTACTGCTATTACATTTGCGTAAAAAGTAGCGCATGTTTTTCAGTCGATAACTATACGTACTTAATTGGTTTTCTATAGATTGATTGTCTCCTATATCCGTTAAAATGGTATTGAATATAGAAGTTTCACTACGTTCATGAACAGGGATTAACAATCCACTTTGCAACATTACTTGCAACAAACCAATAGTTTTTAACGTAATACTTTTTCCACCAGCATTTGGACCAGAAATTACAATAATTTGTTGTTGGTTATTTAGTTCAAGTGTTTGTGGATGTGTTGTTATATTTTGTTGGTGATTTTTTCGCCATAAAATAGGATGATATGCGTCTCGTAAGTACACTTTTTTATGGGATACTATTTTAGGTAATAAACCATTTATAGCATTGGCATATTTGGCTTTTGCACCAACAACATCTAAATGAGTCAAAAACACTAAATATTCTTCTAATAAGGGAACAAACGGACGAATTTCTTCTGCTAAAGCACGTAAGATTTTAACAATTTCTTGTTTTTCTTCGTATAATAAATTTTGCAATTCTCTACTATGTGCAAGAGTAGCTTGCGGTGCTATATATACAATATTACCAGATTTAGAGGAACCTAATAAACTACCTTTTATTTTTCTACGATACATTGAAGTTACCGCTAAAACTCTTTGGTTGTCTATAATTGTTTCTTTAATATCGTCTAAATATCCACTAGCAATATTTCTGGTTAACGCATGTGAAAAGCTTTCAGAAATTTTACCTCTTATACTATTAATTTCTCTTCGCAGTTGTTTTAAAACCGGTGAAGCATTATCGGCAACTGTTCCGTGTGCAGTAATTATTTTGGTAATAGCATCAGAAATAAAAGTTGTAAACTCTATTTCATCACTTAGTTTAAATAATGTAGGATAGTATTCGAAAAACTTTTTTAAAAACTTTTTAAGTTCATTAACCGTTTCAGTAACAGAAGCAATCTTTAAAAACGTTTCCGTATCTAAATAACTATTTTCAATAGCCAATCTTTTTATGGCTTCTGTAATATCTTCAAATCCGTGATTAGGAATCCTATTTTCATTTTCAAAAGAACTCACATATTCATTTACCATGTGCAATTCAAAAAATAACTGATCTTTAGTTGCAATTGGTGTTATTTGGGTTGTTTTAGTTTTTCCTAAATCAGAGATGCAAAAGGCTGCAACTTGTTCTAAAACTGTTGTAAATTCTAAATCTTGTAATGTCTTTTCAGAAATGTTTGTTTTCAAATTCCTATTTTTGAGAGCAACAAAAATAACAAATAATGCAAGTAAATATTCATGAAAGTTGGAAAGATGTCTTGAGAGAGGAATTTAAGAAAGATTACTTTATAGATTTACTAGATTATGTGGTTGATGAGTATAAAAATAATACTTGTTTTCCTGTTAAAGAAGACGTGTTTTCAGCATTTAATCATTGTTTATTTGAGGATATAAAAGTAGTAATTATAGGTCAAGATCCGTATCATGGAAAAGGACAAGCAAACGGATTGTGTTTTTCTGTTCAAGACGGAATAAAACATCCGCCATCGCTGGTAAATATTTTTAAAGAATTACAAACCGATATAGGTGTGAAATATCCAGTTTCTGGTGATTTATCTCGTTGGGCTAAACAAGGTGTTTTTTTGTTAAATGCAACCTTAACTGTTAGAGAAAATGAAGCTGCAAGTCATCAAAAAAAAGGATGGGAAACTTTTACAGATGCTGTAATTGCTAAAATATCTGAAGAAAAAGAAAATGTTGTTTTTTTACTTTGGGGAAAATTTGCTGAGTCTAAAACTAAATTAATAAATCTAGAAAAACATACCGTTTTTACTGCTCCACATCCATCTCCTTTAGGTGCTTGGAGAGGTTGGTTTGATAGCAAACATTTTTCACAAACGAATGAGTTTTTAAAAAGTAAAAATTTACAATCTATTCATTGGTAATTTTTGGGCGTTACCTAAAGGTCGGGCTTTCCGCTATATCTTTTTAATTTTTATAACAAAAAAAAGTTATAAAAATTAAAAAGGATGCCGCTTCAATCCCTAACGCATGTATAGTTTTACCATTATTTTTTCTTTTTAGAAGGTTTGCATCCACAAGGAAGTTTACTGCGTTTTTTTACTTTTATTTTTACAGTTTTAGTTCCATGTTTTAAGTAATATTCTTTCAGGTTTATGGTTTGGTGTTGCTTTTTATCAATCATAAAAAACAATTCATAATTTAAAATAATATCATTTAGCAAGGTTACTTTACAATCTAAATACACTTTTTCATGATTGTTATTATAATAGTAAGGTAAAAAAAGACGATTAGGTTGTTGACCAACTTTTTTAATAGTACTGTCAAAAGCACCAATACCAGTAGCACCTGTAGCGTTTTTAATCTCTTTGGTGTTTATCCAAGGAAAATCTTTACATTCAACTTTAAAAGGGACTTGTTTAACAAGTGGTTTGTCTTTTCTTTCAATAAAATTATTATCAAATTCTATGTTTACATATTCTATAAATACTGGTTTAAGTATGTTATAGTTTAAGTACACCATTTGCACGGGTTTTTCTCCGTTAAAAATAAAATTATCAGGTGTTATTAGTCCAATATCATAAATGGTATCTGTTATAGGAGTATCTAATTTTTTAGTTGAATTATTTTTTGTTTTTTCTTCTTTGCCAATTAGTGGAGGAGAAGCGATGTAATATTTAGAGATATAGAATTTATTTTGGTTATTATCTATTTGATGACCAAATGGAACACCAGAAACAATTTGATTATCCTTTTTCCATTGAAACCCGTTTGGGCCTTTGATTCCTTTTGGTCCACTTACCGCTTTTTTATTAAGAGTAATACTTGTGTTACAACCATATAATGATATTTGATGAATAGTATCATTAGCTAAGGTTGAGTTTTGAAGATTAAAATTTATATAACCAGTCTTTTCAGAAGTATAGTTGTTTTGAGCTATGATATTAGCGTGTAAACAACTGATAAGAATAGTAATTAAAGTATATCGGATTAATGATTGCATCTTATTATATATTTGATAAGCTATTCAAATTTATAATATTCAATACTCTTAGAATAAAAAAAGGGTATGAGCGAGTTGTTTTAAGGTATAAAGACGTTTGCTTTTATTTTTTATTTAAATGAAATCTATAAATAAGTCCAACACGGGCAAATATATTTCCAGACATTTCAGAGTTAACTAAATTTCTATTATCCCCAAATTCAACTGCAGAAAGTCTAAAAGGTAAAGTATCACCTTCTTCAAAAACTTCGTAGCTAACTGTTGAATATCCTCCTTGTAAACGGAGCAATAAATTATTATTTAAAATACGTGTTTCAAAATAAGGGCCAAATTCTATATTTGAAACCTGAACATAAAATTTAGGTGTAGCTTCTGGATTTAAACTATAGGATTTAACAGGAGCTTGGAAACCAAAACCTAAAGATGTTGTTTCCCCTAAAGTATAATTTACATCGGCGTTAATTGGTAAGTTAGCAGTTATTTCGAGTCTCTTATTGGTACTTAAATAATGTAAACCTATGATAGGTGTAACAAGAACTCCAAAACCTTCTGAACTTCCATATGCTCCAAATCGCCATTGAAATTTTTCAGTTTTTTGATATTTGATTAAAGCAATACCTCCAAAAAAGAAATGGTTGCCTTTTGTATGTAGTTTTTCACTTGAAATTCTAGGTAATAATACATATGTTCCAGATACTTTTTTTGAATGTTTAATACTTAAACCAGCCTTAAAAGTTAAATTTGTTAGTGAAGTTGCTTCATTGTTTGAGGGAAATAGAGAGAGGTTTTGTTGCGTATAATCTAAGCCAGATATTATTGCAGTTTTTTCGTTTAATTTGATAGGATACAATAAGCTAAAATCTAATAATTTAACATCAGTTGTGGTATTGCTATTTTCATAACCAGCACCAAACACGTTTCCGTAGTTAATTTTTACGATATCAACATAGTTTTGTGTGTGAACAGTAAAGCAAAAAAATAAAATAAAAGTAGTAGAAAAAACGTGTTTTTTAAAAAAGAGAAAATGCATAAGTATAGGGTTAATTGCATTGCAAATTACAAAAATACATTCAAATTAGTGTGTTTAATTTGTGGTGAAATAGTAAAACTAGAATCTAAAAAAGTTAATTTAATAGTTTTGAGATATTTATTTTGTAATAGGGGTAAAGTTTAACCAATGGTTATTTGCGGTAAAATAGATTCGTTATTATAAGGTAAAATAATAGTATCTAAAATATCTTGAGTAACATCAGGGTAGTTTACTTGTATAATTTCACTCTTTTTTATCCATTTTTTAATTTTTGGTATTTGTTTTCTACTTAGTTTTTTTAAAACAGGTATTCCCATTTCTTTTAAAGCCAAAGCATTACACTGTTGTTCGTATTGGTTTTTCATTGGAATTACCATAAGTTTTTTACGTAAAAACAAAGCTTCTGCTGGAGTTTCAAAACCAGCTCCACATAAAACCCCAGTAGCAGAAGTAATACTTTTCATAAACTCTTTTCCATTAATTGGCTGGATAATAATGTTGCCTTTTATTTGGTGCTCATTTGAGTTTTTAGAAAACACATGCCATTGTGTGTTTTTAAAACTAGATAAAATAGTAATGATTTTTTTATTACTATAGGCTGGTAGGTAAACTGTATAGTGCCCTTTTTTTGTAGGTTTTTTATAACGGATTTCTTTTCTAATTATAGGTAGAAAAGTAGCTGAACTATAGGTTTTAAAATGAAAACCAAATTTATTTTTTGCTGGTGAATAATATTTTAAAATAAAACGTTCTGGTTTAAAGAAACCGTATTTAGGAGCATTTTCATCTAAAACAGCATTCTGGTGACTTAAAGAAATAATAGGAACATTTTTTAATTTGCAAGCCCAAGCTGAAACTGGTTCAAAATCATTAATTACTAAGTCATAATCTTTTACAGGAACAGCTTTAATAGCTGTCCAAAGTGTGCGGATTTTTGCTTTTTTTAAAGTATTCCAAAAATCAATACCACCTCTTTTTCCAAAAATAAAACTAAGTCCATAATATTTATATTTTATGTCAAAAGGAAATTTTAATTCACATTGATAGCCACTAATTAATACATCAACTTCAGCTCTTGTTTTTAGATGAGGAATAATTTCTAACGCTCTTGTTGCATGTCCATTTCCTGTGCCTTGTATTGCATATAAAATCTTCATAATTATTTATTTAGAAAATTTGGTGATATTAAATTCTTGTAATAATTCTTCAAATAATTGACTGTTAGTTTTTTCTGGTTCTATAAGTTCTTCATCTTTAACTTTAGTATTGTTTAGTTTATTAAAGAGAATATCTTTTTCATATTCATATAAATTCCATTGATGATTATTGTATTCCAAAGCGGTTAAGTTTTCTATCCAATCTCCAGAGTTAAGGTAAGTTGTTTCACCTTTATCAGTTTTTATTTTTTTTATTTCAGGCTGATGAATATGTCCGCAAACAACATATTTATATCCTTCAGAAATAGCAATTTCAGAAGCAGTAATTTCAAAGTTATTAATAAATTTAACAGCGCTTTTTACACCGTTTTTTATTTTCTTACTAAAAGAAATTCTTCCAAAACCAAGCTCGTTTCCAATCCAATTTACAGCTGTATTTAGTATAATTAAGGCATCGTACCCTGCGCTACCTAGTTTAGCAAGCCATTTAGAGTGTTGCATTGTTACATCAAAAACATCACCATGAAAAAACCAAGCTTTTTTACCTTCAATATCTAAAACAACTTTGTTTACTATTTCAAAACTTCCGAGTGCAAAACCTTTAAAACGTCGTAACATTTCATCATGGTTTCCTGTTATATAGTAGACTTTTGTTCCTGATGTTATAAAAGACATTAACTGCTTTATAACTTTCATGTGAGGTTTAGGAAAATATCTTTTTTTAAATTGCCATATATCTATAATATCACCATTAAGAATTAATATTTTAGGATTAATACTTTTTAAGTAATTGTTTAATTCTGTAGCTCTACATCCGAAAGTACCTAAATGAGTATCAGAAATTACAGCAATATCAATTTTACGTTTTTTAGCTTTTTTCATTTTAAAGAAAAAGTTAGTTTTTGGTTTTACTAAAATTAGTGTAAAACTATCTGTTTCTTGTGAAGTTCTAATTAACAGAATGTTAATAGGACGTTTTTTATGGTTGATTCTATTTGAAGTTATTGTAAAGTAAGAAGAGAAATTATAGTGTAAGAAGTACTACTAAAGAGTTCTCTTTTGTTTTTTAATCACAGGGCGATAGCTATGGGTTTAATTATCAATGCTTGCATTGAAAAGTGAAAAAGTATTTATTCTTTGAGATACCTCATATGCTTGCATCGAGAAACTTTATTAAATATTAGAATAGGGGAGAAATAAAAAACAAAAAACTCGCAAATTGCGAGTTTTTTGTTTTATTAATGTGAAAAAATGTTATTTGTTATAAATAACCCAAGAACCTTTTTCTAGTAAAGGAATAGCTTGTTTATATTTTAATTCTTTCTCTTCACCACTCATTACGTTTTTAATGGTAACTTTCTCGTTACGACCAATTTTTGGTTGTTCTCTAACAATTGTTTCTGTAACTTCTTGTTGTTGCTGTGGACGAGAATTAGCAATGGCTTGTTGTGTAGAATTTTGTACTTCGTCTTTACGTATATCTAACTGCTCACGTTTTACTTCTTTAGCTTCAGATATTTGAGATTCGTCTTGTGTTGGTAGTTTCCCTTTAAATAAGAAAGATAAAACCTCTTTATTTACTTTATCAATTCTTCCTTGAAACAATTCAAAAGCTTCAAATTTATAAACTAATAAAGGATCTTTTTGTTCGTAAGTAGCATTTTGAACTGTTTGTTTCAATTCATCCATTTTACGTAGATGATCTTTCCAGTTCTCGTCAATAATAGCTAAAGTGATGTTTTTTTCAAAATCTGTAACTAACGATTTTCCTTCACTTTCATATGCTTCTTTTAAGTTGGTAACTACTTGTAAATTTTTAGTACCATCTGTAAAAGGAACTACAATACGTTCGTAACGATCTCCTTCGTTTTCAAAAACATTTTTAATAACAGGAAAAGCTTGTGAAGCATTTCGTTCCGTATCTTCTTTGTAGTTTTTAGATGTTATCTGATATAACTTGTCTATTAATTCTTGCTCAGGTAATTTCTTGAAATCTTCTTCAGAAAAAGGAGAAGTCATAGAAGAGAAGCGAATTAATTCAAATTCGAAATTTTGGAAATTATTGGTTACTTTATTTTGTCTTACAACAGCATCACAAGTATCGTAAATCATGTTTGCGATATCTACCTGTAATCTTTTTCCGTCTAAGGCATGACGACGACGTTTGTATACAAATTCACGTTGTGCATTCATAATATCATCATACTCTAATAAACGTTTACGAATACCAAAGTTATTTTCTTCTACTTTTTTCTGCGCACGTTCAATAGATTTTGAAATCATAGAATGTTGAATTACTTCGCCTTCTTTTAATCCCATTCTATCCATCATTTTGGCAATTCTTTCAGAACCAAACAAACGCATTAAATTATCGTCTAATGCAACGTAAAATTGAGAAGAACCAACATCACCTTGACGACCAGCACGACCACGTAACTGACGGTCTACACGACGAGAATCATGACGTTCAGTACCAATAATAGCTAAACCGCCGTTATCTTTTACTTCTTTAGATAATTTAATATCGGTACCACGACCAGCCATGTTTGTTGCGATAGTTACTACTCCAGGATTACCTGCTTCAGCAACTACATTTGCTTCACTTTTATGCAATTTTGCGTTTAAAATATTATGTGGAATTTTACGCATTTGTAACATTCTACCTAATAATTCTGATATTTCTACAGAAGTTGTACCTACTAAAACTGGACGACCAGCTTTTACTAGTTCTACAACATCTTCAATAACAGCATTGTATTTTTCACGTGTAGTTTTGTAAACCATATCGTCTTTATCATCACGGACGATAGGTCTATTTGTAGGGATTTCAACAACATCTAACTTGTAAATTTCCCAAAACTCTCCTGCTTCTGTAACCGCTGTACCTGTCATTCCAGATAATTTACGATACATTCTAAAATAGTTTTGTAGGGTTACTGTAGCAAAAGTTTGTGTTGCATCTTCAATAGTTACATTTTCTTTTGCTTCTAAAGCTTGGTGTAATCCATCAGAATAACGACGACCATCCATAATACGACCAGTTTGCTCGTCAACAATCATAACTTTGTTTTCTACAACAACATACTCAACATCTTTTTCAAAAACGGTATAAGCTTTTAAAAGTTGATTCATGGTATGAATACGTTCGCTCTTTACACTAAAATCACGATATAACTCTTCCTTTTGGCTAGCTTTTTCTTCAGGAGTTGTTTCATTGTTTTCAATTTCTCCAACTTTTACACTAATATCTGGTAAAACAAAGAAAGTATCGTTTTTTGTAATAGTAGATAAATGCGCAATACCTTTGTCAGTTAAATCAATTTGGTTATTTTTTTCTTCAACAGTAAACCATAATTCAGCATCTACTTCAGGCATCAACTTGTTGTTGTCTTGCATGTAGTAGTTTTCTGTTTTTTGTAAAATAATTTTAATTCCTTCTTGCGATAAAAATTTAATTAAAGCTTTGTTTTTTGGTAAACCTCTGTAAACACGTAGTAATTGAAAACCTCCTTCTTTTGTATCGCCTTCTTTTAATAGTTTTTTAGCTTCTGCTAAAACACCTACTAAATATTTATTTTGAAGTGAAACTAAATCAGCAACCAAAGGTTTTAGTTCGTTGAATTCATGAAGGTCACCTTGTGGTACAGGACCAGAAATAATTAAAGGAGTACGCGCATCATCAATTAAAACAGAATCTACTTCATCAATAATTGCATAGTTTGGTGCACGTTGTACTAGATCTTTTTTAGAGCTAGCCATATTATCACGTAAATAATCGAAACCAAATTCATTATTTGTCCCGTAGGTGATATCTGCATTATATGCTTTTCTTCTTTCGTCAGAATTTGGTTGGTGAAAGTCAATACAATCTGTACTTAAACCATGAAATTCAAAAATAGGAGCCATCCAAGCTCTATCACGTTTTGCTAAATAATCATTTACTGTAACAACATGAACTCCGTTACCAGTTAAAGCATTTAAATAAACAGGAAGTGTAGAAACTAGTGTTTTACCTTCACCAGTCATCATTTCAGCAATTTTCCCTTGATGTAAAACAGATCCACCAATTAATTGAACATCATAATGAATCATATCCCAAGTTACTTCTTTACCTGCTGCATCCCAAGAGTTTGCCCAGAAAGCTTTATCGTCTTCTAAAGCAATATGTTCTCTTGTTGCAGATAATTCACGATCAAAAGGAGTTGCTGTAACTTCAATTTCTTGATTATTTGTAAAACGCTTTGCTGTTTCTTTAATTAACGCAAAAGCTTCAGGCATAATACCTTCTAGTATTTCTTCAGAAGCAGCATATGCGTCGTCTTTTAATTTGTCTATTTTAGTATAAATATCTTCTTGACTATCAATATCTGCAGTCTTAGCTTCTTCTTCAAGAGAAGCAATTTCTTCATTAAAAGATTTCGTAGCTTCTTTAATTTTGTATTTAAATTCAGCTGTTTTTTCTCTTAATTGATCGTTAGATAAATTAGCTATTGTAATTTCAAAAGTTTTTACTTTATCTACAATAGGTTGTAGTGTTTTTAAATCTTTTTGTTGTTTATCTCCAACAAAAAGTTTTATCATTGAGTTTAAAATGCTCATTATAATAATTATTTATTTGCTGATGTAATATCAGTATATCGTTAGTTTTGCGCTTAAAAGTAAGCAAAAAAAAAGCCTCTTATGAGACTTTTATTATGTTTTTATTATGTGTTACTAGTATTCGTCTTCATTCCAAAGATAATCTTCTTCGGTAGGATAATCTGGCCAGATTTCAATTATAGAATCATATGAATCTCCTTCATCTTCAATGTCTTGTAAGTTTTCCACTACTTCTAACGGTGCTCCTGTACGAATTGCGTAATCTATTAATTCGTCTTTGGTAGCCGGCCAAGGTGCATCTGCTAAATAAGATGCTAATTCAAGTGTCCAATACATTTCTTTATGCTGTTTTAATTTCTTGCAAAAATAAAATTTTAACTTTAACATGCAAGTTTTTTTTGAAAAATCTGTAATCAATAAAAAAAAGAACTTTATCTATAGTTTCTTAGGTATCCATTTTACCTCGTTAATCTGTAAAGAATTTGACAACTTTCGTGCCAACACAAAAAGGTAGTCAGAAAGTCTGTTTAAGTAGGTTAAAATGTCTTCACTTATGTTTTCTTCTTCATGCAAAGCAACAGAGATTCGCTCAGCTCTGCGGCAAATACAACGTGCTATGTGACAAAATGACACGGTAGTATGACCGCCAGGTAATATAAAATGGGTCATTTGAGGAAGCGTTTCGTTCATTCGATCTATTTCGTTTTCTAAAAACTCAATAGATGAATTTTCTATTTTAGGTATGTTTAATCGCTTTTTTCCATTTTTTAATGTTTCTTTTTCAGGAGGAGTGGCTAACATTGCACCTAAAGTGAATAATTCATTTTGAATTTTAATTAAAGCATTATTGGAAAGCGTATCTATTTCTTGATCTCGAATTAGACCTATATATGAATTTAATTCATCTACTGTTCCGTAACTTTCAATCCTTAAATGGTGTTTTTTAACTCTAGTTCCACCAAATAAAGAGGTAGAACCTTTGTCTCCAGTTTTTGTATAAATTTTCATTAAAAAAAGTCTTGTTATTTTGAGTAATAGTACAACTAAAAATTGAATTTTTCAAGAAGATAATCAGGACAACGAATAGGTTTTTTTGTCTCTTTGTTAACAAATACAAGTGTACTGTTACCTGTGCAAATTAATTCTTTATGTTGATTTATTATTTCATAGTTAAATTCTATTCTTACACTAGGAGGTTTTACTAAAAAAGTCGTTACCGTTAAGAGATCGTCATATAATGCAGATTTCTTAAAGTTACAAGTTAATGAAATAACAGGTAGCATTATACCTGTATTTTCCATATCTTTGTATGTAACGCCCATTGAGCGTAGCCATTCAGTTCTTCCTATTTCAAAAAATTGAGCATAGTTTCCGTGGTAAACTACTCCCATTTGATCTGTTTCTGAATATCTAATTCTTAAGTTGGTTGTATGATTTTTCAAATTCGAATAATGTTAAAGTTTCACGAATCTTACATAAAAAAAAGTTATAAATCAATAGTGTTTTGATTTTTTTATACTAAAATTTATTCACATTTTTGTTGACTCTAAAGGAGCGTTTTGGAACCCCCTGATATTCCATCGATTAAATTAAATAATATTACCAAAAACAAATATGAGTAAAACTTCTGAATCTGTATGGATGGAATGTTTGTCTTTTATAAAGGACAACATAAAACCTCAAGCCTACAAGACATGGTTTGAGCCAATTAAACCTGTAAAGCTATCTGGGGAGGCCTTAACTGTACAAGTTCCAAGTAAATTTTTTTACGAATGGTTAGAAGAGCATTATATTAAGCTATTAAGAGTTGCATTGGTTAGAGAATTAGGGGATCAAGCAAAATTAATTTATGATGTACGTATGGAAAATACATACAGTAGTAATAATGCCCAAACAGTAAAAATTCCAAGTGCAAATAGAAATCCTTTAAAATCTCAAAAAGTATCTATTCCTTTAGAATCTAAAAGAGAATTAAAAAACCCTTTTGTAATTCCTGGATTACAAAAAGTAAAAATAGAGTCTCAATTAAATCCAAATTATAATTTTGATAATTTTGTAGAAGGAGATTCAAATCGTTTAGCGCGTTCAGCAAGTATGGCTGTAGCAAATAAACCAGGAGGAACTTCTTTTAATCCATTATTAATTTATGGTGGTGTTGGTCTAGGAAAAACACATTTAGCTCATGCAATAGGTGTTGAAATAAAAGATAAATACGCTGATAAAACAGTTTTATATATCTCATCAGAGAAATTTACGCAACAATTTATTGATTCTGTAAAATCGAATACAAGAAACGACTTTATTCATTTTTATCAGATGATTGATGTATTGATTATTGATGATGTTCAGTTTTTATCAGGTAAAGCTGGTACACAGGATGTATTCTTTCATATATTTAATCATTTACATCAAAACGGAAAACAGGTAATTTTAACTTCGGATAAAGCTCCTGTAGATATGCAAGATATAGAACAACGTTTATTGTCTCGTTTTAAATGGGGATTATCTGCAGAATTACAAAGTCCAGATTATGAAACGCGAGTTTCTATATTGCATAATAAACTGTTTAGAGATGGTGTTGATATGCCAGAAGAAATTGTGGATTATATTGCTAAAAATATTAAATCTAATGTAAGAGAACTAGAAGGAGTTGTTATCTCTATGATTGCCCAAGCTTCTTTTAATAGAAAGGAATTTACTTTAGAATTAGCAAGAGAGATTGTAGATAAGTTTGTAAAGAATACCAAGAAAGAAGTTTCTATTGATTATATCCAAAAAGTAGTATCAAAGTATTTTGATATGGATGTGGCAACACTTCAATCTAAAACAAGAAAACGACATGTAGTTCAAGCTCGTCAATTGGCTATGTATTTTGCAAAAAGAATGACTAAGTCCTCTTTAGCAAATATTGGAAACCAAATTGGGCAGCGCGATCACGCTACGGTTTTGCATGCTTGTAAGACGGTTGATAATCTTACAGAAACTGATAAGCAGTTTAAAAAGTATGTTGAAGACTTAACTAAAAAGTTAACTTTTTAAAATATATAAATGAAAATTTTGATGGTTTGTTTGGGGAACATTTGTCGTTCTCCATTGGCTCAGGGTATTTTAGAGTCAAAAGTAAATTCAAACAACGTGTTTGTTGATTCTGCTGGAACATCAGGTTTTCATGAAGGCGCTTTACCAGATCCAAGATCAATATTAGTAGCCCAAAAATATAATATTGATATAACAGATCAACAATCACGAAAGTTTATTGTGTCAGATTTTGATGAATTTGATATTATTTATGCGATGGATAAAAGTAATCTTTTAAATATTCAGAGCTTAGCACGTAATGATGAAGATTTGAGTAAAGTAAAGTTGATTTTAAATGAATTGCAAGATTCTAAAAACAATGAAGTTCCAGATCCGTATTATGGAGGAGATAATGGTTTTGAAAATGTTTACGAAATGTTAGAGAAAGCTTGCGATAATATAGTATCAAAATTACAATAAGAAAATAATGAGAGGAAAATTATACTTAATACCAACAACATTAGGAGATACTGCTCCGTTAGAAGTGATGCCTATTTCGGTTAAAAAAGTAGTTGAACATCTTGATTATTTTATTGTAGAGAATGAAAAATCAGCACGTAGATTTATAAAAAAAATAACACCAAACAAATCACAACCTTCGTTGAAATTAATGCTTATTGATAAGTATTCTGATGATTTAGAGACGCGTAATTATTTAGATGTTTGTGACGAAGGATTTTCTGTTGGTGTTTTGTCAGAAGCAGGTGTTCCTGCGATTGCGGATCCAGGAGCAGCAATTGTTAAGTTAGCACATCAAAAAGGAATTCAAGTTGTTCCGTTAGTAGGACCTTCATCTATATTAATGGCAATGATGTCTTCAGGTATGAATGGACAAGGTTTTGCTTTTAATGGGTATTTGCCTATTGATAAATCTGATAGAAAAAAAGCAATTAAAGATTTAGAGCGATTATCTAAGGATAAAAACCAAACACAAATTTTTATAGAAACACCTTATAGGAATGATAAGTTGTTGGCGGATTTGTGTAGTATTCTTCAGTCTAATACGCAACTTTGTGTTGCTTGTGATATTACACTACCTACAGAATATATAAAAACATTATCTGTAAGTGAATGGAAAAAAACAAAGGCCGATTTACACAAACGACCTGCTATTTTTATCCTTCAAGCCTAAATTGTAGCGTTTTTATCAGCTTTTAAATTAGAAACGTCATATCCTTTGAACTTTTTCAGGTAAGAATCAATTGAGGTTCCAAAACCGTCTTTAAATTCAAATTTACCATAAGAACGGAGGTGTTTTTTTACATTTCCTGCACCAGCTAAATGTGCAGCAGCTAAAATACCTGATTCTGTAATTTTGATACCATTAATCGTTGAACCAACGAATCGTTTAATATCTCTTCTTAAAATCCATTTATTAACTTTACATAAGGCTATAAAAGCTTTTTCTTGTAAGGCAGGAGTTTCAAGAAACTCTTTGGTATTGTATATGTTAAATCTTTTTAAGGTAGATTTTCCAAATTGATACTTACCTAAGTAACCAAATTTGTTAATCGTTTTGTATTTCCCTTGAGATTCTTTAAAAGCTAAAGCTTCCTTGAATCCGATAAAATCTTTTTGTAAAAAGGGGAAGGTAATACTTGTAGTGTTATAAGTAGTGTTTTTACTAATAAATGATCTTATTTCTTTCTTTGTAATAGTCGTGAAACTCGTAAAGATTACAAAGCTTAATATAAGTCCTAATTTTTTGATAATTTATATACTTTCTATTTGGCGGCGCAAATATATAGGTAAAAAGAAGAAATAGAAAATTAGGTATTTAACATGTTTATTGAGGTTTAATTGTATTCTAAGTGTTTTTTTTTCTTAAAACTTGTCATTATAATAGTAAATAGCTTATAAAACAGTTGTTTATGTAATTTTTTGGGTTAAATTAAGTTTTTAAATTTTTTATTAATTTGTGTAAATGGTTGTAAATTAAGGGTAAACACCTCTTTTTTAAGCGTTATTGTATGGTGTTAAAAACCGTTTTTATCTTTTAATCCCCTGTTGATTTATCCAATTCTGGTATTTTTGAGCATTTCTGTTGTGTTGCGACAAGGTTTTTGCAAACTCATGAAAGCCAATTTTATCTATACTCGCACACATATAATAGTAGTTATGTTTGTTTGGATTTAAAACAGCATCAATTGAGGTTATATCTGGCATTGCAATTAAAGTAGGAGGTAAACCAATATTTTGATATGTGTTGTATTTAGAATCAATAGTTAAATCTCTGTTTAATACTCTTTTAAAAACTTTATCATGCCCATGTTTTTCTTTTAAAGCGTATATGATAGTTGGATCAGCTTGTAAAGGCCAACCGTCTTTATATCTATTTAAATATAAACCAGCAACAACAGGTCTTTCTGCTTCTTGAGCAGTTTCCTTTTGTACAATAGACGCTAAAGTACTAACTTGATCTTTAGTTAAGTTCAGTTTTTTAGCTTTAGCTAATCTGTTAGGATTCCAGAAACGATTGTATTCAATAAGCATTTTTTTTCTGAAATTTTTACCAGAAGTATTCCAGTACACTTCGTATTGATTAGGAATATACATCCCTAAAGCAGTTTTTTGAGTAAAATCATTAGCTTTCAAGAAAGAAGGATCTCTCATGGCTTTTAGTAAGCTTAAACTATCTGTCTCTATTTGTTGAGCAATTCTGCCAGCTAGCTTTTCTAAAGAATCTTGATTGTTAAAAGATATTTTTATTGCAGTTTGATCTCCTATTCTTAACATGTTTACCAGCTTATTCATATTCATATCTTTTTTTAAAAGATACATTCCAGCTTTTGGTTTTGTATATTTTTTTAAACCAGCAACAAAATTAAAATCATCTTCATTGGTAATAAATTTAGCTATTTTATTTTCAACGTCTTTTAAAGTGTTGTTAGAAGTAATATAGATTTTTCCATTTTCAATAACCGCTTTACCATATATTTTTTGATAATATATAAAAGCTACTATTCCAGAAATAACTAGTAACGTAAGAATTAGGTATAAAATTTTATTTTTCATTGATTAATTGAAATGAGATTTCGTCTTTATATGTGTTTAGGCTGAATAACCAGTCTTTTTTTATTCCTATTTGTTTAAAATTATGTTTTGTAAATAATTGTAAGCTTTTTTTGTTGTCTACAGTTATATTAGCATATAATTGATGTAGTTGTAAAAAAGAAAAACTGTAATTGATTAGTATTTGTAAAGCTTCAGAAGCAAAACCTTTTTGTTGTTCTTTGGGATTGATTAAAATACCTATACCTGCTCTTTTGTGTTGTGGATTAAAGTCAAACAAATCAACCATACCAATTGGTTTTTTAGAGTTGTTGTCTTCAATAATTAATCGCAATTGTTTTGCTTCGTATATATCTAGGTGTGAGTTTTCAAGATATTGTTTTAAAACAAATCTAGAGAAAGGTGTTTGTGTGTGGCTTACTTCCCAAAAATCTTCATTGTTTTCAATAGCAAATAAAAACTGTAAATCTTCAGGTTCTAAAGCGCGTAAATTAATATGTTTTCCTTTAAGTTTCTGCATTAAATAATTATAGTTCCAGTAAAAACAAAATCAGCAGGACCAATTAAATGTATGTTCTTATAAGATGCATCTTCAACATCAAAAGAAACACCTAGTTTACCGCCTTCAACGAGTAGGTTTAAGCTCTTTTGTTTTGTTTTGTTCGTTTCATACATTGCAATTGCAACTGCGGTAACACCAGTTCCGCAAGCTAAAGTTTCATTTTCAACTCCACGTTCATAGGTTCTTACTCTAAATGTGTTTTCATTTTGCTGTTCTACAAAGTTCACGTTACTTCCTTCTGTTCCGTAAATACTATTCCTTATATTTTTACCAGTGTTAAAAACATCAAATTCTTGAATATTTTCAACTAATTGTACATGATGAGGAGAACCTGTGTCAGCAAAAGTAAATGTATCTTCAACTTTTACGGTATCAACATCAATCATTTGTAAAGAAACGATATTGTTTTCAATTGTGGCATGATGTAATCCATCAATAGCTATAAATGTTGTTTTATTATCAAAAACACCTAATCTGTGTGCGAAAGCAACAATACAACGTCCTCCATTACCACACATGGTACTTTCGTTTCCGTCTGAATTATAATACACCATTTTAAAATCTGTTGTATCGTCATTTTCAAGTAAAATTAGTCCATCACCACCAATTCCAAAATAACGATTACATAGCTTATTAATGATTTGAGTATTGTTTTTAGGAAATACATTTTTTCTGTTATCAATCATAACAAAATCATTTCCTGTACCTTGGTATTTGTAAAAAGTTAAATTCATAATACCAGCAAATATACATATTTAGCATAAAGAAAAGAAGTGTTAAACGTGGGTTAAAATCGTTAAAATGTAGTTAAACAGATTTGATTCAAATGTTAAAAAATGTATTTTTGGGTAACATATAAATTTTACAAGCAAATGAAAAAAGTATTAGGAATTTTAGGAGTAGCCTTTTTAGGGGGCGCGATAGCGCTTGGAGGATACAAAGTATTATTAGAAAAGGAACAGGTAATTCAACAGGTTTCAAGGCCTACAATGCAAACAGTAAAAGCAAATTATACGCCAACTGTTATTAATTCATCAACAGCGCCAACTGATTTTACTACAGCTGCAGAAAATTCTGTACATGCTGTTGTTCACGTAAAAAATACAGCAATAAAAACTGTACATAATCCATATGCTCAGTTTTTGGGTCAAGGAAACGGAACAAGCAAAAGACAACAAGTTGGAACAGGAAGTGGAGTAATAATTTCTTCTGATGGATATATTGTAACTAACAATCATGTCATTGATGGAGCAAATGAAATAGAAATTACATTAAATAACCGAAAAAAGGTAAAGGCAATACTAGTTGGTACAGACAATAAAACAGATATAGCTTTATTGAAAATTGATGTTGATTATGATTTACCTTATGTTGCTTTTGGAAATTCAGATCATGCAAAAATAGGTGAGTGGGTTTTAGCAGTTGGAAATCCATATAATTTAACCTCTACAGTAACTGCAGGGATCATTAGTGCAAAAGGACGTGATTTAGAGGGGAATACAAACGTAGACGCATTTATACAAACAGATGCAGCTGTAAATCCAGGAAATAGTGGAGGAGCGTTAGTAAATACTCGTGGAGAACTGATAGGCATTAATACAGCAATAACTTCAAAAACAGGATCGTTTATCGGATATTCTTTTGCGGTTCCATCAAATATAACTAAAAAAATTGTTGATGATTTATTAGAATATGGTACGGTTCAAGAAGCTATAATAGGTATTGGTATTGATAATCAAGTTAAAGATATTGAAGGTGTTAGGATAGGATCTATTGAAAGTGATAGTGAGGCTATTAAGGGAGGATTAGAAGAAGGAGATATTATAACAAAAGTAGATGATATTAAAATAACTAAATTTTCTGATTTAAAAGGACAATTAACAGCAAAAAGACCAGGAGAATATGTGAATGTAACCGTTGATAGAAATGGAGAGTTTTTGGTGAAAAATATAAAGTTAACAAAGAAAAATACTTTCGTGTCTAATTCTTTTGGAGTACAATTAAAAGATTTAACATTAGAAGAACAGAAAGCGTTAAGTGTAACTGGTGGAGCAAAAATAACAGCAACAAATAATAAGGCATTTGAATACTATGAAGTTGGAGCTGGATATGTAATTTCTAAAATAAATGGGAAAAGTTTTTTAAATGCAGATGAAGCAGCTTCTATTTTAGATAAATACACTGGAAATGAAAGATTATATTTAGAAATGATTAACCCAGAAGGAGGAATAGAACGTTATCGATTTTAAAAATAATGATAATAGATAAATAAAAAAAGCATCTTGTTTTTACAAGATGCTTTTTTTATTTACAAAATCAACTACGAAATCGTTTGAAATAATTATTTTTGCGTGAAGTTTTTAAAAAATTAGTTAAAATATTACTATGTCTACAATATCGAATTACGAACAAGAGGTCGTAACACAGGCTCAAATACGAAGAGCAACTACAGAGTTTATTAATATTATTAACGATTTATGGTACGATAAGTCTATAGAATTAGTTTTCTTTAGAAACACCTTAATCGATAAGAGAGCAAGTGAAGTTTTAAATTTAATTAGCTATGCTAAAAAATTTATAGCAAAGCCAATTACTATTATTGACGCTTTAGAAATAGCTAAAGCAATTCGAGAAATTGAATTACCAGCATCAAAATTAGATATAGGTAAATTAGCTTATGAATATTATTTAGAAGAAAAGGTAACCGATAAAGTTTCTTTTGTAAAAAAGCAATTAAAAGACGCTACAAAAGCAACAGAGATTAAACCAAAAGATGTTGTTTTATATGGTTTTGGTCGTATTGGTCGTTTGTTAGCTCGAGAGTTAATGACAAAAATGGGTAAAGGTTCTCAATTGCGATTAAGAGCTATAGTAACTCGAGGAAAGATTGATGAAACTGTTTTAGAAAAAAGAGCATCATTATTAAGTATAGATTCGGTTCATGGAGATTTTTTAGGTACTGTAGAAGTAGACGTAGAAAATCATGCATTAATTATTAATGGAACTACTGTAAAAATGATTTCAGCGAATGCTCCTGAAGATATTGATTACACAGGATATGGTATTAATGATGCGTTAATTATAGATAATACAGGAGCTTTTAAAGACAAAGAAGCACTGAGTCGTCATTTAAAAGCAAAAGGAGCTCGTAAAGTTTTGTTAACAGCACCTGGTAAAGGAATACCAAATATTGTTCATGGTGTAAATCACTTAGATAATGATCCGGATAAAATAGATATATTTTCAGCCGCATCTTGTACAACAAATGCAATTACACCTATTTTAAAAGTTCTAGAAGATAACTTTGGAATTAAAAAAGGGCATCTAGAAACTATACATGCGTATACTAATGATCAGAATTTGGTAGACAATATGCATAGCAAATATCGTAGAGGTAGAGCAGCAGGATTGAATATGGTAATTACAGAAACAGGAGCAGGTAAAGCAGTTTCAAAAGCGTTACCTGCGTTAGAAGGGAAGTTAACTTCTAATGCTATTAGAGTTCCTGTGCCAAATGGATCTTTGGCTATTCTAAACCTTCAATTAGGTATGGAAACAACAACCGAAGCAATAAATGCAATAATGAAGCAACATGCTTTGGAAGGAGATTTAGTGGAACAAATTCAATATTCTTTAAATAATGAATTAGTTTCTTCCGATATTGTTGGAACAACAGCACCATCAATTTTTGATAGTAAAGCAACAATTGTTTCAGAAAATACTGCCGTAATTTATATTTGGTATGATAATGAATATGGATATTCGCATCAAGTAATGCGTTTAGCAAAACACATCGCTAAGGTACGTAGGTACACATATTATTAAAAATATGATAAAGTAAAATAAATCAACCATCTAAAAATATAATGTGTTTTTGGATGGTTTTTTTGTGTAATGTGTTATATTTTTTGTATATTTGATTGTAATCAATCCCCAATCCCCAACAAAATGAAAAAAGTTATCACTTTATTCGTGCTAATTTTAGCTACATCGTATTCAAGTTATTCTCAACAAGATCAAAATTTAAACAACTTAATTTCAGGGAAATGGTTTATAGAAACCATGGAAGTTGAAAATGATTTAATGAACCTTTCTGAAGAAGGTCATTGGATGGTTTTTCATGAAAACGGTCTTTACCAATTAATGTTAGGTGAAGAAGAACAAGTAGGTACTTGGTATTTTGATGAAAAAAACGAATTAAAATTAGATAAGAAAAACTTTGAAGGTAGTTCTATTATTAAAAAACTTGATGATAAAGAGTTTAAGTTTTCTGTACTAGGCAAAGATATTCAATATACAATTGCTTTGAAAAAGTAATTAATTCATATTATCAAATAATCTATTAAAACTGAAGTGTAATACTTCAGTTTTTTTCGTTTAAAACTATTACTTTCTTTATAAATTATATTCAAAAAGACGTTAATATCAAAAAAAAATACTTTTAAGTGTGTTTTTTATACACTTAAAGAATGTTTTAAAAAAAAAGATGAATAAGAAGGTAAATTTGATTCTACTAAAACATAATGTTTTAATCAAAATTAATTATTAATCATAAAAACTTTATTATGGCTACATTAAAAGAATCAAAAACGCTAATAGAATCTGCTTATTTAACAAAAGGTACTATTGGTAACGTAGGAATGCCAGGAGCGCCTATTGTACATTTTTCCTTAGTGGTATCTCCCGAGCAAAATACAGTATCCGGAATTGTGGAAATAACACAAGCGGTTGACAGACCAACAATCAAGGTTAATGTAACGGGTAATATTCGTTATACAGGCTATGGAGATATTACAAAAATTGTTAATTTATCAGGTGAATACATAGTTTCTGTTCCACCACCAGCAATTGGAAGTTACTTACAAAAATTTACGACTTATTTAGATGTTAATAATAATTGGAATGGCACAGGAGGTTTTACTTTTGGAACTCAAAAAGTAGATGACGTACCTGTAACATCAGCTAATTAATAAAAAAATAGAATTGTTTTTTAAATAAGGTATTCTTAACTTTTAAGTTGAGAATACCTTATTTTTTTATTTAAAATAATTTTAAAAGGATTAAGAAAAAACATTTTTTAATTTAGCAAAAAAAAGCAATGCGTAAATTACACTTACTTTCAATTTTATTTATATTTCAGATGATCAATAGCAACGCACAAAATAAGCAATTACCGTATTATGAAATTCCAAAAGCAGCAGAAACATATTCAGAAGGTTCTGTAGCAAGTAGAATGATAGATGGCTTAGGTTTTCGTTATTATTGGGCAACAGAAAACTTAACAGAAAAAGATTTAGCTTTTAAACCAACTCCAGAAGCAAGAACAACAGGAGAAACAATACAACATGTTTTAGAATTGTCTCAAGTAATTTTAAATGCAACGTTAAAGGTTAGGAATGGAGATAAGCAACCAGAGTTAACATTTAAAGAGAAGAGAAAAAAAACACTTGAAAATTTGAAACAGGCTAGTGATATTTTAAGAAATAGTAAAGATGTATCTCAGTATAAGCTATTGTTTAAAAGTAAAGAGTTGCCATTTTGGAATGTTATTAACGGACCAATTGCAGATGCAATTTGGCATGTTGGACAAGTAGTGTCTTTTCGTCGTTCTTCTGGTAATCCTTTTCCAAAAGGAGTTAGTGTACTTAACGGAACTAAAAATTAAGTAAAAAGTTTGTTTTTATAAATTCATTCAACAAATAAATAACAATGTTAGCAAAGTTAAAGTCAATATTATTGGTTAAAATTTTAATAGCTATAGTAAGTGTTTTTAGTATTCTTATTTTAATTATATGGTTGGTTTTACCTGGGCAGTTGAAAAGTTATATTGAAAAAAACGATAAAAGTTGGATAAATAGAGAAGTAAGTATTGATAAAATCTCTATCAATCCATTTACCTTAAACGTCAATATTAATGATGTTACGGTTAAGGAACCTAATACAGTAGATAACTTTATTGCTTTTGATAATTTAACGATCAATTTTGATTTTTGGGCTTTATTACAATCAAAAATAAATACCCAAGAAATAACTATAACCAACTTATTTGGAAGTGTAATTCAAAACGGAAATCAATTCAATTTTTCAGATATATTAAGTAGAGGGAAAGAGAAATCAACTGAAGAAAAAACTCAAAACAACGTTAACGAACCTTCTGATCCATTTGTGTTTAATCTTTGTAATATTACTATATTAAAGTCAAGTTTACAGTACGTAGATACGCAATTAGGAAGCAAAATAATTTTAGATTCCATAAAAATTAAAGATCAGGTTTTTAAATCTACAGATATTGTTTTTGATGCCGATTTAGAATTGCATCAACCAGATGGAGGATGGATAAAAGGAGTTGTTACTTATCATTTAAAAAATAGTAATTATACTATAAAAACTCAAGTTGAAACATGGAAGTTATCTCCTTTTAAAGATTATGTAACTTCTGTAATTCGTTTGAGTGAATTTGATGGAGCGTTAAATGCGGATATAGAATTAGCAGGAAATACATCAAAAAATACAATTAAAAGTAGCGGACAAATAACAGTATCTGATTTTAAACTTATTGATCCAGAAAAGAAACCATTGGTTACTGTTGGAAAGTTTTTTGTTGATATTACTAAAGTAGATAGCCAAGCTAATATTTATGATTTTAAAGATATTTTGGTTGATAATTCAAAAATAGCTTTTGAATATTTACCAAATGGAGATAACTTTACCAAATGGTTGATGAATACCAATACAACTTCTCAAGTAAGTTCCGAAAAAGAAAACACAACATCAGATTATTATGTAAGTCCGTTTGAAATGTTGTCTATTTATATTTACGACATGACAAAAGAGTATATTTTTAAATCCTATACCGCTGAAAAAATAGCATTCACCAACTTTAATTTAAAATTTTACGATTATACCTTAGAAGATCCGTTTCATATGGATTTAGATAATATAGCTATTAAAGCAGAAAATATAAAACCAAATAATCAGTTTGCAAAGTTCAATATTCATGGAAAAATGAACAGTACAGCACTTATCGATGGAGATATTTCTGTAAGCAGACAAGGTGTAGAAAACATGGAAATTGATGTAAGTGTAAAAGGACTTTTTTTAAACAGGTTTAGTCCTTATGGTAGAGAATATACTGCACACAGATTTATGGAAGGTATTAGTTCGTTTAGTAACAAAAGTGTTATTAAAGACTCGTATTTAACCAGTACAAATACACTTCACATAGAAAATATTAAATTAAGTAAAAAAAATAAAACAAGATCTGGTAGTTCATTACCAATGCGTTTAGCAGTTGCATTAATGAAAGATTCTAAAGGAAATATAGATTTAGAAATTCCAATAGAAGGACCAATTAATGATCCAAAATATAAGTTTGGAAAAGTAGTTTGGCAGGTGGTTAAAAATTTATTTACTAAAATGATAACTTCACCAATAAAATCATTGTCAAATATGTTTAAAATTGATGAGAAAGATTTAAAAAATATATATTTTGATAACGGACAAATTGGTTTATCTCCACTTCAGAAAAAACCATTAAATACAATGGTTAAGGTTTTAAATAAAAAACCAACATTAAAAATTACACTAAATCATTTGTATAATACAGAATATGAGTTTGATGCTATAGCTTTAAAAAGTGCCAAATTATCGTATTTGAAACAAAGTAATTTAACCTTAGATGAAAATATTCCTTTAGGAAAACAAGCTTTTGATTTACCTACATCAGATCCAGGATTTTTAGCATATTTGAAAAAGACAACAATAAATTACGATGAAACAATTTCGGTACCAGAAAATGCACGAAGATTAATAGGAGCAGAAGTTCTTAAAGAAAAACTAAAAAATATAAAGTTAAAGCAAAAAGAACTGGTTAAGAATTATTTAATTACAGAAAAAGGAATACCAGAAAATCGTTTTACAATAAAAGACGGAGCAACAACGGAAGCAGCTTTAAACCAAACAAGACCTAAGTTTGAAGTAACATTTGGTGTGGTTGAATAAAATGTTTTTCAAAATAAAAACTTAGTATATAAAAAATTAAATTAGCACTCAATAATAAAGTGCTTTAGAACTAAAAAGAATAAATAAAATAGATTTAATTTATTTAGATGACGATAGAAAAGAAAATACAATTATTAAGAGAAGAATTAAATCAGCATAATTATAACTATTATGTTTTAGATAATGCTACCATTTCTGATTATGATTTTGATATCAAACTAAAAGAATTAGAAAAGTTAGAAGAAGAAAACCCACAATTTTTTGATGCAAATTCACCTACAAAAAGAGTTGGAGGAGGAATTACAAAAAACTTTGAAACAATTGTACATAAGAATAGAATGTATTCGTTGGACAATTCGTATTCAAAAGAAGATTTATTAGATTGGGAAAAACGAGTTCAGAAAAACTTAGGAACAGAAGAAATAGAATACACATGCGAGTTAAAATACGATGGCGCTTCTATTAACTTAACTTATGAAAACGGTCAGTTTGTAAGAGCAGTAACTCGTGGAGACGGATTTCAAGGAGATGAGGTTACTAATAACATTCGTACCATAAGATCTATACCATTAACTATTAATTCGGATTTTGTAAGTGATTTTGAAATGCGTGGAGAAATCATTTTACCATTAGATGGTTTTCATAAAATGAATGAAGAACGCGTAGCAAATGGCGAAGAAGAATACAGAAATCCAAGAAATACAGCAAGTGGAAGTTTAAAACTACAAGACAGTACAGAAGTTGCAAAGCGTCCGTTAGATTGTTTGTTGTATCAAGTAGTGACTACTGAACGAAAATATAAAACACATTTCGAGAGTTTAGAAGCAGCAAGAAATGTTGGATTTAAAGTTCCACAAACAATAGCATTTGCAAAATCTATAGACGAGGTTTTTGATTTTGTAAATTCTTGGGATATAAAAAGACACGATTTACCTTATGAAACAGATGGAGTTGTTATAAAAGTAAATAGTTTACAGCAGCAAGAAGAATTAGGATATACATCAAAAGCACCACGTTGGGCAATAGCTTATAAATTTAAAGCGGAACAAGTTTCTACAGTTTTAAATGAGATTACCTACCAAGTAGGAAGAACAGGAGCAATAACTCCAGTAGCGAATTTAGAGCCAGTAGAATTGGCAGGAACAACTGTAAAACGAGCTTCGTTACATAATGCAGATCAAATAGAAAAGTTAGATATTCGATTAAATGATACTGTTTTTGTTGAAAAAGGAGGAGAAATAATTCCGAAAATTATTTCTGTAAATCTAACAAAAAGACCAGTAGATTCTAAAGCAACAGTATACGCAACTCACTGTCCGGAATGTGAAACGGAATTGGTAAGAACCGAAGGAGATGCAAAACATTATTGTCCGAATGAATTTGGGTGTGCACCACAAATAGCAGGAAGAATTCAGCATTATATTAGCAGAAAAGCCATGGATATTGATGGTTTAGGAGGCGAAACTGTGGATTTATTACGTAAAGAAGGTTTAATTAAAAATTATGCCGATTTATATGAATTAACAGCTGAACAAGTAATTCCGTTAGAAAGAATGGCAGAAAAATCTGCTCAGAATATGGTGGCTGGAATTGAAAAGTCAAAAGAAATTCCGTTTGAAAAAGTATTATTTGCATTAGGAATTCGATTTGTAGGAGAAACGGTTGCAAAGAAGTTAGCAAAACACTTTAAATCTATTGATAACTTAATGATTGCTGATTTTGAAACATTAATAGGAGTTGATGAAATTGGAGATAGAATTGCACAAAGTATTCTAGATTTCTCTAATAATTTAGGAAATATAGAATTGGTAAACCGTTTAAAATCATACGGAGTACAATTACAAGTTTCCGCAGAGAGTTTAGAAAATCAAACAGATATTTTAGCAGGTAAAGTCTTTGTAGTTTCAGGTGTTTTTCATCAAATGAGTAGAAATGAACTCAAAAAAGCTATTGAAGATAATGGTGGAAAAGTAAGTAGTTCTATTTCTAAAAAGACAACTTATATTATTGCTGGAGACAATATGGGACCAAGTAAGTTAGAAAAAGCTCAAAAATTAGAAATACCAATACTTTCTGAACAAGATTTTATTGATATGATTAACTAATTCATCAAAAATGAATATAAATAGTAAAGTAATTTTAAATCTGGAAAACCTATTCGAAGAGAACTATAAAGAAATTAAATATCCTTGTTTAAGTCAGTGGTTAGATTTTTTGACAGTTGAGAATCCAGATGTATTTTCTATAAGTGAACAAAAAAATGTTAATTTTTACGATAAAGAATCATTAAATAAATTTAAAAAAGCAAAAAAAAATATAAAACTCCTTGAGTTTTATGAAACGCTAATTGAATTTTCTATAAATGAAACAGAAGTCATAGATAGACTTTCAAAAGATTTAAAATCATCATTTGAAAAAATAAAAAAGGGAGTAAAAGATATTAAAGATTCAAAAATTCAAATAATACTATTGACCTATAGTCATGAACCTTATGCTTGGATAAGTGGTTTTGGAGAAGGAGATTATCCTATTTTAAATAAACCAGAACATTTTGATTTTAACTACCAAAAAGATTTTTTCGAAATTATAGGAAATGTTGATTATTCTTATATTTGGGATAACTTATTGAGATTCGAAGAGAGTTTAGAAGAAACAGAAATATTTGATGATATTTTTGAGTCTGACTTCTATCAAAACATAAGGAATAGTTATATTTTTAAAACTTATCTTTTACTAAATAAAGCTTTCAGTGAAAACAAAAAAGAATTATTTAATGGATTGAATATAAAGAAACCACTATTTATTTATGGAAACGAACATGATTGTGAGAAAATAAATATTTATAGTTATGAATAAAAGCTAACTAAAGCAAAACTTATAATTAATAAAGTTTTTAGAGTTTTGGTAAAGGAATTTTAAAGAATTATTGAAATATTATAAAACAAAACTCACTGTAACAAATTGGATAAATCATTTAGAATATGAAAATTGAGATTATGTACTGCTAGCGGAAATATCTAAGAGTAATAACTAAATAAAGTAAGACACATATTTGATAAGTGTTAAACCCGAAAAAATAATGTGTTTTTAAAAGTAAGATTTCATATAAACTTTCTTCTTATAAAATTAAACAACTATACTATTTATACATAATTACATATATTCGTACAAACTAATTAAAACTATGAAAAACACTATTTTTTTTATTGCCTTTTCTTTTTTCTTATTGGCATCTTGTGATACCAAACCAAAGCATACTGCGGTTGCAGAAGAAGAAATTCCTGAATGTAAAATAATGATTGTATTGGGTGATGACAGAAGCGGATCGTCACAAAGTATTCAAAAATTGAATAAAGAAGATTATACATCCATTATTAATGTAATCAACGAAAATGGAAGTGGTTATTTTACATCTACAATTTTAGGAAACCCAGCACCAAACTCAAAAGAAATTTTTAGATTAAAAGTGAGTCCGTTAAAACAATATGAAAGTATTTTAACGTCAGATAATCCAACACTTACAGAACAAGCGAAGCAAAAAAAGCACACAGAAAAAATTAAAGCAAAAAACGCAAAAATTAAAAAGAAAAATGCGTCAAGATTAAATAAGTTCTTATCAAGTACACTTCAGAATTCTATTTTAGGATATACACCTTACAAAGGAAAAGATATTACTAATATAGATTTGGCTTTTGATCATATTAATAAATTATTAAAAGAACCTAATGTAGAAGATTACGATAAAGTTGTTGTGGTTTTATTTACAGATGGAGTTAATGAACCTGTAAAATCAGGGAAAATTACAAAAATTAAAAACATGTTACAACTGACAGATAATGCAGAATTGTTTTTAGTAGGCTGGAAAGATACTTCGGTTTTTGAAGGAATAGAATTCAGTCAATTTGAAGGTAAAGAAGGTTTTTTTAGCTACATGGAAGACTTTGAATGTTTTTAATCACTGGGCGTAGTCAAGAGTTTAATTGCCGATGCATGTGCATCAAAAAAAATAAAAAAAGCATGTATTCTTTGAAATATCTTTTACGATTTCATGGAGGTATTTTATTAAAATATTTATATAATGATTATTAATTGGGATAAACCATCAACAGTAAAATCGGAAGATTTATATACAATCTCTGATGAAGTAGCATCAAGAGCAAATTCGGCATCTAAAAGAGCAAGAGATACTTTTGAAATTTTAAAGCCAGACGAAGAAAAATTAAATAGTTGGGACAAAATAATGTCTAACGCATATGTAGTCCCGTTTACTATTGCTTTTGTAGTAATTTGTATTTTAGAATACTATTTTAGTAGAGAAATATACAGAGATATTTTACCACAAGCACCTTGGGTTATTGGTGTTGGAATTATTTTTATATCTATTGTAATTGCAGAGCTTTTGGTAGGAATGTTAAGTTCACATATACGAAACAAACGTTTTTTTGAAGAAAAGAAAATAGCATCTAATTCCTCAAGACCAGATTCTGATATTAGAGACGGAGTTTATAGAGATGTAAAAGGACAACTCTTTTTTGGTATTGTTTTATTTGTAGCAATAGGAGCCGCTATCTTTTACTTTTCTAAAGAACGTGTAGCAAGAGAAATAGCTGCTGGTATTAGAGAGTCTGTTTTTGGAATTCAAGATGTTTTACCAGTATTGTTTTATGTTTTAGAGGTGTTAGCAGGTTTGTTTGTATTTTACTTATTTAAAAGATCTGTTTTAGCATATAAGAATTATAAAAACAGAAAAAGATATAGTAAGGAAGTTGAGGTAACAAGATTAAATACTAGCGAATCTTGTAAGTATTTTGATAATGCAGAAAAAGAAGGATACAATACTTTTTTAGATGATGTAAGTAATAATATTCATTTAGGTTTTTACAGAAGTAAACATCAAAATACAAATCAACAACATTTAAATTATGTAAACGAGCCAGAAAAAGAAACTCAGACTTTAAAGGCGAAGTTTATAAACTCAAACGGACAACCAATACAAGTAACTATTGATGTTTTAACAGAATATAAATTTAAAGAAAGTAAAACCAGTAATTCAGAAGGTGTAGTAGATTTATCTATAAATTCATATCCAGAAGATCAAATAAAGCAATTTAAGATCACTTATTTTTCTTCAGATAAGGAAAAACAAGTAGAAGAAATTTCAGGAAATTATTCTTTAAACAACGAAGAAGCTTATGAGATTATCTTAAAGTAATTTTGTAAAGGTTTTAAAAATGGAAAAGCCAAGAATAACTCGATTAACAAAAATTCTTACACAATTACAATCAAAAAGAATACTTACTGCTCGTGAATTGGCAACAAAGTATGGCGTAAGTGTAAGAACAATATATAGAGATATTCGAACATTAGAAGCTTCAGGAATACCAATTATTACAGAAGAAGGTAAGGGATATTCTTTACAAGAAGGATATCAATTACCGCCTGTAATGTTTTCAGAAAACGAAGCAAACGCTTTAATTACTGCTGAACAACTTATTTTAAAAAATAAAGACGCTTCTTTTGTAGAGCATTATACAAATGCTATTACCAAAATAAAATCGGTCTTAAAATATTCTCAAAAAGGAAAAACAGATTTATTATCACAACGAATTATTTTCAGAGTTAATAAAGAAGAATCAAGATCTAGTTCTTTTTTAATGCAAATTCAAGCTGCAATTACAAACTTTAATTTATTAGATATAAAGTACTTGTCTTTACAAAATAAGGCTACACAAAGAATTGTAGAACCATTTGCATTATACAGTACAAATGAAAATTGGTTATTAATAGCTTTTTGTAGGTTGCGTAAAGAATTTCGAGCGTTCCGTATAGATTGTATTGAGCAAATAACAGATACTCAAAAGAATTTTGAACCGCATCAAATGACCTTAGAAGAGTATTTTGAAATCTGCAAAGAAAAATATTTAAATACCCCTGACAAACCTTTGTCATAAGCTGCATTTATTTTTGTGTAAAATCAATAAAAACATAAAAATGAAAGCAGTACAAAAAGAAACATTTTACGTAGTTGGAATTTCAGTAAGAACCACAAACGAAAACGGAAAAGCAACCAAAGATATACCCGCTTTATGGCAACAATTTATGCAAACAGATATGTATGCTAAAGTTAAGAATAGAGTAGAAGAATCAATTTATGCAGTGTATACAAACTACGAAAAAGATCATACAAAACCTTACGATACTGTTTTAGGTTTTAAAGTAAGTAGTTTGGCAATTGTTCCTGAAGGAATGCAAGGAGTTACTATAGAGAAAGCTAACTTTAAAGAGTTTATAGCAAGCGGAGATTTAACAAAAGATGCGGTTATAAATAAATGGATGGAGATTTGGAATACTGATTTAGATAGAAAATACACTGCGGATTTTGAGGTTTATGGAGAAAAAGCACAGAATCCAACAAATGGGGAAGTCGCAATTTATATAGCTGTAAATTAATCAAAGAATATAGTAAAGAGAAACGTTATTATAATTTTGTAATAACGTTTTTTTATTTGTGATACTTAAAATAGATTACTTTTGTGCTTATGAAAATAAGCTTTTATACCCTTTTAATTTTGACTGTTTTTACAGCTTGCAAAACATCCCCAGAAATAGAATTAAAATTTGTAGATGAGTATGTAATTAAAGACACTACTTTTTTTAAAAATACGCTGATTGGTGGAATTTCGGGTGTAGATTTTTACAATGAGACTTATTATATGGTGGTAGATGATGCTGAAGATCCAAGAGTTATTTCTGCAAAAATTAATCTAAAAAATGATAGTCTAAAAAATATTGATTTTTTAGATGTAATTCATGTAAAAGATACAACACAGTTTTATAAAGAAAATGCATTTGATTTAGAATCTATTTTTGTTGATAAACAAAATAATATCAATTTAGTTAGTGAAGGATCAATTAATAATGATAAAGATCCGTTAATTTTTTTAATAAATTCTGAAGGAAAAATTGTAGAAAACTATAATACTCCAACATATTTTAAAGCAAATTCAGAAGGAAAACCTAGGCATAATGCCACTTTTGAAGCTTCTTGTAAAAGTATTAATAAACAAGGTTTTTGGGTGGCTATGGAAGGCGTCTTAGAGGCCGATGGAGAAGAACCTTCTTTAACAGTAAAAGATGCGCCATCTCGAATTACTTTTTACGATACTGAAACTAAAAAAGCAATACAACAGTTTGTATATCCTTTAGATAAAATAGACAGACCATTTTTAGGTGCCTTTAATGTAAATGGAATTACAGCTATTTTAGAATATGAAACCAATAGTTTTTTTGTTGTGGAAAGAGCCTATCAGAGTGATTACGGAATAAATGGAAATGTAGTTAAGATATATAAGATAACGTTAACTAACGAAACAACAAATACTCTTGAAGTGGAATCACTTTTAAAAAGATCATACGTACCAATTAAAAAAGAGTTAGTCTTTAATTTCGATAATATAAGAGATGAGTTAACAGAAGGAATTGTAGATAATATTGAAGGAATTACTTTGGGACCAAAATTAGCAAATGGTAATCAATCTCTAATTTTAGTTGTTGATGATAATTTTCAAAAATTCGGAAGACAAATTAATCAGATAATTATGTTAGAGATAAAAAAATAAAATTAAACACAAAACGTAAAAATGTGTATTCTTAAAAAAAGTACTAGTATTATCAAATAAAACTTTAATTTTACACCTATAAAATAGAATAAATGCAAAAGTTTGTAGGTACAGGAGTTGCTTTAATAACCCCTTTTAAGGAAGATTTAAGTGTGGATTTTGATGCACTTAAAAATCTGGTTAATTATAATATAGATAACGGAACCAATTATTTGGTTATAAATGGTACAACTGCAGAAAGTGCTACAATAACAAAACAAGAAAAAGAAGAAATAATAAAAGTAATTGCAGCTGAAAATAAAGGAAGATTACCTTTGGTTTTAGGAGTAGGAGGTAATAATACACAAGTTGTTGTAGATGAATTAGAAACATTAGACTTATCTGAAATAGATGCCATATTATCAGTAGCGCCTTATTATAGTAAGCCAACACAAGAAGGTTTTTATCAGCATTTTAAAGCAGTATCATTAGCAAGTCCAAAACCAATTATTTTATATAATGTACCAGGTAGAACGGCAAAAAATATGTTACCGGCAACTACATTACGTTTAGCAAATGATTTTGATAATGTACTAGGAGTAAAAGAAGCAGCTAATATTCAACAACAATATTATGAGTTATTAAGAGATAAACCAGAAGATTTTTTGGTGATTTCAGGTGATGATGATTTGGCTTTAGGAGTTGTTTTAGCTGGTGGAGCTGGAGTAATATCTGTTATTGGTCAAGGTTTACCTAAAGAATTTTCTAAAATGATTCAATTAGGTTTACAAGGAAAGAATAAGGAGGCTTATGAAATCCATTATAAACTAATGGATATTGTAGATTATATTTTCGAAGAAAATAATCCTGCAGGGATAAAAGCAGTATTGCTTAAAAAAGGAATATGCAAAGACGCTGTTCGTTTACCTTTAGTTACCGCAAGTGAAGAATTACAAACAAAAATATCTGACTTTATAGATAATTTTTAACCAATTTTAAATAAAATAATCAAAGCTCATAATAATTCTATTGTGAGCTTTTTTTAGCATCTTTGTTATATTAAAAGAAAAAATAATATGTTATCAAAAAAAATAGAAAAGGCTTTAAATAGTCAAATACAAATAGAAGCACAATCATCACAAGTATATTTATCAATGGCATCTTGGGCAGAAAACCAAGGTTTTGAAGGAGTAGCACAATTTATGTATGCACATTCAGATGAAGAAAGAATGCACATGTTAAAATTAGTAAAGTTTGTAAATGAACGTGGAGGTCATGCAAGAGTATCATCATTAGAAGAACCATCTGCAAAATTTGGATCGTTTAAAGATATGTTTCAAACATTGTTTGATCATGAAGTAATGGTTTCAGCTTCTATAAACGATCTAGTACATATTTCTTTAGAAGAAAGAGATTATGCTACACATAATTTTTTACAGTGGTATGTTGCAGAACAAATAGAAGAAGAAGCATTAGCTAGAAATATTTTAGATAAAATTAACTTAATTGGAGATGATAAAGGTGGTTTGTATTTATTTGATAATGATGTGAAGCAATTAGTAGGTCAACAGGCACCACCAGCATAATAATTTTAACAAACGTTTAGTACAAAAAGTATAATAATTGTGGTTTATTGCAACGCACAATTTTTGGTGCATAAAAGAGTTTTAATAATCCATATTTAATTACTAATTTTGCCAAATGCAAAAACTGAAAAATTTAGCTAGTTTATTTGTAATCATTTTAATCTTCGCCTCATGTGGTGAATATCAAAAAGTATTAAACAAAGGAACAACAGACGAACAGTATAAAATGGCCGTAAAACTTTACGAAGCCAATAAATATAGTAAAGCGTTACGTTTATTTGAAAAGATAACTCCAGCTTTTAGGGGTAAACCTCAAATGGAGCGTATACAATACATGGTTGCCAATTCTAATTTTAATGAGGGCAGTTATAGTTTAGCTGGATACTATTTCAGTAGATTTACACAAAACTACCCTAAAAGTTCTAAGAAGGAAGAAGCAGATTTTTTATCGGCATTAAGTTTTTATAAAGCTGCACCTAGTTTTAGTTTAGATGCAACAGATACTGACAAAGCATTAACTTCTTTTCAGAGTTTTATAGATCAATATCCAAATTCTGATAGAATAGAAGAAGCAAACAAATACTATAAAGAGATTCGTCTTTTGTTAGAGAAGAAAGCTTTTGAAATAGCAAAAACGTATTATCATACGTCTGAATATGATTCTAGAAATTACAAAGCAGCTATTGTAGCTTTTGATAATTTATTGGAAGATTATTTAGGTACTTCATATAAAGAAGAAGCTTTATACTATCGTTTAAAAGCCTCTCATGATTATGCAGTAAAAAGTACAGTGCGTAGAAAGGCAGAACGTATAAAAATGGCCGAAAGTGCTTATGAAAAGCTAAAGAGAAATTTCCCTGAGTCTAAATATTTAAAAGAATCAGACGAAATGTTAGCAAAATTACAAGAAGAGAAGAAATTAGTAACAAAATATAACAATCAATTAAAATTGGTTAAAAGGTAATTATGGACTATAAAGAAACAAATGCAGCGGTAAGTACAATTACGTACAATAAGGAAACTATTGAAGCACCTACAAGTAATATTTATGAGGCTATTTCTATTATAGCAAAGAGAGCTGATCAAATAAATTCTGATTTAAAGAAAGAATTAATTGATAAATTAGATGAATTTGCAACTTATAATGATAGTTTAGAAGAAGTTTTTGAAAATAAAGAACAAATTGAAGTTTCTAAATTTTACGAGCGTTTACCTAAGCCAACAGCTATTGCAGTTGATGAGTGGTTAAATGATAAGGTATATTATAGATCACCAGACAAGGAATAATGTCTATACTAAGCGGAAAAAAAGTATTACTTGGTATAACAGCAGGTATTGCAGCTTATAAAACGGCTGGTTTAGTCCGTTTATTTATAAAATCAGGCGCAGAAGTTAAAGTAGTTATGACACCTGCGTCTAAAGATTTTATTACACCTCTTACACTTTCTACACTTTCCAAAAATCCAGTTAATTCTACTTTTTACGAAAAAGAAGAAGAAAATGAATTATGGAATAATCATGTAGAGTTAGGGCTTTGGGCTGATATCATGATTATAGCACCAGCTACAGCAAACACACTTTCTAAAATGACGAATGGAAGTTGCGATAATTTATTATTAGCAACTTATTTGTCTGCAAAATGTCCTGTTTATTTTGCGCCAGCAATGGATTTAGATATGTACATTCATCCATCAACAAAAAATAGTTTAACCAAATTACAAGCGTTTGGGAATATTATGATTCCTGCTACTTCAGGAGAATTAGCCAGTGGATTAGTTGGAGAAGGTAGAATGGCAGAACCTAAAGATATTGTAGATTTTATTGAAAAAGATATTGCTTCAAAATTACCTTTAAGAGGAAAGAAAGTTTTGTTAACTGCTGGACCAACATATGAAGCTATTGATCCTGTTCGTTTTATAGGAAATCATTCTTCAGGTAAAATGGGATTTGAAATAGCAAAAACAGCTGCAAATTTAGGTGCTGAGGTTTTTTTAGTTTCTGGACCTTCACATCAAACTGTAAATCATTCTTTAATTCATAGAATAGACGTAAAATCAGCAAATGATATGTATGAAGCATGTCATAAACATTATACAGATGTAGATATTGCAATTTTATCTGCAGCAGTTGCAGATTATCGTCCAAAAAATATTGCTGATCAGAAAATAAAAAAGAAAGATGCATCGTTAGTAATAGAGTTATCTCCAACAAAAGATATTTTAAAGTCTTTAGGAGCTATTAAAAAAGATCAGTTTCTGGTAGGTTTTGCTTTAGAAACAAATAATGAAGTAGCAAATGCAGAAAAGAAGATAAAAAGCAAGAATTTAGATATTATTGTTTTAAACTCTTTAAGAGATAAAGGAGCAGGTTTTGCAGGAGATACAAATAAAATTACTATTATTGATACAGATTTTAACAAACAATCTTTTGAGTTAAAATCTAAAAAAGAAGTATCGGTAGATATTATTAACGAAATAATAAAAAGAATTAATGCGTAAGATTGTAATCGTTTTAGTAAGCTTATTTTCTGTGTTTTCATTGATAGCACAAGAAGAGTTAAATGCAGTAGTATCTATAAATTCAGATCAAGTACAAAGTACCAATAAGCAAGTTTATAAAACGTTAGAACAATCTTTAAAAGAGTTCATTAATCAAACAAAATGGACAAACAAAACGGTATTACCACAAGAAAGAATTAATTGTGCTTTTACTATAATTGTTGGTCAACAAAACGGAAATAACTTTACAGCAAGTCTTCAAGTACAAGCTACAAGACCAATTTTTAATTCATCATATCAATCTCCAATTATTAATGTAAATGATTCGGATTTAAACTTTCAATACAACGAATTTGATCCGTTATTATTTAATCCAAATAGTTTTGATAGTAACTTAGTGTCAACTATTGTGTTTTATGTGTATACTATTTTAGGTATTGATGCTGATACTTTTGCGTTAAAAGGCGGACAAGAATATTTAAAAACTGCACAAAATGTAATGTTACAAGCTCAGCAAAGTGGTGGAGGTTGGCAAGATAAAATAGGTGAAGCTAATCGTTTTTCTTTAATAGATAACTTGTTGTCATCTAAATTTGAAGCATTACGATCAATTTATTATGACTATCATTTAAAAGGTTTTGATATTTTTTCAGAGAAAGAAGCAGAGAGTAAAGAACAAATCATAAGAAGTGTTTTACAACTAGAACGCTTGTTTAATATTACTGTAGGAAACCATATGATTCGTTTCTTTTTAGATGCAAAATCCGATGAAATTGTAAGTGTTTTTTCTGATGGAAAAAGTACAGGAAAAGAAGAAAAGTTAAAATCTACTTTACAAAGAATTTCACCTACTTTCTCTAATAAATGGAATCAAATAGGCAATTAATTGCTTATAAATACTTACAAAGGAATTTCATTTTTTTCTAATTTAATTTAAGCAAAAATTGTATTTTTATTTTTTAAATAAATAGAATTTGCTTACAAACTTATCTATACAGAATTACGCATTAATAGATCAATTAACAATTGATTTTACTGAAGGTTTATCTATAATTACTGGAGAAACTGGAGCTGGTAAATCCATTTTACTTGGAGCTTTAGGTTTGGTACTTGGTAATAGAGCTGACTTATCTTCGTTAAAAGAAGATGATAAAAAATGTGTTGTAGAAGCACTTTTTGCTGTTAAAAATTATCAATTACAAACTTTTTTTGAAGCCAATGACCTAGATTATGAAGATAAAACTATCATAAGAAGAGAGATTTTACCTTCTGGTAAATCAAGAGCTTTTATTAATGATACACCAGTTAACCTAAGTGTTTTAAACTTATTAAAGGTAAAACTGATGGATATTCATTCGCAACATCAAACGATGGAATTATCGGATGCAGATTTTCAGTTTTCTGTTGTTGATGCATTAGCTAAAAATGAAAAGAGAATTGCTTCTTATAAAAGAGGTGTAAAAAAATACAATTTACTTCAAAGAGATTTAAAAAAGTTATTAGCTTCTCAAGAAACAGCAAATCAACAATACGAGTATAATCTACATTTGTTTAAAGAGCTTGAAGAAACAAAGTTAACTGTTGATGAACAAGAACTTTTAGAAGAAAAATTAGACAAGTTAAATAATATTGAAGATATAAAGTTAAACTTATCCGAAGCATTACAAACTGTAATAAGTGAAGAAGTTGGCGCACAGTCTTTATTAAATTCACTAGAAAATAATTTACAAAAAATAAGTTCTTTTTCTAAAGAATATGAAGATTTGTATAAACGTGCTTCAAGTATAAAAATAGAGTTAGATGATATTGTATCGGAACTAGAAGACGCCAATGAAAGTGTAGATTTTAATCCGAATGAATTAGAACAAATTAACGACAGACTCCAGTTAATTTATAATCTACAAAAAAAGCATCAAGTAGCATCTGTAAAAGAATTATTATCTGTTTATGAAACATTAGCAGAGAAAGTTGGTCAGGTAGAAAATGCATCAGAAATTATAGCAAGTAAACAAAAAGAAATAGATGATGTTGCTGTAAAATTAGATGATGTAGCTTTAATGATAACAAAAGCAAGAGAAAAAGCAATTCCAAAGTTAACAAAGCAATTAGAATTTTTATTAGCAGAATTAGGAATGCCAAACTCTCGTTTTTCTATAGAAGTTATACCAACAGAGAAATATCTACCTAATGGAAAAGACGATTTAAACTTTTTGTTTTCAGCAAATAAAGGCGGAAGTTTTGGAGAACTTAAAAAAGTGGCTTCAGGTGGAGAATTGTCTAGAATAATGTTATCGGTAAAAAAGATTTTATCAGAAAATAAAAAATTACCAACTATTATTTTTGATGAGATAGATACGGGAGTTTCAGGAGAAGTATCAAATAAAATAGCAAAAATAATGCAAGAAATGAGTAATTATATGCAAGTAATTACTATTACGCATTTACCTCAAATAGCTTCTAAAGGAGCCATGCATTATAAAGTGTACAAAGGCGAATTAAAAGGAGTAACGACGTCCAATTTAAAATTGTTAACAGAACAAGAAAGAATTGTAGAAATAGCCGAAATGTTAAGCGGAAAAGACGTGTCAGAAAGTGCGTTAACACACGCAAAAGAATTATTGAATATTTAAATTAAAACAAACGATTAAAAATGTATAATTTATTAAAAGGTAAAAAAGGAATTATTTTCGGAGCTTTAAATGAGCATTCAATTGCTTGGAAAGTAGCTGAGCGTGCTCATGAAGAAGGAGCAGAATTTGTTTTAACCAATGCACCTATTGCATTACGTATGGGAGCTTTAAATGAATTGGCAGAAAAAACAGGATCGCAAGTTATTGCTGCTGACGCTACTTCTATGGAAGATTTAGAAAATCTAGTAGAAAAATCTATGGAGATTTTAGGTGGTAAAATTGATTTTGTTTTGCATTCAATAGGAATGTCTTTAAATGTAAGAAAGAAAAAACATTATACAGATCCTAAATACGATTTTACAACAAAAGGTTGGGATATTTCTGCAGTCTCTTTTCATAAAACAATGAATGTTTTGTACAATAAAAAGGCCATGAATGAATGGGGAAGTATTGTTGCATTAACTTATATGGCAGCACAACGTGTTTTTCCTGATTATAATGACATGGCAGATAATAAAGCGTATTTAGAGTCAATTGCGCGTAGTTTTGGTTATTTCTTTGGAAGAGATCATAATGTACGTGTAAATACAATTTCTCAATCACCAACACCAACTACTGCAGGTAGCGGAGTAAAAGGTTTTGATGGATTTATTGCATATGCAGAAAAAATGTCGCCATTAGGAAATGCTTCAGCATTAGAATGTGCAGATTATACTATTTCTATGTTTTCTGATTTAACCAAGAAAGTTACCTTACAAAACTTGTTTCACGATGGAGGTTTTTCTAACGTTGGTGTAAGTGAATCTGTATTACACGAATTTGAAGAAAAGTAAATTTTGAAAACCAATTTAATAAATACGGCAGTAGAAAGTTTATTTAAAAAGATAACTATTTTAGATATAAATTCACTGCCTATTTCAGCTTATAATAAAAGATATTTTAAAGATTATGTAGATAATTTTTATTTTTTTATGCCACTTTATAAACAATTACTCCATAAAACTCTAAGTAAATTAAAAAAACCAATTAATGAAAGTGTTTTTGTTGATTACGGAGGTGGATGTGGAATTTTATCTTTTTTAGCCGCTGAACTAGGGTTTAAAACAATTATTTATAATGATGTCTACGAAGTGTCTACCAATGATGCTAAAGAGATCTCACAAGAAATAGGTACTCCAATTTCTCATTTTGTAACAGGAGGGATAAAAGAGTTTTCATCCTATATTTCTAAAAATGATTTACCTATAGATTTGTTGTGTTCTTTTGATGTTTTGGAACATATTTACAATTTAGAGGATTGGTTTGATCAATTTAAAAAGATTAAAGGAGAGTTTTCTTTATGTTTTATGACAAGTGCAAACGGAAGTAATCCTTATGTAAATAGAGCATTACGTAAAATTCATTTTAAGGCAGAATATATTGGAAGTGAAAAAGTAAAAGGCTGGAAAGAAAGAGATTCTAATACCTCTTTTTTAGCGATAAGAAAGCAAATTATAAAAGAGTTTTTTACTCAGTTTAAAGATAAAGAAATTGACTTTTTAGCAAAAGAAACCAGAGGGCTTTACAAGCCTGATATTATAAATAAGGTAGAGGAATATAAAGAAAGAGGTTTTTTAAATTACAATATAAAGGATAAAACAAATACTTGTGATCCTATGACAGGTAATTGGGCAGAGCATATAATAGATACAAAAGATTTAAAGAATAAGTTACAAAGTAATCAGTATCAAGTACGATTTACTAATAGTTATTATAGCTACTCAAAAAATAAATTATTTAATATTCCAAAGTATATTTTAAATGGAATAAGTAAGTTATTAGGTGAAGAAAATTTGTTTTTATCACCAAGCTACACATTAGAAATCGATGTAAAAAATTAAATGTTGAAGTTTAACTTTTCAATAATAGTTCCTGTTTATAATCGTCCGAAAGAAATAGACGAATTGTTAGAGAGTCTTACGCAACAAGATTTTCAACATAGTTATGAAGTGCTTATCGTTGAAGATGGCTCTAGTAATACTTCAGAAGAAGTAATAAAGAAGTATACATCAAAATTAAATTTAAAATATTTTTTTAAGAAAAATAGTGGAGCAGGAGCAAGTCGTAATTATGGAATGGAACGTGCAACTGGAAATTATTTTATAATTCTGGATAGCGATGTTATTGTTCCAAGACAATATTTGTCTGAAATACAAATTGCTTTAGAAGAAAATTTTACAGACGCTTTTGGAGGTCCAGATGCTGCACACAAAAACTTTACAGCATTACAAAAAGCAATAAACTATTCTATGACTTCAGTTTTAACAACAGGAGGAATTAGAGGAAAGAAAAAAGCAGTAGGTAAATTTCAACCTAGAAGTTTTAACTTAGGAATGTCAAAAGAAGCCTTTGTAAAAACAAAAGGATTTTCTGAAATGAAAGCAGGTGAAGATATTGATTTAACATTTCGTTTGTGGGAAAATAATTTTGAAACGCAGTTAATTAGTAATGCCTTTGTGTATCATAAAAGAAGAAGCACGATTCCACAATTTTTTAAACAAACTTTCGCTTTTGGTACAGCAAGACCAATTTTGAATAAGAAATATCCAACTACAGCAAAACTTACCTATTGGTTTCCAAGTTTGTTTATTATAGGTTTAGATATTAGTATTATTTTTTTGTTTTTTGGAGTTTGGCAATTAATAACTTTCTATGGAGTCTATTTCGGATGTTTGTTTCTAGATTCATTATTTCAAAATAAAAATAGTAAAGTAGCTTTTTTAAGTATTATAACAACTGCCACGCAGTTTTTAGGATACGGATTAGGATTCTTAAGCTCTTTTTTTAATAAAAAATAAAAGCTCACCTTTTCTAAGGTGAGCTTTTGTAAAACATTAAATAAAAATTAATCTAATTGATTAATACCTTTTTTGTTATCTTATTTCCGTTTGTTTCATCAATAAAACGAACAACATAAACACCTTTTAAATTAGTGTTTTCTGATTTTCTTCCTAATAAATCATAAATAGAGAATGAAATATTTTCTGATAATACATTTATTTGCTGATTTTGAATTGAATATAAAATTTCTTCAAAAGTAATATCGTTTGTACTTAATGAAGCATCTGAATATTCGTATAGACGAACAACTCCATCATTATAATTTCCAGCATATGCTCCTACTGCAAGTGTACTTCCGTTATTTGCTAAGCTTATAGCTGAACTTGAGTATTCATAGTCAGCGCTACCAACCATGTCATCACCTTGTTGAGTCCAAGTATCATTTACTTTAGAATACACACGTGAAGTACCAATATAATTTCCAGATTGACTTGCTCCAACAGCAAATGTAGTAGCATCTGCAGCTAATGAAACAGCATAACCAAAACGTTCGAATGTATTTTCCTCAGCATCTATTTGAATTTCTTTATTCCAGTTATTTTCTGAATAGTTGTACAAACGCGCAGTTCCATTAGAATTATGACTATATGCTCCAATTAATAGAGAAGTTCCATCAGCATTTATACTAATAGCAAAACCAGAAAAATCATATTCTTCTTCACCGTCAATATCAGTACCTATTTGCGTCCATGCAGAACTATTATAGCTGTAAGTACGTGTAGTTCCCTTATAAGAATCATGCTGAAAAGCACCAACAGCAACAGTATTTCCGTCTGAAGATAAGCTTACTGCATATCCAGTTTTATCTCCAGTATCAGAACCAGATAAATCAGTTGATTTAATCCAATTGTCTGTAGCGTCTTTTTTGTAAACACGAGCAACACCAGTTTCACTATCGTAACCATAAGCTCCAGCAACAAAAGTATTTCCATCATCAGCAATACTTATTGACCAACCAAAAAATTCAGTTTGAGTTTCACCAACAATATCATCACCAATTTGAGTCCAAGTTCCTGTATTATTTGAATATATTCTTACTAAACCAGTTTCGTTTGTAGATAAATATTGATACGTACCAGCATCTATAACTTGACCATCTCCTGCAAGTGGAGCTCCAATTGCTAAAGTGTTACCATCTGCGGATAAACTAAGTGAATAACCAAAGTTTCCACCAATTTCGTCTGAAGTGATTTCAGCAGTTTCTACCCAAGTATTAGTATTATCTTTAGTATAAATTCTTACAGAACCTCTTTGATCAAGTGATCCATAAGCATCATAAGATTCTCCGTCTCTATAAGCTCCAACAGCTAAAACAGAACCATCTTCAGAGATACTTACTGCTCGTCCAAAACGTTCAGAAGAATAATCAATTCCGTTAATATTTTGCATATTAGTCCATTGACCAAAAGCTTGTGTAGTTATTATTAGTAATACTATTATTTTGAAGAGTATTATTTTTTTCATGTGGTAGTTTTATAAATTCGTTTGCAAAATTAGTTTTTATTTAGATTGCATAAAAATAAGATATGTTAATTTTTAGGCAATTCTAAAAATATTTCTATTCCAGCAGTTCTACTCGAGAGTGTTTTTATAAAAGCTTCTACAGCTTCTTTTTCTTTTTTTGATAATTTTAAAGGTTCCAGTAGATAGGAAGTTTGTGGAAATAACGTATCATTTATTTCATAGTTTTTACGTTTTGGTCTTGCCATACCAACATTATACATATTCATAATTCCGTCTAAATCCATAATTAAACCATTATGCATCCAAGGTCCTGTTTTAGCTACTTCTCGTAAGGTTGGTGTTTTAAATTTACCAACATCTTCTTTTTTTCCAGTTTGGTTATACAGGCCCAAATCTTCATAAAAGCGGCCGTAATAGGTAAGTCCAAGATTATGAAACTTTTGATCAGAAAAATACGGACTGTTATGACAGTTAACACACTTGGCTTTGGTTCTGAATAAATGCAAGCCCAAAACTTCTTCATCGGAATATTCATTTTCAATTCCGTCTATAAATAAATCAAACTTACTTCTTGTGCTCTTTATTGTTCTTTGGTAAGTTGCCAAAGCTTTATTGATACGTTCTTCGGTAACTTCATTATTTCCATAAGCATCAATAAAAAGAGGTGCATATCCTTTAATATCAGTAATGTTTTTAACCGCAGTTTCCATTTTAGTATTCATTTCAACAGGATTTTCAATTGGACCATGAGCTTGTTCTTCTAAAGACTTTGCACGCCCATCCCAAAACAAAGATTTGGCATAACCAATATTAATTAAGGTTGGTGTATTTCGTTTTCCTGTTTGTTGCAAATCTCCATGTGCAACACGTTTTCCGTCTGCCCAACCTAATTGCGGTTCATGGCAACTTGCACAAGAAACTTGCTTAGAGGCTGATAATCTTGGATCAAAAAATAAATGTTTTCCTAATTCAGCTTTAGCTCTTGAATACGGATTCGTTTTTGGGTGTTTAATTTTTGGTAGTTTTTCTATTTCTATATAACCTTCAGCAATATCTTCATGTAAATTGGGAGCTGGCCATTTTGATGCATCTCCGCTGCTATATATAGTTCGTAATTCATCAATAGTATACGAATCTATAAGATTGTTTTTTAAGATGAAAGAACTTGTTAAAATGGTGACAATTATAATAAAGAATATAGTTTTAAATTTTGATGTCATTAGTATTGTAGATTTAAACGTAAACCAAAGTTGTTGTTGCTTTTTGTATTAGAATTGGATTGTAAAACAGTTAAAAAAGAATAGTTAAAACAGATAGTTACCGTCCTGTTTTTTGATGTTTTTTGTTGATACATTATATTAAAAATACTACCGCCTTTTTTAAGTGTATCAAAGTTGTAATCATTACCAATTACTGTAGCACCAAAAGTAGTACTTGGAGGTATAATTGAACCATTACTTGTTGTTGAATTTTGGCTATTATAAATAAGTGAGTTTGATAATGGCGTATAATATGATATACCAGTTTCTAAATTGATAAAAGATTTTTCATTCAATCTAAAATCTCTGTTTATGCTAATTGCTGTAGTAAAACTGATTAGCTTTTTTTGAGTTGTATTATAATCTTCAATATTATTTTCTTCAAAAGTATTGTGTAGCGTAGTGCTCCATAAAGTCAAATTATCTTTTCTTTTTTGCCAAGTAATATTTAATTTTCCTTGTTTTACTTGTTGTTCATAATTACTTTTTACTATTAAATTAGCAGAGTTTTCTACAAAGTTTTCAAAACCGTGCGTGTTAGTGGCGTTACCAAAAGTATATACACCATCAATTAATAGATATTTAGATTGATGATTTTTGATGTACGAAGCCTCAAAAGTATTTTGAGTTCTTTTAAAAAGTGCTGCTAAATTATTTTCATCTCTATAAGCAGTAGCGTAATAATGTTCTTTGTTTTGTTTACGAGTATATTTAAAGGAGAAAATTGTGTTTTCAAATGAATAATTATAGCCAACACCAAATTGTTGGGTATTATTTTCTACTAAACCAGCTAAAAGAGTACCATTATATCCTAAAACATCACCATAACCAACAGAAAAACCGGCATAATAATCAGGTTCAGAAATGATATTAATAGGAATTGAAGTTGCACTTTCTTGATTGGTAGTAAAATTGTTTTGCTCTTTCTGAAGCTTTAAAAACGTAAAGAAAGTATTGTTTTTTAATTGATAACCTACTTCAAAAAAGCTACTATAATCAATAACTTCTTGTTCTGTTTTTGGAATAGTTAATCCGTAAAATTTATTTAAATTATAATCAATCGTAACGCTAAATGGAAGTTTTTTGGTAATATATCCTGTAATTCCTCCTTTTAATTTATAGTGTAAGTTTTCGTTATCACCACTTCTTATGGCTAACGGATAATTTGTTGTTGGAAACAATTCATCTGTAAATTCATCTGATATATTTTGAAACAATAAATGTGAAGTTTCTTTAGTATAAGAACGCGAAAAGTTTAGATTTCCAAAGAGTTTAAAATTATTTTTTAAGGTGAAAATACCTTTACTATTAAAACCGTAATAATTTACTTTATTGGGATTTTGAGTTTTTGAAAATTCTTGATTTTTTACAGTTGCATACAAACTTGTTTCTGTAAAATCTGCAATAGGTAAATTTTGACCAACACTAGGATTGTTGATAAATTGCGACCAAAAATATTCTCTTAATTGATAGTTTTGTGTGGTAATACTATCTATTTGAGCGGAACAAACAGTTACCAAGCTAAGCCAGATAAAAAATGGAAGGGTTATAGTTTTCATAGTTTATTTATTGAGCAAAAGCTTTAGGTAACGCCTGTTCTAAATAGGTAAAATCGGTACTAGAATTATTTGTGTCTAATAAAATTTTTCGTCCGTTTATTTCTTTTTCAACCTTTCTAATAACAGCCTGAGAAGAGTATGCTCCATCAGGAACATTAGTATATCCGCCATCCAAGCCAACGGTTAATCGTTTTGGATATAAATTTGTTGGATCATTTTGGTTGGTTTCCACAGCATCAACAATAATATCTATTGGGATTTGTAAATAAATATTAGTGCTTTCTGTAGTAAGTCCAGGTCGGATGTATTTTGTTAAATCTGCTGGCGATTCATGTCGGAAAAGAATATAGCTATCTGTACCTAAAGCACCAAAAACCATGTCTTTACCAGATTTTAAATACACAATATCTAAATCAGTAACATTTGAGTTTTGAATATCATAACTAGCAATATCATCTCCGTTAGAAACTCTATAATCTCCTAAATATGCTTCAAAATCAGCAGTACTTAAATCAACAGTTAAATCAGGATTGTTTACACTTAACGTATTACCTTCATTGTCTAAAAGTGGCGATTTATGATTAATAGCTGTTGCGGCAATAATAATGCTTTCTCCAGCTAAAATTGGGTAATCAGTTCCGTTTCCTGGAATTTGATATACATAATCTGCATAAACATAATTATCATTTGCCAAATCTCCAACGTTGTTAGAAACAGATTTTGTCCAATCGTATTGTCCGTTTGGTTTTGAATACTCAAAAACAGTTGTTGAAATACTACCAAATACTTGTGCAAAAATTAATCCATCAGCAAAAACAGTTTCGTTAGAATTGTTATAAACCTCTATAAATTGATCTCTAAAAAAAGCACCGTTTACTAAATGAGAACCAGCAAAATAGATTTGCTTAATTACCAAATCTCCAATTTTACCTGTAAACAAAGTAATATTAGAAGTGGTGTTATTATTGTTGATGATAATGTTTTCTTGAGCTCCACTAAAACTAACCGTTTCACTATCGGAAGTATATCCTAAATTTTGTTCAAACTCTTCACTAGTCCAAATTAAATAAGCAGCAGCTGTGTAAGTTCCAGCATCTAAATTATCAAAAAGAGCATTTCCATTAATATCAGTATAAGTTTCAAAAATTTCACCAGTTGCAGTATTGGTTAACGAAACGACTACATTTTCTGGAGTTGCTTCACCAACCGTTTCACTAATAACAGCTTGTATTGTATAGTTTACTAAAGCTGAGTTTTGAATATCCGTTTTAAAATCATCATTATTACAACTTATTATCACAATAAATAATGAAAGCGCCAAGGAAATATATAATTTTGTTTTCATATTAAAATTGATAATTTAATTTCATACCAAATGATAAAGAAGTAGCTTCAATACGAACTACATCTCCATTAAAATCTACATAAGTAGGTTGAAGGTTTAAAAAATTGTTTGCATAAAAATCAATACGAAAACCATTTGTAAAATCTTTAGAAACTCTTAAATGTATGTTGTGATATATATTGGCATCATTAACAGTGGTGTTTTCGTTTCTAAAAAGATGTCCGTATAATTGCTCGTTGCTTCTATCTGTTTCGGCAATTTCAAAATAATTATATTCTTGATCTAAATATGCTATAGGATACTTTTGAAAATCATCACTAAAAGAAGTGCGATTTACTAAAAAGTGTTCTGTTTTAAAATTAAATAACAAGCCTACTTTAGGAATATGATAGCTTATAGAAGCACTAACTCTAAAAAGATCTTGAATTGTTTTAAAACTATTGCTAAAGACACCAATGGAAGCTTCTTCACTTTCAATAGTACTAGTTGTGTAAATATTTGAGCGATCAAAACTAACAGTTTGTACATACAAACCATTAATAGCAACATCTATATTTGAAGAAATTACTTTTGGTAAATTAATATTGAATTCAATACCATAATCTTCAGAAGTTAACCCGTTAATCGTTTTTAAATCTTCATAAATAAACTCTTTTTCACCAGTGACTTCAATAGTTGGTGCATTATTACCGTTATCTACAATAGTATAATCGTTTCCAATAACATTGTTGTACACAGTTAAAGAAGTTAAACCATTGTATAATTTTTTATAAAAACCAGTAGCACTAAAGTTTATACGATTCCATGTATAATCAAATCCTATTTCAGAATTTAAACTTTTGGTAGGTTTTAAATCTAAATTTTGAGGTTCTTTTACAAAGGTTTGTACATAAGCTACATTATAATTTTCGGTTCTAAAATCACCAATAATAAAATCGAAATATTGTTGGCCAGTGTATAAACTATTTAAAGAAGGAGCTTTGGAAGAAAGACCAAAACCTGCTCTAAATTTTAAGTTGTTTCTTTTGTAATAACTGTTAATTCTTGGTGAAAGTATATTATAACCATTCTGATTATCCCAACGTAAACCCAAAGACATGTTAAACGTATCTTCTTGCCAATGTTTGGTAATATTATTTTGTAAATAAGCAGAATATTGTTTTTCTGCAACTAAGTTTTCATTAAAACTATAAGGTCTAAAACCAGCATTATTATTGCCGTTAATATCAGATAATGTAAACTGATTATCTGCGGTTTCAGGATTACCAATTCTTCCTTCACCAATATTATCACTATATCTTAGCGTTACACCAGCTGAAAATTGATGCAACCAGTTTTTAGTTGACGTCCATTTTTTTTGAATTTCAATATCACCAAAAAAGGTAATAGGTTTACCATCTATTTCTCTTGTGGCGTAATATACAACAGGTGTATACAAAGCTTCAGAAATACCAGAAACTAAGCTAACAGGAACAATAGTTCCGCCTAAATTAACAAGAGATCTACGCAAACTATATTGGTTTTTATAACTAAAACTAGTATTTATATTAAGTTTGTCAATCCATTTATTTTGAAAAGCATAATTAAATCGATTACTTATAGTAATTGACTTTTCTTCATTTTCAACATAGGTTTCATTAACGTCATTTGGATCTTCTCGTCCATCATCCAAACTAGTCATTAAATTAATAGAAAGTGTATTGCTCGTGTTTTTTGAAAAGACAGACCAATCTGTATTTAAATGAATTCTGTTGTATTCGTTTAAAATATCTTTAGGATCTTCTTTAGCATTTAAATAAGAAGTACTAATATTAATAAAACCTAAATTATCAGATATTTTAAAACCTTTAGAAGCGTTAACCTGAGTTGTTCCGTCTCTAAAAGAAACTGAAGTTTTAAAAGGAGTAACACCAGCTTTAGTTTTTATTTTGATTAACCCTGAAGTTAAATCACCATATTTAGCACTTGGAATACCTTGTATAATTTCTATTTCTTCAATATTTTCTGTTGCTATTTGACGTAAGTCTGTACCAAAACCAGCATTGGTATATGTTGAATTAGTATTGTTATTAGAAATACTAAACTGACTAAAAGAATTGCTAAAAACACCAGAAGAGTTTGGTGCCCAATTTTGCATATTTTCATTATTAGAAACAGGAATGTCGTTAATAACAATGGCAGTACCAAAAGCTTTATTTCCGTAAGATTCACCAGAAGGTTCTGCAATTTCTGCAGTACGAAAAACAATATTTTTAAAACTATTTAATGAAAATTCAGAAACCGATTGCCCTGGTAATTGTTCTAATACTTCCAAAGCTGTAAATGCTTGTACATTTTGTATGGCTTCTTTTTTTAATATAATCTCAGAGTTTTTAGTTTTTTTACCAACCAATTCAATTTCTTCTATACGCAAGTTATTCTCTTCTAAAAAGACCTCTAATATCTTTGATTTTTGAGAAATAAATAGCTTTTTGTTAACATAACTTAAGTGCACAAAATGTAGTGTTATATTTTTTTCTGATGGAAGATTAATGGTAAAAGATCCATTTTTGCTGGTAAAAACGCTTCGGTTACTAGCTTTGTTTTGCACCAAAACATTAGCTATTCCTTTACCAGAAATTATATCTATTACCTTACCATTATATTGATGTTGACCAAATACAAAAGCTGTGAAAATTAGACAGATAAGAAGGACTCTATTTTTCAAAAAATTAAATTTTAGCGTGCAAATGTACTGTTTTTTTGTTTATTTAGAATAAATTAAAATAGTTAATTTTTATAGTTTTTTTAATGAAAGAGAACGACTAAAACGTAAAAAGCTCTCATATGATTATGAGAGCTTTTTACGTTTTAGTTAAATACTTCTTTTGTTAGAGGAGTAAGAATGTTTAAAAACCACTTTCTTCAATAACATATTCCATTAAAGAGCTGTAGGATTCTTCAATATGAACAATGTCTGTAAATGTTTTGGTACTGTTAAAGTAATATTCCTTTTCGTCTTTAGTAGTAACAAACCAGAAGAATTTACCTTCATATTCAATACCTTGACTAAAGGAGATTTCAGCTCCAATTTTTTCTTCTGAAGCTTTTGTAGCAGCTTTAATTTGCTCTTTTGTAAGTTCAACATATGAATCATTGTCTTGAGCATTTAGGGTAGTAAATGCTAATAGAAAAAAAGCAAATAATAATAATTTTTTCATTTTAAGGGGATTAATTTTGCCTACTTCTTTTGTTTTGTTGGCGTTTCGGCTTGTTTCCAACTTGTAATACCAATAACCATGCTAAATATAATAAAAAAATAAGTTTTTTTATTGTTTAATATTCAGTTGGTTATATGATTTCTAATATCTTTTCAGTAGGACGACCAATAACAGCCTTTTTTCCATTGATTATAATTGGGCGTTCTATCAGTTTTGGATTTTCAATCATTGCCTTTATAGTTTCTTGATCTGAAAGTTCTTTTCCTTTGTAATTTTCTTTCCAAATTTTTTCAGTTTTTCGAATCAGTTCGATTGGTTTTATGTTTAAAAGCATAATTATTTCAGATAATTCTTTTTCACTTGGAACGTTATCTAAATATTTTATAATTTCAAATTCTTTATTGTTTTCTTCAAGAAGAGCAACACCCTGACGAGATTTTGTACAACGTGGATTATGGAATATTTGTATCATTTGTTTATATATTCAATTGAAATTTCAGAGTTCAAATTTATTAAATAATTACTTACGAATACTACACAGATGTTAATTAAGCTTTCATAATTTTTCGTATAAATTTCACCCAAAAACTCCATTTTGCTTTTTTCTTGTTTGAAGAAAAGTTATTTTCTAATTTATCAAAAGCATCTTCTATTAAAGCATCATGTAATGGACGAATGATAAAAATCCAATTTAAAGTAGCTCTAAAATTTGTATTTATATCAATTATATGTTTAATTTCTGTTTGTGAATTATTCAATTCTTTCAATTCAAATTTATGAATTCCAAGAAAACCTTTTGGCTTTGTAAATCTAAATTGAATAATTTTTTCTAAGTTATACTCTTCAATTGTATATTTTATTGGTCCATGTCCGCCTTTAGTATTTAAATTAATTCCGTTTTTAAATCTTATAGCAGGCCAATTTTCTTTAGGCCAAATAAGATCGTCTTTAGTAGCCAATGTTGTTAATAATTCAGAAATTACTTTTTTTGGCTGATTGATTATTCTAGTATGTATATTTATAACTTTCATAAAACCTCAATTTTATTTACAATTTTTATAAGCATTTTTAACCAAGCTTTTTACAACAATTCTATGAAACGGTTTTATAATAGTCATGTATATTTTGCCAAATGTATTGTTATAAGAAACTAAAGTTATCACTTTTATATTATAAACAAGAGCTTTATCTTTTGTAATTATAGCTCTAAAATCAAGATGTTTATCGTTTGCTCCTAAAATAATTTCAGTTTCAGAAATAGAAAATATTTTAAAAAACCCAATATATCCGTCAACTTCAAATTTTTCATGATAATTACCTGGCATTTCAGTTTCTAAACCAAATAAACCAACAATTTTATTCCTTAAAATAAAAAGCCATGCAACTCATTTAGGAGTAGTGTTAAATATTAATTTTGATAGCTCTTCAATTGTATTTGTATGATTTGTAGTAGCAAATGTATCTGAAAAATCAATTTTTGATAAAAGCTTTTTTTGTTTTGTATCTAATAGTGTAGGTTGTTCAATTACTTTTTTCATAATTAATTATTATTTATTCAATTGAAATAATTTTTCTTGTTGATATCTACTAAATACAGATGGTATTATTTTTAATAATTGGTTTCTGCAAAAAATAGCGAAAGGATTTTTCCAATGCGCAATTTTTCCAATCATCCAACTTTGGTGTACCACTTTATGTGCATTTGAAATTCTTAATTTTTGGTATTCTTTAAAAGCATTCGCATTTTTATGTTTGTAAATTGATTCACTTATAACATAAGCGTCTTCAATTGCTTGGCAAGCACCTTGTCCCATATTAGGTGTAGCGGCATGTGCAGCATCTCCAATTAGGCAACCAAATTCATTGTACCACTTTTTTATGGGTTTTAAATCTGTAATAATACTAGTATGAATATTATTAATAGGAGTGGTTTTAATAATTTGTGTTACTAATTCTGGATATTTTTTAAAGTAAGAAGAGAGTTTAGAAATAGAAAATTCACTTTCATCATTTTTAAAAGATTTAAGAGCATACCAATACACTTGGTTTTTGTTACATTTTACAAAAGCAAAACGAGCTTTATTTCCCCAAGCTTCATTTAATTGATTTTTATACTTATCGGGCAAATCCATATTTATAACACCACGCCAACATACTTGATTTGTTTTTCTTGTAATAATATTAGATGCAATACTATTTCTAAGTTTAGAATAAATTCCATCAGCACCAATTACCAGAGAAGATTTTATTTTTTCTCCATTTTCAAATTCTAGTAAATAGCCCGAGGCATTCTTGGTAGCAGTTTTTAATTTGTGGTTTAAATGAATTTTGGTGTGTTTTAAGTTTTTTAATAAAATACTCTGTAATTTACCTCTATGTATTACAGTAGTTTGCAAATTGTATTTTTTTTCAAAATAACGTAAGTCAATACCTGAGAGTAATTTTAAATTACCATTGGTGATATTTAAATGTTCTAAAGAAACACCTTCTTTTTTAAGTTGATCATCAATTTTTAAGTGTTGAAAAACTTTCATAGCGTTACTAGCTAAAATTATACCAGCACCAACTTCTTTAATCTCCTTAGTTTGTTCATATATAGTTGGTTTAAATCCTTTAGCTTCTAGAGCTAAAGCAGTTGTTAAACCACCTATACCAGCTCCAATGATATCAATATTCATAGTTTAAATATTTATTAGTACAAATGTACTAATAAAATATCGTAATAGTACGTTTGTACTAATTTTTGTAGATTTGTAGTGTGAACAAAACAAAGACAAAAATATTAGCACATTCGTTAAAACTATTTAACGAAAAGGGAGTAACAGACGTATCACTAAGAGCAATAGCAAATGATATGAATATTAGTGTTGGTAATTTACAGTATCATTTTAAAAAAAGAGAAGATATTATTTTGCAATTGTATTTTCAATTGGTTGAAACAATTGATAAAAAGATGCTTGAAGAAGCAATGAGTGAAAATATTTTGATGTCTTTCTTTAATATTTCTAAAACAATGATGGTCTCATTTTTTGAGTATCGTTTCTTTTTGCTTGATTTTAATATGATAATAAGAGAACATAGTCAAATTAAAAATCATTATCAACAACTAATAGAACAAAGAAAACAACAGTTTTTTGAACTTCTTAAAAGATTAATACATGAAGGTTTAATGAGAGAAGAAAAACTAGAAAACGAGTATAAAAACGTATTCAAAAGAATACAAATATTAAGTGATTTTTGGTTGTCATCAGCTTTTATTACCTCAAAAAAGATGTCTGAAGAAATAGTTGATGAATATTTACAGGTAATTACTCAAACTATATTTCCTTATTTAACAGAAAAAGGAGAGCTAAGATATAAAGAGTTAAATGAATATATGGATAATAAATAAAAGTAATAGTTTATTGCTTGTGCTTTTAATTATGCTTCTCATGACATAAAAAATACATTTTATAACATTTTTAAATATTTTATTTATTGTTTTTTTATAATTTTAAAATGAAATCAAGATTAATTATTTGATTAAGTAGCTACGATTTATTCTTGATAAACAATGGTGAAATCCGAAAAGCCTAATTATAAATAGAGTAGGAAATTAATGAATAGAAATAATGGAAAATTTTGTAATAGCAACAAATTCAGATAATCGTGTAGAAGCTTTTTATATTGACGATAATTTTACGGTAATGCATACATGGCAATTAGATCCAGCTAATAAAACATCTTGGTCAAAACCAAATTCACTTTATGGAACAAGTCAAGATTCTAATGGTTCTTTAACTAATGCACTTAGAGTAGAAGCGGTAACTGATTCAAATGGACAAATTCAAGTTGTAGCATACACACAAGATAATAAATATTTTACTTGTTATCAAACACCAGGATTTTGGAATGGATGGTTTGAGATAACTCAGTAGATTAGGAATGAAATAAAGTTGTCAATGTAAGGTTGTAAAAATAATATTCTTTTACAATCTTACATTACTAAGGAATAAGAGTATGTTTTTGATGTATAAATAAATATAATTATTACTCTTTCTTTTGTCCCATCATCATTAAATAGGCTTTTAAAAACGGATTGATATTTCCGTCCATAATTGCATCTACATTACCAGTTTCATGAGCTGTTCTAACATCTTTTACTAATTTATAAGGATGCATTACATAATTACGAATTTGACTTCCCCATTCGTTTTTCATTTTGTTAGCTTCAATGTCTGCACGAGCAGCCAAACGCTTTTGCAATTCAATTTCATACAATTGCGATTTTAACATTTTTAAAGCTGTAGCTCTATTGTCGTGTTGTGAACGAGAGTTAGAGCATTGTATTTGAATTCCTGTTGGTTTATGATGTAATTGAACCTTGGTTTCTACTTTGTTTACATTTTGTCCACCAGCGCCACTAGAACGAGCAGTAGTGATTTCAATATCAGCAGGATTTACATCAATTTCTATACTATCATCAGCAACTGGATATACATATACAGATGCAAATGAGGTATGTCGTTTTGCGTTACTATCAAAAGGAGAAATACGTACCAAACGATGTACACCGTTTTCACCTTTTAACCAACCAAAAGCGTAATCTCCTTCAATTTCTATGGTTACTGTTTTTATACCAGCTGCATCTCCGCTTTGGTAGTTTAGTGTTTTTAGTTTGTAACCTTGTTTTTCAGCCCACATAGTGTACATTCTAAACAACATCTCTGCCCAGTCACAACTTTCAGTTCCTCCAGCTCCAGCTGTAATTTGTAATGTTGCACTAAAACTATCACCTTCTTCTGAAAGCATGTTTTTAAATTCAATATCTTCTAAAAAAGTACTAGCTTTTTCGTATTGTTCATCAACTTCAGCTTCATCAACATCCCCTTCTTTATAAAAATCATATAAAACAGTGAGGTCTTCACTTAAAGTAACAGCTTCGTTATATTGAGTAACCCATTTTTTCTTAAAACGAAGCTCTTTCATTACAATTTCCGCTTCTTTTGGTTTGTTCCAAAAATCTGGATTTGCAGTTTTTTCTTCTTCATTAGAAATTTCAATTAATTTCTTGTCAATATCCAAATAGCTTTTTAACTTGCTAACGCGTTCAGTAATATTTTTTAACTGTTCTTGTGTAATCATAGTTTACAAAAATACACTTTCAAAATAAAATACCCATACATGAAAATAAATTTAATAAGTGACACAGTAACAAAACCTACAAAAGAAATGTTAACAGCTATGTTACAGGCAGAAGTAGGGGACGATGTATTTAAATTAGATCCAACTGTAAACAAATTACAAGAAAAACTTGCAGAAATGTTTGGTATGGAAGATGCGTTATTTTTTCCTTCAGGAACAATGGCAAACCAAACAGCTATAAAATTACATACACAGCCAGGAGATAGAATGTTTTGCGATAAATACGCACATGTTTATAATTATGAAGGTGGTGGAGCAGCTTTTAATGCAGGTGTTACTTCTTGTTTAATTGATGGAGATAGGGGAATGTTTACAGCAGCACAATTGGCTAGTTTAGTAAAAGGGAGAAACGATATTCATACACCTTATAATAAATTAGTTTGTATAGAAAACACTACAAATAAAGGAGGAGGAGCTTGTTGGGATTTTGAAGAATTAAAGAGGATACAAAAAGTTACTAAAGAAAACGATTTAAGTTTTCATTTAGATGGTGCTCGTTTATTTAATGCTTTGGTAGCAAAAGGAGAAATGCCAAAACAGTATGGAGATTTGTTTGATACAATTTCTATTTGTTTGTCCAAAGGTTTAGGAGCTCCAATAGGATCTGTTTTAATAGGTTCAAAAAAGCATATAGAAAAAGCACTACGAATTCGTAAATTGTTAGGTGGTGCAATGCGACAAGTTGGTTATTTGGCAGCAGCAGGAATTTACGCTTTAGATAATCATGTTGAGCGTTTGGCAGAAGACCATTTAAAAGCAAAAGAAATAGGAACAGTTTTGCGAAATACGTCTTACGTTAAAAAAGTGGAACCAATAGAAACTAATATTGTTATTTTTTATGTAAAAGATACTTTAGATGCTGATGATTTTATGAAAAACATGGAAGAAAAAGGAATTCTATTAATTGCTATGGGAGAAGGTAAAATACGTATTGTAACTCATTTAGATTACTCTAATGAAATGCACGAACATTTATTAAATGAATTGAAAAAATTTAAAGGATAAAATATTAGAAAAATATACGAACAATAGGAGATATTGGAGAAGCAAAAACACTTTTGGTTTGATCATATAATACATCATAACGAACACCAAACGATACATTTCTACTAACCCTATAAGCAGCACCTACGTTTAAAGAAGGTACAGTGTAACTGTATGTGTCTAATCCAAATCTTTGGTTGATAAATAATTGGTCAAACTCTAAAGAAAGCTGTATTCCTTCAAAAGGATTGTATAAAGAAAGTACTCCAATATTGTATACATTTGATTTGAAATCGTTTTGTTTTGAATATTGATATCCAACACTAACACCTAGAGAAACTTTTTCATTAAAGTCGTAAATAGCTGTTGGTGAAATTGCAAATGTTGTGGTGTTATTTCCAAACCCAAGCCCTAATCCTCCACCAAAACGAACATTATTCCAAAAATTATATTCTTCATTTTCCTGAGAAAATCCTACAGTTGCTCCAAGTAAAAAGATAAAAAAAAGTATTTTTTTCATAACAAAATTATTAATTCAATTCGTCTAATTTAGCTAATTCTTTATAGTTTTTGTTCAGTTTTCGTAGTAAAATACCGTAAAGAAGTTGGTAGATTAACCAAAGCAAGCAAACAGCTATAATAGAAATTATTACAATGATTATTACAGCAAAAATTGTTATTTTATCTGCTAATTCGTTTGTGTTGTTAATTATTATAGATGAAAAAATAATAATTAATAAAAACACAAAATAAGCTAAATTGAAAAACACATAATTTTTAACAGTTTTACGTGTTTTTAAAATTCTAGTCATCAAATTTTTTGTGTTTTCCATCACAGAAATGTTCTTATAATTCATGTAAAATTGAAAAATAAAATAAAAGAAGATAGGTAAAGATATAACTTGGCTATAAAAAACAAAGTTAGTTAACCCCATACTGTCATAAATTTTTTTACTTTCTTCAAAGTCTATAAAACAATAACTTAAAATTAAAATTAAAAATTCACACAATCCAATAATAAAAATCCATTTTACAATAGATGAGGAACGCGCATGCGTCATTTTAAAAATTTTATCTCTAGAGACCTTTTGAGAATCCTCTGGTTGATTGTCCCAGGCTTTTTTATATTTATCTAATACATCCATATATTATGGGTTTAGTATTTTTTTTAATTTATCTTTTGCTCGGTTCATTTTTACACGTGCATTTACTTGACTTATACCTAACGTTGCAGATATTTCTTTGTAATTCTTGTCTTCTAAATACAAAAAAACAAGCGCTTTATCAATATCGTTTAAACCTCTTATAGCTTTGTATAAAGATTTTAATTGCTGCTCTTCAGTATCGTCATATTCAACAGATTTAATTTTATAAACAACATCTGAAATGTCATTAGTTTTAATAGTTCTTGTTGATTTTCTATACAAAGAAATAGCAGTGTTTAAAGCAACCCTATACATCCAAGTACTAAACTTTGCATCACCTCTAAACTTTGGATAATTTTTCCAAAGTTGAATGGTAATCTCTTGAAACAAATCATTATGATCACTCTTATTTGAGGTGTAAAGCCTACAAATTTTATGAGCAATATTCTGATTTGGTTCAAAATCGTTTAAAAACTTTTCTTTAAAACTGTCTTGCACTACTGTGGTTAGGTTTGGTATATTAGATAAGTGTGGTAAAAGTAGAAAATGTTACATAAAAAAAATAAAAAAAATTAAAACAATAATATTTTCTGTATATTTGTTTAAGAAAAAATAAAATAAGTTGAACAATATAAAAACCGTTTTTACAATAAAGGACTTAGAGAATATCTCTGGTATAAAAGCGCATACAATTAGAATTTGGGAAAAAAGATATAATTTATTTGAACCAAATAGAACAGATACCAATATTCGTTATTATTCTACAGAGAGTCTTTTAAAGTTATTAAATGTAGCGTTATTAAACAAGCACAGTTACAAAATATCTAAAATAGCAGATATGACTGAAAATCAAATTGTAACAAATGCAAGAGAATTGGCATTTAAGTATGCTGTTAATGATGATGCTATTAATGCATTTAAAATGTCAATGTTTCAGTTTGATAAAGTTTTGTTTAATAATACTTATAATAGACTTTTACATAAAAAAACATTCAGACAAATTTTTAAAGAAGTATTTATTCCTTTTTTAAATCACATAGGATTATTATGGCAAACAAATACAGTAATGCCAGCTCACGAACATTTTATATCCAACTTAATTATACAAAAAATTCAACTTAATACAGAAAAACTTGAATCTGCAGCAACAAATAAAGATTATACCTATGTATTGTTTTTACCAGATGGAGAAATTCATGAAATAGGTTTATTATATCTAAACTACGAGTTAGTTTTAAGAGGTTCACAAACCATTTATTTAGGACAAAGTTTGCCTTTAAATAATTTAAATTATTTTTTTAATAGTGAATTAAAAGTCTGTTTTATAACATCTATGACAGTAAAGCCTTATGATGATAAAGTAGTAGATTATTTTTATGAGATAGATGATATTTTAAAAGATACAGATCATAAAATGATTGCCATAGGAAAAAGAGCATTAGATGTTCAAGATTTAGAATTCAATTCAGATATTTCTTTATATCCTTCGGTTATAGAAGTTTTAGACAATCTTTAATAGTACAGCGTAATAACCAAGTATTCAATTCCCCCGATGCATCATGCATCGAGAAAAACATTAACTAATTATAAAATAAATTTTCAAATTGAAAAAAAGCATAACTATAATAGGTTCCGGTTTCTCTTCACTTTCAGCTGCATGTTATATGGCAAAAGCAGGTTATGAAGTCACTATTTACGAAAAAAATAATACAATTGGAGGTAGAGCCAGACAATATATAAAAGAAGGTTTTACATTTGATATTGGACCTACTTGGTATTGGATGCCTGATGTATTTGAAAAGTTTTTTGCTGATTTTGGTAAAAAACCGTCAGACTTTTATACGTTAGAAAAATTAGATCCAGCATATCAAGTTTATTTTGGAGAAAATGATAGTATTACTATTCCAGGTAACTTAGATGAGATTTATAAAATATTTGAAACTGAAGAAGAAGGAAGTTCTAAGCACTTAAAAAAGTTTCTGAAATCTGCACAAGATAATTATAATATAGCAGTTAAAGATGTGGTTTACAGACCAGGGATTTCTCCTTTAGAACTTATTACACCAGAAACAGCAGTAAGAGTTAGTCAGTTTTTTTCAACTATAAGAAAACAAGTTCGAAAAAAGATAAAAAGCAATAAATTAATCCAAATATTAGAATTTCCAGTATTATTTTTAGGAGCAAAACCTAGTAATACACCAGCATTCTATAATTTTATGAATTATGCCGATTTTGGATTAGGTACTTGGCATCCAAAAGGAGGAATGTATAAAGTTATTGAAGGTTTGGTTACGTTGGCTGAGCAAATGGGAGTTAATTTTGTTACAAATGCAGCTATAGATAAAATAAATGTAAATGCAGCTAATGAGGTTGAAGGGTTATTAATAAATGGTAAAACAGTTAATACAGATTTAGTGTTAAGTGGAGCAGATTATCATCATACAGAAACATTATTACCAAAGCAATACAGACAGTATTCAGAAAAATACTGGGACGATAGAATTTTTGCGCCATCATCATTATTATTTTATGTTGGTTTTGATAAAAAAATAGAAAATGTAGAACATCATACATTATTTTTTGATACTGATTTTGATGTACATGCTAAATCTATTTATGATACTCCAGAATGGCCAGAAAAACCATTGTTTTATGCAAGTTTTCCAAGCATAACAGATGATAGTTTGTCACCTAAGGGAAAAGAAGCAGGTACTTTTTTAATACCATTAGCACCTGGAATTGAGGATACAGATGAGATACGTGAAAAATATTTTAACTTGATTTTAGAAAGATTAGAACAGTTAACTAATCAAAAAGTAAAAGAAAGTATTATATTTAAAGAAAGTTATTGTGTTAACGATTTTATAAAAGATTATAACTCTTATAAAGGAAATGCATACGGTTTAGCAAATATTTTAACACAAACTGCCTTTTTAAGACCAAAGATAAAAAGTAAAAAAGTAAAGAATTTATACTTTACAGGACAACTTACGGTTCCAGGACCAGGAGTTCCACCATCATTAATATCAGGTAAAATAGCATCAGACTTAATCTTAAAAACTAACAAGTAATGAAAAAACAGTTATTTGATGAGGTTTCCTACTCTTGTAGTAAACTGGTAACTAAAAAGTACAGTACCTCTTTTTCTTTAGCAACAAAGATGTTAGCTCCTTGTATAAGACCCCACATATATAATATTTATGGTTTTGTTCGTTTTGCTGATGAAATTGTAGATACGTTTCATAGTTACGATAAAGAGGATTTATTAAACAGGTTTGAACAAGATTATTATGTTTCCAAGGAGCAAGGGATTAGTTTAAATCCTATATTAAACTCTTTCGTCCATACAGTTAATACCTATAATATTACAGATGATTTAGTGCAAGCTTTTTTAAAAAGTATGCGAGATGATTTATCTAAAAAAGAGTACAAAACAGAAGAAGAATATAAAGCATATATATATGGCTCTGCCGATGTAGTTGGTTTAATGTGTTTAAAGGTTTTTGTTAAAGGAAACGAAGAACAATATAACGTATTAAAAGAACCTGCAATGCGTTTAGGTTCAGCTTTTCAGAAGGTGAATTTTTTAAGAGATTTAAAAGATGATATTGAACACCTAAATAGATCTTATTTTCCTAATGTGGATTTAAAGCAATTAAATGCAACTTCTAAGGAAGTTATTGTAAAAGATATTGAAGCTGATTTTGATTTTGCTTTTAATAATGGAATATTAAAGTTACCAGTAGAAGCAAAGTTTGGCGTTTTTATGGCATATAGGTATTATAAAAAGTTACTTAATAAACTAAAAGCTACACCATCGGAAGAGATTATGGATACGAGAATTAGAATATCAAATCCTATGAAAATTAACTTATTGGCACGTAGCTATGTAAAATATAAGTTAAACTTAATTTAAACAATATAAAAAAAAATAGAGCTAAAAACTTTAACTGCGATAGTTATAATAGCTTTAAATTTGTAAAAAGAATGAGTTTTAAAACATTCAATCTATAAATTTTCAATAAAAGAATGACAATATTTATATTAGTTACATTTGCAACATTTACAATTATGGAAGGAGTAACTTGGTTTACTCATAAATATATAATGCATGGTTTTGGGTGGTTTTTACATGAAGATCACCACCAACCAGGTTATCCAAACGTTTTTGAAAAGAATGATGCTTTTTTTGTGGTTTTTGCTATACCAAGTATTCTACTTTTTTTCTTTGGAATTAGGCCTATATTAAATCCATTATTTTTTATAGGACTAGGTATTTTATTTTACGGAATAGCTTATTTTGTTGTTCATGATGTATTAATTCATAGAAGGTTTTCTTGGTTTAAAAACACGAATAATTGGTATTTAAAAGGATTAAGGAAAGCGCATAAAATTCATCATAAAAAAATGGGAAAACCAGACGGAGAGTGTTTTGGTATGTTATTAGTTCCGTTTAAATACTTTAAAGAATACAGATAGTGAAATATTTATACATCTTATTAAATATTTTTTCAATGAGTATTCCTTTTGTGTATTCGTTTAATAAAAAAATGCGATTTATACAACATTGGAAGGCGGTGTTAACTTCATTAACAATTGTGGCACTTTTTTTTCTAATTTGGGATGCTATTTTTACCTATTATGGTGTGTGGGGTTTTAATCAAGATTATCATTTACCATTTTTAGTTTTAGGAATGCCAATAGAAGAATGGATGTTTTTCTTTTGTATTCCTTATGCAAGTGTTTTTATACATTATTCTATTGAATATTTTAAGCCCAATTTATTACTACCAAAAAAGTTTACTCAATTAATAACGTTAACTGTTATTTTAGTTTCGTTGTATTTGGTAGTAACAAACTTTACCAAAGCATATACTTCAGTAAATTTTACAGTGCTAACAGGAGTTTTGGTGTATAGTTATTTAAAAGGAATTAGGCATTTGCGTAGGTTTTTTATAGCCTTTTTAATTATATTAATTCCGTTTTTTATTGTTAACGGAATTCTTACTGGTACTGGTTTACAAGAGCCAGTGGTTTGGTATAATAATGCAGAAAATTTAGGAATACGTTTAAAAACGATTCCAGTGGAAGATATTGGCTATGCTTTTTCAATGTTATTTACCAATGTTTTATTAATAGAGTTTTTTAAAGAGGGAGATACTTTTCAAAACCCAATGAATTAAAGATGTTTCTTTAGTTTTTATTGATCAGTAAAACCACTACAAATACCCTTTTTAAACTGCTGTTTTGAGTTTCTTTTTTTTGGTAATTAATCCTTAATACAGCGACATGATTTTCCAATTAATTTTCCACCATACCAATGTCTGAATTCGTTTGTCCAGCTGGCAAAATTCCAATCAGAAGCCTCCTTGGTATTGTTAATGCTTTCTGTAGATGACCCCAAAAAAAACAACAGTATTTAATTTATAATATTTACTATTCGAAGCATCTCTTGTTCCACCAAGTATACCATTAAATAGGCTTTTATTATTTCCTTTATTTTTTCCCTCTGCTTTTTAATTGTTTTCCACTGTTTTTTAAACCTCCATATAAATTTGCTAGTTGATTCCATCCTATAGGACAAGATTTTTTTAGCTGAAAAACATGTGTATAAGCGACCATATTTTACGCAACTTGAAATGGAATCATTATAACAAAATGAGTTTTTTGAAATAAATTTTAAATTTTCTGCCATCAAAGTAATTGAATCAGTTTTCTTTTTTTTTCTATATAATATGTTACAGTCTTATAAATATTCCCATCTCTTAAGTCTGTAAAAAAAAAACAGTTTTTTGTGCTATTACTTTTGTATTAAAAAGAATAAGCATTAAAAAAGGAATAATTATCTTCATAGTAAGCTGTTTAAAAAAAAGTAAATTTAGCACTCAATTTAATAAATAAAAATCATTTGTTTTAAAGTAATAATATGTTTTATTATATGTTATTAGAAAACTATCAATTTAAGTTTTATAATATTAAGTAGTATTTAGTGTTAGGTATAACTTGTTTTTTTATAATAAGTTAGTTAACATTGTGTGTTCGTAAAAAATTATCATGAAAAAAATATTAACCTTACTTTCTGTATCAATTCTTTTTTTAATTGTGTAAATAAAGCACCTAGCGTTAATGAAGAAGACTACAAAAAAGAGCAAAAAGAATATGAAGTTTTAAAGGAAAAGCTTACTATTGATAAATCGGAGTTTTTTAAAGAAAATAAAGAGGCTATTATGAAAAAAACAAGTCTTTTTAAGAAATTAAAAGATACAGCTACCAAGTTTTCTGAAGTAAATACAGATAGTACCTTTTTTCTAAAAGATGTAACTTTAAATGCAATTAATTATAGGATAGGAAGAAGTAAAGAAGCAGATAAAATTGTTTTTTTACCTAAAAGACAAGAAAATATTTCAAGATATTATCAATTTAAAGAAGCATATGAACAGTTATATTCTTGTGAAGAAAATGCTAATGAATCATGTGAAAATATGAAAGTAGGGGTTTTAAAAGAATTTTTAGATATTAAATATGCTTTTGTTATTGATGGTTACACAATTGTAGAACCTAGTATTGATAAAAAAGACAGCTTTATGTCTGGACTTTATTATGGTTCTGTTTTAGTATATGATATAATAAATGATAAACCGTTATATAGATACGCATATACAGGTACAAATAGCGAACAAATTAGCTATAGAGACAGTGGTAATAGTTTTATGAAGCAAAATCCTATAGATGTAATTAAAAATGATTTTGAAAAGAACGTATCGTCCGCTTTAAGAAAAGAAACAAAAAAGTATTTTAACTTTAATTAAAGCGAACATATAAGCTTAGTATTTCTCTAATTCTTTACGTTTTATTTTTTCAAACTTGAAGAATTTATTGTTATAGCCTTCTACTTTAAATCTTGGGCTATCACTATTATAGTCTTTTGTAATCATTTTTAGTAGTAGTTCTTTAGCTACTTTGGTATGTTGATAAACATATTGTCCTTCTTTATCTAACTCTTTATACATTTCATATTCTGAAACTTCTTGTTCAAATAAGTCTTTATATCCAGAAGTAAATTCTATGGTGTTATCGTCATAACTATTAACTTTTAATACAATAGAAGTATTCTCATAACCTGTTTCATTATTGTAAGTATCAAAAGCATAATAATCTCCTGTAGTTGGATATTTAACCATCATTTTATTTTTAGCTTGGTCAAGATAAAAATTGTTTTCATACTTAATATCACCTAATCTATCATCAGTATAAAACCAAAGACCAATTAATAGTCCTAATACTATAAGTGAATAACTATACCATGGAGTTCTAACATCATGACTGTGTTTGTCTTGTGTTAATTGTTTAATAGTCAAAGGTAATTCGTATAAATTACTATCTCCTTTTCGTTTAAAAGCATAAATTTTACCAATAGGAAAGAAAGGAATCCAAAATAGGTGAGCCTATTGCTGCCTAACTTGAATATCTATATTGCTAAAACCTTCTTCTTTAGGTAATCTTAGCTCTTGTGGAGTAAAACTTTTTATTTTAAAACTATTTTGTCCATAAACAATCATAACCAATATTTTAATTAAAGTTGAAATATAAGAAAAATACAAATCATGTATCTAATAATAGTCATCATTTCATAGTTTTATGTTTGGATTATTAAAACCCTATTTTTCTGTTTTAAATTTAATCCAATTGTATTACTGTTAGTATTATTAATTATAAAAATAGTGTGAGTTTATGAAGAATAGTATTTTAAAAGTCTTTAAGTTTTATTAGAAAGCAGTAGTAGTTTATACTTAATGTTATTTTGACATTTCAGTTAAGAAAGAAATGGTAGTTTTTATTAAAATTTCGTTTTCTAGTGTTTAATTTTTTGTTAAAGAGTGGATGTTATTTATGTTAAAACTTCGTATTATTAATTTTAGTTTAAATTAAACTGTAGAAGATGAAAAATAAAAAGGTAGTAATCTAAAATTACTACCTTTTTTATATTGATGATTTAATATATTATTTAATTAAATTGTAACTACGTTTTATAAATTCAGTTAACTCTTTACCATGTAAAAGGTTTTGAGATAATTTAGCTAAATCAAAAGCTTGAGAAACTAATTCTTTTTGCTTATTTTCATCAGCAGCTAAAATATCAGAAACTAATTCATGGTTTGTGTTTACAACTAAGTTGTACATTTCTGGCATGTTACCCATTCCCATCATTCCACCACCACCAGAAGCTTGCATTTCTTTCATACGACGCATAAATTCTGGTACAGTAATTAAAAAAGGAGAAGAAGAAGAATCCATAGATTCTAATTGTACAGTATAACTTTGGTTGTTTACAGCTCCTTCAATAACTGGTTTTAATTTTTCTTTTTCTTCGTCAGATAACTTAGAAATAACAGTATCGTCTTTCTTAATTAAATTATCAACATGATCAGAATCTACACGAACAAACTGAACTTTAGTATCTCCGCCAGCAGTTTCTAATTTTTGAATTAAATGTGATACAATTGGAGAGTCTAAAAGAACAACTTCATATCCTTTTGCAGTAGCACCTTCAATATAACCATGTTGTGCATCTTTGTTTGCTGCGTATAAGATAATTTGGTTCCCGTCTTTGTCTGTTTGGTTATCCTTTGTTTTTTCTAACAATTCATCAAACGTAAAGAAGGTATCGTTAACAGTAGGATATAAGGCAAACTTTTTAGCTTTATCAAAGAATTTATCTTCAGATAACATTCCGTATTCAATAATCACTTTAATATCGTTCCATTTTTGCTCAAAATCAGCACGATCTTTTTTGAATAAAGAACTTAATTTATCACCAACTTTTTTAGTGATATACCCTGATATTTTTTTTACAGCTCCATCTGCTTGTAAATAAGAACGAGATACGTTTAATGGAATATCTGGAGAATCTATAACACCTTTTAACATCTGTAAGAAATCAGGTACAATTCCTTCTACATTATCAGTTACAAAAACTTGATTTTGGTATAATTGAATTTTATCCTTTTGCATGTCCATGTTATTAGACAACTTAGGGAAAAATAAAATACCTGTTAAGTTAAATGGATAATCTACATTTAAATGAATGTGGAATAAAGACTCTTCAAATTGTGTAGGATATAACTCTCTGTAAAAGTTTGTGTAATCTTCAGCTTCTAATTCAGCTGGAGTTTTTGTCCAAGCTGGATTTGTATTGTTGATGATATCATCTACTTCAATCTGTTTGTGAGGTTCAGTAGTTTCTTTACCTTCAGCATCTGTAGTAGTTTGTGGTGTAAAATCAGGATCGTTTACCTTTTTAGTTCCAAATTTAACAGGAACTTGGTTAAAACGATTGTATTTTGTTAATAACCCTCTGATTTTTCCTTCTTCTAAAAAGTCTAGAGAATCTTCAGCAATATGTAAAACAATCTCTGTCCCTCTGTCTGTTTTGTCATGTTCAACTAAAGAATATTCAGGAGAACCATCACAAGTCCAATGAGCAGCAGGTTCGTCTTTAAACGACTTTGTAATTAATTCTACTTTATCAGCAACCATAAAAGCAGAGTAAAAACCTAAACCAAAGTGTCCAATAACACCAGTATCGTTTTTGTCGTCTTTATATTTCTCTAAAAACTCTTCAGCACCAGAAAAAGCAATTTGGTTGATGTATTTTTCAACTTCATCAGCAGTCATACCTAAACCTTGATCTTTAATAGTTAAAGTTTTGGCATCTTTATTAATACTGATTTCAATTTTTGCATCTCCTAATTCAACTTTTGCTTCACCAATAGAAATAAGGTGTTTTAATTTTGTTGTAGCATCCGTTCCGTTAGAAATTAATTCACGTAAAAAAATTTCGTGATCAGAATACAAGAATTTTTTAATTAACGGAAAAATATTTTCTACCGATACATTAATGTTTCCTTTACTCATAATTTATATGTTTAGTATGTTTTTTTATTAGTTACGATTAATCAATTGTCAAAAAAAATACCAAAATTAGATTTATGACAAGATGGCATAAATCTAATAAAGAGTAAAGTTAACTTTGTGTAAATATTATAAAATTCATATTTTTACAGGCTATTAAACGAACAAACAACAAATTATAACCTTATATAAATATGTATAATTCAAAAATTACTGGTTTAGGCTACTATGTTCCTGACAACGTAGTAACAAACGACGATTTAAAGCAGTGGATGGACACTAGTGATGAATGGATACAAGAGAGAACAGGAATTAAAGAACGTCGTTGGATTGATCCTAAATCTGGAGATACAACAGCTGTTATGGGAGCAAAAGCTTCAAAAATAGCTATTGAAAGAGCTGGCTTGACTAAAGATGATATTGATTTTATCATTTTTGCAACGTTAAGTCCTGATATGTATTTTCCTGGAGGGGGAGTTCAAATACAAGACATGTTAGATATGCCAACTATTGGAGCATTAGACATACGTAACCAATGTTCTGGTTTTATTTATTCTCTTTCTGTTGCAGATCAGTTTATAAAAACGGGTATGTATAAAAACATTTTGGTAATTGGTTCTGAAAATCATTCTGGAGGTTTAGAAAAATCTACTAGAGGTAGAGGAGTTACTGTAATTTTTGGAGATGGAGCAGGAGCAGCAGTACTTTCTAGAAGTGAAGAAGCTGGAAAAGGAATTTTATCTACGCATTTACATTCAGAAGGAAAACATGCTGAAGAATTAGCTTTAATGGGACCTTCAACTGGTAGATGGGTTCCTGAAATTATGGAAGCTAATGATCCAGATGATGTTTCTTATTATCCGCATATGAATGGACAGTTTGTGTTTAAACATGCTGTAACTCGTTTTTCTGAAGCTATTGTAGAAGGTTTACAAGCAAATAATTTAGAAAAAAGTGATATTGATATGTTAATTCCACACCAAGCGAATTTACGTATTGCACAGTTTATCCAAAAGAAATTTCAATTAACTGATGACAAAGTGTATAACAATATTATGAAATATGGTAATACAACTGCAGCATCAGTAATTATAGCATTAACTGAAGCTTGGGAGCAAGATAAAATCAAAGAAAATGATTTAGTAGTTCTTGCTGCTTTTGGTAGTGGTTTTACTTGGGGATCTGTTGTGATTCGTTGGTAATAACTTTTTAAAAAGGAAACAAAAAATCCGAAGTTTTTAAACTTCGGATTTTTTATTTTAATATATTGCTGAGGTCTAAAAAACACCACCTCCACTTTTTTCATTATTATCTCTTTGTCTTCTTTGTTTTGCTTTATTTTTCCCGCTTCCAAAGCGATAATTAAAGCCTAAGAATGCAGTTCTACTTTCCCAATTAAATTGTCCGTTTTGAACATATGGAGAATCAGAATTAAATCCAAACTTCATACCTTGAAAAATATCATTAACTCTAAAGTTAATAGTTCCTTTACCTTTTAAAACAGTATAACTAGCACCAGTATTTATCATCCACATAGGTTTTACTTTCCATTGAATATCTTCAGAAGCTCCTCTATACATTGCAAATAATTGTAAACGTAATTTTTTAGAAAGTGTAAAGTTATTGTTTAAACGAGCATTAAATACTTCATTAGTTACCTCTACAGTTTCAGCATTTATATCTGTTAAATCTACAACACCAATTTGTTTTTGAGAATAAATATCAGTGCTCGCATTTGCTCTCCACCATTTTGCCAATTTTAAGTTTACTGAAAATTCTAAACCATAAGCATCAGTATCATCAAAATTTGTAAAAGATAAAATTTGGCGAACCTCTGTTGGGTCTGTTGGATCTTTATACGTTACTCTAGAAATTACGTCATTAATATTTCTATAAAAAGAGCCAATAGTAAACGAACCTCCTTTTATTTTTCTTGTAAAATTAAACTCTAAAGAGTTTGTGAATTGTGGCACTAAATCAGCATTACCAATAGAGGTAATTAATGGAGTACTCCATTCTCTAATAGGATTTAATTGATTTATACCAGGTCTGTCTACACGACGACTGTAGCTTAATTGAAATTGATTTTTATCTGACGGATTAAAAGTTAAAAAAGCTGATGGATAAATACTAAAAATGTCATCTGTAACAGTTTCTGTGCTTTCTCCTTCTTGATTAAAAATCCCTATAATATCATATTGTTCAAAACGAGCTCCAACTTGTACAGATAACTTATTAATTTTATGGCTATAGTTTATATAAGCCGAATAAATATCTCTATTGTAACTAAAATCTGAATTAGGAGTTCCTAATTGTGTTGTTATGTTGTTGTTGTTTGTTTCGTTTTGACGATATTCTAATCCTAATTCTAACTTACCATCTTTACTTGTTGGGTTTGTATAGTCTAAATTAATTTGAGTATTAGTTCTTGTGTTAACGATATCAGTAATGAAATTTAAATTATTGTCTGTTAAATTCAAAATATCACTATTAAAAGCATCTTCAGTTCCGTTTGTTTCAGAATAATTTCCTTCTAACTCTAAATTATGTCCTTCTTTTTTAAAGTCTATTTTATAATTTAAATTATAGGCACTGGTTTTATTATCTTGAATTTGTTGGTTAAAAGCATTACTACTAGCGGTATTAGCTTCAGTAATAACTACATTTCCATTTCCTCCGCCATCAAACCAACTTTGTGTAGTATAAAAAGATAACGTGTTTTTGTCATTTAAATAAATATCAGCACCAAATTTAGCTAAATGCGATTTGTTGTCATTTATAAATGTAAAGTTTTGAATACGATTATCTTCTGGTCTATCTACAAATCCGTAGTTATAATTATCGCCTCCATTAAATCCATAATTTCCAAAAAAGTTAATTTTTCCTGTTTTATAATTCATGTTAGTAGAAAAATTGTAACGAACATAATGACCAGCTGTTATTCCTGTATTAACAGTACCGTTAAATCCCATGTTGGCATTTTTGTTTAAAATTATATTAATGATTCCACTCATTCCTTCTGGATTATATTTAGCTGAAGGATTTGTAATCAATTCAATACTTTTTATTGATGAAGAAGGTATTTGTTTTAATAGCTGACTTGCAGAAATATTAGTAGGTTTTCCGTCTACTAAAACGCGTACATTTTCGTTTCCTCTTAAGCTAATATTTCCTGTTTGACTATCTACACTAACAGATTGTACATTGTTTAATAATTCAGATGCTGTAGTACCAGCAGAGGTTAAATCTTTTCCTACATTAATAACCTTTCTGTCTACTTTTTGCACAACAGTTGATGTTTCTGCACGAACTTCAACTTCGTCTAAGACAGTAGCGTCTTCTTCCATAGCAATTGTGCCAAGTTGAATGTTTTTAGAAGTTATAGTAATTTCTTTGCTAATAGTTTTATATCCAATAAATTGAATTTCAATATTGTTTTTACCAAATGGTATTTTTTCGATTTTAAAAAGTCCATTATCGTCGGTAATACCTCCAGTAATTAATTTTTTACTAGTGTCTTGTATAATAATATTTACATAAGGAAGTGGTTCGCTAGTTGTTTTATCTATAACTTTCCCTGAAATACTTCCTTTGGGAACTCCATTTTTACTCATTTGAGCAGTAGTACTTATGGAGGCTATGATAAGTATATAAAGTAAAATTTTTCTCATCTTTTCTAATTTATTTGTGATTTTGGTTATAAATAGAAGACAGCTTAATAGTATATTTGTTACTAAAGTTTTTTTATTTAACGAAATTTTAACAATATGAAAAAGTATACATTAGTTATTGGAGCTTCATTAAAAAGTGAACGATATTCTAACAAAGCAATACATAAGCTTAAAGAAAAAGGTGATGATGTGTATGCGATAGGTTTAAGAAAAGGAACAGTAGCAGGAGTTACTATTACTACTGAAAAACAAAGTTTTAAAGATGTAGATACGGTAACGTTATATATAAATCCAGTATTGCAAAAAGAATACTATGATTATATTATAAGTTTAAAACCTAGTCGCGTTATTTTTAATCCAGGAACAGAAAATCATTCATTTATAAAATTACTTGAAGCACATAATATTGAGAGTGAGATAGCTTGTACATTGGTTCTATTAGCTACGAATCAATATTAATTAAACAGTTTCGTTTAAAATATTTATACCATAAGTTTGTCCAGCAACAGCTAATTCAACATTATTAAAAACAGTTTCAGCTTCTGTTTTAAAAGCATTTATGTTCTTATACCTACTTGAATAATGTCCAACAATTAGTTTATCTACGTTAGCATCTTTAGCTATTATAGCTGCTTGTTCAGCAGTAGAATGTTTTGTTTTTTCACACAAATCCTCACGATCTTTTAAAAATGTTGCTTCATGATATAATATAGAAGCATTTTTTATAATTGGAACAATATCTGGTTTGTAAATTGTATCACTACAAAAGGCATAACTTTTAGCTTTTGGATGTGGAATGGTTAATTCTGAATTAGGAATAACTTCCCCAGAAGATAATACAAAATCTTTACCTGCTTTTATGTTATGATAATCACAAGTTTCAATTTCATCATATTGTTTAATATTATCAATATGTAAGTTTTTTAAACGATGCTTTTCGGTAAACAAATATCCATTTGTGTATACTCTATGCGTTAAAGGAATTGTTCTTACAATAACTTTATCGTTTTCAAGTATAACTTCACTTTCTTTAGAAGAAAGTTCGTGAAAGATTAGTTTATACCTTACATGTGATTTTGAAAATTTTAACTGTAAAGTAGTTATTTCTTTTATACCAACTGGCCCATAAACATGTAAGTCTTTTTCCCTGTTTAAAATTCCATAAGTAGAAATTAAGCCTATTAAGCCAAAAAAATGATCGCCATGTAAATGAGAAATAAAAATATGATCAATTTTAGAAAATCCAACTTTATATTTTCTCATTTGACGCTGTGTACCTTCACCACAGTCAATTATAAAATGAGCATTGTTAATTTCTAAATATTGAGAAGTTGGATGTGCATTTGCTCTAGGTGTAGCAGAATGACAACCTAAAATAGTAAGTTTTAAACTCATTTAATAACAAAACGTTTAGATATAAAGTCTTTATTAGTTTGGATTGTATAAATATAGATACCAGACCTTAAATTATTGCGATAAAAAGGAATAGTGTTTTTTCCAGATGTTGCGTTTATTTTTTTAGAATAAACAACCTTACCTAATACATTTTTAATATTAATACTTACAGATTGACTTGAATTAGTATTAAAAGAAATAGCTGTTGTATTTGAAAAGGGATTAGGAAATGCAGTTAATTCTTGCAATGATTTTTTTTGAGAAAAACCAACAACAGAAAAAAATAAAATAGATATGAAGAGTATTTTTTTTATCATTAAATAACAATTTTAAAAACCTAAATCTCGCTGAATATTTTCCATTTCTAAAATATCTTCAGCTTCTTGTAAGGTAGGGACTATGTTAAATGTTTCAGGAAATTTATCTACATCAACATTGTTAGATATAACAATAAATGTTGTTTTTTTCTCTGAATGCTTTTTCGAATAATCCAAAAATACAAAAATATCTTCTTCTTTTGTGTTAATTTTTTCAGAAAGAGATAAGAAAACGTTGCTGTTTTCTATTTCTGAATAACTATTTTTAAAATTAGTTAAAAATTCATCAAATGAATTTTCATCCGATGTAATTGTTATATAATCTTGTTTTTGTTCAATTATCATTACTATCTTTTAATTTGTTGGGCTAATAAATAAATTACAGCCATTCTAACAGCAACACCATTTTCTACTTGGTTTAAAATTATAGATTGATTACTGTCTGCAACATCACTTGTTAATTCAACACCTCTGTTAATAGGTCCTGGATGCATAATTACAATTTTCTTGCCAAGATTATCTAAAACCTGTTTGTTAATACCAAAAAGTTGAGTGTATTCTCTTGTTGATGGAAAATATTTAATATCCATTCTTTCGTGTTGTACACGTAAAACGTTGGCAACATCACACCATTCTAACGCCTTTTTTAAATTTGTTTCAACTTCTACACCTAAACTAGAAATATATCTAGGAATTAATGTAGTTGGACCACAAACTTTTACTTTGGCTCCTTGTAATTGTAGTGCAAAAATGTTAGATAAAGCAACTCTAGAATGCAATACATCACCAACAATTACTATTTTTTTTCCTTTTAAGTCACTATTTAAAGCTTCTCGCATAGAAAAACTATCTAATAAAGCTTGTGTTGGATGTTCATGAGTACCATCACCAGCATTTACAATTTTAGCATCTACATGTTTAGATAAAAATACGCCAGCACCAACATTTGCATGTCGCATCACAACAATATCTACTTTCATAGATAAAATGTTGTTAACAGTATCAATTAAAGTTTCTCCTTTTTTTACTGATGATTGTCCGGCTGAAAAGTTAATAACATCAGCAGATAAACGTTTTTCGGCCAACTCAAAAGAAAGTTTTGTACGTGTACTATTTTCAAAAAATAAGTTAGCAATAGTAATATCTCTTAAAGAAGGAACCTTTTTTATAGGTCTGTTAATTACTTCTTTAAAATGAGAAGCAGTTTCAAAAATTAGATTTAAATCATTTTTATTAAGGTATTTGATTCCTAGTAAATGGTCTACGCTTAATTGCTTCATTTTTTATATTTATTTGATATTAATTAGTTGGTGAAAACTAATTAGCATCAATCTTAGCTTCTATGGTTTCTATAAATATGGCATCTTTTTTATGAGTCTCTTGCCAATTAACGACTACTTTTTCTTCATTAATAGCATCAACCTGTCTACCTCTATAATTGGGTTGAATAGGCAAATGTCTACTAAAACGTCTATCAATTAATACCAATAATTCAATATTTGTAGGTCTACCAAAAGCTTGTAAAGCAGTTAATGCTGCTCTAACACTTCTACCAGAATACAAAACATCATCAATAATTACAACGTTTTTATTTTCAATTAAAAAATCAATTTTTGTGGGAGTTGCCTCTAAAGGTTCATCTTTTCTACGAAAATCATCACGATAAAAGGTGATATCTAATAATCCTAACTTTAAACCTTCTATACCATACTCATTTTGTAGTAACTTAGTCAAGCGTTTGGCTAAATAGGTACCGCGTGGTTGTAAACCAATTAAAACAGTATTAGAAAAGTCATTATGGTTTTCGATTAACTGACAAGCTAATCGATGCAGAATTATTTCAATTTCTTTGGAAGTAAGTAGTGTTTTTCTGCTCATTTGTTGCTATCAATTTTAGTTTGATAGTTTCAAAGGTCAAAAATAAAGTAAAAAAGTACGTGAACAAAATTAAAGTTACCCAAACATAAAAGTAAATGATTAAAATTATCTTTACATTTGCCAACTTTTAGCAAAGCCTACGAATATTATGATGAAATATATTAAGAGTAAAAAGATTAACATAAAGGATGATACGCTAGCAGGTGTAACCGTTTCTTTAGCAATGATTCCAGAAGTAGTTGCTTTTGCCTTCGTAGCACAAATAAGTCCAATTGTAGCATTATTTGGAGCTTTTGTAGTAGGAATTATTTCAGCAATTTTTGGAGGAAGACCAGGTTTAATATCTGGAGCAGCCGGAGCTGTGGCAGTTATTTTTGTTCATATGATACAAGAAGGTCACGCAAAAGGATTGTTGTTTGATGAGCCTGTTGAAAATATGGGATATTTTTATTTATTGGCAGCTGTGGTTCTAATGGGAATTATTCAGGTTTTTGCTGGTTTATTTAAATTAGGAAAGTTTGTGCGTTTAATTCCACATCCAGTAATGATGGGATTTGTAAACGGATTAGCTATTGTAATCTTTATGGCGCAATTGGGGATGTTTAAAGAAAATAAAAAAGATTTCTTTGGACAAAATATGCGTAAAACAGAATCAAAAGAATTGGTATATAACGTATCTAACAATGAAGTTAAAGATCTTGTATCCAATACCGTTTTATTTACTATTGATGGAAATTCAGTAAAAAATAATACTACAAAAGAAGAAATTTTTGTCTTATCAGATGGGCAAGTTTTTGATAAAAAAACAAAAAAAGTTGTTTATAATGCTTCAGAAGAAGGGTTTTATTCGGTAAAAGATAGTGGTGTTGTAAAATCTATTATGCAAGGATCTACTTTGTATACAATGATTGGTTTGGTTTTATTAACCATGTTAATTGTTTGGGGATTACCAAAGTTAACAACAAAAGTTCCTGCAGCATTAACAGCTATTTTAATAGTTACCTTAATTTCAATTTTTAGTGGCTTAAATTCTATAAATGTTGGAGATTTTATTAGAGATGGAGGAGGAGCTGGTTTGAATGGAATTGATGAGATTTCTAAAAAACTAAACGTATTGGAATTGTGGAGTAACCTTCCTTTTAATTTAGATACGTTAAAGTTTATAGCACCTTATGCATTTTTAGCGGCATCTGTAGGTTTAATAGAAACGTTAATGACGATGAATTTAGTTGATGAGTTAACAGATTCTAGAGGAAACGGAAATAAAGAATGTGTTGCGCAAGGAGCAGGGAATATTGTAAGCGGTATGTTTGGTGGAACTGGAGGTTGTGGTATGATTGGACAAACAGTAATTAATATTAATGCAGGAGGTAGAGGAAGATTATCCGGAGCAACAATGGCAGTAACGTTATTAATATTTATTTTATTTGCAGATAAATATATAGAGCAAGTGCCAATTGCAGCATTGGTAGGTGTAATGTTTATGATGGTTATAGAAACATTTGCTTGGTCTAGTTTTAGAATTGCAAATAAAATACCAAAAGCAGATTTAATTGTTTTAATTATAGTTTCTGCAGTTACAGTTTTCTTTGATTTAGCAATTGCAGTATTTGTAGGTGTTATTATATCTGCATTATCATTTGCTTGGACAAGTGCTAAAAAGATTAGAGCAAGAAAGAGAATGAAAGCAGACGGAACTAAAGTTTATGAAATTTGGGGACCTTTATTTTTTGGTAGTATAACTGCTTTTAATGAGAAATTTGATGTTAAAAATGATCCAGATAGTGTGGAAATAGATTTTGTTGAGAGCCGTATTTCTGATCATTCTGCTTTAGAAGCTTTGTTTATTTTGGTAGAAAAATATCAAGCAGCAGGAAAAACAATAAAGTTTAAACATTTAAATGAAGATTCTAAAGTATTGATGTATAAAGCAAGCGATAAATTTCATGATGTTATTATAGATGATGTTGAAGATCCTCGTTATCATTTAGCTGAAAACCCAGAAGCTTTTCCAAAGCCATTGAGTGAATATAAATTTTAATAAACTAAAAAACCTCGCAATTGCGAGGTTTTTTAGTTTACATGATTGTAACAATTATTTGACTTCTTGCATTTGTCTCACTTGTTTTAAAACTATTTTTTTTGGTGTTAAAGGTAACATTGACATCATTAATTTTTGAGAAAAAGTAAGTCCTGAGATTACATCTAATTTACCTTTTAACATTCCGTTATATCCGTCTTTAGCAACACTTCTAGCACTTACTGTTTTTTTAAAGAGTTCTGTTTTTTCCATTCCAGACACTTTTGCAAATTCAGTTTCGGTAGCTCCAGGCATTAAGTTTGTAACTGTAATATTAGTTTCACTAAGTTCTTCAGCAATTGCATTACTAAATGAAGTTACATAGGCTTTGGTTGCATAATAAACAGCTTGTAAAGGTCCAGGTAATAAGCTAGCAGTAGATGAAACATTCAATATTTTTCCTTGGTTATTTTTAGTGAAGTCTTGTAAAAAATAATGAGTTAAAGAAGTTAGTGCGCTAACGTTTAAGTTTATCATAGCAATGTCTTCTTGTAAATTTCTTTCATTAAATTTACCAATACCACCAAATCCAGCATTATTAATAAGATAGTCAACTTTTATATTGGTCTTTTTTACTTCTTCATATATTTCTTTAGCAGCATTTACATCAGTTAAATCTTTTTGAATTACATAAACATGATTATTGTGTTTTGCTTCTAAATTAGCTTTTAGTTCGTTTAATTTAGCTAAACTTCTAGCAACGATAATCAAATCACCATCTTTTTCTGCATGTATGTTCGCTAATTCTTTGCCTATTCCGCTGCTTGCGCCTGTAATTAATGCTATTTTTTTCATGTTTAAAGTTGTTTAGATAGAGCTTTGTTGTAAAGATAAAATATATTTTTGAGTGAATTTTTTTCAAGTGAAATTTATTACGAACTTTGATAAAAAACTAATTATGGCACAAGTACCTTCAAACATGCTCCCTCTAGGAACAATAGCACCAAAATTTAATTTATTAGATACTAAATCAGGAGAAAAATTAGCATTAGAAAATATTCAAGGAGAAAAGGTAACAGTTGTTATGTTTATATGTAATCATTGTCCTTTTGTTATTCATGTGAATGAAACATTGGTTAGTTTAGCTAATGATTATGCAAATTCTGGGGTTAAATTTGTAGCTATATCAAGTAATGATGTTCTTAAGTATCCACAAGATGGTCCAGATGCGATGAAAAATCATGCGATAAAAGAAAAGTATCCTTTTCCTTATTTATATGATGAAAGCCAAGAAGTGGCGAAAGCGTATGATGCTGCATGTACACCAGATTTTTATGTTTTTAATGGAGATTTAAAATTAACTTATAGAGGTCAGTTAGATGATTCAAGACCTGGTAATGATATTTCACTTACTGGTGATGATTTGAGAAATGCTATAGATGTTGTTTTGGAAAATAAAAAGAATACTTTAAGGCAAAAACCAAGTATTGGTTGTAATATTAAATGGAAGTAAAAGACTGCTTTCAATATGAAAACAGTCTTTCTATATTATAAGGTTACTGAGTTAATTTTTACTCAATTTTTTTGATTTAATAATTCTGTTATTCTTATCATATACTTGTAGTAAATAAATTCCTTTATCAAGTTCACCAAGGTTTTTAATTGTTGCAGTATTGGTATTTGTAAATTCTTTTTTAATTATTAATCTACCAGATAAGTCTATCAATTTAACAATGTTAAAGTCTTCTTTATCTAAGGATATATTAATTATTTCATTAAACGGATTTGGATAAGTTGGTGTATCTGTAATAGAAAAAGCTTCAAAAGAGTTATTTGTTAGTTTATTACTTGTAGTTGCTTCTGTAAAAGTAAAAGATTCCCATGTTCCTTGGTGTGAAGCATTTATCATTTTTACTTCTCCAGAGTTGTTTACTTGTAATCTCTTATAATTTTCAGGTGCATGTACAAGGGTTAAGTAGTAAGTTCCAGTAATATAACCAGGTGTAATTTCGTAATAGGTATATGTACCAGTCCATTCCGTTCCTTGCATATCTGCAAATTCTGTATTGTCTGTACGTAATCGAGGAGTAGTTCCACCAGTAGCTCTATCAATATGCCAATATCCGTTCCCTTTGTCAACAAATTTCCATTTTACATCATTACCAGTAATATTGGTTGATGTTGTATATGGAGTTTCGCTTTCACCACTAGCAGCCAATCTTAAATTATGATGGGGAGCATCTATATAATAGGTTTTATTAGGGTCAGGTGTAAAATTGGTAGTGGTTGCTGATTTTGTAAATTGAAAAGAATCAATATCTAATAAGTAATCATCGTCTCCCGTAAATACTAAATAAATGTCTTGAGTTCCGCTAGCACCTGAAATATTAGCAGTTACGGTATTGAAATTTGTCCATGATCCAGTATTAGTAACAGGTATTGAACCTAATAAAGTTCCTGAAGTACTGCCTTGTCTTATTGCTATTGTTCCTCCATTACTTTTTGAAGATACTGATGCTGATATAGACGAAGCTCCTGTGCTAAAATCTATGCCTTCAAATTTTAACCAATCTCCATTGTTTATGTATCCTATTGTTGTGTTAGCTTCATTTGCTTGAATACCAGATTGATCACAATAATCTTCTGCTTGAATTATTTCAAAAGCACTATGATTGTCACATGTTGGAGTAATTATATTATCATTAGGGTTTACAATATTATAACCTTCATTTCCTCCATTATACCAAGTGACATTATCATAATAAATAATTCGTTCTTCATTATCGTTATATTCATCATCTTGATAATCATATTGGCCTAATTTAAGTTCAACATAAGTATCGTCATACTGTTCATCATTGCTGTTCCAATTTCCAAATCCAAAATTAATATTATTGATTGTATATTTTTTAACATCGTTTACCCAAACTTCAATTAAACCTTGATTATTTCCTGATAAAACATAATGAATTATAATATCCATATCTTGTCCTCTAGGATAGTCTTCATAAATTGTTTTATATACTTTAGAGCTAGTATTCTTACCAGACCTATGTACAAGAATTAAATCACCATATTGATATAATAGCATTCCAGTCCATGTGAAAATGTTATCATTGTCAATAAATTGAAAAATTTGAGCAACTCCTGATTGTGTATCATTTCTATGACTAGAGTCTATATTCATTGTAAACCCCATCCAGGTTTCTTTTAATGAAACAAATTCAGGAAAACAGAATTCAGCTCCTTTAGAAACTCTACCACCATCATAACCACTTTCGGTCCAATATGTTTTTACACGATTATTTACAACACTGGAATAATTAGGGTTTTTAGTAGTACAAACTTCAAAAAAATTTAGACTACCATTATTAAAGTCATGTGAGATGAAATCCTTTCCTTGTCCGTAAGTACAAAAGGTATTTATAAAAAGTGTTAATAAAAGGTATATATATGTTAGTTTTTTATGATGTTTCATAATAGTTAGTTCTTTATATTGAAGGGTAAGGTGTTAATAATTGATTTCATGTTGTTTGTATTCTTTTTGATGTATAAAAGGAATGCAACGAGTTTAGCGGGTAACATGAAACCAATTATTAACTGTAATACAATTATTGTTTAATAATTTTTGAAGTTTTAATAACTTTTTGATTATTATTTAGGGTTTGTAATAAATAAATACCTTTAGATAAATGATCTAGATTAGTTATGGTATTAACATTATTACCATCTAGTTTTTGTTTAATAATTATTCTACCAGATAAATCAATTATTCTAATATTAGTTTCATTATTATTTACAGAAATATTAATAGTATTTATAAAAGGGTTTGGATAGCTAATTGTTTTTAATAAAACTTTATCACTACTAGTTTCAGTTTTAGCACTATTTCCTGCACAGATAATTTCAAAATCAGCAATGGAAATCCAAGTTCCAGTATAGCTATTAGCTCCAGTAATAGTAAGTTTTACATAACGTACTGTTTGGGTACTAAAAGATCTATTAATAGTTCCAGAATCAGTATTATTACTAGCATTAACTAAAGTTGAAAAACCAGAATTAGCAGAACTTAAAGAACCCTCTACAGTAAATTGATAATCTCTATTATCATAAGTCAATAAATTCACTTGATTTACATTATACTCATCACCTAAATCAATTACAGCATATTGAGAATAACCAGAAACAGACCATCTATTAGTATCATTACCATCTATAATATTAGTAACAGTATTTGTAGTGTTTTGTTCTGCACTAAAATCAACAATAATTCCATTTAAGGCTAAGTTTGTTCCAGAAGTACATGAAGTAGTATTGTTATTATTTGAAACTTCAGTAATAGAAAAAGATTCCCAAGTACCATTACTAGCAGTAGATACCATTTTTACAGCTCCACTATTATCTATTTGTAATCTTTTATAATTAGTAGGCCCATCTGGTAAGGTAAAGAAATAGGTGTTATTAGAAGCACCTTCAGCCATTTCATAATAGGTGTAACTACCAGTCCAAGCAGTTGCTTGCATGTCTGCATTAGCAGAATTATCCGTACGTAATCTAGGTGATGTACCTCCAGCCGCACGTTGTAAATGCCAATACCCGTTACCTTTATCTATAAATACCCATTCAACATCTTCCCCCGTAGTGGAAGTAGAAATTGTATAAGGATCTTCACTTTCACCAGTAGCAGCTAATCTTAAATTATGGAAAGGAGAATCAATATGATATTTTTTACTAGGATCAGGAGTGAAAACTATACCAGGATTTGTAACATCAGCAGCTGCTTGAGAAACATTAATAGAACGTGTAATTCCATCACCTGTTACTATAATAGTAGCAGAGCGTGATGTTGTAGCAGAATTTGTGGCGGCTGTTATTTCTATAGTGCCGTTATTCGAACCATTTGTAGTGCTAAGTGTGATCCAATCACTATTCTCGCTAACAGTCCAATTAATATTAGAGGTTACAGAAAGGTTTTGAGTTTGCTGATTCGCTGAAAATTCACTAATAGAAGATATATCTAAATTAGGAGTTTGATTATCTTCACCCGCACAGATAATTTTAAAATCCATAATAGAAGCCCAAGTTCCAGTGTATCCAGAGGCTCCTGTTACAGTAAGTTTTACAAATTGAACATTTTGTGTATCAAAATTTCTAGTAATTAAATTACCATCGTCTGTATTATTTGTAGCGTCTACTAAAGTATTAAAACCACTATTAGAGGATATAGAAGAACCTTCTACAGTAAATTGATAAGCTCTATTAGAAAAAGGAACGATACCTATTTCATTAATATTATATGAACTACCTAAATCAACTACTATATATTGTGGAAAACCATTAGCAGACCACCTATTAGTGTCAATACCGTCTATAGTATTATTAGCATTATTAGTTGTATTTTCTTGAGAGCTATATTCAGCAATTGTAGCATTTAAAGAAAGATTAGTCCCTTCAGTACAGCTTCCTGGAGTAACTATAATATTACCAGTTTGTGTAGCTGTAATCGTACGTGTAATATTACCACCTGAAATCGTTATAGTAGCAGACCTACTAGAAGCAGCAGTATTTACAGCTGCAGTAATTGATACTGATTCATTATTAGAACCGCTTGTTGTGTTTACAGTTATCCAAGAACTATTTTCACTTAGAGTCCAGTTTATATTTGAGCTAATACTTACAGATTGAGATCCTCCATTAGAAGAAAATTCGTTTAAAGAGCTAACGTTTAAAGTATCTATTGTTGTTCCATCACAACTAGAAGTATTGCTTCCAGTAGCATTTAAGAAACATGCACCAACGGTATTACCAACATCACTATCAGTAATAGGATCATTAGGAATACTAGCACCTGCACCTGAGGCACCAGATATGTTAAAGATTTCTCCATTACTACTAGATGTTAAACTAGTAGTTGTAAAACCACTAACAGATTCTCCTAAACTTGTTCCATCGTAAACGTTACCTGAAAAAGTTAAACTACTACCTATTTCAGAGTATGCACCAGATATGACATTAGAAGTGTTTTGATTACTGTTTTCAAAATAAATAACATTATTAGATACAGTACCAAAAACATTATCAGCACCATCTCTTGAATCGTTAAAGTAAATAGGAGAGTTTGTATTAACGAAAGTATTGTTTGAAAAATTAATGTTTTCTACATCTTGATAAGAATTTGAAACACTTGTAGATGTACAGTCAGAAACAGAGTTTGTATTACCTCCGACAAAAGTTAATCCGTTGTTCCAAACAGCAAAATTATCTGCAGTAACACAATCTTGTATATAGTTATTTGTAATATTATGATCACTATCAGTAATTCTAATCGCACCTGTACCTTCAATATTTTCTCCTAAAAAGTAATTGTTACTTACTGTAGCATTAGGGCCATGACGCATAACTAATGAGCCTCTACATCTTCTAAAAGTATTGTTAAGGTAACTGTTATTAGCACTTTTATTGGTAATTATTTCGTTCTCTCCATCAGCTTCTACAAAATAATTTCCGCTAACTATAGCTGCAGAGTTTACGTTTTGGTATTCACTAGTACCAATTCTTATAGTTTCACTGTCACCAGAATTAGATAAAGTAGGATCTATTTTTTCATAATTATAAAAATAATTATTCATAATTGTATGTCCAACTTCATTACATCTGTTTTCTGCAGCATTATATTCGTATTCTGCTAATACGAGAGCACCAGCTGTATTTTTATTCATGAATGTACAATTGAGAACGTTATTGTTATTTCCATAAAGAACAATCCATCTGTGTTTTATAATTGCACCTTCAGCAGCTGCTTCGGCAGCATCTCCAGGTTCTGCAGTTAAACCATTAATAGCACAGTTTTGAATAGTGCAGTTTTGAGCATAATTAGTTCCATTTCTAAATTGAATAAAATTACTAGCTCCGTATCCACCATTCCAGTAAAAACCATCAATAACAAGATAATTACCAGCAATATCTATTTGAAGGCCATTGTTAAATATTACACCTCCTGCAGTTTCTGCTTTTAAGGTAATAGGATTGGTTGCAGTTCCGTTTCCAGAAAATGTAATTCTTTCGTCAGATGAATATGTTCCGTTTAACCAAATAACATTATCACCAGCGGAAAGACTTAGGTTGTTGAATTCGTCAACAGAACTAATGGTATAATCGGTTGCAAAGATTAATAAGGGGATAAAGAGTAAAATAAAAGTAAGATAAAAGTGTTTGATTTTTTTCATTTTTGATAAATTTAGTTTGTGTTAAAAAAAAATCAAATTTATATTTTTTTTGTTAAAAAAATACTTTTAATATCTTTTTGATTTTAAAATTTTATAAAATTATAAATAAAAAGTATTTTAAATTGATAATATTGAGTGTTTTATGTTTTTTAGTGTTAATTAGGAATCGGGGTTTGTTTTTTTTTAGCGAGTTAGTTGTTGTGGTAGAAAAAATATAGAAACAAAAAAACACCTCTAATTAAAAGAGGTGTTTTATATAGTAGTTTTTTCTATCTATTATAATATCCTAACAGCATCTGGAACCAAGCCAGTGTAGTCTCCATTATTGCGAGCAACATCACGAACAATTGAAGACGAAATATAGCTTTTTCCAGAAGATGTTAACAAAAATACAGTATCAATATCAGTAAGTTTTCTATTAGTATGAGCAATTGCTTTTTCAAATTCAAAATCAGCAGGGTTTCTTAAGCCACGTAGAATAAAGTTAGCTTCTATTTCTTTACAAAAGTTTACAGTTAAACCTTTGTAAGTAACTACTTTTATTTTAGGTTCATCTTTAAATGTTTCTTCAATAAATCTTTTACGTTCTTCTAAAGAAAACATATATTTTTTATCGGCATTAATACCAATTGCAATAACGAGTTCGTCAAATAAATGTACACCTCTTGAAATAATATCAACATGACCTAGTGTTATCGGGTCAAAAGATCCTGGAAAAATAGCTCTTCTCATAATTAGTTTTTTAATGCTGTTTCTATTGCGTTAGAAAATAAGTCAGTTAATGAAATACCATCTTGATTTACTTGTTGAGGTAGTATACTTGCTTCTGTTAAACCAGGTACAGTATTCATTTCTAAAAAATGAGGTTCATCGTTTACAAAAATATATTCAGATCTTGAAAAACCACTCATATTTAAAATTTGATATACTTTTTTAGCTATTTCTCTAACTTTTTCTTCTTGTTGTTTATTTATTCTTGCAGGAGTGATTTCTTTAGACTTCCCTAAATATTTCGCTTCATAATCAAAAAAATCATTTTCGCTAACTATTTCGGTAATAGGTAAAACTTTAATTTTTCCTTGATAGTTAATTACACCAACTGTAACCTCTGTACCTTCTAAAAAGCTTTCAATTAAAATTTCAGTATCTTCTTGATATGCTTTTTCTATAGCTGGTAAAATCTCTTTTTCTGAATGTGCTTTTGAGATGCCAAAGCTAGATCCTGCATTATTAGGTTTTATAAAACAAGGTAATCCAACCTTTTTAATAATTTCTTGCGTATTAATTTTATCTCCTTTATTTAAGTAAATAGAAGTTGCAGTAGCAATACCGTATTTACTAACAACACTTAACGTATCTCTTTTATTAAATGTTAGTGCCATTTGATAAGCAGGAGCAGAGGTGTGGTTTAAACCAATTAAATCAAAATACCCTAAAATAATTCCATTTTCTCCCGGAGTTCCATGAATCGCATTAAAAACACAATCAAAAATAATTTTTGTTGTGTTTATAGTTGCAGAGAAATCATTTTTATCAATTGGATATTCAGTATCGTTTTCGTCTACTAAAACCCATTTTTCTTTTAAAATAAGTACTCGGTAAGCATTATATTTATTAGAATCAAGGTTTTTGTAAACTACGTTTCCGCTTTTAATAGATATTTCAACTTCAGAGGAATATCCTCCCATTATTATGGCAATGTTTTTTTTCATTTTCTAATGTTAATATTACAAACTTACCAAAAAAACTGGTTTAAGGTATGCAGATTTAAAAATAGTAATATTTTTACTGTAAATTTGTCCAATCTTATTAATTAACGAATACAAATGGGTTTCTTACAATTTTTAAAAAGCAAAGCTTTTTTAATTCAACTGGCTATAGCTGTAGTAGGTGTTTTATTATTTATCTTTTTTTTACAATGGTGGTTGGGTTATACAACAAACCATAATCAAAAGATACAAGTACCTAACTTACATAAAATGTCTCTAAATGATGTAGAAAGAAATTTAGAAGAATTAAATTTAGATTTTAAAGTAATAGATAGTGCAAGCTTTAATCCAGAATATCCACCAAAATCTGTAATAGAACAAAATCCTGAAGTAGGAGATTTTGTAAAAGAAAAGCGTAAAATATATTTAACATTAAATCCATCTAAATACAGAGATATTAATATTCCTGATTTAAACGGAAAAACAAAAAGACAAGCAAGTACACATTTAAAATCAATAGGTTTTAAGGTAGGAAAGAATCATATTTATGTACCAGATATTGGTAAAAATGTAGTAAGAGGATTAAAATACAAAGGAAAACAAATAGGTTTAGGAGATAAATTACCTAAAAATTCAACTATTGATTTTATTTTAGGTGATGGAACCAGAAATTAATCAATATTAATAGGTTAAAATAGTTAATGCAAGAAAGTAACGACATAGAAGAGAATAAAGATTTATACGAACACCATAGGGTTGTAGCCACTCCAGGTCAGGAACCATTGCGTGTAGATAAATTTTTAATGAATTTTATAGAGAATGCAACTCGAAGTAAAATTCAACAATCAGCAAAAGAAGGAAATATATTAGTAAATGATGTTGCTGTAAAATCTAATTATAAGGTTAGACCAAACGATGTAGTTCGTATTGTTTTATCTTATCCACCACCAGAAAGCTTATTAGTAGCAGAAGATTTACCTATAAATATTGTTTATGAAGATGATGATCTTATAGTTGTAAATAAAGAAGCAGGAATGGTGGTACATCCAGGTCATGGAAATTATTCTGGAACTTTAGTAAACGGTTTAATTCATCATATAGAAAATTTACCAGCCAATAGTAATGAACGCCCAGGTTTAGTTCATAGAATAGATAAAGACACTAGTGGTTTGTTAGTTGTTGCAAAAACGGAGCATGCAATGACACATTTATCAAAGCAGTTTTTTGATAGAAAAACAGAACGTTTATATTATGCCTTAGTTTGGGGAACAATTGAAGAAGATTCAGGAACTATAGAAGGTCATATTGGTAGAAGTTTAAAAAATAGATTACAAATGGATGTTTTTCCAGAAGGAGATTTTGGTAAGCATGCAGTAACACATTTTAAAGTTTTAGAACGTTTAACTTACGTAACATTAGTACAATGTAAGTTAGAAACAGGAAGGACACATCAAATTAGAGCACATTTTAAATATATTGGACGTACATTATTTAATGATGAACGTTATGGAGGAAACGATGTTCTAAAAGGTACAACATTTACAAAATACAAACAATTTGTACATAACTGTTTTAAGGTTTTACCAAGACAGGCATTGCATGCAAAAACCTTAGGCTTTACGCATCCTACTACTAAAGAGTTTATGCGATTTGATTCTGAAATTCCAGCCGATATTCAAGCATGTCTTGAAAAATGGAGGAATTATTCAGAAAACTCAAACCACGAAATATAAAATATACTAAAGGTGAAAAAAATCGTGTCAACTTGACACGATTTTTTCATTGGCAAAATTCTTGCTACTTACATCAAAGAAAATAAGAAAATTTTACCATGAGTAAAGATCAATATACTAAAGAAGACGAGTTGAAAGACAACTTAAAAGATATAGAGCTTAACGAAACTACTGAAGAAAATAAAGAAGTTGAGCAAGAAATAGAGGTAGAAGCTTCTAAAGAACCTACTACAGAAGAATTATTACAAGCAGAAAAAGATAAATATTTACGTTTGTTTGCAGAGTTCGAAAACTATAAGAAACGTACTACAAAAGAAAGAATTGAGTTGTTTAAAACAGCAGGACAAGAAATAGTGACAGCTGTACTGCCAATTTTAGATGATTTTGAACGCGCTTTGGCACATATTGAAGACGACAAAGAGGCAGAAGAGTTGCGTAAAGGAGTATTATTAATTTATCAAAAATTAGTAAAAACTTTAGAACAAAAAGGATTAGCAACAATAGAAGTTAATGCTGGAGATGATTTTGATTCAGAAACACACCAAGCAATAACTCAGATTCCTGCACCAACAGATGATCTAAAAGGAAAAATAATAGATTGTGTAGAGAAAGGATACAAATTAGGAGATAAAGTTATTCGTCATCCAAAAGTAGTTGTAGGGCAAGCATAAACAGTTAATAGTTATCAATTATCAATTATCAATTGTTTTATTGTTAATCGTTAATTGTCAATTGAAAAAATATGGCAAAACAAGATTATTACGAAGTATTAGGGGTTTCAAAATCAGCATCACCAGCTGAAATAAAGAAAGCATACCGTAAAATGGCAATTAAATTTCATCCAGATAAAAATCCAGATGATGCAACTGCTGAAGAAAAATTTAAGTTATGTGCTGAAGCCTATGAGGTTTTAAGTGATGATAATAAAAAAGCACGTTACGATCAATATGGTCACGCAGCTTTTGAAGGCGGTCATGGAGGTCAAGGTGGATTTGGTGGTGGCGGTATGGATATGGATGACATATTCAGTCAATTTGGAGATATTTTTGGAGGAGCTTTTGGAGGAAGAGGCGGTTTTGGCGGAGGTCAACAACGTCAAGCTAGAGTTAAAGGAAGTAATTTACGCATACGAGTAAAACTTACTTTAGAGGAAATAGCAAATGGAGTAGAGAAAAAAGTAAAAGTTCGCCGTAAAAAACAAGCTAAAGGAGTTACTTATAAAACATGTTCAAGCTGTAATGGTCAAGGACAGCAAATGCGTGTAACAAATACCATTTTAGGTAGAATGCAAACAGCAGTTACTTGTTCTACATGTCAAGGTGCTGGTGAAATGATAGATAAAAAACCTAGTGGAGCAGATGCGCAAGGTTTAGTTGTTGAAGAAGAAACAGTGTCAATTAATATCCCTCAAGGTGTAACCGAAGGTGTACAATTAAAAGTAGGAGGAAAAGGAAACGAAGCGCCAGGTAAACATTCTATAGCAGGAGATTTATTAGTGCTAATTGAAGAAGTTCAACACGAAACATTAAAGAGAGAAGGAAGTAATATACATTATGATTTGTATGTTAATTTTTCTGAAGCAGTTTTAGGAGCTTCTAAAGAAGTAGAAACAGTTACAGGTAAAGTAAAGATTAAAATAGAGCCAGGTACACAATCAGGTAAGATTTTAAGATTAAAAGGAAAAGGTTTACCAAGTATAGAAAGATATGGTATTGGAGATTTCTTAATACATATTAATGTTTGGACTCCACAAGAATTAAATAAAGAACAAAAACAGTTTTTTGAAAAAATGATAGTAGACGATAATTTTAGTCCTAATCCTCAAAAAAATGATAAATCATTTTTTGAGAAAGTAAAAGATATGTTTTCTTAAAAATTAACAAAATTTTTAATTTTACATTATTGTTAAATTAAAAATATGTTTTATATTTGCAGTGTTATTAGAGACGTCTAGTAACACTTTTTCTTTTTCATAGCAATTTTCCCACTCATTTACTGAGTGGGTTTTTTTATGAAGAAGAAGAGTAAATGAAAAAAATATTAGCAGATCAGTCTTATCGCCAAATTTTGGAGGAAAGTCCGGACACCATAGAGTAGCATAGCGGATAACATCCGTCCAGTGTAAACTGAGGACAAGTGCAACAGAAAGCAAGTACAGTTCGGCTGTAGTGAAACCAGGTAAACTCTATGCGGTGCAATGTCACGTATATTAGAGGTTGAGCGCTACTCGCGCGATTCTAAGGGGTGGGCAGATAGACTCTAAGAGTAATTTTAGAGCGAGATAAATGATAAGAGCTTTTTTAAAAGTTACAGGATCCGGCTTATTGGTCTGCTTTTTTTTATAATATTTTAATAAGATTAATACATTTTTATTACTTAAAACTATAAAATAGTAGTTTTTGAATTGTATAGTCGTTAAAAAAAATAGTTTTTTTTTATTGTATTGGTAAAAAAAAACTTTTTTAATAATTAAAACGCATTATTTTTTTTGTATAGTTAATTATCTTTCAAAATCCCTTAAAAATTCCTATTTTCGCTCGACAAAATTAACAAAAACTTATACTGTAGTTCTTTTGATATAATCAAAAGAGTATATAAAACAATTTAAAGATTTCTTTTATGAGTATTTATAAAGATTACCTTAGGCAGATTGACGAACGAAAAGTTCAAGGACTTCACCCACAACCAATTGATGGTGCTGAATTACTAAGCGAAATAATTAAACAAATTAAAGATGTAGATAACGAGTACAGAGATGAATCTCTTAACTTTTTTATTTATAATGTTTTACCTGGTACAACAAGTGCTGCAGGTGTAAAAGCTAAGTTTTTAAAAGAAATCATTTTAGGTGAATCAGTTGTAAAAGAAATTACTCCAGCTTTTGCTTTCGAACAATTATCTCACATGAAGGGAGGACCTTCTGTAGAGGTTTTATTAGATTTAGCTTTAGGTAATGATGTTGCTATTGCTAATGAAGCTGCTAAAGTATTAAAAACACAAGTTTTTTTATATGAAGCAGATACTGAGCAATTAGAAAAAGCTTTCAAAGCAGGTAACGCTATTGCTAAAGAATTAATAGAGAGTTATGCTCAAGCAGAGTTCTTTACAAAGTTGCCAGAAATAGAAGAAGAAATAGAAATAGTAACTTTTGTTGCTGGTATTGGTGATATCTCTACAGATTTATTATCTCCAGGAGCAGATGCACATTCAAGATCAGATCGTGAATTACATGGTCAGTGTATGTTTGAGCATAATAAAGATATGCAAAATGAATTATTAGCATTAAAAGAAAAGCACCCAAATAAGCGTGTAATGTTAATTGCTGATAAAGGAACAATGGGAGTAGGATCTTCTAGAATGTCTGGTGTAAACAACGTTGCATTATGGACAGGTATTTCTTCTAGTCCTTATGTACCATTTATTAATATAGCTCCAGTAATTGCTGGTACGAATGGTATTGCACCAATTTTCTTAACTACTGTTGGGGTAACTGGTGGTATTGGTATCGACTTAAAAAACTGGGTAAAGCAACAAGATGCAGACGGAAATACTATTGTAGATGAAGAAGGAGATGCTATCTTAAAAGAGGAATATTCTGTTGCTACAGGTACTGTATTTACTATAAATACTAAAACAAAGGAATTATTAAGAGATGGTAAAGTAGTAAAAGATATTTCTACAGCTTTAACGCCACCAAAAAAGGAATTTATTAAAGCAGGAGGTTCTTATGCTGTTGTTTTTGGTAAAAAATTACAAACATTTGCTTGTAAAGTTTTAGGAATTGATGTTCCTCAAGTTTACGCAGTAGCAAAAGAAGTTTCTATTGAAGGACAAGGTTTAACTGCTGTTGAGAAAATTTTCAATAGAAATGCTGTTGGAAATACACCAGGTAAAACTTTACATGCTGGTTCTAACGTAAGAGTTGAAGTAAACATAGTAGGTTCTCAAGATACTACAGGTTTAATGACTTCTCAAGAATTAGAGATGATGGCTGCTACAGTTATTTCTCCTATTGTTGATACAGGTTACCAATCAGGATGTCATACAGCTTCAGTTTGGGATGATAAGTCTAAAGCTAACATTCCAAGATTAATGAAGTTTATGAATGACTTCGGATTAGTTACTGCACGTCACCCAGGAGATAAGTATCCTGCAATGACAGATGTAATTCATAAAGTATTAAATGATATTGCAGTTGATGATTGGGATGTTATTATCGGAGGAGATTCTCATACACGTATGGCAAAAGGAGTTGCTTTTGGAGCGGATTCAGGAACAGTTGCTTTAGCATTAGCTACAGGTGAGGCTACTATGCCAATTCCAGAATCAGTAAAAGTTACCTTTACAGGTGAGATGAAACCTTATATGGATTTCCGTGATGTTGTACATGCTACGCAACAACAAATGTTAGATCAGTTTGATGGTGAAAATGTTTTCCAAGGAAAAATTATTGAAGTACATATTGGTACTTTAACTTCTGATCAAGCATTTACATTTACTGACTGGACTGCTGAAATGAAAGCAAAAGCATCTATTTGTATTTCTGAAGATGCTACTTTAATTGAGTCATTAGAAATCTCTAGAGATCGTATTCAAATTATGATCGATAAGAAGATGGATAATCCTAAGCAAGACCTTAAAGGATTAGTAGATAAAGCAAATAGTCGTATTATAGAAATTAAAACAGGAACTAAATCGGCATTAAAGCCAGATGCAGATGCTAAATATTATCAAGAAGTTGTTATTGATTTAGATAAGATTGTTGAGCCAATGATTGCTGATCCTGATGTAAATAATGAAGATGTATCTAAGCGTTATACCCATGATTGTATTAATCCATTATCTTTTTACGGAGGAACTAAGAAAGTTGATTTAGGTTTCGTAGGATCTTGTATGGTTCATAAAGGAGATATGCAAATTTTAGCTCAAATGTTAAAGAACATTGAGAAACAACAAGGTAAAGTTGAGTTTAAAGCGCCTCTAGTTGTTGCACCTCCTACATATAATATTGTAGATGAGTTAAAAGCAGAAGGAGACTGGGATGTGTTAGTAAAATATTCAGGTTTTGAATTTGATGATAATGCTCCTAAAGCAGCAGCTCGTACTAAATATGAAAACATATTGTATTTAGAGCGTCCAGGTTGTAGTTTATGTATGGGGAACCAAGAAAAAGCAGAAGCAGGAGATACAGTAATGGCTACTTCTACTCGTTTATTCCAAGGAAGAGTTGTAAGAGATACTGAGGCTAAAAAAGGAGAATCTTTATTATCTTCTACACCAGTAGTAGTATTATCTACAATTTTAGGTCGAACTCCTACTCTGGCTGAATATCAAGCAGCTGTTGAAGGAATCGTATTAACGAAGTTCAAACCATCTACTAAGAAATTAGTAAGCTAAGTAATAGTTTATTTTTAATATAAAAATCCTGAGTTTTAAACTCAGGATTTTTTTTGATTTATAGCTTTTTTATATCAGTATTTAAAACCTTTATCAATAGGGAAATATCTTTTTTTGTTATTTTATATTTCGTATATTATGATGATTAATAGTTGATTAACAAAAAATAAAAATCTTATGGCTTTTGACATTGACATGATTAAAGAAGTTTATAGTAAAGTAGTAGAAAGAGTTGATGCAGCTCGAAAAATTACAGATAAACCTTTAACGTTAGCAGAAAAAATATTGTACAGTCATCTTTGGGATGGAAAACCAATGAAAAGTTATGAAAGAGGTAAGGATTACGTAGACTTTGCACCCGACCGAGTTGCTTGCCAAGATGCAACAGCTCAAATGGCTTTACTACAATTTATGCAGGCAGGAAAAAAGAAGGTAGCTGTTCCAACTACTGTACATTGTGATCATTTAATACAAGCTAAAGAAGGAGCAAAGAGAGATTTAAAACACGCGAATGATGTTAGTAGCGAAGTTTTTAATTTTTTAGAATCTGTTTCGGATAAATATGGAATTGGTTTTTGGAAACCTGGAGCAGGAATTATTCACCAAGTTGTTTTAGAGAATTATGCTTTTCCTGGAGGAATGATGATTGGTACAGATTCACATACAGTAAATGCAGGAGGATTAGGGATGTTAGCTATTGGAGTTGGTGGAGCAGATGCGGTTGATGTTATGGCTGGAATGGCTTGGGAGTTAAAATTCCCCAAATTAATAGGAGTAAAATTAACGGGTGAATTATCAGGATGGACAGCACCAAAAGATGTTATTCTAAAAGTAGCAGGAATTGTTTCCGCAAAAGGAGGAACAGGAGCTATTGTAGAATATTTTGGAGAGGGTGCAACATCTATGTCTTGTACAGGTAAAGGTACTATATGTAATATGGGAGCTGAAATAGGTGCAACCACTTCAACTTTTGGATATGATGATTCTATGGAACGTTATTTACGAGCAACAGAGAGAGCAGATGTTGCTGATGCTGCAAATGAAGTAAAAGATTATTTAACTGCTGATCCACAAGTATATGCTAATCCAGAACAATATTTTGATCAAGTTATAGAAATAGATTTATCTAAGTTAGGACCATTATTAAACGGACCTTTTACACCAGATTTATCTACACCAGCAGGAGAAGAAATGACTAAGATTGCAAATACTAATGATTGGCCTCTAGAAGTAGAATGGGGTTTAATAGGTTCTTGTACAAACTCTTCTTATGAGGATTTATCCAGAGCTTCCTCTATAGCACAACAAGCATTAGACAAAGGACTAAAGATGAAAGCAGAGTTAGGAATTAATCCAGGTTCTGAACAAGTACGTTACACAGCAGAAAGAGATGGTATTTTAGAAATATTTGAAAAGTTAGATGCTAAAATATTCACAAACGCTTGTGGGCCTTGTATTGGTCAATGGGCAAGATATAGTGATCCTAAAAATGCACCTAAAAATAGTATTGTTCATTCTTTTAATAGAAATTTTGCAAAACGTGCAGACGGAAATCCAAATACACATGCTTTTGTAGCTTCACCAGAATTAACAGCTGCAATTGCAATTGCAGGTCGTTTAGATTTTAATCCACTAACAGATTCTTTAATTAATGATAACGGAGAACAAATTATGTTTGATGAACCAACAGGTTGGGAATTACCACCTAAAGGCTTTGAAGTTAAAGATAATGGTTTCTTAGCACCAAGTGAGGATGGTAGTAACGTGAATATAGTTGTAAACCCTAATTCTGAAAGATTAGAATTATTAACTCCATTTATACCAATAGGAAATGAGATTAAAGGAGCTAAATTATTAATTAAAGCTCATGGTAAATGTACAACAGATCATATCTCTATGGCAGGACCTTGGCTACGTTACAGAGGACATCTAGATAATATTTCTAATAACTGTTTAATTGGTGCTGTTAATTCGTACAATAAACAAACTAATTTAGTAAAGAGTCAAATAAATGGAGATTACGCAGCAGTTCCTGCAACAGCAAGAGCTTATAAAGCAGCAGGAATACCAACTGTTGTAATTGGCGATCATAATTATGGAGAAGGATCATCTAGAGAACACGCTGCTATGGAACCACGTCATTTAGGTGTTGTTGCAGTTATTGTAAAGTCATTTGCACGTATTCATGAAACAAATCTTAAGAAACAAGGAATGTTAGGATTAACTTTTGTGAATGAAGCAGATTATGATTTAATACAAGAAGATGATACTTTTAATTTTTTAGATCTAAATGAATTTACATCAGGGAAACCTTTAACAATAGAAGTTGTCCATGTTGATGGAAATAAAGATGTAGTTAAAGTAAATCATACTTATAATCAGGGGCAAATAGAATGGTATAATGAAGGTTCTGCTTTAAATTTAATTAAAAAGCAAAATGCCTAATTAAAACATACGTTTTTAACAAAAAAAGTTCTGATTTAAAAATTAGAGCTTTTTTTTGTAATGAATTAAATAGGCGTTCGACTATAGCATAAGATTAATTAAAACTAATACCTTATGAAACAATTTATTTTAGGAGCTTTAGCTCTAGCGTCAATAGCATTTACATCATGTAGTGATGATGATGTAGTAATAACTCCAGTTGGAGGAGTATTATCAGGAGGTCCATTTACTTTTACAGTAGGAGATGGAATAGCTGATAATGTGTCAGGAATAACATTAACAGGAAATACAGGAACAAATAGTACTTATGTTATTACAGATGATGCGGGTAATATTTTAGGTTTACCAGGAGATTTAACAGCGTTAGAAGCAGAAGATTTTGATGGAGCACCAGCAGGAGTTTGTTTAATTTGGCATTTGTCTTATGAAGATGGATTAACAGGTGCAATGACGGGAGAAAATGCTAGTAATTTATCAGGAGATTTTAGTTTATCAAATTCAATAACTATAAATAGATCTTCTGAAACTGAATTAACATTAGATATAAATGGGTTAGAAAATTTAGGAGATGATTATGCATATGAAGGATGGATTATTGTTGATGGTTCACCAGTAACTACAGGAGTATTTAGCGTAGATGATTCAGGAACTTTATCAGAAACATCGTTTTGGGTAAACGCAGGAGATTTAGCAGCAGCAACAGCTTTTGTTTTGTCAATTGAACCAGCAGTAGATTCAGATCCAGCACCAGCAGATACTAAATTACTAATTGGAGATTTTACTAATGATATGGCTACTGTATCTTCTACAGGTATGGTTGGAGACTTTAGTGCTTCAACAGGAAGTTATATTTTAGCAACACCAACAGATACTGATGATACAAATGAATTCAGTGGAGTTTGGTTTTTAGATAATTCATCAGGATCAGCGGTTGCAGGTTTAGATTTACCAACTTTACCAGCAGGGTGGAAATATGAAGGATGGGTAGTTTTAAACGGTACACCAGTAAGTACAGGAACATTTACAGATGTTGCTATGGCAGATGATAACGCTTCAACTTCTCCGTATAAAGGAGCGGCAGGAGATGGACCAGGATATCCTGGAGAAGATTATGTAATGGGATCTGCAGCCGGAATTACTTTTCCAACTGATTTAACAGGTAGTACTGTAGTAATTTCAGTAGAGCCAAGTCCAGATAATAGTACGTTACCATTTACATTAAAGCCATTAGCAGGTGATGTACCAACAGGTATTATGGCACATTCAGTGCAAACTTTAGGTGCTGGGCCAGTAGCAATGATTTCAGGTACAGTAAGTAGATAAATAAGTTTTTAAATTTTAAAGAAAAGTGTAATATTTATATTACACTTTTTTTGTGCTAAAAAAATAAGTTTTACTATATTTTTGTTTCATGAATAATTTTTTGAATGCAATATCAAATAAATCTTTAAAAGTCGTCGATGATTCTATCGATATAGATTTTTATATACCAATATCAATTTCTGCAAAAAATAAAGAATTAGATTTTGATACTTCTTCATCTAAAGAATGGATTAATTATATAGATGAATATCTTTGTAAAAATAATTCAAAAGTAGCATTTGGAGGATATTTAGAAGTAAGAAATATTTATAATAGAAGCACTCATTTCAAAGAAGGACCTTTAACAGAAAAAAGAAATATACATTTAGGTATAGATTTGTGGTGCCCTGAAAAAACACCAATTCTGGCAGTTTTACCTGGTGAAATACATAGTTTCAAAAACAATGAAGGTTTTGGAGATTATGGACCAACAATAATTATTAAGCACTCTATTAATACTGTAACCTTTTATACTTTATATGGACACTTATCAAAAAAATCAATAGAAAATATTAAAGTGGGAGATAAAGTAAAAGAAGGTCAAATTATTGGAGAATTGGGGAATCATACAGTTAATGGAGATTATGCTCCTCATTTACATTTTCAAATTATTAAAGATTTGGAAGGGAATATTGGAGATTACCCTGGTGTAGCTTCAGTAAAAACAATTAATTTTTATAAAGAAAATTGCCCAAATCCAAATTTACTCTTAAAATTGCCAAATGAAATATAGACAACTTACTAAAGAACAATTTGAAGGTTTACACGAAGAGTTTGCGCGTTTTTTAGCATCACAAAGTATTGATGCTAAAGAATGGAAGCAAATAAAAGAAGAAAAACCAAATGTAGCTGAAGATGAAATGAATGTTTTTTCTGATGTAGTTTGGGATGATGTTTTAACAAAGACAAATTACTTAGAGCATTTTTCTGAAAGAACAGTTAATCTGTTTAAATGTGATGAAAATAAAATGGAAAGGATTGTAATAAATGTTAATAAAACAATTAATTTATTGGAAGAAGAAGGGTATCATTGGTTGTTGAAAAATCCACTAGATAACGATGTAGAAATACTAGAAGGCGAAAAAGCCTATGTTAAAGAGAGAAATTTAGAAGTTTTTGATTTAATAGAAAAAGGAAGTTCAATATCAAAAGGAGAGTTTTTTAATTTTTTTAAAAAGTTGATAACTTAATTTTCAAGATATTCATTTTTTTCATATTTTTGAAGAAACCCCGAAATAATGAGAAAAATATTTGCACTATTATTTGTTTTATCATTAACTTCTTTCACAAAGAGTAATGAACAAGACATAAAACGTATTTTAACTTCTGGTAAATGGTTTGTAGAATCTGTACAAGAAAGCGGACAAGAACCAGAAATGTCTTCTAATAAAAATGATGAATGGATAGTATTTCATGCAGAAGGAAAGTTAGAAGAAAGCTTATACGGTGAAGTAACAAATTCTGAATGGGAATATTCAGACAAAGAGAAAAGTATAAAAGTTGTTGGTGATGATATTGTTTTTAAAAAGATAATAGAAATATCAGAAGATAAACTTACTATAGAGTTAATAGAAGATGTAAATAACAAAGAAGATGTTATTATGATCAATTATACGAAATAAAATTATAACAGTTGTTTTAATAATTCATCTGTTCCAGTACTAGCAACGTCTTTAATAATAGTTAAATTATTAAAGGCGTTTTTGTTTATAGAAGGATTTGGGTCTATAAAATAAATAGGCGTTTTTGGTTTTATAAAGTTAATTAAACTAGCCGCAGGGTATACTTGCATAGAAGTTCCAATAATAACTAAGACATCTGCTTTTTCTGTTATTTCTACTGCTTTTTCTAGCATTGGAACATCTTCTCCAAACCAAACAATATGAGGTCTTAATTGAGCTTTATCTTTAGCTAAATCACCTAAAAGAATGTCTTTTGAACAAGTATATACCAAGTTATCATTTTTTGTACTACGAGATTTTAATAATTCACCATGTAAATGCATAATGTTTTTACTATTTGCACGCTCATGTAAATCATCAACATTTTGTGTTATAATTGTTACATCAAAATAATTTTCTAATTCTTTTAAGTTAAAGTGTGCTTTATTAGGCTTAACTTCTAAAAGCTGTTTACGACGTTGATTATAGAAATCTAAAACCAGTTCAGGATTTTTATAAAAACCTTCAGGGGAAGCAACTTCCATAATATCATGTCCTTCCCATAAACCATTTACGTCTCTAAATGTATTAATACCACTTTCTGCACTAATACCTGCACCTGTTAAAACAACTAATTTTTTCATACCTATAAAAGTAAGATTATTTATTATATTTTAAAATTAATAGATTTGTAAATTCAAAAGATAATTTTAAAATGGATAAAGATTTGTTAACTTATTTAGAAGGGTATTTAACAGAAAAACGTAAAAACTTATTTAAAAAAGTTTTAAATGAAAGAACACGTCATTTTACAGTTGTTTTAGAAGATATTTATCAGCAACATAATGCAAGTGCAGTTTTAAGAACTTGCGATATTTTTGGAATTCAAGATGTACATACAATAGAAAATATGTATACTAATAAAGTATCACGTCATGTAGCAAAAGGAAGCCAGAAATGGTTGACTCATAATAGATTTAAAGAAGACACAAATAATACAGAAATGTGTTTAAATGATTTGAAGAATAAAGGATATCAAATTATAGGTACAACGCCGCATAATGAATCTTGTATGTTAGCTGATTTTGATGTTACAAAAAAATCAGCTTTTGTTTTTGGAGTGGAGAAAGATGGAATATCTGATTATGTAAAAGAAAATGCAGACGGATTTTTAAAAGTACCTATGGTTGGTTTTACAGAGAGTTTAAATATATCTGTAGCTGCAGCTATAATTCTTCAAGATGTTACTACAAGGTTGCGTAAAACAAATGTTCGTTGGAATTTAACTTCAGTAGAACGAGAAGAGTTGTATTTTAACTGGGTTAAAACAACAATTAAAAATGCAGATAAGATTATTGATAATTATTATGAAAAGTAAAAACCTAATAATCTCTATATGTGGTGTTCGTCAAAAACACAAAAAGATTAATATAGCTATATGTTTTATGTCTTATCAATAATAAGGAGTTTCTGATAATTCAAAATAAAATTAAAGAACAAATAGAAAAGAGTATATTTTTTTACGATTACTAATGTTTTACTTTATTTCTTGTTTTAATTTACTTGGTGGGTAACCATAAATTTTTTTAAATGCTGTAGTAAAATGTTGAGGGTTTTTATACCCAACTTTTACAGAGATTTCTGATATAGATAAAACGTCTTCAGTAATTAACTCTTTTGATTTTTCCATTCTTAACAATGTAATGTGTTTAAAAATGGTGGTTAAAAAAACAGTTTTAAAATCTTCTTTTAATTTAGATGTATTTACACCTCCTATTTTCCCTAATTCAGGAATTGTTATTTTTTTATGCAAATTTTCTTTTAAAAAAGATTCTATTTTTATAATCCTATTGTAATCTGTCGTGTTTAATTTTTTATAATCTGTACCATATAATTCTTCATTAGTTTTTGATAACAATTCAATTAAAAGTTCTTTTACCTTAATTTCTAAAAAGGCCTTTTTAAAATCTTTATCGTAATTACATGAAGTAATTTCATTAATTATATATAATAATTTAGATGTTATAGGTTTACTCTTTTCCCATAAAATGAAAGGGTTTTCTGTATCAATAGCTTTACCAAACTCTAATAAAAATTTTTTATAATTATTTCCTAAGGTTTTTTTTATATATAATTCTGTAAAAATCACCTCTAAGGTTTTTCTACTTTTTGTATTGTATTCTAATACACCTTTTACTACAGGTAAGTAAAAAAGGTTATAGTGTCCATTAGGAATATATATGTTTGTTTCTAAGCTATTATCAGGAATATAATTATTAGAGCCTTCTATTTCAAAATGAAGTTTAAATAAAGGAAAATCATGCTCAACAGAAAGCTTTAAATTATCAATTTTTAAATCACGTGTTATAATTCTAAACCCTGTCATTTGGTATTCTTTAAAAACACCTTTCGCTATATCTTTATTTATGTTAATTGTTTTTTCTACATAATCAGACTTAAAATCATTATCAAAATCTTTTATCAAAATTTTATTTTCATAAACATCCCCTCTTAATATTGTTTTCATTTCTTCCTTTTACGTTATTTAAAAAACTTTTTACGTAGCTAACTTCTCTTCTTCAGATATACATTTGCGCAAAAATACAACTATTATCTATAGTTAGTCTAAATAAAGAATCATTTAACACGCTAAAAAATAGGTCTTTTCATAAATAATGACACAAAAAACATTCATAATATTTCTTTTCTATTGTTCATTTATTATAAATGCACAAAATCATACTGAAGCAAGTAGTGTATTATTAGGTAATATAACTACAGAAAATAACAGACCTTTATTAAATGCCACCATTTTAATAGAAAATACTTCTTTAGGTACAAATTCTAAATCTAATGGTAGTTATAAAATTAATAAGATTCCCTTTGGAACACATACTGTAACTGCTTCCTTTTTAGGTTTTACTTCAATTTCTAAAATTATTAAAATAGAAGATAATTCTCCATTAGAACTAAATTTCACTTTGGTTGAAACTAAAGAAAATTTAGATGAAATAACCATTAAAACTCTTTCTAAAACACAACAAAAAAGAGATAAAGGTTTTGTTATAGAAACTATAAAAGCAAGTGAATTACAAGCGCAGTCTGTTACTTTAAATACAGTATTAAATCAATTAGTAGGTATTAAAGTTCGCCAAGATGGTGGTTTAGGTTCACGTTCTAATTTTTCAATTAATGGGCTTTCTGGCAAGTCGATACGATTTTTTTTAGACGGAATTCCAATGGATTATTATGGGGCATCTTTTTCTATAAACACCATTCCCATTTCTTTAATTGATAAAATTGAAGTTTATAAAGGTGTTGTACCTGTTGAATTAGGTAATGATGCTTTGGGTGGTGCTGTTAACTTGATATCTAAAAATCAGATTGAAAACAATTTACAAGCATCTTATTCTTATGGTTCATTTAATACACATAGAGTTTCGGTTAATGGAAATTATCAACATAAAAAAACAGGATTATTCACTAAATTCTCTGCTTTTTATAATTATTCTGATAATGATTATAAGGTTTGGGGAGATGATATATATGTAACAAATCTTGAAACTTTTGAAATAGAAAGAGGTATTAAAGTAAAACGTTTTAATGATGCTTTTAAATCTAAAGCTATAAAGTTTGATGCTGGTTTTAAAAATAAGAAATGGGCAGATTCTTTTTTATTAGGTTTTGTGTATTCTAATATGGATAAAGAAATTCAGCATGGAAGTACAATGACTGTCCCTTATGGTGAAGCGAGTTATAAACAAAACGTAATAAGCCCTAATTTTAGTTATAAAAAGAACAATCTATTCACAAAAGGACTTCATCTAAACTTATTTTCTTCTTACTCAAACTTAGTTCGTAAAAGAATAGATACTACTAAAAACATATATAACTGGTACGGAGAAATTGACGGTCAACGTACTTTAGGTGGTGAGCAAACACGTACTTTAAATACCTTAAAACAAAACACTTTTTTAAGTCGTTTAAATGCAGTTTATAATATAAATAGAAATCATAAAATTGGCTATAATTATATTGTTAGTAATTTAAATAGAACAGATAGAGATCCCTTAATCACTCAAGAAACAAGTGGTTATTATGCGCCTCAAAAGTTGCAAAAACATAGTATGGGACTTTCTCTACAAAGTAAATTCTTTGAAAAGAAACTAAATACTATTCTATTTTCTAAATGGTTTAGCTACAATGCATCTATAAAAACGTCTGATTATAAAGATGGCGATGTAGTTTATAATAATGACAAAGCAAAAGCTTCCAATTTTGGTTTTGGTTTTACAAGTTCTTATGCCTTTACTTCTGATTTTAAAATAAATATTTCATTAGAAAAAACATATAGATTACCTGAGGCTGAAGAAATTTTAGGAGACGGTTTAACTGTACAAAGCACGTCAGACTTAAAAGCAGAATCTAGTTTAAATATAAATCTCGGATTTGATTTAACGTTCTTTGCAGAAGAAAATTATAACCTTCAATTTTCAGGAAACTTATTTTATAGAGATGTTACAAACCTAATTCAACAACAACAGTACGATTTAGCCTCTTTCCAATACGTCAATTTTGATGATGTTTTAATGAAAGGATTTGATGTGAAATTAAAATATAGTTTTAAAGATGTGTTTACATTTAGTCAAACATTCTCTAAGCTAAATCCTGTTATAAAATCCGATACTGATGAGTTTGGTAATGATAATGTTACTGTAGACACTCGGCTTTCAAATATTCCTTTTACGCAAGCAAACAGTAATTTTAGAACTAGTTTTAATGGTCTTTTTCAAAAAAAATCTAAATCCTTTTTATACTGGTCTATAAATTACACAGGAGAATTTCATAAAAACTCTGAAATAATAGGTGATACAAACTTAGATAAAATACCCGAACAAGTATATCATGATTTTGGTTTCGGGTATGTTTTTCCTAATGAAAAAGTTACACTTAGTTTCGACCTTAATAATATTTTCAACGAACAACTATTTGATAATTACGCAATTCAAAAACCAGGAAGAGCTGCTTATATAAAAATGACTTACACCTTTAAATAAAATTTAAAACCACTTTCTTAAGATATTAATGAGTTCAGTATCTCTAAGAAATAAAAACAAAGAACTCCTTAAAAATAATCAAAATGAAGAAACAAATTAATTTAATAATTATACTATTATTAGCCATCTTTTTTACAGCTTGTAGTAGTGATGATTCTCCATCAGAAGAATCAGAAGAAACTACTATAGACCCATTTAGTGTTTTAGCAACTATTGATGATGCTTATTATTTAGCTCCTACAGAAAGCCTTGATGAAGAAGCACTTTCTTTTATTAACAACGGAACACAATTAGATGCTGATCAAGCTGCTCGTATTATAGGTTCTGGAGGGTATATATATTCTTTAAATTACGGTACTGGTTTATTGTCTCAACTTGAATTAAACGAAGCTGGGAGTTATGATGTAGTTAAAGAAATTAATGCAGGTTTATCTGTAGGTACAGATACTCCTCGTTACAAATTAGCTGACGATAATACTATTATGGTTTATAATGTAGTAACCGATTATGTTTATAATGATTTGGACGAAGTGGAAGATGTAACTTGTACTTTAAGATTAGCTACTGTTTCTTTACCAGATTTAAGTATTGCTAACTTAACTGAATTTATTATTCCTCAATCAGAAAATGCTAAAATTGGTGCAACTATTGGGTATCATCCTATGCGTGTAGATGCACCTGTTATTTCTGGCGATAAAATTTATTTTGGTTTAATGCATTTAGATATGTATAACCCATCAACACCTCCTCCTTTCAGACAGCCTAAACAAACAGGTTTAGAAACTTTAGTTTTTGATTACCCTTCAATAACCAATGGTACTATTACAGAAACCAATGTTGCATCTGGTCATACAAATGGATACAGAGCGCCTTCAATGCATGTTGATGAAAATGGTGATGTGTATCAATCTAATTGGTTTATGACTGGTAATTCTTTCGACTTATCAGAAGGTGATAAAACTGTAATATCTAAATTAACGGATGGAATTTATGATACTTCATATACTTTTAATGTTTCTGAAGCATTAGGCCTTACTGGAAATGTTGGAACAGTCGGTTGGTTTTATGTAGGTAATGGAATTGGATATATGCCAATACAATTAGAAGATGAAGGTAATTATTATACAGATGATTCTTGGTCTCTAGCCAAAATTGATGTTTATAATAAAACAGCTATTAAATTAAATGTACCATTATCTAATTTACTTGAATATGAAAACGGTGTTGTTTATAATGGTTCTTTTTACTTAGCTTTAAGTCCAGTTGGTACTGACTCTTTTGTTTACAAATTTGATCCTTCTTCTACTTCTGCAGATGGTTTTGAAACCGGCTTACAACTTGATGGAGATAATATATCTGTTGAAGGTCTTTATTTGAATAACTAATTTATTCAAAAAAATAAAGATATAACAGCCATACTAATTTAGTATTCATTAAACAAGAAACATTTTTACATAAAAAGTAAGAATGTTTCTTGTGATTTAATCAACTTTTATGAAAACATTAAAATCAATATTTATTATTACAGTACTTCTTTTAATTATTAGTTGCAATAAAAAAGAAGAAAAAGGACGATTTAATTATCCTATGATAAAATCGAAAATTTCTTTAAATGAAGAACAAACTGAAAAGTTCGATAAAATAACTACAGAATATACTGCACTTGCGAAAAAAGCGTGGATGGATAATAAAGATAATAATGAATTGATAACAAAAGCACAAAAAGAAGTTTTTGATACTCAAGACAAAAAAATAAAAGCAATCTTATCTCCTGATCAATATAATACTTATTTAACAGAAGTAACTATTGAACGAAAAGGAAGAGAAAAACATACTATGGAAGTAATAAAAAATGAATTGGGCTTAGATAGTATTCAGTCAAAACAATATAATCTAACTAATGAAGCTTTTTTTACTACTTTATTAGATAATCACGATAATTATCATGGTAAACCAGACGTTTTTAAACAATATCATAAAGAGATTGATGTCAGCAGAAGAGCTACTTTTCAAAAAATAATGACTCCAGAACAATATACTAAATACATACAGTTGATAGAAAAGTACGAAATAGGAAAAAGTGAGCATTAAAACAGATTCTTTATAATAATGATAAAACAATTACTTCTTAGGAAGAAGAGAAACAAAGAATCTTTATTTAAATATATAATGGCTCTGCTGCACTTGTGGTTAGGGCTATTATCTTCTGTAGTTATTACGGTAGTTTGTCTGTCGGGTAGTATTTATGCTTTTAAAAGTCAAATTGAAAACTTAATAAATAGTGATCTCGTTTATAATAACTCCCAGCATAAACAGTCTTTTAATATTGATGTCATTGCTTTAAATTTTGAAAAAAAATATGGTAAACCTACCTTAATTTTAATTCCTGAAAACTTAAATAAAAATATATTCATAAGTTCTAGAAGCAAAAATATATTAGGTACAGAAGTATATTACCACAGATATACTGGAGAGTTTTTAGGTATTAAAAGCAGAACGACAACTTCCTTTTTTGAATTCATTTTAGATATTCATCGTTTTTTGTTGATGGATGAACTAGGGAAAACTATTAATGGAATTTCCATTTTAATTTTTGTTTTTCTACTTTTTTCTGGCTTTATATTATGGTTACCAAAAAAACTTAAAAGTTTCAAAAAAAACCTAGTCATTAAATGGGATGCCCGTTTTTACAGAATAAATTATGATTTACATAGAATTTTAGGGTTATATTCCTTAATTATCTTGTTCTTTATAGCCATTACAGGATTGTATGTTTCTTTTCATTGGGTGAAAAACACTATTATTGTTGGTCTAGGAGGAGATTCTATTATTATTTCTGAAAACAATATAGCTTTACAAAAAAGTCTTTCTGATTCTTTTAATAAAGTATTGAATGATTTATCTAGAGAGGAAAATACAGCATCTTTAAAAAGAGTATCATTAACTACAATAATCAATAAAACTGACAGTGTTTTTAATTATGAAGGTAACATGATAATTAAATTACCTACATCGGAAATAAAAAAAACTGTTATAACAAAAATGAATACTGATAATTTAATAGGATTTAACTTTCCAGATATAGTAGAGTATTCGTTAAATGGAAAGATAAATAATCTTTATTTATTTAAAAAATTGAAATTACACCAACAATTTAAGGCAATAGCAAAACCATTACATACAGGTGAAATATTGGGATTACCTAGTATTATTCTTTATTTTGTAATTAGTTTAATAGGAACCTCTTTACCAATTACTGGTTTTATTATTTGGTGGAAAAAAATTAAAAACAAAAAATTGTTATACGTAACTAAATTTAGATAAATATATTCTAAATGAAATGTTTTAATGATTGTTTGTATAAAAACGAAAGTGATATAAAATTATCCGTTTTGAGTATAAAAACTATAATCTTTTAATACTTTTCTAATAAACTCTTTATCACTTCTTTCTTTTGATTTAATATTAGCAACTTGTTCAATTTTAGAGCGTAACTTAATTAGTGTTCCAAAATCCGAACTTTTATCAAGATTATTAAAAGTATCTTTAATTAAACGCATATCGTTATCTGATAAATTAATAACATTTGGGTATGTTGGTTTGTAATTAATAGCAATATCCTCCAAAATAGTTTCAGAAAATTGCACATCATCTTTTAAACTAATAACAATAGTATTGGCAATAATATCTCCAAAACGTTGGTTGTTTTTTGTTAATATAATCAAGAAAAAACCAATTGCTTTTCCTATAAAAAAAACTACCATAGCAATAGCATATAATTGAGAAGAATTAATATCTAAAGAAAAAAGATAAACAAATATTAAAGAGAAAAAATTGAAATCTATAATTCTTAAAAACCATCGCATTATATAATCAGTTGTGTTTGGTTTAAAGCCATCAACATTAATTATTTTTATTTTTAATAGCTTTTTTCCAACGGTTTGTCCATTCATTAATATTTCTGAATACAACGAATAAAAAGTAACAGGCAACATAAGCATAACATAAAAAGCCTTAGTACTCCAACTATCTGTAGCTATACCACTTGTGTTACTGATGTCTAACGAGTAAAATACAAGATAACAGTATATAAATTTTAAAACATTGTCTATAGAGAAAGCCGCTAGTCTTTGACCAACGTTTGCTAACGTAAAATTGATGTTTATATTTTGTGCCGTTTTTATTTGGAGTCTTTTCATGCAATCATTAAATTCGCTCTGTATGAGAGAGGTCGCTTTTATAAAGCAAAATAAAGAAAAATGGCTAGAATTTGAACAATTAATTTCAAATAAAGAAAAAAAAAGTTCCGACGAAATTGCTAGTTTGCATATCAAGATCATGAATGACTTGGTGTATGCGCAAACCTATTATCCAAAAAGTAAAGTTACACTTTACTTAAATAAATTAGCAAAAGGTAGTTTTGATGAGGTTTATGACGCAAAAAGGAAAGAAAAAAATGTTTTTTATTCTTTTTTCTTAGAAAAAGTACCTTTACTATCTTATCAATATAGAAAATACATTTATTTATCATTTGCATTCTTTTTTTTCTGCTTTTTTATAGGAATACTATCTACGTTTAATGACGAATCCTTTGCAAGACAAATTTTAGGCAATAATTATGTAGATCAAACTATAGAGAATATAGAAAGTGGTGATGCCATGGCTATTTATAAAGGCGGAACCAATTGGGGAACTTTTATAGGTATTTATGATAATAATCAGCGTGTTGGGTTAAATATGTTTCTATCTGGATTATTTTTAGGTTTGGGTACTGGTTATTATGTAGTTGTAAATGCAATAATGGTAGCCGTTTTTCAAGCATTTTTTTATCAACATAATAGTTTTTTTGATAGTTTAAAAGGAATTTGGATTCACGGAACTTATGAAATTTTTGGAATGATTATAGAAGCAGCAGCTGGCTATATTATTGGAGCAAGTATTTTATTCCCTGGAACTTTAAAACGATTTGAATCTTTTAAAATAGGTTTTAGAGATGCTTTTTATATTTTTATAAGCACTATTCCTTTTACTATAATTGCAGCTTTTTTAGAAGGTTATATAACTAGGTATTCCAATATAATGCCTACTTTTTTCTGTTATTTTATTATTCTGTTTAGTTTAGTAACAATTAGCTATTATTATTTGGTGCTGCCATTTAAAGTAGCTCAAAAACAGGGATTACGCTAATGAAAAAAAAGTTACTATTTTTTGTTTTATTGTTTAATATATGTGCTTATTCACAAGAATTAGTAGAAAGTACTATTGAAATAAGTAATGATTCTATTGTTTATCAAAAAACAACAGATTACATCAAAGAAAGAGAATTCAAATCTGATTTAAAAGATAAGTATTCTGATAATGAATTTATTTATAAAGAAGAAAAAGTAGAAGAACAGAAACCACCAGACCTTACTTTTTTTAAAGCTTTTATAGGTTTTATGCAAACTATTTTTCCGTTTCTTTTAGCTGGAATAGTAGTTTTTATAATTTTAAAACTTTATTTAGGATCAGGTACTGGTTTTTGGAACTTTAAAAGAATTCATAAGAAGGTTGCAGAAAAATTAGTGTATGAAGATGAAGACATTCATGATGTTGATTTAAACAGTTTGTTAAAAAGAGCATTAGAAGCAAAAGATTCTCGATTAGCCATACGATATTATTATTTATTGTTATTGAAAAAGTTATCAGAAAAAGAACTTATTAAATACGATAAGGATAAAACCAATTCAGAATATCTTTTTGAATTAAAAAAAGAAGAGACTAAAAAAGAGTTTTCGTATTTATCATACATCTATACCTATGTTTGGTATGGAGAGTTTTCGTTAAACGAAATGGATTTTAAAAGAGTGGAAGAGAAGTATAAATCATTTTTTAAAACAATCAATTGAAGCTTTTAAAAAACATAAAAATAATAACAAGCATTTTTGTTTTAGTACATTTAGTAAGTTGTAATAAAACAAATTGGCGTGAAAATTATAAAGAGCGATCTAAAGATCCGTTTGGATTGTATATAGTTTATAATGAAGCTGAAGAAGTGTTTAATAATGAAAAAGTAACGTATTTAAACGAAAATATTTACGATTATTTATTTCATAATTATCCAGATCCAGTTGCTGATCATGCAAGTTATGTGTGTATAAAAAATTCAACAACAAAACTAACGGAATCTGGAATTGAAGATTTGTTAGCTTTTGTTTATAATGGTAATGATGCTTTTTTATCGTTAAATTTTTTTAATGGTATTTTAAAAGAAAAACTTGCTTTTGAAACTGTTTACTCATTTAATCAAAATACTCTTTCTAATAGCTATTTAAAAACCTTAAAAGGAACATTTTATCTTGAAAATTCAACATTTAAAGATGACTCTTATTCTTTTGATAGAAATATCAAGCCTACTTACTTTTCTGATTTTGATAAAAACACAACAATTGTTTTAGGTACAGCTGAAATAGGAGGAGAAATGAAACCTAATTTCATTAAAGTTTACCACGGTAAAGGAGCTATCTATTTGCATTCAAATCCCGTTGTTTTTACAAATTATTTCTTGTTAAAAGATAAAGAAGATTATATAACCAATGTTTTCTCTTATTTACCAGATTCAGAGATTTTATGGGATCCACAAATAAAATCAAGTAGGTTTGAACCAAAAGAAGAAGAAGACAGATCTTCTATTTTTAAATTCTTTTTACAACACAAAACACTAACTTGGTTTTTATTTGTATCATTATTTGGTTTGTTATTATTTATGGTATTTAATGCCCGAAGAAAGCAACGTGTTATTCCTATAATAAAACCATTAGAAAACACTACTGTAGCGTTTACACAAACAATAGCCAGTTTATATTTAAAAGAGCAGGATCATAAAAATATAGTAGATAAGAAAATACAATTCTTTTTAGAAAAAGTAAGAGCAAAGTATTTAATAGATACCAATACTTTAAATGTTAAGTTTATAGAAAAATTAGCAGCTAAATCTGGAAATGATTTACAAAAAACAAAGTACTTGATTCATACAATTATAGATTTAAATAAAAAAGCAATTTGTTCTGAAGAGCAATTAATTGTACTTCATAGAATGATAGATAACTTCTTCAATAAATAAATATGGAAACAGAAAATAACGAACAAGAGAATATTAATTTAAGTAAAGAACGAGAAAATAAGAATATAGAATTTGAAAGCAGGTTAAATTTAGCCGAATTACAAGAAAGTGTTTTTAAAATAAAAGAACAGTTAAGAAAAGTAATTGTTGGTCAAAAAGACATGCTTGATTTGTTAATTGTGTCGTTATTATCTAACGGACATGTATTAATAGAAGGTGTTCCTGGAGTAGCAAAAACAATAACAGCGAAGTTATTGGCAAAAACAATAGCGATTGATTTTAGTAGAATTCAATTTACACCAGATTTAATGCCTTCAGATATTTTAGGAACTTCTGTGTATAATCTACAAATTTCTGAATTTGAGTTTAAAAAAGGACCTATATTTTCTAATATGGTTTTAATTGATGAAATTAATAGATCTCCTGCAAAAACCCAAGCTGCTTTATTTGAAGTTATGGAAGAAAAGCAAGTAACTATTGATGGTAAAAAATATAAAATGGAAGAACCATTTATAGTATTAGCTACTCAAAACCCTATAGAACAAGAAGGAACATATAGATTGCCAGAAGCACAATTAGATCGTTTTTTATTTAAAGTGAATGTGGAGTATCCGAATGCTGAAGAAGAGTTAGAAATTATTATGAGAGAACAAGCTTTAGAGGACAAAACTAAAGTTAGTAAAATTGATACTGTAATTTCTGGAGAAAAAATTATTGAATATAGAAGTTTGATTAAACAAATAGCGATAGAAGAAAACTTATTAAAATACATTACTAATATTGTAGTAAATACAAGATCTAATTCCTTTTTGTATCTAGGAGCATCACCAAGAGCAAGCATTGCCATATTAAATTCATCTAAAGCATTTGCGGCAATAGAAGGTAGGGATTTTGTTACACCAGAAGATATAAAAAGAGCAACAATTCCTGTATTACAACACAGAGTAATTGTAACTCCAGAAAGAGAAATGGAAGGTATAACCAGTAAACAAATAATAGAACAAATTATTGAAGCTGTAGAAATACCAAGATAATTACCTGCATGAAAAACCTTTACAATACATTATTTCTAAACACTAAATTCTTTTACTACTTAGCAATTATAGCATTGTTGTTTGTTGTAGGTTTTTTTGCGCCTATATTTTTCGATATTGCAAAAATCTTATTATTTATTTTAGTTGCCTTAACTTTTATAGATATTTTTTTATTGTATAATATTAAAGAGGGAGTAAGTTTAAAAAGGTTTTTACCAGAAAGGTTATCTAATGGAGACGACAACAAAATATCATTAGAGTTTAAAAGTTTTTATGCTTTTTCTATAAATTTAAAGGTAATAGAAGAGCTACCACATCAATTTCAAAAAAGAGATTTCTTTTTTAAATTAAAATTAGATAATCAAAAAGAAAAAACAATTCATTACGATCTAAAACCAAATGAAAGAGGAGTTTATGATTTTGGTAATGTTAATGTGTACACTAGTTCTCCGTTACAATTAGCAACTAAAAAATATGTTTTAGGAGATGAGATACAATTAAAGTGTTATCCGTCTTTTTTAAGATTACAGGAATTTGATATAAAAGGGTTTACAAGTACTTCCTCTTATGGAGCTAAAAAAACACGACGAATAGGGCATTCTTTGGAATTTGAACAAATAAAAGAATATGTTTCTGGAGATGATATTAGAACTTTAAATTGGAAAGCGACTGCAAAGAGAAACCAATTAATGGTTAATCAGTATGTTGAAGAGAAATCACAATCAGTATATTCTATTATTGATAAAGGACGCGTAATGCAAATGAGTTTTGAGGGCTTAACATTATTAGATTATGCTGTAAATGCAACCTTAGCTATTAGTAATGTTGTTTTAAAAAAACAAGATAAAGTAGGAATGTTATCTTTTTCTAAAAAATTAGAAGATTGGGTAGTTTCCGAACGTAGAAACTCTCAAATGAATTTAATTTCTGAAAGTTTATACAATATAAAAACAGATTTTTCTGAGTCTGATTTTAGTAAATTATATGCTGTAGTAAAAAGAAAAATTACTCAAAGAAGTTTGTTAATTATTTATACAAACTTTGAAACGATGGACGGTTTAAAAAGACAATTACCATATTTACGTGCTTTAGCAAAAAATCATTTATTATTAATTGTATTCTTTAAAAATACAGAGTTAAATACTTTAATTAATAAGAAAGTAGAAACTGTAGAAGACCTTTATGATACTGTTATAGCTGAAAAGTTTATGTATGAAAAAAAGCAGATTGTAAATGAGCTTAAAAAATACGGAATACAATCTGTATTAACAGAACCTGGGAATTTAACAGGTAATACCATCAATAAGTATTTAGACATAAAATCGAGAGGTCTTTTTTAATCGCAGTGCGATAGCCAAGGCTTTAATTGATTGATAGCTAAATCGAAAAGTAAAAATAATTTTCTAAAACACCTCGTATACTTAGATCGAGGAAATTTATTATATATTAGCTTCAATTAACCAAAAAAACTAAAAAATTTGTATGAGTAATTTAAAATTAAAATTAAAAAGAATAGATCCTGTTAAATATGGTATTATTACAGGTGCAACTATGGCATTGTTAACGTTTATAATGTTAACAATTGCATTCTTATTTACATCGTTAATCGGTTTAGGTCTTGGATCTGCAGGTGCTGGATATGGAGCTTTAGGAATTCTAGGAGGTGGAATTGTAGGTGTAATTTTAGGGCCAATTATATATTTTATTGTAGGATTTATTTTCGGTTGGTTAGGAACTATAATATTAAATTTTATCTTATCCAAAACTGGAGGTTTAGATATTGAGTTTGAAAAAACAGGTTTAGATATTCAAAGAATAGGAGAAGAGTAAACTTTTGTTAAAAGAGATAAAAAAAGCGAGATTTTAATAAATCTCGCTTTTTAATTTTTACAAAATATATTTACTTTTTCAAGTAGGTTTTATTTCCATTTGAGTTAATGTAATATTTACCGCCTTTTGGACCTTGATAAATTTTTCGTCCTTTACTATCTTTTCCTATAGTTTTATCACTTGAGGTATTGGTTTTGTTAACTACTTTTTTTGTATTTGAAGTAGCTTTCTTTTTAGTTGTTTTTTTATCAGCTTTTGTGGCAGTCTTTTTAGAAGTAGTGCTAATTTTATTTTTGTTTGTTGAAGCTTTTGTTTTGGTACTTTTTTTAGTTGTCTTACTAGCTTTTGTAGTAGTATTTTTAGAAGTAGTACTAACTTTCTTTTTGTTTGTTGATGATTTTGCTTTTTTAGCCTTTTTAGTTTTGGTTGTTTTTGTAGTCTTTTTTGTTGTTTCCTGTGAAAGAACAGTAGTTGTACTAGCTAAAAATATTAATGTGAATAAAGTAAATTTTAAAAATTGTCTCATAGAGTTTAATTATTGATTCATAATAATGTCAAAAACCAACTTTTTGGTAAGTTGTTTACCGTTGGCTACCTCTTTAATAGACCCAAAAGTGACTACAAAGTCACAACCATTTTTAAAATTAGAACAACCGTAAGCAGATTTTCCTTTCAACACTGTTCCTTTTTTACATTTCGGACAGGTGATTTTTTCTGGAATATCACCCGACTTTTTTTCAGATTGATTCGCAGTTTGTTTTGGTTCTAATTTTAAATTAAAAACATCATCAAAACGAACCAAACCTTCAGTTTTAATATCGTTTTGTTTAAAACCTTTAAGATTAGTTGTGCATCCTTTGTCTAACAAACGGATTAATTGATTTTCAGATACTTTCTTACCTAAGAATTCAAAAGGTAATTTAAAATTACATCCTTCTTTATAAGCACTACAACCAAAAGCCGACTTTCCTTTTAATAATTGTCCTTTTTTACATTTCGGACATGTTTGACCTGAAACAGATTTCTTAGTAGTTTTCTTCTTGCTGGTTTTAGGAGCACTTACTTTTACATTATTTTCAGAAGAAAGACGAACTGTTTTTTTATTAGAGCGAACCTCATAAACCAGTTGGTCTACCATCTTCTTCATGTTATTTATAAAGCTTCCAGCATTGTATTCACCTCGTTCAATTTCTTTCAAGCGTTTTTCCCAAAGACCAGTTAATTCAGCTGATTTTAATAATTCATTATCAATTAAATCAATTAAATCAATTCCTGTTTTCGTTGGGATTACTAATTTCTTTTGACGTTCAATATATTTTCTACGGAATAAGGTTTCAATAATACTAGCACGAGTAGAAGGTCTTCCAATTCCGTTTTCCTTCATTAATTCACGCATTTCATCATCGTCAACTTGTTTTCCAGCAGTTTCCATAGCTCTCAATAAACTAGCTTCTGTATAATTACGAGGAGGTTTGGTTTCTTTTTCTAAAAAACTAGGTTCATGCGGTCCTTTTTCACCTTTTACAAAGGTTGGTAACACATTTTGGTCAGAAGCTTTTTTTGTTGTTATTCCATGTGTAAATACAACACGCCAACCTTTGGTAAGTATTTCTTTACCAGTTGTTTTAAAAGAAACAGTATCCGCTTTACCAATAACAGCAGTATTGGCAATATCACTATCTGGATAAAAAACAGCTATAAACCTACGTGTTATTATGTCATAAACTTGTTGCTGATTGTATTGTAAGTTTGTTTGAATTCCTGTAGGAATAATTGCGTGGTGATCTGTAACTTTTTTATCATTAAAAACCGAAGATGATTTTTTTATCTTTTTTCCCAATAAAGGGTGAGTAAGTTCGCTATAATCGGTTAATTTCCTTAAAATACCTTCAACTTTAGGGTATACATCATTTGGTAAAAAAGTAGTATCAACCCTTGGATAGGTAACTACTTTCATTTCATATAACTTTTGAACCAATTTTAAAGTTTCATCCGCAGAAAAACCAAATTTATTATTACAGTATACTTGTAATCCTGTTAAATCAAATAATTTGGGAGCATATTCTTTTCCCTTTTTTTTAGTTACTGAAGTAATTTCAAAATCACTTTCTTTAACTTTATTCGCAAAAGCTTGTCCTTCTTCTTTCTTTAAAAAACGACCTTCCTCACAATTAAAATTGGTATTTCTATACGTTGTTTGTAATTCCCAATAAGGTTGGGGCTTAAAATCCTGAATTTCTTTATAACGAGAAACCAGCATTGCTAAAGTAGGTGTTTGTACACGACCAACAGACAATACTTGTTTATAACCACCAAATTTTACAGTATACAAACGTGTAGCATTTAAGCCTAATAACCAATCACCAATAGCTCGAGAATAACCTGCATAAAATAAGTTATCATAAGTTTCATTGGTTTTTAAGTTGTTAAAACCTTCTTTAATTGCTTCTTCTGTAAGAGAAGAAATCCATAAACGTTGTATTTTACCAGTATATCCAGCTTGGTTAATAACCCAACGTTGTATCAATTCTCCTTCTTGACCCGCATCCCCACAATTAATTACAATATCTGCTTTGTCAAATAAACTTTTAACAATATTAAATTGTTTTTGAATACCGTTATCGTCTGTTACCTTAGTAGAAAATTTTTCAGGAAGCATTGGTAAATTATTCAAATCCCAACTTTTCCAATGAGGTTTATAGTCTTTAGGTTCTAAAAGTGTACATAAATGACCAAATGTATAGGTAACAGCATAGCCATTTCCTTCGAAATATCCATCTCGTTTAGTGTTGGCTCCCAAAATATTAGCAATTTCTCTTGCTACACTTGGCTTTTCTGCAATACATACTTTCATTGATGCTCTTTTTACATGCCGAAAATAGTAAAATGTGCACAATATTTTTTTTTAAACGCGTTATTTATTTATACTTATAATTTTTTAAGTATTTTAGACAAATTTAATCCCTTAAACAATAAAGTATTATGAAAAATATTTTTACGATTGCAGTTTTCTTATTAACATCCATTTCAACATTCTCTCAAATCGAGTTAGTTGAGACATCAAAAACAGAAGTTATTTCTCAAGTGAGTTATGTGTATTTAGAAAAGAAAGGAGAGAGTGATTACAACTTCTTTTACAAGAATATGAATTCTGTTTCACATGAATATGTGAGTTTTTCTTTTAAAAATATAGATAATGATGTAGATAAATTATATCAAATTTTATCAAATGGTTTTAAGGAAGTTCCAAGAGACCCTCTTAAAATGAAGGCAAATGGAGAAATTGTATGGTTAAAATATACATATGATTCTTTAGATAGTTCTGTAACATTAACTGTTGAACAATATGTAAGTACAGATCCTGAAATTAAAACAGTTTCTAGACCTTTAACATCAGAAGACGTTAATAAGTTATTTAATAAATAAACTAAGGTTTATAACAAGACATAAAAAAAGCTGCACATATTGTGCAGCTTTTTTTATGTCTTATAATTTATACTATTATGCTAAAGATTGCATATTTACTAATTTAAAATATTCTCCTTTTTTAGTTAGCAATTCTTCGTGTTTTCCTTGTTCAACAATTTTACCTTTTCTTAGCACAATGATTTTGTCAGCTTTTTGAATAGTAGATAAACGATGTGCAATAACTATAGATGTCCTATTTTCCATCATTTTTTCTAAAGATACCTGTACTATTTGTTCACTTTCAGTGTCCAAAGCAGAAGTAGCTTCATCTAGTATCATAATAGGAGGATTTTTTAAAACTGCTCTTGCAATACATAAACGTTGTTGTTGTCCACCAGAAAGTGAATTACCACCATCTCCAATATTTGTTTCATATTGGTTTGGTAATTCTTTAATGAATTCATGAGCATTGGCAATAATAGCAGCATTTAAAACATCTTTTTCGTTTGTGGTTTCAATACCAAGAGCTAAATTATTTTTAACGGAATCGTTAAACAAAATAGAATCTTGGGCAACAATTCCCATTAAGCCTCTTAAAGATTTTTTAGTGATATCTTTAATATCAACACCATCAATTTTAATAGTTCCTTCATTTACATCATAAAAACGAGTAATAAGATTAGCTAAAGTAGATTTTCCACTACCAGATTGACCAACTAAAGCAACAGTTTCTCCTTTATTTATAGTTAAAGAAAAGTTTTCTAGTACATAATCATCTTTATATTTAAAAGAAATATTTTCAAAAGAGATTGTTTTGTCAAAACTAAGTTTTTGTAAAGCATTTTCTTTGTCTATAATAGTATTCTCTGTTTCCAGAATTTCTAAAATTCTTTCCGCAGAAGCATCTCCTTTTTGAATGTTAGAATATGCGGTAGCAATAGCTTTTGCAGGATTTAACACCAAGTAAAATAAACCGATATACCCAAAGAATTGTTGAGGAGTTATTTCACTATTTCCACTTAAAACTAGTTTACCTCCATACCATAGAATAGCAATGATTGTAGTAACACCTAAAAACTCACTCATAGGAGAAGCTAGTGTTTTTCTGTGGATAACTTTAGTCATTAAATTTCTATACTTTTTAGTAGAGTCATTAAATTTTTTCTCAATATTGGCTTCTGCATTAAAACCTTTAATAACTCTTAAACCTGTTAATGTTTCTTCTATAAAAGATAAAAAATTGCCATTTTCTTGTTGTGCTAATAATGATTTTGCTTTTAACTTTTTACTAATAGATGATATTATAAATCCAGATACAGGTAATAAAATAAAAACAAATAAAGTAAGTTTAGCACTTATAGCAAACATAGACCCTAGTGTAAAAATGATAGTTAAAGGTTCACGAACAATGGTTTCTAAGGAAGTTAAAAAAGAGTTTTCAACTTCTTTAACATCTGATGTCATTCTAGCAATAGTATCACCTTTTCTTTTTTCTGAAAAATAGGCAATAGGTAATTCTAAAATCTTAGCATATAAAGCATCTCTTATGTCTTTTACAACTCCATTTCTTAAAAAAGCTAATATGTACGAAGCAAAATAGCGGAAAAGGTTTTTGAAAAAGAATAAAAAGAAAGAAAGAAAACAAATAAAAAGAAGTGCACTTTCTATTCCACCGCTTTCAATCATTAGTGTTACTCTATAGTTTAAAGAATTTTGAACATAATCTGAAATAGAAGTGATCCCTTCGTATTTTGGCTCAATAAAACTTTTTTCTGTTTGACCAAATAATATACCCAAAACTGGGATAAAACCTAAAACAGATAATACATTAAATACAGCATACAAAATATTAAAGATAATATTTAAAATGGCATATTTTTTATAGGGTTTAGCGTATGCTAAGATTTTTTTAAAATGATTCATGTAACTTTATAAGTTCATTTCTTTAATAATTCGCTGGATTTTAGTGTCTAATTCCAACTCAATTTCTTTTGCTTTATCTGTAGAATTTAAAGAAGTATTTACACTAAAATAAAATTTAATTTTAGGTTCTGTTCCACTAGGTCTGCAAGCAATTCTTGTCCCTTTTTCTGTTTCGTATATTAAAACGTTAGATTTAGGTATTTCAATAGTTATCTCTTCACCTGTTATTAAATTCTTTTTTACGGATGCTTGATAATCGTATAAGAAATTTACTTTTTCTCCATCAATTTCAGTAATAGGACTATTACGGAAGTCAGTCATCATTTGTTTTATCTCTTGAGCTCCATCCATTCCTTTTTTAACTAAAGAAATTAAATGTTCTTTATATAAATTATTGTCTACATATATATTAAGTAACTCATTATAAAAAGAACTGTTATTTGCTTTTGCAGCAGCTGCAATTTCACAAGCTAGTAGGGTAGAAGTAACGGCATCTTTATCGCGAACAAAATCGCCAACCATATAACCAAAACTTTCTTCTCCACCACCAATAAATTCTTGGTTTGGGAAGTCTTTTATCATTTTAGCAATCCATTTAAAACCAGTTAAACCAATTTTAGTTTCAACGCCATAACGAGTAGCAATTTCTTTAACTAAGTTCGTAGACACTATTGTTGAACCTACAAATTGATTTCCATTTAACTGACCTTCTTTTTTCCATTGTTTAATTAAGAAATCAGTCATTACTGCCATTGTTTGATTTCCGTTTAACAATTTCATATTTCCATCTAAATCACGAACAGCAATTCCTAATCTATCAGAATCAGGATCAGTACCAATAACAATATCAGCATTTACTTTATCTGCTAAGTCAACAGCCATTTTTAATGCAGCAGGTTCTTCTGGATTTGGTGATTTTACAGTTGGGAAATCTCCATTTGGTTCTGCTTGTTCTTCAACAATATGTACTTGTGTATAACCAGCTTGTTTTAAAACTTCAGGAATTAACTTTATAGAAGTTCCATGTAATGAAGTAAAAACAATTTTTAAGTCCTCACGACCTTTAATATCAAAAGTTCCGCTTTTAATAGAAGCTTTCCAAAAGGCATCATCTACTTCATTACCAACATAACTAACTAAATCATCATTATTATTAAAGTTTATATCACTAAAATCTAATGAATTTACTTCTGTAATAATAGCTTTATCTTCTGGCGGTACAATTTGTCCTCCATCTTGCCAATATACTTTATAACCATTGTACTCTGGTGGGTTATGAGAAGCTGTTAATACAATACCAGCTTTACAGTTTAAATGATTTACAGCAAAAGATAATTCTGGAGTAGGACGTAAGTCTTCAAAAATATAGACTTTTATATTGTTAGCAGTAAAAACGTCTGCTACTAACTTAGCAAACTCTTTACTATTGTGTCGGCAATCATAAGCAATAACCACTTTAATTTCTTCATTCGGAAATTGTAGGTTTAGATAATTACTTAAACCTTGAGTAGCTTTTCCTAGTGTATATTTATTAATTCTATTAGTACCAGCACCCATTATGCCTCGCATTCCACCAGTACCAAACTCTGTATCTTTATAAAACCTATCAGCTAAATCATCAGCATTAATATCTATTAATTGTTTAACTTCAATTTGAGTTTGATTATCAAAAACGTCAGATAGCCATTCAGTAGCTTTTGTTGTAATTTCTTTCATAATTTTTATATAAAGTTTGTAAAGATAGGAGTTTTAAAAATTAATTTTTTCTTTTATAGTATAATGCTTTTCCTGTATATTATTTTTAATAATTAATTCTCCTAAAAAGCCTGATAAGAATAATAAGGTTCCTAAAATCATTGAAGTTAAAGCAATGTAAAACCATGGATTATCAGTAATTAAAATAGTTTTTATGTTCGCATAAACTCGGTAGAGTTTTACTGTTCCTATATATATTGATGACAAAAAGCCAAACAAAAACATTAAAGATCCATACAAGCCAAAAAAATGCATAGGGCGTTTGCCAAATTTAGATAAGAAAGAAATGGTAATCAAATCTAAAAAACCATTTACAAAACGATCCATTCCAAATTTTGTAACACCATATTTGCGAGCTTGGTGCTGAACTACTTTTTCTCCAATATTATGAAATCCTTCATTTTTAGCCAATACAGGAATGTATCTATGCATTTCTCCATTTACCTTAACAGTTTTAATAACTTCATTTTTGTAAGCTTTCAAACCACAATTAAAGTCATGTAATTTTAATCCAGATGTTTTTCTAGCAGCCCAATTAAAAAGTTTAGATGGAATATTTTTAGTAATTACATTATCATAACGCTTTTTTTTCCAACCAGATACTAAATCAAAATTATCTTCTGTAATTAATTTATATAAACCTGGTATTTCATCAGGACTATCTTGTAAGTCGGCATCCATTGTAATAACAATAGCACCTTTAGCTAAACCAAATCCTGCATCTAAAGCTTGAGATTTTCCGTAATTTCGTTGAAAACGAATTCCTTTAACCTGTGTTGCTTTACTTGATAATTCTTGAATAATATTCCAAGAATTATCTGTGCTACCATCATCAATAAAAATTATTTCATAAGAATAATTATTCTCTAGCATTACTTTGGCAATCCAGCTATGTAATTCTTGTATAGACTCGTCTTCATTAAGAAGTGGTATTACTACCGATATATCCATAAAAATATATATAAAAATAAATGAAAGACAAATTTACATAATTTACCTTTCATTTACTTTTGTTTTTAAAAATGTATTAATATTGTTCTTCTTCGTCTTTTTTCATAATTGCTCCAGCAATAGCAGAAATTACAAAACCTACAAAAGAATAAAACAAAAGCCCCATTGCAGAGGAAATAAATGGACCAGACATTCTTTTGCTTATTTCCATTTGAGCTTCAATTTGTTCGTCAGTAAAGCCTCTGTCAAGAAGAGCTTCTTCCGTTCTTTCAGCCATTTGTTGCATAAAATCTGGTTCTATAAAATTTATGAATACTTGCTGATAGACAATAGATAACAAAGTACCTACAATAGCAATACCAACTCCAATCTTAATTGCTTGACCAAAAGATAAGAAACTGTTATTTGTTAATTTAAATGTTTTTATACCTAAAATAATTGTAGCTATAATAACAGCAGCCATAAGAAATAATGCGGCTATTCCACCTTCAAAATGCAATCCTAAAGCATACATTATAAGACTTATGAGTATTAGACCTAACCCATAGAATAGTCCATATTTTATAATAATTTGTTTGCTATCTATTTGACTTTTTATTGTGTCTGTTTGATCCTTCATTTTAAATGTTTTTATTTAGTTGTTACTACAAAGATATATGTTTTGCTACGTAAAAATTATTTTTAAATTTTTATTCATAACAACCTATTAGTAGTCAGTAAATTAAAAATGTTACATAAAATTTATGTAAATTTATTGTTAATGATTAAAAAAATGATTGTAAATTTGCAGCGGCAAGTTCTACACAACTAGCTCCCTTTGAATCCCCCAGGGCGGGAACGCAGCAAGGGTATTAGGTTGTAGCAGTGTGATGTAGGTAGCTTGCCTTTTTTTGTACCCTAAATTTACGTGTTCTTACTTACTTTGTAAATTATTTTAAAAGAAAAGAATGTTACTTTCAATATAGCCAAATCACCTAGTTTTTTAATTTTGACTACTGACTACTGACTACTGACTACTGACTACTGACTATTAGGATGATATTTCTCAACTACTTTTTGAAGATAACTTTTATCTAAATGGACATAAATTTCTGTAGTGGTAATACTTTCATGACCTAGTAATTGTTGAATAATTCTTAAGTCAGCTCCGTTTTTTAATAAATGAGTAGCAAATGAATGTCTTAAAGTATGTGGACCAATTTTCTTTTTAAGGTTTATTTTTAAGGCTAAATCTTTTAATATTATAAATATCATTTGTCGCGTTAGACGTTTACCTCTTCTATTTAAAAAAATAATATCTTCATCTTCTTTGTGTACATTTATGTTATTACGACTTGTATTAATATAGATTACTAAAATTTCTGAAGTTGTATAATGAATAGGTACTAAACGAAATTTATTTCCTTTACCTAAAACTCTAATATAACCTTCATCTAAAAATAAATCAGATAACTGTAAATTAATTAATTCACTAACACGAAGTCCACAAGCATACAACATTTCTATGATTGTTTTGTTGCGTTCTCCTTGAGGATGTGTTAAATCTATAGTAGCAATTAATAAATCTATTTCATCTTTAGATAAGGTGTCAGGTAGTTTCCGTCCTATTTTAGGTGCTTCAATTAAATCTAAAGGATTTGTTTCTCTATAGTTCTCAAAAATCAAAAAATCAAAAAAACTTCGTAATCCAGAGATAATTCTAGCCTGACTTCTTGGGTTTAATTCTTTAGCAATTTCATAAATAAAATGTTGAACTACATCTTCTTGGATATCAACTGGAGAGTTTTTTAGTTTATTAGCATTCAAAAAAGTAACAAGTTTATTAATATCCCTTCCATAACTATCTATTGAATTTGAAGATAAACCACGTTCAATTTTTAAGTAAAATTTATAATCTTCAATAGCCTGTTGCCAAATCATTTTTTAATTTTTTTATAAAAAACAAAAGTAAATAAAACTTTGTATACCAGTAGTTTTCTACAATCAACTTTATGAGATTGTTGTTTTTGATGGGTGTAAATTGTAAAAAAAATAAAAAAACATTTTGATAATTATTAAAATAGTATACATTTGTGCCTCTAAAAATTTATAAAAACTAAGAATTATGAAAAAATTATTATTTATTGCTATGGTAGCATTTGGTTTAACTGCTAATGCACAAGACGGTGATAATTCAGGACAAACATCTAAAGGAAAATGGTTAATTGAAGCTAATACTGGTTTTGGTGCAGGTCATGCAGCTAGTACAGGTTTTTACTTAGCAAGTACTGATGGAAGTACAGAATGGAACTTAGGGGCTGAAGGTGGTTACTTTGTTGCTGATGATTTAGCTGTAAAAGTTGGTTTAGGTTACGGAAGTGCTTTTGAAGCTTTTTCTTATAAAGTAGGAGCTAAGTATTACATCAATAGTATGATTCCTGTACAATTAGATTTATCAGGTTACAGTGCTGATAGCTTTTCACCAATGTGGTTAGGTCTTCAAGCTGGTTATGCAATCTTTATTGGAGATAGCGTAAGTATTGAGCCAGGTTTAAGATATAACTTTGGTTTCGGAGATGCAGAAGATGCAAACGTATTACAATTTAATGTAGGTTTTGCAATCCACATTTAAGAAATAAATTAAATATAATTAAAAAGGAAGCAAATTTTGCTTCCTTTTTTTGTGCTTGTAATTTACAGAAATTATTTTTATATATTTGGTTATAATTTAAATTATGAATATGAAAAGAATATTACTTTTGATTACTGTGTTTATTTTTACACAGCAAATAAAATCACAAGAACAATTTAATATAGGTGTCAATGGAGGAGTTACAGTAGGTGAAACTATTGGAACTTATTCTGATATGGCTTTTGGTTTAGATGTTAATTATTTATTTCAGTTAAGTGAAGATTTTGTAGTTGGACCTTCTTTAGCGTTAACTTATTTTAATACAAAAGAGGTAGAAGGTTTTAAGCCTGATGCTTTTATGTATTTACCAATATCTGCTGCTATTCGTTTCAATTCTTTAGATGATCCTTTTTACGCAGGTGTTGATGTTGGATTTGCAGTTGGGATTTCTCCTGACGGAGACTCTGGTGGTGTATATATTAAACCTATCGTTGGATACAATATAAATGATAGTTTTAAGTTAAACTTATTTTATGCAGGAATAAGAAAAACTAAAATTACCAATGGATATGTTGGTTTTGGTGTAACTTATGATTTAAAAGGAACAGAAAGCGAAAGTTATTTTTAAAAACATGATTTTAATTAAGTACTACTATTTATTGGATACTTAAAATCTATAAAATATAAGGAAGTTGTAAAGCTTCCTTTTTTAATATATTATGAAGATTATTATTATTAATGGACCTAATTTAAATTTATTAGGAAAAAGAGAACCAGAGATTTATGGTTCAACAACTTTTGAAGAATACTTTGATATTCTAAAGAAGAAATATGCTACTGTGGAGTTGTTTTATTTTCAATCTAATATTGAAGGAGAACTATTAAATAAGTTGCACGAAATAGGTTTTGAATACGATGGTATTATATTAAATGCTGGAGCATATACACATACATCTATAGCAATAGCTGATGCAGTAAAAGGTATTGAAACACCTGTAATAGAAGTTCATATTTCAAATGTACATGCACGTGAAGAGTTTAGAAATAAAAGTTATTTAGCTAAAAGTGCAAAAGGTGTAATTTGTGGTTTTGGATTACAAAGTTATAATTTAGCTATTCAGAGTTTTTTGTAAATAAATATAACGTACAGCTAACAAAACTAAAAGTAATATTAAATACGGTGAAAACAACTGTATTTTAGTTAACCAAATAATAGGTAGTACTATTAGTATTAATAGCAATTGTATTAAAATATATTTTGTAATCCACTTCGGTGGATTTTTTTTATACATATAAAAAGCAACAACAAAATTTAAAGGAAAAGCCCATAAAAAATTAAAATTGTTTGGTGCAGTAGAATGATTGGTGAAAAACCAAAGAAATATAATAAGTATTCCTATTATTCCGGTTGTTGAAAATAACAAAAAGTCAAACCATTTACTTCTTTTTTGTTTTTTATAATTTTTGTAAGTTATAAAAATCCCTAAAACCAATAAAAGTGAAAAACCAATAAAAGGACTAAAAGCATCAGGTTTAGGTTGTTTTTCATCAAATGATAGTAATGTTTCTTCTTTTTTTATTAAAGGAAGACTAACTTCCTCTCTTTTTATAGTAGATGCTTCTAATATATTAAAAACATAGTCAGGTAAATACATTGCTTCTTCTGCAGTAGCTGGTTTGTCTAATCTATTACCTAAAGCCATATTTATTCCAAAACTTCCCCATGTATTAGTATGAATCTCTTTATTCATTAATTGGCGAAGCGATTTTTTATTTGTTATAGAATCATCAGCAAAAACTAATTTATCTTTCAATATTTTTTTTAGAATATCTCTAGGTCTTGTAGCACAATTATCGAAATAAGGATCATAAAAATAACTCGCATTTTTAGGAGAAGCATTATGTTCTAGAAAATAGAAGAAAGCATTTTTTTCATTTTGAGTAAAGTTTAAAATTTGTTGCTTAACCCAACGTTTGTCTTGTTTAGCTCTTAACAATGAATATTTAAAATCATAACGAGCTAATTTGTATTTCATAAACCCTTTGATGAAATTTAAATAAAAATTAGGCGCATCAAAATCAAAAATTCCATAGTTATAAATTAAATCTAACTTTAAAAGCGGATCTTTAACTCGTATGGCTGTATGTCCAAATTTTTCATATAATTCATCTCCTGGTCCTGAGGTAACAATGCTAATTTCTGAATACACAGAAAGTTTTAGTGTTTGTGCATAGTTTAAAGAGAGAAAAAAGAATAGAAGTAAAGTAGTTGTTTTTTTAAACATAATTATCTGTAAAAACTATAATCAAATTTAATAGAAAATATATTAGAATATAAAGCATTTCCAACGCTTCCTATATTAGTTAGTGCATAATCTATTTGAATTCCTTTGTATTTAAAACCTAGTCCAAAATTAGGTTGAACAGATAAGGACTCAGCGCCATCAAATGCTGTTATTTTTTGAAAATTACCTAAACCAACTCTCAAGAAAGCAACTTTTTCATAATCTAATTGAAAACCAACAGCAGGATCAACACTAACAAAACTAGTAGAAATAATATCATTAGTTTGAGCAAAACGCATATTTAAATCAAATTCAGAAAGTAAATTAAAGAAACGTCCAATTGGAAAATTTCTAGCAACACCAAATTGTATTTTAGGTTTTGTTATTTCATTAGTTTCAGGTAAATCTTGATTCTGATCAGGAATAGCGTCTTTAATTTTATCAAATTCCTCTTCATTAATGGACCAAACATTAAACGTTGTTGTAATATCTCGTACCATTAAGCCTAATTTCCAATTGTTTTTTTCAAACTGAATACCAGCATCAAAGCCAAATCCCCATGAAGTTGCAAAATCACCAATAATTCTTCTAACAATTTTAGCATTTACACCTATTTGAAATCCATCTAATAACATTTTACGTCCGTAAGCAATATTAAAAGCATAATCTGCACTAGAAAATAGACTAATATTATCGTAATTTATAGTTCCATCACTATCAATTAACTCCGTAGTATTTAAAATATCATCAACACCAAATCTAATTAGTGAGAATCCAACGGCACTTCTATTATCAATAGGCATTGCAAATGATGCAAAATTATACGTAGCAATTCCAGCAAAATAAGAAGCATGCATTAAAGAGCCTTGATTGTCTTTTATGTTAACCAAACCAGCCGGATTCCAATACACAGAATTCACATCGTTTGTAGTTGCTACAACAGCTTTACTCATTCCTAAAGCTGCAGCATCAACACCAATATTTAAAAATTCGTTAGAATAATTTCTGAATTGTGCGTTTGTAGTTATAGAAACTAATAAAATTAAATAAAGTACCTTTTTTTTCAAATCGAATTATTTCTTTGTTTACAAATATCCTAAATACTATTAAAATAACTTGTTTTTTAACTACTTATTATAGCTTAGGGATTGATGTTTATCTTTTTTTTGATGAAATTAATTATTTGATGCTCAATCCATCTGTTTTTAGAAGTAAAAGAAGTGATAAAACCAACATGCCCACCATAGTTAGGCAGCATTAAATGAAAATTAGTGGAATTTTTTGCTTCATCAATAGGGAAACATTCTTTAGATAAAAAACTATCATCTTTAGCATTGATTAATAAAGTTGGTAGTTGAATTTTAGGTATGTAAGGTTTAGAACTCGCTTTTATCCAATAATCTTCTGAACTATCGAAGCCAAAAACAGGAACTGTATATTGTTTTTCTAAATGACGAAACTTGGTTGCTTTAAATAGCAGTTTTTTATTGATCTTATACTCTGGATGTTTATGAGCTTTTTCTAGGATTTTTAATTTAATACTTCTTAAAAATTCAGTTAAATATAGTTTGTTTTTTAGTTTGTTCAGTTCGGCTTGTGAAGTCGTTAAATCAACAGGCACAGAAACAGCAATTGCGCCTTTTACTTCCTTTGGAATATTACTATATTCCCCTAAATATTTTAATGTTAAGTTTCCACCAAGACTATAACCACAAAGTATAATATTGTCGTAATTATAGTTTTCTACTAAATAATTAATTACAAAATTAACGTCGTCAGTTTTTCCGCTATGATACGTTTCTACTAAAAGATTATCTTCTCCGCTACAACCTCTTAAATTCATGGCAACAGCATCAAAACCATTTAAATTTAACTCGTTAGAAGCCGTTACTATATAATTTGAATTAGAACTTCCTTCTAAACCATGAATTAATAATACTATAGATTTAGATTTTACAAAGGAAAAATCTAAATCTAAAAAATCATTATCCCAAGTAGTAATGCGTTTACGTTTATAATGAGATTTGTCCTTCATAAAAAAAGGACGATAAACCGTATTGAAATGCGGATTTCTAAACGGTAGTGTAGGAGTGAAGTTAGTTTTTAGTATTGGCATTTTTTTGAACTAATTGAGTGAAAATAGTAAAAAAAACAATCAATTTTATATTTTCGTCAAAAATCTATTCAATGATGAATTTAAAAAAGCAAATTCCCAATATATTAACTTTAGGAAACATGTTCTGTGGAACTTTAGCTACAGTTTTTGCTATTAAAGGCGATTTTGTAACAACAGCTTTGTTAGTTGCTATAGGAATAGGTTTTGATTTTTTTGATGGATTTGCTGCTCGTATTTTAAATGTTCAAGGAGAGTTAGGGAAACAATTAGATAGTTTGGCTGATATGGTAACAAGTGGAGTAGTACCTGGCTTGGTAATGATGCAGTTATTAATAAATGTTTTTAATTCAGATGCAGTAGGTTCTTTTGGAGTAGATGATTTTGCTAAAACAGAAAGTAATTTTCCATATATAGGCTTATTATTAACACTTTTTGCAGGATATAGATTGGCAAAGTTTAATATAGATGAACGACAATCAGATAGTTTTATAGGTTTACCAACACCAGCAATGAGTTTGTTTGTAGTTTCTTTACCTTTAATAGGAGAGTTTGCTACGGAACCTTTTTTTATTGAACTTGTTTACAATAAGTTTTTTCTTATTACGGTTACTTTAGTATTAAGTTTTGTAATGGTTTCTGAACTTCCTTTGTTTTCATTAAAGTTTAAAAATTATGCTTTAAAAGGAAACATAATTAAATATTTGTTTTTGTTAGTTTCAATATTATTATTGATAATAGTAAAGGTTGTAGCTGTTCCATTAATAATTTTAGTATATATTTTATTATCTGTATTTAATAATCTTAAAAAGCAAAAAGTATAATGAAAATAGAGCATTGTAAAACTGAAGAAGAACGTACAGTTATTTTAGATGGAATCAATGCGTATAACGATAGTAAAACGTCTCGTATTTTAGAAGAAGTTCATCAACCTATAGAATTACTAGCTAAAAACGACAAAAATGAAATTGTTGGAGGCGTTTTAGGATATGTTGGGTATTATGCAGGTTTTAAGATTAATATACTTTGGATGCGAGAAGATACAAGAGGTTCTGGTTTAGGATCTCAATTATTAAAACAAGCAGAAAAAGAAGCGAAGTTATTAGGTGCAAAGATTGTATTATTAGATACTTTTTCTTTTCAAGCAGAAGACTTTTATATTAAAAATGGCTACAAAGTTTTTGGAAGAATAGAAGATTATCCCAAAAAACATCAAGAATTGATTTTTTTGAGAAAGAATCTATAATTAAAAGAATACCCTAAATTAATAATGAAAACGAAATTTAATTTAAGGTATTCAAAAATGAGAATTATTCTTCTTCTTCATCACCATTTATTTGTTCTATAATTGTGCTCTGTATTTTATCTTTATTGTCATCAAACATTTTAGCCCATTTATCCCAAGTTTTTTTTCTTGCATTTACTTCATTAACCGTAAAACTGATAGATTCTATTTTATTTACAATAGGAATGTATCTAAAAATCTGATTTTTAATAAAAACAGGATTAGTTTTTTTTCCTCTAGGAATGACGTTATTAATTTCAATAGGATCTAGTTCTACTTCTTGTAATAGACCTTTATCATCAAACGATTTTACAGTTATTTGTATAAGAAGATTAACTTTATGATGTTTGTTTTTCAATTTAACATCTGTAAAGTTGTAAATATAATTATCAAGTTTCAAGATTTTAAAGTTGGTGTCTTTTTCAAGGTCATGTAAAGAAAAGTTGATAGCTAGATTAACCACTGAGTCTTTACGATTTTTACAATACCTAGCATAGGTTAAGTTTTTGTCGTTAAGTGAGTTGATAATATGAGAGAACTCTTTTGATTTATTCTTATTTTGTTTTATTAAGTTGAATTTAGCACCATGACTTTTGGCAAACTTTTGTGGCTTGTAAACAAGCTTACTAATATTATTCAATATTACAGGAATTACTTGTGCTAAAATTTGGCCTTGTAAACTTTTAATTTGAGAAGCTTTGTTTGTTAGTGAATCTTTTTTCTTGCTAATAAAAATTGTTGACTTAGCTTTTATACAGCCTCTAGGTTTCACAGATTTATGAATACTATCGTAAGAGTAATACGTTGTGGTTTTTGGAGGATTTTTTTTCTGTCCATAAAAAAATGAACAAACAAAAAAGAAAAGTAAACATGTTAGTTTTTGAGTTTTCATATTGTTTGATTTGGTATTAAAAATCATATTTTTTATCAATAGCATATTTAATTAAATCATTACTACCAGAAAGGTTAAGTTTACGAATCATGTTTTTTCTATGCGTATCTACTGTAGTTTTGGCAATAAATAGTTCTTCTGAAATTTCTTTGGATGTTTTAGCACCTGCTATTAACTGTAAAATTTCTTTTTCTCTTTTAGATAAGATTTGTTTATCAGGTTTTCCAACAGTTACATTATTATCAATATAATCGTTCATAAAATTAAACGCTACATTCGGATCAAAAAAAGTATCTCCTTGGGCAACACTAACAATCGCTTTTGAAAGCATTTTAATCCCAGAATTTTTTAAAAGATAACCAGAAGCACCTGCGTTTAACATTTGTTTTATAGCATCTGGCTGATCAAACATGGTTAACGCCAAAACATAAATATGCGGAAATTGTTTTTTTATAGCTTTAGTAGCTTCAATTCCGTCCATTTTAGGCATTCTAATATCAGTAATAACTAATTTAGGTTGTTTTAAATGTACTAATTTTACCAAATCTTCACCATTATTTACAGTTCCAATAATGTTTACGTTTTCATCGTATTCAAAAAAAGATTTTACACCATCAATTAACATTTGATGATCCTCAGCCATAACAATAGTTATCATAAATTTGGTTTTTATCAAAAATACTAAAAGATGAAAAGAAAAGAGTACCTAAGAATAGGTATTCTTATACAGGAACATTAATAAGTATTGATGCGCCTTTACCTAAAGTAGAATCAACTTCAAAAGTTCCTTTTAAATGTTTTACTCTTGTTTTTATAGAACCTAATCCCATTCCATCATTTTTCAGTTTGGAGGTATTAAACGTAAATCCTTTACCGTTATCTTCAATAATAATATTTAAATTATTATCATATAAAGACAAGTTAATAGTAGCATTTGTAGCTTCTGCGTGTTTAATAATATTGGTTGTTAATTCTTGAATAATTCTAAAAACAGTAAGTTCTAAGCTATTTTCTAAGCGTTTTTCTAAACCAAAATCTAAAACTTCAATACTAATTTTATTAGCATCAGATATTTTTTCTGCCATTATTTTTACAGCAGTTAATAATCCTTTATTAGCAATTACGCCAGCATTTTTTGCATGTGCTAAATTTCGTACTTTAAAATATGTTTCATCAATTAGCTTTTCTGTTTTTAAGTATAAAGCTTCTTGATTAAAATGCTTCTTTTCTCTATTTAGCTTTAAGTTTTCAAAATGTAATTTTAGTGTAGCTAAAACACTACCAATATTATCGTGTAAGTCTTCTGCAATACGAATTCTTTCTTTTTCTTGTCCATTTACCATAGCATTAATAGTGGTAATTTCTTGTTCTTTTAAAAGCGTAATGTTTTTTTGTTTTTCAAGCTCTTTTTGTTGTTCAGCAAACAAACGTTTTCTTTTGGAGTTTTTTATATTTTGATAATAGATTATTCCACCAAAAAACAAAATTGCTAACGCGCCATAAAATAAATTCTGATTTTGTTTTCTTTTGGCTTCACTTGTTAAGTTTTCTTGTTTTAATTGTAGGTTCTCTATTTCTTTTTCTTTGGTTTTATTTTTAACTTCTAGAGCAGAGATGAGATTATTTTGATTTTTGAAGTTTAATTTCAGACTACTGTGAAAAGCATTTTTCATTGACAAAAAAGCAGAATCCTGTTTGTTTAAACCGTTATAAATATCACTCACATATAGATTATATACAAAATCATTTTTTGTGGGATTTAGTTTGCTTTGGTATTTTTTTACTTTTTTTAATTCATTAAAGGCCTTTTTGTGATATCCTTGTAAACTTAAATTTCTAGATATTTCTTTTATATTTTCATATTTGTATTTATTAAAATAGATACTGTTTTCTTTATTTAATAATTCTAACTCCTTTAAAAAGAAGTCATAACTTTTGTCATACTTTTTATAATATATAAAACTAAGAGCTTTAACATGAAAATATTCTATAAACAGCTTATTATCTTTTTTTAGTAAAAAAGTGAGGCTGTCTATTTTTTTTATCAATTTTTCTGTGATTAATTTTTTGTCTTCTATGTTTTCTTTTCCTTTTAAAATTCCCATTTCATTTAGATAGATTTTATTTAAATAATATTTAAACAAATAGGTTTTATTTGTTTTTATTAAATCATATAGTTCATCTAAATAATTGATGATATTATCATCTTTATTAATTATACCTTGACGATATATGGAAATTATTTGTAATAAAAATTCTCTTTGTAAAATTGAATTAGACTCTTTTTTAGATAAAATTAAACCTTCATGAGCTCTGTCATATGCTGTTATTCTATTGTTATTAAAAAACAATTCGTTTTCGGTTGCTAGTAATAAGTCAATTAAGTCTAGTTTTTTACCTAAACTTAGTTTATTGTTAATATTATCAAAATACAGTTGATAATTATGATTCTCAAAGCCATTGTTTTTTTTTAAGTCAAGGTATATTATTAGTTTGCGCTTAACGTTTTGATCTTTTAAAAAGTTAATTTCATTAAGGGCTTTTGAAAAGTTAAATATGTGAATGTTTTCAAAAAAAGTAGCAAGCGAAACACTACTTTTATCTTTTTGAGAATAAATAAAAGTAGTGTTAATAATAATTAAGAAGAGAATTTTTTTTAATGTCAAAATTAAATAACATTACATAATCCGACTACACAAAATCCTCCGCCACTGGCAGCTTTATCTCCGCGTTTTATTTTTCCTAAATAATCTTGAGATAATTCAGATTCTAAACTATAAGGAGTTTTACGATTTCCAACATTCCATTTTTTAGATTGAATAAAATTTTCTTCTGACACTAAGTATTTCGGTAAATCTTTTTCACTGAGAGAGTGTCTTTCAAAAATTAATTTTTGTCCTTTTTTTAATTTTATAGTTGGTATTTTTATGTCTTCTATATCTCCTATTTCAATACCAGTTAATATTTTAATATGGTGATAATCTCCTTCTTTTTCTTCGTGTATAGAGACTTTTTTTACACTGATTCGTATGTTTCCTTTGTAAGTAATACTTTCAAAAAAAATCGAGTAATTATCATCTTTTAGTTTAGTAAATCTTGCAAAAACACAATAAAAAGATCCCATTTCTTGAGAAGCTAATATTAATTGGTTTTTCCCGGTATTTTCTAAATTAATAGTGGTTGCGTAATCCATCATACTATAGTAGTTTTTAAATATGTAACAAATATCAAAAAAAATAAATAAAGAAAACTACCTATATGTAGGTAGTTTCTAATACTTAAATATAAGTAAAAATTAGATTAATTTAAATACTAGAGCAAAAAAACTAAAATAAACTAGTGGCTGTATTTATAATAAATGGTATAAGGTCATAGTCGCTTTATTATTAAGAGAATCGTCACAATTAATTTATATAAACTGTATATTTATACCAAAAAAGGTATTGAAACAGTTAATTATTATATTTTTTCTATTTATAGAATTTTTATCGGCCCAAGAATATAAACAAAAGCTAGCAAATGATATTTGTGATTGCTTTGATGAAAAAAAATCAAAAGAAATTTCACAGGATGAAAAATTCTTGGATTGCTATAAAGAAAAGGCGATTAAATATAAAGAAAGTATGAACCTGTCTTTTGATAAAAGTATTGCTTATGATCCTGTAAAATTTGCTGAAGCTTATAATACGGGAGAAAAACAGTTAAAAGAAATTCGGGATTTATTAAGTAATAAATGCTCATCCTTCATAAGAATGTCTGAGGAAGCAAAAAAAACAGATAAAAAATTTTTACAAAAAATATCTAATACTATTTGTAAATGTTTAGAAAGAGATACGACAAAAGCTTCTTTGTTAAAAAGAGTTGAAATTTGTTACAAAGATTATGAGAGTAAACATCTTGATGAAATTAAACTTTATTTAAGTAAAAGATCAGGATTTCAAGTTAGAAAAGTTAAAAAGTATTCGTTAGAGATGCTTTCTAAGGTGTATGCTATGACGATGAAGGACTGTAAATTGTTATCTCATTTACCAGATATTTACGATGTAAAAAAAGATTTAGTAAAACAAACATGCGATTGTATTACAGCTAAAGAAAAAGTTAAACGTGAAAATGCATCTAATTCTAATATTCATTCAGAATGTTATAAAGAGGTCTTGAACAAAAATAAAAGCAACATAGAAAATGTTTTTTTTATAGATAAAATGATAAATATGAAGAATTCAGAATCTAAAAAAGTCTCTGAAATTTTTATTTTTGATACTCAAACTGAATTACTTCATCAATGTAGCCCATTTTTAAAATCTTTTGATAGGTCTAATAATATTGCTTTAGAGAATTTAAGAAATAAAGCAAATAAATATACAATGGATTCTCTTGATTTAGAAATAAAGAATAAGTCATTGAGAAATACTTTTTGGGCACGAGGTATAAGATACCTTGCACTAGGGCATTTAAATAAATCTGAACAAGATTTATTAGCTGCTTTAGAAATGTCTTCAAATAAAGGAAATATTATTCAAGCTCAATTTTTTTTAGGTTGGTGTTATGAATCTCAAAAGAGATATAAAGAGGCTGTAGCTATGTTTCAAGAAGCATATAAATCAACTAATAAAAAGATGTTTTTATTAAGGTTAGAATCAGCTAAAAGTAAAATGAACAAGGTAGATAATAAATAAGCAGAAACAGGAGTTTTAGTCTCATTTGAAATAGATCTTTAAATAATTACTTACTTACGAAGTTGAATTTCCTCTAGTGTAATGTTAATATAGTTAATACTATACCTAGTAAAACAGCCATAAATTTTTTAAAATCGAATTTATGATTTTCTGTACTTTCAAAAAGTATAATCGTAGAAATATGTAAGAAAACTCCAATAATAAACGCGTTTATTATTGTATAATGTTTACCTATTAATGAAACGTTCTCAGCAATAAAATAACCTAATGGGCTCATTAGACTGAATAGTAACAAGAAACTAAAAACAATTTTTTTAGTGAATTTTGCGTGTAATAAAAAAGTTGTTAAAACAATTGCAATAGGAATTTTATGAACTACAATAGCCATTAATAAGTTGTGATTAGTAGCATCAATAGGTAGCCCTTCTGAAAAAGCATGCAAACACAAACTAACAAATAATAACCAAGGAAACTTATTTTTGTCTGAATGTAAATGAATATGCCCATGTTCAGCTCCTTTAGAAAAAGACTCTAAAACTGATTGTATTAAAATTCCAACTAAGATTAAAATACCTATCTGTTTTGTGTTTTCCGAATGTTCATAAACTTCAGGTAATAAATGTAAAACAGTAACAGATAATAAATACGCACCACTAAAAGCTAATAAAAGACTTACAAAAGTTTTACTAGGTTTTAACCATAAAACTAATAGCGCGCCAATTAGTACAGAAAGTATTAAGAGTAAATATGTCATTATTTAGCTACTAAAATTAATCTATCAGAATTCTGTCCGTCAAAAGGACTTAAAGAATAATCACCAAAAACAGCAGTAATTTCTAAACCAGCACTTTTAAAGTAAGATTTCATTTTTTCAATAGCAATATATTTAACTTTTTCAGTATAAGTATGGTAAGTGTTATTTGCGAAAAAAGAAATGTTTTTTTGTATAAAACCATTTTTTAAATCTCGTTCTATTTCAAATACTATTCCGTCTACTTCTTTTGTTTCTTTTTCGACTAAATTATTTACAACTTTAATTACGTTTAAAAAATCTAATACTAAAAAGCCATCTTTTTTTAAACCATTTTTCATTGCTTTTAAAACAGTAAGATCTTCTTTATCATCATCAAAATATCCAAAACTCGTGAATAAATTAAAAATAGCATCGTATTTTTTTTCTAAAGGTATACGCATATCCCAAACTTCAAAATTTAAGGTATCGTTTTCAAATTTCTTAGCATGTTCAATACTATTTTCGCTTAAATCACCTCCAGAAACTGTGTATCCTAAAGAGTTTAAGTAAATACTATGTCTTCCTTTGCCACAAGGTAAATCTAAAATATGAGCAGTTTTAGGAAGTTTTAAATACGATGTGATTTTTTGCATAAAAAATTGAGCATCTACATCGTTTCTGTGTTTGTATAAAGTGTGGTAATAAGGCGTGTTAAACCAAGCGCTAAACCAATCTGTTGTTTTCATATGTGATATTGGTCGACAAAAATACTGAAAACTTAACAGTTAAAAATGATTTTGTATATAGAATTTATGTTATCAAATTATTTATTACTTTTTATGCCTTTTATTGATGTTAAATTTCACAAAAAAATAGTCAAATTAAATTCAAAAATGAACAATAAAATATTAAACAAGACGCTCTTGTTTATTCTTAAATATCGGAATTTTCAATTTTTTAATCATTCAATAACTAATACATGAATTAAACCGTATTTTTGCAGCATAAAATTACTCAATGGATAAAAATTTTAAAATGGTTGCCACTACCATTTCTGGTTTAGAAGAAGTATTGGCAGATGAGTTACGTAAGTTAGGAGCGCAAGATGTAAAAGAAGGAATTAGATGTGTATACTTTAGTGGAGACAAAGGTTTTTTATATAAAGTAAATATAGCGTTACGTACTGCAATTAGGATTTTGAAGCCTATTAAAAAGAGTAAAATTTTTGATGAAGAAGATTTATATGAAGCAATACAACGTGTAAAGTGGGAACGTTTTTTAGATGTTGACGGAACTTTTGCTATTGATGCTGTAGTACATTCTAGAAATTTCACAACGAATTCTCATTATATTTCTTTAAAATCTAAAGATGCAATTGCTGATTATTTTGTACATAAATATAAAAAGCGTCCGAATGTAGATTTAAAATACCCAGATATTAAAGTACATATTCATATTCATAAAGAATGGTTAACGATTTCTTTAGATAGTTCTGGAGAATCTTTACATAAAAGAGGGTATAGAAGTGCAACAAACATTGCTCCAATAAATGAAGTTTTAGCAGCAGGTTTAGTGTTGTTGTCTGGTTATAAGGGTGATGAAAACTTCATAGATCCTATGTGTGGTTCTGGTACTATTTTAATAGAAGCTGCTATGATTGCTAATAATATACCAGCAAACATAAACCGTAAACATTTCGCTTTTGAAAATTGGAAAGATTATGATGAGGATTTGTATTTTGTGATTCAAGATTCTTTGTTGAAAAAAATTCGTAGTTCTCATTTTAAAATAATGGGCTTTGATAAAGCACCTTCAGCTGTAACAAAAGCAAATCAGAATATAATAAATGCAAATTTAGATGAGTTCATTGGTGTACATCATGTAAATTTCTTCAATTCTAAAAAAGAAGTATTTGGTAAAACAAGTATTGTTTTTAACCCACCTTATGGTGAGCGATTAAATATTGATACTGAAGAGTTTTATAGAAAAATAGGTGATACGTTAAAGCATAATTATCCAGATTCTACTGCTTGGCTAATTACATCAGATATTCAAGCTTTAAAACATGTTGGTTTACGTACATCTAAAAGAATACCTATAAAAAATGCCGATTTAGATTGTCGTTTTGTAAAGTATGAATTATACGAAGGAAGTAAAAAATTAAAAAGACAAGTTTCTTTTAACGAGGAAGAAGAATAAAAAAAAGCGCTGTTTTAAACAGCGCTTTTTTTTATGTATTTTCTCTCTTTAATTTTTTGAACTTAATAAGTGTTTGCTAAAACTGTGTCCATTAATATTTGCATATTTAGAGTCAATAGTAAAAGCAACATTCATATTTGTAATATCAAATTCACCATCAACTTTCGTGTATTTAATATTTAAATCTTCTTCAAACTTAACATTGTTAAAAGAAACACCATTATTGAATTTGGTATATTTAAAAATAGCAGTTTCTTTAAATGTAGTATTTTTAAAACTAACATTGTTTTTAAATTCAGCATACTTAAAGGTAGCTACTTCATCAAAAAAAGTATTTTCAAAAGTGATTGTTCTTTTAAATTTTGCATATTTAAAAGTATTATCTCTTAAGAATTTTGTGCCAGAGAAATCAGTATTCTTATCAAATTCAGAATACTTAAACATGGCTTTCTCTTTAAAAGTACAATCTTTAAAAGTAGCTACATCTTCAAAATTAGCAATAAATGTATAGCCGCTATCTTCATGAGGTATATATGCTAAAACATCATCATTAAATGTGCAGTTTATAAATACAATTTTATTATTTAAGTCTTTTTCTATGGTGTTTGATCCTCCGTTGTTCCACCATTTATTTCTTTTTGGTAAGTTTGGCAAAGCTTCGTCCATATAAGTGAAATCTAAAACACCGTTAATAGTCGCATTTTTTATTTCAATAGTTTTTCCATCTTTTATGTCTTTTAAAATAGTACTAGCATTTATTGTTTTTTGTGCGTAGTTAAGATTAAAAATGAATAAAATTAGTAGTGTGATGATATGTTTCATAATCTGTAGTTTTAAATTGTTTCTATAAAGACTAACCAATTTTTAAAATGTTACAGTAAAAAAAAACAGCGTTCGAAACTCGAACGCTGTTTTGGTATATTTTGGAAGATTCTTAGTTTACAGAATCACTTAATCCAGCACCTGCTTTAAACTTTACAACGTTTTTAGCAGCGATTTGAATTTCTTTACCAGTTTGTGGGTTTCTACCAGTTCTTGCAGCTCTGTTAGTTACAGACCAAGTTCCCCAACCAACTAAAGCAACTTTATTTCCTTGCTTTAAAGAAGAAGTTACATTTGTAGTTAAAGAATCTAACGCAGCCTTTGCAGCAGCTTTTGAAATTCCTGCGTCAGCAGCCATTGCGTCGATTAAATCTGATTTGTTCATAATTTAAATAAATTTTAGAATTAATTAATATTTCCTTGCTAAATAGCTTAACAAATATAGATTTAATGGGGGATTGCGCAAGTTTTAGGGCAAAAAAATGTGTGTTTTGTTAATAAATATGTTTAATTTGTTAATAACCGTTGGTGAAATTACTTTGAAACCGTATAAACCACGTAGGTAAAGGGCTTAGCGCATAAAAGCATTTTCATGAAATTGAAAACCATTTAATAAACTAACAGCATCCATTTTTTTCTTTCCAGACAGTTTAATTTCATCTATTATAAGGTAACCATCTTTAACTGCTACTTTTAATTGTTTTTTGGTTGTTACAATTTTTCCAAATTCGAAGTTATGTTCTTCAACTTCTTTTGTAACACCATATATCTTAGCATTAATTTCTTGTTCTTCATTTATAATAGTTGTCCAAGCAGCAGGATAAGGGTTTAAACCACGAATATGGTTGTAGATATCACTTAAGGATTTTGACCAATTTATTTTACAATTATCTGGAAATAATTTATGTGCTGGTTTTTCTTCTAGTTCAGGTTGTTTAATGGTGGTAACATTACCTTCAGCAATTAAATCAACTGTTTTTAAAACCAAATCAGCGCCAAGATGCATTAATTTGTCGTGTAATTCTCCAACAATTTCATCTTCTTTAATTTCTGTTTCTGTTTGTAATATAATTTCTCCAGTATCTATTTTATCATCAATAAAAAAAGTGGTAACACCTGTTTTAGTTTCTCCATTAATAATAGCCCAATTAATTGGAGCCGCACCACGATATTCTGGCAGGAGAGAAGCATGTAAATTAAAAGTACCTAATTTAGGCATTGCCCAAACCAATTTTGGTAACATTCTAAAAGCTACAATAATTTGTAAATCGGCATTCCAATTTTTTAAATCGGCTAAAAAACCTTTATTCTTTAAGTTTTTAGGTTGAAGAATAGGAAGGTTTTGTTCTAAAGCATATTTTTTTACTGCAGATTGGTTTAACTTTCGCCCACGACCAGCAGGTTTGTCTACAGCTGTAATAACACCAGCAATAGTATAATTATTTTCAACTAAGTTTTTTAAAATGGTAACCGCAAAATCGGGTGTTCCCATAAAAACGATACGTAAATCTTTCATTTATAGTAAAAAGTATTTATTGTAATTATTTAATCCAATTTTTTCTTCGGATAGTAAGTTTCGCAAATTTATTAAAATGTCTGCTTCTTTAAATGGTAATTGTTCAGCAATTTCTTTAGAAGATAATTCTTTGTGTTGTTGAATTAGCTGTGTAATTTCTTTGGTAACATTTTTAATTTTAGATTTTTGTTGTAAACAAACATCACAAATGCCACAAATAGAACTTTTACTTTCTCCAAAATAATTTAAAACTTGTATACTTCTGCAGGTCGTATCATTTTTTATAAATTGAATTAACTCTTCAGTTTTAGCATGTTTTTGTTTTAAATAACTTTTGATGTTTTTAGAGATTCTATTGATTGTTTTGTCATCTTCTCTAGGATGTAAAAAGTATAATTCTGAATTATTACTGCTTTTTGAATATTCTATAATAGTATCTTCTTCTAGTTTTTCTAAATATTCAATAACTGTCCAAGAAGTAATTCCTGCTTTTTTACCTAAGAAAAACTCATCTATTTTAACAGCTTGTTCAAAAACGCCACCATATAAACGTAAAAGTGTGGTTATAAATTCTTTTTTCTTTGGATGCGATTTTGCGTATTGAATAATACGATTACTATTTACCAAGAAGAGAATGGTTGATTTTTGTTTTGGATTGTTATTAAACTGAATAACTCCATTATTGTGTAAAATTTGTAACGCGTTAAATGTTTTATTAGGAATGAAGTTGTACTTGTTACAAAAGGCTAAAAGATTAAAATCAAAATTATCTTCAATAAGCTCTCCTTTTGCTATTTGAAAATGTTGGTATAGTTTTAAATGAATTTGTTTTATCTCTTCTAAACTAGGTAGCGATTTTTGTTGAATCTCTTTAGTAGAAAGTATATCTGCATTATTGGTTAGTACTACAGAAAAAGCTTTGTTTCCGTTTCTACCACCACGACCAGCTTCTTGAACGTAGTTTTCTACAGAGTTTGGTAAATTAAAATGGACAACAACTTTAACGTTAGCTTTGTCTATTCCCATACCAAATGCATTTGTAGCAACTATAATTGGTGTTTTCTCAGACATCCAATTATCAAAAGCCATTTTCTTTTCTATAGGTGATAAGCCTCCATGGTAAAATTCAGTTTTAAATCCATTTGCGTTTAAATACGCGCTAATTTCTTTGGTTTTATTTCTTGTGTTTACATATACAATTGCAGGTTCTTTGGTTTTTGTAAATATTCTATTTAATTTATAAAGTTTATCTTCTGTAAAGTAAATTTGATACGCTAAATTTTCTCTTTTAAATGATTTTTGAAAGACATTCGGATTATTAAACGCTAAAATAGTAGCAATATTGTGCAACACTTTTGGTGTTGCTGTAGCCGTTAAGGCAATAAAAGTTGCATTTGGATGTATCTCCTTTAAAATATGAGTTTGTAGGTAAGAAGGCCTAAAATCGTGTCCCCATTCGGAAATACAATGTGCTTCATCAATAGCTATTAAAGAAACGTTTAATTGTGATATTTTATCTTGAATAAATTTCGATTGTAATCTTTCTGGAGAAACGTATAAAAACTTGTAATTACCAAAGCGCAAGTTATCAAATAAAGTAATCATTTCATCTTGCGATGTTCCAGAAGGAATTGTCATTGCTTTAATCCCTTTTTCTTTAAGATTATTCACTTGATCTTCCATTAAGGCAATAAGTGGAGAAATAACAATACAAATACCTTCTTTTACAAGTGCAGGAACCTGAAAACATAACGATTTACCTCCACCTGTTGGTAATAAAGCTATCGTATTTTTGTTTTCTAAAACAGCATTAATAATTTCTTCTTGTAAAGGTCTAAAGGAATTAAAGCCCCAATATTTTTTTAATATTTCAGAAGAAGTAGCCATATTTATAGGCTATTCATAATAAAATTACATCTATCTTCTATAGCACCAAAAGGAACATTTATAATTTCATAACCTAATTCTGCATAAGCTTCCTTTAAAAAAGAGCTAATCACAACAGATTCTTCATAGGTTTCATAACGTTCATTATCTGAAGTATAAATTTCTTTCCAAGGCAAAAACTGAAAAATTTTAGTGTATTTGTATGTTGTGCTTTTTTGTAAAAACACTTCAGGATACTCAGTCTTAAAATACCTCATGTAAGCATGAACACTAGGTATTCCTCTATCAAAAAAAACAATGTTAGCAGTTGATGCATCTGCGTTTATATATTGCTTTTCTCTTCCTTCTAATAATTTTTCACTAAACAATAAAGGTTTGGTTAAAAATAATTGATCTATACCTTCTTTTTGAGCTTGTAAAGTAACTTCTCTAGAAATTTCAGGCATACAAGTATGACCTAATTTTTTTAATTCATTTAAAACAGTAGATTTGCCCGTACCGGGACCACCAATAAAAACAATTTTTTTTTGCATGGTGTAAAAGTAAAAGTTTCAATTCATAAATATAATAAATAGTGTAATTTTGTTTTTGCAAAATATGAAAATGATTTTTGAAAAAGAAACATCAGAAATAAAATTTAAAAAGAAGATTATGTCAGATAGAGATGCTTTTTATACAAAGTTAAAGTCACAATTAGAGGATACAACAAGGTTTCCTGCAGATTATTTATATAAGTTTATTGTACCTACAGATGCAAATCAATCACAAGAAGTTAAAGATATATTTAATAATGGAGGAGCGGTTATTGATACAAGAAAATCAAAAACCGGAAAATATATTAGTGTATCTATTCGTTTAAAAGTAAAAAATGCCGATGAAGTAATTGCATATTATCGACAAGCAGAAAAAATCAAAGGAATTATATCATTATAAACTAAACTATCTACTTTATATACTAATTACATGAAAAAAATAAATTTAATAATTGTTCTATTAATAACAAGTCTTTCTGTATTTGCTCAAAAAGATGTTGTTTTATTTACGTTAAACGAAACTCCTGTTAAGGTTTCTGAATTTAAAAGAGTTTATGAAAAAAATTTAGATTTAATAGATGAAGAATCTAAAGACATTGATAAAAATCTAGAATTGTTTATTAACTATAAACTGAAGGTAAAGCAGGCTTATGATTTAAAGTTAGATACTGTTAAAAGTTACAAACAAGAGTTGAAAAAATACAAAGAGCAATTAATAGCTCCGTATTTACAGGATAAAGAATTTCAAAAAAATCAAATAAAAGAGGCTTATAACAGAACGAAAGAAGAAGTTAGAGCAAGTCATATTTTAATTCTTTTTCCTAAAAAAGGACAAAAAAGAGATACCGTAGCAATGATTGCAAAATTAGAAGAAGTTCGTAAAAGAGCAGCTAATGGTGAAGACTTTGGAAAATTAGCTAAAGAAATATCTCAAGATCCATCAGCGAAGACGAATGGAGGAGATTTAGGTTTCTTTTCTGCATTTAAAATGGTTTATCCTTTTGAAAAAGCAGCTTATAGTACTGAATTGGGAGAAGTTTCTAAGCCTTTTAAAACTCGTTTTGGGTATCATATATTAAAGTTAACTGACAAGAGAACATCAAAAGGAGAATTTGAAGTTGCTCATATTTTAGCAAAAGATAGATCTATTGTAGGAAAAGTACAAATAGATTCTGCTTACCAAAAATTACAAGAAGGTGTGTCTTTTAGTGCAGTGGCAAAAAAATATTCTGATGATAAAGGAACTTCAACAAAAGGAGGGAAGTTGCCTAAATTTGGAACAGGAGCAATGGTTGAAAGTTTTGAACGTGAAGTATTGGCTTTAGAAAAAGAAGAATCATACAGCAAGCCTTTTAAAACAAAATATGGTTGGCATATTGTTAAGTTAATAAAAAATCATCCAATAGCATCTTTTGAAAAGATGGAAAAAGGACTTGAGAAAAAGATAAAAAGAAGCAATAGAGCTAATTTATCTAGAAAAGTTGTTATAGATAGATTGAAAAAAGAATACAATTTAACTATTAATAAAGATGTTTTAAATGCTTTTTATGATAATAAAGAGCCTAGTATGGAAAGTACATTGTTTACAATTAAGAATAAAGAATATTCTTTAAAAGATTATGTAACTTATACGAGTATTAGAAAAAGAACAGCAAAAGAAAAAGTATTTCAAGATTTTACTGAGCAAAAGTTAATAAACTATTTTAAAGAAGATTTAGCTAAAAACGATACCGACTTTAAATATACATACAACGAATACAAAGATGGTTTGTTATTGTTTGAATTGATGCAAAATAAAATATGGACTAAATCTACAAATGATGCTGAAGGTTTAGAGAAGTATTTTGAAGAAAATAAAGAGAAATATGGAGCAGCAGCTTTAAAAGATACTAAAGGGAAAGTAATTAACGATTATCAACAATACTTAGAAGAAAATTGGGTAAATGAATTACGAGAGAATAATATTGTTAAAATAAAAAAGAAAGCTCTTAAGAAGTTTAAAAAGAATTATAAGAAAGCGTAGTGAAAAACATAGTAATAGTACTTTTTCTGATACTTTTTGTGTCTTGTGAATATTTACAAGTTCAATCCAAAAAAGAAGCTTCAAAAACATTGATAGCTTCTGTTGGAGATGCTAACTTGTATAAAGAGGACTTGCAAAATATTTTACCTGATAACTTCTCTAAACAAGACAGTACCGTTTTAATTAAAAGTTACATTAATACTTGGGCTAAAGAACAATTATTATTGCAAAAGGCAGAAGAAAATGTAACGGAGGTAAATAGTAACGAAATAGATGATTTAGTAAAAAAGTATCGTCAAAGTTTATATATCAATGGGTATAAAGAAAAGTTGATAAAGCAGCAATTAGATACTGTTATAAAAAGAATAGATGTTATACGTTACTATAAACAAAATAAAGAGAATTTTAAGTTAAACGAAGAACTCTTTAAAATAAAATTTGTTCATTTTGGAAAAGACTTTCTAGATGTTAAAGAAACAATAGAAAGATTTAAATCAGATAAAGAAGAAGATTTAGAAGCATTAGAAAACCAAACCATTAATTTTAAAGATTATGTTTTGCGTAATTCAACTTGGATTACACATAATGATTTAATTCAAAAAATTCCACCATTTAGAAGAGAAAGTAAAGAAAAACTGTTAAAAATATCTAAATACATACAAAAGGAAGACAGATTCGGAGTATATTTGGTCGCTGTAAATGAAGTTTTATTAAGAAATGATGTAGCTCCTTTAAGTTATATTGAAGATAATATTAAACAAATTATTTTACACAAAAGGAAATTAGAATTAATTAGAGATATAGAAAAAACGTTAATTAACGATGCAATTAAAAACAATAACTTTAAAGAATATTAGTACCGTATTTATCTTTTTACTAAGTATTGCTTCTACTGTAAATGCGCAGAGAGTAAAAATAGATGGAGTAGCTGTAGTAGTAGGTAAAAATGTAGTATTAGATTCAGATATAGAAAAGTTTAAACAAGAGGTTGAAGTAAGAAGTGAAGGAAAGGTAACTATTTCTGATTGTGAAATGTTAGAAGAGTTAATGCAGCAAAAATTAATGGCTCATCATGCTATTATTGATAGTGTTGTTGTATCTCAAGCAGAAATTGATAGTAAGGTAGAAAGAAGTATTCAATATTTTACACAAGAATACGGTTCTGAAGAGAAAGTTGTTGCAGCTTATGGTTTTAACGACATGCAAGATTTAAAGAAAGAATTAAAAAGTGTACAAGAAGAAAATCTTTTAAGAGAAAAAGAGATTCAAAAAATTACACAAGATGTAGATGTAACTCCAGAAGAAGTTCGTTTATTTTATAAAGGTTTAGAAGAAAAGAATGAATTGCCAGAGTTTCCAGCCGAAGTTGAATTAGCGCAAATAGTTTTATATGCAGAACCAACTAAAGAGGAGAATGACAGAATTATAAAAAAGTTATTAGAGATTAAAAGAGCTGTTGAAGAAGATGAAGCAAGTTTTAAATTAAAAGCGATTATAAATTCTGATGATCCTTCAGTAGCACAAAATGCAGGTAATTTAGGAGATTTAACAAAAGATAGTCCATTTATAAAAAAGTTTAAAGAGGTAGCGTTTTCTTTAGATCCTGGACAAATATCAGAACCTTTTAAAACTATTTTCGGATATCATATTGTTTTATTACACAAAATAAAAGGTAAGTCTAGAGAGGTTTCTCATATTTTAATGCAACCAGAAATTTCAGAAGAAAAATTAAAAGAGACAAAAGAGCAATTAGAGAAGCTAAAGAAAGATATAAGCAAAAACACAATTACATTTGCTGATGCAGTTAAGAAGTATTCAGAAGATGATGAAACCAAGAATAATGGAGGTTTTATTATAAACCCTCAAACAGGAGATTTACCTTTTGATTTAACAAGAATGCAGCCATCTTTATATGCTAGAGTTAATGAATTACAAAAAGGTGAATTATCTGATGTTTTTTATGATGAAACTAGAGGAGGTGAAAAAATGTATAAGATTCTTTTTATGAAAAATAGAACTGATACTCACATCGCTAGTCTAGTAGAAGATTATGTTAAGGTTCAAGAGCTAGCTTTAATAAAAAAGAAAGAAGAAGCAATTGCTAAGTGGTCTAAAGAAAAAATACAGGAGACTTACATTAAGTTAGCAAATGATTATAAGAAGTGTGAGTTTAAATCAGACTGGAAAAAAGAAAATAAATAATGTCAGACGTAACAGCGGTTAATAATCTTGTAACAAAATATACTCAATTACAACAAGAAATAGGTAAAATAATAATAGGACAAAAAGAAGCAGTAAATTTCACATTACTTTCAGTTTTTTGTGGTGGACACTCTTTGTTAATTGGAGTTCCAGGTTTAGCAAAAACATTGTTAGTTAATACAATTTCTGAAGCTTTAGGTTTAAATTTTAAACGTATTCAGTTTACACCAGATTTAATGCCCTCTGATATTTTAGGAAGTGAAATTTTGGATGAAAACAGACAGTTTAAGTTTATAAAAGGTCCAATTTTTTCAAATATTATTTTGGCTGATGAAATTAATCGTACGCCACCAAAAACTCAAGCAGCTTTATTAGAAGCAATGCAAGAAAGATCGGTAACAGTATCTGGACATCATTATAAGTTGGATTTGCCATTTTTTGTATTAGCTACACAAAATCCAATTGAGCAAGAGGGAACTTATCCTTTGCCTGAAGCACAATTAGACCGTTTTATGTTTTCTATTAATTTAGAATACCCAACTTTTGAAGAAGAAGTTCAAGTGGTTAAAAACACAACTTCTACAACACAAGCACAAGTAAATTCTTTATTTTCTGCAAAAGAAATAGTTGAAGTGCAAAAATTAATAAGAAAAATTCCAGTAGCTGATAATGTAATAGAATATGCAGTAGGTTTGGTAGCAAAAACAAGACCTAATTCTGATAAGTCTACGGAATTAATAAAAAAATATATTGATTGGGGAGCTGGACCAAGAGCATCTCAAAATTTAATATTAGGAGCCAAAGCTCATGCAGCTGTTAATGGAAAGTTTTCTCCAGATATTGAAGATGTACAAGCTGTTGCTGTTCCTATTTTATCACACAGAATAGTAAAAAATTATAAAGCAGAAGCAGAAGGTGTTGGTATTAAAGAAATTATTACTTCATTATTTTAATCGCGGGGCGATAGCCAAGGGTTGAATTCCCAGATGCCTGAATCGAAAAGTAAAAAAAATATTTGAAATACCTCATATGCGTGCATCGAGGAAACTTAATATAAAAAAGCTCAAAAATGAATTCATTTTTGAGCTTTTTTTATCGTTCTTAATCACTATTTGACCAAGTTAATATTCCATGTAAAGGATATTTGTTAATACCACTTATCAAGTTGGTCCTTTTAGATTTATTGATTTTAATTCTTATCCATGCTTCGTGAGACTCCGTTAGTCTAGCAAGGTCAATTTCTATAAGTTCATCCAATCCAAATTTAGATATAATAGAATTTATTTTATCAGCATCATCATTATCAATCCCTTTTATAGCCCCATTGCCATTGTGTTTTGAGTTTTCAAAGTAATTTGTTAATTCGATTTCAGGACTCAAAAATTCTAAAGAGTCTTTGCAATAATCATTTGATAACGGTAAAAATATTCCCTCTATTTTTGGGTGTAAGCAACTAGTTCCTCCAGTTTGATTCGAGATCATTACTCCAGTTGGTAATTCAATTATTATTCCCAATCCAACAGAGTCCCATATTTCAATTAAAGGTTTATTCATTTTTTATTAACTAAAATAAACTTGTAAAGTCTTAATCTTGAATCATATCTAAATATAATTGTTCTACTTTTTCTCTAGCCCAAGGCGTAGTTCTTAAAAATTTTAAACTCGATTTATAAGTAGGGTTGTTTTTAAAACAATTAATTTTTAAAATATTTCCCATTTCTTCCCAGCCATATTCTAAATATAATTCTTCTAAAATAGTAGCTAATTTTATCCCATGTAACGGATTGTTTGGTTGTTCTTGGCTCATTTCTAATCTAAACTAGGTAAAATAAATTCATTTAATACGCTCTTTTTTTGCATCATTTGTTCAATAGCTTCTACACTTCTTGGTGCTTCTCCAGATAGGTTTTTAGGACCGTTTACAGTAATTAAAATATCATCTTCTATACGAACAGCAATCCCCCACCATTTTTTATCACAAGGACTTCCGTCTGGAATATAAATACCAGGCTCTACAGTAATAACCATATTAGCTTGAAAAGCTCCATAAGTTCCTGGATCGTGAACATCTAATCCAATATGATGCGAAGTTCCATGAGGAAAATAATTGTGCTTCTCAGACGGAGACTTAATAATTCCTAAATAAGCCAATCCTTCATCAATAACTCTTTTAGCTTCTTGTCCAGGAGTCCAAAACATATTACCAATTGTACATGCTTCAATTCCTTCATCTTGTGCTTCTAAAACAAGTTCATAAATGGCTTTTTGTTCTTTAGAAAACTTTCCGTTAGCAGGAATTGTACGCGTTACATCTGCAGTATAACCACGGTATTCAGCTCCCAAATCCATTAATACTAAATCGTTATCAACTTTAGTTTTGTTGTTTTCTATATAATGTAAAATACATCCGTTATTTCCTGCACCTACAATGGAAGGGTAACCTTCATACTCTGCACCATACTTTTTATATACAAATTCATGGATTCCTTGAATCTCTGTTTCAGACATATCTGGTTGCATTGCTTTCATCATTTCTATTTGTCCAACAGCAGAAATTCGAATAGCTTTCGTCAATAATTTTAATTCTGAAGGAGTTTTAATTTCACGCATTTCAGCAAATTGAATCGTTAAGAAATCAATATCAATATTAGATTTTTTATTTAATTTTAATGCGGCTAATTGTTGAAATTCTTTCTTTACTTTATCGCTAGTAGCGTTACTATATCCTTTTACTATGGCATCTTCTTTAAGGTCTGGGTAGTATGTTATAGCCTTTCCAATAACTTGAGCAACATTTGCAGCGTTTTTTACAGGTGTTACTTTTATAAGTTCGTAAACTCTTTTTTTAGGTTTTGATAAAAATAACCTAGAATTGTAACTTGATTTCTTTTTAAAACTTTCAACTAAATCAAAAAGATCTCCTTGGTCTCTATAAGAATTTCTGTAATCATCTTTAAATTTTTCTACAAATACTTTCTCAAAATTATTTAAATTTAATTTATCAGTAACAAACTCTTCAGAAGTTTTAGCTATTTTAAAGCCTAATTGGTCTTTAGCTCCTTTAACACCTAAACGTTTGCCATTCCACATTTCAGAAACAGGATCATTTTTAGGAACATAAATAATTTCATTGTATGAATTTCCTTTTGCATCTGTTTGGTTTTCTGAAAATATAACTAGAACAGCATTAGGTTCTCTAAATCCTGTTAGGTAATAAAAATTAGGATCTTGATGGAATACATAGTCAACGTCATTAGACCTATTTCTAAGAGGATTAGCAAATACTACTGCAACAGTGTTTTTAGGCATTTTAGCTCTTAAAATATCTCTTCTTTCTTGATGAAATTCTTTAGATAAATAATCTGTTGGTGTTTGTGCAAAAAAATCAAAAACGACCAATACAAAAAGACTAAAGAATAAAATTTTCGTTTTCATTGTTTATTTTTTATTGATGTTCAAATTTAATATTATTTATTACATAAAAATTTAATTATGAAAATTTTAATTTTCAAGATACCGTTACTTTTCTCACTATTTTAAATTTTATTTGTTGTTTTGATAGTTAAACCTTAAAAATTTTATAAAATCAAGAAAATGATATTGTATATTTTGTATACTTTTGAAGAATTAAAAAACATAAAATGAAAAACACAGCATTAACACATATACATGAAGCATTAGGTGCTAAATTAGTTCCGTTTGCAGGCTATAATATGCCAGTACAATACGAAGGAGTAACTGCAGAGCACCAAACCGTAAGAAGTGGAGTTGGTGTTTTTGATGTAAGTCATATGGGAGAGTTCTTTTTGAAAGGTGAAAATGCATTGGCTTTAATTCAAAAAATATCTTCTAATGACGCAGTTAAATTGGTGCCAGGTAAAGCGCAGTACAGTTGTATGCCTAACAATGATGGAGGAATTGTAGATGATTTAATTATTTACATGATTGCTGAACATGAATATATGTTGGTGGTAAATGCGTCTAATATAGAGAAAGATTGGAATTGGATTGCTAAGCATAACGATTTAAATGTTACCATGGAAAATCGTTCTGAAGAGTGGTCTTTATTAGCAATACAAGGTCCAAAAGCAGCAGAAGCAATGCAATCGTTAACTTCAGTTGATTTAAGTACAATTAAGTTTTATACATTTCAAATAACTAATTTTGCAGGATTAGAAAATGTTATTGTTTCGGCAACTGGATATACTGGTTCAGGTGGATTTGAGATTTATGTTAAAAATGAAGATGTAGAAGCAGTTTGGAAAAAAGTATTTGAAGCTGGAGCGGAATGGAATATTAAGCCAATTGGTTTAGCAGCAAGAGACACATTGCGTTTAGAAATGGGCTATTGTTTGTATGGAAATGATATAAATGATACAACGTCACCAATTGAAGCTGGTTTGGGTTGGATAACAAAGTTTTCAAAAGATTTTGTAAATGCGGAAGAGATTAAAAAGCAAAAAGAAGTTGGAGTTACCCGTAAATTAGTTGGGTTTGAATTAATTGAACGAGGAATTCCAAGACACGATTATGAAATTGTTGATGCAACTGGAGCTGTTATTGGAATAGTTACTTCGGGAACTATGAGTCCGAGTTTAGGAAAAGGAATTGGTTTAGGTTATGTAACAATAGAAAACGCTAAAGTTGGTAGTGAAGTTTTTATACAAATTCGTAAAAAGCAAGTTCCTGCTAAAGTAGTAAAGTTGCCTTTTTACAAAGGATAATAAAATACATCATTAAAAAAGCACCTTTATTTTTTTAATAAAGGTGCTTTTTTTGTTAAAAATATGCTGTTTAATTCTCAAAAAAGCTAAAAACATTACCACCATAACGTTTGTCATAGCTGTGTTTAGCGTGTTTTGTTAAGTCAGTATGCTTAGAATGTTCAATAATTAATAAACCTTCCTCATTTAAAATATTACGATCAAAAACCAAGTCAACAATTTTTAAAAATTGTTCTTCTTCAAAATCGTAAGGAGGATCTGCAAAAATAACATCTGTTTTAAGTGTAGTTTTATCTAAAAACTTATAAGTATCGCTTTTAAATGTATTAATACCTAAATCAAGCTTTTCTGATGTTTCATTAATGAATTTTACGCAGCCAAAATTAGCGTCAACAGCATAAACAGTTTCTGTACCACGAGAAGCAAATTCATAACTGATGTTTCCAGTACCAGAGAATAAATCCAATACACTTATTTGATCGAAATAATAAATATTATTTAAAATATTAAATAACGATTCTTTTGCCATATCTGTTGTTGGCCTAACAGGTAGCTTTTTAGGAGCACTTATTCTTTTACTCTTATGTTTTCCGGATATAATACGCATTTATGAAACTAGTATATAATTTGAATGTTTAGAAAAGTCATTTGAATCGTCAAATAACGTAGCTGTTGTGTTTATAAAGTTAACATAACGCACATATTTGTATGTTATATCATATAAATCAGATTCTTCTTTAATGGCACCTAAAAAAGTTAACGGAAATTCATTTGGATCCATTTCCAATTGTTCGATAACAAATAAAATATAATATATAAAATCTTCTTTAGTATTAAAAGGAAAAGAATTATATAAAATTAACGCTTTATCTTTAATAACTACAATATCAATATTGTTTTTGGATACATTTACAAAGAACTCTTTTACAGGGTTGTTTTCTTGATAGTTAATTAATTTTTCTATCAATACAGTAGAATGGTGTTTGAAAATAAATTCGCCAAAATTTTGAAATAAGTAATTGTTAATGTTAACAAAAGGAATGTATACGTTTTTTGTAGAAAGAACCTCTAAATTATCAAAAACAATATGATCATTAGCTAATGTTTTTATAGCGTAGTCTAAATACGTTTTTAACTCATTTTTATCAAAATATTCATCCGGAACTAAAGTTGAAAGCTGATTTTTATGAATTACGTTTATTTCAGTAAAATCTGCTTGTAAATCTTTATCGTCAATAAATATTTTTGTAATTTTTTCTAATAAAACAACAGGTGTTGCTGCACTTTTATTGAAAGTATACTCCGTAAAAACAATAGGTGTTTTTGTATTTACATCTGAAATACAAAAAGAAAATCCATCCAAACTAAATTGGATGGATAGATTTTTATGTAGCGCTTGAACGCTTGTATGTTTACTCTTTTTTATCACCTTGATCACCATTATCATAAGCAGGAGGCCAGTTACCACCAGTACTTACTTCGCTTAAAGAACCTATAGAAACAAACTCCCCTTTAATTTGATCCGTTTCTTTAGCTTCTAATTCACGTTTTACTAAAGACTTGTTCATACCTTCTAAAATGGCTTTTTTATCAGCCTTAACAATAAAAACAGGAACCATTAAACCAGCTACTTTTTCTATTTCACCAGTTTCAATTTTAAACTCATCAGAAGTTCCAGGAACTTTAAAAGCTTCATTATAATCTACACCATCGAAAAAGTCTTTAATATACTCATAGTCAGTGATTATTGTTCTTTTAAATGTTTTAGATTCTGTAAGACCACCTCCTATGTCTACAATACTATCGTAATTATCCGTTTGTGTAATCGCTAAAGAATCGTTTTCAATAAAACGAATTATTTCTGCTTTGTTACTAGCATATTTATTGTAAACTTCATTGTATTTTACCTGAGCGTTACGAATTACTTTTAAATTTTTAATAACCTTAGCGTAACGAACTTTTTTCTCTTTGTTAAATTTAATTGGCTCCATTATTCCTCCGTAGATCAAATATGCCAAATAAACACTAGCAACTAATAATAATATTGAGATTAAACCTCTTAATTTCAGAGGGATAAACTTAACAATTAAGAAAGCTAATAGAACTACAACTGCCACAGCTGCTAAAATCATTAATAATAAATTCATTTTTATAGTTTTTTAATATATGATATTCGCAAATCTACAATTTTTTTTCAATCATAAAAATAATTATTTAGAAATAGATATATCTTTGGTGTTTATTTGAAATATGTTAAAAAACAGATCAGAATTTTATAAGGAAATTTTAAAAAATTTTCCACACAATCCAACAGACAAACAAAGTGAATTATTAAATGATTTCACGGGCTTTCTTTTTGATGACAATACAGATGGTTTATTTCTGTTAAAAGGATATGCAGGTACAGGAAAAACAACTGTAATTAGTACTATAGTAAATAACTTATGGAAAGCAGGGAAAAAAGCTGTTTTGTTAGCACCTACAGGACGTGCAGCAAAAGTAATTTCTGGCTATTCCAAAAGACAAGCTTTTACAATACATAAAAAAATATATTTTCCTAAGAAGCAAAGTAACGGAGGTGTAAGTTTTGTAATGCAACCCAATAAGCATACCAATACTGTTTTTATTATTGATGAAGCATCCATGATTTCAGATCAAACACAAAATGCAAAATTGTTTGAAAACGGTTCTTTGTTGGATGATTTAATATCGTATGTATACGCTGGAAAGAATTGTAAAATAGTTTTTGTTGGAGATACAGCGCAATTACCTCCTGTAAAATTAACAATTAGTCCAGCTTTGGAAGCTGATACTCTTTCTTTTCATTACAATAAAGATGTAACAGAAATAGAGTTAGATGAAGTTGTGCGTCAGCAAGAAGATTCTGGAATTTTAGCAAATGCTACAGAATTACGTTTGTTAATAGATAATGGCGCGATTGATTTTAAGTTTGATGTAAATTATCCTGATATTATTCGTTTACAAGATGGTTATGATATACAAGATGCTATAACAACAGCTTATGATGGAGAAATTGGAGTGGAAGACACTGCAATTATTGTTAGGTCAAATAAAAGAGCAAATCAATATAATCAACAAATTAGAGGAAAGATTCGCGGACAAGAAAATGAGATTTCTACAGGAGATTACGTAATGATTGTAAAAAACAATTATTTCTGGTTACCAGAATCTTCATCTGCAGGATTTATTGCTAATGGTGATATTTGTGAGGTTATGCGAATTAATGCCATTAAAGATTTATACGGATTTAAGTTTGCAGAAGTAGAGGTTCGTATGATTGATTATCCGGATATGAAACCTTTTGAAACCGTTTTATTGTTAGATACTTTATCAAGTGAAACACCATCATTAACTTATGAAGATTCAAATCGTTTGTATAATGCTGTAAAAGAAGATTTTGCTGATGAAAAATCGAAATACAAACAATTTATGAGTATTAAAAAGAATAAATATTTTAATGCTTTGCAAGTGAAATTCTCTTACGCAATGACTTGTCATAAATCACAAGGTGGACAATGGAAAACGGTTTTTATAGAACAACCTTATTTACCAGATGGTTCAAGTATAGAATATTTACGTTGGTTATATACAGCAGTTACTCGTGCACAGGAAAAATTATATTTAATAGGCTTTAAAAGTGAGTCTTTTGTAGAGTAATTTATTTGAGGATAGGAGTTATAAAGGTGTTTTCCAATTAAATTTCTCAAGTAAAGAAATCCAATCGCTAGGGAAATTAGCAATTAAATGAAGCTCTTCATTTGAAAAAGGGTGTTTAAATTTTAAAGAATGTGCATGTAGGAACAAATTACTCCAGTTAAAATTTTCAGCAAACATTACATTATGGTTTTTATCTCCATATTTAGTGTCTCCAATAAGTGGATGACTAATTTTAAGTGTATGAATTCGTAGTTGATGTAATCGTCCTGTTTTTGGATGTAATTCTACTAAGCTATAACGAGATGAATCATAAGGCTTAACAGGAATATCTAAGACAATGTTGTTTTTAGTGTGTAAATGAGTTTCAGCATCTTTATACACTTTCCCATCTTTTCCTTTTACAGGAGAGTCTATAATTTTAATAGTTGGAGCATGACCTCTTACTACTCCAAAATAAGTTTTTTGAATATTATTTTCGGTAAATAAAGTTTGAAATTTGGAAACATATTTTGTTTTTTTTGCCAGTAGAATAATACCTGATGTTCTGCGGTCTAATCTATGAATTGGATAAAATTTTTTTTCAAATTGTTTATAAAGTAGTTGCAAAAGAGAATCTTCATCAGCAACAAAACGAGAATGATGCGCATGATGCACAACAATATTGTTAGGTTTGTTTATACAGATGATATAATCATCTTCATAAATTATAGTTAAATTCATTTTTTTCTTGTTTCGAATTGACAATATTAAAATCCATACGTTATAGATTTCTTTTTCAAAAAAGCAAAATTAACAATAAAGTTCTATTGGAGTGAGGTTTTACTAACACGACTTTTTTATAAAAAGCAGATAGTTAATTACAAAAAGAAAATAAAGAAGGGAGTTTTATAGAATAAATAGTATAGTTTTAGCATGTGAATAATCCCTAATATTTCATATAATGAATCCCCCTGTATTACTCTTAAACAAATGCTTCAAAAAAATCATCAAAACAATATTTTGTTTTGATGATTTAAACGTGTACGTAAATTTTAAAATTAAGAACAAGCTTAGTATATTATTTTTGTGTATAGCATTACCAATAGGACTAGAATTAAATTCGTTTCCATTTATAATACCTTAGGAAGGTTGATGTTTTTAAAGAATCTGATTTTAAAATGGTTGACTTGTCCAATATAGCATCTGGATATTATAATTTAATAATAAAAGGTGTTTTTAAATAAAACTATCAATATTAAACTCCTAAAGAACTAAGATGAGAAATACGTATTTACTAATCTATTTTTTTATAATTTTTATCTCTTGTAATAAAGAAGAAGGAATAGATATAGATAATTCACAAGAAGAAATAGTTACAGCAACAGAACCTTGTCTAATCTCAGGTTTTAACATCCAGGAAAATAGTACAATATCTATAAACTGTTTGTTAGATTTAGAAGGACAAATAATAAATGTACCAGAAGGTGTTACTTTTGAGTTTGATGGAGGTGATATTTTTAACGGAACACTTAATTTTTCTTCAGAAGGAAAGATTGATGGAGAATTATTAAATTCTAATTTGTCTATTGAAGGAAATGTAAAATTAACCAATGATACATTTAATTTTTATTCATATAGATGGAAAATAGTAGAAACAGATAGCAATCAAACACTTCCTACTCAAGAAGAAGCGTACAATAACTATACTACAATTCAAGAGACCTTAGATTTTGTAAACTTATTAGGAGCAACAAATTTTCACATCAATAAAATGGATGCTTTTTTTGATACAGATCATATTAACACCGCTGTACTTACTTTACCATCTAACATTAATTTGGTAATGACTGATAATACTACACTTCGTGTTTTCCCTGTAGATAAAGAATATTCCTCTGTTTTAATTAAAACATACAATGTTGATAATGTAACTATCTCAGGAGGTAACCTAATTGGAGATAGATTACTCCATGGGCCAACTGAAGGAAATGCTACTCTTGTTCAAATAGTTGCTAGTAGAAACATTATTGCCCAAGATATGCACATAAGTTATGGAGCTACTGGATTAACCATTTACAGCATATCATGGTACGATTATAGATCAAGCCACAAGACCATACATTCCTAGTGAAGATATTATCATTAGAAATAACACTTTAGACGCTAATCAAAATAATAATATATCAGTTACAGATGGGTATAGAATTTTAATTGAAGGAAATACATCTTATCGTGCAGGTAATGATGTAGAAAATAAATATTACACATCAGAAGGAAAAGCTCCTCGAATAGGAATAGTTTTAGAACCTGCAAGTAATGGAGAAGGATATACACAAAGAATTGAAGATGTTATTATTAGTAATAACATTATAGAAGAAACACAAACCAATTCTATTTTAGCTGTAGGCGCTTATGGTGTGGAAATTACAAATAATACAGCAGACGGAACTATAGGTTGGACAACAGCAGCTAACGTTAGTGTAACCAACAATACTTTATTGGGAGGAGGTATAAACGGAGGTTCTTATTTTGAGTCGTACGGAATAGAGAAAAGTACAGATAATACAATAACTAACAATACCATAAATAATACTGCTACAGGAATATTTTTAACAAATGATGAAACAGAAGTCTACAATAATAAAATAATTGATTGTACTGTTGGTATTATGATGAATAAACTTGTAAATGCTAAAATTTATGATAATAATATTACCAATACCATTGATGATAATTCTTGGGGAATTAATGGGATGTTTTATGTTGATGATGTTACTATTTATAATAATACAATTAATTTATCATCAGGTAAAGCAATGTTATTAAATAGTATTAATACTGAAGTAGGAGAAGAGGAATACAAAGTTTATGTATCTGATAATAATTTTAACACAACCATAAATACAGCAGTAACTAACAGTGAAAATGTTGAATTTACAGGTAATAATTTTATAAATGCAGGTATTGGTTTTGGAGGTTCTTCAAATATGTTATTTAAATCAAATAGTATCGATAGTAAAACAGGAAGTGCACTTAGTATAAATAGAGCTACTGGAAGTGCACAAAATATTAAAGTAATAGATAATGTGATTGCAAATACAAGTGGTAGTAGGTTGGCAGGATATGGAGTTAGAATCAACAAAGTAGGTACTGATTTTATAAAAGAAGATAGTAATATTGAAATATCTGGAAATACAATTTCTTCTCTAGGACAAAATTACGGTTTGCATTGTACTAATTTCGATGTGATTACCATAAAAGATAATACCATAACAAATGAAGAAGATTATATCTCGTTGTATTTTAGAGGTAATAGCTCGGTATTAACCAATAATTCAGTATCAAATACTATAGACATTGAAGGAGTTGGAAACACTGTAGATTAGTAAAATAGATTTTTATTAATATAATGTTTTTAAAAGGAGAAAAATAATATAAGGATAAAGATTGTTTTTAATGGTATTTATAATTTAAAACAGTATATTTGCACCCTTTAAAATTAATATTTAAACAATTTATTATGAATCATTACGAAACTGTTTTCATTTTGAATCCCGTTTTATCTGAGCCTCAGATAAAGGAAACAGTACAAAAGTTCGAGGACTATTTGGTTTCTAAAGGTGCCGAAATGATACACAAAGAAAATTGGGGACTAAAGAAATTATCTTACCCAATTGAGAAGAAAAAAAGTGGTTTTTATCACTTATTAGAGTTTAAAGTAGCTGGAGATGCTATTACTGCGTTTGAATTAGAATTCAGACGTGACGATAGTGTTATGCGTTATTTAACTGTAAAGTTAGACAAGCATGCAGCAGCTTGGGCTGAGAAAAGAAAATCACGTGTTAAATCTACAAAAAAGTAAGAAATGGCATCTATAGAACAACAAGCAAAAGGTGGTAAGCAAGGTGAAGTTAGATATTTAACTCCTCTTGACATAGAAACTAAAAAAGAAGCAAAATACTGTCGTTTTAAGAAAAATGGTATTAAGTACATCGATTATAAAGATGCAGACTTCTTAATGTATTTAGTAAACGATCAAGGTAAAATTTTACCAAGACGTTTAACAGGAACATCATTAAAATATCAACGTAAAGTTGCACAAGCTATTAAAAGAGCTCGTCATTTAGCTTTAATGCCTTACGTTGGAGATATGTTAAAATAATAAGAAGGAGACAATGGAATTAATATTAAGACAAGACGTAGATAATTTAGGTTTTAAAGACGACGTGGTTACTGTAAAAAATGGTTACGGACGTAATTACCTAATTCCTCAAGGATATGCAGTTTTAGCTACTTCTTCTGCAAAGAAAGTTTTAGCAGAGAACTTAAAACAACGTGCTTTTAAAGAAGCTAAATTAGTAGAAGAAGCTAATGTATTAGCTGAGACTGTTAAAGGATATGAATTAAAAATTGCCTCTAAAGTAGGTTCTGGAGATAAATTATTTGGATCTGTAAACAACATTAATGTTGCTGAAGCTTTAAGTAAAGCAGGTACAGATATTGATAAGAAATTTATCAAAGTAACTGGAGGTAATGTAAAAAGATTAGGTAAATACAATGCTGCTGTACGTTTACACAGAGCAGTTGTTGCCGATATCGTATTTGAAGTAGTTGCTGAAAAGTAAAATATTTTAAAATACAACTTATAAAACTAAAGCCTGTTCATTTTGAACGGGCTTTTTTGTTTATAGTAAAGCTATAACGCTATTCTTGTAAAAGTAATAGTTAAAGCTTTATAGTTGTTTTTAGTTAATTTGAAGAATACTTTGTGGTTGAATTCAATTCAGGTAATAGTTATTATAGTCGAATACAAAAGATATTCTAAGCTTATATATCATTAATAAATCTATTTTAAGAAAATTACAAAACAAAACCCATTATAAATTTATAATGGGTTTTGTTATATATTATAAAGAGTTGCTAAAACAACTTACTTACTTACTTACTACTTAAAAAAGAAAAACGGTAAGATATACCAAGATTAATAAAAGGATTGCTTAAACCACCACCTTTAGCTTTAACATAACCTAAGCCACCGCGTAAATCTAAAGTGTTTGTAAGTTTATAATTAGCTCCAATACTTGGTTTTACAATTAAACCTTCTCCAGTACTAATTCCACCTCCACCAGCTGCACCAGCTAATGCTTGTAAAAACACAGATGCTTTATTATTTAAGAATGATTTAGATTGTATACCTAAACCAACTATTCCTTCTGCATAAGCACCAGCATCACCAAAATTAGCAAATGATGTTTGTCCAGCTACGTAAATATATTTATTTAAAAAGAAGTTAAACTGCACAGAGATTTGATGCATATCTTGATTGAATCCACCGTTTCTTTTAGCATCAAGATATAAATCTTGTTTTAAAATTGTTTCAAAACCTTTAAATTTAGCAATAGAATAATCTTTTTCTTCAGATTGAATACCGTCTTTATCAATATAATATTTCAAGCCAAAACCAAGAGTAGAAGAAAGGAAATGACTATCTGGACTCATTAAAAAACCTTTATTTATAGAGGCATATACGTTATCAAATAACTTTTGTTCTAGAGAAATATCTGGGTAAATCAAAAAACCACCTTTAGTGTCAACACCGCCGCCGCCGCCAGCTCCTATACCAAACTTAGCTAAAACATTGGTTCTATTTCTATTCATAGATAAATGATATCCAGCACCAACAAAAATATCCATATAACCAGCAGGTATTCCTGAGTATGCTCCATCAGCTTTTAAAAAGAAAAAGATATTATTGTTTAAATAAGAATCAACTTCAAAACCAGCTAATCTAATCGTTCTACTAGCAATGTTTGTTCCGTCAGCAAATTGAGAATCTCCTTTTACGGATAAATTATTGGCATGCGCCATTAAAGAAATTCGATGAGATGCTTGTTTCCAAGTAGAGTTTACTAGTTCTTCAGTAGAAAAACTGGTCTCTTTAATATTGAAATCCACAAAGTCAAAAGACAAAGGAATTTGAACAGAAGCATAAATTTGATTACTATTTATTTCTCCTCCATCAAAAAAGTTAATATAACTCCAACCAGCAGTTACAGCAAATTTGTTAAAATTATACCCAAGGTTCAAATGTGGCAAAATAAAAGCACCGCCACCATCTGGAGCAGCTGCGCCACCACCACCACCAAAATGAATACCTGCATCTACAAATAAATTTTCTGTTATTTTATGTTGAACTCCAGCGTTTACACCTAAAGTAAAAAAACCACCACGAATACCACCAACAGCTCCGTAAAAACCAGCTCCAATATAAAAATTGTTATGAAGCGTTAAGTTATAATGGATTCCTGTGAAATCCATATTTTGCTCATTATTAGGCATGTTAATAGATAAGAAATCTAATTGAGCAAAACCAAATTGAGTTTTTTTAGTTGGTACTTCATTTTGACTATAAAAAAAATGAACACTCATTATTGTTAAACAAAAGAGTGTTCTTTTAAAAATGGATTTAACCATAATGTTTATAATGTTTTTTAATTAGGGTGTTCTATTTCTTGTCGTACGCCATCAATATATGAAGCAACAAAAGCATCTCTAAAACCTACTTTAATTAATTCTTTTCTAAAGTTTTGTGCTTCTCTAAGAGTTTCAAACAAGCCAATGGAGTATTTAAATAGTTCTTCATTAGAAGATATTCCAGCAATAGTTTCAGAAAGTAAGGTGTATCTATTTTTGGTAAATGCACCTATTTGTACTGAGTATATTTTTTGGCCTTCTAAATTACTTTTAATAGCAGCAGTAGTTTCTTCAATAGAATTATTATTACTATTGTTAGCCAGTTCATCCAAATGAGCATTATTCATGCTATCTATAACTCGGCTAGCTTCATTTTGTTTAATTTCATTAATATTTATAGAACTACTTCCGTTACTATAAAAATAAAAAGCCAAAGCTAAAGCAATACCAGTAATAACACTAAGAACGATATTTTGTATTAATGTGTTTTTTTTATTTTTAACACTATCTTCTTTTTGTTTATTTAAAGTTTCAGTTGTAGTCTCTAATTCTTCATTTGTTTCAGCTAATTTATCTTCTGCATCATCAATTTGTTTGTGTAATGCAACTAAATCGTCTTCATTTAAATAAGGCATGATTTTTTATTTGATGTTAGGGCTAAAATACAAATCTTTTTTAAATAGTAACTTTTTCAATAGTAATAACTACAGTTTTAGAGGCAGGTGTATTACTTATGTTTGCTTTACTTTTTATAGGTACTAAAACATTGGCTTCAGGAAAGTAAGTTGCAACACATTGTTGCGGAATACTATAAGGAATAATTAAAAAGCCTTCAGCTGTTCTTTGTTCATTATTAAAATGACTAATTAAATTAACTTTATCCAATTTTTTTAACCCTAATTTTTGCATGTCTTTAGGATTTATAAAAACAACTCTTCTTTCATTTAATACACCTCTATAACGATCGTTTAAGCCATAGATAGTAGTATTGTACTGATCATGAGTACGAATTGTCATCAGCATAAATTGATGATCTCTTAAGTAGATCTCCGAAGGTTTATTAATAGTAAAGTTAGCTTTTCCTGTAGCTGTAGGTTTAAAGTTATTATCTCTAGCATTGTTAGGTAAATAGAAACCACCTTTTTTACGAACTCTTTCATTGTAGTTTTCAAACCCTTTTATAGTAGCTTCAATTTTATCTCTAATGAGATCATAATTGGTAATTAATTGATTCCATTCCACTTTTGAGTTTTGTAAAGTTGCTGTAGCTAAACCAGCAACAATAGCAGGTTCACTTAATAAATGCTCAGAAGCAGGTTTTAAATGTCCAACAGATTGGTGTACAACTCCCATAGAATTTTCAACAGTAACAAATTGTTCTCCAGAAGCTTGTGCATCTTTTTCAGAGCGACCTAAACAAGGTAAGATTAATGCTTGTTTACCATGAATTAAATGACTTCTGTTTAATTTGGTAGATACCTGAACGGTTAAGTTACATTTTCGTAAAGCATCGGCAGTAAATTCAGTATCAGGTGTTGCAGAAACAAAATTCCCTCCCATTCCAAAAAATACTTTAGCTTCTTCTTTATGCATGGCTTCAATTGCAGATACAACATCATAACCAGTTTCAGTAGGAGGAGAGAAGTCAAATTCTTTAGCTAATTTTTTACCAAATTCAGGTTTTAATTTCTCCCAAATTCCCATAGTTCTATCTCCTTGAACATTAGAATGTCCACGAACGGGACAAGTTCCAGCTCCTTTTTTACCAATACTTCCTTTTAACAATAGTAAATTAACAACTTCTCTAATATTATCTACCGCATTTTTATGCTGTGTTAAGCCCATTGCCCAACAAATAATTATTTTTTCATTATTGATGATGAGTTCCGCAGCTTGTTCTATTTGAGAGATTTCTAAACCTGTTTGAGGAAGTAAATCTTCAATAGAATACTTATCTAAATCTTCTAAAAAAGCATCTAATCCAGCTGTTTTTTCTTGTATAAATTGATGATTAAAAACTGAGTTTGGTTGTTCCAATTCTCGTTGTTTCATCATTTTTAAAATAATTTTTAACAAGGCAACATCACCATTTATTTTAACTTGTAAAAATAAATCGGTTAATTCTTGACCTTTACCAATCCATTTTAAAGGGTTTTGCGGATCTACATAATTTTTTAAGCCAACTTCTGGTAACGGATTGATAGAAATTATTTTTCCACCATTCTTTTTAGTTTCACTTAAAGCAGTTAACATTCTCGGATGGTTGGTTCCTGGGTTTTGACCAATAACCATAACCAAATCGGCGTGATTAAAATCATCTAAAGTAACCGAACCTTTTCCGATACCTAAAGTTTCAGATAAGGCAGCTCCACTACTTTCATGACACATATTAGAACAATCTGGTAAATTATTTGTTCCGAATTGACGTACAAAAAGTTGGTATAAAAAAGCAGCTTCATTACTTGTTCTACCAGAAGTATAAAAAACGGCTTCGTTAGGTGAAGCTAAACTATTTAATTCGTTACCAATTGTTTTAAAAGCTTCTTCCCAGGATATCTCTTCGTAATGTGTAGCGCCTTCTTTTAAAATCATTGGATGTGTAATACGTCCGCTTTTTCCTATTTCATAATCTGACCAGTTAGATAATTCTTCTACAGAATGTGTAGCGAAAAACATTGGCGAAATTCTATTTTTGGTAGCTTCTTCGGCAATAGCTTTTGCTCCATTTTCGCAATACTCTGCTAAAAAAGCACGTTTTTCATCAGGATCTGGCCAAGCACATCCTGGACAATCTAATCCGTAAGTCTGATTTAAGTTTTTTAATACTCCAATTCCTTTAATTACGCCTACTTCTGAAAAAACATGTTGTAAAGCTGATGATATTGCTTTGGTTCCAACAGCTTTAGTTGGAATTTCAGTCAATTTAATTCCTGTAAATTTTTTAGGCGGTTGTGCGTTGGTTTTCTTTGTCATAAGAAATATATTGTGGATTGGCGTAAATAGTCATTTTATTATCTCGGTTGAAACCAATAAGGCAGATACCGAATTCTTTTGCAAAATCTACAGCTAATGATGAGCAAGCAGAAACAGCTACAATTATAGGAACCTTAGCGAAAAAAGCTTTTGATACAATTTCATAAGAAACACGTCCGCTAACTAACATTGTTTTAGCTTCTTTAAGTTGATTATTAAAGAGTAGATTTCCAATACATTTATCAACAGCGTTATGGCGACCAATGTCTTCTTTTAATGTAAGTATCTCTTCATTAATATTAAAAATAGCAGCAGCGTGACTTCCACCAGAAAGGTGAAATGTGTTTTGTGCTTTTTGCATTTTTAAATACATTTTTTGAATACTCTTTTGAGAAACTTGAAAAGCATTTTTTAAAGCATCTCCAGATAATTCAATGTCTTCTAATTCCTTTTTTCCGCATATTCCGCAAGAAGAAACTGATAAAAGTGTACGCTTATTTAAATATCCTTTGCCTAGTTGTTCTTTAGGTATAATAACGTTTATTATTGTAGAAAATTTTTTATTTTTAACTAGCTCTAAAGTTAAGTTTTCCTTTTTTTTATAAATATCTTCAGCATATAACAATCCTCTAATGAGTTCTTTATCATCAGCAGGTGTTCTCATTACTACTGTGTATGGTTCTGCGTTAATATTAATTTGTAAAGGAGCTTCAATAACAAGTGTATCTTCTATTTTAGACGGTTGATTGTCTATTATTTTAAAAGATGTATAATCTATAGATTGCATGAAACAAATTTATTGAAAATATGTTAGCTCGTGGTTTTTTAAGTTCAAAAGTTTTAGAAGTTAAGAATTGTAGGATTAAAGAAGTTAAGTTTTTTTGTTAATAACTTTATTGAGATCAGTATTTTATAAATGCTAATTTTTAAACACTTGTAACAACCAACAACCAACAACCAACAACCAACAACCAACAACCAACAACCAACAACTTAAACTATCTGAAAATCTGTTCACAGATTAATACACAATTGTTTTCATTGTGAAGTTTTGTAAAGAATAAATATATGTCTCCACCATCTTTTAATTTGGTTTCTTTTCGTATTTGTGCTACTGTTTTTGGAAAATTACGAACAGTTATATTTGCTTTTTTATTTAGGATAAGCTTGTTTAATTTCTTCTTATCATAATTTAAATGTTCTTTTATTTTAAAACATCTACCAGGGAAATCAATTAAAGTATCAGAAGTATATAAATGTGAATGTTGATGAAGTTTTTTTATGTTTAATTGATTAGCTATTTCGTAAAATCCTCCAGATTTTAAAATTGCTGCGTTTGGTTCGTATAAATAAGAAAGAGGTGCTGAATAATCAGCTAAGGTTTCAGAAGCATACTCAAAATTAAAAAATTGATTCTTGTTCTTTAAAAAGTTTATTGTTTTGATTGCTATGGAAGAATTGTAACTTTTTTCTAGTAAAAACAATAACTCCTTTACTTCATTTTTAACCGCAATAATGTGAATTTCTTTTACATAATTTAATTCATTAATTGTAGAAGAGATGTCTAGAATAGGGGAGTTTTTAATTAGAATTGTATCGGATTTAGAAAATAAGAAATCTAAATTTTTAGGAACATTAGGTAAACAATCATTTAATAAAAAAACTTTTCCTTTAATATCATTTCTTCTAGAAGGATCAATGTAAATGCAATCGAATTTTTCTTGATTGTTTTTTAAGAATTCAATTCCGTCAGCAGCAATAGTTGTTATGTTGGTGGTGTTTAATTGCTGATAGTTGTGTTTAACAATTTTAGAAAGTTCTGTATTTATTTCGCAATGAACTACGTTTTTAAAATGTTTGGCAAAGTAAAAAGCGTCTATACCAAAACCACCAGTAATATCAATAATAGAACTACCTTTTACTAATGTTGATTTGTATGCAGCAGTAATTTCAGAAGAAGTTTGTTCTATAGATATTTTAGCAGGATAATAAATGTTTTCACAAGTAAACCAGGTTGGTAGTTTTTGTGTAGCTTTTTGTTTGGCTACAATTTGATTTGCTAACTCTTGAATAGAAATAGTTGTAAAAGGACTCCCTTTTAATATAAGGTTTGTAATATTGTTTTTTAAGTTTTTTTGAATAAACTCCTGTGCCTCACTACTTAAAATATTTGTATTCAATAAAAGCTAATTTAATATTAAAATTTAACAAAAATACTCATATTTTTTTAGCAATTTCGTCATCCAAAAATTAAAAAATAAATTTAATAATGAAAAAAGTAATTTTAGCAGTAACGTTATTATTATCAACAATAACTGCAAGTGCACAATTTTATACTTCTTTTGCTGCAGGAGCAACAATAGGAGCTAATGAAAAGGTTTTAGGACAAAACATTTCTTTATTAGATGGTTCTTCAAGTAATTTAAGTGGAAGTTATGGAGAAGGTTATCATGGTCAATTAAGAGTGGGTTATTTCTTTAATGAAACTTTTGGTTTAGAATTAGGAGCAGGTTATTTACATGGTTCAAACCAAGATGTAAATCAAATTGATGGAGTTTTAGATATGGAAGCTAGAGGAAGAGCTTATGGAGCTTCATTATCAGCTGTTTTTAACGTAACTAAAAATGTTTATGTTAGATTTGGAGGATTAATTAAAGTTGGAGGAAAAACTGAAGCTATTACGGCGTTAACTTTACCAAATGCATTAACTGGTTTAGGTACAGATATTGAAGCTGATTTTACAACCGATTTTAAAGGAAAGTTACCTTTTGGTTTTGTAGGAGCTATTGGGTATAAGTTTAATGTATCTGAAAAAATTAATTTATTTGCAGAGGTAGAGTACATGAATATTACAGTTACTAGAGATAGATCTAACTTAGCAGATTATTCAGGAACTGTAGATGCTAATACGTTACAAGTAATTTTAAGTTCTAATCCATTATTAGAAGAGTTAAGTCCTCTTTTATCAGATGATCAAGATTGGTCTACTTCAGGTAAAGTAGCACCTTATTCTTCAATAGGAATTAATTTTGGAGTTACTTATAATTTTTAAGCGCTTAGCGTTAAAAAAAATAAACTGCATAAAAAAAAGAGAGCGATGTTAACATCGCTCTCTTTTTATTTTTTTACAAAAGTGTCAAAACCATCATCATCTTCTTTTGTTGTGAATTCTGCATTAATATAATTTTCACTAACATTTCCTTTTTCTAAATTATCACTATCAACACTTAGTCTAAAACTACCTTTGTAATAAGCATTATTTAAGTTTGCTTTGTTAAAGTTGGTGTTTTCCATAATAGCATCTGTTAAACACGCATTTTGTAATATTCCAAAATTAAGATTTGCTTTTGATAAGTTGGTTTCTATTAAAGTTGCTCCGGTTAAGTCAACATAACGCATATCTGCACTTGATAAATTAGCATTTTTAAAATTAGCTTTTTTAGCATTAGCTTCAGATAATTTTACATTAACTAAACTTGCGTTTGTTAAATTGGTATTAATCAATACGGCTTTAGAAAAGTTTGCGCCTTCTAAATTAGAGTTTGCTAAGTTGGCATTCGCTAAATATTTGCCAGAAAAATCCATACCTTTTAAATCGCAATAACTAAAATTAGCAGATTTAAAAATTTCACTTAAAGCAGATTTACCAATATTACTATTTACAAGAAATAATAATAATTGAGAACGTTCTGGACTATACATTTTGTCAGATAATTCTCCTTGTTCACCATCTTCCTTTAATTGTTTGTATGGTTTTAAGCTATGGCTAAGACCAATTATTCGTGCTTTTAAACCATTATCGTAACCATTATTATCAACAGCATCAAAAACATTAGTTAACTGAAATCCGTAAGAACTTTTTCTTGAAGCTTCAACTAAAGAGTTTTGAGTGGTAATTAAAGAATTTTGTTTTACCAAAACCCACAAAGAAATTAAAGAAGGAACTAAAGAGAATAATAGTAAAACAAGACTTAAAGTTCTAACTCTAACAAAACGACGAACCAAAGCAGTTAATAATGTAGCAGAAGTATCTGCGGATACTTTTTCACTAGAATGAAACTCTTTAAACCAATTATTAAAACTTTTGTTTAGCGATTGTCCTACAAATAATTTCCAGGTCCAAGCGAGTGTTTTTTTTGTTTTTTCTTGTTTCTTTTTTTGCTTGTCAGATGTGTTATTTACTTCATTACGTAACGCTTCATTTTCTAATCGTAATTGTTCTAATTCTTGTTGAATGTTATCTTCCATAATTGGTAGGGATTCTTTTTTTTGATGTCTAAATTTATAAAAAAGCTTTTATCATTCTATCATTACCGAACAAATCTTTTTTCAGAATAACGTTGGTAAATCCTTTTTCGTGTAACATTTCAGTTGTTTCTTTTCCTAAATACTGATTGATTTCAAAAAACAACACTCCATTGTCGGTTAAGTTTTTCTTAGCCAAATCGGCTATTTTACTGTAAAAAATAAGCGGATTATTATCTTCAACAAACAAAGCTAAATGCGGTTCGTTATTTAAAACATTATTCTGAATTTCTTTTTTTTCTAATTCTCTAACATAAGGCGGATTGGAAACAATAATGTCAAAATGTTGCGGTAATTCATCAATAGCCAATACATCTTGTAGTATAAATTGAATTTCAGTTTTGTTTAATTCTGCATTTTCTTTAGCAACAAGAAGTGCATCCGCAGAAACATCCATAGAAAAAACAGTGGAATTAGTACTGTTTTTTTTAATACTAATAGGAATACAACCAGAGCCTGTACCAATATCTAAAATTATATTGTTTTTGGTTGAATCTTTAATTTCATCTAATACCCAAGTTACAAGTTCCTCTGTTTCTGGTCTTGGAATTAATACATTTTTGTTTACCTTAAAAGGTAAGCTATAAAATTCAGTAGCGCCTAAAAGGTATTGAATAGGTTCTTCTTTTTTTAAACCTTTTAAAATTGTATTAAAAAAAAGTACTGTTTTTTCAGGAATTACAAAGTCTTCTTTCATGAAAACATCCATAACTTCAAAATCTAGTTTTTCTTTTACCAATCTAAAGAAAAAGGCGTCTATTTCCGTTTTCGGATAGTGTTCTGACAATTCTTTGTTAAAAAACATTCTGAAATCCTTTAGTAGCATAAATCTTTGGTTGTAAAATAGTATTTTTGACTTTTCAAATTTAGATAAAACAAATGAAGAATTTATCCTGTTTTTTAGTAATATTTTTTTTAATTACGGCTTGTTCCGTTAGAAAAAAACCAATTTTTATAAAGGTTGATGATGTAAAAATACTATCATTAAAAATGGATACAATTCGTTTACAGGCGAATGCTTATTTTAAAAACGAAAATGATATTGGTGGAAAAATATCTACGGATGAAATTAAAGTTTTAGTAAATGGTGTTCAAATGGCTCAAGTTTCATCAGAGGAGTTTAAAGTACCTGCAAATAAAGATTTTTCCATTCCTTTAAGAGTAGTAATTCCTGCTAAAAAAGTTTTTGAAAACAATAAAGGTGGAATTTTAGGAGGATTATTGAACTCCGTTTTAAATAAAAATGTAAAAGTTCAGTTTCTTGGAGATATTAAATACAAAGTTTTAGGTTTTTCTAATATTTATAAAGTAGATAAAACAGAAGAGCTTAAAATTAAGTTTTAAGGTTTGACAAAACACGAAAAATATATACATCGTTGTATTGAACTGGCAAAAAACGGAATAGGAACTGCACGTCCTAATCCGTCTGTTGGTGCTGTTATAGTTTATAATGATAAAATTATAGGAGAAGGGTTTACCAGTGTTTACGGAGATAATCATGCAGAGGTAAATGCAATTGCAGCTGTAAAAAACAAAGAATTATTACATAAAGCTACTATTTATGTAACTCTAGAACCTTGTGCGCATTTTGGCAAAACGCCACCTTGTGCAAATTTAATAGTAAAGCATAAAATACCAAATGTGGTTATTGGTAGTATTGATACCAATAGTTTAGTTGCAGGTAAAGGTATTGCAATATTAAAAGAAGCAGGTTGTAATGTTGTCGTTGGTGTTTTAGATGATGAATGTAAAGAACAGCACAAACGATTTTTTACGGTTCAGAATAAAAAACGTCCGTATATTATTTTAAAATGGGCAGAAACTCAAGACGGATTTATTGCTCCAGAAACAAAAGATGAACAAAAACCAGTTTGGATTTCTAACAACTATTCACAACAATTAGTACATAAGTGGAGAGCAGAAGAACATGCTATTTTAGTAGGAACAACTACTGTAATTGCAGATAATCCGAAATTAAATGTTAGAAGTTGGTTTGGAAATAATCCAATAAGAGTTGTATTGGATAAAAGTTTACGTATTCCCGAAAATTTAAATGTTTTAGATGGAAGTGTAAAAACGATTGTTATTTGTGATCAAAAAAGCTTTCAATCAGAAGTAAAAAACGAAAACTTTTCTAATAAAAAAGCTAGCCAGCAATTAATAAAAGAATGCATTGATTTTTCATCCCGCGTAGCGGAACAAATTATAGAAGTCTTACAAAAGCATAAAATTCAATCTATAATAATAGAAGGAGGAAGGCAAACCTTACAAACGTTTATAGATGCTAATTTGTGGGATGAAGCAAGGTTTTTTGTAGGAGAAAATAATTTTAAAGTAGGTGTGAAAGGACCAAAGATTTCAGGAAAAATAATTGAACAAAAAAGCATCAATACAGATGTGTTAAAAATATATAAGAATGATTAAGAACATCATTTTCGATTTTGGTGATATTTTTATCAATTTAGATAAAGAAGCAACGTATAAAGAATTAGCAAAACTAGGTGTAAAAGAAATTACACAAGACATGATGGAAACCTATTTTAAGTATGAAATGGGATTAATTTCTACAACGGAGTTTGTAGATTTTTATAAAGAAAAGTTTCCCTCAATAACAAGAGAAGGCTTAGTCTTTGCTTGGAATGCTATTTTATTAGATTTTCCAAAACATAGATTGGAGTTTTTAAAAGAATTAGCAAAAAGTAATAAATTCCGTTTGTTTTTATTGAGCAATACCAATGATTTACACATTTCTTGGATTAAAAATGATTGGGGAATGGAATTATATAATGAGTTTAAAAACTGTTTTGAACAATTTTATTTATCACAGGAAATCAATTTTAGAAAACCCAATGCTAATATTTACGAATTCGTATTAAAAGAGAATAATTTAAATCCATCTGAAACTATTTTTGTTGATGATTTAAAAGAAAATACAGAAGCAGCAAATACTTTAGGAATTAAGACTTGGAATTTAATACCAGGAGAAGAAGATATAGTAGAGTTGTTAAAAAGAAAAGAGTTTACTGCATGATTCATTTAATTTTAAGTATTCTTTTTTCAACTTCACTTTTTGTTATTTTTAAATTTTTTAATGTTTATAAGGTAAATACATTACAAGCGATTGTAGTAAATTATGTTGTAGCGTTTACATTAGGTATATTTTCGGCAGATGCGTTTGGTAAAATAACAACTGTAAGTTCACAACCCTGGTTTTACGGAGCTTTATGTTTAGGTGTACTTTTTGTTTGTGTGTTTTTAGTAATGGCTTTAACATCACAAAAAAACGGAGTTTCTGTTGCTTCTGTAGCAGGTAAAATGTCAGTAGTTGTTCCAATTTTTTTTGGAATATTATTATATAATGAAAGTGTTACGTTTTTAAAAATTCTAGGTGTTTTGGTTGCATTAGTTGCAGTGTATTTATCATCAATACAAGAAAAAGAAGAAAATCAACCAAAAGCAAGTTTGTTGTTTCCAATGCTATTGTTTTTAGGATCTGGAATTATTGATACCGCTTTAAAATATGTAGAAATTAATTTCGTACCCAAAGATCAAGTCGATTTTTTCTCTGGAACTTTATTTGGTATGGCTGGTGTTTTTGGTATTTTAATATTACTAATAAAACAATTTTTAGGGAAAGAAAAAATAGAAATTAAAAGCATTATAGCCGGAGTTGTTTTAGGTGTTCCTAATTATTTTTCAATAGTGTTTTTAATTAAAGCATTACAAAACAAAAATATGGAAAGCTCAACATTATTTACGATAAACAATGTTGGAGTAGTGATTGCTTCTACAATTGTAGGTTTATTGTTGTTCAAAGAAAATTTTAGCGTTAAAAACAAAATAGGAATTGTTTTAGCAGTTTTAGGAATCGTTTTAGTTGCCATTGCGTAATGAGTTGTATAAAAGATACATACCAAACAATTGACGTTGCTTCAGAAGAAACGTTGTTTAAAGATAAAAACAGCAAGTTTTTTGGATACGCTTTTCCTGTTTTTACAGAAGAGGATGTAAAAGCATGTTTGGAAAAAGTTCGTAAGAAACATCATTCTGCGCGTCATTATTGTTATGCATGGCAATTGGGTACTGAAACAAAACGTTTTAGAGCGAATGATGATGGAGAACCAAGTAATTCTGCAGGAATGCCAATTTACGGACAAATTCAGGCTTTTGATGTAACGAATATTTTAATTGTTTCTGTGCGTTATTTTGGAGGTGTAAAATTAGGTGTTGGCGGATTAATAAATGCCTATAGAAGTTCTGCTAAATTAGCTTTAGAAGTTGCTACTATTATTGAAAAAACAATAAATATTGAATATCAATTGAGTTTTGATTATGATATGATGAATAAAGTACAACGTATAATTAAAGAACGAAAACTAAAAATTATTAATCAGAATTTAGCTTTAGCTTGTGAATACACTATTTCAGTTCGTAAAAAAGAATCCGAAGCTATTTATACTATTTTCGATACCTTGTTTAAGGTTGCTATTAAAAAAGTATAAAAAAGATAAATTTGACAGTCTATAGATTTTAAACTAACTTAGCTTATGTCCAGTTTTAAAGTGAAATATGGGCAAAATCAAACACTACAAATATTATTGAAATGGAAGATTTTTTAAGCTTTTTATCAAGGCATACCAATGGAATTCTAATACTGGTTTTATTATTACTATCATTTGTAATGATAATTAATTGGCTAGCTATGATTTTTAGTTTTGGAAGGTATAAAAATCAACAATTAAGCGAAAAAAATAGTGGTAATTTAGGCTATATGGTTACACAGTTTTTTGCCAACTTAATTAATGATTTTAAGCATTTTTTAGCACTAATAATTATTGTAATTTTTGCGGGCTTAATTGTATATGCAATGGCAGCAACTCCAAAATTTGAAGATAAAATGCAGGCATTACAATTAGTTATAGCTTCTTTAGGAGGTTTAGTAGGTACAGTAATAGGTTATTATTTTGGAGAATCCGCAGCAAGAAACAATCCTTCTATAACTACAAATAACGATGTAACTCAATTTGATGGTGGCTCGGATGAAGCAATTCAAGAAGCACCAGAAATAGAAGAAAACGAATAACTTTATGATAAGATTGAAAACATACGATATTAAAGTTGAAGATTCTTTATTTGATCCAAATGAAAAAAAATCAAGTGAAGAGTTAGTAGCTTATTATAAAAAATATCAATCCAGAAGTAAAAAGACTTATTACAAGGTTTTCTTGTATGTATCAGGAAAAGATTTGCCTTTTATAAAAAAGGTAAGCTATAAGTTGCATAAAACGTTTAGAAATCCTGTGAAGACAGTAGAAAGAAAACCTGATAATCCAAATTGTTCTTTAGTGCTATGGACCTGGGGTTTGTTTAATATTAATATAGAAGTAGAAGATATTAATGGAGGTATAACTCATATGAAACATTATTTGAGCTATGGAAATGAAATTAAAAATGAAAAGAACATAAAGTGGAAATCTAGCACCTTATAGATACGTAGTATTAGTTTAAGCTGTTTTTAAAAATTATTATTTAATGAAAAAAGAGTTTTATTAATATTAATTCAGTTTTTCATAACTAAGGAAAGGTGAAATTTGAAAACAACTATCAAAATGGATTACTTTTTTATTCTTGATGTAATTAAAAAAAGATAAGAAATATTAAAAGTCCTTTAAAACCAGTTGTTTGGATTCAAAAAAGAAAAACATTTTAGGTTACTTCACAAAAAAAACGTAAATTTGCACTCCTTTTTACGAGAACAGATTTAAAAAAGGGACAAAAAATAATTTATATAAGTTTAATTTCTCTTAGCGTTAGTATTGTTAAAGATCTGACTAACAAAAAGATACAAAGTAGTTTTCAGAATGTCTGAAGAAACAAAAAACACAGCGGAAGCTGTAAACCCAGCAGAATTTTTAGCAACATTTAATTGGCACAAATACGAAGAAGGTATTGATGAAGTTGATGAGTCTAAATTAAAAGAATTTGAAGAAGCTTTAGAGGGAACTGTAGGTTTCGTAAACGAGCGCGATGTAATTGACGGAAAAGTAGTACGTATTACTGATCGTGATGCAATTATTGATATCAACTCTAAGTCAGAAGGAGTTATTTCATTAAATGAATTTCGTTACAACCCAAGTTTAGCTGTTGGAGATTTAGTAGAAGTATTAGTTGACAAAAGAGAAGATGCTTCAGGTCAATTAGTATTATCTCACAAAAAAGCACGTGTAATTAAAGCATGGGATCGTGTAAACAATGCACATGAAACTGGTGAAATCGTTAATGGTTTTGTTAAGTGTAGAACTCGTGGAGGTATGATCGTTGATGTATTTGGTATTGAAGCTTTCTTACCAGGTTCTCAAATAGATGTGAAGCCTATCCGTGATTACGATCAATATGTAGAAAAAACTATGGAATTCAAAGTTGTTAAAATCAACCACGAATTTAAAAACGTAGTAGTATCTCATAAAGCGTTAATTGAAGCTGATTTAGAAGATCAAAAACGTGAAATCATTGGTCAATTAGAAAAAGGACAAGTATTAGAAGGTGTTGTTAAAAACGTTACTTCTTATGGTGTGTTCGTTGATTTAGGTGGTGTAGACGGATTAGTACATATTACTGATTTATCTTGGTCTCGTATCAACCATCCAAATGAGGTTGTTGAATTAGATCAAAAATTAAACGTTGTAATCTTAGACTTTGATGATAACAAGTCTAGAATCCAATTAGGTTTAAAACAATTATCTGCTCATCCTTGGGAAGCTTTAAACTCTGAATTAAAAGTTGGAGATAAAGTAAACGGAAAAGTTGTTGTATTAGCTGATTATGGTGCATTCGTAGAAGTTGAAGAAGGTGTTGAAGGATTAATTCACGTTTCTGAAATGTCTTGGTCTACTCATTTACGTTCTGCTCAAGACTTCGTGAAAGTTGGAGATTCTGTAGAAGCTCAAATCTTAACATTAGATCGCGAAGAGCGTAAAATGTCTTTAGGTATGAAGCAATTACACCCAGATCCATGGACAGATATTACTACAAAATACCCAGTTGGTTCAACGCATACAGGTACTGTACGTAACTATACTAACTTTGGTGTGTTTGTAGAATTAGAAGAAGGTATTGACGGATTAGTATATATTTCTGATTTATCTTGGACTAAGAAAATTAAGCACCCATCAGATTTCGTAACTGTTGGTGATAAGTTAGAGGTTCAGGTATTAGAATTAGATGTTGAAAACCGTAAGTTAAACTTAGGACATAAACAAACTCAAGATAATCCTTGGGATGCTCATGAAGCAACTTATGCAATAGGTTCTACTCACGAAGGAACATTAACTGCTAAAAATGACAAAGGAGCTACTGTAGCTTTCTCTGATGCAATTGAAGCATTTGTACCAACTCGTTTCTTAGAAAAAGAAGATGGAAGTAAATTAGAAAAAGGTGATACTACTCAATTCATTGTAACTGAATTTAGTAAAGAATACCGTAGAATAGTTGCTTCTCATACATCTTTATTTAAAGAAGAAGAAAAGAAGAACATTAAAGCTGCTGCTAAGAAAGCATCTGAAGCTGAAAAAACAACTTTAGGTGATATCGGTGGATTAGCTGAATTAAAGAAAAAAATGGAAGGTAAATAAGCCTTTAATTTTTTAATAATATTAAAACCGCTGCTTTTGCAGCGGTTTTTTTGTGCTTAATTTTTGTTTTATCGTGAAATTAACAAACCAAGTAAATGAGAAATTTTATATTTGTTGAAAATTTGAAAGTTATATGACGCTTATAAAATCAATATCAGGAATTAGAGGAACTATTGGAGGAAAGACAGGGGATAATTTAACTCCTATTGATGCGGTTAAATTTGCTGCTGCTTACGGTACTTTTATCAAAAATAGTAATAAAGATAAAAAGAAGATAAAAGTAATTATAGGTAGAGATGCTCGTATTTCTGGTAAAATGATCAGTGGTTTGGTTTCAGATACTTTAATTGGTTTAGGTATAGATGTTATTGATTTAGGATTATCTACTACACCAACAGTTGAAATTGCTGTTCCGATGGAAGAAGCAGATGGAGGAATCATCTTAACAGCTTCTCATAATCCAAAACAATGGAATGCGTTAAAGTTATTAAATGAAAAAGGGGAGTTCTTAAACGGAGCTAATGGAGAAGAAATTCTGGAAATAGCAGAAAATGAAGCTTTTGATTTTGCTGAAGTTGATGATTTAGGAACGTATAGAAAGAAGAAAAACTACATAAAAAAACACATCAAGGAAGTTTTAAAATTAGATCTAGTTGATAAAAAAGCAATTAAAAAAGCTAAATTTAAAGTTGTGGTAGATGGTGTAAACTCTACAGGTGGAATTGCAATTCCTGCTTTATTAGATGAGTTAGGTGTAAAATGTATTGAGTTGTATTGTAAACCAAACGGACAATTTCCTCATAACCCAGAACCTTTAAAAGAAAACTTAACTGATATCTCTAAACTTGTAGTAAAAAAGAAAGCAGATTTGGGAATTGTTGTTGATCCAGATGTTGATCGTTTAGCTTTAATATCTGAAGATGGATCTATGTTTGGTGAAGAATATACATTAGTTGCCTGTGCAGATTATGTACTTGGTAAAACGAAAGGAGGAAATACAGTTTCTAATTTATCATCATCAAGAGCATTAAGAGATGTAACTGAAAAGCATGGAGGAACTTATACAGCAAGTGCAGTAGGTGAGGTAAACGTTGTGCAAATGATGAAAGATACAAATACCGTAATTGGTGGAGAAGGAAATGGAGGTATTATTTATCCAGCTTCTCATTACGGAAGAGATTCTTTAGTTGGTGTCGCTTTATTTTTATCGCATTTAGCAAAGAAAAAAATATCTTGTAAAGAATTAAGAGATAGTTATCCAAGTTATTTTATGAGTAAGAATAAAATTCAATTAACACCAAAAATAGATGTTGATCTTATTCTAGAAAAAATGGCAGATAAATATAAAGATGAAGAAGTAAATACTATAGATGGTGTAAAAGTAGATTTTGCAGCGGAATGGATACATTTACGTAAATCTAATACAGAGCCAATTATTCGTATTTATACAGAAGCAGCTTCACAAGAAAAAGCAGATCAATTAGCTAAAAGGTTTATAAAAGAAATAGAAGAAATTATAAAATAATATTCATTTTGAAAATTAAAATAATATTTTTAGTAGTAGCTTTTTTATCACTTGGGCTTAAAGCACAAGAAGAAAATAATAAAGAGGCAAAAAAAATAACAAATAAAGGTAAGTTTTTTGTGTATTGGGGTTGGAATTGGTCTAGTTATACAGATTCAGATATTCGCTTTAAAGGAGATAATTATGATTTTACATTAACACAAGTAAAAGCTCAAGACAGACAGACACCTTTTTCTTTTAACGATTATTTTAATCCTTCAAGAGTTACAATTCCTCAAACGAATTATAGAATAGGTTATTTTTTTAAAGAGAATTATACTATTTCTATAGGTGTAGATCATATGAAATATGTTATGATCTCTGATCAGAATGTTACTATAAATGGTGAAATTAATGATGGAAATGCTACTTACGACGGAGTTTATGATGATGAAACAATCAATCTATCATCTGATTTCTTATTATTTGAACATACAGATGGTTTAAATTATGTTAATGTAGAATTAAAACGTTTTGACGATGTGAGTCATTGGTTTGGATTAAACTTAGAAAACTTGCAAATAAATCTTACAGAAGGTATTGGAGCTGGTATTTTATATCCAAGAACAAATACAACCTTATTAGGTAAAGAAAGACATGATGATTTTCATTTATCTGGTTATGGAATGTCTATTGGAGCTGGTGTAAACATTACATTTTTAAAACACTTTTTTATTCAAGCAGATTTAAAAGGAGGTTATATAAACATGTCTGATGTTAGAACAACAAATAATGTTTCTGATTCAGCATCACAAAGTTTTTATTTCTTTGAAAATACTTTTTTAATAGGAGGTAAGTTTAGAATTTTTTAAAAAGACAACTATGAGTTTGGAAACGCTAGAGCAATATTTTGAGAAGTTTAGAAAACAAATTATTGGTATAGATCAAACTTTTGAAACTCCCTATGGAGAACAAAATTTAGTATATACTGATTGGACAGCAAGTGGAAGACTATATGGACCTATTGAAGAGAAACTATTGTATAGATTTGGACCTTTTGTAGCCAATACACATACAGAAACATCTACAACAGGTGCTGCAATGACGCTTGCTTATCATGAAGCAAGAAAAATTATAAAGCAACATGTAAACGCATCTAAAGATGATGTTTTAATTACCGAAGGTTCAGGTATGACAGGTGTTGTAAATAAGTTTCAACGTATTTTAGGTTTAAAAATATCAGAAAACTTAAAAGAAAACACCAATGTTCCAGAGGATAAAAAACCTATAGTTTTTGTTTCTCATATGGAACATCATTCTAACCAAACTTCTTGGTATGAAACAATAGCAGATGTTGTTGTTGTTCCATGTAATGATAAAGGTTTGGTGTGTTTAGAGATTTTTGAAGAAACAATAAAAAAATATCAGCATAGACCTATAAAAATAGCATCAATTATTGCTGGGTCTAATGTAACAGGAATAAAAACAGAGTATCATAAAATAGCAGCTTTAATTCACAAATATAATGGATTATGTTTTGTGGATTTTGCATGTTCTGCTCCGTATGTAGATATTGATATGCATCCTGACGAAGAAAATGAATATTTAGATGCAATTTTCTTTTCTCCGCATAAGTTTTTAGGAGGTCCAGGAAGTTCTGGAGTTTTGGTTTTTAATAAAAAATTATACAAGAATACAATACCAGATAATCCAGGAGGAGGAACGGTAACGTATACAAATCCATGGGGAGATCATGATTATATAGATGATGTAGAAGTTAGAGAAGATGGAGGAACACCTGCTTTTTTACAAACCATAAAAATAGCTTTGGCTATGCAAGTAAAAGATCAAATGGGGACTAATAACATCAAAAAGAGAGAAGATGAAATAAATACAGTTATTTTTAATTGTTTGGAGAATCTAGAAGGAGTTCATGTTTTAGCTCCTAATGATAAAGATAGACTGAGTATTTTTTCATTTTATTTTGAAAAATATCATTTTAATTTGGTAGTAAAACTACTTAATGATCGTTTTGGTATTCAAACTCGTGGAGGATGTTCTTGCGCAGGAACTTATGGACATTTTTTATTAAATGTAGATAAAGAAACATCAAAAGCTATCAGTAATCAAATATTAGAAGGATGTAATACAGAAAAACCTGGTTGGGTTCGTATGTCTATTCATCCAACAGCAACTCAACAAGAATTAAATTTTATTTGTGAATCATTAAAAGAATTACATACCAATATTGATGATTGGAGTAATGACTATAAATATAATAGTATAAAAAATGATTATGAACATAAATATATAACAGCAATAGAGAAGAAGCTAGTTGCAAATTGGTTTTTAAATTAAAAAGAACTACTCTTGCACGAGTAAAAATTATAAAGAATAATGAGTAAACTAAGCCCGTCCTTTTTAGAAGATATATACCCAAAAATTAAAGAAAAATCTCTTTTTGGAAAATGGATAACTTTTACGGATATAGCTCCTTTATATAAAGAATTATCAGAAGTTATTTCTTCTGAAGTAATTGGTACATCAGAAGAAAATCGTCCAATTTATAAATTAAAATTAGGTTCTGGAGATAAAAAGATTCTTATATGGAGTCAAATGCACGGAAATGAAAGTACAGGAACAAAAGCCGTTTTTGATTTTTTAAACTTTATTAAAAAGTATTTAAATACTGAAGAAGTTCAAGATTTATTAAAAGAGTGTACTATTCAAATTATACCAATGTTAAATCCAGATGGAGCATTGGCTTATACAAGAGTTAATGCTAATGATGTAGATTTAAATAGAGATGCAGTAGCTAAAATAGCAAAAGAAAGTAAGTTGTTAAGAAGTGTTTTAGATGATTTTAATCCAAAATTTTGTTTTAATCTTCACGATCAACGAACTATTTTTGGTGTTGAAGGTACACAAAACCCAGCAACAATTTCTTTTTTAGCACCATCAGAAGAGATAACTCGTAAGGTAACTGACGGAAGAAAAGAGACAATGAATGTAATTGCTGCCATGAATGAATTATTACAAGAAATAATTCCTGATCATGTAGGACTCTATACTGATGAGTTTTACCCAACAGCAACTGGAGACAATTTTCAGAAATTAGGACATAATTGTATTCTAATAGAAGCAGGACATTACCCAGAAGATTATGATAGAGAAGAGACCAGAAAATTTAATTTTTATGCATTATTAAAAGGTCTTTATCATATTGTTAAAAATAGTAGTTTTAAAAAACATAATTCGTACTTTTGCATACCTAAAAATAACAAATCTTTTTTTGATGTTATTCATCGTTATAAAACAACAGATGATATAGCTTTTCAATTTAAGGATGAAATAATAGAAAATAAATTAACTTCTACACTGGTTAAACAAAAAGAAGGTGATTTAAAAGACTATTTTGGGCATAATGAAATCGTTTTCGAAAAATAAATATATGTTTTTTGAATATTTTTCATAAAAAATCGCTTAAAAATAAATTAAATTTATATTTTTGTATCAAACATTGAATAAAAAACAAAAGATGAAAAAATTCGTATTAGATGAGATCGATCATCAAATCTTAGACATCTTAATTGAGAATGCTCGAACTCCTTTTACAGATATCGCAAAAAAATTGTTAGTATCTGCAGGAACGATTCACGTTCGTGTTAAGAAGATGGAAGATGAAGGAATTATCCAAGGATCTACCTTAACTTTAAATTATGAGAAAATGGGCTACTCTTTTATAGCTCATGTTGGAGTTTATCTTGAGAAAACTTCTATGACACAACATGTGATAGAAAATTTAAGATTAATACCAAATGTAACTGTAGCATATGTAACAGCAGGAAAGTACAACATTTTTTGTAAAGTTAGAGCTAAAGGTACTAATGATGCTAAAGAGGTTATTTATAAGATTGATGATGTACACGGAGTTAACCGTACAGAAACAATGATTTCTTTAGAAGAAAGCATAAATGACAAAAAGAGAATGATGCATGCTATTTTTCAAGAATTATAGTTTTAAAAAGTAAACATTCAGAATTTACAATACAAAAAGAGAGCAATTTAAATTGCTCTCTTTTTGTATATAAATAAAAGTTAAACAAAATCAGTGAAAACTACTGTAATTTTAATCCATTCATTTAAAATAGGTTAAATAAAAGTTTGTGTATACCTGTAGATTATTAAAACAATTCTTTAAGTTCTGCAAAGCTTTCAATTACAGCATTAGCATTTTTTAAAGTCTGATTATCTACTAACGGGTTTTTATAACCAAAAACAAAAATACCAGCATCGTTAGCGGCTTTAATACCATTATCGGAATCTTCTATAACAATACAGTTTTCTTTTGGGAAATCACCTAAAACAGCAGCTTTTTCAAATATTTCTGGATGCGGTTTAGAAGCTTTCAAATCTGCACCACTTATTTTAGTTTTAAAATATTGATGTAAATCAAAACGATCAAAAACACGATTAATATTTACCATTGCAGAAGAAGATGCTAGAATTAGAGTGATTCCTTTTTTATGGAAATATTTAATAATGTCTTCAACACCATGTACTAAATGTAAATTTGGATCATTTTCAAAAAAGTTAACATAACGTTTTCTTTTATTGAAGACTAAATCTTCAGGATTATCATTTAAATTAAAATGTTTTTTTAATCGTTGAAAAGCATTTAAAGTAGATGAACCAGTTAAAGTAACATAAAGTTCTTCAGAAACCTTTAAACCTAAAGATTCAAAGGTTTCATAATATGCTTTTTTATGTAATTGTTCTGAGTCGATGATCACACCATCCATATCAAAGATTACACATTTTAAGTTTTGTATCATTAAATTAAAAATTTAGATTGTAATTCAGTAGTTGGTATCATACAACTTTCTTTTTTACCAAACCATTTATATCTGTTTTTAGCAATATAATCATATATAAAATCTCGAAAAGATATTGGAAATACCCAACCTAGTTGCGTAAGATTCCAAAAACCTCCAAAATCATTCATAATTTTTAAAGCTGCCGATGATTTTATTTCATAAGAAACGTTAGGTTCAAATAAAACAATAGAATCTATTTTAGAAACATCAATATTTAAATATTTTATGATTTTTTTTCCAGTTTCAGATTGTAAAGAAGCAAAAACAAAAACATTTTTGTGATCATGCTTAATAACCTTTAAAACTGCATCATTACAAAGGTTACAAACACCATCAAATAAAATTATCTTTTTGTTTTTGGGCAAATCAATCATCAAATAAAATATTTTTCACAAATTTATGTAACAATATTTTATAACCACCGTCTTATGAGAAGTAATTAATTGATAACTTAAAAATTGTATGTTTTAACATAACGTTAGGAACTCAATTTTTAACAATTATTAACTTAGTAAAAATTAACCAAACCAATGATTCGAATAGAAAACTTACACAAATCTTATCCAATAGGAAAAGATTCTCTTCATGTTTTAAAAGGGTTGAACCTACATATTAAAGAAGGCGAATTTGTTTCAATAATGGGATCTTCTGGTTCTGGAAAATCTACTTTATTAAATATTGTAGGATTGCTAGACACACATAATGAAGGAAATTACTTTTTAAATGGAGAATTAATTGAGGATTTGAATGAAACAAAAGCTGCTCTTTTAAGAAATAAGTTTTTAGGTTTTGTTTTCCAATCTTTTAATTTAATATCTTATAAAACAGCTTTAGAAAATGTTGCTTTACCATTATACTATAAGGGAATTGCAAGAAAAGAACGATTAAAGATTGCTTTAGATTATTTAGAAAAAGTTGGATTAAAAGATTGGGCAAATCATTTACCAAATGAACTGTCTGGTGGTCAAAAACAACGTGTAGCAATTGCGAGAGCTTTAGCAACAAAACCAAAAGTTGTTTTAGCCGATGAACCTACAGGAGCATTAGATTCTACAACAACAGATTCTGTAATGGATTTGTTAAAAGAAATTAATGATGAAGGAATGACCGTTTTTGTAATTACACATGAAGAGGAAGTAGCAGAACAGACCAAAAGAATTGTTCGTTTAAAAGATGGAGTAATTATTAGTGATGAGTACACAGCTACTCTTAAAACTGTTTAAATATGTTTGATTTAGATAGTTGGAGAGAGATTTTTCAAAGCATTAGTAAAAATAAATTACGATCAATCTTATCAGGATTTACTGTAGCTTTTGCAATTTTGTTATTTACTTTATTGTTTGGTATTGGTAATGGACTTCAAAATACATTTAAAAATGAGTTTGCAAAAGATGCCATCAACTCAATATATATATGGTCTAATAAAACTACAAAGCCTTATAAAGGAAAACAAAGTGGTAGACAAATTCAGTTTAAAAATGAAGATTTTGAATATATAAGAGAAAAGTACTTCGATAAAATTCAAATGATTAGTCCTCGTATCCAAAGAACAGTAGAGGTTGTTTATAAGAATGAGCAAGATAATTATACATTAAGAGGTGTCTACCCAAAATATGATTTCTTAGAATCTGCTCAAGTTACAGAAGGACGTTTCTTGAATATTAGAGATGTAAAACAAAGATCCAAAATTGTGATTATTGGAAAAATGGTTGAAAAAGACTTATTTGGACAGTTAAGTGCTTATGGTAAGGAGTTAAACATTGGAGGTATTATATATAAAGTAATAGGTGTTTTTTCTGATCCTGGAGGAGATAGTGATGAGCGTTTTATTTACACACCATTTACAACAATGCAACAAATTTATGGGAATAACGATCATGTTGATGAGTTTGGAATGACTTATAACCCTAAATTAAGTATAAATGAAGCGATACAATTTAGTGATAAACTATTGAAGGACTTGAAGCAGAAACATGATGTAGCTCCGAATGATCAACGAGGAATTAGAGTACGTAATTATGCTTCTGATAATCAAGAAGTATCTGGAATGATGGTTGGTTTGGGTATTTTAATATTTATTATTGGAATAGGAACTTTAATAGCAGGTGTTGTAGGTATCAGTAATATTATGGTATACATTGTAAAAGAACGAACTAAAGAATTAGGAATTAGAAAGGCAGTAGGAGCAACACCAAAGAAGATAATATCTATGATTATGTTAGAATCTGTTTTTATAACAGCATTATCTGGGTATATAGGTTTAACAATTGGAGTTGGTATATTAAAATTAGCAGGACCTACACTTAAAAAGTATTTTATTTTAAATCCAGGAGTTTCAACGTCAGTAGTTGTTGGAGCAACAATGATTTTAATATTGGCAGGTATTATTGCAGGGTATTTACCAGCAAAAAGAGCTGCACGTATAAAACCAATAGTAGCATTAAGAGCAGATTAATATGGGGTTTTTATTTGATAAAGATGTTTGGCAAGAAATTTACGGTAGTATTCGTAAAAATAAAACAAGAACGGCAATTACTATTTTTGGTGCCTTTTGGGGAATTCTATTATTAGTAGGGTTATTAGGAGCTGCTAAAGGAATAGAAAATGGTTTTAATAGCATGTTTGGAGATTTTGCAACCAATAGTGTTTTTATGAGCGGAAGTAGAACTTCAAAAGCTTTTAAGGGTTTTCAAAAAGGGCGTCAAATAACATTAACAACTGGAGATGTTGAAAAAATTAGAAGTGAAATTAAAGATGTAGAATTTGTTGTTCCAAGAAATGTAACAGGTGGCCAGGTTATTCATGGTTTTAAATCTGGTAATTTTACAGTTTTTGGAGATTACCCTTTTCTAGATAAAGTTCAAAAGAAAAAATTAACAGCAGGTAGATTCATTAATGAAAATGATATTAATGAAAATAAAAAAGTATGTGTAATAAGTACTGAGGTTTATAAACAGTTATATGATAAAGATGAAGAAGCTTTAGGTACTTATGTAAAAATTAATAATATTAGTTATTTAGTTATTGGAGTATATAAGCCAGGAAGGTTTGAAGGTTCCAATAATGTTCATATACCTTTCAGCACATTTAAATTAGTATACAATAAAGGAGACAAGTTTACATGGATGGTAATTACTGGAAAAGCTGGAAGTGATATTGTTCAGGTAGAAGCTGATGTTAAGTTACTAATTAAAAACTTACACAAAATACACCCAGATGATACAAGAGCATTAAGAGGATTTAATTTGGGAAAAGAAATAGCAAAAGTTACAGGGTTTTTAACGGGAATGCAGTTTTTAACTTGGTTCGTTGGTATTGCAACATTAATTGCTGGAGTTTTTGCTATTGGCAATATTTTATTAATAACAGTAAAAGAACGTACTAAAGAAATAGGAATTAGAAGAGCGCTAGGAGCAACACCAGGAAAAATCAAACAACAGATTATATTAGAATCCGTTTTTTTAACATTATTAGCAGGTTCTCTAGGTATAATTGCAGGAGGTGGAGTGTTAATGATCGTAGATCATTTGGAGTTATTAGTGAATCCAACGGTAGATATTCCAATTGTATTAATAGCATATGCAGTATTGGTTACATTAGGTACTTTAATTGGTTTTATACCAGCTTATATGGCAACTGTAATACAACCTATTGAAGCATTAAGAGAAGAATAAAATAGCAACTAAACAAAAAATAAGAATAAAAAAGGAACAAATGAAAAAAACAATCATTTTTGGTGGAATAATACTAGCACTTATAGCAGTGTTAATATGGTTTGGGAAAAAAAATAGTGCATCACCAGTTGAATATAAAACTGAAAAAGCATTTGAAACATCAATAGTTAAAAAGAGTGTAGCTACTGGTAAAGTAGTTCCTTTAGAAGAAGTAGAAATAAAACCTCAAATAGCAGGGATTATTAGTAAAATTGTTGCTGTAGAAGGTCAAATAGTTAAAGCAGGGGATTTAATAGCAACAGTAAGAGTTGTACCTAATGTAGAGTCATTAAATGCTGCAAATGGAGATATTAAAAACGCAAAAATAACTTATGATAATGCAAAAATGCAGAATGAAAGAAATCAAACTTTATTTGATAAAGGAGTAATTTCTCGTTTAGAGTTTGAAAACTCTCAATTAAGTTTTAATAACGCAAAACAACGTTTGTCTAATGCAAAATCTAATTTAGATATTATTAGAAGAGGTACAACTTCTGGTTTAGGTAATGTTGCAAACACAAGTATTCGTGCAACTGCCTCAGGTATGATTGTAGAAATTCCTATTAAAAAAGGAGCACAAGTAATACAAAGTAACAGTTTTAATGCAGGTACTACAATTGCTACTATTGCAGATATGACTAAAATGATTTTTGAAGGACAAGTAGACGAGTCTGAGGTGGGTAAATTAATAAAAGGAACGAATATAGAAGTTGCCTTAGGAGCAATTGAAGATAAAAAATTCCCAGCAGTTTTAAATTTTATAGCACCAAAAGGAACAGAAGAGTCAGGAGCTGTTCAGTTTAAAATTAAAGCGGATGTTTCTTTAGATGATAAATACTTTATTAGAGCAGGTTATAGTGCGAATGCAGAGATTGTTTTAGATAAAAAAGACGATATATTAGCAATAAAAGAGGCATTATTACAGTTTGATAGAAAAACAGAAAAGCCTTATGTAGAAATTAAAACAGGTGAACAAGAGTTTGAAAAAAGAGATATAAAATTAGGGATTTCAGATGGTGTAAATGTAGAAATTTTAGAAGGTGTAACAGCTGAGGATGAAATTAAAATATGGAATAAAGTAGAGGAAGATAAAGACGATAATGATGACTAATCAATTTATTTGATTTTTTTGTTCGGTAAAAGAGGAGGCTTTAATAGGTTTTCCTCTTTTTATTTGTTACTATTTTTTATAAATTATTAATGTCAACTAAAAAAAGACAAAAAAATCCTTCTAATTTTAGATTTTGTATTCTTTTTTGATTACAAAATCTAAAATTAGAAGGATTGTTATATAATTTTAAAAACTTAAAACTAACTAAACATTTTAGCTACTTTTTCTGCTTTTCTACTTTCAGAATAATCATAAAAACCTTCACCAGATTTAATACCTAATTTACCAGCCATAACCATATTCACTAATAATGGGCAAGGAGCATATTTAGGATTTTTAAAACCATCGTGCATTACGTTTAAGATAGACAAACAAACATCTAAACCAATAAAATCAGCTAATTGTAAAGGTCCCATTGGATGTGCCATTCCTAATTTCATAACGGTATCAATTTCAGCAACACCAGCAACACCATTGTATAAGGTTTCTATAGACTCGTTAATCATTGGCATTAAAATTCTGTTGGCAACAAAACCAGGGTAATCATTTACTTCAACCGGAACTTTACTAATTTTCTTAGTTAAATCTACAGTAAAATTCATTACTTCATCAGAGGTATTATAACCTCTAATAATTTCAACCAATTTCATAATTGGTACAGGATTCATAAAATGCATTCCAATTACTCGTTCAGGATTTGTAACAACTGAAGCAATTTTAGTAATTGATATAGATGATGTGTTAGAAGCTAATATTGTGTCTGTATTACAAACATCACTTAATTGCTTAAAAATTTTCAATTTTAAGTCTACATTTTCAGTAGCAGCTTCTACAACCAAACTAGCGTTTTTTACACCGTCTTCAACAGATGTAAATGTTTTTATATTAGCAAGAGTATCATTTTTTGTAGCCTCAGATATTTTCTCTTTAGCTACCATTCTATCTAAATTTTTAGTAATAGTAGCAATTCCTTTTGTTAAAGCATTTTCAGAAATGTCAATTAACATAACATTATAACCAAATTGAGCAAAAGTATGAGCAATTCCATTCCCCATAGTTCCAGCTCCAATAACAGCAATGTTTTTCATAAAGAAGTAAGTTTTTAGTATTATTTGTGTGTTTCCTTAACAGGTCGGGCTTTCGTTACTCGCTTTTTTTAGAAGAAAAATCTAAAAAAGAGCTCAAACACATCACTCAATCCCTAACACTTTTAGTTAAAATAATTAGAATATTAAATTTGATTTTCAATAAAAATTAAAAACAATCAATAATTTGTTGTGCAACTCTTAAAGCTTCCGTTCCTTGATGTAAAGAAACAATAGGAGTAGTATTATTATTTATAGCGTCTGCAAACGAATTTAGCTCATCTAAGATAGCATTGTTAGGTGTTACAGTAGGATTGTCGTAATAAATTTGTTTTTTAATACCTTCTGCATTTTGTAAAATCATGGCAAATTCATCAGGATTTTCAGGAGCACTTTTCATTCTTACAACTTCAGATTTTTTCTCTAAAAAATCAACAGATATATAAGCGTCTCTTTGAAAAAATCTAGTCTTACGCATGTTTTTCATTGAAATTCGGCTTGCAGTTAAATTGGCAACACAGCCATTTTCAAATTCAATACGAGCATTAGCAATATCAGGAGTTTCAGAAATAACAGAAACACCACTTGCGTGAACATTTTTAACAGGTGAATTTACAACCGACAAAATAATATCAATATCATGAATCATTAAATCTAACACCACAGGAACATCTGTTCCTCTTGGGTTAAATTCAGCCAAACGATGTGTTTCTATAAACATTGGTGTACCAACCATTTCTTTAACTGCTGTAAAAGCAGGATTAAAACGTTCTACATGACCTACTTGTCCTCTAACACTATATTCTTTAGCTAAAGCTCTAATATCTTCTGCTTCTTTAAGTGTGTTGGTAATTGGCTTTTCTATAAAAATATGTTTTCCTTTTTTAATAGCTTTCTCAGCACATTCAAAATGTGATAATGTTGGTGTAACAATATCCACCATATCAACAGCATCAATTAATTCATCAACAGAATCAAATAATTTGTATCCAAATTCCTTGGCAACTTTTTTAGCATTTTCTGTAAAAGGATCAAAAAAACCAACCAATTCATATTGATCAGATTCTTGTAATAAACGTAAATGAATTTTTCCTAAATGTCCAGCACCTAAAACTCCAGCTTTTAGCATATATTATATAAGTTATTAATTATAGGTTAATTAGCAATTTACTTGAAAATCAACGCTAACAAATATACGGTTTTATAGAGATTTATTAGTATTTTTATCCTCGTAAAATGAGAGATACAATCAAACATCAGGGGCTTAGAAATCAATTAGCCAGTATATTAGAAGCAAAAGGAATAGATAATACAAGTGTTTTAAATGCTGTTAAAAAAATTCCACGTCATTTGTTTATAGATAGTAGTTTTGAATCGCATGCATATCAAGATAAAGCTTTTCCTATAGCAGCAGATCAAACAATATCACATCCGTATACAGTAGCTTTTCAGTCTCAGGTTTTAGATATTCAGCCAGATGATAAAGTATTAGAAATAGGTACGGGTTCTGGTTACCAAACAGCTGTTTTATTAGAAATGAAAGCAGAAGTGTATACCATTGAAAGACAACGTGAGCTGTTTAAGAAAACGTCGTTATTTCTACCAAAAATTGGTTACAAACCAAAACGATTTATTTTTGGTGATGGATATATTGGGTTACAAGAGAAAGCTCCATTTGATAAAATTATTGTTACTGCTGGCGCACCTTATGTACCTAATCCGTTATTAGCGCAATTAAAAATAGGAGGAATGTTATTGATTCCTGTTGGTGAAAAAACGCAAATAATGACATTGTTTTATAGGAAATCTGCCCAAGAATTTGAGAAAAAAGAATTAGGAGATTTTAAATTTGTACCAATGCTACAAAAGAAAAATTAATTTGTATAATTTTTTAACATGGTTTAGAGTTGAACTGATAATACTTGAAAAAAGTAAACCATAAAAGATAATGAAATTTAAGAAATTAAAACTTTTTACGGATAAATTAGAATCGGAATTAAAGTTTTACTCAGAAATTTTAGGTTTTGAAATTTTAGAGCAAAACACCAATTTTTTCTCTGTTAAAATTGGTTGGAGTGAATTGTTATTTGAAAGGTCTGAAAAAGAGTATAAATATCATTATTGTTTTTTAATTCCAACCAATAAACTGGATGAAGCTCTAGAATGGATGGGAAAAAGAATTGAAATTATAGATATAGAAGATGGAAGGAAAATTCAAAAATTTGAATCTTGGAACGCTGACTCTTTTTATTTTTATGATGCAAGTGGAAATATAGTGGAGTTTATTGTTAGATATGATTTAAATAATAATGACTATCATGATTTTGATGTTTCTAAAGTATTAGGAGTAAATGAAATGGGTATACCAACCTCTAATATTATAAAGACAAACGCTCAACTTCAAGTAGAATTAGAAACAGAATATTGGAAAGGTGATATTGAACGATTTGGAACAAATGGCTCACAAGAAGGCATTTTTCTTTTGCCAAACTATAATGTAAAGAATCTTTGGTTTCCAACTTCAATAAAAATAAAACCAGAACCATTTGAAGCTATTATAGAAAATAGAGAAAAGGAATATCATATAATATTTAAAGATGAAAAAATAAAAATAGATTGCACCAAAAACTGCAGCTAATTATTGTGAAATTATCATAGTGTTTTCAATACAATTTCATTTCCTTATTTCTTGAGCCTTTATGTATATGGTTTAATGTAATGGTTTCTATAGTTCTCTTTTCAAATTTACTATTGCTAATAAAATTAAAGACAATACACCAAAAACAAAAAAACCAATAAAAAGAGGTAAAGAAGTATCTGTTACAAATTTACCAATATATGTTGCTATAGGAACAGCCATTATAGTTGAAATAAAACCATTTATTGCAGCTCCCATTCCAGCAATATGACCAATTGGTTGCATTGCTAAAGCTCTTAGGTTGCCAAATAAAAAACCAATTGCAAAAAACTGAATTCCAAAAAAGAAGACTAAAGTATATATATCAGGATTAGGTTTTCCATAGAATAGGATACAGTAAATTAAAGAAATACATGTAAAAATTAATGTAAAAACTTTTACTAAATTTAACATACCAAATTTCATAACTAAAGTTCCATTTAAAAATGTAGCTAAACCAACACCAATTGCTAAGCCAGCAAAAATTAGCGGAAATTCTTCTGCTAAATTATATTGATTTCTAAAAATGTGCTCTGTAGTACTTAAATAAACCATAAAAGAACCAGTAATAAAACCAGATATTAATGTAAATGCTACAGCTTGTTTGTATTTAAAGAACTCTTTAGCACTTTTAACAAATAAGTCAAAAGTAAAAGAGGTTCTTTTTTCTATTTTTAATGTTTCTGGTTGTCTTTTCCATAACCAAAAAATAATAATAGCACCATAAATTAATTGGCTATTAAAAATAAATCGCCAACCATAAGCATCTAATAAAACTTTACCAATTGCCGGAGCAACTACTGGTACTAAGATGAAAATTACTACAATAAATGACATAATCCTAGCCATATAATCACCACTATAGCTATCCCTTACCATAGCAATACTAATTGTTCTAGGAGCAGATAAACCAATTCCTTGTAAAATTCGACCAAAAACCATCATTTCTATAGATGTAGCGGTAACACAAATAAAACTTGCAATAATAAATACTATAAATCCACTATAAATAATAGGTTTACGTCCAAAGCTATCAGATAAAGGACCAAAAATTAATTGACCAAAGCCCAAGCCTAAAAAAATCATGGTAATTAACAATTGATTGTCAGTAGGGTTTTCAATACCAACTGAATATCCAATTTGTGTTAAGGCAGGAAGTAATGCATCTATAGATAATGCCACTAATGACATCAAAGAAGCCATAAGTGCAATAAACTCAAACTGAGATTGTTTTTTTACTTGCATTCAGCTAAAGTACAGTTATAAGTTTGTTCGTTTTTAAAAATTATAAAGATTAACAAAAAACAAATTAAAGCTTAGCACTTTAAGGTATTAAATTTTAGTTGTTAATGCGTGTGTGAATTTTTACATTTTGTCAAATATTTTTTTGTTAAATGCTTGAAAATTATATATATATATTGTCTGTTTTATGGTGTGAAACAACAGTAATTATAGGTGTTTTTATATTTACTACTTTCCATAAGTAAGAAAGTAGTAAATATTGCCCATACATTTCCTGTACATTTTTTTTTAAAGTCAGATTAATAAAGAAAAAAAACAATAACACGCTGTGTTTTTTTGCTGATTTTATAAAATATGGTATGTTTTTTTGATAATGAATGGTTTTTGTATGGTTGTTATTGTTTTTTTTATAAAAAAAGATGTTTAATATTATGATATATTAATTTTAAACAGAACGGAATGAAAAAAATTACTTTATTAATTATACTAATAACAACTTTAGGATTTTCTCAACAAGAAACATTTGAAGTTACTTTTGAGAGCGGAACACCAGAGGCTGATGTATCTATTTGGAATACATTTGAAAATGATACTAATCCAGGGTTAGAAATAGTATCAAATCCAGATGCAACAGGTATGAATACATCTTCAACAGTTGCAAAATTTACAGCTTTAGATACAGGTAATCCTTGGGCAGGTACAGAAACAAACCATGTAGCTTTAGGAGAATGGTTTTTAGAGACAGGTAATAATACACTTAGTATTATGGTTTATAAAACAGTAATTAGTGATGTTGGTGTTAAGTTTGTTAATGCTACTAATGGAACTGTTTTTGAATTAAAGCAAGAAAATACTGTAATAAATACATGGGAAACATTAAGTTATGATATTTCTAGTTTTATAGGTAGTGGAGAAAATCATAATATTGATCGTTTTGTTATTTTTCCAGATTGGCCAACTGATAGAGCTTCAGATAATATTGTTTATTTTGATAGTATAACATGGACTGCAAATAGAACAAAAGATGCTGGAGTAGTTAATACTTCAGATCAAGAGCCAACAGATGCTCCAACGGCACCAACTTTAAGTACATCAAGTGTAATTTCACTTTTTAGTGATGCTTATACCGATTTAGCAGCAACTTGGAATCCAGGTTGGGGGCAATCCACTGTTTTAGAAGATAAGACTATTGCAAATAATGCAGTTAAAAAGTACTCAAGTTTTACATTTACCGGTATAGAACCAACAGGAGGAACTGTTGATGCTGCTTTAATGACTCATATTAATTTAGATTATTGGACAAGTGATGCTACTGAGTTAAAGGTTAAATTAGTAGATTATAATGGTGATGGTACTTGGGGAAGTGATAACACAGAAGTAGAGGTAATAAAAACGGTAACTACTGGGGCATGGGGAACATTAAGTATTCCGTTTACTGATTTTACAGCTATTAACTCAGCAATTAATTTTAATGATATTGGCCAGTTAGTTTTAAGCGCAACAGGTGCTACAAATTCTGTTTATATAGATAATTTTTACTTTTCTAATGCAAGTGTATTAAGTACTAAAGGTTTTACTTTAACTAAAGTAAGTTTACATCCAAATCCTTCAACTGATTTTGTAACTATTTCTGCTGATAAAAATATTGAAGAGATCACGATTTATAATGTTTTAGGAAAAACTGTAAAAAATATTTCTATAGATGAAAGATCAAAAACAATTGACGTTTCTCAATTTAATTCAGGTTTTTATTTAATTAAATATGTTGTAAACAACAGTATTGGAACAGCAAAGTTTATTAAAGAATAAGTATTAGCAAAATAAGAATAGATACTAAATACTAAAAAAACATTCGAATTTAATTATCGAGCGTTTTCTTTTGGAAGAAATAAGATGTAAACTTCTAATAAAAAATTAAACTCATAAATCCGCTTTTAGCGGATTTATGAGTTTAAATAAAGAAAAAAATCAATTTACTCTATTGTAGCATCAGCTACTAAGATTACAGGTTGATGAATTTCTTGAGTTTCCTTAGATTGTTGTGATAATCCGCAAGGTGCTGTACTACCGCATGAAGTAAATCCTAATATACCAACAACACAAATTGCAAAAAATACTATTTTTTTCATCTTTTTAATTTTAAATATCAAATATACAAATTTCTGATTAATTTATCAGAGTTTATCTTTTCATCAATAACGTTAAAGCCTACCATTTTATTTTGTATGCTAGTTATTAAATCTTCTGTTACAGGTTTTCCTTTGTTCCATTCTGTTATAGATAGCCATTCTTGAATATCTTCTTCTTGTTGTTCATATCTAATAGCAAGTGTTTTATCTATATCTACAATGCTTTTGAAATCTTTAGTATAACTATTAATAATGTTTAAAACAGTTTTAACTTCATCTAAATGGTGTTCTAAAACTTCATCACGAACAGCAACCACAAAACAAGGCCATGGAGTAGGGCAGTCTCCTAATCTTCTAAAAGTTCCATTATCTACTAAAGGTTTTGTTGTGAAATGCTCCCACATAAAATAATCAGCTTCTCCATTGGAAAGTGCATTTATTCCACCTTGTAAATTACCAATTACCTTAAATTTCAATTTTTCAATATCCCAACCATTATTATAGGCATTAACAATGGCCATTAAATGCGATCCAGATCCAAAACGACTAATAGCAATTGTAGCATGTTCTAGGTCAGAAATAGTCTTAAATTTTGATTTGGCACCTACATGAATTCCCCATATTAGAGGGCTCTTAACAAAAGTTTGTGTAATTTTAGAAGGGTTTCCATCAATAATATCTTTAATGATACCTTCAGTAAGAACAATAGCAATATCAACTTCTCCACTACGTAAAGCTTTACACATGGCTCCAGTTCCACCAGGGAAATTTTGCCAACGTAAATTAATTCCTTTTTGAGTATATTCTTTATTTTTTAAGCTAAGATACCAAGGGTAGTTAAAATGTTCAGGTACTCCACCAACTTTTAAATTCAGCATTTATTCAACCAATTTGTTTAATGTGTATTGTATTAATTCATCTACTACTTTAGACGGATTCTCACTAAAAGTTCCATTAGCTCTATTTGCTATAATAGCATTCATTGAGCAGGCATTATGCCCCAGTAGTTTAGATAATCCATATATGGCAGAAGTTTCCATTTCTAAATTCGTAATACGAATATCATTATGGTTAAAACTATCTATTTTATTATTTAAATCTGCATCTTGAAGAGCTAAACGTAAAACACGACCTTGTGGGCCATAAAAACCACCTGCTGTTGCTGTGATTCCTTTATGGGTTTTTGAAGATGTTAATTTAGTAGCCAATTCTTCTCCATTAGCAATTACTAATGGATATGATTTTTTGTTAGACCAGTTTGTTTGTTTAACAAAAGCTTCTTCAATATCTGGATGTGAAATTGCATCTACTTGATATGAGTGTAACATACCATTTAAATCAATAGCATACTCACTCAGTAAAAAGCTATCTACAGGTATATCTGTTTGTAAAGAACCAGAAGTACCAATACGCGTAATGTTTAAAGTGGTATGTTTCTGTTTTATTGTTCTAGTTTGCAGGTCAATATTAACTAAAGCATCTAATTCATTTAAAACAATATCAACATTATCAGGTCCAATCCCAGTTGAAATAACCGATATTCTTTTGTTTTTAAAAGTACCAGTTGTTGTTTTAAATTCTCTTTTTTGTGTTGTAAATTCTATAGAGTCAAAATACTGAGTAACTTTAGCTACTCTATCTTGATCGCCAACAAAAATTATATTTTTAGAAATATGTTCTGGTTTTAAATTAAGATGATATATACTTCCATCTGGATTTAAAATTAGTTCAGAATGTTTAATATTCATTTATTTATGATGAGATTTTTAGCAGTTTATCATTAGCATTAATGTATAAATAGCTGTATTTCTTAGATCCGCCTAAGTAAGAAAAGTCATTACGTATTTTACCGTAATAGTTAATTTGGTTTTCTAAAACTTGTTTACCAATTTTACTTACTTTAACTGGATTAAAAGAAGAAAATAATTTTTTTAAATCGTTAAGCTTATTAGTATACTGTATATCCCCAAAGCCATAATTTTTTTGGTTCTTAAGTAAAGAGTTAACTAATGCTTCCTTATTTTTAAATTGATTTTCTTGTGAAATAGTTAATATATTTTTTTCAATAAAATTTAGTCCGTTTTCTAATGAAGGAAAACGTAATAAATGTGTTTTTATAGTTTGCTCTATATTAAAAAAAGGAGAATTTGTATTGAATTTATGAACAGTTTGTAATCTTAAAGGAGAGTCAGAACAATACAATTGCCAAATGTAGTCAGCATACTCAATATCATCTTTATTTAATGTAATTCTATTATTATATAAATTAGATAATTGATTGGTTGTTAATTCAGAGAAAGCTTTCTTTTTACTACTCTTTGTGGTAGCCTTTTCACTATTAATTATAGTTATTTTTCTACCAGGTCTGTAGCGTTTTAACCAACTTACTACAGCCATCATATTAACTTGACAGAACAAATCGTTATTGAACCAAAGTACAATTTCATCTTGTTTTTTTTGCTGGCATAAGTTTCTATATTCCTTTAACGTAAAGTCAATAAATTTTTTCTTACTAATTTTATATGAAGTTTGTAAAAAATCAAAACGAGTTTTCCAAAAGACCTCACTTCCTACTTCTGTTATAGTTTTACCTTCACATAACATTTCGCGCCAAGTAATAATTTCTCCTTTGATATTGAGTTCTTGAAGCTTTTGTGTTGTGTAGTCTCCGTTTGTGATATGTAACAGGGTATTCATTTTATTGAATTTATAAGGGGGGTTAAAAAAACTTACCAATTATAGTAAAAAAAAACGAGAGATTTAAATACTTATGTTTAATTAGTTTATTTTAATGAATTTCTCAGTTTTTTTGTTAAAAAAAAACGATTAATATATTTTTTTAAGTTTAATGTATGTTTTCAATATGCTAGCCTCCAACACGTTTGACTTTAAATCCTTTGTCTTTTAGAAAGGTCATAATTGTATCTCTGTAATCTCCTTGGATTATTATTTTATCATCTTTAAAGCTACCTCCAACAGAGAGTTTTGTTTTTATTTCTTTTGCTAGTTTTTTAAAATCTTGGTTAGCTCCAGTATAACCTTCAATAATAGTTATAGGTTTTCCTTTACGCTTCTCATATTTACAAATAAGAGGTTGTTCTTGTAGCCAAATATCAGGTTTTTCTTCAGCAACAGGTTCCTCAAAATCATGTTTTGGAAACAAATTTTTTAATTGATCTTGTAAATCCATTTTTTATTTTTTTAAACCTAGTTCACGCAAGCGTTCATCTAAAAACTCACCAGCAGTAATATCTTCAAACTTTTTTGGATTGTTTTCATCTATACAATTGTCTAAAACATCTAGTTTCATATCAGAAACAGGGTGCATAAAAAATGGTATAGAATATCTTGAAGTTCCCCATGATTCTTTTGGAGGATTTGTAACTCTATGAATTGTAGATTTTAGTCTGTTATTACTATGTCTAGATAACATATCACCAACATTAATCATTAATTCATCTGGTTCAGCAACTGCATCGATCCATTCTCCTTTATGATTTTGAACTTGTAATCCTTTACCTTGGGCTCCCATTAATAAAGTAATTAAATTAATGTCTCCATGAGCTGCTGCTCTTTCTGCTCCTTTAGGTTCTGTTTTTATTGGTGGATAGTGAATAGGTCTTAAAATACTATTACCATCTTTAATGAAATTATCGAAATAAATTTCTTCTAAATTTAAGTGTAATGCTAGAGAACGTAAAACATATTTAGCTGTTTTTTCTAGCATTTGATATGTTTGTTTACCAACTTTATTGAACTCAGTTAATTCATTAACCTCAACATTATCTGGATATTCATTGGCGTATTTAGACGCTGCATCTACATATTGACCAAAATGCCAAAACTCTTTTAAATCTCCTTCTTTTTTTCCTTTAGCACTTTCTTTACCAAAAGAAACATAACCTCTTTGGCCACCAATTCCAGGGATTTCATACTTTTCTTTTACTGAAACAGGTAAATCGAAAAAGTTTTTTATTTCTTTATATAAGTTATCTACTAAATTATCGTCTAAAAAATGTCCTTTTAAAGCAACAAAACCAATGTTCTCGTATGCATTACCAATTTCATTGATGAATTTTTGTTTTCTTGCAATATCATCAGATAAAAAGTCTTCTAGGTTTACACTTGGTATTTTATTCATTATATCTTGTATTAATTTTTACAAAAATATAAAATTAGTAAAATCAAAGTACAAAAGCAATAATTACTTTTTAACAAAAGGGATTAAGTAAGATAAAGTATAGTTAAATCCAAAACCAGTATTTGTGCTATAAACTCTATTAAAACCAGGAACATATAAGGTTTTAAAATTATCAGGATCTATAATACTAATTCCTATTTTATACCCTCCGCTAAAACTCACAAAAAAGTTTTTAAATGTTTCTACCTTAATTCCCAGTTGTAATTCTAACCAATGTGCTGTTAAATTTGTTTCAGTAATATCTACAGTTTTTGTTGTGTTAGGAAAGTAAGTAGGGTAATCGCTATTTACTACATTAGGTGTGTATTCATTTAAAGTACTATCAAACAAAGCAAAACCATAACGACCTCCAATAAAAATTTCGTTATTCATATCTAACCAGTTTTTATATACATTAATATTAGCACCTAATTTAATATAGCTTCCAGATACAGATGATGTAGTATAGTCTTCAAAAGTTATTTCTTCTTCATAACCTAATTCAGTTGCGATGTATAGATTTTTTTTAATACGATAATCTGCAACAATTTCTAAACCACTGTAACTTTTATCTACAATAGCTAATGCTGGTTTACTAATATCTATACCAAATCTAAAACCATAACCAGTTTTATAAACAATTGTGTCTTTAGGTGATTTTGGTTTTTCTTTTTTCTCCTTAGGAGGTTTATTTCCACTATTAGGTGGAGGTGGTTTTTGAGAAAAACTTAAAGTAAAAACAAGGCATAAACCAATACTAATGATATATTTTAACATGTGCACTTTCTTGACTATTAATAGTTGTTAATGTTGCTGGTGTAAATGACGTAATCCAAGTGTTTGTATTTGTACCATTTTCTATAGTTACATCGTTGAAAATAATTCTGTAACCACATGAACGCGATACATATTCTTCTTCTCTTGTGTAATTTATTGTAAAAGTATTTAATAGTTCGGTTCCTTGTGCAAAATTATAAACAGTTTTATCTTCCAATGAATTTAAAGGAATTGTAATAGAATCTGTACTTTGATTGATATAGATACTGTCTTTACCTTCAGCCCAAATATAAAGTGAATCAACAGATTTTAATTCTTCGTCTCCATCTTCATCAATTTCATATAAACGAAATATAATACTCGGAGTAACAGGATTACTGATGCAAAAATCGTCTTTTTCACAAGAGAAAATTAATAGTATTAAAGTCGTACAAAATGCTGCACAAATTAATTTTTTCATTATTAAATATTTTAAACAAAGCTATGAAAAACAAAAATAATTATAGATTTTTTTATTTCATTATAAATATCCATAATTATTTGTTTCTTAATTATAATTTTTAGTTAAAGTTAAGAAGTTGTTTTTCTTGTTTTTATTTTTCCAACCTCAAAAATATTGTGTATTGTTATTGCTAGTTTTTCAATTTTTATAAAATAACAAGTGTTTTTTAAATTGGTATTTTTGATTTAATTTTTTGTCAAATAGTTTTATGTCTTTATTAAGCTTTAGTCTTTTTTATTAAATTTATTCCAAAGATCAGAGAGTGCTTTTTTTACGTCTAGTATAAAATCATCATCAAAATTTTCGACTAATATTTCAATATAATATTCGAACATTTCTTGTATATAATCTTCTTTAGAAGATGTTAATTCTGATTTAAAAATAGGAGTTTCTAATTCTTCTTTAAGTTTTTCAATAAAAAGAGATTTGTTTTCTGTTATATAAGTTAATAATCCATCTTCAAGATAAGCTTCAAAATCTTCTTTACCATGCTGACCATGACAACTTAATAATCTAGCAATAACTATTGTTAGTGTTTCTTCGCACCAGCCGTATTTTTTAATAATTGAAGAAATATCTCCAGATTGATTTACTTCATGATCTAAATCAGAAGATCTTAAAAAATCAATATAAGAAGGAATCCATTTAATATTTTTAGTAACTAATGCCATAATTGCGCCCGTTCCAGCAGGAGTTTCATCGTCTAACCAAATTCTACTATCATATTTTCCTTTTGCAGTAACTTTAGTATACTCCATAATTTTAGAAGATAAATTATCGTGTTTTACAGCTGCTTCAAAAAAACTGTACTCATTATCAAATGAGCTTATAATTTGCTTTTCTGTATTTAAAAGTTCTACTATAAAACTAAATTTATATATTTTTTTCTCAGCATTAATATTAGTAATTGTAGTATTTAATGCCGAAATTATATTAACAAAATCATTTTCTTCTAAAAAAGTAGTTGTCGATTTTGTTTGAAGTATTTGTTCTTTTGAAGGTAAATTTTTATTATCTGCTTTAATATTTAATTTAATAGTATTGCTCATTGTTATGGTTTTAAAAAGACTTATTTATATATGATTATAGTTGTGTTTTGGGAATAAAACCCTATTTTTTTTTCATTTTTAGTGTTTTCAATATCTTGTGTTTAAATTAACCTCTTTTTGTATTTCCTTTAAATAGATTGGTAATTTTTCTTCCATATTAGACAATCCTTTGTTGTAATTATCTATTAAGTAAATTTCTTCTTCTTCCATATTTTTATGAACACTACTTTTTCTTTTTTTTAGATCTCCTTTTCTAACAATAATAATTTTATAATATTGAATTGCAGCATTAGAACTTCTATCGGCAATTATTAGTTCGTTAAAGTCAGATATATTTGGATTGTTATTTATGTTTTTCTGACCAATGTCTGCACCTAAAAATAAATCACAATTTTTAAGTTTATAATGAGGATTGTTATTGTCGTAATTTCTAAAAAGAACACGATTTCCATTTTTTAAGATAAATTCTTTTATTGCTTCAAATTCATTGTAAGTAATAAGATGTGTTATTTTTTTGAAGTCCATTTCAGAATTTTGTTTTGGGTATATTTTTTTTGAAGTGCTACAGCTTAGAAAAAGAATACTAAGAATGAAAGACAGTGTTTTATTTAACATTAGCTCTAAATTAACTTTATTCAGTTTATCATTTTAAAAATAGAATAATATTATACATTATAAAGTTTCCTTTATTTATAAATATATTTGACTTACAAGACAAATTAACAGTATTTATGGTGTATTTATTACCCTGTTTTCAGTGAAAAAAAAGATCTGTAATTTTTTTACTTTTTTAAAAGTATAAAATGGTTTTTCGTTTAAATTTTATGATGATACTATAAGTCTGAAATAAATTATAATCAAAAAAAGCCTATTAGAACTTTATTCTAATAGGCTTTTTTGATTGTTTAGTACAATTATTTTTTTGTTTTTAACTTAAAAGTTAGAGAAGGAGTAATTGTATTCTGATGTGAAATTACAACTAATTACAAATTCTTTTTCAGATGAAACTTTCATTACTTTTAACTTAAGATCACCGGTAATTAAAAATTCATTTTTTATCATACTCATTTCTTCTGAAATTTTAGTAACTTCTTTTGAGTTTTTAATTTCTTTAATAGATGTAATATTAAAGGCATTATTTTCATCAGGAATAATAACAAAATCAAAACCAATAACTTTAATAAAGCTGTCTTTATCTAGGTTTTTATATTCTTCTTGCAGTTTTTTATATGGATCAGATTCTAATATTTGTACACAATAAAAAGAATTCTCTTTAGTATTAAATGTAGCATCACTTGTAAAACCATGAATTGGATATTTTCCTACTTCTAACATAGGAGGATTTGAGTTTTTTACTAAGCTAAAATTGAATCTATAGTTTGGAGCATCAAATACTTGTTCATATATATCAAAGCTTAATTCATTTGTTAATCCAGTAGTTTTAGATCCAGCTCCATAAAAATCTGTTTCTATATCTTTTATTTGTTTAGCATTGATTTTAAATGTTAAACGATTATTAGATTCATTATTATTGTAAGTTTCAGTTGTGGAAGTATTTTGGTTGTCTAATTTTATGTTTTCTTTTTCGGATGTAATCTCTTTTTTTACTGTTGAATTTTTTTTACAAGAGAAAGCTAAAAGAAGAATTAATAGTATGAATATTTTTTTCATATGAGAGTTTGTTAGTAGTTTTAAATAAGTAAAACGAACTCATATATAATTTGTTGTGTGAATTTATTTGAGTGTTTTTAATTGACCAAGGTTATTTGGTAAAGTAATATTTTTATGGTGTTAAAGGTATAAAGTAGAATAGTATTTTAATACATTTTAGCGTTAGCGATAGAGTGGTTTGTTTGAGTTCTTTTACTACTTTTTTGTAGTAAAAAACGAGTAACGAAAGCGCGACCTTCGGTAACGCCCAAAAATTTCAATAGATCTTGTTTTATGAAGTCTTTTCTTCAGGAAAAATATTCTTAAATTTTTTAGGCAATTCTTTTGAAATTATTATTTCTTCTTTTTTAAAAGGATGTAAAAATGTTAAGTTAAAAGCATGTAGGTACAATCCTTTTCCTTTTAAAATCAATTCTTTATTTCCATATTCTTTATCACCTAAAATTTGATTTCCAATACTAGCTAAGTGAATACGCAATTGATGTTTTCGTCCTGTTTTTGGATGTAATTCCACAAGATTTAAAACATCAAACCGTGCTGATGTAACAGTTTGTAAAATAGTATAATACGTTATTGCTTCTTTTTCATTGATAGGAGAACTAATAATACCTTGTTTTTCCATTTTACCAATGGTAATGGCGTAATATGTTTTCTGAATTTTTTTATGTTCAAATAATTTATTCAGTGCAATAATGCTAGCACTTGTTTTTCCTGTTAATAAAACACCACTTGTAGGATAATCCAATCGATGAACAGGACGTGGACGAACAGCGTCAAATAACACACTTTTTGTTAAGTTTTGAGTCAAAGCATTGTCTATAGTAGCAAAAGAATTTCCGCTTACTAAAATTCCAGCAGGTTTGTAAATAATAGCCAAATAATCATCTTCAAACAAAACTTCTAAAGTTAAATCTAGTCGTTTAAAAGTACTAGTGTTTTCATTTTGAAATAATTCAATTAGTTCTCCACCTTTTATAAATAGGGCAGTAGTAGCAGGTTTTTGATTAACAAAAACCAATTCTTTTTTTATTGCTTTTTTGAGTCCAGATTTTGTTGGAATCGTTTTAAAAATTCCAACAGCATATTCTTGTAAACGGATAGGTTTTTCTATAATAGGAACACGATGGCTTTCAGATTTTGTCATTAGAAACCAATAGCTTTATCATCTCCACGAGGATCGGCACCAGCTTCTAGTTTTCCATCAGAAAGAATTAAAATGGCATCTACTTTTCCAATAATTGGTCCATTTTTTTGGTCAATTTTGTATCCTTTTTCCGTTAGTGCTGTTATAATATCGTTATTAAATCCAACAGGTTCCATTTTAATTTCATCTGGTAACCATTGATGATGAAATCTAGGTTGATTAACAGCTTCTTGCATGCTATAATTAAATTCATGAACATTTAAAATAGTTTGCATAACGGATGTAATTATGGTAGAACCTCCTGGAGTACCAACAACCATCCAAAGGCTACCATTTTTTTCTACAATTGTAGGTGTCATAGAGCTTAACATACGTTTTTCTGGAACAATTTCATTTGCTTTCGCGCCAATTAAGCCAAACATATTTGGTTCTCCAGGTTTGCTACTAAAATCATCCATTTCGTTATTTAAAAAGAATCCTAAATCAGAACAATATAATTTAGAACCGTAAGCACCATTGAGCGTTGTGGTTACTGAAACAGCGTTTCCATATGGATCAACAATAGAATAATGAGTCGTTTCATCACTTTCTTTAAAATTAATTTCACCATGTTTTATATTTGAGGATTTTGTAGCTTCAGTTAATGAAAAATTGTGCATTCTTTTAGTAATATATTCTTTATGAATTAATGTATCAACTGGTATTTTTACAAAATCAGGATCACCTAAAAAGAAACTTCTATCTGCATAAGCTCTTTTAGAAGCTTCTGTAATAATTTGAATCGTTTTTGGGCTATTATGACCGTATTCATGTAAATCAAAATCTTCTATAGCCAACATAATTTGTGCTAAACAAATTCCTCCGCTAGAAGGAGGAGACATAGAAATTATTGTAAGATCGTCGTAAGAAAAACGTATAGGTTCTCTCCAAACTGCTTTATATTTTGCCAAATCTTCAAGTGACATAATTCCTCCGTTAGCTTGAATAAAAGAAACTAATTTTTGGGCAGATTCACCTTTATAGAATTCATTACGACCATTTTGTTGAATTCTACTTAAGGTTTTTGCAAGTTGATTGTATTTAATAGTATCATTTTCTTTCCAATTTTTACTGAAAATAATAGAATCCGTATTAATTTTTAAAAAAGATTCTTTATGTTTTTTAATTCTTAGTTCTTGTTTTTTTGTTACTACAATTCCTTTTTTTGCTAATGCAATTACAGGCTCTAAAATTTCTTCCATAGCAAGTGAACCAAATTTTTCATGAACAGCAAAAACACCAGCAATTGTACCTGGAACTCCCACAGCTGTTGCACCTTCGGTACTTTTTCCTTTAATAATGTTTCCATTATCATCTAAAAACATATTTTTTTCTGATGCTAACGGAGCTTTTTCTCTATAATCTAAAGCACCAGTTTCTCCGTTTTTTTTTCTGAAAACCATAAATCCACCACCACCAAGGTTTCCAGCATAAGGATATGCTACAGCTAAAGCAAGTTCAGTTGCAATCATAGCATCAAAAGCATTTCCTCCTTTTTTTAAAATAGCAACACCAATTTTAGAAGCTTCTTCTCTAGCAGAAACAACCATTGCATTTTGAGTTATTAAGCCTGTTTTGTGTTTCTTTTTTGTACAAGAATTAAATACTAATAGTATGGTGATTATATATATTAATCGTAACATCATAATGTTGTAATTTCGGTATTGGTAAATTTAATTAAATCATCAAAAAACAAGAAAAAATCGTTTTCTAATTCGGTGTTATAGATTTTTAAATCCTCCAACGCCAAATTCATTTTAGAAACGCCTTTGGTTCTTTTATTTAATCCGTTTAAAACTTGTTGCATACCTTCTAAAAATTGATAGTTGTATAACCAATCATATGCAATCATATAAGGTAAAATATCTTGTGTTTTTTTAGGAAGAATTTCTTTATTATCTGATAAAAGTTTGTAGACACCTTGGGTATAAATATCAAGAGGGATTTGAGAGTAAAGATGCCAGTTTTTAGCTAAAAAATGATCGTAAAAAATATCTATAATTACACCATCGTAATGTCCGTAACGTTCGTGTAAGCGTCTTTTACTTTTACGAACAATTTCATGAGTATCTGTAAATGTATCTATTTTACGATGTAATTGAATTCCTTTTTGAATTTCTTCAGAAAAATGAGTGAATTTATTTCCTCTAATATGATCGGCAATAAGATTACCAATCATCAATTGAGGATTGTCTTTTGATAAGTATAAATGGGCTAAGAAATTCATGGTTTAAATGTAAAGAAAAACCACAACTATTGTTGTGGTTTAGGAATCTTTATTCTTTATAATAAGATAATTTTGTTTTAATCAATCCAAAAATCAGGTTTTACATTTGTTCCAGATACCGAGCAATCACCACAAATAGTTTTTACTAAAAGATAAGGTCCTGGTAATGTTTCAGTAGGACTGCCATTAAAATTGTAAAAAAGATAATCATTCTTCAAAGCATTTATTAAAGGAGAAAAATTTGGGTTGAAAGCACCAGTTAATGTGGGACTAATGATTTGACATTCATCTATAAATTCAGGAGTTACATTAACGACATCTTCTCGATTAAAGAATAATCTTTTTTTTACCATTGAAGAAACTTCAAAAAAACCAATAACTTTATGATTTATATCTGTTTCAGAGTTGATATTTCCTTCTAAAAAACCAGTTTGAATTTGTGAGAAGAAACTATCACTTGTTGAAAAACTATTTAATGTATTGTAATAGTTATATGCTGCTATGTTTTGTACATATTGTTTAACTAGAATACTATATCTAGAGGATATTATAAAATCTGTTGTTGGAATCTCTCTAATAGTAAAATTAACAATTTTATCTTCAGAAAAAGAAGCGGTTTCTGTTTGTATTATTTTATTTGAATATAATGTATTAAAACATTCATTTGTGGTGTCACTTTTAGGAAGTACATTAACGCTGAAAGGAGCAGTGTCAGAAACAATATCTATGTTAAATAATGAAAAATAAGGAGCAATTATTTTATAAGTTTCTTCATATTCATATCGATAATAATTTGCATTGTTTTCTAAATTATAACTATCTACTCCAATTGTAATTACAGGTTCATCTAGTAAATTATTACCAACACTATAGTTAACAGCATCAATAGTTGTTATTGCTGTTAATTGTTGTGTTGTAGAAGTATAATTTTCACCAGTGTTTGTTGTGATTTTTAAAGTATAATTTTTATTTTCTTCTGCAGAAAAATTAATATCAGAAGTATAAATACCTGTACTTGTTTCAGTAAAAATATATTTATTTTGATCTTCATCAGTAATATAAACAATAGCATTAGATTCAGTTCTAGGTCCTAAAGAATCTATTTCAAAAGTTCTTGAAAGTTTTATTTCATGTTGTTTAAACTCATTTGTTATGGTTGCTTCTACAACTAGAAAATTTTCATAGGTTATACCTTCAATTTCAAAAACCTCTACACAGTTATAAAAAGTGAAAAGAGTAATTAGTAAATAATACAAAGGTTTATATGATTTCATTGTTATAAGCTATAGGTGATTATAAAAATTTATTTCACTGAAAAGTAGTGATGTTTGATTATTGGTTTACCTTCTGAAGAAATACCAAGTATCTCTATTTTATAGTCTCCGATAACATCTGAGGTATAAAATGAGATTTTTTTATCAGTGACTAGTAGGTTAGGTTTCCATAATAGTTGTGTTCTGTAATCTGGTATTCTTTTAGTTTTGTTTTTATTTGAATGATCTTGGTAAAAATATTCTTTTAAAGATTCAGGCTTTAAAACACTAACTTCTTTTACAAATGCTGAATTTGGTTTGTAGTTATTTTTAAATGTTTTAATATTCATTATTCCTTGATACAAGACACCACCATAAATATATTTTTCTTTTACAATAGCAATTTTTTCAATTTTTAAAGCATCAATATCAACAATTTCACTATGATTATATACAATATAACCATCAATAATTACCAATGATGGTATACTAGAATTTGTATCTAAGTTATTGTCCCTTACATGTAAAGAAAATTGCTTTTTTTTCTCTGTATACCAAACATCACTTAATATTTCTGTAGCTACTTCTTTCATTGTTTTAAACCTCTTGTAATCGTTTAAAACGTATGTTGTAGTTTTTTTACTAAAAACATAATCTTTGATTTTATGGTGTAAGTTTTTGTCTTGTTTAACACTTTTATAGGAGTTTTCTATTTGTAAGTAAGTACTTCTGTTTTTTATTAATTCTGAAAGTTTTTTTGTAAAAGTTATTTCAGGGAAATAAGTAAATTTTCTTTTATATACAGTATCTTTTACAATAGAAATTGTGTAATCTTTTCTGTTTTTTTCTAAAACTTGAAAAAGTAACTTAGAAGTATTATTATTCTTTAAATTAAAATAAAATTCACCATTTTTATTAGTAGTTGCGAATAATGTAAAAGGATTTTTACCTATAGTTGATAGTCCAATTTTTTTTCCTTTAGCAGGTTTATTATTGTTTTTAATTTTAAGTGTTCCGTATATTAGATCACCTCTTAGTTCTGGTAAATATTTCATGCTTATTGCATTCACTAAGGTGTTACTCTTATATTCGGGTTTGAATGCCTTTCTAGACGGAAAGTTTTCAGGGTTTATTCTTCTTACAGATAAGGAAATGTTTCCTGTTAAATTTTCTTTGCCTAAATCAATGGTAACCTTTTCTCTTTTTGAGTATTTTTTTGTGGCTTTTAATGTATTTAAATTTGTTTTTTGAGTATTGGTGTTTTCTTTTAGGAGATCATTTTTTTCTGGCTTTTCAAAAGGGTTTATGATGTAAACAGTATCTTCAAAAAAATGATTAACATTCATCATCAAATGCGTATATGCAATTAATTTATAGCTACCTGTTGTTACTGATGTAGGAATAAATATATCACTTGAAGCAACTCCGTTTGTAAGATTTAATTTTTGCTTAAATAAACTGTTGTTATTACTGTCTATTATTTCAATATACGCAATCTTACTTAGTGAAGAAAGCTTATTGTTTGTGGTTAAGTTATATACTTTATAATATAGTTTTTCACCTGTTAATATCAAATTGGTATTGTAGTGTACAAAAATATTTTCTTGAGGTAAATTATTAATTTCAGTTATACTATTTTGGGCAATAGAGGATATTGAAAAAAATATACTTAAAAAAAATATACTAGTTGCTTTTATAATTTTAAATGTTTTAACAAATAAAAAAGCACAGTGGTTTATGTTTTGTTTCATTGGTTAAAATTTAAAGTTATAAGTAATTGTAGGAACAGGTATAGAGAAAATAGAGCTTTTATAAGCTGTAACTTTACCATTAGTTGTTTCAAAATATACAGAATATGGGTTGTTAATACCCAAAACATTATAGACAGAAATATTCCAGAAACTATGCGCAAATTTTTTAATTTTATGATTTCCTTCTATATTCAAACCAATATCTAATCGGTAATAATTAGGTATTCTAAACTTATTTCTATCACTGTACAATAAATACTCAGTTCCTTGATAAATATATTTTCCAGTAGGATAGGTAACTGGTCTACCAGATTGAAAAACAAAATTGGAGGAAAGACTATATCGTTTTGTTAACTTATAGTTTAAAATAGCATTAAAATCATGTGGTTTGTCGTAATTTGTTGGAAAATAAACTCCGTTGTTAACCGTTTCTTCTGGATTGTCTCCATCTAACTGAATTAAAGATTTTGAATAACTATAACCTAACCAACCATTAAGTCTTCCAAATTTTTTCTTAATCAAAAATTCAATTCCGTAAGATTTTCCATCTCCTTGTAAAATTTCAGTTTCAATAGTTTCATTAAGTAAAAGACTTGCACCAACTTTATAATCTACTAAGTTTTTATATTTTTTATAATATCCCTCTAAACTAATTTCATAAGCATCATCATTGAGATTTTGAAATAAACCCAATGAAATTTGTGTTCCTTCTTGAGGTTTTATATTGCTATCAGAAAGTCTCCAAGTGTCTATTGGAGACGCTGTTGTAGTATTGCTAAGTCTGTGTATATACTGAAAAGATTTATTGAAACCTCCTTTTAACGAAAGTTGATCATTTATCAAATACCTTCCAGATAATCTATAACTTAAGCCTTGATAGCTTTTTATAACTTCATTGTTGTCATATTCTTTAGTGTATGCTAATGTTGCATTATTTTTGGGTAAACCATCTTCGTAAAATCGTTGTGTTGAGGCTCCTAAAGCTAGGTAATTAGAAAAACGCAAGCCAATATCAAACGATAATTGCTTATTAACTTTAAAGTTGTCAGATATAAAAGCAGCACTTTCTAAGCCTTTTTCATTCGCAATAGTTAAAGGAGTAACGGATGAAGCATCATCATTAGGAGCTATACTTCCAGGAGATACATTATATAGTTTAGAAGCTATTCCATAATTTAGAATATGTTTAGAAGAATGTAAATACTTCATTTTTAACTTCAGTTCGGATTCGTTAATTGTATATTTTAAATTAAAATTACTGTTTCCGTTACTGTTGTATTCTGTATTAAAAGTGTATTGGCTACTTGAAAAGATTAAATTTCCCGTATTCTTTTTATTGAATTTGTGTTCCCAATTAATTGCGCCCATAGTGTTTCCGTAATAATTGGTGGTATCAGAAGCAATCTGATATTTATCTTTACTGTAATATGCGCTTAAACGAATTGTATTGTTTTTGTTAATTTGATGATTATATTTTGCAATTACATCAAAAAAGGACACACTACTTTTACTAAGTTTTTTATCATTTAAAGCTTGTAATAACCAGTCAGAATAGGTACTTCTAACACCTAAAATAAGTCCTGATTTATCTTTTACTATTGGAATTTCTACACTTAGGTTTCCTGTAACTGGTCCAATAGAAGCTTCTCCTTTAAATTTTTTAGTACTTGCGTCTTTGGATTTAATATCAAAAACTGAAGAAATTCTACCTCCATATTCAGCGGGAATATTTCCTTTAAATACTTTTAAGTTTTTAGTGGTAAAAGGGTTAATTGCAGAAAACAGACCTAAAAAATGAGTAGGGTTATAAATAACTCCATTGTCTAATAAAAATAAATTTTGGTCAATTTTTCCACCTCTTACATTTATTCCTTCAGCGCCTTCACCAGCAGATTTTATTCCAGGTAATGTTGTTGCTACTTTTAAAATATCTCTTTCCCCTAAAACTAAAGGAATCGTTTTTATTTCTTCAGCTTTTAGTTCTGTAATACCAGAAATTGTTTGTTTAATGTTATTGCTTTTATTTGCATTTACAACAACTTCATCTAATTGTTCTGAGTTTTCAGAAATAGAAAAGTTTAATTTACCGTTATTATAGACTATAATAGGTTTATTAATTTTTGTAAATCCAACTAATATAGCTTCAATATTATGTTTACCATAAGGTAAATTAAGTTTGTAATAACCTTTATTATTTGTTGTTGTAGAAATATTTTTACTTCGCTCTAAAATAACAACACCTTCAATAGGTTCTCCAGTTTTTCTATTGGTTATAATACCAGATAATGTATAGCTTTTTTGTTTTAAACCTTGTGTTTCTTTTCCTATTTTAACAAGTTTGTTATTGGTATCAATAATTATTTTTGAAGGATAAACAAATGTTTTTTCTTTTACTATAGTATCTTTTTCTTCATGTGTAATTTCATTTTCATAGGCACTTTTGTGAATTAAATTCCCATACGTAAGGATTATTTTATAATCATTGGTAATAAAATAATTTAAAGAAGAATCCTCAACTAAAAAGTCTAAAATGTTCTTTATGTTGGCATTTTTAAAGGTTTTAGTTACCTTTTTGGAATCTAACCATTTCTCAAGGAAATAGAAGCTATAGTTTGTTTTTTGCTCTATAAGTGCAATGATCTTTTTCTTATCCAGATCATTAATTTCAATGGAAATCCCCTGATTATTGTTTTGAGAAAAGAAATTTAAACTAAATAAAATAAAAAGTAGTAGTAGTTTTTTTTTCATCTTATTTTCGATTAGTATTTAACGACGTAATAAGTTGTGTATAAAAAGCATCTTTATTATGTTTTAAAAGAAAGGAATGCTGTTTTTTAAAATCTTTAATTTTTTGTTTTTTATTGGGAAAAACAACATAAAGATTTTTAGTTTTCTCAATATTAAAGTATTCATTATTATATTTTAATATATAAATGTAATTTTCTTTGAAATTATAGTACACAAAATTTTTATCAAGTTTCTTATACTTTATTTTCTTATGTTTTTTTAATAAAAAAGTTGTTTTGGTTTTATAAAGTACTTCAACAAAACCATATTCTGTAGTATTTATAAAACTATGGTTATCAATATTGAATTTTGAAACTAATGAATTTTCAAGAGCGATGTTAAATTTTTTTCCTTCTTCTGTATATTCTCTAATAACGATATCATCAGCAATATCATATTTTAACTTGATGTTAAAAAAAGGTTCGCTATTATAAAATATATCAGCAGTTTTAAATTTATTAGTTATAAAATAATGATGATTACCATTTATAGATCTGTATTTTTCTTTAAATAAAGCTCCATAACTTAGTGTTGTGTTTTCTAAGCCTATTATTTTATCAAAACTCGTAAAAAGTTTTTTTTCCGATGCGTTTTGAGCAAGGATAAAATAACAGCTAAATAGCAACAATAGCGTGTTGATTTTTGTTTTCATAAAAATTTTAGTTAGCAGTTTTTATAAAAATATTTAGGAAAATAATTTTATACTGCTAATATATAATTTTTATTGAATAACTGTTTTTTTTTAACATAATTTAAAAACCACAACAATTTGTTGTGGTTTCTTGTGAGTTTTATATGTATTTTAATTTATTTCTTAGGAGTATTTTTTAAAATTTCTAATAAAAACGCCCAAAATTTTTGCGTAGAAGAAATTTGTGCACGTTCATCTGGTGAATGAGCACCACGAATATTAGGTCCAAAAGAAACCATATCCATATCAGGATAATTCTGACCTAAAATTCCGCATTCCAAACCAGCATGGCAAGCAGCTACATTTGGCTTTTCTTTATGTAAATCTTCATATAATTCTGTAACTATTTTTAATATTTCAGAATTTATGTTTGGTAACCAACCAGGGTATGTTCCTGAAAATTCAACTTCAAAACCAGCCAATTCAAAAGCACTACGAAGCGAATTTGCTAAATCCCATTTATTAGTTTCAGAAGAAGAACGTGTTAAACAACCAATTTTTATAGCTCCGTCTTTTACAATAACACGAGCAACATTGTTAGAGGTTTCTACCAAACCATCAATATCCGGACTCATTCTATACACTCCGTTTAAAGAGGCGTAAATAGCTTTAATTAAACCTTCTTGCACACCTAAATCCAATACTTTTTTAGGAAGCTCAACTTCTTTTAATTCAATTGTTAAATTAGGCTCTAAAGAAGCGAATTCTTTCGTTATAGTAGTAATTAATTGATTAATTTCAAAAAAGAAAGGTTCTTTAGAAACCGAATCAATTACAACTGTAGCAAAACTTTCTCTTGGAATGGCATTGCGTAAACTTCCACCATTTATTTCAGAAATACGTAAACCAAAGTTTGTAAAACCGTCAAATAACAAGCGATTCATTATTTTATTAGCATTACCTAAACCTTTATGAATATCCATTCCAGAATGTCCTCCATTTAAACCTGTAACCGAAATTTCAAAAGCAGAAGTATTTTCTGGTGTATTTTCTTCATCGTAAATTCTAGTAGCAGTAATATCAACACCACCAGCACAACCCATACCAATTTCATCATCTTCCTCAGTATCTAAGTTCAATAAAATATCACCTTTTAAAACGCCACCTTCTAATCCCATTGCACCAGTCATACCCGTTTCTTCATCAATAGTAAATAAAGCTTCAATTGTTGGATGTGCAATATCTGTAGACGATAATACTGCCATAATTGCAGCAACTCCCAAACCATTATCAGCACCTAAAGTAGTACCTTCAGCTTTTACCCAATCACCATCAACAATCATTTTAATCCCTTCTTTGTCAAAATCAAAAACAGTATCTGAATTTTTCTGATGTACCATATCTAAATGACTTTGCATTACTACGGTTTTTCTATCTTCCATTCCAGCTGTAGCAGGTTTAGTAATAATAACATTACCTACATTATCAACAACAGTTTGAAGCTTTAACTTAGCTCCAAAATCAACCATAAACTGTATTACGCGCTCTTCTTTTTTAGACGGACGAGGTACTGCGTTTAAATCAGCAAAATGATTCCAAACGGTTTTAGGTTCAAGATTTCTTATTTCTGAATTCATTTGAATTGATATTTAATATTTGAGCCACGAAGATACTAAAGACTTGTATATAAAATAAAGTTCTGTTATGTATTTAATTTGGGCGTTTCCCGTTGGGTCGTGCTTTTCGCACTCGCTTTTTTGTGAAAGAAAAATTCACAAAAAGAGCTCAAACAAATGCTACAATCACTAACGCTAAAAAAAGAAGTCATATATTTTTAAAGTATTATTTTTTAGTAAAAATATTAGTTCTTTCTGCATCATGAAAACTAGCAAAACCAATATGATAAGGTGTTTTTTTAGGCAGTATTTTAAATTCATTCTGTTGAATAACAATATTAATAATATCATTAATAAGATAGTAAAATGCTAAAATAATTGTTTGGTAATCATCACCTATCCTCTCCCATGCATTTTCACCATCTACATTAAAATAAGTTTTAAAGAATTTGTCATTATCTATAGCAGAATTATTCATGATGCAACCATTATAAAAAGCTTTTTCAAAATCATTATCAGACATAAAATCAACTTCTATATCACTTCCATATTCATTCCAACAGATATCTATAACACCAATTTTATCTATGTTGTTTTCTTTTAAGTCTTGTAAATTTATTTTATCAAAAAAAATAATGAGACTTAATAAGTAATTGTTAGCTTCATTTTCCCAATCTATATTTTTTATAATTAATTTGTTTGTTTCGTCTTCTATACGTGGTATTACAATCGTTTTGATATTTGTATAAAAATTCTGAGAGAGTAATTTGTCCATTTTTAAAGTTTTTTCTGATTGCTTGAGTTTTCTTTTAATAAAGCTAGTTTTATATTTTATTTAAAATAAATATTGAGCTAAGCTAAAATTTAATATTTATTTGTTTTACACTGTTTTCCGTGAAATGGGTAATTAGTCTTAAATTGATATCAGAATTAAAAGATGTAAAAAAGTTTTTAGAATACTCTCTTTGAAGTATAATAAACCGTTATTCTTATGTTAAAATAAGTTTTAACGATGTATTTTTGTCGCTATGGATTTTTCTTCAAAATTATTAGAAAACGCAGTAAACGAAGTAAGCAGATTACCAGGTATTGGTAAGCGAACTGCTTTGCGTTTGGTATTACATTTATTAAAACAACCTAAAGAAAACACAAAGTACTTGGCAGAGGCTTTATCTGTTCTAAGAAATGAAGTGAAATCGTGTAAAAAATGTTATAATATTTCAGATACTATTTTGTGTGAAATTTGTGCAAATCCAAATAGAAATGAAGAATTGGTTTGTGTAGTGGAAGATATTAGAGATGTAATGGCAATTGAAAATACAGGAAGATTTAAAGGTTTGTATCATGTATTAGGAGGTAAAATTTCTCCAATTGAAGGTATTGGACCACAAAATTTACAAATAGATAGTTTGGTAGAAAAAGTAAAAGACGGCGTTATAAAAGAATTGATCTTTGCGTTAAGTTCAACAATGGAAGGAGATACAACCAACTTTTATATTTTTAAACAAATAGAAAAATACAAAATAGTAACTTCTACAATTGCAAGAGGAATTGCAGTAGGAGATGAGCTAGAATATGCCGATGAAGTTACCTTAGGTAGAAGTATTATAAACCGAATTCCTTTTGAACAATCAATAAAAGGTTAATAGGATATTGTATTTTAATAGTTAAACAAAAACAGCTTTGAAACTTCAAAGCTGTTTTTTGTTTATATAAGTTTCTTATACAACTTATATATTAATATTTCGTGTGTAATTGATGTTTACGTCTTTGCGATGGAGGAATGGAAGAAACAATCTGCTAAACAAAAACAGATAACTTGTCTACATTACATTTCGATCGTAATGACGTTTATAAAAAAAACTTACTATAGAAATTTAGATTTAACCCGAAAAAAAATAATTGTATTAATCAGCTATTGAAATTGAAAAATTATCAATTCTAACATCAGAACCATTTTCTACTGAGTTTACAGCATACAAAGCAACTTCATCTGTAGTAGCAGTAAATTCTAGTTCTACAATTTGACCACCTCCGTTAGCTTCTTTTATAGAATCGGTATTACTGGTTTGTTTTCCAGTGTATTGAGCAAAAGTATTAGAAGATGTAATTGTAGCAGTTGAATTAGTATTAGGATGTAATACTCTAAAATCTAATTCACCAATAGTTCCACTATTTTTAATACCATAGTAAAAGGTTAATTTATAGGTCACTCCAGGAGTAACTTGATCTAATAATTGATAAGCAGTTCTTTGTTCGCCTGGGATATTTGTTAACTTAATAGATCCACCACCTTCATTACCAGCATCATCATAGGAATCGCTAGAAGAACCTGGTTGTTTTGGGAAATTAGAATTGTACCATCCAAAACATGAGCAGGTATAACTTGCACCATCATATGGAGTTGATTTTATAGAAAATGTAGGGTTTGTAATTTCAGGAATAGTAATTGGGCTACTGACTATTTCTATAGAGAAATTATCAATTCTTACATCGGAACCATTTTCTATTGAGTTTACAGCGTATAGCGCTACTTGGTTTGTAGTTGGTGTAAATTCTAATTCTACAACTTGTCCACCACTACTAGATTCTTTTATAGAATCTGAATTATTGGTTTGTTTTCCTGTGAATTGTGCAACGGTATTAGCATTAGTAACAGTGCTAGGAGAATTAGCATCTGGATGTAAAACTCTAAAATCAAGCTCTCCAATAGTTCCGCTATTTTTAATAGCATAATAAAAGATTAGCTTGTAGGTAGTTCCTGGAGTAACTTGATTTAATAATTGATAAGCAGTTCTTTGTTCACCTGAGCTATTCGTTAATTTAATAGATCCACCACCTTGTGAACCAGGATCATCATTAGAATCACTTGAAGAACCTGGTTGTTTTGAAAAATTAGCATTGTACCAACCAAAACATGAACAGTTATAGCTTGCGCCATCGTATGGAGTATCTTTAATAGAGAATGTTGGGTTTAATATTGTTGGTAAGTTACCAGCACCTACAGATATAGCTGGATACATTTTTAAAATTCCAGAAATATCATCATCAGATAAACCATCTCTTTGATAAGGATAATCAACACTTCCATCTTTTGTGGTTATTGTAGGAGATCCATTTGAGCTAAATGCATATGGAGGATACATCATAATACTACCAAAATCTAAAGTTTCTGTATATTCATCACCATCATACCATCGTTCTTCATAGGTTCTAAAATTATGTTCTTTTCCAGATGTAATATTATCAAAGTTTATAATAAGATATTCATCTCTGTCTTTTCTGCTTTGTTCATGCCATAAACCAACTGCATGACCAATTTCATGAATAGTATTTCCAGTAGAACAACCACTTGCTAAATTAATATATTGTTGTCCGCCAATTTTTCCTACTGATGAAGAACAACCAGATCCTACTTGAAAAGTAATATAATCTTGCGTAGCATCTGTTTTCGGGTAGAAACGTAAGTTGGTGTTTTGTTCCCAATGTAAAATAGCGTCAAAAACTCTATATTGATTAGGTAAATCGCTATCGATTTCATAAAAAACCTCATTATTCTCCCATCTAGCAGTAGTTCTCCCTACACTTTTACTAGAGCTGTTTTTATTTTTTAATACTTCAGCGTCTGGTGTAACAATAATATCTCCTTCAAAAATATATTGATTGTCAATTTTTTCAACATCAATATATTCTTCAAAAAAGTTAATACTTACAATTTCACCGTCAATAGTACTGGACTCTACAAAAAAAGGATTTGTATTGGTTAGTGTTTCTTGATTTATGGTTGCTATTTCGGAGTCAATGTTATTTTCACACGAAGTGAAAAAGATAAAAAGATTTGATACAAGCACCACCTTAATTAAAATTCGAGTTGTTTGATACATAATTTTTTTAACATAAAATTATGTCTTTTAGTCAAATTAAATCACTGCTAATTTATCCGTTTAGTGTGGTAAATTAACCAAATTATGGTGTTTTTGTAAGTGTTATTGCTGTTTTTAGTTTTCTTTTGGTGTGTTATTGTAGTTTTTTTTAAGAAATTGTAATTTTAATGAATTGAAGCTGTATTGTTTATGTTAAGTAGTTTCACTAAAGGTAAAATTAACTAAGATCATTTTTATCTTCTTTTAGTATTTTCTCCTCGTGCTTGTCCCAACTCTTTTTAGCTCTTATTTTTTTATATAAACGAACACTCATCATTAGTAAAATTGATACTAAAAAAATACCAACAACTCCCCAAATCCAATTTATAGCATTTTTTAATACGACTAAAAATACAATAGCAAATAAAATAATAGTAGCAATTTCATTCCAGATACGGAGTTTTAAGGCCGAGTATTTAACTTCGTTATTTTGTAATTGTTTAAAAATAATATGACAAGAATATTGATAAAAATATAAAGCCAATACAAAACAAAGTTTAACATGCATCCAAGGCATTTTAAGATAAGTAGGGACTTGGTAAAGCATCCAAAAAGCAAAAATACTCGCCAGTATTGCAGATGGCCAGGTAATGATGTACCACAAACGCTTTTGCATTAATTTATACTGTGTTTGTAAAATTTCTTTAGCAGGTTCTTCTTTTTTTTCAGCTTCAGTATGATAAATAAATAACCGAACCATATAAAATAAACCAGCAAACCAGGTAACTACAAAAATTATATGTAATGCTTTTATGTATAAAAAATCCATTTTTTTATTTTTAGTATAAATTATTATCAAACAGTAAAAAAAAATAACAAAGAATTAGCTCTTAGAAAATTCATTAATCCATCCAGCTAAAACATCAATCCATTCATCATTATCATTAATACAAGGAACAGTATAAAATTCTTCTCCACCAGCTTCTATGAATTCTTCTTTACCTTCCATAGCTATTTCTTCTAAGGTTTCTAAACAATCTGAAACAAAGGCAGGAGTAACAATGGCTAGTTTTTTTACACCTTCAACTTCTGCTTTTTTAACAATTGTTCTATCGGTATAAGGTTGTAACCAAGGATCAACACCTAAACGAGATTGAAAAGAAGTAGAAACTGTATTTTCATCCAAACCTAATTCGGAAATTACGTTTTTTGTAGTTTGATAACACTGATGACGGTAACAAAATTCGTGAGCTTTAGAAGGCGTGTTACAACAGCTTCCATCTATTTTACAATGAGATTTTGTAATATCTGATTTTCTAATATGTCGTTCTGGAACTCCATGGTAAGAAAATAATAAATGATCATAATTTTTATCAGCTAAATAGTCTTTAATGCTATTAGATAAAGCCTTTATGTATTCTGATTTTTGATAAAATGCTGCAACATCAGTAATTTTCATATCTGGAAAAAATTCCGAGCGTAACTCTTCAGCTAAAACAACAATAGTTTCAGTAGTTGCCATAGCAAATTGCGGATATAAAGGAATTAATTGTACATCTCTAACACCTTTATCATATAATTCTTGTAATCCTTTTTTAATAGACATACTACCATAACGCATTGCTAAACCAATAGGAAGTTCAGTTTTAGTTTGCACTTTAGCTTGAAGTCTTTCAGATAGAACAATTAAAGGAGAACCATCTTTCCACCAGATCTTTTTATAAGCTGCAGCAGATTTTTTTGGACGTGTATTTAAAATAATTCCTTTTACTAAAAATGAACGAAACCAATACGGAACGTCAATAACACGTTCGTCCATTAAAAATTCGCCTAAGTATTTTTTTACATCTTTTGGATCTGTACTTTCTGGTGATCCTAAATTTACTAATAAAACTCCTTTCATTATTTATGCTTTACTTACAAACCCAAGTATAGAATTTATCTTTACCAATGGTGTTTTTGTTAATTTTTTTTAATTCAATTTTTTTAGCAAGAACTAAATTTGTTAATATTTTTCTGTTATATTCTCTATAGCAATCAAAATTTAAAACATCGTTTTTAGTTATTATAATATAAGAAAACCTATATTTTTTTTGTGTTTTTATATCTTCTTTAGATAATGATATATCTTGATAAACGTATAATTTAGCGGCTTTATTTTTCCAATCTAAAAGAGCTTTTTTTCTAGAAATAGAACAATTAGAAATCATAGAGATTGTTTTTGGCCTTTTCATTTTTGTAAATGAATGCTTGTAGGTGTAATTTTTTATGATACTATCGTTTAAATAAAACTCCAAAAGATATTGTTGTTGAGGTTTTTCAATTTTTAATTGAAAATAACCAAAATCATCTAATACTGTTTTGTTTATAAAGTCTTTTACTTTAATTTCTATTAAAGGAAATTGCTTATTAAAACATTCAGAAATAATTACTTTTCCTCTAATTAATTCTTGAGATTGAATAATTAAGGGCAGTAAAAATAATATAAATGCTAAGTTTTTTCTCATTAAATTAAAAAGACTTATTGGGTTTTCAATTGATTTGTAACTTCATATAATGTAATGGCTAAACTATGAATTACATTAATAGATGAATTTCTTCCATACATTGGAATTGCAACCGTAGCATCTAATAAATCTACATTTTTAATTCCATGCCTTTCGCTACCCAAAAGTAACACGATTTTTTCTGGGACTGTAAAATTAAAATCTTGAATATTTATACTCTTATCAGTAACTTCTATACCAATTATTGTATTTCCTTCTTCCTTTAATTTTAAAATAAGTCCATCAAAATCGTTATACTGTTCATGGTCAATTTGATTAAGAGTGTTTCTGGCAGTTTTTTTTACAATTCTGTTATCCATTTTCGGAGAACTTTCATGTAAATATATTTTTTGTACTCCAAAACTTTCAGAAATACGAAAACACATTCCAATGTTTTCAGGTGTACGTATAGCATCACAAACAATTGTTATAGGAAATTGTTGTTGTTCGTTATCTATTTCGTAATGTGTTAGTTGTTTCATTTAATTTTGTAAATCTTGTAAAAACTCTTTCCAAATAGAGTCTTTAAATTGTTTTCTAAAAAAACCAAAATGTCCAATTTCTTGTACTTTATAATCTTTTGGTAATAAGTGTTTTCTAGTTGTAATAGCGTTTGTGTATGTATTCGTTAACCAGTCAACTGCTTTTTTAGGTGCAAATTTATCATTTGTACAGCTATAAGCTGTTATTTTTTTTGTGATTTGATGATGATATTTTTCAGTAAGTATTTTTTTACTAAAATAATATTCTTTTTGTTTAGACCATTTGCTAAATTCCTTAGCGACACTTTTAGGTAAGTTTTCCATTTTTATGAATAATTTACTTGGTAAATATTTAAACATAGATGTAAAGAAAGGAAAAATTATAAACCAATTAAAATAGACTTTCACTTTATTAAAACCTTTCCAAAAAGAATAATGATTGCTTTGAGAAGCTACTAAAATAGTATGATGAATCAATTTGTTTGAAGGAACTAAACCTAGTAATTGTCCACCTAAACTGTGGCCAATACAATTTATCTTTTTTGTAGGGTGAAGTTTTTTAATATGTTTAAAAACACTTTCTATGTCGTTTGTGGCCCAATTAGAAAGTGTTGTGTCAAATTTTGTAAGCGGTACTGTTTTAGATTTTCCAATCCCACTATAATCAAAAGTATAAACGGTATAATTGTGTTGTTGTAGGAAGCTAGCTAATTTATAGTAATAGTTTTGTAAAACACCTGTAGCAGATAAAATAACAACAACAGATTCGGTTTTATCAGCTAAAAATTCTGTAGCAACTAAAGAATAATTAAGAGGAGTTTTTATATTGAATTGTTTACATGTTTTCATTTCATTTTATCCATTATTTAGTGATAAAATGTATTGTTTAGGTGTAGTGCCAAACTTCTTTTTAAAAGCGGCAATAAAATGACTAGCTGTGCTGTAACCAATTTGCAAACCAACTTCGTTTACATTATGTTGATTGCTTTCTAGTAATTTACGAGCATGTTCCATTTTATAGTTAAATAGAAAACTGTAAACAGTATCTCCATAAATTTGTTTAAAACCTTCTTTCAATTTCTTCAAATTGATACCAACTTCATTTGCTAATTCATTTAGCGTTGGAGGTTCTGTCATGCGAGCAATAATAATGTCTTTCGCTTTTCTAATTTTAGTAACATCGCGTTCATCAACTAAAAACGGACAATATTCTCCACCTGAGGTTTCATCTTTATGAAACTGTAAGCTTAATAATTCATAAATCTTACCTCTAATATATAAGTCTTTAATAGAGCTGTTAATGTTTGCGTTTAATATCTGTTGCAATACAATTAATACAGTAGGTTTTATAACAGAATCATCATAGTATTTTCTATTTCTATTATCATCACTTAAAAAAGGAATATAACCTGCTTCTTTTGAAAATAATGAATGAAACTTCTTTATAGAAACCAAAAGTGATACTAAAGTTGTTTTGGGTCTTATTTCTAAATTAATAGGAAGCTTTTGTTGCGGATTATATAGTAAAATGGAATGCTCATCTAAAACATCTAAAGAGTAATTCCCGCCATTAAAATTGAATTTACAATTCCCTCGTACACAGAAATGTAACTGAATAAAAGTATTGTCAATATCACGCTCAAAATGTTGTTTCTTATCGCTATTGTTTTCAAACTCAAGTAATAAAAAGTCGTTTTCTAAATTTGTTTCGTTAAAAGTACTTTGTGCGATATTTTCTAACATAAAAAGGAATACGTTTAAAATGGTTTTTATTTAGATTGATTCTATATTGATACTTCTCCTATAATTGGTTTTACTGCAAAAGTACACATTTTCAATAGTTTTAAGATAAAAATAAGGTGGAAAACTTCAATCGACATTTTAAGTTCTTCAAGCGATACTTTTATCAAATACAAGTTTATATTTTTGTCGTGATTATTTATCATTACCTAATTAATGTCAATTAAAAATACGACCTTTTATAATATTGGTGTAAGCTACGTTAAAACGGATGCACAAACTAGAGGAAGGTTTTCTTTATCAGAAGAAAATCAAACTTTACTTTTAAAAGAAGCTAAGAAAGAAGGCTTTGAAGGTGTTTTTGTTTTATCAACTTGTAATAGAACAGAAATTTCTGGTTTTGCAGAACATCCTTTTCAATTAATTAATTTACTGTGTAAGTTTTCTGAAGGAACTGTTGAAGAATTTGCTAGAGTTTTATATGTAAATAAAGCAAAAGAAGCAATTCATCATTTGTTTAGAATGGGAACAGGTTTGGATAGTCAAATTTTAGGAGATTATGAAATCGTTGGTCAGTTAAAACAAGCTTTTAAAAAAGCTAAAAAATTAGCAACAACCAATGCTTATATAGAACGTTTGTTAAATGCTATTTTACAAGCTAGTAAAGAAGTTAAAAATAAAACAAAACTAAGTTCAGGTACTACATCTGTATCATATGCATCAGTGCAATACATCATTAAAAATTTGCCAAATTATAACAGTAAAAATGTTTTAATTTATGGTTTAGGTAAAATGGGTAAGCATACTTGTAAAAATTTAGCAGAATACACAGAAAATAAAACAGTATCATTAATCAATAGAACTGAAACTAAGGTTGATGATTTTATAAAAGAACATTCAGAAATAAGAAAGGCTAATTATACTGATTTAACTTTAGAAATAGAAAAAACAGATGTTTTGGTTGTTTCTACAGGTGCAGATGTTCCAACGATAACAAAAGAACATATTGATAAAGAAAAAGAATTATTAATTCTAGATTTATCAATGCCAGAAAATGTTTCAAAGGAAGTAAAAGAATTACCAAACATAACTTTAGTTAATGTTGATGAGCTTTCAAAAATTACTGATGAAACATTAGCAATACGTAAACAAGAAGTTCCGTTTGCGGAAGCTATCATAGAAAAGCACAAAGAAGATTTTAACGAATGGTTAAATCATAGAAGATTTACACCAGCTATTAATGCTTTAAAACAATCGTTAGAAACTATTCAGCAAAACGAAATAAACTTCCACAAGAAAAAAATAGATAATTTTGATGAAGAACAAGCAGCTGCTATTACATCGAGATTTATTCAGAAAATAACTACACAGTTTGTAAAACATTTAAAATCAGAAGATACGTCTGTTAACCAGAGTATACAAGTGATGACTAAAGTGTTTGGAACAACTATAGAAACCATAGATGCAGAAAATAATTAGAATAGGTACGCGAGAAAGCCAATTAGCCTTATGGCAAGCAAACAAAGTTCGTAAAGAATTAGAAGAATTAGGATACGAAACGCAAATTGTACCAATAAAATCTACAGGAGATATTGTTTTAGACAAGCCACTGTATGAATTAGGTATTACTGGTATATTTACTAAAAATTTAGATATCGCAATGTTGAACAAAGAAATCGACATTGCGGTTCATTCTTTTAAAGATGTACCTACCAGTTTACCAGAAGGTATTATTCAAGCAGCTGTTTTAAAGAGAGCAAACTATAATGATATTTTGGTGTTAAAAGACAATGAAGAGTTTTTTGGACAACCAAATGGTTTAATAGCAACTGGTAGTTTACGAAGAAGAGCACAATGGTTACACCGTTATCCAACACATAAAGTTGTTGATTTACGAGGTAATGTAAATACACGTTTAGAAAAGTTAGAAAATAACGATTGGAATGGAGCTGTTTTTGCTGCTGCTGGTTTAGAACGAATTGGTATTCGACCTGCTGGAGCAATTAGTCTTTCTTGGATGATTCCTGCACCAGCACAAGGAGCAATTATGATTACTGCTTTAGAAGGAGATGATTATACAAAAGATGCTTGTGAACAATTAAATCATTACGAAACACAAGTTTGTACAGGTATAGAACGCGAGTTTTTAAAACTTTTAGAAGGTGGTTGTACTGCACCAATTGGAGCTTTAGCTTATATTGATGCAAAAACCGAAGAAATTAACTTTAAAGGTGTTTTATTAAGTAGAGATGGAAAGAAGAAACTTTCCGTAGCAAAAACAGGTAAAGTAGGTCGTCATAGATTTTTAGCAAAAGATTGTGCAGATTATATTATAAATAAAGGAGGAAAAGAATTAATGGCTGCTGATGAGCAATTAGAAAAAGATATTGCTGTTTATTCAACCAAAAAACTTTCTGAACTTCAACAAAAAGGATTATCTCATAAAATTGAAGTTGAAGATAGTGACTTTATAAAAATCCGTTTTAATAGAATTGCACCGAAAACAGTAAAAGAAGAAATAAAAAACGTAGTGATAACTAGTCAAAATGGAGTAGAAGCAATTTTAAATAGTTTTACTAAAGACGAGTTAAGCTTTAGAAATATTTACTGTGTTGGAAGAAGAACAAAAAAGTTAATAGAACAAAGAATAGGCACAGTTAAAAAGTCTGCTAGAAATGCAGACAAATTAGCTTCTTATTTAATTGAAAATAATAAAGGAGAAACAGTTACTTATTTCTGTAGTGATATTCGTTTAGATACTTTACCAAAAAAACTTATTGAAAACGGAATAGGAGTTAACGAAGTAGAAGCATACAAAACAATGTATAGCCCGGCTAAAGTTGATGATAAAGTAAATGGAGTATTATTTTATAGTCCTTCAGGAGTTGAAAGTTATATTCAAGAAAATGAAACGAATAAAATAGCTTTTTGTATAGGAGAAAGTACAGCAAAAGAAGCTAGAAAATATTTTGAAATTGTAAAAGTATCAAAATTACCTTCTGTAGAGAGTGTTTTAGAATTGGTAAATAAACATTTCGGATTAGAAACGATTACGTTTAAAGGAGAAATAGCAGAAGGAGAAGGTGAACTATAATTTTTTTAAAATAAAATAAAACGACTTAACTTAAAAAATTGAAAAAGTAGAAATCAAAATGATTTAGTTTTTCAGTTTTTTAATTTTTAATAAATACTATGTTTAGAACTCGTAGATTAAGAAAAACAGAAGGAATCCGTAGGTTGGTAAGAGAAACCAAAGTGTCTGTAGATGATTTTATATATCCATTATTTATTGAAGAAGGTAGTGGTGTTGAAGTAGAAATTCCATCAATGCCAGGGATTTTTCGTTATTCCTTAGATACAATCTCTAAGGAATTAGATGAAGTAGTAGCATTAAATATTCCAGCAGTATTATTATTCGGAATTCCAGCAAAGAAAGATGAAGAAGGTACAGAAACTTGGAATGATAATGGAATTATGCAACAAGCTATTCGATTCATTAAAGAGAACTATCCAAGTTTATATGTAATTACAGATGTTTGTTTTTGTGAATATACAAGTCACGGACATTGTGGTGTTTTATGCGATAATGATGTTGATAACGATGCGACATTAGTAAATTTAGCCAAACAAACAGTTTCTCATGCTAGAGCTGGAGCAGATATGGTAGCACCATCTGGAATGATGGATGGAACAATTGCAATGATGCGAGAGGCTCTAGATAATACAGGTTTTCCTAATTTACCAATTATGGGATATTCTGTAAAATATGCATCAGCCTTTTATGGACCATTTAGAGATGCGGTAGATTCTGCACCATCTTTTGGAGATAGAAGGACTTATCAAATGGACCCTTCCAATACTGATGAAGGTATGCGTGAAGCTACTTTTGATGATGAAGAAGGAGCAGATATTTTAATGGTAAAACCAGCATTATCTTATTTAGATATTATTAGAAAATTAAAAGACGGGTTTGATCGCCCAATAGCTTGTTATAATGTAAGTGGAGAATATGCAATGGTAAAAGCCGCAGCAGAAAAAGGATGGATTGATGGTGAAAAAGTAATGATGGAGAGTTTATTGTCTATGAAACGGGCAGGAGCAGACATTATTATAACCTATTTTGCAAAAGAAGCAGCTAAAGTTTTAGCTAGATAATATAAAATGAATTACTTTAGTCTTTACGACTAGAAATTTCATGAATAATAAAAAATAATAAGCAAAGAATGAGCTTTAAAAATTCAGAAAAACTATATAATAAAGGATTAAAAAACTTAGTTGGAGCAGTAAATTCTCCTGTTAGAGCATTTAGTTCAGTAGGAGGGAATCCACTTTTTATAAAAAAAGCAAAAGGAACAAAGATTGAAGATGTTGATGGAAATAAATATGTAGATTTAGTTTTGTCTTATGGACCAATGATTTTAGGTCATCGACATAAAAAAGTGCAAAAAGCAGTAACAAAATCTTTAAAAAATGGATATTCATTTGGAGCATCTACTGTAAATGAAATTAAATTAGCTAAAATAGTTTGTAATGCTTTTCCAGGAATGGACAAAGTTCGTTTTGTAAACTCAGGTACAGAGGCTGTTTTAAGTGCCATTCGTTTAGCACGTGCACACACGAATAAAGATAAAATAATTAAATTTTCTGGTTGTTATCATGGACATCAAGATGCACTATTGGTTGCAGCTGGTTCTGGATTAGCAACATTAAGTTTACCAGGAAGTAAAGGAGTACCTGAGGGAGCAGTAAAAAATACTTTGATAGCAAATTATAATGATATTGAAAGTGTAAAAGCTCATTTTGAAGCTCATAATGATATCGCAGGAATTATTATAGAACCTGTTGGAGGAAATATGGGAGTTGTAATACCAGAAGAAGGTTTTTTACAAGAATTAAAAGAATTGGCTAACAAAAATGGAGCGTTATTAATTGCAGATGAAGTGATGACTGGTTTCCGTTCTAAATTTGGTGGAGCTCAAGAAGTTTTGGGTGTTGAAGCTGATATTACGTGTTTAGGAAAAGTGATTGGAGGAGGATTTCCTGTAGGAGCTTATGGAGCTAGAAATGAAATTATGGAAAACGTAGCTCCATTAGGAGGTATGTATCAAGCAGGAACTTTAAGCGGTAATCCTGTAGCTATGGCTGGTGGAATTGCTACACTTACGGAGTTAAAAAAACAAAACCCTTATGATAAGTTTAACGAAATAGCTCAAATTATTGAAGTATTTTTGTTAGAATCTGCTAAAAAGTACGACATAGCACTTAGTGTGAATCGTTTTGGATCTATGATTAATCCATTTTTTACTGATGTAAAGGTTACAAATTTTGCTGAAGCACAAACATCAAATACTAAAAAGTTTGCTGTTTTCTTTTGGGAAATGATTAAAAACGGGGTATTCTTACCTCCATCTCAGTTTGAAGCGTGGTTTTTATCATCAGCATTATCTGAAAAAGATATTAAAATAATAGCAATAGCTATTGATAAAGGAATGAAGAAAGTAGCAAATAGTAATTATGAATAGGTATGTAGCACTATTTTTTTTATTGTTGATAGTAAGTTTAGGTTGTTCTAGTAAAATGAATATGAATAATCAGAAAACAGAAAAGATGACAAGTATTTTTGAAGGAAACTTCTTTGGAAATGGTGAAGAAGGATTAAAAAAAGAAAATTTAATTATTACTTCTGAAAAAGAATGGAACTCATTCTTAAAAAAAATAGATAAAACAAATGAAGTATCTAATCAGTTTGATTCAAATATAGATTTTACAAAGAAAAGTGCAATAATTTCTATAGATTTGGTAAGAAATACAGGAGGTTTCTCAATTAAAATGATCAAAGCTTTATTTAAAAGAAATACTATAGAAATAGTAGTTCAAACTAAAGGACCTAAGCCTACTGACATGGTTACTAGTGCAGTAATGCAACCTTTTCATATAGTAACAATTGATAAAACTAATAAAACGATAATTTTCGTAGAAAAATAAAATGATTAAAAACGACTTATTCTTAAGAGCCTTAAAAGGAGAGACTGTTGATCGTCCACCAGTATGGATGATGCGTCAAGCAGGAAGATATTTGCCAGAGTTTATAGAAATTAGAAAAAAGTATGATTTCTTTACAAGATGTAGAACTCCAGAATTAGCTTCAGAAATAACTGTACAACCTATTCGTAGATACGGAATGGATGCTGCTATTTTATTTTCAGATATTTTGGTAATTCCACAAGCAATGAATATTGAGGTGCAAATGAAACCAGATTTTGGACCTTATTTACCAAATCCGATTAGAGATCAAAAAGGATTAGATACAGTTGTTGTTCCAGATGTAAATGATGAGTTAGGTTATGTAATGGAAGCTATTAAAGCTACTAAAGAAAAATTAAACGACGAAGTTCCTTTAATTGGATTTGCAGGTTCTCCATGGACAATTTTATGTTATGTTGTACAAGGTCAAGGATCAAAGAATTTCGATAAGGCAAAAGAATTTTGTTTTACAAAACCAGTTTTGGCACACCAATTGCTTAGTAAGATAACAGAGACCACAATTGCTTATTTAAAAGCAAAGGTTAAAGCAGGTGTAAATGCTGTACAAATTTTTGATTCTTGGGGAGGAATGTTATCTCCAACTGATTATCATGAATTTTCATGGCAATACATTAACCAAATAATTGAAGCACTAAAAGATGATGCTCCAGTAATCGCTTTCGGAAAAGGATGTTGGTTCGCGTTAGATAAAATGGCCAAATCAAACGCATCAGCTCTTGGAGTAGATTGGACATGTTCAGCTAGAAATGCTCGTTATTTATCAGGTGGAAATATAACATTACAAGGTAATTTTGATCCATCTAGATTGTTGTCGCCACCAAAAGAAATTAAAAAAATGGTAACACAAATGATTAATGATTTTGGTAAAGATAAATATATTGTTAACTTAGGGCACGGTATTTTACCAAATATACCCTTAGAAAACGCAAAAGCATTTATAGATGCTGTAAAAGAATACAAAAAATAAAGAATAATTAAAGTATAATTCAATTCCCATGAAAAAATTACTATCACTTATATTAATAGTTGTTTCATCAACCATTTATGCACAAAAGAAGTACTACAATAATGCAGTAAATAGCTGCGCTGGAACATCTTCTACTGAATTAATAGAATGTATAAAAGGTACTTATTTATTAAATTATGATTTTACTGATATTAACGGTAGGGTTATTAGTACTGATGCTATAAAAAAGCCAATTGTAATTGTTGCAGCGGCAACATGGTCTGGTCCTTTTTGGGGAGGAGTTCCTGCATTAAATCAAATAGTAGAAGAGAATAAAGATAAAATTCAATTTATAATGGTTTTTTGGGATAAAGAAGCTAAAGTTAAAAAAATGGCTCATAAAATTAATGAGAACATTGCTTTAATCCCTGCAAGAGAATCAGATAAAGTTGAAAAAGGAAACTTAGATATTAGTGGATTTGTTCACAAATTAAATGATTATCCAACTGTATATTTAATAAATAAAGACAAGCAATTTATTAATGTTGTAAGAGGTGCAGCTAGTCCTACAAAAACAATGAAGTGGGAAGAAGTTACTAAAATTAATTTAGCAAATTTAAAAAAGGTTATCGCTCCTTTACTACAATAAAATAAACAAATTTAAAAATAATACAAAACCTCTTTCTTAATTAGAAAGAGGTTTTGTATTATTATAAAAAATTAAAAAGAAAATGGTAAAGAATATTTTAAAAGGTATAAAAGCATATGCAGGAGCTTTAAATTTAATATCTAAATTAAAATTATGGAAGTATTTTAGTATACCAATTTTAATAAGCATACTTGTTGCTATTGTTATTGGGGTTTTAGCATATACCTTTTCAGATAATGTAGGTGTTTATGTAGCGAATATCTGGAGATGGGAGTTTGGTAAAGAAACGTTTAACCTTATAAGTACATTTATTAGTGGTTTATTAATTGTTATTGTTGGTTTAATACTTTATAAACATATTGTAATGGCATTATCAGCACCATTTATGAGTCCTGTTTCTGAAAAAATAGAACAACATTTAACAGGTAAAGTTCATCAGCATAGAGATACTTCTTTTCAAGAACAATTATCAAGAGGAATACGTATTAGTATTAGAAACTTATCCAGAGAAATTTTATTTACAATTCCAGTTTTATTACTTGGTCTAATACCTGTAATAGGTTTAGTATCTACTGTTTTACTTTTTTTAATACAAGCTTATTATGCTGGTTTTGGAAATATGGATTATACGCTAGAACGTCATTTTAAGTACAAAGAGAGTATCCGTTTTGTTCAGAAGAATAGAGGACTGGCAATAGGAAATGGTATTGTGTTTATTCTATTTTTATTACTACCAATAGTAGGTATACTATTAGTTTTACCATTATCTGTTACTGCTGCAACAACAGAAACAATAAAACAAATTAAAGCTCAAGAATAAGTACTTTTGTGTATTGATACAAATTAGAAGATGAAAGAAACATTTTACAGTTATATAGAAAATTTACAAGATACAATAACATCTAAATTAGAAGCAATAGATGGGAAAGCAACTTTTGAAGAAGATCTTTGGAAAAGAGCAGAAGGTGGCGGAGGAAGAACACGTGTTATTGAGAATGGAAATGTAATTGAAAAAGGAGGTGTAAATATATCTGCAGTTCATGGAGAGTTACCAGAAGTTTTAAGAAAACAATTTGGAGTTGAACATGGAGACTTTTTTGCATGTGGATTAAGTTTAGTTATTCATCCAGTAAATCCATTTGTGCCAACAGTACATGCAAATTGGCGTTATTTTGAAATGTACAATGAAAAAGGAGAAATAGTAACACAATGGTTTGGTGGCGGACAAGATTTAACGCCTTATTATTTATTTGATGAAGATGCAACTCATTTTCATACAGTTTGTAAGGACGCTTGTGATAAACACCACAAAGATTTTTATCCGAAGTTTAAAGAAACTTGTGATAATTATTTTTGGAACAAACATAGAGATGAGGCAAGAGGTATTGGTGGTTTGTTTTTTGATTATTTAAAAGAAACAGAAGATTTTTCAATTCAAGATCGATATAATTTTGTAACAGAAGTAGGTAATAGTTTTTTGAATTCTTATGTGCCTATTGTAGAAAAAAGAAAAAATTTATCATTTACTAAAGAACATAAAGATTGGCAAGAAGTAAGAAGAGGACGTTATGTTGAATTTAACTTAGTGCATGATAGAGGAACATTATTTGGGTTAAAAACAAACGGAAGAATAGAAAGTATTTTAATGAGTTTACCTCCTATAGTCCAGTGGAAATACAATCATCATCCTGAAGAAGGTTCTGAAGAGGCTAAGCTATTAGAAGTTTTAGCAAAACCTAAAGATTGGATAAAGTAATAAAAAAGACAAGATATTTATCTTGTCTTTTTTATGTTAATACAAGGTTAATGAGATTCAGAAGGTGTTTAAACCAAATAATAGCTAGTATCTTTGGTAGATGTCCAAAAAAATAATTTTATTGATTATAGCTTCAATTATAGGCTTATCAGCTCTTAGTTTAATTCAAGCGTATTTAATAAAGAATACTTATTCTTTAAAAAAAGAGGTATTTGTTGATAAGACAATGAAAGCTGTTGATGATATTGACGATCACGCTACTCCAATAGATTCTATTTACGATATACTTTCTGATAAATTTATAAAGGAATTAGATAATTATAGTTTAAAAATAATTGACAAAGAATATTTACTTGAAAGATTACATGTTATTACAGATTCTTTAAATCCTGCTTTTATTAAGGAATATGAAAAGTCCATAAAAGAAAAAAAACTAGGGTATAATTTAAAATATCACAAAATTCTTAAAAGCATTATAGTTAGTGATAGCGTGCATAAAGACACCGTTTTTAAACAAATAAAAGAAAAAGAATACAAGTTAATTGGCTACGATTTTAAAAGTGATCCAATGTTACGTGTAGGTAATTCTACTTCAGAAACAGAACGTTCTTTTAAAAAAGTGATTCGTAATAAAGAAAAAAGAGTTTCTTACCGTTTATATTTTCAATCTGAAAATTATATTAATATTGACGATTGGAACAGTATTATTTTTAATCAAATGAGAGGATTATTACTTTGTTCTTTTTTTATTTTTCTACTGGTTATTGGTATACTTTATTATTCAATTAAAAACCTTATTTCACAAAAGAAGATTGCTGATGTAAAGACAGATTTTGTGAATAACATAACTCACGAACTAAAAACTCCATTGGCTACTTTATCATTAGCCACAAAAATATTGAAGAATCAAACAATTCAAGAATCTAAAAGCGTTAATTCAACCATTGAAACTATTGAAAGACAACAACTAAAGCTACAAAAATTAATAGATCAAGTTTTAAATAATAGTTTAGGCTATAAAGATATTTTATTGCAAAAAGAAGAAGTAGTGATAAGCAATTATTTACATACTGTTTTGGACGATTTTAAAGTAACTTGTTCTGATGAAATCTCACTAAAAAGACAAATCTTAGATACCAAAACAAGGATTAATTTAGATACTTTTTATTGTACCACAGTACTTGTTAATATTTTAGATAACGCTATTAAATACGGAGGAACTAATATTGTTGTAAGTTCAAAATTACATCAAAATAATGTAACAATATCAATTCAAGATAATGGAATTGGGATTCCAAAAAAACATCAAAAAATAATATTTGAAAAGTTTTTTAGATCAGAAAATAAAAATATTCATAATGTAAAAGGTCTTGGACTAGGATTGTATTATAGTAACCAAATTATTAAAGCACATCAAGGAGTTTTGTCTGTTGTTAGTGAAAAAGATACAGGCACAATTTTTACAGTAAAACTGCCATTTAACTAAATGAAAAAAGAAAATCATCATATTTTACTAGCTGAAGATACTATAGATTTTGGTAATATTTTAAAACAATATTTAGAAATGTCTGGATATAAAGTGTCTTGGGCAAAAGATGGATTAGAAGCCTTAGAAATCTTTAAAAAAGAGGTATTTACTATTTGCGTTTTGGATGTAATGATGCCAAAAATGGATGGCTTTTCATTGGCAGAAAAAATTATTGAAATCAATCCAGAAATTCCTTTTGTATTTTTAACTGCTAGAGCTTTAAAAGAAGATAAAATTAAAGGACTAAAGTTAGGTGCTGATGATTATATTGTTAAGCCTTTTGATGCTGATGAACTTATTTTACGCATACAAAATATTATAAAAAGAGCAACATTTTTATCTGATACATCAATAAATAAAGAAGAAACGTTTCCTATAGGAAATTATACATTTAATTCTGAGAGGTTAACGTTGATATATGAAGGTGTTAAGCAACAGTTGACAGAAAAAGAAGCAGAATTAATTCATTTTTTATTTCAACATAAAAATCAATTATTAAAAAGAGAAGACATATTAAAAGCAGTTTGGAAAAATGATGATTATTTTTCTGGAAGAAGCATGGATGTATTTATAAGCAGATTACGTAAATATTTTAAAGAAGATTCAGCTATTTCAATAGAAAGTTACCGTGGAATTGGTCTTGAGTTTAAGTTAAGTTAATAAGGTTTTATAAACAAGTTAATGCTGAGTTAACGGTAGTGATTTTTTGTTTTTTTATTAAAAATACGCATAGGTTTGTAGTGTTAATAACTTAAAAACAATTCATTATGAGAACTTTAAAAATCATTTTAGCACTAGTAATATCAGTAAACTTATATGCACAAGACTTTCCAGAGACTCCAGAAACACCAACTAGAAATAATAAACATACAAGCGTAACAACATCGGTAAGTAATTCAACAAGTGTTTCTGATTCTGATGATACTTATAAATTCAAATCTAAATTTGATGTTTCAAAAAAAGAAGGAATAACTTCTATATTAGAAGATGAATTAGATGATTTAAAGAAAACAAAAAAAGGAAATGAAATTAGCTGGATAAAGTATGTAAATGGTAAGATAGCATTTGAATGTAAATTGTCTAAAAAAAACCTTTATATAAGTACAAATAAGAATAAGCTTTCTAATTCATTTAATAACAGAATAAAATATTTAGGTGAGGAGTTAAGTTCTTTTATATCTGCTCACAAACCTTTTAAATGGAATTCAAAAAAAGAATCAAATTCATTATCGTCTGCACAATTGCGATTAGAAAGAGCAAAAGTAGAGTTAGAGAAGTCAATAAAAAATTTAGAAAAAGTAAAAAGAACAGGAACCAATTAATAGCAATTAAAAAAGCTTTACTATTTTTAAATAAAATAGTAAAGCTTTTTTAGTTTTTAGCAGCCTCAAATTCGGCTATTAATTCTGTAATGTCTTGTTCGTTATATTTTCTAGAAAAATGAACAGGAATTGCTTTATCAACATTACATAATTTCATTATTTCACCAGATTTAGCAGCATAACTATGGTAATTTTTTATAGCAAACTCTTTATCATCATTTTTATAAAAACACTCCATATAAACTTCGTTACAATTGGTAAATAGATGTTTAATTTTTAAATGATTTTCTTCATGAGCAGCATGATCCATAATTATGCCTAGCTTTTTTCCTTTTTTTATATTGATAAGATGAAATAAATCTTTTGAATTGTATAGTTTTTCATTGATATTTATTTCTTTGTATTTATCATTTTCATCAAAAGCAGTTTTTAATTCCGCAACCCATTTACCAGGAGTAAATTCTTTTTCAAGAGTTATTTTTATTGCGTCATTTCCTTTAAATAAATAGGCAATAGAATTTGTTTTATGATCTAAAACACTACAGGTTACACTAAATTTTTTTTCTTTAAAAATAATAGCTTCGGAAACAGTTTTTTCTTCTTCCTTTTCCCAAAAAGGAGGTTGTAAAACAGCGGAATTGTATTCGTTCTCGTTTATTATTTCACGTATTTCGTAGGAAATAGCTCCTTTTGCGATTAAATTCCAACAATAACTTTTTATTCTATTTTGAATCTGATTTATAATACCTAAAGGTCCAACAATAACAACGCGTCTTTGTATACCAATTTGATGTCTTAAAATAGTATCAAAATTAACAAAATGATCAATGTGTGTATGACTTATAAAAATAGCATTGGTATTTTGGCAATCTTTTACGCTTAAATTCTTAGCTTCACCGCATTCACATATATAATTAAAAGAATGATTTTCTACTTTTAATAAAATACAAATATCTTCATTTGGTTCACTTATAATTTCTGCTTTAAACATTTAGGTAGTTGTAAAATAATTGCTAATTCCACTTAAAATACTTTGTACGGCATAAGAAGCCAATATCATTCCCATAATTTTACTAATTACTGTAATACCATAATTACCAATTTTCTTTTGTAAATGATTTGCAGTTAAAAGGATTAAGCAAGTAATTCCAATAACAAGCATTAATAATAATGTAGTTAACGCTTGTTGTTGAATTGTGTACAGATGATTATCTGTCATTAAAACAACAGCCATAATTGCCCCAGGAGAAGCAATAGAAGGTATTGCTATAGGAAAGATAGTAACTTGTTTATAGTCTGTAATTCTATTTTTTTCTTGTTCAGGTTTTCCATCACCAAAAATCATAGTTAAAGCAAAAAGAAAAAGAATAACACCACCAGAAATTTGAAAAGCATCTAGTGAAACGGACATTCCTTCTAAAATAATTTGTCCAATTAGTATAAAGAAGAAAAGTATACAAAAAGCAATTACAGAAGCACGAATAGCGATTTTCTTCTTGTGAGCCATATCAAACTCACGCGTTGCTTCTAAATAAACAGGAATTGAACCAATTGGATCAATAACAGCAATAATAAAAAATATTGTGGTTAATAATTCTACCATGTTATTTAATTCGTTTTGCTTGAGTTGTAAACGATAAGCCTTGTTGTCCCATTGTTGAGTTCATAACGCCTTCAAATAAAGGTTCTGGACTGTTTTTAGGAACTTTCCATTCAAATAAAAAGTTAGAACCTGTTCCACCAGAAGTATCTACTTCATCAATAATAATTTCTGTGGTTTCTAAAGGTTTCATGAATATTGGGTGATCAAAATATTTTCTAATTGATTTTCCATCAGTATCAAAATATTCTGCTCTTGTAATGTAAATAGTATCTGTATCGCTCGTATTTCTTAAACTTATCATAGCAGTTAAGTTATGCGTTTTATGTTCAGACATGCTGTAAATTTGAGAGTATATAGATAAATACGATTTCCCATATTCTAGTGAATCTTTTTGAGAAATATTAATTTTTCGTTTCGACCAATTTTCTGGATTTATAGAGCTTATGCTTTTTGACTTTTCACAACTACTAATAAAAACTAGTATTAATATAAATAAAAAATGTTTTTTCATTTTAGTCTGTTTTTCAAATTTGAATAAATACAATAAATTTATTTTTAGTTATATTTATTAGGTAATAGCTAATTCAGGAGCTTATTTATCTTTATCGAAAGTAACTAAATTTGTTGTGATTTTATGATAAAAAAGAAGTTTAATCACTTAGAGATAACTATGGGCTTAATTCCTGGATACGTGTATCAAAAAGTGAAAAAGGATAATTCTTTAAATGCCTCGAGGTTATTTATTTTTCTTTTTAAAAAGAATGTATTATTAGTTTCTACAGTTTTGTTAATTAAATAATTGCCTGAATTTTGATGGTGATGAATTGGTTTTTGATTTAAATAATTTACTAAACGATTGCGAATGTTCAAAACCTAATTCATAAGCAATTTCACTTACTGATAAATTGGTGGTTGATAACTTTTCTTTAGCCATAGCGATTAATTTGTTGTGTATATGTTGTTGGGTATTTTGTCCTGTAGTTTTCTTTAATAATGAGCTTAGATAGTTTGGAGAAAAATTTAATTCTTTTGCAATGTCTTTAACAGATGGAAGTCCTTTGTTTACAATGTTTTCACTATTAAAATAATTAGACAAAATTTGTTCTAATTTCTCCAATACTTCATGATTGTTCTTTTTTCTTGTAATGAACTGTCTTTGGTAAAATCTTTCAGAATATTGAAGAAGTAATTCAATTTGAGCAATAATAATATCTTGACTAAAACCATCAATATTACCTTCTATTTCTAATTTTATATTCTCTAAAATTCCTTCCAGTATAATTTCTTCTTTTTTCGACATAAATAAAGCTTCCTTTATGGCATAATCAAAAAACTGATACTGTTTTATTTTTGTAGCTAGTGAAGTTTTCCAAATAAAATCAGGATGTATTAAAAGTAACCAACCAGAAGGTTTTAAATTACCTTTAGTATTGGGTTCAATACTTAACAACTGACCAGGAGCAATAAATGACATTAAACCTTCATCAAAATCGTATTTTTGTTGTCCATAACGTAAAGTACCTACATTCTTTTTTAAACCTATAGAAAAAAAGTCAAAAAACCATCGTTCGCCTATATATTCTGGAAGTATTTTAGTTTGTCCATAATCAATTAAACTAACAAGTGGATGAGAAGGATTTGAAAGTCCTCTTATTTTATGAAAATCACTAATAGTTTCTATTTTACGAAGATTGTTTTCCATTATTTAAATTTTATAACATAATTCCGCCTGAAGCTTCAATACGCTGACCATTAATCCAAGTAGCATCATTTGAGCATAAAAAAGCTATAATTCCACCAATATCGCCAGGTTTTCCCATACGACCAAGGGCAGTAAAGTTAGCAATTGTATTTATTTTTTGTTGATTATTTTTATTTTCTCCACCTCCAAAGTCTGTAGCAATTGCTCCAGGAGCAACAACATTAGCCGTTATTTTTTTATCACTCAATTCTTTTGCAAGGTATTTTGTAAATACTTCAATAGCTGCTTTAGCAGAAGCATAAACAGATGAATTAGGTATTGAAAACCTTGTTAAACCCGATGAAATATTTATAATTTTACCACCTTCATTTATTAGAGGAATTATTTTTTGAGTAAGAAAATAAACTCCTTTAAAATGAATGTTTATCATTTCATCAAATTGATTTTCTGTAGTTTCTAAAAAAGGTTTATAAATACCTGTTCCAGCATTATTTATTAAAAAGTCAATTTTATCTTTAGTATAATTTTTTAAAAGATAAGCTGATAATTTAATTGTAAAATCATTAAAATAATCAATATTACTTGTGTCTAATTGAAAAGCAGCTCCATTTTGTCCATTTTTTTTGATATCAGAAATTACTTCTTCTGCGGCGGCTTTATTAGAAAAGTAAGTTATAATAACATCTATTCCTTTTTTAGAAAGTTCAATTGCCATTTGTTTACCTAGACCTCTGCTACCACCTGTTACTAGTGCTATTTTACTTTGTATCATCTTTTTTTAATTTTGTTTTTACAAAGTTCTTTAGATACTAAAGAGTAGGTGTAGGCAAATCGTTGTTTATTGTAGTTGAATTAACGATTGAGAAAAATTTTAAAAAAGAGTTTAATTACAGACAGATAATTAAGAATTTCATCTTTGTATCTAGGAAGTCTATTTACTTTTTCCTTTTTGTATTTCTACGTTGTACTACCTTCTCTTTGTTTTTTACAAAAACAAGTTTGCTTTTACTTTTAGCATTTTCTCTTTGTTCAATTTCAAATACGCCGATTGATTTAATTAGAGGAGTTAATTTTTCAAAACCATAATTTCTAGAATCAAAATTTGGTTGTTTTTTTTGTAATAAACTACCAACATCTCCAAGAAAAGCCCAACCTTCTTCATCAGATAAATCACTAATTGTTGTTGAAATTAATTTGATTTCTTTTTTAGTAATAGTATCTGCTTCATCAACAGCTTTATTTTCGTTCTTTTCTTCAGTTTCTTTCTTTAATATTTCAATATATATAAACCTATCGCAAGCTACAATAAACGGATTAGGCGTCTTTTTTTCTCCAATTCCTATGACTTGCATACCAGCTTCTCTAAGTCTTGTTGCCAATCTTGTAAAATCGCTATCACTTGAAACTAAACAAAAACCATTTACTTTTCCGCTATACAATATGTCCATAGCATCAATAATCATGGCAGAATCAGTTGCATTTTTACCAGTTGTATAACCGTATTGTTGTATTGGAGTTATGGCATTTTCTAATAATAGATTTTTCCATTTGGTTAAATTGGGTTTTGTCCAATCTCCATAAATTCGTTTAATAGTTGGATTCCCATATTTGGCAATTTCTTCCATCATTTCTTTTACATGTGCAGACGGAATATTATCACCATCTATTAAAACGGCCATGTTTAAGTTTCTATTCATATTGTTTTTCAAATTTTGTATGAATATACAATCTTTTAAATTAGTTTGAATCTAGAGTAGGTGAGGTTCGTTTTAATTTTATGTTATTATAAACTAATTAATTGTGGTAAATATTCTATAATAGAAAGCCATTATTTTATTTGAAGATAAAATAATGGCTTTGTAAATAAACGTATTATATTTATTTAAGCTTTTATTTGAGAGAATACAAATAACAATTCTGTAGCAATTTGTAAACTTCTTTCATTATATTTTTCTGCTTGAAGATCAGTATTATCAAACTTTTTAGGATCTTCAAAAGTAATTGGAATTCTTTTTTCTGCTCCAGCTATAAACGGACAACCACCATCTGCTTGAGAACATGTCATTACTGCAGCAAAACCAGCTTGTGGATTAAAATCATCATCTAATTTTTTAGAAAAACCAATAATTGGATGTTCATTAGCTGCGTATTTAATGCTATAAACTGGATTTTTCCCTTCTGATAATGTTTTAATATTAAATCCAGAAGCTTTTAACGTAGCTGCAACTACTGGAAATAAAGCAGTGCTTTCTGTTCCACCAGAATAAGAAAATACATTTTTTATATTGAAATAATAGGCTAACGTTTGTGCCCAAATTTGTGATAAATGACTTCTTCTAGAATTATGAGTACAGATAAAATTAATTCTAATTTCTTCTGCATTATTTACCTTTTCTTGTATAAAATCTGCTAAGGGTTGTAAAACAGTTTTTCTTTCCTCAGAAATATTTTCTGGTGTTAAGTTGGAAATTAAATTCTCTATTTCAGAAAAAAGTGTTGTTTGTGTTGTTATCATTGTTATAGGTTTGTTTTGTTAGCAACAACCTCCACCTGGAGTGCACTGTGCTTCGCTATTTAAGTTGGTTATTTTAATTTTTGGTTTCTCTTCTGGAATTCCACATTGATCTTTAGCTAAGCAATCTGTTTGTTTAGAAGTTAAAACGAAGTTTTTACCGTCAAAATCTAATCCAAATTTACCAATAGTTTCTGCTTGATATTCTACTTCAATTTCTAAATTAGGAATTTCTAGTACCTTTTGAGAAAGCTCAATAATGTTTAATAATTTCTCTGGATGCAATCTGTGATCGTAATCATTTGCGTTCCATAATTGAAAGTTAACCACTTCTTCGTTACGAACAGTTCCGCCACAATCAATAAAATGTTTTGTTATTTTACCAACTTCAGTTACATGAAAATGGCTTGGTACTAATTCTCCGTTAGGTAATTTAAAAGCAATTGTTTCTAACTTGTTTAAATAATCTTTTACTTCAGATAGTTTCATAATAGTATTTGTTTATTGCGATTATACGATTAATAGATTCAAATTTTTTTAACAACAATCAGATTTAGAAATGTCTTGATCTAAAAAAGGATACATTATTTTTTTCATCTGTGTCCAGTTTTCTACATCAATACAGTAACAAACACTTGTTCCTTCTACATTTCCTTTAATTAAACCTAAATTTTTTAATTCTTTTAAGTGTTGAGAAATGGTAGGTTGTGCAAGACCAATTTCGTTTACTAAATCTCCACAAACACAAGAATTAATTTTAAATAAATGCTGCAGTATAGAAACTCTGGCAGGATGACCAAATACTTTAGCAAATAATGCTATTGCGTTTTGATCTTCCGTAAACATTTCAGTTTTTGCTAATCCCATATTCTTAATTGTTATATTGCAATATTACGATTAATATTTTAATCAGAACAAATAATTTAGAAATTTTAGAGAAAAGATTAGAGTTGTGTGTATTATTTTAATAAAATAAAAAGAAATTTTAAAGCTCTTCTAAAATTGAATTTCCTTCGGATTTATCTCCAGAAGTCCATTTCCAACTTTCATACAATCTTATTTTTCCAGTAGCTAAAATTTCTGGTTTAGAAGAACAAACTCCGGTCATTAACTCACCTTTGGTATTAATTTGATGATAACTCATTTTTATAGTACCAATTTCATCAACCAAACCAATCAAATGTCCCTGAACTATTTTTCCACCTTTATAAGTTGAAGTAAGAATATTTCCGGTTTGTTTATATTCAAAAACTGTTTCTTTGGAAGTTTCTCCATTTTCAGAATTTTGTATTGATCTAAATTTCTTATTGTTATAATTCATGTGTTAATTTTATCAAAATAAAACAATTTTTTTCTCAGTTTAGTAAATTAAAAAAACATAATTTATTTAGCTAATTTAAATGTATTATAACTAAAATAAACGCTTTTTTTTTACTAAGTTTTGTTTCTTTTAATAGTATTTTTGATTGAATATAATTTTCTTTTTAAGGTAATTTTGAATAAATATAGAGTTTCAATGAAGAGTGAAAATCAAACTAAAAAAATAAAGAAACCTTGGCCTACAAAAGACGCCATGGAACAGGTTTATGAAATGAAACTTTGGGGAGATAATACTGCTGATTTTTATTCTGGTGATGGATCTCATAATCCTAAAATTGTAAAACCTTATATAGATGTTATTACATCATTTTTATCATCATTTAAAAACCCTTTAATAGTTTGCGATTTTGGTTGTGGAGATTTTAATATTGGAAAAGAGCTAGTAAACTATGCTAAAAAATATATTGCTGTTGATATTGTTGAGAATTTAATCGCCTATAATAAAGAAAATTTTAAAGAAGAAAATTTAGAGTTTCACTGTTTAGATTTGGCAAAAGATGAATTGCCTAAAGGTGATTGTGCTTTAATAAGGCAGGTTTTACAGCATTTGTCCAATAAAGAAGTGCAATGCATTGTAACAAAATTAGCACGCTTTAAATATGTTATTTTAACAGAACATTTGCCTGTTGGAGATTTTGAACCAAATAAAGATATTATATCCGGACAAGGAATTCGTTTAAAAAAGAAAAGTGGTGTAAATATTCTACAGCCTCCATTTAATTTAAAAATCAAAGAAGAAAAACAATTAATATCTACTATTTTAAATAATAATAAAGGGGTTATAGTAACTACTTTATATACTGTCTTTTAATGATGTGTTTTTGGTTATTATTATGTTTAATAGGTATTTGTTGTAAAAAATAAATAATCATTAAAAAATTCAATAAGCTTACTTTAAAATTTATAAAATACTCTTCTAATTACTTTTAAGTGATTTTCTGTTATGGTTATAATTCTTTCTCTTATTCCTGAAAAGCTTACTTCTAATGCATTCTTTTTAAATTCAGTTTGTAATTTATTTAGCTTTAAAGTGTAATTAAAATTGATTACTGAGTAGTTCTCATTTTTATTACAAAGGCGAAATCTGAAAAGCCTATTTTAAATAGAGTAGGAGAAAGAACTTAAAAAAATGATTACACTAACACATGCCCCAGTTGTAGAAAAATTAAAAATGATTCTTTCTGAAGATTCAGAAATGGAAAAAGCATTGCTAAAATCTTTAAAATCTGCTAAAGATTTAGCAAATAAAGTTTTAAATAAAGACCTATATAATGCTATAGATAATGTATTTGATGGAAATGGATGGCCAACAACAATAGCAGGGTATTTGCATTATACAGATTTATATTTACGATTAATTCCTAATGAAAGTGATGATCCAAAGTATCCGAATGCATGGAAAAGTAACAACAAAAGAAATGGCTATAATCAAAAAGTATATGATTTATTATGTCAGTCTTATTGGTTAATAGATCAAAAAGATCCGGAAACTGGGCAAACAATGCAAAGTTTTGAAAAATTTGCAAATTGGTTGGTAGATTTTGCAAAAGCTTGGGGAGTATTTTTAGATACAGAAGATTCGTTAACGGAAGAAAGTTTAGCATCATTTAAAAAAGATACGATGTATAATTTTCCTTGGTATTCGGATAATGAGAAAAATTGGACAACGTTTAATGAATTTTTTTATAGAGATTTTAATAATGCAGACCCAAACACAGGATTAAGTCCTTTACGTCCAATTGCTGAGCCTGATAATAACGAAACTATTGTTTCTCCAGCAGATTGTACTTACAAACAATATTATCCAATTGATCAAACAGGTAATGTAGTAGATGAAAAAGGGGTAACGGCAAGGGTTTCTTTAAAAGGAACACATACTATTGGAACCGTAGATGAATTGTTAAATTCTAGTGAATATTCTAAAGATTTTTATGGAGGAACTTTTATACATTATTTTTTAAGTCCTTTTGATTATCATCGTTTTCATACACCTGTAAGTGGAGAAGTATTAGAAATAAAACGAGTTGATGGTAAAGTATTTTTAAATGTAGAAATGGGACCTGATGGTCAGTTTGACGCGCCAGATGGAGGAGAAGATGGATATGAATTTACACAAGCAAGAGGTTTGGTAATTATTGATACAAAATCAGATGTAGGAAAAGTAGCAATTTTACCAATAGGAATGTGTCAGGTATCTGGTGTAAAGATGTACAAAGAACTTTTAGGGGAAACAGTTGTAAAAGGTCAAGAATTTGGAAAGTTTAAATTTGGCGGTTCAGATATTATTATGTTATTTGAAAAACCGCCAGCTGAATTATATATGTTCACTAATGATCCTGGTCATGCTCCTATACATTTTCAATACGGACAAACATCTGTATATTGGAATAAGTAAATAATTTAAAGATTTTAAAAATATAACAGAGAACTTATTTTATTAGTTCTCTGTTTTTTTGTGTAAAATTTAAATTTTAAATCCTTTTTTTAATAAGGGATAACGTTTGGTTTTGGTTAGTGCGAGAATAGAAAGTAAGCAGGATTTTGTTCAAGATTCAGCAAATTTTTTATTTTATCTTTTTCTTTTCTAAAGTCAAATTAAAATGATTTGACAGACATTATAAATTCATTAATATTAAGACTAAGTATCAAATCACTTAATTAATTATAGCTATTGGTAGTAAATGATTTTATTCATATTTATAAATCAAGTTTGTCAAATACAGATTCCAAAGTGTTCAAAGATTTTTGGTCAATAAAATTAGTAATTATAGTTAACTTTTTATTATTGAATTTAAGAATATAAGACCTTTTTTTATTTCCTTAATGTCTAAATTTTTATTTTACTACTAAAGAGACTATTGATTTTAATAATTCCATTTTTAATTGTTAAATATTTATAGAATATCGATATAAAAACATCGAAAGGGTGTTACGTATTATCGAGAAGAATATGAACGGAATAATGCAAGAGTAAAAAGTAACGTTAAAGTAGTGTAGAGCCTGTTTTTGGCGTGCTGACTCAATATTTAGGTTTACGAAAAATAAACACCAAGGGTTTATCGCAAGCAAATAAGGTAATGCATATGAGTGCAATTGCTTATAATTTGAAAAAGTACCTGAAGTTTATCAATAAAACAGCAAAAAGTAATAGGAAAGCTATTGCAGCTCAGTTTTCTTTAAATGTTTCAATCATGTGCTTCAAAATAAAAACTTTTAAGCAACTGAAAAGTTGGTGTTTTTAATTTATAGCATAAAAAAATAAGCCCTTAAAAGGCTTATTTGAAGTTGTGTATTTTAATTTTTTGGACTTGTGCAACGGTTACCCTTGTTGTAAGTAGATTTTTATTTCTTTAGTTCTAATTGTTTCAAATTTATATTCCCACATTCAATTTCTTTATCATTGATTCGATAAGTAAGTTTGTCCTCCTTTATGTTTAGTCCAGTTCGCAATGTACCGTTTACTCCTTGATTAAAAAGAGTTATGACATAAAAACCGCTAGAATCCTTTGGGTTAATCGTTCTTACTAAATCACCATGCTTATAAAAGTTATTATCTAAATATTTTTCTAAATCAAGGCCATAATTAAATAGAGGTTCTTTCTCAGATGTTATTGTGTCGGAAGGAATAAATAGTTTAAAAAATCTGCCTGGTGAAGATTTTAGCTCATATGAATCTTCAGAGAATTCCATTTTAAATTCAAAAGGATTATTCGTTTCATTGGTTATTCGAGTCCAAAAAACAGCATAAACATATTCTTCCCCCCAAGAGTCAGTATATTTTAGTCCACCTCTTGGGTAACTGTTTTCGATTATTAAATTGTGACCACTAGGGTTAGAATATACGTATCTGGTGTCAACATTCTTTTGATTTGATATATCTGGACGTGCTTGACTTTCATCACCTATTAAAGTCTTAGTTTTCTCTAATTCTTTTGAAACTTTAACTTGCGTTGATTTACTTCCTTGTCCACAAGAAACAAATTCTGTAATCACCATAATTGATATTATTATACTCTTTCTCATTTTTTAGCTTGCACACAGCGTTCAGTGTATGAAACGTAGTGTATAAAAATACACTAACTTTTCGGATTAACACTGAGCCAAAACTTTTTATTTTGTTTTATCTTTTTTGTTTAAAGCCAAACTTATTTTAAATTTCCCTGTCGGGTAATCAAAATGATTTGGCGAACTTTATAAAAATACACTAAACTTTCGATTAAGCACGAAAACCCGTATTAATTATACTCAATGATACCCAAATGCAGTTTTGCACTTAAGCCAAAAATACGCAAAATTACCAAGCAACAGCTAACTACACATTCATTAGGAGACTATATACGTAACGAACGACTTAAAAGGGATATCCAACAAGAAATTTTAGCAAAGAAACTTAACGTAAACAGTGTTGCACTATCTAATTGGGAACGGAATAAGAAATCACCTCATCCAAAACATTTTAATATTATTATTGATTTTCTTGGTTTTGTACCAAAAAAACAATCCCATATTGATAAGCTGGGAATTCGAACTCAATTATGGAGATTACAAAATAATACAACGCTTGAAGAATTTGCGTCTGAACTAAATATTCCTATTGAGATTATAATGAGGATTGAACAGGCACGACATTGTAAATTAGAAGAGGGAACTATAAAGAGAATTTTAAGTTTTATAAACAAACCTATTTCTTGTGAAGTGCATTCATAATAATCGTTGTAATTGAAGATTGCTTCCCGGTGTTATTATCGGTTTTATAATTAACTTTTACACGATAACCACGAACTCTTTTTTCAGTTGCTTTAGGTTGTTTAAGTGGATTTAGGTATATTAATAAATCTTCTGAGGCAAAGAAATGAATTTTCGCATGGTGTTTTTTAGCAACACTATTTAAAGTTTGTTCTTTAATTTTAGCTAAATGTCTCTCATCATCTGAAATCATATAGATTAACGGAGTACAGTTATTCGGAGACACCTTTGATTCAATATTTGCATCTTTAGATGTAATATGGATGGGCGTAACAAGTTCAGATTGGACAACTGAAAGTAACTGGGATCGTAATGCATTACCAGCAGCAACCAATAATATCATCGTACCAAATGTAGGAACCATACCATTAATTGGATCAAGAGATTCAGTTGAAATGAATGACTTAACGGTTGAAACCAATGCCTTCTTTTCGTATTTTAGAAGATGGAGCGGTAACGGTTGATGGAAACTTTGGAGGTGCGACTTTTGATGTATACACACATTTATTAGCAGATTCAACAGGAGAAGATTTTACGATTCAATCATTGCCAACAGATAATTATGATGCTATGATTATTCCAATTGGTTTAGAGGTAGCAACAGGGAAAGAAGTTCGTTTTAATGTAAACACAATAGATTTACCAGAAGGAATGAATATCTATTTAGAAGATACAGCAACAGGAATGTTTATAGAGTTAACATAAGAAGGATATACCATTATTACGACAGATGAAATGTCAGGTATTGGACGTTTTTATTTACATACACAAAGTAAAGTATTATCCGTAACAGATGTTGTAGGATTGGATGTAAATATGTATAAATCAAATGGATCGTTAATTGTAGAAGGCTTACAAGGAGAAACGTATGATTTTATGATATACAATACCCTAGGAGCTCTAGTATATAAAGGGAATCAAGAAGGTAAAGGAAAAGACAGTATACAACTACCATTAGTAGAAACAGGAGTATATATTGTTAAGTTAACTACCGGTAAAGGTATTGTAAGCAAGAAATTAGTTTTAAATAAAATACAAAAGTAAGTAACAGCGATGAGTTCACATAAAGAAGAAATAACAAGAAAAGAAGCGTTAAAGAAGTTAGGAAGCTATGGTAAGTATGCCGCTTTAACCGCTTTAGGAACCTATATGATTTTGAGTCCCCAGAAAGCGCAGGCGGCAAGCCCAGAAGAACCAGGTGGTGGGTTCTAATTAAAAATGGATAACTTTTTAAGTTATGCAAAGTAAGTTATACAAAGACAACTAAGTAATTAGTTGTCTTTGTTTGTTTTGCAAAATTTCAACAAGAATTTTAATAAATCAAAGTAATACGGATGAAAAGTTTATTTAATTAATAAGTACATTTGTATTAATTATGAGACACTTTTTAGCGATCACTTTTTTGCTGCTTTCTATTTCAATAACTTCTCAAGAAGTTGATGCTACGTTAATCCGTTTACAAAAAGAGGTTACACATGCTACAACGGATTCTCTAAAAATAAATGCCTTGCTAGCATTAGCAAAGCTGCAATACGATCGAAAATTTAGTGCTACAGAGCAATTGGTTGATGAAGCCATGCAGTTAATACATGCGGAAAATAAAAAACCGAATAACCAACAATTAGCGGAGGCATATGTGATTAAAGGAGTCATAAATAGGAGGGAGTCAAACCATCCTAAAGCGTTAGAATATTATCTAAAAGCTAAAGAAATTTACGAAAACCAAAAAGATCCATGGCATATATCTGATGTATTGCATAATATGGCGATGGTCTATAGGCATCAAAAGAATAATGATAAGGCAATTATTTATTATAAAAAAGCGATTGAGATAAAAACACCTCTCAAAGATACACTTGGCATTGCGGCTGGATATAATATGATGGGAGTTTCGTATCGTCAAAGCAAACGATTAGACTCCGCTTTGGTTTGTTATACTAAAGCAAAAGAGTTATTCACTTCAATAAATAGTGTAGACGATGTTCAGCGTGTAAATAATAACATGGTTTTAGTCTATAGAGATTTAGGAGAATATGAAAAGGCTTTAAAACTCTGCCAAGAAAGTATAGCCAATGCAAAGAAGTTAGGAAAAAACTTTTCATTATGTACTAGCTATTACAATATTTCAACACTTTATAAAATAAAAAAGGAATATGATATTTCATTACAATATGCAGATTCTTTACTAATAGTTGCAAAAGAAGCGCAATTTAAAGACAGAATTGCAAAAGCCTATTTACGTAAAAGCTTTCTAAATCATTTAAAAGGGGATTATAAACAAGCTTATTTTAATTACAGGATATTTAATAAACATTCCGATTCAATATATAATATTAAAAACATAAAAAAAATTCAAGAGCTTGAGTTAACCTACAAGTTTAATCAAGAAAAACGGGAAGTTGCTTTATTGGCAGCCTCGGAAGCTTCTAAAAAGTGGTTGTATCTGGCTTTATTTGTTTTAACAGCAGTAGGAGGGATTATCATTGGACTCCTGATCCGACGTAATTATAGAAGTCGTGCTCAGGTGTTTAAAGAGAAATTAGAAAAAGAACAAGCGCAAATGTTGTTATTGGATGTGAAAATAAAAGCCAGCGAAGATGAAATTAAAAACTTGATTGCAGACAACAGTATGCGGCTAGTTTTTAAAGAGGAATTGTTAGACCGCATAAAAAATGAAATCACTCCAGAAGCGTCTGATAAAGTAAAAAAATCTATTCGTTCGCTAACATCAGAATTACAGCTACAAATTGCTACTGAGGGTAAATTATCTGAATTGCAGACTAAAATAGATGGTGTTAATAAAGGGTTTGATGGGAAACTCAGAACATTATATCCCGCTTTAACTAAAACTGAAAGAGAGATGTGTGCATTATTGCGCTTAAATTTATCGTTAAAAGAAATTATGACCATTCGTAATGTCACTATGGATTCTGTAAAATCTACACGCTACCGTATTCGAAAAAAAATAGCACTTTCTCCAGGAGAAGAACTCGAAAGTTTTATCCAAAACCTGTCTTAAGATATTCCGTTATTTACTATGGTATACAAATAGAAAAGTTAAAGTATTGTTTTGCCACTTTTTACCACTATAAGAAACACCTATTTATACTATTATTGTCCTAGTAATACTTTGTAGATATATTTTGGTGTCTATATAAGACTATTTTTAAAAGAGAACCTATGTTTTTATTTAGTGCTATATGGAATCGTTTTATGGGTTCCGATAAAAAGGATGCATTACAGGCAATGAAAGATGAAAAATCCAGATTAGAGGTAGAATTAAAAGCTTTAGAAGAAATGAAAGTCAAAATAAAAACATTTATAGCATCCCAATAATAATGAGGGCTACCACTTTTTGCCACTATTAAAATTTACTATTTTAAGTTAAAGAGCGTACTATTGTAGTCATATTAATATAAACTTCCCTCAAATGAATCTTAGAAATACTTCAATTTATGTATGCACAATTTTAGCAATATGTTATGCATGTGGCAGCGAAAAAGAAACAGCAGCAACAATCGAAACTGAAACTAGTTGTATTATTGATAATTCATTGGATGCAACGGTGAAACCAAATAGGAATGACCATACAACAGATGCTTTTACAACTTTATATCAAGAAAATGTAACAGTAGCCTTAAGAGAAATATCCGTAAATCAAATTCCAAACCATGATTATGGAGCGCCTTCTGATAAAATAAGTGAAGTAAACAAAACATTTAAGGTTGTTATAAACCCAACATTAGCGAACGATAAAACATTATTGTTAGGAGATACTAAGATCGAATGGATCTTTGGCTTGGCATTGAATGGATGTAAATTTGACCCAGGAGCTGCTTTTCCTTATACAAATACAGAAGATGGTACAGAAAATTGGAATTGGGTTTTAGAAGGAACTACGAACGCAGGGCAAATAGGATTGGATGAAAACCAAGCACATTTACAAGCAAATGGAGCATATCATTATCATGGAGATTTTTCAGGGTATGCTTCAGATGTTCTTAGTGCAGATGGCAGTAAAATGGTGCAATGTGGTTGGGCAGCAGACGGGTTTCCTGTATATTATAAATATGCATATACGAATGCGGATGACACATCTAGTGCAGTGAGAGAACTAAAGTCAAGTTATCAACTAAAAGCAGGGGAAAGACCTGGTGACGGTATTTCTGCTCCATGTGGCACTTATAATGGTAAGTATGAACAAGATTATGAATACATAGCTGGAGCAGGAGATTTAGACGCATGTAATGGACGTACCGGTGTGACGCCAGAGTTTCCTGCTGGAACCTATTATTATGTAGTAACTACCGATTTTCCATTAATACCGCGATGCTTTAGTGGAGCACCACATCCGTCATTTGCTTTTTAATTCATTCGTTTTTTGTTTAAATAGAGCATGATTTTTTCTAAAAATTAGTAAAGCCTATTATTGTTTTTTTTGAAAAAGGAGGCGTACTTTTTTTGTTGTACCAAAACAAGATAGTATATAAAGTAGGTTCATAATGTGTGGGTTATGTAAAATGTCCCCCTCTTTGTCTCCCTTGTAAATGACCACTTATAGAAATTTATAAAATACTTTCGCTTCATAAATAATAGATGTCCCCAAATATAAGTTACATGAAAAAAATTACATTAATTTTTTTAGCAGTGCTATGTCAATCTTTAGCTGCACAAACCACCGCCATTCCAGATGAAAATTTTGAAAGTTTTTTAGAAGCCAATGGTATGGGAAATGGTATTGATGAAGATCATTTAGTAACTACTGCTAATATCTCAACTATAACCACTTTAGATCTTATTACATCTGCAGATATTGAAAGCCTCACAGGAATCGAAGATTTTACTGCATTAATAACCTTAAATTGTTCTAGTAGTAACATCACTACCCTAGATTTAAGTGCGCTTTCAAATTTAGAATCTTTAAACTGCGAAAAAACAGATTTAATTTTGTTAGATCTAACATCTAACACCAGTTTAAAAGAATTATATGCTAGTGAAACGGATCTAACTGAATTAGACCTCTCTCAAAATAGTGCATTAACAATATTAGAAGCACATAGTAACCCTAATTTAACATCTCTAAATGTTAAAAATGGTAATAATACCAATGTTACTTATATTGTAACAGTTGATTCACCCAATTTATTTTGTGTAGTTGTAGATGACCCTGTATATTCAGAAGAAAATTGGAATTATTTTAGTGGTATGTTATTTAGTGATGTTGATTGTGCATTGACAGCTATTCCTGATAATAGTTTTTTAGAAAAATTACAAATTATTCCTGAATTAGCATATTCTTTTAATGAGACAAGTGTGTTAACGCATAAAGTGGCAGCACTTACAACTTTAAATATCAGTGGATCCAGTGTTAGTAATTTAACTGGGATTGAAGATTTTGTAGGATTACAAGAATTAACTTGTATCAATACAAGTATCACAAATATTGATATAACACAAAGTACAGCATTAACAAAATTAAATGTAGCTAATAACTTATTAGTTGATTTAGATGTTACACAAAATATATTATTAACGGAGTTATATTGTTATAGTAATGCCTTAACTACTTTAGAGGTCAGCCAAAATAACTTGTTGGAAATATTTGATTGTTCCTCCAATCAATTAACACGTTTAAATCTGAAAAATGGAAATAATGGAGCATTAAACACTAGCCATTTAGTTGAAAATCCAAACTTAACATGTATCAAAGTAGATGATCCTATAACAAGCAATTTAAATACTACTTGGCTTAAAGATGCACAAAGTAATTATGAATTAAATTGTGGAGAAACTTATGTTCCTGATGCTAATTTTGAACAAGCACTCATTGATTTAGGCTACGATACAGGTGCATTAGATAATTACGTACCTACAGCAAATATTAATAGGCTTACCAATTTAGATGTTAGTAGTAAAAGTATAGGTAATTTAACAGGAATTGAAGACTTTGAAGCATTAACAACGTTAAAAGCAAATTATAATTCATTTGCGACTATTGATGTGTCCAACCTTTCTCAATTAGTTACCCTTTGGGCTTTTTCAGGAAGTTTAACAAATTTGGATGTAACTACTAATACGTTATTAGAAGATTTAAGAGTAGAAAACAATCAACTTGACGAAATTAACTTGACGAACAACCCATTGCTTCGAATTTTACAGATTAATAACAATAACCTTGAAGCAATTGATGTGACTAATAATACAGGATTAACCCGTATTCGTATACATTATAACCCTATTACCGAATTAGATTTATCGAATAATGTGGCATTGGAAGAAATTAGAGCTTTTCAAAGTCAACTAACTGTATTGAATATTAAAAATGGGAATAATGATATTATAACTGTTTTTAATGCTACTGGAAATAGTAATCTTACGTGTATTTTGGTAGATAATGCTTCTGCTACTATTTTAAATTCTTGGAATAAAGATACGCAGTCTTTTTATAGCACGGATTGTAGACAAACTGAGGTACCTGATGCTAATTTTGAAAATTATCTAGAAACTCATAACGCAGCTGGTACCGAAGTAGCTATAGGAGATGCAAGCAGTATGGGTAATGGTGTAGATAATGATGGCTATGTGACTACCGAAAAAATAGAAAACGTAACAAGTTTAAATGTTCCTAGCAAAAGTATCGTTGAACTTATAGGGATTGAGGACTTTACAGCTTTAGAAGATTTACAGTGTTATAAAAATTCATTAGAAGATCTAGATATATCAAAAAACACGGAATTAATCACTCTAAATTGTAGTACTAATAGCTTAATGAATTTGGATGTTACTAATAACACAAAATTGACCCATTTATCTTGTTACGTAAACTCGATAGGAAATTTAGATGTAACTCAAAATAGCCTGTTAATAGATTTATACTGTAATAATAACGAAATCAAAAGTTTAGACTTGTCGGTAAATACAGATTTAGAGTACCTCTATTGTTCTGGAAATAAGTTATCTAGTATAAATGTAACGCAAAATATTATTTTAGAAGAACTTGATTGTCACGATAACGTATTAATTAGTTTAGATATTTCAAAAAATACGGGATTAGGGTATCTAGAATGTGATGAAAATCAATTAACGAGTTTAGATGTTTCAAAAAACATAGGATTAAATTATGTGTATTGTACGGATAATTTATTAAGCAGTTTAAACCTTAAAAATGGAAATGCTGTAAATACAAGACTTAAGGCTACAGGTAATTCAGACTTATATTGTATTCAGGTAGATGATGTTTTTGGGTCTTTTAGATCTTCGAGTAAAGATGCACAGGCATATTACAGCACGGATTGTAGACAAACCGAGGTTCCTGATGACAATTTTGAAACCTATTTAGAAACTCATGATGCCGATGGTGTTGCAGTAGCTATAGGAGATGCAAACAGTATGGGGAATGGTGTAGACAATGACGGTTATGTAACTACCGAAAAAATAGAAACTGTAATAAGCTTAGGGGTAGTTAGGAATAATATCTCTGAACTTACTGGTATTGCTGATTTTACAGCATTAGAAATATTGTCTTGTGGGTCTAATTCATTAGATGAATTAGATGTTAGTCAAAACACACAATTGACAAAATTAAACTGTCAAGATAATCAAATAGGGAACTTAGATATAACTCAAAATACAGCATTAATTGAGTTATCCTGCCATACTAATGCTTTAGATAATTTAGATGTTACTAAAAATATAGCATTAACAATTCTAGATTGTTCCTCTAATCAAATTGAAGATTTAGATATTACTCAAAATACATTATTAACAGAACTAGAATGTGACGCTAATCAAATAGCTAATTTAGATGTTTCTCAAAATATAGCATTGACATATTTTGATTGTAAAAATAATCAAATTATAAGTTTAGATTTAACACAAAATATAGTTTTAAATGAGTTTTACTGTTATGAAAATGCATTGACCAGTTTAAATCTTAAGAATGGTAATAATCTAAATTTACCAGATATGGATGCTTACGGGAACCCTAATCTCTCTTGTATTCTAGTAGATGATGTTTCTGCTTCGGTTTTAAACTCTTGGGGTAAAGATGATACGGCAAGTTTTAACGATGTGAGTTGTGGTCTGCTACTTTCGCCAAAAGTATTTTTACAAGGCGCTTTTTTTAATCCTAATACAGGAGAAGAAACGTTAATGCGTGATGACCTTAGAGTAGGAGGGTATCTCTCTACAAATTCTCCGTATAATTTAGATTCTATAGATGCAACTGTATTAGAAGTTACTGGTGAAAATGCTATAGTAGATTGGGTATCTATAGGGTTTAGAGACCTTAATGATAATACATTGTTGATATCAGATATAAGCGGACTTTTACAAAGAGATGGAGATATTGTTGATTTGGATGGTATTTCTCCATTAAATCATCGACTTGATGTGGGAACGTATCATGTGAGTATTAAGCATCGTAACCACTTGGAAATTGTTACCGCGGCAACAGTTAGCTTATCAGATAGAATAACTAGTATAGATTTTACTATGGATAGTACCGTTACGCTAGGAGGAACCAATGCAGTTGTAAATACGGGCAATGGAATTTTTGCAATACTTGGTGGTGATTATGATACCAATGGTCAAGTACAAAATTCAGATACAAGTTCCGTAATACTGGAATTAGGAACTTCAGGATATTCTAAGGCAGATATGGATATGAATGGTCAAGTTCAAAATTCTGATATCAATAATATATTGAATCCAAATATTGGAAAAGGGCAACAGTTTTAAGAGTCCTTTTTTAACAAATTAATGTATGAACTACAATTTTAAAGCCTTTTATGATGATTAAAAAATTACTTACTATTTGCATTTTATTAAGTGCCTTTTTAGCCTACTCTCAAGAAACCACTATTCCAGATGCTAATTTTGAAAGTTTTTTAGAAGCCAATGGCATGGGAAATGGTGTTCTTGACGACAACTTAATTACGACGGCCAATATAGAAAATGTAACGATTTTAGATCTTACTACATCTGCCGACATTGAAAGCCTCACAGGAATCGAAGATTTTACAGCATTAAAAACCTTAAATTGTTCCAGTAGCAACATTACTACAATAAATCTAAGTACGCTTTCAAATTTAGAATCTTTAAACTGTGGAAAGACTGATTTAGTTGTTTTAGATGTAACGGCTAACACCAGTTTGCAAGAATTATATGTTAATCAAACGGCTTTAACTGAATTAGACCTCTCTCAGAATACGGCATTAACAATACTACAGGCAGATACTAACCCTAATTTAGCGTCTCTAAATGTTAAAAATGGGAACAATATAAATGTTACTTATATTGATGCAGTTGATTCACCTAACTTATTTTGTATAGTTGTAGATGACCCTACATATTCAGAAGAAAACTGGAATTATTTTAGTGATATGTTATTTAGTGATGTTGATTGTGCATTGACAGCTATTCCTAATAATAGTTTTCTAGACAATTTACAAGTTATCCCTGCATTAGAAGGTTCTTTTACTGGAACAAGTGTGTTAACGCATAAAGTGGCAGCACTTACAACTTTAAATATCAGTGGATCCAGTATTAATAATTTAACAGGGATTGAAGATTTTGTAGGATTACAAGAATTAACTTGTATCAATACAAGTATCACAAATATTGATCTAACACAAAATATAGCGTTAACAACATTAAATATTGCTAATAACTTATTAGTTGATTTAGATGTAAGTAAAAATGTATTATTAACAACGTTGTATTGTAATGACAATAATCTGATCAATCTAAGCCTTAACAAAAATACCCTATTGGAAAAGCTCGATTGTTCCTCCAATGAATTAATACGTTTAAACTTAAAAAATGAAAATAATGGAGCGATGAGCATTAGCAATTTAGATGCGAATTCAAGCTTAGCATGTATTCAAGTGGATGATCCAACCGCAACCTATTTAACGGGGCCTATTTGGATTAAAGATGCACAAAGTAACTATAGTTTAAATTGTGGAGATACCTACGTTCCCGATGTTGTTTTCGAAAATTATTTAGAAACACATGATAGTGGTGGTAATACCGTCCCTCTTGGTGATGCTACAAGTCTAGGTAATGGAATTTTAGATGATCAATACATAACTACTTCAAACATTAACACCATTACTAGTTTTACTATTAGAGATCAACCTATAGCAGATTTAACAGGACTGGAGGATTTTATTAATCTAGAAGATTTAGAATTAAATAATCTTGATATTTCAAGTTTGGATGTTTCACAAAATCTAGCGCTTGAATTTATACAAGTCATTGAAAATGTTAATTTAACAACGGTAGATATCACTAAAAATGTAGCCCTTACAGAAGTTCAAGTATATTCTAGTCCTAATTTGAAAACTATGGATTTTACTCAAAATATAGCGCTTATAGATATTCGGTGTAATGGAAATAATTTTTCAAGTATAGATGTCACTCAAAATGTAGCATTAGAAGAATTAAGAGTTCATGAGAATTCATTAACAAGTATAGATGTCACTAAAAATAATCTTTTAAGAGAATTACAAGTTTCTGAAAATCGATTATCAAGTATTGATGTAAGTCAGAATGTGCTTTTAGAAAGAATTTGGTGTACAAATAGTAATCTAACAAGTATTGATTTTAGTCAAAATGGAGCTTTAACATCTTTTTTTGGAAACGACGGTGTATTTGAAACGCTTGATTTTTCTACAAATACGCTGTTAAAAAGTACCAATTTCGGTAACAATAATTTAACGAGTTTAAATCTTAAAAATGGGAATAATGATATTATAACTAGTTTTGATGCCATTGGAAATAGCAATCTTACGTGTATACAAGTAGATGATGCTGCGGAATTCACAACCGAATGGGAAAGCAGTGTTGATGAGACAGTCTCTTTTGGAAATCATTGTTATGAAACGTATGTTCCGGATGATAATTTTGAACAAGCTTTAATTGATTTAGGTTACGATTCAGGCCCACTAGATGATTATGTGCTTACAAGTAATATCTCTAGTGTTACTACCATAAATTTAGGAAGCAAGGGCATTTCTAACTTTACAGGACTAGAAGACTTTATAGCTTTAGAAACCTTATTAGCTTTTACAAATACGATGTCTAGTTTAAATGTTACTGCTAATGTCAATTTAAAACTTTTATTGGCTAGTGATAATGCATTATTAACAACATTAAATGTTTCTGCGCTAACAGCTTTAGAAGACTTAAACATTTCTGGTACGGACATCTCTACTATAGATGTCAGTAATAATCTCGCTTTAAAAATATTTTGGACATCACCATCAATAACACACTTAGATCTTACTGCTAATACTGCATTAACAGAATTCTATGCGCTAAATGGTGCTTTAGAAAGTTTGAATATTAAGAATGGAAACAACGGTAACGTTACTAACTTTTCTACAACCGGCAACCCTAATTTAGCCTGTATTAATGTAGATGATGAAACTGCATCGTATTTAAGTTCTTGGACAACAGATGCTTCGGCTTCTTTTAATGAACATTGTTATGAAACCTATGTGGAAGATACTGTTTTTGAAAATTATTTAGAAACACATACAAATACAGGGGGAGATGTGCCTTTAGGAGATATTACAAGTTTAGGAAATGGTATTTTAAATGATCATTATGTAACTACTTCAAACATTAACGCCGTTACTAATTTTATTATTAGAAATCAAGCTGTAGCAGACTTAACAGGGCTGGAGGATTTTGTTAATCTAGAAGAATTAGAATTAAATAATCTTGATATTTCAAGTTTGGATGTTTCACAAAATAGCCTACTTGATTATATGCAAGTTACTGACAATATCAATTTAACTACGGTAAATATCACTCAGAATACCGCGCTTACAGATGTACAAATATATGGGAATGGTAAATTAACAGGCATAGATTTTACTCAAAATGTAGCCCTTATAAATATTACCTGCCATGAGAATAATCTTTTAACCTTAGATATTACTAAAAATGTTCTTTTAGAAGGATTAAAAGTTGCTAAAAATGGATTAAGAAATGTAGACGTTACTAAAAACATTCTTTTAAAAACAATCTCTGTTTCAGAAAACCAGTTATCAGGTATTGATGTAAGTAAAAATGTACTTTTAGAAAGAATTTGGTGTGTAAACAGTAACCTTACTAGTGTTGATTTTAGTAAAAATACTGTTTTAAATTCTTTTTATGGAAATGATGGAATATTTGAGACGCTTGATTTTTCACAAAACCCATTGTTAAGAAGAGTTAATTGTGAGAATAATAATTTGACAAGTTTAAACCTTAAAAATGGGAATAATGCCTTGTTGACCGACGAAGATGCTTTATCTGCTACAGGTAATCCAAATTTAACCTGTATCATGGTAGATGACGCAGATTATGCTAGAACTACTTTGATTGATATTGATGATACTATATCAAATTTTAGTGAACATTGTTACGAAACTTATGTGCCAGATGATATTTTTGAAACGTATTTGGAAACACATAATGCTTCTGGAGTTTCAGTTACAGTTGGAGATGAAACCAGTATGGGGAATGGTATTTCTGATGACAATTATGTAACTACAAGCGCCATTGAAAATGTAGTTTCATTAGAGCTACCTTACCTAATACCAGCACCAGGTCAAGTAATTGATCCTGCAACTTTGATATCAAATCTAACAGGTCTTGAAGGTTTTATTGCTTTAGTAAATTTTGATATTCGCTTTCATAATATAGCCAATTTAGATGTTACCGAAAATATAAATTTAGAAACTTTAACCTGCTATAATAGTACTGTAGCCAATATAGATGTTAGTACCAACCTGCAATTAGAATCACTGATTTTATCAGGGAATGAAATAATGACATTAGATATTACTAATAATACACAATTAATAGAACTTAATATTGCTTCTAATAATATCGAAGATATAGACCTTAGTAATAATACTTTATTAGAAGAAGCACGTCTTAATTTTAATCAATTTAGTACAATAGATTTTAGTCTTAATCCGTTGCTAAAAAAAACATTCTTGAATGGAAACCAACTTACCTCGGTAAACCTTAAAAATGGGAATAATGGTATTATAAACACTTTCATTGCCACTGGAAATAGCAATCTTACATGTATACTTGTAGATAATGCAGTTGATTTTACAGCTGATTGGGAAGCTTTTATAGATGCACAAACCAGTTTTAATGATGTGAGTTGTGTAACATTCGTTCCAGATGATAATTTTGAAAATTATTTAGAAACGCATGATGCCGATGGTGTTGAAGTAGCTATAGGAGATGCAAGCAGTATGGGTAATGGTGTTGCTAATGATGATTATGTAACTACAGAAAAAATAGAAAATGTATCAAGGTTAAGTGTTTCTGGTAAAAGTATAGCTAAACTTATAGGAATTGAGGATTTTACAGCATTGGAAGAGTTGTATTGTGGGTCTAATTCATTAGAAGAATTAGATGTTACTCAAAATACACAATTGACAAAATTAAATTGTCAAGAGAATCAAATAGAGGACTTAGATGTAACTCAAAATACAGCATTAATTGAGTTATCCTGTCATAGTAATGCTTTATATAATTTAGATGTTTCCAAAAATATAGCATTGACATATTTTGATTGTAAAAATAATCAAATTATAAGTTTAGATTTAACACAAAATATAGTTTTAAATGAGTTTTACTGTTATGAAAATGCATTGACCAGTTTAAACCTTAAGAATGGTAATAATCTAAATTTACCAGATATGGATGCTTATGGGAACCCTAATCTCTCTTGTATTCTAGTAGATGATGTTTCTGCTTCGGTTTTAAACTCTTGGGGTAAAGATGATACGGCAAGTTTTAACGATATAAGTTGTGGTGTGTTACTTTCTCCAAAAGTATTTTTACAAGGTGCTTTTTTGAATCCAAACACAGGAGAAGAAACGTTAATGCGTGATGATCTTAGAGTAGCGGGATATATAGATAGTCAATCTCCTTATAATTTAGATGCTACGAGCGCTGAGGTGTTAGCTGTTACAGGCGAAAATGCTATTGTAGATTGGATATATATAGAATTGAGAAATGCCAATGATAATACATTAATAGAAACAAACGCAAGTGCATTATTGCAAAGAGATGGAGATATTGTTGGTATTGATGGTGTTTCTCCACTTAATATGGGGATCCCGTGGGGAAATTATTATGTAAGTATTAGACATCGTAACCACTTATCAATTGTAACAGCTGCAACAGTTAGCTTATCAGATACAACAACTACTGTAAATTTTACTACAGATAGCACCGTTACACTAGGAGGAACGAATGCGGTTGTAGAAATGGGGAATGGAGTTTTTGCAATGCTTGGAGGAGATTATGATGAAAATGGACAGATTCAAAACTCTGATACCAGTTCAGTTATTTTAGAATTAGGAGCTTCAGGATATTCCAAAGCTGATATGGATATGAATGGTCAGATTCAAAATTCAGATATCAATAATATATTGAACCCAAATATTGGAAAAGGAAAACAGTTTTAATAAGAAGCTGTTTTTTATGATGTGTAAATGGTATTAATTCTAAAATGATTTCACTTTGAATGTATTCTAAACACTCAATTGCAGTAATAATAAACACTCTAATGGAGTAACTTACGTGTAATGTCTCTCCTGTATATAAAAGTTTGTATTAATTTATCAAATACCTTTGGCAAAGAAATAAAAGAATGCTCTTAAACAGTATAATTACGGAATATTGGAAGGAGACAAAGGAAGTATAGATATAAATAGATAAGTATAAAATACAGCTATTTAAAAATGAAATATTTGATTTAAAAATGCTGTTTTTAATGTCTGCCACTTTTTGCCACTTCTTAAGTTTTTAGAAATAAACGGATAAGAGTATCATTGTAGAGGAGTCAAAAAACATTTACAGGTTTAAGATATTTTCTTCGCTGAATTTTTATGATTTATAACTAAATAACATCTAACTGATTTTAGAGTACAGATTAATTTACTAGTTGCATTTTTTAACCATTTTTATATGAAAACAAAACTACTTTTCGCTTTTTTCTTATTATTTTCTTATAGCATATCTGCACAACAAACCTATGTGCCAGATGATGTTTTTGAGCAATATTTAATAGATCAAGGATATGATTCTGGGCCACTAGATAATTATTTGCCTGCAGGTGTGGCGGAAACGATTACGTCGATAACTATAGTTAGTAATAGTTTATCAGATTTTACAGGAATTGAAGAAATGATAAATCTAACGAATTTTGCTTCCTTAAGTAATTCTGTAACAAACTTAGATCTTAGTAAAAATACAGCATTAACAGTACTTTACCTTACTAACCCTCCTGTAGCATCTTTAGATCTTAGTACGCATGTTCTATTAGAAGAGCTATATATAAATAATACACCAACGCTAACAAATATAGATCTAAGTAAGAATACGGCATTAACGACTATAGACGTGCGCAAGAATGGTTTATTAGATCTTGATGTATCTAAAAATACAGCTTTAAGTAGCTTAAATTGCTCAGATAATGCGTTAACAGGTTTAAACCTTATCGCAAATGTACAATTAACGAAACTATTCTGTGAAAACAATCAATTAACGTTATTAGATATAAGAAATGGTAACAACGCAGCGGTTACTAATGATAAATTTAAAGCAGGAGGGAACCCCAGTTTAGCTTGTATCAGCGTAGATAATGCTGATTTTTCAACAGCCACTTGGATGAACATTGATACTGGTATTGCTTCATTTAAAGAACATTGTTTTGAAACCTATATTCCCGATGCTAATTTTGAAGCATTTTTAGAGGCTGCCGGAAAAGGAAATGGTATTGCGAATGATCAATATGTAACGACTTCAAATATTTCAAGTCTAACCACACTTACAGCAACGAACCAAAACATTGTTGCTTTAACAGGAATCGAAGCATTTACGGACTTGGAAACCTTAGAAGTGTTTGATAATAAAATAGAAACCTTAGATGTTTCGTCAAACACCAATTTAATAACCTTACGATGTTACAGGAACAATATAACGGAGCTGGTTATAGGAGATAATGCCAACTTAACTGAATTGCGTTGTTTTGAAAACCAATTAACAAGCATGGACGTAAGTAGCCTTACAGGCTTGGAACTCTTGTCTTGTTCTGATAATAATCAAATAACAAATATCGATGTAAGTAACAGTCCAAATTTATATAGCTTGTATAGCAGTTCAGTGAGTTTAGAAACATTGAATATTAGTAACAATCCTAGTTTAGAAATATTAAATGTACCCAATAATAATTTAACAGAAATTGATGCTTCCTCTTGTACTGCTATGACTGCCCTTTTTGCAAACGTTAATACACTTACAAGTGTAAGTGTTAAAAACGGAAACAATGGTAATGTTACAAGTTTTAATGTTAAAGGAAATACTGATTTAACCTGTATTGAAGTAGATGATAATGAAGGGACTTATTTAAGCAACACAAATACTTGGCGAAAAGATGGAACTGCTATTTATACGGAAGATTGCTCTAATGTTGCCATACCAGGTGCTAATTTTGAAGCATTTTTGGAGGCAAATAATATGGGAAATGGTATTGATAGTGATGGTTTGGTAGCCAACGGTAACATCAATACAATAACGGATTTAGATATTTCTAATCAAGGAATCTCAAATATAACAGGAATAGAAAACTTTATAGCATTAGAATCTTTTATTTGTAATGAAAACTCGCTAACTACATTAGATGTATCCAATAACACAACCATAATTTCTTTAGAAGCATCATCTAACGCTAATTTGACCGCTATTAATGTAACAGACTTAATCGCATTAGAAACAATAAAAATTACGGGTAATACTACACTTACTAGTATAGATGCATCAACAAACACAGAATTAATTTCTATAGATGTACGAGACAACGCCTTAGTAGAATTAAATCTTAAAAATGGGAATACTACCCTAATAACGAATGCTAATATAATTGCACAGGGTAATAATTTAAGCTGTATCAATGTAGATACCAATGCTATTAGTTACGCTACTGACAACTGGGGGAATTTTGACGGAGGCGTATCGTTTGGAGACCATTGTTATGAAACGTATGTACCAGATGTTAATTTTGAAAACTATTTAGAAACCCATGATGCTGATGGAAATGAAGTCGAAATAACGAATGTATCTAGTATGGGTAATGGTATAGCTAATGACAATTATGTATATACCAATGCTATCAATACGGTAGCCCATTTAGATGTTTCTAATCAAAATATAGAAAAAATAACAGGAATTGAATCTTTCATAGCATTAAGAACGTTAAAAGCAAATTACAATTCATTTAAAGATATTGATGTATCAAGCCTTTCTCTATTAGATCAGCTTTGGATTGAGTCAGGAAGCATAGAAGGTTTGGATGTGACAGCCAATACGCTACTTCAAGATTTAAGAGTAGGAGATAATCAACTTAAGGAAATTGACTTGACGAATAACCTGTTACTTCAAATTGCATATATTAATAATAATGATTTAGAAGTAATTGATGTAACTAATAATCTGGCATTAAAACATATTCGTACGCATTATAACCCAATTACGGAGTTAGATTTATCGAATAATGCATTATTGATAGAGATTCGTGCGCAAGAAAGCCTATTGACTGTGTTGAATATTAAAAATGGAAATAATAGTAATATGTTTTTTTTTAAAGCCACTGGAAATAGCGCTCTTACCTGTATTAATGTTGATGATGAAACTGATTCCTATTTATTAGATACCAGTGTCTGGATAAAAGATGATACCGCATCTTATGGCATTCGTTGTTATGAAACAATGGTTCCTGATGATCAATTTGAATATTATTTAGAAAGGCATAATGCTTTAGGAGTTGAGGTTGACCTTGGAAGCCCTGAAAGTATGGGGAATGGGATTGATAATGACGGTTATGTTTTTACCAATCGTATTTCTGGAGTAACAACACTTACAATTAATAGCTTAAATATAGAAACGTTAACAGGAATTGAAGATTTTGTTGCCTTAACAAATTTAGATTGTAGTGGTAATGCTATTAGTGATCTAGGTTTAACTAATAACACAAATTTACAAGTATTAAATTGTTCAAATAATGCAATTTCAAATATAAATTTAAGTGCAAATACGTTATTAACAGAAGTAGATTGTAACACATCTGGAGTTGATTCACTTATTTTAGGAGTAAATACAAATCTCTTAAAAGTTAATGGTAGTAGCAACAATCTAAATACTTTAGATGTAAGTGGTTTGACTAATCTAGAAGATTTAGATGGTTCTACTAATAATTTAAAAACAATCAGTTTAAGTGCAAATACACTCTTAACAACATTAAACCTTAGTACAACGGGGGTTTTAGATCTAAATGTAAGTACAAATACGGCTTTAAAGTATTTGACTTTTACAAATACTATTGGGGGTTATGAGTTGGACTTATCCGCAAATACAGCTTTGGTAGCTGTATTGTTAACAGATAGTAACCTAACAGGATTAAATCTTAAAAACGGAAATAATTCCAATATCACCAATTTTAGCGCCACAGGTAATCAATTTTATTGTTTTCTGGTAGATAACGCTGTCGATGCAACCACTAATTGGAAAAATAATGTGGATGTAGGAACGGACTTTAAGACAGATTGCTCTGTATCAGAGATTCCTAATGCCGCTTTTGAACTGTACCTAGAAACACATAATGCTTTAGGTGTTGAGGTTTTAATAGGAGATGATAGTAGTATGGGGAATGGAATTAATAATGATACCTATGTCTATACAACACAAATTAATACGGTTACCAATTTAAATATTTCTAATTTAACAATAGAAAATTTTACAGGGATAGCTAATTTTACGGCACTAGAAGTATTGAGTTGTGATACAAACACGATGAGTAGCTTAGATGTATCTAATAACCCCAATTTAATTACACTTTCGGTCTTATCTAACCCCAACTTAACAACAATTAATACAACCGGTTTAGTAGTATTGGAAACACTTACTGTTACGAATAATACGATACTTACAAATCTAGACCTATCAACAAATACGGGATTAGTTTCACTAAATGCAACTAATAATGGGTTAACCACATTAGATCTAAATCAAAATGCAAATTTAGCAACATTAGATGTTTCAAACAATGCATTGACCACATTAGATCTGAATCAAAATACAAATTTAGCAACATTAGATGTTTCCAACAATGCATTGACAAAGTTATATCTTAAGAATGGTAACAATGCCGTAATGACTGGTAATGATAGTGTGATTGTAACTGGCAACTCAAACTTGGAATGTATTAATGTTGATGATCCTACACAAAGCTATTTAGAGAATTGGACAAAAGATCCAACAACGAGTTTTGGAGAACGTTGTTATCAAACCTATGTTCCAGATGCTAATTTTGAAAACTATTTAGAAACTCATGATAGCAACGCTTTAGAAGTTGATTTTGGAGATCCATCTAGTATGGGAAATGGAATTGCCAATGATAAGTATGTGTTTACCGATCGTATTTCGGAAGGAACTTCCTTACACATGAAAAGTTTAGGTATAACTAATTTAACAGGTATAGAAGATTTTATAGCCTTAGAAGAGTTATTCTGTCAAAGGAATAATATAATCAAATTAGATCTTAGCCAAAACATAGCATTGATAAATTTACAATGCCATTACAATCAATTAACCACATTAGATTTGAGTGCGAACGTTAATTTAGCGTATTTGAGAGCTTATAATAATAGTCTAACAACTTTAAATATAGGGTCGAATGCAACGCTAGAACAAATGTATTTAGACTTTAATAGCTTAACAACATTAAATGTAGATAGCTGTATTTTATTAAGACAGCTACAGATAAACTATAATCAATTAAGCACATTAAGCATTGTAAATGGTAATAACAGTATTCTCCAGCTTGGAGCTTCTAATAACCCAGAGCTGACTTGTATTAATGTGAATGATCCGACACTAAGCTCTTTAGAAGACTGGGTAATAGATGATATCGCATCTTATGGCATTCGTTGCTATGAAGCATATGTTCCAGACGCTAATTTTGAAACGTATTTGGAAACCCATGATGCTTCCGGAATTCTTGTAGGATTTGGTCATGAAGATAGTATGGGAAATGGTATTTTAGAGGATGGTTATGTATATACCGCCGCTATTAATACGGTAACCAGTTTAGATGTTTCTAATCTTGCTATAGTTGATCTTACAGGAATAGCCAATTTTACAGAATTAGTTTCTTTAGATGCAACTAATAATGGATTAACGAGCTTAGATGTAACCCAAAACACAAATTTAACAACACTAAATGTTTCAAATAATGCATTGACAAAGTTATATCTTAATAATGGTAATAATGCAGTGATGACTGGTAGTGATAGTGTGATTGTAACGGGTAATTCAGACTTGGCATGTATTAATGTAGATGACCCTACACAAAGCTATTTAGAGAATTGGACAACAGATCCAACGGCGAGTTTTGGAGATCGTTGTTATGAAACTTACATACATGATGCTCTTTTTGAGAACTTTTTAGAAACTCGTGATGCTTCTAGAAACGTAGTAGATCTTGGAGACCCTAAAAGTCTGGGTAATGGTATTGCCAATGATCATTATGTGTTTACCGATCGTATTTCGGAAGTAACTTACTTAAATGTAGGATTTATAGGCATTGAAGATTTAACAGGTATAGGAGACTTTACTGCTTTGCAAGAGTTAAGATGTAATCATAATGAATTAAAGAAATTAGATGTAAGCGAAAATATAGCATTGTTAAAATTAACATGTCAATACAATACAATAACCAGTTTAGATTTGAGTGCGAACGTTAATTTGGCGTATTTTAGAGCCAATCATAATGGCCTAACAGATTTAGATATTGGGGATAATGCAGTGCTAGATGAAATCTTTTTAGACGGTAATAGCTTAGTAACATTAGATGTAGATACCTGTGTGTTATTAGAAAGGTTAGACATAAATGATAACAATTTAAGTACATTAAGTATTGTAAATGGGAATAACAGTATACTCCAGCTTGCGGCCGCTAATAACCCAAACCTTACGTGTATTAATGTAGATGATCCAACACAAACATATTTAGAAGATTGGGTAACAGATGTGGATAACCCTTTTAGCATTTATTGTTTTGCAACAGTGGTAACCGATCTTAATTTTGAAGCCTATTTAGAAACACATGATGCAAATGGTGTCGAAGTAGACCTAGGAAGTGATACTAGTATGGGAAATGGTATTTTAGAGGATGGTTATGTAAGTACAGAAAATATTGAAGAAGTAGTTAATTTAGATATTTCCAATCTAGCAATAGAAAATCTTACAGGGTTAGAAAATTTTACTGCTTTAGAGTCATTAACCTGTAATGCAAACACTATAAATGCCTTAGATGTTTCCAATAACAGCAATTTAAGAACGCTTATAGCTTCGTCTAATACAAATTTGAGTACTGTTAATACAATAAATTTATTGGCATTAGAAACTTTAATCATAACAGAGAATAGTTTATTAACCAGTTTAGATGTAACCACCAATACAGCATTGGTTTCCCTAGATAGCAATACGAATGGATTAACCACATTGGATATAAGTCAAAATACAAACTTAGCTTCATTAGATGTTTCAAGTAATGGAATAGGAGTAATAGATGTAACTAAGAATATCGGTTTAACAACATTAGATGTTTCTAGTAACGGAATAGAAGTAGTAGATGTAACTAAGAATATCGGTTTAACAACATTAGATATTTCTAATAATGGAATAGACATATTGGATGTAACACAGAATATAAGTCTAGAGATACTAGATGTTTCTAGCAATAATTTAGAAATAGTAGACCTAACTCAAAATACAGGTTTAAAAACCTTAAATATTTCAGAGAATGGTTTAACAAGATTAAACTTGATTAAAAATGTAAGTTTAACAACACTAAATATTACAAACAATCAATTAGCAACATTAGACTTAAGAAATGGGAACAATGTAAGTATTGTTAGTTTTGATGCTAGTGGTAACCCAAATCTTACTTGTATTAATGTAGATGATGCTACACAGTCTTATTTAGATTCTTGGAATATAAATGTAGATGATACAACCTCTTTTGGAGAGCATTGTAATGAAACAAATGTGACAGACAGGAATTTTGAAAGATATCTTGAAAAGCATGATGCTTTAGGAAATGTAGTAAGCACTGGTGATGCTACTAGCTTAGGAAATGGAATTGCAGATGATGGCTATGTAACCACCAGCCGTATTTCGAGCATTGCAACACTAGATGTGAGCAACTTAGGAATTAAAGGTTTAACAGGGATACAAGATTTTACAGGGCTAGAAACATTAATTTGTAGTAATAATACGATGGTTACATTAGACCTTAGCCAGCATATAGCATTACTAAATTTAGACTGTCAATCTAATCAGTTAAAAGCACTAGATGTTAGCGCTAATGTTAATTTAGAAAAAATAGAGGCTTCTTTTAATGGTATAAAAACAATAAACCTTGAACAGAATGTAGCTTTAAAAGAAATTTATTTAAAAGAGTGTGAGTTAACAATGCTAAATTTAGATGCTTGTGTGGTATTGGAAATTTTAGACGCAAGCTACAATAGTCTGTCTTCTTTAAGTATTTTGAATGGGAATAATGAAGCTATTACAGATTTTAAAGCAGCAGAAAATGCATCACTTACTTGTATTAATGTTGATGACCCATCTGCTGATTATTTAACGTCAATCACAACTGTATGGTCTAAAGATGCATCTGTATCCTATGGAGATCACTGTTATGAAACGTACGTATCTGATGACAATTTTGAAAACTATCTAGAAACCCACGATGCAGATGGAAATGTAGTACCTCTTGGAGATATCACAAGTATGGGGAATGGAATTGCAAATGATGATTATGTGACTACAAACCAAATTTTAGAAGTTACAACATTAAGTATAGGTAGATTAGAAATAGAAAATCTAACAGGAATAGAAAACTTTATAGCGCTAGAAACGTTAGTGTGTTTTGGAAATAAGTTAAAGGCTTTAGATGTAAGTAAAAATACAGCACTAAAGAACTTAATATGTTACCAAAATGAAATACCTACATTGGATCTTAGTACGAATGTGAATTTAGAAATAATAGAAGCTGGAGATAATGCGCTAACAACGTTAGATGTGTATTTAAATACGGCTTTAAAAGAAATCTTTTTATACAATAATAATTTAACGAGTTTAAGTGTAGATAGCTGTGTGCTATTGGAAAAGTTAAATGTAAGTGGTAATAGTTTAACAGAGTTAAGAATAGTTAATGGTAATAATATAAGTATTGCTAGTTTTGATGCTAGTAGCAATCCAAACCTTGCTTGTATTAATGTTGATGATGCTACACAGGAGTATTTAGCTGATTGGATTTTAAATGAAGATGACTCCACGTCTTTTGGAGTACATTGTAATGAAACTTATATCGTAGACGCTATTTTTGAAGATTATTTAGAAACGCACGATGCTAATAGAGATGTAGTTTCTATAGGAGATCCAACAAGTATGGGGAATGGTATTGCGGGTGATAATTATGTAAGAACAGCAAATATTGAAGAGGTTACGTATTTAAAAGTATTTGACCTAGCTATTGAAGATTTAACCGGAATTGAAGATTTTACAGCATTAACACGTTTAAATTGCGCAAAAAACAAGTTAACTAATTTAGATGTTTCTGAAAACCCATTGCTAGAAAATTTGTCTTGTTATGAGAATCAAATTGGAATGATAGATCTAACAAATAATCCAGCATTAACAGATGTATCTTTTAGTGATAATCTAATTACGACTATCGATGTAACTAATAATACAGCATTAACGAGTTTAACTTTTTCAGGAAATTCGATTTCAACGATAGACCTTTCTCAAAATATAGCATTGGAGTATTTTTCAGCGATTGAATGTGAATTGACAAGTCTAGATTTTTCTCATAATACATTGATTGAAGAGATTGATTGTTCTCAAAATGTACTAACCAGTCTAATTTTAAATCAATGTACTGTTTTAGAGGATGTAGATTGTGAGGGTAATCAATTGTTAAGTATAGATTTAACCACCAATGTGGCATTAAAATATTTTGAAGCAACTAATAATTCTCTTACAGGTTTAGATGTATCTAAAAATATAAATTTAGAGCGTTTATCGTTGAGTGATAATCAACTTACGGAACTAGATTTATCTCAAAATATAAATTTAGAAGAGTTTCAAGGAGAGAATAATGTATTAACAAATTTGAATGTTAAAAATGGAAACAACACTAATATTGGTTTGTTTTGGATTAGGAATAATCCAGGTTTAACTTGTGTACTCGTAGATGATGCTACCTATAGTTTCGCTTTTACGAAAAGAGATTTTCAAACAAGCTATAATGAGGTTACCTGTGGTATTCAGGCTTCACCAAAAGTATTTTTACAAGGAGCTGCTATCAATCCTAATACAGGTGAAGAAGCCCTAATGCGAGATGATTTACGTGTAGCAGGAATGCTGCCAACAAAAAGTCCATACTCAGATGGTTTGTTATGTACTAGTACCGTATTTGAGGTTACTGGTAATGATGCTATTGTAGATTGGGTTTGGGTTGAATTAAGGGACGATAGTGATAATACTGCTGTAGTAGCTTCCCAATCGGCACTTTTACAACGTGATGGTGATGTGGTAGCAACAGATGGTACAACAGCGCTAAGTTTTAATAAATCGGTAAATGATTATTTTATAGTTATAAAACATCGCAATCATTTAGCAATTATAACAAATGAAACAATCGATTTATCAGACACAGCAACTACCATAGATTTTACAACAGATACTACATTTAAGCTAGGAGGCACCAATGCTTTGATAGCTATAGGAAATGGAATTTTAGGAATGGTATCTGGAGATAGTGATGCTGATGGTCAGATCCAAAATTCTGATATTAGTACTGTTATGCAGATATTAGGAACATCTGTTTATTCCAGTTCAGATATGGATATGAATGGTCAGATTCAAAATTCAGATATCAATAATTTGCTAAATGCAAATATTGGAAAAGGACAACAGTTTTAAAAAACAGTGTCATATCATTTAGTTTTATTGGAGGTTGAGCAGCGTCGAAATCTCCAATAAAATCAATCGAAGTGGTAAAACGAAATATTTAATTGAAAATAGAACGTCATTAAACTTATGATTTTTCAGATAAAGAAATGATGAATTTTTCTAGCGATTCTTCTGGTTTAATAGCAATTTTCTTCCGAAAACGATACATATTCTTCTTTACGGCATCAAAAGAAGTGTTTCTAAGTAACGCTATTTCTTTTCTAGTAAGGCCTAATAATACGAAAGAAGCTAATTCTATATCACCTTTTGTAAGACTTGGATATATAGTTTTTAGTTTTGATGTATAATTGATATTAACGGCATTAATATCTTGTTTTAATACTTCCAATTTCTTGTCTTCAATTTTATCAGCTTGTAAACTTGCTAGCAATTCCTTAATGCTAATTCCTTCTTGTTCTTTATCTACTTTTTTAAGTTCCTCTGTAAGGTATTGCTTCGTCTTTATATGTTTTAAGGTTTCTACCGTCAATGATGAAATTTTATCGTTTTTAGTAGCAATTTCTTGCTCTCTCAATGTGACCTTTTCTCTCAATTGAATTCTTTGCTTCTTGGATTGTTTATAACGATCAGCTAAGGCTGAAGAAAGCATAAATACTTCAAAAACAGATCCAACTAAATAAGCATTCATAGTAAAAGTATTCGCAGGTATTATGGCGAGTGAAGCTAAAGAATAAAGAATAATTGCTAAAAAATAAAAAGCCCATCCGAAAATAAGAAAACGAGCCGATTTATTTCCGTTACAATACACCACAATTCCAGAGTAAATTGCTACAACACAAAACAGCATAGCAGAGTATCCTAAAAATCGACTGTCCGTATATATACCTAATAATTCAAAACGGATAAGCGGATATAAAATAACCCCTATATTAAGTATAATTATTCCCTTGAGAGCCTTGTAGGCAGGTTTACTATATACTTTTGTGTTCAAAAAATGAATGCAAAAATAACTAGAGAAAATAGCCGCTGAACAAAAAATAAGGGTTGGAGCCCATTCCTGTATAAAAGGAGCGTTATCTATAATGAAAACCTTTAAAAAACCTCTAAATAATAGTTGCACTGCTAATGCTCCTAAAACAGCAGCACAATAAAAGTCATATACAGGATCTCTTAAGCTTCTTGCTAAAAAGAAGTTGTAAAATATAATGGTCATTAGAACACCAATGAGCAGGCAAGTAATAATAAGTTCTTTCTGTTCGCTTTTATAATAGGTAGGTTCATCGAGTAATTTTATAGCAAAGGATTTTCCATATTTACTTACAGTTCTTATATAATAAGTGTTCGTTTGATCTTTTTTGATGGAAACTGGAAAGGAAATAGAGAAACCAGGTAAAGCTTTTTCTTTTTCAGAAATCATTTGTCCCGATTGGAGGGTTTTCCACTGCCCTTTATCGGTATAGAAAAATTGTACAGTGTCTTGTAATGCTTTTTGGATACTTAAAACTTTTTTTACAGTTGTATCAGCATCGTTTTTAAGACTAAACCGTAACCAAATAGCTTTGGTACTATAGCCAAAGTTTAAAACTTTTTTTTTAGATTTAGTAAATTTCTTTTTTGTAACAGCATCAATAGAAAGTGAACGACCATCTTCCTCAAAATATGATATATGCTTCCCTAAAAAACTGGCTTCATCAATATTATTTATATCAACTAGAGCTGTGTCAATTTTATTTTGTGCATTAGCCTTAAATGTTAGAAGTAAAAATAATACATATAAGATTATCCTTACATTTCTAAAAGATGAATAAATAGAACCGTTCATGCGTACTCTTTTGTCTTAAAAAATTAAAAGTATAAATATAGTTTAATAAGGCAGCTGAGAATATTAAAATAAGAATTTTTAAAAAGATCCTATTTTCAAACTATAGAAATTAAATAGTTGGAAATAAAAGCTAAAAATGAGTGCCTTACACTAAATGTCCCCCGTTTTGTCTCCCCCTATAAATAAGAGTTATCGTAAAAATAATAATATTTTCGCATTATCAATAAAGAAATAAACCTTCAATTTTTTTTATGAAACAAATACATCCACTTGTTTTAATCGTAACAGTTATATCGTGTTTTCTAACTCAGAAGCTGCTATTTTTAAAAGAAGCTATCTCATTAGAAGTACGTTTACCTCAAGTGAAAGTAGTATTAAGGATGATTCCTCTTTCAATAATAGTGGCGGGTATTCCAGTTAAAAGATTGTAAAAGTATTGAATGTAAGTCCTGCCACTTTTTGCCACCATATAAATCCATTGATATCAATAGTTAGAGTCTACTTTTGTATAAAGAAATGATATTGATGAAGCTATAAAATTTCACAAAAAAATAATATTAAACTCCTTTTTTATGGAACATAATTACTTTATTCAACAGCAACATAAATTTAAATTGTCTTCGCATCAACATAACTGGGTATCTAATATTTTACTAAAAACCACTATTGATAATTCGATAACATAAATATTAGAAGAACATATATCTTAAACGCCTAATAACCCCCTATATTATGAAGCAAAAACACCTGCTTATTGTGTTTTTTTCTTGTCTATTTTTTACTACGCAAGCACAAAACAAAAAACCATTTGGTAAAGTTCCTATTACTAGGAGTATCAAAGGAAATGCGAAGTCTTTTAAAGCAACTTCTATGTTTTCTAAATTAAAAGTGAAATCAGGAACTGATTTCAGGAAAACCAAATCTCGTAAAGATAAATTAGGGATGGATCATACCACCTACCAACAATACCATAAAGGTATTAAGGTAGAATATGGTAAATTAAAGGTACATGCAAAAACGGGAGGAGATTCATCGTATAATGGTGAGTTTTATGATGTTTCTGAAGTGAATACTTCTCCAAGGCTTTCTGAACGAGCTGCTTTTGAACGTACAAAAAGGAGGATACAAGCAGATACTTATGCTTGGGAAGAAGTTAATAACCCTTTAGTGGGAGAGCGACCAAAAGGAGAGCTGGTTATTTTCCCCAATGTAGAAACTGAAAAAATACATTTAGCGTATAAGCTTGACATTTTTGTAATTAAGCCTAAACTAGTTCGCGGTTTTGCTTATATCGATGCACATACAGGGGAATTTTTATTCTTCAATCCAAAACTGAGACATACTAAGCACGCTACCAAGGATGTACATCCAAAACCTAAAGGATGGGTAAAACCAGAAAAAAAATCCAATATTTTAGCAGCTGCACCCGGTACAGCAGATACCCGTTTTTCTGAATCACAAGGCTTTAATACCTATAATAATAGTGGCACTTATGTGCTAATGGATGATACTAAAACCAATGGAAACCCCCTACTTTTGGGTGGATTGGTGCGGCGAGGGATCATTACGATGAATGTAAATAATGCCACAAGTATAGGTGGTGCAGTAGATTTTACAGATACAGATAACAATTGGACGAGTGCGGAGTATGATAATACAGCGATGGATAATGCCGCATTGGATGTACACTGGGGAATGGATGTAGTATATGATTATTGGAACGATACCCATGGATGGAAAAGTTATGATAATAATGACAGTTTTCTGTTAAGCTTTATGCATTATGGTGACAGCTATATAAATGCCGGATGGACAGGGTCTTATATGATTTATGGGGACGGTGGAACACAGGGATCTGCAGATATAGAACCATTAGTATCACTAGATATTACCGCTCACGAAGTTGCACATGGAATTAATGATAACACGGCAGATCTAGTGTACCAAAGAGAATCTGGAGCTATGGATGAAGGCTTTGCGGATATTTGGGCAATGGTGATAGATAATTATGCCAATACAAACCGAGGGACATCCAAAGATATTAACCTCATTGGGGAAGAGGTGGTAAACTATTATAATGGATGGCCAGCATTGAGATCAATGTCTAATCCTAATCAGATGCAACAGCCAGATACTTATATGGGAACCTATTGGGAAGATGCCAGTGCAAGCTGTACACCTGATTTAGAGGGTAATGATTATTGTGGAGTACATACCAATAGTGGTGTGCTAAACCACTGGTTTTATTTATTATCTACTGGAGGAACTGGCACCAATGATATTGGAAGTACTTTTACGGTATCTGCCATAGGAATTGACAATGCAGCAAGTATTACATTTCGTATGCAAAGTGTCTATTTAAGTGCAAATTCAGGATTTGCAGAGGCACGTGATGCCAGTATCCAAGCGGCTATTGATTTATTTGGAGGCTGTTCTACTCAGGTAGAAGCCACTACCAATGCTTTTTATGCAGTAGGAGTAGGTGCTGCGTATGTGGCACCGGTCAATGCAGTAGTTACTGTAGCTCCTACAGATGTAGCTCAATGTGTAGGTACAGAAGTAACCTTTAGTATTACAGCTACAGATGCAGCAACCTATGAATGGCAAGAAAATGATGGTAGCACTTGGAATACTATAACCAATAATGATACTTATGACGGAGTAGCAACGGCTGCTTTAACGATTACAAATATTAGTTATGAACTTAATGATTACCAATACCGATGTGTGGTAGCCAACACTTGTGAAATTGAAGTGACTTCTAGTGCTGCTACCTTAACAGCAGTCGAGTTTCCTGTAGCTACCGCAGTGGTAACGGCAAGCGCTTGCGGAGGAGATACCGGTATTATTACCGTTACTTTTTCTGATGATCCGAACCAAGGTTTTATAGAATTTAGTATTGATAATGGAGCGACGTATCCGTATGTTTATAAAGATACGTCAGAAGAGTTCGAAATAAGCAACCTTGCAACTGGAGATTACCCAATTAGGGTTCGTTGGAAAGATGATTCCTGTCCTTTGGATTTAGGAACTGTTACTATGCAGGCAATCACACCACCAAATGCTACAGTAACCACTGTAGATGCAGCAGTAGGCGTTAATGATGGTATACTACAACTGACATTTACAGATGATGCTGCTCAAACAACTATAGAATTTAGTGTTGATAATGGAGTTACTTATCCTTATTCGTATGATGATGCGTCAGAAGGGGTCGAAATAAGTGGCCTTGCAGCGGGAGATTATCCAGTTTGGGTGCGTTGGGATGATGCTTCTTGTGTGACCGATTTAGGAACTTTTACCATTTCAGAAATAGTATATACTTCCATACCAGATGCAAATTTTGAGGTGGCTCTGGATGCTTTAGGTTATGATAATTATGCAGGAGATGCTCGAGTACCTACCAATCTGATTTCGGGAGTAACAACTTTGGATGTAGGGGCACAAAGCATAAGTAGTTTATCTGGTATTGAAGATTTTGTGGCATTAACTGTGTTAAAAGCATACAATAATCCATTTGGAAGTATTGATGTGTCCAACCTTTCTCAATTAGTTAGTCTTTGGATTCATTCTGGAGGAAGTTTAGCAGGTTTGGATGTTACTACTAATATACTATTGGAGGATTTAAGAGTAGAAAATAATCAACTTGAAGAAATTGACTTGACTAACAACCCATTACTTCGAATTTTACAAATTAATAACAATGCTCTAGAAGTACTTGATGTAACTAATAATACAGCATTAACGCGAATTCGTGCTCAGAATAACCCAATTACTGAATTAGATTTATCGAATAATACGGCATTGACAGAAATTAACGCTTCTTCAGGCCTATTGACCGTATTGAATGTTAAAAATGGGAACAATGATATTATAACTAGTTTTAAGGCTACTGGAAATAGCAGTCTTACTTGTATTCAGGTAGATGATCCAGCGGGGTCAACATTAGATTGGGAAGATATAGATGATCAAACTAGCTTTAATACCGATTGTAGCAGCATCAGTGTATCCCCAAAAGTGTTTTTACAAGGAGCCATGCTTAACCCTAATACTGGAGAAGAAAATTGGATGCGTGATGACCTGCGAGTAGCTGGTTTGGTTTCTATGGCCTCTCCTTATAATCCTGATGGTATAAACGCTTCAGTATTAGCTATTACAGGAGCAAATGCCATTGTAGATTGGGTATTGGTAGAATTTAGAGATCCTACAGACAACAGCATTGTTGTTACTAGCAGAGGTGCTCTTATACAAAGAGATGGTGATATAGTAACAACAGATGGTGTTTCTCCTTTAAGTCTGTCAATTAATGCAGGCTATTACTATATGGTAATTAATCACCGTAATCATTTAAACGTAATCACAGCAGAAGTAGTAAATCTATCAAGTACCACTACAACAGTAGATTTTACAGCAGATAGTACTACTGTTTTAGGAGGAACTAATGCCTTAATAGAAATGAGCACAGGAATTTTTGCCATGCTAGGTGGCGATTATGACGATAACGGACAAGTACAAAACTCCGATACTAGTGCTGTAACGATAGAATTAGGAAGTTCTGGATATTCAAATGCGGATATGGATATGAATGGTCAAGTCCAGAATACAGATATAAATAATTTAATGAGTCCTAATATAGGAAAAGGACAACAATTTTAAAACAGATACTATTTTGAATTTTTTAAACAAACAAGACAGCTTTAAAGTAAGCAGAGAGATTAAGAAGTTTTCATACTTACCAATTTTTTATAGAGGAAATTTCTTTTGGTTATCAAAAGTTAAAATCGAAAAAGCATTTAATGGTTTCTCCATGCAAACCATAAATGTTCAAAGAGCATAATTGAAAACAATAGAATTAAGTTAAAATAATAAAACATTAAAAATGATGAAAAAAATAGCCATACTATTATTACTATTCTTAGCTGCGTATACGTATGCGCAAGATTTAACATTTACGTATGTAAATGCAAGAAACACCACAGATGGTGTTGATGATTATTACGAAGCAGATATTTATATTGAAGCAACAACAGATTTTATATTAGGTTCCGGTCAAGTATATTTCACGTACAATTCTTTGGCATTTGGAGAAAATATTAAAGCAAGCGGAAACTTTGAATATTTACAACCAACTGGTTGTATTTTAGCAGAAGTGTATGGTTTTCCAGCCTATAAAGATTTTATCGATAATGATAATACTACTTCAAGAGTGTCCACAGCATTTCAACAAGGAGTAAGTAGCGGAACCATTGGAACAAATAATGTAACGGCTATCCCAAAACATTTATTTAGTATCAAGATTAAATATGTTGATGTGAATGAAGACCCTACGATCGCTTTTGAATCTGGAGGTGTATATTTAGATCAGTTTTATACAGCTTGTGGGCCAGCTAGTTTTGGTTTTCCTGATTGTACCAATGAACCGGGAGTACAGTTATTCGGTGATACCTTTGATTCAACATTTGCTTCTTTAGATGTAACCTGGACAGGTTTAACAAGTTCAGATTGGACAACTGAAAGTAACTGGGATCGTAATGCATTACCAGCAACAACCAATAACATAATCATACCAAATGTAGGAACGACAGCAGTAATTGGTTCAGGAGATACAGTTCAAATGAATGATTTAACGGTTGAGACAGGCGCTTCTTTTTCAATTTTAGAAGAAGGATCCGTAACTGTTGCTGGCGATTTTACAACAGATGGAACGGTGTCGGTAACATCTACTAGTGCAAACAGTGGTGTTTTTATTGTTAAAGGAACATCTAATGGAACAATTACTTATGAGCGTGGTGGCTTATTGGCAAGTGAATGGAGTACAATATCTGCACCAGTTTCAGGGCAAAGCATTAAAGAATTTGTAGAAAATGCAGCAAATGATATTCGTGTAAACACAACAGTAACTCCACATAGATATGCAGTAGGTTATTATGATGATAGCAAATTAGATGGATCAAAATGGATATATTATACAGCAACAGATTTAGCAACAAATGCTTTACAATTTGAAGAAGGGAAAGGATATGCTATTTCAAGAGCTTCCAATGGAACAGTAACTTTTACAGGAACATTAGGAACAGCTAGTATAACAGAAACAGTAATGGCTTCAACGTGGAATGCTATAGGAAATCCATATACTGCATTTTTACCAATAAATGAAAATGGCGATGTTAATTTTATCGTGGAGAATATAAGTAAGTTTGATGCTTCTAATGTAGGTGTTTATGTTTGGGATAACACACAAAACAAATATGTAGCCAATTCATTAGTAACCTCAGAGAGTTCATTAGCACCGGGTCAAGGATTCTTTATAAGAACCACTACAGGCGTTAGTGATATTACTTTTAATGAAGCAGAAAGAATAACACAATTGGCATCAGGCGGAACTTTTAGTAAAGGAACTTCATCGTCAAAACCAAGTATTGAATTGTCAATAACATCAGATGCTACTACAGTAAAGACAGATGTTAAGTATTTAGATGCAGCAACAGAGGGATTAGATCCAGGATATGACTTAGGAAACTTTGGAGGTGCAACTTTTGATGTCTATACGCATTTATTAGACGATTCAATAGCTGGAGATTTTACAATTCAATCATTGCCAACAGATAATTATGATGCCATGATAATACCAATAGGATTAGAAGTTGCTGCAGGTAAGGAAGTTCGTTTTAATGTAAATGCAACAGATTTACCAGAAGGGATGAGCATTTCTTTAGAAGATAAAGAAACAGGTGTATTTAATGTACTAACTACAGAAGGATATACTGTTACCATGGCAACAAAATTAGCAGGCTATGGACGTTTTTACTTACATACACAAAGTAAAGTATTATCAGTAACAGATGTTGTAGGATTGGATGTAAATATGTACCAATCAAATACAGCGTTAATTGTAGAAGGATTACAAGGAGAAACCTATGATTTTATGATATACAATACAGTAGGAGCAGCTGTATATAAAGGAAATCAAGAAGGGAAAGGGAAAGATAGTATACAATTACCATTGGTAGAAACAGGCGTATATATTGTAAAGTTAACGACCAGTAAAGGAGTTATAAGCAAGAAATTAGTTTTAAATAAATAAAACACAACAAGTAAATAAGAGTGATGAATTCAAATAAAGAAGAAATAACAAGAAAAGAAGCGATAAAGAAGTTAGGAAACTATGGTAAATATGCCGCTTTAACCGCTTTAGGAACGTATATGATTTTGAGTCCACAGAAAGCACAGGCAGCTAGTCCAGAAGTTCCAGGTGAAGGATTTTAATTAAAAAAGGATAACTTTTTAAGAACATCAAAGACAACTAAGTAATTAGTTGTCTTTGTTGTTCTTATTAACTTCTTAAGTTATATTTTAAAAACGACTTGTTTATTCTCTTAAATATAATAATTGAAGATTTAAAATAAACGAGTATTATATATGTTATTATTACTTTTATAGCATAATTGAATTAGTAATGTTAAAAGTATTTTATCTCATATATTTCAGTATTTATTAGGTTGCTTTAGGAACCATTTTTTTGCGGAACACTATAGTTTTCGTTATTGTAAAAAAAGAGTAGAAAGTAATTTTGTTTTTCTATGTTATTCTTAAAAGTCAGTAAAAATATAGTTTACAGCAGTTTTTTAGTAGTTTTCATCTTCCCTTTAAAGCCATTTTTTTACTTTTAAACCTTAAAATCCCCTCTCGCAAAGTCTTTTTTTAATTTGTGTTAATAGGTGATTAACATTTTATCATCATACAAGGGTATGTACATAAAATAGCCGTTTAATAAGTATTGAAATAATTGCAAAATGAACCTAATAAAATCCTCAAATTTTCTTCTACAACAAACGAGGTAAAAGAAAATTTGAAATTATTGTAAGAAGTAATTGAGAGTTTATATCCTATTAGTTAATCAACAAAATCATATATTTAGCTTTACCAAGGTATGTTTTACATAACATTCATGATCTAGTTTTGAGGCATAATTAAAATCATTTTATATCATGAAGAAAAATACATTTTTAAAAAATTCAGAACACAAACAAACCTTTCATAGTAAGGATACTTATTGTAAAAAGAATGATGAAATAAAAATAGTTATTGAAAATCTAGATTGGGATAGACAAACCTTATCTTTAAACTCTATTTTTAAGTGCACGAATTTATCTTTTTTGTTCTAAAGCCAAATCAAAATATTTGGCGGACTTGGTTCAAAAGCAATTACTTTTGGTTAAGCATCAAACCCCGCATTAATTATAGCCATTGTGTCTGTTGCACAAGTTAACAAAAAGCTAATGCTAATTTAGAGATTATTGGTATATTATTTTTTATCTTGTTGTATGCAAGGCGTTAAGATTTATCAAGAAAAATTATTTAGCAATTTCCAATTAAGCGATCGAGTATCTAAGGAGAATTTTTACAGACAATTAAAATCTGTGTTACAATTGGATTTTCTGTACACAAAAACAGCAAGATATTATGGAACAAGCGGACAAAAAAGTGTTGATCCTGTTGTCTTTTTTAAATTGTGTTTGGTTGGTTATTTAGAAAATATCATTAGCGATCGAAAGTTAATTGCTCATTGTAGTATGCGCTTAGATCTTTTATATTTTTTAGATTATAATATTGATGAGCCTTTGCCTTGACATTCTACGATAAGTCGTACACGTCAGTTATTTCCAGAAACAATTTTTGAAGAAGTTTTTACTCATATTTTTAAGTTATGTGTTGAAAAAGGAATGGTAAGTGGTCATACGCAAGTTATCGATTCAGCACCAGTAAAAGCCAATGCAAGTATGGATAGTTTGGAGTTAAAAGTTCCAGCACAAGATTTGGTATCTTACTTAGCAGAAGTTCGACATATCAGTGAAAAAGACAAAGGTATTTATCGTAAAGTAAAACAAGATAAATCTGAGAAATCTCAACGAGTTATAAGTGCGAATCCACAAGAATTATCAGCAATAAAATCTAGAAATAAGAAATGGTCAAAAGAACAGAATCATCGACCAGGTGCCAATAACAAAGAAAGTAAATACACCAGTAATAAAACACATTATAGTCCTACAGATCCGGATGCACGTATTAGTGTAAAGCCAGGAAAAGCGAGAAAGTTGAATTATACGAGTCAATTAATAGTAGATAGTAGTCATCATGTAATTACCGATATACAAGCGTATCATGCTTGCGGAAAAGACAGCCAGCATTTACAAGATATTACCAAGCGGGTTAAACAGCGCTTGTGGAAAGAAGGGTTTCTATGGAAGAATTGTTTGGCAGACACAGGGTATAGCAGCGGCGAGAATTATGTGTTTTTAGAATCGGAAAATTTGGTAAGTTATATTCCACCACATGGAACTTATAAAGGTTGTCCAGAAGGTTTTTCTTATCATAAAGCTCAAGATCATTATAAATGTTCACAAGGGAAAATAATTCCATTTAAGAAAGTGTTTTTAGATCATCGTACTAAGACGAAGAAGAAAGAATATAGAGGGAGTACAAAATTATGTTTTGATTGTCCATTAAAAAAGGATTGTTTAAAGACAGCAAAAGAAAAACGGATCACAGTAACCTATTATCGAGAGGAATATGAGCGGAACAATGCAAGGGTAAATAGTAAACGAGGGACTTATATGAAAAAGCAACGTCAAAGCAGAGTAGAGCCTGTTTTTGGAGTGCTGACTCAATATTTAGGCTTACGAAAAATAAACACCAAGGGTTTATCGCAAGCAAATAAGGTAATGCATATGAGTGCAATTGCTTATAATTTGAAAAAATATCTGAAGTTTATCAATAAAACAGCAAAAAGTAATAGGAAAGCTATTGCAGCTCAGTTTTCTTTAAATATTTCAATCATGTGCTTCAAAATAAAAACTTTTAAGCAACTGAAAAGTTGGTGTTTTTAATTTATAGTATAAAAAAATAAGCCCTTAAAAAGGCTTATTTGAAGTTGTGTATTTTAGTTTTTTTGACTTGTGCAACGGTTACCCTTGTTGTGCATTGTGCTTTTCACCCTATTAATTCGAAAAGCAAGGAATAACATCTTCTTCAAAGTAAGGTTTTTGATTTACCCAAAACATATAATTAACCTTCAAAAAATCTTTTGCAAAAGCATTTAGCATTGGAACAAGATTTCTTCTCTCCTTTTTACCGTTGTCTTTATTTTCTTCATAATCTTTATCAGCACCCGTTTTACTAATATAATTTCCATCTTGAATCGCAATTCCAAGTGGAACTGTGAATTTCCCTTCATGTATTTGTGCTAGAGCGTGATTCAGCTGTCCCTTTCTAGTAACCATTAAATCAGGCCCACCAAGTCCAACACCAATGTCTTCTCCATATTTGTAAATGCTTTTTAAATATCCTTTGTCGTCAAATGGTAGCCATTCTCCAGGGATAAAATTAGCGTATATCATCGTTGTTACATTTGGAAATGCTTTTTTAACTGCTAACATATTGTTTTTAATCCCTTTAAGATAAGCTGTTTCGGTAAAAGTAGAATCTATTTCACTATTAACTCCAATAGCCGTCTCCTGAAGATTAATCCCTTCTATTTCCTTATTAAACTCGTTTCCTAATGCCATAAGTAATATTGCAAAACGTTCTTGAATTTTTTTATTCCATCTTTTAGCTGTCCAGCCTTCGGGTTCTCCATCATCATTATATTGAAAAACTGCTCCTCCATCATATTCATTAGTCAACAAATAATTTGGAACAGCTTTATATCTTTTATCAAATGTGACATCTTGTAGCTGAATAAAAAGTTTTTTTCCATATTTTTTCAGATAGGCTATATCTTCTTTAATTATAGAAAAGTCATACTGTCCTTTTTTAGGTTCTAATTCTTTCCAAGAATACATTATCTGTGCTCCTTGAAACCGAGGCATGAATAGTAATGGATGTTTTACAATCAATTCTCTATCTCTTGAAAAATACACAAAGTGTCGAATACTATCTTTGGGTATTGGACAAGTGAAATGGATATATTTTTTATAAGCATCCTTATATTTTTCGGATGGGTTTTCCCAATTTTGTGCATTTAATGACATACATATAAATAGCAAAAGGAAGGAAGTGAAAAAACGTTTAATTTTCATTTAGGTATTCAGGCTTTGCATTGGGTACAACGGTTAGTATAAGAAACGTAGGGCAAGTGATAAGCGATACGTTTCGGTTTAGTATTAAGCCAAATATAATATTTTGTTTTTATCTTTTTTGTTGAAAATGCCAAATTTTATATTTGGCGACTTTATAAATAAACACAGACCTTTCGGCAAGCCTAAAACGCCCCATGTTTTTTATATCGTGTGTCTGTTGCACAAGTTAACAAAAAGCTAATACTAATTTAGGGTTTATTTGTATACTATTTTTTATCTTGTTGTATGCAAGGCCTTAAGATATATCAAGAAAAATTATTTAGCAATTTCCAATTAAGCGATCGAGTACCTAAGGAGAATTTTTATAGACAATTAAAATCTGTGTTACAATTGGATTTTCTGTACACACAAACATCAAGGTATTATGGAACAAGCGGACAAAAAAGTGTTGATCCTGTTGTGTTTTTTAAATTGTGTTTGGTGGGTTATTTAGAAAATATCATTAGCGATCGAAAGTTAATTGCTCATTGCAGTATGCGCTTAGATCTTTTATATTTTTTAGATTATGATATTGATGAGCCTTTGCCTTGGCACTCTACGATAAGTCGTACACGTCAGTTATTTCCAGAAACAATTTTTGAAGAAGTTTTTACTCACGTTTTTAAGTTATGTGTTGAAAAAGGAATGGTAAGTGGTCATACGCAAGTTATCGATTCGGCACCAGTAAAAGCCAATGCGAGTATGGATAGTTTAGCGTTAAAAGTTCCAGCACAAGATTTGGTGTCTTACTTAGCAGAAGTTCGCCATATCAGTGAAAAAGATAAAGATACGTATCGTAAAGTAAAACAAGATAAATCTGAGAAATCTCAACGAGTTATAAGTGCGAATCAACAGGAATTAGCAGCAATAAAAACTAGAAATAAGAAATGGTCAAAAGAACAGAATCATCGACCAGGAGCCAATAACAAAGGAAGTAAATACACCAGTAATAAAACACATTATAGTCCTACAGATCCGGATGCACGTATTAGTGTAAAGCCAGGAAAAGCGAGAAAGTTGAATTATACGAGTCAATTAACAGTAGATAGTAGTCATCATGTAATTACGGATATACAAGCGTATCATGCTTGCGGAAAAGACAGCCAGCATTTACAAGATATTACCAAGCGGGTTAAACAGCGCTTGTGGAAAGAAGGGTTTCTATGGGAAAATTGTTTGGCAGACACAGGGTATAGCAGCGGCGAAAATTATACATTTTTAGAATCGGAAAATCTAGTAAGTTATATTCCACCCCATGGAACTTATAAAGGTTGTCCAGAAGGTTTTTCTTATCATAAAGTTCAAGATCATTATGAATGTTCACAAGGAAAAATAATTCCATTTAAGAAAGTCTTTTTAGATCATCGTACCAAGACGAAAAAGAAAGAATATAGAGGGAGTACAAAATTATGTTTTGATTGTCCATTAAAAAAGGATTGTTTAAAAACAGCAAAAGAAAAACGGATCACAGTAACGTATTATCGAGAAGAATATGAACGGAACAATGCACGAGTAAATAGTAAACGAGGGACTTATATGAAAAAGCAACGTCAAAGCAGAGTAGAGCCTGTTTTTGGTGTGCTGACTCAATATTTAGGCTTACGAAAAATAAACACCAAGGGTTTATCGCAAGCAAATAAGGTAATGCATATGAGTGCAATTGCTTATAATTTGAAAAAATATCTGAAGTTTATCAATAAAACAGCAAAAAGTAATAGGAAAGCTATTACGACTCTGTTTTCTTTAAATATTTCAATCATGTACTTCAAAATAAAGACTTTTAAGAAACTGAAAAGTTGGTGTATCTAATTTAAAGTGTAAAAAAATAAGCCCTTAAAAAGGCTTATTTGAAGTGGTATCTTTTAGTTTTTTGCACTTGTGCAACGGTTACCCTTGTTGTGTAGCGTATTTTATATTTTCAAATCACTTGGTTCAATGCTTGTTCCTATTAAATTACATTTCTCTTCTATTTCCTGATTATTTAAAAGTCCCATTCTATAACAACGAGTAAGAAAATAATAAGCGGAGTCAATTAGTTTTTTTCTCACATTTTTAAGTTCCGAACTTGAAGTCCTCTTAGGAGGAGAAGGAATTCCATTTGTCAATTCACATTTTCCACCACAGTATGGACAATGGCTTTCATAGATTTTATCTCCGTGATTTTCCATCCATTCTTTCTGAGACTCTTTAATTTTATTAAATCTGCTATTATACAAATCAATAGAGTTTCTTGCTTCGATTACTTCATTCAGCCAAAAGTCAATATTAGAAAATTGTCCCGCAACGTGATGAGCAAAACCAGAAGTAAAACGTCTCAATTGTTCAGAAATTCTATCCGCTTTCTCTATTGTATAAATCATTTATATTCTGCTTTTTTTGTCTTATATGCTACACAACGTATGGCTAACAGCAGTGCGACCGAATGGGAAGCATTGACTTTTAGCTGTTGTTGGTTTTAGTCTTTGTAATATAAAGGTATGAAATTCCAATAGATCATAAAAGACGGAGTCCTAAAAATAAA
>SIHP01000039.1 GCA_004762155.1 Flavobacteriaceae bacterium
TTGTTATTGATCCAGCATTGGTTACTCCTGTGGCACCAACGGCAACACATGTAGATCCTACGTGTTCTGTTTCAACTGGAAGTATTAATGTGACAACGCCTGTGACAACTTCAACATATACCTTAACTGGAACTGTTCCTGTTGTGGCGGCTCAAACTGGAACTAGCTTTTCAACATTAGCCCCTGGAACCTATGAATTAACACAAACAAATGTTGATGGTTGTACTTCTGCTGCAACTACCATTGTTATTGATCCAGCATTGGTTACTCCTGCTAATCCAACTGCAACACATGTAGATCCTACGTGTTCTGTTTCAACTGGAAGTATTAATGTGACAACGCCTGTGACAACTTCAACATATACCTTAACAGGAACTGTTCCTGTTGTGGCGGCTCAAACTGGAACTAGCTTTTCAACATTAGCGCCTGGAACCTATGAATTAACACAAACAAATGTTGATGGTTGTACTTCTGCTGCAACTACCATTGTTATTGATCCAGCATTGGTTACTCCTGTGGCACCAACGGCAACACATGTAGATCCTACGTGTTCTGTTTCAACTGGAAGTATTAATGTGACAACGCCTGTGACAACTTCAACATATACATTAACAGGAACTGTTCCTGTTGTGGCGGCTCAAACAGGAACTAGCTTTACAACATTAGCCCCTGGAACCTATGAATTAACACAAACAAATGTTGATGGTTGTACTTCTGCTGCAACTACCATTGTTATTGATCCAGCATTGGTTACTCCTGTGGCACCAACGGCAACACATACAGATCCTACTTGTTCTGTTTCAACTGGAAGTATTAATGTGACAACGCCTGTGACAACTTCAACATATACCTTAACAGGAACTGTTCCTGTTGTGGCAGCTCAAACTGGAACTAGCTTTACCACATTAGCGCCTGGAACCTATGAATTAACACAAACAAATGTTGATGGTTGTACTTCTGCTGCAACTACCATTGTTATTGATCCAGCATTGGTTACTCCTGTGGCACCAACTGCAACACATACAGATCCTACGTGTTCTGTTTCTACTGGAAGTATTAATGTGACAACGCCTGTGACAACTTCAACATATACCTTAACAGGAACTGTTCCTGTTGTGGCGGCTCAAACTGGAACTAGCTTTTCAGCATTAGCGCCTGGAACCTATGAATTAACACAAACAAATGTTGATGGTTGTACTTCTGCTGCAACTACCATTGTTATTGATCCAGCATTGGTTACTCCTGTTGCGCCAACTGCAACACATGTAAATCCTACGTGTT
>SIHP01000040.1 GCA_004762155.1 Flavobacteriaceae bacterium
TCTAATGCTAACACTGATTTTAATTGTCTGTAAAAGTTCTCCTTAGGTACTCGATCGCTTAATTGGAAATTGCTAAATAATTTTTCTTGATAAATCTTAAGGCCTTGCATACAACAAGATAAAAAATAGTATACAAATAAACTCTAAATTAGTGTTAGCTTTTTGTTAACTTGTGCAACAGACACAAGGTATAAAAAACATAGGGCGTTTGTGTTAACTCCAAAGTTCTGTGTTTATTTACAAAGTCCGCTAAATATAAAATTTGGCATTTAAACGAAAAATAAAAGCAAAACGTTTATATTTAGCTAAGTAATAAACCGAAACGAAAGTGCTTATTAATTGCCCTACGTTTCTTATACGTAGCCGTTAGCTATAACCCAAGATTTGCAGTTAATACCAGGAATTGGTATATTTGTAACAAATCATAGAATTATGGCAAAAAATACATCAATTTTATTAGGAGATTATTTTAATGAGTTTATAAGTGAACAAATCACAACTGGAAAGTTTTCATCAGCAAGTGAAGTTGTTAGGTCGGCTTTGAGATTATTTGAACAAGAGGAAAACAAGAAAAAAGAGTTAATAAAAGAACTAAAAAAAGGAGAAAACTCAGGGTTTATTGAAAACTTTAATAAGAAGGAATTTATAACTTCAATGCATAATAAGTATTCTAGTGGCGAATTATAAAATAAGTATTGAAGCAGGAAAAGACCTTGAAAAAATATGGGCATATACATTTGAAACTTGGTCAATTGAACAAGCTGATAGATACATAAACCAGATTATTGAGGAAATTGAATATATAGCTGTCAAACCTGAAAGTGGAAAAGACTTTAGCTATATAAGAAAAGGCTATTTAAGGACTAAAGTCAAGCTTCATTTTATATTTTATAAAGTAGACAAGAAGAATAAAATAGTTGAAGTTATCCGTATTCTTCATCAAAGGATGGATATTGAAAATAGACTAAAATAAACTATGCCTAACAGGGTAACCGTTGCACAAGTCCAAAAAACTAAAAGACACAACTTCAAATAAGCCTTTTTAAGGGCTTATTTTTTTACATTATAAATTAAAAAAACCAACTTTTCAGTTGCTTAAAAGTTTTTATTTTGAAGCACATGATTGAGATATTTAAAGAAAACTGAGTAGCAATAGCTTTCCTATTACTTTTTGCATTTTTATTGATAAACTTCAGATATTTTTTCAAATTATAAGCAATTGCACTCATATGCATTACCTTATTTGCTTGCGATA
>SIHP01000041.1 GCA_004762155.1 Flavobacteriaceae bacterium
GTAGATGATAACTATACGACCAATGAAGATACAGCAGTAGTATTAAGTCCATTAGATTTAGATAGTGATGTTGATGGCGATACGTTAACAATAACGGAAATCAACGGAGTAGATATTACCGCAGGCGATGTAACAATTGCAGTAACAAATGGAACAGTAACGGTAACAGGAGGTGTAATTACCTTCACACCAGACGCAGATTTCAATGGAACGGTAACGATTCCATATGTAATTAGTGATGGAAACACAGGAACAGCAACTGCAAATGAAATCATAACAGTAAGTGAAGCTAACGATGCACCAGTAGCAGTAGATGATAACTACACAACCAATGAAGATACAGCAGTAGTATTAAGTCCATTAGATTTAGATAGTGATGTTGATGGCGATACGTTAACAATAACGGAAATCAACGGAGTAGATATTACCGCAGGTGATGTAACAATTGCAGTAACAGGTGGAACAGTAACGGTAACAGGAGGTGTAATTACCTTCACACCAAACGCAGATTTCAATGGAACGGTAACAATTCCATATGTAATTAGTGATGGAAACACAGGAACAACAACTGCAAATGAAATCATAACGGTAAGTGAAGCTAACGATGCACCAGTAGCTGTAGATGATAACTATACGACCAATGAAGATACAGCAGTAGTATTAAGTCCATTAGCTTTAGATAGTGATGTTGATGGCGATACGTTAACAATAACGGAAATCAACGGAATAGATATTACCGCAGGTGATGTAACAATTGCAGTAACAAATGGAACAGTAACGGTAACAGGAGGTGTAATTACCTTCACACCAGATACCAATTTCAATGGAACGGTAACGATTCCATATGTAATTAGTGATGGAAACACAGGAACAGCAACTGCAAATGAAATCATAACAGTAAGTGAAGCTAACGATGCACCAGTAGCAGTAGATGATAACTATACGACCAATGAAGATACAGCAGTAGTATTAAGTCCATTAGATTTAGATAGTGATGTTGATGGCGATACGTTAACAATAACGGAAATCAACGGAGTAGATATTACCGCAGGCGATGTAACAATTGCAGTAACAAATGGAACAGTAACGGTAACAGGAGGTGTAATTACCTTCACACCAAACGCAGATTTCAATGGAACGGTAACGATTCCATATGTAATTA
>SIHP01000042.1 GCA_004762155.1 Flavobacteriaceae bacterium
AACACGTAGGATCTACATGTGTTGCAGTTGGTGCCACAGGAGTTATTAAAGCAGGATCAATAACAATGGTAGTTGCAGCAGAAGTACAACCATCAACATTTGTTTGTGTTAATTCATAGGTTCCAGGGGCTAATGTTGAAAAGCTAGTTCCAGTTTGAGCCGCCACAACAGGAACAGTTCCTGTTAAGGTATATGTTGAAGTTGTCACAGGCGTTGTCACATTAATACTTCCAGTTGAAACAGAACACGTAGGATCTACATGTGTTGCAGTTGGTGCCACAGGAGTTATTAAAGCAGGATCAATAACAATGGTAGTTGCAGCAGAAGTACAACCATCAACATTTGTTTGTGTTAATTCATAGGTTCCAGGCGCTAATGCTGAAAAGCTAGTTCCAGTTTGAGCCGCCACAACAGGAACAGTTCCTGTTAAGGTATATGTTGAAGTTGTCACAGGCGTTGTCACATTAATACTTCCAGTTGAAACAGAACACGTAGGATCTACATGTGTTGCCGTTGGTGCCACAGGAGTAACCAATGCTGGATCAATAACAATTGTAGTTGCAGCAGAAGTACAACCATCAACATTTGTTTGTGTTAATTCATAGGTTCCAGGCGCTAATGCTGAAAAGCTAGTTCCAGTTTGAGCCGCCACAACAGGAACAGTTCCAGTTAAGGTATATGTTGAAGTTGTCACAGGCGTTGTCACATTAATACTTCCAGTTGAAACAGAACACGTAGGATCTACATGTGTTGCAGTTGGTGCCACAGGAGTAACCAATGCAGGATCAATAACAATTGTAGTTGCAGCAGAAGTACAACCATCAACATTTGTTTGTGTTAATTCATAGGTTCCAGGCGCTAATGCTGAAAAGCTAGTTCCAGTTTGAGCCGCCACAACAGGAACAGTTCCAGTTAAGGTATATGTTGAAGTTGTCACAGGCGTTGTCACATTAATACTTCCAGTTGAAACAGAACACGTAGGATCTACATGTGTTGCAGTTGGTGCCACAGGAGTAACCAATGCAGGATCAATAACAATTGTAGTTGCAGCAGAAGTACAACCATCAACATTTGTTTGTGTTAATTCATAGGTTCCAGGCGCTAATGCTGAAAAGCTAGTTCCAGTTTGAGCCGCCACAACAGGAACAGTTCCAGTTAA
>SIHP01000043.1 GCA_004762155.1 Flavobacteriaceae bacterium
AAGAAAGTGCAGATAATTAAATAGTCAATAATTCCTGCTCCAATTCGATTTTCAATATTCGGTTTAGTTTTAATTTCAGCAGTTAGTTTTGTTTCGGTCATAGGTTTTTCTCAAATGTATGGTAACGTCTAGGCTATGGTTAGTACGGGAATAGATATAACTGAATTTCCGATTAAACACTTAGCCAAAACTTTTTATTTTGTTTTATCTTTTTTGTTCTAAAGCCAAATCAAAAGATTTGGCGGACTTGGTAAATATACACGAACTTTGGATTAAACACTAAAACCCGTATTAATTATAGCTATTGTTAGCCATAGTTTTATTTTCCAATAATTAACTTTCCTTTGTCAAACCAACAATAATATCCCATTTTCCAAATTTCAAAATAAGGTGCAAATAAGTCAAACTTCAGCTTATTTTGATAACTTGGATACTGAAAATAATGTGAAAGGTTATAGTCACAATTAATTGAATAATATGCTTCATCCAATACTTCAATAATCGAATCAAAATCAGTATTGTCTATAAACCAGTCTGATATTGATTCATAAACTATTGTATTAGTGTCATTTTCATTAGTTCTTTTGTCAGATTCAGTTATTTCAATAGTTTTTATTCCCGCCATTGTATCGACAAATTCTTGGTCGGTAACTATTTCAGAAAATAGTTTTAAATTTTCTATGTATTTTTCTCCGTTTAATATTAATAATTCTTTGTTTTCATTTGGATTTGGGCAAAAATAACCTGGTGATTTACCTTCTTTCGATAACTCGTTAAATCTTTCTTCGGTTGCATTATATATTTTAATTAATCTCTCAAAATATAAATCTCCGTTTATGATAGGTTCAAAAACTTTTTCAAGTCCGTTTCCATTAGGCATAAAAGATTGAAAATATCCATAAAATTGACAACGCAAATCATCAGAGTCAATATCAATATCGTCATTAATAATTTCAGCCAAATGTTTTGCGTATTCTTTTTTTGTCATTTGTCGTCTCAGTTTTTTAATTATGGCTAACGGCTGATGTATTTTTAGTTGCTCGGTTGAGCGTAAACTTAATAAATGAAAACTAAACATCGAAGTTATCTAAAGATTTTCTCCTTTTGGAAAATCTGCATGCAATTAAATATACATTTTGTTG
>SIHP01000044.1 GCA_004762155.1 Flavobacteriaceae bacterium
TGATGTTGATGGCGATACGTTAACAATAACGGAAATCAACGGCGTAGATATTACCGCAGGCGATGTAACAATTGCAGTAACAGGTGGAACAGTAACGGTAACAGGAGGTGTAATTACCTTCACACCAAACGCAGATTTCAATGGAACGGTAACGATTCCATATGTAATTAGTGATGGAAACACAGGAACAGCAACTGCAAATGAAATCATAACAGTAAGTGAAGCTAACGATGCACCAGTAGCAGTAGATGATAACTATACGACCAATGAAGATACAGCAGTAGTATTAAGTCCATTAGATTTAGATAGTGATGTTGATGGCGATACGTTAACAATAACGGAAATCAACGGAATAGATATTACCGCAGGCGATGTAACAATTGCAGTAACAGGTGGAACAGTAACGGTAACAGGAGGTGTAATTACCTTCACACCAGAGGCAGATTTCAATGGAACAGTAACGATTCCATATGTAATTAGTGATGGAAACACAGGAACAGCAACTGCAAATGAAATCATAACGGTAAGTGAAGCTAACGATGCACCAGTAGCAGTAGATGATAACTATACGACCAATGAAGATACAGCAGTAGTATTAAGTCCATTAGCTTTAGATAGTGATGTTGATGGCGATACGTTAACAATAACGGAAATCAACGGCGTAGATATTACCGCAGGTGATGTAACAATTGCAATAACAGGTGGAACAGTAACGGTAACAGGAGGTGTAATTACCTTCACACCAGACGCGGATTTCAATGGAACGGTAACGATTCCATATGTAATTAGTGATGGAAACACAGGAACAGCAACTGCAAATGAAATCATAACGGTAAGTGAAGCTAACGATGCACCAGTAGCAGTAGATGATAACTACACAACCAATGAAGATACAGCAGTAGTATTAAGTCCATTAGATTTAGATAGTGATGTTGATGGCGATACGTTAACAATAACGGAAATCAACGGCGTAGATATTACCGCAGGCGATGTAACAATTGCAGTAACAAATGGAACAGTAACGGTAACAGGAGGTGTAATTACCTTCACACCAAACGCAGATTTCAATGGAACGGTAACGATTCCATATGTAATTA
>SIHP01000045.1 GCA_004762155.1 Flavobacteriaceae bacterium
TCCAAAGACCATATTCATATAGAGTATCGACCATCACAAGATATTAGTAGTATTGTAAAGAAATTGAAAGGAAGAACATCTAGAAAAATTCAACAAGAATTTCCAAAAATAAAAAAACAATACTGGGCAGACATTTTTGGGCAATAGGTTTTGGATGTTGGAGTACAGGTAATATCACAGATAAAATGGTAAATGAATATTTAGAACATCATCGTAAATCAATTAATGATAGTGATAATTTTATATTAGAGTAATCACGTGATGTTCCGAACTGCTGACTTTAGTCAGATTTAAAAACCTATGGACTTCTAGTCCATAGTGGTTTAGTTAAGGAAATCATTATTAATTGTATTAAAAAGCACTGCATTTATTCTAATTTGATATTCAATTAAATATATTATTGAATAAAGTTCAGAATTTTAGATATGGTATATACCAATCCAAGTTTACCTGTATTCTAATCAGTGTTAGAAGTATAATTAAAAACTCATATGTTATCAATTTTTAAGAAAGGGAATAGTAGTTTTGGGTTTAAAAATCCAGCATTAAGATTTAATGCTATTACCAGTTTGTAAAATTCAGTAACAATTTCTTCAAAATAATATCTATTATTTTATTCACCTGAACTCTTTATAAGAATATTAATCCTACCATATTCGTCATTTGTAATTTTCACAAAAAAATTACAAATAATAAAAGGTTTGATTTTTTAATGAATATAAAGAATAAAGTAATGGAGATGAAAAGGAAGGTACTTAATTAATAAAAAAATATGATTACTACTATAGGATTACCAGAAGAGTTAATACGAATATTAAAAATAAATGCACCTTAAATATACTAGTAAAAGAATTGAAAACATAGCGTAGTGATCTGTCCAAAATAATAAATGGTTCAAAGCAGGTTAATTTTGCTAATTATCTAAACAAATTAAGAGTAAAATATGCAATAGATAAATTAAAAAACAATAAATCCTTTCAAAAACAAACAGGATTCTCTATTACATATTTTATAAAACAACTACAGTTAAGTAGTTGATTTTAAATAAATTAAATCTTAATTTATGTATTGATATTTATAAATATCAACAAATAGT
>SIHP01000046.1 GCA_004762155.1 Flavobacteriaceae bacterium
GTAGGAAGTATCACAACGAATCAGTTTATAAATTTACCACCAGATACGTATACAATTACGGCAACGGGAAGTAATTCATGTAGCTCAACAGAGACTGTAACGATAACTGAATTAGATCCAATATCATTTACAGCTGCACCAGTAGTAACAGAGTTTGGATGTAGTACAGGAAATATAACAGATGTAGCAAGTGTAACAGTAAATACATCAGACATATCAGATGGAAGTGGAACATATGTAAGTGTAGATTTTACATACACACCAACAACAGGAGCAACAGAAACACAGAATAGTACAAGTTTTGTATTCTCAACATCAAATACATCAGGAGGAACAGTAAGTATAACAGTTTATGATGATGAAGGTTGTAGTGCAACCACAAGTGCAACCATAGCAGCATTTAATGAATTGAGTTTACCAGTAATCACAGTTGATAAGGCAATAGACTGTTCAACAGGAGAAGACATTACAGTAACTTATACATCAACAGTTGCATTAACAGCAACAACAGCAATAAGTGGATCAGGAACAGGATTTACAGATAGTAATACAACAGGAATATTTGTAGATTTAGAAGCGGATACATATGAGATCACAATAACTAATCCAACAACAGGCTGTGTATTAACTACGAGTCATCAAGTATTCCCAGAGCCTACGTTTGATTTATCTATAAGTAGAGATAGTAACGTAGTTTGTTTTGGAGATACAAATGGAAGTTTAACGATAGATTTTGCTACTAGTAGTCCATATGCAGGTACTTATGATTACCAAGTAATGAATACCAATGGAACCGCAGCAACAGGAGATGATTTTGCAGTAGGTTCATTAGTAACAGGAGTAAGTGGATCAACTACGGTAAATACCTTAGGAGGAGGAACATATTATGTTTCAGTAACGATGACAGCAAGTCCATTCTGTCCAGTAGTATCACCAGAGGTAACTATAGAAGCACCAAGTGCAGCCTTAGATTTTACAACAGTAGATGTAAATCCAAGTTGTAATGGTAATAGTGATGGAAGTATCACTGTAAATGCAGTTGATGG
>SIHP01000047.1 GCA_004762155.1 Flavobacteriaceae bacterium
ATATGGATCATTTACTGCCACTGGTGCATCGTTGATTGGATTTACCGTAATAACCTCATTTGCTGTTGCTGTTCCTCCATTTCCATCATCTATGATATATGGAATGGTTACTGTTCCATTGAAATCTGGGGTTGGTTCGAAACTAATATTTCCTGAAGCGTCTACTGTTACTGTTCCGCCTGTTACTCCGATTGTTTGTGGAACGCCTGGTGTTAGTGTTGTTCCTCCTATACTCGTGATTGTAATTGTATCTCCATCTACATCACTATCGCCTGTTAATGGTGTTAATGCAATTGGTGAATCATCTTCATCCATGGTATATGGATCATTTACTGCCACTGGTGCATCGTTGATTGGATTTACCGTAATAACCTCATTTGCTGTTGCTGTTCCTCCATTTCCATCATCTATGATATATGGAATGGTTACTGTTCCATTGAAATCTGGGGTTGGTTCGAAACTAATATTTCCTGAAGCGTCTACTGTTACTGTTCCGCCTGTTACTCCGATTGTTTGTGGAACGCCTGGTGTTAGTGTTGTTCCTCCTATACTCGTGATTGTAATTGTATCTCCATCTACATCACTATCGCCTGTTAATGGTGTTAATGCAATTGGTGAATCATCTTCATCCATGGTATATGGATCATTTACTGCCACTGGTGCATCGTTGATTGGATTTACCGTAATAATCTCATTTGCTGTTGCTGTTCCTCCATTTCCATCATCTATGATATATGGAATCGTTACTGTTCCATTGAAATCTGGGGTTGGTTCGAAACTAATGTTTCCTGAAACATCTACCGTTACTGTTCCGCCTGTTACTCCGATTGTTTGTGAAACCCCTGGCGTTAGTGTTGTTCCTCCTATACTCGTGATTGTAATTGTATCCCCATCTACATCACTATCGCCTGTTAATGGTGTTAATGCAATTGGTGAATCATCTTCATCCATGGTATATGGATCATTTACTGCCACTGGTGCATCGTTGATTGGATTTACCGTAATAACCTCATTTG
>SIHP01000004.1 GCA_004762155.1 Flavobacteriaceae bacterium
AAATTATGTTTTGATTGTCCATTAAAAAAGGATTGTTTAAAAACAGCAAAAGAAAAACGGATCACAGTAACGTATTATCGAGAAGAATATGAACGGAACAATGCACGAGTAAATAGTAAACGAGGGAGTTATATGAAAAAGCAACGTCAAAGCAGAGTAGAGCCTGTTTTTGGTGTGCTGACTCAATATTTAGGCTTACGAAAAATAAACACTAAGGGATTATCGCAAGCAAATAAGGTAATGCATATGAGTGCAATTGCTTATAATTTGAAAAAATATCTGAAGTTTATCAATAAAAAAGCAAAAAGTAATAGGAAAGCTATTGCTACTCAGTTTTCTTTAAATATCTCAATCATGTGTTTCAAAATAAAAACTTTTAAGCAACTGAAAAGTTGGTGTTTTTAATTTATAGTATAAAAAAATAAGCCCTTAAAAAGGCTTATTTGAAGTGGTATCTTTTAGTTTTTTGCACTTGTGCAACGGTTACCATTGTTGTTGCCAGTTATTTCTAGTTACATTCAATTAATTTGTTACAGTTTTTACAGTTCTGGTTGAGCAACAACAACTTCTCTAGTTACTAACCAACTATCTCCTTTTTTGATTAAATCAATACTGAATACAAGCCTCTGCTCAACTCCAGTTAAATTAACCTTACGCGTTACAATTACATGACCTAAATCACCATTTGCTTGAATAAGATTAAATTCAACAGAATCATTCAATGGGCTATCTCCATTATCTTTTTTAGCTTGAAACATAGCTTTAACACTTTGCTTGTCTAATATTCCATTTAATCCATTTTGACCCACCATGATAACTTGAAGGTTCTCATGATAAATATATTCTAGTTGTTCTATGTCAAAAGTTGTTCCTACTTTAATTACATTTTCAATTGCTTGTTTTAATGCTTTTTCCGATTGTTCTATCATTTTATTATTTTTTTAGATTTGTTATGTCGTTTTATTCAAAATGAATAAAACGACTTTTTGTATCTCTATTAATGTTTAAGTAATTTGCTAAATCTTGTGTTTAGCTTTTAAATTCATAATCTTCTTTAAATCTAGAATATTATCCTACTAATAATGGGTTAATATTGACACCTCCATCTATATTGTATTCACTACCAGTGATAAAAGAAGCTTTGTCAGAAGCAAGGAAAGTTACCAATTCAGCAATTTCCTCAGGTTGACCATAGCGTTTAAGCGGAATTCTGTTTTGCATTGCTTCACCCATTCCTTTTAGTTGTTCCTCAGACATTCCTGTTTTACTAAAAATCGGAGTAGCAATTGGCCCAGGATTCACAGCGTTTACCCTAATCTTACGTGGAGCCAGTTCAGTTGCTGCTGTTCGGGTATATGAATTTAATGCAGCTTTTGATGCACCATAAACAGCTGTATTGGGCATACCAGTATAAGCGTTAATAGAAGATAAGTTAATTATACTAGCTCCATCATTAAGGATTGGTGAAAATTTCTCAATTGTAAATACTGCGCCTTTGAAATTAATATTCGTTAAGTTGTCAAACATATCTTCTGTAATTTGACCTACGGGTGCAGGAATGAAAACACCAGCGTTAACAAATAAGGTATCAATGTTTCCAAATTCACTTTTTATTTCATTAACAGCATTATCAATAGCAGATAAGCTGGAAACATCTGCAACTATACCTTTAACACCAAGTTCAGTTGCTGCTGTATTTACTTTTTCTTTTGAACGACCTATAATTATTACAGTTGCTCCTTCTTCTTTAAATTTTTTGGCTGTTGAATAACCAATACCACTATTACCCCCAGTAATAACAGCTATTTTACCTTTTAATTCACTCATTTTTTATGTCTTTAATTTATATCATTTATTAATTGATACAAATATCAGGAGGAATAGTCTTTGGTGAATTATCAATCTCTTTTTTTAGATAGTCAATCTCTAATCGAGTTAATTTTTCAAAGTTTTTCTTGAAACTGAATAGGGGTTAGCTGAGTGTGTTTTTTAAAAAAACGAATGAAGTTTGAAGGTTCTTTAAACCCCATTTTAAATCCAATTTCTTGAGAAGTGTATTTTTTTTCTGAAATATTTCGTTTTATTTCTAATAATAACCAGCTGTCAATAAAATCTTTAGCTGTTTTATTTGTAATTTCTTTACTTATTTCATTTAGATAATTGTAGGACACATTTAATCTTTTCGCATAATCTTTTGCGTTATGTATTTCACTATAGTGTTTAATAATTAACTCTTTAAATAGATAGAAGTTTTTTAATCTTTCACTATCAAAAAAAACATGTTCATTACATGCAAGTCTTTTTATTTGAAAGAGTAAAGTCATAAAAGTAGAATGAATAATTTCTAACTTTAAATTATCGTCTATATCTTTATTTAAGTTTCCTATTAATTGTAAAATAGGTTTTAAAGTATCAATACTTTTTTTTGCTATTTGAATATTAGATGTATTATAAATTTGTAAAAAATGGAATAAGTTTTTTTCATTAATATTCTGCGTAATAAAACTTTCTTCAAATCCAATTACGTAACCATTTACGGTTATTTCTTTACTAAATGAATGAACTTGTCCCTTTGATATTGGTAAAATTGTTCCTAGAGTTAAAACTTCTTCTTTAAAGTCTACAAAGTGTTTACCTTCTCCCTCTAAAACTATAATTAACGCATGAAATTCAATTCTATGTGGTTTAGATAAATCAAATTTACTTTCTGAAAGTGTTTCATATAATTCTTGTATTGTAACAAAATTAAAAGGGATTTTTTGTTTTACAAAACGAGAAAAAGTTATGTTTTCAATTTCATTTTTCATTAATTTCTTGAGTTTTTTTAAAATTGGCTACAACGGCTCGGCTAATGTTAGTACGGGATTAAATTAACATTTAATTTCGGATTAAGCGATTAGCCAAAACTTTTTATTTTGTTTTATTTTTCTGTTCTAAAGCCAAATCAAAAGATTTGGTGGACTTTATAAAAATACACTAAACTTTGGATTAAGCACTAAAACCCGTATTAATTTTAGCCATTGTTAGCCACAGTTATTATTCCTTTGCATACTTTAGTAGTGTTCGGTATATATCTCTCACGTCTATTGTGCTATTTTCTGTATCAGATGTATTTACAAATACAATAATACCGATACTATTTTCCCTTAAAAAATAAGCGTGCGTTAATACACCCAAATCACTGCCGCTATGACCAATTTTTTCTGAATCCACTGTCCAAAAAACACCTTTTCTAAAATCAGAAGAAACAGGATCTTTCATCATTTCTTTATAACTTTCAGTAGTTAATAAATTATCTTCACCTTCATATCCTCGAATCATCGTACTTAAAAACTTACCATAATCGATTACGTTTGACATCAAATCACCATCAGGATAAGTTATTAAATCACTATCTGGCATTTGATACCCATACCAGTATAAAGATGAAGCATTTTTGGGTTCGTAATTTTTACCTCTCCAACCTGTATTATTCATCTGCAACGGGAGTAATATCTGTTCTTTTACAAACTCGGCATAATTTTCACCTGTTGTTTGTTCGATGATGTAGGCTGCAATATTTGCCCCCATATTACTGTACTTGTAAGTCCTTCCTGGGTGGTTGCTGGAGAAGTTCTTCCGTTTGTTATACCAAATTTGGTCTTCTACATATTGTCTTTTAATAAATTCGCCTAGCGGCATTATTTCATTTTCATTAAACAATTCAACCCATGTTTTTACTTCTGTCTTTAACTCGTTATCTGCAAAATCGCTATAAAAGGGAGGTATTTTATTTTTAAATATATACGTTCGGTCATAAGTATCGCCATCAAGAATACTTGACGTATGATTAGCGAGTTGTTGTATGGTAATGTTTTCGTTTGGAAAATTAGGATTGTATATTTTAAAGGGTAAATAGTCATTTATATTATCATTCAAATGTAATTTTCCCATTTCTTGTGCTTTCATTAATGCAACAGCAAGTAATGTTTTAGAAATAGAAGCAATGGGTTGGACTGTATGAATAGTGTATGGTGTTTTGGTTTCTTTATCAGCATATCCAAAACCTTTTGCATAGACAATACTATCTTTATTTACAATAGCCACAGCAAAGCCAACAAGATTACTCTTCTTACTTAATTTAGACAACTCAATAGTAATTGAATCATTAATACTTTGTGCTCTGATTGATGTGTTTATCGCTAGTATTAAGACTAGCATAATTATTTTTTTCATAATGGTCTATTTTGTTTAAAAGAAGACGAGTAGAAGATTCTTTTGTTACGCTATTCTTTTTTAATTGTGGCTAACGTATGGCTAACAGCAGTGCGACCGAATGGGAAGCATTGACTTTTAGCTGTTGTTGGTTTTAGTCTTTGTAATATAAAGGTATGAAATTCCAATAGATCATAAAAGACGGAGTCCTAAAAATAAACCATAAATATGCAAGTCTAGCTGTTCCCTGAAACTTAAATTAGATAGCCTTTTATATTTGTATAACTGATGTCTGATTTAACAACAATAAAAACACTTTTAAGTAATATTTAAACAAATCACTTGACTTTCTAAAAAATATTCCCGTAATTTATTAAGTTTTTATAACATTCACAATGTTTGAAAGAGCCTTCTTTCACAGTGTAACTGTAAAAACTTAAACATGAAACTTTTTAGAATCCCATATTTAAAGCTTACTTAAAAATCATATAATTAGATTTTAGGGAATAGGTTTACAATTTTATTTTTTGGATTAAAACTAACGTATGTATATAAACACTTTTATTGCGGTATACATGCCAAATGGAGGTATATACACAATAGAAGCGTTTAAAATTACATTTTTTTTACTTACTATAATTACATCAAAGTACTTTTATTTTTAGCAATGCTTATAATTATAAGTTATTTTGAATAAGCACCAGAAGAATATGTTAATTCATAACTGTGTGTATAAATTTCAAAGACAATTCCAAACGAATCTTCAACATAACACATTTTAAAAGGTTTGTCATTGGGGTAATATTCTCTAATAGGCATTCTTTGTTTTCCTCCGTATGATACTATTTTATCAATAAGTTCTTCAATATTTGGATCTTGTACACAAAAGTGAAAAAGTCCAGTATTAAAAGGACTAAATTCGGAAGCTTTTTTATACCGTCTTGAAAAGAAAATAATTCAATTCCTATTCCGTCTGAAGTAGCTAAATGAGCAATTTCAAATTCTGTCCAATTATTTCCAAAAACATCAATACACATTTTACTAATAGCAGTTTCGGTTTCTTTTTTACTGTTGAGGGATGCATAATAACATAACAACCCATTACTTCTGAATAAAATTTAACAGCTTCTTTTATATTAGAAACTGTTAAACCCACATGAGAAAATGATTTAGGGTAATCTTTAATATTTGTCATAAGTTTTATTTTCCGAGGTAAAATAAATTTATATTTACCTTATAATCAATAATTTACTAAAAAATACTATAGTTACTAAAAAGAGTATTTTGTTGTAAATGAATTAGTTAAATGTATTTTTTTGAAAAAAATAATAAATGTCCTTTAGAATACACTATGAATTTAATAGGAACAAAATGGAAACCTTTAGTGCTATTTCATTTATTAGAAGGTGATTTATGTTCAGGTGTATTGAAAAAAAAACACTTAGCATTTCAAATAAAATGTTTACTCAGACAGTAAGAGAGTTAGAAAAAGACGGATTGGTTTTTAGAGAAGTGTATCCAGTAGTTCCTCCTAAAGTAGAATATGGATTAACTAAAAGAGGTAAATCTCTTGAAAACATTTTAAAAAGTCTAGATAAATGGGGTTTTAAAGATGATAAACTTTAATTTTTTTTACTAATTTTTATATTGTTATTAAGGGGGGGTAAAAATAAGATAAATGTCAGGCTTTTAATAATCAAAAAAAACCTGTTGTAAAAATCACAACAGGTTTGGTATATATTATTTCTTTTCGGTTATTTTCTGGGCAATTCCTACAATAACTTCAGTTGCTTTAACTATAGATTCTAAAGGAACATATTCATAGCGTCCATGAAAATTATGCCCTCCAGCAAAAATATTCGGACAAGGTAATCCTTTATAAGAAAGCTGAGAACCATCTGTTCCTCCACGAATAGGTTTAATTAACGGAGTAATTCCCATATCTTTCATAACTTCTTCAACAATATCAACAATATGCATAACAGGAGTAACTTTTTCCTTCATGTTAAAATATTGATCTTTAATTTGAACCTTAATTAAATCACTACCTAATTTTTGGTTGATTTTTTTAGCAGTTTCTTCTACTAATTTTTTACGACCTTGGAATAAATCCATATCATGATCGCGAATAATATATTTTAAAACTGTTTGTTCAACTTTTCCTTCCATAGTGTGTAAATGAAAGAAACCTTCATAATTTTCAGTTTGTTCAGGAACCTCGTTTGCAGGTAAAGCATTAATAAATTCACTAGCAATCGTCATAGAATTAATCATTTTTCCTTTGGCATAACCAGGGTGAACAATTTTTCCATTAATTGTAATTTCAGCTCCAGCAGCATTAAAATTCTCATATTCTAATTCGCCAATTTGACTTCCGTCCATGGTATACGCCCATTCGGCTCCAAATTTTTCAACATCAAATAAATGTGCACCTTTACCAACTTCTTCATCAGGTGTAAAACAAATTCTTATTTTTCCGTGTTTAATTTCTGGGTTTTGAATTAAATATTCCATAGCAGAAACTATTTCAGTAACTCCAGCTTTATCATCAGCACCTAATAAAGTAGTTCCGTCTGTAGTAATAATCGTTTGTCCTTTGTATTGTAATAAATCATCAAAATAATCTGGAGATAAGACAATATTTTGTTCTGCATTTAAAACAATATCTTTTCCATTATAATTTTCATGAATTTGAGGTTTTACGTTTGCTCCTGTAAAATCAGGACTTGTATCTATATGAGAAACAAAACCAATTGTTGGCACTTCAAAATCTATATTACTAGGTAATGTTGCCATTAAATAACAATTTTCATCTAGTTCAACATCTTTCATTCCAATTTCTTGTAATTCTTTTTCCAAAACACGTGCTAAATCCCATTGTTTTTCAGTACTTGGAAAAGCAGGGTTTTCAGGATCAGACTCAGTATCTATAGTTACGTATTTTATAAATCTATTAAGGATATGTTCTTTATTCATTAAAAAGTGTTTTAAAAATTCAAAAATAAGGATTTCGTTAATCAGTTTTTCAATTATCAATAAACATTTATCAGTTTTTTTAATGAACAATAATCAATTATCCGTGATCAATAATGATAACCGACAATTGATAATTGGTAACTGATAACAGATCATTGAAAAAAATCACAAACCAATTTTTAAATCATAAGCAATTAATAAATCCACAACATAACTATATGATTTTATTCCTTTTGTTTGATTATTAGCTTTTAAATACGAACTATATCCTTTTTTTAAATAAGGCTCAATAGGATTGTCATATTGACTCCAAAGTGCATAACTCGCTTTAAAATCCTTAGAAATCCCTTTATGAACTGTTTTCCATAGTTCTTTTGCTAAATCAGCATCACGTTTTTTAATGTCTCCAATTAAATAGTAAAAAGCCATTCGATACCCCGCATATTTAAAATAAATATCAGGATTTGAAATAGATGCCAAAAAACCAAGAAAATTAGCGTCATTTTCTGCAGACCAACCAATTTGATGCGCGATTTCATGACATGCAGTGGCAGGAAAACCAGTTTTTGGAATTCTACTATTTACTTGCGCTTCTCCAGTAATAGGGTTAAAATATCCAGACGTACCAGTATACATATGCATTAAACTTACCAGTGAATTTTTTATAGAAGAATGTTGATAAGAAAATTGTGGATAGGTTTCAGCTAAAACAGCATATCCTTTAGATGTTTTTTTATAAATTTCTGATGTTGAATATATTGTTTTAACTTTTACAGTATCATTTTTGGTAATTTCAAATTGATAGAAATTAAGTGTTTTTATTATTTTTTTAGTAGTTAACACTAATTGTTCTGTAGTATATTTTGATTGTTGAATGCCAAGATTTTGAGCCAATGGATTTCGGAAATAATTTAAGCCCCAAAAACAATAAAAGCAAAAATATAAAGTTGATAATAAAGCAGTGAATGTTAATAATTTGGGGATAACATTTTTAAACTTATGTTTAATTAATTTATATATGGAGTATATTAGCATACTCGATAAAATTATTCCTAATACATCTCCAAAAGAGAAAGGAATCCTCCCGAATATTAATCGTAAAAATTTAGATACTACAGGGTAAAACCCTTTAGAATAGTAGGTTTCTATCCAATTAGGGTATTTGCTTATTATGCTTACAAATAGTATTTGAAAAGGAAACAAAACAGTAAGGTAAAGTGCTATTTTCTTTTGATTCATATAATCAAAAATAAGAACATTAAACGTTATCAACAAGTTAGTAACAATTTTGTTTACAATTTTTGTGAACAAAGAAATGTATAAAATAACAACACAAAATCAACCTAAAAAGATACTTTTGCAGTCATGGAAAAAACGCAAAGTTTTACGGGAACAAGAGCTAACAAATCAAAACTTGTTAACTTAGAAAAAGGAAAGTTACCACCACAAGCTTTAGAATTAGAAGAAGCAGTGTTGGGAGCTATGATGATTGATAAAAAAGGTATTGATGACGTAATTGATATTTTACATCCTGATACTTTTTATGATAAAAAACACCAAGAAATTTATAGTGCTATATACGCTTTATTTCAAAATTCTGAACCAATTGATTTAACTACGGTTTCTCATCAGTTAACTACAGAAGGAAAATTAGAAATAGCTGGAGGAAATTTTTATTTAATTCAATTAACACAAAAAGTAGCTTCATCTGCACATATTGAGTTTCACTCGAGAATTATTCTTCAAAAATACATTCAACGTAGGTTAATTACTATTTCATCAGAAATTATAGAAAATGCATATGATGAAACTACTGATGTTTTTGATTTATTAGATGATGCCGAAGGAAAACTTTTTGAAGTTACACAAGGTAACTTAAAGAAAGGAGCAGAGGTAGCAGAAAATTTAGTACAAAAGGCAATTAATAAAATACAAGAAATATCTAACCAAGAAGGGATGAGTGGTATGGCTACTGGTTTTACAAAGTTAGATGCGTTAACTTCTGGTTGGCAACCTTCCGATTTAATTATTATTGCTGCTCGTCCAGGTATGGGAAAAACAGCATTTGTAATTTCTATGGCAAAAAACATGGCAATTACATTTCATCAACCTGTAGCTTTGTTTTCACTAGAGATGTCATCTGTACAGTTAATTACGCGTATGATTTCTTCCGAAACAGGATTAACTTCTGAAAAATTACGTAAAGGTAATTTGGAGCCGCATGAATGGGAACAACTTAATGTAAAGGTTAAAAAACTTTCTGACGCACCAATTTTTATTGATGATACTCCTGCATTATCTATTTTCGATTTAAGAGCAAAAGCACGTCGTTTAGTATCACAACATGGTATAAAAATTATAGTTATTGATTATTTACAGCTAATGACAGCTGGAGGTTCTAATGGAAATCGTGAGCAAGAAATATCAACTATTTCGCGTAACCTAAAAGCATTAGCAAAAGAATTAAATATACCAGTAATTGCATTATCTCAATTATCACGTGCCGTAGAAACCCGTGGAGGAAGTAAAAGACCTTTATTATCTGATTTACGTGAATCTGGTGCGATTGAGCAAGATGCCGATATTGTATCGTTTATTTTTCGTCCAGAATATTATGGAATGACAGAATGGGATGATGATGATCATACACCATGCGAAGGACAGGGAGAGTTTATAGTAGCAAAACATCGTAATGGTGGTTTAGATAATATTAGATTAAAGTTTACAGGACATTTAGCATTATTCTCTGATTTAGAGGAAGGAGCTAGTAGTGAATTTCAATCAAGTATGAACAATTTTTCTGATGATGTTTCACCAGATAATTTTACATCTCCAGCAGATGCTTTTGGAAGTAATGACGATGATGTACCATTTTAAAAAATAAATAAATAAAAATAAATATGAATATTAAAGGGGAATTAGAAATTGATATTAATGAAATTTATGTTGACTTTACAGAGGTAATTGTAGAAAAATGAAAAAAATAACATTCATAATTATAGCTTTATTAATTTCAAACACAATTCGTGCTTCTTTTGTTTATGTTCCTATGGATCATAATAATCAAAAAGATCATTTAAAGGCATACGGTATTGTTTATTACGCGCTCCAAAATGGATTAAAATCTAAATGGTTGTTAAATTATGATGGAGGTGCATTTTTAATTGAAAATAATGAAGTTGTAGAAAATGAATGCAAAATTAGAGGAGTTTCTTATGAGGTTATTTCTGATACTAAAGCAGCATTAATTTTAGAAGAAATATCTTCACCATCTAAAAATCAAGAAGCAGTAACATTAGAAAAAGCGCCAAAAATAGCTGTGTATTCACCTAAAGATAAAATGCCTTGGGATGATGCAGTTACTATGGTATTAACGTATGCAGAGATTCCTTTTGATGTTATTTATGATGAAGAAGTGTTAAATGAAAAGCTGCTGCTATATGAATGGTTGCATTTACATCATGAAGATTTCACAGGGCAATATGGTCGTTTTTATGGCCCTTATAGAACTGCTCCTTGGTATATACAACAGAAAAAAGATGCTGAAGCAAGAGCAACAAAACTTGGATATACTAAGGTTTCGGAAGCTAAACGAGATGTAGCTAAAAAAATTAGAGATTATGTTATTGGTGGAGGGTTTATGTTTGCTATGTGTTCTGCAACTGACAGTTTTGATATTGCTTTAGCTGCAGATGGAGTAGACATTTGTGAAGCAATGTTTGATGGTGATGCTTCAGATTCTAATTATCAAACTCAAATTGACTTTAATAAGACTTTAGCTTTTAAAGATTTTAAATTAATAAAAGATCCAACTGTTTATGAGTTTTCATCTATTGATATGACTCGTAAAAGAAAAATTAAAAAAGAACTTGATTATTTTGTTTTAAAAGATTTTTCAGCAAAATGGGATCAGGTGCCAACTATGCTTTGTCAAAATCATACACAATTGGTTAAAGCATTTATGGGACAAACAACTTCATTTGATAGCAAACATATCAAATCTAATATTCTAATCCTTGGTGAGAATACTACAAATGGAGAAGCTCGTTATATTCATGGTACAAAAGGTAAAGGAATGTTTACTTTTTATGGTGGTCATGATCCTGAAGATTATCAACATAGAGTTGGAGATCCAAAAACAGAATTAGACTTACATCCTACATCTCCAGGTTATCGTTTAATATTGAACAATATTTTATTTCCTGCTGCAAAAAAGAAAAAAAAGAAAACTTAAGATTTTCTTTTTTTTATCCCTTCATTATTACTTTATAATTTTTAGCCTATAAATTATTACTTATAGCTATTTCTAATACTATTCATTAAAATATTAAAGGTGTTTTTAGTTTAATTGATTAATAGTGCGTGTTTTGTGTTTTTTGTTGTTTTAACTCGTTAAATGTGATTTAAATATTTTTTTTATTGTTTAATTGTGTATTATGATGTTGTTTAACAAAATAATATACATATTCTCTTAAACTATGTTAAAATATTTCTTATTTCCATATCTTTATCAGTGACATATCGCAATTAATTGTGTCACAACTTAAAAATCAACTAAAATTAAAAGTCTCCCGAGTTATGAGTTTTAAGAGAAGAAGGAAGTATTTAACCAGGACAGTACTAAATATTTGTTTATGGTTGTTTTTTTTATTCGTATCAAATTTTAGCTATTCACAGCTAGATTATTTACATTATTTACCACCATTAAAACAAACTTCTGGTACTAATAATAATGCTAATCATCAAAGTTCTGCAGCAATTCAGCAACAAGCTATTTATTTATCTACACCAGAAACTACAGCATTTTCAGTAGATGTATATAGAGGTAATTCAGCAACTCCATGGTTAACTATTCCTAGTTTGGTTAATGGAACTCCATTTATTATTGATAATGTTGATGATTCTGCAGGAGCTTTTGTAGATGTTGTATTAGCAAATAGTAATAATAATATTACACTAGTTACCAATGGAAATACGGGACAAATATTAGATACAGCAGGTTTACGTTTTGAATCTTCGGATCCTACAAAAAAATTCTATGTAAACTACCGAGGTAGATCTAGTGCTCAAGCAGGTTCTTTAACATGTAAAGGAACAAAAGCTTTAGGTAAAGAATTTAGATGGGGAGGAATTCCTAATGAGCATAATAATGCCAATTCTAGTACTTCATTAGGAATGATGGCTACCGTTGACGGAACAATTATTACTATCTCTGGCTATGATGAGGATTGTGCTTTTAGAGATGGTACTGATCCAAACGGTATTACAGATAATGTTTTTACAAGAACTTTAAATTCTGGTCAAACTTTTGTTTTAGAAATGGTTAGGAACCAAACTGGTATTACTACAGAAGAAAACGCAGCACATATAGATGGTTGGATAGGTGCTACTATTACTGCAACAGAACCGATAGCTATTGCAAATGGAGGTTTAAATACAGGTGTTAATTCTACTTCTCAAGGAAGAGATGTTGGTATTGATCAACCAGTACCAATTAATGTTTTAGGAAGAGAATATGTTTTTATTAGAGGAAATGGGGCAAATCAAACAGAATTTCCGATAATTGTGGCAACAAGTGATGATACAGAAGTATATGCAGGAACTACATTAATAGATACTATTGATGATGGAGAATATCTAGAAATACCAGGCTCTTATTATTCAGGTACATCTGCAGGAGCCAATATGTACGTTCGTACCACTAAAGAAGTATATGCCTACCAATGTTTGGGAGGGCAGGCTGCAATTCAAACAATTGGAATGAATTTTATAGCTCCAGTAAATTGTTTGTTACCAAGTACTTTGAATGAAATTCCACAAATACAAAGAATAGCACTTACAGATTCCAACTCATCAGCACTTACTATTATAGCAGCTACATTAATTCCAGATGGAGATGTAGACATATATCAAGATGGAGTTCTAATTACAACACCAGCTTCTAGTACGATTACAGGAACAACAGAATGGAAGACTTTTTTTGTGGATAATTTATCTGGGGAAATTTCGGTAGATACACCTGGCCCCATAGCCGTAGGTACTTTTATGTCTTTAGGTGCTAATGCTGGTTTAGCAGGTTATTTTTCTGGTTTTGATACAACACCTGTAGTTGAAATAGAACTTACAGGAGGTGGATGTCATCCAGGTTCTAATTTACAGGAAGTTACGGGTGGTTTCGCAAATTATGAATGGTATAAAGGATTTGATGAGATAAGTGGTACGTTATTGGCAAGTGGACCTACTTTACAAACATATGATCCAACATTGAATGGAATAGGAAACTATTTTGTTAGAGTAACAGATTTTGGAGGTTGCGAATACAATTCAGCTGTGGTCACTTTTTTTAGTTGTGATCCAGAATTACAAGTGATAAAAATAGATGATGCAGATCCAATAGATGCAGGTAGTAACGTTACTTTTACTATAACTGCTGAAAGTTTTTCTGTAGACCCAATAACAAATGTGACAATTGAAGATATATTTCCAGCCGAATTAGAATTTGTAAGTGCTAATCCAGAATCTGGAACTACTTTTTCAACCACAGGGGCACCAACATGGAATATTGGAGGGATGAATCCAGGAGATAAGTTTGAATTAGAAATTGTAGCAAGAGCTCGTGACGATGCTTCTGGCACAGTAACTAATACGATTACTTATAATTATGATGAAATTGCTAGTGAAATAAATAGTTTAACAGATGATTTAGACGAGCCAGTAACCATTAACCCTTGTAATACTGCAACTGCTCCATCGAGTACACCAACTTTGTGTATGAATACTGGATTAATAGATATAACTCATACAACAACATTAGCAACAGGAATAGGAGTACCAACAGGTTTACCTTCTGGTATTACCGCTAGTTGGGCATCAAATACAATAACAATAAGTGGAATACCAACAGTATCAGGAGTTTTTAATTATGATATTCCTCTAACGGGTGGATGTAATACGGTAAGTGCTACAGGAACAATTACAGTAAACGCTTTACCAATAGCATTGGATATAACTGGAGTAACTGAGGTTTGTGAAGCAAGTACCATAAATTTAACAGAAGGTACAAGTGGAACTATTGCTTGGACATCTTCAGATGTTTCAGTAGCAACAATTAATGCTAGTGGCGTTGTAACTGGTGTTGATGCAGGAAGTACTAATATAACGTATACAGTTACAGATGCTAATGGATGTGTTTCTAATAGTTCATCTGCACATGTTGTTACCGTAAATCCAATACCAGTTTTTAATTCATTAAACACTAATTCTCCAATTTGTGAAGGAGATGATGCAGAGTTTTATATCTCAGGTTCTTCTTCAGTAGTTTTAACATATAATATTGATGGTAATATTAATCAGACCGTAACTTTAGACGGATCTGGTGATGCAACTATTACTAATTCTGGAGCAACTTCAAATACAACTATTAATTTAATTTCATTAGAATATATAGCAACTGGTTGTTCAATAAGTTTAACGAATTCAGAAACGGTTACTGTAAATCCAAGTCCGACATTAACTACGGCAGTAGATATAATAGAATGCATTGAAAGTCCAATCCAAACGTTAAATGCCAATGATGGAATTACTTTTGATGCCAATGTCTCAATAGAATGGTATGATGCTGCAACAGGAGGTAATGTTATTACAACACCTACACTTACATATTCAGATATCGCTTCTCATACAAACGATCCAGTATCCTATTTTGCTGAATTAACAAATACAACAACATCTTGTGTGAATCCAGTAAGAGTAGAAATTGTGTTACAAATTGTTTCTCCTCCATTTCCTAATTTCATGGAAGAAGTATGTTCAAACGAAGCATTAAATATCGCCGTAGGATCTTTTGCTACAACTTATACAGTGGTTTCTTCTGATGAAACAAATGTTCCAGCGGGTCCTGCACGAACATCAGCTTTAGCAGCAAATATTACAGAAACGTATATAAATACAACAGGAACAGATGTTATAATTACTTACACAGTAACTGTTGACGATGGAAGTGCGTGTGATGGAGAAATATTTGATGTTGTTGTTACTGTAAATCCAGAACCTTTTAATGCTATACCACCAGCAGAGACTATTTGTTCAGGTGAACAATTAAATCATGATTTAACAAGTGATGTCAATGTTTCTGGTACTACTTTTAGCTGGACTGCTGCTAATAATACAAACATTACAGGGGAAACTATTTCTGGAGGAGTTACATCTAGTATAACCGATACATTAATCAATACTAGTGTAACATCCCAAATAGTAGTTTATACAATAACTCCTACAAATCCAGATAGTTGTGAAGGGAGTCCATTCACATATACAGTTACAGTAAAACCAGAAATTTCATTTACTACGCAACCAATCATATCACAAACATTATGTATTGGAGCAATACTCACTGATTTATCGGTAACGCTAACGGGAGGAATTGATGGTTTAAGTTATCAATGGCAAAGGTCAAATACAAGCGGAAGTGGTTTTACAAATATTGCTTTAGCTACAAGTTTAACTTACACACCAGTGACGACTAGTTCAGTGACAACATATTATCGTGTTATAGTAAGTGATGATAGTGGAATTTGTGCTGATTTAATTTCGAAAGAATCAGAAGTAATTATTAATGCAGATCCGACAATTACCAGTCAACCAACGACAACACAAACCTTATGTATTGGCGCAACACCAACAGATTTATCAGTTGTAGCCAATGGAGGCGTAAATGGATTAACATATCAATGGGAATCCTCAGCTACAAGCGGATCAGGATTTACAGCAATTGGAGGTGCGATCAATGCAACATATACGCCACCAACGACAACCGTAGGAACTATTTATTATCAAGTTGTCATAAGTGATACAGGAAGTGGATGTACAAGTGTAACCTCAACAGAATCGGAAGTAATCATCAATGCAGATCCAACAATCACCAGTCAACCAGAAACAACACAAACTTTATGTGAAGACGCAACACCAACAGACTTGGTAGTTGTAGTGAATGGAGGCGTTGATGGATTGACATATCAATGGGAAACCTCTGCTACAAGCGGATCAGGATTTACAGCAATTGGCGGAGCAACAAGTGCAACATATACACCACCAACGACAACCGTAGGAACTATTTATTATCAAGTTATCATAAGTGATACAGGAAGTGGATGTACAAGTGTAACTTCAACAGAATCCGAAGTAATTATTAATGCAGATCCAACAATCACGAGTCAACCAACAGCTACTCAAACCTTATGTGAAGGTGCAACGCCAACAGATTTGGTAGTTTTAACGAATGGAGGCGTTGATGGATTAACATATCAATGGGAATCCTCAGCTACAAGCGGATCAGGATTTACAGCAATATCAGGAGCCACCAATGCAACATATACGCCACCAACGACAACAGTAGGAACTATTTATTATCAAGCAGTGATTAGTGATACCGGAAGTGGATGTACGAGTGTAATCTCAACAGAATCTGAGGTAATTATCAATGCAGATCCAACAATCACGAGTCAACCAACGACAACACAAACTTTATGTGAAGGCGCAACACCAACAGATTTATCAGTTGTAGCCAATGGAGGCGTTGATGGATTAACATATCAATGGGAATCTTCTACTACAAGCGGATCAGGATTTACAGCAATTGGAGGAGCAACAAATTCAACATATACACCACCAACGACAACAGCAGGAACTATTTATTATCAAGTTGTCATAAGTGATACAGGAAGTGGATGTACAAGTTTAATCTCAACAGAATCAGAAGTAATTATCAATGCAGATCCAACAATCACCAGTCAACCAACGACAACACAAACTTTATGTGAAGGCGCAACCCCAACAGATTTAGTAGTTGTAGCGAATGGCGGAGTAGATGGATTAACGTATCAATGGGAATCCTCTGCTACAAGCGGATCAGGATTTACAGCAATTTCAGGAGCAACCAATTCAACATATACGCCATTAACGACAACAGTAGGAACTATTTATTATGAAGTTGTCATTAGTGATACAGGAAGTGGATGTACAAGTATAACATCTGCAGAGTCAGAAGTAATCATCAATGCAGATCCAACAATAACGAGTCAACCAACGACAACACAAACTTTATGTGAAGGCGCAACTCCAACAGATTTAGTAGTTATAGTAAATGGCGGAGTAGACGGATTAACATATCAATGGGAATCCTCAGCTACAAGCGGATCAGGATTTACAGCAATATCAGGAGCCACCAATGCAACATATACGCCACCAACGACAGCAGTAGGAACTATTTATTATCAAGCAGTGATTAGTGATACCGGAAGTGGATGTACGAGTGTAATCTCAACAGAATCTGAAATAATCATAAATGCAGATCCAACAATTACGAGTCAACCAACGACAACACAAACCTTATGTGAAGGAGCTACACCAACAGATTTGGTAATTGTAGCGAATGGAGGCGTTGATGGATTAACATATCAATGGGAATTCTCAGCTACAAGTGGCTCAGGATTTACAGTAATTGGTGGCGCAACCAATGCAACATATACACCAGTAACGACAACAGTAGGAACTATTTATTATCAAGTTGTCATTAGTGATACAGGAAGTGGATGTATGGGTGTAACCTCAACAGAATCAGAAGTAATTATAAATGCAGATCCAACAATTACGAGTCAACCAACAACAACACAAACCTTATGTGAAGGTGCAACGCCAACAGATTTGGTAGTTGTAGCAAATGGCGGCGTTGATGGATTGACATATCAGTGGGAATCCTCTGCTACAAGCGGATCAGGATTTACAGCAATTTCAGGAGCAACCAATGCAACATATACGCCACCAACGACAACCGTAGGAACTATTTATTATCAAGTAATTATAAGTGATACAGGAAGTGGATGTACAAGTGTAACCTCAACAGAATCGGAAGTAGTTATTAATCCTTTGCCAGTTTTTACATCTTTAACATCAAATACACCGATATGTGAAGGAGAAGATGCTCAGTTTTTCGTTGTGGGATCACCTTCAGCAGTATTAACTTATAATGTTGATGGAAATGCAGATCAAACAATAACATTAAATGGTGCTGGAGAAGCAACAATTACAAATGCAGGATCAACATCTGATGTAACTATTAATTTAGTTTCGTTAGCATATACTGCAACCAGCTGTTCGATAGCACTTACAAATTCAACAATAGTAACCGTTAATTCTAATCCAGTTTTAACGACAGCTACTGATATTATTGAATGTGTTGAATCTCCTGTACAAACCTTAGATGCAAATAACGGAATAACTTATGGAGCTAATGTATCGGTAGTTTGGTATGATGCTTTGACAGGCGGAAATATTGTTATAAACCCTACATCGAATGCGGAAAATGCACCAATATCTTATTATGCAGAATTAACAGATACAACGAGTTCGTGCGTCAATCCTGTTAGAGAAGAGGTAGTTTTACATATTGTATCTCCACCATTTCCTAATTTTACGGAAGAAGTTTGTTCAAATGAAGCACTAAATATTGACATTGATTCATTTACAGCTACCTATACTGTGGTTTCTTCAGATCCGACAAATGTGCCAGCGGCAGCAAATAGAACAACAGCAATAGCACAAAATATTACAGATACTTATGAGAACACATCTGGAGCTCCAGTTGTGGTAACATATACAGTAACAATAGATGATGGAACAGCTTGTGACGGAGAAACATTTGACGTAATTGTAACTGTAAATCCTCAACCAGATAATGTTAGTCCTCCAGTTGAAACCATATGTAGTGGAGAAACTTTAGCTCACGATTTGATAACAGATGTAAATGTAGCAGGATCAACTTTTAATTGGGTAGCTATAGATAATACAAATGTAAGTGGAGAAACTATATCTGGAGGAATTACGGCTAGCATTTCAGATACATTGGTAAATACTAGTGGAAGTGTTCAAACGGTTGTATATCAAATTACACCAACAAGTTCAAATGGTTGTGATGGAGAAACGTATAATTATACTGTTACCGTTAAACCTGAAATTTCTTTTACAACACAACCAGAAGTTACACAAACATTATGTGTGGGCGCAACACCAACAGATTTAGAAGTTGTGGTTGCAGGAGCAGTTGACGGAGTGAGTTACCAATGGGAGTCTTCAACAAGTAGTGGAGGTGGATTTACTGCTATTTCTGGTGAAAGGGCGATTAGTTTTACGCCGCCAACAACAACAGTAGGAACCATGTATTATCGCGTTGTAATTAGTGATATAAGTGGAATTTGTTCTGATGTTATTTCAGAAGAAGCCATTGTTATTATCAATGCTGATCCAACGATAACAACACAGCCATTAACAACACAAACAATTTGTGAAGGAGCAGCACCAACGGATTTAGAAGTAATTGCTAATGGAGGAGTAGACGGATTAATGTATCAATGGGAATCATCTGCTTCAAGTGGAACAGGCTTTACAACAATTGCAGGAGCAACAAATGCAAACTATACGCCAATTACGACAGTAATAGGAACTACGTACTATAGAATTATAATAAGCGATGCAGGAAGTGGATGTACTTCAATAACATCAGATGAATCAGAAGTAATTATCAATGCAGATCCAGCTATTACGTCTCAACCATTAACAACACAAACGATTTGTGAAGGTGCAACACCGACAGATTTAGAAGTAATTGCAAATGGAGGAGTTGACGGATTGACCTATCAATGGGAATCATCAACAACTATTGGAACTGGTTTTATGATAATTTCTGGCGCAATCAATGCCACATATACACCACAAACAACAACAGTAGGAACTACCTATTATAGAGTGGTAATTAATGATTCTGGAAGTGGATGTAATTCAATAACATCAGATGAATCAGAAGTAATTATCAATGCAGATCCAGCAATTACAAGTCAACCAATTACAACACAAACAATTTGTGAAGGTGCAATACCAAACGATTTAGAAGTAATTGTAAATGGAGGAGTAGCAGGATTAACATATCAATGGGAATCTTCAATTACAAGTGGAACAGGATTTACAGTAATATCTGGAGCAACCAATGCAACGTATACGCCAATTACTGTTGCAACAGGAACTATTTATTATCGAGTAGTTATTAGTGATGCAGGAAGTGGATGTACTTCTGCAACATCTTTAGAATCAGAAGTAATAATTAATGCAGATCCAACGATTACAAGTCAACCAATAATTACGCAAACCATTTGTGAAGGTGCAACACCAACAGATTTAGAAGTAGTTGCAAATGGAGGAGTAGCTGGATTAACCTATCAATGGGAATCTTCGCCGACAAGTGGAACTGGTTTTACTCAAATATTAGGAGCAACGAATGCTACTTATACGCCTTTAACTTCATCTGTAGGAACTATCTATTATAGAGTTGTAATTAATGATGCGGGAAGTGGCTGTACAACAGTAATTTCAGATGAATCAGAAGTAATTATTAATGCAGATCCTACCATAACAAGTCAACCAATTGTAACTCAAGAATTATGTGAAGGTGCAACACCAACAGATTTAGAAATAGTAGCGAATGGAGGAGTATCAGGATTAACGTATCAATGGGAATCCTCATCAACAAGCGGAACAGGATTTACATCAATATCCGGAGCTACGAATGCAACCTATATCCCAAATACTGTTGCAACAGGAACTATGTATTATCGAGTAGTTATTAATGATGCGGGAAGTGGATGTACAACAATAATTTCAGATGAATCGGAAGTAATTATTAATGCAGATCCAACGATTACAAGTCAGCCAATAAGTACACAAACGTTGTGTGAGTTGGCTATTCCAACAAATTTAACAGTAATTGCCAATGGAGGCGTTGACGGATTAACCTATCAATGGGAATCATCAACTACAAGTGGAATAGGATTTACTGCAATATCAGGAGCCACAAATGCAAGTTATACGCCACCAACTGCAACAGCAGGAACTACTTATTATAGAGTTGTCATTAGTGATTTAGGAAGTGGGTGTACATCGATAACTTCTGCGGAATCTGAATTAATTATAAATCCGTTACCAATTTTTACTTCACTAACAACAAATACACCAATTTGTGAAGGAGAAGATGCTGAGTTTTATCTTTTAGGTTCACCATCAGCAATCATAACCTATAATATTGATGGAAATGCAAATCAAACTGTAACCTTAGATGGTGCTGGAGAAGCAACTATTGTAAATACAGCTTCCACAGTTGATGTAACTATTAATTTAATATCGTTAGAATATAGTACTACAAATTGTATCATAAATCTTACAAATTCGGCAACAGTAATTGTAAACCCAAATCCATCCGCAACAACAGTTTCCGATATTAATCAATGTGTAGAAACACCAATTCAAACTTTAAATGCAAATGACGGAATTGTTTTAAGTACGAACGTAACTGTAGTTTGGTATGATGCCTTAGTAGGAGGAAATATAGTTGGTTCTCCAACCTTAAATACTGTAAATTCACCAATATCATATTATGCAGAACTAACGGATACGAATAGTTCATGTGTGAATCCAGTAAGAGAAGAAGTTAGCTTACATATTTTATCACCTCCATTTCCTAATTTTGTAGAAGAAGTTTGTTCAAATGAAGCTTTAAATGTTGCTATTAATTCTTTTACAGCTACATATATGGTTATTTCTTCTGATCCAACTAATGTGCCAGCTGCTGCAAATAGAACAACAGCAATAGCGCAAAATATCACAGATTCTTATGAAAATACAACAGGCAACGATGTTACGATTACGTATACAGTAACCATTGATGATGGAACGGCTTGTGATGGAGAAACATTTGATGTTGTAGTAACTGTAAATCCACAACCGTTTAATGCTTCAGTTCCAACAGATATTGTTTGTAGTGATGTTGCCTTGAACCACGATTTAAATACTGATGTTAATGTTACTGGTGGTACTTTTACTTGGGAAGCTGCAGATAACGTAAATGTAACAGGAGAAACAGTTTCAGGAGGAACTGCTTCAACAATAACTGATGTTTTAACAAATATTACAGGAAGCGTTCAAACCGTTATATATACAGTTACCCCAACAAGTGCTAATGGATGTGAAGGTGATGCTTTTACGTATGAAGTTACTGTAAATCCAGAACCATTTAACACAACAGCACCAACAGATATTGTTTGTAGTGATGTAGCCTTAAATCACGATTTAAATTTAGATGTAAATGTTGCAGGAGCTTCTTTTAGTTGGATAGCTACAGATAATGCAAATGTTACAGGAGAAACATTAACTAGCAGTTCATCAACAAGTATTACAGATACACTAACAAATATAAGTGGAAGTGCACAAATAGTTGAATATACAATTATAGCAACAAGTTCAAACGGTTGTATTGGAGATGCTTTTACGTATGAAGTTACTGTAAATCCAGAACCTAATACTATAACAGAACCAACAGATATGATTTGTAGTGATGCAACTTTAAATCATGATTTGAATACTGATGTAAATATAGCTGGATCAACTTTTAGTTGGATTGCTACAGATAATACAAATGTAACAGGAGAAACATTAGCAACTAGTTCATCAACAAGTATTACAGACACATTAACAAATATAAGTGGAAGTGATCAAACAGTTGAATATACTATAACGGCAACGAGTCCGGATGGATGTATTGGAGATTCATATACCTATGCGGTTACTGTAAACCCAGAACCATTTAATGTTACAGCACCTACAGAAGTTGTTTGTAGTGATATTGCACTGAATCACGATTTAAATACCGATGTAAATGTAACAGGATCGACTTTTAGTTGGATTGCTACGGATAATGCAAATATTACCGGTGAAACACTAACGACTAATTCATCAGCAATTATAACAGATACTTTAACAAACATAAGTGGAAGTGTTCAAAGAGTTGAATATACAATTACGGCAACAAGTCCTAATGGATGTATTGGAGATTCATATACATATACTGTAACTGTAAATCCAGAACCAAATAACGCAATTGCTCCAACAGATATTGTTTGTAGTGATATTGCATTAAACCACGATTTAAATTCGAATGTAAATGTAACAGGATCAACTTTTAGTTGGATTGCTGCAGATAATACAAATATTACAGGCGAAACATTAACCACAAGTTCATCAACAAGTATTACAGATACTTTAACGAATATAAGTGGAAGTGTTCAAACTGTTGTATACACAATTACGGCAACAAGCTCAGACGGATGTATTGGAGATCCTTACACATATACTGTAACGGTAAATCCAGAACCAAATAATGTTACAGCACCTACAGAAGTTGTTTGTAGTGATGTAGCCTTAAATCACAATTTATTAGTAGACGTTAATACACCAAGTGGCGCAACTTTTAGCTGGATTGCTGCAGATAATACAAATATTACAGGCGAAACATTAACCACAAGTTCATCAACAAGTATTACAGATACGTTGACGAATATTAGTGGAAGTGTTCAAACGGTTATATACACAATTATACCAACAAGTGTTGATGGATGTTTAGGAGATCCGTATACATACACTGTAACAGTAAATCCAGAACCTAATACTATAATTGCACCAACAGATTTAGTTTGTAGCGATATTGCTTTAAATCACGACTTAAATACCGATGTAAATGTAACGGGAGCAACTTTTAATTGGTTTGCTGCTGATAATACAAATGTAAATGGTGAAACTACAATAACGAGTGCAACAACAAGCATTACAGATACACTAACAAATATAAGTGGAAGTGTTCAAACTGTTGAATATACAATTATACCAACAAGTTCAGATGGATGTATTGGCGATCCTTATATGTATACTGTAACGGTAAATCCAGAACCAAATAATATAACTGCACCAACCGATTTAGTATGTAGTGATGTAGTTTTAAATCATGATTTAAATACTGATGTAAATTTACCTGGCACTACTTTTAGTTGGTTAGCAACAGATAATCCTGCTATTACAGGAGAAACAACTGTTGCAAATACATCAACAAGTATTACAGATACGTTAACGAATATAAGCGGAAGTGTTCAAACTATTGTATACACAATTACACCTACAAGTTCGGATGGATGTATTGGAGATGCTTACACATATACAGTAACCGTAAATCCAGAACCATTTAATGTAACAGCACCAACAACAGATGTAGTATGTAGTGATATTGCTTTAAATCACGATTTAACTTCCGATATTGATTTAGCAGGAACAACATTTACTTGGGTCGCAACATCAAATATTAATGTTTCTGGGGAAACGCTTTCTACAAGTTCAGCAACAATTATAACCGATACATTAACGAATTTAAGCGGAAGCGTTCAAACTGTAGTATATACAATTACACCAACGAGTGCAGATGGATGTTTAGGTGATCCATTTGTATATACTGTAACCGTAAATCCAGAGCCTTATAATTCAGTAGCGCCAACAAATACAATATGTAGTGATATAGCCTTAAATCATGATTTAAATACCGATGTAAATGTAGCTGGATCAACTTTTAGTTGGATTGCTTTAGATAATCCTGCTATTACAGGAGAAACGCTTTCCACAAGTTCAGCAACTAGTATTACCGATACATTAACAAATATTAGTGGAGTAGCACAAACTGTTGAATATATAATTACGGCAACAAGTCCAGATGGATGTATTGGTGATCCGTATACTTATACTGTAATTGTAAATCCAGAGCCAAATATTATAACCGCGCCAACAGATACTACTTGTAGCAATGTTGCTATAAATCACGATTTAACTGCTGATGTAGATTTAACAGGAACAACATTCACTTGGGTTGCAACTGATAATACAAATGTAAGTGGAGAAACAACAACAGTATCAACAAATACAAATATTACAGATACCTTAATAAATGTGTCAGGAGCAGTACAAATAGTAGTTTATACAATTACACCAAGTTCTGCAGATGGATGTGTGGGCGATCCGTACACATATACGGTAACTGTAAGTCCAGCAGGAGCATTTGTAGTTGAAAAATCTTCATTACCAGCAGCAGACGGAAGTTATAATTCTGTAGGAGAAGTTATTCAATATGAAATAACTGTAGAAAATAGTAACGATGTTGAAATGACCAATGTGAGTATTACAGATATGAATGCAGATATTGGTAGTATTTCGCCAACAAATGTAACTTCGATTCCTGCATTTGGTTCGGTAACATTTACTGCCGCTCATACGATTACTCAAAACGATTTAGATGCCGGCGAGGTAATTAATAGTGCTATGGCTTCAGGAACAGATCCTTGTGGAAATGTGGTTACAGCGACTTCAGATGATCCTGATACTACAGATCCTAATGATGATACGATTGTGAGTTTAGAACAAACACCAGCAATTTCTTTATTAAAAACAGCAACCTTTAATGATGAGGATGGTGATGGATTTCCGCAAGAAGGAGAAACAATAACCTATAATTTCACTATAGAAAATACAGGAAATACTACTATAACAGGCATTGAAGTAAGTGATCCATTAATTACAGTAAATGGAGGTCCAATAGATTTAGCGCCATCTAATACAGATTCGACTACATTTTTTGGAACTTTTACTATTTCTCAAGCGAATATAGATGCTGGAAGTCTTACCAATTCTGCAACAGTTTCAGGAGATGATCCAAATGGAGATCCTGTAATTGATACTTCTGATGATCCAAATGATACAACAGATAATGATTCAAATGGAGATGGTGATCCAGATGATGTAACTCTATTTGAGTTTGACGAAGCGCCAGAATTAACAATTTTTAAAACAGGAGTTTTTATAGATGCGAATAACGACGGATTTGCTCAAGTAGGTGAAACGATTGCTTATACTTTTGATATCACGAATACAGGAAATGTAACTATTTCTGGTATTACAATTTCAGATGCTTTAGTTTCAGTTTCAGGAAGTGCAATTACTTTAGCTCCAAATGAAACAGATGCAACTACCTTTACAGCAACATATACATTAACACAAGATGACGTAGATGCAGGTAATGTCACGAACACAGCAACAGCTTCTGGAACCACACCAAGTGGAGCAACTGTAACTGATGATTCAGACGATCCAACGACTACAGATAATAATGATGCTACAGTAACTACATTGTCTCAAGATCCTCAGTTAACATTGTTAAAAACATCAGTATTTAATGATGAAGACGGAGATGGATTTCCGCAAGAAGGAGAAACAATCACCTATATTTTTGATGTAAGAAATACAGGAAATGTGGTAATTACAAATATTTCTATAACAGATGCTTTGGTAACTGTAAATGGTGGACCCATAGATTTAGTTCCAAATCAAACCGATGCAACTACATTTACAGCCACGTATGTATTAACTCAAAATGATATAAATACAGGAAGTGTAACCAATACCGCAACAGTAACTGGAGAAGATCCAAATGGAGATCCTGTAACGGATATTTCAGATGATCCAACAAATTCGGATGATAATGATGCCAATGGAGATGGAAATCCAGATGACTCAACAGTTACAACTCTAGGAAGTAACCCACAAATGAGTGTTGAAAAAGTTGGTGTTTTTGCTGATGAAAATGGAGATGGAATAACACAAGTGGGCGAAACAATCAGTTATACTTTTAATGTAATAAATACAGGAAATGTTACGATTAGTAATATTATAATTACAGATGCCTTAGTTACCGTTTCTGGAAGTGCAATTAGTTTAGACCCAACAGAAAATGATAATACAACTTTTACAGCAACGTATACGTTAACTCAAGATGATATAGACTCAGGAAGTATTACAAACACCGCGACTGTTAACGGTGAAGATCCTTCAGGAGATTCAGTAACCGATACTTCTGATGATCCAAATAATCCAGATGATAATGATCCAAATGGAGATGGAGAACCAGATGATAATACAATTACAGAATTTCCTCTTTTTGGAGAAATTAGTTTAACTAAAGCAACGTTACCAGCATCAGATGGGAGTTACGATACTTTAGGTGAGCAAATTATGTATGAGTTAATCATAACAAATACTGGAAATGTAACGTTAACGGATGTTGAGGTTACAGATGCCAATGCAGATAGTGGAAGTATAACACCAGCAAGTATAGCTTCAATTTCGCCAGGCGTGAGTGTAACAGTAAATGCTACACATACGATTACGCAAGATGATTTAAATGCAGGATTTGTAACCAATACAGCTTCTGTTGCAGGTGAAGACCCATTTGGAAACATGGTTACAGATGATTCTGATGATCCAAATAATCCAGCAGATAATGATACGAATGGAGATGGAGATCCAGATGATATTACAAATACAACTATTGATCAAAAACCTTCAATGGAACTAGAAAAGGTTGCTGTGTTTAATGACGAAAATGGTGATGGAATTCCACAATTAGGGGAAACATTGACGTATAATTTCTCAGTAGAAAATACAGGAAATGTTACGTTAACTAATATCTCTATTACAGATCCTTTAGTAACTGTTAATGGCGGTCCTATAACTTTGGCTCCTACAGAAGTTAATAATTCAACATTTTATGCAGAGTATACAATAACGCAATTAGATATTGATAACGGAAGTGTTACCAATTCAGCTTCAGTAAATGGAGAAGATCCAATAGGAGGAAACGTAACAGATACTTCAGATGACCCAAATGATACCACCAATAATGATATAAATGGAGATGGAGATCCAGATGATAGTACAGTAACAACATTACCAAGTAATCCTGAATTAATACTTTCTAAAACAGGTACGTTTATAGATGCAAATAATGACGGACTAGCACAAGCTGGAGAAACGATTCAATATGTTTTTGATATTTTTAACTCTGGAAATGTTACTATTTCAGGTATTATAATTACTGATCCAATTGTAACCGTTTCAGGAAGTCCAATTACTTTAATTCCTGGTCAAAGAGATAGCAGTACTTTTACAGCAACTTATACATTAACACAAACGGATGTTGATAATGGAGTTGTTGAAAATACCGCCTCAGTTTCAGGAAACGATCCTTCTGGCAATACAATTACAGATGATTCTGATGATCCAACTACGACAGCTGATAATGATGCTACAATTACAACTTTAGCAAGAGATCCACAATTATCATTATTTAAAATAGGAATCTTTAATGATGAAAATGGAGATGGAATTCCACAAGAAGGAGAAACAATATCTTATGTTTTTGATGTAAGAAATACGGGTAATGTTACCATTTTTGATGTAATTATTACAGATCCAATTGTAACCGTAAGTGGAGCAGCAATAGACTTAATACCAGGTCAAATAGATAATACAACGTTTACAGCTGAATATACAATTCAGCAAACTGATATTGACGCAGGAAGTTTATCTAATACAGCTTTAGCAGTTGGTGAAGACAATAATGGTGGAACGATTACAGATGTTAGTGATTATTCTGATGATCCTGATAATCCAATTAATGAGGATTTAGATGGAGATGGAGATCCAGATGATCCAACAGTGACGACGTTAACAGGAAATCCTGAATTGAATTTAGATAAAATAGGAACGTTTAATGATGAAGATGGAAATGGTGTTGCTAATGTAGGTGAAACAATTACTTATGTTTTTGAAGTTGAAAATATAGGTAACGTAACGATTACAAATATTACAGTCTCAGATCCTTTAGTAACTGTAAACGGTAGTTCAATTGATTTAATTCCAGGACAAATAGATACAACTACTTTTACAGCAACGCACACAATTACTCAGTTTGATATTGATGCAGGTGGAATAACGAATGCAGCTGTTGTTTCAGGTCAAGATCCTAATGGTGATGTAATAAGTGATAATTCAGATGATCCAAATAATGCATCAAATGTAGATGATAATAATGATGGAAATCCTGATGATGATACGGTAACAACTATACCAGTGCAAGGAAGCATTAGTATTCTTAAAGAAGCAATAGTTGCAACTGATGGAAATTACGATACTTTAGGTGAAGTGATTACGTATACAATTGTGGTTACGAATACTGGAAATATAACATTATCAAATATAGAGATAACAGATGCTAATGCAGATGTAGGTAGTATATCACCTTCAAATATCTTATTGTTAGCTCCAAATGAAAGCATTACAGTTGTGGCACAGCACACAATAACGCAAGCTGATTTAGACGCGGGAGAAGTAAATAACACAGCTAATGTAACAGCAGAAGATCCATTTGGAAATACTGTAACAGATGATTCTGATGATCCAAATAATACAACTGATAATGATACGAATGGAGATGGAGATCCAGATGATGTTACCAATACTTTAATAGATCAAAATCCTTCGTTATCATTACTAAAAACTTCAGATATTGCTCCAGATGGGTTATGGGATACTGTTGGTGAAGTAATCACCTATAGTTTAACAGTTACAAATACAGGAAATGTAACGATAACAAATCTTGTAATAACAGATGCAAATGCAGATGTTGGAAGTATATCACCAGCAAATATTGCTTCATTAGCACCAGGAGAAACTGTAAATATTGTAGCAAGTCATACAATTACTCAAAATGATTTAGATACAGGTTCAGTAAGTAATACAGCAACAGTAACAGGTGAAGATCCAAATGGAGGAATAGTTATAGATGATTCTGATGATCCAAATAATACAACTGATAATGATACGAATGGAGATGGAGATCCAGATGATATCACAATAACAACAACTCCACAAACTGGAATTCTAGACATTGTTAAAGAGGTAGATGTTTTAACATATGAAAATATTGGAGATCTATTAACGTACACAATTACTATAACTAATACAGGTAATGTAACTTTGTTAAATATAATAGTAACTGATCCAAATGCAACACTTACAGGGGTTACAACAGTTGCATCTTTAGCACCTAATGAATCATTTGTTACAACAGCAGAACATGTTGTTACAGCAGAAGATATAGATACAGGTTTTGTAGAAAACACAGCCTTTGCAGCAGCTACAATAATTAATTCAACAACATCTATTATAGAAGATTCAGACGATCCAACAATTGATACTAATATTGATATTGATAATGATGGAGATTTTGAAGATCCAACAGTGAGTATTTTTGATGGAATATCAGACATTAGTATAACCAAAGAAGTAAGTAATTTAAACCCAGTAGTTGGTGATGAAATTACATTTACAATTACGGTAACCAATGAAGGTTCAGTATCAACATCTAATATTAGTGTAGAAGAACTTTTACCAAGTGGATATGAATTTATTTCATATGTTACTACAGTTGGTGATTATTCTAATACCACAGGATTATGGGTTATTGACACATTAGAAGCAAATGATATTGAAACATTAGAAGTTACTGTTAGGGTTATAGGTTTTGGAGATTATTTAAATACAGCTAGTATTACAAGTATAGAAGGAGCCACTGATATGAATACATCTAATGACATAGATACAGCAACAATAACCCCAGAATGTTTGGGTGTTTACAATGAATTTAGTCCAAATGGAGATGGTATAAATGAATACCTTCATATTAATTGTATTGAAAACTATACAGAAAATGTGTTAGAAATTTTCAATAGATGGGGTAATACAGTCTATAAAGTTGAAGGTTATAATAACGGAACAAAAAGTTTTGTTGGAGAATCTAATGGTAGAGCAACAATAACAACTTCAAAACAATTACCAGTAGGAACCTATTTTTATGTTTTAGATTTAGGTGATGGAAGTGATGTAATTAAAGGTTGGATATATATAAATAGATAAAAAAATAAATGTCATTTTGTATTAAATTATAAAGTGATATTTATTTTTTCAAAAAAAAAAGACGAAACTTTTCAAGTTCTATTATATTTGTTGGCAAGTAAAACAACTAATAAATGAAACTTTTAGAAAATAAAACAGCAATTATTACTGGTGCAACAAGAGGAATTGGACACGGAATTGCTTTAGAATTTGCAAAACAAGGTTGTAATGTAGCTTTTACCTATAGTTCATCTGTAGATGCAGCAAAAGCTTTGGAACAAGAACTACTAGCTTTAGGAGTAAAAGCAAAAGGGTACCAATCAAATGCAGCTGATTTTGATGCCGCGCAAGCATTAGCTAAAGATGTTTTAGAAGAATTTAAAACAATTGATGTGCTAATTAATAATGCAGGAATTACAAAAGATAATTTGTTAATGCGTATTTCTGAAGATGATTTTGATAAAGTAATTGAAATCAATTTAAAATCAGTTTTTAATTTAACAAAAGCGGTTATTCGTCCAATGATGAAACAACGTAAAGGTTCTATTATAAACATGAGTTCTGTAGTTGGATTAAAAGGTAACGCGGGTCAAGCTAATTATGCAGCATCAAAAGCAGGTATTATTGGTTTTTCTAAATCTGTAGCTTTAGAATTAGGATCTCGTAATATTAGAAGTAACGTAGTTGCTCCTGGTTTTATAGAAACAGAAATGACAGCGAAACTAGATGAAAAAGTAGTGGAAGCTTGGCGTAGTGAAATCCCTTTAAAAAGAGGTGGATCTCCAAAAGACATTGCAGACGCTTGTGTATTCTTAGCATCTGATATGAGTTCTTATATCACAGGTCAAACATTATCTGTTGATGGAGGAATGTTAACCTAAAACATACTATTTTAGTAAAAAAGCAGTAATGATTTTAATCATTACTGCTTTTTTTATGCATAATTTATGTGTTTATTTAGTCTTGAGTTTTCTTAATTATTAAGAATTCTTCGCATTTGGTCTGCTTTACTTTCTACAAACTTTTTTGTCTGTTTAATACCTATTTCCTTTAAGTAATTTGCAACCTCATGATTAAAAGATGCATCGGCATAATACAAAGCATTTTCTCCTGATTTATTTTTAAACTGTAAATCAGCTTTTTTTGTAATTAAGTACTTAACAGCTTCCATACTGTTTTGTTTATTTTTATCAGCACTTTTACCTAGCATGTCGTAAAACATTGCGTTTATATTAATATTTAATTTTTTAGTTTTTTTATTTAGATTATTTATTTCTCCGTTTAATTGAGCAGCATACATAAGAGGAGAAACGGTTCTTTCTTTTGAAAGTTGATTAATATTTGCTCCATTTTTTAATAAAAAGTCCAACATAATCGTATCTCCACGTATTGCAGCGTAATGAATAGCTCCGTAATCATATCTAGAGTGAAGTTTTTTAATAGATGCACCTTTATCTAATAATGCTTTTGAAGTAATAGTATCTTTTGCAAAAACAAATAAATCATTAATTTGTTTTTTAGAAACCCATTTTTCATCAAGTAGCTTGGTTAAAAAATCAATGTCTCCAGAATTTCTAACAGTATTTACTAATAATTTTTCTTTTTCTTCTTGACTCATTTTGTCATAGAATAGTTTTATTATATTAGGATTTGTAGATCTTGATGAAAGATCAATTACAGTATGATCATTAACATCCTTTATAGTGTCTGTAGCACCATTATCTATCAATAATTTGGCAATTACTGCATTTTCTTTTTCTATTGCAATGTGCAATGGAGTAGAACTCATAATTGATTCATTCTTTAAGTTTACATTAACATTTTTAGAAACTAGTTTTTTTGTTAAGTCAATATCATTATTGTAAACAGCATAATGTATAGAAGAAAATCCATTATAAGATTCAATATCATTTAAAGAAATATCTTTTTCTAAAAGTTTATTTATAATTTCTTTTTTATCTGTATGTACTGCATACAATAAAGGAGTAAAGTTTAGTGAATCGGTTTCATTCAACATAAAATTATCATCAATAAGTTTGTTTAATATTTTTGTTGAATTTAATTGTAATGCATAATGAAGTGCATTTCTACCTTCACCAAACTTACAAGTATCTAAATTTATTTTTGAGGATAATTTTTCAAACCTAACGATATTGTCTTTCTCTATAGCTAAAGCGATTTTGTTAGTGTCAATTTTGGTTTTACAAGAAATTGTAAGTAATGCAATAAAAATTAAAAAAGTTAATAGTCTCATTCTTTTCATATTATAGTCAATAGTTAGTTTTAAACTTACCCAATCATAAAAGTAACTAGCTTTTTTAAGCTAGTTACTGATTTTTGTGTATAAATCTTCCGATTAAATAAGAAGGTTGAAGTAGAAACGTTCCTTTGTTTTAGATATTGCTCCAATTTTTTGATAAAATTGAATAGCTTTTGTATTAAAATCTGGTGTTTGCCATTGAATTTCTTTACAATTCTGTTCTTTAGCATATATTTTTATTTCATTCATAAGTAAAGTTCCTAAACCTTTTCCTCTTACGTTTTCAATAAAGAACAAACAGTCTAAGTAGATATAAAAATCAGCATCCCAAGTAGAGAATTGTTTCATAAAAGTAGCATAACCTACTATTTCTTCTTTACTCTCTACAACCAAACATTTTAAAACAGCTTTTTCATCAAAAAGGTATTTAGTTAATAAAGTTGTTTTATTTTTAATATCATAAGTTGCCTTCTCATAAATAGCGTGTAATTCACACAGTTTTACGAGTTGTTCAATATCTTTTTTTTCAGCAAATCTAATTTTCATAGTTGTATGTTAACAAGCACATTCAAATGTAGCACCTTTTGTTGGTTTAGTTCCTTCTGTAGCATATCCATCTAATTTCCACCATTCAATTCCACCAATTAATTCTTTCACTTTAAAACCTAATTTAGTCATTTTTAAGGCTCCTTTTGTAGATGCATTACAACCAATACCATCACAATAACAAACATAGGTTTTAGACTTGTCTAAGTGTTTTGTTGTTGTTGCTGTCATTTCTCTATGCGGTAAATTTATTGCTGTAGGAATATGTTCTTTTTCAAATCCAAATGCTTTTCTAGTATCAAGAGCAATATATTCGGTAGTACTTTCAAAACCATCATATAAATCAGAAGGATCCATTTCAAAGGCTAACTTGTTTTCGTAATGTTCAATTTGTTTTTGCATCATAATAGAATTTAATTTTTATCAAAGCTATTCAAATCATCAAAATACAACTAATTTTAAAAATGAATTAAATTAATCTTCAATTGAAAAAAAATCAATTAGCAATAAAAAGCATTATTGTAACTTTGATTTTATGGAGCTTAAATATTTCAGATTAATTAAAACTATTGCAGAAGAAGGAAGTATTGCAAATTCTTCTGAAAAATTGTTTTTAACGCAATCGGCTATTAGTCATCAGCTAAAAGATTTAGAAAATCAATTAGGACTTAAAGTTTTTTATAGAAAAAGAAATCAATGGGAATTGACCGAAGAAGGTACAGCATTGTATAAGCTTGGAAATACTATTATTACTACTATTGATGATGGTTTTAAAAACATTAAAAAAATTCAAAACGGCTCTGTTGGTACGATAAGAGTAAGTACAGAATGTTATTCTTTTTATCAAGGTTTACCTAGTTTTATTCAAAAAATGGCAGTTTTATATCCTAAAATAAATGTTGATTTAACTCTTGAAGCTACGCATAAACCTGTAGAAAAAGTATTGTCAAATGAATTAGATATTGCTATTGTTACTAGTGAACCCGAAAGTAAATTACTGAAAAGTATTCCTTTTTTTAATGATGAAATCTTTGCGATAATTCACAAACAAAACATATTAAACAAACTAGACTTTATAGATGCGAAATCCTTAGCAGCTGCACATTTAATAATACATTCCTATCCGTTAGAAACGGTTTCGGTTTACGAGCAGTTTTTAAAACCAAATAAAGCAGCTCCATTTAAAATATCGGCAGTTCCATTAACAGAAGTGGCCTTAGAAATGGTTGAAGCTAATTTTGGAATATTATGCATGCCAAAATGGACCTTAAAATCGTTTAAATTATCTAAAGATATAGTGTTTAAAAAATTAGGAAAACAAGGTTTAAAAAGACAACATTATTTAGTGATTCGTAAAGAAGATGAAAGCAAAAAATACATAAATGATTTCATCACTAATTTTATTGATGAGGTTGTTAGTGTATAGTTTTGTTATTAAACAAAGTCTCTAAGATCAACAGTTTCACCATTTATTAATTTTTCCTCACGATCTAATTTATAAATAGTATTCGCAACAAATTCTGAACTAAATAATTCGTTTTTATCCTTTAAATCAATAAAACGTTGTAGGTTTTTAAAATCAGTTTCTTTGGTATTTCTAATCTGATTTTGCATTTCAGTATCTACAACACCAGGTCTTATTCCAAATGATAAAACACCGTTTTTAACTTCTTTTTGTTCTTCAGCAATGTTTTTAGTCATCATGTCTAAAGCAGCTTTAGAAGTACAATAAATACTCCAACCTGCATAAGGTTTTATGGCTGCGCCAGATGAAATATTTATAATTTGTTTTTTAACATGTAACCTCTTTGTAAGCTTTATAAATAAACTAGCTAATATAAGTGGAGTAGTGGTGTTTAATTGAATACTTTTAAAAATGTCTTTAGTAGTAATATTTTCTAGATTACTTATTTTACCTAATCTACCAGCATTATTTATTAAAGAAATAGAAGATATTTTGTTATTATTAATTTCATCAAATAATCTCAAAAAAGTTTTTTCAAGTTGTTCAATTATAGATAAATCTACAGAAATTTGAGTGATATTTTGTAAATCAGTAATACTTCTAGCCAAAGAATATACTTTGTAATTTTGGGAAGCATATTTTTCTGCTAAAGCTTTACCAATACCTTTGCTACCACCAGTGATAATAAGGATATTCATTGTGTTTTATTTAAAAAAATGTTTAGATTCTTCCCAAAAAACATCCATTTCAGTTAAACTCATATCTGAAAGATCTTTTCCGTTTTCGCGTGCTTTTTCTTCTAAATACTGAAAACGATTGATGAATTTTTTATTGGTTTTTTCTAAAGCATTTTCAGGATTTACTTTAATAAAACGTGCATAATTAATCATAGAAAAAAGAACATCACCAAATTCTTTTTCCATGTTTTCTTTGTTTCCAGCTTTAACTTCTTCGTTAAATTCTGTAAGTTCTTCTTGTACTTTTTCCCAAACTTGTTGTGGTTCTTCCCAGTCAAAACCAACACCAGCAACTTTATCTTGAATTCTATTGGCTTTTACCAAGGCAGGTAAACTTTTAGGAACACCTTCTAAAACAGATTTTCGCCCTTTGCCTTCTTGTAGTTTTATTTTTTCCCAATTTTGTTTTACCTCTTCTTCATTTTCAACAGTAACATCACCATAAATATGAGGATGCCTGTGTATTAATTTATCAGAAATACTATTGGCAATATCGGCAATGTCAAAAGCTTTCTTTTCACTACCTATTTTTGCATAAAAAACGATGTGCAAAAGCACATCGCCTAATTCTTTTTTTAATTCTTCTAGGTCATTATCTAAAATAGCATCACCTAATTCGTAAACTTCTTCAATCGTTAAATGACGAAGACTTTCTAAAGTTTGTTTTTTATCCCACGGACATTGCTCACGCAACTCATTCATAATGGTTAATAAACGATCAAAAGCTTCTAGTTGTTGTTTACGAGTATTCAAAATTTATTCTTCTTCGTTAGATTCAACTTCAGATAAAGAAGCAAAATCAAAGTCAGATTTTGCTAAGATATTATACCATTGTACCACTTTTTTAATGTTAGAAGTATATACACGTTCATCATCATAATCAGGTAAAACTTCAGAAAAATAAGAAGTTAATACCTTATTACTTTCTTTATGAGAAATAGCCTCTTTTCCTTCTTCTTTATCAGCAATATTCTTTAAAACTTTACCTAAAGGAACTTCCTCTTCATAGGTGTAAATTGCAATATTTTCTAATAAACTTACATTATTGGTTGCTGTAATTGGCATACGCTTTCCGTCAATTATTGATTGTACGATAACGCCTGTTTTAGTTTGTGATAAAATTTCAAATAAACCTGGTTTACCAGAAATTGCCATAATTTTACTAAAATCCATAAATATTATTTTTTAAATTTAGGAAAACGCATTCTATAATCTGCTTTTATTTTTCCTTTAGATATATTTTCTAATTTTTTCTTGATTAATCTTTTCTTTAATGAAGATAATTTATCGGTAAATAAAATACCTTCAATATGATCGTATTCATGTTGAAAAACGCGTGCTGCAAGTCCTGATAAAACTTCAGTATGTTTTTCAAAATTCTCATCTTGATATTCAATAGTAATTTTTTCTTGACGAAAAACATCTTCTCTAACATCAGGTATACTTAAACAACCTTCCGCAAAAGACCATTCTTCACCTTCTTCTTTAACAATTCTTGCATTGATAAAAACATGATTAAAGTTTTTTAATGTATTTCTATCGTCTTCATCTAGATCTTCATCCTCAGCAAATGGAGAAGCATCAATTAAAAATAAACGAATGTCTTTACCTATTTGAGGTGCAGCTAAACCAACACCAGAGGCATTATACATTGTTTCTTTCATGTTTGCGATTAATTTATCCAATTCTGGATAGTCCGCATCTATTTCTTTTCCTACTTTCCTTAAAACAGGATCGCCATAAGCAACGATTGGTAAAATCATAAAGATTAAATTTTGAGAACGCAAAAATACAAAGTTAGATTCTATTACTAAAAGTTATTTATTATATAAATACGATTGTAATATAATTGTTGCACTAATTTCGTCAACTAAAGCTTTGTTTCTGCGTTGTTTTTTTTTCAAGCCACTATCTATCATTGTCTGAAAAGCCATTTTAGAAGTAAAACGCTCATCAACTCTATATATTGGAATATCAGCAATTTGTTTGGTTAGTTTTTTTAAAAAAGGAATAATTAATGCTTCACTTTCACTATCTGTATTGTCTAACTGTTTAGGTTTTCCTATAACAAAAAGTTCAACATTTTCTTTTAAAATATAATTTTTTAAAAAAGGGATTAATTCCTCTGTAGCAATCGTTGTTAAGCCAGATGCAATTATTTGTAATTCATCTGTAACAGCAATTCCTGTTCTTTTTTTTCCAAAATCAATAGCGAGTATTCTAGCCAATATATATGTGTTTCTGCAAAAGTACATAAATTTAACTACGTTTCTTTTTCTGTTTAAAAAATGTATTTTTTTAAACAGAAATAACAATAGAAGTTATATTTGTAAAAAAATATTAAGATGACAGAATTACGTTCTATAATAGAAAATGCTTGGGATAACCGAGATTTATTAAAAGAAGAGAAGACAATAAACACTATTAGAAAAGTAGTTGATTTATTAGATGCAGGAGAATTACGTGTTGCAGAACCAGTAGCAAATGGTTGGCAAGTTAATGAATGGGTAAAGAAAGCAGTTGTTTTATATTTTCCGATTCAAAAAATGGAAACTTTAGAAGCTGGTATATTTGAATATCATGATAAAATTCCATTGAAAAGAAATTTTGCAGAAAGAGGAATTAGAGTTGTACCAAATGCAGTAGCACGTCATGGAGCATATATATCTGCAGGAACTATTTTAATGCCAAGTTATGTAAATATAGGTGCTTATGTAGATGAAGGAACAATGGTTGACACATGGGCAACAGTTGGATCTTGTGCACAAATAGGTAAAAATGTACATTTATCTGGTGGAGTAGGAATTGGTGGAGTTTTAGAACCATTACAAGCAGCACCAGTTATTATAGAAGACGGAGCATTTATAGGTTCTCGTTGTATTGTTGTTGAAGGAGTTAAAGTAGAAAAAGAAGCTGTTTTAGGAGCAAATGTTGTATTAACAATGAGTACAAAAATTATAGATGTTACTGGAGACGAACCTGTAGAAATGAAAGGTGTTGTACCAGCTCGTTCTGTAGTAATTCCAGGAAGTTATACCAAAAAATTTGCAGCTGGTGAGTTTCAAGTTCCTTGTGCATTAATTATAGGAAAACGTAAAGAAAGTACAAACAAAAAAACATCTTTAAACGATGCACTTCGTGAGTATGATGTTGCTGTTTAGAAGATAAAACATACAATTTGGAAAACGCACAAAGAAATTTGTGCGTTTTTTGTTGTAGTGTATTATATTTGAAAAAAACTTTTTTTGGAAAAACTAACCGCAATAATCCCTACATACAATGAAGAAGGCAATATAAGAGAAGCTATTCGTTCTGTTTCGTTTGCCGATGAAATTATTGTAATAGATTCTTTTAGTACAGATGATACTGTAAATATTATAAAAGAGTTTTCTAATATAATATTGTTACAACGTAAATTTGATGATTTTTCTTCTCAAAAAAATTATGCAATAGATGCTGCCAAAAATAATTGGATTTATATTTTGGACGCAGATGAAAGAATTAGTGATGCATTAGAAGAAGAAATTTCTATTATTTTAAATACATCACATGATAAGGTTGGTTTTTATGCAAGACGAACATTCTATTTTTCTAATAAGAAAATTAATTATGCTGGTTACCAGAGAGATAAAGTAATACGATTATTTAATAAAGAATATTGTAGGTATAATGGAAATCTTGTACATGAAGTTATTAAAACAGATAAGAAAATAGGTTTTTTTAAAAATAAATTAGATCATTATTCGTACAAGAATTTAAATCATTTTCTTCAAAAATTAAATCATTATGCTGTTTTACAGGCATTAGAGCTTTTTAAAGAAAATAAAAAAATATCTATTTATCACTTTACAGTTAAACCTGTTGCACGTTTTTTTATTCACTATTTTTTTAGATTAGGTTTTTTAGATGGATTACCCGGTTTAATTCTATCATACCTTAATAGTTACGCAGTTTTTATGCGTTACACTAATTTATTAGAACTAAAAGAAAAATCATTAAAAAACAACAATTAAAAAAGTATTAGAAAACTAAATTATGATGAAATCAATTCATAGGTTTAAATTGAGAATGTTAAAAAAAATGACATTCTTACCGGCAAAAATATATGTAACATACATGTATGAGTATTTTACAGGTAAAAAACTTAATTTAAAAGATCCTAAAGAATTTAATGAGAAAATTCAATGGTATAAGGTTTTTTATCAACCAGATATTTTAACTGATTTGGTAGATAAGTATACCGTTAGAGAATATGTAAAAAAGAAAATAGGAGAGCAATATTTAAATGAATTGTTTGGAGTTTATGACAGCGTCTCTGAAGTAGATTATGAAAAGTTGCCTAATGAATTTATAATGAAAGCAACACATGGTTGTAGTTACAATTTAATCGTTCATGATAAGTCCAAAATTAATAAATTTAAAACAAGATTATTGTTTCATAAATGGTTAAATACAAGTCAATATTATAGAACAGGTAAAGAGTGGGCTTATAAAAATATTAAAAAAAGATTAATAGCAGAAAAACTCCTAAGAGAAGAAGGTCAACCTTCATTAATTGATTATAAGTTTTATTGCTTTAATGGTAAAGCAAAATTTATTGCATTGCATTTAGATAGAGCTCAAAATCATAAAAAAGTATTTTATGATACAAGTTTTAATAAGTTACCATACACAAATACAACAAGAGAAAAGACCGTTGGCGATGATTTAGAAAAACCTTCAACATTATCAGAAATGGTTATATTATCTGAAAAATTGGCAGATAAATTTCCATTTGTTAGGGTAGATTTTTATTCAATAAAAGGAAAAATTGTTTTTGGTGAAATGACTTTTTACCCTGGTGATGGAAGAAATGATTTTAAACCTGATGAATATAATAGAATTATTGGAGATTATTTAACTTTACCAGTGATACCAAAAGGAAAAAAACGAATTACTGAATATAATTAGAAACTATTGAAAGAAAATATTTCAAAATTTCCTGTAGATGCTGTAATTACCTGGGTGAATGGTAATGATGAAAAGCATAGAAATAAAATGAGCGAATATCTTGAAGATAAAATAACATTATCTTCAAGAAGTATTAGGATGCGTTATGATCAAGTGGATGAAATAGAGTTTTCTGTAAAATCAATTATAAAAAATGCACCGTTCATAAGAAATATTTTTATTGTAACAGACAATCAAACACCAATTTTCTTTAAAGAAAATCCAACATTGTATCCTAATGTAAAAATTATAGACCATAAAGAAATTTTTAAAGGAAACGAAAAATATTTACCTACTTTTAACTCTAGATCAATAGAAACAAAATTATATAAGATACCTGATTTAGCTGAACATTACATATATTTTAATGATGATTTTTTCTTATTAAAACAAATTGAAAGAGAAGATTTTTTTATAAACGGATATCCTATATTAAGAGGAAAATGGTTTAAATTGGATAAAGATGTTTACTATAAAAAAATTAAATTGTTTTTTAAAAAATCAAAAAAAAACAGTCGAGTAGGTCATAAAATAGCACAGCAAAAGGGTGCAGAAATTTTAGGATTTGATAAATATTTTAAATTTCACCATATACCGCAATCATTTAGAAAATCAACATTTGAAAATTATTTTAATGAGAATAAATCAGTTGAAATAAAAAATATATCCTCAAGGTTTAGGAGTAATACTCAGTTTATCTCTCAAAGCTTAGCTAATCATATAGAAATTAAAAATGGGACTTGTGTTTTAAAGTTAGATTATCAGATGGTTTATATACAAAATTATAAAAAACCATTTTTTTGGTTAAAATTTAAATTGAATGTGCTTAGCAAAAAAAAAAATAAATTGTTTTTGTGTATGCAAAGTTTAGATCAAGCTCCAGAATATAAACAGAAATTTATTTTAGATTGGTTAGACAAGAAGTATCAATAACCTTTTAAAATTATAAATCCCGAAGAAATAAGCAATCCAATTTTGGATGGCGTATATTATATACTAAATTTGCACCAAGAAAGAAAAACAATAAAATTTCCTTAAATAACAAACATAAAAGGAAATATATTAGTTGTTTTACGAGAGTAGTTTTATGCAAGATCAATTTTATAAAGAGGCATTATCAGCCGAAGTTTTTAGTTATATCACAAAAGCGACAGAAGAATTACAGTTAGAAAGCTATGTAATTGGAGGTTTCGTTCGTGATTTTATTTTAAAAAGAGGAAACGCAAAAGATATAGATGTAGTTACTGTTGGTAGCGGTATTGAATTAGCCCAAAAAGTAGCAAACTTATTACCTACAAAGCCCAAAGTTCAAATTTTTAAAACTTACGGAACTGCAATGTTACGTTATAAAGAAATAGAAGTTGAATTTGTTGGAGCAAGAAAAGAATCTTATACAGAAGATAGTAGAAATCCGCAAGTAGAGGAAGGTAGTTTACAAGACGATCAAAATAGAAGAGATTTTACAATTAATGCGTTAGCATTAAGTTTAAATGAAAAAAGCTTTGGAAAATTGTTAGATCCATTTAATGGAATTGAAGATTTATCAAATAAAATTATACGAACTCCTTTAGATCCAGATATTACGTATTCAGATGATCCTTTGCGTATGATGCGTGCTATTCGATTTGCAACACAATTAAATTTTACTATTGAAGAAAATTCTTTAAATTCTATAGCAAAAAATGCCAAAAGAATTGATATTATTACCAAAGAGCGTATTGTAGTTGAATTAAATAAAATTTTATCAGCTCCAAAGCCTTCTATAGGTTTTTTACATCTAGAAAAAACAGAATTATTAAAAAGGTTAATACCAGAATTAATAGCTTTAAAAGGAGTAGAGGAAGTAGAAGGCCAAATGCATAAAGATAATTTTTATCATACCTTAGAAGTTGTAGATAATATTTCAGTAAATACTGAAGACGTTTGGTTACGTTGGGCAGCGTTATTACATGATATTGGTAAGGCACCTACAAAACGATTTCATAAAAAAATTGGCTGGACATTTCATTCACATGAGTTTGTGGGGTCTAAAATGGTTTATAAATTATTCAAGAGGTTAAAATTACCTTTAAATAATAAAATGAAATTTGTACAGAAAATGGTATTATTGAGTTCAAGACCAATAGTTTTGGCTTCAGAAGTAACAGATTCAGCAGTACGGAGATTGGTTTTTGATACAGGTGATGACATTGATAGTTTAATGACGCTTTGTGAAGCAGATATTACTACAAAAAATCCAAAGAAATTTAAAAGATATCACAGTAACTTTAAGTTGGTTAGAACTAAAATAAAAGAAGTTGAAGAACGTGATAGAGTTCGTAATTTTCAACCACCAATTTCAGGCGAAGAAATTATGAAAACTTTTAATTTAGAGCCTTGTAGAGAAATAGGACAACTAAAAGAAGCCATTAAAGAAGCTATTTTAGATGGTAAAATACCAAATGAGTATGATGCTTGTTATCAATTCATGATAGAAAAAGCAGCGACTTTGGGTTTAAAAAATAATGCAATTTAGTAAGTAGATATACTTGTAAGTATTTAAAAAGTGTCAGCTTTAATTCATATTAAACTTGACGCTTTTTTTATTATCAGTTAAATCTTCTTTTTAAAAGAAATTTCTTAACATTAATTAACAACTTCTTATAATTTCAAAAAGTATAAAATAAGTACATTTGTTCGTATTCAAATTCACCAATTTTATTTAAAATAAAATTAACTTCAACAAACAAATGAGAAAACAATTATATGTAAGCTGCTTTTTTTTATTGATTTCTTTATCAATAACAGCTCAAAAACCTTCAAAGTTAACAACGAATCAAATTTACGAAAAGGTACAAAAGTTAAATTTCTTAGGAACAGCTTTGTATATCGCAGCGCATCCAGATGATGAAAATACTCGATTAATTGCTTATTTAGCGAATAATGTAAAGGCAAGAACAGCATATTTGTCGTTAACTAGAGGTGATGGAGGACAAAATTTAATTGGATCAGAAATGCGAGAATTATTAGGTGTTATTCGTACTCAAGAATTATTAGCAGCAAGAGGTGTTGATGGAGGAAAACAATTATTTTCTCGTGCCAATGATTTTGGATATTCTAAACATCCAGATGAAACTTTAGAAATTTGGCAAAAAGATAAAGTCTTAGCAGATGTTGTTTGGGCTATTAGAAATTTTAAACCTGATGTAATTATAAACAGATTTAATCATAAAACACCAGGAACAACGCATGGTCATCATACATCATCGGCAATGCTAAGTGTAGAAGCGTTTGATTTGGCGGGTGATAAAACAAAATATCCTGAACAATTAAAACTTACTGATGTTTGGAAACCAAATAGATTATTTTACAATACATCTTGGTGGTTTTACGGAAGTAGAGAAAACTTTGAAAAGGCCGATAAAAGTAAGATGTTAAGCTTTGATGTTGGAGTGTATTATCCTTTAAAAGGATTATCCAACAATGAAGTTGCATCAATGGCAAGAAGTCAACATTTATGTCAAGGATTTGGAACATTAACAACTCGTGGAAGTCAAACTGAATATGTTGAGTTTTTAAAAGGAGATTTTCCAAAAGATAAAGAAGATATCTTCTCAGGAATTAATACAACTTGGAATAGAATTGTAGATGGTGGAGAAATAGGAGATATTTTATATGATGTTGAAAAGAATTTCGATTTTGTAAATCCTTCTAAACATCTTCCTGCTTTGTTAAAAGCATATCAAAAAATACAGAATTTAGAAGATAAACATTGGAAAGAAATTAAATTAAAAGAAATTAAAACAATTATTGAAGCTTGTGCTGGTTTGTATCTAGAAGCATCAGCGAATAGTAATAGTGCTGTTCCAAATGCATCAATAGAATTAAATTTTGAAGTGTTAAATAGAAGCACTGTTTCTATGGAATTAGAAGCGATTAAAATTCTTCCAGAAGGAAAAGGACTTCAAAAAAATATAGATTTATCAACGAATAAAAAATCAACTTTTAAAGAAGTTATCACTATAAAAAATAAAGAGTTTTCTGCACCGTATTGGTTAAATCAACCTTGGGATTTAGGAATGTATACTGTAGAAAATCAAGAATTAATTGGTAAGCCAGAAACGCCAAGACCAATTGAAATTCAATACGATTTAATGATAAATAATGTGAAAATTTCTTTTACAAAACCTATCGTTTATCGCTATTCTCAAAGAGATAAAGGAGAAATTTATGAACCTTTTGAGGTGTTGCCAAAAGTAACGACACAATTAAAAGATAAAGTATTGTTATTTGCTGAAAATAAACCGCAAAAAGTGTCTGTAATTGTTCGTTCTGGTGAAAAAAATGTATCTGGTAAAACAAGTTTGATTGTACCAAATGGATGGAATGTAAGTCCAAAAGAAATTGATTTTTCAATTGCACAGAAAAACGATATTCAAGTAGTTGACTTTATGGTTTCTCCAACTGATAAGGAATCAGAAGGAAAATTAAAAGCAATTGCTGTTATTGATGGAAAAGAATATACTCAAGAATTAGTAGAAATTAATTATAATCACATTCCAAAACAATCAGTATTACTATCATCAGAAGCAAAAGTCGTTCGATTAAATATTAAAAAGGAAGGAAAGTTAATTGGTTATATTCAAGGTTCTGGAGATGCTGTTCCAGAAAGTTTACGTCAAATTGGGTATGAAGTAAAAGAATTAGATATTAATACAATTAATGCTAAAAACCTGAATCAATTTGATGCTGTTGTAATTGGTATTAGAGCTTACAACACCAAAAAAGCACTTCAATTTAAACAAAAATATATTTTAGAGTATGTAAAGAATGGAGGAAATGTTATTGTACAATATAATACCAATAGAAGAGTTGATATAAAAGCACCTTTTGAATTAACATTATCTAGAGATAGAGTTACAGATGAAAATGCAACGGTTCGTATTTTAGCAAAAGAACATTCCTTGCTAAATTATCCGAATAAAATTTCTGAATCAGATTTTAACGGTTGGGTTCAAGAACGTGGATTGTATTTCCCAAACAAATGGAGTAAAGAATACACTCCAATTTTAGCTATGAATGATAAAAATGAAAGTTCTAAAGAAGGAAGTTTATTAATAGCAAAGTACGGAAAAGGAAATTATATATATACTGGTATAAGTTTCTTTAGAGAGTTACCAGCAGGAGTTTCTGGTGCATATAAATTATTTGCAAATATGCTATCTGTTGAAAAAGAGAAATAATAAGATATTTCTTTTTTGATATTATAAAAACAGCATCCTGAATTTAGTTTCAGGATGTTATTTTTTTAAAAGGTTTTTTATTAATAAAAACCATGGTTTATAGTAGTAATTAATTACCTATTTATGAAGATTATTTACCTTTTTATATTTTTATTTTGTTGGATCAAATTAGTGGGGCAAACAAGCGAAGTAGTAATAAAAGATGCTAAATTTAAGTTTGTTACCACAAAACTTAATGATACGCTGCAAAAAGATTTTATTGTTGTTTATAAAGCTAAAAAAAAGGTATTAGAACATATTATTTATCATTCAGACGGAGATTGTAGTAGTGAAAACTTACAATTGGGAACTTATGAAATTAAAGGAGCAAAAATTATATTGTATTCGTATTGGGCTGGAGCAGACAGAATGGGAAAAAATATGTATCCTTTTGGTTATAAAAAACAAACATATATCGTGAATTCTAACGGTACTATTGCTCTTGAAAAATCAATTATTTATGTTGAAGATTATGTTGATAGTTATGAAAAACCAAAAGCAATAAACTATTTATATCAAACACCTAAAAATGCTAAAGAACGCAACGAATTAAAAAGGTATGTTGCTGAAATAGAAAAAATATATGAAGGAAATTTTGTTACTGGAAAAGAATTAGATAAGTTAGCAAAAGAAGTTAACACAAAGTTAAAATCTGAAATTAAAGAACATACAAGTTCTTGGAAAGAAATTTATGAAGTAAACTGTAAATTATAAGAATAGCGAAAGAATTATGAAGCATATAAAAAATATAATTTGTTGCGTAGCAATAGGAGCATTTTTAGTTTCTTGTGGATCTAAAATAAAAAAAGATGATGAGAAAGTATATTTAGCTACTGTTAATGAAAAAGAAGTAGTGAAAAAGCCAGATGAAATAAGTTTATTATTTATTGGTGATTTTATGGGACACATGGACCAAATTAATGCTGCTTATAACAAAGAAACTAAAACATATGAATATGACAGTTGTTTCTCTAAAATTAAGCCAATTTTAAGTGATGCTGATGTTACTATTGGTAATATAGAAGTAACTTTAGGAGTAAAACCGTATTCTGGTTATCCACAATTTAGTTCTCCACCTTCATATGCAGCAGCTATAAAAAGGGCAGGAGTAGATGCATTAACAACCTCTAATAATCATTCTTGTGATAAAGGAAAAAAAGGAGTAGAAAGAACTATTAAAATATTAGATTCTTTAGTAATTCCGCATACTGGTACTTTTATAAATCCTGTAGAAAAAACAAAAAACCCTGCGTATGTTATTAATCAAAATAATTTTAAAATTGCAGTAATTAACTATACATATGGTACAAACTCTATAGATCCAACGCCACCAAATGTTGTAAACTATCTAGAGAAAGAAGTTATTAAAAAAGATATTACGTTTATAAAAAACGGAATTCAACCAGATGAAATAATTGCTTTTTTACATTGGGGAGATCAATATAAAGATTTACCAAATACAGCTCAAAAAGATATGTTTTCTTATTTTAAATCGTTGGGTGTAAATATTGTTATAGGTGCACATCCGCATGTATTACAACCAATGAAGTGGAATAAAAAAGATTCTGTAAATACTAAAGAGAATTTGGTTGTATATTCTTTAGGAAATTTTGTTTCTCATCAACGAACTTTCCCTAGAGATGGAGGAGCTGTTTTTAAGCTTTCATTGATTAAAGATGAAGTAAATAAAGTAAAAATAAAAGATGCAAAATATTGTTTGACTTGGGTTTATGAACCAATAATTAACGATAAAAAAGAATATTATGTGTTACCTGCTGATGAATATTCTAAAAAACCTGATTTCTTCACCAAAAAGAAAGATTATGATAAAATGATGCGTTTTATAAAACACGCAAGAACTTTATTAGGAAAACACAATGTTAATATTCCAGAATATTATTAATTATATATTCTTTAAATCATTAAAAATTCAAAAACAGTTGGCTTTAAGTCAACTGTTTTTGGTTTACCATAAATATTAAAATAGGTTATTATATTAATTTATAAAAGAATAAGTTTGTAGCCTCTTTAAATGGCTAGTATTAACAAATACTACTAATAAAATATATAAAAATTGAAGAAAGCAATTTATCTTATGCTGTTGAGTACAGCTTGTTTTACAGTAATGAATGTTTTTGTAAAATATCTAGCACATTTTTCTACACCACAGAAAGTTTTTTTTAGAGCTGTTGGTTCTTTAATTTTTACAATGTCGTATTTAATGTATTATAAAATACCAATACTTGGTAATCAAAAAAAGTTATTAATTTTAAGAGGTTTGGTTGGTGTCACATCAATGGGACTTTTCTTTGCTTCTGTTTCTTATTTGTCTATTGGTACAGCAGTGTCTTTACGATATACTTCACCAATTTTTGCTGCAATTTTAGCGGTAATTTTTCTAAAAGAAAAAATATTTAAAATGCAATGGTTGTATTTTGTATTGGCTTTTATAGGAGTATTATTAATTAAAGGTTTCTCTAGCGAAATTGATATTACTGGATTAGTTTTAGTATTAGTTTCAGCTTTTTTTAGTGGTTTGGTATATGTAGTAATAACTAAAATTGGAAATAAAGATCATCCTGTTGTAATTGTAAATTATTTTATGTGGATTTCTACTATTTTAGGAGGTATATTCTCAATTAATAATTGGATTAGTCCAATTGGATCAGATTGGATTTTTTTATTAAGCTTAGGTGTTTTTGGTTATTTTGGACAATTATTTATGACCAAAGCTTATCAATTAGGATCAGCAAACAAAATAGTTCCTTTAAAATATATAGAAGTTGTTTTTACAATGATTTTAGGAATGATTTGGTTTGGAGATAGCTATCCTTTATTAAGTGTTTTAGGTATTGTTTTAGTTGTTATATCACTTTTATTAAACGTTATGTATAAACAAAAAATAAAAGCTTAAAAAAGTAATAAAAAAAGGTATAAAATTAAAAAGCTCAAAAACAATTGTTTTTGAGCTTTTTAATTTTATAAAACTATTTGTTTTTTAGTTTAAATAATCTTCTACATTTTCTAAAGGAAGATTAAATGCTTCTGAAATTGCTGGATAAACAACATCCCCATTAATAACATTTAAACCTAAACGTAAAGATTTATTATCTGTACAAGCTTTTTTCCAACCTTTATTTGCTAGTTGTAAAGCATAAGATAAAGTAACATTTGTTAATCCCATAGTTGAAGTAAAAGGAACAGCACCAGGCATGTTTGCAACTGAATAATGTACAATATCATCAATTATATAAATAGGATCTTCATGAGTTGTTGGTTTTGTAGTCTCAAAACAACCACCTTGATCAACAGCAACATCAACTAAAACAGTACCTGATCTCATGTCTTTTAACATATCACGAGTAATTAATTTAGGTGCTTTTGCTCCAGGAATTAAAACTCCACCAATAATTAAATCGGAATTTGCAATGTGTTTACGGATTGCATATTCGTTAGAAAATTCTGTTTTAACATTTGCAGCCATCGTATCATCTAAATAACGAAGTCTTTTTAAGTTGATATCTAAAATAGTAACATCTGCACCTAAACCAGCAGCCATTTTTGCTGCTTGTGTACCTACAACACCACCACCAAGAACTAAAACTTTAGCAGGTGCAACTCCAGGAATTCCTCCTAAAAGAATACCTCTACCTTTTAACGGCTTCTCTAAGTATTTAGCACCTTGTTGAATAGACATTCGTCCAGCAACTTCACTCATTGGAGTTAATAAAGGTAAACTTCTATCTGAATCTTCAACAGTTTCGTAAGAAATACAAATAGATTTATTTTTAATCATTGCATGTGTAAGAGGTTTGCTTGATGCAAAATGGAAATAAGTAAAAACAACCTGATCTTCGCGTATTAAATCATATTCAACGGCAATAGGTTCTTTTACCTTAATAATCATTTCAGCAATAGCATAAATTTCTTCTATAGTAGAAAGTATTTTAGCACCAGCTTTTATATATTCATCATCTTCAAAACCACTTTGTAAACCTGCATTATTTTGCACATAAACTGTATGACCATGTTTTACAAACTCCATTATTCCTGCTGGAGTAGCTCCAACACGGTTTTCGTTGTTTTTGATTTCCTTAGGAACACCGATTATCATATTGTTATTTTTTTTACGAAATTAAAAGATTTATTGAAATAAATCAAAAATAAAGATGAAAAATGTAAGATATTAATAATTTAAATATAGATTGATTTCGTTATCAATTATTCAATATATTTAAAATTTTATTATAAACTGTGCAATAATAATCATGAAACCTTGGTAGTAATATGTTTTTAAGTTTTCTTGTTTGAGTTAAAGTATCCAAAGGATATAATTTTATAGCAGAAATTTCACTTTTTTGTATTGTTAATTCGTTTAGATTTGAAGTTAATTCAACAACAAAGACATGATGAAATTCGTTATCTTGTATTCCATTTTCATGTGAAATTTTATGTTTACGATTTCCTATTTTTATTAACTGGTCTTCTTTTATTATAAAACCTATTTCTTCTTCAATTTCTCTTATCGCAGCAGTTTCTATCTTTTCTCCAGCTCCAATATGACCAGCTACAGAAATATCCCATAAATTAGGAAATACTTTTTTTGTTGGTGCACGTTTTTGAAGTAGTATTTTTTTATCCTTTGTAAAAATCCAAATATGAACAGTAGCATGGAATAAACCTTTTTTATGTGCTTCTGATTTTAAGCAAGTTTTTCCAGTATAATTTCCTTGTTCATCAAGAATGTCTATTAATTCATCCATAGTAATAAAAAACCCCGCAAATAGCGGGATTGTAGTTTTTATTTAAAATAAGAAAACGTTTCACCGTTTTCAATTTTTAGTAGTGTTTCGTAGATCATTTTAATAACATTTTCAACATCATCTCTATGCACCATTTCTACAGTAGTGTGCATATAACGAAGTGGTAAGGATATTAAAGCAGATGCAACTCCACCATTACTATATGCAAAAGCATCAGTATCAGTTCCGGTTGCTCTTGATAATGCAGAACGTTGAAAAGGAATTTCTTTAGCTTCAGCAGTTTCAGTAATTAAATCTCTTAATTTTTGTTGAACAGCAGGAGCATAAGCGACTACAGGTCCTTTACCTATTTCTAAATGACCTGCTTTTTTAGCATCAATCATTGGAGTAGTAGTATCATGTGTAACATCAGTAACAATTGCTACATTTGGTTTTATAGTGTGGGTTATCATTTCTGCTCCACGTAAACCAATTTCTTCTTGTACAGAATTGGTAACATATAAACCAAAAGGTAATTCTTTTTTATTCTCTTTTAACAAACGTGCAACTTCTGCAATCATAAATCCTCCCATACGATTGTCTAGGGCTCTACAAACAAACTTATCACCATTTAAAATATGAAATTCATCAGGGTAAGTAATAACACAACCAACATGAACACCCAATGCTTCAACTTCTTCTTTAGTAGCACAACCTGTATCTATAAAAATATTGTCAGGTTTTGGAGCTTCTTCTTTTGCTTTGTTACGAGTATGTATCGCTGGCCAACCAAAAACACCTTTTACTATTCCGTTTTTAGTGTGAATATTTACAACTTTACTAGGTGCAATTTGATGATCACTTCCTCCGTTACGAATAACATATATTAAACCGTTATCTGAAATATAATTAACATACCAAGAAATTTCATCAGCATGTCCTTCTATAACAACTTTGTATTTTGCATCAGGATTAATAACACCAACTGCAGTACCATATGTATCTGTAATAAATTCATCTACATAAGGTTTTAAATAGTCCATCCAAATTTTTTGTCCTTCCCATTCATATCCAGTAGGAGCAGCATTATTTAAATACTTTTCTAAAAAATCTAATGATTTTTTATTTAAAATCGATTTTGAAGCCATTTTTTATATTTTTTAAGGTGAATGATAACGTAAGAATTAAATAATTAACTCCAGAATTTACGTTTTTCATTTAATTCTTCTATTTCCTTTAGTTCTTTTGTAGATAAAACTTTTAAAAATGAAGGATGTTGCTCAATAGCATATTCTATTTTTTCAATTATACTAGCTATATCTTCATTTTCATAATCTATTTCAAGTGGTTCTTTAATAACCATAGATTGTAATACATTACGTTTTTTAATTTGCAATCCTTTTTTATCAAAAGAACGTCTAAAGCCATCAATAACAACAGGAACAACTACTGGTTTAAATGTTTTTATAATATGGGCAGTTCCTCTTCTAATAGGTTTAAAAGCTGTTGTAGTACCTTGAGGAAAGGTAATAACCCAACCATCATCTAAAGCTTTACCAATATTAGAAATATCAGACATTTTTACTTGTCTTTTTATGTCCTTACCTTTATTTCTCCAAGTTCTTTCTACAGATACAGATCCTGTGTAAGCAAAAATCTTTGGCAAAATACCAGATCGCATTGTTTCCCCAGCAGCAATAAAATAAAAATTAAGTTTTGGGTGCCAAATGTATCCAACATTTTTTATGTTATCAACTCTTCCTTTTAAAGAGGCGTTAAAAACATGAAACATTGCTGTTACATCTGCAAAATAAGTTTGATGGTTAGAAATAAATAAAACGTTTTTATCTGGTAAGTTTCTAATTATTTCAGAACCTTCTATTTGTAAGTTGTTAAATCTTCTATATCTACCGTGAGAAATTATTCCAAGAATTCTAATAATCCATTTCTTAATCCATAAAATATGTCCGAAAGGATTTCTTTTAAAAAGAGGCATCTACTATAATAATTTTGTTATTACAAGCTAAATTACAAAAGAAAAACAGACAATTATAACTTTATTAAGTCTTTAATTTCTGAAAGAATCATTGCTGTTGCTCCCCAAACAACGTAATTGTTTAGTTTAAAGCATGGTACTTCTATGTTTTTCATGTATGAAGTGTTCATTATTTTAGAGCTAATATTTTTATCATTTAGCAAATCCTCTAGTAAAACTTCTATTGTGTTTGCAACTTCATAATTAATTTTAAAAGTAGGTTTTTCATTTAAAACACCAAAAAATGGAGTAACCATAAAATTACTTGGAGGAATATAAGTAGGAGATAATTCTCTTATAATTTTAATAGAATTTTGTAAAATACCTACTTCTTCATTAGCTTCTCTTAAAGCAGTATTTTTAATATTAATGTCAGAAATATCTGTTTTTCCTCCAGGAAAGCTAATTTGAGCAGAATGAGTTCCTTTATAACTAGCTCTTTCTGTTAGTAAAAATCGTGTTTGATTGTTTTCATCAGGATAAAATAAAGCTAAAACTGCAGCTATTTTTGGGTTACTTTTTTTTATTTTATCCTCAGAAAAATCTAGACGTAATTTAGGAACAAGTTTAAATTGAGATTTTTGACCACCTAATTCTTTTAACTTAAAAGTGTCAATTTTGTCAGTAAAATTATTGAAATCCATTTAAATGCTTAAGTTTAAACAAACTTATAGATTAAAAAGTAAAGATTTTGGGTTTTGGCTTGAATTTTGAGTTTTTTAAATTGTATTAAAATAAAATGAATGAAAACAGAAAATAAATTTCAAAAACTTTTTTTAAGCTTATTGTTTGATGCTATTGGTTATGTTTCTTTTATAATACCAGGTTTCGCTGAGTTTACTGATATTATTTGGGCACCCGCATCAGCTTATTTAATGACAAAAATGTATAAAGGGAACAAAGGTAAAATAGCAGCAGCTGTAGTTTTTATAGAAGAAGCTATGCCATGGATGGATGTAATTCCTACATTTACTTTAATGTGGTTGTACACTTATGTTTTCTCAAAAAAAGAGAATGAGAACACAAGTAGAACAATAGAGGTTTAATTAGAATAGATTATTTTATTTCTTAAAGAGAAACCCTAAACCTAATCTGCTTAAAAATTTCTTTTCAAATTCCCAGAAGAAATTAAATTTACCAAAAAGCCATCCAACTATAGGTAGTGTAGCTTGGTATATAGGAAAAATCAATAAAATTCTTAAAGGATAATATAACCATGGACTTAATGTTTCTGGAGATAAACCTAAAAATTGAGTTACTGGTTTAGCAACCCAAGAAGAGAAGGTACCATTAATTGCAAAAACAATTAAAACTGCAATAATATCCCAATTTGTATCGAAACCCCAACGTTGTTTTAATTTTTCCATTGGGCAAAAATATATAATAAAAAAGGCTAAACAAAATGTTTAGCCTTTTTATAGTATTAAAAATACTATTTATTATTTACCGAAAAGCCCACCTAATAGTCCGCCTAACAATCCGCCAGATTTTTTCTGAGAAGCTCCTCCTAAAACCATTCCAGCAACATCATCAACAATACTACCATCGCCATCAGCATCTAACATTTGTTCTAAGAAGTTTTGTTCTTTAGTTACTGCACCGCTGTTACTAGCGCCACCTAAAAGACCACCTATAAGACCAGTTAAACCACTAGCATCACTAACACCATTTTGTTGAGATTGTTTACCTAACATTCCCATTAAAAGTGGAGCAGCAGTTTTTAATATATTTCCTACAGAACCAGCGTCTACACCAGATTTTTGGCTAATTACTTGTTCTACACCACTTGTTTTATTTCCTAAAATATGACCTAAAATTTTACTACCTTCATTAGTAACAGATTCATCAACACCTCCACCAAATAAACCACTAAGATTGTCTAAGATACCACCATCGTGCTTATTTAAAGCTCCCATTAATCCTTGTGCTCCTTCAGGAGTAGAAGCATTACGTTCCATTGCTTTCATTAAAACTGGTAAAGCCATTGTTAAAACACTACTTGTTTTATTTGAGTCTTGACCTGTAGATCCAGCCACACCATTAATAATTGTTTGTCCAATAGGACCGCTTAATAAATCTAAAATTCCTGCCATTTTTTTGTATTTAATTTTTTACATTAATATGACACAATATACGAAATAAAGTCACAATATTATTGGTTTTATGTTCACCAAAACACTAAGTCTATTTTTATATCTTTACAAGATTATTTCAAATATTAAATTTACAAAATGAAAAAACTAGCACTACACTGGAAAATTATTATAGGAATGATCCTAGGAATAATTTTCGGTTTTATTATGAATTCTATTGATGGAGGAAAAGGTTTTGTTGCCGATTGGATTGCTCCTTTCGGGAAAATTTTTATAAACCTACTTAAATTAATTGCAGTTCCTTTAATATTAGCCTCTTTAATAAAAGGAGTAGCAGATTTAAAAGATATATCAAAAATAAAATCAATGGGGTTACGTACCATAAGTATTTATATAGGTACTACGTTAATAGCTATTATTATTGGTTTAAGTATTGTTAATTTGGTGAAGCCAGGAGATGGAATGTCAAAAGAAACGATAGAAAAAATTAAATTAAAATATGCTGATGATGCTGGTGTTGTTGATAAATTAACCAAAGCAAGTAATCAAAAAAGTGCAGGGCCTTTACAAGCTTTAGTAGATATTTTTCCAAGTAATATATTTAAGTCTTTTGTAAATGCGTCTATGCTACAAGTTATCTTTTTTGCTTTGTTTGTTGGTATTTGTTTGTTATTGATAGAAGAAAAAAAGGCATCACCTTTAATCAATTTTTTTGACTCCCTTAATGAAGTCGTTATGAAAATGGTAGATTTAATAATGCTTTTTGCTCCTTATGCTGTATTTGCGTTATTGGCAAACGTAATTATTGCTTTTGATGATACGGAGATTCTATTAAAATTAGTACAATATGCACTTTGTGTTGTTTTTGGTTTGGCACTAATGATAGGTTTTTATCTTGTTTTAATAAATAGTTACACAAAAAAATCACCTTTATGGTTTTTAAAACAAATTAGTCCAGCTCAATTATTAGCTTTTTCAACAAGTTCAAGTGCAGCAACTTTACCTGTAACAATGGAACGTGTAGAGGAACATTTAGGAGTTGATAAAGAGGTTTCTGGATTTGTGTTACCAGTTGGAGCAACAGTGAATATGGATGGAACTAGTTTATATCAAGGAATTGCTGCTGTTTTTATTATGCAGGTTATTTGGCCAGAAGGATTAACGTTTACGAATCAATTAGTTATCGTAGCAACAGCATTATTAGCTTCTATTGGAAGTGCTGCTGTACCTAGTGCAGGAATGGTTATGTTGGTAATTGTATTAGAATCTATAGGTTTTCCCGAAGAATTATTACCAATTGGTTTAGCACTTATTTTTGCAGTTGATAGACCATTAGATATGTGTAGAACGGTTGTTAATGTAACTGGAGACGCTACAGTTTCTATGTTAGTTGCTAAATCTTTAGGGAAATTAAACGAGCCAAATCCTAAAAACTGGGATGATAATTACGAAGAAGTAAAATAAAAAAAATGAATCTTAAAGTAACAACTCCTGTAGTTTCGGTAGCTTGGCTAAAAGAAAATTTAGAGGCTGAAAATTTGATTGTTTTAGATGGAACAATACCAAAAGTAGGAAAACAAAAAGAAAATTTAATTGTAGAAAAACAGCAAATTAAAGGCGCTCGTTTTTTTGACATTAAAAAAGTATTTTCCGATCAAAAGGCAACATATCCAAATACAATCTTATCAGCAGAAGCTTTTCAAGAAAAAGCACAGGATTTAGGAATAAATAAAGACAGTTGTATTGTTGTTTATGATACACATGGAATTTATTCTGCACCAAGAGTTTGGTGGTTGTTTAAAACTTTTGGATTTACAAATATTGCTGTTTTAAATGGTGGATTTCCTGAGTGGATAGCAAAAGGATATCCAGTAGAAAAATCTTCAAAAGAACTATATAAAAAAGGAGATTTTGTTTCGAATTATCAATCAGAAAGAGTTTGTTTTACTGATGATGTTTTACAATTTATTAATGAAAAAGATAAATGTTTAACAGATGCTCGTGCAAAATCTCGTTTTTATCCAACTGAACCTGAACCAAGACCAGAGGTTAGAAGTGGGCATATTCCTAGTTCTAAAAATTTACCATATACTATTTTACAGGAAAATGGTAAAATGAAAGATGAAGAAGAATTGATAAAATTATTTTCAGATGTTAATACAGAAAACAAACAATTTGTTTTTAGTTGTGGCTCAGGAGTAACCGCCTGTATTTTAGCTTTAGGATTAGAGTTAACAGGAAATACCAATTATATTTTATACGATGGTTCATGGTCTGAATGGGGAAGAAGAAGTGAGTTGCCTATTGAAATTGAATAGAAAAAAAATACTTTAATCGCAGGGCGACAGCCAAAGGTTCAATTCTCCGATGCTTGCATCGAAAATAAAATACTTTAATATGAATTTTATAAAAAAGATTTTATTTGTTGTTTTTGTAATACTAATTTTAGTTACAAGTATCATTTATTGCACGCTAGCCGATGTTACAAATAAACATGATCGTATTAAATACAATGTATCTGGTGTTATAAAGGATACTTCAGGAGAAGATTTAAGAATGGTTTATATTAAGTATAGTAGCCCAAAAATAATAACAAAAACAGATTCATTAGGGAATTATTCAATTCATAAACAGAATGTATTGTTTTTAGAATTTGAGAAAGAAGGTTATCAAAATATAATAACAAAAATAAACGATTATTCTGATTTAGGAAATTATGAGTTTAAGCCTTTTGAACTTATAAAATCAACTGATAGTTCTTTTATTTATAGAGATCTGATATATGATAAAGAAAAAGTAATTCCCAATCAGATAAATTTTACAGGGCAGATTAAAGATGTTTTTGGAAGAACGATAGAAGATGTTACAGTTACCTTAACAGATCATAAGAATACAGATGTTGCGTTTGGTGGAACTTTTGAATTTAATAAACAATCATATCTTCTTAATTTTGAGAAAAAGGGATACGAAAAATTATCATTTTTCATACATGAAGAAATAGATAATTCACATAATAAAAATGATATTGTACTAGTAAAAAAAAGAGAAAAAAAAGGAGTATACCTTGTTCAGAAAGATAAACTTTTGGCATTACCTAGAATAAATTTAAAGTATCATTCTGAAAAAAAATATAACAGTATACTTTGGGGAGGAAGATATGGATATAATGTAAATACCTTCTATTTTCCTAGGAATAAGAACAAGTTTAAAATAGGTAATAAAGGAGAAACACTTCGTTTTATTGTTTTTAATGAATCTTACAAGTATTTATTTCCAGTAGATGATAACCTTGAAGTTCCTATTTGTATTTCAGATCATAAGTATTCTTATTCTTCTTATCCAACAGGTCCTGACTTGAAAGATAAAGTAATAATATATCCTAATAAAAATAATCGTTCTGATACCAATTATACAATAATTGATTTTATAGATAATTCTGATGTAGAGAAACAGTATACCTTTGTGAGTTCTAAAACTAAGAAAGGATATTACTTTTCTTATTAGTATTAACAATAAAAAGAGTCAGAAATTGTAAAGTTTTTGACTCTTTTTATATAGAAAGTATAATTTAATTTTTAATAATTTTAAATGCATTACTTTTTTTACCTGAAGTAATACTACCAATATATAAACCCTCGGATAAGTGGGCTACATTAAATGCAATATTGGATTCTGTAGAAGGAATTTTCTCTGTAAATATTTCTTGACCATTTAGCGTATAAATAGTTAATTCTTTATCGGTTCCATCTAATTCTGTGTTTACTTGTATAATATTATTTACAGGGTTTGGACTGATATTAAATGATAATTCTATATCTGGTTGATTAATACTTAATGTATTACCAATAACATATTTTATACCTTCTTCTATATGACGCATGAAATTTTCATCATCTTGATAATCATCATCATTATGGCCAAGAGCAGTATAAAAAGATCGCCCTCCCATATATTCTTTATACCAAGACATAGGTCTAGCTTGATCATAATCATTTGAACCTGTAGCTTCAACAACTAAAAGATTTATGTTATTAGAATATAAATATCCACCAGCGTTTAGCCAATAGTAATATTCTTCGGTTTTATTCCAGGTATCACCAATATCTCCAATGAACTGTACAGAAGAATGTGAATCTACAATAGTCATGTTAGCATTATGATTTTTTGAAGTATGATTAGGAAAAGTTGGAGGATCTGATTGCACAATACCACCTACCAATTCATTATAAAATGGCCAACTACCATCTCGGTATGTATCTGTAGCAGCATGAATACCTAAAAAACCTCCACCATTAGCAATAAAATTTTCAAAAGCATTTTTTTGTGAATCATTTAATAAATTATTACCACTTGTATTACACCAAATAACAGCTTTGTATTGTGATAAGTTAGTTGTTGTAAAATCATCAGCATCATTTGTGGTATCTGTGATCCAAATACCATTAGTAATACCTAAGTTCGTAATTAAAGCAACACCATCATCAATAGAAGAATGCGCAAAACCATTTGTTTTAGTAAATACAAGCACTTTATCTTGAGCTGATAAAGTAAATGAGGTTATTGTAAAAAGAATAGATATTAGAAGAGTATTTGTTTTCATGAGGATTATTTTATGAATAAATAAACGTTAAAAAAGTATATATAGTATAACATACTTACCTCTTTTAAAACAATATATAGTATAAAAAACCCTCTTATTTTTTAATAAGAGGGTTATAATTTAAATGTGATACTATTTATTACTTATTCAAATAAGACTTTAGTTCATCATAAGTAGTAATATTAGTGGCTATTTTTTCTTTATGCATAATAGCTTCTATTTGCGGTGGAAGTGGCACTTTAATATCCAAGGTTTCTTCTACTGTTGGTAAAAATTTAACAGGATGCGCTGTTTCTAAGAAAACACCATATTCACCAGCTTTTAAACCATGTTTTTGCAAACCTAAATATCCAACAGCTCCATGTGGGTCAGCAACATAATTAGATTCTTTATGGATAGCTTTCATTGCTTCTCTTGTTTGTGTATCGTTAAATGAATATGAAGAGAATTTAGTTTTTAAATCATCAATACTGTTTCCAAACAATTGTTGCACACGAATAAAGTTACTCGGGTTACTAACATCCATTGCATTAGAAATAGTAGCTTTAGATGGGTTAGGAGCATAATCTCCAGAATCCATATATCTTGGCACTGTATCATTTACATTAGTAGCAGCAACAAAATGTTTAATAGGTAAGCCTAATTTTTGAGCAACAATACCTGCACAAATATTTCCGAAGTTTCCACTTGGTACAGAGAATACAATATCTTTATGTTGTTTGTGTAGTTGCTTATAAGCAAAGAAATAATATAACATTTGTGGTAGCCAACGTGCTATATTAATAGAATTTGCAGAAGTTAAGTTTTTAGTAATTTCCTCATCTAAGAAAGCGGTTTTTACCATTTCTTGACAATCATCAAAAACACCATTAACTTCTAAAGCACTAATATTTTGACCTAAAGTTGTTAATTGCTTTTCTTGTACTTCACTTACTTTTCCTTTTGGATATAAAATAACAACATCAACACCTTTAACGCCTAAGAAACCGTTTGCCACAGCACCACCAGTATCACCAGAAGTTGCTACTAAAACAGTAACATTTGTTGTTTCGTTTTTGTTAAAATATCCTAAACAACGTGCCATAAAACAAGCACCAACGTCTTTAAAAGCCATTGTTGGTCCGTGGAATAGTTCTAATGTACCAATGTTTTTTTCAACACCAACTACAGGAAAATCAAAAGAAATAGTTTCTTCAATAATTTTTTTTAGAGCGTCCGCTGGAATCTCATCACCAACAAATTGTTTAACAGCTTCAAAAGCGATTTCTTCTTTAGAATAGTTTCCAATATTATCGATAAAATCTTTAGATAATGGTGTAATACTTTCTGGAAAGTATAAACCTCTATCTGGTGCTAATCCTTTTATAACAGCTTCTTTAAAAGAAACATTAGGTGATTTTTTATTTAAACTAAAATAATTCATTATAATATCTAGTTATGTGTTGTTGTTTTGGTCATTCCGAATTTACTTGTGCTAAATTTAGTTCAGTATTTCGGAAATACATCCTGATGTTTAATATAGGATGAGAACCTGAACACACTTCGACTTCGCTCAGTGTCCGTTCAGGTTGACAGCTTAATTTATTTTTTAATCTATTATTTTATTTCCTTCAGGATTTAGTTTAGATACATACGTATCAAATTCTATATCCAAGTTTTCATATGCTTTAGCCATTGCTATGGCTACTTTCTCAGCAGTTTCTTTTCCTTTAGATAATGCAAAAATTGATGGGCCAGAACCAGAAATACTTCCTCCTAAAGCACCAGCTTCTTTTGCAAATTCTTTTACTTTATCAAAATTAGGAATTAAAACTGAGCGTAAAGGTTCTACAATTACATCTTGTAAAGATCTACCAATTAAATTGTAATCTTCACTATATAATCCGCTTATTAAACCTCCTAAATTACCCAATTGAGTAACTGTTTGTTTTAAAGAAACCGTGTCTTTTAGTACTGCTCTAGAGTCTGCTGTTTTTATTTCTATCTTCGGATGAATTACAGTAGCGTATAACTCACTTGGAGAATGCAATTTAATTACATCTAAAGGGTCGTAACTTCTTACCAAAGTAAACCCGCCTAATAATGCAGGAGCTACATTATCCGCATGTGCATTACCACTTGCTAAACGTTCTCCTTCCATTGCAAACGGGATTAATTCCGATAGAGTAAAAGGTTCTCCTAATAATTTATTTACTCCATAAACTGCACCTGCAGAACTTGCTGCAGAACTTCCAATTCCACTTCCTGGTTTAATTTTTTTGTAGATTTCAATATCAAATCCACAATCAACTTCACCATATTTTTCTAATAAAGCCAATACAGCAACACCAGCAACATTGTTTTCTGTTTCTAAAGGTAAATTTTGACCAACAATTTTACTGATTTTAACTCCTTTTTCAGCAGTTTTACTAATAATCATTTCGTCACCAACAGCATCTAAACATAATCCAAGTACATCAAAACCACAAGAAACATTAGCTATAGTTGCAGGAGCAAATATTTTTATAGCATCCATAATTAACTATTTACAGTTCTTATAACATCTGCAAAAATACCAGAAGCAGTAACATCTGCACCAGCACCAGCACCTTTAATTAATAATGGGTTTTCTGGATATCTATTCGTAAAAAATAAAACAATATTATCACTTCCTTCTAGGTTATAGAATGGATGATCAACAGGAATAAGTTGTAATCCAACTTTAGCTTTTCCATTAGAGAATTCACCAACGTATTTTAATCTACAACCTTTATCATTTGCTTCTTTGTATATCTTTTGGAAATCAGCTTCATACTTGACTAAAGAAGTATAAAAATCATCATTATTTGTTGTATCTAAGCTTTCTTTAGATAAGAAAGAATTATTTTCTATATCTGCTAATTCAACATCATAACCAGCTTCACGAGCTAAGATTAATACTTTACGAGCTACATCAATTCCACTTAAATCAATTTTTGGATCAGGTTCTGTATATCCTTCAGCAGCAGCTTGTTTTACTACATTTTCAAAAGTAGTATTCTCATCAAAATTGTTAAAAACAAAATTTAAACTACCTGATAATACACCTTGTATTTTATTTACTTGATCACCAGAAGCAATTAAGTTTTTTAAAGTATCTATAATTGGTAAACCTGCACCAACGTTTGTTTCAAATAAGAAAGAAGCGTTGTATTTACGGGCAACTCTTTTTAATGTTTTGTAATTTTCTAAGCTAGAAGCACAAGCAATTTTATTACAAGTAACAACACTTATACTACTTCTTAAATATCCTTCATAAACTTCAGAAACTTTTTGGTTTGCAGTATTATCTACAAAAACACTGTTACGTAAGTTTAATTCTTTGGTACGATTATAAAATGATTCCAAAGTAGCAGCTTCGCCATCTTTTAATTGTTCTTCCCAAGTGTTTAAATCAATACCAGATTGATTGAATACCATTTTTCTAGAATTTGCAATTCCAACAACACGAACATTTATTTTTAAATTCTTTAATAAATACTCTTTTTGTTGATTGATTTGCGCTAGAAAACGATTCCCTACATTACCAACACCAGTAACAAATAAGTTTAATTGTTTTACTTCTTCTTCAAAGAATTGTTCGTGTAATGTATTTAATGCTTTCTTAGCATTTGAACTATTTATTACAGCCGAAATGTTTTTCTCCGAAGCTCCTTGAGCAATAGCTCTAATATTTACATTATTTCTACCCAAAGCACTAAACATTTGACCGCTTAAACTTTGGTGATTTTTCATTTGGTCTCCAACTAAAGCAATAATGCTTAAGTTTTGTTCTAAAATAACAGGTTGTATTTTATGCTGATTTATCTCTGATGAAAATTTCTTATTTATTTTCTTTACAGCCTTTTCAGCATCAGCATCATAAATACCAACACAAATTGAATGCTCAGAAGAAGCCTGAGTAATCATAACTACATTAATATCTTGGTCTGCTAATACTTCAAATAAACGTTTTGAAATACCTGGAACTCCTACCATACCAATACCTTCTATAGTTAATAATGAAATATCTTCTATATAACTAATTCCTTTTACAGAACCATTTTTACTAGTTTCTTCAGCAATTAAAGTACCTGCATGGTTTGGTTCATAAGTGTTTTTAATTACAATTGGAATTTTACTTTCCATTACAGGCTGGATAGTAGGAGGATAGATAACTTTTGCTCCAAAATGAGACATTTCCATAGCCTCTTGATAAGAAATTTGTGTTATTGGAAATGCTTGTTTTACAACACTAGGGTTTGCGGTAAACATTCCACTAACATCTGTCCAAATTTGTAATTCATCAGCATTTAAAGCTGCTGCATAAATTGATGCAGAATAATCAGAACCACCACGCCCTAAAGTAGTTGCTTTGTTTTTTTCTGATTTAGATATAAATCCAGGTAAAATAGTTACTTGATGCTCGTTTTTAGCAAAAAAAGTTTGACAATTTTTATTTGTCTTTTCAAAATTAACTTCTGCCTTTAAATAATTACTATTGGTAACTATAAGTTCAGAACTATCTTTAAAAGTAGCATTAAGTTTTTGTTTTGCTCCTTCAGATATTATGTAAGAAGAAAGTCTTTCTCCAAATCCACTTATAGTTGCCAAAGCTTTATCAGTCAACTCTTCTAACATAAAACAACCATCGTATAAGGTTTCTAATTGATTTGTTAAACGTTTGGTATGACTAATCACACCACTTTGTGCATTTACAGGAATTAATTGCTTAATTACATCTATATGATGTGCTTCAATTTGACTAAAAATATCTTTGTATTGGATATCTTTTTGTTCTGCCAATTTTGCAGCTTTAATTAGGTTGTTTGTAGTGCTACCAAAAGCAGAAACTACAACAAATAGTTTATGTTCTTTTGATTCTGATGCTATGATTGAGATTACTTGCTGGATACTATCAGCATTTTTTACTGAAGATCCTCCGAATTTTAAAACTTTCATTTTATTTTTTTATAATAAACACTATGTTTAATGAAGCGACTGTATATTTTTAATTTTTTGTTTTAAACAAAATTATACCCTGAATTTATATGTGAAAAAGTACCCCCTAAAGGGTAATAATAATTGAAGTAATATTGCGACCTGTAAAAAAGGTTGCAGTATGGTTATATGATAAGTTTTTAACTGTTTTCATGGGTGTAAATTTAAGATTTAATTTTAATTATTAGACTTCTTTATTAAATACTTTCTTAAAATGTTAATTTTTAATTTTTTTGTGTTTTTAACCTTGTTTTCTTTAAAATAAAACGATTTTTTTTGTTAATAATTAAATTTTTAAGATTTTACTATTTTAGTTTTATATATAAAAGCCTTATTTTGCTTTATAAATTAAAGAATATTTATTGGTTTTTAGGTAAGACTGTATTTAAATATGAGTTTCATAAACAAAAAAAGCCCATTGAATAATTTATTCAATGGGCTTTTTTGTAATAAAAAGAAAATTTATTTTTTTGATTGATTTTTAAATTTATCAAACTTATTTTCTGTTTGTTTTGGCCAGCTATTATTACTAGTGTCTATATCCGCAGTTTCTAAATCTGGATCTACAACAAAACTTTTTATTTCTTTGTCAGAAGAATATACACGAAATACTTGATTTTCATCTTTATTCCAAATTTGAGCAGGATACATTTCTTTTTTAGTTGTACCATCAGCATATGTAATTTCTATAATAATAGGCATTACTAAACCTCCGGGTTTTTCAAATTCAACCTGATACATATATTTAGGTAATTCTTTTAATTTACTCTTCTTATCAGCTGATAAAGAATTTAAATAGTCATTAACTTTTTTAGTATTAGCATCTTCTTTTTTATCTGTTAAAAACACTAATTCACCTAAAGATTCAAAGTAAGCAGCAGCTCTTGGATTCGTTTTTATGATTTCAACAACTCTATCACTTTTTTTATCCGTAACATATAATGTTTTTACTTCTTTAATTCCTATATCATTATAATCAGTTGAATAAAACCAACCTCTCCAAAACCAATCTAAGTCCATACCTGAAGCATCTTCCATTGTTCTAAAGAAATCAGCTGGAGTTGGATGTTTAAACATCCATCTTTTAGAATATGTTCTGAAAGCAAAATCAAATAATTCTGGTCCCATTATGGTTTGACGTAACATATACAAACCAGCAGCTGGCTTTGTGTATGCATTCGGACCAAAGTTTTTAACATAATCTCCTTGAGACATAATAGGAGATAGTTTATCTTGATCTATGCTCATGTAACGTACAATATCTTTTGGTAAATTTCCAGTATCAAATGTAGGATCATAATCCAATTCAGCTAAAATTTCTACGAATGAATTGATTCCTTCATCCATCCAAGTCCATTGGCGCTCATCAGAATTTACAATCATAGGAAAGAAGTTATGTCCAACTTCGTGTGTAATTACACCAATCATCCCATGTTTAGTCCTATCCGAATATGTTCCGTCTGCATCTGGTCTTCCGTAGTTAAAACAAATCATAGGATATTCCATTCCTTGTCTTTGTGAATGCACAGAAATAGCTTTTGAATACGGATAATCAAAAGTCATTTTAGAATATTCTTCTAAAGTATTGGCAACAACTCTTGTTGAATGTTCTTCCCATAAAGGATTTCCTTCTTTTGGATATAAAGAAACAGCCATTACATTTTTATTGTTAATTTTTACAGCCATTGCATCCCAAATATACTTTCTTGAAGAAGCAAAAGCATAATCTCTTACATTATTGGCTTTAAAGTGCCAAGTTTTAGTTTTTGTAGCTCTTCCTTTTTCATTAGTCTCAGCTTCTGCTTGTGTAACAATAAAAACAGGGTCTTTATAAGAAGTTCTTGCTTTCTCCCAACGTTTACGTTGTTCTTTTGTTAAAACATCTTTTTCATTTTGAAGTTCACCAGTTGCATCTACAATATGATCTGCAGGTACAGTTAACTTAACATCGTAATCTCCAAATTCCAATGCAAATTCACTACGTCCCCAAAACTGCATGTTTTGCCAACCTTCTACATTATCATACACGCATAATCTAGGAAAAAATTGAGCAATTGTGTAGTTTTTATTTCCATCAGGAAAAGTTTCTAAACCTGATCGTCCTCCGTCAACATTGATATCATTAATTAAATAATTCCATTTAATTTTAAAAGTAAAAGTTTCACCAGGCGCTAATGATTTACTTAGGTTGATACGCATCATAGTTCCGTTAATTGTATGCGATAAATCTCTTCCATCAGCATATTTTACAGTTTCTATTTTAAAACCAAAATCTTTTGCATACCCCATATTTTCCTCAACAAACTTCTCTGGCTTTAACCAACCTGAAGTTCCTTTAGATTGTGCTAATGGAGTTTTAGAGTCAGGAGCACGCATATTTTGATCTAACTGTAACCATAAATATTCTAAATTATCTTTAGAATTGTTACGATAAGTGATTTTTTCATCACCATAAATTTTATCGGTATTTTCATCAACACGAATATCCATAGCATAATCAACTTTTTGTTGAGTATATGCATAACCAGGAGCTCCAGAAGCATTATGTTGTTCGTTTGGTGTTGCCAATTCGTATTTTAATTGGCGAAATTTATTTTCATCTACATGTCCTTTTTCGTGTTCTTTTTTTTGTGCAAAAAGAGAAAAAGAAACCAACAAAATAGAAAATATCGTGGTAGTAACTTTCTTCATTATAATATTTGAATTAATTGATTTAATTATAAACGGAAAATTAATGAATAATTATGATTATTTATTAAATGGCATTAAAATTTTAACAAACCTTTAGGTTTTTTTTGTGTTAAAAATAAAGTTTGACGTTTGTCATTAGCTTTAACCTTAATTAAGTTTTGTTGTTCAGGAAAATATTTAATTAACATATCATTTTTAACTTCAATATTTTTTATATAAGAAATGTTTTCTATTTCTAAATAAAAGTATAAAATATTACCATCATATTTTTTTCCAATATATTTATATTCTTTTAATATATTATTTATTGAAATATTAAAATGAGTATTTAAGTATTTTTTAAAATAAATATTACTATTTTTTATTTCATCATCATAAGTTAGTTTAGCATCAATATTATATTCTTTATTAATGCTATGTTCAAAATCATCAATGTTAACACTCATAATCATTTGTACAGAATTACTGTCTTCTTTATACTCAATTTCTGTTAAAGCGATATAGTATTTATGAATTGAAAAACTTAATAAAGGAATGATCAGTAATGATAAGAATATTTTTTTCATGTAAAAATTTTATTCAAAAAGTAAGCCAATTTACTCTTTTTTTATGAGTTTTAAATACCCTATTTGTTCTTTGCGTAAAATTTTAATCACTTCTAGCAAGTTTCCTTTTTGATAGAGTTCTTCAATACCTAAAGGATTACAATATTCTAAAAAATGATGATATTTTTCTACTGGTATTTTTAATTCTTTAAAGAAAAAACTTTCCCCAAAATCTGATATTAATTTAGACGGAAAACTTTCTTTAAAAGCGAGTTTTCTTCTTAATGCCCAAAGTTTTTCTGAATATTTAAAAGGCATAGAAACACTTGAGCCAGCTGTAGCGAAAGCTTGTGTAGGATCTGTTTCTGCTTTTGGAGGTCTTACATAGGTATCTATATGATCATCTTTAGTTTTGGCTTTCATATTTACTTTAGAAAAATCCATGGTTTTTGCTAAGGCATTTGCTTTTTTGTCTTCAGGAGTTTGTTTTAAGTCAGATGATAGACTACCAATTAAGTTGTGTTTTTTAATAGTTATTTCATCTAATTCATAAATATCTTTTTTTAAAATGAATTTATTTTCAGAAATACCAAAATGAGTGTTTTTTACAGAAAAAGTTAAGGTTTTAAAACCAACTGAAGTAATTTTTAAAGTATCTTTTAATGCTGCTTTTATTTTAAACTCACCATTATCGTTGGAATAAGTAGCTTTATTTGATGTAGCGTTAATTATATGTGCACCAGGCAAAGTTCCCATTTCATCATATAATACTCCAAACACATATTTTGTAGAACTTTGAGATATACATTTTATAGAAATAACGAGTAAAATTAAAAGTAGTTTTTTATTCATATAAAAATATAATTTGGTTAATCTATAAGAACAACTTCATCTTGTTTGTTTTGTTTTTGAGTAAATGTTTTACTTGTTTCCAGTAGAACAGTGGTAAGCTCTAAATGTTTTTCTTTTTTATAGAGTTGTATAATTCCACTAGCAACACTATAATTTAAAAACTGATTAATACAGCCTTCTTTTATTTTTAATTGTCTAGTGAAAAATCCATCAGTAAAATGTGTTCTAATTCCTAATAAATTTTGATCTTCTAACTTTAATTTTTTGAGTTTTTTTTCTCTTTTTGTGGTGCCATTTAAAGCATTAATAAGACCATTAAGATTTACAGCAGCACCAGATTTAAGACTAACTAGATTTTCTTTTTTTGGTAGTTTACTGTTTGCATATGGTAAGTTTAAGGTTTTAGCATTTACAATTGGAGCATTATGTGGCATTATGTCTTTATCAATATGAAAAATACCTTTTGTTTTACCAATAACAACTTCACTAAGCATATAACTTTTATTGTCTAATGAAAATTTAAGTTTTTTTGTAGTAATATTTTCTTTGGTAATTGTATGTTCTTTTACATTAAGACTTACGTGTGATATAATTAGTATGTCTCCTTTTTTAACAGGGATTTCAAAAAAACCATTATCGTCAGTTATTGTACCAACTTCTAAAGCTTTATTAATTATATGCACATCATTTAAAGGTATGCTATCAACAAAAACTTGTCCAGATATTATAATTGGTTTCTCTTGAGACCAAGAGAAAAAAGGTGTTAGGCTTAACAGTAATACTATTACTTTTTTCATAGTTACAAATTAACTAGAAACTCTTCTTAAAAATGTTTTAACATATTGGTAAACTTTTGTTAAATATAAAACTCATCTTATTAAGATGAGTTTTATATTTAACAAAAAATAATAAAAATTATTTTTTTAAAATTTTTCTACTTTCTCCATTAGTATTATTTATTATATATAAACCACTAGGAAGATCTTCTATAATAGATTTTTCATCTTCCAGTGTATTGTTAACTCTATTAGATAAAACAGGATTACCATATATATCAGTTATTGACAGAAGATTATCTTTTAAGTTAAAGAATTTAGATGAAGGTAGAGTTGCAGAATAAGTAAAAGGTACTGCAACAATATTATTATCTGTTTTTAATTCACTATCAAGTAGAGTATTAGTGTCATCGATTGTTATTAGTAAATAATAATCTCCATACTCAATATTATCACCTATATCAGTACCTTCAATAGATACTTCTAGTTTTGGAGAACCAACTAGGCCATTATAAGTTGCTTCACCGGCCTTAGGAGGAGTAGAAGTCAAGTATCTGTAACTAAAACCTAAATCATCATCACTTAATTTATCGTCTTCTGATATATAGAAATTAACTCTAATTGAACCAATGTGTGTGTCACCATCTCCTATATTTTCTATGACTAAAGGAGTTATAGTCATATTACCTCCATATCTATAAATCACAGGTCTAAGACTAGTTGAGTTAACATTATTTAAATAAGAATTACAGTCATAGCAACTACTAATTTGTTTAGTTTCCGATTTTCTAATAGCAAAGTCTGGATTACCAGGACAACCAAAATTACTTGAATTACCATAAATATTTTCACATATATCAATGTTATTTAAAACACCATCAGAATCAATATCGTCTTGACATTTAATGATTTTGATAACTTGTGTTGTTGGAACTGGTATTTTTATAGGGAAAATACCACCTACTATTATAGTTTCTGTACTCCATAGTGTAACATCTGTAGTAGAACTTATAGAAATTCTATTTGTTGTAAATGATCCATCTGAATTTATAAAATTTTGAATACTTATTGATGAAGAGTATTCTGTTTGCCCGGCTTCAAGTAATTTTAACGAATAAATATTGTCTTCATCATAGTTGTTTATTTGACCTTGAAGTTTAAATGAACTTAAACATGACGTAAATGTATTGTACTGTTGTTCAGTTGTTTCAATTTGACTAAAACAAATAGTACATGTTAAGATTGTAAATAACAAAAGTAAATTTTTCATAGTATTTAGATTTTTATAGTTAAAAATTATAATCAAATATATTATTTTCGTTTTAATAAAATTAAAATTAGTAAAACTAAAAAATGAAAAAACTATTAATAGCAAGTACCTCAACAATTTATGGAAGTGGATATTTAGAATATATTTTACCAACTTTAGCTACATTTTTTAAAAAAGCTAAAACTATTTTATTTATACCATATGCAAGACCTGGAGGAATAAACTATGAAATTTATACAAACATAGCAAGAAAGGCTTTTTCTCAAATAGATAAAAATGTTATAGGCGTTCATGAATTTGAATCTGCAAAAGAAGCGGTTGAAAAAGCAGAAGCTATTTTTGTAGGCGGAGGAAATACTTTTGAGTTGGTAAATCAATTGTATAAAAATAACATTATAGACGATTTGAAAAACGTTATTAATAACGGAACACCATATTTAGGAACAAGCGCAGGAAGTAATATTTGTGGAGTAACGATGATGAATACAAATGATATGCCTATTGTGTATCCACCAAGTTTTAAAACGTTAGGTATTATTCCTTTTAATATTAATGCTCATTATTTAGATCCAAATCCCGATTCTAAGCATATGGGAGAAACTAGGGAAACCAGAATAAAAGAATATCATGTTTTTAATGATACCGCTGTTTTAGGATTGCGAGAAGGAAGTTGGTTGGAAGTTAAAGGAGAAGAGATTACTTTAAAAGGGGATAAAGAGGCAAGATTCTTTGAGAAAAACAAAGAAACTAAAGAGTTGAAAACAAACAGTGTTTTATAAAAAAAAAGAGTCTCAATTTGAGACTCTTTTTTTTATAAGTAGATTAAGATATTATTCCTTTCTACTATTAGCTAACAATGTGTTTTTTAATAACATTGCTATAGTCATTGGACCAACTCCGCCAGGAACAGGTGTTATGTAAGAAGCTTTTTCTGAAACTTCATTAAAAGCAACATCACCAACTAGTCTAAATCCATTTTTTCTTGAAGAATCAGCAATTCTTGTAATTCCAACATCAATCACAACAACATCATCTTTTACCATATCGGCCTTTAAAAACTCAGGAATACCAATAGCAGCTACAATAATGTCTGCTTTTTTAGTTACTTCAGCTAAATTTTTAGTGCGGCTATGTGTTAAGGTTACTGTAGCATTACCAACAGTTCTTTTTTGAGATAATAAAATACTCATTGGTGCACCAACAATGTGGCTACGACCAATAACAACTACATCTTTACCAGAAGTCTCTATTTTATATCGCTCTAATAGCTCTAAAATTCCAAAAGGAGTTGCAGAGATAAAAGTAGGTAAGTTTAAAGCCATTTTACCAACATTGGTTGGATGAAAACCATCAACATCTTTATCAGGATCAACAGCCATTAATATTTTTTGTTCATCAATATGATCGGGTAGTGGTAGTTGTACTATAAATCCGTCTATATCATTATCAACATTTAATATTTCTATCTCGTTTAATAATTCTTCCTCTGTTGTTTCTTTAGGTAATCTTATTAAAGTAGATTCAAACCCAACACGTTCACAAGCTTTTACCTTTGCGTTTACATACGTTAAACTAGCTCCATCGCTACCAACAATTACAGCCGCTAAATGTGGCTTTTTTTTGTCTTTTCTAACAAGTTCTGCTACTTGTAGCGCTATCTCTTCTTTAATTTCTGCGGATGTTTTTTTACCGTCTAATAATATCATTTTGTTTTGTTGTGTGTTGTTAGAGTATTATTTTGTGGCTTCGACAAGCTTAGCCACCAATTAGATTTATTTTAAATAAAAAGGGAGAAACCATAGTTTCTCCTTTTTTGTATTTTATTTCATTCCTTTCATCATTTGCATCATGCGTTTTCCGCCGCCGCCTTGCATCATTTTCATCATTTTACTCATTTGATCAAATTGCTTCATCAGTTGGTTTACTTCCTGAACTGAAGTTCCAGAACCTTTAGCTATTCTTTTTTTACGACTCGCATTAATTACGGTTGGCGTACTTCTTTCAGTTGGAGTCATGGAATGAATTATCGCTTCAATTCCTTTAAAAGCATCATCATCAATATCAACATCTTTTAATGCTTTTCCAGCACCAGGAATCATTCCAACTAAATCCTTCATGCTACCCATCTTTTTAATTTGATTAATTTGACTTAAAAAGTCGTCAAAACCAAATTGATTTTTAGCAATCTTCTTTTGAAGTTTTCTAGCTTCTTCTTCATCGTATTGTTCTTGGGCACGTTCCACTAACGAAACAACATCTCCCATTCCTAAAATACGATCAGCCATACGATCTGGATAGAATACATCAATTGCATCCATTTTTTCTCCAGTACCAATAAATTTAATTGGTTTATTTACAACCGATTTAATAGATAAAGCAGCTCCACCACGAGTATCACCATCTAATTTCGTTAAAATAACTCCATCAAAATTTAATAAATCGTTAAAAGCTTTTGCTGTATTAACGGCATCTTGCCCCGTCATAGAATCTACTACAAATAGTGTTTCTTGAGGCGATACAGCTTTATGAATATTAGAAATCTCTGTCATTAAAGCTTCATCAATAGCTAAACGACCAGCAGTATCTATAATTACTACATTTTTACTATTTGCTTTTGCGTGTGCAATTGCATTTTTAGAAATTTCTACAGGATCTTGATTGTCAACCTCTGCATAAACTTCTACACCAATTTGTTCTCCAACAACCTGTAATTGATTGATTGCTGCAGGACGGTAAACATCACAACCAACTAATAAAACATTTTTAGCTTTTTTAGTTTTTAAGAAGTTAGCTAATTTACCTGAAAAAGTAGTTTTACCAGAACCTTGTAAACCAGACATTAGTATTACAGTAGGATTACCACCTAAATTAATACCAACAGAATCACCACCCATTAATTGAGTTAGTTCATCCTTTACTAATTTAACCATTAATTGACCTGGATTTAACGTAGTTAATACGTTTTGTCCTATGGCCTTTGTTTGAACAGTTTTAGTAAATTCTTTGGCAATTTTAAAGTTAACATCGGCATCCAAAAGAGCTCTACGAACTTCTTTTAAAGTTTCCGCAACGTTAACTTCTGTAATTTTTCCGTGTCCTTTTAGCGTATGTAACGCTTTATCTAACTTTTCACTTAAATTATTAAACATGTGTGTTTACTTCATTTTTAGAAGCACAAATATAATTATTTTAGTCGGTAAATTTTAGGCTTAGGATTAATTGTTTTAATATGTTGTAAATGAGAAGTTTTAAGTTGGTATTTATATAAAAACTGATTTTTAAACCATTAATTTTGTTTTCTCATATAAAGTACAGGTTTGTAATTGAGAATTATTTTCTAATAAAGAATGTTTAAAATCTTTTACTTTTTGCATTCCTATTTTTCTCATAACCATTATAGAAGGAATATTTATTTTAGGAGCAACAGCTATAATTTTGTTAATATTTAATTGATGAAAAGCATACTGCAAACAAGCTTTTGCTCCTTCGGATGCATAGCCTTTATGCCAAAAATGAGGATGTAATCTCCAGCCGATATCTATTGATGGATTAAAATCAGCTTCATAAGTTTGTTTGCAAAGTCCTATAAATCCTATAAACTCTTTAGTTTCTATAATATCAACAGCAAAATAACAAAATTGTTCTTTTTTGTACATGTTTTGCATTCTATCTACAAACTTTTTAGTTTCATGTAAGTTTGGTTTCGATGGAAAAAATTCCATTACACGATCGTTATTATTTATAGCAAAAAGTAAATCAACATCAGATGATTCCCAATTTCTAAAGCCTAGTCTGTTTGAAGTGAAAATATAATTATTCATTTATAAGTCGTCTGTAAAATGTTTTTTTATTTTCTTTTGATCAAATTTTTCTTTATTGTAATTTTCAGAAGTATTTTTAGCTATTGATAATGTTTTCCAATCTGATTCAAGTATTATTTTGGCTAATAATACGATTTGTCCAATATGATATGCATAATGACATAATTGCCTGTTAATCGCTTCTGTTACTGTATGACCTTGATTTCTTATATAAATAATACGTTCTAAATCGTCTTTTTTTAACTTTTGCAAAGTTTTAAATAAACAATCCCAACCAGTTTCCCAATAGTTTAAAATATCTTGTTTAGTTGCAAATGAATTTATAAACTCATCATCACGATTTCTCCATTCTTTCTCGCCGTCTTCTGTTAAAAAGTTAGTCCATCTAGAAAGCATGTTTCCTGTTATATGTTTGACAATAATAGCAATGGAATTCGTTTCATTGTTTGACGACCAAAATAATTGATTGGAATTAAGTTGAATAAAAGTTTTATCACCTAAGTTTTTATAGTATTCAAATTGTTTAATAGTACTATTTAAGTAAGAGTTTTGCATAAGAATAACTAATTAACAGAACTAAGATTACAATTATATTTTTTCTTCAGGAACAAACTTTAATGCAACTCCATTTAAACAATGTCGTTGTCCAGTAGTTTCTCTTGGTCCATCGTTAAATACATGCCCTAAATGTCCACCACAAGAATTACATTTTAATTCAGTACGTTCATAACCGATTTTATAATCTACATCCAATTCAATATTTTCATCAATAGCTTGGTCAAAAGAAGGCCAACCACAATGTGCATCAAATTTATTATCTGACTCGTATAAAGCAGTTTCACAACCAACACAAACATAAGTACCTTTTTCATCAAAATTATTAAAAGAACTAGTTCCTGGTCTTTCTGTTCCAGCTTTTCTAAGTACATGAAACTGTTCTGGAGTTAATTCCTCTTCCCATTCAGTTTCTGTTTTGGAAACGTTATATTTCTTATCTTTCATTCTATTATTTTCAGGATTATTAAGTAACTATTTTATTGGTATAACTAAGATACATAATAAAATGAAAAACGATTTGATACCTTAATCAAATCGTTTTTTATTTTATTTTTATGTGTTTTATTTTTCTGCAATAAATTTTAAAGCAGCTCCATTTATACAATGACGTTTTCCGGTTGTTTTAACAGGTCCATCATCAAAAGAATGTCCTAAATGACCACCACAAGTATTACATTTCAACTCGGTACGAGCATAACCAATTTTATAATCTACATCCAATTCTACATTTTCTTTTATAGCTCTATCAAAAGAAGGCCAACCAGAGCGCGAATCGTATTTGTGTTCAGATTCATATAAAGGTGTTTCACAAGCAGCACAAACATAAGTTCCTTTTTCATAAAACTTATTTAATTCACTTGTACCAGGTCTTTCTGTACCAGCTTCTCTCAATACATAAAATTGCATAGAAGTTAGTTTTTTCTTCCATTCTTCTTTGGTACGTTCTACTTTGTACTTTTTTTCAATTTCTTTTTTTGCTTTTTTATTTTGAGCGTTAGATTCACAAGAAAATAGAACCCCTACAAATAATACTATAATTAAATTTTTCATTGATTTTTATTAATAAAATTAACAACTTGGCTCATGGTATTTTTATCACGTAGAATTTTAGTATGACCTAAACCTTGTGTAATAAATAATGATCCATATTGTAAATTTTGACGAATATTTTGCGCGCAACTTACAGCAACATCCCCATCTTGGGAATCATGAATAACCAAAACAGGAATTTTTATTTCTTTTGCTTGAGTAGAACTAGCTAATTTATCAATATCAAATTCCATTTTTTGGTCGAAATATTTCTTTAATTGAACTCCAATTTTAGGTTTTAAAGTTAGGTTTTCAGCAAAACGATTCAAGATAGTACTTACTTTATCTGCTGCACCAACAGTAACAAAATTTTTTAAGTTTAATTCATTAGCAGTATTGTAAAGTGTCATTCCACCAAAAGAATGGCCAACAGCACTTTCAAAAGGACCAAAATCATTATTTAATTGTTGTATAACCTTTAAAAACTCAGGTAAAGAGCTGTTTTTACCTTCTGATTTTCCATGAGCTGGACCATCAAAAGAAACAATCATAAATCCTTTTTCTAATAATTTATCAGCAATCATAAATAATTGAGTACTTCTGCCTGCCCAACCATGAATTAATAATACTTTTTTTTGTGAATAACCATAGGTTAATACATCAATTTCTTTATTTATTGCATGTATTTTAACACGTTTTTTTTGAGCACTATCCCACATTGTTTGTTCTCTTTTTGGCCTTTTAAAATTAATAGGCCTTGTAAATAATTTACTGGTAATAAAAACAGTAAGTTTATGAGAGCATGATTGAACAATCCTTAATAATACTTTTATAAAGCTAGGAATAGTAATACTTGAAGGAAGTGTTTTTGTATTATTTAAAAGCATCGTTTTAACTAATTTTAGGATAAAGATAGAAATTTTGTATCTTTAAATTCCGAAAGAAAAATTATTCTTTCTAATAACAATAATAAAAAAGAAGAAGATGAGAAGAATTTTAGCCATAGTATTTATTACAATTTTGTTTGTAGCATGTAGTACGGTTCCAATTACAGGAAGACAAAGAGTTAACTTTGTAAGTGATGCTCAGGTATTACCAATGAGTTTTCAACAATATAGTGGTTTCTTAAAAGAGAATAATTCTAAATTATTAAAGAACACTCCTGCAGCCAATGAATTAAAAACTGTTGGAAAAAATGTAGCCGCTGCTGTAGATAGATTTATGAGAGCTAACGGAATGACAGCTGAAGCAGATTCATATAAATGGGAATTTAATTTAATTAACGATAATACAGTAAATGCTTGGTGTATGCCAGGCGGGAAGGTAGTTTTTTATACTGGAATTATGCCAATTTGTGATAATGTTGATGGTGTTGCTGCGGTTATGGGACATGAAGTTGCGCATGCTTTTGCGAAACATGGTCAAGAACGAATGAGTTCAGCTCAATTACAACAAGGAGCTGCTGCTGCCGTTGCAATAGGTACTTCAAATAGTAAAAATAGTGATATTTGGAATATGGCTTACGCTGTAGGTTCTCAAGTAGGAATGTTAAAGTTTAGTAGAACTCATGAAACAGAAGCTGATAAATTAGGTTTAGTTTTTATGATTATGGCAGGTTATAAAGGTGAAGAAGCTGTAAATGTTTGGATTCGTATGGCAGAAAAATCAGGAGGAGGTGGTACTCCAGAATTTTTAAGTACACATCCATCAAATGAAAGTCGTATTCAAACGTTAAGAGCTTATTTACCAACAGCGCACAAATATGCAGCTAAATACAATTTGCAAACAAAATAAAACTTAACATAAACAAAAAAATAAGACTAAATACTTTTAGTATATTGCTAACCGTTCAATTTAATTGAACGGTTTTTTTAATTATAGATGTATGTATAAACAGGGAGATAAAAAGTTAATAAATGCTTGGGCATTTTACGATTGGGCAAATTCAGTATATTCATTAGTAATTAGTACAGCTATTTTTCCAATTTATTATGCTGGTTTAACTGCTTCTGAAAATTTTGCAGATTTAGAAGGAAAAATTACTTTTTTAGGAACTTCTTGGACTCCAATAACATTGTATGATTATGCTTTAGCTTTTTCTTTTTTAATAGTAGCTTTACTATCTCCAATGCTTTCTGGAATTGCAGATTATGCTGGAAATAAGAAAGTTTTTTTAAAAGGATTTTGTTTATTAGGATCTTTATCTGTAATGAGTTTATATTTTTTTACAGGAAAAGAAACACTTTGGGTAGGTATTTTATTTACAATATTAGCGAGTATTGGTTTTTGGGGAAGTATTGTTTTTTATAATTCATATTTACCAGAGATTGCGCATCCTGAAGAACAAGATAATGTAAGTGCTAAAGGTTTTATTTTAGGTTATATTGGATCTGTAATCTTATTATTAATATGTTTAGTTATTATTAAAACAAGTGTTTTTGGCTTTTTTGATGAAAATTATGGAACTCGATTGTCTTTTGTACTTGTTGGTTTATGGTGGTTAGGATTTGCTCAAGTCACTTATGCAAGGTTACCAAAAACAGAAAAAACTAAATTACCTAAAGATAATTATTTTTTAAAAGGACTAAAAGAAATAAAAAAAGTAGCTCATGAATTATTTGGTTATAGAGAGTTAAAACTTTTTTTAATATCATTCTTTTCTTTAAGTATTGGAGTACAAACAATAATATTAATGGCTGGTATTTTTGGAACAAAATTAGGTTTACCTAAATTAAATTTAATTTTAACAATTTTATTAGTCCAAGTAGTTGGTATTATTGGAGCTTTTTTGTTTTCTAGATTGTCTAATAAAATAGGAAATATATCTACTCTAAAAATTGTTATCGCAATTTGGGGATTGGTGTGTTTTATAAGCTTTAATTTAACGAAAGAAACACCAAATGTAGATGTTTATTTTTATATCTTAGGATCTATAATAGGTTTGGTAATGGGAGCAATTCAATCATTGGCTAGGTCAACATATTCAAAATTATTACCAGAGACAGAAGATAATACTTCTTACTTTAGTTTTTTTGATGTAACTGAAAAGATAGCCTTAGTTTTTGGAATGATTATATCTGGTCTTTTAACATCATTAATAAGTCTACAATCTAGTATTCTAGCATTAGCAATTTTCTTTTTAGCATCATTTATTATTTTGAGTATGATGAAGAAAACAAAGTATGTTGAATAAGTTTATAATTCTTCAACAATAAGAGATTTTATAATATCAACAATATTTTCTGCTGCTTTACTATTTAAAACAGAGTTATTTAATTTTCGACTAAAATAACTACTCATCCAAATTGTATTGTAGTTATATTTATTAGCAATTGTATTTATATTTTTAATATATACTTCATCACATTCTATTGCACAAATTATAATATCACAACTATCTCCAAATTGAGGTGTAAATTTGTTATTTACTAGCTTCTCTAATGTATTTAAATCATCATAACTTTGTAAACCTATTTTAATATTACTCAATTGTATTGCTAAAGAAATATCAGCAGAATAGTTTGGTATTTTCGTAGGTACAGCATTTAAATAACCGTTCAATAATATTTGACATACGTTTTTAATTATTTTTGATTTTCCTTCATCTTGTTTTCCATAAACAGCGATAATTGTTTTATTCATTTTGTTCCATTTAAAGATTATAGGGGGTATAAAAAAGGTAAAAGGCAAACTGTTTTATAAATAAACTTTAAAATTGTTTTTTTTTATGTTAATTTATTGTGATTTAATGTCTTAAATAAAAATAAGGAAATTTTATTTAAAATGTTAAAATCTCTAGTGATAATTAAAAAGATTAAATAAAAATAGCGTTTGAAATATCAAACGCTATTTTATTTAAGAATCCCCATGCTTAAATATTTAATTAACTAGTAATTAAATGCTTTTATATTTTTGACGTTATTAATTTTCCCATATGGATGAAATGATTCCGATGACACCTGATAGTCCTCCAATAAATATTCCAATCCAACTTAAAATAGACAATGCTATAACTAAAACGATAGCTATTGAGAATGTTTTAAAACAGAATTCAGATGTTTTAATAGAAATCATTAATAATCTTTTACCAAACATAAAAATACTTTTTTAATAATCTTTACGGATTTCCATATTGGAACTAAAAAAAAGAGTTTTTTAGTTTGAAAATATATGTTTTGTTAGGTTTTGAAAATGAATTAATTAAACTAAAAACAAAAAGAACGCTTGAAATTAATCAAGCGTTCTTATATAATAGACTATTTATTCAATTATTCTACTTCAACAGTAAAAGAAACTTCAATATCTGTACTACCTCCAGCATTTGTAGAATTATCATCATTTGGTTTAGTAGGTTCGTGCTTTAATACAATTGTTAAAGAACCAGTACCAGCATCAACAGTTGTTAATGTAGTGTCAAAACCTACAAGGTTTCCGTTATCATCCATATCTGTTTTAGAAATTGTTATATCAGAAATTGTAGAAGTATAGAAAAATTCATGTTCTTCTTTTTCTGCTTCAATTTCTTCTTGAATATGCTCAGCATCTTCATCATTTGCATTTTCTAATGTAAGTTCACCTGTATAAGTTGTATTGGCAGTTAAATTTCCGCTAACAGAATATGTACCACTAACAGAATCATCTGGATCTAAGTCAAAATAAGTTAACACAACTACATCGTTACCGTTTGTTAAAGTGTAGTTTAAAGTAGTAATAACTTCTTCTTCATGATCGTGATCATCATCATGATCATCGTCTGAACATCCTGTGAATACTAAGCTTGAAATAAATAATAGGGCTAATAATTTAATTGTTTTCATGATTTAAGATTTATTAATATTTATAATTGTTTAATAATTTAATTTAATTTTTACGTTAAAATTTCTGCCTAATTCATCGGCATAATAACGTAACCTATTTAAATGCTCTCTATATGAAGTATTAAATAGGTTATGAACACTAAACTCTACTTTTAAGGTTCCTTCTTTAAATGCATTAAAAGACATAGAACTGTTTAAATTAAATAAAGAATAAGTTGGTGGAGTAGAACTAATATCTACATAAACATTCTCCTGAAGAACAGGATTAAATGTTGAAAAATTATAATCTGGATATCTGTTTTGTTGAAATACTGTTTTATGCTGTAGATTAACAGATAAATTGTGATACTCTTTATTTGTATAGGTAATATTATTAGTAATATTTGCTCCAGGCATATGAATCAACGGAATATCTTCTGTTAAATTATCACCTTGTAATAAGCTTAAATTACCTCTATAATTGAAAGAATCACTAATTCTTTTGTTAATATCAATATCAACACCAAAAATTTGAGCATCTATTTGGTTGTAATGCCAAATAGGAAAAGAACCTCTAATGGTAGTTACTGTATCAAAAGGAATGAGTTGAATATATCCTTTAATATAATTGTAATATGGATTTATAGCAAAACCAAAATTAGAATTTGTTCTTTCTAGCGCAATAGAAAACTTATGTGCGTTTTCTTTTTCCATAGTTAAAAAACCAACTTCAATTCTTGCTGTACTATGGTGTAATCCATCACTAAATAATTCTGAAGGATTTGGAATTCTTGATGCTAGACCGTAATTCATTAACAAAGAAAAGTCATTTGTATAATGTTTAGAAAGGCCTAAACTAGCAGAAAAACAATGAAAAGTATATTCAGGTTCAGTTAAAACATCAGAACCATCTATAACTCCTGTTTCAAACTCTGGAAACAATTCATCGTAATTATAGGTGTCATCCCATTCCCAAATACTGTATGATTTTTCTGCTTTAATACTAGAAAAATCATAACGTATCCCAGCACTTAATTCAGTAATTAAATTCAATTTATAATTTCCAGTGATATAGGTACCAAAATCGAATTTTTCATAATCAGGAATCAAAGGCTCAGTTCCAGTACCTCCAATTGCATCATTCTGTTGAAAACGTCCTAAAAGACCAGTATTAATTTTTAAATCTTCTAGGTAATCGATAGTTAAATTAGACTGTAAAGATGTTGTAAATAGTCTTAAATCAATTACAGGAACATCTTTTAAGTCACCAACTCTAGTATCAAATTCTTTTCTTCTATTAACTTGGAAGTCTGCTTGCAAAGTTAACTTACCCAAATCCTTAAAACGCTGGTAGGCTTCTATTTTACCTAAATGATGTTGTATGGATTGTTTGGGAGTGTTTATATCGTAAGAAAAATCATCAATAACACGTGGTTCTTTGCTATTTATAGCTTGCACTAAATCATTTACATTTCCAATATGTGAGGATTGTAAAATAGCAAATTCATTATCTACAAAACTATAATATGCATCGAATCCTTTTTTAAAACTATTGAATCCAAATCGTATTGATGAATTAATGTTTTTTATACCTGTGTTTGTCAAATAATAATCAGGTGTTTTAAAATCACCAAATCTTTTTATACTAGTTTGAAGTTGAAAAAAATAACCAGACTTATAGGTCTTAATAATTTCAGTGTTAAAATTCCCTCCTTGACCATTGGTGTTTAGTGAGAGTAAAGAGCTACCAAACAAACTATCTTTTACAGCATGTTTTTTAGGTTTTACAATAATTACTCCACCAATAGCATCACTTCCATATCGTAATGTATTGGCACCTTTTATAACTTGTATTGTGTTTGCAGAATTAATATCAATATTTGGCGCATGTTCATCTCCCCAATCTTGATCAAATAAGCGAACATTATTATTTACAATAAGTAATCTACTACTGTGCAAACCATGAATCATTGGTTTAACAATAGTACTTCCTGTAGTTAATGAAGAAACACCACTAATGGTTACCAAAGCATCACCAAGAGATTTATCAGAAAAACTTTCTAAAACCTCTTTTTTTAAGTTCTGTTCAATACTTGTTTCTTCAGTTTTTGAATTGGAACGTAAGTGAACTTCTTCTAATTCTTCTATATGATGTTCTAAATCTATTATTCTATAAAGATCATCAACTAGATCTATTTCTAAAATTAGTTTATCACAAGCTAAATGAGATATTTCAACAATAATTTTACCAACGCACAAATTTTCTATTTTAAATTTTCCATCTACATCACTAGTAGTGTATTTATTTAAATTTTTTATATGTATTGTTGCTCCAATTAATACCGATTTATCGTGAAAGTCTTCTACTATTCCCGAAAAGGTGTACGTACAATTTTGACTGATTGCTAAATTTGATATCAACAGCAATACAATCAAAAAAAGTTTTCTTGATTTCATTAAATGTATTTCTAGGTTTAATTATTTTTTATTAAAAATAGTTAAGCATGAGGAGGACCTCGAGGAGTTTTTTTGGAATAATGGACAACAAAAGTAATTTGTGGTTGTTCATTATAAATATCCTTATAAAAGTGTACAGGAATTACATCAAAATTTGTTGCAATTTCTATAGAATAAAATTCAAGCTGGTAATGGAACTGGCAACAATCTAAATCAATATTTTCATGATAATGTTGTTCAGTATCTGAAGTACAAACAAAATGCTCATGATCTTCAAAAAGATGAACGCTTTGTATTAAAGAAGGGATACTTAATACAAGTAAAGAGATTAGGGCAATATGTTTTTTAAATAATTTCAGAAATATTGTTATTCTGTTAACAATGGACAAAAGTACATGTTTAATTTTGGATATTTATTACAGATTAAACATTATTTCATGTTAAATATATTTTATTTTAAGTTATTGTTACTTTTCTGACAGAAAAACTAAATAAAAATTATAAAATATTATCATTAAATAATCAAAAAAGGATCACTTTAATAATAAAATGATCCTTTTTTTAATTATTTATGTAGGTATTACTTTTTACTTAAAAAAACAGTACCTTTTTGTTTAAACTTAGAAAAACCAATTTTAACTGTAAAGTCATAAGAACTATCTCTTACTTTATTAATTTGTACATACATCGGATCTTTTTCTAAGTCATTTTTAGGATTTAAATACCTTAACGTATAAAAGAAATTGTTTTTCCATTTAATAGAGAGTGTATCTACTTTATTACCATATTTACTTATTTGAATACTATCTTTTCTGATGATAGTTTCTTTAACAAAATTATCACTTGCTTGAATTTCAAAAATACCTTTTTTAAATCTATCAGGGTTTCCTTCATATTCTTTTTTACAAGAAACTAAACAAAGTGAAAACAATAAAATTGATACGAATACTTTCATTAAATACCTGTGTAATTAGATGGTGTAATTTGTTTTAATTCAGTTTTAATTTCATTAGAAACTTTTAAAGTATCAATAAAATTAGCAATAGAGTTTTGCGTGATTTTTTCGTTAGTACGTGTTAAACCTTTTAAAGCTTCATACGGATTTGGATATGCCTCTCTACGTAAAATTGTTTGAATTGCTTCAGCAACAACAGCCCAATTATTTTCTAAATCTTCAGCAAACTTAGCTTCATTTAATAATAATTTATTTAAACCTTTTAAAGTAGAAGCAAAAGCAATTAAAGTGTGGCCAAAAGGAACACCTACATTACGCAAAACAGTACTATCTGTTAAATCACGTTGTAAACGAGAAACGGGTAATTTAGCTGATAAATGCTCGAAAATAGCATTTGCTAATCCTAAATTTCCTTCAGAGTTTTCAAAGTCAATAGGATTTACTTTATGTGGCATTGCAGAAGATCCAACTTCACCTTTTTTAATTTTTTGTTTAAAATAATCATTAGAAACATAAGTCCAAACATCACGATCCAAATCAATTAAAATGGTATTTATACGTTTCATAGCATCAAATAAACTAGCCATATGATCGTAATGCTCAATTTGTGTTGTAGGAAAAGAGTGGTGTAAACCTAAAATTTCTTCAACAAAATGAGTTCCAAAGTTTTTCCAATCAATATCTGGATATGCAACTTTATGTGCATTAAAATTACCTGTAGCACCACCAAATTTAGCTGCATGAGGCACATTTTGTAAAAACCATACTTGTTGTTGAATACGCTCTACAAAAACAAAAAACTCTTTTCCTAAACGAGTAGGAGAGGCTGGTTGTCCGTGAGTTCTTGCTAACATTGGAATATTATCCCATTCTTCAGATAAGTCAGCTAATTTAGATGTAACAGTATCTAAAGAACCATAATATACTTCATCCATAGCATCTTTAATAGATAATGGAATAGCAGTATTGTTAATATCCTGAGAAGTTAATCCGAAATGGATAAACTCTTTATATTGTTGTAAATTTAATTTATCAAATTCTTCTTTTATAAAGTATTCAACAGCTTTTACATCATGATTTGTAACGCTTTCAATATCTTTAATTTTTTGAGCATCATCTGCAGAGAAATTAGTATAGATTTCACGTAATTTAGTATATAAATCTTTGTTAAAATCTGCTAATTGTGGCAAAGGAATTTCACATAAAGCAATAAAGTATTCTATTTCTACTTTTACTCTGTATTTTATTAAAGCTTCTTCTGAAAAATATTTTGCTAAATCAGAAACTTTACCTCTGTATCTACCGTCAATAGGTGAGATTGCGTTTAATTGTGTTAAGCTCATTTTGTTTTGTTGTGTTAAGAACGCAAAAATAGAAAATACTAAACGTATTTGCTTGATAATTAAAAAGGAATTTTAACGATATATTTTTCTTTTTTCAATTTTAAGAGCTCCTTGTTTTTCAAGATTTTTTATTGCGCGTATAATTGTTTCTACTCGAAGCCCAAGAATATCAGAAATTTGTTGACGCGTATACGTTACTTTAAAGGTAAATTTTCCGTCAATTTTATGGACATCATCCTTTAAATAATCAATAAAACGAATAATTCTGTGTGCTGGCTCTTGATTGGAAATTTCAGAAGCTATAATTGCTTTATAATACAATCGTTTTGCTAAATTTTGAGTTATTTTAAGATGGATTTCAATATTTTCTTTTAAAAGGTTTGTTAAGTTTTCTTTAGGCAACACATAAATAACACTATCAGCTAAAGTAGTGGCATTAGCAGGATATTTTACGTCAATAAAAACAGGTGGTTCTCCAAAACTTTGTGTTTTATAAAAAAATCCTTGAATGAATTCTTTTCCATCGTCGTTAAAATTGTTCATTTTTACAACGCCAGTTTTTATTTGATAATAATTTCGTGCGGTATCGTTTTCAGAAAAGATAGTTACTTCTTTTTCAAATTGTTTTACAAAAGCGCCATGTTTTAATAAGATTTCTTCTGGTATCATTATGATTTAGGTCATAAAAAAGGTTAGTATAAAGATATACTTTTGTAGCAATACGATAACTACAGAAGTGTTATTTTTGGGCGTTACCAAAAGGTCGGGCTTTCATCTGTATCTTTTTAAAAAGGTTTTGCTATCGCAACCTTATTAAAAAGGATGCCGATTCAATCCCTAACGCAAATTATTGTTTTATAAAATGTTAACATGAATTCATAATTCTGATGAAAAAAAAAGAAATAGAAAATAGGGAGGATGTATACCTATTGGTTTCAACTTTTTACAATAAAATAAAAAAAGACGATTTTATTGGTCATTTTTTTTTGAAAGCAATTCCTGAAAACGATTGGGAAAACCATATTGAAAAACTAACTGATTTTTGGGAAACAAATTTGTTTTTTGCTAAAAAATATAAAGGAAATCCAATGCAAGTACATAAAAAATTGGACGAGAATAATAATGCTACCATAACTCAAGAGCATTTTGGAAAATGGTTAGAGTTATGGGTTTCAACGATTCATGAACTTTTTTATGGTGAAAAAGCTGATAAAGCAATTAATAGTGCTCGTAATATTTCGTTTATGTTATTTCTTAGAATTTTTGAAAATCGAAAACATCATAATAAATCATAAAAACACTCCTTCAAGTTTATTTAATTTGAAGGAGTATTTTTTATAATTTAATTATATTTTAAAAGAATATTAGACTTTCACTAATTTGGTATATAATTAAAAAAGAGCTTACCAGAACATTAATAATAAAACTCCAAACAACAATTTTAAAAGGTTGCTGACTTATGGCTGATACATTTGTTGTAGTTGTTAAAATTAAACTTACAGCTAAAATAAAATAAGATACATCTCCATTTAGCGCAAAAGCTGCATTTATTGAAGCAATCATGGTACCTGCCGTAATTAATAAAATACTAATGCCAAAAGCATTTTGTTTTTCTTCTTCTATTTTTTTGTTGATAGTATTTATAAGATTAAATTGAATAGTTTTACTACTATTATTTACTGTTGTAATATTTTCTGCTAGTGCCATTGTTCTTTATTTTTAAACAAAATTAGGTACTAGTCTAAACGTATTTTATGATTTAAATCATGTTTTGAAAAATATTATCTTTTTTCTAAAAAAATAAATAAACGAATGCGTTCTGTTTATATTTTTTATCTTCACATTCTAAAAAATAATTTGTGCAAACAACTACACTTTTATATATCGTTTTAGCTGTTTTACTAAGTGTTGCTACAGCATTTTTTCAATACTTTTATAAAACAAAAAACAATCCGAAAATTAATATCTTTTTATTTGCACTTCGTGCAATTAGCTTGTTTTTAATAGGGCTATTATTAATTAATCCTAAAATAACATCAACAAGTACAGTAGATATAAAACCTATACTTTCTGTTTTGGTAGATAATTCATTATCAACAAAATATTTTAAAGAAGGAAAAACAGTTACTAATATTGTTTCACAATTAAAAAGAAATAAAGAGTTACAAGAGAAGTTTGAGTTAAACTTTTTTTCTTTTGGTAAAAATATTAAAGCGCTAGATAGTTTGTCTTTTGAAGAGACGCAAACAGATATTACTAAAGCAGTACAAACTGTATCTGATTTATATAAAAATAAAATTAATGCGTCTGTATTAATTTCTGATGGAAATCAGACTATTGGTAATGATTATGAATTTGTGAATGCAAAACAACAGGTATATCCTATAATAATTGGAGATACTACTAATTTTCAGGATTTAAAAATCACACAATTAAATGTAAATAAATACAGTTATATTAATAATAATTTTCCTGTTGAAGTATTATTATATTATGACGGTGTAGATAATGTAACTTCTAATTTTACGATCACACAAGGTGGGAAACGTGTTTTTTCTGAGAAAGTAAACTTTTCAGCAACTAAAAAATCAAAAACAATTACTGTTAATTTAAAAGCAACAAAAAAAGGCATACAATATTTTACTGCGGCTATACATAAAATTGAAAATGAAAAAAATACCAAAAACAATTATAAGAGTTTTGCTGTTGAAGTTATAGATGAACAAACTGAAGTTTTAGTATTGTCTTCTGTTTTACATCCAGATTTAGGAGCTTTAAAAAAGTCAATAGAAAGTAATAAACAACGTAAAGTAACACTATCATTAATTTCAAAGTTTAATAAAAATATTAATGATTTTCCATTAGTAATTTTTTATCAACCTAATGTGATCTTTAAAAAGTTGATGAAAGAAAGAACATCAAACTATATTTTAATTACCGGATCTAGAACTGATTGGAATTTTATTAATTCATTAGAATTAGGAATTAATAAAGACGCGATTCAACAAACAGAAGATTATACCGCCATATATAATTCTGATTTTACTACTTTTTTGCAAAAAGATATTCAATTTAATGATTTTGCTCCGCTGAAAGATAAATTTGGAGAGTTAATGATTAAAGGAGAATATCAAACATTGGCTTACCAAAGATTAAAAGGAATAGAAACAAAACAGCCTTTAATTGCAACTTTTGAAAATGATGGTAAAAAATCGAGTGCGGTTTTTGGAGAAGGTATTTGGAAATGGAGATCGGCAAGTTTTTTACAAGAAAATTCTTTTGAAGATTTTGATGAATTTATGGCAAACTTGGTACAATATACCGTTTCAAATAAAAAAAGAAAACGATTAGAGGTTAATGTAAATCGAATTTATCCTGCAAATAGCACTATTGATATAGCGGGATTATATTTAGATAAAAATTATCAATTTGACAATCGTGCAAATTTACAATTGAGTGTTGTTAATACTGAAAGTGAAGTTAAAAAAATAGTTCCGTTTTCATTAGTCAATAACTCTTACAAAGTTTCTTTAGAAGGATTATCATCAGGGAATTATACATATACAGTATCAGTAGAAGGGCAAAATATTAAATCTAGTGGAAGGTTTAAAGTAACAGATTATCAGGTTGAAGAACAATTTACAAATGCAAATACTAATAAGCTAAAAAATTTAGCATTAAAAACTAAAGGAACTGTTTTTTATAAAGATGAAATAGATCGCTTGATAAGTGATTTGATTGCTAATAAAACATTTTACACTACTCAAAAAGCAACGATAAAAGAAGAAAATTTAATCAACTGGAAATGGTTGTTATTTGTTATTTTTGGGTTGTTAACAGTAGAATGGTTTGCAAGAAAATATGTAGGAAAAATATGATGACTTTAGAGCATTTTTTTCAATGTCCGTATTGTTGGGAACAAATTTCTATGATTTTAGATACAAGTGTTTCTGAGAAATATATAGAAGATTGTGAAACCTGTTGTAATCCAATACAAATAACCACACAATTTATAAATAATGAACTTCAAGCATTTGAAGCAATTAATATAGAACAATAATTTATGAGATTTCATACAAGAAAATGGGTAAAACCAGAAGATTTAAATCCAAACGGGACTTTATTTGGAGGACGATTATTACAATGGATAGATGAAGAAGTAGCATTGTACGCTATTATTCAACTAGAAATACCAAAAACAGTAACAAAATTTATGTCGGAAATAGATTTTGTAAGCTCTGCACGAAAAGGAGATATAATAGAGATTGGTATTGAAGTTGTAAAATTTGGGAGATCATCTATAACTTTAGCTTGTGAAGTGCGTAATAAAATTACTAGAAAAACAATTATTGCTATAGATAGAATAGTTATGGTGTGTTTAGATGAAGAAGGAAATGCTATGGCACATGGAAAAACAAAAATTGAATATGTAAAAGATAGACTAGAAAACGATAAATAGTCACTTAAAATAAACTCAAACAAATTAAATTATGGCAAGACAACAACAACAATTTAATATTCCAAAAGGAATGTTTTTAATACCAGTAATCTTTGTGTTAATAATTCTTGTTTCTAAATCTACAGTAACAATAGGCTCAGGAGAAAGAGGTGTTTTATATACATTAACAAGTGGAGTTCAAACAGATACAGAACCACTAGATGAAGGGTTTAACTTTGTAGCTCCTTGGAATAAAGTGTTTAAATATAATGTAAGACAACAAGAATTATTTGAAGAAAAAATGTCTGTTTTATCATCTAACGGGTTAGAAATTAAATTAGATGCCTCTGTATTATATCAGGCAACAACTAAAACAGTAGCATTATTACATCAAACAAGAGGAGAACAATATGAAGATGATGTAATTATTCCTGCAATAAGATCCGCTACAAGAAGTGTTGTTGGGCGTTATACTCCGGAACAATTATATTCTACGAAAAGAGATGCTATTCAAACAGAAATTTTTGAAGAAACAAAAAAAATACTTGAACCTCAATACATACAACTAAATTCTGTGTTGGTTAGAGATGTAACTTTACCAAATACAATTAAAGATGCTATTGAGCGTAAATTAAAGCAAGAGCAAGAATCTTTAGAATATGAATTTAGGTTAGTAACGGCACAAAAAGAGGCTGAAAAACAAATTATTGAAGCAAAAGGTAAAGCTGATGCAAATAAATTATTAAGTGCTTCTTTAACGGATAAAATTTTACAAGATAAAGGTATTGAAGCTACGTTAAAATTATCAGAATCACCAAATAGTAAAGTAGTATTAATTGGAGCAGGAAAGAGCGGTATGCCTATCATTTTAGGAAACCAGTAATCTTAAATATCTGTTAAATAGATAAAATGAAGTAACAAAGTTTAAAAACTAACGTCTTTTTAATATAACTTAAGAATAAGTTATTGGTTAGTTTTTAATAGTTGATTAAAAGGCTCGATATTTTATATCGAGCCTTTTTTATATGTTATTGAATTACTAATTTTTTAGTAGTACTTTCTTTATCTGTACTTATTTTTACTAAATAAATACTACTCTTAAGATTGTCTAAAGTATATCTATTATTAATAAAAACAGGATTGTTAATTTCACTAACCTTTTTTCCAATGATAGAATACACCGTAATGTTTTCTATTTTAGTATTAGAATTGTATAAGATTGTTGTTGTTCCTGATGGAGATGGGTTTGGATAAACCTTTAGGTTTACTAAAGAGTTTATATCATTTACACTTGCCGTTGAACCGTCAAAACAAGCCCATTTTAGATCGTCAAAAACAACTCTGTTCGTTGTATCAGTTGGAAGGTTGTTTGTAATGGAAATAGTAACATTACCTTCTATATTAATATCATTAATTACAATAGTTTGTTCTTCATCAGAAAAAGCAATTTCACCAACTTTTACATCATTTACGTTTAAATCAAAAGTTCCGCTTCCACCACCAAAAACACGTTTTGTTTTTACCGTAAAAGAACTAATTCCACCACTTACTTCTGCAGTAGTTAACACTCCTTCTCTAACAGTAATTGCTTTTGAACCATCAGACAAAGATTGATCTGTTCTTGCATCTGTAGCTGACCAGTTTTCTCCGTTGTCTCCAACCCAAGATCTATCTGAATAAGAAGAAGAACCTGATTCAATATTTTCAAAAGATTCTGTATTACAGTATTCAGTAGTATCAACAGTTTCTTCTAGAGTTGTTGCGGATACAGTTTCACTGTTTTCAGAAGCATTTCCAGCAGCATCTTTAGCTATAACATAAAAACTATAAGCTGTACTTGCATCTAATTCTTCTATATTTATAGAAGTGCTTCCAGTTATAACATTACTGATACCGTTAACAAATACTTCATAAGCTATTACACCAATATTATCTGTAGCACTAGTCCAAGAAAGAGTAATTGATTCACTAGTAATGTTACTAGTAACTAGGCTTGTAGCAACTGTTGGGTTTTCAGTGTCATCAGGAGTAGAACTATCCCATCTATTTTCAGCTACATCACCACCCCAAATTTGAGTTGCTAAATTAGGATTGTCTATAAATGGGTTTCTATTTCCTTGTGCATAAGTATTTGTTGTATTTTCATGAAAAGTATTTCGATTATCTTCTACTAGAGAAACAGGATCTTCTGCATTCCAGGTTAAAAATAAATCAATCATTTCATCTGGTGTAGCAGAACTATCACCAATACCAACAGTAGAAGGTAAACATTGTTCTCCGTAACGTAAATACATATACATCATCATACGTGCAATATCACCTTTCCATTCGTCTCCAGGATACCAACCATCAGTAACTACACCAGAGTTACCAGAACCAGTAGCAAAAGGATCACTACCTCTTAAGGCATTGTACTGAACATCTGAAGGACGTAAATGATGAGCATCTGATCCAGGACCAGAAGTTCCCAAGTTTGGATTTCCTAATGATTTCGGAAAAGTATGTTCTCTATTCCAACCTGTAGTACCTCCTGTATTTTGGTTGTCAATATCATCTGTTAAAGCGGTATCGCTAGTATCATCAGTATAACCATAAACTAATAAAATTTCAGATGAATCATAAGGATTTACATCAGTAGCTTTACAAGCTTCCCAAACCCCCGGAGTGTAGCTTAAAAAGGTAGTATGGGTATTTGTTATTTTAGTGGCTAGTTCTTCTTTTAAATCAGTTCCTGTTTTTGTCAAGTCTACATCATCATAATAACTTTGTTGTGCGTTAATAAATAATGAAGAAACTAATAAAAGGGGAAAAAGTAATTTTTTAATCATATTAAATTGTTTTCGTTATTTGGGGTAAATTATTGATTTGCAATTTAATAATTTACCCCAAATAACGAAAACAATTAAACTTATTTCTGTTTTCTTTCTATTAAAGACATGTAAAAACCGTCAAAACCAGACTTATGAGATAATATTTTATCATCTTTTACAAAGGTAAAATCTTTTCCAGCATCAGAATTTAAGAAGAATTTTACTTGGTTTTGATTTTCTGATGGTAATACAGAACATGTAGCGTAAACTAATTTACCTCCTGGTTTCACCATTTTAGAGTATTGTTGTAAAACGTCTTGTTGTACTTGTCTGATAGAATCTAAAAATTCAGGTTGTAATTTCCATTTACTATCTGGATTTCTACGGATAACACCTAATCCAGAACAAGGAGCATCAATTAAAACTCTATCTGCTTTTTCATGTAATTTTTTAATTACTTTGGTAGAATCTATAACTTTCATATCTATATTATGAGCACCATTTCTACGAGCACGAACTTTTAGTTTTTTCAATTTACTCTCATAAATATCCATGGCAATAACTTGTCCTTTATTTTGCATTAAAGCAGAAAGGTGTAAGGTTTTACCACCTGCGCCGGCACAAGTATCTACAACTTTCATTCCTGGTTTAACATCTAAATAAGCAGCTACTAATTGAGATGAAGCATCTTGAACTTCAAAAAAACCTTTTTTAAACACTTCTGTTTTAAAAACATTAGCACGTTCTACTAATTTTAAAGCATCTGGATAACCATTTATAAATTCAGTTTCTATACCTTCTTCTGCAAGTTTCTTTTGAAGGTTTTCTTTAGTACTGTTTAGAGTATTTGTACGTAAAATAACTTCAGCTTGCTTATTTAAAGAAGCAATTTCTTCAGTCCAAACTTTTTCACCTAATTCATCTAAACAAACTTCATCAATCCAATCTGGAATAGATTCTCTATATTTTCTTATTTGAGATAATTCGTCAAATTTTCCTTTAATTCTTCTTGTTGGTGTTGGCTCTATTTGATTCCAATCTGGTAGTTTAATACCTCTTAAAACACACCAAACAGAAAATAAACGCCACAAATCTGGACGAGCAAAAGGTGCTTTTACATTAGCTATTTCTGCATACAAACGTTTCCAGCGTACAATGTCATAAATAGTTTCAGCAACAAACTTTCTATCTCTTGATCCCCAACGTTTATCTCTTCGTAAAGCTGTTTCTACTGCTTTACTTGCATAAGCTCCTTCATTAAATATATCTCGTAAACTATCTATTACGGCATATGTTAAGTTTCTATGTAATCTCATTTGTTGAATTTAAAGAGTGCAAAGATACCACGTTTTATTGGCTTTTTGTATTTTCGTTTTCAAGATAAATATTGTGTTATGAAAAAAAATGTTTTTAGCGTTATTTTGATTTTGTTTTTCTGTGAAATAAATGCACAGTCCAATAAAAAATATATAAGTAGAGAAACTGAGTTTATTACAAATGAAACTGCTTATTTATTTGGGAATGATGTAAAGTTAAGGGCTAATCCAAGTGCGAAATCAGATGTTATTCAGCTACTTAAAATAACATCTGAAATAAAGATTTTAAAAAAAACTACTGAAACTTATTCTTATAAGGGAATTGATTGGCCTTGGTATAAAGTACAATATCAAGATAAAGTTGGTTATGTTATTGGAGGATTAATTTCTTTGGATACCCAAAAAGTTAATAATTCAACTTATTTAGTATCATTAAAAAAAGTAGGAGAAAAATATAAAATTATAACAAGAGTTATAAACGAAGACAAAGGTTCTTTAGAAAATATAGCAGATTTTGGAACAGAATATTATTTTACTTTAGAAGTATTTAATAATAGAGGTATAGACAATATTAGTAATATGGCTTTTATTGATTATCATGCTGAAGCTTGTGGTGTAAATGGAGGAGGTTACTACTTATTTAATGATGAGACTTCGTTATTAATGGCTGTAAATCTATTTACAATTTCTGAAGCAGGCTTATTTAGTTATAATGAAAAAGTATTTTTTCCAAATGATAAAAAAGGAATAGAAGGAAAGGTTGTATATCAAACAGAAAGAATTATCTCTATAGATGAATCATGTAATAGAAGCAAAACAACTATTGAAACGTGCGAATTTATTTGGGAAGGAAAACTATTAAAACTAGAAGAAATAAAAGAATAAGATGAAAAAACTTTATTTATTGATTATAGTGTTATCGATTTTTTCTTGTAAAAACAATAAGTCAGAAGTTATAAGTAAACAAGAAAAACCTCAACAAAAACAGCATGTTATAAAAAATTTTCAAACAATTATAGACTCTGCAAATGTTGAAGGTGCTATTTTAGTTTATGATTTAAATAAAAATACATATTATTCAAATGATTTCAAATGGATAAAAAAAGGATTTCTACCAGCTTCTACTTTTAAAATACCAAATTCAATTATTGCATTAGAATCTGGTTTAGTAAAAAATGATAGTGCTTTGTTTATATGGAAAGGAGAAAAAAGAGGTATGAAAGTTTGGGAACAAGATTTAACTCTTAAACAAGCGTTTCATTTTTCTTGTGTTCCTTGTTATCAGGATATTGCTAGAAGAATAGGTGTGAAAAGAATGAAAAGCTATGTAAAGAAGCTTAATTACGGTAATATAAAAGTAGATTCAACTTCTATAGCAATGTTTTGGTTAGAAGGAGCATCACAGATTAATCAATTACAACAAATAGACTTTTTAAAGAGATTTTACGCATCAGAATTACCAATTTCTAGAAATACAGAGACTATCATGAAAAGAATGATGTTGATTGAAGAAACAGAGACTTATAAAATAAGTGGAAAAACAGGATGGTCTATCAGAAATGGAAATAATAACGGATGGTTTGTAGGTTATGTAGAGTCTGAATCAAATGTTTATTTCTTTGCAACTAATATTATACCCAAGAAAGATTTTAATATGAATATGTTTCCGTTAATACGAAAAGAAATCACTTATAAAGCATTAAAAAAAATGAATTTAATCAAAGAAAAATAACAAAGAGTTCGATTTCATAATTTTATTTTAAGTGAAATTCTTTTTTGTACTAACTGTATATTTGCAATAAATAAGTATAATTTTTAATGAATTTAAATCAACCTGTAACATACATAAAAGGCGTAAGCGTTGCACGTGCAGAATTGTTATATTCAGAATTGGGAATAAAAACATGTAATGATTTATTACACTTGTTTCCCTTTAGATATATAGATAAAACACAATTTTATGAAATTAAAGATTTAAGAGAAAACTCTTCGGAAGTACAAATTGCAGGAAAAATAACAGGTTTTCAAGAAGTAAAGCAAAAACGAGGCAGTAGGTTAGTTGCAAAATTTACTGATGGTTCTGGAACTATAGATTTAGTTTGGTTTAAAGGTACCAAATGGATTAAAGATAGTCTAAAACTAAATATTCCTTATGTTATTTATGGTAAACTAAATTGGTATAACGGAATGGCGAATATGCCACATCCAGAATTAGAATTAGTTTCAGAATATAAAAGAAAACTTCAAACAGCATTACAACCCGTTTATCCTTCAACAGAGAAGTTAACTAACAAAGGTCTTTCGCAAAAAATAATGCGAAATATATTGCAAAATTTATTTAAACAAGCTTACGGAGTTATACAAGAGGTGTTTCCTGCTGGTTTTATGGAAAAAAATCAGTTAATAGGAAAGAAAGAAGCTTTGTTAAATGTTCATTTTCCAAAAAATCAAGAGCTATTAACACTTGCAGAATTTAGATTAAAATTTGAAGAATTATTCTTTATTCAATTACAATTACTAATAAAAAAACTCATCAATAAAAATAAAATAAAAGGTTTTGTTTTTGAACATGTAGGAGAACAGTTTTCTAACTTTTATAACAATCATTTACCTTTTGAATTAACAAATGCTCAAAAGCGAGTTTTAAAAGAAATTCGCAAAGATGTAGCTTCAGGAGCACATATGAATCGTTTGTTACAAGGTGATGTTGGTTCTGGTAAAACCATTGTTGGTTTATTAAGTATGTTATTAGCAATTGATAATGGTTATCAAACTACTATAATGGCACCTACTGAAATTTTAGCAACACAACATTATACAGGAATAATAGAATTATTAGAAGGAACTTCTATTAGAGTAGAACTTTTAACGGGATCTTCAAGAACAAAAAAACGTAGAGAAATTCATAGTGCTTTAGAAGACGGAAGTTTACATATTTTAGTAGGTACACATGCTATTTTAGAAGATAAAGTTCAGTTTCATAATCTTGGGTTGGCTATTATTGATGAACAACATCGTTTTGGAGTTGCTCAACGAAGGAAATTATGGGATAAAAGCCCACCTCAATCCTCCCGAAGGGAGGAAGTCGTTACTGCACGTAAAGAGTATATGACTGCGCGTCCTTCTGTTTATGGATTGATTAAAAAACTTCAGAAAGAAAGAAAGAAGCAAACAACAGAAGCTGAAAGAGCACTTTGGGAAATGTTAAAGACGAAACAATTAGGAGTTAAATTTCGCCGTCAGCATATTATAGATAAATTTATTGTTGATTTTTTATGTTTTGAAAAGAAATTAATAATTGAAGTTGATGGAAAGTATCATGAAGAAACTGAACAACAAGAAGCAGATGCTTTAAGAACTGAAATTTTAAACGAATTTGGTTATAAAATTATAAGAATAAAAAATGAAGATGTTTTAGGTAATATAGAAGAAACAGTAAAAAAGATAAAACAAGAAGTAGAAAGTCTCCCCTCTGGGGAGGTTGGAGGGGCTTCTCCACCACACATTTTAGTGATGACGGCTACACCAATACCAAGAACTTTAGCAATGTCTGTTTATGGTGATTTAGATATTTCTGTAATAGATGAATTACCACCAGGTAGAAAAGAGATAAAAACAGTACATCGTTATGATAGTAATCGTTTATCTGTTTTTAAGTTTATTAGAGATGAAATTGAAAAAGGAAGACAAATTTATATAGTATATCCATTAATCCAAGAATCTGAAGCTATGGATTATAAAGATTTAATGGACGGATATGAAAGTGTATCTCGTGAGTTTCCTTCACCAAAATATCAAATAAGCATTGTTCACGGACAAATGAAACCTGCCGATAAAGAACATGAAATGAATCGTTTTGTAAAAGGAGAAACACAAATAATGGTAGCAACAACGGTTATTGAAGTAGGTGTAAATGTACCTAATGCTTCTGTAATGATTATAGAAAGTGCAGAACGTTTTGGATTAAGTCAATTACATCAATTAAGAGGTAGAGTTGGACGTGGAGCAGAACAGAGTTTTTGCATTTTATTATCGAGTTATCAATTATCATCTGATGGAAAAACCCGTTTAAAAACAATGGTAGATACTTCAGACGGATTTAAAATAGCAGAAGTAGATCTAAAACTTCGTGGACCAGGGAATATTATGGGAACACAACAAAGTGGAGTTTTAAATTTAAAAATAGCAGATGTAGTTAAAGATAGTCCTATTTTATACGAAGCACGCCAAGTTGCTATAAAGTTATTAGAAGAAGATCCAGGTTTATCACATCCCAAACATGGAACAATTAAGAAACACTTTTTAACACTTCAAAAATCTAGTGGTATTTGGAGTAATATTAGTTAACCACAGTGTGTTCGCAAAATTTTAATTATGCTATACTTTTCATTGAAATTATGTAGTTTTGATTTCCTTTAAAAAAAGATATATTATTTATTTCATAGACATCATATTACCAATTCCGCTTCAAAAAACATTTACGTATTCGGTAACTGAAGAAGAAGCTTCTTACTTACAAAAAGGAATGCGTGTTGCAGTTTCTTTTGGTAAAACTAAAATGTATACAGGTTTGGTATTTACTATTCATCAAACTGCACCAGTTTTATACGAAGCAAAAGATATTAATCAAATTTTAGATGATAAACCTATTGTCAATGAGCAGCAATTAAAACATTGGCAATGGATTGCTTCTTATTATTTATGTTCTTTAGGTGATGTGTATAGAGCTTCATTACCTTCTGCTTTTTTATTAGAAAGTGAAACTATTATTTATAAGAATGAAGTTTTTAATGATGAAAGTATTTTAAATGATGATGAGTTTTTGGTTTATGAGGCCCTACAGCATCAATCTCAGTTAACAGTACATCAAATAGCAGATATTTTAGGAAAGAAAAAAGTAATGCCTTTGATAAATCAGTTAATTGAAAAATTAGTGATTAGTATTAAAGAGGAGATCTATGAAACGTACAAACCTAAATTAGTTAAATATGTTCGTTTGCATTCGCAATACGATTCTAATGAAATGTTACAAGCATTATTAGAAGAGTTATCAAGAGCTAAAAAGCAACAAGAAGCTGTATTGAGCTTTTTTCAATTAAAAGCCAGTAAAAAACCAATAAAAGCAAAAGATTTAGAAGAAGCATCAGGAGTTTCTTCAGCAGTTTTAAAAGCTTTAGTTGCTAAAGAAATCTTTGAATTTTATCATATACAAACAGATAGAATTCAATATAAAGGTAAAATTAACGATTTAAAACAGCTAAACGAATATCAAGAAGTAGCTTTAAATCAAATAAAAGATAGTTTTACTAAAAACGATATTACGTTATTGCAAGGTGTAACAGGTTCTGGAAAAACAGAAATTTACAATAAGCTTATACAAGAAACTATTGATAACGGAAAACAAGTATTGTTTTTGTTACCCGAAATTGCTTTAACAACACAAATAATAGCCAGATTAGAGAACTATTTTGGAAAGCAGATTTCTGTATTTCATTCTAAATATTCTATGAATGAACGCGTGGAAGTATGGAATAATGTATTAGAGAGTAAAACAAAAGCTCAAATTATTTTAGGAGCTCGTTCTTCAGTTTTTTTACCTTTTTCTAACTTAGGATTAATTGTTGTTGATGAAGAACACGAAGCTTCCTATAAACAATTTGAACCTTCACCAAGATATAATGCACGCGATGCTGCAATTGTATTAGCGAAGATTCATAATGCTAAAGTACTTTTAGGTTCCGCAACTCCTTCTTTAGAAAGTAAATTTAATGCCGATCAACATAAATATGGATTGGTAGAATTAACTCGTAGACACGGAAATATTCAATTACCAAAAATAGAGTTGATAGATGTTAAGGAAAAACATCGAAAAAAGGAAATGAAAGGTCATTTTTCTGATCGTTTATTAAAATTAATAACAGAAGCTTTAGAGTTAAAAGAGCAAGTAATTTTATTTCAAAACAGACGTGGATTCTCTCCGATAGTTGAATGTACTACCTGTGGAACAGCACCTCAATGTCCTAATTGCGATGTAAGTTTAACCTATCATAAGTACAGAGGCGAGTTAAAATGTCATTACTGTCATTACCAACGTGCAATGCCAAATAGTTGTGGAGCTTGTGGAAGTGCTACTTTAAACACAAAAGGTTTTGGAACTGAACAAATAGAATTAGAATTAAAAGAACTGTTTCCTGATCATGTTATTGGACGAATGGATTTAGATACTACTAGAGGTAAAAACGGATATCAGAAAATAATAGGTGCATTTGAAGCTCAAGAAATAGATGTTTTGGTAGGAACACAAATGCTTTCTAAAGGATTAGATTTTGAAAATGTTTCTTTAGTAGGAATTTTAAGTGCTGATTCTATGTTAAATTTCCCTGATTTTAGAGCTCATGAAAGAGCGTATCAATTAATGGTTCAAGTATCAGGTAGGGCAGGACGTTCTAAAAAACAAGGGCATGTAGCTATTCAAACCTTTAATCCATATCATCAAATATTACAACAAGTTTCTACCACTAATTACCCTGAAATGTATAAGGAGCAATTACAAGATCGTTGGCAATATCATTATCCACCTTATTATAGATTGATAAAAATTACGTTAAAACATAGAGATTATACTAAAGTAGATACTGGAATTAATTGGCTTGCAAAATCGCTACAAAATGTGTTTAAGGAAAATGTTTTAGGTCCATCTGCACCAGCTGTTGCTCGTATTAGAAATCAGTATATAAAAAACTTGATTATAAAAATTCCACCAAAACAATCTTTAGGAAAAACAAAAGAACAAATTCAGAAAATAAAAAATACGTTTGAAGCTGTTAAAGAGTTCCGCCCGATTCGTTTTATTTTAGATGTTGATGCTTATTAACAAATTCAACATTTTTAATCATTATTCTAGTATCTAAAAAAATTCGTTTAGGATAATAATTAATAATGTATTTTAAACGATAGATTTTAAAAACATTATCAAGTTTATTTTTTTCAGATATAATAATTTTTTTTTCCTTTTGAAATTGAATATAAGGGCCTGTTCCCATAGCTATTAAAATAATTCCAACACAAAATAAAATAAAAGTAACTGTAGAAAAAGTATTATGAATAGCCAGATGTTTATATAGAAAATAATCACTAATTAAAACAAGAATACCAATAAATGGCCATAGAATAATACCTCCATAAATATCAAACTTAGATTCTGTCATTTTTTTAAACTTAAGATTGATATCTTTAATTCTTTTTATAGCTAGTTTATCAAAATCAATAGTAGGACAAGTGTTATTAAATTCAGGTGGTTTTTCTGTCAGTTTACATATTAACCCTAAGTTTATATTTGGTTGATGATTTTGACATAACCTACAATGATCCGTGTTTTTTAGCATAACAATTTTTTAAAGCGTATTATTCTGAATATATTTACTTCAAATCTAAAATAAAATCCATGAATTTCGAAAAAGAATACGACCTTATTTGTGTAGGTGGAGGAATAATGAGTGCCAACTTAGCTTTGTTGGCAAAACTATTAGATCCTTCATTAAAAATATTGATTTTAGAACGTTTAGATGGTGTTGCTTTGGAAAGTTCTGCAGCATGGAATAATGCAGGTACTGGTCATTCTGCCTTATGTGAATTGAATTATTGTCCGGAAAAAGAGAATGGAGATATTGCTATAAATAAAGCAATTGATATTTGTACTCAATTTGAAACATCAAAACAATTTTGGGCATATTTATCAGAAAACGGTTTAATAAAAAATCCAAAAGATTTTGTAATGCCTGTACAACATCATAGTTGGGTATTAGGAAAAGAAAATAGCGATTATTTAGAAAAACGTTTTCATTCCTTTAAAGAGCATTTTATGTTTGATAGTATTGATTTTACTAGAGATATAGGAAAAATGAAAGAATGGTTTCCTTTAATTACAAAAGATAGAGATGAAGACGAAATTATGGCTGCTTCAAAAATAGATAGAGGAACTGAAGTAAATTATGGAATATTAACAGATAATCTTTTTAAAATTTTAAATGATGAGTTTGATACACCTGTTTATTGTAATTCTGAAGTCTTAGATATAGATCCTGATCCGGATATTGATTGGACAGTTGAAGTAAAAAATACAAAAACAGGAACAATAAATAATGTTGATGCAAAACACGTATTTATTGGTGCTGGTGGCGGAAGTTTATTATTGCTACAGAAAGTAGAAATAGAAGAAAAAGAAGGTTATGGAGGTTTTCCTGTAAGTGGAGAATGGTTGGTTTGTAAAAATGAAGGACTTATAAAACAACACGAAGCTAAAGTATATAGTAAAGCAGGTATTGGAGATCCACCAATGTCTACACCACATTTAGATACACGTTATATTGATGGAAAAAAGCAATTAATGTTTGGTCCTTTTGCAGGTTTTAGTCCTAAGTTTTTAAAAGAAGGCTCTAATTTCGATTTGTTTAAATCCATTCAGTTTGATAATATTTCACCAATGTTAGGTGCTTTTTGGCATAATTTACCATTAACAAAGTATTTGGTAGAACAGGTGTTAATGAGTAAAGATGATCGTATGGAATCTTTGCGAAAATTCATGAAATATGCCAAAGATGAAGATTGGGAAGTTGTAAAAGCTGGTCAGCGTGTTCAAATTATTAAAAAGGACGAGTTTGAAGGCGGAAAACTACAATTTGGTACGGAAGTAATTAGTAGTAAAAATGGATCTGTTACGTGCTTATTAGGAGCTTCACCTGGAGCTTCAACAGCAACATCAATAATGCTTAATGTATTAGAAAAAGCTTTTCCAGAAATTTTAGAAAAACAAAAAGAATTATTAAGCGAAATAGTACCTTTTTACAACAAAACAATAAACGAAAAACTATTTAAAAGTCAATTAAAGAGGGTAAATAATACATTAGGTTTATAATTTTATGAATAACAGTTTAAAAACACCAATGATTTTAAAATTTAAATTATTATTTCTTTGTTTTTCATGTGCAATACTGAGTTTAAATAGTCAGGTTTGGGGAGGTAAAATAGAAGAAGAATCAAAAGAAGTAAAACAACCTGATTTAAAACCTAAAGCTAATAAACAAGATGCGTTAACTTTTAAAGCACCAAAATATGAGAAAAGAGATTTTTATAATATAGATAATTTTCCTAGTCCGAAAAATGGTACTGCAAACGGATACATTTCTGATCCTGATGATTTTATTTCCGAAAGTGAAGAACATCAAATTAATAAAATTTTATGGGAAATAGAACAAAATACAACTGCTCAAATAGCAGTTGCTATTGTAAACAGTATAGGTAATGAAGTTCCAAAAGATTTTGCGGTAAATTTATTTGAGAAATGGGGAATAGGTTATGCTGATAAAGATAATGGACTTTTAATTTTAACCGTTATTAATCAAAGAAGAACAGAATTTGAAGTTGGTTATGGACTAGAACCTATTCTTACAGATTTAATGTGTCATAGAATTGGTACCGATGAAATTGTTCCTTATTTTAAAAAATCGGCATACGGAAATGGGATTATTGCAGCTGTAAAAAAGGTGAAAAAAATCATTGAGAATCCAGATGCTGTAAAAGAAATTTATTCTCAAAATATTAATTATAGCGCAACAAAAAACCAAGGATTTACTACAATTAAAGGGCTGTTGTTTTATATGCTATGCTTTTATTTAGTATTAACTGCTATGATTATTTATGTAGATCATCAAAAAATAAAAACCATAGATAAGAGTAAGGAAGATTTTTATGATAAGTATAATGATTTACTGGATTTAAAGAATACAAAAATGGGATGTTTACCATTTTTTGTTTTTCTATTATTTCCGCTAACCGCATTGTTTTTTTATCAATTACGAAAACAAAGGCTTAAAAAATATAGGGTTTCTCCAAGATTCAGTAGAATTAATGGTAAAAAATTACTTTTAAAAAATGAATGGTCTGAAAATGAGTTTCTACTGGAAGCAAATATTCTTGAAGAGAAAATAAAGTCTGTAGAATATGATGTTTGGGTTACAGAAGATGAAAGCGATGTTTTAATATTAGAGTATGAAGGGTCTAGTAGAAGGTATTCAGATTGTCATGAATGTAGTTATAAAACATATGGAAGATCTGTAACAAATATAATAAAAGCAGCAACATACAGTTCAACTGGACGTAAAGAAGAGGTTTATTTATGTAAAAACTGTCATTATACTACTTCTAAAATAAAAACAATTCCTAAGAGAGTAAGACAAAGTTCCTCTAGCTCTTCGGGTAGTTCGTCTTCATCATCATATTCTAGTTCTTCAAGTTCATCAAGTTTTGGTGGAGGAAGTTCAGGAGGAGGAGGAGCAGGAGTTAGTTGGTAATTGTTTAATTATTAACCTAATAGGTGTTTTTCCTGTTGTGAAAATACAATTTAATTTGTATATTTAAATTGTAAACAAAATCATAAACTTTGTCGTCCCCCCGAAATGATTAAGCATAGTTTACTAGAATAGTAACCTTCTAATATAAATCTATTAGAAGGTTTTTTTATTTGCTTATAATTTTTGAATTTAATTACGATTTAATTTTATTAATTATAGTATCAGTATCATCTTTATAATCAAACCATAAAGTATCTGGGTCTTTTCTAAACCAAGTCAATTGACGTTTAGCGAAACGACGTGTATTTTTCTTAATTTCTGAAATAGCAAATTCTAAAGTCCAATTTCCATCAAAATATTCAAATAACTCTCTATAACCAACAGTTTGCAATGCATTTAAGGCTTTATTAGGATAAACAGTTTTCGCTTCATCCAACAATCCATTTTGGATCATTAAATCTACTCTTTGGTTTATTCTATCATAAATAATTTCACGGTCAGCATTCAATCCAATTTTAATAGCTTTAAAATTTCGTGGTGCTTTGGGTTTGTTTTTAAAGGATGAATATGTTTGTCCAGTTCCTATACATATTTCTAATGCTCTTGTTAATCGTTGTGGATTATCTATTGCCGTTGTAGTATAGGTTTCTAAATCTAATTGTTTTAATTGTTCTTGTAAAACTTCAATTCCTTCTACTTCTATACGTTTGGTAAGCTCAACTCGTATTTCAGGGTCAACTTTTGGAAAATAATCTAATCCTTTTAAAACTGCATCAACATACAAACCACTTCCACCAACCATAATTTGAGTTGGGTTATTAAGAAATAATTTATTTAGTTTTTCTAGCGCATCTCTTTCAAAAGAACCAACATTATAATCTTCAAAAATACTTCTATTTTGAATGAAATGATGAGGAGCAGCAGCCAATTCATTAGCATCAGGAACAGCAGTACCAATAGTCATTTCTTTATAAAACTGACGAGAATCACAAGAGAGAATGTTAGTATTAAAATGTTGTGCTAACTTTATGCTTAAGGCTGTTTTTCCAATGGCAGTTGGTCCAACAATGGTAATTAAAGTATTCATTTAACTATGTAAATTATGTCCGCAATGATAACAATATTCAGCATCATCTTTATGATCATCGTACGAACAATTTGGACAAGATTGTGTATTTGTATTTATAGCTTCTTTTTTTATCAACTCAGAAGAAACAATACCAGTAGGAATAGCAATTATTGCATAACCCAAAATCATAATAACACTAGCTATAAACTGACCAAAAGGAGTATGCGGGGCAATGTCTCCATAACCAACAGTAGTTAATGTTACAATAGCCCAATAAACACTACGCGGTATACTTGTAAATCCGTTTTCATTTCCTTCAATTAAATACATAACGGTACCTAAAATGATACATAAAATTAAAACAAAAAATAAAAATACAGATATTCGAGCTCTACTTGCTTTTAAAGCTTTTATTAATTGATTAGCTTCTCCAATATAACTGGCAAGTTTAAATATTTTAAATATACGTAATAAGCGAAGTGATCTAAAGGCAACTAAAGTATGTGTTCCCACAAAAAACATAGATAAATACATAGGGATTGTAGATAAAAAATCTATAACACCAAAAAAGCTAAAAACGTATTTAGTAGGTTTTTTTATAGTAATAATCCTTAAAATATATTCAATTGAAAAAAGAATAGTTACTATCCATTCCGCGATATATAATTGGTCATGATATTTTTGATCTATATCATTCACACTTTCTAACATAACAAGAACAATACTTATTAAAATAAGGACTAATAGTGCAATATCAAAAAGTTTACCACCAAAAGTGTCTGCTTCATAAATAACTTCATGAAGTTTCTTTTTTAAAGTTTTTTGAATATTGTTTTTTGTCAAAATAGCTTTTTAAGGAGCAATATTACAACATAATTTTATTAAAAGCGTACAATCTTATCTACCTTACTCATTAAAAGGTGGTTTTTAATAATTGTTTTTGCTAATATTTTACTTTCAATAGGAGTAATAATATTTTTTAGAATATCTATTTGGTTTTCTTGGTAAGATAAATTTGTAAATCCGTAACCAACAACTTCATTCTCTTCTACTAAAATAACACTATTTTCTTCAGGAATTCTACCTTTATTAATTAGCATAAAAGAATCATGACTAAAATCTTTATTCGTCATTTTTCTTTTTTTAAGAATATTATATTTAGGTCTTAAGTTTTCTAGCTCTAAATAATATTTAAGTTTTGTTAAAAGTGTATTTCCAGTTTCTTCAAAAGAAACCGTATTTACATTTGTATTAATTTTTAAAGCTCTTTTAGTTTCTTTTAAAAATAATTTATTAACCTCTTTTTTAATATTAGCACCTCTTCCAATAAAAATAATGTTTCCTACTTTATTGTGAACATAAAAAACCCCTTGTTTTTCAGGTAAAGAATCTAAAATTTTAATAATTTTATTTTTTTGTGTTCTATTGTCAGAATATTTTATTGTTTTTTTTATAATTCCTTTTTGTAGGTCTTTTTCTAATAATAGTTTAAAAAGTTTCACGGTAACTACTGCATCTCCATTGGCTCTATGTCTGTCTGAAGTTGGTATTCCCAATCCTCTACATAATTTACCTAAACTATAAGAAGGTTGATCAGGAATTAATTCTTTACTTAACTCTACAGTACAAAGAGTATTTCTTTTAAAATCGTATCCTAAACGGTTATATTCTGTTCTTAAAATTCTGTAATCAAAAGAAGAGTTATGAGCAACTATAATACAGTCTTTAGTAATTTCTATAATTCTTTTAGCTACCTCATGAAATTTAGGAGCATTTTTAAGCATATTACTATTAATCCCTGTAAGTTTTACAACAAATTGCTGAATTTCTCTTTCAGGATTTACCAAAGTAATAAATTGGTCTACAATATTTTGTCCGTCAAACTTATAGATAGCAATTTCAGTAATTCCTTCTTCGTTAAATTTTCCTCCTGTTGTTTCTATGTCTAAAATTGCATACATGCAGTAATCTATTCTGTTTATTATAGGGTTATGGTAAGGAAGTAGGTGGCAATCAAATATATAAAATATAGTTAAAAAAGACTACATTTAAGATGCTAAATAATTTCTATTACCAAAGATAGAACTACCAATTCTTACCATTGTACTTCCACATTTTATTGCTAATTTATAATCACCACTCATACCCATTGATAAAATATTTATATCTGAATATTTATTTTTAATATTGATAAATAGCGTATTAAGTGATGAGAATTCTTTTTGTAACTGTTCTTTATCTTTTGTAAATGTTGCCATTCCCATTAGACCAACAACTTTAATATTTTCTAATTTATTTATTTCTTCTGAAGCTATAATAGTTTCAATCTCGTTAAAAGATAGTCCAAATTTAGTACTTTCTTCAGCAATATGAGCTTGTAACAAACAATTTATAACTCTATTATGTTTTTTTGCTTGTTTGTTAATCTCTGTTAAAGTTTTAAAACTATCTACTCCATGAATTAGATCCACAAAATGCGCCATATATTTAACCTTATTACGCTGCAAATGGCCAATCATATGCCATTGAATATCTTTTGGTAAAGCATCATATTTGGTAACCATTTCTTGAATTTTATTTTCTCCAAAAATACGTTGTCCACCATTATAAGCTTCCTGCAAATCTTCAATAGGTTTTGTTTTAGATACAGCAACTAAGGTTACATGTTCTGGAAGCTCTAATTTAATTTTATCGATGTTATTTTTAATCATAAGAAAATATATTACTAAAATTCGTAAATAGTTAATCCACTTCTTAGTTTTGGTTCTATATATGTTGTTTTTGGAGGCATTAGTAAGCCTGCATCAACAATCTCTTTTAATTCATTAATATTGGTAGCAAGCATGCCAAAAGATACTACAAAGTCGTGGCTATCAACAGCAGATTTTAATTCTAAGCCGTCTGATTTATTTTGAGAGTATGAGATTTTAGATGCGTTTCTAATATCATCAATACCTAAAATAGGTTTTAAAACAGTTGTATATAATATTTGAGCATCCAAATAACTGAGTGAATCTGTAAATTCATATGCAGATTTTCGTAAAGTTAAGGCATAAAAATCACCATTTAAATACATACTAAATTGGTGTTTTTCTTTCGGTTTAAATGAAATTTGACCTTTATTTTCTATTTTGAAAAAAGCATCCAATTCAATTAAAAATTCATCTACAGACAAACCATTTAAATCTTTTATAAATCTATTAAATTCATAAATATTTAACTGACTTTCAGCTAATAAATAACTCATAAAGTAATTGTAATCTTCTTTACCAGTATGATTTGGGTTTTGTTTTGCAATATTTTCTGCTAGCAAGCAAGAAGAAGTAGATCTATGATGACCATCTGCAATATAAAGGCTATTAATATTTTTAAAGGCTTCAGTAACAGTATTAATATCATCAGGATTATTTACAAGCCATAATAAGTGTAAATCTTTATCAGATGTAGAGAATTCATATTCTGGCCTGTTTTGTTTATATTTTTTGATGACATTTTTAATAACATCATTATCAGGATAGGTAAGGAGCACAGGTTCTGCATTAAAACCTGTGTTTTTTAAATAATTTTCAAATAATAATTCTCGTTTACGTAAAGTATCCTCGTGTTTTTTTATAATGTTATTATGATAATCTTCAACAGAAGTTGCTGCTATAATACCACAATAGGTATTGTTTTTTGTTTTCTTTTGATAAATGTAAAAATTAGGAGTGCTATCTTCTGTAAAAATAGCATCTTCTTTAAACTCTAAATATCTATTATGAACCAGTTTAAAACGTTGCGCATCTGATATTTCTTGCTTATGATATTTATAACCAGGATTAATAATGTGCAAGAACGTAAACGGATTAAAGTTTAATTTGGCTTCTAACTCTTTTGTGCTATATAAATCATATGATTTGGAAGAAACTAATGCAACTTTATCTCGTGTTGGACGAACAGCTTTAAATGGTTTTACAATTGCCATAGATTTAATTTTTCTGGTTTACTGATTTTAATTTTTCTAACGTATCAACAAGCCATTCTTCATTTACTTTTTTTGAAGTTTTATTTTCTTCAATTTGATTTTCTAAATATGGAATTAAACTTTTATCATTTAATTCTTCTATAGATTCAAGAATTAAAGAACTATACTCATCAATATTTTTTAATTCTTGTATGAGAATATCTTTTATATTTTTGTCTTTGCGTTGCGTTAAACCAGCTATAGCCTCTTGTCTTACAATTTTAGAAGTATCTTTTATTTTGTTCCATAAAGCAAATCTAATCTTTTCATTGTCTATATCTGTCTGGCTTCCTAATCCAAAAGTAGCCCAATTTCTAATATCAAAATCTTTATTCTTTGAGAATTCTATTAAGGTATCTATAGCGTTATCATTTTCAAGAGTTAAAAGAGCGTTAACCAAACTAAATTTAACATAAACACTTTTATGGGTTTTTAAAGAACATAGAAAATCAACTTGTTCATTTGTAAGTGATTCATTATTATGACTTATCCCGTAAAGAATAGAAGAAAGAACTTCTTTGTCTGTTTCAGATTTTAATAACTTAAAAAATAGTTGAATTATTTCTTTTTGATGCAATCTAGGATAACCAAATTGATTTAATACATCTAAACCTATAATTTTTTCTTTTATAGAATCAGAATCAATTAATAATAAAGATTTTTTATAAATGGCATCTGTTTTTCGTTTTCTTAGTTCTTGAATATATTTCCAATAATTTTCATTAGATTTATTATTTATAAGTCTAATGAAAATTTTTTCAGTTGTATAATTGGTTAATTTATTCAATAATATTTTTTAAGATAACAGTTTAACTATTTGATTGGCTAATTCTTCACCAATTCTATCATCAGCATCAACTGTATTCCCACCAATATTAGGTGTTAAAGACAACTCAGGATTCATTAATAATTGAATTTCTGGATTTGGTTGATTTTCAAAAACATCTAAACCTGCATATTTAACAGTTTTATTTTTAATAGCATTTGCTAAAGCAACTTCATCAATAGTTCCAGGTTTAGAAACATTAACAATTCCCATTCCTTTTTTCATTTTTTCAAACTGATCTTGTCCTAGTGTATATCCATCAGAAGCATCTGTATGAATAGATAAGAAATCAGCTTGTTTTAAAATTTCAGCAATCGTTTCTGTTTCAATTTCAATATTTACAAATTGTCCGTTATAAAAAGGAATATTAATAATTGTGTCTCCAGTTTGAGTATTAGTAGCAATTACTTTCATACCTAAAGCTAAGGCAATTTTAGCAACTTCACGACCAACAATGTCAAAACCAATAATACCTAAGGTTTTTCCTCTAAGTTCAGTTCCAAAAGAAAAATGTTTGTGTAACATATTAAAATTCATGTCTCCTTCTAATGGCATTTCTCTATTAGATTGATGTAGATAACGCGCCATACCAAATAAATGAGCAAAAACTAATTCTGCTTTGGCATTGGAAGTTGCTTCAGATGCTTGTATAATATGTAATCCTTGGTCTTCTGCATACTGAGCATCTATATTTTCTGTAATTGTAGTAGCTCCAATAAGTTTTAAACTAGGACAAACATCTATCAATTCTTGTTGAATTTCTAGATTATTATTTACTAAAAGAGCATCAATACTATGTGTATTAATATAATTTTCTAGTTGTTCTTGAGCAACTTTTGTTTCTAAAACTTCAAATCCTCCTTTTTCTAAAGTGTTACTACCACTTTTAGAAATTCCATCAATCGCTAATACTTTCATTCTTTTTTATTAAAAAATTAAAAGATTTAAAAATTGAAAGGTATTAGTTGAATCTTTCAATTTTTAAATCTTTACATAAACTTTTATGCTTTTCTTTCTAACTCTTTCATTACATCTACTAAAGCTTGTACACTGTGTAGCGGCAATGCATTATACATACTTGCACGATAACCACCAACAGAACGATGTCCGTTTAAGCCATTTATACGTGCTAATTTCCACATTTTATCAAATGTATCTTTTAAATTTTCATCAACTAAATTAAAAGTAGCATTCATTATACTTCTATCTTCTTTTGCAGAAAACCCTTTGAATAATGGATTTCTATCTATTTCAGTATATAATAAATCTGCTTTTTTAGCATTTACTTTTTCAATAAAATCAATACCACCTAAATCTTTTAACCACTCTAAAGTTAACATAGAAACATAGGTAGGAAAAACAGGAGGTGTATTAAACATGCTGTCTTTACTTAAATGTACTTGATAATTTAACATAGAAGGAATTTGTCTTTCAACTTTTCCTAAAATATCTTCTTTAATAACTACTAAAGTTACACCAGCCGGTCCCATATTTTTTTGAGCACCTGCATAAATTAAATCGAATTTAGAAAAATCTAAACGACGCGAAAAAATATCAGAACTCATATCGCAAATTAAAGGAGCCTCCACTTCTGGAAAACTTTTCATTTGTGTTCCAAAAATAGTATTGTTACTAGTACAATGGAAAAAATCTATATCACTAGGAATTTCATATCCTTTTGGTATATAAGAGAAGTTTTTATCTTTAGATGAAGCTACTTCTACAACTTCTCCAAATAATTTGGCTTCTTTAATTGCTTTAACACTCCAAGTACCTGTGTTTAAATAAGCGGCTTTTTTATTTAAAATATTATAAGCAATATTTAAAAACTGTGTGCTAGCTCCACCATGTAAAAACAATGTTTTATAACCTTTGTTTTCCAGATCTAAAAGTTCTAAAACCAAACTTCTAGCATTTTCCATAACAGCTACAAAAGGTTTGCTACGGTGCGATATTTCTAATAAAGATAAATCATCATTATTAAAATCAATTACAGCTTCAGATGCTTTTTTTAAAACATCCTCTGGTAAAATACAAGGTCCTGCGCTAAAATTATGTTGTTTCATTTTTGTGTTATGTTGTGTGTTGTGTGTTGCAAAAGTAGTATTTATGCCTTTTATAATTTTATATTTTATGTGTTTTATCTTACACGAAAATAAGTCTGTTAAAAAAACACAAGACTATTTTGTTTAATAATAGGTTTCTACACCTAAATATTTTACGAGATCAATTAAAATAGGATAAGAAACAACTACAAGTATACTTGTAATTGCTACGCTAATTAAAAGAAGTTTGGAAATGTATTCTGTTTGTTCTTTTTCGTTTTTTTGAGTTAAAAGGTGTGTTACAAAAGGCATAAATATCATGAAAAAAGGTATTCTAAAAGCAGGACTTAATGCCCAAGCTTTTCCTTCAATAATATATAGTATTGATATTAACCCAAATAAAGACAAAGAAATGATAAAACCAATACCGATGTCTTTATTTGTAATTGCTTTTGATTTTATAAGTTTAACTGTTTTAAAAATAGCTACTATAGCTATAATTAGTATTCCAATTAAAAACGGTATAATTATTATTCCCATGAACGTTAGTGTTTGGTTGTGGTTTACTATAACTCAGAAAGAAATTTAAGTGTATTTACGCCATCAGCATAATCCCATAATTGAGGATGCTGTGTTTGTCCAAAATCTACTTCATTATCAAGAAAATTATTGGCAACAATACATTGTATTTTCTCTCTGTCTTCGTATAATTTTATCTTTAAATCATCTTCATTATCATAATACTCATAAAAAACAGAGGCAATAGGAGAGGCGTAACTAGCATCTTCTTTAATCATTAAAAAACCGTTTTCTAAAATATCAAACTCACTCATTAAATATACAGCCTTGTTATAATCGTAATTATTGGCATATTTAGCGTTATTAATGATTTCTTGTTTGTTAAACATTCCTCCAAAGAAACCATCAAAGTTATAATTTCTAGGAACAAATAATTTAGAAACCGAACGACAACCTAATCCAAAATAACGAAATACATCTTCGTTTAAATTTTTAAAATCATCTTCTGTTTCGTTTCCTGTTAAAACAGCTAATGAATTTCTACTTTTTCTAATAATACTCGGTACGTTTTTAAAATAATATTCAAAATAACGAGCAGTGTTATCACTTCCTGTAGCAATAACAGCATCAAAACCTTCTAATTTTCCTTCAGTAAAAACAATATTTCCTTTAAAATCTTCATGAGCGTACTCTAAATATTTCGTTAAAAAAGGAAGTAAATGTTTGTCGTTAGAAGATTGTTTAACTAAAACTGAATGTCCAGAAATTAAAACAGATAAGAAATCATGAAAACCTACTAAAGGAATATTACCAGCCATAATTACCGCAACAGTTTTGGTGTTGTTTGTGGCAAGTTTTTCTTCTGAAGAGCTCCATTTAGTTATGTTTTCTTCGGATAAAGCCGTTGCCCAACTTTCGCAAGCAAATAACAGGTTTTCTTTTACAAACCAAGAGTTGTTTTCTTGCGCTACTTTTAATTGATGCTTAAATCCGTCAAAAAACAAATCATTAAAAGGAATATTTTCTTTTTGTTGAATAGTTTCTCTAGAAAACTGACTTAAAAACTGTCCTAGTTTTACAAATGCTTCTATGCGATGTTGGATGGTACCCATTTATATTATTTAGAAATTAATTTGTCTTAATTTTTAGAAATGCAAAGTTACAAAACTGAAAGAAATAATTGAGTGCAATTAAAATAACTGATTTATACTAACAATATAATTTACTTAACGAATTTATTCAGAAATTACGTAATACTAGATTTTTCAGATTGATATTTCATTAAGAATGATTTAGAGTTTTTACAATAGATAAAAAAAGGTAAATTTGAATACACAGTTAATTTATTTTTTATGATAAAAAAATGGTTTCAAAATATTGGTCCAGGGACTTTAATTGCAGCTGCCTTTATTGGGCCAGGTACAGTAACTATTTGTACGTTAGCCGGAGTCAATTTCGGATTTAACCTTTTATGGGCAATGTTATTATCAATAATAGCAACAATAGTTTTACAAGAAATGGCGGCCAGATTGGGTATTATTTCTCAAAAAGGACTAACAGAAGTAATTAGAGAAGAAATTAAGCATCCTTTATTTAAGCAATTTATTACTGTTTTAATTTTAGGAGCCATTATTATTGGTAACGCTTCTTATGAAGCTGGTAATATTAGTGGAGGCGTTTTGGGTTTAGAAACTGTTTTTGGAAAATTAACGGCTAATTTAGGTAGTGTTTCCGTAAATTTTATGAGTGTTTTTATTGGAATTATAGCTTTTATTTTACTGTATATTGGTAATTATAAGTTTTTAGAAAAAGCTTTAATTACCTTGGTTTTACTAATGAGTTTTTCTTTTTTAGTAACGGCAATTATAACCAAACCTAATATTATAAATATTTTAAAAGGTTTGTTAGTACCTAAATTTCCAGAGAAAAGTATTATGACAATTATTGGATTGGTTGGAACGACAGTAGTACCTTACAATTTGTTTTTACATGCTTCTTTAGTTAAAGAACGTTGGCATAAAAAAGAAGATTTGTCTTTTGCAAGAAAAGATACTGTTATTTCTATTGTTTTAGGAGGTTTGGTTTCTATGGCTATTATAATTTCTGCCGGAGCAATTCAAGAAAAAGGGATTTCTAATGCAGCAGATTTAGCAAAAGGATTAGCACCTTTGTTTGGAGAGTTTGCAAAGTATTTTTTAGCTTTAGGTTTGTTTGCAGCTGGTATTACTTCAGCTATTACAGCTCCATTAGCTGCTGCATATGTAGCAAAGGGATTTTTAGGATGGAATGGAGGATTGAAATCTAAAAAATTTAGAATGGTTTGGATGTTTATATTGCTCTTAGGTGTTTTATTTTCATCCATAGGAATAAAACCAATTGAACTTATAAAGTTTGCTCAAATAGCTAACGGAATGTTATTGCCAATAATAGCTGGAGTTTTATTGTGGGTAATGAATAAGAAAAATGTTTTAGGAGAATTTATAAATACCAAAAGTCAAAATAGTATAGGATTTATAATTTTAGCGGTTACTATTTTCTTAGGGGCAAAAGGGATTTTAAAAGTGTTTAATTTTATATAAATGAAGATTGATATTAATTGTGATGTTGGAGAAGGAGTAACAAATGAAAGGTTGTTGTTTCCTTATATATCTTCTTGTAATATTGCTTGTGGAGGCCATTTTGGTGATGAAAACACTATAGATGAAACAATTAAATTGGCTCTAAAACATAATGTTTTAATTGGCGCACATCCTTCTTTTCCTGATAAAGAAAATTTTGGAAGAAAAATAATCAATATAGCTGCGGAAGGTTTGCAAAAAAGTATTCAAGATCAATTGGATTTATTTTTAGAAAGATTAGCTAATTTTAACGTAAAACTTCATCATATAAAACCACACGGAGCTTTATATAATTTAATAGCTGTAGATGAAATTGCTGCTGAAAACTTTATCAAAACGATTAAGAATTATATGGAAGAAGTGTATTTATATGTTCCTTATAATTCGGTTATAGCAAAAGTTGCTTTAAAGCATAATATCAATATTAAATATGAAGTTTTTTTAGATAGAAATTATAATGATGATTATACATTGGTTTCTAGAAATACTGAAAATGCTATAAAAACAGATGCAAAAGAAATTATAAATCAGCTTTATAAAATTATTTCAGAAGAAAAAATAAAAGTAATTTCTGGTAATGAAAAACTCATAAAGGCTGATACTTTTTGTATTCATGGAGATCATACAAATTCTCTAGAAATATTAAAATATCTAACAAAAGAATTTACTAAAAAAGGAATTGATTTTTGATGAAGATAAGATACAAACCTTTTGGTGAAAAAGCGATTCTTATGGAATGGGAATCTGCAATTAATGAAGTCATTTTACATGATATTTTAAGCTTTAAGTATAAAATTGAAAGCGAAACTTATTATTCTTTTACAGATTTAATTGTTGGTTATAATTCTTTAACAATTGTATTTGAAAATGAGTATGAAAATTTTGACACAGAAATTCAACATTTAAAAACCATTTATAAATCAGAATATAAGAAAGAAAAAAAACAAAATTATTTATGGGAGATTCCTGTTTGTTATGACATCAGTTTTGGTATTGATTTAACGGAAGTGGCAGCAAAAAAAAACTATTCAATAGCACAAATAATTCAACTGCATTCAAATACTACATATACGGTTTTCTTCATCGGTTTTTTACCAGGTTTTATGTATTTAGGAGGTTTGGATGAAAGATTGTTTTTTGATAGAAAGCCAAATCCGCGTTTACAAATAGCAAAAGGATCTGTAGCAATAGGAGGAAAACAGACAGGAGTTTATCCATCAAATAGTGCTGGAGGTTGGAATATTATAGGAAGAACACCTATTTCTTTTTTTAATATTGATGATGAAACTCCTTGTTTTATAAAGGCTGGAGATAAAATTAAATTTATTCCAGTTACTATAGAAGAATATCATCAAATTGAAGAAAAGATAACCAAACATAAGTATATTATTTCTAAAATAATACTCGATGATTAAAGTATTAAAAGCAGGTTTTTTTGCATCGATTCAAGATAAAGGTCGAATTGGATTTGCAGCTGTAGGGATTCCTGTTTCTGGAGTTATGGATAGATATGCTGCTGACATTGCGAACAGTATTCTAAATAATCCTTTAGAAGACGCTGTTATAGAAATTACATTAGGAGGTATTGAACTTCAGTTTTTATCCGATACTTTTATTTGTCTTTCTGGAGGAGATTTTTCACCTAAAATAAATGGGGTGCCTATTTTAATGAATTCTAGAATTAACGTATTAAAAAATGATATTTTGTCTTTTGGAAAAGTTACTCATGGAGTACGATGTTATTTGTCTGTTAAAGGAGGAATTCAAACTAAAAAAGTTTTAAAAAGTAGAAGTTTTTATAAAGGTATTACTGAAACATCAGTCATAAAAAAGAATACTATTTTTTCAATAAAAGAGACAGCAAAAGAAAAAGTACTTGCTAATGCATCTATTAAAATTTTGAAATCACATTTTCAAACAAAAGAAATGCAATGTACCAAAGGGCCAGAGTTTTATTTGTTAAACGAAATTCAAAAGAAAAAAATAATACAACAAACATTTACAATTTCTAATGAAAATAATAGAATGGGGTATCGGTTGAATGAATTATTAGATAACGAATTGCCTTCAATTTTAACTTCGGCCGTTTTGCCAGGAACAGTGCAATTAACACCTTCTGGGAAGCTAATTATTTTAATGAGAGATTGCCAAGTAACTGGAGGTTACCCAAGAATTTTACAGCTTACTAGTAATGCAATAAATCAATTAGCACAAAAAACAACAAAGAGCGAAATTCAATTTATTTTATAAGTTGATCATAGAATTTCTTATAGAACATTGGTTTGTATCCATTTATTTTGTTTCTAAATTAATTTGGGGTTATTTTTGCAGAAGAAAAGTTACAAAATAGAAATAAATTATGGCAATTATAATAACTGATGAATGTATAAACTGTGGTGCTTGTGAACCAGAGTGCCCAAATACTGCAATTTATGAAGGTGCTGATGATTGGAAATATGCAGATGGTACAGATTTAACAGGAAATGTAGTATTACCAAATGGTAAAGAAGCAAATGCAGATGAAGATCAAGAGCCAGTTTCTGACGAGATTTACTATATAGTTGCAGATAAATGTACAGAATGTAAAGGTTTTCATGAAGAACCACAATGTGCAGCTGTATGTCCAGTAGACTGTTGTGTACCTGATGATGATAATGTAGAGACTGAAGAAGAATTGTTAGCTAAACAATCTTTTATGCATAACGAATAAAACGTATTTATACGTTCTAAAAAAAATCCAGAGAATTTTTACTTCTCTGGATTTTTTTTGTGATTTATTTTTTCTCACAAATGTTATTATGCATATAATAAAGTGATCTGCCAATCGACTTAAGATTACTTCTTTCCTTCGTCAATCGCAATGACATTTTTTACATACGGAATTAATAATCGTATTTACCTCTATAGTTGGTTTTTTACAAGGTACCTAATCGTACTAATTCTCAACTTTCTCTTCATTATTTTTAATTAACAACGAAAAAGAAACACTTGTGTTAAGTGATTTTATTGTTATCAAATAAGGGGATTTAATATGATAATATTCATGAATATGTCAATTTAGTGTAGAATTTGTAACTTTTTGTTTGTTTTGTGGTAAAAAATATAATTTTTTTAAAATTCAAATATTTAATTAATTATCTGTATATCAGTTTTTTAGTCTGTTCGTTTATGTTAAAATTTTCCTAATAGAAGTATTTTGAAAAAATTAACAACAAGTTTTTTAAAACAAGTACATCTAAACATTCAGTTAACTTTCACATAACCTTTAATTAACTATTAATGATAACACAACCCATTAAGAATAGTGTAGCCCAATTTTCTTCCATTTCTTTAGATGCAATGAATAGTGTGGCGTTAATGAAGCGAACAGATACAAAGTTTGTTATTCACGTAACCCAACTTCTTCAAGTTTTTGAGGAAATATCCAGTGATTATGAAGTTTTACAAATAAATGGTGATCGGATAATGACGTATTCTTCTTTATATTTTGATACGCTAGATAATCAGTTTTATAACAATCATCACAATGGAAAAAATAATAGAACAAAAATAAGGCAACGAAAATATGTAGAGTCTGATTTATGTTTTTTAGAAATAAAGCAGAAAAACGGAAAAGGAGAAACCAATAAATCAAGAATACAAATTCCAGATTTTGAAACTGATTTATCACAAAATTCTACAAGTTTTATTACCGAAACAACTTTAAAAGAATACAATTTAACACCCAGTTTATGGAACAGGTTTAACCGAATAACTTTAGTAAACATACAAAGTAAAGAACGTGTAACTATTGATTTAAACTTGTCTTATAAAAATAACAAGGATGAAAAAAAATATGAGAATTTAGTTGTGATAGAGGTAAAGCAAGAGCGAGTAAACAGAAATTCTAAAATAGTAAAAACATTAAAATCAATTAAAGAACATCCGTATAGTATTAGCAAATATTGTATTGGTATGATCAGTCTTTACAATGATTTAAAATATAATGTATTCAAGAAAAAATTAATCAAAATAAATAAAATATCAGCATAATATGGAATTTTTGGATATCCCAATTTTTGATGACGACTTTTTTAAAATGTCATTTCGTTTTTTAATTAACCTTGGTTTTTTAACCATTATAATTAGGTATTTATACTATACTTCATCAAGAAGAAAAGATTACTTATTTACTTTTTATATGATCAGTATTATCGTTTTCTTTTTGTGTTTTACACTTAAAAAGTTTGAGCTAGATATTGGAATGGCTTTAGGGCTCTTTGCCATTTTTGGAATTATTAGGTATCGGACGGATGCTATTGCTATAAAGGAAATGACATATTTATTTGTGGTTATTGGTGTTTCAGTAATGAATTCACTAGCTAATAAAAAAATGAGTTATTCTGAAATTCTTATGGCAAATGCTATTATAGTAATCTCTATAAGTATAATTGAAAAGTTTTGGCATTTAAAACACGAAATAACAAAAGAGATTGTTTACGAAGAAATAGAAAACATAAAACCAGAAAATTATGAGTTGCTTATAGATGATTTAGAAGATAGAACTGGTTTAGAAGTTAATAGAGTAACTATAGGAAATGTAGATTTTTTAAGAGATACAGCGGTTTTAACAGTTTATTATTACAATAGAAAATAAAAAATATGAGATTAATAAAAAAGAAATTAACACTAGTTGTCTTATTAATTAATGCTATTACATATGCACAAGATGATGATAATGATTTAGCATCTTGGAACACAATAGGTATAGAATATAAATTGAATAAAAAATGGAGTTTTGGCTTAGAAGAGCAACTTCGTTTAAAAAATAATATTTCTGAAATAGATGAATATTTTACAGAATTAAGCGCTTCGTATAAATTATTTAGCAATTTTAAATTAGGTTTAGGATTACGCTATATAAGAGAGAACGATACAGAAGGAAATATTCAAGGTTATGAGAATCATTTTAGATTTAATATTGATGCAACTTATAAGCATAAAATAGATAGAATAGCATTGAGTTATCGATTGCGTTATCAAAATAAAAATGAATTAGGTTTTTCTTATGATGAAGGGGATTATGCGAATCAGAATTTGAGGTTAAAAACTGCTATTAAATATAATATTGATAATTGGCCTTTAGATCCTAAATTTTCAGCAGAAATATTTAATCGTTTTCAAGAAGATGGAGAAAAAAATGGATTTACAAAGTATAGATTAACCTTAGGTACAGATTACAAAATAAAAAACTTTGGAAAATTAGGACTGTTTTATCGTTATCAAAAAGAAATAAATATAGACATACCTGAAACAACAAATATTATTGGATTAAAATATACATACACTTTTAAAAACAAGAAATAAATGATTTTTACAAAAAGAATAAAACAAAAAATACAAGTTAGTACACTATTTCTTTTTATTGGAATGTTATTAACGATTGGATGTAGTACTAAATATGACGATCAAGGAGATGACGTAGTTATTGATGTAAATACAGATGATGACGCCGATTTTGTAGCAACAGATTGGACCACAGCAACGCATACTAATGAAGCAGAGGCTGATTTAGATGAGATTTTTGACGATACAACTGTAAAAAGATTAGATATTGTTATTACAGAAGATAGATGGGATACTATGTTAGATGATATGACTAACCTATATGGAACATTTGGAAGTGGTAGAGGAACTTTTTCTGATGATGATCCAGATCCTGTTTTTGTGCCTGCTTCTGTTTTTTATGAAGGTATAGAATGGTATAGAGTAGGAGTACGTTTTAAAGGAAACTCTAGTTTAGCAGGAACTTGGGCAGATGGTAATTATAAGTTGTCGTTTAAGTTAGATTTTGATGAATTTGAAGATGATTACCCGCAAATTGATAATCAGCGTTTTTATGGTTTCAAAAAATTAAGTTTAAAAAATAATTATAATGATGAGTCATTTTTAAGAGAAAAAGTATGTACAGATATTTTTAGAGATGCTGGTATTGCGTCTTCTCATGCAGGTTTTTATACATTATATGTAGATCATGGAGATGGACCTTTGTATTTTGGATTGTATACTTTAATAGAGGAAGTTGATGATACCGTTATTGAAACTCAGTTTTCAGATGATGGGAATTTATATAAACCAGATGGAGATGCAGCTAGTTTTGCAAGTGGTACTTTTGATGAAGATGAGTTGGTAAAGAAAACCAATGAAGATGAAGCTGATTTTACAGATGTACAAAGTTTATATGATGTATTACATGATAGTTCAAGAACAACAGATCCAGCGACTTGGAGAACAAATTTAGATGCCGTTTTTGATACAGATATTTTTTTAAAATACTTAGCAATAAACACAATCATCCAAAATTGGGATACCTATGGTATAATGACACATAATTATTTTTTATATAACAACCCTGAGACTAGTAAATTAACTTGGATTCCTTGGGATAATAATGAAGCTTTACAAGATGGAAATAGAGGAGGTGCATATAGTTTAGCTTTTACAGGATTAAGTGTTACAAGCTGGCCAATAATAGGTTATATGTATAGTGATGATGTTTATAAGGCAAAATATGATTCTTATGTAGAAGAAATTATAGGAGATGCATTTGAGACTAGTAAAATGCAAGCATTATATACAACATATGCTACTTTAATTGAACCTTATGCAACAAGTGAAGTTTCAGGATATACATTTTTAGAATCTAGTTCAGATTTTCAATCGGCTATAACAACACTTAAAAGTCATGCTGCAGAAAGAGCCACAGCAGTAAGTAATTATTTAGATTAATATTACTAATATTAATCACAAAATAAAGGGAACCATAATTTAAAATTATTGGTTCCCTTTTTGTTATTTGCTTAATTGTGTATTAAAAACCATCTCCTGGAGCTTCAGGTGAAGCAGCCTGTGCTTTTTGTGGAGTTAAAATCATATAGGTTCCTAATGCAGTTAAAGCTGCATACTTACCATAATTTCCTATTTTCTTTATAGCCTCTTTACGAGACATATCCTGTTTTTTATTGTTTTTATTGTTCATAAGGGAAGAGTTTAAAATTAATCTAAAGCTATTTTTTTAGTTGTTTCTCCTAATTTAGAAGTTAACTTAACTATATATATTCCTTTTGCTAATGAAGGAATTGTTATTAAACTTTTACCATTTGATGAGATATCAGTTGTAAATGCCTTTTTACCTAATAAAGAATATAAAGTAACTTTTGCATCATCTTGTAACCCCGTAATTGTAATTTCTTGTTTAGCTGACTTATAAATGCTGATATCTGAAATATTTTGAGCGATATCACCTGTACTTAATTTTTCTGAAGTAGTGTGAATATAAAATTGACCTGAACTATTACTATCACTAGTCAAAGTTGTTTTATATGCATCTTCTGATAAATTAATAAATTCACCATTAATTCTATCTTCTAAAAAAACGCTAATGTTTTCTGGTAAATTTAAAGATGCTACAGAAAAAGTAATTTCTTTTCCAGCTTCCGCTATTACACCAACTGGCACTACGATTGTTTCATAACTATCTGTTGGTAAAGATTGAATAGCTAGTTTTTTACCTTCATTATTGGTGATTAATTCAGTAAAAACAGCAAAATCATATGTTGTATCATCAAACATTTTAGAATCCCCTCCATTATCAAAACCAGTAGTTTTTCCATCAACATAAAAAACTTTGGTAGACTTAGTTTGTTCTCCGTTACTTATAAATACTTCAATATTAGAAGTAGGTTCTTGTCTCATAAAAGTATCAGAAGATTGATGACTTTGGTTTGTTGTGCTGAAAGTAACATTACCAGAAGCATTTGCTTCTATAAAGAAACCTTGGGCTGGAGCTAATTCAATAGGACTAACAGCATTATATGTTACATACTGACTTCCGTCCCACAACCAAATAGTTTCTTCAGAAAGTAAAGCAGTATTTGTTGAAGCAAATGTATCAGAACTTACATATGAAGTAAAAGGGTTTCCTGCTAAATTAAAGTTATTTCTATCACCAGTAGTAATAGCATAAGTTACATTTGTTGTATTTGCAGTTCCTGTAAAAGATATATCTGATGCAGCGTCTAACTTAATAGAATAACCTTGTCCTGAAATGATAGATCCAGTAGAAGCAGAAGTTTGATAGTTCCATGGAGTTCCACCTGTGTTCGTAAAACTTGCTAAACCTAAATTGGTGCTAGTTCCTGTATCTAAAGAAGAACTACTTACAAGGTTCTCAATTGTTTGTCCAGAAACTGGTGAAGAAACTAAATACCAGTTTGTTGTTGGTAGGTTTCTAGTATATGTTATGTTTCCTGTTACTGTATTCTGTGGTATAAAAGTAGCTCCAGATTCAATCAATAAAGAATTAAATGTTACAGAAGTAGAAACTGTAGGGTAATTTGTTAAACCAGAAGGTATAATTATATCAGATGTTGTTGTTGGTAGCGTATTATCTAACCAATTTGTTGATGTAGCCCAATCATTACTTGTTGCTCCTGTCCATTTTATAGTTGAAGAAAAAGGAGTATTATCTGTATTATCTCTACCAGGAGAGAATAAGACAGAGTTTGATGTTATTGTAGAATGTTGAACAAACGAACCAGTTAAGTCATCTTCTCTTGCTATTGATTGATTATTTCCAGCAGCAGAACCATAAGTTTCTTCTAAAATAACAATACCAGATTCATTTTTTATTGTAACAGTGTCTGAAGAGTTATTAAAACCTAATGTTCCAGTTGAAGCTATTTCAACGAGCCCAGGAACTGTTGTAGGAATTCCTCCACCAAAAACTACTATAGTTTCATTAGCAGGAATAATTGTTCCATTTGTAAAAACATGTCTATCACTAACTCCATCCGCTATAATCCAACCAGAAATATCTAAGTTAGCTCCGCTAATATTATAAATTTCAACAAATTCATCATCTGTTGTATTAACAACTCCATCACCGTTTGCATCACCATTTATTGCATCAGGATCAGATTGTATTTCGTTAATAACAATTGGTAAATCATCGTCTGTTACGGTAATTGTATGTTGACCAATATTTATAGTTGCTGTACCAGAAGAAATTGTAAGGTTTAAAACAATTGTTTCACTAATATAATCAACATCATCGTTAATATTTAAAGATACATTCTGAGAATTATCACCAGTAAAAGTTAAAGAAGTTGTGTTAAGTGTATAGTCAGCTACATCCGCAGTACTTGTAGGATCAATAGCAATACCAACAGTTACATCAGCATCATAATTAGAAAGCGTTACTGGAATTGTAGTGTTAAAAGTAATATCAGTTTCAGTTTCTGAACTTGAACTTGTATCAAAACCAATAGCTGGATCTGTTGAAGGAGCTGATCCTTCAACTAATACATCATCTAACCATAATAAACCAGCTCTGGTAGATGAAAATGTAAATTCTAAACCAAAATAATCGGTAAAAGTATAGTCAATATTACTTGCTGTACCTTCAGATATAAGATTATCAAATCCACCATCAGAATCAATTAAAACCTCCCATAAGCCTGAAGTAGATCTAGTAATTTTAATACCAGTAGTTAAATCAGCATTCCAATCTAATGTAGTAGTTATTATAGAAGAATCTACAGCACCATTTGTTACTTTCCAAAGTGTTAAAAGATCTGTTGATCCAGAAAAGTTAACACCAATAGCATAACCGTCAACAGTTGCTGAAGTTAGGTCAGATTCATTGGCTGTTAAGTAAACCCAAAATTTATTACTTCCAGATGGATCCCAATTTCCATTTTTTAAATTGAATTGCCATACAATATCTTCACTACCCATATTTATACCAGAACTAGAATGAGAGATATAACTAGTACCTGAAGTGCTACTAAGATTGTGTTTTAGTGAATTACTAGATGTTATTGGTAAGTCAGTTGAGCTTATCCAATCTCCACTTGTTCCTTCAATCCAACCCGTAATGTTTCCATCATCAAAATTATCATTTATTACTTGACTGTATGTAAAGCCAGAGTACACAAGGAAGAGAATTAAAAATGTATTCTTTAAAAAGTAGTGTTGTTTCATGTTTAAAATTATTTGTGAATTTGAAATTATATAAATTTACGAAAAAAAATTAATGAAACTATTTATAGTATAGATCTTTACATAATAATAACATTGATAAATAATAGAGCCTTAAGATTCTCTTAAGGCTCTATTAATAATTATTTTAGTATGTATATTTTAAAATCCATCACGTGGAGCTTCAGTAGAAGCAGTTTGTGCTTTTTGTGGATTTAAAACCATATAAGTTCCTAATGCGGTTAAAGCAGCATATTTACCGATTTTTTTTATGGCTTCTTTACGTGATATATCTTGTTTTTTTGTTATTCATAATCGTAATATTTTTAAAAGAATAAAATTATTCTATAATTATCTTTTTAGTTAATTCAACTATGTTAGATTTTAAACTAATAATATATACACCAGCACTTAATGTAGGTAAGTTAATTTTACTAACACCATTAGAGTTAATTGACGTTTTTAAAACTTGTGTTCCAAATAAAGATGAAACTGTAACTTTTCCTTCAGTTGTAAATCCTGCAATAGTTACTTCAGTATTAGAAGATTTATATATACTAACATTACTAATATTATTGTCTATAGTACTTAAGCTTTTAGCTTGAGTATGGATGTAATAATTTCCAATACCATTAACATCTTTGTCTAAAGTTGTTTTATAGTCTACTTCAGATAAATTTGTAAATTCTCCGTTGTCTTTATCTTCTAAATAAACTTCTAAACCATCAGGTAGATTTATACTTCCTATAGAAAAAGTAATTTCTTCACCTTGCTTTGCAATAATACCAACAGGTATTATCATAGTATGGTGGTTTTCGTTAGGTAAAGTTTGAATAGCTAAGTTATCGCCTAAGTTTTCTGTAACCAATTGTGTAAATACAGCAAAATTATAATTAGTATCTCCAAACATTTTAGAATCATAACCAGTATCAAAACCAGTAGTTTTTCCGTCAACATAAAAGATTTTTGTTCCGCTTTCATGAGTATTGTTTTTAATAAACAATTCAAAATTACTTATAGGCTCCTTTCTTAAAAATGTATCAGAAGATTGATGACTTTGATTAGATGTGCTAAATGTAATATTGCCTGAATTAGCTGTCTCTATAAAGAAACCTTGTGTTGGAGCAATTTCAATTGGATTTACTGAATTATAGGTGATGTAATTTGTTCCGTTCCATACCCAAATAGTTTCTTCAGATAATAACGATGTATTAGTATCTAAAAAGGTTGCAGCATTTACATATGCTGTAAATGGATTTCCTACTAAGTTAAAATTATTTCTACTTCCATTAGAAATAGTATAACTTACGTCGGATGAATTTATACTACCGGTAAAAGAAAGTTCTGAGGCTGAACTTAATTTTACTGAAATTCCCATACCATTATTTAAAATACCTGTTGAGTTTATAGTTTTGTATTCCCAAGCAGATGTTCCATTATTTGTAAAACTTCCAATTCCAATATTAGCACCTGTTCCTGTTGCAAAATTATTATTTGAAATAAGATTAGTTATCGTTTCATTAGCTACTGGTGATGCAACCAAATGCCAATTAGTAGTGAGCTCTCTTTTGTAATTAATAACACCAGTGATATTGAATCCATTAGTAAGTAAAGTTGCACCTGAATTTATTGTGATATTACTAATCGTTACAGATGAAGAAAGAGTAGGATAGTTACTTACAGAAGAAGGAATTGTTATGTTAGCATTATGAGGTGGAGTTGAGTTTTCATCCCAATTCGTAGCTAAATCCCAATTGGTATTTGTTGCTCCATTCCAAGTATAGCTATAAGGAACTTTATAAGTTGTATGAATATAAAAACGTCCTGTTTCTGTGTTTACATCAGAATGAATAAATGTATACTCTTCTTGAGATAAATTTATGAATGTATTATTTGTTTTGTCTTCTAAGTAAATGATAAGGTTTTCAGGAAAATTTTCTGAAATACTAGATATTTTAACTTCTTCGTTAGTAGAAGCTATAATACCTATTGGAATTATCATAGTTTCATAATTTTCATTTGGTAAAGTTTGTATACTTAGCTTTCTTGTGTCGTTACCAGCAACTAATTTTGTGTAGACTCCAAAATTTTGAGAAACACCACCAAATATACTGCTGTCATAACCGCTATCAAAACCAGTAGTTTTATTTTCAATATAAAATACTTTGGTAGATTTTGATACAGTTTCATTTTCAATAACTAATTCAAAATTAGCATGTGTTGTAATTTCTTTATTTAAATTTATTATAGGTAATTTACTGTTACTATTTTTTTTAGAAGTGTTTTTTACGGAGTTAACTCCAAAAATAACAGGTAGTAACAATAATTGTACTATTAATAGTAATAAATTTTTCATATGAAATATAGCAAAATTGTTTTTGGAAAGGTAAAATTATTATTTAAAAAAACCTCAAGAATTTCTTGAGGTTTTAGTTTACTATTTATTTTAGATTAAAATCCATCACCTGGAGCTTCTGGCGAAGCAGCTTGTGCTTTTTGAGGACTTAAAATCATATAAGTACCCAATGCAGTTAATGCTGCGTATTTACCATAATTCCCAATTTTCTTAATGGCTTCTTTACGTGATATATCTTGTTTTTTGTTATTCATAATCGTAATGTTTTTAGAAGAATAAAACTATTCTATAATTATTTTTTTAGTTAATTCACCTATGTTAGATTGTAAACTAACAATATATACACCAACACTTAATGTTGGTAAACTAATTTTACTAACACCATTTGAACTAATTGACGTTTTTAAAACTTGTTTACCTAATAAAGAAGAAATGCTAATATTTGCTTCTGATGTTAAACCTGCAATAGTTAATTCACTATTAGAAGACTTATAAATACTTACATTACTAATATTATTATCTGTAGTACTTAAGCTTTTAGCTTGTGTATGAATATAATAATCTCCAATACCATTAACATCTTTGTTTAAGGTAGTTTTATAAGTTGTTTCAGATAAATTAGTAAATTCTCCAGTGTTTTTATCTTCTAAATAAACTTCTAAACCATCTGCTAAATTTAAACTTTCTATAGAGAAAGTAATTTCTTCACCAGCCTTAGCTATAACACCAACAGGTATTACTGCTGTATTGTCTTTAGATAAAGTTTGAATCGCTAGGTTATCTCCTTCATTTTCTGAAACTAATTGAGTAAATACTGCAAAATCATATTCAGTTCCACCAAACATTTTAGATTCATAACCATAATCATAACCAGTGGTTTTACCATCTATAAAAAATACCTTTGTAGATGTTTTCTTTTCAGTATTTTCAACAAATAACTCAAAGTTACTATTTGGTTCAGTTCTCATAAAAGTATCAGAAGACTGGTGACTTTGATTGGTGATTTCAAAGGTAACGATAGAATTAGCATTTGATTCTATGAAAAAACCTTGTGCAGGAGCAATTTCTATAGGATTAGCATTGTTATGGGTTACATATTGTGTACCATCCCAAAACCAAAATGTAGCATTATCTATAACTGAATTACCTCCAGCTAAAGTAGCAGAGTTAATATAGCTAGTAAAAGGGTTTCCTAATAAATTAAAACTATTTCTAGCACCAATATTCACTGGTACATCATAGTCAATGGGTATTAAATTACCTGTAATTGATACATCACCAGGTGCAGCTAATTTCATTGAAACTCCTAATCCAGCAAAAATAGATCCAGTTGAAGACAAAGTAGAATATGTCCATGGACTTGTAGGACTATTATTGTCAAATGCCGCAACTCCAATATTTCCACCTGTAGTACCGCTAGCAAAGGTGTGATTTGCAATAATATCTTGCTGTGTTTCTCCTGAAACAGGTGCACCAACTAAATACCAATTTGTTGTAGGTAAATTTCTGCTGTAAGTTGCTTGAGCAGATACAGAAGTATTAGCAATTAAAGAGGCTCCTGAATTAATGTCGATTGTATTTACTGTAACTGAAGATGAAATTGTTGGATAATTTGTTAAACCAGTTGGAATAATTACATCAGCTGTACTATGTGGAACGGCATTTGTGTTCCAGTTTGAAGCTGTATGCCAGTCGTTACTAGTAGTTCCTGTCCAAGTAATAGTATTACTTTGTGTAATTGTTGATACATCTATATTGTTAGATGTATTAGCAGCTGTATCTTCAGCTTGTACTACAAAGTTATTAACACTGTCTGAAGTTAAGCTTACTGCAAAACTCCAAGCATTTCCAGTAACTGTAGCAGAACCTAAAGAAGTTGTGTTATCTGCAGTTCCGTTATTATCAACGTCTATATACGCATGAACTGTAACTCCATTTTCAGTATGTGTACCTGAAATTGTTTGTGTAGTAGTACTTACGATAATAACGCTTGAAGGTGAAGTAACAACAGGATCAGCTGGGTTTGTAGAATCTTCTGTAATTGTTGGTACATCTACCTCGTTAGATGCATTAGCAGCTGTATCTTCAGCTTGTACAACAAAATTATTAGCACTGTCTGCAGTTAAGTTTACTGCAAAACTCCAAACATTCCCAATAACAGTAGCAGAACCCAAAGATGTTGTGTTATCAGCAGTTCCGTTATTGTCTGTATCAGCATAAGCATGAATTGCAACTCCATTTTCAGAATGAGTACCTGAGATTGTTTGTGTTGTTGCATTTACAGAAATTACACTTGAAGGTGAGGTAATCACAGGATCAGTAGGTGCAACGCCATCAATTACAATTGCTTTATTAGCACCTAAAGAGTTTGCTGCACCAGGAGAAGCTAAGGTTAAAGTAGCATTACTATTACCAGCATCTTGTATACTTGTTCCAGCAGTTAGAGAATTTGTAGCTACATAATCTAAATCAACACTTTCATCACCAGATTGAACAGTATACGTAAATAAGAGTGTACTACTACCACTACCAGTTCCGTTATAGTTAACAGTTCTATCTGTAGTACCTGTTTCTAAAGTTATTTGAGGAGTACCTGTAACGATAACATTTTCAGAGAATGTAACACTAATTATTATATCACTACCAGCACTATATGTGCTGTTAGCAGTAAAAGAGTTTACTTCATTTACAACAGGTGCTACTGCACTTGAAATAACTGTAGTTGTATTATTACTATCAGTAGCAGTTCCGTCATCAATAACAACAGTAAAAGTTGTAGTTTCTGACGTACTAGATCTGTTATCTGTTGGGTTAAAAGACAAAGCTCTTAACTTAGCTTGTAAATCGGCTGGTGTTGTACTGCTAATTGTGTAAGGTCCTGAACCTGTTAAGTCAGTACCGGATAAGACACCTTTAGCATTATTATCTAAAGTTATAGTTGCGGATAGATTGTCACTGTCAGCATCTGTTGTTGTAATAGTTGAAAAAGGTAATAAAGTACTATTGTCATTTACGGCTTGCCCAGCAGATGTACCAGCTATTACTGGAGCTGTGTTTGAAATTCCTTCAATAACTAAATCAAATACTATTTGACCAAAAGTAGTACCTGCAACTGTTGCAGTACCTGTATTAAAGGTAACTCCAATTCCTGAACCATGAACGGAAGATGTAACTGAAGAAACATCAACAGAAGATAGAGCTGAATTAACAGTAATGCTAGTTATTCCTGTAACTGTACCACCTGTAAAAGTGAAATCGAGGTCTAAATTTACAGAGCTAGAGTTTCTGAAACTAAAAATAATCTGTGTTGCATCTATGTCATAGGAAAGATCTGAACTTACTGAAAATTCACCTGGAACAGAAGGATCACCATCTACAACAGTTGTGTTCGTCCCAATTTGTGCAAATGCTACAGTTGAGTCAGCTAGAGTTTGTCCGTAGGATAGAGGAAAGAAAAAGAGTGTGAATATGATAAAGTAAAATAAATAGGTAATTTTTTTCATGGTATTTATGTTTCGTGTTAAAATACTAAAGATAATGTTTTTTTAATTTGAATTTAAAAAAATATCTATAGTATAGTGTTCTTTATATATTAAAAAAAATCACCAGTAGGAATACTACAAGTGATTTTGTTAATTATTTTTTTAGCTTCTAGAAGGAAAAACACCTACTAAAGCAATAATGTAATTAATGGTTAAATATGGTTGCATATTATTATGCGCTTGGTTTCCTCCATTATTTAAAATTGATAAACCTGCGTTACCACTTAAGGTTTGTCCATTTACAGTTTTACCTGAGGTTTGTGGGCCAAAACTTCTTACAGTATTTGTTGCAATTCCAGAGGTGAAATTAGCAATAGCTGGAATATCACCAGCTTGAGGTGTTTCGTTTACAGCTGTTTCTGTACTTAAAAGAACATGTTGATCTGTAGTAGTAGTATTACTAGTTAAATGATTATGAGAAGGCATTTCAAGAGTTGTTAATGTATGATATTCTTCTCCGCTTCTAGAACCTAAGTTTCTTTGAGATAATCCAGGTCCATGACCAGAACTAATAGGTGCTCTACCACGTAAATCTGGCAAAGCAAAAGTAGTTCTTCCGTCTCCACCATAGGTTGTACCTAATAAAGAGAATAAAGCTGTGTTTTGTGCAATTGGTAATAATTGTCCGTTACATAATGCCCAACCTCTTGGTGCAAAGTTACCTCCGAACATACTAATTGATCCTAATAATGGGTCTACTGATGCCATAATAATGTTTTTAAAATTAATATTTGTAATAGGTTAATTGATAGTCAAATTTAATATGGAATAGGCTTTAAGAACTGGTTAAAGGTGTTAAGTGCTCTTTTTTTTGGTATAAGAGTGCTTATTTTGGTTATAGAAGTGTTTTTAAATTTAATAAAATCATTTATAGTAATTTACAATTTTGATAGTATTTTAACATATTATTTTTATTTATCACTTTTTATTTGATCTGTTAACCTTTTTAAGATGAAATAATATTGTTTTCCCTAGGAATTAAAAAACTAATTTTTAGTTTAGAAACATTATTATCATTGAAAATGAAAAACTATATTTGTGCACTTTTAAAATAAGAATACATGAAAGCTGGAATTGTAGGATTACCTAACGTAGGAAAATCAACATTATTTAATTGTTTATCTAATGCTAAAGCACAAAGTGCAAATTTTCCTTTTTGTACTATAGAACCAAATATTGGTGTTGTAAATGTACCTGACACTCGTTTAGAAAAATTAGAAGAATTAGTAAATCCAGAGAAGGTTGTACCTGCAACTGTAGAAATTGTTGATATTGCTGGTTTGGTAAAAGGAGCAAGTAAAGGAGAAGGTTTAGGGAATCAGTTTTTAGCTAATATTAGAGAAACAGATGCAATTTTACATGTGCTTCGTTGTTTTGATAATGAAAATATAATTCATGTAGATAATTCTGTTGATCCAGTAAGAGATAAAGAAACTATTGATATAGAATTACAATTAAAAGATTTAGAAACAGTTCAAAAACGTTTAGAACGTGTTAAAAGAACTGCTAAAACTGGTAATAAAGAAGCACAAGTAGAGTTGGAAATCTTATTACGTATAGAAGCTACTTTATTAGAAGGAAAGTCTGTTCGTTTTTTACCTTTTACAGAAAAAGAAGAAGAATTTGTAAAGCCATTGCAATTTATTACAGCAAAACCGGTATTGTATGTTTGTAATGTAGATGAAGGTTCTGCAGTATCTGGAAATGATTATGTAGAAAAAGTTAGAGCATCTGTAGCGCATGAAAATGCAGAAGTTATTGTATTAGCTGTAGGTACAGAAGCTGATATTAATGAATTAGAAGATTATGAAGAACGCCAAATGTTTTTAGCCGATATTGGTTTAGAAGAAGCAGGTGTTTCTCGTTTAATTCGTTCGGCATATAAGTTATTAGATTTACAAACGTATTTTACAGCAGGCGTTAAGGAAGTTAGAGCATGGACAATTCCAATTGGTTCTACTGCGCCACAAGCTGCAGGAGTTATTCATACAGATTTTGAAAAAGGATTTATTCGTGCAGAGACAACTTCTTATGAAGATTATGAAGCATTTGGTAGTGAGGCTAAAGTAAAAGAAGCTGGTAAAATGAGAGTAGAAGGAAAAGACTACATTGTAAAAGATGGAGACATTATGCATTTTAGATTTAACGTATAAATTAAGTTATTTCTTATAATATAAAGAACACCAATACTTTTAACGTATTGGTGTTTTTTCTTTGGTATACATTATATGTATCTTTGAAAGAGATTTAAACTACATACTATGAAATTTAAAAATTTATTAATGAAAACTAATGTTGAAAAAATGATTAAAATACTCGTCTTTTGTTTGGCTATTAATCTTATTTTAGCATCCTGCAAAGACGAAAAAATGAAACAAGTAGTAATACAAGCACCAATAGCTGATAAACAAGTAACAAAGTTAGAGAAGCATGGTGATGTTAGGGAAGATAATTATTTTTGGATGCGCTTAAGTGATGCGCAAAAAAAAGCCGAAGAAAAAGATAATCAAACTCAAAAAGTATACGATTATTTAAATGCTGAAAATAAATTTTATGAAGAAGAGACTTCGGAAACGAAAGATTTTCAAGAATATTTATTTGAAGAAATGAAAGGTCGTATTAAAGAAGACGATTCAAGTGTTCCTTACAAAAAAGATGGCTATTATTATATAACTCGTTATGAAACAGGACAACAGTATCCTATTTATACACGTAAAAAAGAAACATTAGAAGCTGAAGAAGAAGTTTTATTTAATGTAAATGATGAAGCAAAAGGCTATGATTATTTTCAGTTAGGAGGTTTAAATGTATCTACAGATAATAAATTAATCGCTTTTGCAACTGATACAGTAAGTAGGCGACAATATTTCATTAGAATTAAAAACTTAGAGACAGGTAAGGTCTATAAAGATGTTATAGAAAATACTACAGGTGGATCTGTTTGGGCTAATGATAATAAAACATTGTTTTATACTAAAAAAGATCCTGTAACATTAAGAAGCTCTAAAATTTACAAGCATACATTAGGTTCTGATGCTAATTTAGATGAGTTAGTTTTTGAAGAAAAAGATGAAACTTTTGGTGTTTTTGTAACCAAATCGAAATCTAAAAAATATTTAGTAATTGGTTCTTACAATACAGTATCATCTGAATATCAAATATTAGAAGCAGATAATCCAAATGGTGAGTTTAGAATTTTTCAGGCTCGTGAACGTGATTTAGAATATGATATAGCACATTACGGAGATCATTTTTATATAAAAACGAATAAAGATGATGCAACTAACTTTAAGTTAATGAGAACTCCTGAAAATAAAACAAGTAAAGAAAGTTGGGTTGATGTAATACCTCACAGAGAAGATACTTTATTTGAAGATTTTTCAATATTTAAAGAGTATTTAGTCTTAGAAGAAAGAACAGAAGGTCTAAATAAAATAAGAATAAAGCGTTGGGATAATTCAGCAGACTATTATTTACCTTTTGATGAAGAAACATATTCAGCAGGTGTTTATGCAAACCCTGATTTTGATACAAAAATTATTCGTTATTCATATAATTCAATGACAACACCTAGTTCTGTTATTGATTTTAATATGAAAGATCAATCAAAAGAAATCAAAAAAGAACAAGAAGTTCTAGGAGGTAAGTTTGATAAAAATAATTATGTAAGCAAACGTATTTGGGTTCCTTCTCGTGATGGAAAAAAAATAGCATTGTCTATTGTACATCATAAAGATACTCAAATAAACGAGAATACGCCTATATTACAATATGCTTATGGTTCTTATGGATACACTATTAGTGATGGTTTTTCAACTACTCGTTTAAGTTTATTGGATAGAGGTTTTGTTTATGCTTTAGCACATATTCGTGGAAGCCAATATTTAGGAAGAGAATGGTATGAAGATGGAAAAATGCTAAACAAAATTAATACGTTTAATGATTTTATAGATTGTTCTAAATATTTAATCGATAATAAATATACTTCAGCAGAACATTTATATGCAATGGGAGGATCTGCAGGTGGATTATTAATGGGAGCAATTGTAAACATGAATCCAGAATTATATAATGGTATAATTTCAGCGGTTCCTTTTGTTGATGTTATTTCTACAATGATAGATGATAGTATTCCATTAACAACAGGAGAATATGACGAATGGGGAAATCCAAATGTTAAAAAATATTACGACTATATAAAATCATATTCACCATATGATCAAGTAAAAGCACAAGCATATCCAAACATGTTAATAACAACAGGTTTGCACGATAGTCAAGTACAGTACTGGGAACCAGCTAAATGGATTGCTAAATTACGTGACTTAAAAACAAATAATAAGCTCTTATTTTTACATACAAATATGGAAGCTGGACATGGAGGAGCATCAGGAAGATTTAATGCTTTAAAAGAAACAGCAGAAGAGTATACCTTCTTTTTATCTTTAGAGAATAAATTGGAAAAATAATATTACTTTTGCAAGGATTTAAGCCTGATGGAACAACAATCTATCAGGTTTTCTTTTAAAGAAATATACTTTTAATGACCCGAAATCAAAAAATATCAAATAACATATTAGAGTTAGTAGGAGAGACCCCAATAGTAAAATTACAGAACATAACTAAAAATTTTACGGGTAATTTTTACGCTAAATTAGAAGCCTTTAATCCTGGACAATCTTCAAAAGATAGGATAGCATTACATATTGTTGAAAATGCTGAAAAGAAAGGTTTATTAAAGCCAGGAGACACTATCGTGGAAACTACATCTGGAAATACAGGTTTTAGTTTAGCCATGATTGCAATGGTAAAAGGCTATAAATGTATTTTAGCAGTAAGTGATAAATCTTCAAAAGATAAGATAGATATGCTTACAACATTGGGTGCAGAAGTGCATATTTGTCCAGCTAATGTTCCTGCTGATGATCCAAGATCTTATTATGAAACAGCAAAGCGTATTCATTTAGAAACACCTAATTCAATTTATATTAATCAATATTTTAACGAATTAAATATTGAAGCTCATTACTATTCAACTGGTCCAGAAATTTGGACACAAACTGAAGGTAAAATAACGCATTTAGTAGTCGCAAGTGGAACTGGTGGAACAATATCTGGATCTGGAAGATATTTAAAAGAACAAAATCCTAATATTAAAGTTTTAGGAGTTGATGCAATAGGTTCTGTTATAAAAAAATATCATGAAACAAGGGAATTTGATGAAAATGAAATTTCTCCTTACAAAATTGAAGGTTTAGGTAAAACTTTAATTCCTTCTGCAACGGATTTTGATGTAGTTGATATTTATGAAAAAGTATCGGATAAAAATGCGGCCTTTAAAGCTAGGGATTTAGTAAAAGAAGAAGGTTTGTTTTGTGGATATACTTCTGGAGCTGTAATACAAGCTGTAGAGCAATATAACGACAAAAATATGTTTGATGAAGATAGTTTTGTAGTCGTTATTTTTCCAGATCATGGATCTCGCTATATGAATAAAGTGTATTCAGATGATTGGATGAAAGCTCAAGGTTTTCTGTAGAATATTACTATAATATTAGTAAATTAATATCTCTGTAAGGTAAATCAAACCAATTGGCAATAGTTCTATTGGTTAAAATTCCATGATAAAAATAAATTCCGTTTCGTAAACTTTTATCAAAACGAGCTGCATTTTCAAAGCCACCTTCTTCAGCAATATCCAATAAATAAGGTGTAAATATATTACTGATAGAAACAGAAGCTGTTCTAGAATATCTTGAAGGTATATTAGGTACACAATAATGTATAACTCCTAATTCTGTAAATGTAGGTTTGCTATGTGTAGTTACTTTTGAAGTTTCAAAACAGCCACCACGATCTATACTTACATCTACAATAACAGAGCCTTCTTTCATTTGTTCAATCATTCCTTGAGTAACAACTACAGGTGATCTATCTTTTCCTCTAATAGCACCAATGACAACATTACAACGCATTAAAGCTTTAGCTAACGATTTTGGCTGAACTGTAGATGTATAAATAGGACTATGGACGTATTGTTGTAATTTACGAAGCTTTGTTATTGAGTTATCAAAAACTTTTACACGAGCACCAAGTCCAATAGCAGCTTTTGCAGCAAATTCACCAACAGTTCCAGCACCTAAAATAACAACATTACTAGGTGGAACACCTCCAATATTACCTAATAATAATCCGTTTCCACCATTAAAATTGGTCATTAATTCAGCAGCAATATGTATAGAAGCGGTGCCTGCAATTTCACTTAAAGATTTTACAATAGGAAAAACTCCATGTTCGTCTTTAATATAATCAAAAGCAATAGCAGTGATTCTCTTTTTAGCAAGTGCTTCAAAGTATTTTTTATCTTGAGTTTTTAGTTGAAGTGCTGATATTAAAAGCGATTGCGGATTCATCAATTCAATTTCATCTAAAGATGGTGGCTCTACTTTTAAAACAATATTACATTTAAAAGCTTCCTTTACATCATACGAGATTTTTGCGCCAGCATCAGAATACTCTTTATCAGAATAATTTGCACCTTCACCTGCACCTGTCTCAACAACAATTCTATGTCCGTGAGCTACTAAAGCTGAAACAGCATCAGGATTTAAGCTGATACGTTTTTCTTCAAAGTGAGTTTCTTTAGGTAAACCTATAAATAATTCACTTTTTTGTTTTTTTATCTCAAGCATTTCTGGTTGAGGCATCAATTGTTCTTTAGTAAAAGGAGAGAATGAACTCATTAGTTGGTTTTATAGTTGAATGTTACGTTGTCCGTTGTCTAGTAATGTAATTTTTACTTCAACAGTTTCTAAAGGTAATAAATTTTTAACGTTTTCTGGCCATTCAATTAAACACCAATTATCACTATATAAATATTCTTCAATCCCCATGTCATAAGCTTCCTCTTCATCATTAATTCTATAAAAGTCAAAATGATATAAAGTTTCATCTTTATCCGTTAGATATTCATTAACTAAAGAAAAAGTAGGAGAACTAACAATACCCTGTACACCTAAAACAGTACATAATTCTTTTATTAAAGTTGTTTTACCAACACCCATTTCACCATTAAAAAGAAGTATTTTGTGTTTGGCATTTGCAACTATTTCTTTTGCAATATTATTTAGTTGGTCTAAAGAATAATTTTTGTTCATTAAACAAAAGTAAAGAACTTTAAAAAAGTAGAAAAAAAATATGTCAAAAAACGTTTTTGTTTTTTGACATATTATAATATTGTGAAATATTTTTATTTTGGATTGTAAATACTACAAGGTATAATCATTTCTTCTAAAGATATTCCTCCGTGTTGATAGGTGTTTCTGAAGTACTTAACGAAGTGATTAAAATTATTAGGATACGCAAAGAACAAGTCTTCTTTTGCAAAAATAAAAGGACTATTAATTGTTATACTAGGTAAAAATATGTCTTTAGGATTTTTAACAGCATAAACATCTTTATCTTCATAGGATAAACTTCTACCTGTTTTGTATCTTAAGTTGGCACTTATGTTTTTATCACCAATAACTTTGGTTGGATTTTTACAGTTTATAGTACCATGATCAGTAGTAATAATTAATTTCTGACCCAAAACTCTAGCTTTTTGAACAATCTCAAACAAAGCAGAATTTTTAAACCAGCTTAAGGTTAAAGATCTGTATGCCTTGTCATCTCCAGCTAGTTCTTTAATAACTTCCATTTCAGTTTTCGCATGTGATAACATATCAACAAAATTATATACAACAACTGTTAAGTCGTTTTGTTTTGTTCCATTATAATTATCTGCTAACTCTTTACCACTTTTTAATGATGTAATTTTATAATACTCATGATTAATATCTAAATTTAAACGTTTTATTTGTGTTGTTAAAAATTCAGACTCAAATAGATTTTTACCTCCTTCATCAATATCATTTCTCCAATATTCTGGATACATTTTTTCCATTTCAGAAGGCATTAAACCAGAGAAAATTGCATTTCTAGCATATTGTGTAGCAGTAGGTAAAATACTTAAATAAGAAAACTCTTCTTCCTTTTTATAGTGGTTGTTTATTAAAGGCTCTAAAATTCTGTATTGATCGTAACGAAGATTATCAATAACAACCCATAAAACTCCTTGTTCTTTACTTAAATTAGGTGCAACATAATCTTTAAATAAGGTATGAGAAAATGTAGGTTTGTCATCAGCAGTTAACCAATCTTGATAATTCTTTTTAACAAATTTAAAAAACTGAGAATTAGCTTCTGATTTCTGACTCTCTAAAATACTTAACATTCCTGTGTCGTTAATATTTTCCAATTCAAGTTCCCAATGAATTAATTTTTTATATAAATTAACCCATTCATCATAAGAATTTACCATAGATAAATCCATTGATATTTTTCTAAATTCTTGTTGATAATTAGAGGTCGTTTTTTCAGATATTAATCTAGAATGATCTAAATTCTTTTTTAAACTTAATAATATTTGACTTGGATTTACTGGCTTTATTAAATAGTCAGCAATTTTAGATCCAATAGCACCTTCCATTATATATTCTTCTTCACTTTTTGTAATCATAACAACAGGTAAAGTAGCATTCTTTTGCTTAATTTCTAACAATGTCTCTAAACCAGTAAGACCAGGCATATTTTCATCTAAAAATATAATGTCAAAATTTTTATCATCTATTATTTCTATAGCATCTGCACCATTGGTACAAGTAGTAACTTCATAGTTTTTTTGTTGTAAAAAAATTATATGTGGTTTTAATAAATCAATTTCATCATCAACCCAAAGAATATCTATTTTTTTCATATGATTTTCGTGTTTATAACAAAGTAACGCTTAAAAAGTAGTAACCTTGTATTAGCAAAAGCTAAAAATACGTTAATAAATCTAGCAAGTTTATTTGGTTTTGTATTAAATGCGCTTATTTTTGTTAAAAATCAAAAGTTAATAGTATTGAATATTTTAAAAAAGAACAAATTAAAAATTTTAAATGATCCTATTTACGGATTTATAAAAATACCAAATTCACTTATTTTTGATATAATAGAACATCGTTATTTTCAAAGATTACGTAGAGTAACTCAAATGGGTTTATCCTATTTAGTTTATCCTGGAGCAAATCACACACGTTTTCATCATGCTATTGGCTGTATGCATTTAATGCAAAAAGCTGTTTTAGTGTTGCGTAGCAAAAATATAGAAATATCAAAAGAAGAAGCAAATGCATTATACATTGCTATTTTATTGCATGATATTGGTCATGGTGCTTTTTCACACGCTTTAGAGCATAGTATAGTTAATGGTATTTCTCATGAAGAAATATCATTATTATTCATGAAAAAACTAAACGAAGAATTTGATGGTAAGTTAAGTTTGGCTATTGCAGTTTTTGAAGGTAAATATCATAGGAAATTTTTTAATCAGTTAATTTCTAGCCAACTTGATATTGATCGTTTAGACTATTTAAAAAGAGATAGTTTTTATACAGGAGTTACCGAAGGTAATGTTTCATCAGACCGATTAATAACCATGATGAATGTTAAAGATGATGAACTAGTTATTGAACAAAAAGGAATTTATTCTGTAGAAAATTTTTTAATAGCTCGCAGATTAATGTATTGGCAAGTATACTTGCATAAAACATGTTTGGTAGCAGAATCAACATTAGTAAAAGTTTTAAAAAGAGCTAAAGATTTATCTAAAAAAGGAATTAAATTACCTGCAACAGGTACTTTACAATATTTCTTACAAAATGCTGTTTCAAAAGATAACTTTACAGATGAGATTTTAGAAATTTTTTCTAAATTGGATGATTATGATGTTTTATCTGCGATAAAAGAATGGACTTTTAATGAAGATTTTATTTTATCATCTTTATCTAAGATGATTATTAATAGAAATTTATTGAAAATAGAACTTCAAGAAAAAACATTTACCAAGAAACATTATGAAGGGATTTTAAGAGACGTAAAAAAAGAATTAAAATTAAGTAAAGAAGATTTACATTATTTTGTTTTTACAGATGTTATTGAAAATCAAGCGTATAATATTAGGAAGCCAATTAAAATTTTAACTAAAAAAGATAAATTAAAAGACATAGCAAAAGCATCAGATCAATTAAATGTCTCGGCACTTTCTAAGCCAGTGGTGAAACATTACTTTTGTTATCCAAAGAATTTTTTAACGAATTAAGTTGTTCGTTTATCTTTAAACAAAAAATAATTACTTTTGTAGTCAATGAAATTTACAGCAAAACAAATAGCGGATATTTTAGAAGGTGTAGTTATAGGTAACTCTAATGTTGCAGTAACTAAGATTTCTAAAATTGAAGAAGGAGACGAAGGTTCGCTTACGTTTTTATCAAATTTAAAATATCAACCGTTTATATATACAACAAAAGCATCTGTAGTTATTGTAAACAAAACTTTTGAACCTGAAAAAGAAATAGCAACTACACTTATAAAAGTAGAGGATGCTTATAGTTCATTTTCAAAGTTATTAGAGTTTTATAATCAAGCAAAAAATAATAAACAAGGTAGAGAAAAACCATGTTTTATTTCAGAAAGTGCAACTATTGGTGAAAATGAATATATTGGAGCTTTTAGTTATATAGGAGAAAATGTGAAGCTAGGTAAAAATGTAAAGATTTATCCTAATTCATATATTGGTGATGATGTTGTTATAGGTGATAATTCAAGAGTTTTTGCAGGAGTAAAAATATATGCAGATACTATTATAGGTACTAATTGTACTATTCATTCAGGATCAGTAATTGGTTCTGATGGATTTGGTTTTGCACCTGATAAAAATGGAGAATTTCAAGCCATTCCGCAAATAGGAAATGTTATTATAGAAGATAATGTAGATATTGGAGCTAATTCTACAATAGATAGAGCTACAATGGGATCTACTATTATAAGAAAAGGAGTAAAATTAGACAATCAAATTCAAATAGCTCATAATTCAGAAATTGGTAAGAACACGGTAATAGCATCTCAAACTGGTGTTGCTGGTTCTACAAAGGTAGGAGAGCATTGTATGATTGGAGGACAGGTTGGTATAGCAGGTCATTTAAATTTAGGAAATAACCTACAAATACAAGCACAGTCTGGTATTAGTAAGAATTTAAAAGATGGTTTAAAAGTTCAAGGCTCTCCGGCCTTTGCTTATGGAGATTTTTTTAAGTCATATGTGCTTTTTAAAAATTTACCAAAAATAACATCAGCATTAAATAAAATAGAAAAGGAGTTTAATACTCAAAAACCAAACGATGAGTAACAAACAAAAAACAATACAACAAGAAATTACATTATCTGGTGTAGGATTGCACACAGGTAATCAAGTTACAATGACTTTTAAACCTGCAGCTGCAAATCATGGTTATGCATTTAAACGTGTAGATTTAGAAGGAGAACCTATCATTGAAGCAAAAGCAGAATATGTTACCAATACACAGCGTGGTACTAATATGGAAAAAAATGGAGTTCAAATACAAACTTCAGAACATGTTTTAGCTGCTGCAGTAGGATTAGGAATTGACAACCTTTTAATAGAAGTTAATGCTTCTGAACCACCTATAATGGATGGTTCTTCTAAGTTTTTTATAAAAGCTTTAGAAGAAGCAGGTATCGTAGAATTAGAAGCAGAAGTAAAGGAATATGTTGTTAAAGAAATAATTTCATATAAAGACGAAGCAACTGGAAGTGAAATTATTTTAATGCCTGCAGATGAGTATCAAGTAACTACAATGGTAGATTTTGGGACTAAAATTTTAGGTACTCAAAATGCAACGTTAAATACAATTTCAGATTTTAAAGAAGAAATTTCTTCAGCAAGAACATTTAGTTTTTTGCATGAAATAGAAATGTTATTAGAACATAACTTAATTAAAGGTGGCGATTTAAATAATGCTATTGTCTATGTTGATAAAGAATTATCAGAAGGTACAATGCAAAAATTAAAGAAAGCTTTTAATAAAGATGATATTAAAGTGCAATCAAATGGAATTTTAGATAATTTAGAATTACACTGGGCAAATGAGGCAGCAAGACATAAATTATTAGATGTTATTGGTGATTTAGCTTTAACAGGTACCCGAATTAGAGGGAAAGTAATTGCAAATAAACCAGGGCATTTAATAAATACTAATTTCGCGAAAAAGCTTGCGAAAATCATAAAACAAGAGAAGCGTAATAACGTACCTTTTTATGATTTAAATCAACCACCATTAATGGATATCCATCAAATTATGGATATTCTACCACATCGCCCACCATTTCTATTAATAGATAGAATTATTGAACTTTCACCTACACATGTAGTAGGAATGAAGAATGTAACAATGAATGAAGGTTTTTTTGTAGGACATTTCCCAGGAGCACCTGTAATGCCAGGAGTTTTACAAGTAGAAGCAATGGCACAATGTGGAGGGGTTTTGGTATTAAGTACTGTTCCTGATCCTGAAAATTATTTAACTTATTTCATGAAAATGGATAATGTTAAATTTAAGCGAAAAGTGTTACCAGGAGATACGCTTACATTTAAATCGGAGTTAATAACACCAATACGTAGAGGAATATGTCATATGCAATCCTATGCTTATGCAAACGGTAAATTAGTTGCAGAAGCTGAATTAATGGCACAAATAACAAGAATTAGTAATTAATATATACACATGAATCAACCCCTAGCATACGTCCATCCACAAGCAAAAATAGCTCGTAATGTAGTTATAGAACCTTTTACAACAATACATAATAATGTAGAAATTGGTTCTGGTACTTGGATTGGTTCTAATGTTACTATAATGGAAGGAGCACGTATAGGTAAAAACTGTCGTATTTTTCCAGGTGCTGTAATTTCAGCAATTCCTCAAGATTTAAAATTTGATGATGAAGAGACAACAGTTCAAATTGGAGACAATGTAACCATTAGAGAATGTGTAACCATTAATAGAGGAACTTCAGATAGAATGAAAACTGTTATTGGTAACAATTGTTTAATCATGGCGTATTGTCATATTGCACATGATTCTTTTGTTGGTGATAATTGTATTTTTTCAAATAATTCTACTTTAGCTGGCCATGTAACTATAGGAGATAATGTAATTCTTGCAGGAATGGTTGCAGTGCATCAATTTGCTTCTGTTGGAAATCATGCTTTTGTTACAGGAGGTTCTTTAGTACGTAAAGATGTTCCTCCATATGTAAAAGCTGCAAGAGAGCCTTTATCTTATGTTGGTATTAATTCGGTAGGTTTACGTAGAAGAGGTTATACTACAGAAAAAATAAGAGAAATTCAAAATATATACAGAATTCTATTTCAAAAAAACTATAACAATTCACAAGCAATTGCTATAATTGAAGCAGAATTAGAAGCAACTTCAGAGCGCGATGAAATAATTCAGTTTATTAAAAACTCTCATCGTGGTATTATGAAAGGGTATTACAAAGCAAATTAATTATAGAAATTAAATTGTTGAGAAAGTTAATAAATCAACAATTTAAATAAATAAAAAATAAACATATAATGGCTACAACATCAGATATTAAAAACGGATTATGCATGAGATATAACAACGACATTTATAAGGTTGTTGAATTTTTACATGTAAAACCAGGAAAAGGACCTGCATTTGTAAGAACTAAATTAAAAAGTGTTACTAGTGGTAAAGTAATAGACAATACGTTTCCATCTGGAAGAAAAATAGATGATGTTAGAGTTGAAACGCATAAATTCCAATATCTATACAAAGAAGGTGAGACTTATCATTTTATGAACCAAGTAGATTATAGTCAAATTACTTTAGAGAAAAATGCTTTAGATTCACCAGACTTAATGAAAGAAGGAGAAGTGGTAACAATTCTTATTAATTCTGAAGATGAGATGCCTTTATCTGTTGATATGCCAGCAAGTGTAATTTTAGAAGTAACACATACTGAACCTGGAGTTAAAGGAAATACAGCTACTAACGCAACAAAACCAGCTACTATGGAATCTGGAGCAATAGTAAATGTGCCTCTTTTTATAAATGAAGGAGATAAAGTTAAAGTAGAGACGACCAAAGGTACTTACCAAGAACGCGTTAAAGAATAACAAATAAATTATCCCGCTTTTGCGGGATTTCTTTTTTATATGAAATTTAAACAATCACAAACTTTACAGCAGATAGCTACTCTTTTAAATGTTGAATTCGTTGGGGAAGCTAGTTTTCCTATAACAGGGATTAATGAAATTCATGTAGTTGAAAAAGGAGATATTGTTTTTGTAGATCATCCTAAATATTATAATAAAGCTTTAAACTCAAATGCAACTACTATTTTAATTAATAAAGATGTTGCTTGTCCTGATGGTAAAACCTTATTAATTTCAGATGATCCTTTTAGAGATTTTAATAAAATAACGAAACATTTTAATCCTTTTATAGCATCAAAGAGTGTAATAGCAGAAAGTGCCATTATAGGAGAAGGATCAATCATTCAACCAAATGCTTTTATAGGTGAAAATGTAGTAATTGGGAAGAATTGTATTATTCATGCTAATGTAAGTATTAACAATGATTGTATTTTAGGTGATAATGTAATTGTTCAATCGAATTCGGTATTAGGTAGTGATGCTTTTTATTATAAAAAGCGTCCAGAAGGTTATGATAGATTAATCTCTGGAGGTCGAGTAATTTTAGAAGACGATGTAGAAATAGGAGCTTGTTGTACAATAGATAGAGGAGTTACTGGAGATACAACTTTAGGAGCTGGTACTAAAATAGACAACCATGTGCAAATTGGACACGATACTCTAATAGGTAAAAAATGTTTAATAGCAGCATTAACAGCTGTTGCAGGTTGTGTTGTTATAGAAGATGAAGTAACTGTTTGGGGACAAGTTGGTATCTCTAGCGGAATAAGTATTGAAACAGGAACAGTTTTAATGGCTAAAACTGGCGTTATGAAATCCTTAAAAAAAGGGGTTTATTGGGGCTCTCCATCACAAGAATACCGAAAAAAAATGCGTGAAATTATACATTTAAAAAATATAACTGATAAAGATAAAAAGTAAGGTAATTTTAATTGTAATACAACAATTAAAAAACTATTTTTGCTTGTCTTAAAAAATAAAAATAACAAACCTATGAGTGTTTTAGTAAATAAAGATTCGAAAATTATAGTACAAGGTTTTACTGGTAGTGAAGGAACTTTCCATGCTGGTCAAATGATAGATTACGGTACCAATGTTGTTGGTGGTGTAACTCCAGGTAAAGGAGGTCAAGAGCATTTAGGAAAACCAGTTTTTAACACAGTTGATGAAGCTGTTCAAAAAGCAGGAGCAGATACTTCTATTATTTTTGTACCACCAGCTTTTGCTGCAGATGCTGTATTTGAAGCTGCTGAAGCAGGAATTAAAGTAATTATTTGTATTACTGAAGGAATTCCTACAGCAGATATGGTAAAAGTAAAGGCTTATGTAGATTCTTTAGAAGACTGTACATTAGTAGGTCCAAACTGTCCAGGTGTAATTACTCCTGGAGAGGCTAAAGTTGGTATTATGCCAGGATTTATCTTTAAAAAAGGTAAAGTAGGTATTGTATCTAAATCAGGTACATTAACTTATGAAGCTGCTGATCAAGTTGTAAAACAAGGATACGGAATTACTACTGCAATTGGTATTGGAGGAGATCCTATTATTGGAACAACTACAAAAGAAGCAGTTGAGTTATTAATGAATGATGATGAAACTGAAGCAATTGTTATGATTGGTGAAATTGGTGGTAATTTAGAAGCTGAAGCTGCTAAATGGATTAAAGCTGATGGTAACCGTAAGCCAGTTGTTGGTTTTATAGCAGGACAAACTGCACCAGCAGGTAGAACAATGGGACATGCAGGAGCAATTGTAGGAGGAGAAGATGATACTGCACAAGCTAAAATGGCAATATTAGCAGCTAATGGAATTCACGTTGTTGAATCTCCAGCTAAAATTGGTGAAATGGTAGCTAAAGTGTTAGCTTAAAATTAAATCAAACATAAGAAACTTTAAAAAAGTTCCTTATTATCATAATAAAAATCCATCGAATTTGTAAATTCGATGGATTTTTATTTTAAAAAAACTACAAATTATGAAAAAAATGAAATTGCTAATTGTTTGTTTATTATTAACACTAACATATAGCTGTAAAAAAGAAAAAACTTCAAAAGATGAAGTTAAAACAGTATCTGCAAAAGATACAAATGGGTTCACTTATGAAGAAGTAACGAATGATCCAACAGGTTTGCGCTTGTATACTTTAGAAAATGGATTAAAAGTGTATTTAAGTAAAAATACTGATGAGCCAAAAATTCAAACTTATATTGCTGTAAGAGCAGGTTCTAATTACGATCCAAAAGAATCTACTGGATTGGCTCATTATTTAGAGCATATGTTATTTAAAGGAACCGATAAAATGGGGACTTCAGATTGGGAAAAAGAGAAAGAATACCTAAATAAAATATCGGATTTATACGAAAAGCATAGAGTTGAAAAAGATGCTGAAAAGAAAAAAGAAATTTATAAAGAAATTGATGCTGTTTCTTTAGAAGCTTCTAATTATTCAGTGGCTAATGAATATGATAAAATTACTGGTTCTTTGGGCGCTACAGGTACTAATGCGTATACTTCTTTTGAACAAACAGTTTATACAAATAAAATACCTGCAAATGAGTTAAATAAGTGGTTAAGTTTAGAGTCTGAACGTTTTAGTACACTTGTTTTACGTTTGTTTCATACTGAATTGGAAGCTGTTTTTGAAGAGTTTAATAGAGGTCAGGATAATGATAGATGGAAATCATACTTTTCAATTTTAGAAAGCTTATTTCCAAATCATCCTTATGGGCAACAAACTACTATTGGTAAGGCTGAACATTTGAAAAATCCATCAATGGTAGATATTCATAATTATTTCAACAAATATTATGTACCAAATAATATGGCAATTGTTTTAGTTGGAGATTTAGACTTTGATGGAACTATTAAAAATGTTAATGACACTTTTGGAAAGTATAAAAAGAAAGAATTAACACATCCTGTTTTACCTAAAGAAACAGAAATAACTAAGCCAATTATAGCTGAAGTTTTTGGACCAACAGCGGAAAGTATTTCTTTAGCTTTTCGTTCTAAAGCAATTAATACTAAAGAAGAAAAGTTAGTAGCATTATGCGATATGATTTTAGCAAATGGTAATGCGGGTTTAATCGATTTAAACTTAAATCAAAAACAAGTAGTACAAAATGCTAGTTGTTATCCTACGTTTTTAAATGATTACGGTTATCATACTTTTACCGGTACTCCAAAAGCAGGACAAACATTAGATGAAGTAAAAGGTTTATTGTTAGGAGAGTTAGAAAAACTTAAGAAAGGAGAATTTGATGATTGGATGATTGAAGCTGTTGTTAATGATTTAAAATTAAGTCAAACTAAAAGGTATGAAAATAATAGTGCATTAGCAGATGTTTATGTAGATGCTTTTATTTATCATCAAAATTGGGAAGACAGAGTATCTTTTTTAAATGAATTAAAAAAAATTAAAAAAGAAGAGTTGGTTACTTTTGCTAATGAGTTTTATAAAGATAATTATGCAGTTACATACAAAAGAAAAGGGGAAGATAAAAGTATTGTAAAAGTTGAAAATCCAGGTATAACTCCTATAAATTTAAATAGAGATAAAAGTTCAACATTTATTACAGAATTTAATAAAAAAGAATCTACACCTTTAGAACCTAAGTTTATAGATTATAAAAGCGCTATAAAAGAGTTAGAAACTAACAACGGAATAAAAGTGTCTTATGTAGAAAATGAAATTAATGATCTTTTCGATTTGAATATCATTTTTGATATGGGAAAAGATAACAACAAAAAATTAAGTTTAGCTGCTGGTTATCTAGAGTATATTGGTACTGATAAATATTCTGCTGAAGAAATTAAAAAGGAGTTTTATAAATTAGGAGTAGAGTATTATGTTAGAGCTCAAGATGATAAAACCTATGTAGGTTTAAAAGGATTGAAAGAAAATTTACCTAAAGGTTTAGAATTATTAGAACATTTATGGGATAATGCTAAAGAAGATAAAATAGCATATGACAAATATGTAGAGAAAATATTTAAAGGTAGAGAAGATGGTAAAACACAAAAAGGGAATATTTTGTGGGGAGGTTTAATGAATTATGGAATGTATGGAGAAGACTCAAGGTTACGTGATATTATGCAAATGGATGAATTAAAAACTATTGATCCAAAAGAGCTAGTTAATATTATTAAAGACCTAAAAAATTACAAGCAACGTATTTTTTATTATGGAAAAGATATTAATACCGCTGTATCTTCATTGAATACACATCATAAATTATATGGAGAACTTAAAGATTATCCTGAAGCCAAAGAATATGTTAAAAAAGAAACAGGTGGAAATGTGTTTTTCACAAATTATGAAATGGTGCAAACAGAATTACTGTTTCTAGCAAAAGGAGATGCTTTTTCTCCAGAAAACCTAGCATCATCAAGATTATTTAACACCTATTTTGGAAGTGGTTTATCTTCAATTGTTTTTCAAGAAATACGTGAAAGTAAATCATTAGCATATTCTGCTTATGCAGGATATAGTAATCCTAGAAAAAAAGATGATGAAAGCTTCGTATATGCATATGTTGGCACTCAAGCTAATAAATTATCTCAAGCTGTAGATGCTATGATGGATTTGATGAATGATATGCCAGAAGCAGAAAAGCAATTTAAAGCAGCTAAGGAGTCAACGTTAAAGAAAATAGCTGCGGAAAGAATTACCAAATCTAATATATTCTGGTCTTTTGAACGATTAAAAAAATTAGGTATCGATAATGATAATCGTGAAGAAATGTATAATACAATCAAAAATATGACGATTAAAGACTTAAAAAAGTTTTTTGATGAGAGTATTAAAGGAGAATCTTATAATGTTATGGTATTAGGTAATAAAAAAGATTTAGACGTAAAATCATTACAGAAATTAGGGAAAATAAAAGAATTAGATGTAGATTATTTATTTAATTATGTTTCAAAACAAAATGTAAAACAATAATTAAGAATTTCTAATTAAATAAAAAAAACTCGTAAAACATGTTGTTTTACGAGTTTTTTATTCAATGTTTTTAATTGATTATATCGTTTAAAATATAAATCTTTGATAACAAAGAGACACTTTTAAATAGTATAATAATTTTATTTACCTGTTAAAAATTTTGGTTTGATAATTAACATTGCCCAAGCCCAGTTTTGAAAACTTTTAGCATCAACATTACCTGCAGGATTAGGATAATCATCACTCTCAAAGAATTGTGAATACCCAGCTACTAATTTAAAACCTTTAAACTTTTTAGCTACCACTAAATCAATTTCTTGACCAAGAGAATTTTTATTATTAGATTCTTCTGTAAAGTTGTGTCCTTTTAAAGTAAAATTGTAACCACTACCTAATTTAAATTTAGCACCTAAGTTTAAATCTACTAAACCATTACCTATTGCATGATTCCCAACATAAAAACGGTCCATTAATCCATTAAATTTATGGTTTGTACCATATAATGGAAAGAAACCAGGACCATTATCTCCAGCTCCTGAAATAATTTCTGCACCACCAAGTAAAGTTACTTTATCACTTGCTTTATAAGTAAGATCTAAACCTACTAAATAAGCACTTTCAACTGGTATATCAATAGCACCATTTACTCTATCACCATCTTGAATATACGCGTTAGCAGATACTCCAAATTTTCCAAACTTTCCTTTTGCATGTATACCTGCAGTAATTAAACCAGACTTATTCTCATCTCCATTTTGATAAATAGTTCCTAACAATAAACCACTTAAACTTACATTACCAAATTTTTTGTTGGCATGTATAAAACCTAATTCTCTATAAGTGAAATTTGTAGCATTGTCATAAATATTGTCTCCTAAAGTATTTAATGCATAACCTGCATCTAATTTGAATCCTTCAGTTTTGTATTTAAAAACACCAACATCATGAGTTCTTGCTTGTTGAGCCCAACCTAAACCACCAAGGATTCTTTGGTCATCATAAGATAAAGGTTGTCTACCTAATTTAAATCTCCATTTGTCAGATAGTTTTAAATCAGCCCAAGCTTCTTGAATTCTAAAATTACCATTTCCTTCAGCTGAAATTTGTTCTCTATCTCCAAAATTAAAAACTTCTTGAACTCCTATATATAAATTATATGTTTCAGTGGTATATGAACTATTTAAAGCGACTCTAACAGATGTTCCTAAATATGGTGTTGTTCCTTCACGCCCAGATGTATTACCTGCATCACCTGACTGATATTTATAATTAAATCCATTTCCAAATAATTCAGTTCTTGGTCTAAATTCACCTTCTAAGGTAAATTGTGCATTTGCAAATTGAACAATCAATGCAAAAACGATAAGTAGTTTATTTTGTTTTTTCATTTTTTCTAGTTTTAAATTATTGTGTAATTTTTAGTTGTATATAAATTATTTTTAATGTTCTAAGAAATCAATTAAATGTTTTCTGTATTTGTAATAATCATCGTGCTCTAATATTGCCTTTCTAGATCTTGGTCTCTCAAAATCAATAGCTAAAACATCTCCAATTTTAGCACTAGGTCCACTCGTCATCATTACAACTCTATCCGCTAAAAAGATAGCTTCATCTACATCATGAGTAATCATTACTGCTGTAATTTTTTCTTTATTCCAAACATCAATTAGTACATCTTGTAATTGACCTCTGGTTAACGAATCTAGCATTCCAAAAGGTTCATCTAGTAACAAAACCTTAGGTTTTATAGCAAACGCTCTAGCAATACCAACACGTTGTTGTTCACCTTGAGAAATTTCCGAGGCTCTTTTATTTAAAGAACTATCCATACCTACTTTGTGTAGGTAATATTTACAGATATCTTCTTTTTGTTTTTTTGTGGCATCTGGATATGCTTTTTTAACGCCTAACATTACATTCTCAAATGTTGTTAGCCAAGGCATTAAACTTGGTGATTGAAAAATAACACCTCTATCTGGTCCAGGTCCTTTAATACTTGAACCTAAAACTTTTATTTTACCATCGCTTATTGGGTTTAAACCAGCAATCATTGAAAGCATCGTTGTTTTTCCACATCCAGAGTGGCCAATAATGGTAATAAATTCTTCTTTTCGTATTTGTAAATCTAAATTTTCTAGTACTACATAATCTCCTTTTGGAGTAGGGTATACCTTTTTTAAGTTCTCTAAATCTAACATAACATCGTTAGAAGGAAACTTTTCCATTTTATAATGTTCTTTTACTACACTCATTTCTCTTACATTTTAAAGGTTACCATCTATAATCTCTTGGCTGAATATCTGGAAGCTCATAAACAACATCACTTGTTGTAGCAGCTTGTTCTTCACCTAGATCCATTAAATAGGCAATAATTTCATTACGTGTTTTTTTGTATTCATCATTGTCATTTAAAGTTGTTTTATCTCTAGGTCTTTCTATATTCACTTTAAATTCTGGTCCTAATGTTGCATTTGGACCTGGTTTTAAAGGAATAATTCTGTCTGCCATATAAACAGCTTCATCAACATCGTTTGTAATTAATAAGGCGGTACGTTTATTCGTTTCCCAAATACGTAAAATTTCATCTTGTAAGTTACCTCTTGTTAACGCATCTAATGCGCCTAAAGGTTCGTCCATTATAATCATTTCTGGATCCATTACTAAAGCTCTAGCTACAGATACTCTTTGTCGCATTCCACCTGATAATTCTTTAGGGAATTTATTAATAGCATGAGTTAAACCAACCATTTCAACAAAGTTTTTAACTTTTGTAGCAACTTCTTCTTTTGATTCTTTAGGAAAAGCTTCTTTAGCCGCCATTTCTATATTGCTAAAAACAGATAACCATGGAAGTAATGAATAGTTTTGAAAGATTACACCACGTTCATGACTGGTATCTTCTACCTTTTCTCCTTTGAAAAGAACTTCTCCTTCAGTTGGTTTTAATAAACCATTAATAAGGTTTACTAAGGTTGTTTTTCCACTACCTGAAAATCCAACAATAGCAACAAATTCTCCTTCTTCAATTGTTAAGTTTATATTGTCAAGAATTTCACCTTTATATTCTTTATCAGGACTGTATGTCTTGTATATATTTTTTAATTCTAAAATAGCCATAATTACTCAGTTTTAATAGTGTTAAATTGAACTTATTTTAGATAGTTTCTTTCTCAAAAGAAATTAAATTTTGAATAAATAACATTATTCTATCTAATGCGAAACCAATTAAACCAATAATAAACATGGCAACAATAATTTTTGCATTAGAATCGTTTGCACCATTTTGAAATTCTTCCCAAACAAATGATCCTAAACCTGGTGATTGTGCTAATAATTCAATAGCAATTAATACCATCCAAGCCACAGATAACGTAATTCTTAAACCTGTAAAAATTAAAGGAAGTGAAGCTGGAAGTATTACTTTAAATATTTTTTGAAAGTTTCCTAATTTTAAAACCTTAGCTACATTAATATAATCTGTATCTACAGAAGCAACTCCCATAGCAGTATTTACTAATGTTGCCCACATTGAACATAAACCTACTGAAATAAAGGAAATAATAAAAGAACTGTCTCCTTCTGAATTTCTTAATAAAGTTGTAACAATCATTGTAACTAATAATAGCCAAACTACTGGAGATACTGGTTTAAATATTTGAATAATCCAGTTAACAGAAGTTCTTAAAGTTGGACTTAAACCTGTAATAATTCCAATAGGAACAGCAATTAATAAGGCTAATAAAAAACCAGCAAATACTGTTTTTAAACTTGTAACAACTTGATCTACAAATGAAGGTCTACCTGTATAAACTATTGCGTTTTTACCATCTGCTACTCTTTGTTCATTTAATTTAGCTGTTTTTTCTTTAAAAGCTTTTTTATCAGCTCTTACAATTTTATAGTCTACCCATAAAGTGTAAAAAGCATTTTTTGTTTGTTTTGGAGATGGCAATGTAACTGGTACTTCTTTTTTTTCATCAGAAGATAATCCATAATTGATGTCATAAGTTCCCTTATCATTTTTTAAAGCTACAGCATGTATATTAGCTTCTGAAAGTTTTTTAAGATCTTCTATATCATCAGATATAATAAATTGTCCATCTAATTTGTCTTTTGCAGATATAATAATATTCTTAATTCTTTCTGCTTCTGCATCTCCACCAACTTCTCTTGCTTTTTCTATTTTAGAGTCTGCAAGACTGTTATATAGAGAATTTGCACCAATATTCCATAATAACAAGAAAGCAAAAATAGATAATATTGGAGCTCCAATTTTATTGAAAGTTTCTTTGGTGTTTTTTTTAGTTTCTTCACCAGAGATTAACCTAATTAAAGGTTCTAAAAAACCAAAACCAATAAATCGTATAACTTTTATAATAGAGTCTTTCATCTCTTTTGAATTTTATGTTTGTTTGTGAGTGAGTGTGTTTGTGATGTGTTTGTTGTTTTTAAACAACAGGAGAAAAATTTCTCCTGCTGTTTGATCATAAAACAAATGATTTAAAAAGAACTATTTTTCTTTATTACCAATTTTAAAAGAATTGATATATCCTAAAGGATCTTTAGCGTCATACTTATTACCATCGATAAAATCTGTAGTAGCAGGTTTGTATCCGTCTGTTGTAGGTATGTCTGTAGCTGCTATTTTACCTTCAGTTACTAGTATATCTGCTGCTTTTTTCCAAATATCAGGTCTGTATATCTCTTTAGCTTTATCATGGTACCATTCAGCTGGTTTTGCATCAGGAATTTGTCCCCATCTTCTCATTTGAGTTAAAAACCAAATCGCATCAGAATAAAATGGATATGTTGCATTATAACGATAGAATACGTTAAAATCAGGCATTGCTCTTTTATCTCCTTTTTCAAATTCAAAAGTACCAGTCATCGAATTTGCTAATACAGCTTCTGGAGCACCTACATATTGAGGTTTAGATAATATTTTTACGGCTTCAGCTCTGTTACCTGGTTCATCTAACCATTTTCCAGCTCTAATTAAAGCTTTAGTTATAGCAACAGATGTGTTAGGATATTTTTCAGTAAACTCTTTAGTCATTACAAATACTTTCTCAGGATTATTTTTCCAAATATCATAGTTTGTAGTAACTGGAACTCCAATGCCTTTAGAAACAGCTTGTTGATTCCACGGTTCACCTACACAGTAACCATAAATAGTTCCGGCTTCTAATGTAGCTGGCATTTGTGGTGGAGGAGTTACAGACAATAAAACATCAGCACCAATTTGTCCTTGAATATTATCAGCAGAATACATACCAGGATTGATTCCAGATGCAGCTAACCAATATCTAATTTCATAATTATGTGTTGATACAGGAAATACCATTCCCATTTTAAATGCTTTACCTTCATTTTTATAATCATCAATTACAGGTTTTAAAGCTTCAGCACTAATAGGATGAATAGGTTTTCCGTTCTCATCTTTTTTAACATGAGGTTTCATTCCTTCCCATACTTTATTAGAAACAGTAATACCATTACCATTTAAATCCATAGAAAAAGGAGTAACTAATTCTGCTTGACGACCAAAACCTGCTTGTGCTGCAATTGGTTGTCCTGCCAACATGTGTGAACCATCTAGTTGACCATCAATTACACGATCTAAGATATTTTTCCAGTTAGATTGTGCTTCAACAGAAACGAATAAACCTTCATCTTCAAAAAACCCTTTTTCCTTAGCAATAGCCAAAGGAGCCATGTCAGTTAATTTGATAAAACCAAATTTCAATTGTGGTTTTTCTATATCTAAAGTCTTTGCAGGTGCTGTTTTAGTAGTTGTTTCTTTTATTTTTTCCTTTTTTGTTTCTTTCCCTCCACATGCTAATAGAAGTAATGAAAAAGAAAACAATAATGATGTTTTTGTAATTAATGATTTCATTTGTAATAGTTTTAAATTTTTAATAAGTATTAATACTTATTTTCATACAAATATATAAGTAGATGTAATTCTATTATATGCAAATAGAATTATAAAAATATCTTTTTTAAACATCATTAAACATGCGAAAAAGCATAAGAAAAGTATAAGAAACTGTTTTTTAAGTATATGTAAATACGTATAAATTAGTAATGTGTTTTTAAGTACGTATTTTTTTACTTTTAAATGATAAATTGTAATTAAAAAATAGTCAATTAAAATAAAATTAAAACCATTAACTTCTTTATAGTTTTAATTAATCTCCTTTAGAGCATGTATTATGTTTAAATAAATAATTGTCTGCTTATTTTAAGTATTTGAGTGAAGTTGTTTATACTATACATCATATAAAAAGAGAAGATATTTTTAATAAATACCTTCTCTTTAATGAATATAGGAATATTAGTTTATTTAATAAGTTTGTTTAACCAGTCGGCTTCAGATAAACCTTTATGTTTTTTGTCATTTCCATAAGGATCTTTTCCTCCTTTAAAATAATCTTTTATAGCAGTTAAAGGTATAGTATCACTTAATTTTTCTGGAACGGCATACTTATGATTTCCATGAAAATCATGACACTGTAAGCATGTAGACCAATTTTGTTTACTGATTAATGTTTCATGATCTATATCTAAAGGGTCGTCTTCAACTACTAAATCTTGATGGCAATTCATACAATAATCACCAGTATTTATAGTAACACGAGCTCCATGATGTTCTGAATGACAAGTAATACAAGTAGTTGCATCAATATTTTTAATAGCTTCGTTAAAACGTGGTTCTGAGAAACGATAAATAGGATGTCTATCATTTGGTCTGTCATGACATTCTAAGCAATTATTTGCACTAACATCTTTTGTCCCAAAATCTACACTAGCTTTTCTTACACCAACACCATATGATATGTTTGATTGAATTTGTTGTAATAAATTACCTTTTGCATTTGCATGACAAGTTATACAAGAAAGATCTTCATGGCCATTATTCATTGGTCCAATAGAAACATATTGTTCTGTACTTTTTAAAGTAAAAAAATAAAAAACACCAATTCCGGTAATTAAACCTATTATGATTCCTGAAAATTGTCTCTTTCTTAATGGATTGATTTTAAACATAAAAGCAACTTTATAGTTATATTTCTAGAATAATTTTTTCGCTTAATGGATAACTTATACATGTTAATATGCTACCTTCATTAACTTCTTTTTCTGGTAAAAAATGACCTTCAGTCATTTTTATTTCTCCTTCAATACATTTAGCTTTACAAGCTGCACACATTCCAGATCTACAAGAGTAAGGGATTACAATATTATCAAACATGGCTTGTTGTAATATTGTGGTATCACCTTTAACCTTTATTTGATGTTCTTTTCCAGCGTGTTTAATACTAACACTACTCATTAAGTCTTTACCAGAAAGTTTTATTTCTGGAAGTTTAAATACTTCTACGGTTATTTTTTCACGACTGATTCCGTTGTCTCTAAGAATTTCTTTAACTTTTTCCATGTAACCAAACGGTCCACAGATCATGTACTTATGATTATCATATTTTAAACCTCTATTTTCAAAAATAGAATTCAATAATTTTTTTGTTAGGAAGCCAGAATGATATTTGTCTTTTCTTGAGTTTTCAGATGATATTACATGTTCTACAAATAGATTATTAGGATATTCGTTTTGTAGTGTTAAAATTTCATGATAAAAAATAATAGATTCTATATTCTGATTTGCATAAACCAGTAATATTTTAGAGTTTTTTTCCTTTGTTAAAATTGATTTTAAAATAGAAAAAATAGGAGTGATACCACTACCACCAGCAAATAAAACGTATTGAGTTTGTTTCTTTTCTTCTGGTTGAATAAAAAAAGAACCCATTGGTTCATCAACAACTAGTTTGGTGCCAATAGTTAAAGAATCATGAATATAATTTGAAACTAATCCTTTTTCTACACGTTTAATAGTAATTTTTAAGTCTTTATCAGTGTAAGGATTACTACTAAAGGAATATGCTCTTTTGTGAACTTTATCTTTTATAGGTACATGAATAGTTAAAAACTGTCCTGGTTTATAGCTTAATTTTTTAAAGATATTTCCGTTTTTAAAACTAATACTTAAAGCATCGTCTGTTTCTTTGATTATGTCTTTTACTAATAATTTCATTTTGAGAGCGTGTAATGTTGTTTAGGGCTTTGGTTTTTTTATTTATAATAAAAAACCATGGTAATATGAAAAAACATAATAATTGTAACTATTATAGAGAATGCTACGTGAGCTATCATCCAACCTTTAAATAATAGATTGTTATTACTCTTAATAATATCTAAGTTTATATAACCTAATAAAGTATTTGCAAAAAAGATGTAGGATAAAAGAAGCAAATATCCATAACCTAAATTTATACTATGTATATAAAATAAAATAGGACTAATGGCTCCTAACCATTTATGTATTAGATTCATTTTTAATGCATATTTTCTTAACTTGGGAATGATTCTAGTATAGGTTAATACCCATTGAAATGATATAAAAATAGCCAAACCTAAGCCAGACCATCTTTTGTACATTTGTTTTTGTTGAAGCTGTGAAAGCCAGTTCCACTCTAAATCAAAAAAGAACTGTATAAAAAAAAGTAGGAGTAAGGTTAAGCCTAAAAAGCTAGATTTATTGGTTGTTTTCATATATTAATGTACATGAAATTTAAAGTTTGTTTTGGTTAAGTAATTTGCCCATAGCTTTGGTTTAATATCGAAACAGCTATGGACATAATTACAAAACACTCTCAAACAAAAAAATCAATTTTTTATAGTAGTTATTTACTTACAACTAAATGTTTCATAGTTTCATATGATGATAATTTTTTAACGCTGTCTAAAAATACTTCTGCGCTAGGTAAAAAATTACCTTCTTCTGGCCATTTTTTGCCTATTTCAGGTTTGTCACTTTCTTTAAATTCACCAATTTCTTTTAAATACTGCTTGTAAATATCTACAGTACCGTCTGCATATGATTTTAATACATCAACTGTTTCTTTATAGGTTAAAGAATCTTTAGGGTATTGCCAAGTAGTTGCTCCCATAACATCACCTAGTTCCCAGTCTGTCTTTGGCGATTGTTTATGGTCGTTATGACAAGAAACACATGCTCCAGCACCAGCTAAATCAGCAAACATTGCTGTATGTAGTTTTTGTTCTTCGTCATAAAAAAATTGAGGCTTTTGATCAACTTTAATTTTTTCAAATAGATTAGCTTGCTTTCCTATGAACTTATTTGCAGCATTTACGGGATAATCAGATCCTAAGTATAAACCTAAAGGAACAGGACTTTTCTTTATGCTGGTAGCTACACCTCTTAAAAATAAGGCAGGTAATGGACCTGCTTCAATATCATCTTTTCTCCAGTCTTCATCAAATTTCATCCCTTGTTTTTTTCCTTTACCTACAATTGCTTTTGTATATAAAGTTCTTGTTACATCATTTTCTTTGGCTACCATTTCTAAAACTTCACCAACAGCAAATACTTTTGATTCTTTACCAACAGTTGAAGTTTCTTCAGGAACTCCACCACAAGAGGTTAATAATTTACTCGCTAATATGGTGAATGTTAAAAGTGAAAGTTTGTTTAGTTTTTTCATGTTGTTGTTATTTTATTAATAAGAAGCATCAATCATAACCTTAGCCATGGTAGTATAAGTAGTTGTCCAAGCATCTTTAATTTCTGGAGTAAATTCATCACCAAGACCAGCTGAAAGTGTACCAAGTAATGCAGCACCAACAGTATCATAATGAGAAGCTTCAACTTTATAATCTACATGTCGTTTTCCTAATCCTTCTAAAACAGGTATTAATGCAGGTAAATTACTTAGTCCGGCTACTGCAGCTCCAAGCATAGTCATTAATTTATTTCCTTGTTCTTTCATAGAACTATCACTATTAGGAAATAAAGGTTTTAATTTGGGGTCTAATTCAAAGAGTTTTGAATAAAATATTTCTGCGGCTGTACCAGCAATTGGTTTTACTTTTTCAAATGAATTTTGTACAAGTGTGATAGTTTTTTGTTCCATATTAATAATAAATTTCGTTACATAATTGTAAGTATTACTACTTAGTTGTAAGCAAATTTATACGTAATGGATTAAATTAATTATGCGAATTAACAGTAAAGAAAATATTTTATAGCATATAATAAATTATTATTATAACTAAAAAAACATGTTTATAAAACATGTTTTTGATTGTATTGTGCTAAGTAATATGTTTTTAGGTATCTAAAAAGTAATTATGTTCCTTTATTTCTTTTTTAAGTAGATCTAAATTATTAATACCTATTTTTTTTCCTTTAGCTGTTATTAGTTTTTCTTTTTTTAATAATGAAAAAACTCGTATTACTTGTTGTTCAGTAGTTCCAGCATAATCTGCATATTCACGTCTACTCAAAGGTAAATTTAAAAAACTATTCAAATTACCAAATTTTCTGTGTACATACAATAAAGTATCTATTACACGTTCACGAACTGTCATTTGAGAAATAGATTTTACTTTAGATTCACTCCTGTTAAGTTCATTGGCATAAAAAAGCATCATATCGTACCCGAATTTTGAACTTTTAAAAAGAGCATCTTGTAAAGCATCTTTAGAAAAATAACATAAAATAGTTTCTTGTAAAACCGTTGCTCCAATAGAGTAGTATTCTTGAGTTCCAAAACCTCTATGACCAATGATTTCTCCTTCTTTAGCAAAACGAACAATTTGTTCTCTACCATTTATACCCGTTCTAAATACTTTTACAGAACCTTTTAAAATAAAAAATAATCCATTTACAGGTGTACCTTCAATAATAAATTGTTGTCCTTTTTTTAATTTTAAAGTATTCTTATTTTTAGTAAATGTTGGATCAGAAAAGTTTGATAAATTATTTTTAATCAGGCAATTTTCATTTAAACAATCATTACAAGAAAAAGAGAGGTTTGCATTTTGTCTCATATTTTATATTTGTTTTAGATGAAAATAAAGGTTAAATTAATTTAGTTGTTATTAATTATCAAAATTATGTATTTGGCTTATTTAACCCAAACTTTTTTTTCAAAATTACTTTTCGGTGCTTCACATAAAGAACAATGATAAGAATCTGGTAAATCGTTAAAGGATGTTCCTACTAAAACTCCTTGAGTAACATCTCCATAAGTTTCATTATAAACAGTTAAACACTCGGTACATTGGTATATTTCTAATTCTGTAACTTCTTTTTTTGATTCATGTGATGAATTATCGTCTATTTCATTACCAAGTTGTTCAAAATAAAGTTGACTTAATTCCATTAATAAACCAGGGAGTTCTACTTTATCTACATCCTGCACATGCATTATATATTCCCGAGTATTTGGATCGAAATTTTTAGCATATAAGAGATTGTAAGTATCTCTAATAACAAAATCATTTAAGTTTTCTGGTTGCTTGTTTTTTTCAATAACTATAGATGTAAAATTATATTTATCAATACCTCTATTAGTGATACCAAATGTTAAGCCATAGGTGCTAATATCATTTTGGTCGAAATTGGTTACTAAGTATTTTTTTAAATTTAATGCATCTTTATCATCTACTGGTAAATCCCAATTTAATTCTAGCATAGAATGACGAACATTTATACCATATTTACCTAAAAATTTTTCCCATTTTAATTTTGTTTCAATAGGTATACCTTTTACAATAAAAGATTTCCATGGAGTAATTGATATTTTACCAATTTTATTTTCAGCACATAATTCGCACATGGCTTTCAAAAAACTTAAATCATATCTATTATTTCTCCAATATAAACCTAACCAATATTTTCCACCTCCAATTCTATTCATTCCTTCGTAATATGGAAAAGGATCAAAAGGTACTTCTAAAGGTTTGTTTACAGTTCTATTATTAGTATCAATAGCATCATTAACTAATTGAAATATTGTTTCTGTATCTTCAGGTTCTTCAATTAAAATATTTTCTATTGCTTTTTCCACTTTATCCATGTCCCAACTATAAATTAAAGCAGGATACATTTGTGTTTTCTTCCAATCTGGTAATCTTATATATAAATACCAATAATCTTCATTTTCTGAAGCGATAAAGTTAATATGACCAGAAAATAAAGGAACCAAACGTTGTTTAGGGTCTGTTATATTAACACGTAACTTAAGATCGTATTTAAATTGCTCAATTACATATAAATAACGTGAACTTGTTAACCAAGATGTGTTTGGAAAAATATCTGAAGAAACATAAGATGAAACCAAGTTATGTGTGTCTTTTTCTCTAGGGTTGATAATCCTAAGTTTATCAAACTGTTTAAGTTTTTCGTCATCAATTTCTTCAGGAAAAATAATATCTTGTCTTGATCCAAATGAAATAGTGTCTAAACCTAAACTTTCAGCAGCTTCACAAATATAATTAAGTTCTCCTGGAGATAAAACACCACCATTTATTATAATTCTGTTTAAGTCTCTTCTCATGATACTAAAGCATTACTGTTACTAAGAATTTCTTTTACTTCTGTTTTACAACTTCCACAACCTAAACCAGCACCTGTTTTGTTACATAATTCTGTGAAATCTGTACAACCACCTTTAATCATTTCTTCAATATTACCTTCGCCTACTTGACTACAAGAACATACTAATTTACCTAATACAGGTTCAGCATTGGAAGAACCTCTTAATAGTGTTTCGCGTTTATCGGCCATTTCAATTTTACTCTCAATCATGCCTTTAAACTCAGCAAATTCATTTTTATCGCCCATTAAAACAGCTCCTATTAAAAGATCGTCTTTAACAATACATTTTTTGTAATATCGCTTTTTTAGGTCTGTAAAAATAATTTCTTCATAGCTGTCATCATTTTCTGGAACTTCAATGTTTCCAATGCTACAAAGATTAAGATCATTAAATTTTAAAATATTCATTAAAACAGATCCATCGTAGGCACTACTAACATCTCCAGCTAAAAAGTTAGCTAATATATTTGCTTGTTCTTCTGCTGCAGAAGTAATACCAAACAACTGATTATTGTATTCAGCAATTTCTCCAATAGCAAAAATATCTGGATCAGATGATTGTAAATGTTGGTTAACTTTAACACCACGTCTACAAACCAAACCATTTTCTCTAGCAATTTCTATATTTGGTATGGTACCAATAGCATATACAATTGCATTTGCTGTTAAAAATTTACCACTTTTTAGAGTGATGTTTAAGTCACCTGTATCTTCATCATCAAAAACAGTATTTACTTCATTATCAAAATAAATTTGAATTCCACGTTCTTGAACATCTAAAGCTAAAAGTTTACTAGAAATTTGATCTAATTGGCGTTCCATTAATCGAGAAGCACGTTGTACTATAGTAATTTTAACGTTTTTATGCTTCATAGCAGCAGCAAGTTCTAAACCTAATAAACCACCACCAACAATAACTACATGTTGTTGTTCAGGAGGTAAACCAGTTTCATCTAAGTAGTTTTTAAAACTATCAGCATCACTTTTATTACGCATTGTAAAACGTCCAGGTAAATCTATTTGAACATCTTGAGGTATAAAAGCACGACTACCAGTTGCTAGAATTAATTTAGTAAAAGTATGTGTGTCTTTATTACTATCAGTAACTATTTTATTTTTTTTATCAATTTTATTGATAAGAGTTTCTGGATGTAATGTAACATTTAGTTTGGCTAATTCTTGTTGTTTTATTTTTAGTAATTCTTCCCAAGTTAATTCTTCTGTAACATATTCAGGAAGTAAAACTCTATTGTAGAATAGATTAGGTTCTTTAGAGAAAACATGAATCTCATCTTGTTGATTAAATTCTCTATAGTTTTGAATAAATCTAAAAGCGGCAGCACCAGCACCAACAACTACAATTTTATCAGTTGATTTTTTATATTTATTAACAGCTACTCTTGTAAATTTAAAATCAGGTTCTTTTGACTGTGGATCTAGATGTGTGTTTGTTAAATTATTTGCTCTGTTTAAGTCGCTTTGTAATTGTTTTCCCCAATGCATTGGTAAAAAGACAACTCCTTTTTTTATTGCATCGGTAATTTTAGCACGAACTCTAACAATACCATTTTCTCCTTTTATTTCTGTAATATCTCCATTTTCAATTTTATACAAAAATGCATCTACAGGATTAATTTCTAAAACAGGAGTAGGGTAGTGTGTATTTAATCTAGATACCTTACCAGTTTTAGTCATGGTATGCCATTGATCTCTAACACGGCCTGTAGTTAAAATTAAAGGATATTTTCCGTTTGGAAGCGTTGATGTGTTTTTAATACCTTTAGGTAAATTAAATATAGCCTTTTTTGATGGCGTATAGAATTGTTTATCTTCAAAAAGTCTAGCTGTACCTTTATGTCTATAATCAGAAACTGGCCACTGGAAAGTTCCTTCATTCTTTAACCTTTCATAATTTAAAAAAGAAACATCAATGTTTGTTCCTTTGGTCATAGAAGCGTATTCTGCATAAATTTCCTCTGTACTATTGTAATTAAAACCTCTAAAGCCCATTCTTTGTGCAAAATCACATAATATTTCAACATCAGGTCTTGCTTCTCCAGGAGCATCTACTTGTTTAGGTAAGTAAGAAATACGACGTTCTGAGTTTGTCATTGTTCCTTCTTTTTCTAACCAACCTGCAGCTGGTAAAACTAAATCTGCATATGCAACAGTATCTGATTTAAAAGAGACATCTTGAACAATTACAAATTTAGAATTTTTCATGGCACGTTCAATTCTGTGTGAATTAGGTAAGCTAACTAATGGATTTGTACAAACAATCCATATTGCTTTTAACTCACCAGATTCTAGAGCATCAAACATTTGTGTGGCAGTAAAGCCTGGTTTAGGAGATATTTTATCTACACCCCAAAATTGAGCAACCTCACTTCGGTGTTCAGGGTTTAATAGATTTTTATGTACAGCTAATAAATTTGCCATTCCACCGACTTCTCGTCCGCCCATTGCGTTTGGTTGTCCCGTTAATGAAAACGGTCCAGAACCAGGTTTACCTACTTGTCCGGTAATTAAAGATAAATTTAATAAAGCAAAGTTTTTATCGGTACCAATCATGCTTTGATTAAGCCCCATTGCCCACATACTAATGAATCCTTTAGAAACACCTATATATTCAGCTGCTAACTTTATTTCTTTTTCTGAAACACCACATAATTTTGAAGCTTCTTTTATTGAAGTATCAAATATTTGTTCTTTATATTGATCAAAACCTTCTGTATGGTTTTTTATAAATTCTTTATCTATTAACCCTTTTTCAAACAATACTCTACCAATTGCATTGTAAAGTATAATGTCTGTTCCTGGTAGTAATTGAAGATGTAAATCTGCAAAATTTGCAGAATCTGTTTTTCTTGGATCAATTACTATAATTTTTACATCAGGGTTTTGTTCTTTATGTTGCTCAATTCTTCTAAAAAGAATTGGATGACACCATGCTGGATTTGCACCTGTTATTAAAAAACAGTCAGCTAATTCAATGTCAGCATAAGAAATTGGTACACTATCTTCACCAAAAGTTTTTTTGTAACCAACAACTGCAGAACTCATACATAAACGAGAGTTTGTGTCTATGTTATTTGTGCCTAAAAAACCTTTAGTTAATTTATTTGCTATATAATATTCTTCTGTTAAACTTTGTCCCGATACATAAAAACCAACGCTATCAGGACCATATTTTTTAATAATTGATTTAAAAACACTTGCTGCTCTATCTAATGCATCATCCCAACTAACTCGTTCACGAGGATGCGATCTGCTCCAACGCATTTCAGGGTATAAAATTCTGTCAGAAGTATCATTTACAACATAGTGTAAATTCATACCTTTAGAACAAAGCATTCCTTTATTTACAGGGTGATCTTTATCTCCTTCTACAAAAACTTTATTATTGATATCTTTTTTAACAATAATTCCGCAGCCAACACCACAATATGAACAGGTAGTTTTTATTTCGTTTTTAAACATTATTTAATATGTTTTACAGGAATTAAACGGTTATTATAATTATAAAAATAAATTTTTATAATTAAGCTTGCACTTTTATAGGTGTTAATTTATCAACATCAACAGTACTTTCGTTAATGCTTTCATCTATTTTATTTTCTTCTTTAGAAAAACGGATGGTTAAAGCCAAAAAACCAACTAAAACAACCATTATACCAATAATAAAGTAACCACTCGATACTGCACTTGAAGCAGCAGCAGATTGTGCCGTGCTAATTGCTTCAGCACCTAATCCTTCATTGGCCAATATAGCAGCTTTTTCTGCTGTTGCTGATTTAGATTTTAATAAAAATGCAGCTAAAAAAGCACCTACATTACCACCAGCTCCAACAATACCAGAAACAGAACCTATTGCTTTTTTGTTAATAAAGGGTACTACAGAAAAAGTAGCTCCTTCAGCCATTTGAACTGATAAACTAAATAATATTAAGAAAACAAAACCTACACTAATACTTGTAATTGTAGAAAAGGTTATTAAAACAAAACCTTGTATAACTAAGATAAATGCAAGAAATAAAACTCGACCTTTTAATCCTTTCAGTTTTCCAAATTTATCACCAAAATAGCCACCTAAAGTTCTTGCAAAAATATTCATTAAAGCAAATGATAATACAATATTACCAGCTGTTATTCTCTTCAGTTGAAATGTGTTTTGTAAATAGTCATCCATAGTTCCATAAACGGTAAGTTCTATACCGAAACAAGCTGCATAAACAAAAAATAAAATCCAAGTTCTATAATCTTTTAAAACAGTTAAGAAACCTACTTCTTCTTTTTTAGCAGTAACCATTTCTCCTTTAGCTTTTAAATCTTTAAAATTTCCTTTAGGAGTATCTTGCGTGAAAAAATAATAAACAACTCCCATTAAAAAACAAATAACTCCAGCGACTATCATTGAATATCTCCAAGCATTAGCGTCTTCTACACCAAACCCAACAACAATGGCAGCAATGATTGGCATACCTAAACGATTTGCTCCACCACCTAAATTACCCCAACCTGCTGATGTTGCATTTGCAGTACCAACAATATTAGAATCAAACATTAAAGAAGTATGAACTTGTGTAATAACAAAAGCTGCACCAATAAAACCAATAAATAATCTACATATTAAAAATTGAAGAGGAGTTTGTACCAATCCACATAATATAACAGGAATTGCACCTAGCATTAGTAACCATGTATAACACAATCTTGGACCATATTTATCACATAGTTTACCAATAAGTAACCTAGCAAAAACGGTACCTGATACAGCCAATATTATTGAATTCCATTTTTGTTCTGGAGACAGACCTAGGTCTTTAACAACATCAGGCATAAATGGAACGATTCCAAACCATGCAAAGAAACAAAGAAAGAATGATATCGCTGTAATCCAAAATGTACGTATTTGTACAGTTTTAAAATCTAATAAATTTAGTTTTGTAGCTTTGAGTGTTTCAGAATTTACCATAATAATTATTTATGTAACAAAATTAAGTATAAATACTTAATTTAAGGTTTGTAAGTAAGTATTATTTTGAGAAATATGGCATTGCTAATTCTTGAAGTATATAATTAAGAATGTAATAAAAACAGCTTTTTTAAAAAGCTGTTTTTTTATTTATTAATAATTTTGGTAAATTGTTTTTTAGTTAAGGTTATGTTCTTTAGCCTTATTACTTAGTTCCAAAAGGTTTTTAACTTTAAGTTTTTTCATTAAATTAAAACGATGTACTTCAGCTGTACGCTTACTAATATTTAACTCTTCGGCAATGTCTTTGTTGTTTTTTAATTCTAAAACTAAAGATAAAATTTGTTTTTCTCTTTTGGTAAGTTTAAAAAGATTTTCATCATTGTTTTTAGAGTTTTCAATAGGAGAATTTGTAGAATTAGTACCGCTAATGAAATTATTCATTATAATAGTAGAAACATCTCCTGTAAAATACTTACCTCCATTTGATATTTTATGTAAAGCTTTTAAAAACTCTTCTTTACTGGCTCCTTTTAATAAATAACCATCTGCTCCAGCTTGAATAGCTTTAACTACATATTCTTCTGAATCATGCATGGATAATACTAAAGTTTTAATATCAGTATATTTTTTATTTACTTCAGTAACAACCTCAATACCATTTAATTCAGGCATTCTAATATCTACAATTAAAATATTTGGTTTATTGTTAGCTATAACATCTAAAGCTTCTTTACCATTAGAAGCTTCATCAATAACTATAATGTCAGATTGATCTTCTAAAAGTGCCTTTATTCCGTTTCTTACCAATACATGATCATCAGCTAAAACAACTTGTATTTTCTCCATAGTATAAATTTAATATTGTGTAAAAATAAATAAATTTACGTAATAACTACGTATTGTTTGCTTTTAAAGCAGTTACTTGAATTTCAATTTTCATTTTTTTATCAGCAAGACCAGCAGAAAACATTGTTGCAGCAGGTTTTATATTGCCTAAGTATTTTTTTAATATTGGCCAACATTTTTCAAAATCGTTTGCATCAGGAAGTATATATGTAATTCTAACGATGTCAGTCAAGCTGGCTTTTGCTTTTTCTAAAGTATCTTTAATGTTAATGAAACATTGCTCAGTTTGTTCAACAATATTTTCGCTAATAACCATTGTATTATAATTATACCCAGTTGTTCCGGAAACAAAAACCCAATTATCTTGTACAACTGCTCTGGAATAACCAATTTCTGTTTCAAAAGTGGAACCAGTACTAATTAATTTTTTAGACATTATTATATAATTTATCTAGTTAGAGGTATATTTAATGTTATTCTCGTTCCATTATCAATTTCTGAATTCAAGAAAAGTCTTCCATTTATATATGTAATTCGTTCTCGCATAAAAGTCATACCCATTCCACCATCACTATTTTTAATATTTTTAATTTTAGATGGGTCAAAACCTTTACCATCATCATCTATAACAATACTAAGTATCTCTGAACTATGTGATAAGGAAACTATAATATGACTTGATTCTGCGTATTTTATAGCATTATTAATAGCTTCTTGAACTATTCTATAAATATTTATTTCTGTTAGAGAATCTAAGCGTTGTTTAAAATCTGTTTTATTAATAAAAAGAATTTCTTTAGAAGTAAGTCTCCCTAGTTCTAATGTTAGTTTATTTAAGGCTGGAACAATACCATAATCGGATAATTCAGGTGGAGTTAAATTAAAAGTAGCAGTTCTTACTCCTTTAATAATATTTGTTGTTAATTCTTTTAAATGCTCAACTTTAGCTGCTGTTTTTGTAATATCAGAACTATCAATACTCTCTAAATTATATTTTAAACCAGTAAGCATTTGTCCAATTCCATCATGAACATCTTTTGCTATACGATTTTGTTCTTTTTCTTGATTTTCAATAATTTTACTAGAAATTATCTTTTGCTGACTCATTTTTTCTTCAAAACGCTGTTTTGTTAAATGCTCTATTTCAATTTGCGCAGCTTTTCTAGAGGTGATGTCTGAAGCTATGATTAATAATTCAGATCTTTCTTGATTTGAATTAAAAGGAATTACAGTCATTTCGAGCCAGATAGGCTTCTCCTTATTTTTACTAGCTTTAACTTCTCCTTGCCAACCAGTTTTTCTGTTTTCAATAATTATATTTTCAATAATTGATTGTTCTGTTTTATTAACTGAAAGTACTTCAGGAAAACTATCAGTATTACTAAGATTTGTATAATTAAATAATTGAGAGAATTTTTTCCCCATATGAACTATATCACCACTTTGAGTAGTTCTTGCAAACAATAAACTTTGATCCATTGCATGGTTTAATGCTCTTAATTCTTTTATAGATTTTTCCATAGCAATACTTAACTCATCTGCTTCAAAAGCCATTTTTTTAGCTTTTTTTTCAGCTTTTAATAATTCTGATAGTGTATTTTTTACTGTTTTTGCTGTTGGCCAAAAAATAAAAATAAATTCACCTAGTAGAATAGAAAGTGTAAGTGTCATTAAAAAGACTTCTAAATTACGAAGCCAAGCAACTTTTTCATCAGCTTCAGAATCATATTGATTTACTATTTTATCCATCATTAAAAGAAAATCATTTTCATTTTCTTTTACTTTATTAATATGATTTTCAATAGATTTAAAAGATAAGTTTGGTTGACTTTCTAAAGCATTTATTATAGCATTAGCATTTACATTAATAGTATTGAATGATATATTTAAAGTATCAAACATTTGAGAGATAAGTGTACTATTATTCCCAGGTAAACCTAATACTTTACTACCATTTTGAAGTGCATTATGTGATACCTGCCAAAGTGATAAAGTTTCTCTTATTTTATGAGTAAGAATTTCTCTGTTGTTACTATTTTCTTCTTTAGTTAGAGATACAATTTCTTTTGTTAATTTTTGACTTAACATACGTTGCCTTCCTGCAACATTAATAACTGTTGAGTCGCTTTCTTGAGAGTTTAAGTGTTTACGTATTAGTAATTGGCTAACGACAACAGATAGCGCAATAGTACTTAAAGCTATTATGTAAAGTCTACTTAACTTTTCAAAAGTATCTTGATCTACTGAGTGACTATTTTTAGTCATAAAATTTTTGATTAAGCAAGAGCTTGTTTCACCAATGATAAACTTTTTTCTGAAAATTTAAGTTTTAAAGCTTCAGCATGACCATTTTTAGACATTTTTTTCCAAGTTTTTTGAAGGATATCTATTACTTTTTCATCAGTATGTTTTGCTGCAAATTCTTCAAAATAATAATCTAAAAAAACCAAACAGATAACATCTTCTATAATTTGACTTTCTTCATTTTTCTTAATCAGTTTTTTATTGATTAAAATAGAAACTCTTTTGGTAAATTCTTCTTCATATCCTACATCTTTTAAAATATCTGTAGTAATTTCAGCATGCATTTTTTTTAAGGTTTCACGCCATTTTAAATAACCAATTCTATCCATTGGATATTCTTTTCTACCTATTTCCCAACGGCAAATGTGTTGTGCACGTGCAGCAATTTGCAATGCTCTGGATGCATTAGGCTTAAATTGCAATAACTTTTGAGACATCCTTTGAGAGTATAATAACTCTTTTGGAAAGCTTAATCCATTGCTTTCATATGTGTTAGGGTCTTTTGAGTTTTTTTGATCAATTAATGCTATTGCAGTTTCAAAACGTGTTGGCTTCATTTATTTTTAGTGTGTATGTTACTCCGAAAAGCCAATATACACATTTTCTCCATCAATCTTAACAGGGTAGGTAGCAATAGCGTCTAAATCACCATTTAAATTTTCTCCATTTTCTAATGAAAATATTTTTTTATGCAATGGACAAGCAACCATTGGTGTTCCTTTATGATCACCAATCATACCTCTACTTAATACCATTTCTTGCTTTTCTGGAGATAAGTTTTGGCAAGCATACCAAGTACCTAACCTTTCGAAATTGAATACTGCTATTTGTAAATCTTTATATTTTACACAAGCGCCACCATCTTTAGGAAATGCAGATATAGGTGCTGCTTTAAACCATGATTTTACGTCTTCTGGTTTTACTGTTTTATATTTGTCTAGAATTTCTCCCATAATAAGTACTTTAATAATTTTTAGGTGTGTTGATTAATTCCATTGTTCTGGCATCTTTTGATCTCTCATCGGAACAAAAACTAAGTTATCATCTTCCTCTTCACTATTTACAAAGTGGTTGAAACGTTTCATTGTTTCAGGGTCGTTAATAGCTTGTGTCCATTCACACTCAAACTTATTAACTAAAGTTTGCATTTCATTATCTAAATCTTTAGCAATTCCTAAAGAATCTTCAATAATAACTTCTTTTAAATATTCCATACCTCCTTCTAAACGATCTTGCCAAGCAGCAGTACGTTGTAATGGTTTTGCAGTACGCATATAGAACATTAGATATCTATCTATATATTTGATTACAGTATCGTTGTCTATTTGTTCTGCAAATAATTCAGCATGACGAGGCGTTGCTCCACCGTTTCCTCCAAGATATAAGTTCCATCCACCATCTACAGCAATTAAACCAAAATCTTTACCACGTGCTTCTGCACATTCACGGATACAACCAGAAACTCCACCTTTTATTTTATGAGGGGCACGAATACCTCTATATCTATTTTCTAATTCAATACCAAAACTTACACTTTCGTCCATTCCGTAACGACACCAAGTAGAACCAACACACGTTTTTACAGTACGTAAAGATTTACCATAAGCATGACCACTTTCAAATCCATGAGAAATTAATTCTTTCCAAATTACAGGAAGTTGATTTAAGGTTGCTCCAAATAAATCGATACGAACTCCACCTGTGACTTTTGTATATAAATCGTATTTTTTAGCTATTTGACCAAGTGCTATTAATTTATCTGGAGTAATTTCTCCACCAGGAATACGAGGTACAACTGAATATGTTCCGTTACGTTGAATATTGGCTAAATACCTATCATTAGAATCTTGAATAGCATATTCTTTATTTGCTGTATCTGCATTAATACTTGCCAATAATGATGCTACTAATGGTTTACATAATTCACATCCATGTCCACCAGTTCCATGATTATCTAGTACTTCATCAAATTTAGTATATCCTTTTACTTGGATAATTTTATATAAATCTTGTCTGCTGTGTTCAAAGTGATCACATACGCCTTCTTTAACTACAATACCTAAAGATTTTAATGTTGAATTGGTTAAATCAGCAATCATAGGCTTACAACCACCACAACCTGTACCTGCTTTTGTGCAACTAACAACACCAGCTAAATCTGTAGCTTCACCGCTTTCAATAGCACTACAAATTTGACCTTTGGTAACACTTTCACAAGAACATACTTGAGCTTCATCTGGCAAATCCATCACATCACCAAAAGAAGCACCACCATCACCAGCAGGTAAGATTAATTGTGCGGGATCTTCAGGAATCTTCATTCCATTCAAATATATTTGGTGTAGCATACTGTAATCAGATGCATCACCAACTAAAATACCTCCTAATAAGGATTTTCCATCAAGACTTACGTTGATTCTTTTATATAAATATTGTGTTTTATTTTCAAATATTATTGAATGTCCTTTAGAAGCAGGCATAAAAGGTTCTCCAAAACTTGCTACATCTACACCAATTAATTTTAATTTAGTAGACATGTCAATTTCAGCAGGCATTAAGCTTTCTTCTTCACCCATGATTTGATCCACTGCAATACCAGCCATATCATAACCAGGAGCAACTAATCCATAAATCATTTGGTTATATAAAGCTACTTCTCCAATGGCAAAAATATCTGGATCTGTGGTTTGCATTTTATTGTTTACCACAATACCGCCACGAGTACCCATTTCTAAATCACATGTCTTGGCTAATTCATCCCTTGGACGAATACCTGCGGAGATAATTAACATATCAACATCTAACTTATCATCCTCTCCAAATTCCATACCTGTAATATGGTCATCACCTAAAATTTGATTGGTAGCTTTGCTTAAGTGTATATTTAAACCAATAGATTCTAATTTTAATTGTAATACTTGACTACTTCTAGAATCTAATTGTCTTGGCATTAATTTAGGTGCAAATTCAACTATATGAGGTTCTAATCCCATATCCATTGCAGCTTTACCTGCTTCTAAACCTAATAAACCACCACCTAAAACAGCTGCCCTTGCATTTGATTTTTCTTTATTAAGTTTATCAGCGTATGCCAACATTCCTTCTAAATCTTCAATAGTTCTATAAACAAAAACACCTTCCTTTTCTGAACCTTTAATTGGAGGAACAAAAGCAGAAGACCCGGTTGCTAATACTAAATAATCATAAGAATATTCGTTGTCATTAGCACCTGTTATGGTTTTTTTTGCTCTATGAATATCATTAATACGTACATTAGTAATAAGTTCTATATTATTTTCTTTATACCAAGACCTAGGAGCCATTTCTAATGCTTTTGCATCTTGGTTTTCAAAGAATTCACTTAAATGAACTCTGTCGTATGCAGGTCTAGGTTCTTCACCGAAAACAATAATTTTATAATTTTCACTTCCTTCTTTAGCGACAAATTTTTCACAAAATTTATAACCAACCATTCCGTTACCTACAACAATAATTTTTTTCATGATCACGTATTTGAATCACAAATATAAGTAATTGTACTTAGTTTTTTTATACGTAGTTGATTTAATTGTTGATAAAAAGTAATTATTAAGTATTTCTCAAATATAGACCTGTTTTTTACATTTTAAATAAAATATAATTTATTTGTAACTTTATTTTTTTTTGAAAAACATAAGTATTTTTATAATAAAAGTAAGTTGATGACTACATACAATTATAAAAAGATGCCTTTATTTAATATAAAATGTTAAATATTAACGAAATAAAAACTATAATTTGTGAAATAAGAAATTGTTTTTATTTCATAAGTTTGATCCATTTATTATTTTTTGTTTAAAAAATGATTAATTATATTATCAATATTAAGTTTTAAATTATTTATTATTCGTAAAAAAACAATTGAAATTAAATGTTTTTTTACGAATAATTTAATTTATGTCAAGTGAGATATAAAAAAATCAATATTAATATAATGTATAAACCATGCTTTTTTAGTATTTTTACAACAGAATAAAACGATACTATAATAATGGGGAGATTTGAGCTTAAATTACCAAAAATGGGAGAGAGTGTTGCTGAAGCAACAATAACGTCATGGTTAAAAGAAGTAGGAGATACTATAGATATGGATGATACTATTGTTGAAGTTGCTACAGATAAAGTTGATAGTGAGGTTCCTAGTGAGGTAGAAGGTAAGTTAGTTGAGATTTTAGCAAATGTAAATGATGTTGTTAATGTTGGACAAACAATAGCTATTATTGAAACAGAAGGTGATACAATAGTAGAATTATCATCAACAAAAGATGATGATATTAACACAAATGAAGCTGTAATTGAAGTAGAAAAGACTATAGAAAAAGCTACAGATATAATAAGTAAACCACTTGACATTACTTCAAGTGATCGTTTTTATTCTCCTTTGGTAAAAAATATTGCGCAAACTGAAAGTATATCTATTGAAGACCTAGATACTATTAAAGGTACGGGTAAAAGTGGTAGAGTTACTAAAACAGATATCCTACTTTATTTAGAAAACAGAAATAATAACACATCTATTACAAGTAAAAAAAGCAAAGAAGTTACAACAACAGTTACTCCAATAAAGAAAGAACAAGCTCCACTAACTCTTAATGGTACTGATGAGTTAATAGAAATGAGTAGAATGGGGAAGTTAATAGCCAAACATATGGTTGACTCTGTTCAAACTGCTGCTCACGTACAATCGTTTATAGAAATAGATGTAACTAATATAGTTAATTGGAGAATTAAAAATAAAGATGCATATTTAAAAAGAGAAGGTGAAAAATTAACTTTTACACCAATTTTTATGCAAGCTGTTGCTCAAACAGTTAAAAAATATCCATTAATTAATATTTCTTTTGATGGTGAAAAAATAATAAAAAGAGGAAATATCAATTTAGGTATGGCAGCAGCTTTACCAGATGGAAATTTAATTGTACCTGTTATAAAAAATGCAGATCAATTAAATTTAGTAGGAATGACTAAACAGGTAAATGATTTAGCGCAAAGAGCAAGAGGCAATAAATTAAAACCAGACGAAATACAAAACGGAACGTATACTGTAACAAATGTAGGTAGCTTTGGAAGTATTACAGGTACACCAATAATTAACCAACCACAAGTTGCTATTTTAGCATTAGGAGCTATTGTTAAGAAGCCATCAGTTATTGAAACACCAGATGGAGACTTTATAGGAATTCGTCATAAAATGATAGTATCTCATTCTTATGATCATAGAGTTGTAAATGGAGCCTTAGGAGGTATGTTTATAAAAACACTAAAAGAAATATTAGAAGCTTGGGATGTAAATCAAGATTTTTAAAAATAAAAAAGCGAAGTTTTTAACTTCGCTTTTTTATTTACTATCAAAATTTCTCCATGTTATCTTATGATGACTTACATAACCAAGTTTTTCATAAAGCCGTATTGCATTTATGTTGTCTTCAGCAACATGTAAAATAGCTGTTTTATTTTGTTCTAAAATATGTTTTGATGTATGTGCTACCAATTGTTTAGCATATCCGTTACCTGTATATTCTGGATGTGTAACAACAGCACTAACTTCAATAAATGTGTTAGACTGTAATCTCTCTCCTGTTAGAGCTACAAGTTTATTATTTTTAAAAATACCATAGTAATTTCCCATAGTAAACGTTAACTTTTTATAATAACCAGGCATTACCAACCAAACTAGATCATAAACCTCATTTATGTGATTAGGAGTTAATTTAATGATGGTATCATTATATTTTGGTTCATTTAATGTTTCTAATATCATTTGATTACAAATTACTTCTCTTGTTAATGTAATTGGATTATTAAAAAAAGGTTTTTCCCCTACAACAAAAAAGTTTTCAGTTAATCTAGAATATTCATTAATTGCATTTTTAGATTTATCTAACTCTGTAAATGCTCCAAACGGACATATTTCAGGATTATAAAATTTCATTCCTTTATAATTAATAGCTAAATGTTGATGAGTTTCATTTAAAGCTGACCAAACTGGATTATTAAATTTTTTATTCATAAGTATTTAATAATAAAATTTTATTATAAAGTATATATATCTTTTAAGGCATCAGTTAAATTATTAAACTTAAACTGATATTGTTTTGTTATTTTTTTTGAAGAAACACGAGAACCTTTAAGTAAAATAATAGCCAATTCCCCCAATATCAATTTTAAAACAAAACTAGGAGCATGAATAGGTAATACTAGTTTTTTTAAAACCTTGGCTAAAGCTTTTGTAAAAGAACTATTAGTATCCTCGTTTGGAGCAACGGTATTAAAAATACCTTTAAAATTATTGTCTTCTATAGCTTTTATAAAAAGGTTAGATAAATCTTCAATATGAATCCAAGGCATAAATTGTTTACCAGTACCTAATATTGATAAAAATAGGGGAGTATTCATTTTTTTTAAAGCTCCTCCTTTTTTACTTAATACAACTCCAGTACGAAGAATTGTAACTGGTATATTTATTGATTCAAATTGTTCTGCTGCATTTTCCCATGCTACACAAATTTTAGAAATAAAATCATTTTTTGGAGCATCTGTTTCTGTAAAAATTATGTTTGATGTTATTCCTCCATAGTAGCCAATTCCTGATGCTGAGATAAACCCTTTTAAAGGTATGTTAAATTCCTTAGTTTTCTTAAATAATAGGTTAGCAGAATCAACTCTACTATTTATTAATATTTTTTTTCTTTTGTTTGTCCATCTTTTTTCTACAATACCAGCACCAGCTAAATGAATTATATATGAGGTGTTTTTTAATGCTTTTTCATCAATATAATCATTAGAAATATCCCATTTATATTCATTTTCTTGTTTAGGGTTTCTAGATAAAATTGCTACTTCATAACCTTTAGCTTTTAATTCTTTTGATAAATGCTTACCAACTAATCCTGTTCCGCCTGTAATTAATATTTTGGTCATCATTTATGATAATTTAAAGATTAAGAGTTTAAATATAAAAAATCCGTAACCATTTTAGTAGTTACGGATTCATTATTATGAAAAGAAATTTAATTATTTAATTTCTTTCATAATATTAGTTATTAATGTTTTTAAACTGTTCTTATGTGCTTTTGTAGCAATGTCTCCAGTTCCATTATTAACCCACGTTTTTATATTTTTTAAATTATATAAAGCCATAGATTTAGCAGAATTTGTATAGTTTCTACTCGTTTTACCATTTAAAATACTAATTAACTTTTTAGTATACTCAGTTTGTAAGTTTTGTCTGAATGAATTTACAGTTCCGTAAATATCAGCTTTAAAAATGGCGTTGTTTAAATCTGTCATAAAAGCAGATAATTTATATTGATTTCCATATAATTCAGAATCAGAAATACGTTGCAATGTATTTCGATGTAAGATATGTGCCAAAATTCTTTTTTGGTAATCTAAAACTTGTGCATGTATTTTAGGATCTTCAGGACCTCTAAAGAAATTATATCCACGTCTTTGACGGGCTAAATAATTATATAAACCTTGTGGAGTTTTAAATGCATTTGGAGCAAAAACATAATCTTTTAATGCTTTCATTGCTCTTTTTTGATCTGTATAACTTACAGGAGTGTATGGTTTTACACTAGAGTCTTGACCAACCATTGCTCTTTCTACATAAACACCACCAATAAAACGAGAAATAACATCACCAGCTCTTACTGCTTGTGAATTTAAAATATAATATGCTTGTCTCATTTCTTCATAAGATTTACCATCTTTAGCAAAACGAGTTTTAACATCTTTCATCATTAAATTTACCAACTTAAAACGGTTGATAGAATATGTAATTTGATCGTTAGATAAATCTCCAGTCATTACTCTTGGATCAATAGCTTTACCAGGAGAACGCATATCATCTGCATCATTACCAAAAGTTAATTCTGGTTTTGTAGATTGATTTAATAAAGCATTCATTTCAGCTTCATTATTAAAATCCTGATATCCAAATTGGATAGCCCAAACATCATAAGGTCCAACAGCCATATCATAATATAAACCTTGTTTAGTTCTATCGTTTGTAAGGTTGATTCCAGCATAATCCATTACTGAACCTGTTAAACATTTTCCATCAATAAAATTAGCATCTGCTAATTGTTCAGGTGAAAATAATTGACTTGCTTTCATATTATGGTTTAAGCCCAATGTATGACCAACTTCATGCATGATTAAAGATTTCATACCTTGTTCTTTCATACCTTTCATTTCTAGATCAGAAGCACCAGTAGCTGCTAAAACAATTTTACCAAACATACTGTTTTCATGCATTATATGACCTTTAGAGCATAACAAGTGGTTTTCTTCATTTTCAAAAAAGTCTTCATTATTTTCAGAATCATAATTTGCAGCATTTGAAAAAATTCTATCATATATTACTCTATTTGTAAAATGAACATATTCTAACATTATATCAGCACCTAAGATTTCACCAGTTCTTGGATTTACAAAACTAGGTCCGTAACCACCAAAAGGAGGATTTGGAGAAGAAGTCCAACGTAAAACATTATAACGTACATCGCCAGCATCCCAATCTGCATCATCTGGCTGTACTTTTACAACCATAGCATTTTTAAAACCTGCTTTTTCAAAAGCAACATTCCATGCTAAAACACCTTCTTTAATAGTCTCTCTAAATTCAATAGGAGTTGTGTTTTCAATCCACCAAGTAATTGGAGTTATTGGTTCAGAAATTGCTAAACTAGGATCTTTTTTAATTAATTTCCAACGATGAATAAAATCTCTGTAATTTAAAACATCTGTAGTTGTCATATTGTCAGTATTGGTTAAAAAATAACCAACACGCGGATCATCCATTCTTGTTTTATAATCATCAGCGGGCATGTTCATAAACGTGTGAAATGTTTTTATAGACACATTTCTTCCATCTGTAACATCATTACCACCTCCATTTAAAACAGATGGATTTGTATACACATATTCTGTTTTAATATTGGTGTTTTCTGGATAGTTTTTAATGCTATTAATTTTCGACTTATTCTTATCCAATTTCCCTAACTTAAAAGAAAAAGGAGATCTACCAGGTCTACTAGGTGCTTTAACACGAGTTAAGGTTTCTGATAAAAATAATTTAGTTGCATCAATTAAATATTCTTTTGTTTCTTTATTGGTTGCAAGTATTTTTGTAGTAGCTAAATTTGCATCGCTAATATTGGCTTTTGCGGATTTAGATATAGCATTATTCTTATCAAAATAAAAAGAAGTATTTGGAACAATAAATTCTATTTTATTAAAGTGCTTTTTAATATTTACAATACGAGAACCTCTGTAAGAACCTCTAAAAGTTCTTAAAGCAGCAATTCCATCTGCAATCTGAGAAAAATAAATATAATCTTTATTTAACTGGTTTTCTTTTACTAACATTTTTACAGAACCAGTAATTGTATCTTGATAAACGGTAAAAAGACCTTCGATTTTTTTAGAACTTTTAGTAAGCTCTTTTATTGTTTTTTCTTTAGATTTTGGTTTTTTCTTTTCAGCTACAGCTTCAGTTTTTTCTTTGTTTTTTTTCTTTTTTTTTCGTTGTGCATCTGCATCTTGTATTCCTATAAAAACAAAAGAAATAATAAAAGCAAATAACACTTTGTAGTGTCTAGCGTACATTTTGTGTGAATTAAAATTATAAAAACAAAGTTACTTTTTGATATCTTAAAAAGATGTTAAGGTTATTGTTAAAAATTACATTTATAACAGCTTAAATATGTGTTTTTACTGATTTTGATAAAAATGAACAGATAAAAGATATATGTTTTATTGATAGTTGAAAATTAAAAATGTGTTTTCTGTTTATAATTATATAGCTAAAATATTTAATAGATTATAATTAATATATTTTGTGTAGTTTTTTGTTACAAATTATAATTTTTAAGTTAGATGGAAACAAAAAAGCAACAATTATCTTTCTAATTGTTGCTTTTGTAATTTCTACTTAAGTAATATAAACTTAAGGTATATTTAAGTATTTATGTGTTTGTAATGATATTTTCCATTTAGGATCATTCATTACATAATTTATTATTAATGGTGTCATTTTTTCTTTTTTACTCCATTCTGGTTGCAGATATAATTTACAATTATTGCCAACCTTTGCAGCTTGTTCTTCAGCAAATTCAAAATCATTTTTATTATGAATGATCATTTTTAACTCGTTTGCTTCTTGGTAACAACGTTGTGTAGGTAATTTTGTTTTTTTAGGTGATAAACAAAACCAATCCCAAATACCAGAAAATTCATAAGCTCCAGAAGTTTCTATATGTGTTTTAATTCCTTTATTTTGTAATTGTTCTGTTATATAATCCAAACTCCACATTAAAGGTTCTCCACCAGTAATAACAACAGTTTCTGCATATTTTTTAGCATTATCAACAATCAAATCAGTGTGAGTTGGTGGATGTAAATTTGCATCCCAACTTTCTTTAACATCGCACCAATGACAACCAACATCACAACCACCAATTCGTATAAAATACGCAGCAGTTCCTGTATGTGCTCCTTCTCCTTGTATCGTATAAAACTCTTCCATTAACGGAAGCATTTTACCTAAATCTATTAACGCTTGTACTTCTTTTTTCAACATAAGTCTGCAAAGATAGTCAACATTCATTTTTAATTACTATTTTTCATTATTTTTACGTGATTTTATCAATTTAAGCTGAAAATATGAGCAAAAAGGAAGCGTTTTTTAATTTTATAAATCAAGGTTATACTTCTAAAGGAGACTTTATTACACTAGGTGCTGGAATGTTAGGTGAAGAAACTGTAACAAATGCTTTGGTAAATATTCCTTTAAAAACCTTAAACCGTCATGGATTAATAGCTGGGGCAACAGGTACAGGAAAAACAAAAACATTACAAGTTTTAGCAGAAAACATGTCTGAAAAAGGAATTCCTGTATTATTAATGGATGTAAAAGGAGATTTAAGTGGTTTAGCACAACCAAGTCCAGGGCATCCTAAAATTGATGAACGCCATAAAAATATTGGTATTCCATTTGATGCTACTAAATTTCCTGTTGAAATTTTATCAATATCTGAACAAGAAGGTGTTCGTTTAAGAGCTACAATATCTGAATTTGGACCAGTATTATTATCGAGAATTTTAGATTTAACAGAAACACAAAGTGGTATTGTTGCTATTATTTTTAAGTATTGTGATGATAATCAATATCCTTTATTAGATTTAAAAGATTTTAAAAAAATGTTGCAGTTTATTACTGCGGAAGGAAAAGAAGAAATAGCATCGGAATACGGACGAATTTCTACTGCAAGTACTGGTGCTATATTGCGTAAAGTAATTGAAATAGAACAACAAGGAGGAGAGCTGTTTTTTGGAGAAAAATCTTTTGAAGTAGATGATTTAACGCGTGTTGATGAAAATGGTAGAGGAGTAATATCTATATTAAGGTTAACAGATATTCAAGACAAACCAAAATTGTTTTCAACATTTATGTTACAATTATTGGCTGAAGTATATGAAACATTTCCAGAACAAGGAGATAGTGGAAGACCAGAGTTAATTATTTTTATAGATGAAGCGCATTTGGTTTTTGATGAAGCTTCTAAAGCTTTATTAAGTCAAATAGAAAGTATTGTTAAATTAATTCGTTCTAAAGGAATTGGTTTGTATTTTGTAACCCAAAATCCAGATGATGTTCCTGAAGATGTTTTAGCACAATTGGGATTAAAAATACAACATGCTTTACGTGCATTCACAGCAAAAGATAGAAAAGCGATTAAATTAGCTTCAGAAAACTATCCAGATTCTGAGTATTATGATACTAAAGAAGTATTAACTCAATTAGGAATTGGTGAAGCTTTAGTAACAGTACTAAATGAAAAAGGAATTCCAACTCCGTTGGCAAGAACCATGTTACGTGCTCCAATGAGTAGAATGGATATTTTAACAAGTAAAGAAATTAAAGAAGTTTTAGATAACTCTAAACTGATACCTAAATATAATAAAGAAGTTGATAGAGAAAGTGCTTATGAAATACTTAATAAAAAAATAATAAGTATTAATAAAGAAAAAACAGAAGAAGAAGATAGAAAGGAAAAAGAAAAAGTACGCAAGAGAACTACAACAACAAGAAGTAGAAGTACACGTCAAAATCCTGTTATTAAAGTATTAACAAGTGCAACTTTTATTAGAGCTGTATTTGGTATTTTAAAGAAAGTATTATAAACTAAATCAAATAAAATAACGTTTAATAAGAAATATATAATAAATGAAGAAAGTTTTAAAACCAATTTTAATAGTTTTAGTTGCTGTTTTATTAGTGAAATGTAGTAATAATAAATATACAATTGCCAAAGGAAAGGTTGGTGAAATAACTACTAAAACAACAGTTAAAGATATAAACACAATATTTAAAAACGATTCTATTGTAAAGATACTTAGTGAAGGAGCAAAGGGTAATAACTATTTTCAAGATGATGATGAGTATTTAATTTTTGAAAAAGGAGGGAAGCATTTACTAACTATTGTACCAAAAGAGCAATTAGACGAAAGTTCTACATTAAAAAGTATACAAGTTTTTGATAGTCGTTATAAAACTGAAACTGGTTTAAATGTAAACTCTACTTTTAACGAAATAAATGCCAATGTTAAGATAAGTAAAGTGGAAACATCAATTTTATCAGCAACTTTATTTATTGATGAATTAAATACAACGATTACTATTGATAAAGAAGAATTAGGTTTAAAACAAATAGGAATGCAAAAAGTTAGTATTGAACAAATACCAGATTTAGCAAAAATAAAATCTTTTATAGTTTGGTTTAACTAAAAAAACATAATGAAACAGTTTAAAAAATAATTAAGTTTTAAATTAGTTTAAGAAACGGAATTTGTAATTAATTTATGAATTTTGAATATAAAAAAAGCCTAGATTAAAATTCTAGGCTTTTTTATGATAACTTAATTTAAAGCTGAAATAAATGAATTTTCAATCATATTTATTTTAATTTCTGTAAATTTTGAAGTATCTCTAATAATTTCAATAAAATCATTAATACCTTCTTTTGTATTTGGATACCCAATGTTACTTCTATCATCTTTAAATGAAGTAGCAGCATAGTTTCCAGTATCATCTAAAATATACCAAAAAGGAAATTTTATTTCTTTACAGTTATTTTCACTAAACGTTTTCATTGGATTAGAGCAATTAACATACTCATATGTTTTTTCTTTTGGAATCTCAATATTAACTATAATATAATTAGAGTTAAATATTGATTGAAAAACATCATCTTCCATTTGTTTTTTCATGTTTTTACTAAATTTACATTCAGTAGAAAAATAATTTACAAAAACTTGTTTATTTTCTTCCTTAGCTGTTTCTAAAGCATCATTAATAATACTTTCATTAGAACTATTTTGTTGTTGTGAATACGAAAAATTGAAAATAAATACGAATAAAAATAAGTATATAAACTTGTACATAATGTGGGGGGTTGGTTATTATGTAGTTAAGATACGTAAAACATTGCTAAATAGCAAGTTAATAGCTTACATAAAAACGTATTAATTTCAATTAACATATGTTAATTAATGAAATTAACTAAATATTGTAATTAATAAAGGTATTTTTTATTTAAATATTTAATGGCTACAAATATATATTACAAGAATTTTTATTTAAAAATATTTTGGAATTAATATTTTTAGCTTATTTAATGTCTCCTCTACAGTTAAACTACTCATTCCTCCAGAGGCATTTGCATGACCACCTCCATTAAAATGTTCCATTGCTAAAATATTTACAGGGTTGTCTTCTCCTTTTGATCGGAAAGAAATTTTCATAATTCCATCTCGTTCAGTAAAAACAATCGCCGCTTTCATTCCTTTTATTGAAAGTATTAAGTTTGCTAAACCATCTGTATCACCTTTTATGTATCCGTACTCAGCCAATTCTTCTTTAGATAGCCCAATAATACCAACATGCTTGTCATATAAAATTTCTAATTTTTGACTCATAGCATAACCTTGTAAGCGCAAACGACTTTCTGTATTATTATCACTTAATTTTTCATGAATTAAATGATGTTCAACTCCAGCTGTTAAAAGTTTGGCTAAAATCTCATGTGTACGAGGTTTTACAGAATTAAATCTAAAACTACCAGTATCTGTTAATATACCTAAGTATAAAGGTGTTCCTATTTTTGAATCTAACAAATCTAAATGACCAGATTGTTCTATGAGTTCTACAATTAATTGAGAAGTAGAGCATACATCAGTTTTAGAAACAGTTACATCTGGAAACTCTTCAGGATTCAAGTGATGATCAATCATTATTTTTTTAGAAGTTGCTTCTTCTAACAAAGGTTTCATATCATCACCTAAACGACTTGTTGCATTATAATCTAAACAGAAAATTAAATCTGCTTTTTCCATTTCTCTAGTTACTTCTTCGGGATTTTCATCCATTAAAAGAATAGGAGAGGTGTTTAACCAATATAAAAACTCAGGGGCTTTATCTGGATGACAAATAACAGCTGATTTACCTAATTTTTCTATAAAATGTAGTAAACCCAAAGATGATCCAATGGAATCTCCATCAGCAGATCTATGTGCTGTAATAACGATATTAGAAGCTTTTTTAATTTCAGCTTCAATTTGTTGGTATATATTCATTTGATGTTTATATGGCTATATTAGGATATAAAAAAGCTTTAAAATTTAATGTTTTAAAGCTTCTTTTTAATTTTAGGTAAAGATACAATCCTTTTTAGTACACTTTTTAATTGTTAGAATTTTATATAAAAAGAAAATAATTATTATTCAATACTTCTTTTTTAATAACCAACCAAAACAGGCTTTGTATCTTCATTTAATCCAATTTTGTCGATTTTTAAAGCATGTAGATTAATTACAAATTGGTGTAAGCCATGACATTTTTGAAGTACAATGACCTCTATATCATGATATTCAATGATTACTGATGTTTTAAATTCCTCTTTTAGGTATTAAATTCAATGAAATGTTTTCTGCATTTGAAACTAATTCATTGATATAGAATATATACATCAATATTATTAATTAACGATAGCTGTTTTTTGTTCAATAAATATTAGATGTTATTTTTTTATTTCTATCATTATATAAGTATTTACAAAAGTTTATTTTTATGATGTCATAATTTTAAATATCACTTTTAATTAAAAACTCTAAAATTAGTAAGGCAATATCTCTTGTTTTCTCTTCTGCCGCAAAATGACCTGCATCTAATAAATGTAATTTAGCATTAGGCAAATCTCTTAAATACGCTTTAGCACCATTAGCATTAAACTTTAAATCTTTTCCGCCCCAAGTAATTAATGTTTTTGGCTGCGTTTCTTTTAGCATTTTTTGCCAAGTAGGGTAGGCTAGTAAATTGGTATAATAGTCTTGAAACAATTGAACTTGTATATTTCTATCAGAAGGAGTTTGTAAAAAAGATAGATCATGTGTCCAAGCATCAGGACTTTGGATATTATAATTAGTTGAATCAAGGTCAAATAAATACTGTTTATTTATAGTAACATCTTTACTAGTGATATTATATAAAAAATCAAGTTGTTTTTGAGATGTATCTTGTTGTGCATTTTTAAAAAAAGCTTGTCTTTTAGGAGTTAAACCATCTAAATATGCATTTGCATTTTGTATAATTAAGGCTTTAATCCTTTTTGGGTTTTTCATCATCATTCTGTAACCAACAGGAGCACCAAAGTCTTGCATGTACATTACATAATCTTTGATGTTTAAGGCATTGATTAATTTTTCAGAATAATCTGCTAACAAATCAAAAGTATATTTTGTTGTTTCAGAGTTTGGTCGAGCTGAATACCCAGAACCTAAATTATCAGGAGCAATAACATGATAATGTGTTGCTAACATCGGAATTAAATTTCTGTAAGAATGAGAAGATGATGGATAACCATGTAATAAAACAATTGTTGGTTTGTTTTTGTCTCCAGCTTCTCTATAAAACATTTTTTCACCTTCAATATTTATATAATTATATGTTGTAGGTGGCGGTAAAAAGAATTTATTTTCTGCTGTTTGACTTTCAGAATTAGCGACATTTTGTTGTTTATTTGAATTACAATTGAAAAAAGCAAAACAAACAAACATTAGTAGTAATTGTTTCATAAATAATAAATTATTAGCAAAGTAAGGTAAATATTTATTAATGGATCTATTATGATTTTATATTTTTATACATAAAATTCCTGATTTTTTCGATAATTAAATCAGCATCTTCTTCTAATGCAAAATGCCCAGTATTATAGATGTTATAATCTATATTTTTAACATCCTTCTTAAAAGCTTCGGCACCACTTTCAGGAAAAAAAGCATCGTTCTTACCCCAAACTACTAATAATGGTGGTTGATTATCCCGTAAATATTTTTGCCATTTTGGATATAACTTAATGTTATTTTGATAATCATAAAATAAATCTAAATTAATAGCGTGTGCATTAGGTCTTGATAATCTTAAATAATCTAAATGCCATGTATCCGGATTTATATTTTCTTCATTTCTAACTCCATGTGTGTATTGCCATTTTAATCCATCTAAAGAAAACACAGGTAATAAAGCTTTCTCTGTTGCTGTATTTCTATTTTTCCATAAAGGTCTTACACTTGCCCATCCTTTACCTAAACCTTCTTCGTATACATTTCCGTTTTGAGTAATGATTGCCGTAATCCTTTGAGGATTTTTAGTTGCAATTCTTAAACCAATAGGAGCACCATAATCTTGAATCATTATTGCATATGAATTAATATTTTTTTTCTCTAAAAAAGAATTGATAGTGTAAGCAATATTATCAAAGGTATAGGTATATGTTTTGGCATCAGGAAAATCACTATTTCCAAATCCAGGATAGTCAGGAGCAATTAAATGATAATCATTAGCTAGTTGATTCAATACTTTTCTGTATTGATGAGAAGAAGAAGGAAAACCATGTAATAAAACAATGGTTGGTTTTTCTGGATTACCAGCTTCTCTGTAAGCGATTTTTATACCATTTATATCTATTTTTTTATAGGTTATATTTTCGTTTACACTTTTTGAAGTAATGGGTAAAGTCTTGTTTTTTTCTATTTTTTGATTTTCCTCACAAGAGATAAAAAGTAGAATTGAAGTAAATAGTATTAATATATTTTTCATTTTGATTAACTGTTAGTTTAAGAAAAAGCCATAACAAACTTTAAAATTGATTATGGCTTCCACAAATATTTTTAATTTCTTCCTGCCATAACACCACCATCTGTATCCCAAATAGCTCCAGTAACCCAAGAAGCCTCATCTGATAATAGAAATAGTATACTGTTAGCTATATCTTTAGATTCACCAAAACGACCTATTGGATGAAAACCATTAAAACCAACTAAAGCTTTCTCAGCTGCTTCTTTACCACCAAAAACCCCATGATAAACCGGCGTGTTTACTAATGCAGGAGAAACTGCATTTACACGAATATTATCTTCTGCTAATTCCATCGCTAAATGTTGTGTTAAAGAATGTAAACCTGCTTTTTGCATTGAATAAGCAGAAGAAGGTGTTGCTTTAACGGCTTGTTTAGCCCACATAGAACCTACATTTACAATAGAACCACCTTCTGTAGCTTTCATTTTTTTAGCAGCACTCTGTGTAATAAAAAAGAAACCTCTGTTTAAATCTAAATAAGAGTTGTAATCTTCCATAGTATGATCTAAAAATGGTTTAGGACCAAAAATACCAGAAGCATTTACTAAATAATCTAAATTATCTAAAGCATTTATTTCTGATATTAAATTCTCAACGTCTGTTGTATTTGAAATATCTACAGTGTGTTTAATTAGATTTGGTTCATCTTCAATTTTATTTGTATTTCTACCTACAACATGTACTGTAGCTCCTCCTTTTAATAATGAGTTTGTAGTTGCGTTTCCAATACCACTGGTTCCTCCAATTACTAAAGCTACTTTGTTTTTAAATTTTTCCATTTTAATGTATATTAATTATTAATGAACAGACAAGTCTGTCTTTTAGTGTTTAAATTTTTTTATCTTTGTATTTTATAAAAATTAACTGATTATTTTTTCACAGATATTTTTAGCTTCTACTATAGGCCAATCTTCTTGATGTAAATGACTTTCTCCTACAGCACTTTCATAAAGTAAATATATTTGTCTAGAAAGCGTATTAATTTGAGATTCTGTTGTTAATTCTAAATTAGTAGTAATTAATTTTGAAATAAATAAGATGAAACTATTTTTTTGAGATTGAATTTCGTTCTTAACCAAAACATTATCCTTTGGTATTTCTGAAACTGTTTTTATACACCAACATCCGTTGAAATCTTTATCTTTATAAAATAATTTAAGAAAATCAAAAATAGCTAAAATTTGTGCTGTCCCTTTTGGTTTTGATGTTGTGTAATCTTCAAAATCTTTTAAAAAGTTAATATTTTTATATTGCAGATAAGAAAGACAAATTTCTTCTTTTGATTTAAAATGATTGTAAAGTGTTGCTTTAGCGATACCTGCTTCGGAAATAATTTGATTTATACCGGTAGCATTATAACCATTACTATAAAATAGAAAAGATGCTGTTTCAATAATTCTTTTTTTAACTTCACTTTGTTTCATACAGCAAATATACAATTTATTTTTAAGTAGATAGACAGGTCTGTCTATTTTGGTGAAAAATAATTTATTAATGAATTATTATTGTTTTTCTGGTATATATATTACTGGAGGTCAGTAATCTTTATTTTATATGTTTATAAGAAATAACGAAAGTATCTTTTTCTATTGTTTTATTAACTAAACCATCACTATTATAAATTGTTTTTAATCTACCTTTTTGTAAAGTTTCATTGAAGTAAGTTAAGCTAGAATCTATTTTTTTATTGTTATAATAAAAAGTTGTATTCTTAAAAGGTCTATATATTTCTTGACCAATTTTTGAATTGTATTTAATAGAAGTATTTTTAGAAACCAATAAACCCAAAGAATCATAACTATATTTAATAATTAATTTTTCTTAAGCATCATAATCATCGTCTTGGTATTGATATTTCTCTATTAATACACCATTTTTATTAAATTTATAAACAGCAGAAGTTTTAATTTTTAGGTTATTGATGTCTTTATGACTTTGCTTAGTATAGTTTTTATACAAGAGTAAACTATCTGATTTAAATTGATAATTGTAATTAAAGGTTGAAACAAAATCTGTAGAATGTTTTTTCTTTATAAGTAGCTCTAAGCTATCATAGTCATATGTAATTTTGGTATTATAAAAAGAACTTTTCCAATATTCATTTTCAGTATATCCATGTTGATTATAAGTAATAACAGCAATAGTATCTTTTTTCTTTAAGTTACCAGAGTCAAAGTCAGAAATTAAATATGAAGTTTTAATTTTGTTCTTGAAAATAGCTTGTTGATTTAAATCTGAAAAATTTAAATCTTTTATTTCAATGCTCTGATCTTTATTACAAGAAATAATTAAGAAAAATGAAATTATTAATATTCTACTCATTAAATAAAATAAAGAATTTTCGGTAACATTATTTAAATAAAAAAGCTACTAAGTGTTTAATTTAGTAGCTTTTTGTTGGCTTTATTATTTATTTTCAATCCATTCACGAGCATTAACAAAAGCTTCAATCCAAGGAGAAACTTCGTCTTGTCTATCCTGTGGATAATTTGCCCAGTTCCATTGGAAAATAGAACGCTCAATATGTGGCATTGTTACAAGGTGTCTTCCTGTTTTGTCCGTTAACATTGCTGTATTAAAGTCAGAACCATTTGGGTTATTAGGGTAACCTTCGTAACCATATTTAGCTACTATGTTATAGTTAGATTCAGCTTCTGGTAAGTTAAACTTTCCTTCTCCATGAGAAATCCAAACACCTAATTCAGTTCCTGCTAAAGAGCTTAACATAACAGAATTGTTCTCTTTAACTTTTACAGAAGTAAATGAACTTTCGTGCTTTTGAGAGTCATTATGAATTAATTTCCCGTGTACTTTATGTTCTGGGTTAATTAAATCTAACTCCATCCATAATTGCGCACCGTTACAAATACCAACAGATAAAGTATCTTCTCTTTTAAAGAAGTTCCGTAAAGCAGTATTAGCTTTTTCGTTGTATTTAAATGCTCCAGCCCAACCTTTGGCAGAACCTAAAACATCTGAATTAGAAAAACCACCAACAGCACCAATAAATTGAATGTCTTCTAAAGTTTCACGACCAGAAATTAAATCGGTCATATGTACATCTTTTACGTCGAAACCAGCTAAATACATAGCATTAGCCATTTCACGCTCAGAATTTGAACCTTTTTCTCTAATAATAGCAGCTTTAGGTCTTTCACTTCGACTACGCTCAGCGACCGCGCTTTGTTGCTGGTTGAGCGAAGTCGAAACCATGTCAGCTAACTTTCCTGTAAAATTACTAGGGAACGTATATTGTAATGGTTGTGCTTTGTAGTTATCAAATCTATCTTTAGCTAAACCATTTGCAGTTTGTTTGTTATCTAATAAATAAGAAGTCTTGTACCAAGTATCTCTTAATTCAGAAATAGTTAATTCAAAAGTATCCTCATTATTCTTTATGTTTAAAGTATCAGATTCTGTAACAGAACCAATTGTAAAGAATTCAATATTATTATCAGCAAATACTTTTTCAACAGAAGCATCTGCTTGGAAAACGATTCCTGAATTTTCAGCGAATAATATTTTTAAAGAATCTTCTTCGTTTAAAGAAGATAAATCTAAATCTGCACCTAAGTTTACATCAGCAAAACACAATTCTAATAAAGTTGTAATTAAACCACCAGAAGCAACATCGTGCCCGGCAACAATTTTATCATCTTTAATTAAGTTCTGAATGGTATTAAATACATTCTTTACAAATGCAGAACTCTTAACATCAGGAGCTTCACGACCAATAGTGTTTAATGTTTGGTTGAAAGAACTTCCTCCTAATTTAAATTCATCTTGAGAAATATTAATATAATAGATGTTTCCTCCGTTTACTTGTAAAACAGGTTCAACAACTTTACTAATAGCATTACAATTGGCAGCAGCAGAAATAATAACTGTTCCTGGAGAAATTACATCACCATCCGTATATTTTTGCTTCATAGATAAAGAATCTTTACCTGTAGGAACATTAATACCTAACTCTAAAGAAAAATCTGAAATTGCTTTAACCGCTTTATATAAACGTGCATCTTCACCTTCATTTTTACAAGGCCACATCCAGTTTGCAGATAATGAAATACTATCTAAGTTATCTTTTAAAGGAGCCCAAATAATATTAGTTAAAGCCTCAGTAATTGAATTTCTACTTCCTGCTTCTGGGTGAATTAAACCAGAAATAGGAGAGTGCCCAATAGAAGTTGCAATTCCTTCTTTTCCGTTATAGTCTAATGCCATAACACCAACATTATTCAAAGGAATTTGTAACGGACCAACACATTGTTGTTTGGCAACTTTACCACCAACACATCTATCAACTTTATTCGTTAACCAGTCTTTACAAGCTACAGCTTCTAACTGTAAAACCTGCTCTAAATAAACTTTAAAGTTCTTTGTTTTATATCTTGAATCCTTATATTTTCTGATGATTGTCTTATCAGTTAAAACAGTTTTAGGAGAAGAACCAAACATGTCTTCTAAAGCTAAATCCATTGGCTTTTCACCAGTAGTTTTAGATTCGAAAGTAAAACGGTCGTTTCCTGTAACATCACCAACAGTGTACATTGGAGAACGCTCACGTTCTGCAATTTTTTGTAAAGTATCTATATGTTTTTCGGAAATTACTAATCCCATTCTTTCTTGAGACTCGTTACCAATAATTTCTTTTGCAGATAGCGTAGGGTCTCCAACAGGTAATTTATCTAAATCGATTTTACCTCCTGTATCTTCTACTAATTCTGATAAACAATTTAAATGTCCACCAGCTCCGTGATCGTGAATAGAAACAATAAAGTTTTCTTCACTTTCTACCATTCCACGAACGGCATTGGCAGCACGTTTTTGCATTTCAGGATTCGAACGTTGTACAGCATTTAATTCAATACCAGAAGCAAATTCTCCAGTATCTGCAGAAGAAACGGCAGCACCACCCATTCCAATTCGGTAGTTTTCACCACCTAAAATTACAATTTTATCACCTTCTTTTGGTGTGTCTTTTAAAGCTTGTTCGTTTTTACCATAACCAATTCCACCAGCTTGCATAATAACTTTATCAAACCCTAATCTTCTTGGTTCAGCATCACTTGAAGTTTTGTTTTCTTTATGTTCAAAAGTTAAAACAGAACCTGTAATTAAAGGTTGTCCGAATTTGTTCCCAAAATCAGAAGCTCCATTAGAAGCTTTAATTAAGATGTCCATTGGAGTTTGGTATAACCAATCTCTAGCTTCAAACTTATCTTCCCAATAACGTCCTTCTTCTAAACGAGAGTAAGAAGTCATATAAACCGCTGTTCCTGCTAAAGGTAAAGAACCTTTTCCACCAGCTAATCTATCTCTAATTTCTCCACCAGAACCCGTTGCAGCACCGTTAAAAGGCTCAACAGTAGTAGGGAAGTTGTGTGTTTCTGCTTTTAAAGAAATCACAGATTCGTATTCAGAAGTTTCGTAAAAGTCTGGTTTATCTGCACTTTTAGGCGCAAATTGTTCCACTTTTGGACCTTTTACAAAAGCAACATTATCTTTATATGCCGAAACAATATCGTTAGGAAATTGTTTAGACGTTTCTTTTATTAATTTGAATAATGAAGTTGGCATTTCTTCACCATCAATCACAAATGTTCCGTTGAATATTTTATGACGACAGTGTTCTGAATTTACTTGAGAGAACCCAAAAACTTCAGAATCCGTTAATTTTCTACCAATTTTAGTAGCAACACTTTCTAAGTATTCAACTTCTTCATCGCTTAAAGCTAATCCTTCTTGTTGGTTGTAGGCAGCGATATCTTCAATATCTAAAATAGCTTCTGGCTGAATTTCTATCGTAAAAGAATCTTGTTGTAATCCATTGAATTTTTGAGAGATCATTGGATCAAAATCAGAAAAATCAACATTTACAGCTTTAAATTCTTCTATTCTGATGATATCTGAAATCCCCATATTCTGAGTAATTTCAACAGCATTAGTACTCCATGGAGTAATCATTGCTGCTCTTGGACCAATAAAAAAAGCATCTAAAGATGCTTGCTCTATTTTTGGCTGGTTGCCAAATAACCATACTAATTTAGCAATGGTTTCAGTTGATAATTCTTTTGTTGTTTGAACAGCAAAAATAGTACTGTTTATGTTTCCAAAGAAATGAATCATTATTGAATGTATTTGTGTTGTTGTTAAGCCGCAAATTTACTTTTTTTAATTTTAAAAGTTAATATTATTTTAATCGAAATTTAATAGTATTTATTTTTATATAAATAAAAAGACGACTAAATTTTAGTCGTCTTTAAAAATAAATTTAAACTAGTATTATAGTTTTATAATTTTTTGTGAAGTTGATTTAGATCCAGAAGATAATTTTATGATATAAATTCCTGAATTTAAGTTTTCAATATTTATTTCATTATTAAAGGTTGATACTTTTTGAGTTTTTAAAAGCTCCCCTAAAACGCTATAAATTCTAATGTCTAAATCTTCAGAAGTATTAATAAATAAAGTTTCACCATCTATAGGATTCGGATATAAATTAAAAACATCTTGTAACTCATTATCTTTTGTACTTAATGTAGTTGTAAATTGTCCTATATCTTCAAATGTATTAGCAGCATAAGAAGTCCATTCTCCTTGTGCATCATAAGTAGTATTTGGACTAGAAACATCACTATTTCTTCTTAACGTAGTGTTTAGTGCAAATGCATTTCCACTTCCTCCATCTAAATCTCCAATAATATCAATCAAAACGCCGTTTTTAAACAAACCTATAGGATCATTCCCATTAAAGTTTATAGGTGAAGCATAATTTGTATCATCACTACTTTCTCTTGTTAAGTCTGCTTCTTGAACTAAAGTAGCATCATCTGCTCCTTCATGTATAATTACAAAAACATCACCAGGAACAATACTTGTAACCGATCCTGTTGAAATATCAAATTCATCTATCCAATCTCCAGCACCATTAGATTGTTTCTTTATACTGTATCCAGCAAGACTAACAGTAGCTCCAGTAAGGTTAACTATTTCTAATGCCTTATTATTACCTCCATCTGGTTCTACATATTCAGAGAAAAATAATTCAGATGCAGCTCCAGTTCCTCCAGAAACAAGATCTATAGTAACAGTTTCTGATTGCGTAGATTCATTGCCTACAGCATCTTTTGCGATAACATATGATGAGTAAGAAGTGTCCGCGGTTAAACCAGAAAATGTATACGTTAAATCTGTAGTAGTTGTATTAAAAGCTCCATCTAAATAAACATCATATTCAGTTACAGCAACATTATCTGTAGCGGCATCCCAAGTAATTTTAAAAGAAGAATCAGTAGCATTACTAGCAACTAAATTTGTTGGTGCAGTTGGTGCTTCATTATCTGCTAAAGTTGTACCGTTTACAGGAGTACTTAAGGCAGATTGATTGTTAATAATATCTTTAGCTAAAACTGAAAATGCATATGTTGTATTTGATGCTAAATTTTCAATAGTAACACTTGTTGTAGTTACTTGTTTTGTTAAGGTACCATCTACATAAACATTATAACCAGCAACAGATTCATTATCTGTAGAAGCATCCCAAGAAACATCTATAGTAGTATTTGTTATATTACTTAACACTATATTCATAGGTACAGTTGGTGCTTCTGTATCACTACCTGTATAAATTCCCCAAAGATCTTCTGCAGAATCACCTCCCCAAATTCTAGTTGCTAAATAAGGATTATCAATAAAAGGGTTTCTATTACCTTGTGCAGCATAGTTACTTGTATCTTCATGATATGTATTTCTATTCATTTCTATTTGAGAAACAGGATCTTCCACATTCCATTGTAAGAATAAATCAATCATATCATCTGGAGTAAATTCACTACTTCCGACACCAACAGCACTTGGTAAACAAACATCACCATAACGTACATACATATACATGATCATTCTAGCAGCATCACCTTTCCATTCATCACCAGGGTACCAAGCAGGGGTATTTGTACCACTTGAGCCACTATATGTGTCTGTAGAAAAGTCCGAGTTACCAGAACCACTTCCATATTTTCTATTATTTCTTGTAGAGTTACGTGTTCTATCTGCAGCTCTTAAATGATGACTGTCTGTAGCTGGACCAGGTACATCTGTATCTAAAACAGGGTCTGCCAAAGATTTAGGAAATACATGCTCTCTGTTCCATACAAATTCGTCTCCGCTTCCACTGTCTTGTAAATCTTTGTCTCTAGAGATGTCGTTTGTAACATCGTCATCACTTCCTTCTTCCCAACCATAAAACAAAACAACTTCATCTGTATTTGTGGTGTATTCGTCAGTTGCTTTTGTTGCATCCCAAACATCAGGCCCGCTACTTGTATATTCTAATACGGTTGTATGGGTTGCAATAATTTTTGTAGCTAATTCGTCTTTTAACTCTATACCAGTTAAGGTAAGGTCTACATCATTATAATATTGCTCTTGAGAAAAAGAGTAAAATGTTATAAGATAAATTGTAAAAAAAAGTATTTTTTTAATCATAATTAAATATTTAAAAAGGGTAGTTTTTTAATTTATTGTTACGCTAATTATTTTACGGCCTACAAACTTATAAACTCTATTTAGTTCTAATGTTAAGAATTGGTTATTTTATTATTGATTTTTAGTGAAAAAGCTGCGTAATTGATAAGCTTTTTTGTGTTTTATTAATTTTTTATAAAAATAATAAAAAAAGTCAATAATAATACACAAAAAAAAATAAACCTATTTTTAGATAAAAATAAGTTTATTTGTTGTGTTTTTAATTTGTAGAAAATAATATGAATTTCATATTATTTTTTTGAAGGAATTCTATCTCTTTCTATTTTTCCTTTTTGAATTGCTTTGTAGTTCTCATAACAATTTAAAACAGCTTCTATCATTTGTAGATCACTTGCTTTTTTTATAAAATATTCAGAATAATTACAATCAGTTAACAACTTTGTAAGCTGTTCTTTATCCATTTCTAAATATTCCATCATTACTTCACGATCAAACTTACCTGCTAACATTTTACGTAAATCGTCTTCCTTTTTTAATTTCTGAAGTTTTTTGAGTTGTTTAGGTTTTTTTCCAAAGAGATTATAAACCAAATCAACAGGATTTAACAGTTTTGCAACAATTGAAGATGTTTTCTGAGGTTTACCAACTTCATATGTTTGTGGCAGCCCATTAATATGAATTCTTGTATATCTATCTTCTGGAACTTGTTTTACATCTACTTCTAATACACCTATTAGTTGTGTAGACTTAATAACAACTTCTTTAACTTCTTCTGGTTTTTCGTTTAAAGAAATAACTAATTCATTACCTTTTAATAAATCATTAGTTACTTTTAGTTTTATAGATTCAAAACCTAAAAAAGATACTAAAACCGTATCATTTGCTATGGCAGTTAACTCAAAAAGCCCTTTATCATTGGTAATTGTACCAACTACACTATTTAAATTTAAAATATGAGCAGCACTTATTGTTTTTTTTGTTTCTGAATCTATTACTTGTCCTTTAAGTTTCGTTTTTTGTGCGAAAAGACCAACTGAGATTAAGAATAATAGGAGGAAGGAATATTTTTTTTGCATAGTACAATAATAATGATAAAAAGATGTGTATCCGTTAATAAATTGTGAAAATAGACAATCAAAATGTATTCCATAAGAAACACTTTTAAAAATGTAGTGGTTTTTTATATATAATAGGTTAGATTATTGATTTGGCTAAAAGTAAAAACAGTTAAAATTAATAATCAAAAAAGCTAATGTATTTTTATAAATTGAACATAATCAGTTGACTATTTATGTAATATTAACGGTAGTTTTTTTCAATCCAATCATTTGATTTATCGCCATAGATAAAACAATTAAAGCTATTATTCCAATTATTAGATTTCCTATTAATGTAATTTTATATGGATTAAATATTATCAGAATTAAACTACCTACAACCCATGTGTAATCTTGAATAATAATCCAAATTACAGCTAATTTTCTTTGTTTTATAATTTCATACCATATTGTAATTGCAAAGTAATTTAGGACTAATCCAACTATCCAAAAAATAGTATTATTACTGGTTCCAAATAAAGTTGCTATTGGTTGATGTAATAAAATCATTGTTAAACCTGATATGCTTGAGAATATAGCGTTGGTTTTTAAAGCTTTTTGTAATTTGTTCATTTGTTTAAAATTTTGTTTCAGCAAATTTCTGCAAACAAATTTTAATCTCTCTTGACAAATGGTAGTTAATTCATTTTTCTTAATCTACTTAATGATTCTGGTGTAATTCCTAACATAGAGGCTATGTATTGCAAAGGAACATTTTTAAATAGGGCTGGTTCTTCATTTAATAAATTAAGAAACCTTTGTTTTGCTGTAGTATGTAATTGAGAGAACATTTTTCTCTCCAGTAAAGCAAAAGAATTCGCTAATAAAAAATTATCAAACTCTAACCATTTAGGTTCGGTTTTATTCAATTTAAAATGATTCTCTCTATTAATTGTATAAATTTTACAGTCAGTAATTGCTTGTATATTCCAATTGTTACCTGTTTCAAAAATAAAACTTGAGAGTGATGTTATAAATTTACCATCACTACCAATCCATAAAGTTATTTCTTTTCCATCTACAATATCATACATTCTCATATAACCAGTTTCAATAAATGCCATTTGTCTACAGGCTTTTCCTGATTTTAAAAAGAAATCTCCTTTGCTTATTTCTAATGGTTTAAAAACAGAAAGAATAGTATCCATTGAGCTTTTATCGATAGAAACTTGACTTAAAATACAGTTTTTTAATTTTTCCATTTCGTTTAATTATACTAAATATTTAGCTATTGTTAGTTTTATAAAGAGAAAGAAGCAAACTTTTTAATTAATATTTTTTCGCTTTTATCTTTTTATAAAATTAGATTAAAAACGTTATAAAAATACATAAAACTTTAAATTAAATACCAAACTGGTATTAGTTTGCAAGATGTTAGAAGTATGCTTGTAAATATTCATAATAAGCTACACTACCAACTTCTAAAATAAAATACAAAATTTGATTTAAAGTATTTACAGCAGTTTTACTTGTGTTTTATCATGTTTTATTCATTTCGTTCTGGCTTTTATACCTTTTAAGCTCAAATAATTCCATTCTATTACATATTTCTACACTTCAGATTATTAGTTCTGCAACTTTGTAATGTAATCAAACTAAAAATTGATCGATTGAATAATTATAATAGGTTTTTGATCACAAAGACGGTATCCGAAAAGTCATTTTAAAAGAGTAGGAGTATAAACTAACAAAGAAATTATGAGTAATCAAAATCAAATTAAACGACCATTGAAAGGCCTTAGCCGAAGTATTATTAATGATGACGGAACCGCTGCTGAAACTGCTATTCCTTCACAAGGACTTACAGTAGAGTTACCAAGAGATATGTATTTACATTCTCCTATAAGTATATTAAATCTAGATGGTTGTCCAACAGAATGGTGGTGGCATACTGGTACATTAAAAACTTCAACCGGTAGAACTTTTGGATTTGAAATTAATGCTGCAGCGTTCTATCCAGGTGGTTTTACAGAAGTAATGTTAACAGATGTAGAAAAACAAATACACTACCAACAAACCGAATTAGTGGAATCGATTTCTAATAATTGGGCAGAGACAGATGTAGCGAAGCCATGGTTTGTAAATTTGAATAATGTATTGATGCAAACTGTACAAGCTGATCCAACTCAAAATATGAGTGTTAAAGCAACAATTATGGATACGGTTCATAGTAAACTAATAACATTCGATTTAACATTTTCTCAAGAAGGTGCTCCTCTTATGGTATGGGGTGATGGCGTTGCACCTGGTAAGGGTGTAACTAATCCACAATTGAATAATAGCAACTTTTATTTTTCACTAACACGCATGAATGCTAAAGGAACTATTGAAATCATTGATCTTGTAAATATTATAAATACTGAGACTCTTCATGTTACTGGAACTACTTGGATGGATCACGAATGGGGAAAATTCGGTACAGAAGCCAAACCAGAGAAATGGGTTTTTCAGGCTATGCAATTCGATAATGGTGTTTGTCTTTCTAATTTTTCATTAACTCAGCCTGTTTTATATGTAGGAGCTAAAGGAAAGGCAACTGTACAATTGGAAAAAGGTGGAGCTTCGTATTGTGTAAAATCAACTATTACTCCCCTAAAAGCTAATATGATTGGTGGTAATACTTACTTTACGGAATTGTCGGTTGAAATTCCAGATTTCGGAATCATGGTTGTAGTTAAAAGCCTGATGCCTGATCAAGTTTTTGTCTCTAAGGATATTTCAAGCGTATATGAAGGTGTTGCAAGTGTGTCTGGAGCGATTAACGATAAAGAAAACATAGGAACGCTTATCAGCGGTACAGCTTGGATAGAACAAACTTTCTAAGAATTATTTTTTATTGTTTTTACTTTAAACTTTCTATTCTTTTGAATATTTTGGAGTTTGTTATGTCTGGTTTTCTTTTGGGAAATCAGACATAATAAACTTTAATTGAATATTTTTTTATGCAACTGATTTTTTGTTTTTTATCTCAGTTCTCAGTTAGCTTTATGTGCTTTTTTATGTAAATGAACAATTTTTTAATTTTTTTTGTAACCTTTTAATAAGAAATGTAATCCTATAGGAAACAAATAAATTTAATAAAACGAAATTATGAAATTATCATTTAGAAGGATTCAAACGTTTGTTATTATGGCTATTCTTTTTTCAAACATCAGTAATGCTCAAATCTCAAAGAAGAATGAGTTGTATCAAATTTTAAAAGTAAAAGACAGCTTATTATTTGAAGGATTTAATACATGTAATTTGGCAATGATTGAAGAGTTATTACCTGAAAAGTTTGAATTTTATCACGACAAAGATGGCTTTACAAGTTCAAGAGAAGTTTTTATAAAGAACTTGAAAAAAAACCTGTGTAGTTCTGGTAAGAATATTACAAAAAGAGTTTTAATAAAAGAGAGTTTTAAGGTGTTTCCTCTGTATAATAATAAAAAGTTATATGGAGCCATTCAAACTGGTAAACATTCATTTGGTAGTACAATTGCTCGATTTACCAATATTTGGTTGCTAGAAAATGGTGAATGGAAACCTACAAGAATTATGAGTTATGATCATAAAAGAAATACTGCTCCTATTGTTTCTGTCAAAAAGTTCCTTAAATTATCATCAGAAGAAATGGCTATATATTTAGGTGATTATAAGTTTTCACCAGAATTCACATTATCAATAATTAAAGATGGTGATAAGATATATGGAGATGCACAAGGACAAAAGGTTGAAATTAAATATTATGGGAATCACAAGTTTTTAGACTCAAAAGAAACCATGAAACTTAATTTTATAATAGATAACCAAGGAAGTGTTTCAGGGTTAAAAATGATAAGTCGTGATAGAGAGATGGTAGCAAAAAAAATAAATAAAAAATAATTTACTCATTTAAAAAATATTAATATGACAAAGCAAGTTGTTTTTTTAATCTTAGTAGGCGCTATTATTTTAACATTTTTATTTGCTTGGCTGTTTTATCAGAAAGTAAAATCTAGAGAAAGAATGTTCCTTATTGATAAGGGCTTAACGCTAGAAGATGTTCTTAAATTTCAAAAGGAACATAATATTAAGTTTGTTTTTCCTTGGTTTAACTTAGGCATAGTAACTATTGGTATGAGTATTGCCTTTTTTGGTATTGCATTTTTAATTCGGTATTTAGAAAATGATTTAGAACTTTTTAAGGGCTTTTTAATCACCTGTATAATAAGTATATGCCTAGGTATTTCATCACTGACTATTCACTTTATAGACAAGACTTATAAAAGAAATCATGGAAGATGAATACATTGAAAGGGTTTTGTCAGGAGATACAGAAGCTTTCAGGTATTTTTTAACTAAATACAAAGACATGGCGTTTAATATTGCTGTATCAATTATAAAGGATGATCAATACGCTGAAGAAGTTGTACAAGATTCTTTTATGAAGGCATTTAACGGATTAAAAACGTTTAATAAAACCGCGAAATTTAAATCGTGGTTTTATCGGATTATTGTAAATGAATCTTTTCAAAGACTTAAAAAGTTAAAAAAAACAATTCAGGTAGCATATGTACCAGAAATTCATAATAAACTAAATCTTGAAGTTGATATAGCGGTTAAGAGTTTTAAATTAGAACAGGTTGAGAAAACAATAAAGTTTTTGCATCCAAACGAAAGCCTGGCGATAAATTTATTTTACTTAGAAGCGTATAGTTTGAAAGAAATAGTTAGTATTACAGGTTGGAAAATGGCGAACACCAAAGTGATATTACATAGAGCTAGAAAAAAAATACGTTTACAATTAGATAACAAAAACAAGAATTAAAATGATAGAATCAGAAGAATTCAAAGATGAGTTAGTTAAGAGTTTTGTACAATCAGGAGTAAAAACCTTGATGAATAAAGATTTTGAAAATACAATGATGCTGAAAATCAATGCAGAAATTGAATTCAAAAAAGAAGTTGCTACCAATTTAAAGAAATCACTGTTATATTTTATAGGTGCATTGTTGTTAGGTATTATGGTTTCATTAATAAGTCTTTTTAGTATACTATTTGATGAAATCATCCTGAAGTCAATAACAATATTTGTTTTATTTCTTTTTAGCACAGTAGGTATACTGTCTGTTAATACTTATCTCACGCTTGGAAAAAAATATTCTTGGTAGATTTAATCGCAGGGAGATAACCAAGGGTTTAATTCTTCGATGCTTGCATCTAAAAGTAAAAAAGGATAATTCTTTAAAATATCTCTTGGGCTTGCCTCGAGGTTATTTACTGTGGGAAATAAGCAATATGTTTTGATTTTTTATTAAGTAAAAAAAAATACGGACATCATAAAAATACACTAAGCATTGAGTTAAACAGCAAGAACTATATTAATTATAATAATTGTTGTATGTAGTGCTATTTGGTTTTCTTTTTTGATTTTAGTTGTAATTCTTTACCAAATATAGTTATATGACTTTCGGGTTGATTTATAGCCTCAGCTATTGGTTCAATTGCATTTTTAGAAAATACGACCTTATGTGTTTTATCAAGTATTTCAATCCACATATACTGATTAAACTCAGGATTTATTTTAGTTTCATCTGGGTTTTCAATTTTGAAACTTTTATCTGTACTCCATTTTAAATATTTAAAAACATATTTTAATTGTGTGGAAGAAAAATTATAATTGGAAATAACTTTTATTTGTTTCATTAAAGAAGAGAAATAAATGAAATCTCTTGGAGTTTTACTTTTTAATTCTCCAACAATTTTATAAATAGGTTTACCTTCATCAGTTGATATTTTTCCTATATCTCCAGCAGAAATTGCATTTAAAATGACATTAAAAGCTCCGTCTTCTGTTTGGTCTATATCGATTTCACTACTTGAAAGTAAATTTTCTTTTGAATTATATCCATAAACGGTATTATTTTTAGGATTTAAAATCAATACTTCTCTCGGGTTTATGTCAAACATTTCAGGTAATAATTTTGACCAAATTTCCATAAACTCCTTATTTTTCTCATTTGCTTTTATTTGAATAAATCGATTAAAATCTTGGGTAGTTGAATTTGCAGTTGCGTTTTTTCCTGATACTCGATATGTTATTTCTCCTTTTTTTAAATTGTATTTTTCGAAGTCGTTTATTGGTATTATTATTTGATTTTGTTTTTCAATTAGTAAATAATAAAATTTCCTTGTACCAGTTTGAAATGGTTGTAAATCTAAATCAACTCCAGTTTTTGCAATCTTATTGAACTGTTGTGAGATTAAGTTTAAATCTATTTTTGTCAGTAAATCAATGTTTTTTTGATTTAATCCTGTATCATCTAAGTAACCAGTTGATTTATCTTCTTTTATACCGAGTAATAGAATACCGCCATTAGAATTTGAAAAAGACAAAACATCTTTGGCGAAGTTTCGCATAAATATTTCAACCACATCTGTTAAACCGTAAAAATTTAATTCAAGTTTATAATCATAAAGATTATTTTCTTTTGGGAATTTTCCGTGATTTTTTAAATTGTCAATTGTTTTTAAAATATCATCTTTCAATTCTTTTAAATTCATAGTTTTTTGTTTTTTTTAGCATTGCATGCAACGTTTTTGTATAAGATTAGTTGCGTATTTTAAGCGTTAAAGTTAGTAAATAATACAAATATTTAAAGTCCGCGAGGGTTTTCGTAAGTAGGCAAGAAGCCAGCAATAAATTATATACGGAGTTAGGCACAGTTTTATGAAAAGCTAATTGCTACTTTTTCCGCAATTCTCCTTATTAGATATAAATATGGTAGAAGTTTATGATGATTTTTTTGAGAAGGTAGAATAACTTTATTTTCTCTCGATTCTCTCAAATGTACAAGAACATTCCGAATTTTTTCAATATTTTTCTTTATTAATATTAAATCCCCATCTTTCAAATTCTCTATTGGGTTGTCTCCATTTAATATTTTATTTATTTTAAGTCCTCCTTCAAATTCTAAATCTTTTGAGAAGAAATCTTTGTTAACTTCAATTTCGTTTTTCAAATCTTGAATAGTTATATTTTCTGTAATTGTTTTTTCAAGTTTTATTGAATCATCCTTTTGTGAGAAATGATCTTTGAGTTCTTCAATTAATGATTTTGAAAAGTGTTCAGGTTTATCAAATACTTCTGGGTCATTTAATGTTTTTAGGATTTTACTTTGAATCTTTTTGTCTAAATAATAATAAGAAGCATATTCAAGAACTTGAAAATAAAAAATAAATTTTAATCGTACACTTTCTGTTTGGTTAGCAACTATAAAAGTGTCCAATAGTGTTGAATCAATATTTGTTGCGTTTATCTTTTTTGGAAAACTATCAAAAAGTTCATTTAGACAAGGGGCTTTATATGTTTCCTCATCTTGTTCTTTTCCGTGTATTAGTATTTTAGGGGTATCTCTGTCAAAATATCCCATATAAAAGTTTAATGACTTTGAAAGTCCAACAAAATCATTATTAATATTTTTAAATTCTCCTTTTATATAGAAACTGACAATAAATGGGTCTTTAAACAAATCTTTATAAAAATCATCTGATAAAAGGTCACGTAAAAATCTTAGATTTCTGTAATCTGATAGACTTTCAGTTGCGTTCTCTTTGAAAGACTTTGCTATCGTTGTTAATGATTTTGATATTTTTCCAAATGAACATTTGAATATCTGTCCTTTATATAAAAAATCAAATTCACGTGACTTAATTTTACTGTCTTGATCAACAGGCCCGTATATAAATTCCAATTCATTTTTCTCAATATCATTAATAGCAGATAATTGTTCAGGAAAAACTAAATTTTCGATGTCAGTAAGTTTTTGCCCTTTTTTAAAATTAAATGAGATAGATTTATCATTCCAGGGGTTTAAAACTTTAGTTGAATTCTCCAATTCAATAATCTCAATTTTTGGATTATTTTGTAATAATGATTTTAAGTTGCTGTTCATTTTTTAATTATGCCTAACACCCATATAACCAGAACTAAAAAGTAATGTATACAGATGTTTATTTATTTCTATTTTCTTAACATTTCTATAAAAATTATATAGAGCAAGCAAACATAGATAAAGCAGTTAAAAGATCTTTACGGCTATCCGTACGGGAAGTGTATTTTTCAGCTTTTTATAGCTCACTAGATTTTATAGAGAAAAATACTTGGTAATTTTTTAAACTAAAAATGAACTTTAGTTTAAGAATTGCAAACAAACGAAAGCTTCCTGCAGTGCCGCTGATAGAATTGCAAGCGAACGAAAGCTCCCTGCAGTGCCGCTGATGGAATTGCAAACAAACGAAAGCTTCCTGCAGTGCCGCTGATGGAATTGTAAGCAAACGAAAGCTTCCTGCAGTGCCGCTGATGAAATTGCAAGCAAAGGAAAGCTCCCTGCAGTGCCGCTGATAGAATTGCAAGAAAACGAAAGCTCCCTGCAGTCTCGCTGATGGAATTATAAAAGTTTTAGTTGTTTTTCTTAACAGTATTTATTTTTTTGATAAGTATACTTTAATGACTAAGTAATATTTTTTAAGAAAATAAAAATACATTCATCAATAAAAGATAAGAGTTATTATTTTTTTTAACTTTAGTAAAACTAGGCTGCTGTTAACAGTCTATATATTATTAAGATAAATTTTTGTAAATAAGAAGTAGTTTTTTAATTATTTGTTTTTCCCTTTTAACTCCATTTATTCCCTTTCACACATTTTATTTTGTTTCTTATAATTTACCTAGGCTATATTCGTTATATAAATTAATACTTAAAACAAAAAAATGAAAACACTATCTATTTATATTTGTTTATTTTCACTATTAATGTCTTGCTCTAAGGATGATGAAGTATTAAGTGATCTTAATGATATTACTTCGTTTATTATTAACGAACAACAAGGAGTTATAAATAATAATGAAATTATTCTTAAGCTAGATACAGGAACAGATATTACAGCTTTAACACCTATTATTGAACATACAGGATTAACTATTATTCCAGCTATTGATTCTCCACAAGATTTTACAAACCCAGTTATTTATACTGTAGTTTCAGAAAACGGAAATACTCAAGAGTTTACGGTAACAGTTAATAATTTGGGAACAGTGTCTGGAATAGAGTTTATAACAACTTGGTCTGCCAGAGAAATTACAATTCCAACAAATTTAGATATTACTACATATAACTATAATGTAGATTGGAACAATGATGGAATAGTGGATGAATCAGGTATAACAGGAGATGTTACTCATACTTTTGATACAGATGGAGAACATACCATACGTATAACAGGTGTTTTTCCTTCAATACAATTTGGTAATAATAATACAGAAAAAGAAGAGGCTGAAAAGATTATCTCTGTGGATCAATGGGGAACAGGAATATGGTTATCTATGGAAGAAGCATTTGGAGAATGCAAAAATCTTGAAGTTTTTGCAACCGATATTCCAGATTTATCTAACGTAAGTAGCCTATTTGCTATGTTTATCGCTGCCAGTTCAGTGAACCCAGATGTTAGTAAATGGGATACTAGTAATATAACAAATTTATCTGGTATGTTTTTTTCTGCTTCATTAGCAAATCCTGATATTAGTAATTGGAATATTTCTAAAGTTGATGATGCTGGTCTTATGTTTAAAGGGGCGTCGTTATCAACAGAAAACTACGATAAACTACTTATTAGTTTTGCTAATCAAACTAGACTAAATGACGTTAGTTTTGGTGCTAATGATACTGCTTTTTGTTCAGATGAAGCAAATGTGGCAAGATCTATTTTGATTAATGAAAGTAATTGGAGAATTTCTGATGATAACCGTGATGCTACTTGTTTATAATTTTGATAGTTTAATCACAGGTCGATAGCAAAGGGTTTAATTCCAAGATGTTTGCATAGAAAAGTAAAAAGATAATTCTTTAAAACACCTCGTGCTTGCCCCGAGGTTATTTACTAAAAAGTATTATAAATATACAGATGATAAAAGTGCATTATCATCTGTATGTTTATAATTAATATAGAAAATTTGGAGAATGATATGTAATAAAATATTTATCATGGATAAAAGTAAAAAGCCGCCCCCCCGGACAGCTTATGTATTTATAGAACTTAACCAAACTATTACAATCGGATAATTATATTATAAAGATAGTTTAAGAAGAAGGTTTATTTTTTGAAAATTAGATGAAAGGAATCAAAGTATAGATGAAAAAAGAAAATATATTGATAAACATACAATAGTATATATTCTTTATAATTGCTTTGTTTATGTGTTAAAAACCAGTGATCTAACACTTATGTGAATTTAGGAATTGGTTTTATTAGTCCGACACTTCGTAAATCTTAGTCTTTTCCATATTTAACTTAAATTCATTTTTTACATTATTGATGTATTCATAATTATTAGCTTTTAATAAACCATTTTCATTATTTGATAAATCAAACTTATACTCTAAGTCAGTAATTATATTTATTGAGCTTTGCTTAACATGAGAAGCTATGTCTTTAATATCATACACGTATTCCCAGCTTAATTTTTTTCCTTTATTATTTATAATTATGTAGTTAATAGCAACAATTGGACTTTGTTTTTTTGCTAAATTTTTACCATTCCAATACTTTTTATCTAAAGCATAACGTTCTCCATTAGCCGTAATTACGTTTATAGAAACAATCTGACCTGTTAATCCTGTAATAGTATGTTTAATATGTGTTTTTTGTTTTCTGATGATATCTAAATTTTCATTTATATAGGGAATATATTTCAGTTCATTAAGGTTAAATTCAGAAGCTTTATTTTCAAAAGTATTTTCTTCAGAAGAAGACAATTCTACAGCATTAATAGGTTCACAAACACCTTCAAAAAAGGTAACATCCGTATTTGAGTTTCCTAATTGTAAACTGATTTCACCTTTGGAAAAAAACAAAAGGTTGATGTGATTATATTTTTGAAAATCAGTTGAAGAGTGAAAGAGACCAAACCCCATTAATTTTTTTATTTGCTTTTCGGGAAATTCAAATTCGCCTTTATATAATTGTTGTTCTTTTTCTGAGAAGTAAGTAAGCGCTATTCCTTTTGGTGTTCCTTTTGCTTGATAAACATGGCTTTGCCATCTTTTTTTCTTAGCATTTACACGATTAAAATTAAATAAATAAGAGTTACTAAAAAACCAAGTATCATATTCGTAGGGCTCAGTTCCTAATAATTTAACAGCAAGAACATCAATCTTTAAAGCTTTATCTTGTTTAATAGTATATGTTTTCCAGTTGTACATTCCAAGCCTCAAATAAGTGATAAGTAATACTATTACTCCGAAAAATAAAGCGATATTACGAGTAGATAAAAGACCAATACTTTTTAAACCGTTAATAATAAAATAATGAATGAAACCTGCAATAGCTAAAGGAGCAATACAAAAGAAAAATAAACTAATTATAAAATTTAAAAAAGCATACGTTTTACCGTAACTTAAAAGCATACCTCCTAAATAAGACATAATTACAGTAACAACTATAAGTACAGTACATAGAGTTTTAGTGTACGTTGGGTTTGCAAAATTTAAAATAAGAAAAAATAAAAGACACACTACAAGACCAATACAACCAAAAATTCTAAATGTTTCTGAGTCCATAAATATAATTTAGTATTTGTTTTACAATCGCAAATATAAAAAGCTTTAAAACATTTTGTACCGATTTTAAGTTATGTATTTTAAATTAGTTTACAAAACAGCTACAGTACTCACTCCATTACTTTTTTTGGTAATTTTTATTTGTGTAGCAATACGTTCTTTTAAATTTTCTACATGCGATATAATTCCTATTGTTTTTCCTTGAGATTGCAAGGTTTCTAAGGTAGAAATTACAGTTTCTAAAGTGTTTTTATCCAAGGTACCAAAACCTTCATCAATAAATAAAGAATCAATACGTACATTTTTACTCGCCAAATCGGATAAACCCAATGCTAATGCCAAACTGATAATAAACTTTTCACCACCACTAGAAGTATCTACCAATCTAATTTGATCTGTTTGATAATGATCTATTAAATTAAAATTCAATTCTTCTTTAGGTTTGTAGTTTTCCTCTATTTTTAACGAATAACGCTTGTTTAGTTTGTATAAATGCACATTTGCCAAGTCTAACAATTGCTTTAAAGTTAAACGCTGTACGTATATATTAAAGGCATCTTTGGAGTTTCCAATAATTTTAAACAACTCTTTCCAAACACCACAAACAGCTTCTTGTGCATCTATTTTTTTATAGATTTCTTTATTTCTATTTCTTATTTCTTTGTCTTTTCTATACGCCTCTAATAGTTTACCTTTCTCGGTAGCAAACTCTTTTCTTTTCTTTTCTAAATTTTCCAAGTTCACTTTACTAGCAGTGGCAGTAATATCAAAGTTTTTAGTAGTATTTAAAGCTGCAATTGCTTTTACATTCTCGTCTTTTAGTGTTTTTAATTTAAGCTGATTTTCTTTGATGCGCTCTGCAATTCTTTGATATTCTAAAAGATGTTCTTGAGACAATAAAGCACTTTCAACAGCTTTTTTAGACTCAAAATCACTGTTTTTTAATTGCGCCTCTAAATTGTTTTTTAATTCACTCAACACTTTCACAAATTCTTTTTCTTCTTTTTGTGTTTTTAACTGTAAAGCTTCTTTTTCGGTTTTTATATTAAGTGATTTTTGCAATTCTTTTTCACTTAATTCAAGCGTATCTGTACATTGTTTTGTTACAGCTAACAAATTCGTTCTTTTGCTTGCGACACTTGTGTCCATAGGTAAAATAGAAACACGTTCTGCTTTTAAAGCATCCGTTTTAATTTTACGATCTTGAATTGCTTTAAGTAGTTCTTTTTTAGAAACGTCGCTGGTCTCTAATTGTTTTTTAATATTGATTAAACTGGAGTTTGAAACTGTAATTTTGGCCTTTAAACTCGCTGCTTTTTGTTCAGCTTTAGTGTAATTAGCAATTTCATTTTCAATGTTTTTAATAAATACATCCGTATTTTCAATAGGAGGTAAGGTGTATTTAAATTTCGCTAGTTTTAAAGTTAAATCGTTTTCTAAATCCGTACATATTTTGGTTAGTTTACCACTTGTTTTTTGTCTGGTTTCAATTTCAGTAGTATTGTTTTTAAGTTGCTCATTACGAGTAGCAACTGTTGTTTTTAAACGACTAACAACTTCGTTTTGTGTTTTTATACTTTCTGAAACTTCATTTTTACGCGTTTCTAATTGCTGCGCATCTGTTAAATTATTACTTAATGTGTTTAATTGATCAGTAGCAACTTTTAATTGCGCATCTATTTCTGAAACAGCAGTTAATTCACAAGCAATATTTAATTTTTCAGCAGCAGTTGCAAATGTTTTTAATTCTTCGTTAATGGCATTTATTTGAATTGTTAATCCGCTAACAGCAGTATTTAATTCAACTTCCTTCTTTTCGATTTCATTTTTAGATTCCTCTAGTATTTTTAAAGCAGCTTTTCGTTTGTTAAGTTCTAATTCCGATTTAGAAACATCTATCTCTCTTGCATTTTCTGCAAACGGATGTTCTTCTGAACCGCATAAACCACAAGGTTCCCCAGCAACTAAATTCTTACGATCATCTTCATATTTAGCAATACTTTTTTCTAAATCTAAAATTTTAACAGCATCTGCAACAGATTTTTCTTGATGCTCTAATTGTTTTTTTACCGTTTCTAATTCTTTTTGCAGATTTTTTAAATCGTTAAGAAGTTCTTTTTTTTGTGCTGATTTAGTACTTTGTTCTTTTGATACTTTTAAAGTTTGTTCAGATAAACCTTTAAAAGTTTTCCAATTTGTAGCAATTAACGTCCATTTGTCCTTTTCAGCTACTATTGTTTTACTGTTGTTTTTAACTAATTGCTCCGTAATTGTTATGTATTCCTTTTCTACTTTTTCAATTTCATTAAGCTTTTTATTCAGTATTTCGGTGTCTTCTTTTAAAAGAGTAGTGGTTTTTACAACAGCGACTTTTTTCTGATTGATAAATTCTACATCTTCTTGCAACGATTTTTTATTCGCTTTTAAAGTGGTTAACTCTTTTGTCCAATTAGAAACTTCTTGACTTATTTCTTTTAAAAACTGATGTTCAGTTAAAAAAGTAGTAACTTTTTTTAAAGCAGCATCTGTTTCTGTTACTTCTTTGGTTGTAGTTTCTTCTTCCTTTTTTAACGAAGCAATATGTTTTGTAAGCTCAGCTAAATTTTTATTTGCTTTTTGTTGATTCGCTTCTTCGTTTTTTAATTGACTGTCTAACTTAGTAATTAAATCGAATTTAGGAAGCCAAGCAGTAAACTCTTTGTTGGCAAGTGCTACTTGAGCAGTTTCATGTTTGGTTTGTTTTTCTAAGCCTTCAATTGTTGGTTTTAGCAGTTTTAATTCTTCTTCTAAACTTTTTAAATCCTTTGAATTTTCAAGTTGCTCTTTTTCTGTTCTATTAAAATCTTGAATTAATTCTTTAAAAGGAGCTGCTTTTTCGTGTAAACCAAGTAATTGAATTACGGTTTTATGTTTTTCTACATAAGTAGCAATATTAATAGCATTTTCTTCAAGCGTTTTAGCTGTTTTTAATAACGCTTCACTTTTAGTATACCAATTTACAATGCGTTCTGTAGTTTTTATTTCTTTTTCTATGTTGATGAAGTCAACATCTAATGTTTTATCTTTTTGATCTAATTCAGCCTTTTGCTCATCATTTAAAACATCATCGGCATTAATTTTGGCCTGAATTTCTTTTAATTTCTGCTCTTCTTTGGCTTTTCGCTCTAAAATACCTTGACCAATTTTTTTGTAAATCTGTTCACCAGTAATTTGTTCCAGTAATTTTCCTTTTTCTGGACCTTTTGCCGATAAAAATGCAGCAAATTCACCTTGTGCCAAAAGTACAGATCTTAAAAACTGATTGTAATCTAATTGTGTTACATGAGTAATTTTAGTTATTAAATCTCTTTTTTGAGTTGCCAGAATTTCCTTAGAAGTAAGGTTTTTTAAACTAACTTCTTCTTTAGGATTTTTGTAAGGTTTACCTGTTTTATCAGCAATTCTAATACTCCAAAAAGCTTCATAAATAGTATTGTCATTTTCAAAAGTTACACTACTAAAAGCTTCATATGCACTATGACTTACAACATTTATTAATGTTCCTTTTGTGCCGTTAAAACGCGGTACATTATGGTATAAAGCAATTGTTATAGCATCTAAAACGGTTGTTTTTCCTGCACCTGTAGCACCAGTTATTGCATACAAACCAACATCTTTAAAAGGTTCGCTTTTAAAATCGATAACAATTGGTGTATCTGATCTTAACGAATTTATGTTTTGTAATTCTATTTTTAAAATTTTCATACCTAAACAGCGCTTATTGTTTTTTTACAGCTTGTAAAACTTCATTAAAAGCATCCCAAATTTCGGGTCTTTGTTTTAAATCGAATCCCATTTCTTCACATTTTAACTGAAAAACTTCTGTTGGTACTAACTCTTTTATCGATTTTGTGTTTTCTAGCAATTCTTCAATTCCTTTGAGTTTTCGCTGTCTTTTTAAAGCAATTTTTAAGATTTCAAAAGGATATGTTGCTGCAGATTTTTTTAAATCATCTGTATTAATTGTGTTTTCTTCATCTAAAACAATTTCTACCCAAGGTGTTAATTCGTAGGTGTTTGAAATACAATTCGGAAATTGAGCAATACATTCAGTAATTGTTCCTTTTAGTTTATAAAATTCTCTAAAATTAGGAATAATAGCGTCTTCAATAGTAGTAATTTTATTATTCTCAAGCGTTAAAACAATTACTTTTTTATCGTAATTTAATTCGCTAAAGCTTAAAATATTTGGAGAACCAGAATACCTTATTTTATCGTTTCCGCCAATAATTTGTGGTCTGTGTAAATGTCCTAAAGCAATATAATCAAACTCTTTAGGAAAATCTTCTGCACCAATATGGCCTAAAGTTCCTACATAAATATTTTGCTCACTATCGGAAACTGAACCACCAGTTGCAAATAAATGTCCCATAGCAATTACAGGAGCTTGTGTTGTGTTTATGCTTTTTGAATGTGCTGCAATAGCTTGATAATGATTGATTAACGCTGTTTTGTATTTGTCGGTTAATTCGTCAAAAGTTTCTCCAGCAACAGCGCGTCTAATATCTCCATCACGCAAATACGGAACAGCTCCAACGATTACTTTTTCGTTATTAATAGTTATTTCAAAAACTTCATCTTCAATATTTTCTGTTGCTTTTCCAACGACTTTTATTGCCAAAGCATCTAATAAATGTTTTGGTGCATTTAAGGTTCCTGGAGAATCGTGATTTCCGCCTGTAATAACGATATAATTGCAAGTAGTAGTTTTTAATTGTACTAAAAAATTATAATACATTTCTAAACTTTGATTGGATGGAGATCCGGTATCAAAAACATCGCCTGAAATTAATAAAACATCTATTTTTTGATCAATAATATAGTTTTCAATCCAATTTAAAAACAAGGTTTGTTCTTCAAATTGCGATTGTTCATGTAATCGATGTCCTAAATGCCAATCGGCTGTGTGCAATATTTTCATTTGGTATAGTTCAGTAATCTATTTTTTATAAGCAATATAGAGCAGGAGCGAAGTACTGCATTCAAGTATTATAAATTCAAATTTACATATTTTGACTTTATTTTTTTAGTATTTAAATTGAAAAATTAGCGGGTGTATTAACTAAGCAATCAATTTTAAAATAGAAAGTTTAAGTACAGAATTTTTACTAAATAAAAAAGTGTAATTTTATACATCTTTAGTATGTTTATATAACGATTTGTTTGGTGTGTGTAATAAAGATTATTGAAGAGTTGTAAGAAAAGTAGTTTAATCTTTTAAAAATAATAAACTAACTATTATTTTATGGTTAGTTTATTACTAGTTTTTATACTACTTCCATAAACTATAATAGACTTTTTATTCTGTTTTTATTTATTAAATTAGATGACTAAATAAACATATTATAACGAATGAACTATAAATCTTTTGAAACAGAGAGACTACTTATAAAACCAACATCTGAAAGTGATGCTGATTTCATTTTTAAGTTATTAAATACACCAAAATGGCTTAAATATATTGGCGATAGAAACATAAAAACTGTTGAAAATGCAAAAGAATATATAAAAGAAAAAATGATTCCTCAACTAGAAAGACTTGGTTACGCAAATTATACTTTAATTACAAAACAAGACAATCAAAAAATAGGAACTTGTGGTTTATATGATAGAGAAGGTTTAGAAGGAATTGATATTGGATTTGCATTTCTTCCCGAATATGAGAAAATGGGATTTGCTTTTGAATCATCTAATAAATTAAAGGAAGTTGCTTTTAGTGAATTTGGCATTAAAACAATTAGTGCTATTACAACAAAAGATAATATTTCTTCTCAAAAACTTTTAGAGAAATTGGGGCTGAAATTTATAGGAACAACCCAAATACCAAATGATGATGAGGAATTATTACTATACAAAATTGAAAAATAAAAACGTATAATTTAAAGCATACTAATGAGCATTTTTTTAATTATTATAGGAATATTAATTCTTTTCTACATTTTCCATAGAATACTAATGAATTGGGAAATAAATAGATCAATTAGTCATTTTATAGATAATGCTGAAACCATAACAAAAACACCTGAAATTATAGAAAAAGAGGAAAGGTTAAAAAAACGTATAGAAGTTTTAAAAAAGAAAGAGTATCAAAATGAATCAGATTTACTTTATGATCTTTCTTCTCTATATATTTTAGATATGCTTAAAGATGAATCTGGATGGTCTTTTAATAAAAATGATTTTAGACTTAAAAAAGTAAATAAAGTAGAGTTAAAAACAAGATTAAAAATAACACATTTTTCAGGTAATGAAAGAGTTTATCAAGTTAATTATACTCAAGAAATACAAAATTGCATAGCTATTGATAATTATAAAGATGGCATGAAAATGTTGGACATTTTCAGTCAAGAATTAGATACATTTTATCTAAAATAAAATGATAATCGTTATTAATAATAAACCCTGCTTAACAAAAAGCAGGGTTTTATTTAAAGAATATTTACGGGTTCTATTCAACAGACCATACAGAATAACTATTTGGTGGAGATTGTATTTCTACCCAATTACCGTTTTGTGTAAGAGGTTTCCAATTAGAATTTCCTGTATAATCTTTAATTGTTGTGTTAGACCAATTTGTTTCTACCCAACGTGTTTTCCATACATCAGAATTGTTTAAATACACAATTAACCCCGCACTATTATCTCCATTTCTTTTTGCTACATACTCGTCATTATCTGTATATAATATGTTGGTATTTCCTTTTGCTAAATTATTATGTATCCATATTAAATTATTAAGCTTGTTTTTATCTAACCATTCTTCATAATCTTTGTAAAATATAGCAGGATAACCTTCATGAGTTAATATATAGGCATATGCTAATAATTTGCCATTATAAATTTCATCGGTATCATGATTTGTAACAAATGTAACTGCTTTAGTAGGGTTCATTTTCCATAACATATTATCGTTTAATTTTGTTAAGTCATTTCCTCCAAAAGCATCTCTCATTCTGTAATAACAAGCAAAATCAAAAGCACTTACTTGCGCTTCATTTACCCACCAGTTTAATGTATTTGCATTGCCATCCCAATATTCACCAACAGAAAAACCGCCTACAGCATTTTTCCAATCTTTTACAACCCAAGGCTCAAAACCTTTTACATAATCAAATCTCCAACCATCAAAACCAATAACATCTCTATAATATTTCCCCACACTATTTGATTTATTCCATAACCAATCTTGTACATAAGTTTGATGATGACTTAAATCGGGAAAACCTCCAAAAATTCCAGAATCATTTGTTCTAATATCATTAGGATGAAAATCTCTACTGGATCTAAAAAACATCCCAGATTTTGGATTAAAATCTGTATATGTGCTTCCGTTCGTATACGGATTACTTTCAGAATCACCTCCACTGTTATGATTAATTACAATATCTGCAATAACATTCAATTGATTTGCATGTGCATTATCTATTAAGTTTGTTAATTCTGTTCTAGAGCCAAAACGAGTTTCTACACTTCCCATTTGATCGTATTCACCAAAATCAAAGTAATCAAAAGGATCATATCCCATAGAAAAGGATCCATTTTGCGCTTTTGATACAGGTGGTAACCAAATAGCATCTATTCCTGCATTATTCCAATCTTCAACTTTAGTATCTATAACATCCCACCAAGTTCCACCTGCTGGTACATCCCAATAAAACGCTTGCATCATCACTCCTGATCCTATTGATTTTAAGCCTGCCCTTTGGTTTAAGACTGTTGCGTCTATTTTTTCGGTTACTTCTACATTTAAATTTTTATCTTCTTCACTACAACTAAATAGTATAAGAATAAATAATGACAAACTTGTTTTTATTAGTGTTTTCATATTTTATAAGTGTTTTTATTTTGTATTTAAAAAATAAAACTACATTATTTTATGAATAATTAAAAACAGTATTAGAAGCGAAAACGGTTTCGTGTTGATAAGTTTTTTATATGACCAAACTCAAATAATGAGTATTCTAATGTTTTAATTGAAAGATATTTTGCGAAAAAAAATAAAATACTAGATTATTATATAATCTGTTATGTAGTCTATTCAAACTAGTATTCGTAATAAAGATTACATTTGACAGTAAACATCCTAACTGTTTTAAAAATAGTTAGTTAAAAAGGGAATATTAATTTCATTTTTTATTTCTTAATTAATTGTTAAGCTTGTTAAATAAATGTAAAACATGCTTTTATAACATGTTTTAATTTGATAAATATGTTTATTTTTGTACCATAAATTATATAAATAATATTCCCATGAACTATTTAAGTCCAGAAATTGCGAGACATGCAAAATACGCTTCAAAAAAATCATTAGCCAAACCAGGTGTTTCTTGTGGTATATTTCAAGATTGTTTTGATACAGATTTGAAATATTCTGAGAAATTATTACAATACAATAGAAAGAAAAGTTTACAATAAAAGGAACGTTTTAAGAAATAAACACAATTTTTTTATTGTGTTTTTCTTGATGCTAAAATATTAACTAGCGTAGGAGGTAAGTCCTACACTGAAACCTATAAGAAATCAAAATTTTATATTTTGATTTCTTTTTTTATGAGAAAAAGTAAACCTTCAAAAAATATTTTTTTGAAGGTTTATAGATTTAGAATAGTATTTTTTAGTTCTATAACACTAGTTTAGTGTTATTTTTTTAGTGATTTCATTGTTGCCTGAACTTAACTTCACAACATATATGCCACTACTTAAACTAGGTAAATTAATTTTATGAATTTCGTTTGCAACTATTTTAGATGCAGCTAACTTTTTACCCAATAGTGAATATACGTCAACGTTTGCATTAACTTTTAAGCCACTAATGGTAATTTCATTGTTTGAAGATCTATAAATACTAATGCTTTCAGAATTTATTTCGTCTGTAGTTAATCTTTTAGCAGATGTATGTATATAAAACTGACCAACACTATTTGCTTTTTCACTTAAGCTAGTTTTGTAACTATTTTCGGTTAAGTTTGTTAAAATGTTGTTCTTTCTATCTTCTAAATATATTGTTACTTCTTCAGGTAAGTTAAGAGTTTTTGTAGAAAACGTAATTTCTTTACCAGCATCTGCAATTAAACCTACAGGAATTACAGTAGCATAGTCTAAAGGTAATGTTTGTATCGCTAATTTTTTCCCTTTATTATCACTAACTAGCTCTGTAAAAACAGCAAATTCATAGTCTTTACCTCCATATATTTTAGAATCATAGCCGTTGTCAAAACCAGTTGTTTTTTCGTCAACAAAAAATATTTTGGTGTTTTTTTTGTTAGTTTCATCTTCTATAAACAACTCAATAGAAGGTATTGGTTCTTGTTTGGTACTATTAGAGTTTTGATGACTTCTATTGGTATTAGAAAATGAGATATTATTAGTAGCATTAGCTTCTATAAAAAAACCTTCCGCTGGTTCAATTTGAATTGAATTTACAAGATTGTAAGTTATGTATTCAGAACCATTCCAAAGCCAAATTGAATTTTCTGCTAAAGCAGCAGTATTATTATTTAAAAATACACTCGCATCAATATATGCTGTATGAGGATTTCCTGTTAAAATGAAACCATTTCTAGATCCCGCATTAGCGCTTCTATTAGGAACTCCTGAAATTGTTCCGGTAAATGAAATGTTTTCAGTGGCATTTAATTTTATTGCATACCCGTGTGATCTATATACTGTTCCAGTAGTTGTATTTGAAAAATAAATCCAAGGAGTTGAACCAGAATTAAGATAGGTACTTAATCCGATATTATTACCTGTACCAGTAGCAAATGAATGATTTTGGATAATGTTTTCATACGTTTCACCTATAACTGTTGGTGTTATAAAATGCCAATTTGTATCAGGAATATTTTTTTTATGTGTAATTGTACCATTTACAGTAGATTCTGGTATAAAAGTAGCTCCAGACTCAATAGTAAGTGTATTAAAATTTATGGTAGTGTTAGCTGTAGGATAATTTGTTAGGTTAGACGGAATAATAACATCCGATGTACTAGATGGTAAAACATTGGTATCCCAATTAGATGTTGTAAACCAATCGTTATCCGTATTTCCTGTCCAAATAATATACTCATTACTATATTCATAAGGACCAATATCTATAATAGTAGTAATACGAGAATTACCAATAATGTCTAAACTCTCAGTATTAAAACTATTTAAACCAGTATCAATAAGCGGACTTCCATATTGTAAATTATAATTATTATTGTTAAAATCAATAAACATAGGATTAAAATTAACAGCAGTAGCATTTATATTTCCAGTTCCTGTTGGATGTTCTCCTTTAACCAAACTGTATTCGAAAGTTAGATCTTCAGTGTCATTTATATTAAGATATTCATTATTAGAGTTCTCATAAATAATACTGTTTTGAATATTTATTGTACCATGAATATCAATAAAAAAACCATCTCCAGATATAGCTGTATTTTTAGTAATGATAGAATTTGTTATGGTAGCTGTACCTAAAGGATTATAAATACCTCCACCATTACTAGAACATGTGTTAGTACTAATAACAGAATTTATTAAATAAAATGTACCCCAATTATAAATTCCACCTCCAGAATTTACAGCACTATTATTAGTAATTATTGAATTTTTAATTGTTAATGTTCCATCTCCATTACTAAGGATTCCACCTCCTGTCCAAGTACTAGTATTATTTTTTATTGAAGAATTTGTAATGTTTAATATTCCTTGAGAACTAAGGATTCCACCTCCACCTGAGGAAGTATTATTATTTACAATTGAATTTATTATAGTTACTGTTCCGTTTAGGTTATAAATACCACCTCCATATTTGGCTTCGTTGTTACTTATTTTAGAATCTATTATTGTTATTGTGCTATTATTATAGATTCCAGCACCACTTCCATCAATATTATATCCATTTTGTAAAATTATTCCGTTTAGAATTGTTTCAGCAGAATTGTTGATTAATAGATAACTATTTTCTCCATCTAAAATGGTTTCATTAGCAGCTATATCTTGAATTCCACCACCAACAGGATAACCACCCAAAAGTGATATGTTTTTATTAATTATTATAGTTGCACCTTCTTTATAAGTTCCTGTAGCTATATGAATTTCATCATTTGCAATAGCATTATTAATAGCAGTTGTAACATCAGTATAAGCGTTACCCCAACTTTCTCCAGTAGCAGATCCAGTAGCAGTTGAGTCTACATATATAATGTTGGAGAATAAATTGGTATTAATTAATAAAGTAAAAATTATACAATACCATTGTAATGTTTGTTTCATCTTTTAGTGCTTTAAAATAACCAGCAAACTTAAACTTATTTCTTGTCAATATTTGGTCAAATTATATCACAAATCGTTCAAATTAAATAATTATTAAGCACTGAATTATAGAATGCGCTAAATTTTATTCTTCTTTTGCGCCATGATTTTTGGCAGTTTCTATCCAATGTTCAGCAATTCCTTTTGTGTCAGCACCTAAACCTCTTGATAAGTGCAAGGCTAGAGCAATCATTAAAACAGAAGCTTCATGAACTTCTTGAAAAGTTTGTAATGCTCCAAATTTTTCTTGTGCCTTTTGTACTAATAAATCATTGTGTTGTTGAATAAAAAGAGTGGGATCTTTAATATCATCATTTATTTCAGGAATCATTAAACAATCCATCCATTCTTTGCCTATTCTTTCAGCTAGTACTTCTGGAAGTTCGTTTCCTATTTCCCTCCACGCAGCTAGTGTTTTTGTATCTCCAGATTCAGCTAAACCAGATTCTAAAAGCAACTCAAATCCTATATCAGCAATGTTTTGCATTACTATTAAATATTCATCTTGCGCTTTTTCAAAAGAATTAGCTTTTTGACCTTTTAAATATTCTCCAACACTAAGTTTAGGCAGTTCTAAAACCTCTGAACAATCTGTTAAACAAGGAAAGGTATCTCCTTCATAAATATAATTCGCTTTATTGTATTGTATTTGACGTCCTAAAGGATATAAACGACAAGCTAACGGACGACCTAAATGCACACTACAACCATGACCATCTATATACTGACTACAAGCTTGTTGTCCTTTATGGTCTTGTTTTCCATCGAATAATAATCGAATTCCTCCAAATTCAGAATATAAATCACGAAATTCTCTTGTCGTAATTTTTTTCTCTTTACTTAAATTAAATAATTCCCAAGGATTAATCATAACCGCTTTACCAAAACAACAAGTTCCAGATCTAGAACAGGTAAGTGGTAATATACTTTGTGAAGTAAGCTTTGTCGTTTGCATATATGTTTTTTGGAGGTAGTTTTCTTTACTAATGAAATAAAAATATTCTTTAAATAATATTCTCAGCAACAAGTTCTAATAAAAAGGTTTCTCGTTCAATAGACATTCCTTTTTTATCACTTAAAGCAATTGTTTTTTTATTGTGTTTTATGGCTTCATAAATATTAATCCATACAGCTTGCATACCATTTTTGATTTCATAAGCTTCCATATTAGCGTTTCCTAGTTCTTTATTAATATTGCAGGTATAACAATAAGAAATCATGTGTTGAATATCAAAATCAGATTTATGCCAAGGTCTATATTCTTCATAAATACCAAAAGGTTTTATGTTTTTGATTTTCTTAGCTCCAGTTTCCTCCGTAAGTTCACGTTTCATTCCTTCTAATTTGTCTTCATTTGCTTCTAAACCTCCACCAGGAAGACTGTAATCTTCATAACGTTTTGTATATAATAACAGAATGTTTTCTCCTTTCACAGCAATACTTCTAGTTGCTAATCTTGTGAAAACAGTTTTTTCTTCTAAGGTTTTTATTTCAGGATGATAATGTGTTTTTAATACTTGCATTTACGAAGTAACTTTTTTCAACAAATATAATAAGGATTAAAGCTATTGTTACCGTTAATGAGTTTATTTGTATTAAAAGTTGTTTTAATTTTTAGAGTCGTTTTTTAAGTTTGATTATGAATAGTTTTAGAAATCATTAATTGAAAACGATAGGATAAATTAATTTAATAGTTTAATTTTAATGTTTTTGAAACTTATTTAAGTTTATAACTTAGCCTTATTAAATTTTCACCTTATGAAACATATAAAACTATTTATTTTAAGTCTTGTTTTTTTAACAATAGGAGCCTGTGCTCAGAAAAAAGAAAACGATGTTGTTATAAAAAAGGCAGCAAAAGATTATATGTATTTAAAAGAAGTAAATAACATAGAAAGTCCATGGGGATTTACCTGGTTGCCAGATGGAAGTATGTTAATTACAGAAAAAAAAGGAGAATTAATTCATTTTAAAGACGGAAAAAAAATAAAAATAAAAAACGTACCTAAAGTTTATTTAAGAGGACAAGGAGGTTTGTTAGATATTGCCTTACATCCTGATTATAAAAAAAATGGTTGGATTTATTTAACATATTCATCATCAATTGGTAAAGAAAAAGGAGGAAATACAACATTATCCAGAGCAAAATTAACAGGTGATTCTTTAACCAATTTACAAGTTTTATATAAAGCAACACCAAATACAATGGCTTCATATCATTTTGGCTCTCGTATTACTTTTGATAATGAAGGGTATTTGTATTTTTCTGTTGGAGAACGAGGAAATAGAGATGTTAATCCGCAAGATATTAATAGAGACGGAGGAAAAATTTATCGTTTGAATGCTAACGGAACTATACCAAAAGACAATCCGTTTGTAAATAAAAAAGGTGCCAAAAAAGCAATTTATTCTTACGGACATAGAAATCCGCAAGGAATGGTAAAACATCCTGTTACAGGAGAAATATGGACGCATGAACATGGACCAAAAGGAGGAGATGAAATAAATATTATTAAAAAAGGAGCTAATTATGGTTGGCCAGTTATTACCTACGGAATTAATTATTCTGGGACTAAAATTACGGATGAAAAAGAAAGAGTAGGAATGGAGCAACCTTTATATTATTGGGTTCCTTCTATTGCACCGTCTGGAATGGAGTTCGTTACAAGTGCTTTATATCCTGAGTTAAAAAATAATCTTTTAATTGGTTCTTTAAAGTTTCAATATATGGAGTTGTTAAAATTAAATGAAGGAAAAGTAGTAGAAAGAGTAAAATTATTAGAAGATATTGGTCGTGTACGAAATATTAAACAAGGTCCAGATGGTTATATTTATGTTGGTGTAGAGTATGAAGGTATTTTTAAATTGGTACCAAGGAAATAGTTAATTTTTATGTAATAGATTTACCGTTATCACTCTAAAAGTATTAGAGTTTATGGTAATAACAATGTTGTTTTTTGTATTTATAATATAGTAGTTTTTACCTTTTTTAATAAATGAAGATTCTTTAGTTTCTTTAATAATATAAGATAAGAGTTTTTCTATATTATCTTTAGTGTATTTGGAGTTTAATTTCTTATTAATCCTATCATACACCAGTTCTGTATAACAAATATTTTTTAAGATTAAAACTTTTTCCTTTTTCATAAGTTTACAAAACAAGTTTGCTAAGAATAATATATTAATTAACGTGAGTTCGATCTAAGAAAAATGTATCAATTCGAGTGAAATTCTGAAAGAATTTAGTATCGAGAATCACTCGAAATGACAATTAAAAAATAAAATATTACTACATCGAACTCACGTTAATTAGAATGGTTAGTTTTAATACTACCAACCATCAAGAACACATTGAAGTGTATATGCTTTTGAAGTAGATAAAGGTATCTCTTCTAGATTATCACCTAAATAATTTCCTTCAGCAAAACCTTTTGCATTGTTAAATCTGTACGACCAACAATACCTAAGATGTGTTTCTGTTTCTGAATAAGTAACTAAATTATCTATCATTATAATATTATAATAATCTGTAAAAGCTAAGAAATATCCTAAGAATTGATTTCTACGAACATCTGCACCATAACTATCATACATGTACATTCCACAATTATTCATTATATTCTCATGTACATAAGTTGCTCTATTATGTCCTTTGTCTCCACCGCTAGAATATTGAATATAACCTAAACGTCCATTAGCAGAACCATTTACCATGGTAACAGTATTTCTAGCAATAATATTATGAGTTTTATTCCAGCTAACAATAGGCCCGTCTAAATAAGTACTATCATCTCCTTGCTCCATAACATTGTCAAGAATATATACGTTTTCTCCAGAAGTATTTACAATATCTCCACCTGAATTATGATGAAAATAATTATTCTGAATTAAAATATCTTCATCAACACGACCAGCACCTTCAATATCAACACCAAATTGCGGAGCTGTTCCTGAAATATGATGTATTTCATTATCCGTTATTTGAATGCGAATACCACCAACAACAGAAATTCCTTGACGTCTGTTATTGTAAATATTATTGTTGGTAAAAGTAACATCGTTAGATTCTAATACTAAAGAACCATCACCAGTTAAATCTCGGATTTCCATATTATCAATTAACACATTGTTATTGCTCCAAACACAAATACCATGACCTTCATCATGAGCTGTTTTTCCGTCACTTTCACGTGGTGTGAAAATATGCGTATCACGTTCGCCAACAATAGTACCATTTCTAACTATTATATTATCACCATTTAAACGTAAAACACAGTAATTCCATTTATTATTGGTGTCAATACCTAATACTGCATCTTCATTAAATATAAGTTCTGTGTTTCCATAAATATCAATTCCTCCTTGGTAAATATCATTTACATCTTCACCAACTAAATATTCTCCAGCTGGTAAAACTATTTGTGTATAACCTTCATCATGAGCGAAATCTATTGCTGCTTGTAAATTAGCGGTAGTTTTAATAGCATTTGTATAGTCATTAGGAATATCCCATTCTACCACATCAATTGTATATGAAGTTGCATTTGTTATTGTAGGTTGTTGAACCACAAAAGATAGTATAGGTAATCCAGAAGCATCTAAATTTTCTTCATCAACTACATTAGGTATGTTAATTGAGTTTTCTGTTGAACATGATACAAATAATATGACACATGCCATAAATAGGAAGTTAATTCTATTTTTCATTATAGTTAGGGATAAATTAATTAAGCCCTAAAGATATTAAAAGGTAAAGTGAAAACTAGTAATAATGATTATGCTATTTATAAAAAGAGTTAAAATTTTCTCTTTTTTAACTCGAAGTCAGTACCTAAATACACTTTTCTTACTGTTTCATCTTCAGCTAATTCTTCAGGAGTTCCTTCTTTTAAAATACCTCCGTTATACATTAAATAGGTGCGATCTGTAATTGCAAGTGTTGCTTGTACATCATGATCGGTAATAAGAATACCAATGTTTTTATTTTTAAGTTGTGCTACAATGCTTTGAATATCTTCTACAGCAATTGGGTCAACTCCAGCAAAAGGTTCATCTAATAAAATAAATTTAGGATCTGAAGCCAAACAGCGTGCTATTTCTGTTCTACGACGTTCACCACCAGAAAGTAAATCACCACGGTTTTTACGCACATGACCTAAACTGAATTCTTCTATTAATTCTTCTAAACGTTTTTTTCTTTCGACTTTACTTCGGTCTGTAAATTCTAAAACAGATAGGATATTGTCTTCAACAGATAATTTTCTAAAAACAGAGGCTTCTTGGGCTAAGTAACCAATACCTTTTTGAGCACGTTTATACATGGCATCTTCTGTAATTTCTTCATCATCTAAATAAATAGCGCCAGCATTAGGCTTAACCATTCCAACAATCATATAAAAAGAAGTTGTTTTTCCAGCTCCATTTGGACCTAATAATCCAATAATTTCACCTTGTTGTACTTCTAAAGAAATACCTTTTACAACTTTTCTACTTCCGTATATCTTTTGTATGTTATCTGCTCTTAAAATCATAATTAATAAAGTAAAACTTTAGAATGTAAATGTAATGCTAGGTTTTTAAAGAAATCTTAAAATGATATTAAAGCTTTTAAGCTTGACTTTCTAATTCTTCCCAAAATTCAACAGCTCTTCTTAAATGCGGAATTACAATTGTTCCACCAACTAAAGTAGCAATAGACATGGTTTCCATCATTTCATCTTTTGAGACCCCGTTTTTATATGCAGTTTCTAAATGATAAGCAATACAATCATCACAACGCAACACGGCAGAAGCAACTAAACCAAGTAATTCTTTTGTTTTTACAGGCAAATGACCTTCTGAAAAGGCATTTGTATCTAAATTAAAAATACGTTTTATTACTTTATTATCTCCGGATAAAATTTTATCGTTCATTTTAGAACGATAATCGTTAAACTCTTGGACTTTTTTAGACATTTGAATTTTGTTTTTTGACTACAATTTTTGATACATAAATTCCAATTTCATATAAAAACATAATTGGAACAGCTACTATAATTTGACTAGCAACATCTGGAGGTGTAATAACTGCTGATAAAACCAGTACCAACACTAAGGCATGTTTACGGTATTTCTTTAAAAAAGGAGGTGTTATCAATCCTATTTTTGTTAGAAAGTAAATAAGTACAGGTAGTTCAAACATAATAGAAACACCTAACAACATGTTGGTAACTAAACTAATATGAGAATCCATAGTAAAGTTGTTTTCAATCATATCTGTAATTTGATAATTGTACAGAAAATGGACTGAAATAGGTGCAATGATATAAAAGCTAAATAATACTCCTAAGAAAAATAGGAGAGAAGCTACAAAAATAAAACCTCTTGATCTTTTTATTTCTTTTTGATGTAAACCTGGTCTTATAAAGCGCCACATTTCCCATAAAATATAAGGGAAAGCAATTATAAATCCTAAGATTAATGAAGTCCAAATAGAGTTCATTAATTGTTGGGTTAATTGTAAACTTTGTAATTTGGTATTATCAAAAGTAACACTACAAAAAGCACTTTCCATATTAAAAAATGAAAATACATCACAAAATAACTGGTAGGTTATAAAGTCAGGATTTCTATGTGCTAATAAAAAATCTTCGTATACAAATTTGCTATACACAAAAAGTGTTGCTGCGATAACAAATATTGCTAAAAATCCTCTTACTAAATGCCACCTTAATTCTTCAAGATGTGACAAAAAGGACATCTGTTTTTCTGCCATATTAAAATATTCCTTCTTTAATTAAATCATGTAAATGAATAACACCTACATAATTTTTAGATTCGTCTGTTACTAGTATTTGTGTAATACTATTGTTTTCCAAAGCATCTAAAGCATCAACAGCCATAGCGTTAATATCAATAGTTTTTGGATTCTTACTCATAATATCAACAGCTGTAAGTTCATCTATTTTAGTAGTTTTACTTAACATTCTTCTAATGTCACCATCAGTAATAATTCCTTCAATTTTATTATCTGGATCAATAACAGCTGTTACACCAAGGCGTTTTTCTGAAATTTCAATAATAACCTTTGTTACCACATCAGTGCTTAACACTTTTGGAATATCATTATTCTTAACTAAATCAAAAACTCTTAAATACAATCGTTTACCAAGTGCACCACCTGGATGATATTTGGCAAAATCTTTACTTGTAAAACCTCTCAAGTGCAACAAAGAAACAGCTAAAGCATCTCCCATAACTAATTGAGCAGTTGTACTTGTTGTAGGAGCTAAATTATTTGGACATGCTTCCTTTTCAACAAAAGTATTTAATACAAAATCGGCGTTTTTTCCCAAAAAAGAATCAACATTACCTGTAATGGCAATAATTTTATTACTAGAGTTTTTAATTAAAGGAACCAGTACTTTAATTTCAGGCGTATTTCCACTTTTAGAAATACAAATAACAACATCGTTGCTTTGTACATTACCTAAATCTCCATGAATAGCATCGGCTGCATGCATAAAAATAGCGGGTGTACCAGTAGAATTAAACGTTGCAACAATTTTCGTTGCTATGTTAGCGCTTTTACCAATTCCTGTAACAATAACTCTTCCATTGGAGTTAAAAATATAATTTACAGCATCTTCAAAAGAAGCATTTAAAAAATTAACTAAATTCGCTATCGATTTACTTTCAAGAAGTATAGTATCTTTGGCAGTTGATAAAATGGAACTTGTTTTTTTCAAGTTAAAATATTTTTTCTGTTATTTTAGGATGTAAAAGTAGCAATATTTTAAGTATGGATATAGTTTTTTCTAAAAGGAAAATTTAACATATTTTTTATTTATATTTTTTGTAAATTAGTTTTCTGTTTAAAACAAGATATTAGATGATGAGTAACGAAAAGGACTTGTATAAGGCGTTAAAGAAGTTTTTTGGTTTTAATAAGTTTAAAGGGCTTCAAGAAGATGTTGTAAAAAGCATACTGAATAACGAAAATACTTTTGTTATCATGCCTACTGGAGGTGGTAAATCTTTATGCTACCAATTACCAGCTTTAATGAAAGAAGGAACAGCAATTGTTGTTTCTCCTTTAATTGCTTTGATGAAAAATCAAGTAGATGCAATTAGAGGAATTTCTGAACACCATGGAATTGCACATGTTTTAAATTCTTCATTAAACAAAACTGAAGTAAATCAAGTAAAGGAAGATATTGTTTCTGGAATAACAAAATTGCTTTATGTTGCTCCTGAATCTCTTATTAAAGAAGAATATGCTTCTTTTTTGCGTGATCAAAAAATTTCTTTTGTAGCTATTGATGAGGCGCATTGTATCTCTGAATGGGGACATGATTTTAGACCAGAATATAGAAATTTAAGAAATATTATCAAACAAATTGATAATGTTCCTGTTATTGGTTTAACAGCTACTGCAACAGAAAAAGTACAAGAAGATATTCTAAAAACACTTGGAATGAGTGATGCAAATGTATTTAAAGCATCATTTAATCGTGCAAACTTATTTTATGAAGTAAGACCTAAAACAAAAGAAATAGAGAAAGATATTATCCGTTTTGTAAAACAACATATAGGTAAATCTGGAATTATTTATTGTTTAAGTAGAAAAAAAGTAGAGGAAATAGCACAAGTTTTACAAGTAAATGGAATTAATGCAGTTCCTTATCATGCAGGGTTAGATGCCAAAACAAGAGTAAAACATCAAGATATGTTTTTGATGGAAGATTGTGAAGTTGTTGTGGCTACTATTGCATTTGGAATGGGAATAGACAAACCAGATGTTCGTTATGTGATACATCATGACATTCCAAAAAGTTTAGAAAGTTATTACCAAGAAACAGGTCGTGCAGGTAGAGATGGAGGAGAAGGTATTTGTTTAACTTTTTATTCTTATAAAGATATAGAAAAGTTAGAAAAATTTATGGCTAATAAACCTGTAGCAGAACAAGAAGTTGGTCATGCATTATTACAGGAAGTTGTTGGTTATGCAGAAACATCAATGAACCGTCGTAAATATTTATTGCATTATTTTGGCGAAGAATTCGACGAGATCAATGGTGACGGTGCAGAAATGGATGATAATACTCGTAACCCAAAAACAAAAAAAGAAGCAAAAGAAGATGTAGTTACATTATTATCTGTAATTAGAGATACAAATGAGATGTACAAAGCGAAAAATATTGTTAATACAATAACAGGTACAGAAAACGCATTATTAAATTCTCATAAAACAAATGAGCAACAGTTTTTTGGAATAGGAAAATCTCAAGAATCTCATTATTGGACCGCTTTAATTCGTCAAGTTTTAGTTGTAAATCTTATTCGTAAAGAAATAGAACAATACGGAGTTATAAAATTAACACCTGAAGGTAAAGAATATTTGAAAAATCCAACATCTTTTATGATGACGGAAGATCATGTATACAAAACAGCTGATGATGGAACAATCATAACCAATGAAAAATCAAATGGTGGTGTTACTGATGAAAAATTAGTAAAAATGTTAAGAGATTTACGTAAGAGTGTTGGTAAAAAATTAGGCGTACCTCCTTTTGCAGTATTTCAAGATCCATCATTAGATGATATGGCTTTAAAATATCCAATAACTTTAGAGGAACTATCTAAAGTTCATGGAGTTGGAGAAGGGAAATCAAGAAAGTTTGGTAAAGACTTCATTAAGTTAATCAATAAATATGTTGATGAAAATGATGTGATGAGACCAGATGATTTAATAGTAAAAAGCACAGGAGTAAATTCTGGTTTAAAGTTATATATTATTCAAAATACAGATAGAAAACTTCCTTTAGAAGATATAGCAAAATCAAAAGGATTAGAATTATCTGAACTAATAAAAGAAATGGAAGCTATTGTTTATTCTGGAACAAAGTTAAATATTGATTATGCAGTTGAAGACTTGTTAGATGAAGATCAACAAGAAGAAATTCATGATTATTTTATGGAGGCTGAAAGTGATGGTATTCAAGAAGCTTTAGATGAGTTTGATGGTGATTATGATGATGATGAATTACGTCTAATGAGAATTAAATTTACAAGCGAAGTAGCCAACTAGAAAAAGTACTAAACCTTTTATTTTAAGCACAATATTTTTTAATATTGTGTTTTTTATTTAAAAACAAACCATGAAGAAGAAATTATTAATTTTCACAGCCTTTTTTTTATCTATTTACTCTTATTCCCAAGATAAATTAAAGAAAAATAGTTATCAAAATATTTTTAATGAAGCTGCAGTTGCTATTGAAAAAAATGAGTACAAAAAAACAGTAGAAATCTTAGACAGAATTAATAAAAATGATTCTACATTTCATTCAGCAACAATTACTAAAACGTATTATTTACTTCAAAATGAAAATTATGATGAAGTTATAAAGATATGTGATGCTAATATAAAAGATTTTAAAGGAGACAATAAATTATCCTTGTTAGTTAATAAAGGAGTTGCTTTAGAAGGATTGAAAAAATATGATGAATCTATAACTGTTTACAATGAAGCTTTAAAATTATATCCAAAGCATCATTTATTATGGTATAATAAAGGTACATCCCTAGCCTTATTAGAAAAAAATGAAGAAGCCTTAGCTGCTTTAAAAATATCTAATACTTACAATCCACTTTATAAAAGTACGCACTTGCAAATTGGAGATATTTACTATAAATATGGTAAAACAACTCAAGCTTTGATGTGTTATAATATCTATACTATTTTAAATTTAGATTCAGATAATTCAAATGAAATGTTACTAGCCTTAAATATAATAGCAACACAAGAGAATCCAAACGAATCAAAAAACTTTAAAAACACAAATGAAGATATTTATGAAGAACTAGATTTGATTGTAAAAAGTAATATGGCTTTAAATAAAGATTATGATATTGGTAATGAGTTTAATTTTCCTTTAATAAAACAAAATCATGCAATTTTAGAAAAGATTTCTGAAATAGAAAATGATGATAGTTTTTTTAGCAAAAGATATTTAGCACTTCATAGATGGATTAAAGAGAATAATTATTTTAATGATTATACTTACACGACTTTATATGGAATAGAAAATAAAAAATATCAGAAAAAAATAAAAAAACATACAGATGATATTGTTTCTTTCTATCAAGTATTTAAAAGTAAATGGTTAGAGTTAAATTCAAAAAACATAGCAATAGTTAACGGAATAGAAAAAGAATATGATTTTTTATTTTCTGAAGAGGGAACTCTTGAAGCTGCAGGTTTATTAGAGGATGGTAAGAAAATAGGTGTTTGGGATGTTTACAATGAATCAGGTCAACTGTCTTTAACAGCTAACTTTAATGATAAAGAAAATAAAGACAAAGAATGGAAGTGGTTTTATAGTAATGGGAAGGTAAAAGAAATTGCTAATTATACCGATAATGTATTTGAAGGAGCGAGTGTTATGTTTCATGAAGATGGAAAAAAATATATAGAAACTCAATACCAATCAGGTAAACTAAATGGGAATTATAAGTATTATAATAAAAATGGTGCTTTAATTCAAAATAAAAACTTTAAAGACGGATTATTAGAAGGTGTTTATAAATCGTATTTTCCTGTTGGTGAAGAGTTAATCGAATACAATGTGCCTTATAAAGAAGATGCTGTTGAAGGTTTATTTACAGAGTATTATGCTAATGGAGATGTTTTTTATGAAGTAAATTATAAAGAAGGAAAAAAACAAGGAATAGAAAAAACATATTATTATAACAAAGTTTTAATGAAAGAGATCGCTTTTGTTGATGGTAAAATGAACGGAATGTTTAAGTTTTATAGTCCAAAAGGTATTTTAGTAGAAGAAGGAACTACAGAAGATGATTTATATGTTGGAGAATGGAAATTGTATTTTGAAGACGGAACTTTTCAGAAAAGTTATAATTACGAAAAAGGATATATTGAAGGAATTTCTAAATTTTATGATAGAGATAGTAAACTTCATTATGAGTTTGAATACAAAAAAAGTGATGTAATTGCCTATAAATATTATAGAAAAGACGGATCAATAATTAAAGAAGGAAAGAAAAAAAGAGGTGCTTTTTTCTTTGAATCATATTCTCCAGAAGGAAACATATTGATGAAAGGAAACTATAATATAAAAGGAGGAAGAACAGGTGTTTGGGAGTTTTTTACCAAAAATGGAGTTTTAGAAAGAAAGTGTAATTTTTCAGAAAATAACCTAAACGGAGAAACAATAGGATACTATACAGATGGTTCAATAGAATATACATCTAATTATGTAGATGATGCTTTAGAAGGTTATTATGTAGGTTATCATGATAATGGTCAGATGGAACATCAAGGATATTATGAAAAGGGTTTAACACAAGGTGAATGGAGGTATTATTATAAGGATGGTACTATTGAATCTATTAACTTTTTTCATAAAGGAGATCTTCATGGAGAACAAGAATATTTTAATCCAGAAGGGAAAATTTATAAAAATGTGGATTACATTTATGGAAACATTGAAAAGGAAGTTATTTATGATGTAAACGGAAAGGTTTTTGAAGAAGTTGATTTACAAACTAAAAAAGGAAATTACATAATAACTTATAAACATTACAACAATAAAATTCACAAAGAAATTAATTATGTGAATGGTGTAAAGCATGGAGTGTATAAGTCTTATGATTTTTATGGAAATAAAAGAATTGTTGGTGATTATGTAAATGGTAAATTACATGGAGAATGGAAATGGTTTTATAAAAATGGCAAAGTAGAAAGTGTTAGAAATTATATTTTAGGAGAGTTATTTGGAAAATCTACTGATAATTTTGAAAATGGTGCAGTAGAAGAAACTCAAACACTTTTTAAAGACGAAAATGAAGGTGAAGATATATATTATTTTGAAAATGGAAATATTGATAGAAAAAGTACCTTTTTATATGGTAAATATCACGGAAGAAGAGAGTTTTATTCGGTTTCTGGTGAGCTACAATTGATTCGTTTTTATAATCATGGAAGATTAACAGGTTATTCTTATCTTGATACAACAGGAAAAGAAGTAGAAATGATTCCATTAGAAAATGAATCAGGAAAAATTAAAGCTTTTTATCAAAATGGAAAAGTTTCTAGAGAAATTGAGTTTGATAAAGGTAATTTTATAAATGAATACAAAGCCTTTTATCCTGATGGTACTTTAGAAAATATAATTAAATATAATAAAGAAGGAAAACTATCTGGAGTTGAAAAAGAATTTCATTCAAACGGGAAGGTGAAAATAGAAAGACCTTATGTTTTAGGAAAGCTCAACGGAGTTTATAAGGAATATTATAAAAATGGTCAATTAAAAACCGAAAAGACATATATAAATAGTGATTTAAACGGTGTTACCAAAAATTATGATGAAACAGGTAAGTTATTAAATGAAGAAAAATACTTTAATGATACCATATATGAAGTTAGTGAAAAATAGTCTTATTCTTTGTTTACTATTTGTTGTACAGCATTCTTTTGCACAATATTCAAAAGAGTATTATGAGTATAAAAACAAGTACGACAAATCACATTTAATTGTTTTAAACAAAGAGATTGTTTTAAATATCAGAAATAAAAAAGGGAATTTAGAAATAGATAAAACTTTTTTAGAAGAAAAGATGTTTTTAGATGAATCTGCCAAATATAAATCTAAAGGAAGTGTAGTTTACTCACATTTTTATGAAGTAAGTGATATTGAGGCTTCAAGTTATATTTTTAATGCTAAAAGAAATAAATATGATGAAATTAAGGTAGAAGATTTTAAAGAAAAAGATGAAATGACTAATTTTTTTCATGATGATACAAAATCTATAAACTTCATTTACTCAAATTTATCTAACGGATCCAAATCTAAATTAAGTTATTCAGAAAAAATAAAAAACCCTAGATTTTTAAGTCCTTTTTATTTTGGTGATTCAGACCCAATAATTAACAATAAAATATCTGTAATTATAGATAAAGGAATTGTTGTTGATTTTAAGAAAATGAATTTTACTGATGAAGATTTAAAGTATACCAAAACAGAAAAAGGAGGTAGAACTATACATACTTGGCAACTGATAAACAAAGATCAATACGATTACGAGGCAAACTCGCCAAGTTATAAAAAAATCTTACCTCATATTATTCCAATAATTAAATCGTATAGCTATAAAGGAGAAGAAAAACCTCTTTTGAATGATGTTTCTGATTTATATAATTGGTATTATTCAATGATCAAGGATACCAATAAAAAAGAAGCGGACGAAAGTTTAAAAAAACAGGTAGAAGCGTTAACAAAAGATAAAACTACAGAGTTAGAAAAGGTAAAAGCGATTTATTATTGGGTACAACAAAACATTAAATATATAGCTTTTGAATATGCTTTAGGAGGATTTATACCTAGAGAAGCAAATGATGTTTTCAATAAAAAATATGGAGACTGTAAAGACAACTCTAGTATTTTACAAGAAATGCTTGAAATAGCAAACATTGAAGGGAATATTACCTGGATTGGCACACGATCTATACCATATACTTATGAAGAAATACCTACACCAATAGTAGATAATCATATGATTTTAAGTTATGAAAATAACGGAAAAACATATTTTTTAGATGCAACAGGAAGATATAATGATTTAGGTATTCCAACATCTTTTATTCAAGGGAAAGAAGCTCTAATAGCAAAAGGAGATAATAAATTTGTGGTTAAAAAAGTACCTGTAATGGATCATACTGTTAGTTCTATAACAGACAATACAAGTATGTTTATTGAAGACGGTAAAGTTATTGGAAATTCAAATGTTACTTTAAAAGGATATTATAAAGGAAATTATTTTAATTATTTAGAAGATAAAAAAACTAAAGAAGAGATAAATAGTTTTTATAATAAGCAACTTTCTAAAGGTAATAATAGTTTTTTAATTGAAGATTTAGAAGAAATTAATAAGTTTTCCTACGATAAAAACTTTAGTTTAAAATACAAGTTTTCTATTAAAAATTACGCTAAAAGTATTGAAGATGAAGTTTATGTAAACCTTAATTTAAGTAAACCACTATCATACTATAAAAAAGAAAAAGATAGAAAAAACGATGTAGAATATAAGTTTCAAACATCATTATACAGTAATATCAGCTTAAAGTTGCCAGAAGGATATGTTGTAAAGTATTTACCAGAAAATGTGTCTTTTAAAAATGAACTTTTTTCTTTTAAAATAACTTATATAAAAGAAGCTGGGCAAATTAAATACCATCAAACATTAGAAGCCTATTTTGTTGATTTAACTATAGAACAACAGAAAGAATTAAATACTCAAATAAAAAAGCTAGAAAAAAATTACAAAGAAATTATAGTACTAAAGAAAAAGTAACATGAAGAAAATAATTTTAATTAAATTATTACTAATAACAGTAACACTATCAGCTCAAGAACTTTTTTATAAATCTTATGACTGGGATAGTAATCCGGTATATACTATAAATGCTGACGAAAAAGAGAAAGATATTGTTCTTGTAAAAGAAAAAACAGTAAATGAATTTTCTTTTGAAGATGAAATGTTTACCGAGTATTATTTAATACATAAAGTATATTGGCTAAATTCTGATGAACAAATTGAGCGTTATAATAAAATGTATTTGCCTAATTTTTATGAAGCAAAAATTCTTGAAAATAAAGCAAGAGTAATTACGCCAACCGGAGAAGTTATTAATTTAGATAAATCTAAAATTAATAAAGCTACTAATGAAGAAACAGGAGAGGACTTATTATACTATGCTTTTGAAGGTATTGTAAAGGGAAGTTTTATAGAATCTTATTATTTGGTAAAGAAATTTCCTAAATACGATGGTAAAAGAGTTTTTATTCAGTCTGCTGAGTTTAAAAGAAATGTTGAGTTTGATGTATTTGCACCTAAAAATTTAATTTTTGATTTTAAAAGCTTTAATAATTCTCCAGAAATAATAAAAGATACTTTATTAAAAGAAAAAGAACACTGGAATTTAGTAGCTAAAAATGTAGAAAGTTTAGAAAGGGAAGATTCATCACCTTATCATGCATTAAGGTCTTATGTTGTTTATAAAGCAGACAAAAACTTAAGTAATGGAGTTACAGGAATTACATCTTATAAAAAAACAGCAAAAAACATTCATAAACTTTATTACGAAGGTTTTACTAAAAAAGAAGTAAAATTATTAGCGAAATTATTAGCTGAAATTAAAAAGACTAATACTAATGAAGATGTTGTAATGCAAATAGATACCTATATAAAAACAAGTATTTATTCGCCAAAAATGTATGATGAAAAACTATTTGATTTAGAAAATATAATCACTAAAAAAGTAGCTAATTTAAGAGGTTTAATAAAACTATATGTTGCATTATTAAGAACAGCGGAAATTAAACATGAAATAGTGCTAACTAGTGATAGAACTGAAATTGTATTTGATAAAGAATTTGAAGCTGATTGTTTTACAACTAATTTTTTAATTTATATATCATCTACAAAAAAATACCTTTCACCATCTGAGAGTTCTTCAAGGTATGGATTTCCTCCAACAGAATATACAGATAATTATGGACTTTTTATTAAAGAAGTTAAATTAGGTAATTTCAAATCAGCTATTGGAAAAGTTAAATATATAAAATCTGTAGCAACAGATAAAAATGAAGATAAAATGACAATAGATGTGTTTTTTGATAAGGATGATATTTCTATTGCAAATATTAAATTGTTTAGATCTTTGGGCGGATATAATGGATTACCTATTCAATCTTTTATTCATTTAATAAAAGATAAAGATGAATTAATTGAAAGTTTTGCAAAACAACTCGATGAAAACGCTACAATAAATACCAAAATATTGGAAAATGATAATTTAGAATCAGTAGGAGTAAAGCCATTAATTTTAAAGGTAGATTTTGATTCTGAGGCATTTGTTAATAAAGCAGGTGAGAATTATTTATTTAGTTTGGGTGATTTAATTGGTACACAAATGGAAATGTATCAAGATAAAAAAAGGCAATTACCTTATTATGATGATTTTAAAAGAATCTACTATAGAACAATTAAAGTAGCATTACCAGAAGGTTATATAATATCTAATTTAGATGATATTAATATTGATAATTCTTTTAGTAAAGATGGAAAGAAAGTTTTTCTTTTTAAATCCTCTTATACTTTAGAAGGTTCTATGCTAACAATACAAGCAGATGAGTATTATAAAGAAAACTTAATAGCTTTAGAAGATTTTGAAGCCTATAGAAAAGTTATAAATAGTGCAGCAGATTTTAATAAAATTACATTAGTATTAAAACCAAAAACAACAGATTAATCTGTTGTTTTTGGTTTTACAGTAATTGTTTTTATTGTTGCAGTACTATCACATCTTACAACATATAAATTCATATAATCACTTGTTACTAAATATTCAGCACAAGGTTTTTGTCTAGGTTTACTTTTACTAAAATCTACATCTCCATTCAATAAAAGATTACTTATTTGAGCAGTATCAATTTTATAAACTAGTAAAGCTTCTTTTGCTTGTTCAGAAAAAATACGTTTACGAATTCTAATTGTTTTTAAAGTACGCGCATCCATACCATAATCAAAACGAACTTCTTTTTGTTTCCAAAAAAACAAAACAGCTAAAGATCCTAAACTAAGACCCACTAAATAATATCCAAAACGCTTTAAAAGTTGCATAATTTAATTTTAGAGTGCAAAATTAATGAAAATAGGTTTAGATTTCTTGTTATCCTAAGTATAAAAATAGAAGAATCAATTATTTTCTGTTTTTATTGATAAATTCTGTAGGATTTAAATATCCAGTAGTATCATCTGAATACCCTGGACCAACAGGAAGTGTAAGATCATCACGCATTTCTAAATGTAAATGCGCATAATATTGACCATCATTATTTCCAATAGTTGCAATTTTTTCTCCTTTAGTTACATAAGCACCTTTTTTTACTAAAATTTCATTACAATGTGCATAAAAAGATTCCACCTTTTTTTTGCCTTTTCTATAATGTATTATTCTGATGATATTTCCCCAACCACCACCAAAATTTTCAGCAAAAACAACATAACCGTTTGCAATGGCATAAATAGGATCTTTTAAATCGGAATTGCCGCCATTAACTCCGTTCCAATCTTCTCCTAAGTGAAAATTATCTCCAAATTTTTGAGCATTATAATATTTCTTAGCATTAGGTTTTCCAACAGGAAAGTCAAAACCATTTGTATATTTAAGTGTATCTATTTGTGGAGTAGCTATTGTTTTTTTTGATGTAATAACTTGGGTAATGTGTTTGTTTTTTCTTTTTTACAAGAAATAAAAAGTAGGATAAGTGGTAAATAATAAAATGTTTTCATAGCGAACAAACTTTAATTATTTCAAATATAAGATTAAATTATTTTGATGTTATTTTTTTGTAGTTCTATATGAATGAATAATATTATACAAGGAGCCACAATTTTTCATTGTGGCTCCATTTTTTTTAAACTATAAATGATTCGTTAGTTTTGTTTAATCATACTAATATTTTCTAATGTTACTTTTGCATCTCCATCTCCATTCTTTTTAATAACAACATCAAAGTTTTTATCAGAAGAAATTAAATCATCAGAAACATAAAAAGAGAAATTTAATTTCACTCCATTTTCACCAATAGTATGGTTTTCTCCTTCTCCATGATCATGAGCTACACCAAAAAATGTCATAACACCAACATATTCTTCTTTATCTGAATATTTAAGATATACTGTGTAGTAATCACTAGGCTCTTTATATAAAACCACTTCTAAATTTAATATTATCTGAGATATGTTTTCATCTAAAGATTCTAAGTTAGATTTTTTTTGAATACTCTTAAAAAGCTTATTAGTTTTTCTAGCTGATCTTTTGGTTATTTTGTGTACAAAATTTGTAGTACCAAGTACTTTATTTACTTCTTGTGTCCAAATAGTTTTTGACTTTGTATCTTGATCTAACACCTTTTTTGCCATTGAAGGTGATGCAGAAGCTAAAATAGCTGAAGGTGTTTCTGAAGTGTATAATAAACTATCATAGCTATAATCTAAGTTAAAAACAATGTCATACATTTCTTTGATAGTATATGTAATTTGATCTCCATTAGGTTCAATAAAATTATATACCCAAGGATTCGATTCTAACTTATTTAATGTAGGACGTTTACCGTTAGAAGTATTGTCCCAAGATTCCCAAATACGGTCTACCATACTATGATGTAACCAAAAAATAGGATCAAAACCAGCAGACTTTACTTCAGCCATTAAGCCAGAAAAATCTTTCTTTTGATATATTTTATTGTAAAATGTTTCTGATGAATAACCACCGCCAATATAAGTATGCATAAAACCATGAGGTGAGCCTTCTAACTTTTTACTGAAACCAGCAGAGCCCTCAAAAGAATCATTCTTTTTTAATTCATTAAGTTGGTACTTAATATTTTCAACATCATCAGTTGAAATAGCATCTCCGTTATTTAATATGCTATATCTTGCCGATTCGTAAAGAGATCCAGATTTGTCTCTCATTTTTTCAGGCATAACATTATCAATAGTTTTTTCACTTCCATAATTCCAATATGGTAAAGCAAAATCTTTTTTACCAGATAATTTTCTAACAATTTTTTCTAAATGCCAAGTATACATTCTATGCCATAAAAGAAAATTTAACGTAGCTGGTTCTGAATTTCTTTTATGAGTACAGTTTCCCCATGCAAATAATTTATCGTCACTAGATTGATATTCTGAACAAAGTATGTTTGGTCCATTTATTTTTTCAGGTATATTATGTATTGCACCTTGGTAATACCATGCCAATCCGTTTTCGCAACCCATTTCACGCATTTTTTTAAAAGCTATATTCATAGCTTCTAAATCAGCTTGTGCTTCTGGAGAATTAGCATTTTTTCGCACATAATTATTTTGACTATAGCAAAAACTTGCTATAAAAATTACAGATACTAAAAGAATCTTTTTTTTCATTTTTTGGTTAGTTTTAGTTGATTATTGTATGAATATTTATTAAAGTATTTCTACTTCAAAAATGAGAATTTCGGCATATTCAGGATTTTCTTTATCGTAAATTTTAAATTTAACTACTCCTGTTCCTACAGTATTTACAGGCAGCACATGAATAGCGATAAAACCTTGTTGATCTGGATTTAATTTTTTAAAAAATGAACCTTTTGGAATTCCTATTTGGCAAGCTCCATATTGGCACATAGAACAATCCCATTTTTTAGGAAAAGAATTATAAACTGTTTCCCAAATAAGATAAATAGGTTTGTCTGAAATATTTTCTACCTTTATTTTAGAAATATCTAAACGTTCTTCTTTTTTTAAAACCTCTTTGTTTTTAGCGCTACCAACTACAGAAAATGTGGGTTTATTTTGTGCAAATAATATAAAGAAAGGAGTTATAAGAAAAGTATAAAAAAGTATTGTTTTCATAATAGTTAGTGTTAAATTTTTTAAAAAAAGACAGGAATACGTGTTTTATTTTTAACTGTGCTTGATATAGGTTCTATATATTTATAAATAATTTTTTCTTTTTTAGTAACATTTTTAAGAGAAACCAAAAGCTCTACACTTTCTCCTTTGTTAAGAGTTACTTTAATTTTTTTTGTAGATTTAGTTAAACTATTAACCTTACCAAAAATTAATTTAAGATTCATATTTAATGGGAATGCTATTTCATGTCTGTATAATCCTGCATTAACCAAACGAATCGTTAAAGTATTATTGGTTTCTTTATTTTTTATAGATTGTAAACCTTTTATTTTTTTTGCTCTCTGGCCATTAATTAAAAAATAATTAGGTAAATATTCTGGAAACACAAGTTTTTCATTGATATTATCATGCTCAACATCCATAATTTCGTTGGTATGCCATTTCGTATCTATTTCATTGCTGCACCACAATACCTCATTATTAGATTTTTTATTTAAAGAAGTATTCTTTTTATCACGAATAATAATGATTCCAAACATACCTGCTTGAATATTAAAAGGATAATTTTCTGGACTATAATAAAGATATGTACCAGTTTTTTTTGCTACAAAAGAGTAAAAACCATGTTCCATATGATCAATAGGTTCTTTAGCTACTAATTGCTTTTTGTTTTTAGTGTATTGTAAAAAATTTATGTTATTACAAATTAAAGAAGCCGGATTCCCTTGTGATATATTCCAAAAATCAATATTAACAGTATCTTTTAAATTAATGTCTATAGAAGGACCAGGCAAAAAAATAGCACCAGAAAGCGATTTACTAAACCCGAAAACTCTTATATCTAGATTCTTTTTTAAAGAAATACTACCTGTTGTTCTACCTATAATTAAATTTTCGGTTTGTGAGAAAACTGTATTAATTATAAGTAAAAGAGGAAATAGAAGTATGATTTTATTCAGTTTATTCATTAAAAAACTTTTTTATAGAAACACTTTTAAGTAATTTTTCGAATACCATTGGTATCTATGGATTTACTTACTTAAGTGATTTTTTCAAAAATAATTTTAAAATGATAACGATATTAAATTAATATACTAAGCGTAGTGTAATGAAGTATAAACGTCTTAAAAAAAATAATAAAGTTTTTTGGGAAGAGTTTTTATTTTAAACAACACAAAATACTTTCATGTTCTATCTGAAGTGGGATTTGTAATAAATACATGAATATCTAATGTTTAAATATCAGATATTCATGTATTTAATATGGGTTTAATTATGGTTTATTAGTTTTTTATAACTTGTAAAACATTATTCCAAAGTATTAATAACTTTAGATAAGCTTGCTTTACTATTAAACAACTTAAATTCGGTGTCAATTCTTTTTAATTGACTTTCAATTAGTTTGGCTTCTCTGTAGTTTACTAAAAATAAAGATCCTTCTCCAAGATTAAATTTGCGCTCTTCACTTTTAACCAATTGTTTATAGTCAATAACTAGGTTTAATAAAATTTGATATTGTTTTTTATAAGAGTCTATTTCTTGAAACGTTGCATTAATCTTATTTTTTAAATTGACTTTTGTAGCAGAGATATCAAAATTAATATCTTGTAATTTTAATTTTGCAAGTTTTAAGTCGGCACGTTCTTTTCTTAAAAATAAAGGCAAACTAATATTTAAACCTCCTTTATAATTTGCGGTATTTAACGAGCTTGTATTTTTATAATTTTCGGTTAAAAAATTATATTCTACATCTATTTTAGGTAATAAATTGTTTGTTTTTAGTCTTTTATCTATTGTTAAAATGTTCTTTTTAATTTCTAAACTTTTTATTTTAGGATGATTTTCTAAAGCTTCATTACCATAATTATTTAAAATAGAACTATTTATAACACTATCTATTTTATTAAAAGTAGTAATATCTGGAGTTGTAGATTCTTCTAACTCTAAAGGTAAATTATTTGAAAGCCACACATAATTTGATAAGTCAAGAGATGATTTTATATATCCAATTTTAGATTTTTCAAAGTCTAATAATCTATTTTTTAAATTTATACTTGCTTCCAATGTGTCAATTGCAGGCTTATCACCAGCTAAATAATTTTTAGTCACATTACTTAATCTAGTTTCAGCATTAACAACATAATCAGCATAAACTAATTTTGCTTGATAATTTTTTAACCAGTTTAAATACGATAAAATAGCATCATACAAAATTTCGTTAATCAAAAGTGTTTGCTTTGCTTTTGCTTGTTGTGTATATAATTTTGCCTGTCTTAAAGTAGCCATTCGTTTGTTGGTTAACAATCCTTTAGCTAAAGAAAGAGAAATACCGGCACTATACAATCCGTCATAAGGTGTTTTTGATTCTGGATTTAAATATGTACCACTATTTTGTTCGTAATTCGCTTTTAATTGAACTCCATACCAAGTTGGAATTTTAAAAGCAGCATTTAGTTTATCATAATAATCGATATCTTTAAATTTTTTACGATTATAATCTACTTCTAATTTAGGATCAAAAGCACCTCTTGATTTTAATAATTTAATTTCACCTTCACTAGTAATTAATCTGGCTTGTTTTACTACAGGGTGATATTTTTTTACATAACCTAAATATTCTTCTAAAGTTAAAACAGTGCTTTTTTCTTGACAAAAACCAACGTTAAATATGATTAAACATATAATGAGGTATAGTTGTTTATTCATTATGCTTACTTTTTACTTTTTGAATCATCTGTTTTTTTACTAGGCTGATAAAAATTAGGAGGAAAACTATTTATTTGTCTCCAAAGTTCAAACCAAATAGGTACATTTTCTAATAATGTTATTGTTTTTGCTCCAGAACCTACACGAATAGCTTCAGGCCAAGACGCAGTTTCTTTATTAGGTTCAACAAGTATTCTAAACATACCATTTTGACTAATGAAATTTTCTATAGCAACAACTTTTGCACCATAAGTACCGTATGAAACATTTGGCCATCCACTAAAAACTATTGCAGGCCAACCATCAAATTGTACACGAACATCTTCTCCTTTGTGTATTAGTGGTAAATCTATTGGTCTTACAAACATTTCTACGGCTAATTGATAATTAGATGGCATTATTCCAACTAATTTTTCTCCTTCTTTAAATGTTTCTCCAATTCCACCTTTTATAGCTTTGTTAATATATCCGTCTTGTGGAGCTGTTATAAATAATAAACTATTTCGTTTTGAATAATTTACAACATTTGTTTCTAGTTTAGATACTTGAGCTTCAGTATCAAACATAGATGATTGTGCTGTGTATAAGCTGCTTTGAGATTTGGCTATTTTATCAGCATATGTAGCTTTTAAAGTAGCAATATTTAAGCCTGCATTAATAACTATATTTTGAGACACCAAATATTTATTTTGCTGAGAAACTAGTTTAGCATTAGCTTCTTGCAATTTTGCTCTTTTTTCTTCAACATCTTTAACAGCCTTTAAACCTTCTTTTTCTAAATTTACAGCTCTTTCATATTGCGTAACACCAATATTTGCTTTTATTTTAACAGCTTCCAAATCCATACTATCGCTTTTCACTTTTAGTTTGGCTTGTTTTAGTTTATTTCTAGCTTGTTCTAATTTTAAAGCTCTTTCGTTTAAGAGTGCATTTATTTGATTTTGTAAAGCAACTGTTTTGTTCTTATAAGAATTAACAGATAAGTTTTTAACATTTAACTGATCTTGTGTTCTAGAAGCTAATTGATTATCGAAATATTCACTTTTAATTTCTGAAATTCTAATAATAGTATCTCCTTTTTTTACAAAATCACCCTCTTGTACATACCATTCTTCAATTCTTCCAGGGATTTGAGATTGGATAGTTTGCGGACGTTGATTAGGTTTTAAAGTTGTTACTTTTCCTTTACTAGATATGTTTTGTGTCCAAGGAAGAAATAAGATGACAAGAAGAACTACTGAAGAAAATAATAAGAATTTTCTAAACGTTCTATGATATTCTTTATTAAATATATCTTTCCCAGATTTATATTTTTTAATATCTAAATCTTCTGAAATGGAATTTTTTGAAATGTTAAGCATGTCCGTTTGTTTTAATACTTCCGTTTTCTAAGAAAACATATTTGTTACATTTTTCTTTCCATATATCATCATTACTAACAATAATTAATCCCCAAGGTTTTAAAGGATCTGTTAAGAAGTTTATAATTCTTTTTATCTCGTGTTCTTTTAATTGATAAATAGGTTCCTCTAAAATCAGCAATTTTGGTTTTTTTATAATTGCTCTAGCTAAGATTATTTTTTTATTAATAGAGTAAGCAATTCGTTTTCCTTCAGGTTCAATAATTGTGTTTAAACCTTTTGGTTGTAATTTTAAAAAATCGGTTAAACCTACAACTTCAAAAATCTGATAGATTTCTTCATCAGTAATCCCTTTATTTCCAAAAGTTATATTTTCCCTTATAGTTCCTTCAAAAGGAGTTTCATTTAAGAAAGAAATACCTAAATTAGAGCGATATTTTTTTATGTTTAAACTATTTATATTTAGTTTATTGATATAAATATTTCCTGAATCTGGTTCAATTAAGCCTGGTATTAGTTGTATAAAACTTGCTTTACTGGATATACTTGTACTTTGGATTAACACTCTATCACTCTGATGAATTGTTAAAGAAATATTATTTAGAAGAGGTTTGTTTTTGTTTGATACCTTATATGTTATATTTTCAAACTCAATAGAAAAATCATTATCAATAACTTCACCATGTAAATTTTCTATAGGCTTATCTACAACTTGTCCTAATTTTTCAATAGAAGTAAGTACATCATAAAAAGACTCTAATCCAACAATAAGTTTTTCAACAGAGTTAATAACTAAAAGAACAATGATTTCTGCCGCTACAAATTGTCCAATATTCATTTTCTGATCTAAAACTAAAAAACCTCCAATTAATAACAAACCAGCAGTAACTAAAACTTTAAAACTGATCATATTAATATATTGAAATATTAAAATTCTAAAATGACTTTCTCTTGCATCTAAATATTTACTAACCAATTCGTCATTTTTATCAAGAGCTAAGCTTGTTTTACCAGAAAGTTTAAAACTTATTACAGATCTGGCTACTTCTTGTAACCAATGTACAACCTTGTATTTGTTTTTAGATTCTTCTAAACTAGTTTCAATTCCTCTCTGAGCAGTAAATTTAAAAACAATATATATAAGCAATAGTAATAAAAATCCAAAAATGATAAAAAACGGATGATAAAATGAAAGTAATATTATAGCAAAAATTATTTGTAAAAAAGCGGAAGGAACATCTATTAATATTTTTGATAATCCTTTTTGAATTGTTAAAGTATCAAAAAAGCGGTTTGCTAATTCAGGAAGATAATAATTACGAAGTTCCTTCATTTTAATTTTAGGAAAACGATAACTTAATTCAAAAGAAGCTTTAGTAAAAATACGTTGTTGTATAGTTTCAATAATACGCATTTGCATGAGCTTTAAAACACCAGAAAAAACCACACCAAGCGTTACTAAAACAATTAATACAATCCAAGAAGCAGATATTTGCGCACCTTGTAATAAATTTATTATAGATTGGATTCCTATTGGTAATGAAAGCGCTACTATTCCTTCAAAAATAGCGTAATAGGCAATTTGGAAAATGTCTTTTCGTTCCATTTCTAGTAACCCTATAAAACGTTTCCAAGGTGATAAAGATTTATTTTGCATTCGTTAATGTTTTAAATATAATATCTGTAAAAAAATGAGTTGGCGTAGCTGTGTCATTACAGTTTGTAATCGATTTAAAATGAACTTTTATAAATTGTTGATGTAAAGAACTTTCTATAACTGTACTGGCTAAACTTAAAGGATATTCATAAGTTACATCATAATTAGTAATTATTTCTGAAACTCTTTGTACAACTTGTTTGTAGGTCATAAAATAACCTTCTTTATTTTCATTATCTACATTTTTTGTAGAGTATGATTTTGAGTTTTCATTGATAATTATTTGGTTCAATAAAACCTCATTAATATGAGAATAATTACTGTCTTGTTTTGTTGTTCTGGTTACTACTTCTATAGCTTTTTTTAATTTATCTTTAGATATATTAATACTAAATGTTTCCATAACCAATTGATACTCTATCCAGCCCCAATACCATGATGTTAAATAAATTAATAGTTTATGTTTACTTTCAAAATAACGATAAATAGAGCTTTCATTCGAACCAATTTCTTTTCCTAATTTCTTAAAATTAAAATCCTCAAAACCACATTTTTCAATTAAAATAATGCTGTTTTCTACTATTCTTTTACCTAAAGAAGAAGATTCAGGGTCTTTTAAGTATATTCCTTCTGGAATTTCTATTTTAATATTCGATAGTAATTTTCTCATTATTAATAATATTTGGCGCAAAAATAATAGTAATACTATTAACTATGAGATTTTTTATATTAATTATATTAATGTTTATACTAAAAATATTTAATGTTATGAATACTAGATGTTTAAATCACTGTTTTATAGCAGGTTAATGTTTTTATGGCTTTTAAATTTGTTGACTAATTTTAAACTCCTAAAAATAAGTTATTTTAAGAGTAAAGCATATAAAATTCAAATGTTTAAATACTTAGTTGAAGTATTATAATAAATTAATAAAGAGAAAAATTTATTTATGAATAAAGTATAAGAAAAACACCAATCATAATTCCTGCTAGTGGCACTAATTTTTTTCTTTTGTTTTTTTCTTTAAAAACAATTCCACCAATAACAACAGCAATTATTATTTGACTACGTTTTATGGCAGAAAGCAGCATAATTAAAGCATCTGGATCTTGTAGTGCTTTAAAATAAAAATAATCTGCAGTTTGTAATAAAATACCAACTGCTGGGATTGACCATCTGAATTTAAAGGCTTTTCTTTTTTCTTGATAAGGAAACCAAGTAATAGATAAAATGATTAGTAATATTAGTATTGTATAAAAACAAAACCAAAATTGTAAAGTTTGTGGATTTAATGTTAAGCTTTGAATTAAAAACTTATCATATAAACCACTAGAAGCGCCCAAGAATGTAGCTCCAATAATAGCAAATATCCATTTATTTTTTTTAAAATGGATTCCTTCTTTTTTACCTATTCTTGAATATAATAAAACCGAGCCAATAATGAGAAAAAAACCAATCCATTGCCAAGTATTTGGCTTTTCTTGATAAATAATTATGGCACCTATAAAGGTAAAAAAAGGCCCAGCAGAACGTATTGGGGTTACAATTGTTATTGGTAAATGTTTTAGTGCTTGGTAAGCTAATACCCAAGAAGAAGCCATTATAGCTGACTTTATAGCTATAAACCCATGTGTTTCCCAAGGTAATTTAGTTACATTAAAATTTATTTTAGCCATATATTCAGGATAAAAGACAGAGCCTAAATAAAAGGGCAGAAGTAATAAAAAACCAGCTGATATTGTACCGAGTAATACCGGAAAAACTTCGTTCCCTTGAACTGCATGTTTTTTACACAAGTTATGTAATCCTAAAAATAAAGCCGCTAAAAGTCCTAAATACATCCACATAATGCGCGCGAAGATACTAGAATTATAAAATGAAGTTATTTCTTTTTATAAAAACTTATTTCTTGTTATTAATATGTTTAATGTTTAAAAATTTTAAAGTGCCTTTAAATATTAATTAAGTAGTTTTTTTGAAACATTTTTTTATAAATATCTTTACTAAACATATATAATTGAGCAGGTTTTTTAGAAACACCTACTTGTTTTTCATCCAAAGGAATTATATATTTTTTGTTGATTAATTTTCTTCTAAAATTACGATTATCAATATTTATATCTAAAACAGATTGGTATACTTCATGTACTTCGTTAATGGTAAATTTATCTGGTAATAATTCAAATATTACAGGTTCTGCTAAACATTTTATTTTTAAATCTTCATAAGCTTCAAAAATTATTTTTTCATGATCAAAACCTATTTCAGGTAAATTATTAATAGGAAACCATTGTTTTTGATATTTATTATTTTTAAGATCTACGTCTTCCGTTTTTAATAAAAAATAATAAGCAACTGTAATTGTTCTCAAATTAAACCCCTCATGTTTAATCCAAATTAAATCTTTCTCACCAGACAATCTATTTGGATCTCCAAAAGCTTTAAACTGTTTTTTGTATTGATTAGTTAAGCCTGTTAATTCTTTTAAAACTCTAGTAGCAGTATCGTCTAGGGTTTCGTTTTTGTGCATATGATATCCCGTTAAAACATGGTCATTTACTAAAATATCAGATCCTTTATCAGATTCTAAATAACGTTTCATTAATAAAACATTAAGTGATTTTGAGATTGTATCATATCCAAAAACAACACAATCTACAGAAATGTTTGTAATTTTTTCAAATTTCATATAAATATCATATTAGAGATTAAATGTACTGTTTACGTTAACTTAATTCAAATTATTAAATGCTAAAATTAGTGATTATTTGCTAATTATATGACTGTATTTTTATAAAAAACACATTTTAATGTGTTTTTTTTTATTGATATGTTGTTTTTTTTTATACATTTGAAAAACAAACGTAAAAATGACGTTTAAAATTAAATATCTAATTTAAATATTAAAACAATGAAATACAGTCTATTATGTTTAAAAGAAAAATTATATGGTTTAATAAACAAATCAAATAAAAAAAAATATGATATATTTAAATTACGTAGTGTATCAGTAGTATTATTAATGTTATTTTTTATGCATTCTATGTCTGCACAAAAAGAAATGGAAACAGAAAATGATTATAAAGCTTTTAATGCAAGTGCACATTTAAAAAATATGCATACGTGGCATGGTTTTGTAGTCCATCCAGGTGCTATTTTTGCTACTAGTTTAGAATATAATTCTAAAAATAAAAAATTTACAGCAGGTTTTTGGGGAGGAGCAAGTTTTACAAGTGTTGATATTCCACATAATACTTCAGGAGAATATGTTAGTGCAAATTACAAAGAGTTCTCTATTTATACAAAGTATCGTTTTTCGGATACTTTTTTTATAGAAGCTGTTACACATAATAACTATACAGGAGTAGAAGAAAGAGGAGATGAATTGCATTATTGGAGTTATGATAAAACACAAGGATATAATTTTGTAGATATTAACTTTGGATATAATATAACACCAAATACATTACTATACTTAGCTACTATTGTAGGGGGTGGTTCTGGGGATTATGAAACACAATCAGATGGATCTTTAAAAGATTCTTGGACACAATACTTTGAGATTAAAAGTACAGTTTGGGAAAAAGAAGATTATAAACTATCTCTCTTTGCAGGTGGGGCATGGTCTTTTTTAACAGATAAAACTTTTTATACTGAAAGTGCTGGAAACATTATTAACGTTGGTGCAGCTTTTAGTAAAAACGTAATGATTGGAAATTATAAATTACCAGTAGAAGTAACGGCTATGTGGAATCCAGAAAAAGAAATAACTGTATTACAATTAGATTTAACTTTATTTTAATAATATTAACTATTAAACAAATACTATTTTATTATGAAAACAAAAAATATAAAAATCGTTTTTAAAAAATTACTAAAGTCTTTAATGGTGTTTGCTATAACCTTTAGTTTTTTTAATTGTGTTGAACAAACAACAGCAACAAAGACAGATGTAAATAGTGAAAGCGCCAAAGGAGAAATAATTAATAGTGCAGTAGATCTTAAAGGAAAAAAAATAGGGTATTGTACCCCATCACTAAATGCTCCTTATTACCAAGCATTATTGCAAAGTATAAAAGCAAGTACAGAAAAAAATGGAATGATTTTTTTATCTGCAGATGGACAAAATGATATTAATAAACAAATAGCAGCTGTAGAAGATTTAATTACAAAAGGTGTAGATGCTTTATTATTAAACCCTAAAGATCCTGATGCTTTGGTTGGTGTAACTAAAATAGCAAAAGCAGCTGGAATTCCTGTATTTATTATTGATAGTTCTATAGATTCTTCAGCAGACTATGTAACGACTATTCAGTCTAATAATTTAGCAAATGGAGAATTAGCAGGTGAGTGGTTAGCCAAGAAATTTGGAAATAAAAAAATGAATATTGCTTTACTAAGTGGTAATGCTGGAAACCCAGTTGGTAGAACTCGTAAACAAGGATTATTACAAGGTATAACAGAAGAACAATTAAGAACGCAAGGAAAAATTGATTTAGATGTTAAAACACAAGCGTACACAGAATGGTCTTATGCAGGAGGTTTAAAAGCTATGGAAGATATTTTAGTAGCTCACCCTGATATTAATGTTGTAATTACAGAATCGGATGTTTGTGTTTTAGGTGCTATTAAAGCTATTGCACAAGCAGGAAAAACAGATGATATTTTAATTGTTGCTGGTGCAGATGGACAAAAAGAGGCGATTAAATATATTATGGATACTGACTTTTACGGATGTACAGCAATGAATAGTCCAGTGCAAATTGGTAAAAATGCTGTTGAATATGCTATCCAATATATAAACGGAAAAAGAGATTTTCCAAAAACATCTTTTACAGCTCCATTACTAATTACAAAAGAAAACGCTGCTAAATATTACAATCCAAAAGCGTTATTTTAATTGTTTAACTCAGTTGATATGCAAAATTCAGAAAGCGAATACCGAATTGAAATGACCGGAATATCAAAAAGTTTTGGTGTTGTTTCAGTACTCGAAAATGTAACCTTTAAAGTAAAACATGGTGAAATACATGCTTTACTTGGAGAAAATGGTGCAGGAAAATCCACTTTAGTTAAAATTTTAAGTGGTGTGCATCAAAAAGATAGTGGTAAGGTTTTATTAAATGGTTCAGAAATAAATCCTAAAAATACGCATGACGGACAAGTTTTAGGTATTAGTGTTGTATATCAAGAGTTGTCATTGGTTAACGATTTATCTGTTGCCGAAAATATTTACTTACACAAATTAGGTGCTAGTAAGTTTTGGATGAATTGGAAACAACTTAATAAAGATGCTCAAGAGTTAATAGATTCATTAGGTTTTGAAATAGACGCAACTGCAACTGTAAGAGACTTAAGTATTGTACAAAAACAAGTCGTAGAAATTGCTAAAGCAATATCAGAAGACACAAAAGTTTTAATTTTAGACGAACCTACAACAGTTTTTGATCCAACAGATACTCAAAAGTTATTTGATAACCTTTTTAAATTAAAAGAAAAAGGAATTTCAATTATTTACATATCACATCATTTAGAAGAAATTTTTAAAATAGCGGATAGTATTACTGTTTTAAGAGATGGTGTAGATACAGGAAGTATGGTAGTTGCAAATACCAATACAGATGGAGTTATTCGTTTAATGATTGGTAGAGAATTAACAGATTTGTATCCTATAAGGGATTCAAAAATAGGAAGTGAACCTGTTTTTGAGGTAAAAAATCTTACTGCTAAAAATAATTTGGTACATGATGTTTCATTTTCAGTTAAACCAGGAGAAGTATTAGGTATTGCAGGTTTAGGAGGAAGCGGAAGAACGGAAACGGCAAAGCTTATTTTTGGAGCATATAAAAAAGAGTCAGGAACTTTAATTTTAGATGGTAAGGAAATAAAAACAAAATCTCCTGTAGATGCTGTAGCGCATGAAATAGGTTTTGTTTCTGAAGATAGAAAAGAAGAAGGTGTTTTTTTGCCATTATCCATAAGAAAAAACATAAGCGTTACTAATTTTTCATCCATTTCTAGCAAATTAGGTTTCATAAGTGTTGATAAAGAGTATGACAATGTTTTGGGGTTGATAAATAAATTAAATATTAAAACACCTAGTTCAGAAGTAGACGTAAAAAATCTTTCAGGAGGAAATCAACAAAAAGTTGCATTGGCTAAATGGTTAAGTATAGATAGTAAGGTTATTCTTATTGATGAACCTACTCGAGGTGTAGATGTTGGTGCCAAAGTAGAGATTTATAATTTAATTAATGAGGTAGCCAAAAAAGGTGTTGGAGTAATTGTTATTTCTTCTGATATGCCAGAGATTATGGGTATTTCAGATAGAATATTAGTTATGCATAAAGGTACTATTTATGGCGAATTACCTAGAGAAAAATTTTCGGAAGAAAATATTTTACGTTACTCAATAGGTAAACCAATAAAACAAAATTAATAACATAAAAAATCAAAACAATGGGCACAACAATAAAAGAACAACTTAGTAGTCCAAGAGGAATATTAAATTTTTTAATAAAATATAATACAATATTTATTTTTGTATTACTGGTTATTTTTTCAGCAATTATTTCAGATGTTTTTTTTACATCAGTAAATCTTTCTAATTTATTAAAACAAGTATCAGGTATTGGTATTATAAGTATTGGTATGTTACTTGTTATTCTTACAGGTGGTATTGACTTATCTGTAGGTTCAATGGTAGCTTTATTGGCTGTTACTTTTGCTATTTTGGTTAATGTAGTAATCTTACCTGTAGCTATTCTTTTAACTGTAATGGTAGGATTTGCTTTAGGTAGTGTGGCTGGTTATTTGGTAGCTTATCAAAAAATGGCTCCATTTATAGCAACTTTAGCTTTAATGACTGTGGCAAGAGGTTTGGGGTTTATTTATGCAAAAGGATCTCCAATTACTTTTAAAACCCCAGGAGGAGAATTTATGTCAAATTTTGCTAATAATTCAACTTTAGGTATTCCTAATATCGCGATTGTATTTTTTTTAATAGTTGGTATTGCATCTGTAATGTTACGATATAATGTATTTGGAAGATTAATTATAGCTATGGGAAGTAACGAAGAAGCCTCTCGTTTATCAGGAATTAAAGTTAATAAATATAAATTTTTAGTTTACGCTATTTCAGGTTCTTTAGCGGCCATTGCTGCTGTAATTGTAGCTTCTAGAACTAATTTAGGATCGCCAAATATGGGAATGGCTTGGGAATTAGATGCTATTGCAGCTGTGGTTATTGGTGGGGCTAGTTTAAATGGAGGAAGAGGAACAGCTATAAATACTTTAATGGGGGTACTTATTTTAGGTTTAATAGGTAATATTTTAAACTTATTAAATGTACCATCATATCCGCAGCAAGTAGTTAAAGGAGCGATTATAATTTTTGCTGTATTACTTCAAAAATTCGAAAAAAAATAAAAACATAAACATACGTTATATCTAATGACTAGTTATAAATTAAACACACAAAACTTAACAGCTATTTCAAGTCAGGTTTCAATACCTGAATATAATAGAGATACTATAAATACTGGTATTGTACATGTAGGTATTGGCGGTTTTCATAGAGCACATCAAGCATATTATACAGATCAATTATTAAAAGATCCTTCATTTAATAATTGGGGAATCTGTGGTGTTGCTTTATTAGATTTTGATACAAAAATATACAACATTTTAAAAGATCAAAATGGATTATATACTTTAATTGTTAAAGAGTTAGATGGTTCTCTTACGAAAAAAGTAATAGGTGCTATGGTTGAGTATTTATTTGCACCAGAAAATCCATTAAGAGTAATTGAAAAAATGGCGAATCCAGATATTAAAATTATAACCTTAACAATTACAGAAGGTGGTTATAATTATAATGAAGCTACTGGTACTTTTGATTTCGAAAATCTATTAATTCAACATGATTTAAAAAATCCTGATGTACCAAAAACAATCTTTGGATATCTAACTCAGTCTTTAAAGTTAAGAAAAGAAAGAGGCTTATTGGGGTGTACTATACAATCATGTGATAATATCCAAGGAAATGGGCACATGATAAAAAAAATGCTTTTGAGTTATGTAAAAGAAGCTGAACCATCATTAATTTCTTGGATAAAAGAAAATGTTTCTTTTCCTAATTCAATGGTAGATAGAATAACACCAGCAACAGCTTCATCAGATATTATTAACCTAAAAAAAACTTCAGGTATTGATGATGCTTGGCCAGTAGTTTGTGAACCTTTTATACAGTGGGTAATTGAAGATGATTTTATAGCGGGAAGACCAGCATGGGAAAATGTTGGAGTTCAATTTGTAAAAGATGTGCTGCCTTATGAAAAAATGAAGTTGGCTTTATTAAATGCTGGTCATTCTGTAATAGGTATTCTTGGAGCGCTAATGGGATATAAAACTATTGATAAAGCTGTAAATAATCCTCAAATACATTCTTTTTTGGAAATTTATATGGATAATGAAGTAACTCCTACACTTGATGGTTTAGAAGGTGTTGATTTAAAAAAATACAAAACCTCTTTATTACAACGATTTGGCAATGTTTATATAGAAGATCAAATAGATAGAATTTGCTCTGAAAGTTCTGCTAAAATTCCAATTTTTATGTTGCCAACCATTTATAAGCAATTGGCAAATAAAGGAAATATTACACATGGAGCATTTGTAATAGCTGCTTGGGCAATATACAGTTTAGGGAAAGATGAAAGTGGAAAGGATTTAAATATTAAAGATGCCATGGTTGATGTTTTAAATGAAAAAGCAAAAGCATCACAAGAGAAGCCAGCATCATTTTTAGAAATAGCTTCTATATTTAGAGACCTTAAAGAATCTAAACAATTTGTAGAAGCATATACAAGTGCATACAACAGCATTGTAAAAAATAATATAGAAGCAAGTATTAAAGCATTAAATGCTCTTGCTTTAAGCAATAATTAAAAGTAATGAAAAATATAGTTTGTTTTGGAGAAGTGTTATGGGATATTTTTCCAAATCACAAAAAAATAGGAGGAGCACCTTTAAATGTAGGGCTCAGGTTACAGTCATTAAATAATAAAGTAGCACTAATTAGTAGTATAGGAGATGATGATAATGGTAAAAAAATAATAGATTTTATAAAGAAACAAGGTATTATAATTGAGCATATTCAAATAGATGATAAATTAAAAACAGGTGAAGTGATTGTAATGTTAAATCAAAAAGGATCAGCTTCTTATGATATAAAGTTTGCTAGAGCTTGGGATAATATTCAATTTACAGAAAGTGCCAAAAAAAATACAGAATTAGCGGATGCTTTTATTTTTGGAAGTTTAGTAGCGAGAGATGAAAAGTCAAGAGAAACATTATACGCTCTTTTAAAAATAGCAAAATATAAAATTTTAGATATTAATCTTAGAGAACCTTATTATACAATAGATGTATTAAATCACTTAATGAATGAAGCAGATTTCATTAAATTTAATGATGATGAAATTTTTGAAATTTCTGAAATGTTAAATTCTAAATCACATTCATTAGAACAAAATATTAAATTTATAGCAGAACATACAAATACTAAGTCTATTTGTGTAACCAAAGGTCGCCATGGAGCTATTTTATTTTACAATGATGTTTTTTACTATAATAGTGGTTACAAAATAAAAGTGATTGATACAGTAGGAGCAGGAGACTCTTTTTTAGCTTCATTAATAGATAAACTATTAAAAGGAACTTCTGCACAAGAAGCTATAGATTTTGCTACAGCAATTGGAGCTTTAGTAGCTAGTAATGAGGGAGCAAACCCAATAATCTCGAAAGAAGAAATAGATGGTCTAATGAATATTTAAAAAATATTTATATAGTATTTTAATCCACAATGACTTCAACTATAATATATCTTTTAAGGTGTATTATAGTTTTTTTATTTTATAATCTTCTCTTAGATTGAATTCTTATTAAATATTTTGTTTTTGTGAACCCATTTTATTTCGATTTAAATTAAAAAAAAGCTCTTTTTTTTAAATTTTAGAATATTTGTTACTTAATTTTAAAAAAAGTTAATTTTTTTTAACTACGTATTATATACGTTTATTTTTTTTAAGACCAATAAAACAGTAGTGAATAGTGTTTTATTATTTATTTTTAAATTAAGTATTTAAAAATAAAAACACGTAAAATGCAGTTATTCAGTTGTTTATTAACAAATGTATATAACTTACCTTCTTTAAATAGATTAACTTTGCCATGTAAACGTATTATATACGTTTAATTAAATTAATCAAAACTAAAAAAATGAAATCAATAATTATAATATTAGAAGAATCAATTATGGTGTTTTTAATAAAATATATAAAGTCCTCCTCTAACCAAAGATTTGTTTTACAAAGAGTAAAGGTTAATAAATAAATTGCCTCGTTCCCATTGGAATAGTTATTTATATGGTATTTGTTAATTTTAAAATAATGCCCTTTAAGACTAAAATAAATAACAGAAGTATACCAAATAAACACGAAAATTATTTCAAGAGGCATATTTATAAAATATAAAAAAAGATAGAGTAGAGTGTATAGGAGAAATTGTCTCATTCCCTATGGAAGTAGTTAGTTTTTTTGAAAGGATAAAGTTTAGTTTGTTGTTTATATAATCCCCATTACGATTTAAAAACTTTCAAATAAATGTTTAGCTATTTCCAAGAGACAATTTTAAAAAAGTACAGAAATTACAATAAAAGATTAATTAAAAAGAAAGAAAAAAGAATATTAGAAATGTCTCATTTCTCCTTGGAGATAGTTAGTTTGAAATCGTGTTTTATTGGTTTATTTTAAATAATACCCCTTATTACGACTAAAATATATAATTACAATATGTTTTCAAACGAATATCAATATTTCCAGAGACATTTTTATAATAAAGAGTAAAAAAATATAGTTTGGTTAAGTAGAAAATTGCCTCATCCCCATTGTAGATATTCAGTTTATTTTAATGCACAAGCGTAAATTTATTTTGTTTGGAGTGTCCCCATGTCTAGAAAGTAAATTATAAAATGTATTCAGATAAGTGTAAAAGTATTTACAAGAGGCAATTTTAAAATCAACAAGAATCATTGTAGTTAAATTAAATAAGAATAGTCTCAAATATGAAAAATCAAAAATACATTTATAAGAAGTTGTCTCAGCCCCCTTGGAAATAGTGAGTTTGTTAAATTTAATATTAAACATTTATTTTAAATTAATTCCCCCATTGCGACTAGAATAAATAGTTAAGACATATCATTTTTAATAAGTAATGAAGCTTTTCCAAGAGGCAATTTCAGAATTGATAGAAGTTGTGATTTTTAAATATTTCTAGGTTAAAAAAATATTCTTGTATTCTTTTAAAATAAAAGAATACAAGAATATTGCCTAGATGATTTTTTCGTAAAACATTAAAAAGACATTAAAATTAGTGTCTTTTTTAATTGATAATAATACTTTAATTCTTTTTGATGATTCTAGAGGTTTTAATTAGATTCTCTTGATCATATATTTTTATAAAATAAACTCCAGGTTTAAGGTTTTCACCAAAATTAATCACTGTATTCCTTTCTTTAGGAATGTTTTTTATAATTCTTCCAGAAGTATCGTAAACTTTAATAGAAATTTTAGAATCCTTATTGGTATTAACAGTAAAGCTAGAATTACTAGGGTTTGGAAAAAGTTGAATTGCAATTTTTTCAGGTGAAATTACTTTTTGAGAAGTTATATTACAATTAGGTTCAGTTCCTGAATAAGAAAAATAAATAGTAAAACCATTAAATTCAGAAACCAAAACCAAATCATCATCAAGTATATTTACAAAATAAGTTCCATCCAATCCAGGAATACCGGAATTATTAAATGTAATAGCTGGTTGCGAACTAGAAAAATTATGAGAAGAAACACTTCTTAAGTCCATCCACCAATTAGGAGAGCCATTATTTGTGTTTATTGAAAGTTGCCACAATCCGTTGTTGTTTAAATCCCAATTAATAGTAAAATTTGTAATATTATCTAAATTAGAACCGTTTTCTCCAAGTACAAAAATGTTTGTATATGATTTATTAATAGAACTAAGTGGTGTTTCAGTTGGTGCACTAAAACCACAATTACCATCATATTCATTATTTGCTGTAATAACAAAAGTAGTAGTGTCACTAAGTCCAGAATTGTTAGTAATCGTTAGCGTTACAGTATAATTTCCAGCATCTAAAAACAAATTAGAAGCACTAGAAGTTGTACTTGTATTTCCATCACCAAAATCCCAAAAATAACTTAACGATTCATTATTAGGATCATAAGAATCAGAAGCATCAAACAAAATATTTAAAGGTGCTACACCAGATGTGTTATTGGTTTTAATTATTGCAACAGGATTATCTGGTGTTACATCAGTATCTGTAGGCGGAGTTCCAGTATAACCAGTTTCATCTGCTTTGGTTATAGATAAAACCAAATAGCCATCTTTTGTGGTAACATTTTCAGGAATAAAATCAGACATATTTTCATTAAAAGTATGATTCGCTTTTGTCCAAGTATTGGTATCAAAACTGTTAAAATCATCTTCAAAAGTTGGTGTTTCAGAAAAAGAAGTTCCATTCCATTCGTAAAACTTAATCCAGTTTACAAACATATGTACAGGCAAAATATTTTCATTAAAAGCACCTACCCAGCCAGCAATATTTGGATTCCAGATATTAAAACGCAAAGAAGTATCACTTGTCATAAGGCTACTTTGTCCGCCAACAATTTCTCTTATAACTTCACCATTTACAAGCCAAGTAACAGCGTTAGGTTTCCATTCAATAGTATACGTATGATATTCTTGCCCTAAACCAGTTTCTGGATGTACACCTTCTGTTCTTGTAAGATTTGAGTTTCCTTGTCCAGTAATTAAGTTAGATTGCCAAGAATTAGCTCCGTCTTTTCCAAAGACTTCAATATCTATTTCTTCCCAAAAAGTATCTGCCAATTCGGAGCCTTCTTTAAAAGTAAAAAAATTAGAAATTACACCACTTCCAGTAGCAGCTAACATTCTAACTTCCATTTTTCCATACAAATAACTATTGTCTGTATAAACTTCACCAGCTTTGTAAATTTTGTTTTGAGAATTTAATGCAAAAAATGCCAATAGGCATATGCATAACATAAGGGGACTTTTGTTAATCATAATATATTAGTTTAATTTTTATTAAATTAATAATTAAAGCGTACCTAAATTGATCAAAATTTTGTCTTTTTTTATCTTTATTTTATTGATAATTAGCTTTATAATTTATTGTGATTATAAAATATTGAACTTACTTTCTCTAATAACACATAACATACTCTTATACCAATTTTACGTTCATTCATGACGAATATTTAAAAGCTTAGGACATTTTTTTTATCATTTTAAGCTTATTTCTTGAAATTAGATTTAAAATCAATACCAACTAATCGAATAATATCATGAAAAAAAGAACCAACTTAGTACTGATGTTTCTTGTATTGACTTTTCTAGCTTCCTGCAAGAAAAGTCCTGTAGAAAAAACATTTAAGTTTAGTACTCCTGCATATCAAGGTAAAAAAGATATGGAAGGAACTTCGCCAGAAAAAGCAACAGCTTTTTACGACGCTTGGGATAAATATGTAAGCAGATATACATATACATCTGCAAATTACAACTTAAGCGGAGGCTATGATTATTCGGTTCCTGGAAAAACCTATGTAAATCCTAAAGATCAACCTGATTTTTTTAATGGAGCAGTGCAAATTCCTGTACGTTGGGAAGCTTTTCCTGGTAGAGTTTTACATTATTTAGAGGATACGTTTAAAGCCAAATATGGTTATGAAATAGGCCAAAATAGAATATTTGAATTGGTAGATATTGGTCCAGAAGAATATCAAACTAAATATAAAGATAGCATGGTGTATATACCAAAAAGTCCGTGTAATCCAAATCCTAAAGAATTAAAAATATTAGATCCTCCAGGACCAAGAGGTTGGTTGGATGAATATTGCGAAATGGGAATTAAACGTAATTCAGAAAAAAAGATTGAACAATTACATTTCACCTGTGAAAATCCTGAATATTATTGGACTTTATGGAAAGTTGATCCAGATAAAGTGGTAGAAATTTATAAATCAACTTTAGGAAATAATTCTATTACAAAAGAAGATTTATACTTAAAAGACAGTTTACATAAAACTGTAATTGATAGAGCCACAGGACGTGCAGCATACAATCCTATAAACAAATGGAACTTAGGAACAAAAATGACGGCTACTTCTGGTGGCGCAATGCATTTAACAAGTCCACCAAATGAATTAAGTGCCGAAATTGTTTTAGCTGGTGGAGGTGCTGTACTTAGGAAAAACGGTTGTGAAACTAATGAAGTTGCAAATACTTTAGTATGTTGTAGTAAATACGGTAGAGCATTTAGGCATAGCGATCCGCATATTGGACAAAATGTTTATGAAGCAGTTGCTGAGGGTTTAGAAGTATCGCTTTTAAATCCTGTAGGATTGTATTTACAAGAACCACAATATAGTTATTTTCAATTGCCAGAAAACGCACCAGAAGGAGCAAAAATAGAAGATTGTTTTCGTTATGTAAGAGGTGTAAAAGAAGCAAAAGGATATCCTAATAACATGATTTTGCATATGATTATGGAAGTTCCTGATAGTTGGGATTCCAGTATTACCTTAAATGATTTTAAAGTTTTAGGAGAGAAAATAACACACGGATCTCAAGTAATGCAAACTATAAAAGTACAATTAGCAGCTGCAGGAAAACCAGCTACAGCAGCTTCAAAAGCAAAGGAATTAGATTGTACAGCAAACAATGCAATTGTAGGTGTAAGTTATTTAGTTGATGAAAATATTTTAGAAGCAAGCATTTATAATCAATTAAATGTTAATGCAAATGTAACCTGCAATATTGCTACAGTAGCACAAAATAGTATTGTTTACAATTTAGCAGTAACGATAGATAATGTAGTAGATGAATATTTAAATCCGATTAAACCTGAAGCTTTTAAACCAGAAAACATAAAAATAAGTTTTCCAAACACCGATATAGAAATCCTTTCATTTAAATATGTTGGCGCAACCAATAAAGTGTACAAAGGATTAGCAGAAGAAGGAGAATTTACTTTTAATGTTAGTATTCAAGTAGGAGAAAATACACCAATTGGTCAGCATGGATTGTTAATAACCAATAAAGGATTTGGATTAACCATACCAAGAATGATTGAAGTTGTTAAAGAAGGAACATTAGCAAATTAGTAAACAGACTTAAAAATATTTTACAATGAAAACAAAAAACATAGGTTTTACAGCAATTGTAGCGATACTTATTTTCGTCGGTTGCCAACAAAAAAATAAAAAATATACAGCCATTCCAGCATCAGATATTTGCGGAGCAGGTTGTGATACGTTAGTGTTTTTGCCAAATAATCCAGTAGATGTAAAAATAATGAACCAACAATGTGCAAATACCTTTGCTTGGCAATCATTTATAGCATTAACATGGCCTTCTAGTCCAGTTGAAGCAGGTCAGCCAGATTATTCTAAAAGCATTGAAAATTGGGGGAAACCAGGGGATTTAACGCCAATGACTTTTGGAACATATAAAAAAGCAGAAGATATATTTACAAAGTTTACTCCAAAAGCATGGGGAAATAATTTAGGGAAATTAATGGATACCGTTTCAAATGATAACAAGTCTGCAAGGTCTTTTATAGATTTTAATAAGTTTGATGATGATAAAGAAACGATAGATGAATTATTTCAAGCTTCTGGCGGAACTCCGTGGTTAACGGACCAAAACGGGAATTTAATTTGGTATGAAATCAAAACAAATTATACCGAGTTCGATTATATTTTAACCAATAAATTATACGATTCTGTAGCGCAACAAAAATTTGCTAGAAAAAACGGAATATGGTTACCTAATGGTGCTATAGAAATAAAAGCTTCTTGGCGAATAATTCCTGAAAAAGATTATAGCAGACTAAAGAATCGTTATAAAATGATTTCTGCTTTGGTTCCAGAATCTGTTGTTATAAGAAATGATAGCATTATTGTTTCAAAAGATGCGGAAGAAAAGGTTTTAGGTTTGGTTGGTTTACATATCATTCAAAAAACAGCTACAATGCCACAATTTCATTGGGCAACTTTTGAACATGTAGATTTAGCTCCAGAAACTAATATTAGTGAATCTAATACGGATTGGTTATTGTACAATCCAGAAAAGTATCAAGACGCTGCAAATGTGAGTCCTAATGTAAAAACAGATAAAATTCATACACCAGTACAGGTAATTAAAAATCCAGAAGCAGCGCCAAGAGAAGATGCTATTGCATTAAATACTTATGTAAGAAATCAAATAAAAACAAAGAGTCCAAAAAGTGTGTTTCAGTATTATAAATTAGTAGACAGTCAATGGCCGTCAAGTGCAGTTTCAGATGCTGATAATAATACATTTACTCCGTTAAAAAATGGTGGTAAAACTCCATTGGTATTAACCAATGTTTCCATGGAAACGTATGTACAAGGAATTTCTTGTTTAGATTGTCATGTTGGTGCAGGTATTGCCAATAAAAAAGGAACTCCAGAACATGCTTCTGATTATAGTTTTATATTTCAAATGGCTCAAAAACAAGTGGAACTAGAACTAGAAAAAGTAGGAGAGTAGTTTAATTTTTTTTAATAAAAAACCAGTGCTTTATGGGTTTCCGTAAAGTATTGGTTTTTTGTTTTTGTAGGTTTGTTCAATCTTAAAATTAATATGAACAAAATAGAATATCCAATTTTTTTATCGAAAATAGCTGATGGTAAAGATAAATTAGAAGGGAAATCGCAAGAGAACCTAGCAAAGGTAATTTCAAAAGTTATTATTGAAGATGGAGTTGAAAAAAAAGTAATTGGTTTAGAAGGTGAATGGGGGTCGGGAAAATCTAATTTAATAAAAATTATAGATTCTAATTTAGGTGAGAATTATCATACTTTTATATTTGATTCTTGGGGAAGTCAAGAAGATTTAACTAGGAAGTCGTTTTTAGAACAATTGATAAGTAACTTGTTTGATGAAAAAATATTATTAGATAAAGAAAAATTTAAATATTTAAAAAACAGACTATTATCTAACACCTCTACTAAGTATACTCAAACATTTCCTCAAATAAAACCTTTTTTATTAATATTATCTCTTGCTATCTTATTATTTACTATTCTTTCTAATTTTTATAGTAATGTTTTAAAAGATAGAAATATAATTGAGTATATAAACCTTGGTATTTGGAAGCCAATACTTTTTATTTATGTAGTTCCTTTAGCTTTATTTGTTTGGAGCTTTATTTTATCAAGAAAAGAATATATCAAAGAAAGAAAAGAAAATAAAAATAGAGAAGAAATAGAGCAAGATTCTAAATGGGGTACGTTAAGTAAAATGTTTTATTGGTTTAAAGGGAAAGAAATAAATTCCGAACAAATAGAAAACATAATAGAAGATGAGCCTTCCGTAAAACAATTCAGAGAGTATTTTACAAAAATAGAAAAAGAAATAAAAGGTTATCAAAAACTAATTTTAGTTTTTGATAACTTAGATAGATTAGACAAAGAAAAAATAAAGTCTTTATGGTCATCTATTCATACTTTTTTTGCAGAAGATACTTATAGTTTTGATTCATGGGTAATAATACCTTATGATAAATCAAAACTTACAAAGGATTTCGATAATGATTATAATGGTCTAATTAATAAAACCTTTTCGATAAATTTTAGAATAGCACCTCCTGTTGTAACTCAATGGGAAGCATTCTTAAAAGATAATTTAAGAGAAGCGTTTGGAGAGAATTTAATAAATGAAGAAGAAAAAGAATATTTAATAAAGTTATTTGATCTTTTGTCTTCAGCAGGAACTATAAAACCAAGACAGATTATTAATTATATCAATAATCTAGTTTCAATGTATAAAGAATGGGAAGATGATATTCAAAATGAAGATATGTTCCTTAGATATATTTCTTTGTTTGTTCTTACAAAAGATGAAATTCTCGATAAACCTAATGAAATTATACTCAGTAGAACTTATCTTGGAAATGCTAAAGCTCTATTTAATGGTGATAAATACTTAGATACTTGTATGTCTATGATAACTTTTGGTGTTAAAAAAGAATTAGCTGACGAAGTCCTATTAGATAGACAATTAAGAACTGCATTAAGAGAAGGGAGAACTGATCTAATAAAAGCTTCTATAAAGCACAGAGCCTTTGAAAAATATTTTATAAAAGCAAATTCAACAATAAGTATAGGTTTAAAATACGATGGGTTAGTTAGTGTTTATCAAATTGTTAGTGAAGTGTTTTCTCCAAATATGATGAAGTCTTTTTGGGAAACTTTTGGAAGAGAGATAAAAAATCTTGATGTTTTCAAAGAATTTAATGACAATCATAAGGCTATTTTAATTAATACAAATGAAAATATTGGTAATGATATTATAGGAAGAATTTTACGAAAATTAAAAGAAAACTTTAAAGATGAAGATGTAGAAATAAAATATTTTTCGCAACTTTTAATAATTGAAGAATTTATATATAAGGAGAACTTATCGATAAACTTATTTTCTTTGATAGAAAACGTAAATTTTAAACCTAAACCTTATTTAGAGTTTTTAAAAAAAGTAAAAGGAAATTTTAAAAAATATAAAATTAACTATGTCAAGGAAGAGTTATTATCATCATTTTTAAAAAATGATGATAATATAGATGTTGATCTAGTTAATAATAGTTTAAATGAATTAAAAATCATAAAAAAAGAATTAGATATTAAGGAAATTATTGAAAGATTAATAAATAAAATTAATACTTATTCACAAGAGAATCTAGAAGGGTTCTCTAAATATTTAAGAATTTTACGTGGTATAGGAAGTATACCTTTAAAACTTAATTTAACTTCCTCTTTATACACTATATCTTTTAGAAGATTAGATGAGCACGATATATACTTTGATATAACCTGTATTGCAATATCAAATCTTGAAAACAACTATCATTTTCATAATTCAATAGAGAAATTGACAGAAAATCAAGTACTTGATGTTTCAAATAAAATAGAAACTTATATTACATTTAATGATTTACTAAAATTAACAATTAATAATAGCAATATTAAAAATCTGAAAAAAATCATCTATACTTTAACTGAAAATAACGAAAGTCTTTCTGTATTAGATTTAAATTGGATATTAACGAATTTTGATGAAGTTTCAAGTAAAGTATATGAAAATGATGAAAAAAAAATAAACCTTTTAATAGAGAAATTAAATTTTAACAGCAACTTTAATTCAAAACCTAACACAATATCTAAATCTTTTTATAAATATTTAAATCGTCAAGATTTGAAACTAATTAAAATCGTTACAAAACAATCTTTAAATTATTTTCAGAATTTAACAAAAGATGAGTTATATAAATCATTTAAAAAAACAAATATTGATTTTAATATCTTTTCAGATTTATTAAAAAATAATTTAATAAATAATTTTTCAGATGCTTTTTATAGTTCATATGATGATTATATGAAGAACATTGCTCAAGAAAAGGACTCTATACCAAGTTATGAGGTTTGGGATATAATCATAGATATTCTTAATAAAAATAAATTAGAAAGTACATTCTCTAGTGTTAGAGATATTTTTATTAATGATAGAGGAGAATTAAAAGAAGATGACTTACTTTTTTTTGAAAAAGGTTTAATTAAACATGGAAACTTAAAAAAGAAACCAAATATTGTTACATTAAAAATTATTATACCTTTAATAAAACTTAATGAGAATTTTGAAATATTTTTAGATAATCATGATTTTTTATCAGAAATTATAAATTTATCAGAAACACATAAAGAGTCTGCTATTGGAGAATTACAATTAAAATATGATTCTAATAAATATAACGATGATAAAAGAATGATTGAAATATCAAAAAAATTAAATTTTAAAAATAATATTGAAAATAAAAATGATTAATATTTTATAAATACTTGGATAAGTATCTAAACCTACCACATCTCGTTAAAAAGATCAAAAACAACTTACAAAACCAAATCATTTTAACAAGTATAGCATATAGCGATTAAACCCATAAAAAAGATTTAATTGCTATCTTTCGTTTTCAATTCAAACAAAATTTATTTAATTCAAATTTTTATTTATCAATGAGAGGTTCTATACTAACACTTATTTTTTGTGGACTCATTTTTTGTGCTTGTAAAACAGAAAAAGAAACAAAAAACGAAAAAGAATTTAAACTAGACTATGAGAAATTTACTTTAGACAATGGTTTAGAAGTAATATTACATGAAGATCATAGTGATCCTATAGTTGCAGTAGCAACCATAATGCATGTAGGTTCTAACAGAGAAAAACCAGGGAAAACTGGTTTTGCGCACTTTTTTGAACATATGAGTTTTAACGATTCGGAAAATGTTCCGGTTGGTGCAAACAGAAAAATGATTCCAGAATGGGGTGGAAGTAGAAATGGAGGAACTTGGAGCGATGCCACCATTTATTATGAAGTTGTACCAAAAGATGCTTTTGAAAAAATCCTTTGGATAGATTCAGATCGTTTTGGATACATGATTAATACCGTTACAGATGCGGCATTAGAACGTGAAAAACAAGTAGTAAAAAATGAAAAACGCCAACGTGTAGATAATGCTCCTTATGGATATACGGATGAAATTATTAGAAAAAACTTGTATCCAGAAGGACATCCGTATAGTTGGACAGTAATTGGTGCTTTACCTGATTTACAAGCAGCAACTGTAGCAGATGTAAAAGAATTTTATACACAATATTATGGTGCCAAAAACGGGTCTTTAGTTATTGCGGGTGATATAAATATTGCAGAAACGAAAGAATTGGTTAAAAAATGGTTTGGTGAAATACCAAGCGGACCAGATGTTGCTGCTTTACCAGCAATGCCTGTAATTTTAGAAGAAACAAAATCGTTGTATTTTGAAGATAATTTTGCAAAATTACCTGAATTACGAATGATAATACCAACTGTAGAAGAATATCATAAAGATATTTATGCACTTCAGGTTTTAGGAGAATTATTAAGCGGAAGTAAAAATGCGCCTTTATATCAAGTTATTGTTGAAGAGAAAAAATTAGCTCCAAATATTAGAGCGAGTCAAAGAGGTAGTGAAATTGCTGGAGAATTTATAATTAGAGCACGTGCTAATGTAGGTAAAGATTTAGATGATTTAAAGTTAGCTATTGAAGAAGGTTTACAACGTTTTGAAAAAAATGGAGTTAATGAAAAAGATTTAAAACGTATAAAAGCAGAATTAGAAACACAATTGTATCAAGGAATTAGTACTGTTTTAAATAAAGCGTTTCAATTAGTACAATACAACGAATTTAAAGGAGATCCTGGTTATATTAGTAAAGAAGCAACTTTAACAGAAGCTGTAACTGCTGCAGATGTAATGCGCGTTTATAATCAATATATAAAAAATAAAAACTATGTATTAACAAGTTTTGTACCGAAAGGAAAACTAGATTTAACAGTTGAAAATGCAGAAAAAGCAACAGTTTGGATAGAAGAAGTAAAACAAAATGTAGCTAATGAAGAAGTAGGACAAGGTAAAGAAGCTACTTACGAAAAAACACCAAGTACACATGATAGAAGTGAACCTGCTTTTGGTGAATTGCCTTTATTTAAATCTCCTGAAGTTTGGACAAGTTCTTTAGAAAATGGAATGAAAGTTTACGGAATTGAAAATAATGAAGTTCCTTTAGTTCAGTTTGATATTACAATTCCTGGTGGACATTTATTAGATCCTAAAGGAAAAGAAGGTGTTGCCAATTTATTAAGTGATTTAATGATGGAAGGAACTGCTACTAAAACTCCTGCGGAGTTAGAAGAAGCTATTGGAATGTTAGGAGCAAGTATAAATGTGTATACAGCTAATGAAGATTTTCATATTACTGGTGCTAGTTTAACAAAGAATTTTGAAGCTACAATAGCATTGGTAAAAGAAATATTATTAGAGCCTCGTTGGGACGAAAAGGAATTTGAGAGATTAAAACAAGCCTTAAATACTTCATTAAAAGGTAGAGAAGCAAATCCAAGAGCTATTGCCGGATTAATATACAATAAGTTGGTTTATGGACAAGAGCATATTTTTAGTGTTCCAAGTTCTGGTACTTTAGCTTCGGTTGAAAATATTACGTTAAATGATTTAAAAGCGTATTATAAATTATTATCACCAAAAAAAGCCAAACTTCATGTAGCAGGTGCTATTTCAAAAGAAAAAACAATAGCAATAGCAAACAGTATTAATGATTTTAAAGGTGAACTAGTTAATTTACCTAAACAAACTCTACCAACAACATCTAAAGCTGGTAATCTTTATTTTATAGATGTGCCTAATTCAAAACAATCTGTTATTTATATTTTTAAATTGGCTTTATCTAGTGCAGATGAAGATGCGAATAATTTAGAATTTGCAAATGATATTTTAGGAGGTGGTTCAAGTGGACGTTTATTTCAAACGTTACGAATAGAAAAAGGATATACTTACGGAGCATATTCTGGTATTGGAAATACTTTAGAAGTTGCTCCTTTTGTTTTAAGAACAAGCGTAAGAGCCAATGCTACTTTAAAATCTTTAGAAATTATTAAAAACATGCTTCAAAATTATGCTACTGATTTTACAGAAAAAGATGTTGAACTTACTAAAAATAAATTATTAAAGTCAGATACTAGAGCTTTTGAAAGTTTAAATGCCAAGTTAGCTATGGTTCGTGATATGAGTAAAAATAATAAACCAGCAAACTTTGCAGAGGAAGACCAAGCAGAATTGGTTGCTATGACCTTAGATGATTATAAAAACATTATTAATAAATACATTCAAGAAAATGAAATGATTTATTTAATTGTTGGAGATAAGGCTACCCAATTAGAAGAGGTAAAACAATTAGGAAAACCTGTAATTGAGTTAGATATTTATGGAAATCCAATTAAAAAATAAAGTTTTATAAAAAATTAATTATTTTTAAATAAAATATAAATGTATTGAGAGCAGCTGTTCTCAGTACATTTTTTTTAGCTATAATTTATTAATAAAATCAATAACAAAATTAATTTGGTAGCATTCCCAATAAAAGAGTGTTTATCTTTGCAAAAAAATATTTAATGTCAAAAACCTTTTCAGATTTAGGAGTTAACAAACAGTTACAACAAAGTTTAGCTGAATTACAGATTTCTAAACCAACAGATATTCAACAAAAAATAATATCTGTTTTATTAAACCAAAAAGAAGATGTAGTTGCTTTAGCAAAAACAGGTACTGGTAAAACAGCAGCTTTTGGTTTACCTATATTGCAATTAATTAATACAGAAAACACAAATATTCAGGCTGTTGTTTTGGCACCAACAAGAGAATTAGGACAACAGATTTATACTAATTTAGTTTCTTACGCTACCAACAGTCCAGCTATTGTTATTACTTCAATTTGTGGAGGAACACCAATAAAACCTCAAATAGAAAGTTTAAAAAGCACAACACATGTTGTTGTAGCTACACCTGGTCGTTTGGTGGATTTAATTGAACGCAAGGCTATTGATATAAAAAACATAGCTCATTTTATTTTAGATGAAGCAGATGAGATTGTTAGTGCTTTAAAAGAAGGTTTAGATGCCATTATAGCTGAAATTCCAAAAACAAGAAGAACATTACTTTTTACAGCAACAATGTCTGGAAAAGTAAAACAATTGGTTCAGAATTACATGTCTAAACATGTAGTACATATAGAAGCAGATATGGCTTCTGTTGGTCATCAAGGAATAGATCATCAATATGTTGTGGTAAAACCTATAGAAAAGTTAGAAGTTTTACTACATTTTTTAAATTCAAAAGAAGGTCAACGTGGAATTATTTTTTGTAAAACCAAAGCTGCTGTAAATAAGTTAGCTAAAAATTTAGCCATTAATAAATTCTCTTCTGGAGCTTTACACGGAAGCTTAACACAAGGAATTCGTGACCGAATTATGGGACAGTTTAGAGAAGGACATATTAATATTTTAGTTGCAACAGATTTAGCTGCACGTGGAATTGATGTAAAAGATGTAGCATATGTAGTAAATTATCATTTACCAGATACGTATGAAGCATATGTACATAGAAGTGGACGTACAGCAAGAGCAGGAGCAAAGGGATTATCCTTAACTGTTTTACAAGAAGAAGAAGTAGTAGATATTGCTGATTTTGAAAAAGAATTAGATATTCGTTTTACAGCATTTAAAAAAGCAAACGCTCAAAGTATTGAAGAAAATAACGGATTATTATGGGCGAAAAAAATATTTAAGACCAAACCTAATCGTCAGGTTTCAGAAGAATTTAAAAGTAAAATAAAAACGATATTCCATCATTTAACAAAAGAGGAATTGGTAGATAAAATATTGGCAGATTATTTATCGCAAACCAATATTGGTAGTAAAAAAGAAAAAAAGGTTAAAAAGAACTCATAATTATGGCAAATACAATTAAAAGTCAGCAAGATATTTTAACCAAATTAAATATCCATGAATTGCATCCAATGCAAGAGCAAGCAATTTCTGTAATTGAATCAACAACAAATACATTATTACTTTCACCTACAGGTTCTGGAAAAACACTAGCTTTTTTATTACCAATAATAGCAACATTAGATGCAAATAATACAAATGTTCAAGTTCTTATTTTAGTTCCTTCAAGAGAATTAGCAATACAAATAGAACAAGTTGCTAGAAATATGGGATCTGGTTTTAAAATTAATGCTGTTTATGGTGGAAGATCAATGGCTAAAGATAAAATAGAATTAAAACATGTTCCTGCTATTTTAATAGGAACTCCAGGAAGAATTTCGGATCATTTTAGTAACGAACGTTTTTCTTTAGATAGTATTAAAACCATTATTTTAGATGAGTTTGATAAGTCTTTAGAAGTTGGTTTTGAATACGAAATGAGAGGAATTATAAACCAATTGCCTAATTTAAATAAACGTGTACTAACATCAGCTACACAAGGAGTAGAAGTACCTAGTTTTGTTCGTTTTGATAAACCAACAGTTTTAAATTACTTAAAGAAAAAAGGAGTTTCAAAACTAACAATTCAAACTGTAGTTGCAGAAAATAAAGGAAAACAACAAACGTTGTTAGATTTGTTATTGCATATTGGTAATGAACAAGGTATTATATTTTGTAATTTAAGAGATAGTATAGATCAAGTAAGCGCTTATTTAGAAAAAAATAAAATAAGTCATGCTTGTTTTTCTGGAGGAATGGAGCAAAAAGATAGAGAACGTTCTTTGATTAAATTCAGAAACGGAACTTCACAAATTTTATTAGCTACTGATTTGGCTGCTCGTGGAATTGACATTCCGGATATGCAATATATTATTCATTACGAATTACCAAAGGCTTTAGAAGAGTTTACGCATAGAAATGGTAGAACTGCAAGAGCAGGAGCTAAAGGTACAGCATATGTGTTAAAAGCATCTAAAGAGCGTTTACCAGATTTTATTTCTAAAAAAAGCCCTTTAGATATTTCTAAAAAAGCACCTTATAAACCACAATTTTGGGAAACTTTATTTATTTCTGGAGGAAGAAAAGATAAGATTTCTAAAGGAGATATTGCTGGTTTGTTTTTTAAACAAGGAGGAATAAACAAAGATCAATTAGGTATTATAGAGTTAAAACAAGATTGTGCTTTTGTTGCAATTCCGTTAGCAATAGCTAGTGAATTGGTAGAAAAGCTAAACAATACCAGATTAAAAAAGAAAAAAGTACGTGTAACTATTTTGTAGTTTTAAGAATACTTTAGCTTAAAAAAAGGATAAAACGTAAAAGTTTTATCCTTTTTTACGTCTAAATATAATAATATTACACACTTTCTTTAATTAACTAAATGATTTAAAAATGAAAATTAAAATAGTAGCCATTATCATAAGTTGTTTTTTCTTATCATGTAGTAGCAATAAACTTCAGCCAGTATCTACAAAAGAAAAAGTTACGCTTCCAAAAAATGATCAGTTTAATGCGTATTGGTATTCTGGTAAAGCTGAATTAAATAGTTACGAATTAGAGCAATCTCGATATGGAGAAATTCGTAATGGAGAGGTAGTATTGGTATTTGTAACAGAACCATTTTCTTTAAGTAAACAAGTGAAGTTAGATTATCCTCAAAAAGCCGAAAAAGACAAGGTTTCGGTAATGAAATTGAATCATATCAGAAAATTTAAAACAGGAATTTATGACTACAGTATTATGAATTCTATTTTTACGCCAATAGATGCTCAAAATCATCCTAATACGTTAAAGTTAAACACAAGTATTCAAGAATGGTGTGGTCATACGTTTACACAGTTAAATCTGGAAGAAAATAGTTATCATTATAAACAATTGAGTTATTTTGAATCTGAAGGAGATACAGAAACAACTATTGCTAAAGGTTTATTAGAAGATGAGTTGTTTACGCGTATTCGTTTAAATGAAGGAAAATTACCTTTGGGAGAAATTGATTTAATTTTTTCAGTTTTATATAGTCGTTCTTCACATCAAAAATTGCAAGTTGCTAAAGCTAAAATTAGTAAAACCGAATCAGACGATGTGTTAAAATATAAAATTGAATATGCAAACTTTAATAGAATTGTTACAATTGATGTTCAAAATAAGTTTCCTTTTAAAATACTGTCATGGACAGAAAATAATGGTGATGGTTTACTAACTAAAGCAGTATTGAAAAAAAGTATTAAAGAAGCGTATTGGAGTAAAAAAAAGGTAAGTGATGAAGCCAAAAGAAAAGAGTTACAACTAGTTTGGTAAGACTTTTTTTGTATAGAGGCGAGAACTTATTAGTTACCAAAACTAAGTTTCGACTGCGCTCAACCAGACACTTTAAATGAAAGATGAGTTGTGATCTCGACTTCTACATAATTATTATTTAAAAAACCTCGTGAAATTCACTTATCACGAGGTTTTTATGCTAAAAAATATAGTTAACAAAATTATCTAGCATTTTTCCAAGCAGTTCTTAAAAAAGTTAAATCACTTTTCATTTTAGCAAAAACTTCTTTTTGATCCATTGTTATTTTTTTAGCACCTTTTTCAGCTCCACCCAAATCATATTCTACATGAAGTGAAATAGGTACATTAATTTGATATTTTTTAAGAATAGAAAAATAGCGCTTAAAATCTATCATTCCTTTACCTAAAGGAACATTAATTGGTTTCCATTTACCATTTACAACGCCCCATTTAAAATCTTTTATAACAATAGAATTTATATACGGTTTCATTAGTTTTAAACCAAGTTCCCAACTTTCACCACCTTCAACAACAGCATGTCTAATATCATATTGAGCTCCAAAAAATTCTCCTTTTGTAGCTTCTAAAATAGGTAGTAAATCCCAAACAGGCGCACCAACATGTTTTCCGGCATGATTTTGATATCCGCCAATTAAACCTAATTTTTTATTAAGATTTTCTAGTTTTTTAGCTTGTTTACCAAATACTTTCTGACTTTCAGTAATCTCTTTATCTTCCGGATATTTTAACCAATCTGTTCTATAAATGCTAAAACCTAGTTCGCTAGCTGTTTCTAAAACTGTTTTCTGCACCAAATCATTAACATCCCAAACATTAGAGCTCATCATTTTTGGAGGCAAACCAAACTTTTTCATTGCAGTTACAGCTTTTGGAAGATCTTCTTTTACATTTTCGGGTAATACATGTCCTTTTCTCCTAACTGTTAAATCTAATCCGTTAAAACCAATGTTTGCGGCAGCTTCAGCCATATCAGTGTAATTTAAAAACTGTAAGTGTTTTGAGAATAAATGAACATCAATTTCATCTTTTTTTACTGAAACAGTATTGTTATATAAAGGATTTTGAAAAGACATAAATGGAATTGCTGCCAGTGCTGTAGTGGACAGTTTAGTAAATTCTCTTCTAGATAATTTGGAGTTATTATTACTCATAAAAAAATATTTGAAATAGCTGTATTCATACAACTATTTCAAATATAACTCATATATATTGTTTACGCTTTTAAAATGAAGTAGCAAAAAGTAGTAGCCTTTTATTTGTTTGGTTGCTAGTTTTTTAAATGGTTTTAGAGGTGTAGTTGTATATAAAATATATCATATTATCCATTGATTTCTTTAAGAGAATAAGAACAATCATTTTATCAAGAATTCCCAAAGGAATTGTTGTTTTTACGCTAAAAATTAAACCTTTTTACGTATTTTAAGTCCTAGAACAAATGTTATCAATTTATGAATTTTAAACTATTATGTTTATTTATAATAATACCACTTGCTTTTTCATGTTCTGGAGATCTAAATACAACAGCATCGTCTGAGAATAACAATGCAACAAAACCTAATATTCTATTAATTATTGCAGATGATATGGGTTTAGATGCTACTCCTGTTTATAATATAGGAATAGAAAAGCCTACGATGCCAAATTTGGAAAGTATGACATCAAATGGAATTCGGTTTAATAATTTATGGTCTTACCCAACCTGCACACCAACACGATCTAGTATTATTACTGGTAAATACGGATTTAGGACAAATGTTATGAAAGTTGATGATGAATTGTCAATGTCAGAAACGTCTTTACAAAAATATTTAGACAATAGTTCTTCTGGTTATAATCATGCGATAATAGGTAAATGGCATTTATCAAAAGAAGCAAATCATCCTACAAATATGGGCGTTGGTTATTATGCAGGTTTGTTAACAGGAGGTGTTAATTCTTACACAAATTGGAATTTTACAGAAAACGGACAAACAAGCACTTCTTCAGAATATACAACTACAAAATTTACAGATTTGGCGATTAATTGGGTAGACAATCAAACAGAACCTTGGTTTTTATGGTTAGCATATAATGCGCCACATACACCTTTTCATCTACCTCCAAATGATTTACATACAAAAGGACTTTTACCAACCGATGAAGCAAGCATTAATGCAAATCCGTTGCCTTATTATATGGCAATGTTAGAAGCTATGGATACAGAAATAGGTAGATTATTAAATTCAATGTCTGAAATAGAAAAAGAGAATACAGTAATAATTTTTATAGGAGACAATGGAACTCCAGGTCAAGTTGTGCAAGAATATTCTAGTCAACGCTCTAAAGGAACAGTATATCAAGGAGGTGTAAATGTTCCTATGATAATTTCTGGTAAAGGAATTACTAGAATTAATGAAACTGAAGAAGCTTTAATAAATACAACAGATATTTTTGCAACAGTTACTGATCTTGCAGAAACTGGAACTTCACAAATACACGATAGCAAAAGTTTTAAAGAATTATTTACAATATCAAATACTAATTTTAGAGATTTTGTATACACAGAAATTGGTAATGATTCAGGTGGATCTGATTGTACTATTAGAAATGCTACACACAAATATATTCTTTTTGATAATGGAGATGAAGCATTATATGATTTAACAAATACTTTTATAGAAAGTTCTAATTTACTAAACTATAGTCAATTACCCTTAAATAATGCAAGTAGTCAAGCAAAAGATCTGCTGACTAGTGAATTAAATACCCTTAAAAATAATTAAAAACATAATAAACATGAAAAAAAATCAATTATTAAAAATAATTTCTATTCTAGCATTTTGTATGTTAACTTCTTATGCTTGTAGCTCAGATGAAAACAATAATGAAAATGACGGTGGAGATATTGCAGATACAAATTACGATATAACTACAATATTATCTAAGTTTGATAATGTTGATGCTGTTTCTTATTCTGTGAATGCAAATACAGTAACTTTTACAACAACTGATTTACCAAATCATACAAGTCCGTATTGGGAAATTACAAACCCTTTATATGAAGAGTATACAGGTACGAATCCAGATTGGAATCAAAATCCGAATTCAATTGGAGAACAAAATGTAACATTTACCATTACGCTAAATCCTGAAGAAGCAACTACAAAAAGTACTACACCTTTAGGAGCAATTGGAATAGCAAGAAATGGTATTGTATTTTACAATCAATACGCAGGACCAAATAATCAACCATTAACTACAGAAATAAATTCTTTTGATCAAAACTTTGGACATCCAGATGGTTCAGACCAATACCACTATCACATTGAGCCAACATATTTAACATCAACTTTTGGTAAAGATGCTTTTTTAGGTTTACTCTCTGATGGTTTTCCTGTTTACGGACCTCTTGAAGATGGAGAAACAATAACTAATGATGATTTGGATGAATATCACGGACATATTTCTGTAACAACTGATTTTCCTGAAGGAATTTATCATTACCATATTACAAATGAAGATCCTTATTTAAATGGAAGTGCTTATTTTGGATCTCCTGGTAACATAACAGATTAATTTTTTTGAAAACAGATAAACTTATCATAATATTTGTATTACTATTTATTTCTTGTCTTAAAAAGCACGAGATACATAATAATACTTCTCATAAAGTAATTATTCCAACTAAAATAAAAGAAAAAAAAGATTCTAACTTTCAGCTTAAAAATGGAATCTTATACTTCAATAATCAAGTTTATTCTGGTATTGTAAAAGAGTTTTACATTGATGACAAACTAAAATCTTCATCAGAATATTACCAAGGGAAAAGAAATGGTTTTTTTAAAGGATGGTATAAAAACGGAGATAAATGTTTTGAAAGATTTTATACAGATAATATAAAAACAGGCACACATTTAGGATGGTTTGACAATGGTGTTAAAAAATTTGAATATCAATTTGATATTCAAGGGAGATATAATGGTTTTGTTAAAAATTGGTACATTAATGGTCTACTAGCAAAACATTTTAATTTCAAAAAAGGAAAAGAAGCTGGAAGCCAAAAAGTTTGGAATGATAAAGGTAAAATCAAATCAAATTTTTATACCGTTAACGGTGAAAGACACGGTTTAATAGGACTCAAAAATTGTGTAAGTGTTGTAAAAAACGAATAAATATATTTATGAAATTATATAGTATTTTTTTTATGCTAATATTGTTGCTTTCTTGCAAGCAAAGTACTAAAGTAGATCGTACTAAAATTTTGCCTTTTTACAATTCAGAAGATTTTACACCTGAATGGATTGCAAAAGAGAATTCTAATTATTCTAAAATTCATAAAATTGCTCCGTTTGAATTTCAAAATCAAAATGGAGAGATAATTACTAATAAAAATTTCAAAGGCAAAATTTATATTGCAGATTTTTTCTTTACTACATGTCCAAGTATTTGTCCAATTTTAGCCAAAAATATGGCAAGTATTCAAGAAGAATATAAAAATGATACTTCGGTTTTACTCCTTTCACATACTGTAATGCCTTGGGTAGATTCTATTAAAAAGATTAAAGAATATGCAACAGAAAAAAAAGCAATTGATGGAAAATGGCATTTAGTAACTGGTGAAAGAAATACGATTTATGATTTGGCAAGAACCTCTTATTTTGCAGATGATGAATACAAAGAATCTAAAAATAAAAATGACTTTATACATACTGAGAATTTTATTTTAGTAGATGCTAAAGGTAGAATTAGAGGTGTTTATAATGGAACTTTACCTGTTGATATACAACGATTAAAACGACATATAAATCTTTTAAAAGAAGAGCTTTTTTAACAAATTAACCATCTCTCTAAGCATCCTTAAAAAAGTTTTTTTATTTCTTTTTTCTTAACAAGTCTTAAGTTTTTAATGCCTTCAACAATTACATTTCAAAAAATATAACTTTAGCCTTTTAAATTGGGTTTTATAGCTAATACTTCCCTTACAATAACTATATTTTTCAAGTAAAACCACTTCTTTTTGTTTTCTAATTTAAAGTGTTAAAACTTTGTGTTTTATACCATTGTTTTTTGCTTTTATGCCAAATATTAATACGACTATGGTATTTTATTATAAACAAGAATATTATTTATTGAACTTTGAATATCAGTCAAATTATTTTTTACTTCAATAGAAAATTAATTGTTTTAATCAAATAATTTATATCAACTAATTACTATAATATATTATGGAGTTATCTAATATAGCCAAATTACCAACCAAGTATGGAACTTTTAACTCAATATCTGTAAAAGCAGCTAATGGGGCAGATCATTTAATTGTTTTTAAAGGTGATTTGTATACAGAAGACGTAATACCAATTAGAATTCACTCAGAATGTTTAACAGGAGATGCCTTTGGTTCTTTAAAATGCGATTGTGGTGAACAGTTGGATTATTCATTAGACTATATTTCTAAACAAACTCATGGAATGATTGTTTATTTAAGACAAGAAGGTAGAGGTATAGGTTTATTCAATAAAATAAATGCATATAATTTACAAGATAAAGGTTTAGATACAGTAGAAGCTAATGTGGCTTTAGGTTTTGAACCTGATCTTCGTGAATTTTCACTTGTAGCTATTATCCTTAAAGAGTTAGGGGTAAAGAAGATTAATTTGCTTACCAATAATCCTGATAAAGAAAAAGACTTAATCAATGCGGGAATAAAAATAGAGAAGTGTATACCATTACGTATTACTCCTAATGTTCACAATGAAAACTACTTAAAAACTAAAAAAACTTTTTTTAAACATACAGTATGATAGCTCATAAATCACCTATTAGTGGTATTTCTTCATTTGAAGAAAAATATATTGCCACTGCCGGATACGATAACCAAATTATTTTATGGTCACAAGATAAAAAAGAAGCATTACAATGTTCTTTTCATGATCACCTAACTAATCATTGTTCATTTAGCCCATGTGGTAACTATTTAGCTACGGCTAGTAGCGATTATACTGCTCGTTTATGGAAAATACCAGAAATGCAATTAGTACAAGTATTTTCTGGTCATGATGATGATGTACAAATGGCTGTTATTTCTAAAACAAATGATAAGTTAGCTACAGCATCGCAAGACAATAAAATTAGAGTATATGAATTAGATGGAACATTGATTAATACTTTTGAAGGCCATAGTGACTCTGTAGATACAGTAAATTGGAGTACAGATGGTAAAACATTGGTAAGTTCTGGTGGAGATGGAACAATTAGAGTTTGGGGTGTTGATGAAAAAAAGCTATTAGAAACGTTAAGTTTTGATGGTGTTCAAACTGATTCTGTTGTTATTTCTAATGGATATATTTATGCAGGTAATGATGAAGGAGAATTAATATCTGTTCATATTGATACTGCTAAAATGCAAAGGGTAAAAGCACACATAGCGGGTGTAAAAGTGATTCAGTTAAATGATGATAATACAAAATTAGTTTCTGCTAGTTATGATTATACAGCTAAAGTTTGGAGCTTAAAAGATGGAAATATGTCATTGACTAATGACATTAAGTGTCCAGCTGAACTATGGTTACGAGCAGTTTGTTGGATTAATGAGACTAAAATTGCTTTTGGAACTTTTGGTAGTTCTTACGCCGTTTATGATTTACAAAAAAATGAATGGAACTTAGATAAAGTAGCACCAACACATGGTATTAACGATCTAGATTTTGAAGATAATAAAGTTTTTTCTATTGGAGACTCTGGTCAATTAAAGAAAAATGGAGAAATTATATCTGAAGTTGGCTTTTTATGCAATTTCGTACTAAAAGTAAATAGAAAAATATTAGTAGGAGGTTTACCTGGTAAAATAGTAGAAGCAGTTTCAGGTAAGGTTGTTTTAGAGTATAAATCTCCTTTAAATTGTGCCGTTAAATATGAGAATCAAGGAGAACTATATGCTATTGTAGGTTCTTATACAGGTGAAGTATTGGTATTTAATATGACTAACGAACCTAAATTGATTAAAGAAATAAAAGTGCATGCAAATGCCATTAAAAGTTTAGCTATAAATAGTGGAGTTCTTTTTGCTTTGTGTGCAAATGGTGATTGCTCTTTCTTTGATTTACCTAGCTTTGAATTATTAAGTAAAACAGAATCTGCGCACGAACAAATTGCTAATGGAGGCGATTCCTTAGGAAAGGATTCTTTTGTAAGTGTTGGTCGTGATAAAAAGTTAATTATTTGGAATAAAGAATTTAATCCAACATATTATAATACACCAATGACACATTCTATTAAATGTGTAGCAACATCTAAAGACGGAAAACAAATCGCTTGTGGTGGATATAATGGATTGGTTTCTGTTTATTCTATAGAATCCAAAGAATGGGAAATAAAAAGGATTACTAATTCAGGGATTTCATCAATATATTACAATGAATATTCTGATAATTTTGTAGCTTCGAGTTATAATGGAAATGTTTACAATCTTAATTAATATAAACGTATGAACTATGTAATTATTTGTGGAAGTCAACGATTAAATTCACAATCCTTAAAGGTTTCTAAATACCTTAAGCAACAGATTGAATTAAAAAACACACAATCAAAAGTTGATATTGTTGATTTAGGTACCAACCCACTTCCTTTATGGGATGAAGACTTTTGGAAAGGTACACCAGCATGGAAAAATGTTTGGAATCCTATTTCTAAATTATTGAAAGAAGCAAATGCCTTAATTATTGTTTCTCCAGAATATGCAGGTATGGTTCCAGGAGGTTTAAAAAACTTCTTTTTATTTCCTAGTATTAATGAAATAGGTCATAAACCAGCATTAATAGTAGCAGTTTCGGCTGGTTTAGGTGGAAGTTATCCAGTAAGTGAATTAAGAACATCTAGTTATAAAAACAACAAACTTTGTTATATTCCAGATCATTTAATAATTCGTAAGGTAAATGATATTTTAAATGGAGAAGATCAGGTTGAAAATGATAGCGATACTTATTATAAAGAACGTATTGATTTTTCACTAACTTCTTTAAAATTATATGCGGAAGCTATGAAACCTTTAATGGAAAGTGAATTTTTGAAAGAGAAAAAATTCAAAAATGGAATGTAATATAAACCTTAATAAAATAATCAAGGGTAATTTACAATATAGTGTAACTTACGGTAATGGATTATCTAATCATTTATCCATGGCTGTAATTGCACTTTATCATTTAATTAAAGAAGATACTAATCTTTTACCTTTATTAGATGCATTAAATGAAAGAACAATACCTAAATTATCTATTTATAAAGCTAAAAAACCGCTTTTAGATTTTAATCAAATAGAAGATGCTAGAAAGATTGATTTGTTAGGTAAAATAGAATATTTTGATGCTTGGCATGTCTATTTTTTAAAACAAATTGAAAATAACGGAGAGGATGCTGTTTTAAAACAATGGTTACCTTTATTAATAAAAGGTTTGTCAGGAGCAGGAGGACATTGTTTATTAAGAATTTATTTTGCTTTATTAGCAAAAGGTGAATTAGAAAAAGCTGTTTTTAATGAAGAGTTAGCATTTGGCTTAAGTTATTTTGCTTCTTATTTTTTACCATTAGGTAAATTTTCTAAAGAGTTACCAAAGCTTAGTAAAATTAAAAAAAGCATCTCTTTTAAAATAACAAATGATCAAGTTCTTTTAAATAAAGAAGCTAAGTATTCGTTAGTTAATTCACATTTAATAGCTACAAAATTAAAAATAATTAGTTGGGATACTACTTTTCAAAATTTACGAACTAACATTAGCCCTTTAACCAATATGTTTGTTATTCTAGAATTTTTGGCAAGAGAAGCTATTAAAAAAGTAGATTTTGCTTTGTTACACAACATAACAGTTGGGCAAGCCATTTTAGATTTGTTAGAGAAATATCCTTATCTTCATAAAACACATATAAAACAAGCGTATTTAGATTTTGTTATAGGTGTATATTTCTTACGTAGAAATTCTTATGAAATACCAGATACTACATCAGAAAATGAAAAAATTACTTTAGAAGAAATAGAAAAAGAAGTACCTAATTTAAAAAATGATCATTCTATTAAATCAGTATTTTCATTGATAAATTTATACAAACGATCTAAAAAAACTATTTTTCTTAATGCAGCTAAATCTTTTATGCAATATTATAAGTGAAAAATGATTGATTTATCTTTAACAGCACTCCAAGATTTACCAATGCTTGCTGCTTTTGAAATAAGCAGACTTAATGAGGAAAATCCATATTGGCATGATATTTTTATATTAAAGAAAAAAAAGAGAAAGTATATTTTAAAACTTTACAATGCAGGTAATTCAAAAGAACGCGTAGAATTTGAGTTAAACTGTATTAAAAAACTTCAGAAATTAAATTTTAAAATTCCCAATTTAGCTAACATACTCTTTGATGAGCAGTTTATAATAGAACAAGAAAGAAAACGTGTTTTTGTCATTTTTGAATTTGTTAAAGGAAAGAATCCTGTAAATAATTTACAAGCATATACAACACTAGGAAAAACGATAGGTAAGTTGCATAATGTTTCTTCGGATAAATTGCCAAATACGTCCTTTAAATATTCCGATCCCTTATTAGATATAGACACTTGTTCTCAAAAAGCCATTGATGTTTTTAGTTTTTATGGTTTAGAAACTTCAATTGTAAATAAAACAGTTACTGAATTTAAAGAAATGATTTTAAGCTTAGATACTTTAGAAGATATTGGTTTTATTCATGGGGATATTCATCCTTCTAATTGTATTATAACTCCAAATAAAGAAATTTTTTTAGTAGATTTTGATACTTGTGGAAAAACTTGGAAATACTATGAATTGGGTGTGTTTTTATATAATTTAGTTTGGGAACCACATTATAGACATTTATCAATGGGAATTTGGTCTAAAGTTTTAAAAGGTTATACTTCTGAAAGAAAATTAAAAAAATCTGATCATAAAAAAATACATTTATTTATGTTGTTACGTTTTTTTGAGGTTTTTAATTATAGCGATGTTAAATCGTCAGAAGAATTTACTAAATATCATTATAATTTTTTAAAAGGTTGGGTTGATCATTTAAATATTTAATTACTAGGCATTTTTCCAAGCAGTTCTTAAAAAAGTTAAATCGCTTTTCATTTTAGCAAAAGCTTCTTTTTGATCCATTGTTATTTTTTTGGCTCCTTTTTCAGCTCCACCCAAATCATATTCTACATGAAGTGAAATAGGTACATTAATTTTATACTTTTTAAGAATAGAGAAATAACGTTTAAAGTTAATCATATCTTCTCCTAAAGAAACATTAATTGGTATCATTTTCTATTTACAACGCACTTTTTAAAATCTTTTATATTTCTATCTTCGGGATATTTTAACCAATCAGTTTTATAAATACTAAAACCCAATTCACTTTCAGTTTCCAATACTGATTTTTGTACGTTATCATTTTTGGAGGTAAGCCAAAACTATTCATAGCTTCAATTGCTTTTAGCATTTTAGGTAAAACATGTCTTTTTTCTCTTAATAGTTAAATCTAATTCATTAAAATCAATATTTGCTGTTTGTTCAGCCATATCAGAATAATTTAAAAACTGTAAATGCTTGGAGAATAAATGAACATCAATTTCATCTTTATTTACTGAAACAGCTTTGTTGTAAAAGGTTTTGAAAAGAGATAAACGGAATTGCAACAAGTGCAGTAGTAGAAAATTTTGTGAATTGCTTTTAGATAATTTTATCTTGTTGTTTGTTACTCATAAAAAATATTTGGAATAGTTCTTTCAACGAACTATTCCAAATATAATTAATATCTTATTTAAGATCGCTGAATAAAGTAGATGTGTAAAAACTTTTAAAACAATGTTTTAAGTCCTGTTTTTATTTACCTATTAATATTTTTTAAGCCCAACGCATACATTTTCTATAATAGGTTCCATTGCTTTTTCTTACCCATTTATATTCTAAACAAGCTCTTGCTTCTTCTTGTAAATTAAAATTTTGAATTTCAATATTCTCAAATCCTTTTTCTGATAGTGTTTTGTTAAATTCTTCAATTATTTCTTCTAGTTTGCTGTTTAAACTTTCTTTTGTAGATTCTTTCATAATTTATTGTTTTTCATTTACATATACATCTATAATATCAGAGATTCCAATTGGATTTTCATCATCATCTAAAACTTCAACAGTTAGGTTAATATATTGGTCAGGATCAATAGTTCCTGGAGAATATATTGTACTTACTTTACTTTGGCTATTTGACGTAAGGCTTTGTGACCTAAATGAACCATTTACAGGTGTTCCATCAGAAAAAGTATCAGTAAATCTAACTTTTACTCCGCTAGAAACACCACCATAGTTTTCATTTGATAGCACAGCTTCTAATGTAATTTCAGAATCAAAATTATTATAAACCGAAAAAGCACTACTTGATATTGAAATAGAAGAAGGTTCAGAATTAATTGATGTTAAGTTTTCATAATAGAAATACTTATCTACTTCAAAGGTTAAATTATAATCTGTATTTACAGATGAACTTACCAAGTTAACTTCGGCAAATATTTCACCTTCTAAGTTTTCTTTTGGTATTAGTTCAATTTCATTGTCTTGAGATTCGAGAAAAACACCATTATCTGTCTCAATTTTCAAACTAATTAATTCAATATTAGATTCTTCATTAAAGAAAACTTTAATACTTGTAACATCAGATCCGTTCGCAATTAATTCAGTTTTAGAAAATTCAATATTTTTAATCAAATCCGTTTCAGAAACTTCTTGTTCACAAGAGAATAATATAGTTAATGCAACGAGTAAAACTATTTTTTTTAAGTAATTAATTGTTATCATATTCCTACAAGTTTTGAAGCAACTTTTCCTAATTCACTAAAGATTCCAAAATCTAGAGTTAAATTTATAAATGTTGCAGGTTCTATATTTTTTGTATCTATTAGTGGATTTCTGTCTTCTTCTCTTAAAAGAATTAATCCAGCTCCCAATCTAATTTGATCGGAAATTCTGTAGTTTAGTCCAACAGCAGGAGAGAAGCCATTATAAAAATCAGAAAAACCGCCTTCATTAATGCTTCCAACTGTTACCCCTAAAGAAATTGAAGTACGCAACCAAAAGCGATTTCTTGTAGCTTCTGGTACATCACTTAGCTTAATATTTTTATCTATTCCACCACCAAAATGAAAGTTTACACCAACATAAGGTCTTGGAATATATTTAGTGGTACCATCATTTTGAAAGGCAATAATGTTTATCAAACCAAAATCAGGAACAATTTGTTGTCCGTTTTTAGTTTTTACTTCTGTTCCTGAAGTTCTTGCACTAATTAATTGCGCAAAAGTAAAATCTGGAGTTAATTTTTTGAATGCGTTTTTATATAAAGAATCAAGAGCTTCTTTATTAGATTTTAAACGATTGCATATAGGCTTAAACGAGTTTTCTAAAAAAGTAGCTACAAATTCAGAATCACTGATAGATTTTAATTGTTTAATTTGTTGTGCTAGACTATCTAATAATTTTACGCTTTTATCAATATTAACCTTTTTCTTAATAATGTTATTAGAGTCTTTCTTTTTTAAGCTGTTATTATCACCTAAAACTTTGGTTCCATTTAAAACTTTATTTAATGTTTCTTTTTCTGTAAAGTCTAATAAATAGGAATGTAGTAAACTATTCATTCTATTCTGATGAATTAATTTACCCAAATCTTGGATTTCTTTTAATACTAATGGCTTTACATCTTTTAGGTTTACTAACATCTTGTTAGCATTTCTTACCGCATCAATTAAGTAATTATTTGAATCTTTATCTTTAAATTCTTCCCAAGTAGCAATCTTTATAAAGCCAATACTAGAAGGTGTTACAACATAATCTCTTGATTTATTTAATCTGTTTTCAGAAGAAACGTTTAAGTTGTTTTTTTCTAATCCTAGAACATTGTTTTGGTAAAAACTGGCTATTTCTTTGTCTTCTTTTTTTTCTAAGCCCATAATACCTATTTGTAAAAATAAATTCAGTTCTTTTTTAGATAAATTTTTAGAAAAAACAAACTCATAGGTTTTATTAGGTGTTAAACCAGAAATTATGGCTTCATAAGTATGAATTCCAGTATTTTTTAGTTGAAGGATATAAAGTGGTTTTATACTATCATTTTTTATTTTAATTTGCTTAGCGATTGAATCAATACTTTTTTTAGCAATTGCTATTTCATTTTCGAGGCCTTTATTTTTTATACTATCCTGTGAAAATAGGCTTACTAGTTTATCATATTTATTTATTCGTCTTTTTAACTTAGGATTACGTAAATACCGTTTTCCTTTTTTTGTTTTTATGGCTATTACATCTACAAAATCATTTAGAATGTTTTTTGTACTGGTTACTTCAAGTTTAATAGTTTTATCAAAAGGAATAGTTCCAGGAACCATCGTTTTTTTATCTAAATCAATTTTTATAGTAGTAATATCACTTTGTGCCGCAATCTTAGAGTTTATTGCTATCAAAATAATAAACACTATAAATAGTTCTTTTTTTAGTTTTATCATATTCGATTGGTTAGTAGTTTATAGTTTATTGCAATTTAATAGTATTCTTTTTTACTTTTATACCTACTTATAGGTACTTTTTTATTTTTTTGGGAACTAAATTGTTAATTTTCACGAAATAGTTTTAACAAAACTGGCAAAAAAATAAGATCAGAAATTAAAGCAGCACAAACTGTAACCGCACATAAAAAACCAAAATCACTTACAGATTTTACACCACTAAAACAAAGTACTAAAAATCCAAAAGTTAATATTAAAGTGGTTGATATTAAGGCTCTTCCTGTATATAAAGTCACTTCATTAGCACTTTGTAATGAATTCTTTGTAGCATTATTCTTTTTATAATTATAAATAAAATGAATGGTGTCATCCATCGATATTCCTAACATTATAGGTGCAATCATAGCACTTGAAACATCTAAAGGAATTTTAAAAACAACCATTACAATTGCTAAAATTGCTAACGGCAGTAAATTAGGAACTAAAGCAATAAAGGCAGTTTTTATGTTTTTAATAAAAAAAAACAACACCAAAAAAGATACTAAAAAAGCCATAGAAAATGATCTGAATTGCGTTTGCAAAATAAACGTATTCAACTTGGCGTAGATATATGAAAAACCTTGGATATTTAATTTATAATCAGAAGTATTAAAACTGGTATTAAAATCTTTTTTAATTGTTTCTAATAAATATTCTAGCTCTTTTGTTTTTAGTTCTTTAATATTTATTGAAATTCCTAAACTTGAAAAATCATCAGAAAATAAAGAGAAAAAACTATTGGATTCTTCTTTTGTCTTTAAAAACTGATCACTTATATTTTTAAAGACTTTTGTAGAAGAAGATAAAAAAGGTGCTCTTTTTTGTAAAAATGATTTTATATTAAGCAACGAAACTGGTGATGAAATCAATTCATTATCACTTAATTTATTTTGAAAAGCTTCTAACTGATTAAAGATAGTGTTGGTTAATAACGATTCTTTATTTTTTGAGACAATGTTTAATTGTAATCGAGTACTTCCATGCAACGTATTTTCAATGGTATGTAAATCGTTTTTTACTTTGCCATCTCCTAATAAATTCAGCGCATCTGTATTTACTTCAATTTTTGTAATGGCATAAATTCCAGCGATAAATATAAGTATAGCAAACAATAGAATTTGTTTTGTAAATCTAGTTGTTATGGAATTTAGTTTATAAAGTATGGGTTGAAGATTTATTTCTTTAAAAAATGTAAATAAAGTATTCTTAAAAACACTTTTTGGATTTTTAAAACTAAAAGTGATTGCTATAATAATATAGACTAATACAAACGAAACCAATAAACCAACACTTGCAAAAATCCCCATGGATTTAAAAGCAGGTAATGGCGATAAATACAACGCGAAATATCCAATTAATGTGGTAATTGTAGTATAAAAACAAGGTTTTAAGCTCTTTTTTAATGCATTGCAAATTTGTTTTTCTTTAGTTTCATTCGGATGCTTTTTTACATATTTATTAAATATGGTAATGATATGAACAGCATCACTTAAACAATACACCATAAGTACAGTAGGAATCAGCATTAAAATTAAATTCAATTTGTATCCTAAAAAACTAATGAATCCGAATAAAAATGAAATAGGAATAATAACTGATAATAAGGCTGCAATAATATATAAAGGTTTCGATAACAAAAACAAAAGCATAATTAAAATAACCAGTATGGTAAGTACTGCAAAAAAAATAGTTTCATTATATACCGTTTTATTATAGGCTTCATTTAAAATTGGAGCACCAGAAATTGCTGCTTTGTTGTTGGTTTTTTGATTAATAATAGTGGTGATAGTTTCCACAGCTTTCGCCCTTATTTTTTCGATTTCTGTAGTTGGTTTTAATTGCGCATAAAAAAGTAAACTTTTGCCTTTGTTGGTAATTAATTGTTCCTTTATAATTGGCATTTTATTTAATAAACTTTCCGTTCCTTCTTTGGCTCTAGTTGGATTATATATAGAGCGATACGTAATTTTTTTATTAAAATAATTAGGATATTTGGCATTTGCCAAACTAAAAGAAGCATTTACAAAAGGTAAAGAATCAATGCTTTTATGAAGCGTATGTAGGATATTTATGTTTTTTTCTAACAAACCATCCTCTACAGGAATTAAAGCGATAATTATTTCATCTGATCCTTGGGTTTCTTGAAAATGAATATATTCTTTATAATCTGGATTATCATCTAAAAACCAAATAGAAAGTGAATTATCAACACTTAAGTTTTTAACTGTGTAAAAAGATGCTAATACCGTAATAATTGCTAAAAATGCAATATAAAACCATTTTTTACTGATAACAGATTTTATAATTGATTCAAATAATTTCATGTTTATAGTTTGATAAATAATACATACCTAAATATCCATTTGTATTGAATAGTATAGGAGGTAAGTCCTGCTTTTTTTAGAATAGCTATAAGTTCTCGTTTGTTAAAAGAACGTGTAATTGCTTTTAATCCGTCTTCTTTAACCGTTTTATGAAATGGCATAAAAAAACCAAAAAAATTAAATAAAGTATAAGCTAATAAACTCCTATATAGGTCACTAAAAATAATAGCATTGTTTATTTTAGGTGTTGATTTTTTTAAAAATAACACTAATTCATCATCTGTAAAATGGTACATAAAATGACTACTTATTAAAATATCACAAGAAGGTAATTCAAAATCAGTATGTAAAATATCAGCTTTTAGGTAAGTGATATTTGTATTTGTGTTGCTTTTTTCTGAAGCATATTTTAAAATATGTTCGTTTCCATCAATACCTATTAATATTACCTTTCTTTTATGTGTATTGCACCATTTTTCGATAGCTCTCAAATTATCACCACTACCACAACCTAAATCTATAATTTTAATGGTTTTATTTGGATTTTTACGAAGTACTTTTTTAACTACATTACGTGTTCCTGTGATGTTTCCTAAAAAATAATTGATAAAAGAAAGTCCTTTTAAAGTTTGATTAAGTTCTTGACCATTTAAACTTAAATCATCCATTTTTTCAGAAATGTGACTTCTTTCTTTTAACATAAATACCTAACTCGCTTGTTTTTTAAAAATGATGCTATATACTTTGTCAACCAATTTATTTCCTAACGGAAAGTATAGCGCAAAAAATAACGACATTCCTAAACTAAAATTACGAATGTTAAAAAATTGGTCTAATAAATTATCCGGATACGCATACGATGTTTGCATTGCATAACCACCAAATTCAAGCAAACACATGGCAATTAAACCGTATGCATATTGCATATGAAAAGGCAAACCACGTAATAATAAAGAAATAGGAACCATGTAAAAAATATAACAAGTAATTACTTGCCACCAATAGGTAAATCTTGCTATTTCTACAGTTGCGCCAAATTTATCCATGAGCATTCCCCAAATAAAATAAACAATTACATAAGTAATAATTAATTTCTTATCTACTGAAAATTTCGATTTTGCGTAATTTATAAATTCATTCATCATTTTTAATTTAAAATTGAAAGAGCACCATAATTACCATGATGTGTTATTGAAAAAGGAATACTTAATAATTTGTTTTTTTGATACAATTGAGGAATTCCTGCAACTGTTTTTTTTATAGAAAGACTATGAACAGAAAGTTGTTTCATTTTTGAGACAGTAGTTTTTAATTGTTTATAGGCCGTATTTCGTTGATTTTGTGCGGAAACATCATCTAAATAAAAGCAAGTATTTATTACTTCTTTTTGTGAAGTATTTAAAACAGCTTCGGTATAAATGTAATGATCGTTTATTATTGATTTTGTTTGATATTGTTGCTCATTTATAACAACAAAACCAGTGGTATTCGTTGTTAAAGAGCAAACACTTTTTTTAGGTGCAAAAAAACGTTTTAAATGTTGTTGTACGTAAATTTTATAAGCACTTTCTTTCATACTCCATAAAAGCCATACCATTTTAAAAGGACTTTCTGCATTCCATATAAGTTCCTGTTCTTTAGAAGTAAAAATCTTGTTTATAAAACCTTTTCGTTGCCAATTACTTTCTATAGAAGCATAATGTAAATCAACAATATCATTACCTATCATTTTTCAGATACTTTGGTTTTTATGATTTCAATAGCAGCTTTAACAGAAAGCATTTTTTCCATTGATTCGTTATCAATTTCAATATTAAATTCGTCTTCAACATCTAAAACAATATCTACTAAATTAGCAGAGTTTATTTTTAAATCAGTTACAAAATCTGTTTTTTCAGTTAAATTATTAAAAGCTTTTTCATCTTGAACATAAGGCTTTACAATTTTTTTTAAAGTAGGGAGTAATGTTTCAGTTGTCATTAGGTAGGTTGTTATTTTGTAGTATTATATTTTTTAAAGATAACACAACCATTTACATCTCCAAAGCCAAAACTAGCTTTAGCAATTATATTTAAATTGGCATGTATCGTTTGTTTTGGTATCTTATTTTTATCTATTAAAGCTTCAATTTCTGGATGTAAATCTTCACAATTTATATTCGGAAAAATAAAATTGTTTTTTAATTGAAGTACAGTCGCAACACTTTCTATGCTTCCAGCAGCTGCCAAACAATGACCAACCATTGATTTTAAAGAATTTATATACGGAAAATCAGTACCTTTTAATTGTAATGCTTCAGACCAATTTTTAATTTCAAAAGCATCTTTTGAAGTTGCTGTTAAATGACCATTTATCGCATCAATATCTGTAGCTTTTATTCCAGTATTTTTAATTGCATCTGTAATACAACGCTTTACAGCTGTAGCATTTGGAGCTGTCATTGTTCCTCCATTTCGTTGTCCACCAGAATTTATAGTTCCTCCTAATACTTCAGCATAAATAGTAGCATTTCTTTCCAATGCACTTTCTAAAGATTCCAAAACTAAAGCTCCAGCGCCACTTCCAGGAACAAAACCAGATGCTGACGCACTCATTGGTCTAGATCCTTTTTCTGGTGAATTATTATGCTTATACGTCATTACACGCATCGCATCAAATCCGCCCCAAAGATACGCGCCATCGTCACTACAACTACCAACTAACATACGTTTTGCTTTTCCAGATTGAATTCTATCAAATCCCATTACAATAGCTTCCGTTCCTGTTGTACAAGCAGATGAATTTGTAGTAACCTGATTTCCTAAACCTAAAATACCGCCTAAATACGCACTAATTCCGCTTGCCATTGTTTGTACAACAACACTGCTTCCTAAGCGTTTAACTTTTTTATCATCGAGTTTATAAATAGCTTCTCTAAATTTTTCTACACCAGAAGTCCCCGTTCCAAAAACAGTTCCGCTATCAAAATCCAATTCACTTTTTTTATCAATAGTCAAACCAGCATCTTTCCAAGCATCCATTCCTGCGATACAGCCATATAGAATTCCAGAACTATTAAAATCGCGTAATTGTAGTGGCGTTAAATATTGTGCTTTCTTTTCTTCTGAAATAGTAGGGATTCCACCAATTGCACATGAAAAATTTAAATCAGCTAATTGCTGATGAAAAGTAATACCAGATTCGCCATTTTTTATGGCTTTTGTAAATTCTTTTAAGCCAACTCCATTTGGAGCAACTACACCTAAACCTGTTATTACAACTCTTTTTTTCATACTTTTTATTCTAAAGAATGTTATTTGTTTGATGCTTGTAACATTCCTGAAATATAACCTCTACAAATTAAATCGCCGCTACTATTCAACATTTTAATTTTACATTTTAGTTTGTTAAATCTAAAATATTCTTTTTCAGAAATAACAACTACTTTTTCTTCAGGATAAACAGGAAGAAAAAAATCAATAGCATTAGATGTTAAAGCTATTTTAGGTTTTTTTTCTACAGAAATTTCATCTTTTAGTAAATAAATACCTAAACAAACAACACCAATTTGTGCCATAACTTCTGTTAAAATAACTCCTGGAGTTACAGGATTATCTTTAAAATGTCCTTTATAAAAATATTCGTCCTTTTTAAACGAATATAAACCTGTAATTCCGTTTTCGTTTATAGCTGTTAGTTCATCAACAAACAAAAAAGGATCTTGATAGGGCAGTAGTGCTATAATTTTTTCAGATGTCATTTTTTAATTTTTATCATTAGGAAGCACAAAACAATCTTTAACTAATAAATTTAAAATTTTAATTGAACTTAATAGGCAACAGATTGCTTCTTTCCGTTACTCTACAATCGTAATGACGATTTGTTAATTTGTAATTGAAATTGTCACATTTTAAAATTGATATATTAGATTTCGACTTCGCTCAATCACCTAAAAAAAACATGCTTTTTACAATTGAAATTTTTAGATTTTAATTTTTAAAAATTGATATATTAGATTTCGACTTTGCTCAATCACCTAAAAAATTACCATTCTAATAAAATACGTTGTGCAGAAAACCCAGGTCCAAAACTTAACATTAATCCTCTTTCTCCTTTAGACAATTGTTTGTCCATAAAACGCTCTAAAACATATAAAACAGTAGCGCTAGACATGTTTCCATATAATTTAAGCACTTCTTTAGTATCATTTATATTTTTACCTAAAACACCAAACAAATCTTCCACTGTTTGTACTATTTTCTTTCCTCCAGGATGAAAAATTAAATGATTTATATCTTGAATCGTAAGTTCATTTCTTTCTAAAAAAGGATGAACAATTTTAGGAAAATGATTCGCAATAGTTTCTGGTACGGATTTATCAAGAATCATTTGTAAACCTGTATTTCTTAATTTAAAACCCATCATATGCGTTGCATCATAAAAATGATACATAGCTTCATCTATAATTTTTGGACCTTTTTCTTCATCGTAAGAAGATAAAATTACCGTAGCTGCTCCGTCACCAAAAATAGCCGCACTTACAACATTTACCATAGAAAAATCCTCTAATTGAAACGTTGCAGTTGGAGATTCTACAGCAATAACAGCGGCTCTTTTATTAGGATTTGCAGCTAAAAAGTTTTTTGCATAAATAATACCAGAAACTCCTGCAGCACAGCCCATTTCTGTAACAGGTAAACGAACAATATCTTGTTTCATTTGTAAACTGTTTATTAAAAAAGCATCCAAAGAGGGAATCATAATTCCGGTGCAACTAACTGTAATAATGTAATCGATATCCGTTGGCTTTAAATCAGCTTTAGTTAATGCTTTTTTTAAAGAGTTTTCGGCTAGTTTTATAGCTTCTTTAGTATAAATATCATTTTTTTCTTCAAATGACGTATTTAAAAAAACTTCATGTGCATCCATAATAGAATAACGCCTGTCCACTCCAGCATTTTCAAAAAGCTTTATAACTTTACGTTGAAATCTTTCTTCTTGTCCCGCCATCCAAACTTTTAAATACGGTAGTATTTCTTGCGTAGTTCTGGTGTATTTAGGTAACTGTTTAGCTACTGATGTTATTTTTACGCTCATATATATAGTGTATAAACAGAAAAACTGTTTAATTATACTTTAGTTTTTTTTAAAATCCATTGATAACGAAAAGCCCATTTCCAAGTAATTGTGCTTTTACAAGATAGTTTTTTAGCAAAATAATTTAAATCATGTTTTTTAAATCCTCTTAAAATAGAAACTAATCCGTCATTTTTAACCATTGGGTTTTTAATAGTTAAACAGACTAATTTAAATAAATAATACGCCATTTTATGCCTATGCAAATCATTAATTACAATACCTAATTTTGCATTGTTAAGGCTGTTGGTTAATAAAATTTCTATCTCATTATTAGAAAAATGATGTAAAAACAATGTACACAAAATGATATCACAAGATAACTCTTTAAAATCTGGAGATAAAACATCTAGTTGTTTATAATCTATTTCAGGATAATCAACAGATAAAGACTTTGCATAATTAATCGTATGCAAATTAGCATCAATACCAATAAGTTTAAATTTATGTCCGTTTTTCTTTCCGTAATCTGCTATAATACGAAGTAAATCTCCGTTTCCACAGCCTAAATCAATAATTGTAATTGTGGTGTTTTTAGTTTGATTTTTAAGCAGTTTTTTTACACCATTTACGGTAACAGCATTTCCACCTAATAAATGATTAATTTTGGCTATTTGATTTAGTGTTTTGGTTAGAGTTTCACCAGTCATTTCAAAATCATCCATGATTTCAATTTCCTTACTTCTGTAGCTTGTATCTATCATTTCATTGGTTTCATAGGTTTACCATGTGTTTTTTTTATAATAAGAGGTAAAATCCAAGGAAATAGCTTTAAGCCAAACATCATTATTTCAGAGAAATAATTCATTCTAAATAAAGCTGCTAATCGTCTTCCGAATTTTAATCTATTTTTAAATTCACTATTCCATTCTTTAGTATATTGTTTTTCTAATATTGCTCTAGAAGTAATTTTAGTATTAAAATACTGTACAAGTAAGTTTGATGCTATTTGCGCAGAACGTATGCCCATTGCCATTCCATTTCCGCAAAGCGGATGAATCATTCCAGCAGTATCACCACACATTATAATATGTTCTTCTACTGGTTTTTTAGGTGAAAATGAAATTTGACTTATAGATAACGGTTTATCAAAAACAAGTTGAGCGTTTTCTAAAATCTTTTTTAAATGATTGTTTTTGTACAACACTTTCTCTTGAAAATCCTCAATATTTTTAAATTTTTTAAATGCTGAAAAACTGGATATATAACAAATATTTAAATGATCGTTTTCTACTTTAGAAACTCCGCAATAACCTCCTTTAAAATTATGTAAGGATACAAGATCTTCAGAAAAACTACCTTTATAATGTGCTTTAACAGCTAAAAAAGGAGCGGTTTTCTTTGTAAATTCTCTGTTTAATTTAATATCAATATTAGAGCGTTTTCCGTAAGCTCCCATAACCATTGCAGCAGTATAATTTTGATTCTTTTTTGTTGTTACTGTAAATATATCTTCTTTAAAATGAATATTTACAACAGTGTCTTCTATAATGGTAACACCATTTGCAATGGCTTTTTTAGCCAATTCAAAATCCAACGTATAACGGCTAATACCAAAACCACCAAGTGGTAATTTGGTTTCTATAGGTTTATTTTTAGGCGTAGTTAATGCAAATTTTGTGATTTCTTTTGCTTGTAAAGCAATAGGATCAAAATCTAACGAATGTAAGTAGGGTAGTACTTCGTTTGAAATATATTCACCACAAACTTTATGCTTTGGATAGCTGTTTTTTTCAATAACTACAACAGAAATTCCTTTTTTAGAAAGATGTAAAGCACTTACTAAACCTGTTAATCCACCACCAATAATTATAACATTATTTTTTAGCAACGTAAACAACTTTTATTTTTACATCATCAGACATTACCCAGCTACTTTTCCCTACAGTATAATCTCTTCTATTAATTTCAAAATCAGCATTAATTGTTATTTCACTATCTTTTTCAATAACAGTTAAAGGAATAGTAATCGTTTTTGTGGTTGCTTTTACAGTTAAATCGGCAGTAAGCGTGAAGTTATTTTCAGAAACAAGTTTTATACTTTTTGATGTTAGCGTAATTTTTGGATACTTAACAACATCAAAATATTTATCTTCAGATAAGCTTTTATTTCTACTTTTATTATTCGTATCAATAGTATTTACATCAATACTAGCGTTTAAAAAACTTTTGGTTAGATCTTTTGTATTAAAGTTACTTTTTATTGTTACACCTGAAAAACTACCATTAACATAAGATCCAAAATTTTTAATTTTAAAAGTAATTTTTGTTTTTGAATTGTCTTGAACTAATTCTTGTGCACAAAAAAACGACACATTAAAAAGAAATAATGTAAATAAGATTAGCTGTTTCATTATAGTAGTTTTTTAATTCTACATAAAAGAACGCACAACTATATTAAATACTCTTAATTATATGTTAAAATACATTTTATAAAGAGGATAAATAAACTCTAAAATTATTAATTATTGCTTGACAGGAATCTTTTTTAATTGAATACAACCTACAAAATCTAAAAACTTCATAATTAAGTATGTAATATCAATTTCATGCCATTTTACACCAAAATTAGGACTACTAGCGTGTTTATGATGATTGTTATGATAACCTTCGCCCATCATTAAAAAATCGAAATGAAATAAGTTTTTACTCGTGTTTTTCATTTTAAAATTCACATAACCATAAATATGTCCAAACCAATTAATAATAACACCATGAATTGGAGCCATTAATAATGCAACAGGTAATAACAACCATTGCCAAAGTGCTGTTGTGAAATAAGAGAAAAATAAAATATAAAAACCTATCCAAAGTAATCTAGAAAAACGAGAACTTGCAAAAGCATCAAATTTCTTCCATTGCGGAACATTTTTAGTAAAACGTTCATCAACGTTAATTCGTTGTTGGTTAATATCTTGATAAATTGTTTTTGTTTTCCACATCATAGCAAATAAATTAGCATCATAAGCAGGAGAATGCGGATCTTTTTCAGTGTCTGTATAAGCATGATGCATTCTATGCATAATTCCGTATCCGTAGGCACTTAAATAACTTGAACCTTGAAAAAACCAAGTTAGTATAAAAGTAATACGCTCCATTGTTTTAGACATTGTAAAAACTTGATGTGCGGCATAACGATGTAAAAAGAAAGATTGAAAAAACAAACCTCCATACCAAAGCGCCAAAACAAAAATAATTATAATCATTCTTTTTTTTGGAGACAAAGGTAATTTCATAAGCTGATTGAAACAATGAACCTAGATCAATTAAACACGTTTTCTAATACGACTTAAAGCTTGTGCGGTAACACCAATGTAAGAGCTAATATATTTTAAGGGAATCACTTTTAAAAGTTCAGGACGTTCTTTAAATAACTTTACATAACGTTCTTCAGCAGAAAGGTTTAATAAATTTTGTTCTCGTTTAGATTTTATTAAAAACAAACGTTCTGCAGTTAATCTTCCTATAAGATTTCCAATTAATGTAGTTTTATAAACTTCTTGTAAATCATTATAAGTAATACTCAAAACAGTCGTTTCTGTAAGTGCTTGTAATTGATAAGCAGAAGGTTTTTGTGTTAAAAACGAATCATATGCACTTATAAATTGATCTTTAAAGCTAAATCCAAATGTAATTTCTTTTTCTGGGTTTTCTTTCGGAATGAATAAACGAACGACACCGGTTTCAATAAAAGAAATATGATTTTCAATTTCATTAACTTTAAAAAAAACAGCTTTTTTAGGAATTGTATGGCGTTTTAGTTTTGAAGTAAAAAAGTCCCAGTCTGATTTAGATATGGTAGCAATTTGATCTAAGTAAGCTTTTATCTGTTGCAAGTCTTTTGGGGTATTTATTAACGTTTACAAAGATAACGATTCAAACAGCTGAGAATTATAGATTTTAAAAAAGTTTAGGATTTATTTTAATTCTCTAATTTATAAATAAAACAATAAGACTTTTAATTTAATACAATAAAAGTGTGGTTATATTTGCCAAAAATATAGTTAGTTGTATAATTTATGAGTAAAAACAATCTTAATACAGAAATAGAATCTTGTATTGCTACTTTACAAAAGTTATTGGATGATACCAATCAGCTTTTTGAAATACCAGAATCACAAAGAGTAGCACTATTTAAGGTTGCAGGAGCATTAACAAGACCAAATCGTGATGAATTTCAACGCAGAAGAAAAGATGCAAAGAGAGCAGCGAAGCGTAAAAAAATAGAACGAGAAAAACACGCTAGAAAAGAAACAGGGATACGATTGGCAAGAGAAGCTTCTGTTTTTGAAGCTCCTAAATTATTAGCTGCAGCTGCTATACCAGATAAAGAATTGGTATTGGAATCTCCTAGAAATTGTTATGTATGTAAAACGGAATTCACCAAACTACATCATTTTTATGACACGATGTGTACTGAATGTGGTGATTTAAATTATGCAAAACGTTTTCAAACTACAGATTTAAAAGATCAGGTAGCTGTAATTACAGGTTCTCGTTTAAAAATAGGGTATCATATTACTTTAATGTTATTACGTTCTGGAGCAACCGTTGTTGCAACAACACGTTTTCCTGCAGATTCTGCTATTCGATTTGCTAAAGAAGAAGATTATAAAGACTGGAGTGATCGTTTGCATATTCACGGACTTGATTTACGCCATATACCAAGTGTAGAGATTTTTTGTAATTATATAGAGCAAAAATACGATCGTTTAGATATTTTAATAAATAATGCCGCGCAAACCGTAAGAAGGCCATCTGGTTTTTACTTCCATTTAATGGAAAATGAAAAATTACCCGTGGATAAACTTCCAAAACTGGCACAAAAACTTTTAAATGATCATACAGGTTGTTTAGAAGAATTATCTAGTTTAAGTGTTGGGCCATCAAAAACAGATAAAAATAATGTATTACCAGTAACTTGGCACGGACCAGAGCCTGGTATTGGATTGCGTAATTCAGCTGAATTATCTCAAATTCCATATAGTTTTGACAATTCTTTACAAACAGCTGAAGTTTTTCCTGAAGGGGAATTAGATGCCGATTTACAACAAGTTGATTTAAGGAAAACTAACAGTTGGCGTTTAAAATTAGGTGAAATTGAAACTACTGAAATGGTAGAAGTACAATTAGTTAATGCTGTAGCACCTTTTGTGTTGTGTAATCGTTTATCTCAATTAATGATGAAAGAAAATACAGGTAAAAAACACATTATTAATGTATCCGCAATGGAAGGAAAGTTTCATCGCTTTAAAAAAGAAGACAGACATCCGCATACAAATATGGCTAAAGCTGCTTTAAACATGTTAACTCATACTTCTGCCGCAACCTTTGCAAAGTCTGGTATTTATATGAATGCTGTAGATACCGGTTGGGTTACAGATGAAGATCCTGCTGAATTATCTAAAAAGAAAGTAGAAGTTCATGATTTTCAACCTCCTTTAGATATTGTTGATGGAGCTGCAAGAGTTATGGATCCGTTAATTGATGGAATAAATACGGGTAAACACTGGTGTGGGAAATTTTTAAAAGATTATTTTCCTATTGATTGGTAATATTTTTTCAATACAATAAACTTAAAATATTATTTAATAGTTTTTTTGAATTTACAAGATGTTATTATTTAAATAACATCTTTTTTTTATTCTAATTGCCTTAAAAATAAACTTTTGCAGAAAAAAGCAGTTTCTAATGTGGATATCCGTAAAATTGTTGTGTCCTGTTTTTGTATTTTTAAACCTTATATACTTTCAATTTGGTTGTGTTATAATGTATTTTACATGTTTATAAACAAGTTGGTAGTAATAAAAAAAGAAGTAATTATTAAACGCTTCTATTGATTATATATCGCTATTTGGCGTGTATACAACAATAAAAGTGCTTATATACACATATTACCTGCAAGCCAAAAAAAAATGACGAAATCTAAAAAAACATATCAATCATTAGAAAATGTCACAGGTGGCGATTTATCGGAAATTGAAAAAGAATTAAATAAAAGTGGACTTTTCTTTCGCTGTAATTTTAATCAAATCTCTAAACACTTTTTAAATCATTTTCTTCCAATAGAAACTTTCCAAGTCACTTTTGATGAGTTAAAGAATGAATATCTTAAGAATATTGACCACGAAAATTTGAAACGCAAAGTTGATAAAGATGAGGAGGATTTTATGACAAGTTTTAGATTGGAACGTTTGCAAAAAGTTGATGATATTATACAAGACGAGTCAAAATTCCATAAATATATCTGTAAAACTTATCTCGACATAGTTAAGGAGCCGAAAGAAGAATTATTGTCTGCTTTTGTAAGAGCCAGACAAGACATTAAAGAGATTGATGATACTCTTGAAAAAATTGAAAAACTTCTGAATGAAATTACTAAAAACAATTCGGCAGAAGAAATTCAACAAAAGAAACCAATATTATATTATTATCAAGAACACAATCAAATTGCAAAAGAAGCAATATTGGAATTTTTGAAAAATGATATAGATAATTATGCATTATCTAACTCATATGACAATTCTTTATTGAGTGGGATAATGGGCAGAATTCCATATAACTATCATTGGAATCCAAAATCATATCAACCAAAGTATCCTAATGATTTAGAAAATAAATTTGGAGAACTTCCTCTACCTGAATTTCGAAGAGTTGCAAAAATGTATAAGGAAGATAAACCTTCTTTTCACATTTATTTATCTGATTATATTCAAACAAATCAAATTATTTTTCTAACAAATCAGCTTTTAAGCGAACACCATCTCTTGAACGTAAGAAAAGAGATTATTAGAGAAGCTTTGAATATTTATGATAAAGGCTCAAAAATAATGTTCGCAAATGCTGTACCGACAATAATAGAAGGAATTTTGCACGACCTATGTATTTTGTGTGGCGAAGATGAAAACAAACTTTTGCAAAAAGGATTTCAACACAAGTTGGATAAACTTAAAGGCATTTTTAGCTATGAATTATACTACGAATATTATTCTTTTCGCTTTAGATTATTTCGCAATAAAGTTGCTCACGGCAGATTAACCAAAAATGACGTTGATGAATTATCTGATTTACTATTATTAGATTTATATCAAATATGCAGGCTTGTCAACAGTTCAAAACTTCAATTAAATCAAAAGAGGTTTGTCATAAACGAGTTAAACAATAGCAATCCTAAAGTTGACTACAAACAAGTTTTAGAATATCTTCTATTAGACAAAATAGAAATACCTGAATTTTATAAATTAACGAATGAGATTAATGCAGTTGAAAAAATAATATCCAGCAATGAATTTTGGGATTTTTTAGAAAAAGAGATGGACGTTTCAGGCGCAAATAAACACGGAATTTTTACAATTATAAAAATTATCAATAACCGAAAACCATTTGACAAAAGATGTACTAAATTATTCAAAAAAGCAAAAATTAAAAATGTAGATAAAGCTCTAGCTGACAGTTATATCAAATATTTAACCAAAACATATTGAGCAAGGCCAGCAGGTAACAGTGTATAAAAAACATAGGGCATTTATGGCTTAACCGAAAGGTATGTGAATGTTAACAAAGTCCGCTAAATATAAAATTAGGCATTTATAGAAGAAAAGATAAAAGCAAAATATTTATATTTAGCTAAGTAATAAACCGAAACGAAAGCGCTTATTAACTGCCCTACGTTTATTATACTAACCGTTAGCTGTAATTTCGAGCACCATAAATAAATTGACAATAAATGAATTATAACAAATGAGTAATCTTTTACATAAAAACACAAATCGTTGTCAATTAATTAAGCAAATTTCAAAAGAAATATGGGAAGATTTAATTTCACTTCACTTAACAGGACAAAACTCATCTGAAATATATTACACTAAAAAGTTAGTTTCAAGAATTTTAACACACACAAAATCTTTAAATTATTCGATTTTCGCTAGAGAACCTGGTTTAGAAAAAAAATGGGGAAGCGATATAGATATTTACATTGAAAGAGGTGTTAATGATTTCGTTCTCTATGCATTTCAAGCATATCAAAAACTTGAAAATTACGGAATACATAAAAATTGTTTCGTGAATTATTTATTTTACAATGGCGTTTCAGGTTATTCGTACACAGGAACTAATAAATGTAGAACAGAATTCAAAGAAGACCAATTTGGATTAAGTTATGTTGGCATTAATAATATTAAAGGAACTTTATCTAATAAAGCTAATTGGAATTTTGGTTATTTTCATCCAAGTTTAGCTTCGCCATTATCTGAACTTGTTTGTTGTAGAAATAGTAAACCTAATGGAATAAAATCTTATGATTATACAGAGATAACTAAAGAATTAGAAAATTTTGAAATAATAGATAATGAGAATGTTAATGAATATTTTAACAAAGCAATAGAAAACAATTCAAATTTAGAAAATAGTAAAGAAGATGGAAATAAATCTGAACGAGTTGCAGAATTAGTTTTTGTTATTCGTAATACAAATAGTACTTATTAAAAACCAAAGCTAACAACGTTTAGCTCTAATTAAAAAAACGAAATCCTGAATGACAAAAAATCCGAAAATATATAGGATTGACAAAACTAAACGTTTGCTGAAATCTATCAAGCAGACAGAATTAGTCATTCAAAAAATAATAAATACTTCATTTAAAAAACTCAAATACAAAAACTTTTTTGATAGTAAGAATTTACAGAAAATCACAAAAGGAGAAACTACATATTTTCTATATTTATACAAATCAGAAGATATAGAATCAGATTGGAAAGAGTTTTTACCAAACGGACTAACTTCAAAAAAAGATTTTACAGAACAGAAACTATCCTTATTGCTTTTTATTGAAACTGAATTTAACCTATTCTCTATTGTTGGTGGAAATGCTTATCAAATAGTTTTGCCTTTTATTGACCAATCTTTTGGGTTAAATCTTTATTCAAGAATAATCAAACCGGAATTTGATGAATTGTTATCAATTAAATCAAGAGGAATAACAGGTTCAAGAGCAGGTATTAGTGAACAATTTAGAGATAACTATAGAATAATTGACTTTATAAAATTCGGAAAAGTTCCTAAAGAAATTCATTTAAAATTAAGTACAGAGGTTTCAGATTTTCACTTTGAATTTCTTAAAAAAAGCAAAACAGATAGAGTTCAAATTTTTGTTGGAAAATCACTTCAAATAAAAAAATCTGTAGACTTTGAGGATTTGAATAAAATAATTACAGAGATTGGTTTTATCCTTGAATTGGTCGCAGACGATTATCTTAGTTCATATGAGGAAATTACAGATGAAAAATTTATTTCTGATTACTTGCATCCCGAATTAATAACTCGAATTTTTAACGACACAGAAAACGTTTATAAAAGAAGTCAATATTCAAGTACAACTTTTGAACACGATTTTTGTGACCCTAATAATATTGAGAAATTTTATGAGGCTGACTATTATAAACTAAAAGAAAAAACTGAAAATAATGGTTACAGTACTTTTGCTGAAGTAACTGATAGAACTGAAATTTATGATACCGTTATCAAAAGAGGAATCGAAAGATTTGGAGTAAATGACAGATTTAAATTTATGGTTTTCTTACAAGGTGCAAGAATTACAAGCCATCACAACAAAATACAAACAACTGCATCAAGCTTTCTATTTAATATTTCAACAGAATTTCCAATTAATAATAAACCCATTTTTTTAGTGGATACAAAATGGTATCATTTAAGAGATACTTTTGTACAAGACCTTAAAACAAATACAGAACATATATTAAAAACATATAACGCTTCAAATCAAATTTTGCCTTTAAAATGGGATAAAAAAGTTCTTAAAAGAGAAAGTGACTATAACTCATCTTACGAGAACTTAAAAAGTTATATTGTAATTGACACAATCATAAAAGATGGTTTAGAACTATGTGATATATTACATTATGACAATCAAAATTTATATTTAATTCACGTCAAATACGGATTCAAATCTGAAATGCGTGAACTTACTAATCAAATTACAATTTCAGCAAGAAGATTAAGAGAAACATTGGGTTCTAAAGATAAATCTATACTAACGAAAATATATAATAGCTTAATTAAAAAGGGTAAGAATATTGATAACTTAACATTGTCGGAATTTAAAGAATTATTCAATAAAAAGATTACGTATGTTTTGGCATTTACTTCTCATTTAAAAGATGATTTAAGTGTTATTGATAACATAGATAAATTTGACTCTAATATTGCAAGATATTCGTTAATACAATGCTCTGGAGAAATGAGAGCATATTATTACGATATGCAAACATTTCAAATTATGAGAAAATAAAAAAAACTACAGCTAACAGTGGTAACCGTTGCACAAGTCAAAAAAACTAAAAGATACAACTTCAAATAAACCTTTTTAAGGGCTTATTTTTTTATGCTATAAATTAAAAGCACCAATTTTTCAGTTGCTTAAAAGTCTTTATTTTGAAGTACATGATTGAGATTCTTTCTTCTTCGTCTTGGTACGATGATCTAAAAATACTTTCTTAAATGTTATCTTATACATTCTAACTATAAAAGAAATTTGGCTAACAAATAATTGATTACTAATTTAACTAATCATAACATCAGTTTTATGTTTAACATAGAAAAAAACTAATAAATATTGAAAATAAAATACTTTACTTTTTTACTAATTCTCTTTTCTTCTTGTAAAGATGATATTTTTGATAAGAGATTCAGAAACGAAAATTATGTTTTTTATCAAGAAGATGGAAAAAACGGAACATGGATAAAAACAACACCTAATGTAGATATAAAACTACCAAAATCAACATCTACTTATTTCTTTTCAAATGGAAACAAATATGCAGAACTTAAAGTAATAGATTCTTTTCCTAACCGAATAATTAATTTTTTTGACAAAGAAAGTAATGATTTAAAATATACAACTGAATATAAATCTAATACTGTTATAAATGAAACATATCAAAATGGCCATTACCGAGAATATCATTCAAATTTAGGTCAGCTAAAATCAACAGGTATTATAAAAAATAATTTATTTGAAGGGAAATGGAAAATATATAGAGAAGATGGTGAGACTTTACAGAAAATTGGAACATATAAAAATGGTAATTTAGATGGTATTGTAGAAGACTATTGGCCAAATGGAAATCTACAAACTAAATCACGATATGTAAAAGGAGAACTAAATGGTAAGGCTTTTCATTACTATGAAAACGGAAAACTTGAGGAAGCTAAATTTTTTAAAAACGGAAAAATTCATGGCATTTTAATTGAGTATTTTGGCAATGGAAAATTAAAATCTAAATGGAAATATTGGTTAGGCAAAAAAATAGATACCTCTAAACTCTATTTTAAAAATGGAAATCTTAAAAAATTGATTGTAGTAAAACTTGATACTATTTCTAGTAGGTCAACTAAACAAATACTGGATTATTATGAAACAGGAGAATTAAAGTCTATTTTTAAATCAAAAGATAGTACAATGACTGGTAAAGTAAAAGTTTATTATAAGAATGGAAATATCTCACAAGAATATAATTTAATAAACAATGTTATAACCAATAAAATGGTTTCATATTACGAAACAGGAGGTGTTAAAATAATTGGTTTTTTAAAAAACAGTAAACCAGACAAATATGTACAAAATTTTGACAAAAAAGGAAAATTATTAAAGACTATGATTGTTGAAAATGGGATAGTAATTGATTCTATAATCCCGTAAAAAAAGTAAATAGAATAATCATTATATTTAATTCAGAGCTCTGTGTTCAATCTGTGAAACTACTTTAACTGGGATTCAAAAATATGATGGAGATGTGTGAACCGAAACCGATATTTATTGGAGAAAGTTTTAATAATAATAACTTAAATAAAATTACAGAAATTGAAGTGAGTTTTAGAAAAGGATACTAAAATAAAAAGCCATAACAAATACTTGTTATAGCTTTTAGTTGTATTGATATTTTAATACAATTTAATTTTTCTTATTCCAACACCAGAATATTCTGTTATGTAAAGAGATTTGGTTCGCTTATCAAACTCAATTCTATTAGGATTATTAAAAGTTGCTTCTAAAAGATCTCCATTTAAAGATGTTCCAGATCCTGTACCTGCAAAAACACTAACAATTCCTTTCATAGTAACTTTATAAATTTGATTAGAAACAATTCCTGTTGCGTAAATAATATTATCAACAACTTCAATACCTCCAATTGAGCCAACATCTGGAATAGTAGCTAATAAAGAAACTTTTCCTTTTTTAGTAATTGATAAAATATCTGCTGTTATATAATTACCAACAATTAAATTTCCTTTACGATCGAAATCTATACCAACTGTACCAGCAAATCTTTCATCTGTTGCAAATTCAGTGCTATTTCCTTTGCTGTCTATTTTGAAAATAGTTGAACTTGCAAAATTAGATACATATAAGTTATTTTGTTTGTCAAAAGCTAAACCAGAAGGAAAGCCATCTATAGTTGCAAATGTTGTTTTTGTACCATTTGGTGAAACTTTTAAAATATCACCACTACCGCCTCCATTGTTATTGTGAATTACATAAAAATTTCCTCGTTTATCAAAAGCACTTCCTAAAGGCCCAGATATATCAGTAACAAAATTGGTTATTGTTCCATTTTTAGATATTTTATACACTGTGGTTCCAGCACCATTAATTCCTTGAAACAATCCAAAAACTGATACATAAAGGTTTCCTTTTTTATCAACAGTAATACCATCTTTTCCTATTTCAGTAAAATTTTCAGCAATCGTTTCTACTTGTAAATTTTTCTCATTAGTATAACCTCTACTAGCAGTTATAACATCAGTATCTAAATCAGTTATTGTTTCTTCTTTTTCGCAAGAAATAAATACAATTAGCAATGTGACTAGTGTTCCAAAAAATAAATTTTTTGTCAATGTTTTTTTAGTAAAATTTTTCATTGTTTTGATTTTAAAGTTTCCTCAAATTAAGTTCAGAAAAACATTAAAATCGACCGTAGCTGTACAATCGTACTAAACAATACTTATTTTTTTAATATAATTAGTAGGAGTATCATTCATTTCTGTTTTAAAAGCCTTATTAAATGTAGATTTAGAGTTAAAACCAGCATCCATTGACAAAGCTAGTAAGGTATGTTGTTGATGTTCTCCGTTTTGTACTTTTTTTATAAAAGCCTCAACACGATATTTATTTATATAATCATAAAAACTACAATTATGAATATTATTTAAAAGCCACGATATATTATTAGTAGATGTTCCTACTTTTTCAGAAAGATCTTTTAATGTAAGTGTATTATTAAGGTATATTTTATCATTAACCATAAGAACTTCTAATCGAGTTTGTAGTTTAATCAATAATTCGCCTTCAATACGTTTTTTATTATTTTTTTCTTTGCGTTTATTTAAATGCACTCTAAATATTTCAGGTTGCTTTAAACTATAAAATCCAACTACATAAATAAAAAGTGGTATTGAAACCCAAACAAAATCATAATTGAAAAGAGAAAATATTTTATGGTTAAAAAAATGACCTGTAAAATTAAAAGTCCATAGTATTAAAAATAAAGCAATGGCAGAAAGAAACATGTATAAAAAAGATATGGCACTTTGATGATAGGATAAATTATTTTTTTGTTCTTTATGAAACCGTTGAACTAATAAAAATGATTTTAAGCAATAATAAAGATTAGAAAAAATACCACCCAAAACAATACTGTTGTAAATGACACGTAAAGGAATTGTTCCATTTTTTACTAAAATTGAAAATTCTTCTTCTGGATAAAATAAAAACCAACCAGAAATTAAACATGGATATATTGCTGGAAGATAATTGTACCAAGCTAATTTATATATTGGAATCTCATTAAAAGAAAATCGTCTGATATATGTATACACAAATGGACCAAATAAAAAGATTACTCCATCAGCAAAACTTGCAAGCTGACGTAATAAATAACTAGAATTTCTAAAATAAACAAAACGTCCTAAAAGCATAAACGCAGCAATTAATAAGATATATGATAATATTTTATTAGCAGCAGTATTTTTATATTGTACTAATTGTATAGTAATAGCTAAAAAAATGCCTTGGCTAATTCCTAAAAATAAGATTAAGTCTATAGTGTCAAAAGAATTCATTTTGTAGTTTGTTTGTTAAACTATAAAATTAAGATTTTTTAGTTTTTTATCGTCTTAATGTACACAACGATACTTAAAATTGTCTGTTTTTTTAAAAATCATTTATAAAAAAAGCCACAACAAATAATTGTCATGACTTTTATCATTGGGAGACTACACTAATATTTTATTGTAAATCTATATTATTAACAGCATCTGAAATTTCGTAGCCTAAACGTAAACCTTCAATAGCATCTTGTTCAACATGAACACCTAAAGGAACTCTAGAATATGCATTTTCATAAGCCATTTGAGAAAAAGAAGTAAAGGTTCTTGGTGTACTATTAAATGTAGTATTTGTAAAATTACTATAGGTTCTATCAGTAAAATTTATAGCATCAGATTCAAAGAAATCAATAAAAACTCCTGCAGCAACTCCTGCAAAGGTTGCGTGACCTGACGGATAACTTGGAAAAGCAGGATTAGCTCCGTCTATAAATTTTGATAAATTAGTTGTAAAATCGTCATCAATATATTCTGTAATATAATTACTAGGACGTTCTATATTATAGGTGTATTTATCATCCCAGGCAGAAACTGCAGCATCATTCATTGCCAAACCTAATTTTAATAAAAGTTCTAAAGTTTCATCATAATCTAAATCTTCTTGTTCGATTAATTGATTTGCTATAGAAAAATGTCTTCCAGGAGGACTAATCATCAAACCTTCTACATCATCAGCCCAAAATTCAGCGATCCATAAATCTTCATTGTTTTCTGCTGCTGCAGTTGTTGCACTATTATAAACTTCACTCATTTGTTCGTAATAATTACTTGATGTATTTGTACTATATGCTAAAACACTATCAAAATCTACACTACTTGTTTGTCTTGGAGATATAGCAAAAGTTCTCACTTCTCTCCAATAAGGAAACCAAGCATCTTCATTTGCAGTTGCACTCCAAAGACCAATACCTACTGGAGCTACATAATCACTTGGTGTTTGATCAACAATTTGTTCTTCTGCATCTCTATCTGTTTCAGCATAATCAATTACACGTTGTGCTACATGACGTCCCCATCTTTCAGAATTTTCAATTTCAGATTCTGTAAGACCTACAATTAATTCAGTTCTTTGTTCCTCTTGAAAATCAGTAATATTTTGTCTTATTCCAGATTGTAAACTATGCATAAAATGATCTATAGCTAAAGCATATGCAGTATTTAAGGCTAGATTTAAGTTAACATCATCTTGTAATACGTTATCATTGATATTAAAATTATTAAATTGATTGGTAAGTGAATTATAATCCTCCATAAAAGGAACTCCCGTTTCGTAACCAGTTAAGTGTATATACGCTAAAGATCTTGTTACAATATTAGGTCTCATACCTTCGGTATATTGATCTATAGACACCCAAAGTTGACTCCATTCTGTAATAATTTCAGTTGTTGAATTTGTTACTTTAACAGAAGTATCAAAATCATCTGTTGCAGTAGCTGTATCATTATCTAATACAATTTCGTCATTTGTACACGATTGGAATATTAATAAACTAAGTGTAATAATTACTGTAAACTTTAATTTCATTGTTTTCATAATAGGGTATTTTTGATGTAATTTGATATGTTTTGTTATACCAAATTTTAAGTTGATAAAAAATAGCTCTTTCTTTAATTTTCGGCCGAAAACACTATTGAAAGTTTAATTGTTTATGTGTTATTTTTTTTGATTAGTAAATAAAGCGTTATAAATAGCTTTCTTTAACTTAATACGTGTGGTTAGTTGTTTTACCCAACCCTTTTTTTTTAAAAAATAAAAAAAACTGCTATTTAGCAGTTTTGTAGAAGATTACAATATGTAGTTTACTGTATTATGGTACTTTAAAAAAACATGTTAATTTGAATATTAGGAGAAAAACCAGTTGCTTTTCTATATTCATTATCAGATGTGTTTTGAAAAATATTTACAATATTATCTTGATTATAAAGATTGAGTACAGATAAACCGATAACACTTTTAAAACTTCTAGAAGCATTGTAAAAAGTATATGTTGTAGAAAAATCTAATTGATGAGATCCAGTAAAACGATTTAAATTAATAGAGTTTTCATTTCCTGAAGTATCATTATCATCAGAATAAATGATTGGCATTCCAGAAGAATAACTCCAAGAAATTGCAAATTTCCATTGATTAAGGTTTAACAAACTTGTAAGATTAAGAACATGACGTTGATCAAAAAATGCATCTGTTGTATCTTCAAAATCAGTTTCAGTTTTAGTTAAAGAATAACTCATCCAAGTTTCCAGTCTTCTCCATTTTTTTTTGACAAATAGATTAGAGCCAAAACTTGCAATATTACCTTTTCCGTCATCAGCCTTGTTGGTAATATTATTTGTTTTTTTATGATACAATTCAAAATCAATTAACCATTTACTTTTGTTATAAATGGTACCAATCATAAATTGTGTTGCTTTTAAAGGTGATATTTCTTTATTAGGAAGATACCATAATTGATTACTTATATTAAAATCATCAAAATCATAAGCTAATTTCTTTTGAATAAACTGATTAGATGTTCCAAAAGAAGATTTTAAGAATAATCGATTGTTTATTGCATAACTAGCAGATAATCTTGGGTTTACATATAATTCTTTTAATGGAGAATAATAATTGTTACGCACACCTAGATTAACAGTTAAACGATCATTCCAGTTTTTTTGTAAAGATAAAAAGGCAGAATGTACAATTGCATTTTCATCTCTTTTATCATCAAAATTAGTATCGCTATCGTTATTTTCTTCCAATTCATTGCTAATTAACTTATGCTCTGTAAGTGTATATCCACCTTCAAATAAAAGATCAGGTTGATAATTATATACAAACTCAGTAATTAGTTGAGTGTCTGATATTGTATTATCGTATTTTTCTAAATTAGAGCGTTCAGTTTGTAAAAAACCTTCGCTAACACTAACCAAATTCATATTGGACTTGCTTACACGTAACTCGGTTTTTAATTTATCAGAAAATTTAGCTTTCCACTTGGCAGTAATCCCCCAATTATCTAATTCTAAATCTCTAAAATCTACTAGATCATTTTCAGAATCTTCAATTTCTGCAGCCAAATTATTTTGAATATTGATAAAGCTTAATGTTGTTGTATGCTTATCATTTATTTTATAATTTAATTTAGCATTTATATCAGAAAAACCAATATTAAAATCAGAAGAACTATTTACTTCACTAGCTACAGATTCAAGTTTACTTCCTTGAAAAATTAGATTTGAAATAGCTTCTAATTTAGGGCTTCTAAAACTAGGATAACTGTATCTAGCAGCAACTAATAGCGCTAATTTATCTTCTATCAGTTTTGTTTTAACGGTTGCTCCAGCAAACAACATGTTGGTAGAAAGTTCATATGAAGTATCTTCAGGAATTTTATTATAGGTTGTCATATTGATTAATCCACCAACACTACCTCCCCATTTTGCAGGTAAAGCATTTCGTTGCACTTCAATATTACTTATTGCAGAAGGATTGTAAGGTGAAATTGCTCCTAAAAAATGACCTGAATGATATATAGGAATATCATCTATCTGTAATAAATTTTGATCAAACGTATTTCCTCTTAAATTTAAGTTTCCCGGTTTTCCGCTTGGCGTATGAATTCCTGGAATGTTTTTTAAAACATTAAAAATATCCCCATCGGTCTCACCAGCTAATAAACCTAAAGAAGCAGTATTAATTTGCAAGCTTTGATCACTAATTTTAGAATTTATTCCTTGTATTAAATAACTATTGATAACAACCTCATTTAACTGAAATATTTTTTTTGAAAAATCTAATCTATTTATTTTTAATAAATCTTCTGCTTTTATATGAATACTTTGGTACGTATTTGCATGAATATGAATAGAGTCTAAAGGAAAAATATTAGGAAGCATAAATGTTCCATTTTTAATATAAACCTTTTGTTTAGGTTGATTATTAACTTGATATTCTAATGAAAAAATATCTTTTAAAACTTCTTCTGCATCACTAACTTTTAAATTTATATTTTTTCTGTTTGGTAATATTAAATAGCTATTAGTACTATTATTTTTAAATGTTATTGGAACTTGTTCTTGAATTTTTTGTATACATTCTTTAATAGTTTCACAACTGAAATCTTCTTTTAAAAAAATAGCATCAAAAACAGTATGATTGTAAGAAAAACTAACCTTAAATTTTTTCTCTAACGCAATCAATTTATCAGAAAGCTTACTAACATTGTTTTTTTGACCAAAACTAGTATGCATATTTTCAAAGCAACAGATTACAATGCTTAATTTATAAAAAAAAGATTTTAAATTCATCTATTGTTCAATAATTACAGTGTTGTTATCATCTATGCTATATTTTATTTCCATAGAAGTAAAAAGAGTTTGTAATGCTGTATTTAAGTTTTTATGAGTTATAGTTCCTGTAAATTGTAAATTTTGATATTGTTGCGGCAATTCTATTTTTGTGTTGTAATACTTTTGTAAATCAGTAACAATATCTAATAAAATAGCCTTATTGTATTTGCTAAAACCATTCACCCATTCTGGAACATTTGTAGTGTGAATATTACTAATTAAATTATTTTCTTTAGCTTGTACAGATTGTCCTTTGGTTAGTATTTCTTCATCTGTATTATAAATAACATTTACTTTTCCCTCATAACATATCACTTCAAATTTTTGATTAGTAACATTTACATTAAATTGAGTACCTAAAACATGTATAGTACCAACTTTAGTAATTACTTTAAAAGAATTACCTTTAGTAACATCAAAAAAAGCTTGTCCCGTTAAGTGAATAGTTCTGTTATTTTTCCAATCTTTTTCTTTATAAGTTATAGAAGACAAAGCATCTAACTTGATAGATGAACCAATTGGTAATTCAATTGTTTTACTTTCTGCAATTCCCGTTTTAATTACTGTATTTTGATTAGAAAAATAGTTCCATGAAAAATAACTTGTTGTAGCAAAAAGAAGAATACTAGCAGCAATATTTAACCAACGCTTTATATTATTATCTTTTGGTGGAGCAGGAGTGATGACTAATTTTTTACGCCTGTTAAGATCAGCTAAACCAGTATCCACATCAAATTCTTTAACTTTCCAAGTGTCAATATCATCTAATACAATTTTTAGTTCGTCCAATTCTCCAGACTTTTCAAGCTTTTCTTTTTCGTCTTTTTGTAAACGATTATCAAGCCATCTAGCTATTAAATTATCTTTAAGTAAATTTTTGTTCACGACTACATGTTTTTAAATACAATAACTATACGTTTTCAAGATCAAATTACCCAACCTTGTTATATATTACGTTTTTGTAATTCTGTTATCTCTTTAAGTTTAACTAATGCTTTAGCTATTCTTTTTTCAACAGCAGTTTGACTAATTTCTAGTTTTATAGCGATTTCTTTAAACGTCAATTTTTCAATTCTATTTAATAAAAAAGCTTCACGTTGTTTTTCTGGTAAGGCAGAAATAGTGTCTTCTATTTTTTGTTTAAATTCTTTTGTTCTTAAATGAAAATATGGATCTTCATTATCTTGGGTTTCAACAATCGTTTTCTCAAACTTTAAAGCAACTTTTTTTGATCGTATGTTGTCTATGTATAAGTTTCTAGAAACGGTATATAAGAAATTTGCTGCTTTTTCATAAATAATAGTATTACACTTAGCCCATAATTTAATGAAGGCTTCTTGAACAATATCTTGAGCCTGTTCTAAATCACCAAATTTATAATAAAGATGATTTCTTAGGCTTTCAGCATGTGTCTTATACAGTGTATTATATACTTGTTCCTCACAAACAGAGAAAGGTTGCTCCATTATTTTTATGTTAAATTAACAAAGTAAATATATAAAATAATTTGGGAGGCAAGCACTAGTATAAAAGCTATTATTAAATGATATTGCTAAAAATTAAGTTTATTAAGCCTATTTTTTCTGATATATTTTAACACTTTTAATGATAGAAAAAATATAAATAAACGATCGTAAATAATCATTAAATATCGTTAAAAACTATAATAAAGTAATCAATTAAAAAAACACAATTATATAAATATGCTTATTTTTTAATAAAAAAAATGAATTATACTTAAAAAATTGGTAATTTTAAAGCATTAAATTATGTAATTATCTTATTGGATAAGATGATAAGTGTGGTGACGCATAATTTATCGAATTAATTTATTAATCTTAAAAACTACTAAAATGAACTATTCAATTACGTTTATTAAGAGAACGCTATTCTTTTTATTTATCACATTCCTAACAAGTGCCTCCATTTGTGCACAACAAGTGATTAATGCAACATTACAACATGATGGAAAAACAAGAACATATCGTCTTTATGTTCCACAAAGTTATGATGCCAATCAACCTGTTCCTTTAATTTTAAATTTTCATGGCTATACTAATAGTATTGATATCCAATACAACCAAAGTAATTTTCAGCAATTAGCAGAAGATAAACAGTTTATATATGCTACACCTCAAGGTTTAGGAAATAGTGCGGGTTGGGCAATTAACAATTTTTTTGGCGGAAATGAAGATGATATTGGATTTTCAAATGCTTTAATAGATGTTATTGAAAGTCAGTATAATATTAATGCAAAACGTATTTATGCAACAGGTTTTTCTAATGGAGGTTATTTTAGTTACAGACTTGCGTGTGAATTAAGTAATAGAATAGCTGCAGTAGCTTCTGTTGCAGGAAGTATGACTGCTGGTTGGATTGATAATGGACAATGTCAGCCACAACATCCTACAGCTGTTTTACAAATTACTGGAACTAATGATAGCGTTATACCTATAAATGGTGGAGGTTTAGGGAAATCAATTAATCAAGTTATGCAATATTGGACCACTTATAATAATGGAAATACTACACCAGTAACCACAGACCTTGGTAGTGGTTCTTCTCGTGCAGTATATGAAAATGGAAACAATGGTGTTACTGCAGAATTTATTACTGTTGGTGGAAAAGGACATAGTTGGATTGGTGGAAATGTTGATACATCGAATGAAATTTGGGATTTTTTCTCAAGATTTGATATTGATGGAGCACTAGATGTTACAACACCACCTACAAATGATTCTTGTTCTGGAAATATTACTTCTTATCCTTTTAACGAAAGTTTTGAATCTAGTTTAGGTGATTGGAGTAATGCTACAACAGGAGATGATATAAACTTTACAAGAAATTCCGGAAGTACTCCTTCAAGTACAACAGGACCAAGTAATGCCGTTGATGGAAATACGTATGTTTATGTGGAAGCTTCTGGAAACGGAACAGGATTTCCAAATAAAAGAGCAATTCTTAATTCTCCTTGTTTAAACTTTGATAATTTATCAAATCCTACACTTACTTTTCAATACCACATGTTTGGTAGTACAATTAATAGTTTAACTGTTGAAGCAAGAACTGCTAATACTGGAAATTGGATTTCAATTTTTAATAGAAATGGAGAACAAGGAGATAATTGGAATTTTGCAACTGTTGATCTTACTGAGTTTGCAGGAAATAATAGTGTTCAATTACGATTTAATGTACTTACGGGTTCTGGAACAAACGGATGGCAGAGCGATATTGCTATTGATGCTGTAAGTATTCAGAATGGTTCAACGAATCCTATTCCAACTTGTGATGCCATAAATTTTAATGATTATTCTATTACTTCTTTTTCCAATCAAGATTCTGCAGGAGATTTTTCTATTCAAAACGATGGAGAAGCATTGGCTTTAACAAATAATACTTGGAAATATATTGCTTTGGATTATACCGTAACATCAAATACTGTTATAGAATATGAATTTAGTAGTTCTAGTGAAGGAGAAATTCATGGATTAGGTTTTGAAGATGATAATACATTAACATCGTCAAGATATTTCAAAGTTCATGGTACTCAAAATTACGGAGTAACAAATTATGATAATTATACAAGTGGAACCACAACTTATGTGATTCCTGTTGGTGCTTTTTATACAGGAAGTATGGATAGATTGGTATTTATTAATGATAATGATGCTGGATCAGGAAATAATTCTACATTTTCTAATGTGAAAATTTACGAAGGCTCATGTGGTGTAGCTTCTATATCAGAAAAAACTACAGATTTGGTAAATATTACACCTATTTATGGTGATGAAGATGAAGTTAAAGGTACTTTTAAAATGACACCAAACCCTGCTAGAGATCAATTTACACTTACTGTAAATATGGAAAACACTACAGTTATAAGTGTTAAAATATATACTTTATTAGGACAGAAAAAATATGAATCTGTATTAAACTCTGGTGTAAATAATTTTTCAACAAATGACTTATCGCTTAGTACAGGAATTTATATTGTAAGAGTAAAATCACAAGGAAATAAAGACATCATAAAAAAATTAATAGTAAAATAATAGTTCTTCTATAAAGATTAAAGATACTTCAGTTTTAGAATTGAAGTATCTTTTCTATTTTAAAACATATATTTAACTATACTAAGCCTTTTATTCTTTTTGAATTTTCCAAGAAAACTTAATAGTTACTCCAGTACCTTCCTCAGATTCTACCGTAATAACTCCTTTGTTTTCAGAAATTATCTTTTTTACAATAGCTAAACCAATACCTGTACTTTTAACGTCGTCATTTAGTTTTAATTGACTAAAAATTTTAAATATTTTAGTATGATATTCAGGATCAATTCCAGGACCATTATCACTTACAGAAAATAAATATTCATCAGGTAATTTAGTAACTGAAATATTAATAATAGCTTTTTCTTTATCGTTATGTTTAATAGCATTGCTTATTAAATTCTGAAAAACATGATCTAATTCAATTTTACTAGCATAAATTTCTACATCCGTATCAGGTATATTAATAGTACTTTTGTTTTGATAATCAACAACACCAATAACGCTTTTAAGTAAATCATTTAAACTAAATAATTGTTTTCTTTTATTTCCTTTAGCAACTTTAGAATATTCTAAAAGCCCATTAATTAAAGCTTCCATTTTAGAAACCACATCTTTTAACAACGTTAAGTTATATTTTGTGTTTTCATCCAATGTAGCTTTTAAATCATCTTCTATAAATGTAACCAAAGAATATATAGATATTAAAGGAGATTTTAAATCATGAGAAACAATATGATTGAAATCGTCTAATTCCGTATTATAATCTTCTAAAAGTTTTAAATTATCTTCTAATTTTAGATTAACTTCTGATAATTGATTAGATTTTATAGAGATTTCTTTTTTCTGCTGTAACGCTAAATTCTTTGATCTTTCCAGTTCTTTAAATGAATCTGAAAAACGTGTCATTAAAAGCATAGAAAGTAATAAGAATACTATTATATAGCCAAAATTCACATAAATTATAGCATACTCATTATTACCCAAAAAGAAGAAAATATGAACAGAAAAAATAATAGATCCCAACAACATACTCACTAATAATAAAATTGATTCACTTCTTTTACTAATGATGGCTTTTGTAATCACAAAAGCAACATAAATTAGATTTACAATCATCATTATAAAAAAGAGCAAAAGGAATTTTGTAAAATATGGAGGAGGAGCAAATAGCACTAACATTCCAAGAAAGCAAAAACTATAAATAATTGTTTTTGCATATATTCTATGAATAAAAGTAGAGAAAATTTCATTAAAAAATAAACTAGCCGTTGCACCAGCTAAAAATAAAGATAGATATTCAATCTTTGTTAGTAATATCCAACTAATAGATTCAAAAATAACTATAAGAGGAGCATAGCGATCACTTAATGCCATATAAGACAATGACAAACAAAGAATTGCAAAATATAAAACAGCTTGATCCTTGTTCCAGTAAAACAAATAAAACAGTAAGAAAAAAGCTCCTATAAAACCTAAGCAACCAATAAAAATCATGTCTGCAATGATTTGTTTTGATTTTTTACTTTGAAGATGAAAGCTAGAACTTAATATTAAGGGAGAACTAATCCCTGCTTTATTATGATAAAAATTAGAAACTTGAATTATAATCTCAAAATTAGTTTCATTAGCATCTAAAGAAATAATTTGAGAAAACCTTCTATGTAATGTTTCATCTTTTGATTTTCCAACTAAACCAACCTCAGAGATCAGTTTACCATTTATCCATGTTTTAGATGAGGCATATATTCTTGGAATATATAAAGATACCGAGGGTCTTTCTTTAGGAACAGAAAAAAGTAACCTATAGGTTGCATAGCCTAATGGAGATAATTTTTCGTTATTAGGAAGCTTAAATTGTGTCCAACTAGCAAGCGATACTATTGCAGTAGGCTCATTTGTATTAAAATCTCCAGGTTTAATTAATTTATTCCAATAGAATTCCCAATTAGATTCTAATAATATTTCTGTATCTCTAGCAAAAGTATTCTCTTGATTACTATTAATAATAGTATCTTTTATCTGTAAACTTGTACAAAATGAACTATGCATTGAAAACAATACTATAATAAAATATAATATACGTTTAGAATGCTGAATTTTCTGCAAAGAATTATTGATAGAAAAAAATATTTGTGGTAATTTCAAATTTATCTTTAAAAACAACTAAAGTAGTTATAATATATAATATTTACGAAAGATGCAAATATTTTATAAAACTATACTATTGAAATTATTTTTTAAAAATAAAACAACCTTCTAAAATATTAGAAGGTTGCCTTTTTTAAATACATCTATTTTTATAGATATTTTACACAAAATTTAAATTCTTGTATGATAAAAAGTATTATTTAATAATTAATTTTTGTGATTTACTTGACCCAGAAGGATCTATTATTTTAATTAAATATAAACCTGTTTTAATTTCAGAAACATCAATATTTATAGCTGTTGTACTTTCAATTATTGACATAGATTTTATTTGTTTTCCTGAAAGATCCATAATTGAAATTGTACTACCATTTAAATCCGTTTTATTTTGTAACGTTACATTTGTTATTCCTGGATTTGGAAAGATATTAAATGAATACTTTTCAGCTTTTTTTAACGCAATTCTTGTTACTGTATTTTTTGCATTATTTTCTACAGATTCACAAATTGGTGCTGTTGTTGAATTACTAAAATAGATACTATATCCGTCTGCAACTAAAACAAAGTTTTCTTGATCAAGAGTTACATAATAATTACCATCTAAGCCTTCAATTCCTGTATTAATTAATGAGATTTCAGGATTAATAGCATTTAAATTCTGAACAACACTTGAAAAATCCATATACCAAGGAGCAGTATTTAAATTAAAAGAAAATTGATATAAACCATTATTAGCTAAATCCCAATTTATAGTAAACAACGAAAGACTCTCTAAATTGGGGCCGCCATCACCTAAAACATACACATAGGTATATGATTCGTTTATAGAAGTTAATGGAATAGCTATTGGTGTATTAAAAGTACAATCACTTGTTGGTGGATTAATAATATTATCATTAACTGTTATAGAAACAGATGTAGAGTCCGTTCCACCATTTCCATCGCTAACAGTAATTGTAGCAGTATATTCACCAATTGTATAAGTATGGGTAGATATTACTTCAGAATCACTAGTTCCATCACCATAATCAATGCTATAGTTAAGTATATCACCATCAGCATCTGAAGAATCAGAAGCATCAAAAGTAACAGTTAATGGACCTGTACCACTAATAGGAGTAGCTGTTAAAACTGCTACTGGATCCATGTTCATTCCATGATGATGATTACAATCAGGAGCTTCATCAGAATTACTAAAATACAGTGTAAAACCACCCGTTTTTGATACTAAAACTAAATTACCGTCATCAGTTGTTACATAATATGATCCATCTAAGCCTGTGAAACCTGAACCTGTAATTGTAATTTCTGGCTCAGTGGAATTAAATCTTTGAGTTGAAAGAGGTATTAAATCAATATACCAACTAGGCATTCCATTATTTGTATTTGCAGCAAATTGGTATAAACCATTGCTAGCTAAGTTCCAATTGACCACAAAATTAGTAATATTAGTTAAATCAGGTCCATTTTCTCCTAATACATGAATATATTCATAGCTTGTATTTATAGAAGGTAGTGATGCTATTGTAGGAGTGTCATAAGGACAAGATGGCTCTAAACATCCATCTATAGCTACTAAATTTAATATTTCTTCTACACTTGTTGTAAATTCTCCATCACTAACAGTTAAAATAACTGTTGCTATTTCAATATCAGTATAACTATGAGAAATATCTACACCTTCTCCAGTGGTACCATCTCCAAAATCCCATGTATATGTTAATTCGTCACCATTAGCATCATAAGATTCAATAGCACTAAAGTCAATATTTGGCCCACCACATAAGCCATTATCTATTAAAATAGAACCTTCAGGTGCAATATTAGGTAGCATTGTTCCTCCAAAATCAACATCACTAGTTGCATAAAAAGCTTCTCCTGTAAGTGATCTTTGCCAAATACTATACATAACATGCTTACCAGCTCTTTCTGGAAGTGTAACATCTATATTATCTATAGCAGCAGCAGATCTTGGCTCTGTTTCAACAAGAAGTTCTAAGCTATCCCAAGTAAGAGGTTGATCAGGTGTCCAAGTTGCTTTAGTTATATATACTCGATAATACAACGTTTCATGAGGTGCAGAATTTGTCCAAGTAACAGTATATGGACCAGGACTAACTGATGTAGCTACCCAATCATCTCTAACTTGATCTAATCCTCCATATTTATCAGGTCTTCCAGCACTTGCTAGGTTACCATCCATAATAATATCTCTGTGCATACCAAATGCATCCATTCTTGCAACTTCATTCCAATCATAAAAAGCTTGTGTTCCATGAGAAATAATTGCAGCAGTACAAGCAGGGGAGTCGGGATTTTCAGGGTTTTCTTGATAACAAATCCAAACACGACTAGCAGGGCTTGTTACTGTACCATGTGCAAAAAGTTTAGGATTTGTTATTAGAAGAAAAAAAGTGTAAATAAAAAAGTTAAATGATTTTTGTTTTAAATAGAAAATTATTCTATTCATTTTTTTGATTTTGGATGTTTGTGTTTCCATTTTAATAATAAATTTAGGGGTTAAGTTTTTATGAATAATAATTACATTAATCAAAAAACATTTTGAGATTAATGTGCGATATATTCCTTATTATTAATATGGTAGGAGGTATGTGTTTAATAAATTATTTTATTTAAGTATCATTAATTAACTAAAATACAGTTACTTAAATAAAGTGATTTTGAAATAGGATGTTAAATTAAATAATTAACATGAAGATTAATAAGCTCAAAAAAAGTATTACTGATATTATTTTAACATATTTTACATTAAAATATTTTTTTGAAATTAATGAACTTAAAAAATAAAATTTTAAGCAAAGATTATACAGAGAATTATAAAATAACACCCTTTTAATTTCACTTTTTTTTAAAGTGAAATATTTATTTTATATAGTAAGTAAACTAAATTTCTGTAACCAAGTTAAATATGATATATTTGCAATATATTTCTACAAAGACTTTATTTATTAAAAGAATAGAAACAATTTCTCCCATTAATAATGGTAGTTACTGACTTTCTTAAAACAATAATAGTGAAATGATAAAGAGATTTTTCTTTATTTAATAACAATTTTGTTGGTTCTTTGTGAGATATTTCGTATTTTAATGGTAATGGATATATAATTAGGGAGTATATACTTATCAAATAATTAAATCTTACCCTTAAATAATAAGAATGGCAAATAAATCTCAACAGACATTTAATAAATCAGAAAAAGAGAAAAAGCGTTTAAAGAAACGTGAAGATAAAAGAAAAAAAATGGAAGCTCGTAAAGCAGAAGCTAAAGAGTCTCCAAAAAAAGGTATTGAATTCGCTTATGTAGATTATAATGGGAATTTAACAGATACCCCACCAGATCCAACTCAAAAAGTGGAAGTAGATATTGAAAATATATCTATAAGTATTCCAAAAACATTAGAAGGAGATAGAGAAGCATTTGATCCTGTTAGAAAAGGAAGTGTATCCTTTTTTGATACTTCAAAAGGATTTGGTTTTATAATTGATGCAGAAAACCAAGAAAAATATTTTACACACGTAAGTGGTCTAATTGATGAGATTGCTGAAAATGATAAAGTTTCTTTCGAACTTGAAAAAGGACTTAAAGGTTTAAATGCAGTAAAAGTTACTTTAATAAAATAATATTATTTATATCTACTATTTTTAAAATAGATATTCTTAAAAATATTAGTTCTATAACACTTATAATGTGTTATAGAACTTTTTTTTTAAAGAATATTTCCAAATATACTTTTAGGTTATATAATAAAATTGAATTAGTTTATCTAACTAAAAAATTGTTTTGTAGCCTGTAATGAATTACTTTTAATTATAATTTGATACGATTTTAGCGAGAAAAATATGAGATCTTACCAACAAACAATATCAAAAAACAGCAATACTAAAAAGAAACCCAAAGTAACTATGGGTAAAGCTTTTAAAACTATTATTTGGCCACGCCGTAAGCTAATTTTTATAGGATTAGTTTTAATAGTTATTAGTCGTATAGCTAGTTTAATATTGCCTTGGCAATCTAAAGTTTTATTAGATGAAGTTATTCCTAGCAAAGACCTATCAAAACTTTATAATGTTTTATGGTTTGTTGGAATAGCATTGTTATTACAAGCAATAACATCATTTTTATTAACTCGTATTTTAAGCGTACAAGCACAATATGTAATATCAGAATTAAGAGCACAAGTACAAAAAAAGGTATTATCATTACCTATTAGTTTTTTTGATAATACAAAATCTGGAGCTTTAGTATCACGTATAATGAGTGATGTAGAAGGTGTTCGTAATTTAATAGGTACAGGACTTGTACAATTGGTTGGAGGAACTATAACAGCTGTGATTTCAGTAGTTTTATTAGTACGTATTAATGCTTGGATGACCTTGTTTGTATTTCTTCCAGTTGCAATTTTTGGAGTTGTAGCTTTAAAAGCATTTAAATATATCCGTCCTATTTTTAGAAATAGAGGAAAAATTAATGCAGATGTAAAAGGAAGATTAACAGAAACACTTGCTGGTGTTCGTGTGATCAAAGGATTTAATGCAGAAGAGCAAGAAAATAAAACGTTTGAAAAAGGAGTAGATTTATTATTTCAAAATGTAAAAAAGAGTTTAACTATTACAGCAATTATGTCTAGCTCTTCAACTTTTTTATTAGGATTAGCTTCTTTAGGTATTATGGGAATTGGTGGTTATTTTATGATTAAAGGAGATATTACAACAGGGGAATTTTTATCCTTTACGTTGTACTTGGGCTTAATGATTGCACCAATTATACAAATGAGTAATATTGGAAGTCAACTTACTGAAGCGTTAGCAGGTCTAGATCGTACTGAAGAATTAATGAATATGACACCTGAAGATGAACTTGGAAATCGTACTTTAGAATTGAATAATTTTAAAGGAAATTTAGCATTTTCGAATGTATCATTTGCTTATGAAGAAGGAAAAAATGTAATACATAATGTTAGTTTTGAAGCTTCCGCTGGATCTGTTATTGCACTTGTAGGAAGTTCTGGTTCTGGTAAATCTACTATTGCTGGTTTAAGTGCCACATTTTTAAATCCACAATCAGGAACAATTACTATAGACGGACAAGATCTTGCTAAATTAAAATTAAGTAGTTTTAGAAAACATTTAGGTGTTGTTTTACAAGATGAGTTTTTGTTTGAAGGAACAATTCGTGATAATATTTTATTTCCAAGGCCTGAAGCAACAGAAGAGCAATTACTACGTGCTGTAAGAGCGGGATATGTAAATGAATTTACAGATCGTTTTGAAAAAGGTTTAGATACTTTAATAGGTGAGCGAGGTGTAAAATTATCAGGTGGACAAAGACAGCGTATAGCTATTGCTAGAGCTATTTTGGCAGATCCGAAAATTATTATTTTAGATGAAGCTACTTCAAACTTAGATACAGAAAGTGAAGCACTTATACAAAAATCATTAGCAACATTGGTAAAAGATAGAACAACGATTGTTATTGCACATCGTTTAAGTACTATTAAAAAAGCAGATCAGATTTTAGTTATAGAATCTGGTAGTATTGCAGAACAAGGAACTCACGAAGAATTGATATCTAAAGAAGGAAGATACTTTGATTTGTATACCTATCAAGCTAAGATATAGTCTTAATAGTTTCTAAAAAACATAAAAAATAGCCTGAGATTAATCTCAGGCTATTTTTTTATAATATTATTATATTTTTCTTAGAACTTATATGATAAGCCTACTATTATTTGATTAACACGAGTGTCGTAGTTTAATTGACTAGTATTTATTAAGCTACTTTCTACATCAGAAAAACCTCTTTCCCAACGTACATCTAAACCTAAAGGTCCAAGATCTACACCAGCACCAAGTTGAAGTCCTACTGTAAAACCATCTGCTTTTACGTCTGATATATCACTAATACTAAAATCACCGTCTAAAATATACTGAAAACTAGGACCAGCAAATATTCTACCTACTTTAAAAATCTTTTTCCCTAATAAAACAGGAATATCAATTTTTTGAAAATCATAAGTAACACTTACAGGGTTTACTGTTGTTCCTGATAAATAATCTACTGAATTACTAAGTTTAGTATACACTAATTCTGGACGTATAAATAAACCTAAAACAGGTATTTTAGCTTGTAACCAAATACCAGCATGAAAACCAGTTTTACTTTCTGCTCCACTAAAAACATCTGTAGATACTTCTTTTATAGAGTTAGAATTATAGTTAACACCAGCTTTAATACCAAAATCTAGCTGAGCTTGTGATAAATGAGTTCCAATAAATAAAAAACAGATTGCTAAAATTATTTTTTTCATATGTATATGATTTAGTTATTAACTTATCACTTAAACGTTTTTTTAAGCTGTTTATTTTCTTGATAAAACCTTTTTTACAGCTGCTACAACTGCTTTATCATTGATTTCATACTTCTCCATTAATTGTTCAGGAGTTGCAGATTCACCAAAAGTATCATTAACAGCTACAAATTCTTGTGGAGTAGGTGTGTTTAAAGCTAAACAACGTGCTACGCTTTCACCTAAACCACCAAATTTATTATGTTCTTCTGCAGTAACAATACAACCTGTTTTTGCTACAGATTTTAAAATAGCTTTTTCGTCTAAAGGTTTAATAGTATGAATATTAATAACTTCAGCAGATATTCCTTCAGCTTCTAATTGTTCTGCAGCTTGTAAAGATTCCCAAACTAAATGACCAGTTGCAACTATGGTTACATCTGTACCTTCTGTTAATTGTACGGCTTTACCAATTTTAAATTCACCTTGTGGCATAAAAACCGGAACTTTTGGACGTCCAAATCTTAAATAAACAGGACCTTCATATTCTGCAATAGCAATAGTTGCCTCTTTTGTTTGATTGTAATCACAAGTATTTATAACAGTCATACCTGGTAACATTTTCATCAAACCAATATCTTCTAAAATTTGATGTGTTGCCCCATCTTCACCTAAAGTTAATCCAGCGTGAGAAGCACAAATTTTAACGTTTTTATCAGAGTATGCTACTGATTGACGAATTTGATCATAAACTCTTCCAGTAGAAAAGTTTGCAAATGTACCTGTAAAAGGAATTTTACCTCCAATAGTTAATCCTGCTGCAATACCAATCATGTTTGCCTCAGCAATACCTATTTGAAAGAAACGTTCTGGATGATTGTTTTTAAAATCTCCCATTTTTAAAGATCCTGTTAAATCTGCACAAAGTGCAACTACATTAGGGTTTTGTTTTCCTAACTCAGTTAGTCCATCTCCAAAACCAGATCTTGTATCCTTTTTTTCTGTGTATGTATACTTCTTCATTTATTGTGTTATAAAGTCGATTCAAAAATAAACTTTTAAGTTATATTTTAGCTTATAAATTCATCAATTCTTCATATAATTTGTGAATTGGCAATCCCATTACGTTAAAATAGCTTCCTTTTATTTTATTAATACCTATTTTGCCAATCCATTCTTGAATTCCATAAGCACCTGCTTTATCAAAAGGTTTATAATTCTCTATATAATAGTTAATTTCATCGAAAGAGAGTTTTTTAAAGGTTACTTCTGTTGTGTCATTAATTATTTGTTGAAAATCTTTTGTTTTTATGCTTATAGATGTAATTACTGTATGTGTATTTTCAGATAATTTCTGTAACATTTCAAAAGCTTCTTTAGCGTCTTTTGGTTTTCCTAAAGCTTCATTATTACACCAAACAATAGTATCTGAAGTTATTAATAATTCATTTTTTAATAATTCAAAAGGTTTGGCTTTTAAATCTGCTAAAAAATCGGTTATTTGAATGTGTTTTAAATTTTTCGGATAAATTTCTTCAACTTCTTTAGTTTGAATTTTAAAGTTTATATCCAAATCTTTTAATAATTGTTGTCTTCTTGGAGATGAAGAAGCTAAAATTATAGTATAATTAGAAAGTTTTTTAGTTAACATTTTTAAGTGAATAAGCAATTGTTGGAATAATAAAAGAACCTATAAGTAATGCTATGTTTATTAATTTTATTATATAGATATAATCTTTTTTATTTTTGGCTTTTTTAATTAATAAACAACCATAAATTTGAGGTAAAATTAAAACTATAAAAAGAGATAGAGGTAAAAAGGTATTACTTATTAAATAAAAAATCATAGCATTAAAGGCTATTACAATTACAATTGAAATTTGAAAAACGAATTTTAAAGCGCTTTTCTCACCTAAAGCTATTGGTAATGTTCTATGATTATTAAAGATATCTTTTTTAATATTAACTAAATCTATAAATACGCTATTAACAAAATTAATTACGTAAGAAACTCCTATTATATAAATAAAAACAATTTCTAGATTTAAAAAAATTTCCCATTGTTTAGAATTTAATGTTAAAGGAGCATCCATCCACCATAAAATAATTAAAGACCCTGGCTTTAAAAAAGCCAAAATAAAATTATTCACTAATGTTTTTTTATTGGTTTCTTTAGCGTAAAAAAACATAAAAACGGCAATAAATATAAAAATCAAAGAGTTAAAAGGTCTTTCCGTTTGAAAAGAAATATAAGTACCAATAATAATTCCAATAGTAGAACCAATAAAATAGGAGAGGAGAAGCTGTTTTTTTGTTATTTTTTTAAATGTATGTTCTTTTTCTAAAAAATACATTATTATAAAAGAAGCCCCAATAAAAAGAGATATAAGAGCAACAAGTAATAGAAAAAAATTAGTTAAATTTAAAGGTGTTGAAAACCCAAAATTATCTAAAAAACTAAATTTAAGAAAACATAGAAGTAGTAATATTATAGCAATGTTCTTCCAGTAAACTATTTTAGATATATCACGAAGCATTTTAGTTAAAATTCTTTTTTATTCTAGCTAAATCTTTTTTATTATCTCGGTCTTTAATAGTCTCGCGTTTATCGTGTGTTTTTTTACCTTTTCCTAAAGCTATTTCTAATTTTGCATAACCATTATCATTAATAAATAATCGAAGAGGAACAATTGTGTTACCTTTTGCTTCTACATCTTTTTTTAAGCTTTTTAACTCTCTTTTATTTAATAACAGCCTGCGCTCACTTTTTGGTTTATGATTAAATTGATGACCATATATGTATTCTTCAATATACATGTTTACTACAAAAAGTTCTCCTCCTTCATTAAACTCACAAAAACTTTCAGTTATACGAGCTTTACTTAATCGAATTGATTTTATTTCAGTACCTGTAAGTTGAATACCTGCAGTATACTTATCTAGAATCTCATATTCGAAGCGTGCTTTTTTATTTTGTATATTAATTTTCTTTTGCATAAAAATATTCATAATAATATTTTACAAAGATACATTTTTGATATTATACTAATTAAATAGTTTCTAATAAATAAGC
>SIHP01000005.1 GCA_004762155.1 Flavobacteriaceae bacterium
TGTTTGTCAACTATTTGATCATATTCTTTGCAAAATTCATCAACAAGACAGAAAATTTCAGTAATTTTAGAGTAAATTATCATAGATAGGTTTTTAGATTAAAAAATTGAAATTCAACACTTTAATTCACTGAAAATCTATCTTTTTTTCAAATAAAAACCACTTAATTATTAATCGAACTCAGGTTCAAACATGATTATAGCAAAACTACTAGTTTTGAAATTGACATAGATAATATTGCAATAATAGAAACTTATCTCACTGTGATAATTGATGATGAAGCAGCCTTTATAGTCTTTATTGAAAAATTAAAAAGAAACATTTCATCCCTATAATTGAAGATTTAAATTCAGAAAGCTTTTTAAAGCTTAAATCTTATTTTAATTTAGACCTTGATTTGAGTAAATATTCATATGATGAATACATGAGAGTAACCACTGAAGTTTTATATCCTAAAAAGTTAAAAACTAAACCTATGTACAAAAGAATAGATTTTTTATTTTGTTTTTTCTTTATTATACTAAAAATTTTTAAAATTAAAAAAATTGCTGATGTTTTTTTAACAAAAGAAGTTAATGATTATATTGAAAGGTTATAAAACTCATTATAGAGCATAAAAAAAGGTCAAGAGAATTATTAATAGTTCTCTTGACCTTTTTTTATGTTGTAAGTAATATCTACTTTACTTTTCCTTCAATTCTAGCTTCTCCGCAAAATAATCACAAAAATCGCGCATGGTTGCACCCATTTTTTCATCATCTGTAGCACGTTCAAAAGAATTTGCCATAGATACTAATGTTTGATGATAAAATTGCTTCATTTCATCTACAGGCATGTCTTTAGTCCACAAATCCATACGTAATGTATCCTTTTTATTATGATCCCAAACAGATAACATTATTGCCTTAGAAGCTTCATTATCTATTCCTCCATCTTCTGCTGTCCAAGAAATTTCTTCTGGAACTCTATTTTCGTCTAAATCTACTTTAAATGTAATGTTTGATGTATGTGCTATCGCCATTATCGTTTCGGTTTATATTTTGATTTTTTAAAGATATACTCTTCGTTTGTTTTCATTAATTGCTGCAAAGATACATCATTATTACGCATATAAGCACGTACAATTTGCCAACCAATATACACACCTATACGGCCTGGAGATAAATTATCTTCTCCTAAATAGAATTTAGAAAATGGTGCAATATCTAAAAAACGCTGATTTAATTTTAAACTAGTATCATATAACAAATCCCGTTCAATAAAATATTTCCAAACTTCCTCTTCTGAATTTTCAGCCCATTGAAACTTGTCTTTTGAATATCCTATTTTTTGCCAATCAGTAACATTTGGTAAATACCTATCTAATAGATACATTTTCTTTCCTTCAGCAATCATTTTTTGTAAAAATTTTCGATTTCTGTTAGGCGGAACTTGTTTATTTATATAGGCATTAGCAACATCTATAATTAAATGTTTTTTAGTATTATTTTGCTTGATATAATGTGGATAATCATTATAAAAAACATGACTTTCTCCTAAATAAGCATCTAAAGAAATTAACAACAAACTATCTCCAACAATTATTCTATTATCATAATCAATATTGGTGAGCATTGTTATTACTCTTGGAGCATTAAAATTAGTATTGTAATATTTTATATGTTTAAATAAATCTTCTAAATCATTTTCAAGAAAAGTAACTTCTTTAAACTGTTTTTGTGTTTCTAAAAACAATTCTTGTTCATCTTTATCATTAATTTTATTAATCCAAACACTATCTGCTTCTTGCGGAAATAACATTGGATATTTTAATTTTGTTTCTGATAACGTTTCTTTTGTAGATTTGTAAAAATCTACATCAAATCTATCTATTTCTACAGATGCTTTAATATGTGAAACATCTATTTTCTTACTATTAGATTCTTTACAAGAAAATAAAAAACAAATTCCTAAAAAAACTATTAAAAAACTTCTCATTAACTTTATTATATTTGTGTTTAAGGTTAAAACTTCGAATTTACTAAAATAGTATCACATGAATACATCTAAAGTTGCTGAACATATTGTAAAATGGTTAAAAGATTATGCTGGAAATGCAAAAGTTAAAGGTTTTGTAGTTGGTGTATCTGGTGGAATTGATAGTGCAGTTACCTCTACATTATGTGCAAAAACAGGTTTACCAACCTTATGTGTTGAGTTACCAATTCACCAAGCAGAAAGTCAAGTAAACAGAGCTAATGAACACATAAAACAATTGCGTGAACGTTTTAGTAATGTTAGCGAAGCTGAAGTAAATTTAACAAGTACTTTTGAAGATTTTAAAACTGTTGTACCAAAAGCAGAAGATAACTCGCAAACAAACTTAGCTTTGGCTAATACTCGTGCTCGTTTACGTATGACAACTTTGTATTACTTTGCAGGATTACACGGTTTGTTAGTTGCTGGAACTGGAAATAAAGTTGAAGATTTTGGTGTAGGTTTTTACACCAAATATGGTGATGGTGGCGTAGATTTAAGTCCAATTGCTGATTTAGTAAAGTCAGAAGTTTTTGCTTTAGGAGAATACCTACAAGTGCCAAAATCTATACAAACTGCACAACCAACAGATGGTTTATTTGGTGATAGCCGAACAGATGAAGATCAAATAGGCGCTTCTTATGATGAATTAGAATGGGCAATGAAAATGCAAGATCAAGGTAAATCTGAAACTGATTTTACAGGTAGAGAATTGGATGTTTATAAGATATATACGCGATTAAACCGTATTAATCAACATAAAATGAATCCTATACCTGTTTGTGAGATTTCAGAAAGCTTTAAAGTAGATTAGCCGAGACCATTAAGTTTTTAATTTTCCGATACGCTTGTTTTTTATGACCGTTAGATATTCTAAATGGAAGTTGAACAAACAGCCAAACTAGCTCGATGAGTTGTGATAATTTTTTCATAATTTTCTTCTTTCTTTTCGCAAGCTAAGATAGTAAAAAAAGAATGTCGTTTGAATCAATATGTTAAAAAACAGTTAAATCACCCTATTTAACTTTTCAAATAAGAGTTTTTTTAGCTCGGTATAATTGGTAATCTCTTCTAAATCGGGGGCTACTTGATTGGTTTGAATCTCCTTTAAGATATCTCCTATCTTTTTTTCTATTAATACACGCCTTAAATTTAACATTGCATCACTAACCAGTTTAGGTAAAATTTTAACTATCTTAGTTACAACAACCTCTTTTCGTTCCCAATCGCTTAAAAAATATTTCTCTTCATCCATTAAAATATTAGTAACGACACTTGATATATTTACATCTTCATGACCAACTAATCTTTCTATAGAAATTTTTTCGTCTTGATTTAACTGATGAATTAACTCATAATATATTGTTTTAAAGATCTCATTTGAAAATTCAATCTCATCTTCTTGTAAGTTTAAATACAATTCGTTAGAAATTGTATTTCTATATTCTTCTTTTTCTATAATTGGCCTTCCTTGTTTATCTTCTCCATCTATCCAATTTACAAAATCAATTTCTTCATTACCATACATTAATAATATTCTAATGATCTCTTTTTCTAGAATATGTAATTGATCTACTTTTTTAGAAGACTTATCTGATCTTTTTACCACCCCCATTTTAACTTGCTCTTTTTGTACAAAAGTTTCTGGTGATGATTGATTATTATTTTGAGTGTCTGTTTTTGCTCTATTTAATGCTCCTTTTTTTAGTAATTGTGCAAGCTCATTAAACAATACTTGCTCAGATATATCCATTATTCTAGAACATTCTTGCAAATAAACTTCTCGTTGTATTGCATCAGGGATTTTAGAGATACTAGTAACAATATCGCGAATTAAACCTGCTTTTTTAACAGGATCATTCTTAGCTTCTTTCATTAATAAAGAAACTTTAAATTCTATAAAATCTTGTGCTTTTTCATCTAAATACTCTTTTAATGCTGCATTAGATTTTGATTTTGCAAAACTATCTGGATCTTCACCTTCTGGAAATCCAACTACTCTTACATTCATCCCTTGTTCTAAAATCAAATCAATACCTCTTATAGAAGCTCTCATTCCTGCAGCATCTCCATCAAAAAGAACAGTTATATTGTTTGTTAACCTATTTACCAACCTAATTTGATCTGATGTTAACGCTGTTCCTGAAGACGCAACAACATTCTCTATTCCAGATTGGTGAAATGAAATAACATCTGTATATCCTTCTACTAAATAACAATTATCTTGTTTTGCTATCTCTTTTTTTGCTTGATAAATACCATAGAGGATTTTACTTTTATGATAAATGTCACTCTCTGGAGAGTTTAAATATTTAGCAGCTTTTTTATCATTGGTTAAAATTCTTCCTCCAAAGCCAAGTATTCTTCCAGACATACTATGTATTGGAAACATTACACGGCCTTTAAAGCGATCGAATTTTCTATCTTGAGCGCCACCTTCTTTTACAATAGTTAATCCTGTACTCTTTAAATATTTTAACTCATATCCTTTAGCTAGTGCTCCTTTGGTAAAATTATCCCACTCGTCTTTACAATATCCTAAATCGAACTTTTCAATAATATCTTCTCGAAAACCTCTTTCTTTAAAATAAGACAAACCAATAGCTCTACCATTTTGGCTATTCATTAATATATCATGAAAGTATTCTTTAGCAAACTTAGACACCAAAAACATACTCTCACGTTCATTTATTTGCTCTTTTTGTTCATCTGTCTGTTCTGTTTCTTCAATCTCTATATTATACTTCTTAGCTAACCAACGAATTGCTTCTGGATATGAATAATGTTCATGTTCCATTAAAAAAGAAATAGCATTTCCTCCTTTTCCTGTACTAAAATCTTTCCAGATTTGTTTTACTGGTGACACCATAAAAGATGGTGATTTTTCATCTACAAACGGGCTTAAACCTTTGAAATTACTTCCTGCTTTTTTTAGTTGTACAAACTCACCTATCACCTCCTCTACACGAGCAGTTTCAAAAACGCGATCTATTGTTTGTTTAGTAATCATAAATGAGATAGAAATTAAAAACCTCACAAAATTAAAAAATATTTGTGAGGTAATTTATGTTTTATTCAAATCACTTGTTTGAAGTAATTCTATTTTCTTTTATTAAGAAGCTGCTTTCAACTTTTTTAAAGTTGTATTGGTTAATTTACCTTCTGCATAATCTTTCGTGACTACAAATTCTTTCGTTTCAGAACCTGGTAACTCAAACATAGCGTCTGTTAAAATAGCTTCACATAATGAACGTAAACCACGAGCTCCTAATCTATATTGAACCGCTTTATCTACTATATAAATCAATGCATCTTCTTCTATAGTAAAAGTTACATCATCCATAGCGAAAAGCTTTGTATATTGTTTAATAATAGAATTTTTTGGCTCTGTTAAAATGGCTCTTAACGTGTTTGCATCCAAAGGATTCATATAACTTAAGACTGGTAATCTACCAATAATTTCAGGTATTAAACCAAATGATTTTAAATCTGAAGGAATTATATACTGTAATAAATTTTCTTCATCAATTTTATCATCCGCTAAAGAAGCTCCAAAACCTACAGCTTGACGATTTAATCTTTTACTTATTATTCTATCGATTCCTGAGAAAGCTCCTCCAGCAATAAATAAAATATCTTTAGTATCTACTTGAATAAATTTTTGTTCAGGATGTTTTCTTCCTCCTTTTGGCGCAACATTTACAACCGTACCTTCTAATAATTTAAGTAATGCTTGCTGAACACCTTCACCAGATACATCTCTTGTTATTGATGGATTATCTCCTTTACGAGCAATCTTATCAATTTCATCAATAAAAACAATACCTCTTTGTGCTTTCTCTACATCATAATCAGCAGCTTGCAACAATCTACTTAAAATACTCTCTACATCTTCCCCTACATAACCAGCTTGAGTCAAAACAGTAGCATCTACAATAGAAAAAGGAACATTTAACATCTTTGCAATTGTACGCGCAACTAATGTTTTTCCTGTACCAGTTTCTCCTACTAAAACAATATTAGATTTTTCAATTTCTACTTCGTCATCATCATCTTTAGTTTGCAACAACCTCTTGTAGTGATTATATACCGCTACTGACATTGCTTTTTTAGTCTGATCTTGACCTATTATATACGTATCTAAAAAACCTTTAATTTCTTTTGGCTTTTTAAGTATTAAATCGTCTGTTAAACCAGTCTTTTGTAATTCTGCAACCTCTTCTTCTACTATTCCGTGTGCTTGTTCTATACATTTATCACATATATGGGCATCCATACCAGCGATTAATAAATCTGTTTCAGGTTTTTTTCTTCCACAAAACGAGCATTGTAAATCTTGTTCTTTTGACATCTTCTTCTTGAGGGATTTTAAACGTTCTTTTTATTGAATTATTTTCTGCTTAGAATTTCATCTACCATTCCATAGGCTTTTGCTTCGTCGGCTTTCATCCAATAATCACGATCAGAATCGTTGTGTACTTTTTCTATAGTTTGACCAGAATGATTTGCTATAATTGCATATAATTCATCTTTTAACTTTAAAATCTCACGCGTTGTAATTTCTATATCAGAAGCTTGTCCTTGCGCTCCACCTAATGGTTGGTGAATCATAATTCTTGAATGTGGTAATGCAGAACGTTTTCCTTTTTGACCTGCGCACATTAATACCGCTCCCATTGATGCTGCCATTCCTGTACAAATTGTTGCTACATCTGGCTTTATAAACTGCATCGTATCATAAATACCTAAACCAGCATATACTCCACCTCCTGGTGAATTAATATAAATTGATATATCTTTTGATGCATCAACACTTTCTAAAAACAATAACTGAGCTTGAATTACATTAGCTATTTGGTCGTTAATACCTGTTCCTAAAAAGATAATTCTATCCATCATTAAACGAGAAAAAACATCCATTTGAGTAATGTTTAATTGACGTTCTTCCATGATATATGGAGTTAAACTACTTGTTATTTTTGTATAGTGAGTACTACTTATTCCATGATGTTTAGTAGCATATTTTTCAAATTCTTTTCCGTAATCCATTACTTTAAATATTTTGAGTTGCGATTGGTAAAGATACGAAGATTTTCTGGTTAAAAAATTCTATTAATTTCCCTTTAGGGTATATATTTATGAATATTTACTTACCATGAGTAAAATGTTGCTTTACATGTAAAACATTTGTATTTTTTTTTATTCAAAAAAAACACTTTATCTATAATTCTTCTTTTTTTTCTTCCTACTGATGTAGATTTACACTTTATACAAATCATTACTTTTTATTACAAAAGAAATTATATATAGTAAACATAAATACTAAAAAACCTTTAAAGAGATTTATTTATACTTTAAAGACTTAATTTAATACTTAAAACAAAAGCCAGCACATTATTTAATAATGAACTGACTTTTATCAATCGTGGGGAAAATTAAGAAATAAAAATTATTTAGATATTTTGAAATTAACTATTACATTAAAACTATTGCAATAGTAGCTATGTTTCTTTAATTTAACTAAAAAACAAGGTAGCAAAAGGTGACAAAATGAAATTTTTACCGTTATTTGGGTAATAAAGAGTAACAAAAAAAATTAAATAGTTAGTTTTAAATATTTAAAAGGCTAGCAAAAAATATCATTATCTTTTCTGAAAATTGTTTTATAATGATCACTAAATGGTAGTTTATCGTTATTCAACAAAACAATTAAACTATCTTCAAAGTAAATTTCTTTAATTTTTTCTGTATTAACAATAAAACTTCTGTGAACTTGTTTGAATTTTTCTTCTGATAAAATTTGCTGAACTTTTTTTAGTGACATTTTAATTAAATAATTTGTTTCATCACATTGCAACTTGCAATATTTTTCTTCTACCTGGACATAATTAATTGTTGACACATTTAATTTTACCACTTTCTTATTCTTCTTTACAAAAAGATATTCAGGGTAATTTTTATCTTTTTCTTCTAAAAGGACACTTTCTTTTTCCTTATATGACTTATCAAAGTTGTCTAAGGCTATATTTATTGTAGTAATTAATGTCACCTCTTGATAAGGTTTCATTAAATATCCATTAGGATTTGTATTTAAAACTTCTTTTATTGTTTTTTGATCTCCATAAGCAGTTAAAAAAACCACTGGAATATTATAGTACTTTCTTATTTGTTCAACTAACCAAACTCCATTTTTCTTTCCTGCTAAATTGATATCAACTAATAATAAATCTACTTTTAAATATTGTAACTCATTCCAAGCAGTTTCTGCTTTAGCTGCAGAACCTATAACATCAAAATTATTATCTAACAACATAGCTTCAAGAGATGCCCTAGCTATTGCAACATCTTCAACTATATATACTTTTATTAAATCATCCATTCTTATCAGATTGAAAGTTTAATTCATATACCAATCCATTTTCATTCTTAACCTTTAAATCAGCATCTATTTCTTCTGAAAACATTCTTATAAGTTTTAAGCCTAATGTTTTTTTCTTGCCTTCTTTTAAATCCATTCCTATACCATCATCTTTATACTCGAATTTATAACTTAATTCATTTATTTCTTCAATACTCACCAAAATAGAACCTTTATTGTCTTCAAAAGCATATTTTAATGAATTTGTAATTAATTCATTAAAAATTAAACCTAATGTTGTTGCATAATTTTCAGGTAAGTAAATATCGTTGATATCAATATTTAAATTTACTTTTTTAGATTCTGATAAGTTTAAAATATTACCACCCAATTCCGTCAAATATTTCTTCATGTCAACTAGTGATAATGTCTTTTCATTGTACAACATTTCATGAACAAGTGCAATAGAATTAATATGCTTTTGAAGATCATTTAACACATCTATAATCTCTGGTGTTTTGTATTTATTAGACTGTAAATATATTAAACCTGATACTAACTGTAAGTTGTTTTTTACTCTATGATGAACTTCCTTAAGCAACACCGTTTTTTTAGATAAATTATCTTCTGTTTTTTTCTTTTGCTTTTGAATCTTTTTCCTATCTATTCTAGACTTTATAATAAAAACAATAATACTTATTATTACAACAGATAAGAAGACAATAGCATAAGTAACCCCTTTTAAAAGTTTATCATCTATCATATGCATTTACTTTCTTCATAAACAACCATTCTTTGAATATTAATATTTGGTATAGTATGTAAAATAATGTGTTAAAAATCCAAATATCTATATATGGATCTTCTATAAATACCAACTGGTAGTTACCTGATATAAAAATCAAAGAGCTGCATATTAAATATAAAATTAAACCAATACATAAGAAAAAATATATTTTCTCTTTATTTAAAGTATCAAACAAATGAATTAAAACATACAAAACAAGAATAGATGATGTACTTACGATCTCGAACAAATTAAACTCCCAAAAACTATTAAAATCAACTATATAACCTATAATTATGATACTAGTTATTAGTAAATAACACAATAACACAACCTTTTTTAAACTCTCATCATCGAATAATTGATAAAAAAACAGACTTAATAACAAGAATTGACTATTGAAATAAAAATGAGATAAAAATGAATTTTCACCTGGCTTAAGATACCCTATTATGTTACAGAATAATTCCACAAAAAACAAAACAGTTAAATACGTTGCGACTACTTTATAAACTCTGTTATTAGTTTTGACTTTTAATAAAAACAAAATAGCATTAACGAACAATAATAGTAGACTAAAAACACTTAACGCAAAACCAAAAAAAAATGGGTCATTCATTTATTATTATTTTATTACAAATATAAAAAAACCGACACTCTCGTGTCGGTTATATTTTTAACATATCTTATTGGTTTATCCACCAAAATCATCAAAACGGATATTTTCATCTGGAATCCCAAAATCTTCTCCCATTTTTTGAACTGCTTTATTCATTAAAGGTGGTCCACAGAAGTATAACTCTATATCTTCTGGTGAATCATGTTTACTTAAATAATTATCAATAACACAATTATGTACAAAACCTACAAAACCATCTCCTTCATCTTCCATACTATTTTTAACTTTCCAGTTATCTTCTGGTAAAGGTTCAGATAAAGCAATATGAAATTTAAAGTTAGGGAAGTTCTTTTCTAAATCATAAAAATGATCTAAATAAAACAATTCACGTTTAGAACGTCCTCCATACCAATATGATACAGTTCTTCCTGTTTCTAAAGTTTTAAATAAATGATATAAGTGAGAACGCATTGGTGCCATACCTGCTCCACCACCTACATACAACATTTCTGCTTCTGACTCATTAATGAAGAACTCTCCATAAGGTCCAGAAATAGTTACTTTATCTCCTACTTTTCTAGAAAAAACATAAGATGATGCAACTCCAGGATTAACATCCATCCAAGCTCCTTTTGCTCTATCAAATGGAGGTGTTGCAATACGTACGTTTAACATAATTTCTCTTCCTTCTGCTGGGAAAGAAGCCATTGAATAAGCTCTTTCTACAGTTTCTGGATTTTTCATTACCATTGGCCATAATCCAAATTTATCCCATTCTGCTTGGAACTTATCTGGAGTTTCATGCTCTTCTGGATGCGCAGTAATATCCATATCTTCAAACTTCACCTCACAAGGTGGGATTTCAATCTGAATATATCCTCCTGCCTTATATCCCATATCTTCTGGAATTTCAACAACAAACTCTTTAATAAATGATGCAACATTGTAGTTACGAACTACCGTTGCTTCCCATTTCTTGATTCCAAAAATTTCTTCTGGAATAGAAATATCCATATCTTGTTTAACCTTTACTTGACAAGCTAAACGAATACCATGTTGTAATTCTTTACGCGTAAAATGAGGCGTTTCTGTTGGTAAAGCTTCTCCACCACCAGAATTTACGTGACACTCACATTGTACACAAGATCCACCTCCACCACATGCTGATGGTAAAAATATCTTCTCGTTTCCTAATGTAGATAAAAGAGTACTTCCCGAAGGAACTTCTATTGTTTTATCTCCATTAATTGTTATTTTAACTGGACCTGAAGGTGCTAATTTTTGTTTTACAAATAGCAATATTGAAATTAAAGCTAATGCAATTATTAAAAAAGCTATTACTGTTACAGCAACTGTTCCGCCTGTACTTACTTCTAAAAACATCATTATTCTGTAATTTTTTTAGTGTTATTTGCTAACTCTTTTTCCAGTTCTTTCTTTTGAATAACTTCTACTTTAGCCTTTGTTTCTTTCTTATCATCTGCAGGTTCCTCTCCGCCAGTTAACATTCCTCCAAAGCTCATAAAACCAATAGCCATTAAACCAGTGATAATAAAAGTTATACCTAACCCTCTTAATGCTGGAGGTACTGATGAGTATCTTATTTTCTCACGAATTGCAGCAATTGCAAGAATAGCTAAAAACCAACCAATTCCTGAACCTATACCATATGTTAATGATAAACCTAAAGTTGGTATTTCACGAGACTGCATAAATAACGAACCTCCTAAAATAGCACAGTTTACCGCAATTAATGGTAAGAAAATACCTAATGAATTGTATAATGCTGGTGCAAATTTCTCTACAATAATCTCTACCAATTGAACCATTGTTGCAATGGTTGCAATAAACATGATGAATGATAAAAAGCTTAAATCGTAATCTGCATACTCATCACCTAACCAAGTACCTAATGCTCCTGGTTGTAATAAATATTGATCTAACAACCAATTTACAGGTACCGTTACCGCTAGTACAAAAATTACTGCAGCTCCTAAACCTACGGCTGTTGATACTTTTTTAGATACAGCAAGATAAGAACACATTCCTAAGAATGTAGCAAAAACCATGTTATCTATAAATATCGACTTGAAAAATAATTCTATATGTTCCATATATTTTTATAGTATTGAGTAGTGATCAGTTAGTATTGAATTTTCTTAATTCTCATTTCTAACATCTCATTACTATTTTTAATCTTCTATTAATGCTGGATTTTTAGTACGTTGAATCCAAATAATAATTCCAACAACTATTAATGCCATTGGTGACAATAACATAAATCCGTTATTTTCATACCCAATAGCGTATAGTCCAGTTTTTTCAATTGGATCTCCTAATACTTTAAAACCTAATAAAGTTCCAGAACCTAATAACTCTCTAAAGAAACCAACAGCAATTAAAATAACTCCATACCCTAAAGCATTTCCTATTCCATCTAAAAATGATTTCCAAGGTCCGTTTCCTAAAGCAAAAGCTTCAAAACGTCCCATAATAATACAGTTTGTTATTATTAATCCAACAAAAACCGATAAGGTTTTACTTAGTTCATATGCAAAAGCTTTTAAAACTAAATCAACAATAATTACTAAAGCTGCAACAACTATTAATTGTACAATAATTCTAATTTTAGAAGGAATAATATTTCTCAATAAAGAAATAACTACGTTTCCTATTCCTAATACAAATAGTACAGATATAGACATTACAATAGATGCCTTTAACTCTGCCGTAATTGCCAATGCAGAACAAATACCTAAAACCTGAATAGTAATAGGGTTATTATCCGCTAAAGGATCTGTAATTAAGGCTGCGTCTTTTTTTGATAAAAGTCCCATAATTATTTTAATGTTTTAAAGTAAGGTACATACTGACTTAATTCAGACTTGATCATTGCAGCTACACCATCACCTGTAATGGTTGCTCCTGCAATAGCATCTACCTCGTTATCGTTCTTATCTATATTTTTTGGATCATTGTTGCTTTTAGAAACAGTAATTCCTTTAAAAACACCATTACTCATTAAGTTTTCACCAATAAAATCATCCATAAAGTAGCGTTGTTTAATATTCGCTCCTAAACCTGGTGTTTCACCTTTATGATCAAAAAAAGCTCCTTGTACTACCATATTTTGATCCATAGCAACATATCCCCATATAGCATCCCAAAGACCTTTACCTCTAATTGGTGCTATATAAAAAGTTTTACCTTCTTTTTCTCCTACAAATAATGGTAATTTTCTAGTAATTCCATTTTTTGCATTTGTTTGCTCTTTCTTTACATTAATTAAATATGCTTCGTTATTCTCAGTAACTTCAGCACCTTTAATGATTAATTGTTTTTTAATGTATTTAGAAAATTCAGCTCCCGCTTTATCAGATGAAATAAATACAGCACTAGATTCATCATTTTCATTTACGCCCATTGCGTATAAGATATTCTGTTGCTTTTCTATCTTTTGATTCTGTGTAATTAATGGTTTTGTTTGTGAAAAAACAAAAGCCAATAATGAACCAACTATTACTACCATTCCTATGGCAAATAACATTGTATATAAATTACTGTCTGTTCTCTTGCTCATAATTAGGCAGTTTTAACTTTAGTACGTTTTAATCTCCTTTTCACATTTCCTTGTACCACATAATGGTCAATTGTTGGAGCAAATACGTTCATTAATAAAATAGCTAACATTACTCCTTCTGGATATGCTGGATTAAATACACGAATCATAATTGAAATAAATCCAATTAAGAAACCATAAATCCACTTTCCTTTATTTGTTTGTGATGCAGTTACAGGGTCAGTTGCCATATATACAACACCAAATGCAAAACCACCAATTAATAAATGTTTCCAAAAATCTAAGTTCATTAATCCGTAAAACTTACTTGTTTCACCAATTATACCAGAACTTACAACAAAGTTAAAAATGAATCCCATTACTAAGGCTCCTATTACTGATGATAACATTATTCTCCAGCTTCCTATTTTTGTAAAAATTAAAAATAAAGCTCCTAATAAAATTAAAAATGTAGATGTTTCACCAACAGAACCTGGAATAAATCCAAAGAACATATCTGCAACCGAGTAATCTAATGGTTGAGACTGTGCTAAACTTCCTAAAACAGTTTCTCCAGAAATAGCATCCGCTCCTCCTGATTTTGCAACCGCATCATGCACCCAAACTTTATCTCCAGACATCCAAGTTGGATATGCAAAGAATAAAAAGGCTCTAATAGTTAATGCTGGATTTAGGATATTCATTCCTGTTCCTCCAAAAACTTCTTTACCAATAACAACTCCAAAAGCAACTGCTACTGCTAACATCCATAAAGGTAAGTCTACTGGTACAATTAACGGAACTAACATTCCAGTAACCAAATATCCTTCTTCAATTTCGTGTCCTTTTATAATACAGAAAACAAATTCTATAGCTAAACCAACTACGTATGAAACAATTACCAATGGTAATACTTTTATTGCTCCAATCCATAAATTGCTTAAGTTCCAAAAGTTTCCACTAAAAAAACCAGTTACTCTTTCTACTTCACCTGTAACTACATGATGTTGGTAACCTGCATTAAACATACCGAATATTAAACATGGAATTAATGCCATGATTACTGTATTCATTGTACGCTTTAAATCGTCTGCTGCCTTGATATGAGTTCCTCCGTGAGTTGTCTCATTTGGCAGGTATAAAAAAGTATGAAAACCATTAAATAGCGGTGCCATTTTAGTTCCTTTATACTTTTCTTTTAAGTTATGTAAGTTTTGTTTTAATCCCATAATCTTATCCTAATTCTTCTCTCATCATATCTAATCCTTCACGAATTATTTTTTGATGAGGCTGTTTAGATACACAAATAAATTCTGTTAAAGCGAAATCTTCTGGTGCAATTTCATAAGCACCTAAACCTTCCATTTCGTCAATGTCTTTGTACATACAAGCTTTTAATAATTGCATTGGAAAAATATCTAAAGGAAATACTTCTTCATATGCTCCTGTAACTACAAAGGCTCTATGTTCTCCGTTAGTATTTGTATTTAAATCGTATTTTTTCTTAGGGTTTAACCATGAAAAGGTTAACGCTCTTGTAGTAGAAATCTTGTTAAAAACTGGTTTATTCCATCCAAAAAGCTCATAATCGTCTCCTTCTGGAATAGCGGTTACTTGATTTTCATAATATCCTAAAAAACCATTCTCACCAACTTGTAAACCACTTAATACATTTCCGCTTATTACACGTGCATTAGCTTCTTCTAAATTACCTTTTACTAAATCACTAATATTAGCTCCTGCTAAAGCAGTAACATATTTTGGTGTTTTAAATTTAGATCCAGTTAAAGCAATTGTACGTGTTGCATTAAATTTACCTGTTAAAAATAATTCTCCAATAACCACTAAATCTTGAGGTGTTACCACCCAAACAACTTCTCCTTTGTTTATTGGATTAACTTGTGCTATTTGAGTACTTACATTACCTACTGGATGTGGCCCAGAAACATTATGTAGCTCAACTCCATTTAAACCAGCTAATGGCGATTTTGAAGAAGCAACTGAAACATGTACCTTTCCTTCTGTTAACTTTGTTAACGCAGTTAACGCAGTTTGTAACTCGGCTTCCTTCCCTTTTAAAGTATAATCTAAATCAGCTGCTAAAGGAGCACTTGCATGTCCAGATACAAAAATAGCTTTCGGTGCTTGATTTGGATTGGCAACAACATCATATGGACGTTGTTTTATAAATGGCCAACAACCTGAAGTAAATAAGTGGTTTTTCACTTCTTCTCCAGACATCACTGAGACATCTTTTGTACCAAAATCCTCAAAAGCTTGTGTGCTATTTGCAGTGATTTTAATCTCTAATACTTTTCTTCGTGCTCCACGAACGATTTCTGTAACTTTACCACTTACAGGACTTGGAAATAAAATACGCTCATCACTTTTATTGTAAAAAAGTGCTTGACCTGCCTTTACTTCTGTTCCTTCTTTTGCTAAAATTTTTGGAATAACGCCATGAAAATCATCGGGACGGATTGCATACAAACTACCCAAAGGAAGATGAGTCGTTTCATGTTCTGCACTTCCTATGAGCTTAACATCAAGCCCTTTTTTTATGCGGATGTCTTTTGACATAGAACTATATATTTGATTTTCTTAAAAACATGCAAATTTAAAAATTTTGAAAATGAGTTCTCCTTAAATATAATTTTATCTTGTTAAAAACACTTTATTTATATTTATTCTAAATAAACCTGTTTTGTTTTTGATAATTTTATCACCTTGAATATCTTTTTTTAATTATTTAAACACATTAATTTGTCATATTAATAAAACTACTTCCTACTTCTTTCCCTGCTCTCATAAAAACAACTAACCAAAAAAACTTCCTTTTGTAAGTAAAGAGGTCTTATTTAGAAATAAAAAAATTGAGTTATACAGTCCTATTTCTTTAGAATTTGCTTTATAAAAACCTCTTCTCCTACAATAATTTTTAACACATAAGCTCCTGTACTTAAACCTGCTAATTGAGTTCTTGTTTTTATGTTTTTTTCTTGCTTAACAAGTTTTCCTGAAAGATTATAAATAAGAACCTCTATATATTCTTTTTCATTATCTATTTTTATATTTAAAAAATTTTCAACTGGACAAGGGTACAAACTTATCTTATCACTTAAAGCAACATTATCAATTCCTGCTGTTGGATTTTCTATAATCTCAAAAAAATCTTCTATAAATAGAATATTATAATTATCCCCCAAAGTTAAATCACCAATTTGAATGGTATACATTCCCACATCCTCTCCTTGTTCTCTTCTTAAACTTCCATTTAACGTATCATTTCCTATTAAATCTTCCGATAATACATAAGTCAATTCGGGATCTTCTGTTCCATAAACTTTTGTTAATGGATTTGCTGTAATTATTATTGGTTTAGCCGTAATTGATAAATAGGAACTTATAAAAGTAATATTGTATTTTGAATTTGATAAAGTTGAGGTTATTACATAATTACCTACATCTTCTCCTTCTTCTCTGTTTAAACTACCATTTAATGTTTCCCCTTCTAATAAATTTTCTGATAAAACATATGTTAACTCTGGATCTCCTGTCCCATAAACTTTAGTTAATGGATTTGCTGTAATTGTTATTGGCTTTTTATTATTTAAAAAATATGCTTCAATATCTGTCTGTACTAATAAATTTCCAGAGACATCTGTTATACTATTTGTTTCTTTAATATTTAATGATACTGCACCTAAAACTTCACTGATTCCAGAAACCTTCAATTTATATTGCATGCTTGAAACTTTTTCTATTGATAATATTTCTAACTCTTCTGATCCCTGTCCTGCTAATTCAAAATTAAAAACATCAACATTTAAAACCTCCTCATTAAAATCTATTAAAAAACTCCAAGAAGCTTCATCTTCATCTATAGAAACATTGGTTATTAATGGCTTAACAATATCATACGTTAAACTAATTTTATTAGAGGCTTCATTATAATTATTATTTATATCCAGAACAGCTTCTTGAGGAACTTGTATACTAAATTCGCCTTGTGAAAGAGGTATTAAACTTACTTTATATGTTTTATCATCCTCTGTTATTAAAGATGAAATCATTGCGTTTTCTAATAACAAACTGGTTGTCTGAAAACCAGAAACTACCTCAGAAAAAGTAATATCTAAAGAAATAGGTACTGAATTGACATTTGTCGACCCTGAATTAGATATAATGACTGTTATTGGCTCATTATTCACAAAATTAGCAACGGAAACTTCATATTCATTTAAATTTACTTCGTCTTCAGATAGAACTTCATAAACAATTGGTCTTGTAAAATCTTTTGTTATACTTTCTGTTTCTTGCAAAATATTATTTACAAAAACCTTCGAATTATTACTTGTTGTAAACTCAGGTGTTAAATTAGTTAAATCTGTATTTTGTGGTAAAATAATATTTATTTTATCTGATAAAATTTCTGTTGAAATAGCGGACATCTCCATAAAACCAAAAGATTTAAATATTGCCTCATTATTTAATTGTGAATTTGAAATACTATACGCCTGGAAAACACTTCCCAAACTTTCATCAATTTTAAATATTGCTGTTTTTTCAACCTCTTCAACAAACTGAGTAATACTATTGTATATTTTAAAATTAATAGTTTCATTATTTGCATTGGCATAAACAGTTAAAAACGTAACATATTTATCTACACTTTCAATATATTCCACATTAGCAACTCCTCTTACTTCATCGCCTACAAACGCAAAAACTTTATCATTAACTGAAGTCAATACTGTTCCGTTAACACTTAAAAACGCAGTAAACGTCATACTATACTGATAATTGGCTGCATTTACTGACCAATCAGAAACCTGGCCTTGTACATTTTTATAAATCATACAAAAAGTACTTATTAAAACTATTTTATATATAAATACTTTCATATTCTTAGTTTTGATATGTATTAAAAACACTATTTATCAACAAATTATTCGCTTTATCTTTTATTGTATTTGAGGTTTTTATATGCAAAGGAACTACACCATAAAAATCTTCTATATTAGTAATATTTACGGTATATGTATAGTTGTTTTCTAATGTTATAGTAATACTTGCATTAGCAACACTTTCGAAATCTGATGAAGAAACACCTTCTACTTCTTCACTAAAAATCACTTCATATGTTAAAACATTACTTGTTGTTACTTCATTAATAGGATTTTTTCTTTTGATTGACACTACATAAGGATTTATCAAATCATAAATTAAGGACAGTTTATTTGATGGTGAATTCCCTTCTCCATTATAATTAAATATTTTATTTTCTAACACCTCTATACTAAATTCACCTTGTTGTATAGGAACTATTTGTAATTTATAATTTAATTCACTCTCTTCTTCTATAGATAAAACAATAGCATTGTTTAATGACAAACTACTTTTATTAAAAATAGTAATAACTTGATTTGTTTTTAAATTGACAAAAACAGGAGTTTTATTTATATTAATACTCTCACTTGTTTCTAAAGCAATTATAGGTGGATTTTCACTTACTTGTTCTACCGAAACATTAACTTCAAAAGTTTTTAAAACGGCTTGATTTTCTGACAAAAGACTATAAACAACTACATCTGTAAAATCTTGACTTGATTCTCCCGATATTTGTAGTGTATTATCTACAAAAAAACGAGCGCCGTTACTAATACTATATGTTGCAGAAAGACTCCTCAAGTCTGTGTCAGCAGGTACAATAATATTTATTTTATCATTTTCTATTACTTCTTCAATACTTGTAATTCCTAAAAAACTGTATGAATTTAAAACAACTTCATTACTTAACGCTGGACTTGCAATACTGTAAGATTGAAAAACATCTCCTAAACTACCATCAACACTAAAGTTCTCTGTTTTTGAAACCTCAACAATATTTTGATTTGTACTGTCATATATTTTAAAACTTAAAACCTCATCGCTTGTATTTGCATATACCGTTAAAAAAGCCACATACTTATTGTATCTAGAAACATAAACTAAATTTGAAACACCTCTAATTTCTTCGTTCACAAAAACAGCAACTTTATCTTCTGGAGAAGATAAAGTTGTACCATTTAAATTTAAAAACGCTGTAAAATTCATACTAAACTGATAGCTAGAAACATCAACAAACCATTCTGGGTCTTGTGCTTTAGCATTAAAAAAGCAAAAGCTTATTATTATAAAACAAACTATTTTACGCATCTTTATTTTTTTACTATTTTCTTAATAATCTTTTTTCCTGAAGAAGTTGTCAACTTTATCAAATAAACTCCCCTTGCAAAATCTGACGTATCTATCGTCGTCTTACGCTCTGAAGTCACTTCTTGATAAATCTGGTTGCCTATTATAGAATAAATATCAATTTTTATAAATTCATCACTCCTTAAAACAGTATCAACAATAAAATTATCTGCAAAAGGATTTGGCTGCAACAATACCTCACCTAAAGACATTTCCTCTGATGAAAGAGTTTTTAAACCTAATGCTACCGGATTATTAATATCACCCATTACTTTATTATTTTCAAAAACAAAACTATAATGAAGGTCTACTAACTCACCATTAATTGAAGTCATAAATTTCAACGTTTCTTCCTTATCACTATAAACAGTAATAAAACTTAACTTTTTGCCATGTATGTCTACAATTGGAGAAGTTCCTCTTAACGTTCCTTTTTCATCATAAACAAGCACATCGGTGTAATCTCCATCAATTACAAGCTCAGCTATAATATTCATGTTCTCATTATACTTTAAAAAAGACACATTATTCTCCTTATAAGCGTCTTTGAAGCTAGTTACATACTTCGCTACTGTTCCTGAATTAGGATAATTAAAAACCTGAACTATTCCTGCTTTAAGCATATACCCATTATTAGGTGTTAAATAACTCAAGGAACCACTCCAACCAGAGAATTCATCATAAATAGCAAAACTAAATTGATCTTTTATAACATCTCCATCAGCTGGATTGTATAAAGAAAATGCTTCCTCTAATTTTGTGCTTTTATGAATTGGGAAAGGCAACCAGTTCCAACCTTCATTAATTGTCAAGTTTATATCCGTTTCATCAACATCTTGCCCCCCTATTGTTAATGTATTCGCATTTAACAACTTAATTTTATACATACTTTTAGCTTCTATTGCTAATAAAGATCCATACCAATCACCATTCTCATATTGTGTAAATAATTTTTGAGATTTTATCTGATCTCCCGACTCTAACGTTAATCCATCAAAAGTTGTTTTTATGCTGGTAAAATTAGCGTCTTCTACATAAGGTGAAAACCAAGTCCATCCTTCATTTAAGCTTATTGTTTGTTCTGAAAAAGAACCTGCAGAAAAAATTACTGAATTAGATTTTGACCCCAAAACATCATTCTGTAAAAACGGCACATTTAGCTGAGCATCTATTGAAGAAGTTAATACCTTTCCATTAAGCGCATCCCAAATTTTAAAACTCACACTTTCTCCACTAGAAACATTACTATAAATAGACAAATACACAAAGTAACTATCATAGTTTTCATCATAAGTCAAATATGCTTCACCTCTTGGCTCATCATTAACGAAAGCACCTACTTTTGTATAGACATCTCTAGAAAACTGTTCATTAATTTTAATAGCACCTACTATATTCATACTTTTTGAATAATCAGGTTCGCTTACAGACCAATCAGGTGCTTCATTTAACACTCTTAAACTTAACTGTAACCTCTCATCTAAACCAAAATCTGTTTCTAAATATAAATCTTCTACATATTCTCCTATACTTAGTTCTTTATCAACTGTTGCTGTGATTATTACTCCATTACTTGGATCTAATGTTCCTAAAGATTCACTTAAAGTTAACCAATCTGGAATATTTTTAATCTCAAACCTTTCTTCAACATTCCCTTTATTTAACACTGTTATTTCAAACTCATAAGAATCTCCCGAAACCTTTTCTATCTCAACAAGATCTTTATTATCACCTACATACCACTCTATATTTTTTTTAGATACATATGCTGTCCATGTAACTGGTGAGGCTTGTCTATTTTCTGCGTCATCAAACAAATGATCTACCGTTATATCTAATGTTTGATTTTCTAATATCGCCCAATCACTAACCTCTGGAGTTATAATAATTTCATCTCCATTAATCACTGAAGACACATCAAAACTTAACAATTCTCTTGCTGGTTGCAAGCTTGGTGAATCTTCTGAATAATTAGATACTCCACTACTTAATCTAGTATTTGCTGAAATCATAGTTCCATCTGACAATGCATGAAAATAAGCAGGTCCTTTTACATTGACTACTTCTGGACTATTCATACTCGCATACATTACTAAACCTAATGTAGTTGAAGGAATTTCTGTATAACTATCTCGTTCAATTTGAACTAATGAACGTGCTGTATTCCAAAGTCTTATTTCTTCTAATTTACCCGTAAAATTTCTATCCACAGTTTCTTCACCAGTTTCATTGATATGACCTCTAGCTCCAATCCAAAACTTACTACCTGAAACACCTCCGATATTAGTAACAGAATGTGATGACACTAATCCGTTATCAAGATAAGTATTTAACGCTCCTGTACGCCTTACAACTATAGCCACATGATGCCATTTATCATCTGCAATACTATTTTCTGTAAGTTCGTAAGAAAACCCTTCGTTATTAAAAATCAACTTTCCATTTGCATCTAATTCTACAGACCATTTATTACGTTTACCGCTAGACTGCACTACATCATCTTCTGTTCCTCTTCCATTTGAAATTAATCCGGCAGCAGTATTACTTGATGTTTTAACCCAAAATGAAAGCGTAACATCCATTTCATCATCTATCTGCTTTACTCCTCCATATGTTGAAAAGTCATTCAAATCTAACTCTAAATATTCATTCCCATTAAACTCATAACTTGTGGTTTTAGGACTTATGTCCCATCCTGTATTGACAACAGCATGAATAAATCTTGCCAAATCATTTGCAATAGCACCACGTCCTTCATTCATTTTCCAATACCCAACTAAATCACGTTCCGACCCTGTATATTGTTCGTACAAACTAGCAACAGACTCTGCAAGTGAAATAGGCTTAGTCCACATACGTAAATCATGTATATTCCCTATAAAACTGCTACCACCTAGCGTTAAAGTATTTGAATTTGTAAAATTCATTTCTTCTACACTTACTACCTTTAACTCGGTACTATCTTCATAAATGCGCAATTCTCCATCTCCTTCATCGTATGTTAATGTATAATGATGAAATAAATCATCTTGTAAAATTACTCCTTTTACAGTTTCTCCTCCTAAAGTCCAAACCAATTCTCCTCCAGCTAGTGTTAAACTAAACCCGTTTTCTTGTTCCATAATAATAGCATCTCCTATTGTTTTATTATGCATCCAAAACTCAATACTATAATCACCCGTAAAAACATTTGTTTTTTCTATCGTCATATTATTTCCTGTTCCATTAAAAGCAACAGATACTGAATGATTAATAGGCATTTGATTTGTTTCTGCTACGATTTCTATTTTACTTATAGCGCTATTATAATTAATTGGCTCACTAAATTGTAAACGCAAATCATCCCCTGCACTCAAAATTCCATCGGCAGGAGAAGGTGTCCCAAACTGTTGAGGTTTAGTTAAGTCTATAGTTCCTGAAATTACATCGGATACATATTCTGTGCCATCTATACAATAAGAAATAGCTCTTATTTCGTATTCACTATCATCCAAACCTAAGCCTGCTATATCAAAATCATATGAGATAGTAATATCTTCAATCGAACTATTTTTATCTTCTCCATTTTCTTCAGCTATTGCTAAATAATCAACCACTTCTCCTTCATTTGATGTAAATGGAGCTTTATAATAGGTATGTAATCTATTCCATGAAGAACTTGTAGTTTTTCTGTATTGTAAATCTATCTTTTTAAAAGTACTATAGTCTGGTCTAAATTCTGATAATTCTACTTTTAAAGTATTCACAGTACCATCATCATTATAAATATCTTCATTATTTACCACCCAACCATCAAAAGGAGCACTCACTGTAACACTTGAACAAGAAGGTACAAATGTTGCTGACAACTCAATACTATCCGAAGGGTTATCTCCATCACATAAAGACTCCAAAACAAGAACTATCCCTTCGTATTTAAATTGATCTTCGAGTGATTTTTCCATTGTAATCGTATAATACACACGTTCTCCTTTAGGAATATTTACAATATTACCATCATCAGCTATATTTAATATTACATTATACGGATTTGATGCTGTATCTACTTTTAGATTAAAATCGGTATCCTCAGATGCTCCAACTCCGTTATTTTCTAAAGCAAGTGTAAATTCTGCTTTTCCATCTTCTGGAACATTTGTAATATTTGTTACTTCTGCACTTATTACAGGGTCCTCTACCTTTTGTGTAGCATAATTTAAAGTAAAACCATTAGCTTCACCGTCTTCCTCAAACTCTTCTATAGCTGGTAAACTAGGGGCTTCAACCAATTCAGGCTCACTTAAACTACAAGAAGACGACGCTATTTTACATTGTTCATACTCATCTTTCTTTATCAAATAAGTATTATATATATCTAAAGCTTCATAATAAGGCTTATAAATATTAGTATACGAATCTTCATCTAAGAAATAAGCGTTAGATGCATCTTCATAAGGACATGAAGTACGTCCTCCAATAGTAGTAAAAATAGGACCATTACCATCAAAGGCATTAATTACATTTACACTCAATATATTTGAATCATCATTATCCATTAAGGTATAACTAATAACTGAAGTAGCTTCTTCCTCAACTCCAACACTTCTAGCAGACGATTCATTAAATGCTACTGTAAAAAACTTACTTGTACCTACCCCATTTAGCTCAAAACCATTAACCCCTGTAAATTCTTCATCTGCTGAAAAACTATACTCACTTGCACGACTAGATACCGATGCTATTTCAAAACTTTTTGTAAACTCACCAACTCCTGCATCTAAAGAAATATTTTCTGAAAAACGATTTAATAATTCTTCTTCTAGCATCTCTAAATCATTTAATGCATCCGTCAAATCAGAATCTGTATCATAACCACCTAACTCATCTATTTTAATTTGAGTTTCAATTTTGGCTTTATCTTTGGCTATAGAAAGTTTTAAACCAGCAAGAAAACCTTCTGGGTTTTCATTAGATTCATACTTAGCATACTCATTTTTTAAAATACTCTCTCTCCATAATTCTATCTGCTGTTCATAGTGTCTTAATGACAAGACACCTTCTTCGTTAGCTGTTAGAACACCATTATTTATGTTAGAAATAATTAATTCTAACTCTGGAATAAGTGTTTCTAGTATGTGTTTTTGACTATATATAAAAAAAGTACTAGAAGCTTCTTCAGCAAACCTAAATGCTTTTACTTTTGATATAAATAAAGGAACCTTTTCACCTGAAGAATTTAATTTTAATAATTCTATGCCTACAGAATTATCCTCATCAAAATTATTTCTATTAATTTGAATATTGTCATAAGAACCATAAAAATAGTTTTTAGAATTACCTATATATAAATCTCCATCCGCCCCTACATAATCAGGTTCAGCACTCGTAGATATTACCTGATTAAAAGTATATGTTTTAGTTAAACTAACCCCATCAGTTGAAGATGTTTCTAAAGATACACCTGTTTCTGCATCATTTGTAAAATCAGTCGCAATAACAGGACCTAACAAACCTCCTCCTATTTTAAAATCCGTACCTAAACTAACCGTAAGCCCTGCTGAATTCGCTGCTGCATTTGTAAAACTACTTTCTGTAGTAAAACTAACACTTGTTCCTGCTTCTATAGACGCAAAACTATTCGTTCCTGGAGGATCTCTTAAAATGATAGCTGGAACATCTGGAGCCGCAGTAACAAACGTTTGACTACCATCTGACTTACCTCCAAGTATTAACCCTCCCGGATTGTATCCAATAGCCTCTGTATCTATACCATTTACTCTATAATTAATAGAAAGTGTTTTTAAAAATGGTGCAATAATTCCAGGAATTCCTCCTCTAAACGTATAGATTGATTTGCTTTTATCATCCTCATCATACACTATGCCTTCACTATCTTCTAAAGCTAAGTTATTATTAATAATAAACTCACCATCTAAAACAGGTACCTTAGCTACAGTAACTTCATCTTTAGTGTCATAATTACTATATAACTCATAGGTTTCTAAATCGATATAATAAGATTGAGCTTGTTTATAAATAGCTAATTCTTCACCATTCAATGTGGCATCTTTTGCTTCGAAAACCTCATCTTCTATTTCAATTTGTTCTTCTGATGTTTGCCTTGTAACAAACAATTGAGGTGAGGAGCGATAAATAAAACTTTTTTCAAAATGATAAGGTACTGACTCCAAATCAATCTCATTTCCTACCGAAAAAGTAGTTATGATTGCTAATGGTACTTCACTTAAATTTAAGCTTTCATTAGCACTTAAAAAGTTATCACTTATATTATCTTCATCATTAACAATTGTAACCCCGTAACTTGTACTTGTTTTTTCTATTACATACTGTAAAGGCGCCAACTCTCTTCTATATTCTCCTGAATCTTCATTCGTTGTTAGAATAACATCTCCTCCTTCATGGCTTAATTTTATGGTAGCAATACCTATATTATTAATAGCACTTATTGCTACTTTTTCTTCATCAGTAGTCCCCTCATCAAACGGATAATAATAAACTCCATCACCACCAAAACCAATAGGTTTAGCTCCTTCTACGGAGCCTCCAACTACTTTACCCACTAGTGTAACTTTGGTTTCATCTAAAAAAGTAACCGATGATTCTTGGTGTTCAAAAAATTCAAAATTTATTTTATGCTTCTTTGTAATAAAGGCTATTTCTTCATCCGTTAAGGCATTACCACTTACACGTTCTTCTTGCGCTAAAGCATCTTGGGTAAGCATTGGAAAACGACCTCCATATGTAAAGTTATGGTTCTCTTTTTTCACCTCTATATAATGATTTCCTATAGGAACTTCTATTTCAAAGTTTCCGTTTTCATCCGTAGTTACTGGCAAGCTCTCATCATCCAAAACAAGTTCTCCATCAATATATACATTTGCACCTTCTACTCCTATATTAGGCATATCTACAATTGTATTTATGGTATCTCCTGATTGGTAATCTCCTTTTTGATAGGTCTTACTACTTTCGTTTGTATCGGTTACTGTATATTCATTATACCCAGTCTCATTTACCTGTAAAACATCTGGCACATTAATACTACCATCATTATTTTTAATTGGATCAAAAGTCCCTACTAAATCCATACGTGCTGTTCCTTTAAAAATAAACGAAGAAACATCTTCAAAATCTACTTGATTAACAACTTTAGCCCCATCACCTAAGAATATTGATGCTTGATTAGGACTAAACTGATGCACACCAAAAGATGGTGTAATATTGTATGATTCACCTGTACCTGCATAAGGTATAGACGCTATTATATAATTACCATTTTCATCGGTAACTCCTACAACTCCTAACTGGTTACTAGTAGGCCTATCATCCGAGCTACTAGTCCATGCACTTTTATATAAAAAGGCTTCATTTTTATTAAAATCAAAACCTTTTGCAGATAAATCATAAGCATATGAACCATTCTGTTCGTCAATGCGCAAATACATTAACAAGTTCGACTCTGTACCACTTAAATAACGTTTAAAATCCTGACGAATTTCATCTGTACTTAAAACATCTTGCCATAAACGAACTTCATCTATAATTCCATTTAATTTATCTGCAATAGCTATACTATTAAATGTAGCATCTGCAGGATACGTATAGTTAGAAACTGTAATTAATTCTGGAATTTTCCTTTCATCTTCATTATTTTTTTCTTCTTCTACTACTATTATTTCATCAATATATTCATCGCTTAACAACCGCCCATTTAAATACAACTTAGGGCTTTCATTTTCATTTAAAACAATTGAAAGATGTATAAAATTTTGAGAGATTTCTGAAATAGGATTTAAAATATCATCTCCCTTACCGTCTACATCCCCTGTTGGGTAAAACTTTTTTAAAGTAACTTTATGTAATTCACTGCTATTAGTAGCATTCCCTACAGTAAAATCAAGCGCTTTTTCATCTCCATCATCCACTAAAGCTACTTTGGTATATACATAATCATTAGAAGCACTACCTGTAGCTGGTAATGTTTCTTGTAATTTTAACCACGTAAAGTTTGCTGTTTCGGGCATACGTAACCATGATTGAAAGGTTGCTTTGGCAGTAATCTCTTTATTCAAGTACTGAACTTCTAGCCTTCCTTCATCAGAAACTAAAACACTACTTCTTACACTTATATCATCTCCTTGGGGTTCAGCCCTAACAATTACATCTTTCACAGGACTATCTCCAGAAAAACTGACATTACCTGTAACTACTGCTGTAGGGTTTCTATATCCTATACCTGTAATATAATTAGTGTACCTATTTGCTATTACAGAAACACCTTTAGCATATACCAAATATTCATATAGTAAAACCCCTTCTATAGCTGTATCAGAATATGTGTAAACATCATTACTTAAGGTTACGATTGGTTTACCAAAAGACTCATGCACTATGGTTGTTCCGTCGTTATCTAATTGAAAATACTCAGCACTTACAGTCGCTGTATAAGGTCTTCTATAAATAAGTATATTTTCAATATCTTCTATATTTTCTCCAATAGACCAATCTAACTGAACTCTATCTCCATAATACCCTTTAGAAACCTCAAATCCAGCTTCATAAAAAGTAGACAATTTATACAAAACACCATAAGGAAAACCCAAATAAACATTTACATCTCCGCTATACGAGTTAGGAGGCAATACTCCACCTACTTGCATTTGCATATGCACCCCCTTGGCTGTTGATGAATAATCTATCGCTGCATTTCCTAAAAAAGGGTGATTTTCACTTTGTTCTTGCGCCGTGACAAAAAGAGTCATTAAACACATACATAAAACATGTAGTATTTTTTTCATTTTTATATGTTTTAGTTAAGAACTTATAGTTTTATAATGTAATTCACACCAAAGTTTACTGGACGTGATTCGTCACTTCCACTATCATCTGTTGAACCATCAATAGTAATTTCATGCGTATGAGCTCCATCTGTTGATGTATAAAGGTCACTTCCATTATTAACCCATTTTGTAGTAGAATTACCAAGACCATCTTGATATGATTTTGTACCCATACTAGTATTTACAAAATGTCTATGCGCCCCATCATTATTTGTTTCCCCTGTTAAAGTTACATCATGGTTATGCTTTTTATTAGCGTCTTCTTGTGTTTCAAGTAAACTTGGCCCCACATATTTAGCATCTAAAGAACTAGTACCCGTACCTCTTAAAAACAAACCTTGTAAATCTGGTGTATTATTACCTATAAGTGCTATTAATTTTGTTGCTCCAGTTATAGCTGTTAATTCTTGCCCATTACAAAGCACCCAACCTCTTGGTGCTTCTGTCCCTGTAAAGGGCAAAATAGATCCCGTTGGCACACCATTTCTTGCATAATGTGCATAAGGCGTGTATTGTAAGACTTGGTTATAAACTTCTATATCCTCTGAGTTATAGTTTATAGAAACTTTTAATTTTAAATTATCTATAGCGAAGTCTATATCATCAAAATTACTTGTCGCAACTGGAGTACCTGACCTAATAATGTGAGAAAACACTCCAAAATCATCTGTTTTAATAGCTTGTGTTTCTGCATAAAGTTCCGTGCCATCTTCTTCTGTAATACTAAATCTAAATGTTAAATAGGTAGCTACAATAGCAGAACTTGAATTATCTCTTGCAATACCTTGTAAAGAAATCCCCTGTGCTAATGAAATTGTTGTGAGTAAAAAAAATGATAGTAGAAAATAATAATTTTTCATAATTTAAATTTTATATGTGTGTGGTATTACGCCTCTATAATGACAGAAGCATCTTTTGAAGTAAAACTACACAGAAACCCTATTCGAAAAACATATAGAAGCTAGACAAAAAGTCACAAATAGTATTTTTTCAGTTACAAAACTCACCATTTGGTAAATAAATATTATTTTAACAATTAAAATACACTCTAAAAAAAACTCATCTACAAACGAATAAGTTTCAGTAACCATTTGTGTATTTAAAACAAACACATCAAAAATCTTTATAAAAGGATTACTTTTGATAAAAATTTTATATTATATGCATAAAAAGACAATTGTATTTTTTTTATTTTTATTTATCTATCTAAGCATACAATCTCAGAATATTAAAACGGTACAACTTACACCTGTTAATAGCAATTCTTTTCAACCAATTGTTAAACTTGGTAATGTTTTAGAATTATCTTTTGATGATTTGGATGCTGACAATAAAGAATACCAGTATGAGATTAAACACATGACGAAAGACTGGAAACCTAGTAATTTAAGTCCAAACCAGTATATAAATGGATATGAAAAAGACTACATCATCAATACAACAAACTCTTTTAATACACTACAAGACTATACTCATTATACTATAAGAATACCTAATGATAACACTAGAATTACAAAAAGTGGAAATTATTTAATTTCTATATATGATGAAGATGATGAAATTGTATTTACAAGACGTTGTATTTTTTACGAAAACCTAACCACTACAGGAGTTGCCGTATTTAGAAGCAGAGATTTAAAAACTAGTAATACACAACAAACTGTTCAACTCACTTTAGATCATTCTAGCTTTTCATTTACAAACGCAAACCAAGAAGTTAATGTAGCAATCTTTCAAAATAATGATTGGTCAACATTAATAAGTAACTTAAAACCGTTGTTTTTTAAACCAAATCAATTAATTTATAATTACACAGATAAAACAAATTTCTGGGGAAATAATGAATACTTAAATTTTGATACAAAAAGTATAAGAAATGCTAATTTAAACATTTCTCATATAGAACAAAAAGATCTTTTCAATACATACCTCTATACTAATGAACCTAGAGCTACTAAATTATACTCTTACAATCCAGATATAAATGGTGAATTTAAGATACGTTCTTTAGAGGCTGATGATGAAAATACAGAAGCTGACTATAGCTTAGTTCATTTTTCACTTGATGCTTCAAACATCAGTTCTGATAAAAACATTTTTGTTTATGGATCTTTTAATAACTACAAAACTTTTGAAGAAAACAAAATGACTTTTAATCCAACAAAAGACAAATATGAATGTGTTATTCTTTTAAAACAGGGCTTTTATAATTATAGTTTCGCTACAGTAAACAAAGAATCTAAACCTAACCTTCATGAGATAAATGGTTCTTTTTACGAAACTGAAAATGAATACACTGCTATTGTATATTACAGTGGTATTGGTGAAATTTACGATAGAGTAATTGGCGTTGGAAAAGGCTTCTTTAATCAAAATAGGTAATCTAATTTAGATTATTATTGCAATATTCAATAAAAAAAATTACATTTATTAAATGTTCCAACAAATAACCAGAGATATAAAAATATCTGTAAAAACGAAATACAATGGCATTGTTTCACATGGACAAACAACTTACCATGCTTTTAGTTATTTTATAACTATTACAAACAAATCAAAAGAAACTGTTCAATTATTAGAAAGATACTGGAATATATACGATTCTTTAAATAACAGTGAATTCATTGAAGGAAAAGGAGTTGTAGGTCAAACACCTGTTCTTCATCCAAATTCTGAATATAACTACACCTCAAATTGTTTTTTATCATCAACAGCAGGGTCGATGTCTGGAAACTACAAAATGATTAATTTAAATACCTCTGAAGAGTTTTTAGTTAACATACCTAATTTTCAACTTATCACTACTCCCACACTTAATTAAATGAGCCCAAAAGAAGTAAGTTTAAAGCAACCTAATTGTTTAAATTGTGGATACCCATTCGATGGACAAGAAAAATTTTGTGCAGAATGTGGTCAAAAAAACAAAGGGAAAAATCTAAAGTTAAAAGATTTTATGCGAGAAGTTTTTGCTGGCTTTTTATCTTGGGACGCTAAATTCTGGAGAACTTTACTTCCTCTTTTAACCAAACCTGGTAAAATCTCTAAAGATTACATAGAAGGTAAGAGAATTAGATTCACCAATCCGTTTCGTTTTTTCTTTATAATTTCTATTGTTTTTTTCTTTTTAGTTAAGTTAACTACCAATTACGAAAATGATCTTAACTTTAATAACAATAAAGGTAACGTTAAAAAAGACAGTATTACTAATGCTACTATTTTTAAAAAAGACATTGGTAGTTATATAATGTTTCAAAAAAAACATCCAAAAATTAAAGCTGAAGCTGCTTTAGATAGCTTAAAAGAAGAAAACACTTTTAGTAATAGACTTTTTTATAAAAAAGCAAAAACAATAAATGAGCTTTCTGACAACACAGATGAGACAATAATTAAGCTTATAAAGCTTGGTTTTTCCTATTTATCTTCTGCCTTTTTATTTCTTTTACCTGTCTTTGCGCTTTTTTTAAAGTTTGTATACATAAGAAGAAAACAAAACTACATGAATCACCTTATTTTTGTGTTTCATATTGCTACTTTCTTTTTTATATGTTTAGTATTTTTTCAACTTGTTACTTTAATTCCTTTTATTGAAGAACTTTTTAAGAACAATGTTTTTAAAATAATAAAGTACATTATGATTTTTAGTGTTTATCCTTTTATTGCGATGAAGACATTTTATCAACAAAGCAACATTAAAACATTTTTAAAACTACTTTTAATAAGTTTCGTTTTTTCTTTAATGATAACTTTCGCTATTTCTTTAATTTTTATTTTTGCTTTCTTAATGATGTAACACCTTTTTAATTAACTTTTTTTTAAAATAAATTCAAATAAATAACCTTAAATATTTTTCTTTAATTAATAGTTTTAGGCTAGTATAAGTTGTGTTAAAAAGAATCTTGATTCATCCTCTAAATCAACTCTTGCTTTTAAAGTGTTATTGGCATCAATAGATAATTGTACAGTTTTCATTAAATTGAAATACTTATTACTTACTTTAAAAAGACCTTCACTATTCTTTTTGTAATTATGTACATTAAAAAAGATTTTAAATTTCTCTGAACTTTTAGAAAATCCAACATCATTATTTCCTGATGTTATCCATAAATTATTTTTTTGATTAAAAACAACTGTTTTAAACAAAGGCATTATTGCTAATATATCTTCTCCTTCTATCTCTTGCACTACATTCTTACTTAATAAATAGTTTTTTAACTTACTCTGATTGTCTTCCACAACTAAAGTCGCTAAAGGAATAGTGTTTTTAGCAATTGACTTCTTCTCTATCTTGTTAAAATCATCATCATATTCATAAGTAATAATCGTATCTGTTTTCTGATTAAAAGAAGCCAAATTAAAAGACAAATCACCATTCCAGGAATTTAATATGGAATCTAATGATAGTGTTGTCCATTTTTTGAATTTAACTTTATGCGAATCCGTTAAATTATCTTTAACAATCGTTGTATTTAATTTTCCTGATACATTGATTAATAATGAATCTCCGAAAGATTTTGATTCATTTGGTAAAACAGCATTAAATTCTTTATTAAATTGACCATTTACTTCTAAAAAACCTGCATTTAAATCAAACGCTATAAAATCGTTTTTTAACGTAACTATAGTTATAGAACTATTACTCTTTTTAAGTTTAGTTATTAGGCTGTTATTTACATCTAAATACTCTGTATTAGCAAAAACGGCAGCAACAATGCTTGCTACATTTATTTTTCCTGTTTTAAAAAAACAGACTAACTGGTTTTCTTTTAAAGCAAAAAACAAATTACCTTTTTGATAAACATTTACTTCACTATAAACAACCTTTTTATATTTTTCTTTTTTAAATATTTTTTTTATTGAAACCTCATCTTTGAGATTAAAAAAACTACTAATAAAACAATTTTCAAAAATTGTTTTATTAGTATAAAAAAATGTATTTACAGGTATATTAACACATTTATAGAAAGATTTCGACTTGCTTAAAGTGTCTTTTTTTTTCGTTTCAGAACCTGATTTATAAGATAATGGATTCCTAAAGAAATCCATTACTAAACCGTACTCTATTTCACGTAAATTAACTTGTATAACTGTTTCTGCTGTTTGTGGTATTTTATCTTTATAATCCAATGTTGGATTATACCTAAAATAACCAAAGATCAAAAGAACAATTGAAACTAAAATTAAAAAATATCCTATTTTTTTAATCATATTAATTCATATAATTGAAAAACGACAACAATAATTTAAGCGAATTCTCTTGATTACCACTTGTATTCAACCTCAATTCTGAACTTATTTTATTTCCTTTTACTTTAGATACTTTTAAATACACATCTTTTAAATTTTTATATCCAAAATCAAATGCTTTCTTTTCAGTTTTTTTGAAAGATAAATCTGAAAATTCCCCCATAGTTTTGTGAATATTAAAATAAGTTACTAAACTATTTTTTCTAATTATTTTTGAATGTTCTGATGACTTATAATCTTTAGTTGAATTATAAATATTTAAAGCTCCTTCTTCTGATGTTGTAAAATATAAAACATTATTTTTTACCAGTACATATATACCAAATGGAATGTTATTAGATGTTTCTGTAAACTTATATATATTTTTATCAGCATCTAAAACTTTATATTTCTTACCAATTTGAAATAATTTATTTAATAACGCTTCTTCTTTAGTACCTATCATAAAAGTAATATCTGGAACAGTCTCTTCTTTTGTTTCAACAACCTCTGTACGCTTATACTCTTCATCATATTTATACGTTGTATATTCTACTTCTTTTTTAGAGAAATCATTTAACACCAAAAGTACATCTCCTGTAACCAAATCTCCTATTGCTTTTTCGTCTATAATTAACGAAAACAAATCTGTTCCAAATTCTATTTCTTCTTCCTTACCAGGAAGCATCATTCCATACATTTTTTTTACTAACCTAGGATATTGCAACAAAACCTCTTCTGAATTTACAGAAAGACTAAAAAAAGCTAATATTTCTTTTGAATTTAAATTCTTCAAAAGGTTAGTACTCATTTTTTTATTATACATTTTCTTAAAAGCATCTTTTAGCTCGTCATCAACGGAAACATCAACTTTCATATTTGCATTATCTTTTTCAAAATATAAATTAGCCGTGATTTCATCTACACCAATAAGATCTTTACCATTAAAACCATAAGAAGAAAAAACAAATTTCCTTAAAGAATAGGCAAGCTCTGTCATTAAATTACCATAATCACGAACCCAAACTGTTGCTACTGAATTTCTTCTCTTTGCTTTTTGAAAGTTCTTATTAGTACTTATTGAAGTACTCATTTTATTTTCTAAAACAGCAAACGCATAATCTTTAACACTTTCGAATCCTTTTTCTTCCATAGAAGTTTTACCTTTTATTAACAAAAGATAATTATCATTCCAAATGGTTATATTACTATATCCTTTTATATAACTATAACCTTTTTCCGTTTCTATTTTTTCTAACTTTCTTTCTGAGAAGTTTGCTTCAAATTGTTTTTTATTTTTTAACTCTACAAAAAACGAATGAAATCCAATGTTATTTATATGCTTAGAGAAGTAGTAAGCATTCGATTTAACATCAATCCCTAAATCTTCTATTGATGTTCTTTGTTCGTCCTTTCCTCTATTAACATCTTTTAAAATCATCTCTCCTAAAAAATTAGTATCGATATCAGAAATAGTTATCAATTCAAATAAATTTTTAGCATTAGATGTTATAATGATGTCAACATCATTAGGTATTTTCTTTTCAAGGTTTTGGGCTATTAAACCGTTTATTAAACCTAAAAACAATAGTGTGGTAGTAATAATTCTTTTCATTTTTTAATTTTCTAGTTGTATATAATTTTTAATAGTTTTTTTGTTTGTTATAATATCTTGAGCATTTAGCTTTAATAATATTGCTTTTTTATTTTTAGAAATTTTAGCTTCTTTATTTTTAAATGTTTTTATTGGAGAATCAAAACGATAAATACTGGTATAGCTTGCTTTTTTTAATATTTTTCTATCTTCCATCTTTGCTTTTGCTACTTCTTTTCCAAAATTGAAATGATGACTCCTTGTAAATACTTTTTCTATTTCGCTAAATTTAAAATGCTTGTGTTCTTTAATGGCCTTGGCGTCTTTTTTAGAACTAAAATTAGATATTACTGTATTTAAAACAGCTACATTATCAAAATCACAGGAAATGGTTACAATATATTCTTCAAAATTAAGTGTGCTTTTTACATTATGTACACCTGCTACTTTTTTAATTTTAGTTACTACATCATTAACTTTTTTTCTTATTAATGCTTCACTAGGCACTTTGTAACCATTAACGCTATCTAAAAGCATAATAGATGCTATTTTTGACTTACTTCTACTTAAGTTTAATGTTAAAACAGTACTTCCTGATCCGTCTTTATTAAAAGCAACTTCTTCTATAAACTCAAAGCAACTTGTAAATAATAAGATAATTAGTAACGAAAAAAATAATTGTATTCTTTTATTCATAGTCTCTTTTTATTTTTTTAATCAAATTTAAAACCTCAATAATATTACAAGTAACGATTGTAGTACTATTGAATCATTTCTATTACAGTAAACCTATTATTTTTTTATTTATTTTTTGACAGAACTAATAAAATGCTTCTTATTTAACCCAAGTTATAAAATATTGAAAAACTATATTGCAAAAGTGTAAGAAAAATACAGAGAAGAAACCCCTCTTTAAAGTTAAAATTGCACCCCTGTTTTCTGGGGGTTAGTTTTATAAAAAACATAGAATTTGTAAAATACAGATGAAAAGCCTCTTGTTTTACACAAAACTCTTATAATCCATTATTACTTCTTTGTCTTTTTTTTGAACAGAAGTTATACTAACAGTTTCTACATTAGTTCTTTTCATCTTAATTGAAACATCAGCAGTACCATTTGTAGTATCATTATGAAAAGCTAGGATATCCTCTTTTTTATAGACTTTTTTATCTTTAAACCAATCTAAAAACCACTTCTCTCTCAATTCTTTCATATCATTATTATACAAAGTAGATGAAGACCAAATTTGAGGCTTAGTTCCTAATTCTTTTAAATGTTTTTTTGCTCCATCCCAAACCAACTCATGTGCTTGTAAAGAAACATTCCAATTAACCAAAACTATTGTAAAAGGCTCTATGTTATTAAAATCATATTCTTTTATAAATTTTAAAGAATCATCTACTTTTAATAAATCTTTTACAACAACACCTCTACTTAGCCTGTAGCTATCTTCTCTTTTGTGTTTTTTAAAGCCACCATTCAACAAACAAACTAATCGTTTTTTATTACTTAAACCAATCCAAGTACCTCCTGCTAAGGCATCTTTTGGATACGTTAAAACAACCCCGTCCTCTGTATATTCTTTAGGTGAAATGGTTTTTCTTGATGAATCTTCGTCTCTATTTGATGTTAAAATAAAATTATTATCTCCTAACGGAATGAAGGTAACTGTACACATTTAGTTTAAATAATATAGTGATTGATTAGTTACGAAATCGTTTGATTAAAAAACGTAACTTTGTAATCCAAAATTAGTCGATTAAATTTAAAAAACATACAAAAATGGCAAGAGGATTTTTTAATGTTCCAAAAGCGATAAACGAACCTGTTAAAGGTTATGCTCCTGGTTCTTCTGAAAGAGAAGAACTTCTTTCAACATACAAAACAATGTTTAACAGTAATATTGATGTGCCAATGCATATTAATGGACAAGAAGTTAGAACTGGAAACACAAAAAACATAACTCCTCCTCACGATCATAAACATATCGTAGGACAATATCATACAGCTGACAAATCTCACGTAGAAACTGCAATTTCAACAGCATTAGATGCAAGAGAAGCTTGGTCTAGCACAAGTTGGACAGAACGTGCTTCTATTTTTTTAAAAGCTGCTGAATTATTAGCTGGTCCATACAGAGCTAAAATGAATGCTTCAACTATGATTGCACAATCTAAAAATGTTCATCAAGCTGAAATTGATGCAGCTTGTGAAATGATTGATTTTTTCCGTTTTAATGTACAATACATGACGGATATCTTTAAAGATCAGCCTGCTTCTGCTCCTGGTATTTGGAACAGAGTTGAATACAGACCTTTAGAAGGTTTTGTTTATGCTATTACACCTTTTAACTTCACTTCTATTGCTGCTAATTTACCTGCTGCTGCTGCTTTAATGGGAAATGTTGTTGTTTGGAAACCATCTGATCACCAAGCTTATTCTGCACAAGTTATTGTTGATTTATTTAAAGAGGCTGGTTTACCTGACGGTGTAATTAATGTTGTCTATGGAGATCCTGTTATGATTACAGACACTGCCTTAACTTCACCTGATTTTGCTGGTTTACATTTTACAGGTTCTACATTTGTTTTTAAAGAACTTTGGAAAAAAATAGGAGAAAACATACACACTTATAAAACATATCCAAGAATTGTTGGAGAAACTGGTGGAAAAGATTTTATCTGGGCTCATAACTCTGCAAATCCTCTACAAGTTGCTACAGCAATTACAAGAGGGGCTTTTGAATATCAAGGACAAAAATGTTCAGCAGCATCAAGAGCTTATATCCCTGCTTCTATTTGGGAAAATGTAAAATCTCACTTAACAACTCAAGTTAAAGAAATTAAAGTTGGTTCTCCTGCAGATCCTTCTAATTTTGTAAACGCTGTTATTCATGAAGGTTCTTTTGATAAAATTGCAAAATATATTGATGCCGCTAAAGCTGATAAAGATGCAGAAATTGTTATTGGTGGTACTTATGATAAATCTAAAGGATATTTTATTGATCCAACTGTAATCTTAGCAAAATCACCAACATACGCAACAATGACTACTGAGTTATTTGGCCCAGTAATTACAATTTATGTTTATGAAGATGCCGAATGGGAAGCTTCCTTAAAATTAGTTGACGAATCAACAGAATACGCGTTAACTGGTGCTGTTTTTTCTACAGATAGATATATTGTTGAAAAAGCTTCTAAAGCATTAGAAAACGCTGCTGGAAACTTTTACATTAACGATAAACCAACTGGAGCTGTTGTAGGACAACAACCTTTTGGTGGTGCAAGATCTTCTGGTACTAATGACAAAGCTGGATCTGCTCAAAACTTATTACGTTGGACTTCTGTACGTTTAATTAAAGAAACATTTGTAACTCCTACGGATTACAAATATCCTTTTTTAGGATAGGAAAATATACTTTTAACATTAAAAAGGCAGCATATTGTTATAATATGCTGCCTTTTTAATGTTAAACTTTTTTATAAAAATTACTCAAAAAATTCACGCACTTATCTTCAAAACAATATAATTTTTCATAAAAAAAGGATTACCAACTAAATGGTAATCCTTAGACTACATAAAAATTATGTAGCAATTTTGATAGAAGTCCCCCGAAATCTATCAATTTTTTAATGATAATACTATATCAAATTCATCTTTAAACAACAAATATATTATTTATATTAATATAATTTACTTTTTTATTACTAATTTATTATCAACTAACTCTTTAATCGGAAAAACAACTTCCCCTTCATTAGTCTTTAAAATAAAACAAATATTATCAATTGAAACTACTTCTCCTTCTGTATCTTCTATTTTTATTGTAGATCCTATTTGTATATTTTTACGTGTATAGTACCCAAATAACAACCTGCTAACAGCATCTCTTGCTCCTAAACCAAAAGCAATAGTAAAAGCTAATAATACTGAACCAATTACTAATGTTAGATTACTTTTTATAACAGAAGTATCTATACCTGCTTGATCTAATGCTGTTATAGATAAAAACACTACTATTAAATAGAACGCAATATTTCCAACTAAATTACCTCCATTAATATCTAATGACTTAAACATAGACTGGATAGTATTTTTTACTGTAGTTCCAAGATAAGCTCCTGCAACGAAAATTGCTAACGCAGTTATCAATCTTGGAAGATAACTAAAGAAACTTTTCAACCCATCTGAAACAGCTGTTAATCCAAAGATTTCTGATCCTGCCATTACAAAGATCATTATTAGAAACCACTTTAAAACATTTATGATCACTTTGGTTAAAACAACATTAATGGTTGAATCTCCAAAAATTTTGGTTTCACTGAGTTTCTCTGACCATTTATCTACGTTGGTTTTTACTAATATTTTTTTAACTACAAATAAAAATATCTTTATAAACAACCAAGCAAAAATAACAAAGCCTATAAATCCAGCTACTTTTGGTAGTGACTCAACAATGTCTTTATAAATATCTTTAAAAGGTTGTAAAAAACTAATCTCTTGATCATTGTTATTAGTAGTAATCTCTTGAAAAGGTGCTAAAACATCAATTTTTAATGTTCTCATAGTTTAAAGTTTATAATGTATGTAAAGTTAGTTAGTTTTTATTTTTTGTCTTTATTCTCTTTTTGGTCTTTTTTACTCTCCTCTGATGAACGTCCTCCCATCAACAAATCTCCTATAGTACTAGGATATTTCACTACAAATAAATCTGCCATATCTATGGTTAATTTAATCATAGCAACATCATCAAGTACTTTTTTCTTAAGCACCTCTGGTAGTTCTTTGTTATGTAAGATTTTCTTAAATGGATTATCCATAACTAGGTTAATTTATTATATGCATTAACTACTTTTTCTTTCGCTCTTTTTATTCGCATTTTCACAGCACTTGCACCTAAATCTAAAGCTTCTTGTATTTCTTTTATACTCATATCATCTTGATATTTCATTAAAAGAATCATTTTATCTTCAACATCTATTTTTGTTAATGCCTTTGCTAACTTGTCAGACTTTAACTCAAATAATGTAGCGTCATCAATTTCATTATCATCAATATCTTCATCTTTGATAACATCAGTTACCACAGTAACTCTTTCTTTTTTCTTATCACTATTTCTTTGGACGTAGTTTACACAAAAATTATAGGTAAATGAATATAGCCATGTAGAGAATTTAGACCTCCCTTTAAACATTCTTAATTTTACAAACAGCTGTACAAACACATCATGTGTTAAATCTTGTGCTTCTTCTTTATTCTTAGAAAAACCATAACATTTATTATACACAAGACCAGCGTATCGATCATATAAAATAGCGAACAAATGGGTATCATTTTTTTCAACTATTTTACGAACTAACTCTTCGTCACTAAACTTTATATCACTATTAGTTTTCAAGAATTTCTTTCTAATTACTTATTTGGTTATGACTATAAGACACTTAACCGTTAATTAAGTCACAGTTTTATTTTAAACCTCTAAATTAACACTTCTATTTATTATGAAAACCATCTTATTAAAAAATATTTATCTTTTTTTGTAACATTTTCTTAAAACCAAACGTATAAGTAAATGTGCACCCATAATTAATAACTTAATAATTACCTTTTAATTAGATGAGACAACTTAAAATTACAAAACAGGTTACCAATAGAGAAACCGCTTCTTTAGATAAATATTTACAAGAAATTGGAAAAGTAGATTTAATTACTGCTGACGAAGAAGTAGAATTAGCTCAACTTATTAAAGCTGGTGACCAAAGAGCATTAGAAAAATTAACTAAAGCTAACTTACGTTTCGTTGTTTCTGTTGCAAAGCAATATCAAAATCAAGGATTAACATTACCAGATTTAATTAATGAAGGTAACTTAGGATTAATTAAAGCCGCAAGACGTTTTGATGAAACGCGTGGTTTTAAATTTATCTCATATGCAGTATGGTGGATTCGTCAATCTATATTACAAGCTTTAGCTGAGCAATCTCGTATTGTTCGTTTACCTTTAAACAAAATTGGATCTATTAATAAAATTAATAAGATGTACGCTTTCTTAGAACAAGAAAACGAACGTCCTCCAAGTGCTGAAGAAATTGCTAAGAAATTAGACATGACAGTTAATGATGTTAAAGAGTCTATGAAAAACTCTGGTCGTCATGTATCAATGGATGCGCCTTTAATTGAAGGAGAAGATTCTAATTTATATGATGTATTAAACTCAGGTGAATCTCCAAATCCAGACAGAACTTTATTACACGAATCTTTGCGTATTGAAATCAACAGAGCTTTAGAGACTTTAACTCCTCGTGAAGCTGATGTAGTAAAATTATATTTTGGTTTAGGTGAACACCAACCAATGACTTTAGAAGAAATAGGTGAAACTTTTGATTTAACTCGTGAACGTGTTCGCCAGATTAAAGAAAAAGCAATTAGAAGATTAAAACATACTTCTAGAAGTAAAATCTTAATGACATACTTAGGTTAATAAGAAGTTACCACTTTATAAATCATAAAAAGAAAGCTCTCAATAATTTTGAGAGCTTTCTTTTTTATATTGTATTTTTACACACTTAAACAACACACACAAAACAAATGAATAAACTTATTGCTCCATCAATGTTAGCTGCTGACTTTGGCAATTTACAACGAGACATAGAAATGGTAAATAATAGTGATGCTGATTGGTTTCATATTGATGTAATGGACGGACATTTTGTACCTAACATCTCTTATGGAATGCCAGTTATTCAAGCTATAAAAAAACATGCAACAAAACCTTTAGATGTTCACTTAATGATTGAAAAACCTGAACGTTATATTGAAGAATTTGCGAATATTGGTGCAGATATTATTACGGTACATTATGAATCTACGGTACATTTACATAGAACTTTAACTCAAATTGAAGACGCTGGATGTAAAGCTGGTGTAGTACTAAACCTTACCACTCCTGTGTCTGTTTTAGAAGATATTTTACCTAAATGTTATATGGTTTTAATAATGTCTATAAACCCAGGATTTGGAGGACAGAAATTTGAGCAAATAACATATCAAAAAGTAAAAAAGCTCCGTAAAATGATTACAGAACAAGGTTTAGATACGTTAATTGAAATTGACGGAGGAGTTACTAACAAAAACGCAAAAGATTTAATTGACGCTGGAGCAGATGTACTTGTTTCTGGTAGTTATATTTTTAAAAGTGAAAACCCTACTAGTACAATTAGTGATTTAAAATCGATTTGTAATTAAGCATTCTTTTAATTTTAGTATATAAAACAGGAAATTGTTGCTGTAATTCTTTTGGAGACTCAAAGAAACACTCCGTAATTACAGCAACAAACTCCATTTTATTGACAAATGCATATTCTCTAAAGTAATTTGACTTTCTTACTTCTTCCATTTCTTTTTTATTTTGAAGAAAATCATCTAAACCTTTATATCCTCTAAAAAATATTGAAGCACTGATGTCTTTTGATTTTTGACTATGGAATGTTAAAGCATGAACAAACTCGTGAATTCCTAAATTTAAATTGTCATTAGTAATTATATCACCTAATAAAAAATCTTCCCAAGAAAAGACAATCATTTTAAATGCAGGATTATACTCCCCTTTATGTTGTTGCTTAGTAATTACAGAATAAAAACTTTTAGGATAAACTACTATTTTGTCAAAGACCGATGTTATATAGGTTCTCATTCCAAAAGTTAATTTTATATATGATGCGGCTATTAATACTTTTACTTCAGGAGTAATTACAAACCCATCTCTACCTATAAAATTATAATTACGAATAAAAACAGCCAATCTATGCTCAAAGTAAATCTTGTTTTTATTATCAAGCATTTTATAAAAACTAATATTAGCTATTAAAAAATTCTTTTGCTTTTTAGATAGCCTTTTTTTTATTAAATAAAAATGAATAAAGAGAGGCTTATTAAAAATATAACCATGTATTCTATTAATGCCATTCACCAAAAGCGTAAAAGCACTTACAAGAAAGGTTATTAATTTAATTATATAAATGTGTTTCATAAAAATATAAAAACCCGAAAGAAAACTTTCGAGTTTATTTTAAATATAAATTGAAATTAATTTTAATTGTTTTTTAGTTGATCTATTGCTTTTTGAGCTGACTTATATCCCTTAATTCTGCTTACTTCAAAGTCTTGCATTGCTTTATCTTTATCTCCTAATTTAGAATAACACAAACCTCTATTATATTCAGGCTGTCCATTTTTCATGTAGTTAGCATTAATTACTTTATTTAAATGCTGAATAGAAATAGTATAATTTTTACAAACTCTTTCTAAAACAGCCAAATTAATTAAAGTCGCCATATTATTGGCTTTTAACTTTAAAACTTCATGAAATTGATTTCTAGCATCTTTATATTTTTTTTGGTTGAAAAACTTTATCCCTTTATTATAATGTTTCTCTATCAGAACATTATTTGCAACAACAAGTTCTTTATCTTCTTTCTTAAATCTTGATTGCTTTTTTCTATACGTTTTAATTTTTTCATCATTCGGGTTTAAAGCATATGCTGAGTCTATAACTTCTATAAACCTATCATAACCTTTTTTATAGACATACAAATGCTCTGCTTTTTTAATCCAAGCATTTACATCTTTAGGAACAACTTTTGTATATATATTTAATGTTTTTATTAAATTAATTGTATCATTACTATCTGCGTAATACCTCCTTAAGATTTCAAAATTCTGACTTTTTGATGGCTGTATATCAAATGCTTTTTGGGCATAATACAAAGCACTATCCTTATTAATTATATCTTTATCTTGAAAATACAATAATGCTTTTACTCCTAATGGCTCAGCATGATATGGCCCCATTTTAATAGCTTCATTTAAATGCTGTAATGCCTTATTCTTTTTCTTACTATTATATGCAAAAAATGCTTTCATTATTGGAGTAGCTCTTCCATAAGCATCTAACTCAGGAAAGCTAGGAAGTATATTTAACATTTCGTCGTAGGAAATACTATATTTTTCTTTAAAAAAATCTTTCCCAATAAAATCTGTATATAAAATTTTATGAGTTTTACTAGCTTGATAGCCTTTATAACTTACTATTAAAAAAACTGAACTTAATAAAAAAAGCATTACAATAGACGGGAAAGGATTAACCTTTAATTTTATTTTTTGCTTAGTAAAAGCCAAAACTAATGCTAAAATAAAAAAGGTAAAAACCTGAATTGGAGTTCTCTCATGTGGAAAATTAAAAAAAGAATCTAAGAAATAAATCAAAAGGCTTGCTAACAAAACAACTGTAATAAATGCTTCTTCTTTTTTAGACTCTTTCAAATTATTATAAATTCTTTTTAGTAAGAAACAAAATATTACAATATATAAAGCCACATATATTAAAAAACCCAAAAAACCTACTTCTGAAAAAACTTGTAAAAAATCATTATGTACTCTTTTAGGATAAAAATAATTTTTCTTACTTGAAGTACCAATTAATTCTTCTTTAGGCATTAATTTCCAATTTCCCAGGCCTATACCTAAGAGAGGGTTTTTTTTAATGTCTTCAATTGCTGCTTGCCAATACTTTTCTCTTCCACTACCATCTATTACCTCTTTATTTTTATTGTTTTTTTGTTCTCGATTATCATCATTTTTCTTCTTGTATATTATGTTTTTTTTAGAAGTTGTAAACACCAGATCTTTAAAAGAATTTAACTTCCCTCCATGTATTTTATTAAAATTTAAAGAAATAAACAATGAAAGCACCGTTATTAGAAACAAAGGTAAAACCTGTTTTAAAAATACAAATTTATAATTTTTAGTTATTAAGTTCAAATACAACAACAACATTCCTAATAGAATCGCTCCACCTAAAATAGCCGTCCTTGTTCCTATCAATAAGATTGCCGTAAATACAAATAACAAAAACATTAAAGCTAAAAACTTAAGCATAACTTTATCTTTTTTAACAAAAAGATAAAACAAAAATGGAAATTTCATAGCAATACTAATCGCTAAAATATTCCTGTTACCATAATTATGCTTAAACGAAGTTATTAACTCCTCACTTCTTATTTGATTATTATTAGATACAAAATAATTAACAACCTGTAACGATTCTATTAACCCGACACCTGCTATTAATATACATAAGAATTCAAAATACTTTTTTGGGCTTTCTTTAACAAACACATAAAAAACAAACAATGCTACAATAGTTAAAACCAAGTATGAAAGTGTTACTATACTTTCACTAACTAATATAGATTTTGTAATCGATACTAATGAAATTAATAAAAATAGAAAGCCTCCAATAAAAACAGACACTACCAACTTACTAGTAGTAATTAAGTCGTATTCTTTTCTTTTAAAGAAAATATAACTCAAACTAAAAGTATTTAAAATAGCTATGTAAAACCATTGTGTATTAACAATTTCATGAGCTCCTAAATTAGGTATAAAAGCAACCATGAAATACAGTATAATGATGATCCTATTTACAAATACATTCTTGTCTTCCATTATTATTTAAATTTGTGACTTCGAGAGGATTCGAACCTCCAACCCTCAGAGCCGAAATCTGATATTCTATCCAGTTGAACTACGAAGCCTTATCTTTTTTTATTAGTTTAAGATAGTTTATTACGAACAATAGTGGATATTGTTTTACCATCTGCTTGTCCTCCTATTTCTTTAGAAACGAGTCCCATTACTTTCCCCATATCTTTCATCCCTTCTGCTCCTATTTTTTCAATAGTTGACAATACAACTTTTTCTATTTCTTCTTCTGATAAAGCTTCTGGTAAAAACTGCTCTAATACTTTTGCTTCGTCTAACTCTGGCGTTGCTAAATCCTCTCTCTTTTGTGTTAAAAAAATCGAAGCACTATCCTTACGTTGTTTAACTTGTTTTTGAACTATCTTTATTTCTTGTTCTTCTGTTAAATCTTGTACAGTACCAGTCTCTGTTTTTGCTAATAAAAAAGCAGACTTTAACGATCTTAAAGCAGCTAAAGCTACAGTGTCTTTAGCCTTCATTGCCTCTTTCATTTTATTCATTACCTCTTTTTGTAAACTCATGATTTTTTATTTTAAATATCAAATATACATATAAAAAAAGTTCCTGATTTCTCAGGAACTTATACTTCTTTATTAATCAACATTGTCGTGTAAATAAGAATTATTAGAACTGAGGCCTATATCTTCTTTATTAGTTTTTAATGTTGTTTTAGTATTACTTATTCTGGCATTACCATCTAAATCTACGCCCTGCCTTTTGTATGCTGGCTGACGCTCTATCTCATCAATATTTTTATTTAACTGATCATTAAATTTATAATTAAATCCTTTCATCTTTTCTCTACGCGCTTGAGCTCTTCTCTCTAACTCCGTAATTGTTAAATCTAAAGGTGAAATCTCTTTAGTATCATTTAATCTTTGCTCTTCTAATTCTTCTTTCGTTTGAGTTCTTACTTCAAACTGTAAATCTTCTTCTACTTCTTTTTTTACTGGAGAAGTAGATGCTTTACCTATTGTTGGTTTAGCTTCAAAATCTTCTAAAACAAAACGAGTTTCTTGAACTTGCCTTACTTCTTCCGCAACTACCTCTATATTTTTAATTGATTCTGAAGTTTCAACCAAAGTGCTATTCGACTTTATTTCTTCTTCTGTATTTAAAGGTAAATCAAATAACAAATCTTGTTGTACTGCTGCTACTTGTTTTTCTTCAACAACAGGTTTTGTTTCACTTATATTAGTGATTATGAAGTCTTCGGAAGAGATACTTTCTAAAGTAACTTCTTCATATTGAACATCTATATTTTTTATTACTTCAGAAGTTTTAATTAAACCTTTTTCTTCTTTAACTTCTTTTTCAAAATCTAAAACATGAACAACTTTCTCTTCTTTTACAGGAGGAGTTAATGGTTCTTGTATTGTAGGTGATTTCGTTATCGTTTTAGCTTCAAAATTATATGTTGCTTTTTGTTCATCTTCTAATGTATGAACAATTTTTTTAACCTCGGTATTTGTAATTGTACTTTGTTGATCAGCTGCAAATCCAGTAGCTACAATAGTTACAGCAATACCGTCCTCTAAACTTTCATCTTCACCGATACCCATAATGATATTAGCATCAAAACCTGCTTCATCTTGAATATAGTCATTAATTTCTCCTATTTCATCTAGAGTTACCTCATTAGTCCCAGATACTATTAACAGTAAAACATTTTTTGCACCCGTTATTTTATTATCATTTAATAATGGAGAATCTAACGCTTTTGTTATAGCACTTTTTGCTCTATTTTCTCCAGACTCTTTTGCAGAACCCATGATAGCTGTACCACTATTAGACAATACTGTTTTAGCATCATGTAAATCAATATTTTGTTTATAATGATGTGTTATAACTTCTGCTATTCCTTTTGCAGCTGTAGCTAACACTTCATCTGCTTTGGAAAAACCTGCTTTAAAACCTAAATTCCCGTATACTTCACGAAGTTTATTATTATTAATAACAATTAAAGAATCTACATTTCTTCTCAACTCATCAATTCCTTTTTGAGCTTGATGTGAACGTCTTTTTCCTTCAAATTGAAATGGCATTGTAACGATACCTACCGTTAAAATATCCATATCCTTTGCTATTTTTGCTATAATAGGTGCAGCTCCAGTTCCTGTTCCACCTCCCATACCTGCAGTAATAAATACCATTTTAGTATGTGTACTCAACATTTGCTGAATATCTTGTATACTTTCTGCTGCTGCTTGTGCTCCAACTTCTGGATTTGCTCCAGCTCCCAAACCTGAAGTTAAATGTGCTCCTAATTGAATTTTATTAGGTATTGCACTGCTTTCTAATGCTTGTGCATCTGTATTACAAATCACAAAGTCTACACCATGAATTTGTTTACTATACATGTGATTTACAGCATTGCTTCCTCCCCCACCAACACCGATGACTTTAATTGCATTAGATTGTGATTTTGGCATATCAAATGAAATGTTATCGAATTCTTCGCTCATAATAACTCTTCTTTTTTTTAGTTCTTTCTTTAATTACTTTATTGTCTTTTCTATGTTGGGGACTTTTTACTAGGACCTATCTTTTATTCTGCGTTATCTAAAAATTCTTTAAATCGTTCTGTAAACTTTTCAAAGAATGATTTACTCTTTTGTTTTGGTTGTTCAATTATTTTTTCTTCAAACTGATTTTCTAAAAGCTCTTCTGAATTAATAGTATTATCAATTTGAACTTCTTCTTCAAAAACCTCTATACTTTCTTTCTCAAGACCTTCCATTAACAAACCAACTGCCGTTGCATAAGAAGGACTTGATAAAATATCGTCACTATCTCCAGCCAAATGTTCGTTTGGAAAACCAATACGAGCATCCATACCTGTTATATATTCAACTAACTGACGAAGATGTTTTAATTGAGACCCTCCTCCTGTTAAAACTATTCCTGCAATTAATTTTCCTTTTTGAGTTTCGTGTCCGTAATTTTTAATTTCTAAATACACATGTTCAATAATTTCTTGAACTCTTGCATGAATTATTTTCGATAGATTTTTTAAAGTTATTTCCTTAGGCTCTCTTCCTCTTAAACCTGGTATCGAAACTATCTCTGTTTCTTTATTTTCTCCTGGCCAAGCAGAACCAAATTTTACTTTTAATAACTCTGCTTGTTTTTCTATAATAGAACAACCTTCTTTAATATCTTCCGTTATTACGTTTCCTCCAAAAGGAATAACAGCAGTATGACGAATTATTCCATCTTTAAAAATGGCTAAATCTGTTGTACCACCACCTATATCTATCAAAGCAACTCCTGCTTCTTTTTCTTCTCTACTTAAAACTGCTGATGCAGATGCTAATGGTTCTAATGTAATATCCCCTAAACTTAAACCAGCACTTTTTACACATCTTCCTATATTTCTAATAGAAGAAACCTGACCTACAACAACATGAAAATTAGCTTCTAATCTACCTCCATACATTCCGATTGGTTCTTTTACATCTGCTTGGCTATCTACCTTAAACTCTTGTGGTAACACATGAATTATTTCTTCTCCAGGTAACATTACCAACTTATGTACTTGGTTTACCAAATCATCAATATCATTATTCTCTATAACTTCATCTGCATTTGAACGAGTTATATAATCACTATGATGTAAACTTCTAATATGTTGGCCGGCAATACCAACTACAACGTTTTCTATTCTTTGTCCAGAGACACTTTCCGCCTCATCAACAGCTTGCTGTATTGATTGTATTGTTTGTGTAATATTATTTACCACACCTCGTTTTACACCTAAACTTTTTGCTTTACCAATACCAAGAACTTCAATTTTCCCGTATTCGTTTTTGCGTCCAATCATGGCAACAATCTTGGTAGTACCAATGTCTAAACCAACTGCTATTTTATTGTTTTCCATCTTGATTTTGTTTTGTGCACACAACTTGGTTGTGATACTTTAGATTAATTATTTTATAATTATGAATTGTTTTATCCAATAAAGCTTTGTTATAAAATGCTTTTAGTTTTTTAATTTTTTTATCAACGTTAATAAATTTTCCAAAATTCACCTTATAATCTCCACTTCGTACATTAAAAACATACTCAGAATTTTCTTTTTTTGTTATTGTTATAATTTCTTTTTTTAAAAAATCATCTTTAGAAAACAACGTAACTAACTTGGTTATTTCTTCCACATCATCAAAAGCATCTAATCCAAAAACCAAAGGAACTCTTGCTGAGTGTTTAATCGACAAAGGCATTTTAACCGAATACTTATCAACATAATAAGCATCATCATTGGTTATAATTCTTGCCAAAGGTTCTCTTTGTTTAACTTTTGTTTTTAACTTACCTTCTACAGTTAAAGAAACAGTTACTTTCTCTACAAACGGACTAGCTAACACTTTCTTTTCTAGGACATGTAAATCTATAACTCTTTTGGGTTGGTTTTTAATTGACCTTTCATTTTGTATTAACAATTTATTAACCGACTCATGAGTTAAAAAAGAATTATCTCCTCCATAAAATTTAACTTCAATTTCTTCAACCTCTTTTTGTTGATTTCTATCAAAAGAAAAACCATACAAAAGCAATATTGATAAAATCAATATTGGAAAAACTAGGTATGGAATTAACTTTTTCATTCTTTAAATTATTTATTTTCTAAAGCCGATTTAACATCATTTACTAATAAACCAATATCTCCAGCTCCTAACATTACTATTATTTTTGCTGATGATTTTAAAACCTTAGAAACTAAACTTTCTTTTGTTGTTAATATTTTATTTTTTGTGGTAATTTTTTCTAATAACCATGCTGAATTAACTCCTTTTACTGGCAATTCTCTTGCAGGATAAATATCTAATAAAACAACTTCGTTAAATTTAGATAATGCTTCTGCAAAATCATCAATAAAATCTTTAGTTCTACTAAACAAATGAGGCTGGAAAACTACCAATACATTTTCATTAGGGTACATTTCTCTTACCGAATGCTCAACAGCTCTTATTTCTGTTGGATGATGTGCATAATCATCGATTAAAATTAAATCTTCATTTTTAATTTTATAAGAAAACCTGCGTTGTACACCTTTAAATGTTGCCAACCTATTCTTTATATCTTCCAAGGAAACACCTTTTACATCTGCCATTGCTAATGCAGCCAATGCATTCATTATATTATGTTTTCCTGGTAAATTAAATTCTATATTTTTAATTTCTGATGTTGGTGTTTTAACATCAAAAAAATACGTTCCGTTTGTTATTTTTAAATTGAATGCCTTATAATCTGCATCTTCATTAACAGCATAGGTTAATCCTTCTAATGGAATTCCTTTCGCAACAATTAATGTATCAGTTACTTTATTAGCAAACTCTTTAAACGATTCTAGCAAGGCTTCATGAACGCCATAAATATCTAAATGATCTGCATCCATAGATGTTATGCAAGCAATATTTGGTGATAATTGCAAAAAAGACCTATCAAACTCATCTGCTTCTACAACTGAAATCTTGTCTTCTCCTAAAATTAAATTAGAATTATAATTCTCTGCAATTCCTCCTAAAAAAGCCGTTGCTTTTGAAGGTTGCATAATGTGACCTAAAATTGAAGAAGTTGTTGTTTTTCCATGAGTCCCTGCAACAGCTAAACAAAAAGTACTTTCTGTTATTTTTCCTAAAATTTCAGCGCGTTTTAATACTCTAAAATTATTTTTAAAAAAATAGTTTAACTCCGAATGATGTTCAGGAATTGCTGGTGTATACACAACCAAAGTAGCTTCCTTATTTAAAAAAGAAATAGGAATGTTTTTAAAGGCATCTTCAAAATGAATTGAAACACCTATAGCTTCTAAATCTTTGGTAATTGGTGATGGTGTTTTATCATACCCCGCTACATTTTTTCCGTTTACACAAAAATAACGCGCAATAGCACTCATACCGATTCCTCCGATACCTATAAAATAAACATTATGTATGTTTGTTAAATTCACTTATTTATTAATTTCTCTACTTCGTTTACAATATCTTTTGTTGCATTTGGTAATGCCAACATTTTTATTTTTTTTGATAATTCTTTTTGTTGCTCTGTATCTTTTAGCAAATCTTTAAAAAAGCTTGCAAAAGTACTCAATTCATTTTCTTTAATCATCAATGCAGCTCCTTTATTTACTACAGATTGTGCATTTTTTGTTTGATGATCTTCCGCCACATTTGGTGATGGAATAAAAACAGTTGGCTTACCTACAATGCATAATTCTGATACTGAGCTTGCTCCTGCTCTAGAGATAATAAAATCTGCCGCTGCGTAAGCATAATCCATCTTATTTAAAAACTGATGAACCTGAACATTTTCTAATGAATTATACTTTTTATAAGCTTCATAATACAGTTTTCCACATTGCCAAATCAGTTGAATATTTTCCTTTTTAAAAAAATCAAGCTGTGCTTCTATTAACTGATTTACTCTTCTTGCTCCTAAACTTCCTCCAATAATTAGAACCGCCTTTCTATCAGCATTTAATTTAAAAAAAACTTTAGCTTCTTTTAACTTTGTTTCTATTGATAATAAATCTTGTCGAACAGGATTCCCTGTTTTTATTATTTTATCTGAAGGAAAAAATCTTTCTAAATTATCATAAGCAACACAAATTTTCCCTGCTTTTTTAGACAATAACTTATTTGTTATTCCTGGATAAGAATTCTGTTCTTGTACCAACGTTGGTATCTTTTTTCTATTTGCAACCATTAACGTTGGCCCACTAGCAAATCCTCCAGTACCAATAGCCACATCTGGCTTAAACTTTCTTATAATTTTATTTGCATTCCACAAACTGCTTAGCAACTTAAATGGAAACATTAAATTACTTAATGTCAATTTCCTTTGAATACCAGAAATCCATAATCCTTTTATTTCATAACCTGCTTGTGGAACTTTTTCCATTTCCATCTTATCTTTTGCTCCTACAAATAAAATTTCCGCTTGCGGATAACGCAGCTTAATTTCATTTGCTATGGCAATTGCAGGATAAATATGACCTCCTGTTCCACCTCCACTTACAATAACTTTAATCGATTGTTTCATGTAAAATATCTAAAGGATTATCATCTAATATTGTTTCTTCTGTTTCGTTTTTAGAAGCACTTACGCTTAAAATCATTCCCAATCCAAAACAAGTCATCCAAATTGATGTACCACCACTACTAATAAGCGGCAGTGTTTGTCCTGTTACGGGAAATAAATTTACTGCTACAGCCATATTAATCATCGCTTGAAAAATTATAGGCAAACCAACACCTATAACTAACAAAGTTGCAAAAATGGTGGTACATTTTTTTGCTGTAATCAATATCCTAAATAACAATAAAAAGTAAACAAATATGACTAACAGTGACCCTATTAAACCATACTCTTCTACAATAATTGCATAAATAAAATCAGAAGAAGATTGCGGTAGAAAATTTTTCTGCACACTTTTACCTGGACCTTTTCCTATAACCCCACCAGTGGCAATAGCTATTTTAGCTTTTTCTACCTGATAATTCTCAACTCCTTCCGATTTATTAAAAAAACCTTCTATTCTACTTTCCCATGTACTAACACGGTTAGGCATTGCTTCTGGAAACGCTTTTGCTACTAGTATAAATAAACTTAAGCCAACAAATCCCATTCCTAAAACATAACCTATATATTTTAATGGATAACCACCTATAAAAACAACTAACAAAATCATGGTAAATAATATAGCCGTAGTAGAAAAATTAGCTGGTAAGATCAATATTAAAATAATACCTACTGGCAACCATAACTGAATCAAACTTTCTCTAAAATCTATTACTTGCTCTTTCTTCCTAGCTAAATATCTTGCGACATAAACCATTAAAACTAAACCTGCTAATGTTGATGTTTGAAAACCAACACCTACAAATGGTATTTGAATCCATCTACTTGCATTTGCTCCTCCAATTGTTCTTCCTTGTGAAATAGTTACTATTAATAACAAAACCACCACTGGCAATAACAATACAGAGCCTCCACTGAAATATCGATACGGAATTTTATGCACTCCATAAATGATTAAAAAACCAATAACTAATAAAACTATATGCTTTACTAAATGCCCAAGTGTTGACCCATTACCAACAACATAAACTAAGTTTGTACTTGCACTATATACTGGCATAAACGAGAAAATAGCTAATACAGCAACAATTGCCCAAATAGCTCTATCTCCTTTTATATGTCGAAAAATTTCTTTCACTTTATATTACTAATACTTTTTAAATGCTTCTTACCGCCTCTTTAAACTTGTCCCCTCTATCTTCATAACTTTCAAACAAATCAAAACTTGCACACGCTGGCGATAACAAAACAGTATCTCCTTTTTGCGCTATTTTCTGTGCTACTTTTACTGCCTCTTCAGCTCCTGCTGTTTCCACAATAATATCTACAACATTTCCAAAAGTTTCTTTTATTTTTTGATTGTCTAAACCCAAACAAACAATACTTTTTACTTTTTCACGTACTAAAGACATCAATTCTGTATAATCATTACCTTTATCTACACCACCAACAATCCAAACTGTGGGAGTTTCCATACATTCTAAAGCATAAAATGTAGCATTAATATTTGTTGCCTTACTATCATTTATATATTTAACTCCATGTATTTTAGCTACTTTTTCTAAACGATGTTCTGCTCCTTCAAAATCTTCTAAACTTTCTGCAATATCCTGGTTCCTTACCTTCAATAATTTTGAAGCCATAATAGCCGCCATTGCATTCTTTGTATTGTGTTTTCCTTGTATCTTTAGTTTAGAAACCTCCATTATATCTTCTTGTCTGTTTAATCTTGTTATTATTTTTCCTTTTTGTAAAAACGCACCATACTCTAATTCCTTTTCAACAGAAAAAGGTATTAATTTTGCTTTTATTGTATTCTTTTTTATCCAATCACATAGCACCTCATCATCCGCATCATAAATTAAAAAATCATCTTTATTTTGATTCTTTGTAATTCTAAATTTTGAAGCTATATAGTTTTCAAAAACATATTCATATCTATCTAAGTGATCTGGAGTTATATTGGTTATAATTGCAATATGCGGATGAAATTCCTCAATTCCATCTAACTGAAAACTACTCAATTCCAGCACATATTCATCATACGACTGCTCTGCTACTTGCTGCGCAAAACTATCTCCTATATTCCCTCCAACTCCTATATTTAATCCTGCTCTTTTTAAAACATGATGTGTTAACATCGTCGTTGTTGTTTTTCCATTTGAACCCGTTATACCTACAATTGTTGCTTCGGTATATTTAGCTGCAAACTCAATTTCAGAAACAACTTTTATATTTTTTGAAATTAAATCCTGTATTAACTTAACCTTATCTGGTATTCCAGGGCTTTTCATCACTAGATCAGCTTTAAAAATTTCACTTTCCGTATGCTGATTCTCTTCAAAAATTATATTATTATTTAAAAGAACTTTTTTATACTTCTCTTTAATACTTCCTTTATCAGAAACAAAAACATCATAGCCTTTTTGTTTTCCTAAAATTGCAGTACCAACACCACTTTCTCCTCCTCCAAGAACTACAAGTTTTTTCATTATCTCAACTTCAAGGTTACTATGGTTAATACCGCTAATAAAATTCCAACAATCCAAAAACGAGTTACAATTTTACTTTCGTGATATTTTAATTTTTGATAATGATGATGTAATGGTGCCATTTTAAAAACTCGTCTACCTTCTCCAAATTTCTTCTTTGTGTATTTAAAATAACCAACCTGAATCATTACTGATAAATTTTCTACAACAAAGACACCTGCTAAAATTGGCAATAACAACTCTTTACGAATAGCAATAGCAATTACTGCTATAATCCCTCCAATTGTTAAACTTCCTGTATCTCCCATAAAAACTTGAGCAGGATACGTATTGTACCATAAAAACCCAATTAAAGCACCTGCAAAAGCAAGTATAAACACTGTCATTTCTCCCGACATCGGTATATACATTACATCTAAATAATCAGCAAAAATTATATTCCCAGATACCCAAGCAAAAACTGCTAATGTAATAACCATTATTGCGGATGTACCTGCTGCTAAACCATCTATTCCATCTGTTAAATTTGCTCCATTTGATATTGCTGTTATTAAAAAAACCACAACAAAAATGAAAACGATCCAACCGTATGCTTTATAATTATCTCCTAAAAAACTTAGTGCTTTTGCATAATCCAGTTCATTATCTTTTAAAAACGGAATTGTTGTTTTTGTTGATTTATGAGCATCTCCAAAAACTTGTATTTTTCCGTCTTCCTGAACAATTTGCTGCACTACAGGCAGTTGTTCTTTAATAGTAACATCTGGATGAAAATAAAGCATTGAACCCACAATGATCCCTAAACCAACTTGTCCAATAACTTTAAACCTACCTTTTAGACCGCCTTTATCTTTTTTGAACACCTTTATATAATCATCCGTAAACCCAATTAATCCCATCCAAACGGTTGTAATTAGCAATATGATGATGTAAACATTTTCTAATTTTGATAATAATAAGACAGGAATTAATGTTGCCATGATGATAATTATCCCTCCCATAGTTGGAGTTCCAGCTTTTTCTACCTGACCTTCCAAACCTAAATCTCTAACACTTTCTCCAACCTGTTGTTTTCTAAGAAAATTAATAATTCTCTTACCAAAAACCATTGAGATCAATAAAGACAAAACAAACGCTATCGCTGCACGAAACGTAATAAACTGAAACACACTTGCTCCTGTTAATTTAAATTGTTCTTCTAAATATTGAAATAAATAATATAACATTCGTTATGATTTTTTTAATTGATTAAAACATTTTGTCACCTCTTCTAAGTCATCAAAATGCAATCTTTCTCCTTTTATTTCCTGATAATTTTCATGTCCTTTTCCTGCAATCAGAATAATATCTCCAGAATTTGCGAACTTACATGCTGTTTTTATCGCCTGCTTCCTATCTACAACAGATAATGTTTTTCTGAAATTTTCAGCAGCAACTCCTTCTTCCATTTCATCAATAATAACTTGAGCTTCTTCTGACCTTGGATTATCTGATGTAAAAATCGCTTGACTACTCAGCTGCGATGCAATATGAGCCATTTTTGGTCGCTTAGTTTTATCTCTATCGCCACCACAACCAACAACAGTTATAACTTCCTCGTTTCCTGTACGGATATCATTAATTGTTTGCAATACATTTTTTAACGCATCTGGCGTATGAGCATAATCTACAATAGCCGTTACATTTTCTTCTGAAACAACATACTGAAAACGACCACTTACACTTTCTAACTGACTTATACCCGTAAGTATTTCCATTTTTTCTAAGCCAAGCATTTCAGCTACTCCGTAAATTGCTAATAAATTATAAACATTAAACTCACCAATTAACTTTGTCCAAACTTCTGTTCCATTTATTGTTACCAAAGTCCCTGAAAACCCTTTTTCTAAAATTTTAGCTTTATAGTCTGCTATTGTTTTTAACGCGTAAAAATGTTTTTTTGATTTTGTGTTTTGCAACATAATCTTACCATTTTTATCATCTTCATTCACCAATGAAAAAGCAGATTTAGGTAAATCATCGAAAAAGCATTTTTTAACATCCCTATACTCTGCAAAAGTTTCGTGATAATCTAAATGATCATGAGAAAGATTAGTAAACACTCCACCTTCAAAATGCAAACCTGCTGTTCTTTTTTGATGAATTCCATGAGAACTCACCTCCATAAAACAATATTCAACTCCAGCTTCGATCATCTCATCTAGATAGCTGTTTATCGTTAATGAATCTGGTGTTGTATGCGTTGCTTTATATTCTTTATCATCAACCATTATTTTTACTGTTGATAATAAACCTACACTGTAACCAATGTTTTTAAACAACTGATACAATAAGGTTGTAATTGTTGTTTTCCCGTTTGTTCCTGTTACACCAATTAGCTGAATTTTTGATGATGGATTATCGTAATAATTCGCCGCCAAAATCGCCAGAGCAACATCTGAATCCTCCACTTTTACATAGGTTACTCCTTCTTTCTTTTCTTCAGGAAAAACCTCACATATAATTGAAGTTGCCCCTAGAGAAATAGCCTTTTCTATATACAAATGACCATCTACTTGAACTCCTTTTTGAGCCACAAAAACATCATCTTGAACAACCTTACGGCTATCAAAAACAATTCTATTAACACTTTTATTAGTATCACCAACTACAGCATTAACAGAAACCTTATATAATATGTCTTTTAAAATTTTCAATTATGATAGTTTTAAATAAACTGTTGCTCCTTTTTTTACTTTTAACCCTTTTTCTATAGATTGCTCCATTACTTTTCCTTCTCCTGAAAACTCAACTTTTAAACCCATGTTTTCTAATAAAGAAATTGCATCCATACCACTCATTCCAATTAACCTTGGCATTATTGTTTTATACTTTCTTAATACCGAGTAATATTTTTCGTAATCTTTATCTAAACCCACAAATGACACACTATCTAAAACTGACTGATTATCAATTGGTGTAGATGTATATATTTTTTGTGCTATTTCTTTAAAAATCGGAGCCGCAACATCTGCTCCATAATATCCCTTTTCTTTCTTAGGCTCATTCACAACGACAATACAAGAATATTTAGGTTCTTTAGCTGGAAAAAAACCTGCAAAAGAAGCTACATATTTTTTATTTGAATAATGCCCTGCTATAGTTTCTCCTTTTTCATTTTTATGTCTTGGTATCCACTTTTTAGCCGTACCTGTTTTTCCTGCCATTGAAAAATTTGGAGAATATATGTTTTTAGCCGTTCCTTTTTCAACTACATTTTCCATAACCTTACGAACCTTATTAATAGTTTCTTGTGACGCTATTTTATCCTCTAAAACAACTTTTCCAAAACGTTGCTCTATTCTACCTCCAACTCTTAACTCTTTTATAAACCTTGGTTTTACCACCTGTCCATTATTAGCTACAGCATTATAAAACGTTAACATCTGTAATGGTGTTAAAGACACTCCATAACCCCAAGCCATCCATTCTAAAGCTATTGGACTCCATTGATTTGTTTTGGGAGCAGGAACAAAAGGCTTTCCTTCTCCTTTTATTTTTACACCTGTTTGTTTATCTAATCCGAATTTTTTAATTTTCTTGATAAACTTCTCAGGTTTTTTATCGTAATACTTTTGAACCACCTTAACAATACCAATATTAGAAGAAACCTCCAAAGCTCTTCCTACAGATATCTTTCCATATCCACCATATTTACTATCCTCTATCTTTCTATTATTCACAAAAAAACGTCCTTTACCTGTATCCACAACTGTAGACGTGTCAATTACTTTATCATCTAAAGCAACCATTAAACTAGCCAACTTAAAAGTTGACCCAGGCTCATGACTCTCCCAAACAGCATAGTTTCTTTTTTCGTAATACCTCCCATTTGAAGTTCTTCCTAAATTAGAAATCGCTTTAACTTCTCCTGTTTCTGTTTCCATTACAACAGCACAACCATGATCAGCTTCAAAATATTCCATTTGCTTCAACAAAGCATGATGTGTTATGTCTTGAATATTTACATCTATTGTTGTTATTACATCTCTACCATCTACAGGTTCTTGTTCATTTAAATCATTAATAGGCTTCCATTGCCCTTTTGCAATCTTCTGCTTTAATCGCCAACCATTTTTTCCTTCCATATACTCCGTAAAAGCACCTTCAATTCCTGCACCTCCACGATGATCATCATAACCTATTGTTCTCTCTGCAATTTTACCTATCGGATGTGCACGAACTGTCTTTTGCTCCGCTATAAAACCACCTCTATAAACACCTAATCGGAAAATCGGAAAATCTTTCATTCGCACATAATCACTGTACCCTACATTACGAGCAATTAGCAAATACCTATTCCTCGTTTCTTTTGCCTCTCTAAGTTTATTCTTATAATGATTAACTGAACGACCAAACATATTAGACAACTCTTTAGACAAGCCTTCTATATTTTCTTCAAAAACATCTTTATCCACAGAAACAACATCCATTCTAATAGTAAATTTAGACATTGATGTTGCTAATAGATTACCATCTGATGCATACACATTTCCCCTATTTGCAAAAATGGTATCGTTTTTTATATTGCTCTCTTTTGCTTTTTTTCGATACTTATCCCCACTTAAATACTGCAGATCAAAAACCTTCACACCTATCACAATAAAAAAAAGCGTCATTAATAGTGTGACTATATAAAACTTATTTAATATGCTTTTTTTCAATACTGTCAATTCTATTCTTTTTGTGTTGTTACTTTAATTTTTTTTGGGGGAGTTTTTGCAGATTCTAAACCAATTTTATTTACTTTTTTCCGAATACTACTTTCCAACTTCATCCTCATCAATATGGTACTTGTATCTATATACTCTGCACGCAGCTCTCGTTTTTGTTTTTTTAAACTAGCAACGTATACTACTTTTTCTTGAACAGAATGAGCACTCCATATCATTACCAACAATAGAACAACTACAAAAATAATCATCCTCCAATTCTTTAAAGACGATTCTCCTGTTAAGAAACTTCCTCGCAGCAAATCATAAAAACCCTTAGATTTTTCAGTCATTTATTTTAATGTTGCTATTCTTAATTTAGCACTTCTTGCCCTGTTATTTTCTTTAATCTCCAATGATGTTGGTATAATCATTTTACCCACTTTCTTTAACGGAACATCTATGTTTCCAAAAAAATCTTTTTCTGGCTCACCAACAAACAAACCTTTCTGGATAAACCTCTTCACTAATCTATCCTCTAAAGAATGATACGAGATCACACTTAACCTACCTTCTTCTTTTAACAAACTAGGCATTTGCTGTAAAAACTCCTTTAACACATCTAATTCTTCATTCACCTCAATACGAAAAGCCTGAAAAATTTGCGCTAACATTTTATGCTCTTTCGCTTTCGGCAAATGTCTTTGCAACACTTCTTTTAACTGAAAACTAGTTTTTACTTTATTTTCTTCTCTAGCCTCTACAATTGTTTTGGCCAATGCACGAGCATTTCTTAACTCACCATATAAAAACAAAATATCCGCCAACTCTTTCTCTCCATAAGTATTTACAATCTTCTCAGCCGACAACTCAGACTTTTGATTCATACGCATATCCAGTTCAGCATCAAACCTTGTTGAAAATCCTCTTTCAGCTTCATCAAACTGATGTGACGAAACCCCTAAATCCGCCAAAACTCCGTCTACTTTTTTAACTCCATAAAAACGTAAAAACCTAGTTATATAACGAAAATTCTCAGCTATTAAAACAAAACGCTTATCATCAATCTTATTTCGTTGCGCATCTGGATCCTGATCAAAAGCAAACAATCTTCCATTCTCTCCCAACCTACTCAATATCTCTCTGGAATGTCCACCACCTCCAAAAGTCACATCAATATAAACACCATCTTCTTTTATAGAAAGTGCATCCACACTTTCTTTTAATAATACTGGACTATGATATTTCATCTTCTCCTATATTTCCCATTACCTCTTCTGCTAACTCTGCAAAATCGGATGTAGCATCTTCAATTGCTGTTTCATATTTGTTTTTATCCCATATTTCGATAATATTTATCGCACTAGACAAAACAAGTTCTTTCTCTATATTTGCAAACACACATAAATCTTTTGGAATCAAAATCCTTCCAGAAGCATCCATATCTAACATTTTAACACCAGCTGTAAACCTTCTAATAAAATCATTGTTCTTTTTAACAAAACGATTTAATTTATTTATTTTCGCCATCATCAAATTCCACTCCTTCATAGGATATAATTCTAAGCACGGCTGAAAAACTGATCTTTTTATCACAAAACCTTCTTGTAAAACTGGCGACAACTGCTTTTTTAAGGCTGATGAAATCATCAGTCTTCCTTTAGCATCTGCTTTACATTCATATGTACCTATTAGATTCACCAATTATTAAAAGTGTGTTTGATGTCAAAAATATAAAATAATTACCACTTTTTACCACTTTTTACCACATTGTTAATAACTTACCTTTTTGAAATACTTAAAAGGAGTTCAACGAGTTACAATAACCCGCTAGTGTTAATTTTAAAAGAGATTGATATCTAATAAAAAAAAGTTACATTTGTATCTAAGTGAATGATTAACTAATGACAGAATATTTAAAGAACGAAGGCAAATTTACTTATGCGGAAGCAGGAGAAGGAAGACCTTTAATTATACTTCATGGCTTAATGGGAGCACTAAGTAATTTTGATGCGACTTTTGAACATTTATCTCAAAATGGTTATAAAGTTTTGATACCAGAATTACCACTATACACCCTTCCTCTAATAAAAACTAACGTAAAAAATCTAGCTGATTTCTTACATGATTTTATTGAATTTAAAAACCTTGAAAATGTTGTTTTAATGGGCAACTCTCTTGGTGGTCATATAGCATTATATTATATCAAACATTACCCTAAAGATGTGTCTGGACTTGTTTTAACAGGTAGTTCTGGACTCTATGAAAACTCTATGGGTAATAATTACCCTCGTAGAGGAGATAAAGATTTTATCCGTAAAAAAACAGAAGAAGTTTTTTATGATAGTGCTATTGCTACAGATGAATTAATTGAGGATGTTTACGAAATAATAAACGATCGTAATACTTTAATTAGAACTCTAGCTATTGCAAAAAGTGCTGTTAGACACAATATGGCTAAAGACCTACCTAATATGGAACAGCCAACTTGCTTAATTTGGGGAGAAAACGATAGTGTAACACCTCCTGAAGTTGCTGAAGATTTTCATAAACTACTACCTAATAGTGAATTATTTTGGGTTGAAAAATGTGGACATGCACCTATGATGGAACATCCAGAGACGTTTAACAACCTTTTAAAAGATTGGTTGAAAACAAACAACCTTTAAATTATGAAAATAAAAAGTGCTGAATTCGTAATGAGCAACAGCAATGTTATTAAAGCTCCTAAAGACAGAATTCCAGAATACGCTTTTATTGGTCGCTCTAATGTTGGTAAATCTTCATTAATTAATATGTTAATGGAGCGCAAAAGCTTAGCCAAAACATCAGGAAAACCTGGTAAAACACAACTTATTAATCATTTTAAAATAAATGATGAATGGTTTTTAGTGGATTTACCTGGTTATGGATATGCCAAAATTTCTAAAAAGAAAAGAACAATTTTTCAGTATTTTATTGAAAACTACTTTAAAGAAAGAGAACAATTAGTTTGCACCTTTGTTTTAATAGACAGTAGACACGATCCTCAAAAAATAGATTTAGAGTTTATGCAGTTTTTAGGTAATACAGGTATTCCTTTTTGTATTGTATTTACAAAAGCAGATAAACTAACACCTACCAAACTAGAAAAACAAATTACCTCTTATAAAGGTAAATTATTAGAACATTGGGAATCTCTTCCTACATCATTTATAACTTCATCATCAAATAGTTTAGGTCGTGATGAATTTTTAAGTTTTATTGATCAAATTAATAAAGACGTTGCTGACGATTTTAAATAATCAATCGTTTAAATTCAACACAGCATGCATTCTACCAAAAACAATTTACAGGTTTTACACGAAGACAATCATATTATTATGATTAATAAACGTGCAGGTGATATTGTTCAAGGTGATAAAACTGGAGACAAACCACTAAGTGACGTTGTAAAAGAATATATTAAAGACAAATACAATAAACCAGGTGAAGTTTTTTTAGGAACTGTTCATCGCTTGGACAGACCAACTTCTGGTATTATTATTTTTGCACGAACTTCTAAAGCATTAGAGCGTTTAAATAAAATGCTTCGTGAAAAAAAAGTAAATAAAACGTATTGGGCAGTTGTTAAGAATCATCCTACAAAAGCAAAGGACACACTTTCTCATCACCTTAAAAAAAATCCTAAAAACAATAAATCTACCGCTTTTAAAAAAGAAGTTAACGGAAGTAAACACGCCATATTACATTATCAAGTTTTAAAAAAGCTAGACAATTATTCATTATTAGAAATTGATCTAGAAACTGGCCGTCATCATCAAATTCGTTGTCAACTTTCATCTATTGGCTCTTCTATCAAAGGAGATTTAAAATACGGTGCAGCTAGAAGCAATAAAAATGGTAGTATTCATTTACATGCAAGAAAAATTAATTTCATTCATCCTGTTAACAAGGAAGAAATAAACATAATAGCACCATTACCAAAAGACCCGATTTGGGATGCTTGTTTGTAATTCGTATCTTTAGAAATAATAATCCCTTCTTTCTAAAATGAACGCATTAAAATACTTACTTGTTTTTACAATTCCTTTAACCGTATCTATTTCTTTTACCTCAACAGGTTGGATTACTTTTCTACCTTTACTATACGTTTTTGGTATCATTCCTTTTGCTGATTTATTTTTTAAAGTAAATAGCGAAAACTTTAATAAAGAACAGGAAGAAACAGAAAAGAACAATAAATTTTACACCTACATACTATACTTAACCGTCCCTGTTCAACTTGGTTTTTTAGCTTGGTTTTTATTCACGATACAAGCATCCAACCTAACATTAATTGATTACTCTGGAAGAATTATTGGAATGGGAATCATGTGTGGAATAGTTGGTATTAATGTTGGACACGAATTAGGACACAGAAACAATAGACTTGAAGAGTTTTTAGGTGAAATATTATTAACCACTTCTTTAGAAAATCATTTTTTACCTTACCACAATGCTGGCCATCATTTTAATGTAGCAACTCCAGATGATGCTGCAACAGCAAGAAAAAACGAGCCTTTATATATTTTTTGGATAAGATCACATTCCACAAGCTACTTTAAAGCCTGGAAATTAGAGAACAAACGTTTAATAAATTCCGATAGAAGTTGGTTTCATCATCAAAACAGAATGATCATATACACCATCGCAAACCTAACTTTAATCATTAACATATACATTTTCTTCGGATTTTTAGGCTTAGCTACATTTATAGCTAGCGCTACTTTTGGCATACTATTATTAGAAACCGTAAACTACATTGAACACTACGGATTATTACGTCAAAAAAACAAACACGGAAGATACGAACGCGTAAAACACCATCATTCTTGGAATTCTAATCATATAATAGGAAAGTTAGTTTTATTTAATTTATCACGTCATTCCGACCATCATTATAACGGAAGTAAACATTATCAAATTTTAAAATCATTACCAGAAAGTCCACAAATGCCTACAGGTTACCCAGGCATGATGCTGCTTTCTTTAATTCCACCTTTATGGTTTAGGGTAATGAATAAAAAAATTCAAGAGATTTAATTTTATGACAACAAATAGTATAGACGCAATACCTGAACTAATAACAGCTCAGAAATCATTTTTTGCAACACAACAAACAAAAGACATTTCTTTTAGAAAAAAACAATTACAATCACTACAAAAAGAGCTGATTAAAAGAGAAGCTGATATTTTAAAAGCCTTACATGCTGATTTTAAAAAATCTGAATACGAAGGTGTAATGACGGAAACAAGTATTGTTTTAGCTGAATTAAAAACTACTATAAAAAAACTAAACTCTTGGAGCAAACCTAAACGTGTTACTCCTGCACTACTTAACTTTCCTTCTTCAGCAAAAATCTACAAAGAACCTTACGGAACAACTTTAATAATAGCACCTTGGAATTACCCATACCAATTAGCATTAGCTCCTTTAATTGGTGCAATTGCTGCTGGAAATACTGTGGTTTTAAAACCTTCAGAATTAACACCAAATACGAGTACTATTATCCGAGAAATTATAGAAAGTATTTTTGATAAAAAACACATCACTGTAATTGAAGGCGGAGTTGCTGTATCTCAAAAGTTACTAGCTGAACGTTGGGATTATATTTTCTTTACAGGAAGTGTTTTCGTTGGTAAAATTATTGCCAAAGCTGCCGCTGAATTCTTAACACCAGTTACATTAGAACTAGGCGGAAAAAGTCCTTGCATAATAGACGAAACCGCAAACCTGAAACTAACAGCCAAAAGATTAGTTTGGGGTAAATTTCTAAATGGAGGACAAACTTGTATTGCTCCCGATTATTTATTAGTTAATAAAAAAATAAAAAACCAATTTGTAAGCTCCTTTAAAGAGGAAGTAAAAAAAGCATATGGTGAAAACCCAGAAAACTCAATAGATCTTCCGAGAATTGTAAACGCTAAAAACTGGCAAAGATTAGCAAATATGCTAGACGATGAAACAATTTTAGTTGGTGGACAAACAAACAAAAAAACACTATATATCGCCCCTACTTTAATAAACGAACCTAACCTAAATAGTGAATCTATGAAGGATGAAATTTTTGGACCTATTTTACCGCTTATTTCATATGAAAAAGAAGAAGAAATACACACTATTATTAATAATTATGACAAACCTTTAGCTTTTTATGTTTTTACAAAACGTACTTCTTTTGCTAAAGCATTAATACATAAATTTTCTTTTGGTGGAGGAGTTATTAACGACACAGTTGTTCATTTTGTAAATCACAGATTGCCTTTTGGCGGTGTTGGTGAAAGTGGTATTGGTAAATACCATGGAAAATTAAGTTTTGACACTTTTTCTCATAACAAAGGTGTTGTTACTCGCTACAATTGGTTAGACATACCTATTAGATACGCACCTTATAAAGGAAAATTAAAAAAACTACGTACTTTATTAAAACTAAGCTAAATTCGTAAAAGGTTAAAACATGCAAGAAAAAACTGTTTCTGAAGCTATAAATTATAGAAGATCTGTACGCGTATATGATGCCGACAAAAAAATAAACACTTCTTTGGTTAAAAATTGTATTAAAAAAGCAACCTTAGCCCCTAACAGTAGTAACATGCAGCTTTGGGAATTTTATCATGTTACTTCAAAAGATATTATTGAAAAAATCGCTCCAATGTGTTTTAATCAAAATGCAGCAAAAACAGCACAACAATTAGTGATTATTGTAACCAGAAAAGATCTTTGGAAAAAACGGGCGAAAGCCAACTTAAACTTCATGGATAAAGTATTTGGTACAAATAACTCAACAGAAATACAAAGTAAAAGAGAAAAGGTTGCCAGAAATTATTACGGTAAAATTATTCCTTTTGCTTATTTAGATTTTTTTGGAATACTAGGCTTCTTAAAATCTATAATGATGTTTTGTATTGGCGTTTTCAAACCTATTTACAGGCAAGTTCGTAATAGTGACATGAGAATTGTTGCACATAAAAGCGCAGCTTTAGCTGCTCAAAACTTCATGACCAGTATGGCTGCCGTAAACTATGACACTTGTCCTATGGAAGGTTCAGACACTTTAAGAGTAAAGAATCTTTTAAATCTACCTTTTTCTTCAGAAATAAACATGATTATTTCTTGTGGAATCAGAAAACCTGAAGGTGTATATGGTGAGCGTTTTAGAGTGCCTTTTGAAGATGTCTATAAAGAAATATAAAAATATTTTCTTTATAATAAAACAGCCATAATTAGATAATTATGGCTGTTTTATTTTCCCTAAACTCCTATAACTCAATTTTATCAAAGTTTTATACCATATTTCTAAAACCTTCTTTATACTAGCCTAAATAACTATATTGTTGTTAAATCAATAATTAACCCCCCGTAAATTATGAAAAAACTACTAAAAACAGTGTTAATAGCAATTCTTATGGCTTTTAACTTTTTGCAAACCTCTGCTCAAACTCAAAACTATTTAACAACTTCTGGCAACAAACTCTTTGACAGTTCAGGAAAAGAAGTACGTCTTACAGGTGTAAATTGGTTTGGCTTTGAAACCTCACTCTACAGCCCTCATGGTATATGGACTCGTGACATGAAAAGTGTTTTACAACAAATTAAAGATTTAGGTTTTAACACAATTAGAGTTCCTTGGTGTAATGAAATGCTAAACCCAGGTGCTTCGGTAAATGTTGCTTCCTTTGGAACAGATGGCTACTCAGGAATTTCCCCTATGAATGAAGAAGAAGCTACAGCAACTACTCCTATTGAATTATTAGACATCTTTGTAAATTGGTGTCAAGAAAACGATATGAAAATTGTATTAGACAATCACTCAAGAGCTGCTGATGGTTTTTTAAATGAAGCTTATTGGTATACCGAAGAATATTCAGAAGAACGATGGATTAATGATTGGGTATTTTTAGCTGAACGTTACAAAGGCATATCTGCAGTAGTGGCGATGGATTTAAATAATGAACCTCATGGTTCTACTTGGGGAAACAGTAATCCAAGTACAGATTGGAACAAAGCTGCTGAACGTTGTGGAAATGCTGTTTTAGCTGTAAATCCTGATGTATTAATTATTATTGAAGGTGTTGGTGAATTTGAAGGAGACTCTTATTGGTGGGGAGGACAATTAATGGGAGCTGAAAAATACCCTATTGAATTATCTACACCAGAAAAACTAGTGTATTCAGCTCACGAATATGGACCAGAAGTTTCTCAACAAGATTGGTTTGAAACTGCTGATTTCCCTAATAATATGCCTGGTATTTGGGATGAACATTATAATTATTTATACGAAAACAATACTTCTCCTTTATTTATTGGTGAATTTGGGATTAGAAACCAAGATGCAGCTAACGGAATTGCTTATACTTGGTTTACTGAATTCATGGATTTTATAGGAAGTCGTTATTCTTGGACTTTTTGGACAATGAATCCAAATTCTGGTGACACTGGCGGTATTTTGCAAGACGATTGGGTAAATGTAAACCAATGGAAACTGGATGTTTTATTACCACATATCTCTGAAGTAATTCCAAATGTAATTGGAGATACTCCAGATAACAATCCTCCAGTAGCTAATTTTACAGGATTTAATGAGCCTTGTGGTGAAAACCCAAGTATTGCTTTTTTAAATGCAAGTTCTTCAATAGATCCTGATGGAGATTCACTTACCTACACTTGGAGTGTTAATGGTGAAGTTTTTGGAGATGGAATCTCTCTTTCTTACGACTTTAGCGATTTTAATAGTAATGAAGTAAGTGTAACTCTTACTGTTAATGATGGTGAATTTTCAGTCTCACAAACAAATGATGTTTTATTATATCCTGGAGCATGTCCTAGATCAAATATTGACACCTTAGAAATAAACACATCAGACACCTCTGGAACAGCTCCACTTACTATTGATTTTGAAGCAGTTGTTACATTGCTTTACGGATCTGAAAATGACGTAAACTATACCTGGGATTTCGGCAACAACTCCTCTGGATTTGGTAAAGAAACCTCAACAACTTACCCTGAAATTGGTGAATACTTAGTTACATTAACAGGTGAAGCTTTTGAAAACACTGTTACAGCTACAATTACAATAATTGTCACTCCTTCAACTCCTTTTGAAAGTGATCTTTCTATCAACTATAGAAACGCAGGAAACAGTTCAACTGACAACTCTATAAATCCTCATTTTGAAATTGTTAATAATGGTGTAAATACTGTAGATTATAGCGATTTATCGATACGTTATTGGTTTACCTCAGAAGATAACAATGCCTTAAATTTTTGGTGTGATTGGGCTCAAATTGGCACAAGTAGCGTATTAGGTAATTTTGGTCAAGAAAATGGAATGGATTATTTAGAAGTTACTTTTCCGAACACTTCTAGTCTTTCTGGAAACTCTAATTCAGGAGCAATACAAACACGTTTTGCCAAAACCAACTGGTCTAACTTTAACGAAAATGACGATTATTCTTTTGATGATTCTAAAACATCATTTTCAAGTCACGAACAAGTAACTCTTTATCAAAACGGAAATTTAGTTTGGGGAACAGAACCTAGTAATAACGCTAAAACTTCAAACACTAATTTAATTTCATTTAAAACATTTCCAAACCCAGCTATTGAAACAGTAACAATTCAAAATGAAACAAGTTTAGAAGATGTAATAATTACAATAGCTGACTTTTCAGGACAACAAATAAAATCAATAAAACCTGATACAACTATGAAAAATTTTAGACTTAATATTTCTGATATAAACCCAGGAGTTTATATTATTAAAGTTAATAATAAAACAGAAAGTTACTCGCAACTGTTAATGATTAAATAGATTAAAACTCTATAAGATAACTTCACAAGAAAACCCTGAAATTGCAAAAACAATCTTCAGGGTTTTTATTTCATTACTTATCTCATTCTAGAACAACCTTCATTTTCTATTTATTTTTGGGTAAGAAAATTAATTTATTTTTTGCCTTTTCTATTTCATCTTCATTTAATTTCATTTTGATAAAATCTCCTTTTAAAAACTTTTGTGTTTGATCTTTATAAAACGGACTAAACACATTACCACTTTGACCAGTTGGAATTATACCAATACTATTTTCTGGGTCAGAAAAATCTACAACTCTTCTTGATGAAGGACCTCCTAAAATTTTATAAAAACCAGTACTATCCAATCTAAAAATATGATTATTAATCACCTCGTTACCTCCATTAATTTCAAAAGGACCAACATTAAATATTTTTCGTAATACACCTCCTGCTTTTCCTATTGGATGTTCGTGCTCTAACGAAGCTACTTTCTTCCATTGCCAAGTTTTAATATCTTTACCTAATTGATTACTTAAAAAAGTTACGGTGTTTCTTAGTGACTTTAAAACAACATCTTTTTTGGTTTCTTTAGTTTCTTTGGTAGAAATATCATCCCACCAAACAGATTCTTCTTTATCCATTTGCACAGCTATCATTTTCTTTTGCAAAGGAGTTCCTTTCATAAAAACATCAAAACCTTTCCCCATTTCATCTTTAAAAGTATTTACTAAAAACTCATAAATAAATCTATTATATATTGTTGGTGCTGTATTATTCTTATAATAATTACCATCCCAGTTTCTTAAAACCTCAATAGCCTTTGACTCTAAATTGGTTAACTCTTCTAAAGACAACTTATTAAAGGCATTCGTTATTACTTCTTGAACAACAACTGACTTCACATCCAACAACATAGCTGCAACATCTGCTTTATTAAAATCATTTTTAGATGTTATTAACTCCTCTATTCTTTTTGCTCTATCTTCTGGCAAATAATACCCAGGATATAAAACACCAGCAATAGAATCTGGTTGATTATTGGCTGAATACACATAATCTGAATCAGGATTTATTGCTTGCGGATTTTCATCAAAATTTAAAAACCTTTCAATTTCATCATTACCAGAACTTCCGTCTAAAAAAGTCTTTGTGCTTAAGCTATCTCTGTACTTATACAATTTCCCAGCTGCAAACCAAGCTATATTGTCTTTTGAATCTCCATACATAACATTTAAGCCAGGAGCGTGAATCTTGGAAACACCTTTTTTAAATTCATCTAAAGAATTTGCGTGAGCCATTTCATAAGAAGCAGTAAGCATTTTGTTTTTATGTCTGGAATATGTCCATTGCATTGCTATTGGTCTTTTATCATCTAAATGCGTTATTAAACCGTTCATTATTGGTCCATGTTTACTAACTTTTATTTGATATAGCGTATCTTTTTCTCCCTTAACTTTAATATGCTTGTTTATAACATCATAAGAAACATAACCTTCAGGAACTTTATATTGTAATTCATTCTCTGGGTTATTTTCTTCAACATAAAAATCTATATCATCATTTTCAAACATTGTTAAACCATAAGCATAACTTTTATTGTGGCCTAATAATGGAAATGGAGTTAATGCTAAATTAAATCCATAGATTTCATAATTAGGCGTTTTAATATGACTTTGATACCAAACAGAAGGTTGACTAAAATTAATATGCGGATCATTAGCAAATATTACCTTTCCATTTTCTGTTTTATCAGCACCTAAAATCCAAGAATTGCTACCAATAAAAGTTGGCGCTGGTAATTTTTCTATAATGTTATTTACTGCCACTGAAAAAGCAGCTTTTATGGGTTTATTTTTTGAGTTTTTTAATACTGTAGTATTAGATAAAGGGATTTCTAGTTCTTTTAAATATTCATTACCAAAATTCTCTTTTATTTCTGTAAGTAAGGGATCTGTCTTGTGTGCCGCAGCAAAACTAAAAGACATGTATCCAAATACATTATAGATGTCTTTTAATGTATATTCTTCTTTTTCTATTCCTAATAAATAAAACTCTAAAGGCGTTGCTCCTTTTTTTATAAATTGATTCACTCCTTTTAAATATGCCTGCGTAAGTTTATACGACTGAGAATTAACCTCCAAATTTTCAATAGTTTTTACTGCTGCTTCCTCTATACCTAAACCAGACATAAACTTATCTACTTTAATTAAATCAGCACCAAAAATTTCACTTAATCTACCCGCAGCAATTCTTCTCATTACTTCCATTTGCCATAATCTATCTTGAGCATGCGTATAACCAAAAGCAACAAATGCGTCTTGTTCACTTTCAGCATTAATATGTGGTACTCCAAACTCATCATAAAAAACAGTAACCTTATCTGAAAGATTATCTAGCTTTAATTCTCCTTTATATTTAGGCTGTAAAGTCTGAATAAAAAACCAGCCAGAAATTAACACTAAAATCAACACTACTATTATTATTTTAAAAATCTTCTTCAATTGTTTCATTCTTACTTTTTAAATTATTCAAATATAATGATTTATCAACGCTAGAATTTCCTTTGTTTAATAAGCTCAACTTAAAATTAATTATATATTTATTACCATATCTATAAAAGATTGTTTGTATTTTTGATACACTAAAAATTCTTTTTTTTATGAAGAAAATTCAAATGGTTGACTTAAAAAGTCAATATCAAAAAATAAAACAAACAGTAGATACTTCTATTGAAGAAGTATTAAATTCATCAGCTTATATTAACGGACCTTACGTTAAGGAATTTCAAGCAGATTTAGAAAAATATTTAGATGTAAAACATGTAATTCCGTGTGCAAATGGTACAGATGCTTTACAAATTGCAATGATGGGATTAGGCTTGGAACAAGGTGATGAAGTAATTACTGCTGATTTTACCTTTGCTGCAACGGTTGAAGTTATTGCTTTATTAAAACTAACTCCTGTTTTAATAGATGTAGAACCTGATACTTTTAATATTGATATTGATGCTTTGAAAAAAGCAATTACTCCAAAAACAAAAGCAATAGTTCCTGTGCATTTATTTGGACAAGTAGCCAATATGGATGCTGTTATGGAAATTGCAAAAGAACATAACTTATTTGTAATAGAAGACAATGCACAAGCAATTGGGGCAAACTATACTTTTAAAAACGGAACTAAAAAGAAAGCTGGTACTATTGGTAATGTAGGAACTACTTCTTTTTTCCCTTCTAAAAATTTAGGCTGTTATGGAGATGGTGGCGCTATTTTTACAAATGATGATGAACTTGCTCATACAATTAGAGGAATTGTAAATCATGGAATGTACACACGTTATTACCACGATGTTGTTGGTGTAAATTCTCGTTTAGATAGTATACAAGCTGCAGTTTTAAAAACAAAACTCCCTTTATTAGATGGTTATTGTGATAGTAGAAGACAAGCTGCAATGTATTACAACAACGCTTTTAAGAACAATCCAAACATTATCACTCCAACCACAAAATCTAATGCCGATGAAAACTGTGGTGAAGTTTGCAACTCTTGTGATTGTCATGTTTTTCATCAATATACTTTACAAATAAAAAATGGAAAACGTGATGCTTTACACAAACATTTACTAGACAATAATATTCCTAATGCTATTTATTACCCTGTGCCTTTACACAAACAAAAAGCATATACAGACGATAGATATAACGAAGATGATTTTAAAGTTACCAATCGTTTAATTGATGAAGTAATTTCTTTACCAATGCATACAGAATTAGATAAAGAACAATTAAAATTCATAACAAAAACTGTTTTAGACTTTATCTAAGAAAACGTAATTCTTTAATAATGAAAAAGATATTAGTTACTGGTGGATTAGGCTTTATAGGATCACATACTGTAGTAGAACTACAAAATGAAGGTTTTGAGGTTATTATAATTGATAACTTATCTAACTCTAAAATTGAAGTATTGGATAATATTACAGAAATAACTGGTATAAAACCAAAATTTCATCAACTAGATTTACGTGTGAAATCAGATGTAAAATCTTTTTTTGACACTAATAAGGTTGATGGAATTATACATTTTGCTGCCTTTAAAGCTATAGGCGAAAGTGTAGCTAATCCTTTAGAGTATTATGAGAATAACATAGGCTCTTTAGTCTTTTTACTTCAAGAAATGCGAGATAGAAATATTGATAACTTTATTTTTAGCTCGTCTTGCATGGCGTATGGAACACCTGAAAAATTACCTATTACAGAAAGTACTCCTTCAAACAAAGCTGCATCTCCGTATGCTAACACAAAACAGATTGGCGAAGAAATTATAGAAGAAAGTTGTAATTCCTATAAGATGAATGCAATAACTTTACGCTACTTTAATCCAATTGGAGCTCATGAAACCGCTAAAATTGGTGAGTTTCCTACAGGTACTCCTCAAAACCTAATACCCTATATAACCCAAACTGCTGCTGGTATTAGAGAACAACTTTCTGTCTTTGGAAATGATTATGACACTCCAGACGGAACTGCAATACGTGATTATATTCATGTAGTAGATTTAGCAAAAGCACATATTGTTTCTTTAAAACGATTACTAAACAAAGAAAACAAAAAGAATTTTGAACTTTTTAATATTGGAACCGGAAAAGGAAGTACTGTATTGGAAGTTATAACAACTTTTGAAAAGGTCTATAAAAAAACTTTAAACTATAAAATTGTTAATAGAAGACCTGGAGATATCACTGCTATTTATGCAGACACTGAATTTACCAATAAAGAGTTAGGCTGGAAAACAGAAAAAACACTTGAAGAAGCATTGTCCTCAGCTTGGAAATGGCAATTAAAACAAAAGTAAGACACGTCTGAAAACAAAAAAACACTTGATAAATACCTTATCAAGTGTTTTTCTTTAGATGATTTGTTAATTTCTTAGTGCTTCATTGCATAACTTGCTCCTTTTCCGAACTCAGCTAACAACGCTAACATACTCTTAAACAATTCACTAACTTTTTTAAGTAATAATTTCCCCATGTTATTTATTTTTTATTAATCCCTCCTCAAATATACGCATAAAACACTGATTATCAGTTAAATTAACCTTAATTATGTATAATGGGTTCTGTTTTTTGTATAAATGGACTAATAAAAACTATAAATTGACAAAAAGCACCAAAACCCTGCTTTCAGTTTAGAAAAAATCCACTTCTTAGTTTTCTAATTACATATTAGTTCTTAAAACACAAAAACACTATTCTTTTAAAAGCATTAGTGTTTTTGACTTAAATTACCTCTATAAAATCATCAAATGCTACATAATAAGGTTGATCTTTAAAAACAGGTAAATCTATACTCTCCGCATTAGCTATTCCAACACCAGCAAACCATACTTTTGCATTTTGCTTTACTGCATGGTTTTTAAAAGTCTCCATCCATAAAACATCGTACTCTTTTGGGCTTTGAATATTAGCGGTCACTTTTACCAATACAAATATTGTTGGTTCTCCTTTTTTATATAAAACAAATTGAGGATGTTTTTTTAACTCACTATTAATTGCAACAAACTCATATCCCATCTCTTGTAGTTTTTTCCCTACAATATTCATCCCTAGATTATGTAATTCTTGCTTGGAGAGTGCGTGCATTATTTCTTTTTCTTTTTATTACGTAAGTTGTAAACCTTATCTCCTTTTGTTTTTGGTTTTTTATATTTTTTGGCTATTTCTCTACGATAAGAACCACCTTGGTTAGTTTTTTGGTTCTTTTCTGATTTTTCATGAAATGCTGGCCCTGGAACATATTCTTGCGAAGTTCTATTTGTAGATTTCTCTCCTGGTTCTTTTGGTCGCTCTTCTTCTGTTAATTGTTTAGATATTTCTACAGCTTCAGGAATTTCTAAAATTGGAATTTTATAATCCATTAACTCTTCTATCCTACCTTTTAACTCTTGCTCTTTTTCAGTTGTAAGTAAAATTGTTTTTCCTTCATGTTCAGCACGACCAGTTCTACCAATTCTGTGCATATAGTTTTCTGGAAAATGAGGAGTATTAAAGTTGATAACATGCGTTATTTCACTTAAATCTAAACCACGGGCAATTACATCTGTAGCTATTAAAATACGTTTATCTCCTCTATTAAATTGTTCTATAGATCTAATACGGTAATTTTGAGTTTTATTGGAGTGTATGACACAACTTTGCGATGGAAACATTTCTGCAACCTCTTCAAACAAACGATCTGCATTCCTCTTATTAGGTGCAAAAACCAATACTTTACTAAACTCACCTTTATCAGACAATAGATAATTCAATAAATTTACTTTAGTATAAAAGTTAGGTATATTATAACTTATTTGTTGAATATTATCTAATGGTGTTCCACTTACAGCAATTGCAATTTTTTTGGGAGATATAAAAAAATCATCTATCAAATTCTCCACATCTTCAGTCATTGTTGCTGAAAACATAATATTTTGACGACGGACTGGTAACAAATCAAAAATATTCAGTAGTTGAAAACGGAAACCTAAATCCAACATTACATCAACCTCATCAATAACCAACTTTTGGATAGATTTAAGTTTTAACACATTGCTTAAAGCTAAATCATATAAACGTCCTGGTGTTGCTACAATAATATCTGTTCCTAAAGCTACAGCTTGTTTATGACGATTTAAATTAACACCACCATAAACACCTAACACACGTAAATTAATATATTTAGATAGCTTTTCTATTTCATCTACAACTTGTATTACCAATTCACGAGTTGGTACTAAAACCATTACTCTTGGATGTTGTTGTTTAGAAAATTTTAAGTCTCTAAGGATAGGTAACATATATGCAAATGTTTTTCCTGTACCTGTTTGTGCAATACCAACAACATCTTTCCCCGATCTTACAACAGAAAAAGCTTGCTCTTGTATTGGTGTTGGCTGAGTAAAACCTAGATCTGTTATGGAATTTCTTAACGGGTTTGATAAGTCTATATCTTCAAAAGTTGTCATGGAACTTATTTTTTTTGCAAATGTACAACCAATATTTTGCATTTATGTTCAGTTCGTTTGTTCTTATACTATATAATAAGAACAAAAAACTGAAATATTACTATTGAAGACAAAACACTATAGTAATTGTGTTTTCTTAAAGACAAACTAAAATTCATCTTTTAAATAAAACTTCAGAAAACAAGTATTAATCTTATTACTATTTAAAAAAAATCAAACTCAAAACGGTTACTTTTTATAAAATACGCCCACAAAAATAACTAAAAACCCTAAAAAACAACACTTTAAAACAAACTCTAATGTATTTCTCATTTATTTAAAAAACAAAAAATGTTACTTTTTGTTACCGCTTTGATGAACTAACTTAAGTAACTCTTAGGTAATATTGCATTAAAGATATTAAAGAAATGTTATCGGATAATTATCCCCAAATATAATCCCCTTATACTTATTAATTATCCATAACAAAAAAAGTCAGCATGGGGGTGCTGGCTTTTTGTTTGTTTATTTAATCCTTTAGCTATTCCTTATAGTTAAATAGCAAAGAAAATATAAAGAATAACAAAGGACAAATACGAACTATAATATTATTTCTACTTAAAAAAATCACGCCGCAATCGAGTTTTTACTTCTACAATAAAAAAACTAGGCAATACAACAACCCTTTACATTAGTGTCAAAATGAGGGTTTTAACCCATTTATGTCACCTTTTATCACTCTTATTAACATCTTCACTACTTTTTGCAACCGTGTTTTTTATACTTAAAAAAGACTTATAAACTATCTTTGTACATGAATACGATTACTACTAGAAAATAGTTTTTCCTTTTTAATTCCCTATAATTAAATCTTAAACTAACTATAGTATAATTCTAAAGCCAGCATGGGGGTGTTGGCTTTTTTTATACCCTTTATTTAAAACTTCAAAACAAAACACGTAGTTATGATATTATAAAATCATGGACAATATTATTAAGCGAATTAGATCATTTTAAATTCACCCTAGAAATAAATAAAAGTCAATAAAAAAGCCGATACTTTCGTATCGGCCTTTTTTGTTATAACAAATTTATCTTATTTGTAAACTTCTTTAATGAAATCTTCATAACTAACTTCTTTAGTTTTAAACTTCATATTTTCTTTATAGAAGCTTAATAATTTTTGAGAAATTAATTGAGATTGTAAACGCTGTGCTTCTTCTTGATTAGATAGTACTCTTGCAGCGATATCATCTAATTCTTTTTCTTCTGGATTCATGTTCCCAAATTGAGCCATTTGAGTTTTAATAAATCCTTTTGCATATTCTTGTAACTCTGCGTACTCTAACTTAATTTCGTTATCCTTCATAACCTTTCCTTCGATTAATTGGTAACGTAATCCTTTTTCAGATTTTTCGTACTCAGCTGTTGCTTCTTCAGCAGTTAACTCTTTTTCACCAGCAGTTTGTAACCACTTTTGTAAAAACTCAGAAGGTAAATCAAACTTTGTATCTTCAACTAAATGCTCAGTTACTGCATTTAATAATTGTTGATCTGCTTGTTGTTGAAATTGCTTTTCAGCATCTTCTTTAATTTTATTCTTTAAATCAGTAACAGACTTTACACTTCCATCAGCAAATAACTTATCAAATAATTCTTGATCTAATTCTGCTTTTTCTGTGTTTGTTACTTCTTCTACAGTTAAAGTTACTGTTACATCTAACTCTTCCGCTTCTTCTTTAGAAACACCTAATACTTGCTGTAACGTAAAGCTCTCTTCAAAAAGTTTTTTAGTATCTAATTCAATAACATCACCAACTTTGGCACCTATTACTTTCTTTTCGTTTTTCTTACCTTTTAAATCGTTTACTAAAAAAGTTGATTTCTTTTCAATTCCTTTTTCTTCGTTAACGAAAGTACCAGTTACATTTGAATGTTCTTCTGCAACTTCTAAAGGAGTTGTTAAACCGTAACGCGTTTGAATATTCTCAACCTCTTTTTCTAACAACTCATCAGTTGCTACAATTTTATAGTCTTTAATTTTATTTTTACCTTTTAAATCTACATCAAATTGAGGTGCTAAACCTAATTCAAATTCAAAAGAAAATTGTTCAGCATCCCAAGAAAAATCATCTTGTACTTTAGGTAAAGGATTTCCTAAGATATCTAACTTTTCATCTACCAAAAACTTATTTAAACTTTCTTGTAAAAGTTTGTTTACCTCATCTATCATTACAGATTTACCGTATTGCTTTTTTATCATACCCATTGGTACGTTTCCTTTTCTAAAACCAGGAACATCTGCCTTTTTACGGTAGTCGTTTAAAACTTCTGTTACTTTAGGTTGAAAATCTTCTGCAACGATATCAACTTTAACAACTGCGTTTAACGCATCTACATTTTCTTTAGTTATATTCATTTTGATAAAATCTATTTCTTAAAAAATTGGGTGCAAAATTAGTGTTTTATTTTCTTAGAAACAAGATATTTAGAGCTAAGAAACAAGCTTTTTTGACTTCTACTAATTTTTGCTATATAATTATTGTTTATTAATAAAATTATTTAACGCTTTTATTTTATTTTTCGTCTTTTAACAGTTTAAATAACAAAGATCTAAACAAAGACAATAATACACTAAACACTATTGCTGTAAAAAGCCCACTTACAACAAAACCTGTTACCAATTTCCCTGCTAATAAAACAATTATTGCATTTATTACAAACAAAAACAAACCTAACGTAAGTATTGTTACAGGCAAGGTGAAAATAACAAGTATTGGACGTACAAACATATTTAATACAGCAATAGTAAACGCTACTATAATAGCTGTTGTATAACTGGTTACTGTAATTCCTGACAGCAAATTAGACAATACTAAAACAGCAAATGCTGTTAATAATAATTTTAGAAAAAATTTCATATCGTTTTCTTTTAGTTGTACTATGGCGATAATCGTACCAAATGAAAAAAACTGAAGTTTTGGCAGATAACACTTATTTTTAATATCTTTAGTACTGTTTTAAACCAAAAAGAATGTGCAAACTTATGCCGTTCTTTCTCATAAAAAAAACGAACTTGTTATGAAAAAACTATTTTTAGCATTCTTTTTAATCTATTCTTCCTTATGTTTTTCTCAAATTTCGGTTAGTAATAATCATAATAGAAATACTAAAAAATTAGATACTGCTGTTTTTAATAGTTTTAAAAAAACCGAGACCATTTTTGTGTTACCTAGTATTATTAATACAGAAACTTATAATGCTATTTTAAAAGAATATTGGAAAATTACTCCGTACCAACTTGTAGATTACAAAACCTTTAAATTCAAAAATTACCCTGGTAATAAGTACTCTTTTGTTTATTTAGATACTTCTATTAAAACGATAGATAAATCTAGAGCTATTAACATTTATATATATGCGAATTTGGATCTTTTTATGCGCAATAAAGACCTTAAAGAGAAACATAAAGACAAATGGTTTGAGAAAAAAACAGATATCGCCAGAGTGTTACTTTTTCCGAAAAACGACTTTTTAAAAACACTTGCTAATGCAAGAGATAAAAAGAGTGATTTAAAAAAACTGACGCATGAAAACGATGTGTTTTACAATTTTAATGCTGGTTATTTTAAAAATTACATTCAAAAAATTCATCAAGAACTTACCAAGCAAAATACTAAAAACAACGAACCGTACTATGTGTATGAGAATGATTTTTTGCCAGAAATTAAAAACTTAGCAACTGCTACATTATACATTCCAGAGTATTTGGGATTAAAATTTAATGGCTTTAGAGAAACAAATACCAACAAAAATGTAAATCATATTAAAAAACTATTTAGTGCTTACGATTTTGAGTATCGTATTGTTAAAAACAGCGAGCTGAATACGCTTATAATGGAGAACAAAGATTTTTATTATGCTAAGTTTATTAGAATAAACACACAGCGTTTTTTACATATTATTAATGCACATACTGGTGAAATTATTTACCGAAAATACTTACCCGGAATTGCCTACAACTTAAACTCTAAACATATTGCCAATTTAAATAGCAAAATTAAAAAAGCACAATTGCAATAGTTTTCTTTTTGCAAATATTTTAAGATTAATTAAACTTGAAAGCGCCATAGTATCCGGTTGTAATACCAAAAACCAGTTTGATGGAGATTCTATATTTTTTGTAGATAAGAAACCTGATTATAAAGACAGTTTTGTTTATGCAACAAAAACTGGTATCAATCCAAACTTTTAAATGAAATTCATTATACTATCTACTCTGGGTAACTAAATAACCAGGAGGATAACCCAAATTCTAATGAAATACCCACCGATTTATAGGATGTTATTGTTTAAATAACATCTTTTTTTTATTTCTAACCAACTTAAAAACAATGTTTTGTGGATAAATATTGTTTTCAATGTGGATACCCGTAAAGTTCTTGTCTTAAGTTTTTGTAACGTTGTAGCTCATGCAAATAATTTGGTTGTATAACGATTTTTTTTACTCGTTTATAAACAAGTTGTACGTTAAAAAAAGAAGTAATTATTAAATACTTCTATTACATATATATATATCGCTATTTGACGTGTATACCGTAATAAAGGTGTTTATATCAACATGTTGACACCAATACGAAAAAACCGAATAAACTATGAAAATTGAAAATATAAGCATCCAAAATTTCAAGACATTCGGAATAAAATCGATTGAGTTTTCATTTAATAATTTGACTTCATTGATTGGTGAAAATAGTGTTGGGAAATCTAACGTTCTTGAAGCTTTAGACCTTTTTTTTAATTTTACCAAATCCAAAATATCTACTAAAAGCTTCCATCATAATGACTATTCAAAACCAATAGTTATTACAGTAAAATTTAAAAACCTAAATGCAGATGAACTTAAAACATTTCAAACACATTTAGACGAACAAAATAATCTTACAATTACCCAATTCATAGAAGCGTTTTCAAAAGAAGAAGGAGTTGAAATCAAAGAAGCTTTAATTGAAGATATTGATTTCACAGAATCAAAACACGGAACTAAATTAGTGCCAACTGAAGATTATCTTTGGACTATTGCAGAAAAAACTCCTACAAAGACCAATTTAAAAAAATGGTGGAGAGAGGGTTTAAAATTGGGAGATTTTGATTTTAAATCACTTTTCGATAGTGAAGAACAACCAACGCAAGAAGAATTTCTAAACAAACTTATTCAACTAAACGAGGAACGTTACGAAGAAATTCCAAAAGAAAAGATAACAGGAGACGAAAGAGTATTAGGTTGGAAAAGTAAATTAAAAGCCAATCTTCCGAAATACTTTTATATTCCAGCAATTAAAAATCTTTCAGAAGATTTAAGAGTTACAAAGACTAGTGCACTTGGAGAATTAATAAATTGGCTTTCAAACTCTGTTTCAACAGAAATTAAACAAGAGTTTAAAATAAAAACAGACGCTCTAGTTAAAGAATTAATTGAAAAAATTGACACTACAGAGGACGGTGAATCAAAAATTGAGAAAATAAATAAAGCTTTAAATGAGAATATTGGATTCGACATTGGTTGTTCCCTTAAATTAAAATTCGGTTCCCCCGAAATTCAAGACGTAGTTTTCCCTCAACCAAAAGTATTTGCAAATGATGGATATAATTCAGAATTAACAGAAAAAGGACACGGAATACAAAGGCTAGCACTATTCTCACTATTGAGAACTTACAACACATTTGATTTTGGCAAAAAAACTAGTGAAAGCAATATTATTATTGGTATTGAAGAGCCAGAAATATATCTGCATCCACCATTAAAAAGAGCTACTTATAATCTTTTAAAACAGATTTCAGAGGGCAACAACCAAGTTGTTTATACAACTCACGATAGTTTATTCATATCTGTAGATAATTTTGACCAAATAAGGTTGTTTAGAAAATCAACAGAAGAAAACCCAATTACTGTTTCTCACGAACTAAACATTTCGAAAATTATTGGTCATTACAAAAAACTATATGGTAAAGATATTGACAAATTAAGTATCAGACATAGATTTCATCATCTAATAGACGAAACAAAAAACGAAGGTTTTTTTGCCAAAAAAGTTATTCTAATAGAAGGAGAAACTGAAAAATACGCATTACCTAATTATTTTAGAGCAAAAGGTCTTGATATTGATACCAATAGAATTTCAATAATAACCACAGGCTCTGTAGATACAATTTCATATTTACTTTTGTTATTTAACGAATTTAGAATTCCTTGTTATGTAATATTTGATGGTGACAAACCAAATAACCCTGTTGAGGAACTGACTGGAAAACATAAAAAAGATGCAATTAATAAGTCTAAGAGGAATAAAGAAATTTTACAAATGTTAGGTCACGAAACAACAGAAGATTTATTCTTTTTTCCAGCGACAAGTATTAATTCTAACTATTCAATTTGGGAGCAAGATTTTGAGGAAGAATTCCATAAAAAAATCGAAAACTATGAAGAAATAAAAGCAGAAGCAAAAGATTTATATAGCAGTGACAGTAAACCATTGACGGCAAGATATTTTTCAGAAAAAATTTGTCAAACACCTGAAAAAATAGATGTGAAAATTGAGCCTCTAATTGAAAAAATCACTGAATTAGAATGGACTGAATCAATTATAGAAAGAGCGGAAAAATAAAGTACTGGTGGCAACAATGAATATAAAAAATAGCGGTTTAAGTGCAAAAATGAAAGTAATTAAATATAATAAAAGTCATTGTTTAAGCGAAAAGTTAGTGTCTTTAAATCCGCTACTTTTCTTATAAGAGACTTTACCTAACATAAAAAAACTCTAATTAAACAACAACACGAATGAATGAATATAACTTCTTGAATCTATCAGCATTTGAATTTGAAAATTTTTCTAGAGATATTTTACAAGAAAAGCTTGGTGTATTTTTTGAAAGCTTTACAAGTGGACAAGATGGAGGAATAGATTTAAGGGCTACAGTAAATAAAGTTGAAAATATAATCGTTCAAGCAAAAAGATATACCAAGTATAGTGATTTAAAATCTACTTTAAAATCCGAAATAAAAAATGTTAAAGTTCTTAAACCTGACAGATATATTATTACCACGAGCATTGGTTTAACACCACCGAATAAGACAGAAATATTAAAAATGTTTCATCCCTTTATTAAATCAACAGAGGACATAATAGGAAAAACCGATTTAAATAATTTACTTGGTTTATACCCTAAAGTAGAAGAGAGATATTATAAATTATGGCTTTCTAGCACAAATATTCTTAATAAACTAATTAATAGTACTGTTTATAATCAATCAAAGTTTGAACTCGATGAAATTAAAGAAACTCTAAAAATTTATGTCCAAAATAATAGTTTCAAAGAGGCTTTGGACATTTTAAAAGACAATAATTACATTATAATTTCAGGAATACCTGGAATAGGTAAAACTACGTTGTCTCGAATGTTAGTATATCGCCTTCTAGCTAAAAAGTTTGATGATTTTGTTTATGTTTCTGAAAGTATAAATGATGCTTATTCCTACTATGAAGATGGAAAAAAACAAATATTCTTCTTTGACGACTTCTTAGGTAGAAATTTTTTAGAGACAGGATTATCAATGAATGAAGATAGTAAGCTAATAAAGTTTATTGATAGAATTAAGAAATCTAAAAATAAAATCTTCATTCTTGCTACTCGAGAATATATTTTAAATCAGGCTAAAAATTCTTTCGAAAATTTAAATAACCCATCATTAGAATTAGTAAAATGCACTCTTGATTTATCAAAATACACAAAAATTATAAAGGCTGAAATACTATATAATCATCTATTTTTCGCCAATGTTCCAAAATCACATTTGAAAAACCTGATAGAAAGTAAAGCTTATTTAAAACTAATAGAACACAAAAGTTATAATCCTAGGATTATCGAAACATTTGTCCAAAACCAATTTTGGGATAACTGTGAACCAAAAGAATTTTCAAAAACAATTTTATCTTTTTTTGACAATCCAACAAGTGTTTGGTTACACGCTTTCGAAAATACAATCTCTAAAGGTTCACAAATTGCTTTATTAATTTTATCAACTATTGGAACACCTGTTCTTTTAGAAGATTTAAGAATAGCTTTAAATTCATTTATAACAGCTAATATTCAAAAATACCCACTTACTATTGATTCAATTGAATTTAACAAAATTATAAAAGAGTTAGAAAGTACTTTTATTAGTACGAAAATGGATTCATTTAATAAAATAGCTGTTGAATTCCAAAACCCATCTATTCAAGATTTTTTAATAAATTATATAAAAGATAAAAACGTTTTAATTAGTGATTTAATAAAATCTTTTTCTTTTGCAAGTCAATTTTTTAGAATATTTACATTCGATAAATCAATCAATGAATATAACCGCAGAATACCATTAAACGACAACCTTTTAGAGGTATATGTTAACAAAATAATTACAGACTTCAACTTATTTAAGTCTTCCTATGTTTTACGTTTAAATTATGACAATGGTGAATTTAGATGGAGTAAACACGAAAATTTTATATATACTTTTTTAAATCAAATATTGATTGAGTTAAAGAAATCATCAAACAAAAAGTTAAATGATTTTGCAATCAAAGAGTTTGAAAGAAACATAGAACCTAAATTAACTGACTATGAAGAGAGAAAGTCTTATATTGAATTATTAAAAAAAGTTGACAAGAAAAACTTAACTATAGGAAATGATGAATTAATTAAAAGTTTTGTTAAGCAAGTAAATTCAATTGAATCTTTAAAAGATTTTTCTAAACTTCAAAGTATATTCACAAAAGAGTATAATGAATACGTTGCCAATTCTGAATTCGAAAATAAAATAGAAGAGGTAGTAGAAAGTGAAATTGAAATTACTGAGGTAAATCAATACGAAACATTAATAGATGAACTTAAAGAACTTGAAAAGGAATTTGATTTACATTTCGATGACCATATAAATAACTTATCCGAAAAACACGATGAATTAATGGAGGAAATCGACAAAAAAATGGAAAAAGAAGATAACGACTTTTCATATGAACTTCAAGAATATGAAGAAGCTATGGAAAGAGAAGAACAGTTTATATCTAATCTATTTGATGGATTGGCTGAAGTATAAAAACGGTAGGTAACAATAGTAACCGTTGCACAAGTCAAAAAAACTAAAATTCACAACTTCAAATAAGCCTTTTTAAGGGCTTGTTTTTTATTCTATAAATTAAAAACACCAACCTTACCAATAAATAATATTCATCATTTTTAGCCGTATTTATTGTATTTGTCTTTAGAATTTTTACGTAAAATAAGACAAACTTTAAAATTAATGAAGAAGTAAAAAAGATAAACTTCTCGTCTCCTTTTCAATAAAATATAAACTTTTTAGCATAAAAAAAGCTTTTCAATTAAGAAAAGCTTTTTAATTCTGTACGGGCAGGGAGACTTCCTTCGACTCGTTCCTCGCTCAGGATAAACTTCTCCTCTCCTTTCTATAAATCAAACTTTTTAGCATAAAAAAAAGCTTTTCAATTAAGAAAAGCTTTTTAGTTCTGTACGGGCAGGGAGACTCGAACTCCCACACCTTGCGGCACTAGATCCTAAGTCTAGCGTGTCTACCAATTCCACCACGCCCGCATAACGTAAAAATTGGATTGCAAATATAAACATTACATGCAAACTGCAAAACAGATCGGTAAAAATTTTCTTATTTTTGATAAAAATATATTTATTAACGGTATGCAAGATATAAAATCATACATTTCTCAAAATAAAGAGAAATTTATTAAAGAACTAATAGAACTTTTAAAAATTCCTTCAATCAGTGCAGATACTGCCTATTCTCAAGATGTTTTAAACACTGCAGACGCAGTTGTAAATTCTTTAAAAAAAGCTGGATGCGATACTGTTGAGCTTTGTGAAACGCCGGGATATCCTATTATATATGCAGAAAAAATTATAGATAAAAACCTACCAACTGTTTTGGTTTATGGACATTATGATGTACAACCTGCTGATCCAATTGATTTATGGGATTTTCCTCCTTTTGAACCTGTAATTAAAAAAACAGAGCTGCATCCCGAAGGTGCAATTTTTGCGCGTGGTGCTTGTGACGATAAAGGACAAATGTATATGCACGTAAAAGCATTGGAATACATGACTTCTACTGGAAATTTACCTTGTAATGTTAAATTTATGATTGAAGGTGAAGAGGAAGTAGGTTCTGAAAGTTTGGCTTGGTTTGTACCAAGAAACACAGAAAAACTTGCAAATGATGTGATTTTAATTTCTGATACAGGAATGATTGCCAACGATATTCCTTCTATAACTACAGGTTTGCGCGGTTTAAGTTATGTAGAAGTGGAAGTTACTGGTCCAAATAGAGATTTACATTCGGGTTTATATGGTGGTGCAGTTGCCAATCCTATAAATATTTTAACCAAAATGATTGCTTCTTTACACGATGAAGACAATCACATTACTATTCCTGGTTTTTATGATAATGTAGAAGAATTATCTTTAGAAGAAAGAGCAGAAATGGCAAAAGCACCATTTTCTTTAGAGAACTATAAAAAAGCATTGGATATAAATGCTGTTTATGGCGAAAAAGGCTATACAACTAATGAAAGAAATGCTATAAGACCAACTTTGGATGTAAATGGTATTTGGGGAGGATATACTGGTGAAGGTGCAAAAACAGTAATTGCTAGTAAAGCATATGCAAAAATCTCTATGCGTTTGGTTCCAAATCAAGATTGGAAAGAGATTACGGAATTATTTAAAAAACATTTTGAAAGTATTGTTCCAGATGGCGCAACTGTAAAAGTTACACCTCATCATGGCGGACAAGGTTATGTTACTCCAATAGACAGTGTTGGTTACCAAGCAGCAAGTAAAGCGTATGAAGCTACGTTTGGTAAAAAACCAATTCCACAACGAAGCGGAGGAAGTATACCAATTGTTGCCTTATTTGAGCAGGAATTAAAGAGCAAAACTATTTTAATGGGCTTTGGTTTAGATAGTGATGCAATTCACTCGCCAAACGAACATTTTGGAATTTGGAATTATTTAAAAGGAATAGAAACGATTCCTTATTTCTATAAATATTTTACAGATTTATATAAAAAATAATTTGATAAAAAGCCTTTAGTTTTTAAACCTAAAGGCTTTTTTTATATGCAATGAAGCCATTTATTTGTGCGTTACCTAAAAGTCGGGCTTTCGTTACTCGCTTTTTTTCGATTCCTCAAAAAAAACTCAAATAAAAAACTTGTGGTGAGCGCAGTCGAACCACTCAATCCCTAACGCAAAAAAACTATAAACTAATATACCAAGTTGTTCGTAACCAAAAACGATGTTTGTTTAAAGCATCTAAAACATTGCTAATTCTGTATTCTGTTCCTATTTCTAGCTTGTTGTGCTTGTTAATTTTATACCCTAAATACGGAGACAAACGCGCCTCTATATCTTCTGTAGAAATATTCCACACATATTCATTTCCTACTTTTATATAAAATTCGTTTTCATCAACTTGTTCTCCATTTAATGGTTTTTGGGCTGTAATTCTATATCTTAATCGATAAAAAGAAGCTTCATTTTCTGGAAAATGCTGTTCAAAACCAATTCTATGACCTAATTTTAACGTGTTTATTTTCTGAATTATATTGTATTGCTGAAATAACCTATGAATAACCTCTCCTTCTTCAAACCTAAGAATATAGCCAAGATTTAAACGTTCATTTAAATTCGTTTTATACGATACGGAAGTAGATAAATCCAACAAAACATGTTCAAACAAAAAATCTTGATCGTAAATTTTCTCTCTTGCTTCAATACTATTTACCCACTTTAATTTGGAATTTATTTTAGAAGAAATATTGAACTTTGGTAAAATTCCAAATTCACTATCTACCTGAGAAAACACAGCAACAGACCACAACAAAAAAACACCTATTATATATTTCATATTAAAACTCGAGGTTATCAGAATTTTCAGACACAAATTTCAATTCTTTTAAAACCGCTCCTTTCTCGTTAAACAAAAACTCGTATCTAGCATATGTTTTTGCTTTCTTTCCTTTAATTACAATTTCATATTTAGGCAATTCTTTTTCATGAATAGTTTTTAAATCAAACATCGCTTTATAAATACCAGATTCCGAACCTGAATACTGAATTTGTGTTTTTTCTATTTTGAACTTCTTAAAAACTGTTGCTAGTGTTTTTTTGATATTCAACTGTATTTCTGAAGGTAATTTTGCAAATTTTATTGTTACCTCAGCATCAATAATAGTTCCAGCAGTATCAAACTCTATACTATACTTATGCTTTTTAAAACATGTTTTTGCTTCAAATGTTTTTCCTAACTGACTTTCCTCTTTATACCATTTTATTTTTTTAGTAAAATTACATTTCTCTATAAAATCAATAGCCTTTTTAGGAACCTCACCTGAAGAAACCCTATCCTCTTTCTCGAATTTAAATTGAGAAAAAGCAGCAAAACTTACTAGAAAAAACAAAACACACAATCGTAACATTTTATATTTTTTATGGTTTTGCTAAGGTATATAAAAAGTAAGAAACATAAATTTAAACTCTACATTTGTAGAATTAAATTTTTATCTCTACATTTGTAGAGTAAAATATTTATATCACTATGCAATTATCTAAAACAGAAGAACAAGTAATGCAATATTTATGGAAACTTAAAGAAGCTTTCATGAAAGATATTTTGGTTGAATTTCCAGAACCAAAACCAGCTACAACTACTGTTGCTACTTTATTAAAAAGAATGAGAGATAAAGGTTTTATAGATTATAAATTAAACGGAAAATCTAGAAAATATTTTCCATTAGTAAAAAAATCAGATTATTTTTCTAAACATGTAAATAAACTCATTAAAAACTTCTTTAATGATTCTGCCAGTCAATTTGCTTCTTTTTTTACGAAAGAAACCAATTTATCTGTGGATGAATTAGAGGAATTAAGAAAAGTAATAGACAATCAAATTAAAGAACAAAAATAATGATTACATACAGCATTAAATCCGCATTGTGTTTAGCACTTCTTTTACTCTTTTATCATTTGGTATTGGAACGAGAAAAGATGCATCATTTTAATCGTTTTTATTTATTAGGAAGTATTTTATTTTCATTTTTAGCTCCTTTTTACAAAATACAAATTGCAGCTCCAAAGAACGTTTTTAATGTTGCTATTACTACTCAAGAAACAGAAATACTAGCGACTAACTTAGCCGTTACAGAAACCAACTACAGCGATTACCTAATTGTTTTATACCTATTAATAACAGTAATACTATTAATCCGATTTATAAAAAATCTTGTAACTATTACAAGTAAAATAAACAAACATCAGAAAATAAAAAAAGACAAAGCAACGCTTGTTTTAATTGATGATGAAATTAATCCGCATACTTTTTGGAACTATATTTTCATCAATAAAAAAGAATATTTCAATAATAAAATTGAACACCAACTTTATACGCATGAATTAACGCATGCTTTACAAAAACACACATTTGATGTATTATTAATTGAATTTTTGCAAGCTATTTTTTGGATAAATCCAACTTTTATTTTCTTGAAAAAAGCGATGAAATTAAATCATGAATTTTTAGCAGATAACAATGTAATAACAACTTATAAAAACACAACCGAGTATCAATATTTACTATTAAATAGAGCTGCTTGGAACAACGAATATTACTTGGCCAGTAATTTGAATTATTTATTAACTAAAAAAAGATTACTAATGATGACAAAACAAAGTTCTCAGACAAAAATCTTATTAAAAAAACTGGCGGTAATACCGTTATGTATAGGATTTACATTCTTGTTTGCACAACGAATAACTGCACAAGAACATGCAAATAACAAAACAGTTGTTGAATACAATAAACTTGCAAAAAAATACAATAGCAAAACTAACAACGGAATTATCAAACAAAAAGATGTGGAGCGTTTGGAGTTTTTGTACAGCAAACTAAGTAATGAACAAAAAAACAAAGCAGAAACTTTTCCGAGTATTCCACCTCCGCCGCCAGAATCAAAAACAGGTTTTTATGAAAAAGACGGAGCTAAATTGTTTTACGTAAAAAAAGATGTAAAATCTGGTTTTTATAATGAAAACGGTACAAGTTTACTTTATAAAAAAAACAAAGAAGAGGTTACCTATTATAATAGTATTGGACAAAAAGTAACTAAAGAAGGAAAAATTATAGATGAAAAACGTACAAATTCTGATGAAGTTTTACCTAACCAGAATATTACCAAAGTTTATAAAGACGGAAAAGTAGTTACTACTTTTAATCAAAAAGGGAAAAATAGTTTTCCGGAGATAAAAAAAGGAGATATTACTAATATTCCTCCACCTCCTCCAACAGTAAATCCACCACCAGCTCCTCCAAAAATTACTGTTAGAAATAAAAATGATTCTTCAGTTGAAAAAATGATAGGCAAAACTAAATTAAAAGACATAAATGCCAAATATTATTTAGACAATAAGCCTATTACTAAGCAACAAATGGAAGATTTAGATGTTAACAACATTGCAACAATGAACATTGTTAAAAAAGATGGAAACAATGCCATTTATATTACTTCTAAAAAATAATTTCTCATAAAAAAAGCCTCTTAACAGAGGCTTTTTTATTGTAGAGATATTTCATTACTTTAAAATATAAGCTTTAATAATATAATCAACCTCAGGAAATTTTCTTTTTAAAAAATCATTTCCGTATTCATGAATTGAATCTTGTTTTCTACCTGGCGCTTCTCCATAACCGTTGTATAATTTTTCTACATTTTCTTTACCTTCTATTACTTCAGCTACAACAGGAAAACCTTTTGCTCCTCCGTAATCTAATTTATCTAATCGTGCATTGTTTTTTAAGTTCACAAACAACTGTGTTGTTCTAGAATTTTTACCACCTCTTGCAAATGAAATTGTCATTTTTTCATTGCTTTTAACTACAGCTTCGTCTTTTAATTTATATCCTTTCCAGCTTTCATTTAAAATTTTGTTGTCATGAATTCCAAACTGAGCTACAAAATTAGGCACAACTCTATAAACAGCAATATCAGTATAAAATCCACTTTTTATCAATCTATACAAACGATCAACTCCATTTGGAGACCATTCTCTTTTTGCTTCTATATCAAAAGTTCCTTCAGTAGTTTCAAATCGTGCTTTAAAATATTCTGGCACTTCCACTTCCGTCCATTTTTCTTTAAATATTTCATTACTACATGCCGTAAATAATACTACAATACATAAAAGTGCTACTTTTTTCATCAGAAAATATCTTTAATTTTTATCCAAATATATTCATTTTAATAAATATACATTACATCCTTTTGCGCAATACAATATATGTACCTTATAGCTGTTACATAATTAGTCTTTTAACTAAAACTAAAAATCATGTTTCTTAAAACCAAACTAACATTTACTTTATTATTTACATGTTCTTTATTAATTGCCCAAGATTATGAAAACTTAGATTTACATGCTGAAGTTTCTCATGTTCAACCAATGACAGGAATTGTCTTTTGGACAGATAATACCACCGCTTTATCTGCTCTTGGCGATAAAACACAATTAGAATTCTCTTATCTTATTTTTTCTGATATAATTCAGGAAGAGGACACTTACGATTGGTCTTCTGTTGATGCACTTTTGGAGAAAACGGCAAATAATGGAAGACAAGCGATTTTAAGATTTAGATATACTTATCCTGGAGAAACAACTATTAGTGTACCTAATTATATTGTAAACGCAACTGGATACAATAACAGAACAGAAAACGTTGAAGGAGACAACACGTTTATTCCAGATTGGTCAAGTACCGAATTACAAAATTTTACAAAAGAGTTTTTTACAAAATTTGCGGAAAGATATGATAATGATGCTCGTTTAGCTTTTGTTCAAATTGGTTTTGGCTCATATTCAGAATATCATTTGTATGATGGACCAACATTAGGATTAGGAGATTATTTCCCTTCTAAAGCGTATCAAACAGAATTTTTAAATCATGTAGATAGTGTTTTTGAAAATACGCAATGGTCGCTTTCTATTGATGCTGCATCTGATGAATATTCTCCAATGACTGATTCTTCTAGTTTAAGAAATTTATCTTTTGGTTTGTTTGATGATTCTTTTTTACACAGCACACATTCGCAAAACGACTCTGAATACAATAGAGAATCTTGGTTGCTTTTTGGAGAGAACAGAGCAAATACAAATGTTGCCGGAGGTGAATTAAATTACTACACCACAAACGACCAAAGAAATGCATTAACATTACCAAACGGTCCAAACGGAACTTCTTTTGAAGAGTTAGCTGTTTTATATGACATTACTTATATGATTGGTAACGACCAATTTGATTACCAAACTACAGCAAGAATTGAAGAAGCTTCTTTAAATACAGGATACCATTTTAAAGTAACAACATTTCAAACCAATGGAACATCAACACTTGTAGTGATTACAAATACAGGTATTGCTCCAATTTATTATGATGCGTATCCAACTGCAAACGGCGTTAGAGCAACACAAAGTTTAAAAGGATTAACTAAAGGAGAAAGTAGAACTTTTACTATAAATACTAATGCAACAAATGAAGGTTTAACAATAACTTCTGACAGATTGGTAAACGGACAAGAAATTCAGTTTGATGCTGATTTAGATCAGAGTACCTTAACAACTAATGAATTTAATTCAATTGAAAACTTAGTTGCTGCCTATCCTAATCCTTTTGAAAATGAAATTACTATTGAAAACACAAACGGAAATACCAGCGAAATTTTCATTTATAACATTACTGGTCAATTAGTACAAGAAGAAACCATAACAAAAACAACAAACATTAACACATCTTCATTAAAACAAGGGACTTACGTTGTAAAAATCAATCAAAATAATATTTTAAAGACAACTATCTTTGTAAAAAAATAGCAGCTACGCAATAAAAAGTATTTTTTTTTGCAGTTATGTTAAAAACGTTATTTACCTCGCTATAAAAAGGTAAAACCTCACTCGTTTTATATTGATTTTTAGTATAATTGCAAAAAAAAGCATGAAAAGAAAACAACTATTGTTTTGTGTTTTTATTGGTTTAATTGCTATTAAAAACTATTCTCAAAATGTACTAAATAATACTGCATTTTTAATTCCTGACAGTTTAAAAACCAATGCGAATACAATAATTCGCAGTAATATTACAGATATTACGATTAACTCCGTTAATAGTATTACTATAAAAAGACGTCGTGTAGTTACTGTTTTAAATGAGCTAGGAAATAAAAACATAAACCTTTACCAACATTACAATAATGATACAGAAATAAAAGAATTATCTGTAAAAATATATGATGTTTTAGGTAAAGAAATAAAAAAAATATCTGAGAAAAAATTTACCGATGTTAGCGCTACAGATGGTTTTAGTTTGTATTCAGATGCTAAAGTTAAATATTTTGACTACACACCTACTTCTTATCCGTATACTGTTGTATTTAAAAGTGAAACACACAGTTCTTCTACAGGATTTATTCCAGATTGGTATCCCATTTCTGGGTATTTAATTGGTGTTGAAAAAAGCACTTATATTGTAAACAATCCTACAGGTTTAGAAATCAGAAAAAAAGAAATTAATTTTGATGGTTTTCCTGTGGAAAACTTATCTACCGAAAATAAAATTCATTACGAGTTAAAAAATCAACCAGCAAAAAAATACGAGCGATATAGTTTGCCTTTTTTTGATATTATGCCCAATGTTTCTTGTGCTTTAAATCAATTTACCTTAAAAAATGTTTCAGGAGAAGCCAATAATTGGAAAGAGTTTGGAAGTTGGATGCAATCTAAATTATTAACCGACAAAGTAGTTTTAGATGAAGCTACAAAATCTGAAGTAAGAAACTTAGTTAAAGATGCTAAAACAGATACGGAAAAAGCAAGAATAGTTTACAACTATATGCAAAATAAAACACGGTATATAAGTGTTCAAATTGGTATTGGAGGTTGGGAACCTATGACTGCTAAAGAAGTAGACAAACTTGGTTATGGAGATTGTAAAGGTTTAAGTAATTATATGAAAGCTTTACTACTTAGCGTAGGAATAGCATCTAATTACACAATTGTATATGCAGATAAACGAAGAGATATTGATACCGATTTCACTTCTATCCAAGGAAATCATGCTATTTTAAATATTCCAAATAATGGAAATGATATTTGGCTAGAATGTACAAGTCAAAAAGTGCCTTTTGGTTTTTTAGGAGATTTTACTGATGACAGAAATGTATTAGTCGTTACACCAGAAGGTGGCGTTATAAAAAGAACGCCTGCTTATAAAAACGAAACCAATTTACAAACAGTAAAAGCCACTATTACCTTAGATGATAACGGAAATGTAATTGCTGATGTAGAAAGAATTTCTAAAGGAATTCAATATGATCGTAAATACCATATTGAAAGTAAACCAAAAAACGAATTAGAAAAGCACTATTTATCTAATGTTTGGGACTATAACAACAATCTAAAAACAAACTCTATTGCTATTGATAACAATAAAAAAGAGGTTGTTTTTACTGAAAAGTTAAACGTAGCTATTGACGGATATGCAACTATTAACAATAATGAATACTTAGTACGTTTAAATGCTTTTAATAAATTTTCTCATATTCCAAAAAGATATAGAAAAAGAACACAACCTGTACAAATTGAAAGAGGCTTTTTAGATGAAGATGAATTTACCTTTAAAATACCTAATGCTTATCGTATTGATAAATTACCGCTTCCTAAAGAAATAAACACCAAGTTTGGTTCTTATAAAATATCTGTTGAAAAAATAGATGATACTACTCTCGTTTATAAAAAATACTTTTTACTTAAAGCAGGAACACATCCAAAACAAGACTATAAAAAATACAGAAGCTTCTTAAAAAGTGTTGCTAGATATGAAAACTCTCGCATTGCATTATTAAAAAAATAATATGAAAAACCTTATACTACTCATAAGCTTATTAAGCTTACCATTGTGCTTTTATGCGCAAAAAGAAAAATCAGTTACTCTAAATAAAACAACCAAAGAAGAATTACAATTGACTGTTTATGAAAAAGACTCCACTGCAAATGCAGTTGTTCTTTACGAACATGCAAATGTATATGTAGACGAAAAAAACGATTATAATTTTAGAACTGATCATTACAAAAGAATTAAAATTTTTAATAATGCTGCTACAGACCAAACCACTGTAACAATTAAGCTTTATGGCAAACGTAAGGCTGAAGCTATTAAAGCTATCACCTATAATTTACAAGGAGAGTCTATTAAAAAAACACATTTATTAGATACTCAAGTTTTCGAAAATCAAGTTTCTGAAAACTTAAAGGAAATCACATTTACATTACCTAATACCTCAAATGGTTGTGTTATAGAATATGTATACAGTTTTATTACTCCTTATTTAGAATTACAAGATTGGTATTTTCAATCTGATATACCAAAAATGAAAAGTGAATACACTTCAACAATTCCTGGGAATTGGAGATACAGCACAAGAATTATTGGATTTAAAAAATTAGACAAACAAGATTCTTCTGTTAAAAAAGGCTGCTTTCACGTGCCTGGTGTTCGTATAGATGGAGATTGTTTAGTGAGTGAATATGGAATGAATGATATACCAGCTTTTAAAGAAGAAAAATACATGTTGGCGAAAAAGAATTTTTTATCACGCTTAGCTTTTGAAATTATTTCTTTTACTGGAACAGATGGCAACACAAAAAAATATACTAAAAAATGGAAAGATGCCGACAAAACATTAAAAAACCTGTTTCTAGACAAACAAACTTCTAAAAAAAGTTATTTTAAAAACAAACTTCCATTAAAATTGGCCACAATTTCAGATCCTTTAGAAAAGGCAAAAGCTGCCTATTATCACATTCAAGAAAGAATGAATTGGAATGATCGCTATTGGACTTCTAAAGATTTAAAAGTAAAAAAAGCCTACGAAGAAAAAAAAGGAAGTGTAGATGCTATTAACTTGATACTATACAATTCGCTTAGAGCTCTAGAAATAGAAAGTTATGTTGTTGCGCTTTCTACAAGAAACAATGGTATGCCAACAAAATTACACCCAGTTGTAGATGATTTTAATTATGTAATTGTAAAAGCAATAATTAATGGTGAAACATTCTTTTTAGATGCTTCTGATAAATTTTTGCCTTTTGGCGAAGTTCCTTTACGATGCTTAAATGGAGATGTACGTGTGCTAGATTTTAAAGAAGGAAGTTATTGGGAAGCAATAAAACCGAGATTTAAAACATCCTTAAGAACTCAGATACAATTAGAATTTAATGAAGAAAATCAACTTACTGGTTCCTTAATTGTTGCTAAAAAAGGGCACTTTGCTTTAAATGAAAGAACAGCATTACAAGCGAAAACAAAAGATGAATTTTTAGATGAATTTGAAACTGAACATCCAAATATTGAAGTAGAAAATGTAACAACAGATGGTTTAGATAATAACGACAAATCGTTAAAAAGCATTTATAAAATTGGTTTAGATGTAACAAATACTGAGGATATTATTCGTTTTAATCCTTTTATTTACGAACGAATGAGTATCAACCCTTTTAAATTAAAAGAAAGAAATTATCCTGTTGATTTTGGGTACTCTAGGTATACTACACAAATGACAAGCATAAAAATACCTGAAGGATATACCGTAAAATCACTACCTAAAAACACTGGTCTTTCTCTTCCATTAAAAGGAGGTAGTTATATTTTAAAAGTAAGTAACACTGGAAATAAAATAAATTTACTCTCAAGACTTAATATCACAAAAAAAATATATACGAGCGAAGAATACTATTATTTAAAAGAATTCTTTAACCAAATTATTACCTCTCAAAAATCATTAATTGTTCTCGAAAAAAAATAAGCTATGAAAAAAACAATCACATTATTACTATTTATCATCTCATTAAATAGTTTTTCTCAAGAAATAAAATTCGGAAAAGTTTCCAAAGAAGAAATCAACGAAAAAGTTCATCCATTGGACTCCACTGCAAATGCAGCGTATTTATACAAATACAGAAGAACATACTATTCTTATAACGAAAACGAAGGTTTTATAGTGAATACAGAAGTTCATGAAAGAATAAAAATTTATACTAAAGAAGGTTTAGAGTATGCTAATAAAGCTATTTCTTACTATAAACCAGAAAAAGGAGATAGAGAGAAAGTTACTGGTATTAAAGGATATACTTTTAACTTAGATAATAATGGTAAAGTCGTAAAACAAAAACTATCAAATAAACAGGTGTTTGATGAAAAAAAATCAAAATATAGAAGTTACAAAAAGGTGGCTATGCCAGCAGTAACAGTTGGCTCTGTAATAGATTTAAAATATGAAATAAGATCTCCTTATCATACTAACATAGAGGATGTAGCTTTTCAACTTGCTATTCCAGTAAAGAAATATTTTACAAAAATTCAGATTCCAGAATATTACGTTTTCAGAAAAAACTCTAGAGGATACTATCATATCCAAGCTAAAGAGTCTTTTTCTAATAACTCTATTAATTCTAATCAAAAGACTAGAACTGGAGGAGTATTAACTCCTGGATCTACAACTTTTAACACCACAAGACTTAGCTATAGGACAGTAGATAATTCTTTTAAAGCTACTAATGTACCCGCATTAAAAGACAATGAGCCTTTTGTTAGTGATATAGACAATTACAGAGGTGGTATTTCTTATGAACTCTCTTCTATTCAGTTTCCAAACTCTATGCCCAAATATTATAACACAACTTGGGAAGATGTTAGTAAAACAATATACAAATCTTCAGGTTTTGGTGGTGAATTAAAGAAAACCAACTACTTTAAAAAAGACTTCCCAGTGGTACTTGAAAATGCAAGTACTGATCTTGAAAAATTAACTGTTATTTTTGAATATGTAAAATCTAAAGTCAAATGGAATAGTTATCCTGGAAAATACACAGATCTTGGTGTTAAAAAAGCATACAAAGAAGGGATTGGTAATGTAGCAGATATTAATTTAATGTTAACAGCTATGTTACGTGAAGCTGGTTTAAATGCAAATCCTGTTTTAGTAAGTTCTAAAAATAACGGAACACCTTTATTTCCTACTAAAGACGGATTCAATTATGTAATTTCTATTGTTGAGTTTTCAGACAATAGCTATATTCTTTTAGATGCTACAGAACGTTACAGTACACCAAATGTATTACCTGTTAGAGCGTTAAACTGGAATGGCAGAAAAATTTCAAAAGATGGTAATTCTTCTTGGATAAAACTAACACCTACTAAACCTGCTGTCTTAGATCAGAAATTATACGCTAAAATAACCCCAGAAAACACTATTGAAGGACTTCAAAAAACAACATTTAAAAATTTATATGCGTTTAACTATAGGTCTAAAAACAATAAATTAGAAGAAGATGTTGTTGTTACTAACTTAGAAGAAAAATACAACATTGAAGTTGATGAATTCAAGATATTAAATGATGAAACTTTAGGAAAACCTGTTAGCAGAACTATTAAATTTACCAAAGATGATTTAATTGAAGAAATTAACGGCAAGTTATATATAAATCCGCTGTTATATTTAGCTGAAACTGAAAACCCTTTTAAATCTGAAGAAAGAAAGTTCCCTGTGGACTTTGTTACTCCTTGGCTAGATAAAAACCTTGTTAATATTACCATTCCTGAAGGATATAAAGTAGAGTTTCTACCAGAAACATTAGCTATAGGATTACCAGACAACTTAGGCGTTTTTAAATTTATTGTAAAACAAGCTGGTAATAAAATAAATGTTCAATCAATTACACAATTTAACAATGCACTTATTGTGCCTGAATATTATCCAACTTTAAAAAAGTTTTATGGAAGTTTAGTTGCTAAACAAGCAGAAAAAATTATTCTTGTTAAAGAGTAATTTTAGTTATCAAAAATAAAAACACTGAGTTAAAAAACTCAGTGTTTTTTTACAACAGAACTTCTGTAGCATTTTTAACTTCACCCATTACAAACGAGCTTTGTGTACTTCCAATATGTTGTAAAGCGGTAATTTTATTTATCATAAACTCTCGGTAAGCTTCCATATCTTTTACATATATTTTTAAAATATAATCGTAGTCACCACTCGTGTGAAAACACTCTGAAACTTCTTCTATTTTTTGGACTTCTCTTTCAAAATTAATTACATATTCTTTTGTATGCTGAATTAATTTAATGTGACAAAAAGCTAAAAAAGACTTATCAATTTTATGCTTATTAACCAAAGCAACATATTTATTTATAACTCCTTCCTTTTCTAACTTTTTTATACGCTCATAAACAGCAGTAACTGATAAATTTAATTGCAGCGACAATTGTTTGGTCGTTTGCTTACTATTGAGTTGTAATAAATTAATTAGTTTTTTATCCGTTTTATCTAAATACATTCTGAAAATATTTCTATTATTTACATGCTTATTTATACTTAATAGATTTAAAATCTATTAAACCACTTAAATATAAACAATAAAACCACATTAATACATAATAATTGATTTTCATTCTAAAAACCTGTTATTTTGAATGTTCTAAACCATTCTAGATTATGAAATTTAAACCAGCAGACAATATTCAAGACTTACAGTATTTTGGTGAATTTGGAGGAGTAAACCCTTCTATTTCAGACTCATCAACGTATACTTTCTTAGAGGCAAAAACAATGTTTGATACCTTTGAAGGAAACACAGACGGTTGTTATTTATATTCTCGTCATACCTCGCCTTCTAATTTATATTTAGGGGAAGCTTTAGCTGCTATGGAAGGAACAGAAACCGCAAATGTAGCTGGCTCTGGAATGGGAGCAATTACTGCTACAATTTTACAACTTTGTGGCGCTGGTGATCACGTAGTTTCTAGTAGAACAATTTATGGCGGAACGTATGCTTTTTTAAAAAACTTTACGCCAAGAATGAATATAAAAACATCTTTTGTTGATATTACAAAGTTAGAAGTAGTTGAAAAAGCAATTACAGAAAACACAAAAATATTGTATTGCGAATCTGTAAGTAATCCTTTATTAGAAGTTGCAGATATTGTTGGTTTAGCTGCTTTGGCTAAAAAGCATAATTTAAAATTAGTTATTGACAATACATTTTCTCCATTATCTATTTCTCCCGCACAATTAGGTGCTGATGTAGTTATACATAGTTTAACAAAATTCATCAACGGAACTTCTGATACTATGGGAGGCGTTGTTTGCGGAACAAATGAGTTTGTAAATTCTCAAAAAAGCGTAATCGATGGAGCTAGTATGTTATTAGGTGCTTCAATGGATAGTTTACGATCTTCTGCTATTTTAAAAAACATGAGAACTTTACATATTCGCATGAAACAGCATAGTAAAAATGCTGCTTTTTTAGCAGAGAAATTTGAAGCGGACGGATTAAAAACTGTTTATCCAGGATTAAAATCTCATCCTTCTCATGAAATTTTCAGTAAAATGATGAATAAAGAATATGGCTATGGCGGAATGCTTACGATTGATGCTGGTTCTTTAACTAAGGCTAATGAGTTAATGGAATTAATGCAAGAAAAAAACTTAGGGTATTTAGCTGTAAGTTTAGGCTTTTATAAAACTTTATTTTCTGCACCTGGAACTTCTACTTCATCAGAAATACCAGAAGAAGAACAAAAAGAAATGGGATTAACAGATGGTTTGATTCGTTTTTCTATTGGTTTAGATAACGATATTGAACGTACCTATGAAACCATGAAATCTTGCATGTTAACTGTTGGTGTTCTTTAAAATATTCAATCTAAAACTATAAAACAACAAAACTATTTTACATATTATAAAATCTGTAAAATGGTTATAAATCTTTATATTTGAGATAAAAACAAGTACAATTGAATTAATTGTGCTTATTTTCTTGTTATACTATATTTAAGAAAATAAAATGGACTTAAACGATATTAGAGAAAATTACAGAAATTTTGATGATTGGAAAATTGAAAAAATCGCCACCGAGGAAGTAAACTCATTAAGACCAGAAGTTATTGATTTTCTTAAAGATGAAATCAGAAAAAGAAATCTGAACCTAAATTTAATTGATAGTATCAATTCACAAACAAAGGAATTAACAGACTCTGAATTTAATGAATATTATAATCTTTTAAGGAATCATCCTTGTCCGAAATGCAACTCTAAAACACAAAAAATTAATGCAAGTATGATTGGTCAAGTTGTTAGTATACTAATAATAACAAACTATGAGAAATCACTAAGAATTGCCTGTTCAAATTGTCTTGATCAAATGCATAATAATGCAAATACAAAATCTGCTTTATTAGGTTGGTGGGCAATTCCCTGGGGACCAATACAAACAATTAGGTCATTCATTTTCAACTCTGGTATGGAAAAAATAATAGGACAGAAAAACCGAATGAAATTTTCACAAGTTTTATAGTAAATAACATCGGAATTATAGAAAACACTAAAAATGAACCAGAAAAATTAACTGAATTTATAAACCAAACAAATAACAAAGTATAAGAGGGCAATTAAATAACTACCTCCAGAAAAACTTATATTTAAAGCAAATAAAATTCTCCAAATAAAATGAAATTACCTTTAAACTGTGATGTTGAATATATCAGCGACTTTATATCTTTAAAAGACACAAAAGAGCTTTTTATTGAGTTAAACGAAGTTATAAAAACAATAAAATTTGCTCCTAAAACAGAAGAAGGAATTAAGTATGATGTGAATTTTGAAAAAATAATGTTTTTAGATCAAAATTTAATTGATGAAAACAGATTTCCTCAAGAACATTGGGGACCAACAAAGTTTTGGACAAACAAACTAAAAACACTTAAAGAAAAAATTGAACATTTTACAAATCAAAAATTTGAAGTTTGTGTGCTAATCTATTATGCAGATGGGAATTCAGGAGTGGGTTTTCATTCAGACTATGTTGCTTTTGGTGATACATCAATAATTCCATCAATAAGTTTAGGAGAAGAAAGAGAATTCAAATTTAGAGAGAAAGAAAGTAGCATTGAAACTTCAAAAATATTAGAAAATGGAAGCTTAGTAATTATGGGGGAAAATTGCCAGGAAAGATACGAACATAGTCTTCCTATAAATCCTAAATATAAGCAACCAAGAATAAATTTAACTTTTAGAAAATATGGATTTAACGATTAAAATCCACAGTACAAAACAATGAATTTTGAGTAAATTAAAAGAACTTATTGATAGGATTATTGAGTTTGGTACAAATGAAAAACTTGAATCAGAAAATAAAACACTTGAAATTCAACGTCTTTTAATTGATCTTTATGCTGAATATTTAACCATAGAAACAGAATTTGACGAAACAGAATATGAAAACCCCTCATATCTAGATCATGATGCTATTAGTGCTGTTTTAGCAGAAAACCTTCCTGATTTTGGGTGGTATCATTCAGTTTTTGAAAGTCATAAAATTGATAAAGATGCTGAATTAGTTACTGAAGATTCAATTGACGATTTAGCTGACATCATAAAAGATTTAGTTGAAGTTCAATGGCGAATGGAAAACAATAGCGAAAAAGACGGCCTTTATCATTTTGAGTTTCTTATGAAACATCATTCCGAACAACACTTAGTAAATCTTTTAAAATACTTAAAAGATAAGAACGAATAAAATATTCTCAACAGAAAGTTATCTAACAAAATTATTCCTTATATAATTTACACTTATTTTTTTCATGTTAAATCTAATTTTTTATAGTACGTTTTTTATTTCGGTCATTACGATCGAAATGCAATGTAGAGAAGTAATCTGTTTGTATTAAGCAGATTGCTTCTTCCGTTCCTTCATCGCAATGACGTAAATAATAATTTCACACAAAATATTTATATAAAAATCGTATTACACGTTACATAATCAATATAAAAATAATCGCATAAACTTGGATCTGTAGAATAGGTCTTATTTTTCATCAAGTCTTCTATTTGATTAAAATCATGATCTTTAAAAAAAGGATTATTAAATACGTGATGTATATCAAATCCTAAAAAATCTAATTCACCTACTAAGTGAACACATTTATATTGGTTTGTGAGTTTTTGTTTTATTATGATGTAGTTACAAATACTATTAAACAAAGAAGCATATCCTATACAATTTGCTTTTTCTTCTTTTAAAACGGCATTTGAATTTCCTGAAACTTTAGCAAAAGTAAAACTTAATACATCAGAAGTTATTTTATTACTCAACTCAATAACTTCTTCTATAGTTCGTTTTTTTTCTTTAATTTCTATGTCAATCCGTTTTATTAATTCTTTATTCGTTAACACAACAGTTTCTCTAACAGCAGTTTTTTTATAAGTAATAAAAAATCGATAAATACTTCCTCTGAAAAAAAACAACAACATTACTAAAACAACTAGAAAACGAACTTTATTTTTCAAAACTGAAGACGTTTAAATTCCTTTAATTCTTTCAATAAACTGGCTAAACGTTTCTGAAAACGAGGTTTTTTTAAATGATTCATCCACATATCTATGATTTTCCCAACGTGATCCATTTTTTTCTAACTCAAAACTAAAAACCGATGAGTTTTTATTTTTCGCATCAAGTAATGGATATCTTAAATCGTTATATCTAATATTTTTAGAAGAATCTATAACGGATAAATTATAATACCCGTTACTAAACCAATCTAACGTTTTTAAATCAGGCTCTGTCATATCTAATAAATGATGATTCTTAGGTAAACTTATAATAGAATCGGCATAGGAACTTTTATCTAACAACGAGTAAAAAGCAACTTTATAATCGTCTTTTGTTTCTGCAATTCCGTACCACAAAATATTATTTAAAATAGTAGGTTGTGTAGAGAATCGTTGAAATACAACTTCTGATTCTTCAAAAGATTTTTTAAAAATAGCATCCATATAAAACTTATTCCCAATAGTAAACAGCATATAGGCAGAACTAATATAAAGTCCTAACCTATTCCATTTTGTTCTTTTATTTGAATTTCTCTTATAAAAGAATACGATAAAAACACAAACTAAAAATGGAAGTGTATAAAATGGATCTGCAACAGAAATATTATTAAAAGCGACTCTATAATCAGAAAAAGGTAAGAATAATTGTGTTCCGTAAGGTGTAAAACTATCTAAAATTGGATGTGTAAGAATTGCTAAAAAATACAACCAAACCCAATCTTTTATTGTTGTTGTTCCAAATCTTTTTCCTGTATTATTAAACTTATTTATCAACCATCCTATTATGGGAACATCAATAACGACTGATAAAATAGGTTTTATAAAATTTCTTTTTGAATTGTATAATTTATATGTAATCCAACCAAACATAAACGGACTCAGAAATGCAAACAAAAGAGAATGCATAAATCCTCTGTGGAACGCAAGTTGATCTATAGAGTTAGAAAAGAAAACATGTCCAAGAATAACATCTAAATCAGGTATTGTACCTCCAATAGCTCCAAACAACAATGCTCTATTTCCTATTTTTTTTCCTAAAGCTATCTCACCACAAGCAGCTCCTAAAATAATTTGTGTTAATGAATCCATACCTACAAATGTACTACTTTTCATTTGTGTAATACGCTACAAAATCGTAACATTACAGTTCAAAAAACTAACTAAATGCAAGAAAAGAATAACATTTCTGAAATAAAAGTTGACAATCAAAACATCATAGAAAATAAAGAATTAAACATTTGGGAAGCTTTAATTCCTGTATTTATTTTAATGGCATTATTAGCATATAATATTTTTTATGCTGATGGGGCTTGGTTGGGAGATTACTCTAATCAGTATATATTGTTATTAGGTGGTTTGGTTGCTGCAGCTGTTGGTTTTTTAAACAAAGTTTCCATTAATAGAATGGTTTCTGAAGTTATAGAGAACTGGAAAAGTGTTTTTGTTCCGATTTTAATACTATTTTTAGTTGGCGCATTAGCAGGAACTTGGTTAGTAAGCGGAATTATACCAGCAATGGTTTATTATGGATTACAAGTATTAAGTCCTGAAATATTCTTACCAGCATCTGTAATTATTGCAGCAATTATATCTTTGGCAACTGGAAGTTCTTGGACAACTTCTGCAACCGTTGGTATTGCATTAGTTGGTATTGGTAGTGCCTTAGGAATTCCTACAGGAATGATTGCTGGAGCAGTTATTTCTGGAGCTTATTTTGGCGATAAAATGTCTCCTCTTTCAGACACTACAAACTTAGCTCCTGCAATGGCTGGAACTGATTTATTTACTCATATTAAATATATGATGTATACTACAGTTCCTACAATTATAATTACCTTAATTGTATTTGCTATCTTAAGCACAACAATTGACACTACTGGAACTGCAGATATTAGTGATTTGTTGGCATCTATAAATAACACTTTTAATATTACTCCTTTATTATTTATAGTACCAGTTGTTGTTATCGCTATGATTTTATTAAAAACAAAACCATTAATAGCTTTAGTTGTTGGTGTAGTATTGGCTGCAATTTTTGCTTTTATTTTTCAAGCGGATGTTTTACACACTTTAGCTGACTCAAATTTTAAAGCAATAACAAATGCAATTTTAACAGATACTCAAGTAACTACAGATAATGAAAAGTTAACTGAATTATTTAGCGCAGGCGGAATGAATGGAATGATTTGGACTATTTTATTAATTGTTTGTGCTATGGTTTTTGGAGGAATAATGGATGCCATTGGTGCTTTAGCTAAAATTACAAAAGCATTATTATCTATAGCAACTTCTGTCTTTGGATTATTTACAAGTACAGTGTTAAGTTGTTTAGGTTTAAATGTTATTGCTTCTGATCAATATTTAGCTTTAGTAATTCCAGGAAAAATGTTTAAAAAGGCTTTTGAAGATAAAGGTTTAGCTCCTGAAAACTTAAGTAGAACATTAGAAGATTCTGGTACAGTAACATCTGTTTTAATACCTTGGAACACTTGTGGTGCTTATCAAGCTAGTGTTTTAGGTGTTGGAGTTGGTGAATATGCTATTTATGCAGTGTTTAATTATTTAAGTCCATTTATGACTTTATTATTCGCAGCTTTTAGAATTAAAATTAGAGAAGTTGTTAAAAAGTAAATGAACAAAATCATATAAAAACAAAAAACCTCGCTATTTGCGAGGTTTTTTGTTTTTATATGATTTCTATAGTTTTTACAAACCAAAAGCCGTTTTTACTTTAGTTACATAATCTAACTTTTCCCAAGTAAACAACTCAACATCTAATGTTTTTGATTCTCCATTTGGTTGTACAAAAGTTTTTGTAACTGTTTTATTTTCACGTCCCATATGTCCGTAAGCAGCAGTTTCGCTATACATTGGTGTACGTAATTTCAAACGAGATTCAATAGCAGAAGGTCTCATATCAAAAATCTCTGATACCTTTTTAGCAATTTCACCATCAGTTAAACCTAATTTTGAAGTTCCGTAAGTATCTACAAAAAGTCCCATTGGTTCTACAACTCCAATTGCGTAAGAAACTTGTACTAAAATTTCGCTAGCAACACCAGCTGCTGCTAAATTTTTAGCGATATGACGTGTTGCATATGCAGCACTTCTATCTACCTTACTTGGATCTTTTCCTGAAAAAGCCCCACCACCGTGTGCTCCTTTTCCTCCATAAGTATCAACAATAATTTTTCTTCCTGTTAAACCAGTATCTCCATGAGGTCCACCAATTACAAACTTCCCTGTTGGATTAATGTGATATTTAATAGCATCATTAAACAACGCTTGAATTGCTACTGGTAATTTTGCTTTTACTCTTGGTATTAAAATCTCAACAATATCTTTTCTAATTTTAGCTAACATTGCTTCATCAGCTCCAAAATCATCATGTTGTGTAGAAACTACAATAGCTTCTATACGTTGTGGTACATTATCATCAGAATATTCAATAGTAACCTGACTTTTAGCATCTGGACGTAAATAAGGAATATCTTTTCCTTCTCTACGTAAAGCTGCTAATTCAATTAAAATTAAGTGTGATAAATCCAAAGCTAAAGGCATATAGTTTTCTGTTTCAGTAGTTGCGTACCCAAACATCATTCCTTGATCTCCTGCTCCTTGCTCCTCTTTAGTTTCTCTATCTACTCCTCTATTAATATCATCTGACTGTTCATGAATTGCAGAAAAAACACCACATGAATTACCATCAAACATATATTCACTTTTTGTGTAACCAATCTTATTAATTACATCTCTAGTAATTTTTTGTACGTCTAAATACGTTTTAGATTTTACTTCACCTGCTAAAACCACTTGTCCAGTAGTAACTAATGTTTCACAAGCCACTTTAGAACTGGCATCAAAAGCTAAAAAATTGTCAATTAATGCATCACTAATTTGATCTGCTACTTTATCTGGGTGTCCTTCAGAAACACTTTCTGAAGTAAAAAAATATGACATAAATCTTCTTTTTATATTATTAGTTAATAAGATAATTTGATTTGATTGGACGCAAAAGAAGTAAAATAATTACTGCTTTAGCATTTTTTATTGAGGTCGCAATCAGGTCAAATCTATCCTCTTAGAAGTGCAAAGGTAAAAAGTTAATATTAATTTAGAAACTATCTTAATAGGTTTTTATTTTTCTGTTTTATTATTTCAGAAACTGGCTTATTTTCGATTTTACTTTCTAACCAAGAAAGGATATCTAAGTACAAAAATGCTCGTTTTTCATAAGGATGATCTTCATAAACTTTTAAACGATCATATATCTTTTTAAACTCATTTTTAATTTGATAAGGAAAAACGTCTTGTATGTCTTTAATTGATGTTATAAAAACCTTTTGTACCTCTTGTAAATTCTCCATTTTTAATAAAAAACGATAGGTATCTTTAAACTGCCTTTCTAAATCATAATCTAAACCACACTCATAGTGTGCTATTAAACTTAATACTCTAGCAAAACACTGTAAATCTTCTGCTACACTTAGCTTTTTAGACTTTATAATCTTATCTAAATAAACAATACACTCTTTGTTTTTTCCCATTCCAAAGTACAAGCAAGCTATTTTGTAATACATAATAACGATATGATGATTATCTAATCGATTTCTGTATAAACTTATTTTTTCTTCTATAATAGCTACTAAATATTCTCCTTCATTAAAATCACCTTCTAAAAAATGAAGGTGTAATTTGTTTTTATACAAATATAAAAATATCAGTATTTCTGTATTACTATCTTGAGGAATTATACCATTTTCTACTTCTTCTTCAAATAGTTCTAATTCTTTTTTTAATTTTGAAAGATGTTTTACAAAAAAACAACTCTCTAACAAATAGTTTTTTCCTTTTAAATAAAAAACAGGATGAATTGTTATGTACTTGGGTTCTTTTTTAAATAAACTAACTAAATTATTTGAGTATTTGTAACTTTTTAAAAAATCTTGGGTTAAAAAACTATGCCACAAATTGGCCTTATACAACCAAAGTTTTTCTCTAAAATCTAAGGTAGAGAAATCAAATTGCGGTAGTTTTTCTTCAAAATAACCATTAATTGTTGTTAACTCTTTATCGTTTCTAGCATACCCCGTTTCTAAAAGCATGCTGTATAATTGTAATGATAAATTGGACAATTTACTGGTCAGTACATTTTTCATACTTAATTCTTTAGCTTGAACCACTAATTCGTCTGCTCTAGAATTTATACTTCTTGTTATATATTGTGTTTCAATTACTTTTTCGAGTTCAACTATTTCGTAAGCAATATTTTTCTCTTCGTTTTCAATAGCCATATTTTTGGCTTTTTCTAACAGCTTCAAACTTTGTTTATATAGCCCTTTTTGATATAAAACAGTTGCAAAATCTAATTGTTCTCTAATTTGAATACGAATATTTTTATGCGCTGGATTTAATCGCAAACTAATTAAAATTTGTTTGTATAAATGTGCTTTTAAATTTGATAATTGTTGTTTACTTACAATTTTACTTGCTAAAATTATTTTTTCATCATACTTCTTCTGTTTCTCCAAAAACTTAAACAATGCAAAAAACTTAGCATCAACATTTCCTCCTAAACGACCAATATAAAGATTGAATTGTCGCTTTTCAGATTTGGATAATGACTTTATTAAAATAAATAAACTATCACTTTGTTGATTAAGACCTGTAAAATTACTCATTGTAAAATATTGACTTTCAGTTATTTAAACCTTTTTGATTCTTTTTAAACATCGTAGAACCTGGTTAATTATACTACTCTTACTAAAATCTAAGATATAAATTTGATTTATAATAAGACACAAAAGATTTTATAATATGGAGAATAATAAAGTCCAAATTTTCGACACAACTTTAAGAGATGGAGAACAAGTTCCAGGATGTAAGTTAGATACAAATCAAAAGTTAATTATAGCTGAAAGGTTAGATTTGTTGGGTGTTGATGTAATTGAAGCTGGTTTTCCTATTTCTAGTCCTGGTGATTTTACTTCTGTAAATGAAATTGCTAAGATTGTAAAAAACGCAACAGTTTGTGGCTTAACAAGAGCTGTAAAAAAAGATATTGAAGTTGCTGCTGAAGCATTAAAACATGCAGTAAAACCAAGAATACATACTGGTATTGGTACTAGTGAGTCTCATATTAAATATAAATTTAAATCAACTCAAGAAGAAGTCGTCCGCAGAGCTAAAGAAGCTGTTTCTTACGCCAAAAACTTTGTTGATGATGTTGAATTTTATGCAGAGGATGCTGGTAGAACAGACAATGCTTTTTTAGCTAAAATTTGTGAAGAAGCCATAAAATCTGGAGCTACAGTTTTAAATATACCAGATACTACGGGTTATTGTTTACCAGAAGAGTATGGAGCAAAAATCAAGTACTTAAAAGAAAATGTTAAAGACATAGAAAAAGCTATAATTTCTTGTCACTGTCATAACGATTTAGGTTTAGCAACAGCAAACTCAATAGCTGGTGCAATAAACGGAGCACGACAAATAGAATGTACCATAAATGGTATTGGAGAACGTGCAGGAAACACTGCTTTGGAAGAAGTTGTTATGATTTTAAAACAACATCCACATTTAAATTTACATACAGATATAAATAGCAAATTGTTATACGATACAAGTATAATGGTTCGTGAAAAAATGGGAATGTTTGTACAACCAAACAAAGCTATTGTTGGTGCCAATGCATTTGCGCATAGTTCTGGTATACACCAAGATGGTGTTATTAAAAATCGTGAAACATACGAAATTATAGATCCAGAAGAAGTTGGTGTTACAGAAAGTGCTATTGTGTTAACTGCACGAAGTGGTAGAGCTGCATTAGCATATAGAGCTAAAAATGTAGGATATGAGTTAACTAAAGTTCAATTAGACTTGGCATATGATATATTTTTACAATATGCTGATAGACAAAAAGAAGTTGTCAATGAAGATATTCATACAATTATGAAAGAAGTAAATAAAACATCTAAAATAGCATAAGTCTCATGGGAAAAACATTATTTGATAAAGTATGGGATGCACATGTAGTTGATACTATTAAAAATGGACCTCAAATATTATATATAGATAAACATTTGATTCATGAAGTAACAAGTCCGCAAGCATTTAATGAGCTTAAAGAAAGAAATATTCCTTTTGCTCGCCCGGATAAAACTGTTGCTACTGCAGATCATAACACACCAACCGTAGATCAACATTTACCTGTTAAAGACGAATTATCTCGTAACCAATTAGCACAATTAACCGCTAATTGTAAAGAAAACAACATCACTTTATATGGTTTAGGACACAAATACAATGGTATTGTACATGTAATGTCTCCTGAATTAGGAATTACACAACCTGGTATGACAATGGTTTGTGGCGATAGCCACACCTCAACACATGGTGCTTTTGGTACAATTGCTTTTGGAATTGGAACAAGTCAAGTTGCACAAGTATTTGCTAGCCAATGTTTATTATTAGAAAAACCAAAAAGTTTACGTGTTAATGTAAACGGAAAATTAAAAAAAGGCGTTTTACCAAAAGACGTAATTTTATATATTATTGCTAAATTAGGTACGAATTCTGGAACAGGATATTTTTGTGAATATGCTGGTAATGTTTTTGAAGAAATGTCTATGGAAGGTCGTATGACCGTTTGTAATATGAGTATTGAAATGGGAGCTCGTGGTGGAATGGTTGCGCCAGATGAGACTACTTTTGAATACGTAAAAGGTAGAGAGTATGCTCCACAAGGAGAAGAATTTGAAAATAAAGTAGCACACTGGAAAACATTACCTTCTGACGTGGATGCTGTTTTTGATAAAGAATACTCTTTTGATGCAGAAGATATTGAACCAATGCTTACTTATGGAACGAACCCAGGAATGGGGATAAAAATATCAGAAAATGTTCCTTCTGAAAACAATGCTTCTTTTGAAAAGTCTTTAAACTATATGGCTTTAGAAAAAGGACAAAGCATGATTGGTAAACCTATCAATTATGTCTTTATAGGGAGCTGTACAAACTCAAGAATTGAAGATTTTAGAGTAGCTGCCGATTATGTAAAGGGAAAACAAAAAGCACAAAATGTTACCGCTTGGCTAGTACCAGGATCGCAACAAGTAGCTACACAAATTGAAGAAGAAGGTTTAAAAACTATTTTTGAAGAAGCTGGTTTTGAATTACGTCAACCAGGATGTTCTGCTTGTTTAGCAATGAACGACGATAAAATTCCAGTAGGAGAATACTGTGTTTCTACATCTAACAGGAATTTTGAAGGTCGTCAAGGACCAGGTTCTAGAACTATTTTAGCTAGTCCTTTAACAGCTGCAGCTGTTGCTGTAGAAGGTAAGATTATTAACTTTGTAAATCATTTGAATTAAGATGGCAGGATTTGTTAAATTAATAGACACCGCAGTTCCATTACCAACAGAGAACATAGATACAGATCAAATTATTCCTGCTCGTTTTTTAAAAGCGACAGATAAAAAAGGTTTTGGTGATAATGTTTTTAGAGATTGGAGATACAACAAAGACGGAAGTGTAAATGAAGATTTTGTTTTAAACAACCCAACTTACAAAGGAAGTATTTTAGTTGCTGGAGATAATTTTGGTTGTGGATCTAGTAGAGAACACGCGGCTTGGGCAATAGATGGCTACGGATTTAAAGTAGTAATTAGTAGTTTTTTTGCTGATATTTTTAAAGGCAATGCTTTAAATAACGGAATTTTACCTATACAAGTAACTCCAGAGTATTTGTTACCTTTAATTAAATTGATTCAAGAGAATCCAGAAACAAAACTAACAGTTGATTTAGAAAATCAGTTATTAAGCACACCAATTGGTGATGCTTCTTTTGAAATTAATTCTTACAAGAAAATCTGCTTAACAAACGGGTATGATGATATTGATTTTTTAATCAGTAAGAAAAAAGAAATAGAACTTTTTGAAATAAATAATTAAAATATTAATTAGACATAAGCCAACTATTTTTCCTCATTTGAAGGGTAGGATAAAATAGCTTGGTGTCTAAGAAAAAACATAAACAATGAAATTCAACATAGCTGTAATCCCAGGAGACGGAATAGGTCCCGAAGTAATAGCTCAAGCAAAAAAAGCTTTAGATTCGGTAGCTGAAGTATTTAATCATAACTTTAGTTATACAGAAGCTTTAATGGGAGCTTGTGCTATAGACAAAACAGGAAACCCTTTACCTGATGAAACTGTAAAGGTTTGTGAAAAATCTGATGCTATTTTATTTGGAGCGATTGGAGATCCTAAATACGATAATGATCCTAGTGCAAAAGTTCGCCCAGAACAGGGTTTATTGCGTTTACGAAAGGATTTAGGTTTATTTTGTAACGTTCGTCCAGTAAAAGCTTATGATAAATTAATCGCTAATTCTCCTCTTAAAAAGGAAAGAATTGAAGGAACAGATATTTCTATTTATAGAGAATTAACTGGTGGTATTTATTTCGGAACAAAAGAATTAAGTGAAGACGGACAAACAGCTTCAGACGGATGTAAATATTCTGTTTTTGAAATTGAAAGAATAGCACACTTAGCATTTAAAGCTGCCCAAAACAGGCGTAAACACTTAACCTTAGTAGACAAAGCAAATGTTTTGGAAACTTCAAGGTTGTGGAGAAAAACAGTTACAGCTATGGCTAGCCAATACCCTGATGTAACATTAGAATTTTTATTTGTTGATAATGCAGCCATGCAATTAATTTTAAATCCAAAACAATTTGATGTTATTCTAACGGAAAACTTATTTGGAGATATTATTTCTGATGAAGCAAGTGTTATTGGAGGATCTATTGGTTTATTAGCTTCTGCTTCTGTTGGAAAAGAGAATGCTTTATTTGAACCTATTCATGGTTCTTTTCCACAAGCAAAAGGTAAAGACATCGCAAATCCTTTGGCTTCAATATTATCAGCATCTATGTTATTAGAGCATTTAGGTTTACACAAAGAGGCTACTGCAATTGATAATGCAGTTCAAAAATCTTTAGAATTAGGAATTTCTACAGAAGATATTAATTCTGAAAATCCTTTTCCTACAAGTAAAGTTGGAGATTTTATTTCTGACTATATTCAAAATCCAGATGATGATATTAATTTTTCAAATATCCATATGGGTCAAAGCACCATTATTTAACAACAACCACAACAACACATCTAAAAAAGGGTTTCAATTTTAATATTGAAACCCTTTTTATTGTTATTATCAGCTCCTAATTCTAGCCTAAATCAGCGTCAAATTAAATAGACTCTAATTATCCTCTCTTTTTTGTACCTAAAAAAACAGCACTTATACCTGTTATTATAGGCTCTATTCCATTTCTTACAATTAGTATTTCTCTAATTTATAAATTTATGAATAAATTTAAATACCCTACCCATGAAACACAATTACCTTAAATTATTTTACTTGTGCATTTTTACTTGTGCACTTATTAGCTTTAAAGGCTTAGCTCAGGCAAGCACACCCTATGATATTACTGCTATATCCACTAAAATAGATCTTTCTACAACTGCTACATCTCCTAATGCGGTTTGGGATGTAGAAGTTTTTGTAGTTCTTACAGATATTACAAACAGCGGAAGCGAACAACTTACTAGTATTGCATTTTATAATCCTTGGAGTATTTCCGACATGACTTATCCTGTAAATATCACTGGACATACTATTAATAATTTACTACCAAACACAGAATATTCAGTTAAATTTCGCATTGTTACAGAAGATACTTTTACCGAACTAGACTCTTCATTTGACACTAATTCACTAACATTTACTACACTAGAACTTACAAAAGCTTATGTAAACATAAACGCTACTGGAAGTAATAATGGAACTTCTTGGACAAATGCTTACACTAGTTTACAAAGTGCTATTGACGGAACACAAGCAGATGGTGATGTTTGGGTAGCTGCTGGTACCTATGTGCCAACTGCATCTCCAGACAATGTTTCTACAGACAACAGAGATTATGCTTTTCATTTAGATAAAAACTTAAAAATATATGGTGGTTTTGCAGGAACTGAAACTCTTTTAAATGAAAGAACTTCTGGAAATACATCAATTTTAAGTGGTGATTTAGATAATGACGATGATATAAGCGATAATTCGTATCATGTTTTTATTACAGATGAACTAAATAACACCTCAACTATTGACGGGTTTACAATCACTAAAGGTAATGCAAACGGTAGCGGAAATATTACATATTCTGGAAACACTTATAACAGAAATACTGGTGGTGGAATTATGAATAATCTTTCTTCACCTAACTTATCAAATTTAATTATTACTGATAATGCTACAAATTTTACTGGTGGAGGAATGTATAATACTTATGCAAGCCCTGCCTTGTCCAACATAACCCTCTCAAAAAACACTGCTAATTATGGTGCTGGTATGTATAATTCAGTTTCATCACCAACAATGACAAATACTGCTTTTAGTAATAATAACGCATCTACTCAAGGTGGTGGATTAGAAAATTTTTTTTATAGTTCTCCAACCTTAATAAATGTAGTTTTTGCGGGTAATAAGAGTACCGCTTCTGGTGCTGGAATTCACAATAACAATAATTGTAGTCCTTCAATTAATAATGCTACATTTTTTAACAATACGAATACAGGTATTGGTGCTGGAATTTATAACAACAACAGTTCTAACCCAGTTATTAACAATACTGTTTTTTATCAAAATAAAGCGAATAGTGTTATTGATGATATTTATAATACTACCAGTACACCTACAGGTAATAACAATGCAAGTGACCATATTAATGCTCCAAGCATAACGGTAACCTTAACTTCAAATCCATTTTTAAATGCAACAGAACCTGATGGAATTGATGCACTTTTTGGTACTACTGATGACGGGTTAAGATTAGTTTCAACTAGTAATTTAATTAATATAGGAAACAACGCCTATAACACAGAAAGCTTAGATATAAGCGGTAGAGTAAGAATTAATGAAACTACAATTGATATTGGTGCTTATGAAGATTTATCTTACACATGGACAGGTGCTACCGATAATAATTGGGAAACAACTAGTAACTGGAATAAGAATATTGTTCCTACTTCTACTATCGATGTTTATATTCCTTCAGATTTAACAAATTACCCAACAGCAACTGGCGCAGTTACTTTTAACAACATGACTATTGCATCTGGAGCATCTTTTATACCACAAGGCGCAGTAACAGGTAATGTTACCTACAAAAGAACTATTACTGATACTAATTGGCACTTAATTTCATCACCCGTTTCTGGAGCAACTATAGAAGATTATATCTATTCTAGCTCTTTAGCTACTGGTACTGGAGCTAATATTGGTTTAAGCACTTATGTTACAGGTAGCACACCAGCTTGGAACTACTACACATCGTCTTCAACAGGAACTTTTGTAAATGGTCAAGGTTTTAGTACTAAATTAAGTACTGCTAGTGATATTTCTTTTACAGGAACTTTAAATACTTCAAATATTACATATGCAATTTATAATGGAACAAATTCTTTTAACTTAGTTGGTAATCCATTCACTGCTTATATAAATTCTGATGTATTTACTACAGATAATACATCTTTACTTTTTGAAAAGACAATTTGGGTTTGGGACGGAACAGAATATAAAACTTACAATAGTGCTGAAACATTAGAAATTGCTCCAGGTCAAGCATTTTTTGTAGAAGCAAAAGCTAGTAATTTTGCAACTTTTAATACTACAAATAGAAGTCATCAGAATACAGACACTTTTATGAGGCAAGAGTCTAAAAGTAATATTGAATTATTTGTAGAAAATAATGGCATTAAAAAATCAACTAAAGTATTTTTTATAGAAGGAAAAACAAGTGGATATGATAGCGGTTATGATTCTAAAATATTTGGTGGAACAGCATATGATTTTGCCGTTTTTACGGAATTAGTTAGCGATAATGAAGGGAATAAATTAGCAATTCAATCTTTAGGTAAGGATGATACTTCTGTAATACCTGTAGGAGTAATAGCAAAAGCTGGAGAAGAGTTAACTTTTTCCATAGAAAGTCTAAACTTACCTGAAGGAACTGAATTATATTTAGAAGATAAATCAAACAATGAATTTACAAACTTGTCTAAAAGAAATTATAAAACAATATTAACAGAAGACGCTAATGGAATCGGTCAATTTTATATTACTACTTCGGAAAAAAGCTTAACCATAGATGATATTACAAATGCTAATATTAGTATTTACAAGTCTGCCATAAATGAAATAACTATTGCTGGTATAGCTTCAGAAACTAAAGTTAGTATCTTCTCTTTATTAGGAGAACAAATTGTTAAAACTTCAATTAACAACAGCACTAACAAAGTTAATTTACCAAATGTAAGCACTGGTGTTTATATAGTAAAGTTAACTTCTGAAAATGGAGAAATGACTAAAAAAATAACCCTATAAAACTTACCTAAAACAAAACATTATGAATACTAAAAAACAAGATATATCTCGTAAAGAGGCCTTAAAAAAAATTGGTAGTTACGGTAAGTACGCAGCTTTAACGGCTTTAGGAACTTATATGATTTTAAGTCCACAAAAAGCACAAGCAGCTTCACCAGAAGCTCCTGGAGATGGGTTTTAAATTTAAAGCTTAAATTTATTATAATAAGAAACCTCAAGAATATCTTGAGGTTTCTTTATTTTTTATATAACTATATCTTTAAAATTATTCTAATGCATTTTACTTAACCCCATAAAAATAATTATAAAAAAAGTTAGCATTGGTATTAGACCCAAAAACATTCCTATAACAAAATACTTATATTTTCTAAATCTTAAAAGATAAAAAGATGTGAAAAGCATTACTAATATAAAAAGAACAACACCAAATCCATGATTAGTGATAATTGAAAAAAAAATACCTAAACCTAAAATAAGTATAGTAGTTAATATTCCATAAATAATCTTCAAAGACTTATCCATTATAGTTCGTTTATGTAAAACTATTACATTTCAAATTTCTCTCTAATCTTATCTAAACACAAATTACCAATACTACCCGCATGCGAATGTTGTTTTCCTAAATCTGGTGTATAAGTTCCAGCTTGTACCTCTCCTCCTACTTGTTGATATGCTTCTCTAAAACTCATTCCATCAACGACCAAGTTATTAATACTATCAACCGTAAATAAATACTGATATTTTTCATCGGTTAAATCAACATCTTTTACAATAATTTGTTGAATAGCATAATTAAAAATATCTAAAATATCTTTCATATCTTCAAAAGCAGCAATCATATTTTCCTTTAACAATTGAAAATCTCTGTGATATCCACTTGGTAAATTATTGGTGATTAGTAACATTTCCGTATACAAAGCCTGAATTTTATTAGACTTACCACGAATCAATTCAAAAACATCTGGATTCTTCTTATGTGGCATAATACTACTTCCTGTAGTTAACTCATCTGGAAAAGAAATAAATCCAAAATTCTGACTCATATACAAGCAAATATCCATAGCAAAACGCGCTAAAGTATTTGCTAATCCACCAAAAGTCATGGCTATTGTGCGTTCGCTTTTTCCTCTTCCCATTTGTGCAGCTACTACATTATATTTCAGCGTAGCAAAACCTAATTCTTTGGTTGTTAATTCACGATCTATAGGAAAAGAACTTCCGTAACCAGCAGCAGAACCTAACGGATTTTGGTCTACCGTTTTTAAAGCTGCTTTTAATAATTGCACATCATCAATTAACAATTCTGCATACGCAGAAAACCATAATCCGAATGAAGATGGCATGGCAACTTGTAAATGTGTATAACCTGGCAATAAGCTATCTTTATGTGTATCAGCTAAATTTAAAAGTGTATCAAATAACGTTTTTACTTTAGTATTTATTTGCTGTAAATTATCTTTATAATACAACTGACAAGCTACTAAAACTTGATCATTACGAGAACGTGCAGTATGAATCTTCTTTCCTCCTTCTCCTAATTTTTTAGTTAACTCGTATTCTATTTTAGAGTGTACATCTTCAAAAGATTCTTCAATCGTAAATGTTCCGTTTTCAATATCATCAGCTAACTTTGCTAATCCTTTCTTTAAACCTACTAATTCATCAGAAGTTATAATACCAATAGATTCCAACATAATCGCGTGTGCTAATGATGCTTGTACATCATATTTTGCAATATGCATGTCTATTTCTCTATCATTACCAACCGTAAATTGTTCTATTTGTTTGTCTATTGAAAATCCTTTATCCCAAAGTTTCATATTTTTTTAGTATTGAGTATTGAGATATTAGTATTTAGAAAAAAGAAAACTCAATTCTCACTACTAATATCTAATTACTATAATTAAAGTACTTTTTCTAATAAATCGATATAAATTTGCACACCTTCTTCAATTTCTGAAATATAAATAAATTCATTCGCAGAATGTGAACGTGTGCTATCGCCAGGTCCTAATTTTAAAGACTGACAACTTAATACCGATTGATCTGATAAGGTTGGTGAACCGTAGGTTTCTCTTCCTAATTCGATTCCTGCTTTTACCAAATCATGGTCCATATTAATGGAAGACGAATTTAATCGTAAACTTCTAGGTGTAATTTTTGTACACGGTGATTTCTCTTGTAAGATAGCTGCAATTTCTTGATTTGAATATGCATCATTGACACGAACATCAATTACCAAACCTACATGCGCTGGCACCACATTATGTTGTTTTCCTGCATTAATTTGCGTAACCGTTAGTTTTACATCTCCTAAAGCTTCAGATGGTTTTTCAAACTTAAAATTTTTGAACCACTCTAAAACTTCAATCGTATTATATATTGAATTATTATCGTTTGGATGCGCAGCATGACTTGGTGTTCCTTCAACAACAGCGTCAAAAACCACCAATCCTTTCTCTGCAACAGCCAAATTCATTAATGTAGGTTCTCCTACAATTGCCACATCTATATACGGAATTATAGAAAGCATACTATTTAATCCGTCTGGTCCACTACTCTCTTCTTCAGCAGAAGCGACAATAACAATATTGTATTTTAAATCTTCTTTTTTATAAAAATAAGTGAATGTTGCAATTAATGAAACCAAACACCCACCAGCATCATTACTACCTAAACCATATAATTTATCGCCTTCAACAATGGCTTTAAGCGGATCGTTAGTATACGCTGAATTTGGTTTTACAGTATCGTGATGTGAGTTTAGTAATAAGGTTGGTTTGCTATCATCAAAATGCTTATTGGTTGCCCAAACATTATTTTTAGTTCTTTTAAATGGAATATCATTTTTCACGAACCAACCTTCTATTAATTTTGCCGTTTTATCTTCTTCGGAAGAAAATGACTGTGTCTCAATTAAATTCTTGAGTAACGCAATAGCATCTTCTGTTAATTTTTTTATAGTCATTTTATGCTGTAATAGTTGTGTGTGTTGTGTTTTTGCTAAAAAGCATACTTGGCTTACCAATACATACTTTTGCTACTTTATTAGTAATGGCATGAAAACAATTGTTTAGTTTTGGTAACATTCCATCTGCAATAATTCCTTTTTCTATTAACTCTTGATAAGTTTTTGTATTGATGTTTTCTATGACAGAATTATCATCTTCAATACTTTCTAAAACTCCATTTTTTTCAAAACAATAATATAGCTCAGTTTTATAAATCCCTGAAAAACCTATGGCTATTTCAGAAGCAATCGTATCTGCATTTGTATTTAATAATAATCCTTTTTTATCATGAGAAATTGCACAAAAAACAGGTAGAATATTGTTTTCTAACAAGACTTCTAAAACTTCTGTATTTACTTTTTTCACATCACCAACGAAACCAAAATCAATATCTTTTACTGGTCTTTTTTCTGATACAATACTATTTCCATCTGCACCAGAAAATCCTACAGCGTTGCAAGATTCTGATTGTAATTTTGCTATTATATTTTTATTAATTTTCCCAGCATATACCATTGTAATAATATCTAAAGTAGCTGCATCTGTAATACGACGTCCATTCGTCATTTTTACTTCAACACCCATTTGATTTGCCAACTTTGTTGCCAATTTACCACCTCCATGTACTAATATTTTAGGACCTGATACTTTAGCAAATTCCTTTAAAAAGTTTGCTAATGCTTTTGCATCATCAATAATATTACCACCAATTTTCACAACTTTTAATGTTTCCATTTTTTCATTCTAATCTTCCTAAAGGAAAGAAATTTATTTTTAATTTGAAATACAACTTCAATTCTTCTCAACTACCAGACTTAACTTAGCTCGGTCATCAGCGTCAATAGTTTTGTAATTGAGCAGAGTTGAAACTATAATTTCTCTAATATTTTTTTAAATACTATTTGCGCTGCAAATGTTCTATTGTTTGCCTCTTCAATTACTACAGATTGATCGCTATCTAAAACAGCATCTTCTACCACTACATTTCTTCTTACTGGTAAACAGTGCATAAATTTAGCATCTCCAATTTTATCTTTTGTAATCATCCAAGATTCATCCTTAGATAAAACCTCTCCGTAATTATTATAACTACTCCAGTTTTTCACATACACAAAATCAGCATCTTTTAAAGCCTCTTCTTGATTGTAATTTACAGAAACATCTTTGGTAATATTGGTATCCAAATCATATCCTTTAGGATGTGTTATTGAAAAATCAACATCAACCTCTTGCATCATTTTTACAAAAGAATTTGCAACTGCTTGTGGTAATGCTTTAATATGTGGAGCCCAAGACAATACTACTTTTGGTTTCTGCTTCGTTTTCAATTCTTCAATTGTAATTGCATCGGTTAAAGCTTGTAATGGGTGCGCTGTTGCACTTTCCATATTTACTATTGGAGCAGTCGCATATTTTACAAAACTATTTAAAATATATTCCGATTCATCTTTTGTTTTGTCTGTTAACGTAGGAAAAGCTCTTACAGCAATAACATCAGCATATTGCGAAATAACTTGTGCTGCTTCTTTTATATGCTCCGATGTGTTTAAATTCATAACCGTACCATCTTCAAACTCTAAGTTCCAAGTATCATTTACATTTAAAATCATTACTTGCATCCCTAAGTTCTTCGCTGCTTTTTCGGTACTTAAACGCGTACGTAAACTTGAATTAAAAAACAACATCACCAATGTTTTGTGTTTTCCTAAAGTTTCAAAAGCAAAAGGATCTTTCTTTAATTGAATTGCCTCAGCAATTAATTGCTTGGGGTTTTCAATATCTGGTATATCAGTATATTTTTTCATTATAATTCACTTTTTAAAGCGTCAAAAAGCACATCTATATGTTCTTTTTTAACGGTTAATGAAGGAAGTATTCTTAATAAATTAGGGTTTTTAGCACTTCCTGTAAAAATCTTATATTCGTGAATTAGTTTTTTACGCAATTCAGCTACAGGAAAATCAAATTCTAATCCCAACATTAAACCTCTACCTTTTAAACTTTTTAACTTCGGAAGTGATTTTGCTTTCTCAACAAAATATGCAGAAATTTCTTTCACATTCTCCATTAAATTTTCTTCTTCAATTACTTCTAAAACTGTTGAAGATGCTACACAAGCTAAATGATTTCCTCCGAAAGTGGTTCCTAATAAACCAAAAGACGCTTTTATAGATGGATGAATTAAAATTCCTCCAATAGGAAAACCATTCCCCATCCCTTTTGCTATAGGTATAATAGTTGGTGTAACACCATGCTTTTGAAAAGCAAAGAAATCTCCTGTTCTTCCAAAACCAGATTGTACCTCATCTGCTATAAAAGAAGTATTGTACTTTTTACACAAAGCTTCTAATCCTTCATAAAATTCGGTAGTACTTTCATCTAAACCACCAACTCCTTGTATAAATTCAACAATTACAGCACAAACATCATTTTTAGCTAATGTTTTTTCAACACCAACTAAATCTCCTAACTCTAAAATCTCAACTTCTTGTTGTGCATTTAAAGGAGCTATAATTTTTGCATTATCTGTTGCTGCTACAGCTGCTGATGTTCTTCCATGAAAACCGTTTTTAAACGCTACAATTTTTTTCTTTCCAGTATGAAAAGAAGCTAATTTTAAAGCATTTTCATTGGCTTCGGCTCCTGAATTACATAAAAACAATTCATAACCTTCACACCCAGATAATTCTTCTATTTTGTTAGCTAACTTCGTTTGTAATGGGTTTTGAATAGAATTACTATAAAATCCCATTTTACTAACTTGCTCACTTATATTTTTTACGTATTTAGGATGAGAATGCCCGATTGAAATTACAGCATGACCTCCGTATAAATCTAAATATTTTGTGTTTTTTTCATCAAAAACATAGACATCTTTTGCCGTAACAGGCGTAATGTCAAACAATGGATATACATTAAATAAACTCATAATTATATCTGTTCTTTTTTAATGTTACTAATTTTGTTGAATGAAGCCACCATTCCTTGAATTAAAGAAGAACTTAAACCTTGATGTTCCATTTGATTTAAACCTTCTATTGTACATCCTTTTGGTGTAGTTACTCTATCTATTTCTTCTTCTGGATGATTTCCATTAGTTATCAATAAATTCGCCGCACCTTCACTTGTGTACATAGCTAACTCTTGCGCTTCTTTAGCATCAAAACCTAATTGAACTGCTGCTTGAGTTGTAGCACGAATTAAACGCATCCAAAAAGCAACTCCACTTGCACAAATAACAGTTGCTGCTTGCATTTGTACTTCTGGTATACTTAACGAATGTCCTAAACGATTAAAGATAGCTTCTGCAATTTTAATACGCTTTGCACCTTGTGCATTACTACATAAACATGTCATCGATTTACCTACTGCAATTGCTGTATTAGGCATTGCTCTAATAATAAATTGTTCCGCTCCTACTTCTTCTTCTATTTTAGAAATAGCATAACCTGTAATGGTAGAAATCAATACATGTTTTTCAGTTAAATGCGGTTTAACAATTTTTAAAATACCTTCAAAATGTGCTGGTTGAACAGCAAAGATTAAAATATCAGATGCTGCAACTGCTTTAATATTGTCGCTAGTTAAATGCACATTTTTATACCCTTCAAAATCTGTAAGTTCTGCTACATTTCTTTTCGTTAGGTATAAACTAGTAATTGCATTATTGGTTATTAATCCTTTTGCAATTGACTGCCCTAAATTTCCAGTTCCTATTATGGCTATTTTCATAATGTTCTTTTTTTAGAAAAAGTTTGCTTTTAATTGAATCCCTGTAGTTTCTTCAAACCCGTACATTAAATTCATGTTTTGAATTGCTTGTCCTGATGCTCCTTTTAATAAATTATCAATTACACTAGTAATTAATATTTTATCTCCATGTTTTTCAACACCAATAATACATTTATTTGTATTTACAACTTGCTTCATATGAACTGCTTCATCAAAAACAAACGTAAAAGCAGCAGTAACATAATATTCTTTATATAAAGCAATAGCTTCTTCAAGAGTTCCATCAAACTTCGTATAAACCGTTGCAAAAATCCCTCTTGAAAAATTCCCGCGATTTGGCATAAAATTTATTTCAGAAGAAAAATCCGATTGTAATTGATTTACAGTTTGATTAATCTCTCCTAAATGTTGATGTGCAAATGCCTTATAATGCGAAAAATTATTGTCTCTCCATGTAAAATGAGTTGTTTTAGATAATGATGTCCCTGCACCAGTTGCACCAGTAACAGCATTAATATGCACATCCCTTTTTAACAACCCTTTAGCTGCTAAAGGTAAAATTGCTAATTGTAAAGCCGTAGCAAAACAACCAGGATTTGCTAAATATTTTGCTTTTTTAATAGCCTCTTTTTGTAATTCTGGCAAACCATATACAAAGTCCTTTCCTTTAAAATTCTTATCAGCAAGTAATCTAAAATCATTACTTAAATCAATAATTCTCGTCTTGTCAGAAAAAGTGTTTTTTTCTAAAAAAGCAGTTGAATTTCCATGTCCTAAACATAAAAATAACACATCTACATCAGTATTAATTTCATTTGTAAAAGACAACTCCGTTGATCCGATTAAATCTTGATGAACTTTATAGATTTTATTCCCAGCATTTGAAGTACTAAAAACAAAATTGATATTTGTTTCTGGGTGATTTAACAACAATCTGATTAATTCTCCAGCAGTATATCCTGCTCCTCCTATAATTCCTACTTCTAACATTTCTTAAGAATTTACTTGTTGATAAATTTTATTCTGATTTCCTACAATCTTAATGAAACCTTTCGCTTCATCTGCAGTCCACCCTTTATTCTCTTCTCCATAACTCCCAAACTTTGCACTCATTAAATCGTGCTTAGAAGATATTCCATCCAAACTAAAGTGATATGGCTTTAATGTTACAATTACATCACCAGAGACTTTATCTTGACTACTTTGTAAAAAAGCCTCCATATCACGCATTACAGGATCTAAATACTGACCTTCATGTAGGTGCATTCCATAAAAACTCGCTAAATATTCTTTATGTTGTAGTTGCCACTTGGTAAGTGTATGCTTCTCTAATAAATGATGTGCTTTAATAGTAATTAAAGCAGCAGCAGCTTCAAAACCAACTCTACCTTTAATACCAACAATTGTATCACCAACATGAATATCTCTACCAATTGCATAAGCAGCCGCTAAAGTATTTAAGGTTTCAATCACTTTATCTGAATCATTTTTAACACCATTTACAGCAACTAATTCACCTTTCTCAAAAGTTAAAACAACTTTCTCCTCTCCGTCTTTCTCTAATTGAGATGGATATGCAGCTCCTGGCAATGGTTTTCCTGAAGTTAACGTTTCAGATCCTCCAACAGATGTTCCCCATAAACCTTTATTCACGGAATACTTTGCTTTTTCCCAAGACATATCAACATTATTTTCTTTCAAATAATCTATCTCTTCTTGTCTTGTTAATTTACCATCTCTAATTGGTGTGATAATTTTAATCCCTGGAGCTAAAGTCTGAAAGATCATATCAAAACGAACTTGATCGTTTCCAGCACCTGTACTTCCATGAGCTATATATTCAGCATCTATACTTTTAGCATATTCAATAATTTCAATTGCTTGAATAATACGCTCAGCACTTACCGATAAAGGATATGTATTGTTTTTTAATACATTTCCGAATATTAAATACTTTACAACCTTATTATAAAAGGTAGCAACTGCATCTATATTTTTATAGGTTGAAACACCCATTTTATAGGCATTTGCTTCTATTGTTTTAATCTCTTCGTTTGTAAAACCACCTGTGTTTACACTTACAGCATGTACATCATAACCTGCCTTACTTAAACTTACTGCACAATACGATGTATCTAATCCTCCACTATATGCGATTACTAATTTTTTCATTTTTTATCCTTTTTTAAAAACAAGGTTTGTTTTATTTTTTTAAGTCTTTTAAAAACTTTTTCTTTTACTTTCTTTGGTTTTTCTTTTTCTTGAAGTTTTGGATCAAACAACATTCCAGTACACAAACACATTTTTTGTTCCGTGCGTTGCAATACGTCATAATTTTTACAAGTCTGACAACCATTCCAAAAAGTTTGATCATCTGTTAGCTCAGAAAAAGTAACTGGTTTATACCCCAAATCACTATTCATTTTCATTACCGCCAAACCAGTAGTGATACTAAATACTTTAGCTTCTGGAAACTTTTCTCTAGAATGATTAAAAACAACCTTTTTAATTTTCTTAGCAAGACCTTGTTTCCTATAATCTGGATGTACAATTAATCCAGAATTGGCTACAAAATTTCCATGACCCCAAGCTTCTATATAGCAAAAACCTGCGAAAAAACCTCCATCTAAAGCTATCACAGCATTTCCTGACTCCATCTTAGAGATGATATATGCTGGTTGTCGTTTTGCAATACCTGTACCTCTAACTTGAGCGGCATCTTCTATTGTTTTACAGATAATATCTGCATAAACACTATGTGATTTATTTGCAATTACAATTTCCATTGTATTGATTTTATTGTTTGTTGAATTTGTTGTTTGTTCTTTGAATGTAGAATTGGACTCACCTAACTCCATAAATTTTATACGTACCCTTACGGGCGGCGTCGGATAAAAATAATACGTCCTAAGGGATTGTTACTGTTTAAAGTAACTTTTTGCAATAACGATATGTATAAAGAATGTAACAAAAGGTATAAAATAAAATTATGTAAGCGGTTTAGTCTTTTCTTATTATAGAAAATTAGCGTCGAATAAACATGGGCTTACTATTAAGTATCAAAATTATAAATTTTATTTTTAAATCGAAATTATGTCACAAATCTATACTTTTTTTTTAAAACAATTATGTTTTTTTCATAAAAATTAGGAAAATAAAAAATAATTCAGAATCTTTGTATAATATGAAAGGTATATTATTAAATATTAATTTAATTAGTGTCATTATTATCATTTTACAATGATAAAAGGAGGCTATTTAATTAAATAACAATATAAATTTAAAGCTTCCTAATTAATTAGGAAGCTTTTTTTATTACAGAATAATTTAAACACAAAAAAAGCAATATCTTTTTTTAAACACAATAAACATCATTAATGTTTAAAGCTTAATAATTTAAAAAACAGATAGTTAACCAAATAAACACATCATTGAGAATCATTTGAAATAGAAAAATAAAAAAATAAAAAAAAGAATAATAATAATTTTGAATTCTAAAAAGAAAACCGATTTTAAATATCAAAAAATCATTTTTTTATGTTTTTTTATATAAAAAACAAAATAAAAACACAAAATAAAAGAATAAAATATATTTAAAGTGAAAATTTTACGATTTTATTAAAATTTCACAATAAACAAAACACAAAATGGAGTTAAACAAATTTAGTAAACAAGTAACTCAAGACGATACTCAACCAGCAGCACAAGCAATGCTACATGCTATTGGCTTAACAAAAGAAGACTTACAAAAACCTTTAATAGGTATTGCTAGTACAGGTTACGAAGGTAATCCTTGTAACATGCACCTTAACGACTTAGCTAAATTGGTTAAAAAAGGTACGCAAAATGTTGATATTATCGGATTAATATTCAATACCATTGGAGTTTCTGACGGAATTTCTATGGGAACACCAGGAATGCGTTTTTCTTTACCTTCTCGTGATGTTATTGCAGATTCTATGGAAACAGTAGTACAAGCAATGTCTTATGACGGTTTGGTTACTGTAGTAGGTTGTGACAAAAACATGCCTGGAGCATTAATGGCAATGTTACGTTTAGATCGCCCATCTGTATTAGTATATGGTGGAACTATTGCTTCTGGATGTCACGAAGGAAAAAAACTAGATGTTGTTTCTGCTTTTGAAGCTTGGGGAGGAAAAGTTGCTGGAACCATTACTGAAGAGGAATATCAAAATGTAATTGAAAAAGCGTGTCCTGGAGCTGGAGCTTGTGGTGGTATGTATACCGCAAACACAATGGCATCTGCAATTGAAGCACTAGGAATGAGCTTACCTTATAACTCTTCCAACCCTGCAATTAGTAAAGAAAAAGAAAAAGAAAGTATAAAAGCTGGTGAAGCTTTACGTGCCTTATTAGAAAAGGATTTAAAACCATCTGATATTGTAAATAAAAAATCATTAGAAAACGCCATTCGTTTTGTAACGGTTATGGGAGGTTCTACCAATGCAGTATTACACTTCTTAGCAATTGCAAAGGCTGCAGATGTAAAGTTTACTTTAGAAGATTTTCAACGTATTTCAGACGAAACACCATTCTTGGCAGATTTAAAACCAAGTGGTAAATATTTAATGGAAGACGTACATAGAGTTGGTGGAACTCCAGCTGTATTAAAATATTTATTAGATAAAGGATTGTTACATGGAGACTGTATGACAGTTACAGGAAAAACAATGGCTGAAAATTTAGTTAATGTTCCTGGCTTAACTGAAGACCAAGATGTAATTAAACCTTTAGAAAGCCCTATAAAAGCTACTGGACACTTAAGAATGCTATATGGTAACCTAGCTGAAGAAGGATCTGTAGCAAAAATTACTGGTAAAGAAGGATTGGTTTTCAAAGGAAAAGCAATTGTTTTTGAAGGAGAATACGCTGCTAACGATGGAATCCGTGATGGTTTAGTTGAAAAAGGAGATGTAGTTGTAATTCGTTACGAAGGACCACAAGGTGGACCAGGAATGCCCGAAATGTTAAAACCAACTGCTGCTATTATGGGAGCTGGTTTAGGTAAAGATGTTGCTTTAATTACAGATGGCCGTTTCTCTGGAGGAACGCACGGTTTTGTAGTTGGACATATTACCCCTGAAGCACAAGTTGGTGGAACTATCGCCTTAGTAAAAAATGGAGATATTATTTCTATTGATGCAGAAACAAACACTATTAGTTTGGATGTTTCAGATGCAGAATTAACAGAAAGAAAAAAGAATTGGAAAGCACCTGCTTTAAAATTTAAAAAAGGTGTTTTATACAAATATGCAAAAACAGTAGCATCTGCATCTAACGGATGTGTTACTGATGAATTTTAAACGTTAAAGTTATGGCAACAGAAACAAAAACAAAAAACAAAGAAACTTCGAGTAAAACCATTAGAATCTCTGGGGCTGAAGCAGTCATTAGATGCTTAATGGCAGAAGGGGTCGATTTGTTATACGGATATCCAGGTGGTGCAATTATGCCTGTATATGATGAGTTTTATAAATTCCAAGACCAAATTCATCACGTCTTAACACGTCACGAACAAGGTGCAACTCACGCTGCACAAGGTTACGCAAGAGCTACAGGTAAAGTTGGTGTTGCTATTGCAACTTCAGGCCCTGGAGCAACAAACTTAATTACTGGTATTGCTGATGCACAAATAGATTCTACACCAATGGTTTGTATTACAGGTCAAGTTGGTGCACATTTATTAGGCACAGATGCTTTTCAGGAAACTGATATTGTAGGTATTTCTACACCAGTTACCAAATGGAATTATCAAATTACAAAAGCAAGTGACATTCCTAAAGTAATGGCAAAAGCTTTTTACTTGGCAAAATCGGGTCGTCCGGGACCAGTTTTAGTAGACATTACTAAAAATGCTCAGTTTGAAGAATTTGATTTTTCGTATGAAAAATGTACTTCTGTAAGAAGCTATAAACCTAAATGCACAGTTAAAGAAGAGCAATTAAAAGCTGCGGCTACTTTAATCAACTCGGCAAAAAAACCAATGATTGTTTTTGGTCAAGGAATTATTTTAGGAGAAGCTGAACAGGAATTTAAAAATTTTATAGAAAAATCTAATATTCCGTCTGCATGGACAATTTTAGGATTATCTGCTTTACCAACATCACATCCTTTAAATGTAGGAATGGTAGGTATGCATGGTAATTATGGACCTAATAAATTAACCAATGAATGTGATGTCTTAATCGCTATTGGAATGCGTTTTGACGATCGTGTTACTGGAGATTTAAGCAGATACGCAACACAAGCAAAAGTAGTTCATTTTGAAATTGATCCTGCTGAGGTTAATAAAAATGTAACAGCTGATGTTGCCGTTATTGGTGATGCAAAAGAAAGTTTACAACAAATATTACCATTAATTAACGAAAAGAATCACGAAGCTTGGTTAAAAGAATTTAGAGATTTAAACCAAACCGAATACGATGTTGTAATAAAAGATCAATTATTCCCTGAAAAAGACGGCTTAACCATGGCTGAGGTTTTAAAAGAAATCAACGAAGCTTCTGGTGGTGACGCTATTATCGTTTCTGATGTTGGTCAGCACCAAATGATTGCTTGTCGATATGCCGAATTCAACAAAACTAAAAGTAATATTACTTCTGGAGGATTAGGTACAATGGGATTTGCTTTACCAGCCGCTATTGGAGCAAAAATGGGGAGACCAGATAGAGAAGTTGTTGCAATAATTGGAGATGGAGGTTACCAAATGAATATTCAAGAACTAGGTACTATTCTACAAACTAAAGCTGCCGTAAAAATTGTAGTTCTAAATAACGAGTTTTTAGGAATGGTTCGTCAATGGCAACAATTATTTTTCGACAAACGATATGCTTCCACCGAAATGGTAAATCCCGATTTCGTTACCATCGCTAAAGGTTATAGTATTGATGCTACTAGAGTAACTAAAAGAGAAGAATTATCAAAATCAGTAAAAGAAATGATGGCATCTAAAGATGCATATTTCTTAGAAGTTTGTGTAGAAAAAGAAGGAAATGTATTTCCTATGATTCCTACTGGCTCATCTGTTTCAGAAATAAGATTAGAATAATTATGGAAAATAAACAAACCTATACAATTTCTATTTACACAGAGAATAATATTGGTGTATTAAATAGAATTTCTGCCATATTCCAAAGAAGACATATTAATGTAGAAAGCGTTAACATATCTAAATCAGAAATTAAAAGTGTTTCTCGTTTTACCGTATTAATTAAAACTACGGAAGATCAGATGAAAAAAATAATTGGTCAAATAGAAAAACAAGTTGAAGTAATAAAAGCATACTATCACACTGAAGATGAGACCATTTACCAAGAATCATGTTTATTTAAATTAAGCGCTAAGCTTTTAATAGACAATGATGAAATTCAGAAAATAATAAACAATAGTAAGTCTAGAGTAATAAACATCAATAGAGACTTTTTTGTATTAGAAAAATCTGGTAACAAAGAAGAAATTGAAGAATTATATCACACTCTAGATAAACACGGTATTATGCAATTTATCCGTTCAGGAAGAATCGCTATAACAAAAGACGAATTACCAGTATCTGAAATGATAAAATCATTTCAAAACAAATAGTTAAAGAAAACAACAACAGTTATAATAAACAAACAATGGAAAATTATTTTAACCAATTAGCTTTAAGAGAGCAGTTAGAACAATTAGGTAAGTGTAGATTCATGGATTCATCTGAATTTAATGATGGAATTGAAGCTTTAAAAGGTAAAAAAGTAGTTATCGTTGGGTGTGGTGCTCAAGGATTAAACCAAGGGTTAAACATGAGAGATTCTGGTTTAGATATTTCTTATGCTTTACGTGAAGGTGCAATTAAAAATAAAAGACAATCATTCATTAATGCTTCAGAAAATAATTTTACTGTAGGTACTTACGAAGAATTATTACCAACTGCAGATGTTGTTTGTAACTTAACACCAGATAAGCAACATACAAATGTTGTAAATACAGTAATGCCTTTAATGAAAAAAGGAGCAACATTAACGTATTCTCATGGTTTCAATATTGTTGAAGAAGGTACGCAAGTTCGTGAAGACTTAACGGTAATTATGGTAGCTCCAAAATGTCCAGGTTCTGAAGTACGTGAAGAATATAAAAGAGGATTTGGTGTACCTACTTTAATTGCTGTTCACCCAGAAAATGATCCTGAAGGAAAAGGTTTAGCTCAAGCTAAGGCCTATGCATTTGCTACTGGAGGTAACAGAGCTGGTGTATTAGAATCATCTTTCGTTGCAGAGGTAAAATCTGATTTAATGGGAGAACAAACTATCCTATGTGGTTTATTACAAACTGGAGCTATTTTATCTTTTGATAAAATGGTTGAAGAAGGTATTGAGCCAGGGTATGCATCTAAATTAATCCAATATGGTTGGGAAACTATTACTGAGGCTTTAAAGCACGGTGGTATTACAAACATGATGGATCGTTTGTCTAATCCTGCAAAAATTAAAGCTTTTGAATTATCAGAAGAATTAAAAGATATCATGCGTCCTTTATTCAACAAGCATATGGATGATATTATTTCTGGTCATTTCTCTAAAACTATGATGGAAGACTGGGCTAATGATGATAAAAACTTATTAGGTTGGAGAGCCGCTACTGGTGAAACTAACTTTGAGAAAACTCCTGCTGGAAATGTAGAAATTGACGAGCAAGAGTATTTTGATCATGGTGTTTTATTAGTTGCTTTTGTAAAGTCAGGTGTAGAATTAGCTTTCGAAGCAATGACTGCTGCAGGTATTATTGAAGCTTCTGCGTACTATGAATCTTTACACGAAACTCCTTTAATTGCAAACACTATTGCACGTAAGAAGTTATACGAAATGAATAGCGTAATTTCCGATACTGCTGAGTACGGATGTTATTTATTTGACCATGCTTGTAAACCTTTATTAACTGATTTTATGAAAACAGTTAAAACAGATATTATTGGTAAACCTTATACTTCTGCAAATGGAGTTGACAACCAACAGTTAATCGCTGTAAATAATGCAATAAGAAACCATCCAGTAGAAAAAGTTGGAGCTGTTTTAAGAGCTTCTATGACTGCGATGAAAAAAATATAATTGTAACATGAAGGAAAACATATATTTTCCAAAATTAGAAGATGTTAAGGAAGCCGCAACTACACTAAAAGGTGTAGTTGCGGTTACTCCTTTAATGCATAGCTTTACGTATTCAAAAGAGTTTGATGCCAACATACTTTTAAAACGAGAAGACTTACAGCAAGTACGTTCTTACAAAATCAGAGGTGCTTACAACAAAATAAACTCATTAACCAAAGATGAGTTAGTAAATGGTATTGTTTGTGCAAGTGCAGGAAATCATGCGCAAGGTGTGGCTTTAGCTTGTAGTAAAAAACAAATTTATGGTACTATTTTCATGCCTGCTCCAACACCAAAACAAAAAGTAGAACAAGTAAAAATGTTTGGTGCTAATTTTGTAGATATTCAACTAATTGGAGATACTTTTGATGATTCTTATATTGCTGCAAAACAACATTGTGATAACCTAAAGAAAACTTTTGTACACCCTTTTGATGATCCTAAAATTATTGAAGGACAAGCAACAGTTGGTTTAGAGATTATTGATCAAGCTACAGAACCTATAGATTATGTTTTTGTTCCTGTTGGAGGTGGAGGGCTTTCATCTGGACTCTCATCTATCTTTAAATTGCTTTCACCAAACACCAAAGTAATTGGTATAGAGCCAGAAGGAGCTCCTTCTATGCAAAAAGCAATTACCTTAAATGACAATATTAAACTTAACAAAATAGACAAGTTTGTAGATGGAGCTGCAGTACAACAAGTTGGTAGCTTAACCTATAAAATCTGTAAAGAAAATTTACACGCTATGGTTACTGTTCCTGAAGGAAAAGTATGCCAAACTATTTTAGATTTATATAACAAAGATGCTATTGTTGTTGAACCTGCTGGTGCATTAACTATTGCTGCTTTAGATTTATACAAGGAAGAAATTAAAGGTAAAAATGTAGTTTGTATAATTAGTGGGAGTAATAATGATATTACAAGAACTGCTGAAATAAAAGAGCGTGCCTTATTATATGGAGGCTTAAAACATTATTTCATTATTCGTTTTCCTCAAAGAGCTGGTGCCTTAAGAGAATTTGTTCGAGATATTTTAAGTGATAAAGATAATATTACATTCTTTGAATACTCTAAGAAAAATAATAGAGAAAGTGCTCCTGCTGTTGTAGGCATTGAATTATTAAGCAAAGATGATTTAGAACCTTTAATTAGCCGAATGAAAGAGCGTAACTTCTTTGGAGAATACTTAAATGACAAGCCTGATTTATTTGAATTTTTAGTTTAACTTCTATAAAGACAACACATACAATTCAACTATTTTTTTACTTTTATTTAACTACGAACTTTAAACAATCTCACATTAAATCGCTAACAATTAGCGCTGTATTTAATAACCAAAAACACCTTTTTACATTATAATGTAAAAAGGTGTTTTTGTTATTTCATATCATCAATAAACTTAAGTTTATTTTGATCCATATCAATTTCTCTGTAAAAACAAGCCTTTCGGTGTTTCCCTTTTTCATTATAAGTATGACAAACACCATCCCCCAACAATGTAACCTGATATACAATTGCATCTTGATCACAATCAATCAAAATTCTATCTATACTAAGAAAATCACCAGATGTTTCTCCTTTTGTCCAAAGTTTTTTACGAGAAGTACTCCAGAATGTTGCCTTTTTAATTTTTAAAGTTTTACTTAACGCCTCTTTATTTACAGATGCTAACATTAAAAGTTGACCAGTAGTTGTTTCTTGTACAGCAACCGGTAGCAAACCATCTCGCTTATTAAATTGAAGATTTATCAACAAACTTTCTTCCAATTCGTTTATTTCTTTTGCTATTAACATGTTTTTATAAATTCTTCCGTATCAATACGTAGTAATAATCTTTTTTCACTTTTTTCAATAGTAGAGCTTCGATGAACAATTGCTTTAGTTGTTTTATTTTGATACGCAGTTCCTTTTAATATAATTACATCTCCTGTTTCAACTTGCTTTATGTCATCTTTATTAATTACAATAGACTCATTACCTTGATAAGTATTTAATGCCTTTCGGTCAATATTATCTTCTGTCAACCATAAAGTCCCTTCACCAGCATAAGTACAAAGTATTCGTAAATCATTCACATCTGTATGAAATCTCCTACACATATTGGTATTTATAGTCGCTATAAGCAATTGAAATCGTTTAACACCTGTGATTTCTTTAAAAAGAGATAAGAGATGTTCAATATCTTTTATTATCATATGGAATTCATCAACATTAATTACTTTTGTTATTTCACCCAAAATAGTAGTAATATCTCCACTTGATTTAAACTCAATATTTCGCTTTAAAAGAGCATTAGCATCCTTTTCAAACCTGTTTACATTTCTATTATAAATAGCTATATTTATATCTTTTTGATGAATATCTCTTAGTATTTCAGCAGACAAACCTTTTTTCCAATTTTCAACTATCGTTGTCGTTTTCATACTTACATTTTTAAATACGATTCCATTATATAATTAAGTTTTCAGTTAACGCAACTAAGTTGCAAAAGTAATTGATTGTTTTCATATTTTTACATATTCATAAAAATGATTTTATATAATAATCAATAATTTAACGGAATTGGGAAAAATAAAAATAGGAATTATTAATGTATCTGATCGTGCTAGTATGGGGATTTATGAAGATTTACCAGGAAAAGAAGTTCGTAAACTTTTAAACTTATGGCTTACGAATGAATGGGAAGAAGAATATAAAGTTATTCCAGATGAGCAAAATTTATTAGAAAAAGCAATGATAGATATGACAGATCATAAAGATTGCTGCTTGGTTATTACTACAGGCGGCACAGGTCCAGCTGTTCGAGATGTAACACCTGAAGCTACAATAGCAGTTTGCGAAAAATTACTTCCAGGATTTGGTGAACAAATGAGACAGGCCAGCTTGCAATATGTTCCAACAGCTATACTTTCTAGACAAACTTCTGGAATCAGAGGTAAAACATTAATTGTTAACCTACCTGGCAAACCAAAAGCCATTAAAGAATGCCTTGAGGTCGTATTTCCTGCTATTCCTTATTGTATTGACTTGTTAGAAGGTCCTTTTCTAAAAACCAACGAGAATGAAATGAAAATATTTCGTCCACGTAAAAGTTAATTTTTAAAACAAAAAGTATTCCATCTAAAATAAAATTAAAATAAATTAGGTTTTTAAATTTTATTTATTGAATATTTGCATTCACAAAGTTCAATAACTTATTGAAATGTTATCAAGAAAGGTGGAGGGATTAGACCCTATGAAACCTTAGCAACCCTTTGTATGTGATGCAATCTATTCAACACAACAAAGAAGGTGCTAAATTCTACCCATTAATTTTTTGGATAGATAACAAAACATAAATTTTCTGAAATTAGAAATTTTATATTTTCTTTTTAACTTTTTTCTTTATAAGTACATCAAATTTTGATGCATTTGACTTTTGTTTTAATTTAATTTATTAACTCAAAAAACTAGAAAAATGAGTACTCAAAAATTAGCAACTAACGCATTACATGCAGGACATGATGTTACACAAAACGGAGGAGCAAGAGCTGTTCCTATTTACCAAACATCTTCTTATGTTTTTAACGATTCTGATCATGCAGCAAATCTTTTCTCTTTAAAAGAATTAGGGTTTATTTACACACGTTTAAATAACCCAACAAATCAAATTTTACAAGAACGTTTAGCTGCTGTAGAAGGAGGAATCGGAGCTGTAGTATTTGCTTCTGGAACATCAGCAATATCAACATGTTTTTTAACTTTATTAAAAGCAGGTGATCATATTGTTGCTTCTAGTAGTTTATATGGTGGAACATACAACTTACTGAATGTTACATTACCAAGATTAGGTATTACCACTACATTTGTAGATGCTTCTAATCCTGATAATTTTGCAAATGCTATCCAAGACAATACTAGAGCCTTTTTTGTAGAATCTTTAGGAAATCCTAAATTAGATGTTTTAGATTTAGAAGCAATTTCTTCACATGCTAAAAAAGCTGAAGTTCCTTTTATTGTTGACAATACAGTAGCCACTCCTGCCCTATTGAACCCGATTAAACACGGAGCCAACTTAGTAATTCATTCATTAACAAAATACATAGGAGGACAAGGAACGTCATTAGGTGGAGCTATTGTAGATGCTGGTAATTTTAACTGGGCTAACGGAAAATTTCCAGAATTCACAGAACCTTCTGCTGGATACCATGGATTAGTATATCATGAAACTTTAGGTGCCGCTGCATTTACTTTTAAGTTAATTTTAGAAGGATTACGAGATTTTGGTGGAGCCTTAAGCCCTACAAATGCATTTAATATTATTCAAGGTCTAGAAACCCTACCTGTTAGAATAAAACAACATAGCGAAAATGCACTAGCATTAGCAGAGTGGTTAGAAAAACAAGAAGAAGTTGCTTGGGTAAACTACCCTGGATTAGAAAGCAGCAAATACAAAAAACTTGCTGACAAGTATTTACCTAAAGGAAAAAGCGGAATAGTTACTTTTGGTGCTAAAGGCGGATTTGAAGCTGCTAAAACCATAGCCAACAAAACACAAGTATTTTCTTTATTAGCTAATATTGGTGATACTAAATCATTAATTATCCATCCAGCAAGTACTACACATCAGCAATTAGACGAGACACAACAAGCAAGTGCTGGTGTTTCTCAAGATTTAATTCGTTTATCTGTAGGTATTGAAGACCTTGAAGATTTAAAAATAGATTTAAAAGCAGCTTTTTCTGAAATATAATATATCTAAACCATGAATTTTAGCCCTAACTTTCAATATTAAAAATTCAACATTAAAAACTAAAAACAAAAAGTGGAACACCCTTTATCACATATAAAGCTTAACAACTTCACTACAGAAAAAGGAACTTTAATTCCAGAGATTAACTTGAGCTATCAAGTTTTTGGACAAGAATTAAGTACTGCACCAGTAGTTTTAATCAACCACGCATTAACAGGTAATAGTCATGTTGCTGGTAAAAATGGTTGGTGGGAAGATATTGTTGGCGAAAAAAAAGCTATTAATACTAATGTTTATACCGTTTTATCTTTTAACATTCCTGGAAATGGTTTTGATGGTTTTTTAATTGATGACTATAAAAGTTTTATCGCTAGAGATATTGCTACACTTTTTTTAAAAGGACTACAAGAATTAAACATTCAACAATTATTTGCTTTAGTTGGCGGTTCTTTAGGAGGAGGAATTGCATGGGAAATGGTTGTTATCAACAAAAAGTTAACTAAACATTTCATTCCTGTAGCAACAGATTGGAAATCTACGGATTGGTTAATTGCAAATTGTCAAATTCAAGAACAATTTTTAACAAACTCTAGCAATCCAGTTCACGATGCTCGCATGCATGCAATGTTATGTTACAGAACACCAGAATCTTTTAAAGAACGTTTTCATCGCTCTAAAAATGAAGATTCTAAAATTTTTAATGTAGAAAGCTGGTTATTACATCATGGTAATAAACTACAAGAACGCTACCAATTATCTTCCTATAAATTAATGAATCAATTATTAAAAACAATTGATGTTACTGAAGGTGGACAAAAAAACAGTGACTTATTAGATCAAATTGATGCCAACATACATATTATTGGTGTAAGTTCAGATTTGTTTTTTACTGCAGAAGAAAATAGAGAAACACATAAAAAACTTGCATTAACAAAAGAAAACGTAACCTATAACGAAGTAAATTCTGTTCACGGTCATGATGCATTTTTAATAGAATACGATCAATTACAAAAAATTATCGAACCTATTTTTAATAAAGATTTTAAAGAACGTAAAATGAAAGTTTTAAAGTTTGGTGGAAAATCTTTAGCTAACGGAAAAGGAATAAAAAATGCTATAGAAATTATCGTTAATAAATACAATTCGGGAGAAAAGATTACCATTGTAGCTTCTGCTAGAGGGAACTCTACAAACGAATTAGAAACAATTTTAAAAAAAGCTGCTAAAAAGAAATCTTACAAAAAAGAATTAAACGCTTTTAAAGAATATCAACTAGCTCCAAATAATGAAATTGATTTTTCTGAAGAATTCTCAACCTTAACAACCATTTTTGAAGGAGTTTTTCTTTTAGGTGATTTCAGTGAGAAGATTAAAGATGAGGTTTTAGCACAAGGAGAATTACTATCAGTAAAACTTATTGAAAGTTTATTAAAACAACAAAACATACCTGCATTAGCAACTGATGCTCGTAAACTAATTATTACTGACGAAAACTTTGGTAATGCACAACCTATTACTGCTATTTCAAAAGAAAATGTAATTTCACATTTTAAAAACAATAACGGAAATACAGTAAATATTGTTGCTGGTTTTATTGCTGCAAATAAAAAAAATGAAACAACTACATTAGGTCGAAACGGAAGTAATTACACAGCCGCTTTATTAGCTAATTATTTAGATGCTGATGAATTACAAAATTACACACATGTAAATGGAATTTTTACAGCAGACCCAAATTTAGTTTCTGATGCTAAAAAAATAGAACAACTATCATTTAACGAAGCTAATGAACTCGCTAGTTTTGGTGCTAATATTTTACACGCTAAAACAATTATTCCTTTATTAGAAAAAAATATCAATCTTAGAATTTTAAATACTTTTAATTTAAAAGACAAGGGAACTTTAGTAACCTCAACATCAACATCAAAAGGAATTAAATCTATTTCAACAATTAAAAATGTTGCTATGATTAATTTTGAAGGAAGAGGTTTACTAGGTAAAGTTGGTGTAGATGCCCGTATTTTTAAAACCCTAAGCGATAGAAGTATTAGTGTAAACATTGTTTCTCAAGGCTCATCGGAAAGAGGAATTGGATTTGTTATTAATGCTGACAAAACGGAAGAAGCAGTTGCAGCTTTAGAAAAAGAATTCGAAAATGATTTTTACGCACAAGATGTAAATCAAATTTCGGTAATAAACGATGTTGCCGTTATTTCTATCATTGGTCAAAATTTAAGTGAATTCCACAAACCTTTTAATGCGTTAATTAAAAATCAAATTGTTCCATTATTATTTAACAATACCATCTCTGGAAAAAACGTGAGTTTAGTAGTTAAAAAAGAACAATTATTTAAAGCCGTGAACGTTATACATGGTCAGGTTTTTGGAGCTGCAAAGAAAGTAAACATTGCTATTTTCGGAAAAGGTTTAGTAGGCGCAACATTAATTCAACAAATATTAGAAAGTACAGCTTCTATTTTAGAGCGAAGAAAAATTCAGCTAAATGTATTCGCTATCGCTGATTCTAAAAAGGTTTTATTCAATAAAAATGGTATCACCAACAATTGGGAAGAAAATTTAACTAATAACGGACAAGAAAACACGTCTATTGAAGATATTATTTCGTTTGCAAACGAGCATCATTTTGAAAATTTAATTGCAGTTGACAATACAGCAAGTACTTCTTTTGTTAGTAATTATATTCCGCTAATAGAAGTTGGTTTCGATTTGGTTTCCTGTAATAAAATTGCCAATACCTTGTCTTTTGATTTTTATAAGAAATTAAGAGAAAGCTTAAATCAACATAACAAGCAATATTTATACGAAACCAATGTGGGTGCTGGTTTACCTTTAATAGATACGATTCGTTTATTACACGAATCTGGAGAAAACATCACCAAAATAAGAGGTGTTTTTTCAGGAACATTAAGCTATCTGTTTAATTCTTTTTCTGCGGATGATTTGCCTTTTTCGGAAGTTTTGCAAAAGGCTATCGACAAAGGATTTACAGAACCAGACCCAAGAGAAGATTTAAACGGAAATGATGTTGGGCGAAAACTATTAATTTTAGCACGTGAATTAGATTTAGAAAATGAATTGGACGATGTGAAAATCAAAAATTTAATTCCAGAAAGCTTAAGAAACGGAACTACAAAAGACTTTTTAACGAATCTAAAAGCTTTTGATGAAGAATACAAAACCATAAAAAACAATCAACAAAAAGGAAATGTTTTACGTTATATTGGTGAGTTAGGTGGAGATTTATCACAAGAAAAAGGAAATTTAGATGTAAAACTAGTTTCTGTTTCTCCAGACACACCATTAGGATCGTTAAAAGGTTCAGATGCTATTTTTGAAATCTATACCGAATCTTACGGAGAACAACCTATTGTAATTCAAGGCGCCGGAGCAGGTTCTAAAGTAACTGCAAGAGGAGTTTTAGGAGACATTTTACGATTGGCTAAAAATAATAATTAAAGCATTAAAAGATTGAAGAATTTAAAGATTTAAAAACTATCCATGTTTTAATACTTTAATCTTTTCAATAAAAAACAAAATAAACGTCAACCAGAACTTGCTTGTACTGAATTTATTTCAGTCCACTTAAATTCGAAATGACATAATCATAAACAATATTTTACTGATTGAATTTTTCAATCTTCTAATTTTTCAATAAAAAATGAAAAAACATTTCGAAACAGACGCGATCAGAAATCAAACAGAAAAAAGTCAATTTTCTGAACATTCTACACCATTATACTTAACCTCAGGTTTTGTTTTTGATGATGCAGAAGAAATGAGGGCTTCTTTTGCAGAAGAAAAAGAGCGTAATTTATATAGTAGGTTTTCTAATCCGAATACAACGGAATTTGTAGACAAAGTCGTTGCTATGGAAGGTGCAGAAGCTGGTTTTGCTTTTGCAACAGGAATGTCTGCAATTTTTTCAACATTTGCATCTATTTTAAACGCTGGAGATCATGTTGTTTCTTGTCGTTCTGTATTTGGTTCAACACATAGCATGTTTACCAAATATTTACCTAAATGGAACATTACAACATCTTACTTTAAAGTAAATGAAGTTGATTTAGTAGAAAGTTTAATTCAACCAAACACGAAGGTTTTATATATAGAAACACCAACAAATCCGGCTGTAGATATTCTGGATTTGGAATTAATTGGGAACATTGCTAAAAAGCATAATTTAATATTTATTGTAGATAATTGCTTTGCAACACCATATATACAACAGCCAATAAAATTTGGTGCAGATTTAGTAATTCATTCTGCAACAAAATTAATGGACGGACAAGGTCGTGTTTTAGGTGGCGTTACTGTTGGAAGCAAAGATTTAATTCGAGAACTATATTTATTTGCAAGAAATACTGGCCCAGCAATGTCGCCTTTTAACGCTTGGGTATTATCTAAAAGTTTAGAAACATTATCTTTAAGAGTTGAAAAACATTGCCAAAACGCTATAGAAGTTGCTGCTTTTTTAGAAGGAAATGAAAAATTAAATTTCGTTAAATATCCATTTTTAAAATCACATCCTCAACACGAAATTGCTAAAAAGCAAATGAAATTAGGTGGTAATATTGTTGCCTTTGAAATAAAAGGAGGAATTGAGGCTGGTCGTAAATTCTTAAACAATATAAAAATGTGTTCTTTATCTGCAAACTTAGGAGATACTAGAACTATTGTTACACACCCTGCATCAACAACTCATGGTAGACTTTCTGAAGAAGATAGATTAGAAGTTGGCATTACAGATGGTCTGGTAAGATGTTCTATTGGACTAGAAAATGTTGATGATATTATTAAGGATTTAAATCAAGCTTTAAACAACTCATAAAATAAATAAAAGTTTACTTTTGCATAATGCTTTCGAAAAAAACAAAATACGGAATTAAAGCACTCACCTTTTTAGCAAAACAGGAGAACAAATCTCCTGTTCAAATTGCTACAATATCTAAGAGTGAAAACATATCGTTAAAATTCTTAGAAAGCATTTTATTAACACTTAGAAAAAATGGCTTTTTAGGTTCGAAAAAAGGAAAAGGTGGTGGTTATTATCTTTTAAAAGAACCTAAAGACATTAAAATGACTGAGATTATGCGAGTTTTGGAAGGCCCAATCGCCATGGTTCCATGTGTTAGTTTAAACTTTTATGAAAAATGTGATGATTGTCCAGATGAGAACCTGTGTGCAATACATAGCCTTATGATAGAAGTTAGAGATAGTACACTTAAAATTTTTAGAAACACTACGTTAGCAGACCTATGTAAATGTTAATCATTCCTAAAAAATAATTAACAGATAACTAATTATTAAGACCTTATTTTATTAATCTACTAAATTTATAGGGTTTAACAAATTCTTTAAACAGATGTCAGCTTTTAATATAAAAAAAATGAGTATGTTTGCATACTCTATTAAACTAATAGGGTAATAAAAATTACTCAATTATTATGATTGTAGATCAAATGATTTTTAACAAAAAAGAAGCACAAGGAAATTTTGAAGATGATAAAAACTCAGAAAACCCTGTACGTAGTATCGCTAAAGCTGTAAGCTGGAGAGTTATAGGAACCATAGACACATTAGTAGTATCATATATACTTACTGGAGAAATGGCCTTGGCAACTTCTATTGCATCTGTAGATTTTTTAACAAAATTAGTATTGTATTTCTTTCACGAAAGAATTTGGAATAAAATAAAATGGGGAAAATAATGAGCCTTAATATTGACGAAATAAACAAAGAATTAGCAGGTAAAACACCTGAAGAAATAATTAACTGGGCTATTTCAATAGCAAAAAAACCAGTAGTCACAACTAACTTTAGACCTTACGAAGGTGCTATCTTAAATTTAGTTTCTAAAATAAAAGAAGATATTGAGGTAATTTGGTGTGATACTGGATATAATACTCCAAATACATACAAACATGCTGAGGCATTAATTCATCAATTAGAATTAAACATTCATTTATATGTTCCAAAACAAACTGTGGCACACAGAAATATTACGTTAGGTTTACCAACAATTGACGACGAAAACCACGGAATATTTACAGAGCAAGTAAAATTAGAGCCATTTAAAAGAGCAATGGCAGCCCATCAACCAGATGTTTGGTTTACGAATTTACGAAAAGGACAAACTGCTTTTAGAGATAGTATAGATATTATTTCAAAAAGCAAAGATGGTATTATAAAAGTAAGTCCGTTTTATAATTGGTCAGATGAAGAATTAGACACTTATTTAGAGGAAAACAATCTTCCTAATGAGTTTAAGTATTTCGATCCAACAAAAGTAGAAAACAATAGAGAGTGTGGTTTACACATCTAAAAAATATAGTATGAGTTTAGATACAATAAAAGTAGGAGCATTAGAGAGCGAAGCAATTCACATTTTTAGAGAAGTGGTTTCGCAATTTGAAAAACCAGTATTGTTATTTTCTGGAGGAAAAGACAGTATTACGTTAGTAAGGTTGGCTCAAAAAGCATTTTATCCTGCTAAAATCCCTTTTCCTTTAATGCATATTGATACTGGACATAATTTTCCTGAAACAATAGAATTTAGAGACCGCTTAGCTAAAGAACTAGGAGTTGAATTGATCGTGAGAAATGTTCAGGATAATATCGATTCTGGTAAAGTAAAAGAAGAAACTGGTAGATACGCAAGTAGAAACATGTTACAAACTGAAACTTTATTAGATGCTATTGAAGAGTTTGGTTTTGATGCTTGTATCGGTGGAGCTCGTAGAGATGAAGAAAAAGCTAGAGCCAAAGAACGTATTTTTTCTGTAAGAGATGATTTCGGACAATGGGATGAAAAAAACCAAAGACCTGAATTATTTGATATGTTAAACGGTAAAATTGATTTAGGCCAAAATGTACGTGTTTTTCCTATTTCTAACTGGACAGAATTAGATGTTTGGAGTTATATAGAAGCTGAAGAAATTGAAATCCCTTCAATTTATTTTGCTCATAAAAGAAAGATTTTTGTTAGAGATGGTATGATTTGGTCTGCAGAAGATGATGTTGTATATCGTGATGAAGAAGAAGTTGTAGAAGAAAGAATGGTACGTTTTCGTACTGTTGGAGATATGTCTTGTACAGCTGCTGTATTATCTGATGCCATCACTATTGATAAAGTTGTTGCTGAGATTAGAGAAAGTACTATTTCAGAACGTGGTGCTCGTATTGATGATAAACGCTCAGAAGCAGCAATGGAAAAACGTAAACAACAAGGGTATTTTTAGGAAGTACTGAGTAGTTAGTACAAAGTACATAGATTAAAACATAAAATATAAAGTTCATAGTTATTGAAGCTAAATACTCAATACTATCTACTTAATACTATTAACAAAATGAACGTATTAAAAATAGCAACAGCAGGAAGTGTAGATGATGGTAAAAGCACCTTAATTGGTCGTATCCTTTATGATACAAAATCATTAACTACAGATAAATTAGAAGCCATTGAAACGCGTAGTAAAGCTAATGGTTTTGATTATTTAGACTTCTCTTTAGCAACTGATGGATTAGTTGCTGAGCGTGAACAAGGTATTACTATTGATGTAGCACATATTTACTTTTCAACAGCTAAGAAGAGTTATATTATTGCAGATACTCCTGGTCATGTTGAATATACTCGTAATATGGTTACAGGTGCATCAACATCACAAGCTTCTATGATTTTAGTAGATGCTCGTAATGGAGTAATTGAACAAACATATCGTCACTTCTTTATCAATAATTTATTAAGAATTAAAGATATCGTGGTTGCTGTTAATAAAATGGATTTAGTTGACTTTTCTGAGGAAAAATTTAATGCTATTAAAGCTGAATTCGAAAAAATGGTTGCGAATAGCGACTACAAAGACCAAAACATCACTTTTATACCCGTAAGTGCTTTAAAAGGAGATAATGTAGTTTCAGAATCTGAAAATACACCTTGGTATAGCGGACGTACTATTTTAGAACATCTAGAAAGTTTAGATGCTAAAGATGTTTTTGAAAAAGGACAAGCTCGTTTTCCTGTGCAAACAGTAATCCGCCCTAAAACTGAAGAATATCACGATTATAGAGGATATGCTGGTAAATTATATGGAGGTAGTTTAAGTGTTGGAGATGATGTTACTGTTTTACCTTCAACAACAAAATCAAAAGTAAAAAGCATTCATTTTTTCGATAAAGAATTTAAGAAAGCTAAAAAAGGAAGCTCTATTAGTATCACTTTAGAAAATGATGTAAACGTTAGTAGAGGTGATATGTTAGTAAAAACAGGTGAAGAACCTAAAATTACTAAAGAATTGACAGCCACTATTTGTTGGATGGACAAAGATCCATTACAAGCTTCCTCCAAATATTTTATAAAACATGGTGTAAATGATGTTCAAGCAAAAATAATAAGCTTGTCTACCATTATGAAACCTGATTTTTCAGGAGAAATAGAAAACCCAACACAATTAACATTAAATGAAATAGGTGATGTTAATTTAAAATTAAGTAAACCTTTATTTGTTGATTCATATAAGAACAATAAATCCAATGGAGCTTTTATTTTAATCAATCCTAAAACAAACACCACTTCTGGTGTAGGTTTTATAAAATAGAACACAAAATGGCAATTATAATAACAGATGAGTGCATCAATTGTGGTGCTTGCGAACCAGAATGTCCAAACACAGCAATATATGATGTTGCTGAAGATTGGAAATATAGTGACGGTACTGATCTTTCTGGAAATATAGAAATTAATGGTGAAACTGTTGATGCAGATGAAAGCCAAGAACCTGTATCTGAAGAATACTATTTTATTGTTGCTGATAAATGTACAGAATGTATAGGTTTTCATGAAGAACCTCAGTGTGCAGCAGTTTGTCCGGTAGATTGTTGTGTACCTGATGAAGATAATGTAGAAACAGAAGAAGAATTATTAGTAAAGCAAAAATTCTTACATAACTAAGATTACAACAACACACAACTAACAAATATTAATGCTGTAACAGGCAAATTACAAAAACGATGCAAAGTTTTAGAACCGAAATAGAAAATCCAGTCGTAGAACAAGATATTATTGAATTAGCAAGAAAAATTCAAGAATTCAAGGAAGGGAAAGTTGATGAAGAAAAATTCCGTAGTTTACGTTTAGCTCGTGGAGTTTACGGTCAACGTCAACCAGGTGTACAAATGATTCGTATTAAATTACCTTATGGTAAAGTAATGTCTAATCAATTACGTAGAATTAGTTCAGTATCGGATGAGTACTCACGTGGTCGCCTGCATATTACTACGCGTCAAGATATTCAAATTCATTATGTAGATCTAAATCGTACACCAGAACTATGGGCTGAATTAGAAAAAGATGATGTTACCTTACGTGAAGCTTGTGGTAATGTAGTACGTAATGTTACGGCTTCAGAAACTGCTGGTTTTGATGTAAGTGAACCTTTTGATGTGCAACCTTATGCTCATGCTATTTTTGAAGAGTTTTTACGTAATCCTATTTGTCAAGAAATGGGACGTAAATTCAAAGTGTCTTTCTCTAATACTGATGAAGATACAGGATTGTCTTATTTACATGATATTGGTTTTATTGCAAAAAAAGAAAATGGTGTAAACGGTTTTAAAGTAATGGTTGCTGGTGGGTTAGGTTCTCAACCTCATTTAGCAGAAACTTTATATGAATTTTTAGAATCAGATAAAATCATACCTGTAATGAATGCTATTTTACGTGTATTTGACCGTCATGGTGAGCGTAAAAGTAGAGCAAAAGCTCGTATGAAGTTTTTAATGGCTAAAATTGGTTTAGATGGATTTAAAGCTTTAGTTGAAGAACAACGTATTGCAGTTCCTTATACTTCTGTTGCTATTGATGCTGATGCATATCCACAACCTGTTATTGCAGATATTAAAGATATTCCTTCTGTAACAATTAAAGATCAAAAAGCTTTTGCACAATGGAAAACGACGAACTTAATTCCTCAAAAACAACAAGGTTATGTTGCTATAGGTATTAAAGTTTTATTAGGCGATTTTTATACAGATAAAGCACGTTTATTGGCTGACTTAGTTGATAAATACGCCGCTTCTGAAATTCGTTTAACATTACGTCAGAATATTGTAATTCCTCACGTAAAAGAAAATTTAATTGAACTTTTTTATGTTGAATTAGAAAAGTTAGGTTTTGTAACAGCTGGTTACAATAAAGCCGTAGATATTACTGCTTGTCCTGGTACGGATACATGTAATTTAGGTATTGCTAGTAGTACTGGTATTACAGAAGAATTAGAAAGAGTTATTACAGCAGAATACCCACAATATTTAAGTAACCAAGATCTGGTTATTAAAATTAGTGGATGTATGAATGCTTGTGGACAACACAATATGGCAAACATTGGTTTCCAAGGAATGACTGTTCGTACAAAAGATAAATTGGTAGCACCTGCTTTACAAGTATTATTAGGTGGTGGTAATCAAGGAAATGGTAAAGCTACATTTGCAGATAAAGTAGTAAAAATACCTAGTAAACGTGGACCAGAAGCTTTACGCAGAATCTTAAATGATTATGAAGCAAATGCTAATGGAAAATTATTCGCTGAGTATTATGCTGAAAAAGGAGAACGTTACTTCTACGATTTCTTAACAGATTTATCTGTGGTAGATAATTTAACTGCTGAAGATTTTATTGATTGGGGAACTAACGAAGAATACATAAAAGCTATTGGAGTTGGAGAATGTGCTGGTGTTGTTATTGATTTGATTGAAACGTTATTTTTAGAAAGTGATGAAAAAATAGCCAATGCTAAAGAATCTTTTGAAAACGGTGTTTATAGTGATGCTATTTACTACGCATACAGCTCTCAAATTAATTCAGCAAAAGCAATTTTATTAGCTGAAAAGAAAAAGACAAATACACAGGCAGACATAGTAAATAATTTTGATGTTGAGTTTATTGAAAAAAACTTAATAGAATTAGAAGGTACTTTTGCAAATCAAGTATATGCAATTACACAAAACGCACCTTCTAAAGATTTTGCTATTACATATATTGCTACAGCCGAAGCATTTTTAACTAAAGTAAGAGCTTTTAGAGTAGCTAGCGTATAATTATGAGCTTAAATAAAGAACATATAAATCCTAAATTAACAGTAGTTGGTGCTGGTCCTGGTGATGTAGATTTAATTACAGTAAAAGCAATAAAAGTTTTAAAAACTGCGGATGTAGTTTTATACGATGCTTTAGTTAATGAAGAATTATTAGATTTTGTAAATCCTGATGCCGAATTAATTTTTGTGGGTAAAAGAAGAGGTTGTTACAGATATCAACAAGAACAAATTAATGACTTAATTGTGACTTATGCTAAATCTCACGGACATGTTGTTCGTTTAAAAGGAGGTGATTCTTTTATATTTGGTAGAGGTGCTGAAGAAATGGAATATGCTGCTGGTTTTGGTTTAGAAACTGCTGTTGTTCCTGGTATTTCTTCGTCTTTAGCTGTTCCTGCATATCAAAACATTCCTTTAACAAAACGTGGAAGTTCTGAAAGTTTTTGGATTATTACTGGCACAACAAAAGATCATAAAATTTCTAGTGATGTTGCTTTAGCTGCACAATCTAACGCGACTGTAGTTATTTTAATGGGGATGGGAAAACTAGCAGAAATTGTAAGTCTATTTCAAGAACAAGGTAAAAACAATTTACCTGTTGCCATTATTCAAGACGGAACAACTGTTAGAGAAAAAATTGGTATTGGTACTGTAGATACAATAAAACAAGTTGTGTCAGAACAAGAATTAAGTAACCCTGCAATTATTGTTTTAGGAGAAGTTGTAAAACATCGCGAACAATTAAAAAATATTCAACAAGAATATGCAAAAATGAGCGTAAATTAGTCTCATGGAAAGAAATAATTTATATCCCATTTTTTTAAAAACCAAAAACTTACATGTATTAATTGTAGGTGGTGGTTTTGTAGCTGAGGAAAAATTAACGTTCTTATTAAAATCGAGTCCAGATGCTAAGGTAACAATGGTTTCTCCAATGTTTAGAGAAGGAACTATTGCACTAGCCAAAAAAGGAGATGTAACGCTTATTAAAAAAAAATACAGCAGACGTTATTTAAAAGGAAAACACATGGTCGTTGCAACTACTAATATTCCTGAAATAAATGTAAAGATATATAAGCATTGCAGAAAACGTAATACATTGGTTAATGTAGCAGATAACCCACCATATTGTGATTTTTATATGGGAGGAATTGTAACCAAAGGAAACGTAAAAGTGGCTATTTCCACTAATGGAAAATCGCCAACAACAGCCAAAAGATTACGTCAATTTTTTGAGGAAGTTATTCCTGAAAACATAGACGATTTGGTTAAAAATTTAAACGAGTTTAGAAAAACAATAAAAGGAGATTTCGAAGAAAAAGTAGAAACACTTAACGAATTCACCAAAGGATTAATAGAAAAAAAAGAATCTTAAAATGATTACCACAGATATACTTATCATCGGAGCAGGCCCTACAGGATTATTTACTGTTTTTGAAGCGGGATTATTAAAATTAAAGTGTCATTTAATTGATGCATTACCTCAACCAGGAGGACAATGTTCAGAAATATATCCCAAAAAACCTATATATGATATCCCTGCTTATCCAGAAATTTTAGCCGGAGATCTTACTGATAACTTAATGGAACAAATTAAACAATTTGAACCAGGTTTTACTTTAGGTGAACGTGCAGATACATTAGAAAAGCAAGAAGATGGTACTTTTATTGTTACTACAAACAAAGGAACCAAACATCATGCTAAAATTGTTGCTATTGCAGGTGGCTTAGGTAGTTTTGAACCAAGAAAACCTAAATTAGAAAACATCACTAATTTTGAGGACAATGGTGTTGAATACATCATTAAAGAACCAGAATTATATAGAGATAAAAATGTAGTAATTGCTGGTGGTGGAGATTCTGCTTTAGATTGGTCTATATTTTTAGCAGATGTTGCTAAATCAGTAACTCTAGTTCATAGAAGAAATGAATTTAGAGGTGCTTTAGATTCTGTTGAAAAAGTACAGGAATTAAAAGATGCTGGTAAAGTTAAATTAATTACTCCTGCTGAAATTACAGGTATTTTAGGAGATGATAAAGTAACTGGTTTAACAATTCAAAAGAAAGGTGAAGAACCTTTTAATGTTGAAACAGATCACTTTATTCCTTTATTCGGATTATCACCTAAATTGGGTCCATTAGGAGACTGGGGATTAGATATTGAGAAAAATGCAATTAAAGTAAATAACGCATTAGATTATCAAACAAACATACCAGGAGTATATGCTATTGGAGATGTAAATACCTATCCAGGAAAATTAAAATTAATTTTATGTGGATTTCACGAAGCTACTTTAATGTGTCAGAGTGCTTTCCAAAGAATTTTTCCAGATAAAAAATATGTAATGAAATACACTACTGTTGGTGGAGTTGAAGGTTTTGATGGAACTAAAAAAGAAGCCCCAAAAGCAGTTGTAAAAGCAATTGAGTAATAAATTTGTAAATATTTGCACAGTCTTAAAACTAATAATAAAATAACACATGCAAGACGTAAACATTAAAATAATCGACAGAGATGGAGTTAAACACGATATAGTTGCTCCAACAGATATGGCAATGAACTTAATGGAAGTTGTTCGTTCTTACGAACTAGCTGAAGAAGGTACTATTGGTATTTGTGGAGGAATGGCGATGTGTGCTTCCTGTCAATGTTATGTAAAATCTGAACATAATTTGCCAGAAATGACAGATGACGAAGACGCTATGCTAGCTGAAGCGTTTAATGTAGAAGATAATAGTAGACTAGGTTGTCAAATACAAATTACTCCAGAGCTTGAAGGACTTGAAGTTGAGTTGGCTCCGGAAGATTAAACTCAAAGATGGAAGAAACAAAAAAAATAGTAACGTTTAAAAACTACAGTATTTGCTTAAAAGATACTGTAGAAACGTTTACTAAAAAATTAATACATAGCTTATTTGATAGTGAATATCAAAACATAAATGGTACAGAAATTAAAAACACTTTTCTTACCATATTAAGCAAATTATCTGTTATTGAAGCGGAGCAAATTTGGAGTGCTTTTGAAAATAAATTTGTAGAAATACGAACTAAATTAGATTTAGACGCCATTGCTGCTGAAAAAAATGATCCTGCAGCCAAAAGTTTAGAAGAAGTATACTTAGCATATCCAGGTTTTTATGCTATTGCAGTGCACCGTTTAAGTAATCAGTTATTAAAATTCAATGTTCCTGTACTACCAAGAATGATGAGTGAATTTGCACATAGTGCTACTGGTGCCGACATTCATCCTGGTGCAGAAATCGGCTGTTCTTTTCATATAGATCACGCAACGGGAATTGTAATTGGAGAATCTGCTATTATAGAAGACCATGTAAAAATATTTCAAGGAGTAACTTTAGGTGGACTTTCCGTAAAAAAAAGTTTAGCTTCTACCAAAAGACATCCTACTATAGGTAATAATGTAACCATTTATGCAAATGCTACTATTTTAGGTGGTGAAGTATTTATAGGTGAAAACTCAATTATAGGAGCCAATGTTTGCATAACAGACTCAATTCCAAAAAATTCTATTGTAACAGTGCAATACGAAAATAAAATCATTCAAAAAAACACGTAATATGAAAACGAAAAGTATTATAGATTTTGTTGGAAATACACCGCTTGTTGAAGCTAAAAATATTTTCCAGAAAGAAGGTGTTACATTATTACTAAAACTAGAAGGTAACAATCCTGGAGGTAGCGTTAAAGATAGAGCTGCTTATTATATGATTTCTGAAGCAATAAAAAGAAAAAACATAAAAAAAGGAGATACTCTAGTTGAAGCTACAAGTGGAAACACAGGTATTGCTTTAGCTTTAATGGCAAAAGTATTAGGAGTAAACATGGTAATTACTATGCCTGAAAACTCTACTATTGAAAGAGTTAAAACGATGCGTGCTTATGGTGCTGAAGTTATTTTAACTCCTGCTGATAAAGGTATGGAAGGTGCTATTGATTATGCTTTAGAATTAAAGTATAAAAAAGGATATTTCAGATTAAACCAATTTGATAATTATGATAATCCAAAAGCACATTACAATACAACTGGGCCTGAAATTTGGAGAGATACTGAAGGACAAGTAACTCATTTTGTATCTGCTATGGGAACAACTGGTACTATTACTGGTGTATCTGATTATTTAAAAGAAAAAAACGAGGATATAAAAATAATCGGAGCACAACCAAAAGATGGTGCGAGAATACCTGGTATTAGAAAATGGTCTCCAGACTATTTACCAGCTATTTTTAAACCAAAAAAAATAGATCAAGTTTTAGAAGTTGGTCAAGAAGAAGCTAAAGATATGACTATTCGCTTAGCAAAAGAAGAAGGTGTTTTTGCTGGAATGAGCAGTGGTGGTTCTGTTGCAACAGCTATAAAAGTTGCAAACTCAATAGACAAAGGAGTTGTTGTTGCTATTATTTGCGATCGAGGTGACCGTTATTTATCATCAGATATCTTCAATTAAATTATAAAAACAAAAAAAAAGTTCGTTACTTTGTAGCGTAAATTAGTTCATTATTTAATATTGTTATCAAGAAAGGTTGAGGGATTAGACCCATTGACACCTTAGCAACCCTTTAGTTCATCTGACGTCTATCAGAAACTTAAAGAAGGTGCTAAATTCTACTGCTAAACAGAGAGATAACGGAAAGAACTTTACTCCTTCTTTTCCTGATAACATTTTAATACATTTTCAGGAATGTCAAGTATATACAACGAAATAAAAAAGAGAATTTTAGTTTTAGATGGTGCTATGGGTACTATGCTACAAGCTTATAAATTCACAGAGGAAGATTTTAGAGGAGATCGTTTCAAAGACTACCCTACTCCATTGCAAGGTAATAATGATTTGTTATCCATTACGCAACCTAAAGCTATTAAAGAAATTCATGCAAAATACTTTAAAGCAGGTGCCGATATTATAGAAACTAATACATTTTCTGGTACTACAATAGCTATGGCAGACTATCAAATGGAGGGTTTAGTATACGAGTTAAATTATGAATCTGCAAAAATAGCTAAAGAAGTTGCTGATGAATTCACAAAAAAAGAACCTAATAAACCTCGTTTTGTTGCAGGATCAATAGGTCCAACAAACCGAACAGCAAGTATGTCTCCAGATGTAAATGACCCTGGATATAGAGCTGTTACTTTTGATGAATTACGCATTGCTTATAAACAACAAGTAGAAGCATTATTAGATGGTGGTTCAGACATTCTTTTAGTAGAAACTGTTTTTGACACCTTAAACGCTAAGGCTGCTTTATTTGCTATTGAAGAAGTTAAAGATGAAAGAAATATTGATGTTCCAGTTATGTTAAGCGGAACGATAACTGATGCTTCAGGAAGGACTTTATCTGGACAAACAGCTGAAGCTTTTTTAATCTCTATTTCTCACATTCCATTATTAACAGTTGGATTTAATTGCGCTTTAGGTGCTAATCTATTACAACCGCATTTAGAAGCAATTGCTAACAAAACAAACTTTGGAGTCTCAGCACATCCAAATGCAGGTTTACCTAACGCTTTTGGTGAGTATGATGAAACACCTGAAGAAATGGGAGAACAAATAGAAGAATATTTAAAAAGAGATTTGATAAATATCATTGGTGGCTGTTGTGGTACATCACCAGAACATATTCGTGTTATTGCTGATTTAGCAACAAAATATCAGCCTCGCGAAACCAATATAGAATTATAAAGTATGAGTAAACCTTACGTACATAGAAAAGCAAACGTTAACCAAACAAAATACATGAAGTTATCTGGTTTAGAACCTTTAGTTTTAAATGATACTATGAATTTTATTAATGTTGGTGAACGTACAAATGTAGCCGGTTCTCGTAAATTTTTACGTTTAGTAAAAGAAGAGAAGTTTGATGAAGCATTAGATGTTGCTCGTCATCAAGTAGATGGTGGTGCGCAAATTGTTGACATTAATATGGATGACGGATTAATTGATGGTGTAAAATCAATGGTTCGTTTTTTAAACTTAATTGCTGCCGAACCAGATATTTGTCGTGTACCTATGATGATTGATAGTTCTAAATGGGAAATCATTGAGGAAGGACTAAAAGTTGTACAAGGTAAATGTGTGGTAAATTCTATCTCTTTAAAAGAAGGAGAAGAGAATTTTATTCATCAAGCAAAATTGATTAAACGTTATGGTGCTGCTGTAATTGTAATGGCTTTTGATGAAGTTGGACAAGCAGACACATACGAACGTAGAATAGAAATAGCCAAACGTTCTTATGACGTTTTAGTTGATAAAGTTGGTTTTCCTTCAGAGGATATTATCTTCGATTTAAATATATTTCCTGTAGCAACAGGAATGGATGAACACCGTAGAAATGCTATCGATTTTATTGAAGCAACATGTTGGGTTCGTGAAAACTTAACCAATGCTAGTGTTAGTGGTGGTGTAAGTAACGTATCGTTTTCTTTTAGAGGAAACAATGGAGTACGTGAAGCTATGCACTCAGTATTCTTGTACTACGCTATACAAGCAGGTATGAATATGGGAATTGTAAACCCTGCTTTATTAGAGGTTTATGATGATATTCCTAAAGACCTATTAGAACACGTAGAAGATGTAATTTTAGATAGACGTGATGATGCTACCGAACGATTATTAGATTTTGCTGAAACCGTAAAAGGTACTAAAAAAGGTAAAGTAGCTGATTTATCCTGGAGAGAAAACCAGTTACAAGACAGAATTACACACGCTTTAGTAAAAGGTATTGATGCTTTTATCATTGAAGATGTTGAAGAAGCAAGACAAGTAGCCGAGAAACCTATTGAAGTTATTGAAGGAAATTTAATGGTTGGTATGAATGTAGTTGGTGATTTATTTGGTGAAGGAAAAATGTTTTTACCACAAGTAGTAAAATCTGCCCGTGTAATGAAAAAAGCCGTTGCCTATTTAAATCCGTTTATTGAAGCAGAAAAAGGTGAAGAACAAAAAGCATTAGGTAAAGTTTTAATGGCAACTGTAAAAGGTGACGTACATGATATTGGTAAAAATATTGTAAGCGTTGTTTTAGGTTGTAATAATTATGAGATTGTTGATTTAGGAGTAATGGTTCCGCCAGAAAAGATTATTGAGGCTGCCAAAAGAGAAAATGTTGATGCTATTGGGTTATCTGGTTTAATTACACCTTCTTTAGACGAAATGGTCTATTTAGCAAAAGAAATGGAACGTGAAAACATGGATATTCCATTATTAATTGGTGGTGCAACAACTTCTAAAGCGCACACAGCTGTTAAGATTGACACACAATATAAAAATGCTGTTGTACATGTTAATGATGCTTCAAGAGCAGTAACAGTTGTTGGTGATTTATTAAATCAGAAAACAAGTAATTTATACGTTGCCAAACTAAAAAAAGATTATGATGAATTTAGAACCAAATTTCTAAAAAGAGGAAAAGAGAAATCTTATATCACAATAAAAGAAGCTAGAGAAAGAAAGTTTAAAATAGACTGGAACACAACTAATATTACAAAACCTAGAGAATTAGGTATTCAAACATTAGAACAAGTTAGTTTAAAAGAAATTTTACCTTTTATAGATTGGAGTCCGTTTTTTAGAAGCTGGGATTTACATGGAAAGTATCCAAATATTCTAACAGATAAAGTTGTTGGTGAACAAGCTACTATTTTATTTGAAGATGCTCAAAAAATATTAAAACTCATTATTTCAAAACAATTACTGAAACCAAAAGCAATTTTTGGTTTATTTGAAGCAAACACAATTAATGATGACGATATTTCCATCAAGAAAAAAGGAAAAGAAGTTGTTGTTTTTAGAACCTTACGTCAGCAATTAAAAAAACGGGCAGGAAAACCAAGTTTTGCTTTATCTGATTTTATTGCCCCTACAGCTACTGAAATTACAGATTATATGGGAGCTTTTTGTACCGCTATTTTTGGCGCTGATGAATTAGCTAAAAAATACAAAGATCAAGATGATGACTATAATGCTATTATGGTACAAGCTATTGCGGATCGTTTTGCAGAAGGCTTAGCAGAATATTTACATAAGCAAGTAAGAACAAAACATTGGGGATATGGAGCTGATGAGAATTTAACAAATGAAGATTTAATTAAAGAAACCTATAAAGGTATTCGTCCTGCTCCAGGGTATCCTGCTTGTCCTGATCATTTAGAAAAAGAAACTATTTGGGAATTATTACAAGTTGAAGAAAAAATAAATGTAACACTTACAGAAAGTTTAGCTATGTGGCCAGGTGCTGCAGTTTCTGGATATTACTTTGCTAATGAACAAGCTAAATATTTTGGTTTAGGAAAAATAACTGATGACCAAGTACGAGATTTCGCTTCAAGAAAAAACATAACATTAGATAAAGCCAGAAAATGGTTACACCCTAATTTAACCGAGTAAATAAAATAAATATATGAATTTCATAGAGTTAACATTAGGGAGCCACATTATTAGTCATGGCTACGACAGTACTAATAAAGAAATAACTGAAGCTGTAACTATTGATGGATTCTCAAAAAAAATGGTAGCTATTTCAAGAATAAAATCTATGAGCGAAAAATATATTTTAACTGATTATTTAGATGGAAGGTGGATTTATTGGGAATACCAAGAAAATTTTGAAGAAATAAAAAAAATATTGCTTTCAAAATAAAACAAACACACAATTAAATTACTGATATAATTCAGCATAAATGAAAATTACAGATCACTTAAAAAAATCTAACGGAAAAACATTGTTTTCGTTTGAAATCGTTCCTCCTCAAAAAGGAAAAAACATACAAGAACTCTATAAAAATATAGATCCTCTAATGGAATTCAACCCTCCTTTTATAGACGTAACAACATCTAGAGAAGAGTATATATATGTAAATAAAGAAGGCTTATTTGACAGAAAAACTACACGTATGCGACCTGGTACTTTAGGTATTTGTGCTGCAATAAAACATAAATATAATGTAGATACTGTTCCTCATGTTTTATGCGGTGGTTTTACCAAAGAAGAAACAGAGTACTTATTAGTTGACTGTCATTATTTAGGTATTGATAATGTTATGGCTTTAAGAGGAGACGCTATGAGTCATCAAAAATACTTTGAAGCCACAAAAGGTGGACACACGTATGCTACCCAATTGGTAAAACAAATTAAAGATTTAAATAATGGTAATTATTTACATGACATTTGTACGCAGTCTGACGATAAATCTGATTTTTGTATTGGAGTTGCTGGTTACCCAGAAAAACATATGGAAGCACCTTCTTTAACAACTGACCTAAGACGTTTAAAAGAGAAAGTAGATGCTGGTGCTGATTATGTGGTAACACAAATGTTTTTTGACAATCAAAAATATTTTGATTTTGTAGAAGCTGCTAAGAATGCAGGTATTAACATACCTATTATACCTGGAATAAAACCAATAGCTGTAAATCGTCATTTACAATTACTCCCTCAAGTTTTTAAAATTGATTTACCCGAAGATTTAATAACTGCAGTAGATTCATGCAAAAGCAATAAAGACGTAAGACAAGTTGGTATAGAATGGGCAATTCAACAATCTAAGGAGTTATTAGCTGCTGGAGTTCCTGTATTACATTATTATTCAATGGGAAAATCTACTAATATTAGTCAAATTGCTAAAACAATTTTTTAACTAACATTTCTAATTTTATACTAAAAAAACATCAACTTAATTAATCAACTCATTTTACAATACTTTTTCAGAAAAAAAACTAACTAAGAATTACCAAGGCAATAAGCTTATCTACATAATATAAATATTGTTATATTTGTAATTATAAGATACCCCAATAGGCTTATAATAAAAAGTAATCTACCAAAAATTATTTAGGCAAAAGAATTGATTACTTTTGTATAACAATTAAAAAATAAAAATATGGCATTAGAAGTAACAGATGCAAACTTTGAAGAAGTAGTATTAAAATCAGACAAACCTGTATTGGTTGATTTCTGGGCAACTTGGTGTGGACCATGTAGAATGGTAGGACCAATTGTAGATGAAATTAGTAGCGACTACGAAGGAAAAGCTGTTGTTGTTAAAGTAGACGTTGATGCTAATCAAGAATTTGCAGCAAAATATGGTGTAAGAAATATACCTACTGTTTTAGTATTTAAAAATGGAGAAGTTGTTGGAAAACAAGTTGGAGCAGCTCCAAAGAAATCTTACGTTGAAAAACTAGAATCAGCTTTATAGTATAAAGTATATAAAATCTTAAAAAGGTTTGGCTATCGCCAAACCTTTTTTTATTTTCGAGACATATGATTGATTTAAACAATACATTTTCTTCAGAAATTAAAAACCTTGAGTTACTTGCAAAACAAGTAGTAGAAGGCTTTATAACTGGAATGCATAAAAGTCCTTTTCATGGTTTTTCTGTAGAGTTCTCAGAGCACAAACTATATAACAAAGGAGAAAGTACCCGTCATATAGATTGGAAATTGTTTGCAAAGACAGAAAAGTTATATACAAAAAAATACGAAGAAGAAACAAACTTAAGATGTCATCTTATCATTGACAATTCTGCTTCAATGCATTTTCCTAATGTAAAAAAACAATCTTTAGATAGCTTAAATAAAATAGGTTTTGCATCAGTTGCTTCTGCTTCATTAATGGAAATCTTAAAAAAACAAAGAGATGCAGTTGGTTTAAGTATTTATTCAGATACTTATGAATATTATGCTCCTGAGAAAGGAAGTGAAAGACACCGTAAAATAATATTAAATCAGTTAGAAAATCTATTAACAGCACCATCGGTTACATCAACAACCGAAACATATAAGTATTTACACGAAATAGCAGAAAAAATTCATCGTCGTTCTTTAATTTTTTTATTTACGGATATGTTTCAAACTACCAAAAACAGAGAAGAATTATTTGATGCTCTTCGTCATTTAAAACACAACAAACATGAGGTTGTTCTTTTTCATACTTATGATGAAAAACATGAATTTGAGTTTAATTTTGACAATGCTCCTAAAAAATTTGTTGATGTAGAAACTGGTGAAGAAATTAATATTTATGCTGAAAACATTAAAGAAAAATATACCAGCTTAGTACAGGAATACTTTAATGATTTAAATAACAAATGCTTACAATATAAAATAGATTATGTTCCTGTAGATATTAATAAAGGTTTCAATGAAGTCTTAACAACTTATTTAGTTCGAAGAAGGAATTTTTTATAAATATTTAAAAAATCCTTTTGTTAAACTAAAAAAGATTATATATTTGCACCCGCAATAAGGCAACGGTCTGGTAGTTCAGCTGGTTAGAATACCTGCCTGTCACGCAGGGGGTCGCGGGTTCGAGTCCCGTCCAGACCGCAAAAAGCTTCTCAATTTTGAGAAGCTTTTTCTTTTTAAATAAAAGCATAATAGCTGCAAAAAATCAAAAAAGAACACCTTTTCTTAATTAAAAAAATAAACTAAGTAGTTTATCCTTAAAATTGGTAAAACAATATTCATTTTACAATTAACAACTACATCTAATCCTTATTTTTAACTGAAGTTAAAACATTAATCGATTTACATTGTAATTTATTTGTAGCATCAGGCATCACTACTTCTATTCCAATGACACTATCAGTACCTACTTTGTAATTTGAATCCTCAACAAGATAACCATTTACATAAATTTTATTTTCCTCAGCTATTCCAAAAAAAACATTTAATTCGCCTTGAGTTTTAGCATTAACTTTTTTATTCATCTCTACAAAAACAATTCCACCTTCAGTTAAATTATAAAACTTATGATCATGACGATTAACTTCATCTTTCGTGATACTCATTTTAATTATCAGTCCTTCATTTTCTTTGATAAAACTTTCACTTGAAATAATATTACCATTAACAATTACTGTAGGAAAACTTTCTTTTGTACCGGGTAATTTTAAAAAACTTTCCTGTGAGTAAATATTCGAAAATAAAAGAAGCATCATTATCATAATAATTGATCTATTCATAAGATTTTTTAATTTTGAATATAATGAAATATTTCTAAAAAATAATATCATCATATTTATTTTAATTTTGACACCCTTCTCTTGAAGGAGAATTAGTACTAGTTGTAGATATTGTTATTGTAGCAGTAGAACTCATTGCTCTTATTTCTTGTCCTAACTTACCAGGACTTCTTCCAGAAAAAACAAAAGAACTTACCGTTGTAGAGGGCAACCCCATACCTCCTAAATTACCAATAGCTATTGCAAAATCTGCACATGCGTAACTATTTGTATTGTAAATAGAAGGGAAACCTATAACATAATTAACAATACTTGTAAGCTCCTGACTCGAAACATTTTTGGAAATACTAACATGATACAAGTAATCATAATTAGTCTTTATTGCTGCGGTATAGTCATCTCCGACACCAGTTAAACCGACTTCCTTATCTGGATAATAACCAAATTGTCTTGTAACCCCCCCTTGTTCAATGCCAATAAATGCATGTCCAACTTGATTAGCCCCTACTACTGCATCTGAATTTTCATTTGGCTGCTGTACATAGACTGTAAGATTAGCTCCTTGTGTTAAATCTAAACATTCAAGCTCTTCAGCTGGATCTACTTTGTCTGCAGAATTACTTGAAACAACAACAAAACCATCTTCTAAAAGAGAACTATAATAATCTTCTTCAGCCATACAATTTCCATTGTGATTTACATACCCTTGATCACAATCACAATTCCCATTTATATTTCTTGTACTATTTCTTTCACAAATTGGCACACATCTACCATTATATAATTCATAACCACTACCACAATCTATAGGAGAAGAACTGTCAGGAAACTGTTCATTTCCCCCATCTCCTACACCACCATTTCCTGTTCCTCCGCCGTTTCCTGAACTTTCATTATTTCCAGTTCCACCTGTTTCAGAACCACCTGGACTAACATCTGGAGCACTACCCCCACCACAACCAGATGTATCTATAACAGTATTTGTTCCGCTGCAATACGAAACACCATCAAGCTGTAAAGCTGGACCATGAGCGTTTGTACCTCCAGAACTACAAGGAAAAACCTCTAAACTTATACAACTCCCTTTAGCAAAAATCTGTTGTACAGTCCCGTTATCTGTTATTTCATTTGAAGTTATTTTGTTTACCAAGTCAATAAAATCTCCTCTTATTAAAATATTCCTCTCTTCTTCTGTTAACTCATATTTAATTAGAAATAATTTATAACTTCCGTCTAACTGAAGAGAAACCAATAAATTTTCTAAAAAACCATAATCCTCTTCTCTTGATATTTTAAATGTATAGGAATGATAAGTACCATCACTATTTTCTATATACTTTGCTTGATCTGTATTAATTGTGAAATTATGTTGAGAAGAATAAACATCTCCTCTTCTAAAATAGTTTTTAGAGTTAGAAAAACTAGATAGTTTTTGGCTTAGTTTAGTATTCAAATTAATTGTTGAAGATGAAACATAAGACACTTTTAAACTTGATTCAATTAGATTTCCCTCTTCTAAAGTATTATCTTTTTCGCAGTTCCATAGAGACATAGAAATTCCCAAAAGGAAAACTCCAATTTTTAAAAGATTAGTTAATTTGTTTTTTTTCATAATTGTTTTAGTAATAGTTAAGATTAATAAATTCGGTGAGCAAAACTAAATTTAATTATAATAATGATAGTATGAAATCATTAACTTTTAAAGATTTTGAACCATTTTTTTATATTGATTAGGAGTTTTACCCGTATTTTTTTTAAAGGCGGTATAAAAACTTGCTTTTGTTTTAAAACCTGACTCTAAACCTATAGCGGTGATTGTATAAGATGAATATTTTTCATCATTTAATATTGATTTCACATATTCAACTCTTAAATTATTAACATAATTATTAAAGTTTTTTTCAGAATTTGAATTAATTAACTGTGATATATACCCTTCACTTTTGTCTATTTTTTAAGACAAGAAAGAAAGACTCAATTTTGGGTTAAGAAAAAACTCATTATCGATAATTAAATTATTTAACTCATTAAATTTACTTTTATTTAATTTTTGATTAGTTTTTTTATAACATTTGATTTTCCTTATTTCTTTTCTATCATTATAAATATTGTTTTGAATTATTGAAGCATATGCTATCCAATATAAGAGTGTAGAAATTCCAAGCCACAAAGGGTAAAACTTAAAATATCCACTACCATAAAAATTTTTAAGAAAATTTAAAGAAACAAACCAAAACAAACAAAGTAATAGCCCTAACAGTAAAATTCTTTTTAACCAACCTATTTTTAAAGGTACTTTTTCGTCTGGACTACTCTTGAGCATAATTTCATGCTTTAATAAAGCCTTAAATAGTAAAACAATAATAAACACTGTAAACAATAAAGAAATATATTCTACAATTAAGTTTAAAGCTTTAATGGTATTAATAGACTCACTAAATGTATTTCTTACCAAGACATATAAAACCGAGGAAACAAATGGGGAAAACAAGAGTATAATTTGAGTTTTCTTTACAGGCTTATTTATGTATTCTTTAACAAAAAGATAAAAAAAAGGCAGTATGATAAACTCAAAGGGGATGAATATTAATGAATTATTATCATACTCACTCCTTAATGTTATACCTGTATCTAAAAACCAATATTGTAAATTACTTGAACATAATGCAAGCACAGTGAACGATAAATAATTATTTATTTTTGATTTTAATTTTGGATTAATTAATAATACTAGACTAAAAATCACACCATGAAATACACCAAGTAATATTAATATATTATAAAAATTCAGCTTCATCTTTTAGCTCAAAAATAGTCTTTTTTAAAAAACCTTGTAATTCTTAACTTTGAGAACCAACTCTTACAATATATACAAAACTTTCTTAAACTTTAATAATTGATCTATTCATAAGGATTTTTTTAATTTTTAATATAAAAAAAATATTTTCATCCTTTCTCTTCATACCTTTTTATTAAAAAAAGAACCTTTAAAATAATTTTTAGCTCAAATAAATTATTTTTTTCACATTTCTGCTTTGAAAATCAAAAAACAGTTGTATATTTGCACCCGCAATAAGGCAACGGTCTGGTAGTTCAGCTGGTTAGAATACCTGCCTGTCACGCAGGGGGTCGCGGGTTCGAGTCCCGTCCAGACCGCAAAAAGCTTCTCAATTTTGAGAAGCTTTTTCTTTTATTAGACTATTACACATAAACAACAACTCTTAATGTTATTTTATATTCAAAACCCCACAAAACACTTTCATATAGAAACAAAAAATAAATCTACTATTCATTTTTTTCACAAAGAAGAATAAAGAATTCAGTAAAATACCTATACAAAAAAAGGCCTTTTTTATTAAATCATTAATTATTACAAAATCAGCAAATTAATACTTGTTTATTTCAATTTAATTTATAGATTTGTTGTTATAAACAAAGACAGTTAAGATGTTAAACAATATTTGGAATCGTTTCTTTTTCTACTTTTATTTTTTTAATAAAAGAAGAGACTTTGTACAAAATTGTTAAACAACATCAATAAAATATAAAGTCTCGATTTTTTCGAGGCTTTTTTTTTAGACAAATATGAAATCAATTATCGCCATACAAGGAGCTGAAGGCTCAAATCACCATAAAGTTGCTCGCGACTTTTACGGAACATCAATTCAATTAGAAGAATGTATGTCTTTTGATGTTTTGGTAGATAGTTTGTTAAATAAAAAAGCATCACATGGAATTATGGCTTTAGAGAATACTATCGCTGGTTCTATAATTCCTAACTATGCATTAATTGACAAACACAACCTTCATATAACTGGAGAAGAATACTTAAACATCCACCATCATTTAATGGCTTTAGATGGTCAGAAAATTGAAGATATTAAGGAGGTTTGTTCTCATCCAATGGCCTTATTACAATGTAAAGAATTCTTTAAAAAACATCCGCATATAAAATTAGTAGAGGATGTAGATACTGCAGAAGTTGCAAAAAGAATTTCTCAACAAAATTTAAAAGGAATTGCAGCAATAGCTCCTAAAATTGCAGCAGAGATATTTGAACTAAGTATTATTGAAGATGAAATTCAAACAATAAAAGATAACGCTACTAGATTTGTAATTGTTCAAACAGAAAAACCTGAAATAAAAGAAACAAATGCTAACAAAGCTTCAATAAAATTTCAATTAAACCATAAAAGAGGAAGTTTAGCTGCTATTTTAAACGCTATGAGTGATTGTAAAATGAACTTAACAAAAATACAATCACTTCCTGTAATAGAAACACCTTGGAAATATTCTTTCTTTGTTGATGTTACTTTTCAAGAATACGCAGCATATAAAAAAGCTATTGCTATTATAGAAATAATGGCAGAAGAATTTAAAGTTTTAGGAATTTATAAAAACGGAAGAAAATGACGACGCAGTCGTTCTGAAACAACTATTTAACTAGATTTAATATTGTTTTCAGAATCCTCAACTAAACAGACATGATAAAACCTGCAAAAAGATTAGATACCGTACAAGAATACTATTTCTCTAAAAAATTAAGAGAAGTTAGAGAATTGGTTGCTACTGGTAAACCAATAATAAATATGGGAATTGGAAGCCCAGATTTGAAACCATCTGAAAAAACACTAGAAGCTATAACAAATAGTTTAACTGATACGGTTGCCCATAAATACCAGAGTTACCAAGGATTACCAGAATTAAGAAATGCTATTGCAAATTTTTATGAAAATAAATTTAATGTAATTGCTAATCCTGACAACGAAATACTTCCTTTAATGGGAAGTAAAGAAGGAATTATGCATATTTCTATGGCTTTTTTAAATGAAGGCGATAATGTTTTAATTCCAAACCCAGGTTACCCAACATATACATCAGTTACAAAACTAGTAGGCGCAACTCCTCTATTTTATAATTTAGATGCCACCAATAACTGGCAACCAAATTTAGAAGAATTAGAAAAACAAGATTTATCTAAAGTTAAACTAATGTGGGTAAACTATCCACATATGCCAACTGGAGCAAATGCTTTAAAAGAAACCTACCAAAAACTCATTGCCTTTGGTAAAAAGCATCAAATTTTAATTGTAAATGATAATCCTTATAGTTTTATTTTAAATGATAATCCTATGAGTATTTTACAAGTTGATGGAGCCAAAGACATTGCCTTAGAATTAAATTCTTTAAGCAAAACCTTTGCAATGGCTGGTTGGCGAGTTGGTATGTTATTAGGTAGTCAAGAAAACATCAATCAAGTTTTAAAAGTAAAAAGTAATATGGATTCTGGTATGTTTTACGGAATTCAAAAAGGAGCTATAGAAGCATTAAAAATCTCTGATGATTGGTACACAAATCAGAATGAAGTGTATAATAAACGTAGAGAATTAATTTGGCAACTAGCAGACAAACTTAATGCTACATACGATAAAAACGCATCTGGAATGTTTGTTTGGGCAAAAATTTCCGATGAAAAAAAATCTGAAGAGGTTACAGACAGTATTTTATACGATAAAAATATATTTATAACTCCAGGAACTGTTTTTGGATCTCAAGGAGAAGGATACATACGTTTTTCACTATGTGTTCCTTCAGAAAAAATAAAAGAAGCAATATCAAGAATATGAAAAATATATACATGATTGGTATTGGTTTAATTGGAGGTAGTTTTGCTATCGACTTTAAAAAAAACAATCCAAATACTATAATACACGGAATTAGTAGAAAAGACGAAACCTTAAATAAGGCTTTAGAATTAAATTTAATTGACAAAAAAGCAACGCTTGACGATATAGAAAATGCAGATTTGGTAGTTGTTTCAATTCCTGTTGATGCAACTGTAAAATTACTTCCTACAATCTTAGACAAAATAAATGATAATGGATTAGTTATAGATGCTGGATCTACAAAAGAAGCAATTTGTAAGATAGTTGAACATCATCCAAAAAGAAGGAACTTTTTAGCTTGTCATCCGATAGCAGGAACAGAAAACTCTGGCCCTACTGCCGCTATACCCGGCTTATACATTGGGAAAACTAATATTATTTGCGAAGTAGAAAAAACCACTTTTAAACTTCAAGAAAAGGCTTTAAAGCTTTTTACTGATATTGGAATGCGTATTCGCTACATGGATCCTGTTTCTCATGATAAACATATTGCGTATGTTTCGCATCTGTCACATATCAGCTCGTTTATGTTAGGTAAAACGGTCATTGAAAAAGAAAAAAACGAACGTGATATATTTGATATGGCAGGAAGTGGATTTGCTTCTACAGTAAGATTAGCAAAAAGCTCACCAGCAATGTGGACTCCCATTTTCAAACAAAACAAAGAAAATGTAATTGAAACGTTAGAGGAATACATTAGCAACCTTCAACAATTCAAAGAATTAATGATACAGAATGATTTTACAGAAATTTTTAACGAAATGGAAAGTACAAATCACATAAAACAAATTTTAAACGGCATAAAATAAAGCCACAACAAGTAGAATAATGAAGAATACAAAAGAATTAAGAACATGGTTGGATGACATGAAATTAGATCATCCACTAGTAATAGCAGGGCCTTGTAGTGCAGAAACCGAAGAACAGGTTTTAAAAATTGCACACGAATTAAAAGATTCTGATGTAAATTATTATCGTGCAGGAATTTGGAAACCAAGAACTAGACCTGGGAATTTTGAAGGTGTTGGTGCTTTAGGTTTAAAATGGCTGCAAAAAGTAAAAGAAGAAACAGGAATGAAAACTTGTACTGAAGTTGCAAACACAGCTCACGTAAAGTTAGCTTTAGAACACGATATCGATTTGTTATGGATTGGTGCTCGTACTGCCGTTTCTCCTTTTATTATGCAAGAGTTAGCGGATGCTTTACATGGAACAGATAAAATTGTTTTAGTAAAAAACCCTATCAACCCAGATTTAGCTTTATGGCTAGGTGGTATCGAAAGATTATATACTGCTGACATTAAAAACTTAGGAGCAATTCATAGAGGTTTCTCTACTTACGAGAAAACTAAATATAGAAATACACCAGAATGGCAATTGGCTATTGATTTCAAGAACAGATTTCCAGATTTACCTTTAATTAATGATCCTTCTCATATTACAGGTAATAGAGATATGATTTTTGATGTATCTCAAACTGCCTTAGATTTAAACTTTGACGGATTAATGATCGAAACTCATTTTGATCCTGATAATGCATGGAGTGACGCTGCACAACAAGTAACTCCAGATACTTTAAAGCAAATTATGCGTGATTTAAAAATCAGAAAAGAGACAAACTCTGAAGCAGATTATACAAAATCTTTAGAAAACCTTCGTGCTCAAATTAATGTAGCAGATAACCAGTTAGTAGATATCGTTGGTAAAAGAATGAAAATCGCTGATCAAATTGGTGCTTTAAAGAAAGAAAAGAACGTTGCTGTTTTACAATCTAAACGTTGGAACGAAGTTCTTGGTAATATGATTTTAGAAGGTGAAAAAGTAGGACTAAGTGAAGAATTTGTTTTAAAAATGTTTAAAGCAGTTCATCAAGAATCTATCAATCATCAAGAAAAAGTTATCAAAGGGTAATTCTTATCCTCAAAAATATAAAACCGCCAATAGGCGGTTTTTTTTTGTTTTTAAGTCAACGTTATTGTATTTTCATAACCCACCAAACTAATTAAAATGATAACAATTAATACAATTGATGATGTTATAAAAACATTGCAAGACATTATTGATGAATCAATAAAAAACAAAAGTCCTCTGGGATACTTTGCTGCTTTGTACAAAAAGGTTACTATTAAAGTTAAAGAAGGTATTGCTAATAATATTTTTGATGATGGGCCAAGAATGGAAAAACTCGATATTATTTTTGCGAAAAGATATATAGACGCTTACTACAGTTTTCAAAAGAATAAACCCATTTCTAATGCTTGGAAAGAAGCTTTTGATCTTGCTAATAATTATTGGCCAACTGTTTTACAACATTTACTTATAGGAATGAATGCACATATAAATCTTGATTTAGGAATTGCAGCAGCAGAAGTTTCTAAAGGACAAGATATTGAAAATTTAAAAGATGATTTTAACAAAATAAATACTGTTTTATCGTCTTTAGTTATGGATGTTGAAAATGATCTTTCTAAAATATGGCCGTTTCTTAAAAAGATTTTAAAACTCACTAAAAAAGCTGATGATTTTTTAATTGACTTCAGTATGAAAAAAGCTCGGGATGAAGCTTGGGATTTTGCAGTAAAATTATCAAATACAAAAGCTTCTAAAATTGAAGAAGCTATTAAATTAAAAGATAAAGGAACTTCAGAAATAGCTTCACTTATTACAAATCCAGGGATTATACCTAGCTTTATATTTGTATGTATTAGAATTGGAGAAAAAGGGAGTATTGTTCAAAAAATTTCAGATTTAATAGACTGAGAATTTTAAAACATTAATTTTTTATTCTCATCTTTGTTGCTATGACAGGAATTGTTTATAAATCAACTGGTAGTTGGTATTGGGTTAAATCTGAAGAAGGAGTTTTACTTAAATGTAGAATTAAAGGTAAATTTAGGTTAAAAGGTATAAAAAGTACCAATCCTATTGCTGTTGGCGATAAAGTTGACTTTGATATTGAAACCAATAACGATGAAGAAACTGGTGTTATAAAAAACATTCATGATCGTACAAATTGTATTGTAAGAAAATCGGTAAACTTATCTAAACAAACTCATATAATTGCAGCCAATATAGATCAAGTTTTTCTATTAATCACTATCAACAACCCTCCTACTTTTACAACATTTATTGATCGATTTTTAGTCACTGCTAGAGCTTATAGAATTGATGTTATTTTAGTCTTCAATAAAATAGATGCTTATGAAATTGAACAACGTGCTGAAGTTTTATATTTAAAGGATATCTATGAAAAAATTGGTTATAGATGTATAGAAGTATCTGCTACTGAGAATAAAAATGTAGACAAAATAAAGGAGTTAATGCTAACAAAAACCAGCATGTTTGTAGGACATTCTGGAGTTGGCAAATCTACCTTAGTTAACAGCATTGAACCTAACCTAAATTTAAAAACAAACATTATTTCAGACCAACACAAACAAGGTCAACACACAACTACTTTTGCAGAAATGTTTGACCTAAGTTTTGATGCTAAAATAATTGACACTCCTGGTATAAAAGGTTTTGGTGTTGTGGATATAGAGAAAGAGGAATTAGGCGATTACTATCCTGAATTTTTTGAATTAAAACAACACTGTAAATTCAATAACTGTATTCATGTTAACGAACCTAAATGTGCTGTAAAAGAAGCTTTAGAAAACGAAGAAATATCTTGGTCTCGCTATAAAAGTTATTTACAAATTCTTGAAGGAGAAGACGAACATTATAGAACTGATATTTGGGAATAGTAGCATATCTTGGGCGTTGCCTTACAGCCAGGCTTTCACTACTCGCTTTTTTGTAAAAAAACAAAAAGAGCTCAAACAAATCGCTTACGATGAGCGCAATCGAATCGTTCAATCCCTAACGCAAAACAACTCAAATGAAAGTAGTTATTCAAAAAACACTAAAAGCAAGTGTTACTATTCAAAATAAAATTGTTGCCAATATAAAAAAAGGCTTATTAGTCTTAGTTGGTATTGAGGATGCAGATACTGATGAAGATATTAATTGGCTATCTAAAAAAATTGTAAACCTTAGGATTTTTTTAGACGAAAATGACGTAATGAATGACTCTATATTAGATGCTGATGGAAATATTATCATAGTTAGCCAATTTACATTACATGCTTCAACAAAAAAAGGAAATAGACCTAGCTATATTAAAGCGTCAAAACCAGAATTTGCCATTCCAATGTACGAGAAATTCATACAGAAAATGGAATCAGACTTGGGTAAAAAAGTACAAACTGGTAAATTTGGTGCAGATATGAAGGTGGAATTAATTAATGATGGCCCAATTACTATTATTATTGATTCCAAAAACAAAACATAAACATACCTCTTAACATTATATTGATAATACTAAACTCTTGATGAAGAATATTTTATTTACATTTGTTCTAAATTACTTATTAATTCAATAAAACAATATCATGAAAAAATCTATTTTAACTATTCTTTTTGTAGCATTAACTACTGTAGCATGTAAAACTGAAAAAAAGGTAGAAACTAGCGAAGCTGTTAAAGAAGAAAAGAAAATTGAAAATCCAATTAGCTCATATAAAGTAAATGTTTTGGAATCTTCTGTTGCATGGAAAGGAAATAAACCAACTGGTTCTCACAACGGAGATATTAAAATTTTAAATGGTTTATTTGATATTGAAAACGGGGCTTTAAAAGCTGGTGAGTTTACAATTGATATGAAATCTATTAACTGTTTAGATTTGGAAGCTGGTAAAGGAAAAGAAAAATTAGAAGGACATTTAAATAATGTTGACTTTTTTGATGTTGAAAAATTTCCAACTGCAAAATTTGTAGTAACAAGCTCTGAAGTAAAAGACGGAAAAACTAATGTTACTGGAAACTTTACACTTAAAGAAATAACAAAAAGCATAACTATACCAGTTACAATTACTGAAGGAGAAGATGGAGTTGCTACTTTTAAAAGTGATGTATTTAATGTTGACAGAACAGAGTTTGGAGTTACATACAGTTCGAAAAAATTTGATGCTGCTTTAAAAGATAAATTCATTAATGATTTAATGGAAATTTCTTTTGATATTAAAGCTAAGAAATAATTTACTTTTTTATTATAAAATAAAAGAGAGCCAAAATTGGCTCTCTTTTATTTTATAATAAATTCATCAACCTCAAAAAGATCCTTAAAATGTTTTAATATTTTCTCTTTTACTTCTTCCACATTAACTTCTTCACCTAATTCTGCATGCATAGAAGTAACTGCTTTACCTTTTATCCCACAAGGAATTATATTATCAAAGTACCCTAAATTGGCATTTGCATTTAAGGCAAAACCATGCATAGTAACCCAACGGCTTGTACGAATACCCATTGCACAAATTTTACGAGCAAATGGTGTCCCAACACCTAACCACACACCTGTTTCTCCTTCACTACGCTCTCCTTTTAATCCGTATTCAGCTATTGTTAAAATAATAACTTCTTCTAATAATCGTAAATACTTATGAATATCTGTAAAAAAATTTTCTAAATCTAAAATAGGATAACCTACTATTTGCCCAGGTCCGTGATAGGTAATATCTCCTCCTCTATTTATTTTATAAAATGTAGCCCCTTTTTCTTTTAATTGTTCTTCATTAAGTAATAAATTACTCATATCTCCACTTTTCCCTAATGTATAAACATGTGGATGTTCTACAAAAAGAAAATAATTTTTAGTCTTAAGAGATGTTTCATTTCTTCTATTTTTGATTTTTACATCAACGACACTTTGCAATAAATCAGACTGGTAGTCCCAAGTCTCTTTATAATCTTTTTGCGATAATTCCTCTAAATGGACATTTTTATTCATATTTTTGTAAAATAATATCTTTTTTAATACAAATATATAATTATGAATAAAAAAATACTCTTCTTATTCTTTTTTTATGCAGCTTTCACTTCTGCTCAAACGTGGAAAATAGTTGATTTAGAAAATAATAAAGCAAAAACTGAATTAGAATTCAGAAAAACAACACCTACAAAATACAACTTATATCACTTAGATACTGATTTATTAAAAAATGATGTAAGTATAGAAAGTATAATTAGTCTTCCTAATCATAATGGTACTTTTTCTAAATTTTCTATTACTGAACATCAAAACTTCACAAATTCCGTGGCTTCAAAATATGGTTATATTAAATCTTTTTCATTAAAAGGTATTGATGATAAAACTGCTACTGGAAAAATTAGTATTGGTAAAGATGGTTTTCATGCTGTTGTCTTTTCTGGAAAGCATTCTACGACTTATATAGATCCTTATACTAAGGATAAATCAACATATATATTATACAACAGAAAGGATCTAAAAGATAAAAACACTGACTTTGGATGTCTTTTAGAAGAAGATGAAAATATAAAAAATAAAGTAAGTTCAATCGCTCAAAAAAACGCAGATGATGGAAAACTAAGAACATATAAATTGGCACTTGCTTGTACTGGTGAATATGCTCAATTTCATGTAAATAATCAAGGACTAAATGCTGGAACAGATGACGAAAAAACAGCAGCTGTTTTATCAGCTATGAATACAACTATGACTCGTGTTAATGGGCTTTTTGAAAGAGATGTAGCTGCCACCTTTACAATTGTTCTAAATTCAAGTGGTGAAAATGAACTTATCTTCTTAGATAGTGAAACAGATAATTTAACAAACGATAGTGCTGGCATCTTAATTGATGAAAGCCAAAATCTTTGTGACAATACTATCGGGTCTGATAATTATGATATTGGCCATACATTTAGTACTGGTGCTGGTGGTTTGGCTGGATTAGGCGTTCTTTGTTCTAATGGACAAAAGGGTAGAGGAGTTACTGGAACAAACTCTCCTATTGGTGATACTTATGATGTTGATTATGTTGCTCATGAGATTGGACATCAATTTGGTGCTTCACACACGTTTAACAACTCTTGTAGTGGAAATAGATCCAGCACTACATCTGTTGAACCTGGAAGTGGTACAACAATTATGGCATATGCAGGAATTTGTACCCCAAACATACAAAATCAAAGTGATGATTATTTTCATGCTGTAAGCATTGATCAAATGTGGACAGTAATGCAACAAGCTTGTGGCGTTTTAACAGACACAAACAATGAAGCTCCTATAGTAAATGCGGGGAATGACTTTTCAGTACCAAGATCTACTCCAATAATTTTAACTGGATCTGCTACAGACATAGACAACAGTAGCTTAACTTATTGTTGGGAGCAAATAGATAATGAAATAGCTTCAATGCCTCCTATCGCTTCTAGTTTTGCAGGACCGTCTTTTAGATCCCTTCCTCCTTCAGAATTTAGCTATAGATATTTACCTGCATTGTCAACTGTAATCTCTGGCAGCACTGAAAATGAATGGGAAGTAATTCCTTCAACGCGTAGAACACTAGATTTCTCATTTTTAGTTAGAGATAACAATACTAATGGAGGCGCAACAGGAAGAGATGACATGACAGTAAGTTTTACTAGTGCTAGTGCTTTTTTAGTTACCTCACAAAATACGGCAGTAACATGGAATCTAAATACAACAGAAACCATTACTTGGGATAAATCAACTACTGACCAAGCCCCAATAAACTGCCAAAACGTAAAAATAATGCTTTCAATTGATGGAGGAGCAACATTCACGACTGTATTAACCGAAAGTACTCCTAATGATGGAAGTTTTGACTTTGTTGTTTCTGACGCCTTGGAAACAACTGATTCTGCAAGAATAATGATTTTAGCTATTGACAACATATTTTATAATGTTAACTCAACCAACTTTTCCATAATTTCTAATTCATTGAGTACTACCGATACTGTATTTGAAAATTTTTCTTTTTTCCCAAATCCAGTAGAAGATTCTTTACATTTAATTTTCAATACTCCAAATTCAAAAGAACCAATTAATATTGATTTGTTTGATATAACTGGAAAAACGGTTAAGTCTTTAACACTAGAGAATAACTCAGATGTTTTTAATCAAGAAATAGATTTTAAAGGTTTAAATTCTGGAATTTATATGTTGAAAGTTAAAAACGGAGATAAACAAACTTTTAAGAAACTTATATTTAAGTAAACTTAAATATTAAAAAGTATTAAAATACTTATAAAAACTCACAAACAAAGAGCTTAACTATCTAAACATAGTTAAGCTCTTTATTTTTTACTTTTAAAATACATGATTTAATTGACTTAGTTTGTAATCTTCATTCATCGGCTCTTCTATTTTTTATTCATACTTTAGCATTAGATACTTAATAATAAAAGAGATTAAACTTTATCTCAAAATTATATACCATGAATAAAATTATACTTCTTCTTATCTTGAGTGTAAACTTTTTATATGCTCAAAGTCCATGGGAAAAAATTGATTCAGAAAACTACAAGTCAAAAGTTGAATTACAGTTCAGTAAAACACACCCAAAAACCTTTGATTTATATTCTTTAAACACAGAGTCTTTTAAAAAAGACATATCCTCTTTAAACATAATTAACATTCCTGTAAATGGAAGCTTAGCAAGTTTTTCTATAAAAGAATCATCTACTTTCTCAAAACCCTTGGCTTTAAAATATGGTTATATTAAATCATTTTCATTAAAAGGAATTCATGATAAAACTGCTACTGGAAAAATTAGTATTGGTATAGACGGAGTTCATATTATTATTTTTTCAGGTAAACATTCCACTATTTATATTAACCCATATACAAAAGATAAAAGCACTTATATAGCATATAAAAAAGATCAATTAGACCATAGAGACAATCATTTTCAATGCTTAGTAGACGAAAATCATACTAAAGAAAAAATAAGTTCTAAACTTCAACATAAAAATGCAAACGACGGCATCTTAAGAACCTATAGACTTGCATTAACTTGTACAGGCGAATACGCACAGTTTCATATACAAAACCAAGGTATTTCAAATACCGCAACAGATGCTGTAAAAAAAGCTGCTATCTTATCAGCTATGAATACAACAGTGACTCGTATAAATGGTGTTTTTGAAAGAGATTTAGCTGTTAACATGTCTATTGTTTTAAATTCTAATGGTGAAAATGAACTTGTTTTTTTAGACAGTGAAACAGATAGTTTGTCTAATGGGGAGGCTTTTACTTTACTTGAAGAAAACCAAGAACTTTGCGATAATATTATAGGAACAAATAACTACGACATAGGACATGTTTTTAGTATAAGTTCTAACCCTGGTGGTGATGGCTTGGCTGCTTTGGGAGTATTATGCTCTAATGGTAACAAAGCAAAAGGTGTTACAGGTAATCAATCTCCTATTGGAGACACTTATGATATTGATTTTGTTGCACACGAAATCGGACATCAATTTGGGGCAAACCATACATTTAATAACTCTTGTAGTAGTAATAGATGGACACAAACTGCAGTGGAACCTGGAAGCGGTACAACAATTATGGGATATGCTGGTATTTGTCCTCCAGATATACAATCTAATAGTGATGATTATTTTCATGCAGTAAGTATTAATGAAATGTGGACAGTTATAGAGAACACATCTTGTGCCACAGAAACAAACACAAATAATACAGCACCAATTGTTAATGCTGGTAATGATGTTTCTGTTCCTAAATCTACTCCATTATTGCTAAAAGGAGAAGCTACAGATTCTGATAGTAATAGCCTAACTTATTGCTGGGAACAAATTGATACAGAAATAGCAACTATGCCTCCTTTAGCTACAAACGAAGCTGGACCTTTATTTAGATCTTTACCTCCAAGTAGTGATCCAGATAGATACTTACCTACTCTTAATACTGTTATTTCTGGTAATACTTCAACCGAATGGGAAGTAATACCATCTACAGCTAGAGATATGAATTTTTCATTATTAGTTAGAGACAATAATCAAAATGGAGGTGCAAGTGAAAGAGATGATATAAAAATTAGTGTTATTGACACAGATCCTTTTACAGTTACAACTCCAAACACCAATATCACATGGAATGTAGGCGCTACAGAAACAATCACGTGGGATAAATCCACAACTGATTTAGCTCCTATAAACTGTCAAAATGTAAAAATAATGCTCTCTACTGACGGAGGAGAAACATTTCCTATAACTTTAGCTGAAAGCACTCCAAATGATGGGATTCATAACTTTATTGTTCCAAACCAATTAACTACATCTGCACGAATTATGATTGCAGGTATTGATAATATTTTTTATAATGTAAACGCTACAAACTTTACGATAGCATCTACAGGACCTACATTTGTTTTATCCAATGCCTCTTTAGCACAAGAAACTTGTAATGATGTATCTTCTTCTGTTTCATATGAGATCAATATTGATTTCATAAATAGTTTTTCTGAAACTGTAAATCTTACTTTAGAGAATATTCCAACAGGAACAACTGCTACACTTTCAAACACATCTATCACTGATGATAGTTTAATTACACTTACTTTAACTAATTTTGAAAATGTAACTGCTGGGGATTATACCATAAAATTAAATGGAGAATCATCTTCTTTAAATAGTTTTCTAGAATTACCACCCCTTAAAGTTAATGTTAACACTTTTACAGCAGTTAACCTATCTTCTCCCTTAAACAACCAAACAAATATTAACATACAGGAACTAGATTTAACCTGGGACAACACAGATAGTAACTCTAGTTTATTTGACTTACAAATAGCAACCGATGTTAATTTTACTACAATTGTTATATCTGAAGAGAATATATCAAATAATGGATTTACTTTAACTGAATTCTTAAACTGGAATACAACTTACTTCTGGAGAGTTAAGCCAAAGAATAGTTGTGGAGAAGGAGATTTCTCATCTACTTTTACTTTTACAACAACAGAAGAAGGTTACTGCTCATCTAACTTTGACAATATTGATGAATACATAACCAATGTTACCTTTGGGTCTATAAACAATAATTCTGGAGATGCTAACGAAGACGAAGCAAATGGTTCTGCTGGATATCAAAATTTCACAAGTATTAGTACAAATTTAATAATTGGAGTAACTTATACATTAAGTGTTAGCCTAAACCCTGTTGGATACCAAGATCATTGTTATGTTTTTATTGACTGGAATAACGACTCAATTTTTAACACAGATAATGAACGTTATGATTTAGGTACACATGAACAAACAAATGACTCTACAGGTACTTTAGACATAACAATTCCTGAAGATGCGACTTTAGGAGAAACAAGAATGAGAGTAATTATTGAGTATTATGATACTACACTTACATACGGTTCTGGCCCTTGTAATTCTGATCATAATTGGGAATATGGAGAAACAGAAGATTATTCTGTTAACATTACAGACAGTCAACCAACAAATACCGGCAATGCCTTTGATAATTTTTCAATGTTTCCAAATCCTGTAGAAGATAGTTTAAATATACTTTTTGACGTTCCTTATACTAAAGAAAATGTAAATATTAGCCTTTTTGATTTTACAGGAAAATTAATAAAGTCAGAAACATATCAAGATAATAATGAGTTTTTTACCAAAAGCCTCCCTCTTAATTATCTTCAATCGGGAGTATATTTATTAAAAATAACAAATGGTATTATTTATACTACACAGAAAATAATTGTAGAATAAAGGTTAAGCCTTTCATATTGTAACAATAGTAAAATCCTATCGTCTTATATTTATAAGGCTTAAAATTTATGGATATTTTTTTACTATTAATAGGGTTTTTATTTATTTCTCTGGGTATTATAGGTTCCTTTTTACCAATACTTCCTGGACCTATAACAAGCTGGATTGGCTTATTACTATTACAATTCACTGATGTAGTACCTTTAAACTGGACTTTCTTATCAGTTACACTTATAATCGCTGTTATTATTTTCTTTCTTGATTACTTTATACCTGCTATTGGCACAAAACATTTTGGAGGTACAAAAAACGGAATCTACGGCACTACAATAGGTTTAATCGTTGGACTATTCTCCCCTATTCCTTTTGGTATTTTAATCGGTGCGTTTTTGGGTGCTTTCATTGGAGAATTAATACATGACATTAACGATACAAACAGAGCATTAAAGGCTTCTTTTGGTGCTCTTCTTGGGTTTATCACCTCTATGTTTATTAAATTTTCAATATCACTTACCTATTTTGTTTTATTTTTCAATTCTTTTTGGCAATACAAGAGCGCCTTCTTTTAAATAAAAAACAAAAAAAAAGCAACCCATTTAAGGGAAGCTTTCCATCGGTTAACAAAACCTAGCACTATTAAGTGCTTAACAACACAACTAACGCTATCCTTAAAAAAAGACAGCCTGCAAATATACAACAATTTTAAACATATCAAAATATTTTTGTTTTTTTTTATAACAAACTCGTCATAGGGTAACATTGTTTAATTGATCGTATCTTTGCTTCTTTAAAAACAATCATTAAAAAACATACAATGCAATTATCAGAACAAGAAGTTGTACGTAGAGAAAAATTAGATAAACTACGTGCACTAGGTATTAACCCTTATCCAGCAGATTTATTCCCTTTAGATTCAAACTCTAAAGAAATTAAAGAGAAATTTGAAGAAGGTAAAAAGGTGATTATTGCTGGTAGATTAATGTCTAAGAAGATACAAGGAAAAGCTTCTTTTGGTGAATTGCAAGACAGTAAGGGTAGAATACAAATTTACTTTAATAGAGATGAGATTTGTACAGGTGAAGACAAAACATTGTATAATGATGTTTTTAAAAAATTACTTGATCTTGGTGACTTTATAGGTCTTGAAGGTGAATTATTTACTACTCAAGTTGGAGAAAAAACAGTTTTAGTAAAAAATTTTAAATTATTAAGCAAAGCTTTAAAACCTTTACCATTACCAAAAACAGATAAAGAAGGTAACACTTACGATGCCTTTACAGATCCTGAATTAAGATATAGGCAACGTTATGCTGATTTAGTTGTTAATCCGCATGTAAAAGAAGTTTTTGTAAAAAGAACGAAACTTTTTAATGCTATGCGTCAGTTTTTTAACGATGCTGGTTATTTTGAAGTTGAAACTCCAATTTTACAACCAATTGCTGGTGGTGCATCTGCAAGACCATTTATGACGCATCATAATTCTTTAGACATTCCATTATATATGAGAATTGCTAACGAATTATATTTAAAACGTTTAATTGTTGGTGGTTTTGATGGTGTTTATGAATTTTCTAAAAACTTCCGTAACGAAGGAATGGATAGAACTCACAATCCTGAATTTACAGCCATGGAAATTTACGTAGCCTACAAAGATTATAATTGGATGATGGAGTTCACAGAAAACTTATTAGAACATTGTGCAATTGCAGTTAACGGAACTTCAGATGTAACTTTTGGTGAACACAAAATAAACTTTAAAGCTCCTTATGCTAGAGTTACTATGGCCGACTCTATAAAACACTTTACAGGTTTTGATATTACTGGAAAATCGGAAAAAGAGCTTTTTGATGCTGCCAGAGAAATGGGAATAGAAGTTGACGATACAATGGGTAAAGGAAAGTTAATTGATGAAATGTTTGGTGAAAAGTGTGAAGGAAACTACATACAACCAACTTTCATTACAGATTATCCTAAAGAAATGTCTCCTTTATGTAAAGAACACAGAGACAATCCTGAATTAACAGAACGTTTTGAATTAATGGTTTGTGGTAAAGAAGTTGCAAATGCATATTCTGAATTAAATGACCCTATTGACCAAAGAGAACGTTTTGAAGCACAATTAAAATTAGCAGCTCGTGGTGACGATGAAGCTAGTGAGTTTATAGATCAAGATTTTTTACGTGCTTTGGAATATGGAATGCCTCCAACTTCTGGTTTAGGAATTGGTATGGATCGTTTAATTATGTACTTAACCAATAATCAATCTATACAAGAAGTTTTATTCTTCCCACAAATGCGTCCTGAGAAAAAAGCACCTTCTGTGGAATTAAATGACGATGAAAAAGCTGTTTTAGCAATTATTGAAAAAGCTGAAAAGATAGATTTAGGTGAGTTAAAAACTCAATCTGGCTTAAGTAATAAAAAATGGGACAAAACAATTAAAGGATTAACAAGAACCAAATTAGCTAAAGTTGAAAAAACTGACGAAGGTTTATTTGTAGAAATTATCTAAAATTCATTCAAAAATATCAGAATTCAAAAGCAACTTAAATATTTAGGTTGCTTTTTTTTATGATTACACGTTAAGATTTTAATGAAACAAAACCAATAGACTTATTTACAGTCAATTAAACACAAAATACTATGAAATCAACACAAAAAACAGATTAAAAATTCATTTTTAATAGAAAAACAGACATAATTCCAAAAAAAAGTAACAATTTATTAATTATATGTAAGACAAAAAAAACACCTATTCCCCTTTCTAATGTTATATTATTGATAACAAAAACACAAAAAAAGTAATTTTTATGTAATTTATTTAACATTTGTTAATTCAATTTTAAATAAAAAGACATATATTTGATTCCCATTTTTTCCCATAAACCCCTAACTATGATTAGAAAAATTACTCTTTGGGTATTATTTTTAATACTTATAATCCCTAAAAGCTACTCTCAAGAAGGTAGTGAAACTTGTGAAGGCGACGCAGACGATGTTGCTTTAGATTTAAATAGCATCACAAAATGTACTATAAAAGATGCAGAAGGTGAAAACAAGAACAAAAAAGTCTCTTTTCAAGTAACTTCAAGACGTAGGTTAAAACGAAAAAGAAACACAGCACAAAGTATTGGTAGCGGAGGTTACTCTCATCAAGTTGCAGATATTAAAAACACAACTAACATTGTAAATAATCTTTCGTTGAAAGAAGTAGATGCATCTGGTGTAATTTCTTTTTATAAAGTAGATGAAATTCCTTTGTTTAAAGCATGTAAAAAGGTTTCTATTTACGAACAACAAAAATGCTTTAAAAAACAAATTAACCGTCATGTTAAACTGAACCTTAAATACCCTGAAAAATCATACAAAAGTGGAATACAAGGTAGAGTTTTAGCGAACTTTGTTATTGACAAAGATGGAAAAGTAAACATTACAAATACTCTTTTCCCATATAAAGGAGAAGAATTAAGAGAAGAAGCCAAACGAATTATAGAAAAGCTTCCTCCATTTATACCTGGGAAACAAGGAAATAGAGAAGTAAACGTACAATATAGTTTAAGAGTTGTTTTTGATATACCTGGTGTTAAGAAAACAAACATCAGAAAGAAAAATCCTGTTAACGAAAAGATCTATGATTTTTATCAATTGGAAAAAATTCCAGAATTTGAAAACTGTTCAGATCAAACAAACTCTCCAACAAATTGTTTTATAAACGAACTACAAGAACATGTTACCAATAACTTTGCGTATCCAGTAGTTGCAATAGACAATGATATTCAAGGTGTAGTACTTGTTAAATTTGTGATTAATTCAGAAGGAAGAGTTACTAATATCAGCGCTAACGGAGAAAATAATGCAGGGATTTTAGAGCAAGCCGCTAAGAGATTAGTTCAAAAATTACCTGTTTTTAAACCAGCAATTAAAGGTGGAGTTGCTGTTAGTACAAGATATGAATTCCCTATTGAATTTTCTCTACAAGATTAATTTTCGGGATTTAAAATATTCTATTAAATATAAAATCAAACAAGTTACAAATCACTGTAACTTGTTTTTTTTATAAAACATATTTTTATCACGCTCTAGTAAAATATTTTTCATAACTTTAAAACGCTATGAAAAAGATAATTAACTATAAACCTACGGGGTTCCTAGGGTGTTTACTTATTGGTATTTTACTTCAGTTTTATTATAAAATATGGAGTTATAATTTTTGGTATTTAGTTTCTGTTTTATGTTGTCTTATAATTCTTCTTTTTGTATTAAAACAGAGGAAACGCAAAATACTTTTTACAAGTACATCCTTTTTAATTTTTATTTTTTGGGGTATTTCTAGTATCTACATACAAAATCCAAAAAACCACAAAAATTATTTTTTAAAAAACAAAAAGAACAATTCAACACTTATAGTTTCTGTTACAGATGTTTTAAAAACAAATGTTTATTATGACAAATATATTGTAAACGTAACACAAACTGACCTTATAAAAACCCAAGGAAAATTATTACTAAATATAAAAAAAGACAGTACTCGTAAAAAATTAAACATCGACCAACAGCTGTTTTTAAAACCTATTTTAAAAGAGATTACACCTGCTTTAAACCCACATCAATTTAGTTATAAAAATCATTTAGCTAAACAGCATATTTACCAACAAATCTTTACTGAAACCAAAAATTATGTAATCTTAAAAGAAAATAACACATCTTTATTTGGTGTATTAGCTCGTTATAGAAACAAAATTCAAGACTCTTTAAAAAAACACAATTTTACAAAAGATGAATTTTCTGTAATTAACGCTTTACTTCTTGGTCAAAGACAGGAAATCTCTAAGAACTTATTAAACAACTACGTAAAAGCTGGTGCAATACACATACTTGCTATATCTGGTTTACACATCGGTATTGTCCTTTTATTTTTATCATGGTTATTCTATCCCATAACAAAATTAAAACACGGAACAGCACTTAAAACAATCTTAATTATTTGTATTCTTTGGGTATTTGCATTTATTACAGGTTTATCCGCATCTGTTGTAAGAGCGGTAACCATGTTTACTTTCATTGCTATTGGAAATTCTCTAAAAAGAGGTAAAAACACCAAGCATTCATTAATTACTTCTGCTTTTATTTTACTTTTAATAAATCCTATGTTTTTGTTTGATGTTGGCTTTCAATTAAGCTATTTAGCCGTTTTTAGTATTGTTTACACAGAACCGATCATTAGTTCTATTTGGAGACCTAAATACATAATTCTGAATAAAATATGGAAGTTATTTACAGTTTCTATTGCTGCTCAAATTGGCATCCTACCACTTAGTTTGTTTTACTTTCATCAATTCCCTGGTTTGTTTTTACTTTCAAATATAATCATTATTCCATTTTTAGGTGTTATTCTATTTTGTGGAATTATAGTAATACTCTTAGCACTGTTTAACTATTTACCCAAAACAGTAGTTATCGTTTATAACCAAATTATTAAATGGATGAATACTATTGTAATATGGATTTCTGAACAAGAAGCATTTTTATTTACAAAAATTTCATTATCAATTTTTATGATGGTTGCTTTGTATGTGTTTTTTATTACAGCCTTTAAATTTGTGATTAATAGAAAAGCAAAACAATTAATTCATCTGTTAATCTCAATTGTTCTGATACAATTAGTTCTTATATATGAAAGTGATAACACAAATAATAAAAAGGAGTTTATTGTTTTTCATAAAAACAAGGCTTCAATAATAGGAAAAAGATCGGGTGATCAGTTTTTAATAGAACATAATTTAGACACACTATCAATTAATGAAAAGTTGATTACCAGTTATGAAATTGGAGAAAATATTTCAGCAATCATTAAAAATCAAAATTCGTTAATACAGCAATTCAATAAAGAAAACATTTTAATTATTGATAGTTTAGGTGTTTATAAATTAAAGGGGGTAAAAAACCCTATAATTATACTACAATCTTCGCCAAAAGTTAATTTAAACAGAGTAATAACACTACTTGAACCTAAAGAAATAATTGCAGACGGAAGTAACTACAAAAGCTATATAAATACATGGAGGGAAACTTGTAAAAAACAAAAAACACCATTTTACTATACCGGTAAAAATGGTGCTTATATTTTTAAATAAAAGAGTACTTACTCTAATTTACTTTGAAAGTTTTTTTCAAAATCTGGCCAAGGTGTATTTTTGTATCCATCATCTTTAAAATAAGCTAAAATTTTCTCAAATTTCTTTTCTTTTATATAACCTGGAACAGCTTGAATTAAATCTTCATTAGTATTAAAAAAAGCTGTTGAAGGATAACTCATTTTACCTTTTAAAATAGCAGCTGCTAATTCATGATATTTACTTCTACCTTGCTTTACAAACTTAAAAGTTTTACCTTTAAACGTAATATCTTTTTTTCCTTCTCCGTCCATTTTAACGGCGTAATAATTCTTATTAATAAACTTTACTATCGTTTTATTCTTATAAGTAGTAGTATCCATTACTTTACACCAACCACACCAATCTGTATATAAATCAACCAAAATAGGTTTAGGTGTTGCCTTATTTAACTCTAAAGCTTTTTCAAAACTAATCCAATTTACTTCTTCCTGGGCCTGAACTGCAATAGCACTTATTACAAAAAATGCCGTTAATATTATTTTTCTCATACTGTCTTTGTCTCAATAAGTATTCCAAATTTACAAAAAAAGCTACTAATTCTTATCAAACTAGTAGCTTTAATCTATTTTATAATGTATTTATTATTTTACTCCGTGCATTAGTTTCTTTGTTATTGGTGTTAAAGCCATTAAAATAAGACCTGCCACTACTGGCACTACTGTGAATATAAGAAAGAAAGTAGTCATATCATATTGTGCTGTTATTTTATCAATCATACCTCCCATTGAACCGGCAGCTTTATTACCCATTCCAATTGCTATATACCAAAGTCCAAACATTAATCCTATTTTAGTCGCCGGAACTAATTTACTTACATAAGACAATCCAACAGGTGACAACGCTAATTCACCTAAAGTATGAAGTAAATAAGCTAAAATAAGCCAAAGCATACTCACTGAAGCTGTTTTGGCTCCTTGAGGGATCCCCATTGAACCATAAGCTAAAATACCAAAACCTAAGCCTAATAAAATTAACCCTAATCCAAACTTAACAGTTGCTGACGGATTGTATTTACTTTCCCATAATTTAGAAAACAAAGGAGCGAAAGTGATAATATAAAATGAATTTAAAATTGAAAACCAAGATGCTGGAACTTCTGTTTTAACTTCACTAAATTGATTTTTAAGCATCCAGATAACAACTGCCCAAATAATAACAAAACTTATTGCTAAAAACACATTTGATAAAGGATATTTTTTAAATGTAATCTGAAACAACTTAAACAATACATAAGTTATAATAACTAAAGGGACAATAGTTAGTAATGTATTTGCTATTCTGAAAATATTTGCAGAGCTCCCTTCTAATAATCTATTTGTATAATCACCTGCAAAAATAGTCATAGACCCTCCTGCCTGTTCAAATGCTGCCCAGAAAAATATGGTAAAAAAAGCTAATATACCAACAACTATATACCTATCTCTTTGAACATCCTCCGAAACTTCTTTTTTAACCGTTTCCTTTTCTTCTCCTATATTAACTATTGCATCTTCATATTCTATAGTCTTAGAAGGTGATAATCCAACTTTACCATAAATACCTTGAGCTAACCAAAACTGTAACATTCCTAAAAACATAAAAATCCCAGCAAGACCAAAACCATAATGCCAACCATATCCTTCACCTAAATAACCACAAAGTAAAATACCCAAAAAAGCTCCAGCATTTACTCCCATATAATAAATTGTAAAAGCTCCATCTTTCTTTTCTTGAGCATTAACATACATTCCATTGATTATAGAAGTCATATTTGGCTTAAACAAACCATTACCAGCAACTAACAAAGCTATTCCCATATACAAACCCCAAGGTGTATCAAAAGCCATAGCAGCATGACCTAAAGCCATTATCAACGCCCCTATTGCAACAGCATTTCTATAACCCAACATTTTATCTGCTAAATAACCTCCTATAATTGGAGAAAAATAAACTAACATTGTATAAGTCCCATATAAACTTAAAGCTTCTTCTCTTGACCATCCCCAACCTGGATTATCCCCTGTTATAGCTGTTGTTAAAAATAAAACTAGAATTGCTCTCATTCCGTAATACGAAAATCGTTCCCACATTTCTGTAAAAAACAACACAAATAAACCTGATGGATGTCCCATTAAAAGCTTTCGATTCATTTCCGAACCTTCAAATCTGATTGTACTCATTATATATATTTAAATTAATTTCTTTTTAGTGTACGTTACCCATTAATTTCTTCATCAATGGCGAAAATAATAAAACTAAAACCCCTGCTCCTAAAGCATATTTCGCTATTAAATCAAAACCATTTGTGTAAATTGCTAATGTTTGTAATCCTCCTACATTTGTATCAGTACTTTCTACTGCTAATTGTTTTGATATAAAACCTACAATTTGAAAAGCAAAAGCTGACGATAAAAACCAAACCCCCATCATAAAGGCTACAATATTTTTTGGTGATAAATCTGTTATTTTTGACAATCCTACTGGAGACATAAACAACTCTCCTATAGAAATAATAAAATACATAGCAAATAAATAATAAAAAGGAACCATCCCATTTTCATCAGCACTTACACCACTTACAGATAAAATATAAAAACTTAAACCCGCAAACAATAATCCCAATCCAAACTTATAAGGTGTTCTTGGATTTAATTTTTTCTTTGATAAATACCCCCATAATAATGAAATAGGAATTGCTAAAATGATAATAAACATTGAATTTAAACCATTTGTTTGAGCTGCTGTCATAATTCCATCTAAATCAACATTTCTTGACGCAAACAAAGTAATTACACTTCCTGACAATTCATGAAACCCCCAAAATAGTGTCATAAAAAAAGTAATTAAAACCGCCATTATTAGCTTTTTACGAGCTTCGTTTGTTTTTAAATTATAAATAATATAACCAAGATATACCAAAACAGCTACGCCTATAAATTTAAAAATTCCACTAACGTAATTAGATTTCCATGACGACAATAACCATGCTATACCTGGAGCTGTTAAAAAAGCTATAATTGGAATTAATGTCTTCTGAGGAACACCAATTACTTTTTTCTCATAAGCTTCATTACTTGGTGGCATTCCTTTATCACCAAAAACATTACTTGTTATTCCTCTCCAAAAAACAATCAACCCAGCTAGCATTCCAATTCCTGCTAAGCCAAAACCATAATGATAGCCATATTTAACAGCTAAAAGTCCACACAAGAAAGGTGCAACCATACCACCAATATTAATTCCCATGTAAAAAATAGTAAACCCTGAATCTTTTCTAACATCCCCATCTTTATACAAAGCTCCTACAAATGTTGATATATTAGGTTTAAAAAAGCCATTCCCAACAACAATTAACGCAAGGGCTAAAAAGAAAGCCATATCGTTTTCTATAGCCAAAACAAAATGACCTAAAGCCATTAAAATTCCACCTAAAAAAATAGAACTACGCATTCCTAAGATTTTATCAGAAATTTGACCACCTATTACTGTTGATGCATATACCAAAGAACCATAAGATGCATAAACTACAGCAGTTGCTGCATCACGCTCTGCAATAGCATTAAAGATTTTCTCTACCATATAAAGCGTCAACAACGCTCGCATTCCGTAGAAACTAAATCGCTCCCATAATTCTGCAAAAAACAAATAAAACAATCCTTTTGGATGTCCAAACATTTGTGGTTCTTCTTTAATAGTAATTGAATCTGACATAAATATGTTGTTTAGTTTGTTTTAGTAATATTTAAAGTTCTTTCAAGAAAACTAGTCATTTTTGTAAACAAATTTAATCTTGTATTCTTTCCTTTATAAATTCCGTGTGCTCTATCTGGATAAACAAATAAGTCAAACTGTTTATTTGCTTCCACTAAAGCATTTACCATTCTGTAGGTATTTTGTACATGAACATTATCATCTCCTGTTCCATGGACTAATAAATAATTTCCTTTTAATTTATCTGCATAATTTATAGGTGAATTATCATCGTAACCAGAAGCATTTTCTTCTGGAGTTGTCATAAAACGTTCTGTATATACAGAATCATAAAAACGCCAAGATGTAACTGGAGCTACTGCAATTGCAGTTGTAAAAATATCATTTCCTTTTAAAATACAATTGGTACTCATAAATCCGCCATAAGACCAACCCCAAATACCAATATTTTTTTCATCTATATACTTTCTTTCTGCTAACTTTTTTGCCGCGGAAATTTGATCTTCAACTTCATATTTCCCTAATTCTTTTTGTGTAACCTTTTTAAAGTCTCTTCCTTTAAATCCAGTTCCTCTTCCATCAATACAAACGACAATCATTCCTTTTTGTGCTAACATATTGTGCCAATAATCGTTGCTTGTATTCCATTTATTCATCACTTGTTGTGATCCTGGCCCTGAATATTGAAACATTAATAATGGATATTTTTTATTTGCATCAAAATTAGCAGGTTTTATCATCCACATATTTAAATCATTTCCATTAATATTAATGGTAGAAAATTCTTTGGGACTCATTTTATAAGTAACTATCTCTTTTTTTAAGTCAGCATTATCTATAATTACCTTTATTTTTTTTCCTTTGCTATTATATAATGAATACACTGGAGGTGTTTCTGCTGTACTATGTGTATTTATAAAATAATTTAAATTCTTGCTGAAAGAAGCTGTATTTCTACCCTTTTTTTCACTCAATAATTTCTTGTTCTTTCCATCTAAAGTAATTGAATATATCCCTCTATTAATTGATCCATTTTCTACAGATTGATAATAAATAGTATTCTTTTCTTTATTGAAACCATAATAATCAGTTACCTCCCAATTTCCTTTTGTTATTTGATTAATCAATTTTCCTGAAGCGCTATAATGATAAATATGATTGTAGCCATCCTTTTCGCTTGTCCAAATAAAACTATTATCATCTAAAAAAGTTAAATAATCATTTGTATCTACATATGCATCATCAGTTTCATTTAATAAAAGTGTTGCCGTGTTTTTTTCAGCATCAATCTTATGCAACTTTAAATTATTTTGATGACGATTAAATGTTGTTGCTATTAATTCATTTGCGTTATTAGACCAATTTAACCTTGATATATATTCGTAATTTCCTAATGCAACCTCTTTGGTTGTTTTTGTAGTAACATTATACATTTGTAAAGTTACTTTTGCATTTTTTTCTCCTGCTTTTGGATATTTAAACGTTTGTTGATTTGGATATAAATTAGCTCCTGTTACATCCATAGAAAATTGAGGAACTTCAGTTTCATCAAAACGTAAAAAAGCAATATAATTACCACTCTTATTCCATTCAAAGGCTTTTACAAAGGCAAATTCTTCTTCATACACCCAATCTGTTGTTCCATTTATTATGGAATTAAACTTTCCGTCATTTGTTATTTGAGTAACAACATTTGTCTTTAAATTTTTAACAAATAAATTATTTTCTTTAGCAAAGGCAACTTTTTTACTATCTGGTGAAAATGTTGGTTCTTGTATACCTTCGCCTATTAGAGTTACTTTTTTAGATGCAATATCATAAGTATAATAAGTTCCTTTAAAAGAATGACGATATACTTGTTTAAAATCAGCTCCTAAAATAAGTTTGGTTTCATTAGCATTAAATGCATATGATGAAAACCCTTGTAATCCTTCAATTTCTGAACTACTAACTATAGTTGCTACCTTTTCTAAAGTTTTATAACTATACTTATCTACTGTAGTTGCTCTTGTGGCTCTATCAAAATTTAATAAAGAATAAAAATCTCCTTTCATTGAATTTAAGGCATTCATTCTTTTTGCCCTAAATGTACCATTCCATATTTCTTCAAGTGTAATTTCTTTATCCCCTAACTCTATATCTTTTGCTTGTTTTATACTGCTTTGAAACGAAAACGATATTAAAACACAAATTACTAAAAAGCCTATTTTCTTCATTATACTTTACATTTATTATAAATAACTTCCAAGTTTACGGAAAATTCAACAAATTGAAACTAAAATCACCATAAATATGTGTTATTAATATAATTTTTAAGGGAATCCACTATATTTGTCTGCCAATAAAATCAGGAATTAGATGTCTAAAATCATATCTGGGTTTTCAAAACTTACCAAAGAGGAGAAAATTGAATGGCTTACTGCCAATTATTTTGAAAATCAACCAGAAATAATAAAAACTATAAAACAGTATTGGAATGTAGATGAAAAACTACAACAACTCCACGACGATTTTATTGAAAACACCATTTCTAACTTTTATATGCCTTATGGTATTGCGCCTAACTTTGTTATAAACGGACGCGAATATGTAATACCAATGGTTGTAGAAGAAAGCTCTGTAGTTGCTGCTGCTTCTTTAGTAGCAAAATTCTGGAGTACGCGTGGTGGATTTAAAACCAAAGTAATTTCTACTACTAAAATAGGACAAGTACATTTTATGTACGCTGGTGATAAAAAACAATTAGAAGATTATTTTAATTCAAATAAAATAGAATTAAGAGCTGCTACAGCATCCATAACTAAAAACATGGAAAAACGTGGTGGTGGTATTTTAGATATTGAATTAATTGATAAGACTGCTGATTTAGAAAACTATTATCAATTACATGTTACTTTTGAAACGAAAGATAGCATGGGTGCAAACTTCATCAACTCTTGCTTAGAGGCAATTGCTCAGAAATTTAAACGTGATGATATAGAAATTGTTATGAGTATTCTTTCTAATTACGTACCAGAATGTTTGGTTAGAGCAGAAGTGAGTTGTAAGGTAGAAGAATTAGGTGGAGAAAACCCTGCAAAGTTTGCAGAGAAATTCCAGCAAGCTGTTAAAATTGCAGAAATTGAGCCTTACCGAGCAGTTACACATAACAAAGGAATCTTAAACGGAATAGATTCTGTTGTTTTAGCAACAGGAAATGATTTTAGAGCCATTGAATCTGGAGCGCATGCTTATGCTGCAAGAAATGGAAAATATACAAGTTTAACACATTGTGAAATAACAGATGGAATTTTTAGATTTTGGATTGAAGTTCCTTTAGCACTTGGAACTGTTGGTGGTTTAACCGCAATTCATCCAATGGCAAAACTATCTTTAGACATGATGCAAAAACCTACTGCAAGAACTTTAATGCAAATTATTGCTTCTGCTGGTTTAGCTCAAAACTTTGCTGCTTTACGCGCTTTAACTACTAAAGGTATTCAGCACGGACATATGAAAATGCATTTGCAAAATATTTTAACGCAGCACAATGCTTCTTCGTTAGAAAAAATAGAGGTAACAAAATATTTTGAAAAAAGAACTGTTTCACATAGCGCAGTTGTTGAAAAACTAAAAAGCTTACGTAAACCTTCTGTTAATTGGGTGGATTTTTCTGATGAAACTAAAGTTCGCGAATCTTTAAATAACTTGACTCAAGATGCGAAACCTCTTTTTGGTAAAATGAACGGACAACAAATGGTAGAACATTTAAGCAACGTAACTCAAATTGCTAATGGAAACTGGAAAGTTGATGTGTATGTTTCTGATGAAAAAACGAAACGAAGAAAACCTTTTTTAAATACTGATAATGAAATACAAATTGGTTTTAAAGCCTCTTTTTTATCAGAAGATCCTATTCCTTTAAAGTTTAACTCCATACAAGAAGCTATTGATGATTTAATTGTACAAGTACAATTTTTTGAAGAAATATTTAAAAACGAAGAAAACAGAACTGTTACACATCCGTTTTTTGGTGAATTAAATGGAGAATATTGGAAAAAGTTCCAAGTAAAACATTTTACACATCATTTTAAACAGTTTGACTTGTTGTAGTTTATGAATGGATTTTTAATAAGTATTGGTAAAAAAAGAACTCTTTGGGTTTCATGTAGTATGCTAATTTTATCAATATATATGATAGGATTTTATTCTTATTATGTTATTAAATACCTACCAACCTATGATTTAATATTCCTAAAAGTAGATGCGGCATTAGAAACAATTAAGTTGATTCTTTTTTCAATACTATTAAAGTATATCTACAAAGGTAAAATTTGGGCTAAACAAGCATTAATGGCAACACTGATCTTTGATATATTTATTTCTTTGAAACAGATTGCTACAACATTATCTTTATCTAGTGATTTTTCTAAAATCAACAAGATAAATTTATTAAGCAGTATTTTCATATACTGTCTAGCTATATTACATTTTAATTTTTCAAAAAATTTTAACGTTTTTACTGAACATCAGAATTCTATATGACAAAATTTTATTCCAACGGAAAACTATTATTAACAGGCGAATATGTCGTATTAGATGGCGCAAAATCTTTAGCTGTTCCTACTAAATTCGGACAAGACTTAATTGTTTCAAAAATCAACGAACCGCAACTTATTTGGGGAAGCTTTACAAATACCGGAGAATGTTGGTTTGAAGCTTCTTTTGATTTACCGAAACTGCGTTTAACTTCTGCTACTTTTAATTCCGACAAAGATGGTGGTGCAGATACGATTGCTGAAACATTACAAAACATGTTGTTAGAAGCTAGGAAACTAAATCCAGCGTTTTTAAATAATAATCAAGGATACATAGCAAAAACAAATTTAACTTTCCCTCAAAATTGGGGTCTTGGAAGCTCATCAACCTTAATTAACAATATTGCTTCTTGGGCTAAAGTTGATGCTTTTAAATTATTATGGAATGCTTTTTCGGGTAGCGGTTATGATATCGCTTGTGCTCAAAATGATACTCCTATTTTTTATAGTGTTATGGATAAAAAACCAACTGTACAAACTATTGAATTTAACCCTAGCTTTAAAAATGATCTATTCTTTGTGTATTTAAATCAAAAACAAAATAGTAGAGAAGGAATTAAAAGATATAGAGAATTTATTAAAACTGGATCCGAATCGGCTGAAAAAGCTATTCTTAAAATAGCTAAATTATCTGATGATTTTGCTAATGCAAAAGCTACAGAAGAATTGAACGCTATTATTATTGAACACGAAAAAGTTATTAGTGAAATTATTAAAGTTACTCCTGTAAAACAACGTTTATTCACAAATTATTTTGGAGAAATTAAAAGTTTAGGCGCTTGGGGTGGCGATTTTGTTTTGGTTACTGGAAATAGTAAAACACCACAATATTTTAAAGACAAAGGGTACAATACCGTACTACCTTATTCAAAAATGATTTTATAATGAAAAAAGTTATTATTATTGGTGGTGGTGCTGCTGGTTTTTTTACAGCTATTAATGCAAAAGAACAAAATCCTAATTTAGACATTACTATTCTTGAAAAAGGAAAAGAAGTTTTACAAAAAGTAAAAATTTCTGGTGGAGGGCGTTGTAATGTTACTCATGCTTGTTTTGACCCGAAGGAATTAACGAAATTTTACCCAAGAGGTGAAAAAGAATTATTAGGCCCTTTTCATAAATTTATGACTGGTGATACTTTTGAGTGGTTTGAAAATCGTGGTGTTCCGTTGAAAATAGAAAGCGACAATCGTGTTTTTCCAGAAGCAAATACATCTCAAGCTATTATAGACTGTTTTCAAAACGCAGTAACTGATTTAGGTATTAAAGTTTTAAAGAACCAAGGTGTAAACAATATCAGTAAAAAGGATAATAAATGGATTATCAACACTAAAGCCCAACAATTTGAAGCTGATTTTTTAGTAGTTGCCGCTGGAAGCAGTAAAAAAATATGGGAAATGGCTAAAGATTTAGGTCATACTATTATAAACACTGTTCCTTCTTTATTTACTTTTAATATAAAAGACAATAGATTAACTGATTTATTAGGACTTTCTGTTCCTAATGCTTCTGTAAAATTAGCAGGAACTAATTTAGAAAATTCTGGACCATTACTTATTACACACTGGGGACTAAGTGGCCCTGCGATATTAAAACTCTCTGCTTTTGGCGCTAGAATTTTAGCTGACAAAAACTATCAATACAATGTTATTGTGAATTGGCTAGGATTAGATACTGAAACTGTTTTAGATGATTTACAAAATTTAAAAAAACAACAACCCAAAAAACAAGTCAATTTAAAATCTCCATTTAATGACATTCCTCGTCGTTTATGGGAACGTTTAATTAGTGCTTCTGAAATTAAGCCCACACAAAACTGGGCTGACTTAAGCAATAAACAATTATTAAATTTAGCTAACGAATTAACAAACGGTTTATTTAATGCTAACGGAAGAACAACTTTTAAAGATGAATTTGTTACTGCTGGTGGAATTGACTTAAAAGAGATAAACTTTAAAAGATATGAAAGCAAACTTCATAAAAACTTATTTTTCGTTGGTGAAATTTTAAATATTGATGCAGTTACAGGTGGGTTTAACTTTCAGAATGCTTGGACAGGTGGCTACATCTGCTCAAATGCTATTACTCAAAAAAAACAATAAAAAACAACCCAAAAAAGTAAACTTTTCTGGGTTGTTTTCATATCGAAAAACATCTTAAAACCTTCTTGAATCCATTAAAAAGTCCCCCGATTTTTAAAGATTCAAATAATATAATTTTTAAATATTTTTCTTGGAAAAAAAGATAATTCTTTTACAAATTTCTTCTAAAAAATACTGTTTAATAAAATCTATAGAATTTTTAAAATGTAGATAAAACGTATAATTGGTCGTTAAAATAACATATACCCTTTGTTATTGTTTTATAACTGGTATATTTACACTAAACAAACACCATATGTTTTAATCCATATTGTTCTATACCTCAAATATAAACATATCTACCGTATAAAAAAACATATTTGCAGAAATTTTAAACTTTTTAGTTTTTTTTATGAATACAAGCAATCGAATAGAAGAAATAATAAAAAAATTAGGTTATAATAATAGCAGTTTTGCTAAAAAAATAGGCGTTTCTTCAACAACTATAGATGGATACATTAAAGGAAGGAGAAATATGAAAGGTGATTTAATTATTTCAAAACCGAATTTTGATGTTTTACAAAAAATATGTACAGAATTCAACATAAACGCAGAATATATATTAGGTTTATCGGATGATATGTTTAAATACACCACAAACTGTTTAGAAAACCTTTCTAAAGAATCAATTTTAGACTACATAATAAACAATAAAGAGTCATTTAGACAGGAACCAAAAGTTGATGCGGTTACTGCATTATTTTTCAACTTTGAACAACAAAGAGAAATGCAAAAAATGTACGAAAAATTAGTTGACTATGAGAAACGTTTAGACAAAAAAAGAGATCAAAAAAGTTAAATTAACTCTTTAACCTCAAGACTATCTAGTTTACTTTTTAATTTTGAATCAATTTCTTTTGTTTTATTCTCTTCTTCTATAACATTTTTAGCTATCTCAATTAATGATGATTGATTAAAACCAATATCATTACATTCCATTTGACTTAAATAATCTTTTCTTTTAAATACTTTTAAAAACCTTTCTATCCAAATTTTCATTTTACATCTTTTTTAAGGTCTCTATAACATCTTTATCGAACTCATTTATATTTTCTTTTGTTGTATCAATACTAATCACTGAACTTTCATTTTTTTCTGAATACATTGCTTTAGTTGCTATTCTTTTGTAGTGTTTGTTTTTAATACGACCAACTAAACCCAATAAATTGTATATAATTTGATCTTTATAGCTATAGTATTTAACCAAGAAATAAGTAAAGACCGAAAACAAAACAGCCAAACCTAAGATGGTTAAAAAATATACGTTTTTATTAAAATCGTTTTGGGTAAAAAAAAGTAAGTGAATTAACCAAAAGCAGGCTACAATAATACCAGAAAGGGAAACTAAGTGATGCCTGAAAGTACTTCCTTTTGAAACCTCATCAAACAAGGATTTACAAGAAAAATAAAATAGAGCAGAAACCAAACCAAAAATAAATATCCAAAAATGAAAACTAGAACGTCCACGAAAGGAAAAATCTGAAGTTATTTTTCTTTTAATATTATTATATTCTTTTACTTTTTCAGATGAATTTTTATTATTTAATTTATAATCCGATATTAACTTTTCCCCTAGACTAACCAAAGTATTATTTTCTGGATATTTTTTTTTTAGATCTAAAACGTGCTCTTTAATTATTTCAATGTTTTTATCATCTCTATTGTCTAAGATAGTTCCAAAAGTTTTTTTATGTGTCAAATAATCTTTTGAAGACGCTTGAAAAAAGACATGAAAAAGAGACATAGTAACAACTAAAAAAGCTACTATGCCTTTTAAAACACCTAAGAACTTAACCTCTTTCGTCTTCTGAGTCGATTGTTCCGTCGTTTTTTGGGTCGACAAGTTGTAATTCATGTTCAAATTCAATTCTCTCCTCAAGTTTTGTTGACTGATCTGTACAATTAGTTAACACTATTAAACTAAACACACACACTAAAATTGTTGCTACTTTTTTCATTTTTACACTGTTTTAAAATTAATACTAGTGTAAATATAGCGTCATGCCTCAGCCTCTTATTGCTTAAACTATAAGGTTTATTAATCCGTTAAACTTAATCTATGTGAAAACAAAAAACAAACGAGAAACACCCTTAATTTCGTCTAAGGGTTTACCCTTAAGAGCTAAGGGTAAACCCTTAGAAAAAAACAGCTAAAAAAAACACAAATACCTGACAAACAAACGCATAAAAAAAACCTTCTTGATGTTAATCAAAAAGGTTTTTTTATTTTATTTATTTAATTTTATTCTTCTTCGTCTTCCTCATAACAATTAAGAATAATAGAATAGCCATAAACTAATGCTTCATTGTACAACTCTATTTGACTTTCATCATTATTTACGTCTTCTAAAGAATCTAATGTAAAATACTCGTCTTCAACCTTAACAACCTTCCAACCTTCTTCTTTTACATAATATTTAGCCAAGTTAATTGCTCCATTTAAATCTTTATAATCAACATAAACACTAACAAAAGCACCTGCATATTGCTTGTAATAATCGCTTTTTTTCTTTGGTTTAGCTTGTATATTTATTAAGTACATATTTAATTTATTTTAGTAACTCATTATTGTTCCAAAATACAACAATTGGAAAGTCTTAACATCCATCATTAAATAATTCATCATCATCATAATACCATAATTAGTTTTATCATAAAATAAATGCTCAAAGTAATCTACTTTATTTTCTTGAGCATCATAGTACTCTTCATTTGTATTGAAATGAATATTAGCAAATTCATCTAAATGTGTAAGGTTATGAATGTTGATCTCTTTAGTTAACTGAAACAAACTATCCACTTTCACTTTTAGTATTAGACCTTTATCAGACAACGCTCCATCTGCAGTAAACATTAAGTTCTCATAAAAGTCATCTTCTATTAACTCATATAAAACACGTTCAGATTCTACTTCTTTCTGAACAGCATCTATATAATCACTAACACTATTAGATACTCTATTTAACTCACTCATTTTTTGTTTTAAATCTAAAAACATTAACGGCTTGTTTTCTGCTTTCTTTTCAAACTCTAAAGTTCTTGCTTTAATTACATCATTACTAACCTGAATTGATTGTATAATTGATAGATGAGCCGTATTTGAAGAAAAATTATACTGAGCATCAACAACAAAGCTTAACAATAGAAAAACAACGAGGGGAAATCTTAAATACATATTTGTTTTTTTACTCCAAGAAAGATACCATTTTTATTAAAAAAACAACTTTGTTTTTTAACATTTGTTTCTTTTTAAATAAAATGTAACCTATTTTAATCCGCTAAAACTCCTCTATGAGGCTTTAAGGCATCTCTATAAATCTTCATATCTACCTCATCAACAATAACAAAAGCAATACTATGCATAGGATTTAACTCTGTATAAGAAACTTCATAAAAGGATAAATTTTCTATCTGCGTAAACTCTTTTAAATGTACACAATGGTGCTTTGCTGTTTCTAACCCGTCTGGACCTTTAAAATCCCAAATCAATTTTATTTTCCTGTTCAAAAGATTGTTTTTAATGATTGATAAAAATAAATAAATTTCCAGACTCAAAAGAAATTTTTATTTCGTTTTCAGTAGCTTTATTTCTAGTACCAATTCTTTCTCCAAAAGATAAATTTTCTTTTGACAGCGGATATTGTAATCCTTTAGTTATAATACCTTCAACTACAGGAAAAGGAATTAGCGACACTATATGGTTTTTACAATTTGTGATTTCAACTTTAGGATCTGCTAAAAAATAGCGTCCAAAATCATCGAAAAAACATAATTTCAATCGGTCTTTCCATTGAATTGTAGTATGAAGGTTACCTAAAAAATGATCTTGCTCTTCCCCACTAGCTCCATAAACATCAATGTTTTTATATTCTTTATCATATAAAATTTGAAGAATTTTATCAAAATCAGTAAAATCTTGATCTGGAGTATGAATCACTTTAATATCATTTGGCAATGATTTTAAAGAATCAAAATCGCCACTTATAAATGTTGGTTGAATATTATTATTCTTTAAAAACTCATACGCTCCATCTGTAGCGCAAATAACATCATAAATAGCCATATTTGGCAATTTACTTGGCGGAGCTCCATTAAGTAATAAAAAAACTTTTTGATTGTTCATCTCCACAAAAGTAACAAGAACTATTTGATTAAATGTTAATCAAAAACTGAAGAAACTTAAAACAATCAAGAACGCAGAAGGATTTCTCATGAAAAGTGTATTTAATAATCTCTCAACTGCGCTCTTTCATTAATAAAAAACTTATGTGTAATTAAGTGAATTTATTTCTTCTTAAAAATTAAAGCAATGATCCCTATTCTAGCTATTAGAAAAACAACCATACCAAAAACAGGAGAAAGTAATCCAACTTTTAAACCTGCTGCCAAAACTTCATAACTAACACCACCTGATATAGAAATTGCATCAAATGCACCTATCAAACCAATTAGGTTTCCTAAAAAACCCCAAACTAAAGCAAATAAACTTATAGAACTTACTAACTTTTGAAGTTTATCAGTTTCATCACCTTTTAAAAAAGCATAAACTATTAAACCTAAACAAGCCAATAACATTAACAACATTGGATACATAAAAAAAGGACCTCCTTCATTTAATCTATCTGTAAACTGACCAAAAAATAACGGTTTCATAAATTGAATAATCATAATTATTAAGTTTTAAAATTATTGATTTCAAAAGTATCTGCAAATAGTGCTGTTTTTTTTTAAAAGCGACAAGCTACATATTATTAGAGATATTTAACTAACTTTTTATTTTAAAATGATTTTTTGTTAAACATCTTGGTTATTCTGGAATCTGTCGCAATTTTAAATATATGTAAACAAAAAATAAGATATTGCGTTACTATGAAGCCACACATTATTTTAAAAGCTTTTGCAACAATTATAATTCATCTCTGTTTTTGGATGATTATCTATTTTTTTTACACGTATTTCCTTGGTTACGGAAGTACAGACACCTTATATATTAATAGATATGCTGCTTTTTTAATGCCGGTAACACTTGCTACAAGTTATGTTTTTTACTTTCTTTTAATCCCTAAATATTTACTTAAAAATAAACGCAGTTTATTTATACTCTATAGTTTTTATACTTTTATTATTTCTTCTTTTTTAATTATTCTATCAATACTACATGATTATTTTATACTATCTGGCTTTCATAACGAAACAACACCTCCAATAACAAAAACAATTCTTTCTATTTATTTAAGCATTTATTTTGTGGTGTTTATTGTGATTTCTATTGGATTAATCATCAATAATTTTAAATCTGTATCAAAAAACGAAGAGTTAAAAACAAAATTTTTAAGCACTCAACTGCAATTAAAAGAACAGGAATTAAATTTTTTAAAAATGCAAATTCATCCGCATTTTTTATTTAATTCGCTAAACACCATTTATGGATACGCTTTGCAACATAAAAACGAAGCGCCAGAAATGATTTTAAAACTATCTAACTTATTAGATTATATTTTATATCAGGTAAACAAACCTAAGGTGTTATTACAAAACGAAATTAATCATTTAAAAGATTATATTTCTTTAGAGAAATTACGATTTCACGATAGATTGGTAATTGATTTCACCGACAATTCACAAGCTAAAAACTTTGAAATCGCTCCAATGTTATTAATTCCGTTTGTAGAAAACAGTTTTAAACATGGAGCTATTGTTGATGAAAAACTCACTGTAAAAATTTATCTTGATGTACAAAATGATGAATTATCTTTTTCAGTAGAAAATTCATCATCAATAAAAACAAAAAAAACAAACGGAATTGGATTAGAAAACTTAAAAAAAAGATTGCAATTATTGTATCCAGAAGCACATAATTTAACTATTGAAAACACAAACTCAATTTTTAAAACCAAACTAACAATAGCACTAAAAAAATTAAAGCCACTAAAAAATGAATCCTAAAATAAGGTGTATTATTGTTGATGACGAACCTATGGCAAGAGATATTTTAACCTCATTTGTTGCTAGAGTTTCACAAATTGAACTCGTAAAATCGTGTTCAAATGCCATGGAAGCTTTTGATGTTATTAATAATCAAGAAGTAGATTTGGTTTTTCTGGACATTAATATGCCAGAAGTTTCTGGATTATCATTAGCAGAATCCATTACTAAAAAAACGAAAATCATTTTTACAACTGCCTATAGAGAATATGCTGTTGATGGCTTTAATCTTCATGCAGTGGATTACTTATTAAAACCAATTGCTTTTGAACGTTTTTTACAAGCTATTCAAAAACTATTTGAAATCACCAACACAAAAAATGAACCCAAAACAGTTTCTGAAACAAATATTGTCACCAATTTTATATTTGTAAGAGCTGATAGAAAAATGATAAAAATAAATTTCAATGATATAATTTATATTGAAAGCTTAAGCGATTACATAAAAATTCACACACCAAAAGAAACAATTACCACAAGAGAAACGATTAAAAATATTGAAACAAAACTTCCAAGTGCTTCGTTTTTAAGAATACATCGTTCATATATTGTATCAATCTCAAAAATCACATCGTATACTAATGAGTTTATAGAGCTTCATAAAAAAGCATTACCAATAAGCCGAAGTTATAAAGAAAGTATTCTTGAAAAACTAAAAAAACTATAGCAGTAAAACTAGTATATTTGTCCTAAAATTTTAGCATTGGACACTTCAGAATTTATATTTAAACAAACAGATAATTCAGTAAAAAACGCAAGTTTTACATGGCAAACACCAAGTAATATTGCTTTAGTAAAATATTGGGGGAAATCAAATCCGCAATTGCCAAAAAATGCATCTGTAAGTTTTACACTTAACAATTGCCATACAATTACTACAATTACTTTTGAAAAAAAGGACTCCAATACTATTAATTTTGAATTGTTTTTTGAAGGGCAAAAAAAAGACGATTTTAAACCAAAAATCGCTAAGTTTTTCGAAAGAATTTTAGAATACTGTTCTTATATAACCAGTTATAAAATGGTTATAAGTTCAGAAAATTCTTTTCCACACAGTAGCGGAATTGCTTCTTCTGCAAGTGGAATGAGCGCTATTGCTATGTGTCTATTAAGTTTAGAAAAACAGTTGAATCCTTCTCTGACGGATATTTATTTCAACAAAAAAGCTTCCTTTTTAGCCCGTTTAGGATCTGGAAGCGCTAGTAGAAGTATTGAAGGTTCTTTGGTTGTTTGGGGGAATCACCCTGAAATAGAAGGAAGCTCAGACTTATTTGGAATTCCATTTCCGTATAAAGTTCATGATATTTTTAAGAACTATCAAGATGCTATTTTGTTAGTTGATAAAGGAGAAAAACAAGTTTCTAGTACCGTTGGACATAATTTAATGCACAATCACCCATATGCAGAAAACCGTTTTAAACAAGCCAATGATAATTTAGCAAAACTCTCTAAAATATTACAGAATGGTGATATTAAGGAGTTCATTAATTTAGTAGAAAGTGAAGCCTTAACATTGCATGCAATGATGTTAACTAGTAATCCGTATTTTATTTTAATGAAGCCAAACACTTTAGAAGTTATTAATAAAATATGGGAATATAGAGCTGAAAATGATAGCAATATCTGTTTTACTTTAGATGCTGGTGCAAATGTTCATGTTTTATATCCAGAAAACGAAAAAGAGTTGGTCAATAAATTCATTGAAAACACGTTATCTAAGTACTGCCAAAAAAATCAGTATATTTGTGATGAATCAGGTTTTGGTGCTAAACAGCTATAACCTTTTAAACAAACTACTCTTATGAAATCCCCTGCAATTTACATTATTATGTTTGTTGTTTTTTTTACTTCTTCTTTAGTAGGACAAGAAAAAACATGGTTGGATAAAAATTCGAAAATCAGCACCAAAGACAGTGCCAAATATTACTTTACCAAAACAAAACTTGGTAACGGATATTGGATTAAAGAATATTATAAAAGTGGTAAAATACATATGGAAGGGCTGAGTAAAGTGGCCTTAGGATATAAAAAAAACTTTGATGGAGTTATTAATCTTTTTTTTGAAACTGGTGAACTAAAAGAAGAGCAGTTTTATATTGATGGAAAAAAAGAAGGTGTTTGGAAAACTTACTATAAAAACGGAAAAATAAAATCAAAAGGTAAATACAGAAACGGAGAGAAAGTAGGCGTTTGGAAAACTTTTTATAAAAACGTATACTAATCAACTAATTTTCAATGTATTTTTGCTTTTTAATAAAAAAAGAAAATGAAAGGACCATTATTTTACGCTAAAATTTTATTATTTGGCGAATATGGAATCATAAAAGAATCTAAAGGTTTAGCAATACCTTTTAACTCCTACAAAGGAGCTTTAAAAGACGCTAAAAACCTTACTGGTGAAGCAAAAAAATCTAATATTAATTTAACTAAATTCTACACCTATCTTGTAAGTTTAGATACGGATTTAGTAGCTTTTGATTTTCAAGAATTAAAAAAAGATATTGATGCCGGAATGTATTTCGATTCATCAATTCCTCAAGGATATGGTGTAGGTAGCTCAGGAGCATTAGTTGCTTCTATCTACGACAAATACGCTGCTGATAAAATTACCGTTTTAGAAAACTTAACACGAGATAAATTATTAAAGTTAAAAGCTATCTTTTCTTTAATGGAATGTTTTTTTCATGGAAAAAGTTCTGGTTTAGATCCGCTTAACTCTTACTTAAGTTTACCTATTTTAATCAACTCTAAAGAAAATATAGAAGCGACTGGAATTCCATCTCAAAAAGAAGGAAAAGGAGCTGTTTTTCTATTAGACTCTGAACAAACAGGAGAAACAGAACCGATGGTGAACATTTTTATGAATAAAATGAAAAACGAAGGTTTTAGAAAAATGATAAGTGAAGAATTCTCTTTATATACTGATGCGTGTATTGATGACTTTTTAAAAGGAAACATCAAATCTTTATTTGGAAATGTAAAAAACTTATCTAAAGTTGTTTTTACAAACTTTAAACCTATGATTCCTACTGCTTTTCATAAAGTGTGGGAAAAAGGAATACAATCAAACGATTATTATTTAAAACTTTGTGGCTCTGGTGGTGGAGGTTATATTTTAGGTTTTACTGAAGATTATAATAAAGCACAAAAAAGCTTAAAAGATTATAAATTAGAATTAGTTTATCGTTTTTAATTTCTATTAAGGATTTTCTATGAACAGTCCTAAAGCATATAATTTTTTCAAAAAAACTTTCAGCTTAATATCAGCTGTTCGTGGATATAATATTATAATATTAATAGCTGCTCAATACCTTGCAGCTATTTTTATTTTTTCAGAAAAAAAGGCTTTAAAACCTGTACTTTTTGATTGGCATTTATTTTATTTAGTAATAGCTACTGTATGCGTTATTGCTGCAGGATACATTATCAATAATTTTTATGACACAAATGCTGACAAAATCAATAGACCGTTAAAACACGGCGTGGACTCTTACGTAAAACAAGAAACCAAACTCTCTTTTTATTTCTTTTTAAATTTTCTCGGATTTAGTTTTGGCTGGTTAGTTTCTTGGAGAGCAGCTTTATTTTTTTCTCTATACATATTTGCTATTTGGTTTTATTCTCATAAACTTAAAAAACATGCTTTAATAGGATTAATAAGCGTTACAACTCTTACAATACTTCCTTTTTTTGTTATATTTATTCATTACAAAAATTTCTCTAAAGTAATTTTCGTACATGCTTTCTTTCTCTTTTTTGTTATTTTAACTCGTGAGTTAATTAAAGATTTAGAGAATATGAAAGGGGCTATTCTTAATAACTACAACACATTTCCTGTTGTTTATGGAGAACAAAAAACAAAAAAAATTATCACTCTTTTTTTAACTCTAACATTACTACCTATAATTATATTATTCAACTACCCAGCAATCCATTACATGAAATACTATTTTTACTTTGCTGGCATAGTTTTACTTTTTGTAGGTATTTATGTTTGGAAATCTAATACAAGAAAACAATATATTTTATTACATAATATTTTAAAAATATTACTATTAATTGGTGTTTTTAGCCTTCTTTTTATTGATAAATCTTTATTAATAGACAAAGTGATTCCTGATTTATAGTGATAATCAAATATTTAAACGTAAATTTGCGCCCATTTTAAAATTTAAAGATGAATAAAAATAACTCGTCGAGAGGACGACAAGCTGGTAAGAACAGCGCTCCTCAAAACAAAAAAAGGTTTAATTCAAGCCCAAAAAAAACGAAACAAAACACAAAACCTTCTTCTGAAAAGAAAGAAGATTCTGGTATTCGTTTAAACAAATTTATTTCAAATTCAGGAATTTGTTCTCGTAGAGAAGCTGATACATATATTGAACATGGAAGCGTTACCGTAAACAGTAATTTGGTTACGGAAATGGGATACAAAGTACAACCTGGTGACCAAGTTCGTTTTGATGGGTCTTTAATTTCTATAGAACAAAAGCGTTATATTCTATTAAACAAACCTAAAAACTACATCACTACTATGGAAGATGATAGAGGTAGAAAAACAGTTATGGAGTTAATAGATAATGCTACTAAAGAACGTATTTATCCTGTTGGTCGATTAGATAGAAATACAACTGGTTTATTATTATTTACCAATGATGGTGAACTTGCTAAAAAGTTAACACATCCAAAACATAATGTACGAAAACTTTATCATGCATCTTTAGACAAAAAACTTTCTTTAGCTGACCTAGACAAATTAAGAGGCGAAGTAATTATTGAAGGTAGAAAAGTTTTTATTGATGCTGTTTCTTATGTTGAAGGCGAAAGAAAAACAGAAGTTGGTATTGAAATACATTCTGGAAGAAACCGTATTGTTCGTAAAATATTCGAAAACTATGGATATACAGTTACAAAACTAGATAGAGTAGTGTTCTCTGGTCTAACCAAAAAGAACTTACCTCGTGGTAGATGGAGAGAATTAACAGAATTAGAACTTAGTAATTTAAAAATGATATAATTTTTTACGGATGATTGTAGAAAACTTAAAAAAACAAATAGATAGTATTATTAATAACACAAATACCTTAGAAAGTCAATTACAAGGTATTTGTGATTATTTAAAATCTGAAATTAATTATTATGATTGGGTTGGGTTTTATTTCAAAAACGGAGATAAAGAAGAACTTAAACTAGCTCAATACGCTGGCGAAGAAACAGAACATACTATAATTCCTTTTGGAAAAGGAATATGCGGACAAGTAGCAGTTAGCAATAAAAACTTTGTTGTACAAGACGTAAATGAGCAAGACAATTATATTTCTTGTGGCTGGAAAGTAAAATCTGAAATTGTAATTCCAATTTTTGTTAACGATGAAAATGTTGGTCAAATAGACATTGATTCACATACTGTTAACCCATTTACAGAAAAAGATGAAGAATTATTAGAATATATTTGTAAAAAAGTTTCTTTTTTACAAATATAAAACCATAATTACTTGGTAGTTAGGGATTTTTAATTATATTTGGTTTGTTGTTCGCAACAAATGTCCCATATTAATTAATTCCCCACTTAAAATGAATAAGCAATTCCCTACTTATGAAGTTTTGTGTACTACCGCAAAACCAGAAAAACTAACTTTTTTACAAAAATTTTCATACTGGCTTAGAGATCTTATAGAAAAAGCCGAATAGATTATTTTTAAAAAGATAAAAAACCGAAAAAATGATATCATTTTTTCGGTTTTTTTTTGTGTAATATCTATACCTTTTTCTATTGTGTACACTTATTAGTTTTATTAGTTTTGTGGCTTAACAACAACACAATAATGAGCAATTCAAAAACAATCAAATCAGCGTTAATTTCTGTTTTTCATAAAGACGGATTAGAACCTATCGTTAAAAAACTAAACGACTTAGGTGTTACTATTTATTCTACTGGAGGAACAGAAAAATTCATTAAAGACTTAGGTATTAATGTAGTTCCTGTAGAAGATGTTACTTCATACCCATCAATATTAGGTGGTAGAGTAAAAACATTACATCCTAAAGTTTTTGGAGGTATTTTAAACCGACAAGATCATGATGGAGATATTGCTGAAATGGAAGAATATCAAATACCTCAATTAGATTTAGTAATTGTAGATTTATATCCTTTTGAAAAAACAGTTGCTTCTGGAGCACCTGAACAAGATATTATTGAAAAAATTGATATCGGAGGAATTTCATTAATTAGAGCTGCTGCTAAAAACTTTAAAGACACAGTTATAGTTTCTTCAATGGAACAATACAATGATCTTTTAACAATAATCTCTAACAGTAACGGAGCTACATCAATATCAGAAAGAAAAAAATTTGCAAGTAAAGCTTTTAATATTTCTTCTCATTACGATACAGCAATCTTCAACTATTTTAACGAAGATGAAATCGTTTATAAAGCGAGTGAAACAACATCTAAAGTTCTTCGCTATGGAGAGAATCCTCATCAGAAAGGATATTTCTTTGGTGATTTAGACGCTATGTTTGATAAGTTACACGGAAAAGAATTAAGTTACAACAACCTATTAGATGTAGATGCTGCCGTAAACTTAATGAATGAGTTTAAAAACGGAGACCCTACATTTGCTGTTTTAAAACACAATAATGCTTGTGGTTTTGCACAACGCAAAACAATTAAAGAAGCGTATGTAGATGCTTTAGCTGGAGATCCAGTTTCTGCTTTTGGAGGTGTTTTAATAGCAAATACAATAATAGATAAAGAAACTGCAAGCGAAATTCATAAATTATTTTGCGAAGTAGTTATTGCTCCTGCATATGATGCAGATGCTTTAAAAGTTTTAAAAGGAAAGAAAAATAGAGTCATTCTAATTCAAAAAGAAGTAGCATTACCTACAGAAACCGTAAGAACTGCTTTAAATGGTCTATTAATTCAAGATAAAGACAATAAAACAGACGTTATTGAAGATGTAACTTACGCTACAGACAATAAACCTTCTGAAAGCGAGTTAGAAGATCTGTTATTTGCTTCAAAAATTTGTAAGCATACTAAATCTAACACTATCGTTTTAACAAAAAACAAACAATTATTTGCAAGTGGAACAGGACAAACAAGTCGTGTTGATGCATTAAGACACGCTATTGAAAAAGCCACTAGTTTTGGATTTGACTTAAATGGATCCGTTATGGCTAGTGATGCATTTTTCCCTTTCCCTGATTGTGTAGAAATTGCGGATAAAGCTGGTATTAAAAGTGTTATTCAACCAGGAGGATCTATAAAAGATCAATTGAGTATTGACTACTGCAATGAACACAATGTATCAATGATATTCACTGGAACAAGACATTTTAAACATTAATTTTTTTGATGTAAAAACAAGCATATTTTTTTATAGATTTGTTAGAATACATCAACTTTAGAAAAAACAAAGATATTTTATGGGATTTTTCGATTTTATGACAGAGGATATTGCTATTGATTTAGGAACTGCAAACACCTTAATTATTCATAATGGTAAAGTTGTAATTGATAACCCCTCCATTGTTGCACAAAACCGAATGACCGGTAAAATTATTGCAACAGGGAAGGATGCTCGTCAAATGCAAGGAAAAACTCATGAAAACATAAAAACTATCCGTCCTTTAAAAGATGGAGTTATTGCAGATTTTCATGCTTCTGAAGAGATGATTAAAGAATTTATCAAACAAATTCCTGCAATAAGAAAAAAAATATTTCCTCCTTCATTAAGAATGGTAATTTGTATCCCTTCTGGAATTACAGAAGTTGAAAAACGTGCTGTTATTGATTCTGCAAGACATATGAGGGCTAATGAAATTTATCTTATCTACGAACCAATGGCTGCGGCCATTGGTGTAGGTATTGATATTATGGAACCTAAAGGAAATATGATTATTGATATAGGTGGTGGTACTACAGAAATTGCCGTTATTGCATTGGCTGGTATTGTTTGTGATCAATCTGTAAAAGTTGCTGGTGATTTATTTACTAGTGATATCATGTATTACATGAGAACGCAACACAATTTACATGTTGGAGAAACTACTGCTGAAAAAATTAAAATTAATATTGGTGCAGCTACAGAAGATTTAGATGATGCTCCTGAAGATTTAATGGTTCAAGGTCGTGATTTATTGAGTGGTAAACCAAAACAAGTACAAGTTTCCTTTAGAGAAATAGCTAAAGCATTAGATAAGTCTATTTTAAGAATTGAAGATGCTGTTATGGAAACATTATCTAAAACACCTCCTGAATTAGCAGCTGATATTTACAATACTGGTATTTACCTTGCCGGTGGAGGATCTATGCTACGTGGCCTAGACAAACGTTTATCTCGTAAAACAGACTTACCTGTTTATGTTGCAGAAGATCCTTTAAGAGCTGTTGTTCGTGGAACAGGAATTGCCTTAAAAGACTTAAACAAATACAAGAGTGTATTAATTAAATAATACTGTATGCAGCAGCTTATTTTTTTTATTCGGAAATATAAATATTTCCTTTATTTTCTGTTGCTACAAATTATAGCATTTTCTTTAACTATAAATAATCATAGTTTTCATAAAAGTAAATTTGTTAGCTCTGCCAATTATATAACTGGAGGAATTAATAACAAAACATCTTCTATTTCGGAATATTTAAATTTAAAATCTGAAAACACAATTCTTGTAGAGGAAAATAAACAGCTAAAAAATAAAGTAGAAAAATTATTATTCAGCATTAAAAACCCTGTCACTTCACCTTTAAAAGACACTCTAAACCCACTCCTACAATTTGAGTATGTTAACGGAAAAACGATAGCAAATGAATATAGCAAAACTTATAATTACCTAACTATAAACCGTGGTAAAAACCATGGAATTAAACCAGAAATGGCAGTTGTTAATTCTAAAGGTATTATTGGTATTACAGATTATAGCTCTAACAAATATAGTAGAGTACAATCAATATTAAATAAGAACAGTAAAATTAATGCTAAATTCAAAAATAGCGATCACTTTGGAACATTAACCTGGAATGCCAAAGACTATAACATTGTACAATTGGAAGATATTCCAAGACAAGCTGTTTATAAAACTGGAGACACAATTATAACTGGAGGAAAATCAACAATTTTTCCAGAAGGAATTCTTATTGGAACAATATTAGAAAATTTAGAAAGTGCATCTGCATTAAACGTCATCAATATAAAATTGTTTAATGACATGAGCAATATTGGACCTATATACACAATAAAGAACTTTGATAAAGAAGAAATTGAAAATTTAGAAACAAATTTTAATGAATAAACTTTTTAACAACATTTTGTTATTCTTTTTCTTGTTTTTACTACAAGTTCTTATTTTGAATAATATTCAACTATTCGATTATGTAAATCCATACTTATATATCGTCTTTATTTTTGTTTACCCATATGATAAAAGTAAATTCTCTTTATTAAGCTTCTCTTTTTTATTAGGTTTATTTATAGATTTCTTTTCAAATTCAGGAGGAATACATGCAAGTGCAAGCTTATTTATTGCCTTTATTAGATTATATGTATTTAAAATAGTATTTCAAAAAACAGAAGCAGATTTTGATTTCTTCTCTTTAAATGAAGAGCCTTTTGGAAAAATATTCAATTACACAGTTATTTTAACTATTATTCATCACTTTATTCTATTTAGTTTGATTAATTTTAGCTTCCATAATTTCCCTAATGTTATAACCGACACACTATTTTCAAGTGTATTTACGTTACTATTATATTTTTTAGGAAGTTTTATATTCAGCAGAAAGCAATCATAAAAAGTGAAAAGAAGTTTTTTACTAGTTTTTTTAATTACCCTTGTTGGTTTTATTTACATCGGAAGACTATTTCAATTGCAAATAATCAGAGGTGGAAATTCAAACCCAGTACAGAGTGCTGCGGTTAAAATTGAATACGATTATCCAGAAAGAGGATACATCTATGACAGAAAAGGAAAACTTTTAGTCGCTAATCAATTGTCTTATGACGTAATGATTATCCCTAAAGAAGTTAACAGTTTAGATACAATTCAGTTTTGTGATCTTTTAAAAATAACAAAAAAAGATTTTATTCGTAGAGTAAAAAAAGCTGAAAAATATGCGCGTTGGCTTCCTTCTGTTTTTGTTAAACAATTAGCAAAGGGTGATTTCGCTTTTTTACAAGAAAAACTACACAAATTTAAAGGCTTTTATATTCAAAAACGTATTATTCGTAATTACCCTATAAACTCAGCTGCTAATGTATTAGGCTACATTAGTGAAGTAAATGAACGTGTTGCCAAGAACACAAGTTATTATGAACAAGGAGAACTTATTGGTTGGTGGGGAGTAGAAAAAGAATACGAAAAAGAATTAAGAGGATTAAAAGGTAAAAAGCACTTAAAACGTAACAACCTTAACAAGGTAACTGGAGCTTACAAAAACGGTATTTATGATACTCTTGCCATAAATGGGAATGACCTTACATTAACGATAGATTCTGAGCTACAACAATACGGAGAAAAGTTAATGACTGGAAAAAGAGGGGGAATTGTTGCTATAGAACCAAGCTCTGGAGAAATATTAGCCTTAATAACCGCACCATCATATGATCCAAATATGATGGTTGGTAGAAAAAGATCTAAGAATTCTGTAAGATTATTCGGAGACACGATTAATAACCCAACATACGATAGAGGATTACAAGGAGCATATTCTCCAGGTTCTCCTTTTAAAATAATTAATGGCTTAATTGGTTTACAAGAAGAAGTTATTGACGAAAAATTCTATGTAAAATGTAAACACGGTTATCGTTACGGAAAAAGAAAAAATGAAGTAATGGGTTGTCATTGTGGTATTGTAAACCGACCTATTAGAATAAAAAAAGCAATTGCTAAATCTTGTAATAGTTATTTTGCAACAGTATACAGAAAAGTAATTGATAAATATAAGAAAACAGATGATGGATTTAATACTTGGAGTAACCACGTAAAAAGCTTTGGACTGGGTAATTATTTAGGTTATGATCTACCTGTTGGACAAAAAGGTTTTATTCCTAATGCAAAATTCTATAATGATTGGTACAAGTTTGGTTGGGGCCCAACTACTAATATATCTAATGCTATTGGTCAAGGAGAGATTTCAACTACTCCTATTCAATTAGCTAATGCAACCGTAGCCATAGCTAATAAAGGTATTTATTACACTCCTCATATTGTAAAAAAAGTAAATACTAATAGTATTAAGAACCCTAAATTTACAACACCAAAAAAAACAACAATAGACCCTAAACATTTTCCAGTTGTAATAGATGCAATGCATGAAGTTTTTAAAACAGGTACAGGGAAATACAGTCAAGTTAAAGGAATTGAGATTTGTGGAAAAACTGGTACTGTAGAAAATTACACTAGAATAAATGGAAAAAAAGTAAAACTTGAAGATCATTCTATCTTAATCGCATTTGCTCCAAAGGATAATCCTAAAATAGCTTTGGCTGTTTTTGTAGAAAATGGAGGTTATGGATCAACTATTGCCGCACCTATAACTAGCTTAATGATTGAAAAATATTTAAATGATTCTATAGGAAGAAAACATATTGAGGAAAGAATGATTAACCTAAGCCTTAAAGAAACATACAATAAACAACTACAAAATTTAGACTCTCTTGAGACAGGAAAAAAATAACATATTCTTAAATATAGATTGGTTATTGATTTTACTATATTTTTTACTAGTAGGATTTGGCTGGATGAATATATATGCTGCTTCAAGCTCTGATACTTCTCAAGGTGGTATTTTAGACTTATCTACTAGATATGGCAAACAATTAATTTGGATCACCCTAAGTATACCTTTGATTATATTTATTTTATTCTTTAACGCTAAATTTTATGAACGTTTTTCTAGCATACTATATTTAGCCTCCATAATATCTTTAATAGGGCTTTTTTTATTTGGTAGAAACATTAACGGGGCTACTTCTTGGTATAACTTTGGAGGAGTTGGTCTTCAACCTTCAGAATTTGCTAAAGCTTTTACAGCATTGGCCTTGGCTAAATTAATGAGTGACAGACAATACAATTTAAAACTCTTAAAAAACCAAGTAAAAGCATTCATTGTTATTTTTCTACCTGCCTTTTTTATTGCTTTACAGCCAGATATGGGATCTGTTTTAATTTACTTTTCCTTCTTTTTTGTTTTAAATAGAGAAGGATTAACACTTGCTTATTTAATTCTTGGAACCTTAGCTATTTTAATTTTCGTTACTATTATATATTTTGGTGATAGTTGGGTATACTTATTTTGTTTCTCTTTAATTACAATTTATATATTGTATAGATTCTATAAAGACAAACAATTCTTTCAATTTAATGCTTTAAAAGTAGTCTTAACCTATTTTACTACTGGATTCTTTATACTCTCTATGAGTTTTGTTTATAATAACGTTTTAGAAAAACATCAAAAAGATAGATTTGATGTTCTTCTAGGAAGAACAAAAGATTTAAGAAACAAAGGTTATAATACATATCAAGCTGAATTAACAATTAGTTCTGGTAATTTTTTGGGGAAAGGATATTTACAAGGAGACAGAACTCAAGGAAATTTTGTTCCTGAACAAGATACCGACTATATTTTTAGTACTGTAGGTGAAGAATGGGGCTTTCTAGGAAGTAGTATTGTTATTATACTATTTATGCTTTTACTTTATCGAATTATATTCCTAGCAGAAACTCATACAAATAAATTTGGTCGAATATATGGTTACGGAATAGCATCAATACTCTTTTTCCATGTAATCGTAAATATAGGTATGGTTATAGGAATATTACCTACTGTAGGAATACCATTACCTTTCTTTAGTTATGGTGGATCTGGATTATGGGGCTTTACACTTTTACTTTTTATATTCATAAGACTAGACGCCCATAAACAATACGACTGGTAAAAACCTTCTTTAAAAGCATTCTAATAGTAAATTCAAAAAGATATCTTTCTTTAACTACAACAACCCTCTTCTTTTATTATATATACTATTATTTAAAATCTTAAATAAAATCATTTTTAACTTTAATTTTCTCTGCTTTTTTGTCCCTAATTATTTACAGAAAAAAATACAAACAAAAAAAGCCTTAATTAAAATTAAGGCTTTTTTGTAATCTGTTGTAATTTCTTTCTATAAAGAAGCTACGTATTTAGCTAATTTAGACTTCAAATTAGCAGCTTTATTCTTATGAATAACATTGTTCTTAGCTAATTTATCTAACATAGAAGCTACAGTAGGAAACATACCTTCTGCCTCTTTTTTATCTGTAGAAGCCTTTAAATTTCTAACAGCATTACGTGTAGTCTTATGCTGATATTTATTATTTAAACGTTTTGCTTCGTTACTTCTAATTCTTTTTAATGCTGACTTATGATTTGCCATTTTTCTAAATTCTTAATGTTTATAAAAACTTTGTAGTCCGTACGGGAATCGAACCCGTGTTACCAGGATGAAAACCTGGCGTCCTAACCCCTAGACGAACGGACCATTTTGCAATTAACTAATTGCGGGTGCAAATATACAATACTTTTTTATATTCGCAATATAAATTATTTTATTTTTTACTTGATTTTAATTTTACTAACCAAATAATAGAACTTGTAGTCCGTACGGGAATCGAACCCGTGTTACCAGGATGAAAACCTGGCGTCCTAACCCCTAGACGAACGGACCATTGCAATCCTGCGATTGCGGGTGCAAATATAAAAACTGTTTTTTATATGCGCAACATCTTTTTGATTTTTTTAATATGCTTTTGCAAAAAGAACTCTTCTATTCGATTTTTTACCTGTAAATACACACACTCCTTCTTCTTCTTTAACATCATTTGCGATACATCTTATAGTAGCCTTTGTAAGTTCTTTAATCTTATCTTCTGTCTCTATTGTACCATCCCAATGAGCAGAAACAAATCCTCCTTTATTTTCTATCACATCTTTAAACTCTTCAAAAGAAGAAACCTCTGTTATGTGTTCATCTCTGTAATCTAATGCCTTTTTAAATAAACTATCTTGAATCTCTTCTAATAAACCAACAACAACATCAACTACTTTATTCTGTGCTATTGTTTGCTTTTCAAAAGTATCTCTTCTTGCTATTTCTAGCGTTCCATTTTCTAAATCCCTATTACCAATAGCTATTCTTAAAGGAACACCTTTTAATTCATATTCAGCAAACTTAGCTCCTGGTCTAAATGTATCTCTATCGTCAAATTTAACAGAAACTCCTTTATCTCTTAGATCATTAATTATTGGGGATACTTTTTCTGTAATTGCATTCAATTGATCTTCTCCTTTATATATAGGCACTATTACAACTTGAATTGGAGCTAATTTTGGTGGTAAAACTAAACCAGCATCATCTGAATGCGTCATAATCAAACCTCCAATTAAACGCGTAGAAACACCCCAAGATGTTGCCCAAACATATTCTTTCTTACCTTCTTTAGAAGTATACTTGACATCAAAAGCTTTTGCGAAGTTCTGACCTAAAAAATGAGATGTCCCTGCTTGTAATGCTTTACCATCTTGCATTAAAGCTTCAATAGTAAAAGTATCATCAGCACCAGCAAAGCGTTCACTTTCAGATTTTGATCCTTTAATAACAGGCATCGCCATAAATCTCTCTGCAAAATTAGCATACACTTTTTGCATCAACTTTGCTTCTTTAACAGCTTCTGTTTTAGTTGCGTGTGCTGTATGACCTTCTTGCCATAAAAACTCTGCAGTTCTTAAGAACAAACGAGTTCTCATTTCCCAACGAACAACATTTGCCCATTGATTGATTAGTAAAGGTAAATCTCTATAAGATTGAATCCAACCTTTATAAGTATTCCATATAATAGCTTCCGAAGTTGGTCTTACAACTAACTCTTCTTCTAACTTTGCTTCAGGATCTACACGTAATTTCCCTTCATTATCAGGATCATTCTGTAAACGATAATGAGTAACTACGGCACACTCTTTTGCAAAACCTTCTGCATTTTTCTCTTCTGCTTCAAATAAGCTCTTAGGTACAAAAAGAGGGAAATATGCATTTTGATGTCCTGTTTCTTTAAACATTCTATCTAATTCTGCTTGCATTTTCTCCCAAATTGCATATCCATAAGGCTTAATAACCATACAACCTCTTACTGCTGAATTCTCAGCTAAATCAGCTTTCACAACTAATTCGTTATACCACTTAGAGTAATCTTCTGTTCTTTTTGTTAAATGTTTGCTCATATTTAAAGGTTTGGCATAAATATTGTTACATTTTTAAATGTAAAATTATGTTTGCAAAACTACATTAAAAAGGCAATAAGCCCAACAAAGAAATTGTTTTTTGCACATGAAAATTAAAAAGTATACATTCAACCTATAAAACAACTCGATATGAAGCTACATTATACTAACACCAGACTTTCACTTTATATTTTACTATTTATAGCAGCTACTAGCCTTGTTTCTTGTGGGACAATGCAAACTACTACTAATAATAGTGACGGAATATATGACGATACTGTTGAACAACCTCAAAGAAGAGTTGTTGTTAACAATGATCAAGAGTATGAAGAATATAATGAAAACTACTTCACTAAAGAGTTAAAACGATTAGATTATATAAATGGCACCGACATCATTACTGATATTGAAGATTATAATTCAGGAAATTATGATGACGACTACATAGATGAAGACCAACAGAATCCACAAAATGATTACAATAACGAATCTTGGGGGAATGAAAGCAATAATGATGTTGTTATTCATATAAACACTGGCTTCAACGACTGGAACGATCCTTTTTGGAATAACGGATGGCAATTTGGATATGGATACAACAGGTTTAATAGATTTGGGTTTAACCGATGGGGCTGGGGATACAATTCTTTCTGGCATCCTTTCCACTCACCTTTTTACTGGAACAATGGTTTTTATGGTGGTTATGGATACTCGTACAACAACTTCTTTTACAGAAACAATAGATTTAATAATTTTGGATACAGAAACGGATATCGAAATAACAGATATTATAGAAATGGTAGAAGAAACAATTCTTACAGAAGAAACTCAGTAGCTTATAATAACAGAAGAACATATTCTAGAAGATCTAACAACACTTACTCAAGAAATAATTCGAGTAATTACAATAGAAGAAACAGTAATTCTAGAACAACAAGAAACAACTCAAACAGTTACAATAGAACAAATAACAGCTCACAATCTACCAGAAATAATAGAACAACAACGAGACGCAACAACAATTCTTCAGATAACTCACAAACATCTCGTACAAGAAGAAGTTCTACAAACAATTCAAATAACAGAAGTAGAAACAGCAGTTATTCATCAAGTAGAAGCAACTCTTCTAGTAGAAGTAGTGGCTCATCATCTAGAGGATCTTCATCAAGAAGTTCATCACGTTCTAGAAGATAATCAAACTCAATAACGAAAAACAAAATGAAAAAAAACTATATACTTGTAGCTTTTGCTACACTGGCTTTCACGTCCTATTCTCAAGTATCATATTATAATGATTTAGGTATTTTATTCTCTAAAGACGACACACGTGGTACTGCTAGATTCAATGCAATGAGCGGAGCTTTTGGAGCTCTTGGAGGTGATATTTCTGCTAGTGATATTAACCCTGCTGGTGGAGTTGTTGCAAAAAAAAGCAATATTTCTGTATCTACAAATATTAGAAATGGCCAATATACTTCAAACTACTATGGAAGCAGTATTAATGGACAAGATACTGATTTTGATTTCTCTCAACTTGGGGCTGTTTTAGTCTTTGATAGTGCATTTAGTTCAGACTGGAATCGCTTTGCAATGACCTTTAATTACAGTTTAAAAAAGAATTTCTCAAAATCTTATGCAGCTGAAGGCAATAGTGATTTCTTATATTATGATGAACATTTTTCTGACAGTCAAACTGCCGGACAATTCGACAGGAGTCTTAATCAATATATATCTAGTAACTCTAATGGTAGAACAAGAGTTTTTAACCTAGGATTCTCTGCTGTTCATAAAAAAAAATTATTCGTTGGGGCTTCTGTAAAACTTCATGATCTTGAATTTAGTAGAGCTACTTTTTTTAACGAAAGAAATGACGATATAGATGGTAATATCTTAAATATTGAAGAATATACCGAAACCTACATTCAAGGAAACGGAGTTTCACTAAATTTAGGGTTCATCTATAAACTTAATAAAAACATCCGTATTGGTTTAGCATACGAAACACCTACTTGGTACCAAGAAGTAATTGAAGATTATTACGAAGAGTTATACATGGAAGGAATCAATAATTTAAACATCAATAGATATTTAAATGGAAGTGAAGATTCTTCTTTATTCAGCTACAGATCTGCTAGTAGAATTACAGCAAGTGGTGCCTTTATCTTTGGCAAACAAGGCTTACTTAGTATTGACTATACCTACAGAGATTTTAAAAACATTAAATTTGAAAATGGTGATTTTTTTGAAGAAAACAACAATTTCAACACCAAATACAGAAATACACAAACATTAAATATTGGTACCGAATGGCGTTTTGATAACATGAGTATTAGAGGTGGTGTAAGCTACGAAAAAGACCCTAACTTAAGTATTGGAGGCGGCACTAATGAAGACAATATTAAATCTTACTCTTTTGGTTTAGGTTATAACTTTGGAAACTCACAATTTGACTTGAGCTATACCAACTCAAAAAACACAGATTTTTATAGTATTTATAATACTAGTGATTTAAATATAGAAAATAATGTTTCTCAAATTTCAGGTACATTAACCTTTAATTTATAATAAAAAAACTAGATAAAAAAATCCTGCTTAACGCAGGATTTTTTTATACTTACTATTCTCAGTTTTTTACCGTAATTTTGCAGTCAATTTCTTTTACAAAAAAGAACCTCTATTTTACAATGATGAAAGATGTCAAAATAAACATACAAGAAACTTCTAACGAAACTATATTAAAGTTCAATGCTAATACTGTTTTAATAAATGGTGGGAGTTATGAATACAACAATATAGACGAAGCCAAAAACTCTCCTTTAGCTCAACAATTATTTTACTTACCTTTTGTAAAAAAAATATTTATTACCGCTAATTTTATTGCAATTCAACGATATGATATTGTGGCATGGAGTGATGTTGAAGAAGAAGTTTCTGAACAAATTGCAACATACCTACAAGCAGGAAAATCAGCGGTTAACGAAGAAGCTAAAACTAAAAAAGAAGCTATTGAAGTTTATGCCGAAGTAACACCAAACCCAGCTGTTATGAAGTTTGGATCTAACAAAGCTTTAACACAAACAGATGTTGAATTTAAAAACATAGATGAAGCCAGTGCTTCATCTCCATTAGCAAAAGCCCTATTTACATTTCCTTTTGTGAAGGAAATATTTATTTCTGAAAACTATATTTCTATTACAAAATACGATATGGTTGAATGGAATGAAGTGCATCAAGAATTACGTACTTTTATTAGAACTTATCTTCAAGAAGGAAAAACAATTATTTCAGAAATCATAGCAAAGAAAGATAAAGAAACAATTGAAACTCCAAAAGAAGATTTAGATGAAACTTCTAGTAAAATAGTAGATATTTTAGATGAATATATTAAACCTGCTGTAGCATCTGACGGAGGGAATATTGCTTTTAAATCTTACAATCAAGAGACAAAAATAGTAAATGTAATTTTACAAGGAGCATGTAGTGGGTGCCCTTCATCTACCGCAACTTTAAAAAACGGTATTGAAACTATGCTTAAAGAAATGTTACCGAATCAAATTAACGAAGTAGTAGCTATCAATGGATAAACAAGTAACACCGTATAAAGATTCTGAGTTAGGAAAGAAAGAGCAAGTAGCTCAAATGTTTGATAACATTTCTGGAAATTATGACGGATTAAACCGTGTGATTTCCTTAGGAATTGACGTAAGCTGGAGAAAAAAAGTAGTGAAACTAGTTGGAGAAAACAATCCTAAGCAAATTTTAGATATCGCTACTGGAACTGGAGATTTAGCTTTGATGATGGCTTCTTTACAACCAGATCGTATTGTTGGTTTAGACATTTCTAAAGGAATGTTAGATGTTGGTAAACAAAAGATCGCAAAAGCCAACCTTAGTGATAAGATTGAAATGATTGTTGGAGATAGTGAAAACATGCCTTTTGAAAATAATACTTTTGATGCTATTACTGTTTCTTTTGGTGTGAGAAACTTTGAAAACCTAGACAAAGGGCTTACTGAAATCTTACGTGTTTTAAAACCTGGAGGTAAATTTGTGGTATTAGAAACCTCAAACCCAACTAAATTCCCATTCAAACAAGGCTATAAATTCCATACTAATGTTATACTACCTATTATAGGTAAATTATTTTCTAAAGATAAAACAGCTTATTCTTATTTATCTGAAAGTGCAAATTCTTTTCCTTTTGGAGAAGCTTTCAACAATATTTTAGAAAAAAACGGGTTTAAGAATGCAAAGAATTTACCTGTAACTTTTGGAGTTGCTTCAATTTATACATCAACAAAATAATATGCTTAAAAAAATCGTTCTTTTTTGTTTTATAATTTTTATAGCAAAAACCAATGTATTTGGTCAAATAGAAAAAGTAGAAAACTTACCTAACTTTGATAAACCTTGGCTTCATTATGGTTTTTATTTAGGTTTAAATCAAAATAGTTTTAAAATTTCTTACAGAACAAGTGATGTTCTAAACCCAGAAATAGAAACTGTTAGTGATGTTGGTTTTAATGTTGGTCTAATTGGAGACATGAGATTACATAAAAACATTAACTTACGTTTTGAACCAGGTTTAGTCTCTAACACAAAAACACTTCTTTTTAAACATATCGATAACGAAATACAAGGCACAAGAGAAGTTGGTAATACCTACCTTCATTTACCGTTTATTTTTAAATTCAGTACAGACAGATTAAACAATATTAGACCTTATGTTTTAGCAGGGATTTCTTATGACTATAACTTTTCTAGTAATGAAAAAAATGCCGATGATAATTTCTCTGGTGAATTCAGACAAAAGTCTAGCAGTTTAATGTATGAAGTTGGTATTGGTATTGACTTATACTTACCTTATTTTAAATTTTCCCCTTCTATTAGAGGAATTTTTGCAATTACTAATGAAGTAAAATATGACAACTCCTCTCCTAGTCAATGGACAGATCCAATTAGTTACATGGGAACTAGAGGTGTGTTTTTACATTTTGCTTTTGAATAATTTTTCACTTTTCTAATAACTATTAAGTACTAGAACTAATTTTAAAGATTTCATCTACCTTTGTAAAAAATAAAAGCAGATGCAATTTTCAGAATTACCATTAAACAAATCTATTTTAAAAGCCCTTACCGAAGAAAGGTATCATACACCAACGTTGGTTCAAGAAAAAGCGATTCCGGTAATTTTAAAAAGGAAAGATGTTGTTGTAGCCGCACAAACTGGTACTGGTAAAACTGCTGCTTTTGCATTACCAATTATAGAACAATTATTTGACGAGCAAGACACTGAAAAACGAGAAAAAAAAATAAAAGCTTTAGTATTAAGTCCTACTCGTGAACTCGCACAGCAAATAGAACAAAACTTTAAAACTTACAGTAAATACACAAACTTAAGAGTCACTGCTGTTTATGGTGGTGTTTCTTTGGAACCTCAAAAAGAAATCTTAAAAAAAGGAGTAGATATATTGATTGCAACTCCTGGTAGGTTAATTGATTTACACAAACAAGGGAATATTGAGCTTCGTTATTTAAAAACTTTTGTTTTAGATGAAGCCGATTTAATGTTGGATATGGGTTTTATAAACGATGTTAAAAGAATAGAAGAACTTTGTCCGCGTAAGAAACAAACGCTACTCTTTTCTGCTACAATTCCTGAAAAAATAGTAGAATTAGCAAACACTACATTAAATAATCCTGAGAAGATTGAAATCAGTCCTGAGAATGCAACTTCAAAAAATATTGGACAATTATTATATTATGTGCCTAAAAAAAATAAAACCGATTTGTGCTTGTACTTATTACGCAACACTATAAATGGGCGTATTATTATTTTTAGACGTACAAAATTTGGGGTTGACAAACTAGAGCAAACCTTATTAAAAAATGGCTACAAAGTAACTAGTATTCATGGAGATAAAACACAATCGTTAAGAAACGAAGCGATAGAAAATTTCAAAAATAAAAAAGCAACTATTTTAATTGCTACTGACGTTGCTGCTCGTGGAATTGATATTGTTAATGTAGATGCTGTTATTAATTTTGATTTACCAAACATACCAGAAACTTACGTCCATAGAATTGGCAGAACTGGTAGAGCAGGAAAATCTGGAATAGCTTTTTCTTTCTGTAGTGCCGATGAAACTTCTTATGTAAAAGCAATTCAAGAATTACTACAACGACCAATAAAAATAATCGAAGACCAACCTTTTCCTTTAGTAAAACCAAAACACAAAAAGCAACCAAATACAATTAGCAAACATAAAAAAGGAAGAAAATCCGAAGCCTCTAAAAAGAAAAAGAAGCGCTGGTATTAAAAACCAAAACATAAAAAGCAGCTAAAAACTTATTAAATAATAAGTTTTTAGCTGCTTTTTACTTAAAAACAATCTCATATAAATCATTTGTTTTTAACTCTAATAACTTTTGTTCTCATATCTTCTCCATCATGACTCCAACCTGGAGCATAAAACATATATTTTAATTTATCTGACAACTTTTTTGCACGTTTTACATCTTTCCATATGGCCTGATATTCATGTATTGCAACATAAAGAGGATTATAAGAATCTATATTAGTTGTTAAACCATAAACTGGTTTTTCATTTTCTGTTTCTTCTGAAAATGTTCCAAATATTTTATCCCAAATAATTAAAACACCAGCATGATTAGCATCTAAATACTTAATATTAGAGGCATGATGCACCCTGTGATGAGATGGAGTATTAAAAATTGCTTCATACCATATTGGCATTTTTTTCACCAACTCTGTATGTACCCAAAACTGATAAAATAAACTTACACCAATCATTACAAATATCATTAAAGCATCAAAGCCCAATAAAGGCAACCACATCCAAAACAGAAATTTATGCAACCTTTCTCCAACACCTTGTCGTAAAGCTGTAGCGAAATTGAGATGTTCTGATGAATGATGCGATACATGTCCTGCCCAAAGAAAACGAACTTGATGATTTAAACGATGAAACCAATAATAACTAAAATCGTCAAGAAAAAACAAAAGTAACCAAGCCCACCATTGACGTTCTACAACATCTTTTAATGGCGAAACAGCATGTAAATACATAAATACTACCAAAGCTAATAGTTTTGGTAAAAACTCTACTATTGCTGATAAAACCCCCATTAAAAGTGACGTTAAAGTATCTTTTTTAGAATATAAACTTGGTGATTGATCTCTTGCAAAATACACTTCAATTAAAATTCCAATAAAAAAAACAGGTAGTGCAAAAGTTATAAGTTGGTCTTTTGCTAGTTCATTTAAATAAAATTGCCAATTCATTCACTTGGTTTTGTGTAAATATACAGATAAAATAAACTTTACTTATTTCTCTCAAAGGGAACAATAATATTCTTAATTCAAAAAGCATCAATAATATTTACAAATAAATATTATTGATGCTTTTTACTCTTTTAAATATAGATTAGAAATCTAACCTTTAAATTTAACTGGTAAATGCACTACTTTTTTGGTTTCAAAAAATTCTTCTTCAAAATATGTTGGTAAATCATAAATAGTTGCCTTTGGAAAACCAGCTAACTCTTCTGTTAAGTCACCTCCTTTTAAATATAAAATTCCGTTTTTAAGTTCGTGGTTTTGCTTTTTTTGCACTTTATTTCGCACCCAACGTTGAAATGTTTCCATTTGGGCAACGGCTCTACTAACAATAAAATCGTAAGTATCTTTTACCTCTTCTACTCGTCCATGTGTAGTTTTTACATTCTCAAGACCTAAACCTTCCTTTACCTCGTTTACTACTTTTATTTTTTTTCCAATACTGTCTACTAAATGAAACTGTGTCTCTGGAAATAAAATAGCTAAAGGAATTCCTGGAAAACCTCCACCTGTTCCAACATCCATCACTTTTGTATTAGGCTTAAACTCCATTACCTTTGCAATTCCTAAAGAATGTAATACATGACGTAAGTACAATTCATCTATATCTTTACGCGATACTACATTTATTTTTAAATTCCAATCCTTATATAGTTCTTGTAATTGAGAAAATTGTTTTATTTGTACTTCGGTTAACTCCGGGAAATATTTTAAAATGATATCCATAAAAATAATTAATTCGGATACAAAAATATGAAACTAATCTACAATAGTTCATTTTCATACAAATGAATATATTATAGTTAAAAAATAATATTAACAAAATAACATCAATTAAAAAGAGTTATTTTTGTAAACTTAAATCCTCTCATGAAGACAATTAAATTTTCTAAAATAGATAAAGCAAAGTTTTTTAGAACTTTGAACAAACGAGTTAATACATATTTTAAAGAAAATGACATTAAAAGAACTGGTAACTGGAAGTTATACTTGAAGGCCTTTTTAATGTTTGCTATATTTTTAGTTCCTTTTATTTTAATCTTAACCATAAACATGCCGTATTGGTTATTGTTAAGTTTAACTGTTTTAATTGGAGTTGGTATGGCTGGTGTTGGCATGAATGTAATGCATGACGCTAACCACGAATCATTTTCAAACAAAAAATGGTTAAATAAATTAATGGGAAGCAGCATTTACATTTTAGCAGGAAACGTGTATAACTGGAAAGTGCAGCATAATGTTTTACATCATACTTTTACAAACATTAAAGGTCATGACGAAGATATAGATGCTGGTAGAATTATTCGTTTTTCTAAACACGCAAAATGGTTACCTATTCATAAATTTCAAAAATATTACTCACCTGTTTTATATGGTTTATTAACTATTAACTGGGCAATTACTACAGATATTAAACAAATGCGTAATTATTTAAAGCGTAAATTATCTTATGGTAAATTTCCAAATCCTGCTGTAGAATGGACGAAATTAGTAGTTACTAAAATCGCATATTATTTACTTTGGATTGTTTTACCATTAGCAGTTATAGATATTGCTTGGTGGAAAGTTTTAATTGCTTTTTTTGTTATGCATTATACTGCTGGAATTATTTTGAGTTTTGTTTTTCAATTGGCACATATTGTACCTAGCGCAGAAACTCCTGTACCAGATAAAGAAGGTAACATGGAACATACTTGGGCTGTGCATCAGTTATATACTACAGCAAACTTTGCTCCTAACAATTGGTTTATCAATTTTTATACAGGTGGATTAAATCATCAAGTAGAACATCATATTTTTCCGCATATTTCGCACATTCATTATAAAAAAATAGCGGCTATCGTAAAAAAAACAACAGAAGAGTTTAATTTACCTTACAACGAATACAAAACAACTAGACGCGCTTTGTTAGAACATTTTAAGCAAATTAGTGAGTTAGGTAAAAAACCTCAAATAGCATAAATAAACAAACAACACAACAATGTCACAAGAATCATTATCCAACAGAATTACAAGTTTACCAGCTTCACAAACTTTAGCAATGGCGGCTAAAGCACGTGAATTAAAGCAACAAGGAAAAGATATCATTGGTTTAAGTTTAGGAGAACCTGACTTTAACACGCCAGATTTTATTAAAGAAGCTGCAATAGAAGCTATAAATCAAGATTACAACTCATATACTCCTGTTGATGGATATGCAGATTTAAAAGAAGCTATTTGCGGGAAGTTTAAGAGAGATAACAACATTACATATCAACCAAATCAAATTGTTGTTTCTACTGGAGCAAAACAATCTATTGCTAATGTAATGCAAGTATTGTTAAATCCTGGAGATGAAGTTTTATTACCTTGTCCTTACTGGGTAAGTTATTCTGCAATTGCAACATTATGTGAAGCAAAATGTGTTGAAATTCCTTCTTCAATAGATACGAATTTTAAAATTACAGCTGAACAATTAGAAGCTGCAATTACACCTAAAACAAAATTAATTTTATTCAATTCGCCAAACAACCCAAGTGGTACAATGTATAGCGAAGAAGAGTACTTAGCATTAGCAGCTGTATTAGAGAAATACCCTAATATATACGTAATGTCTGATGAAATTTACGAGCATATTAATTATGATTCTAAACCTTTTAGTTTTGCTGCAATTCCAAGTATGTACGATAGAACAATTACTGTAAACGGATTGGCAAAAGCATTTGCTATGACAGGTTGGAGAATTGGATTTATTGGTGCACCACAATGGATTGCAAAAGCATGTACTAAAATGCAAGGGCAAATTACTTCAGGAACAAACTGTATTGCACAACGTGCTGCAATTACTGCGGTTTCTGCTTCTCCTGTAAAAGTACAATACATGGTAGACGAGTTTAAAAATCGTAGAGATATTGTAATTGGTTTATTAAGCGAAATAGAAGGATTTAAATTAAATGTTCCTGAAGGAGCTTTTTATGTTTTCCCTGATATTTCTGCGTTTTTTGGAAAAACAATCAAAGGAAAAGAAATTAAAACGGCTTCAGATTTTTCTATGTTATTATTAGAAGAAGGAAATGTAGCTACCGTTACTGGTGATGCTTTTGGTGCTCCAAACTGTATTCGTATTTCTTATGCTGCCTCTGAATTACAATTAAGAGAAGCTGTAAAAAGAATTAAAGAAGTGTTGGTTTAAGAAAAAAGTTTTTTTACTAAAAACGTCAACTTGAATTTATTTCAGGTTCCCATTACAATAGTTTTTATACTGATGAGATTCTGAAATAAATTCAGAATGACGAAGATTTAAATACAAAAATCCTGAGTTTATACTCAGGATTTTATATTACTTTTATTTTCGTGTTTAAACAAACATTAGAAAAATTAAATTTTAGCGATCGCACTGCGATTAAAAAGGTAATTTCATTTTCTTAAACTTCTTCTTTTTAACTTTCTTTAAATACAATACTTTCTTATCATAATCTATAAAAGCTTTACCTGATTGTAAAATATCTGCACCAATAATTCCATGTACTTTTTCGGCTTTATGTTGTGTTAACGCTGTATTCACATGAGTTAAATCAAACAAAACCAAATTACACTTATGCGTTTTCCATTTATCTATTTGTAAGCGATTATTTTCAGATTTTTGAGTTTCCATATCAGTAGCTCCTGCTCCAGCCGCTTTTATTTCACTCTCTTCTGAAATTAATCTAAAATGATCAATTAAATCTAAGCCAACGCATGAATTTGAAGCTCCAGTATCTAAAATAAACTTTCCTCTAACCCCATTTATCTTGGCAGATAATTCTAAATGATTGGTTACAATCTTCTTTAATTTAATACGAACATATTTCTTTTTTCGTAATATCTTTTTCAAACTTGCCATTTCTATTACTTTTGTCGCTGAATTGCAAAAATACATCATTATAAATGATCTTTTTGCAGTAAAATTTTCAAAAAAAAAGAATAAAAAATGATTACAGATACGCACGCCCATTTATATGCCGAAGAATTTGATGAAGATAGGAGTGAAATGATGCAACGCGCCAAAGATAATGGTGTAACTCGTTTTTTTATTCCTGCAATAGACAGTGCTTCTACTGAACGAATGTTGGATTTAGAAAAAAACTATCCTGAAGAAGTTTTTTTAATGATGGGATTACACCCTACTTATGTAAAAGAAAATTACAAAGAAGAGTTAGCACACGTAAAAAAATGGATTGACCAACGTAATTTTTATGCTATAGGAGAAATTGGAATTGATTTATATTGGGATAAAACCTTTTTAAAACAACAACAAGAGGCTTTTAAAACACAAATACAATGGGCAAAAGAGAAAAAGTTACCGATAAATATTCATTGTCGCGATGCTTTTGATGAAGTTTTTGAAGTTTTAGAATCTGAAAAAGGAGATGACTTATTTGGAATCTTCCATTGTTTTACAGGTAATTTAGAGCAAGCACAAAAGGCAATTTCTTATAATTTAAAACTAGGTATTGGTGGTGTTGCCACTTTTAAAAATGGAAAAATCGACAAATTTTTAAATGAAATTGATATTAAAAATATTGTTTTAGAAACTGATGCGCCATATTTAGCTCCAACTCCATATAGAGGAAAACGAAACGAAAGTAGTTATTTAACACAAGTCGCCGGTAAGCTCGTTGATATATACGGATTATCCTATGAAGAGATTACTGCTATTACCACTCAAAACGCTAAAGATGTTTTTGGAGTCTGATAAATTTAGTGGTTAAATAGTTTAAGAGTGAATTAAGTAGAAACTTTAATTCCCTTTTACAAAATCTTAGTTCGATTGATTTTTCTGATGATTGAGCTATGCCGAAATCAAAAGAAAATTGTAGCGAAAACAGTATTGAAGTAAATACTGATTAAAAATGAATGAGAATATATACAACAATAAACATAGGAGAATTTCACACAAATCATTGTGAAGATTTTTTAATTAATGAACAAATAGCAACAAATGAAAGGTTAATTGCGGTTTTAGATGGATGTACTATGGGAACAGAATCCGTTTTTGCATCCATGCTTTTTGGAAAAATATTACGAAATATCGCCAAAGAAAAATTTCATGAAGAATTTGTTACAAAAAAAACTATTGATTTAAATTCGAAATTAAAAAGTGTAATTGAAGAGTTAATTAATGAAACTAACAAGGTTAAAAGGCAATTAAACCTTCATAGAAATGAATTACTTTCTACATTAATTATCGGTATTATAAATACGGAAACATCACAGGCTGAATTTTTAACTGTTGGTGATGGTTTAATTTGTGTTGATAAAAAATTATTTGAGTATGAGCAAAATGACAAACCAGATTATCTTGGATATCATTTAGATGATAATTTTAATGATTGGTTTGAGAATCAAAATCAAAAACTTTCTATAGATAAATTTAAAGATCTTTCTATTTGTACCGACGGAATATTCACTTTTAAAAACCTTGAAAACAAGGTAAATCAAAAAAATGAAGATGAAATCATTAATTTTTTATTAGTAAATAAAGAAGGAGCTGATATTGATAATTTTTTAGATCGAAAAATTCTTTTTTTAAAAGAGGAATGGAAGCATATTGTTACAGATGATTTGGCTATTATTAGAGTAGTAAAATAGGCCAACTTAATAAAACTCATGAAAGAAATAGACAAAATTGCATTTATAACACTTAAAAACGGACAAATATTAAGTTCTCGTTCTAAAGGAAAAGAAAAATTCTATATTCCTGGCGGAAAACGCGAAATAAATGAAACCGACGAAGAAACCTTAACACGAGAAGTTGAGGAAGAATTAAGCGTACAGATTATTCCAAATTCATTAGAGTATTTTGGCACTTTTAAAGCACAATCAGATGGTGCAAAAGAAGGCATTATTGTAAAAATGACTTGTTACAAAGCAAAATTCACTGGAAATCTAAAACCTAATAGTGAAATAGAAGAATTACGCTGGTTAAACTATAAAGATCTTGAGATTATTTCTGAAGTTGACAAGAAGATATTTAAACAATTAAAAGAAACTAATCAACTTATATAGTTCGTATATCATACTAAAAAAGACCTCACAGATTTTAAAAATCCTGTGAGATCTTTGTCAATTAGAAGAACATCCTTAAATTTATAAAAACATAAAAAACATTGATTACAGAAACCACATATTACAAATCACCTATTGGAATTTTAGAAATAAAAGGAGATAATGAAGGTATTCAATCTGTTTTATTTGTTGATGATATTGCTATTCCAAAAGAAAAAACAAGTATTAAAGAACTTACTAAATGTATTTTACAGCTAGATGAATATTTCTCAGAAAAAAGAAAAAAATTCGATTTAAAACTGAATCCACAAGGAACTGTATTTCAACAAAAAGTGTGGAATGAATTAATAAACGTTTCTTTTAATACTACCAGAAGCTACTTACAACAATCTAAAAAGTTAGGCGATGTAAAAGCAATTAGAGCAGTTGGAACGGCTAATGGAAAAAATCCAATTTCAATAATTATACCTTGTCATAGAATCGTCGGTTCAGATGGTTCACTTACAGGATATGCAGGCGGTATTTGGCGTAAAAAATGGTTATTAGAACATGAAAGTGGTTGCAAACAACAACGTTTGTTTTAACTTAACGTTTAATTACGTATTACTTTCTATAATATCCTTTATTATTTTTAAATGATGATTCGAATGTAATTCCAGAAATTTTATACTTTTATTCAGCTTCAAATTTCCAAAAAAAGGATGGTTAAAGTATTTATTTTTATCAAAAGATGGTAATTGATTAATTGCTTCTTTTGTAATTTCCACATGTTTTTTAAGAAGTTCTTCGTCATATGTTTTTGGAGCAACAACCTTTGGAGATTTTGCTCGTCCACGAGGTATTTTATTCATTGTAAACACAATAAGTCTAGACATTTTAAAACTCCATTTATAATGTAATGAATCTGAGTCCTTAATACTTGCAACAACGCTGTTTATTACTAATAATATATGCTCAATATGCCAACCAATATTCGATTTTGAAATAGCAACATCTATAACATCTTGATTTGAAATATTATTTTCTAATTCTGTAAGCAGTTTGTGTAATTTCTCCATTTTTCTAAGTTAAGAATTTTAAAGCTACACAAATTAAGAAACTAATTCAAATTTCGTTTTTCAATAAAAAAACGTGTTAACAATTGTCCACATTCATCTTCTAAAACACCAGCAACAACTTTGGTTTTTGGATGTAATTTGGTACTCAAAACAGTAAATCCTAATTTTGGTTCACTTGCTCCATATACAATTTTACCTATTTGAGTCCAATAACTCGCTCCTGCGCACATCTGGCAAGGTTCTAAGGTTACATACAACACACAATCCTTTAAATATTTACCCCCTAAAAAGTCAGCTGCGGAAGTATATGCTTGCATTTCTGCATGCGCAGTTACATCAGTTAAAGTTTCGGTTAAATTGTGTGCTCGCGCAATAATTTGATCTTTAAAAACAATTACAGCTCCAACAGGAACTTCACCTTTATCAAAAGCTGTTTCAGCTTCTTGCAAAGCTTTTCTCATAAAATAAGCATCATCAAACGGGTTCATTGCTACAGTTTTTATAACTAGTTAAACAAAAATAGACAAAAATTAGACTCTAGTACTTTGTTTAAAATACTTATTTTTACGAAAAACGTTATCTATTATGATGATAAGTAAATCGACATTTATTCTTTATTGCATAACTATATGTAGTGCCTTTAATTTTTATGCCCAGGAATTAAAAACTAAAGAAGTATATGATGTAAAAAGTTTTTTTGAAGCGCTAGATGATAATACTAAAATTATTATAGCAACTGATACGCTTAACTTTACGACATCTCACATAGAAAAAAAAATCATTATACCTAAATACACTTACCAACAAATAACAAACACAAACAACAAAACAAAGAAATCATATTTTATTGAAGAAAGTGGTGTTGTTTTATATGGTTATAATAATTTGACTATAATAGGAAAATCATCAGTATCAAAAATAATTTCTTACGAAGCTTTTGATGATATTTTAACATTAAGAAACTGTACTAACGTCAATTTAGAGAATATTGCTATAGAACATGTTGATGAAGTTTGTACTGGAATGGTACTTTCTTTAATTTTCAATAAAAATGTACATATCAAAAATTGTTATTTAAACGGAAGTGGTGCTATTGGAGCTTATGTAGTGGGTTGTGATACTATTAGTTTTACAGATACTCATATTTTCAAAAATGCTTTTCATGCGATAGTTGCCATTAACTCAAAAAACATACTCTTCACAAATACATTTATTTATCATAACAATAAAATTTTTAATGAAGAGGATTTAATCACAACTCATTTTAGCGAGTTGAGTTTTAATAACTGTGAGTTATACGATAATGATGCTACTAATTTATACAATAAGAAAAAGGATTTAGAAACCTTTTTTTCCTATTTAGAAGAAGAGGAATTTGTAAACTATTACGCTACAGAAAACCTATATTCCAATTTTGATATTGCCCCTTTTATTCCTCTTTTTAAAAACTGCATCTTTAATGAAAATATATTTGAGTACGAACAAGATACTATTAAAAAGGATGAAACTATTGTTCCTAAAAAAAGGATTTTTGCTACTTTTTTCATTAAAAAACTATTACATGAACTTGTAGAAGAATCTATAGGAAACTATAACGGAAATTTTATCATTTATGAATTGGCTAGTTTTTTTTCTAATAAAAAAGTCAACTTTTTTGATCTTAAAAATAAAACTAAAGAAGATTTTGTAATTGCTTTCCATGCTAGTAAACTTTTTAAAAATTTTAACTATTATGAATTTATTGATATTGAAGAAATAAATAATTCTTCATTTTTAATTACTCTTAAAGTAAAAAACAATACTATTGAAGAACTTTCTAAATGGTTTATTAAAGTTAATAATAATTTAAAAATTGAGTGTTTTGAGCTACGTTAACCTAAAAATTAAACTAATTATTAAAACATCTCCGTAATTAAAATTTCAAAACACTTATTTTTACCAAAAACATACAATTTGATTTCTATTCATACTGCTTCCAATAAAAAAATATACTTCGCTTCTGATCAACATTTAGGAGCACCTACGCAAGAAGCAAGTTTTCCTCGTGAAAAAAAATTCTTACAATGGTTGGATGAAGTAAAGAAAGATGCGCAGGCTATTTTTTTATTAGGTGATTTATTTGATTTTTGGTTTGAATACAAAACTGTTGTTCCTAAAGGATTTGTTCGTGTTTTAGGAAAACTAGCAGAAATAAGAGACAGCGGAATTCCTATTTATTTTTTTGTAGGAAATCATGATTTATGGATGGATGACTATTTTGAATCTGAATTAAATATTCCAGTATACCATTCTCCTCAAGAATTTACTATAAACGGAAAAACGTTCTTAATTGGTCATGGAGATGGTTTGGGCCCGCATGATAAAGGTTACAAACGAATGAAAAAAGTTTTTACTTTCCCTTTATTTAAATGGTTATTCAGATGGCTGCATCCAGATTTGGGTGTTCGTTTAGGACAATATATGTCTGTTAAAAACAAAATGATTTCCGGTGATGAAGACGCTACGTTTTTAGGAGAAGAAAACGAATGGTTGGTTCAATATTGTAAACGAAAATTAGAAACTAAACATTATGATTATTTTATTTTTGGTCACCGTCATTTGCCTTTAGAAATTAAATTAAATGAAAACAGCAAGTATATAAACCTTGGTGATTGGGTAAAATACTTTACTTATGTAACTCTTGATGAAAACTCAATCGTTTTAAAAGAATACAAATAAAAAAAGAAGAAAAACCAGTAGTTAACTACTGGTTTTTCTTCTTTTTATTTATTTAATAAGAGTATAAGAAAAATATGTTAATTCAAGTAAGATTCTAAAATAATTTAGCAATTTAACTTAGCTCAACAGTACTATCGATAATTACATTTTTCGTTTTTAATTTCCATTTTAAATACAATTTTCTATCGAAAACAACTCAAAATGACAATTAAAAAATAAAATATCTTTATCTAACTCACATTAAATATTACAGAGTTATCGCTTTAAACTAAACCCTTTATTATTATTCTTTAATTAAAATTTAAATGTTAAACCACCTTTAAAGGTTGTTCCATTAAATCCAAATTGATTTACTTCCCAAGGATATTTAAAACGACCACCTAAATCTGTAACTACATCTCCACCTGTTTCAATTTCATCTGGATAAATATCAAATAAATTATTCACTGTAAAGTTTACTGAAACGAATTTAGAAAATTCATATGCCATAGAAAAATCAGTAATTACTTTACCTGCAAAAACCTGATCTTTAGTTGGGTCATCTGCATGCTGCCAAGTAACCTCGCCAAAATAAGTATTATTTAAACCTACATTAAAGTTGTTTACGTTATAATTTACACCCAATAAAAGTTTTGTATTTGGTCTTGAACTTGTAATTCTTGCTTGTTCTTTTCTATTAAAAATTTTGGTTTTATAATTTGCTAAACTTGTAGGTGTTTCCACTTCTCCATCAATTTCTGTTTTATTGATATTTAAAGCCAAATTCAAATTAAATTTTCCAGGCCCAGCTGCAATATTTTTATAACGCATTGTATAATCAAAACCTTGTGTTATTGTATTTACAGCATTAATAAAGAATTTAAGACTTGTAATATTATTGGCATCTAAAATTGTTTGTACAGCTGTATTAACATTTCCATCATCATCTGTAGCTCCTATTTCTCCACTAAACAAGACTCTATCATCAACTCTAACATTGTAATAATCTAATGATAGTGTAAAATCTTTAGATGCTTTTACAGTTAATCCTGCTGAAATATTTTTAGATGTTTCTGCAAATAAAGAAGCCACTCCTAAATCTTCAATTACGGGATCTACATTATTAAAAGTTCCTTGGTTTGAAATTGTTCCTCCAGAAACTAACGTTTGTATATTACTTAAATATACTTGATGTAAAGAAGGCGCTCTAAACCCTGTACTATAAGATGCTCTTAACACACCTGCTTCACCTAATTTATACCTTGAGTTTATTTTCCAAGAAAAGTTCCCTCCAAAATCTGAATAATTTTCATAACGAAATGCTCCACCAATTAAAAACTTCTCAGAAGCATCCCAATCTATTGTTGCATATGCTCCAATATTTGTTCTTGTTTCATCTAAAGCATTACTTGGTTGTAAGCCAGGAAAAGATTGTGCTCCTCCATCTATATAAGAAGCTTCTTCACCAGCTGTTACTTCAAATCGCTCTTGACGACCTTCTACACCTAAACCAATACTTACTTGCTCTCCTAATGTTTTGTTTACATCAAAATTTACAATAAGATTACTAAAAACATATGCTCCAGCATCAAAACTAGTAGGGCTACTTGCTCCTAAACTTGGGTTTAATGTATTTCCAATAGTATAATCTACTGCATTTCCACCGTAAGTAGCACTAAAATCAGCATTAAAGCCTGCTAAATTAAACGTACTTCCTGCTGTAAATAAAATATCTCTAATATCAGTTTCAAAAGTTGGTTGAAAACCGTTGTAAACTTGTCCGTCTTCTGTTAGTAAACCAAAATCATCTGTAATCCAATATGGAGTTCTGTACAATGCAAAACTTTTTCCTTTTCTAATATTTGCGCCACCAAATGCATATACCTTTGCATTATCATTCAACGGATATTCTGCATTTAAAAACAAATCTCCTTTTGTCATTTCTGGCTGACCTACAATCATTCCTAAATCAGGATTTGTTTGTGTCCATTCATTATCTACTCCAAATAAATCATCTTTTCCTGGCTCACCAGCTCTATCTGTATAATCTTGATGAGATCCACTTAAAGTTGCATTTACAAAACCTCCTTCTCCAAAAGTAAAAGTATGGTTTACATCTGCTCCATAATTAAGTCCATCTCCTTCTTTTGTAACACCTCCTGTTATATTAACTTGAGTAAAACTAACATTCTTCTTAAGAATAATATTAACAACACCCGCAATTGCATCGGAACCATATTGTGCAGAAGCTCCGTCTCTTAATACCTCTACTCTTTCTATAGCAGAAGTTGGGATACTTTTCATATCTGTACCTACTTCTCCTTTTCCAGGAGTATCGTTAACATATACTAATGCACTTTGATTTTTACGTTTTCCATTTACTAAAACCAACGTTCTACTTGGTCCTAACCCTCTTAAATCTGCTGGATCAAAATGTGCAGTTGCATCTGATATTGTTTGATTACTTGAATTGTAAGAAGGTACGGTAAAAGTTAACATTTGATCTATATTAGATTGCCCAGTTGCTTGCAACTCAGCTACACTAATATTATCAATCGGCACAGCAGAATCTAAAATTGTTCTTGGTTTTGATCTGTTACCTGTTAATACTATTTCATCTAAAACAGAAGAGTCTTCTATTAATATTATTTGTAAAGTAGTTGTTGCTGAATTTATTTTTTGCTCAATTGATTTAAATCCCAAAGAAGATACTGTAATTACACTTGGTATCTTTTTTAAAGTCAACATAAAAACACCTTCTTCATCTGTAGTTGTTCCGTTTGTTGTTCCTTTTTCTATAACATTAACAAAAGGCAAACTCTCACCTGATGCTGAAGTTACTTTTCCTTTAATTTCTTGAGCTGTTAAAGTAGCTGAAGCAACTAATAATATCAGAAAAAAAATATTTCTTATTAATAAACTTTTTGTCATCCCTAATCTATTTTAATGGTTAGCATAACAAATATTGTCTTTTTTTCAATAAAAACAAACATAAAAAACACAAACAGCCGTAAAAAAGTTAATTTTATACCAAAAAAATTGTTTTAATGTTAATTTTAAAGGACTGTATTTATGTTTTCCTCAAAGAATCTATAAAACTAATACTAAACGAATCGTTCTAAATCTAATTGATTTATAGCTCCATGACTTGCGTGTGCTATTACAACATTATTTTTAATTATAATTATTTGAGGAGACTGATGGAGTATTTGAAACTTATATCCTAACTCATCAGAAACTTCCCTGTAACTTAATAAATCTAAATAATACAAGTCTAAATTATTATCTAAGTTAAAAGATGAAATAAACTGATTCATTACCATTTTACTAATTCCACAACGAGTTGAATGTTTAAAAATAACTTGTGTTTTCTTTTTAGACAACTTCGCTATAATATTCAACTGATGAACAGTTGTTAACCTTTTCCATGGTAATATTTTTTGTTCTTTTGTTTTTTTTGAACCACCAAATAATCTGCTAAATAACCCCATACTATAATTGTCTTACTCTTTTTTAAAAACTTACAAGATTATTCATTTAAAATACTATTAACTAGTTCTTATTTTTATAAATATAAAAAAACAAAACACTTTAATAGTTTTCTATCTTAACAAAACACTTCTTGTTACACCTATTTAAGAATATCAATCTAATGAATTATTAACATAATATTGATACATTAACGTCAAACGATCTCAAAAAAGTAAATTACATTTACTTAAAACTAAATACAGACAAAATGGAGAGTTTAAAAGGAAAAAAAGCAATTATTACTGGTGGAAGTAGAGGCTTAGGAAAAGCAACAGCTATTGCGTTTGCAAAAGAAGGTATTGCTGTTGCAATTACAGGTAGAAATGAAGAAACCCTGCAAAAAACAGTTACTGAATTACAGTCTTTTGGTGTAACTGCTACTTATGAGGTTTTTGATGTTAGTAATTATGAAGAGGTAAAAAAAGGAATTAAAAACTGTATAGACAAACTTGGTGCTGTAGACATTTTAGTTAACAATGCGGGTATTGCTGCTTTTGGAACTTTTAATGATATGCCTGTTAAAGATTGGACAAAAATTATTCAAGTAAACGTAATGGGAATGTATTATGTTACCAAAGAAGTGTTACCTCATTTAATAGCCAAAAACGAAGGTGATATTTTAAACGTTGCTTCTACTGCTGGTTTAAATGGAAATGCACAAACTTCTGCTTATTCTGCTTCTAAGTTTGCCGTAATTGGTCTATCGGATTCTTTAATGAAAGAAGTTCGTAAAAATAATATTCGTGTATGTACTTTAACACCAAGTACAATTGCAACAGATATGGCTTTAGATTTGGGTATTACTGACGGAAATGAAGAAAAAGTACTTCAACCTGAAGATTTTGCTGAATTAATTGTTGCTGGTTTAAAATTACCTAGAAGAGCCATGTTAAAAGGTGCTTCTTTATGGTCTACAAATCCTTAAAATTTAAAACACCTATTTTACACTATAGATCCCTATAAAATAAACCCACAACAAGTTGTGGGTTTATTTATTTTTTAAACTGTTTTCAGGACGAGATACCTAAAGGCTACCGTTAGTATTTACTAGTGGCAAGTACTGTTTAGAAATAATAAAAACTACCTCACAAACTAATGTAAAGTACTCTTCTTATATTTTAAATGCTTTTACTACTTACTCAGTTACGCCACTAGAAAAATCTAGCGGTAGCCTTATTCTGATATACTTAGGATGAGCGGGGGACATAATTGCTGCTTTTTTATAATACAAAAATAATTTAATGTTCTATTATAGAAATTCATCATTCTATAAAATTAATTAATCTGATAATAGTTATTTAGCATAAGTTCTACACTATTACATGTTTTATTTACAATTGACTGCATTGTTAGAAGTGTTAAAGTAAAAATAGCTTATTCTTAAAACCATAACATTTCATGAATATATAGTTTCATGTATTACAAACATATTTTTTAAATAAACACACTTAAAAAGTATGTCAATTTTCCTTTCTTATTTAATCAAATCCCGATAGAGCGGTTACCTTATTTCAAAAAGCCTTCAACAATCCCAATTTCTAAATCCCCTAAAGTTAATAGTTTTACTTCTCTATACTTCACAAACAATGAAGGTTCAGGTTGAAAAAAATCGGAAAAAACAAATTCTGATATATCAACCTTAAAAACCTTTGAATATTCTTTTATAAAATCAACTCCATCTTCACCTGTTATACCTAAATCATTTTCTATTGATATAGTTGTCTGGAGTTCAAATTCATAATTACCTAATAAATCTTCTATCAGAATCATCAAATTTTTATTTTTCAACTTTACCATTCTACTTTATTTTATTTGCCTAACTTATTATTATGGACGAGACACCTAAAGACTACTACTATTATTTACTAGTGGTAAGTACTACTTAAAAATAATAAAAACTACCTTACAAACTAATGTAAAGTAGCTCTTATTATTTTTTAAATACTTTTATTACTTACTCATTAACGCTACTAGTTGAAAACTAGCAGTAGCCTTTAGTTTAACATTGTTATTTATTTAGAGATTATTACATGAAAAAAATAATGATGCAAGTATACAACAATCATATTCCGCTGCAAATCAACCCCTATTTTTAACGGAAAAAAAAATCTTCTTACCTAACTATTCTTTTTTATTCTAAAAAAAAGAAAACTTCCTATATTAGCAACCGAAAAACAGAAATCAATATAAAACAGCTAAACAATCTTTAACCAACTTTTAACAACTGTTAAAATGTTAAAATTGTAGATTTGTTTTCTTTAAAATATAACACAAAGTATCAATGGATATAGATGTAAGAGCAATTAATGAAAAAATTGAAAGAGAGAGTGCTTTCGTAGATGTATTAATAAACGAGATGAATAAAGTAATCATCGGACAAAAATACATGATAGAACGTTTGCTTATTGGTCTTCTTGGAAATGGTCATATTTTATTAGAAGGTGTCCCTGGTTTAGCAAAAACTTTAGCCATAAACACGCTTTCAAAAGCTGTACAAGCTAGTTTTAGCAGAGTGCAGTTTACTCCAGATTTATTACCTGCAGATGTTGTAGGTACTATGATCTATAATATGAAAGACAACGAATTCAATATTAAAAAAGGACCAATTTTTGCTAATTTTGTACTTGCAGATGAGATAAACCGTGCTCCAGCTAAAGTACAATCTGCTTTATTAGAAGCCATGCAGGAACGCCAAATTACTATTGGAGACACAACCTTTAAATTAGATGAGCCTTTTTTAGTAATGGCAACTCAAAATCCAGTTGAGCAAGAAGGTACTTACCCTTTACCTGAAGCACAAATGGATCGTTTTATGTTAAAAACAGTAATTGATTATCCAACTTTGCAAGACGAGCAAATTATTATGCGTCAAAACCTAAATGGTAGTTTTGGCAAAGTAAATCCTGTTATTTCTTTAGATCAGATTATAAACGCCCGTAAATCTGTTAATGAAGTATATATGGATGAAAAGATAGAACAGTACATTCTTGACATTGTGTTTGCTACACGTTATCCAGAAAAATACAATTTAGAAAAACTAAAACCGTTAATTAGCTTTGGTTCTTCTCCTCGTGGTAGTATTTCTTTAGCAAAAGCTGCAAAATGTTATGCCTTTATTAAAAGAAGAGGTTATGTTATACCGGAAGATGTTCGTACTATTGCTATTGATGTTTTAAGACATAGAATAGGTGTTACATATGAAGCGGAAGCGGAAGACGTTACTTCTGTAGACATTATAAACGCAATTATTAACGAAATTCAAGTCCCCTAATAACATCAAAAACTAACTAAACTGAGAAAACAACCAACTACAATATTCCCTAACCCCAAAAATTTTCTCAATGAATTTTAAATTAACAACTTACAAAACCCTAAGTGGAAAAAAAAGAATTTTAGAAACAGTAAAAAAGAAAAGTACACAAGCAATTGTTTACAAAGATGATGAGCCCGCATTTTTTGTAGACTGTTTTGATTTAGCTACAGAAGCTAATATTATTATGAATGATCTTGTGCTTTGCGAAAAAAGAAGTATGAGCGGTGTAGTAAAATACATCGGTGAGAAGAACAATGTAAATTTATCAATAAAAGAAGCTCCTTTATTTGCTGTAGAATCATCTTCAGAAATAAAAGAGATGGATTTACCACCATTACCAGAAGAATGGTTGGCTTAAAAAATGGAAACCAAAGAATTACTTAAAAAAGTACGAAAAATAGAGATTAAGACGAAACGATTGTCTAATCATATTTTTGGAGGAGAATACCATTCTACCTTTAAAGGTCGTGGTATGACTTTTTCTGAAGTTCGTCAATATCAATATGGTGATGATATTCGCGCAATTGACTGGAACGTTACAGCGCGTTATAACGAACCTTATATTAAAGTTTTTGAAGAAGAAAGAGAGTTAACCATGATGTTAATGGTTGACATCTCTGGATCTGAATTTTTTGGTACATCCACACAATTTAAAAAAGATACGGTAACAGAAATTGCAGCTACGCTTGCTTTTTCTGCTACCCAAAATAACGACAAAGTTGGTCTTATTTTATTTTCTGATGATGTAGAATTATACATTCCGCCAAAAAAAGGAAAAAGCCATGTATTACGTATTATTCGAGAATTAATTGAATTTGAACCAAAAAGTAAGCAAACAAACATAGACGAAGCTTTAAAGTTTTTGTCTGGTGTTTTAAAGAAAAGAGCTATTGTTTTTATACTATCTGATTTTATGGATGACAACTACGAACATTCTTTAAAAATTGCTGGTAGCAAACACGATATTACTGGTGTAAAAGTATACGACAAACATGATGAAGAAATTCCTAATTTAGGAATGGTTCCAATGTTAGATAGTGAAACTGGTGAAATCAATATTATAAATACGAGTTCAAAAAAAGTAAGAACAAATTACAGAACAAACGCTTTGCGTTTAAATGACTATTATAAAACTTCTTTTAAAAGAAGTGGGTGTGGTAGTGTTAACACAAGAGTTGACGAAAGTTATGTAAAGAAATTATTGAATTATTTTAAAAGTAAATAATAAGATCTTGAAGAAAATACTAGTTTATATATCATTTTTTATTTCTCTGGTTGCTTTTTCGCAATCATCAAAAGTAGAAGCAGTAATCGATACTTCTAAAATCCGTATCGGAGAACAATTTTTGTATAAGATATCAGTAGATGAAACAGAAAATGTTATTCTGCCTAAATTAGAAAACCTTAAAGGGTTAGAAATTGTTGATACGTTAAAAATTGACACTATTAATAAAAAACTAATCAGAAAATATATTTTAACTGGTTTTGATAGTGGTGCCTTTTATGTTCCAAGACAACAGATTTTTATTAGAAATCAAGCTTTCTTAACGGATAGCTTATTGATAAATGTTACGACAGTTGCTGTTGACACTACAAAAGTAAAAGCATTTGCTATTAAGGGAATTAAAGGAGAACCGTATCAATTTGATGATTATAAGAATATTATTTTTTGGTTATTAGGTATTTTACTTATAGTAAGTTCAGTCTTATACTTTGCTCTTAAACGCACAAAAGAAGATGATAGCCAAACATCTAAAACATTATTAGCACCTTACCAAGAAGCTCTTAAAAGCTTGTCTTTATTAGATAAAAAGTTATTGTGGCAAAACAATAAAACAAAACAATATTATAGTGAACTAACTGGTGTACTTCGTCATTATATTGAACGAGAATTAAATATACCAGCAATGGAAACCACTACAAATGGGTTAATAGACACCTTGTCTGATTTTAATAATACAAATTCTATTTTAACAGATAAAGAGACTATTAAACGACTAGAATCGCTATTAAAGCAAGCCGATTTAGTAAAGTTTGCAAAATCTAAACCATTAGCTCACGAAATTGAAGGAGATAGAAATGTTGCAGAACATATTCTTAACAATTTAAAACCAAACATAACAGAAACAAACGTAGCTGTTGAAAATATTCAGGAAGTAATTATTGTTGAAAAACCAACTGTAAAAAAACCTTCTATTTTGGTTAAAATACTAGTAATTGTCTTTTTAATTTTAATTGCTATCGGATTTGTTTATGGTATTTCAGAAGCAAACAAAATGTCAAACTCGTTAAAATCACCTATTAATAATGTTCAATAATTTCGAGTTTCATAGTCCAGAATTTTTATGGTTACTCATATTAATTCCATTATTAGCTGTTTGGTTTTTCTTTAGTAGAAAAAAAGAAAGCGCAATACTTAGCATGCCTAATGTAAAAGGTTTTAATGGCGGGAGTTCTTTTTTACCTAAATTAAAACCATTATTATATCTATTGCGTTTATTAGCTTTTTCTGCTTTAATTGTGGCTTTGGCAAGACCTAGAAATGTTGCAGTAAGCACAAAAACAAAAAGCAATAAAGGTATTGACATTGTTATGGCCGTAGATGTTTCTGCTAGTATGTTAGCAAAAGATTTAAAACCAAACCGATTAGAAGCTTTAAAAAGAGTTGCTACTGATTTTGTAAATCGTCGTCCAAATGATAGAATTGGTATTGTAGTTTATGCAGGTGAAAGTTTTACACAAACACCTATTACAAGCGATAAGTCTATTGTAAAACGTACCATTTCTGAAATAAAATGGGGACAATTAGAAGGTGGAACTGCCATTGGAATGGGATTAGGTTCTGCTGTAAACAGATTAAAAGAAAGTAAAGCAAAAAGTAAGGTTATTATTTTACTTACTGATGGTGTAAACAACTCTGGTTTTGTAGATCCTAAAACAGCAGCTGAACTTGCTAAAGAATTAGAAATAAAAGTATATACTATTGGTATTGGAACTAACGGAATGGCTCCTTTCCCTTGGGCAAAAGATCCAAGAACTGGTAAACTATCTTTTAGAAACCAACAAGTAGAAATAGACGAAGACTTATTAAAACATATTGCTACAGAAACAAATGGAAAGTACTTTAGAGCTACAAACAACAACAAGCTTAAAGCCATTTATGATGAGATTGACAAGTTAGAAAAAACAAAAATTGAAGAGTTTAAATATTATAATTACACAGAGAATTATCGTTTTTTAATCTTTTTAGCAGGGATTTTATTATTGCTAGAGTTTACATTAAAAAACACAGTGTTTAAAAGTTTTATATAGTTATTAAAAGATTAAATAATTGAAAGATTGAGTATAAGATTTATTAAACAATAAATTTTTCAGTTTTTAAATAAAAAAAGAATGTACAAATTAGAGGAACCAATATATTTTTATTTTTTTGTAATTATTCCTGTAATAATTGCCGCTTTCCTGTTGGTTTTATGGTGGAAAAAACGCACTCAAAAGAAATTTGCTAATCCTGAATTATTAGCAAAACTAGCACCGAATGCTTCTACTTTTAAAGCTATAGTAAAATTAGTTTTCTTTTTATTTGGACTTTCTTTTTTAATACTCTCATTGGTAAATCCAAAAATGGGAACAAAATTAAAAACGTTTAAAAGAGAAGGAGTTGATGTTGTTTTTGCTTTGGATGTTTCTAAAAGTATGCTTGCAGAAGATATTGCACCAAACAGATTAGAAAAAGCAAAACAAATTATTTCTAAAATAATAGACAATTTAGGTAGTGATAGAGTTGGTATTATTATTTATGCAGGAAACGCGTATCCATTATTACCAATAACAACAGATCATGCGGCTGCAAAAATGTTTTTGCAAAATGCAAATCCAGATATGGTTTCAAGCCAAGGAACTGCAATTAACGAAGCATTAAACCTTGCCAAAACATATTATAACAACGACGAGCAAACCAATCGTTTCTTAATTGTTATTTCAGATGGAGAAGATCATCAAGAAGAAACTAAACAAATTGCTGAAAATTTTGGCGATGAAGGTATTAAAATGTACACCATTGGTGTTGGTACAGAAAAAGGACAACGAATTCCTATAAAATTAAATGGCTCACTTATTGGTTATAAAAAAGACAGCAAAGGAGAAACAGTTATTACAAGAAGAAATCCTACTATTTTACAAGAAATAGCTGAAGCTTCAAACGGAGCTTATATAGATGGGAACAAAACAAATACCCCTGTTGATGCAATTAATAGTATTATTGCAAATGCTCAAAAAAGCGAATTTGAAACCACGCAATTCTCAGATTATAAAGATCAATTTCAATGGTTTATTGGTATTGGTTTATTGTTTTTAATACTAGATGTGTTTTTATTTGACAAGAAAACCAAATGGGTTAACAAAACAAATTTATTTAACGACAGGAAGACGAAGTAATTATGAAGAAAACGTTAAACATAATAGCTCTTTTATTGATGATATTTTCATCAATAAAAACCGTTGCACAAAGAGATACGTTAAAATTGCAGCGTGAAGCGCGTGCATTATTAAGAGACGGAAATAAATTATACAATAAAGAAAAATATGCTGAAGCTTCTATAACCTACAGAAAAGCTCTAGATAAGAATAGTACTTATGATAAAGCTACTTATAATTATGGAAATGCTTTATATCAAGATAAGAAATATAAAGAAGCTGTTGAACAATATCAAATAACAGCCAAAGACAGTAAAGATAAATTTGCACAAGCAGCTGCTTACCATAATATTGGTAATGCAATGTTGGAACAAAAACAATATCAACCTGCTGTAGATGCTTATAAAAATGCTTTACGTAGAAACCCTGGTGATGATGAAACACGTTACAATTTAGCTGTTGCTCAACAGTTACTAAAAAAAGAACAAGAAGATCAAAAGAAAGACCAGAATAAGGACGATAAAAACAAAGACGACAAGAACAAGGACAATAAAGATCAGAAAGACAAAGACGATCAAAACAAAGACGATAAGGACGATAAGAAAGAAGGAGACAAAAAAGACGACAAAAAGGATAAAGGCGACGATCAAAAAGACAAAAAAGATCAGAAAGACGATAAAAAAGATAAAGGAGATAACAAAAAAGATCCTAAGCAGCAGCCGAAACCACAGCAAGGAAAAATGTCTCCTGAACAAATGAAGCAATTATTAGAAAGTTTGAACAACGAAGAAAAGAAAACACAAAAGAAAATGAATGTTCAAAAATCTAAAGGAAAGAAAGTAAAACAAGAAAAGGATTGGTAATTTTGTCCGTTAAAATCTAAATTTTATTTTTTTATAAAATTTTTCACAAAGAATGAATTTAAAAATTTACATATCGTTTCTAATAACATTATTTACATATACAGTATTTGCTCAAGATGCGAAATTATCTGTTAATGTTAGTAAAAATAAGTTAGGTGTTAACCAGCGTTTACGTGTAGAATATAATATTAACAAACAAGGTGGCGATAATTTTCAACAACCTAATTTTAAAAACTTTAAAGTTGTTGGAGGACCAAGTCAATCTGTTAGTCAGTCTTGGATTAATGGTGTTGTTAGTTTTTCTCAATCATATACTTATATAATTCAACCAAAACGTGTTGGTGAATTCGATTTACCTTCTGCTAGTATAGAAATTGATAAAAAAACAATTACATCTAAACCAGTAAAAATTATTGTTACCAAAGCTGTTGAAGTTCCTAAAGATCCAAACGATCCAAATTATATTGCAGAACAAAACATTCACTTGGTAGCAGAAATCTCTAAATCAAAACCTTATGTTGGAGAAGGTATTTATGTAGAATATCGTTTGTATTTTAGTAATAATATTGGTATTGGAAATAATGCAGTTACACAATCTCCACAATACAATGGTTTTTGGAACCAGGAAATTAAACGTGATGGAATGCCTGTTAAAAAAGGGAAATATAATGGCGAAGAATATCGTTATGCTGTTTTACATAAAGCCTTATTGATTCCTACAAAATCAGGAAAACTGACTATTGATCCTATGAAAATGGACATTTCAGTTGTTGTTCCTACAGGACGTGGCGATTTTTTTGGAAATGCTATTACCAGAAGTGTAAACAAACAATTTGCTTCTGCAAAGAAAACAATAAATGTTAAATCACTTCCTTTAGAAGGCAAACCTGAAAGTTTTCTTGGAGCTGTAGGTGATTTTAAATACAATGTAAAAGTTAGTAAAAACACATTAAAAGCTAATGAATCTTCTGAAATTAAAGTAAGTGTTACAGGAAAAGGAAATTTAAAACTTTTTGAAATTCCGAATATTGTTACACCACCAGAATTAGAAGTTTATCAACCTGAAAGAAAAGAAAAAATTAGCGTTACATCTTCTGGTGTAAGAGGAAGTATAACAGATAATTATACTGTTGTACCTGAATACAAAGGAAAATATAAAATTCCTAAAACTCAATTTTCATATTTTAATCCAAAAGAAGGCAAATACCATACAATTACTACTGATGATGTTTTTGTTGATGTATTAGAAGGTAAAGAATTAATTACAAATTCAGACGTTAATACCAACATAAACAAACAGGCTGTAAAGATTACAGGTAAAGATTTTAGATATATACAAACTTCAACAAGTTTACAACCTTTAAAAACTGGCAGTTTCTTTAATTCTATTCTGTTTTATATTTTATTATTGTTGCCTTTGTTAGCTATTCCATTGATTATAATAATTTATAAGAAAAAAGAAGAGCGAGATGGCGATGTAATTGGTAATAAACAACGAAAAGCTGATAGATTAGCTAAGAAATACTTATCAGAAGCAGCTAAAAAACTTGGTCAGAAAGAAGCTTTTTATGAAGCTTTAGAACGTGCTTTACACAATTATCTTAAAGCAAAGTTAGGTATTGAAACTTCAGACATAAGTAAAGATAAAATATCACAAATATTACAAGAAAAAACAGTAGGTAACACTACTATTACAAGCTTTACAAATGTTTTAAACGATTGTGATTTTGCGCGTTATACACCTATAACAAATACACAAATGAAAGAAGAGTTTGAGAAAGCAAAACAAGTAATAACTGAATTAGACAAGCAATTATAATGAAAAAAGTATTTTTATTATTTTTATTGATATCCAATATACTCTCAGCACAAGACAACGATGAGTTGTTTGCTAATGCTAATGCATTATATAAAGACGGAAAATATCAAGAAGCAATTACTATTTATGAGCAATTAGAAAAAAGTAATCTTGTTTCTACTGAACTATATTATAATTTAGGTAATTGTTACTACAAACTAAACAATGTAGCGCCTACAATATATAATTATGAAAAAGCATTGCAGATAGCCCCATTAAATAAAGATGCACGTAATAATTTAGTTTTTGCTAAAAGACTATCACTAGATAGAATAGAAGAAGTGCCTAAGTCTTTTTTACAAAAATTTAATCTAGATTATATCAGTAAACTTACTTATGAGGGCTGGGCTGTAGTTTGTATTATACTTTCTCTTTTAGGTACAGTTTTATTTTTATTATATTTTTTAAGTTTAGCCCCAGCAAGAAAAAGATTATTCTTTACTAGTAGTATGTTAAGTTACATTGTACTTGTTATCTCGTTATTCATTTCTTTTAATCAGTATTATAAAAAAATAAATACTGTTGAAGCTATTGTTTACGTTGCTGAAGTGTCTGTAAAAAATGAACCTACTAAAAATGCAGATGAAGCTTTTATTATACATGAAGGAACAAAAGTTTTAGTCTTAGACAAAGTAGATGATTGGAAAAAAATACAATTATTAGATGGTAAAATAGGCTGGTTAAAAGCTAATGAAATTAATTTGTTAAATATATTTTAATTTTTTTTTAACAAATCAACCATTTCCCTTTCTTATATTTGGAGTTTTTAACAAAAAATGGCACGAATACTACTCACTTGTTTTTTTATAATTACGTTAAGCATTCCTATTGCTTTGCCTTCTTATATGAGTATTTGTGAAATTAACTGTGATGTTTCTTTGGTTATAGACTTAGATGAAGAGGCTGAAGATGTAGAAATAATAAAGGATTCTGAGTTTAAGATTATACCTAATTTCAATACCTTTTTTAACTACGTTTATACTACAAATCAAAATAAAATTATTTTTATATCTAAAGAATACAACTCTGTATTTCAAAATTTAGACTCTCCTCCACCCGATTTTAATAGTTAGTATTAAAATAGTTATTCATTAAGTATTTTGGCAACCCGTCAACAATACTAAAACACTTATAATCTCATATACTTTTGGAAAGGTAGTTATGAAGTTATGGTTTATTTAAATAATGAATGATTCACAATTAAATATTCAAAATAATCAAATACATAGTAACTTATTTAAAGTAAGTTAAAAAATAACAAATAACATGTTTAAAACAATAAAAAACGATTTACCAGCAAGTGTTGTGGTATTTTTTGTGGCATTACCTTTATGTTTAGGTATTGCATTAGCGAGTGGAGCACCATTATTTTCTGGTCTTATTGCAGGAATTATAGGAGGTATAGTAGTAGGAGCAATTAGTGGATCTAAAATAGGAGTTAGTGGACCAGCGGCAGGTTTAGCGGCAATCGTATTAACTGCTATTGGAACCTTAGGCGGATTTGAAAACTTTTTAGTAGCTGTAGTTATTGGAGGAGTTATTCAACTATTTTTAGGTTTTGCAAAAGCTGGAGTAATTGCATACTTTTTTCCATCATCTGTAATTAAAGGAATGTTAACTGGTATTGGTGTCATAATTATTATGAAACAAATCCCTTTCTTTTTCGGATATGATAAATCAGAAGGAAGTTTCTCTATGGACTCTATTAGTATAGGTTCTACTATTGTTGCTATTTTAAGCTTAGCCATTTTAATTTTATGGCAACAAGTATTAAGTAAAAAAGGTAAAATATTTCAATTGGTACAAGGACCTTTAGTAGCTGTTGTTGTAGGTATTATATTTTATGTTGTAACACAAGGGAATGAACAATTAGCAATTGGCGTAAAACAATTAGTTAGCGTACCAGTACCAGAAAGTATGGAATCTTTTTTAGGACAATTTACATTTCCTAATTTTTCTGCTATCAGCGACAAACAAGTTTGGATTACTGGTTTTACTATTGCTGTTGTAGCTAGTTTAGAAACATTATTATGTGTTGAAGCTACTGATAAAATTGATCCAGATAAGAACGTAACTCCAACCAATAGAGAATTACTAGCACAAGGAACAGGAAATATTATTTCTGGTTTAATTGGAGGTTTACCCGTAACTCAAGTAATTGTAAGAAGTTCAGCTAATATACAATCAGGTGGTAAAAGTAAAATGTCTGCAATTATACATGGTTTTTTACTATTAATTTCTATTGTAGTAATTCCTAATTTGCTAAATAAAATACCTTTATCTGTATTAGCCTCTGTTTTATTAATAGTAGGTTATAAACTAGCAAACCCTCAAGTATTTATAAAAATGTTTAAATTAGGTTGGAAACAATTTTTACCATTTATTGTTACTATTGTGGGTATTGTTTCTATAGATTTATTATGGGGTATTGCATTAGGTTTAGCTGTAGGTATTTTTGTTATTCTTCAAAAAAACTATCAAAACTCTCACTTTTTACATAAAGAAGGTGAAGATGTAAAAGACGGAAAGTTAAAAATTACTTTAGCAGAAGAAGTTACTTTTTTTAACAAAGGAGCTATTTTAAAGGAATTAGATAATATTCCTAAAGACTCTAATTTAGAAATTGATTTAATGAATACTAGGTATTTAGATAATGATATTATTGAAATTTTAGAAGATTTTGCTTTTAAGGCCAAAGAGAGAAATATTAATATTAAACTAATTTCTGAACGTGGTATTATTGAAAACCCAAAAAGCATTGTGGAGTTTTTCGAATTAAATCCAAAACCAAAATCAAGTTTAAGCTAAAAACTTATCATCTAAACCCTGAAAGTTTTATATTTAAACAATTGCTTTAAATAAATAAAAAATGAAAAACTTATTTTCAAATATTAAAGGAGATGTTTTAGGAGGTATTACAGCAGGTATTGTTGCTTTACCACTTGCTTTGGCATTTGGAGTATCTTCTGGTTTAGGCCCAAGTGCAGGTTTGTATGGTGCTATTTTTATAGCATTCTTTGCTTCCTTATTTGGAGGAACAGATACACAAATCTCTGGTCCAACTGCTCCTATGACCGCTGTTAGTATGGTTGTAATTGCAACGATTATAGCTGCAAATGATGGAAACGTAGAAAAAGCATTACCAATAATCCTTGCCATATTTTTATTAGCAGGTTTAATGCAAGTAGGCTTAGGTGTATTAGGCTTTGGAAAATATATTCGTTATATCCCATATCCTGTTGTATCTGGTTTTATGACCGCTATAGGTGTTATTATTTTGGTAACACAAATCTTACCATCTATTGGTTATTATCCAAAGGAAGATAATTCTTTAGTAGATAATTTTAAACCACAAGCTCAAGAAATCATCTTACAAAACATTTTAAAAGATGAAGCTGGTCAAGGAATATTAGTTATTGAAAACTTTAAAGAAACAATAACACGTGCTAGTAAAACTACACAAGCAGATATTCTTAAGGAAGCAAAAACATTAGCAGGTAAGGAGTCTTCTGGAGTTTTAGGAACTTTTAAAGTATTGCCAAGAGCCTTAAAAAATATTAATCTTTTGGAACTTGCTTTAGCACTAGGAACTATTTTAATTATTTATGGATTCAAACGTATTACAACAACAATACCAAGCACATTAGTTGCATTGGTTGTAATGACAGCAATTTCATTGATATTCAACTTAAATTATCGTCCAATTGAAGAAATACCTTCTGGAATTCCTATTCCTAATTTAGAAATTTTTTCCAGCTTCAGTTTTGCTTCTATAAAACCATTTATTTTTACAGCTTTCACACTTTCTTTACTTGGAGCTATAGATTCTTTACTTACATCTGTAGTAGCGGATAATATGACAAAAACAAAGCATAAACCCGATAAAGAATTAGTAGGTCAAGGTATTGGTAATAGTATTGCTGCAATATTTGGAGGAATACCAGGTGCAGGTGCTACGATTAGAACTGTTGTGAATATTAATTCTGGAGGTAGAACAAAGTTATCTGGAATGATTGCAAGTATAATGTTATTATTTATTTTACTTGTATTAGGTCCAATTGCCTCAAAAATTCCTGCTGCAGTTTTAGCTGGAGTACTTATTACTGTTGGTATTGGTGTTATGGACTACAAAGGTTTAAAAGCAATTCCAAGTTTACCTAAAGATGTTAAAATAGGTATTATTAAAGTTAGCTCTGAAGTGATAATTATGATTGTAGTTTTACTACTTTCTACTTTTTGGGACTTAGTATATGCGGTTGGAATAGGTTTAGTTATTGCCTCTTTAATATTTATGAAAAAAATTGGAGAAGTTACAGCAAAACGATCTGACGTTGTTACCTTAACAGAAGATGCTTGGGATGATGAAAGTGACTTTCCTCAGAATTTAATAGAAGAAGTATTTATAAAGCACATTAATGGCCCTTTATTTTTTGGTTCTACCAATGATTTTCAACAACTAGCAAAACAAATTCCCAATACAGCATCTATAGTTATAATTAGAATGGGGAAAATGCCTTATATAGATCAATCTGGTTTATTTGCATTAGAAGACATTTTAATAGATCTTGAAAAAAAGGGAGTTAAAATATTATTTGTTGATGTATTAGAACAACCAAAATATATGATGGAAAATATAGGTATCATTCCTGACTTAGTATCAAACTTACATATTTTTAAAACCTTTGATAAGTGTTTAGATTGGGTTAAACAAAACGTAAAAGACAAAAATTAAAAAAAATGAGAAATACAGCAATAACAAAAGAAATTCAAGGAGATTTAGCTCCTAATGCGGCTTTACAAGATTTATTAGAAGGTAATAACCGTTATATAAACAATAATTTAACCAATTCAAATATCCCATCTTTAATTGAACAAACTACTGGTGGTCAATACCCAAAAGCAGTTATTTTATCTTGTATAGATTCAAGAGTACCTGTTGAAATGGTTTTTGATCAAACTATTGGAGATGTTTTCGTAGCTCGTGTAGCTGGAAACTTTGAAAATGTAGATATTCTAGGAAGTATGGAATATTCTTGTAAAGTAGCTGGTAGTAAACTAGTATTTGTGTTAGGTCATGAAAGTTGCGGAGCTGTTAAAGCGGCTTGTGATGGTGTGGAATTAGGTAATATCACTGCTTTATTAGATAATATTATTCCTGCTGTAAAACAAGCTTCAGAAGAAGTAGAAGGAGAAGCTAATTCTTCAAACAAAGAATTTGTTGCAAAAACAGTAGAAAACAATGTAAAATTATCTATTGAAAGAATCCGTGAAAAGAGTCCTATTTTAGCTGAAATGGAAAAGAATGGAGAAATAGCTATTGTAGGTGGAGTATATTCTTTAAAAACTGGTAAAGTAAGTATGTTATAATAACATAAGAATAAATATTAAAAAAGCCTGAATATTAACTTATTCAGGCTTTTTTAATATTTATCTTCTGGTAGACTTTCTTCTACATCATCAGTATCTTCATCTCCTTTTATTATTGAAGGAAAAATCATTGGAGCAACTCTTTTAACAGGTTTATATAAAATAGATTCTTCTAAGTTTTCTTTTTTTACAAAAGGAATTGTATCGTTAATCTTTCCAAAGAAAATAAAAACAACACTTAAGATCAATCCTATTTTTAAAGCTCCAAAAACTCCACCAAGAATTTTATTTAAAATACCTAATGAAGCAAAATCTGCTATCTTAGTTAAAATCTTACCTAATAAAGCTATCGCAACTATTATTACCACAAATGTTCCAGCAAAAGCAACTAATGTTACATATTTCTCATCCCAACTTACACTATTCTTTAACCATTCTCCTAAAAAATAAGAAAAATGTATTGCTCCATAAACACCCGCAACTAAAGCTACTAAAGAAGCAACCTCAACAAACAAACCTTTCATTAAACCTCTAACAAAGCCAAAAAGTAATAATGCAGCAATAATTATATCAAACGTATTCATAGTAAATATTTTATGTAAGCTTTAATTCTAATAAAACTATTTTATGTTTTTATTAGAATCTGTAAAAATTCAAACAAATATAACTAACTCATTTGTATCTTTGCCAACCAATAAAAACAACATGTTAAAAAACACTGATTTAAAAGAAAAATGGGATTATTTGGTTACTGAACTATCACAGAGTTTTGCTGATGGCGATGATCTTAATATTGATGGTGTTATTTACCTAATTGGAGTTCAAGAATTAGGACAAGGACATCGTTCTTTTAAGAAAGATGAAAAAGTAAACCTAATGCATATTGCCATTTGTAAGTTACTAGAACCTTATGGTTATTATGAATTTGACTTTTTTGACGAAGAAGGTTGGCCTCATTATAAAACATTAACAGAATTACCTGTTTTAAAACCAGGAGAGCAATCTGTACTAATGAAAGAAGCTATTATTGGTTATTTTGAAAAGATTGACTTTTTTAAGTAACACTTAATTTTCGGATCATTTTTGATAAAAGTTTAGGAAAAAAACGTTTTACATAAACAGCTAATTTTTCTTTAGCACCACCAATGTAAACTTCTTGCTTTTGTTTTTTGATAGCTTTTAGCATCAATTCTGCAAAACGATCTGGATGAATTCCGTTTGCTGTAGCTTTGTCCATAATATCTTGCGGACTTCCATCTCCTGTTAATGCATTTTTAGATACATTAGTTTTCACAAAACCTGGACAAACTAGAGTTACTTTAATATTATTATTAAAAACTTCAGCTCGCAAGCTATCAAAAAAACCATGTAAAGCATGTTTTGTAGCCGCATAACTAGACCGTAAAGGTGTTCCTATTTTTCCAACAATACTTGTAGTTACTACAAAATGACCTTTTTTATTTGCTATAAAATGTGGTAAAATTGCTTTAGTTAAAGCTACTGTACCTATATAATTAACATCCATTAAATGTTTATCTACAAGAATATCAGTATCTTTTACCAGAGATCGCTGACTTAAACCTCCATTGTTAACAAGCACATCTATACTACCAAAAGCACCTAATGCTTCGGTAACCTTTAACGAAAACTCATCATGTTTTTTTAAATCTAAAGGGAGAATAAAAATGTTCTCTGGATTTTTACATAATCTTTTTACATCAGCTAAAGCAATTTTATTACGTGATGATAAAATTAATTTTGTATTTTGTTCTGCCAATTTAATCGCTAAAGATTTACCAATGCCTGATGAAGCTCCAGTAATCCAGAATATACTGCCTTTTAAATTCATGTTTGATAAATAAAATTTAACGCAAAATACTTAAATTTGGCAATAAATCGTTATTTTGGTACGCTTATTGAAATATAGACACCATAATAGTTAATATTATAACAAGATATAAATTAAAAATCCCTAACAATAAAAGATGAAAAAAATTCTAGTATTATTCGTATTTATAACATCTATTGTAAATGCACAGTATTCAATAAAAGGTACAATGACTCCTCCAGATAAGGAAGACTGGGTTATCTTATACAAATTAGAAGGTGCAAAACAAAAGTTTATTAGTAACTCTACCATTAAAAAAGAAACTTTAGATATTGGAGGTCAACAGCAAGAGATTGCAAGATTTGAATTAAAATTACCTGAAAACGCTAAACCTGGAGCTTATAGAGTTACCTATAGAAATCAAGGAGCTGGCTTTGTAGATTTCTTATTTAATAAAGAAAGTGTTGAATTCGTTTTTAATCCACAATATCCTGATCAATCTATTGTATTTACAAAATCTTTAGAAAACAAAGTATATCGTGACTATTTAGAAGCTTTGAATTTATCGCAAAGAAAAATTGATTCTTTACAAATTTCTTATATAAAAATTAGAAGTAAGAATACGAGAAAAGAATATAAAAGAGCTTTAAACGCAACTGAATATGTTCAAGAGTATTACGAAAGTAAATCAAAAGGAATGCTTGCTAATAACTTTATTAAAGCTTCTAAAACTGAAAACCCTTCTTCTGCCTTAGATAACACAGACGATTATTTAAATTCTGTAGTTGGTAACTTTTTTGAACATGTAGATTTTAAAAACAATGCTTTATACAATTCTTCATTTATAATTGATAAGATTACTGATTATGTTTTCTTATTAAACACTGCTGAAACACAAGGTTTACAACAAAAACTATATAAAAAATCTATTGCTAAAGTAATGGAAAAAGTAGGTTCTAATAAAAAATTAAAGAAATCTGTTTCTGAGTTTTTAATAGAGCGTTTTGCAGCAGCTAGAAACTCAGGTATTGTAGATTGGTTAATTTCAGATCATTATAATAAACTTCCTGCTGATTTATTAGACACTAAATTTAAAGAAGAAAAAATAGCTTTATTATTGGCTAGTGTTGGTAGAACTGCACCAGATTTTGGATGGAAAGAAGACGGTAAAGATGTTAAGTTATCAACTTTAACTGATGGAGAAAAGTATTTATTAATATTTTGGAGTACTGGTTGTTCTCATTGTTTAGAAGAAATCCCTCAACTATATACATTTATGAAAGATCATTCAGAAACATCTGTAATTGCTTTTGGTATAGAGCAAGAAGAATTTGAATGGAATGAATACATAAAGAAATTATATGGATGGCATAACGTTATGGGAACTCATCCAGAGAGTAAATGGGAAAATGAAACTGTTCAAACCTACCAATTAACAGGAACTCCATCTTACTTTATAATGGATAAGAACAAAAAAATTATAGCAATGCCTAATTCATTTAAGGATGTTAAAGATTATTTTAGTGCAACTAAATAAAATCTAATAACACAATATAATGTTTCGTAACCTATTTTTAATATTTGTGTTTACTTTAACTGCAAATATTTTTTCTCAAGGAAGTTTTAAAATAGGTGAAACAGTGCCAGAATTTAAACTTTGGTTTATTGATGGTGATAAATTAACTAAAAACGACATCCTAGATAAGGTTGTCGTTTTTAAGTTTTGGTTTACTTCTTGTTTGCCATGTTTACTAGACATTAAAGAACTAAATACTCTTGTTGATAAATATAAACATCGTGATGATATTTTATTTATTGCTCCTGCTTTAGAGAGAAGAGATATTATTAAACAATTTATAAAAGAAAATACTTTTAAATTTAAAATAGCTTATTCTGCTATGGATGTAAGTCAGATATTTAATAAAAAACAAGTATACCCTTCATATTTTATTATTGACAAAAAAGGTGAATTTACTTATATTGATAACGGTACGAAACAATCGGAATTTAAAAACTTAAAAGCTGCTATTTCACAAACTTTAAAAGAATAAAAAAGCGTCTTTTAAATGTTCAATAGTAAACTTGTTTTGCTTCTTTATAATGGCAATAATATCAAAACGAACTTCCACATCTAAATCATTTTTAATCACATAATCATCAACAGCACTGGTTAAAAGTTTAATTTTTTTAGGACTTACAAATTCTTCTGGGTTTCCAAAATAATTCGTGGACCTTGTTTTAACTTCAATAACAGCTAAAATATTTCCTTTTTGAGCTATAATATCAACTTCAGCTTTTCTATAGCGATAATTTTTCTCTACAATTTCATAATCGTTTTCTAGCAGAAAAGCCACAGCTATTTTTTCTCCTTCTTTACCTAATTCGTTATGCTGCGCCATATAAACTTACATCTTATTTATTCGTAAAGTTAATTTCATTTATATTAATCGTAAAAGAGTTTTTATCTAAAAAATCATGAGTAATTTCAACAGTATTTCCATCAACAAAACGAATTTCTTTTAAACATCCTGAATTACAACTTTCAACAAAAACAGGAAAATATAGTTCTTTAACTTTGTCATACCCCAATACACTTCCATAACTAAAATTAACAATTTTAAAACGATCATTTTCTATATAATCAGCACCGTAATCTCCTGCTACTTTAAATATGTTCCTCTTATAATACGTACTATATACTTTATCTGGTTTGTATCCATAACCAGTTGCTAAATTATTATTTACTTTATTATCCTTATACCATTTTTGCACAAAATTAATATAGTTATTGCTATCTTTTTCTTCTTCAGTTGGTATATAAATAAGTTTACTTTTTGATGCGTATTCTTTTAAAATATTTTTTATTAGTGGGTATTTATTTAATGCTATATTGTTTTCAAATTCTCCATCAAGTAATTTGGTTCTTAGTGTATATTCTCCGGTATAGTTAAGTTCGTGTAATTTTAAAGAATTTTTATTCAACATAAAAAAACGAATTGAATGCTCAAGAACAGCAGTTCCCATAACTTTCTCTCTTAAAGAGAATAAAAAATAATTTTGATTGTTAAATTCTTTTGAAGCAAAGTTATCTTTATGAATCTCAACAGAAGTATACTCATTAAACAACAGCGTATCCATTTTTACTGTTATTGAACCTTCTATTTCCTTAGACAGGAGTATCTTATTTTTATAATCTGTTAAAAAAAAACTATTGCTAGAAGATTCTTTTTCATTAGTCCAAAATTTTAATTCAGAATTATCTTTACATGACAAAGTATAAATCAAGGATAAAGAATCTTTTAGAAACTCTATTTTATCTGCACTAGAATAAACAATCTTTGGTTCTTTTTTAAGCTTATATTTTTTTATAAAACCTAACTCATTAAACGAATAATATGTAGTATCTATTTGAGGAGTATCTGTATATAAAGCATTAATATTTTGTATATATTCTTTTGTTATTGTTGAAGTTTCTCTTGACCAACCTTCTGCTATTTCATCATACGCTATTTGTTTATAATCTATGAGTTTATCATCTAAATTATAATTAATTAAAACAGATTCTAATTCATGATCTCCTTTATACACACAAACAACTATCGTTTTAAATTCTTCAGAAATTTTTAACTTGTAACTAGGTATAAATTGATAAGAATATCCTTCTTTTTTTAAATTAGGGTAAATACGCTCTAACTGTAACGTTCCTATTTCATGTAAGTTAAGCGCTCTATCTTTTTTAAGATTATCAAAATTAGTAGTATCAATAATTGGCGTTTTCTTAATAGGAAAATAAGTCCAAGTATTATTGTTATTCACGCCTTTAACCTTACTCAAAAAGGCATTAAAAACATAAACTGTATCCTTGTTTTTTTTAACACCAACCCATTCTCCTTGTACTTTCTTCCCATTATCTTCAATAAACTGAAAAACTTTAGAATGCAATACAACTTCAACAGCTGTATTAAAAAGAAACTTCCCTAAAACCGTCCCTTTAGGTGCATCTCTATAATTTAATCCTGAAACAACACTCACATAATATTTTTGTTGAATACTTTTATTTAAAATTTCTTCTTCAGGCACAACAGATTCTTTATCTGTTTTTTTAGCCGATGTATTACAAGCCAATAATTGTATTACAACTAGTAATATTAATAAGAAATTTCTCATAGCATATAATTACATTTTAATAAATAATCTTTCTCTATACAAGCATACGAGATTTTTCAGCAAACTATATTTAACTGTCACCCTGCTATTAAAATACAACTGTCGACTGTTTATTGTTAATTGATAATTGAACAGACCTTCCCATAATTAAAGCTCTGTTATCTTTATCGTGTCCAGCTGGAAAATCAAATAGTACAGGAATATCTTTTGGAATTACATCTAAAACCAATTGTTCTATGGAACTTCCCCAAGGTGTTGTATTCTTTTTTACTTTCGTCATTCCACCAACAATAACAGCTTTTACTTTTGTAAAATAACCAGCTCGTTTTAAGCTTTGCAACATTCTATCAATACTATATTTATATTCACCAATCTCTTCAATAAACAAAATTTTTCCATCTGTTGATATTTGACTTTCGGAACCTAACATAGAAGCTAAAATAGCAATATTACCACCTATTAATTCCCCACTTACTTCTCCTACTCTATTGTATTTTGATGATTTGATTTTATACTCTAACTCTTTACCAAATAATGCCTTTTTAAAAGAAGCAATTGTATGTGGAATATCTCCTTGCGGATCTTGCATACTACTTCCCATCATAGCATGTAACGTTTCAATTCCTAAATTATGAATATGGTTATGAAATGCAGTAATATCAGAATACCCAATAATCCATTTTGGTGATTTTTTAAATTCTGTAAAATCTAATTTATCTAAAATACGAACCGATCCATAACCACCACGCGCACTCCAAACTGCTTTTATATTTGGATTATCTAAGGCATTTTGAAAATCTTGACAACGTTCTTCATCTGTTCCTGCAAAATGATGCGCTTTTTTAAACATATGCTTTCCATACACTACTTTTAAACCCCAGCTTTCTGCTAATTTCTTTGCTCGTGCAATTACAGCTTCTTTATTTTTTAAAATTCCTGCTGGTGCTACAATAGCAATCGTATCTCCCGTTGTTAAATACGGAGGTGTTTGTAATTTCATAGGTTTGTTTTGTGAGTTTACCAAAGAAGAATTCAGTAAAAAAATCGATAAAATAAATAGTGTTTTCTTCAAAATAACGGGTTGTTTCTTAAAAAATGTTGCTTAAACGTAAATGTATCCATTTTCCGTCAGTTTAAAAAACGAGATTCTTCAAGTATTAGTTATACCTACTACTTTTTTTTTGCGTTAGGGATTGCGTGGTGTGTTTGAGCTCTTTTTGTAAAATTTTTCTTTTTACAAAAAAGCGAGTAACGAAAGCCCGACCGAAGGAAACGCCCTAAATCTTTAGTAAATACGAAATGGTATTACCTAGGGTTTTTGTACTTTTGTGTCGCAAAAATTTACATTAAATGAATTCACCAAAAAGATATACTATTACAGCAGCATTACCTTATACTAACGGCCCAATACATATTGGTCATTTAGCAGGTGTTTATGTTCCTGGAGATATTTACGCACGTTTTTTAAGAGGAACTGGTAAAGATGTTGCTTACATCTGTGGTTCGGATGAACATGGAGCTGCAATTCCTATGAAAGCAAAAAAAGAAGGTATTGCTCCACAAGCGGTAATTGACAAATACGATGGTATTATTAGAAAATCATTTAATGAATTTGGAATTACATTTGATAACTACTCTAGAACTTCACGCGAAATTCATCATAAAACAGCTTCAGAGTTTTTTATCAAACTATACAATGATGGTGAATTTATTGAGGAAGTTTCCGAACAATTATATGATGCTGAAGCTGACCAGTTTTTAGCAGATCGTTTTGTTGTTGGTACGTGTCCGAAATGTGGATATGAGGAAAGTTATGGAGATCAATGTGAAAAATGTGGAACCAGCCATAATGCTACCGATTTAATCAATCCAAAATCGGCTATTACAGGTAATGTTCCTTCATTAAAACAAACAAAACACTGGTTTTTACCTTTAGATAAACACGAAGCTTTTTTACGTGAATGGATTTTAGAAGGACATAAAAAAGATTGGAAAACAAATGTTTTAGGTCAGGTTAAATCTTGGTTAGATGACGGTTTACGACCAAGAGCGGTAACACGTGATTTAGATTGGGGAATTCCTGTTCCTGTTGAAGGTGGCGAAGGAAAAGTATTATATGTTTGGTTTGATGCGCCTATTGGATATATTTCTTCTACCAAAGAATGGGCAGCTCGTGAAGGAAAGAACTGGGAAGATTACTGGAAAAAAGACGACACCAAATTAGTACACTTTATTGGTAAAGATAATATTGTATTTCATTGTATTATTTTTCCTGCGATGTTAAAGGCACATGGCGATTATATTTTACCAGAAAATGTACCTGCTAATGAGTTTTTAAATTTAGAAGGAAATAAATTATCGACTTCTAAAAACTGGGCAGTTTGGTTGCATGAATATTTAGAAGAATTTCCTGGTCAGCAAGACGTATTGCGTTATACGTTAACAGCAAATGCACCAGAAACGAAAGACAACGATTTTACTTGGAAAGACTTTCAAACAAAAAACAATAGTGAATTGGTTGGTATTTATGGTAATTTTATTAACCGTGTAGCAGTATTAACTAATAAATATTACGGAGGTGTTGTGCCAACTCCGAATGAGTTTTCTGAACTTGATGAAGATGTTTTGGCACAATTAAAAGAATTTCCGAATGTAATTGCTAAATCTATAGAGCGTTATCGTTTTAGAGAAGCATCACAAGAGATGATGAATGTAGCTCGTTTAGGTAATAAATATTTGGCAGACGAAGAGCCTTGGAAATTAATTAAGCAAGACGAAGAGCGTGTAAAAACCATTATGTATGTGGCTTTACAAATTTCAAGTGCTTTAGCTGTTCTTTCTGAACCATTTTTACCATTTACAGCTACCAAACTAAAAAACATTTTAAACATTAGTTCAGGTACAATTGAGAACTCATGGAATGATGTTTCGGAAAAAGAGGCTTTATTACCAGCAAGGCATACGATTGGAAAAGCGGAATTATTATTTGCTAAAATAGAAGATGCAGCTATTGAAGCACAATTAGCAAAATTAGAAGCTACAAAACTGGCTAATGAAGCAGAAAACAAAGTTGTAAATCCGCAAAAAGATACAATTGATTTTGAAGACTTCACTAAAATGGATATTCGTATTGGTACAATTTTAGAAGCTGAAAAAGTTGCTAAAACCAAGAAGCTTTTAAAATTAAAAGTTGATGTTGGTATTGATACTCGTACTATTGTTTCTGGTATTGCAGAGAGCTTTAAACCAGAAGATATTATTGGACAACAAGTTTCTGTTTTATGCAACTTAGCTCCACGTAAAATTCGTGGTGTAGAGAGCCAAGGAATGATTTTAATGACAGATACTACTGACGGAAAACTAACTTTTATTGAACCAAAAGGAGATGTGAAAAATGGTACTGATGTTTCTTAATTTTAAAAATAGTTAAAATATAAAAGCCACATCATTGTGGCTTTTTTTAATCAACAATATGCTAAAAATAGCACATCACGAAATATACAAACATCCATTACCTGAAAATCATAGGTTCCCCATGGATAAATACGATTTGTTACCGCAACAACTCCTTCATGAAGGTACTTGTACTGAAGACAACTTTTTTGAACCTGAAATTCCGAATAGTAAACATTTTTTTAATGTTCATGATCCAGAGTATTTTTTCGATTTATTAAATATTACACTATCAAAAAAAGCAGAACGTAAAATTGGTTTTCCGTTAACGGAGCAATTAATCGCAAGAGAAATGATTATTGCTGATGGAACTATGAAGGCTTCTGAATTTGCACTACAAAACGGAATAGCAATGAATATTGCTGGTGGAACGCATCATGCTTTTACAAATCGTGGTGAAGGCTTTTGTATGTTAAATGACCAAGCTATTGGTGCGCGTTATTTACAACAAAAAGGTTTGGTTAAAAAAATTTTAATAGTAGATTTAGATGTGCATCAAGGAAACGGAACTGCAGAAATTTTTGAAAATGATGCTTCAGTTTATACTTTTTCCATGCACGGAAAAGCAAATTATCCGTTTATAAAAGAAAAATCAGATTTAGATATTCCTTTAGAGAACAATATTTCCGATAAAGCTTATTTAAATATCTTATACAAAACGTTACCTGAATTAATTAAACGTCAACAACCAGATTTCATTTATTATTTATGTGGTGTTGATGTTTTAGAAAGTGATAAACTGGGTAAATTAAGTCTCACTTTAGAAGGTTGTGCAGCACGTGATCGTTTTGTTTTACAAACTTGCTTTGATGCTAACATACCAATTATGTGTAGCATGGGCGGTGGTTATTCTAAAGATATTAAAATTATTGTTGATGCACATGCAAATACTTTTCGTTTAGCGCAGGAAATATTTTTTTAAAAGAATTTCACCTTCTATTATTCGCTTTTGATAATTTTATATTATCATGTTTCTTTATGAATCTATAAGGTATTAACTCAATTTAAATATACGAATTTGAATCGTTTAACGTTTTCATTTCAAAATTATTCGAACTAGTAAATTTTCCTCGCATCGAAATTGACCCATTTTAAGATATTTGTTCATTAAAATACAATTCAAAAACTAAAACATTAGAATTTTTAAAAGATAAAAAAATGAACATATAAATAATTGACTAGTTTATTGTTTCTTTAATAGAGTTATTTAATGTAATTGAATGATTTATGATATACATTGACCAAAATTTGATGTTTTTATTTAGGTAATTGCAGTATTAATTTAAATACTAAAACTTGTATTACACTTTTCTTAAAGTACGCTATACATTACAACAACGTATTTAAATAATATAACTACATACTAATATTAATTTTTAATAAAAAAACTTATGAAAACATTTAAAAACTACCTCATTAAATCTTTAATTATTCTATTCAATATTATAATAATATCTTGTAATCAAGACGAAACTATAATAGATGAATCGCCAACTCTTAAAGTTCCTGATATCAAATATTCAAATTTTCTAAAATACAAATTGAATATAGATGAATTGAATTTTGAATATAACTCAGAGATGGAAGCTTATATTATTGATGGTGATGGAGTCTTTCCAATTACATCTATTGATAATTGGATTCAAGAATTTGAAGGTACAGAACTATCTAAATCAACAAACAATTTAGTTGAAAAATCTCAACAGCAGAGTTATTCTACCACCTTGGATAACTCTATAGTGTCTCAAATAGCAATCTACATAGAGTCTGATGTTTCCGGTACAACGTGGCAAACTGCAATTAGTGATGCTATTGTTAAATGGAATTCTGTTGGCGCCAGAGTTGGTTTTGTTGAAACTAGCACAAGATCATATGCAGATATCACTATTACAGATTATACTGATCTAGATAGTAACACAATCGCATGGGCTTATTATCCTCACTCAAGTACTACACCTGGTAGAGAAATTAGTATAAACAGAAAATATGATTATCTTTCTTCTAATCGTAAACTCAATGCTATAATGCATGAAATTGGACACACAGTTGGTTTTAGACACACTAATACAACTGATGGAGATCATATTACAGGTACTGCTACATCAGGTAATGATAATAGTTCTATAATGCATTCATCTATTCACGGAGGTACTGATTTTACTTATAATGATGAAGTTGCTATTTTTAAAATCTATCCTTCTACCTATTTCAGTACTCCTTACAGTAAAACTTATTCTTTATTAATTGAAAGATCAATTACTATAAATTGGTCAGAAAGTTTTAATCCTTCTACTGCAATAAATTTAGAAGTATATAAAAACGGTTCATTTTATACTACTATCGTATCAAATCACCGTTCGAAATCTTATACATATACATTTCCTTTTAACCCTACATTAGTTGGTGATAATATGCAAATTGTAGGAACTGTTTATCAGTTTGGCATTAAACGAGATGTCTATTATTCAAAAATTTTCACATTTGGCGCTTATTAACAGAACAAATAATCAACAACCTCATTAATTGTAAATTACCATCATTTTGAATTTATTCCATAATGATGGTAATTTTTTATTATACCTGAACTTATTTTGGTTGTACACTTATAATAAAACTATTAAATACCCTAATTTAAATAAGTTTATAGATTTCGTTTAGCTCAGGATATTTTTTTTATCAATTATAACTCTTGATGACACTTTTTAAGTAATTCATTGAACCTATCTTTTACTGTATGTATTTCTTTTGTTTTATAAAAATATTTACTTTTAATAACCTCTCTAAAAACCTATCATTTTCTTTATTTTTGCCAAAAAAAATAAAAATGAATAAGAAAATGTTTTCCCTAATTATCCTTTTAGGATTGTCTATTACTATTTTTTCACAAGAACAAATTGGTTCATTTGTCAACACTTTAAAAACATCAAGCTATAACATTAAAATAAAAAATGTCTTTAGCATTGTTGATGAAAAAACTGAAAAAATTGCCTTTTTCTTTACAGATGCTAAAAATGTGTATGCCTACAAATTAAATTCCGATTTTACTGTTGAAGAAAAATTATCTTTTGTTGACAAAAGAAGAAAATACAAAACATTAATTGGACATAGTATTTCTGAAAATGGAGATTATACTATTGTATTAGCAAACAATAAAAAAAATAAATTTTTAAGTGTTCATTTTTCATTTAAAAACAAAACCACTAGTTCAGAAGAAACAGTATTCGTTCAGGGTGAAAAATTTATCCAAGCTGCTTCTAAGAAGAATAAATTTTATCTCATTACCACTAGAAGAAATTTCGATAATATTACTATTTATTCAAATCAAGAAGATGGAAAATTAAAGAAAGATAAATTAGATTTAAAGCACCTGAGTTTTATTTCTAAACAAGGAGAAGGTATGTATATTGGAGATATACTTACAGGTGGTCTTTATAGTACTAAAGACCCAATCAATAAAATAGATGAGAACATTCCTAATTCTATTGAAATTACTGCGGAATTAAAAAAAATGTACGAAAAAGATAACGCCTTAATTTTTACATTAGATGATAATAAAAAATTCACACAAACTCTAACTATTAACTTAAACGATTATTCTACAAGTCGCAAGGTGTTTAAAAAAGGCATGTTTGATGCATTAAGAACAAACTCTTTTATCAATGGAAATAACATATTTATTGCATCCACCAATAAAAGTAAATTCGTTTTAAAAGTATTTAATTATACTACACAAGAACTAATTAAAGAATACACTATAAATAAAGAGGAACCTATTACTTTTAAAAACACACCTATTATTCAAGAAGGTGGTGCTTATGGTGGTGTTAGAAAATTAGAAAAAGCAAAAAAATTCTTACGTAAAATAAATACTGGTAAATTTGGCCTTTCTGTAAGAAAAACCAACAAAAACAACTATCATATTACTATTGGAGCTTATGTTGTAAAAAGACAAAGCGGAATGATGATGGGAGGTTTTGGTGCTATGTCAATTGGTTCTGTTGGTAATGTTTCTATGTTTTTTAATCCAACACAATTTGCTTTCAATTCTATGAGCAATACAAGATCAACAAGAATAGAATGTCTTTTTGATGAAAACCTTAATCATGTTGAAGGAAAAATAGAAGACACTGTTTTTGATAAAATGAAAAACAACAAAGCGGTATCTTCAAAAGAAGGAGAAGTTATCTTTAAATACAAAGATTATTTTATACGAAGTGAATATATTGATTACTCAAAAATGTGTGTCTTAAAAAAATTCACTAATTAAAAAAACTATCGTTTTAACTATATTAGCAACCTCACAATTTTTGTGAGGCTGTTTTTTTATACTCATAAATATCAATCTAAAAATTAATGTTACAATTAATCCAATTTATAAATCAACGAACGCAATCTTCTCAAAAATCAATAGAAAATACTATTGAATTATTAAATGAAGATTGTACCATTCCGTTTATCGCACGTTATCGTAAAGAAAAAACTGGCAACTTAGATGAAGTAGAAATTGGACTAATAGTGCAACTAAAAGAACAATTTGAAGCTCTTGAAAAAAGAAAACTAACCATTTTAAAAGCATTGGAAGAACAAAATGTTTTAACCAGTGAATTAAAAGCTAAAATTGAAAAAACAGAAGATTTAACTACTTTAGAAGATATTTATCTTCCGTACAAAAAGAAGCGAAAAACCAAAGCAGAAACCGCTCGTAAAAACGGTTTAGAATCATTAGCTAAGATCATTATGGCACAACGCGCAAATGATGTAGAAGGTTTGGCTTCAAAATATATAAACAATGAAGTTGAAAATGAAGAAAAAGCGCTAGAAGGCGCACGCCATATTATTGCGGAATGGATTAATGAACGTACAGATATTCGTAACCTCATCCGTAAACAATTAGAGCGTTTTGCAAGTATTACTACAAAAGTTGTAAAATCTAAAGTGGATGCTTCGGCTTCGCTCAGCACAAATGAAAAGGCCTTGAAATTTAAAGATTATTTTGATTGGTCTGAGAATTTAAATCGAATTCCATCGCATCGTTTATTAGCTATTTTACGTGCAGAATCAGAAGGTTTTATTCGTGTAAAAATTGAAGTTGACAACGAAAATGTGTTAGAGAAATTAGATAGAAAATTGATACAAAGTTCTAACGAATGTGGTGCAGAAGTTCAACTAGCTATTGATGATGCTTACAAACGTTTGTTATTACCTTCTTTAACTACTGAAGCAATAAAAAATGCGAAAGAAAAAGCAGATGCTGCTGCTATTTTAGTATTCGCAAAAAACCTAGAACAATTATTATTGGGTGCTCCATTAGGTGAGAAAAGTATTTTAGCTTTAGATCCAGGATTTAGAACGGGTTGTAAAGTGGTTTGTTTAAATGCTCAAGGAGAATTATTACATAACGATACTATTTTTCCGCATGCGCCACAAAATAAAACTTCTGAAGCGCGCTATACTATTGAACATTTGGTAAACAAATATACTATTGAAGCTATTTCTATTGGAAACGGAACTGCATCAAGAGAAACAGAGCGTTTTGTTAAAAACTGTTCATTTAAAAATCCTGTAGAAATTTTTGTAGTAAATGAAGCTGGAGCTTCTATTTATTCGGCTTCTAAAATTGCTCGTGATGAATTTCCTAATAAAGATGTTACCGTTCGTGGAGCAGTTTCTATTGGAAGAAGATTGGCTGATCCGTTAGCGGAATTGGTTAAAATTGATGCAAAATCTATTGGAGTTGGACAATACCAACATGATGTAGATCAGACTAAACTGAATAAATCTTTAGACACTGTTGTGGAACATTGTGTAAATAAAGTGGGTGTAAATATTAATACTGCAAGTGCTCCGCTATTAAGTTATGTATCTGGAATTGGTCCTAAATTAGCAGAAAACATCGTAAATTATAGAAATGAAAATGGTGTATTTAAAACCAGAAGCGAAATAAAAAAAGTTGCTCGTTTAGGTGGAAAAGCTTTTGAACAATCTGCTGGTTTTTTACGTATTAAAAACGGAACAAATCCTTTAGATGATTCTTCAGTACATCCAGAACGTTATGCGTTAATAAAAAAAATAGCCAAAGATGTAAATACAAAAACCGAAGAACTTATAGGAAATACAAAAGTTTTAAAGGAAATAAAGCTACAAAACTATGTAACGGATTCTTATGGTTTACCAACCTTACAAGATATTATTAAGGAATTAGAAAAACCTGGTTTGGATCCAAGAGAAAAAGCAAAGGCCTTTTCTTTTGACGAAAATATTAAAACAATTGACGATGTTCGTATTGGAATGGTTTTACCAGGTATTGTAAACAACATTACTAATTTTGGTTGTTTTGTAGATATCGGAATTAAAGAAAGTGGTTTAATACATATATCAAATATGTCCGATACTTTTGTAAAAGATATTAATGAACACGTTTCTTTACAACAACAAGTAACTGTAAAAGTTTTAGAGGTTGATGTGGCTAGAAAACGTATTCAATTGAAAAAAGAGAACTAATAGTAATAACAAAACGCTTCAAAGATGAAGCCCTTTGTTTATATACTTATGTTACCCAACATTTAAGTGATAATGAAGATTAAAATAAAATACATTGCTTTAGTCCTTTTTCTAGTTGATTCTTTTCTTCTCATAATCAATATTAAATATCAAGACGAAACTGCAAGTGTAATTCCTGATTTAGACTATGCAAAACTCCTTTTTTATCTAGGAATTATAAGCCTTATCATCTACCTAATAATAGCAAAATTTAAAAAGGTATTGACGATTTTCGTAACTATGGCAATCATCTCTTTTTGTATTTCAATCTTTTTCAACCTACGTTTGGCAAAAGATAATTATGACAGAATCCAATGCAATAAAGGAATATCTGAGTATTATAAATATTTTGAATTTGAATCTTGTGAAAAAATTAAAAAGCGATTTGAAGAAGACTTAATAAACGGAGAACTCAAATATTTCCGAAATGAATTTAATTCCGATTTGGAATTTGAAGAAAGATTAAGAGATAAACATAATATCAAGCTTATCGGAATAAGTTGTACCCAATATACCTCAATGGAATGTTATAACGACTTGGTAAAGGGTTATATAAAGAAAAGATAATTGAATAAAAAACGTAAAATTATAGGAATACATTTATTGTCATTTATATTTTTGACAATTCTACTGATATTAATCTCTGAACCATTATTGAAGATATTTGCTTCAGGAATTCACAATGTTCCAATGTGGCTAAATTTAATAATTTACGGAACGATTGGAATTTTGATATTGACTATCATTTCGTGTTTGATTTTCCTAAAAAACCGAACTGAATGAAAGAAAGACCTATTTTAATTTCTGCAATAATTTTGACTTTAATTGTTGAACTAATTTTGATGATTTTAGTTTATAATAAAATCGGAGTGGAAAGACTTCCGACACATATTGGACGATTAACAATTCAACTAATTCTAATCTTTTGGGTTTTAAGTAGTAAATCTAATGTTGGCCTTTTCCTATTGACGGCTTATCATATTATCTCAGGATTATTTGGAATTTATTCAAATGGTTCGACAGAATTATTTGGACAAATATTAATTGGTTTTCATCTCATAATTGGATTAGTAATATATTTTCATGATTGGATTGAAAACCAAATCGGAATAAAAAACGTTGGGTAACAACACCTATGCGATAATGCGGATTTTTGGTTTAATCTAAAGGTTTCTGTCTATTTAGTTTGTCGCCAAAGATTTAAATTTAGTTTTTTAGAAAATATAAAAACAAAACATAAACTTTGGCTAAGTGCTAGATCGAAAACCTGTGATTTTTTGCTCCCGCACTACGCATAGCTAAACATTAGTCTTAATCTAATAATTCTTTACTTCTTCTTCAACTAAATAACCTCGGGGCAAGCCCACGAGGCATTTTTAAGTAATTATATATTTTTATTTTCGATGCAACCATAGGGAAATTGAATCCTTGGCTATCGCTCAGTGATTAAAAACTTATTTATCCTCATATACAGATCAATCGTCTGTAGCCGATGTTAACCGAATAGTACTTATACCTATATCAACACCTTCAGCTGCTGTAATCATTAAAACTGATTTAACTTGTGTCATATCAATACCTAGTTTAGCAAAACGACTTAAACTAATGCTGTATTCTTTCCAATCATTTGATGTTATATTCACTTCAATTGTTTTATCACAAGATGAATCTTCGGTACACATACTAATTTTAATTACAGTATTTTTATCTTTAAATGATTTTGCAAAGAACGTAAGTTGTTTTCCGTCATTAGCTTCTTTAGACATATTACTTGGCAAAGAAGTACTGATGCGCATTTGATCATAATCTGGTTTCGTCCATTGTATTCTTAAAGCATCTTCTTGCGCTTTATGATCCGTTTTACTAATAATTAATCCACCTACAGAAGTTGGAAAACTAGCTACTTGTTTTGTCAAATTATCTGAATTTAACCATAATCCCCAAGGAGCAACAGCAGCTCCTTTATTAAAAAATATTCCAGTAGAAGCAACAGTACTATTTTCTAAACCAGATATTTCTGGTAATCTATCAACCTTCTCAGGTGAGGTATAACCCAATCCATACCCTAATTCAAATAATGTTTCTTTATTTTTGGAAACTAAAGCTTTCGCTGGCCAAGAAAAAGATAAACGCCCTGTAAATTCAAAAGACGGATCAGTTTGAAATAACATATCAGAAATACCAGCTCCTTCACTACCTGGCAACCATGCAGCAACAAATGCATCTGAATTATTTATTTCGGTATTCGTCCATAACGGACGTCCTGAAAGAAAAACAGATACCACAGGAATTCCTTTACTTTTAAAAGTCGCTAATTTCTTTACATCAAAACCATTTGGAACAAAATCAAGATTTTGAACATCTCCTTGAAATTCTGCATAAGGATCTTCCCCATAAATAGCAATCACAACATCAGCTTTCACATTCGTAGTTACTTCTTTTCCATAAATTAACTTCCCTCCTGCTTTAACAACAGCTTCTTTTATACCATCAAGTATTGATGTTCCATTAGGGAATTCTTTATTTGTATGTCCTTTTCCTTGCCAAGACAAAGTCCAACCTCCACTAGCTTTAGAAATACTTTCTGCACCATCACCAATGACTAAAATAGTTTTTGAAGCATCTAATGGCAACGTTTTGTTATTATTTTTAAGTAAAACCATAGACTCACGTACAGCTTGTCTTGCAATAGCTCTGTTTTCAGGTAATCCTAAAAGTTTTTCATTTCCTGCATTTTCACGAGTACTTGGTGCACCTTTGGTAAATATTCCTGAAGCAATTTTTACTCTTAAAATACGACGTACAGCATCATCTAAACGCGTCATAGGAATTGTTCCATCTTTTACATGTTTTAAAGTACTTTCATACAAACCTTTCCAGCTATCTGGCGCCATATACATGTCTAAACCTGCATTTAAAGAAGGTGCACAATCAGTATTTGAACAACCTGGTACTTGACCATGACCATTCCAATCTCCTACTACAAAACCATTAAAACCAAGTTTCCCTTTTAAAACATCCGTCAATAATTCTTTATCTCCATGTAATTTTCTTCCTTGCCAACTAGAAAATGAAGCCATAACCGTTTGTACTCCCGCAGGAATAGCACTGTAATAACCTGCTGCATGTATTTCTCGTAATTCTTCTTCACTAATAAGCGCATTTCCTTGATCTACTCCTTTTTCCGTAGCTCCGTCTGCTAAAAAATGTTTCGCGCTAGAAATTACACGACCAGCTCCCATAAAACCTTCTTCACCAATACGTCCTTGAAGTCCAGTAACAATACGACCTCCATATGATTTTACAATCTCAGGATTTTCAGAAAACCCTTCATAACTTCTTCCCCAACGTAGATCTTTTGGCACCGCTAATGTTGGTGCAAACGTCCAATCGTGACCAGATACTGTTAATTCGTGAGCAGTAACCGCTGCTATCTTTTCTATTAAATCAGGATTATTCATAGCACCCAAACCAATGTTGTGTGGAAAAACAATCGCTCCACTAAGATTTGCATGACCATGTACTGCATCTATTCCCCATATATATGGAATCGCTACCTCAACACCTTCGGTATCTATAGAAGCATTATAAAACTCATCAGCTAATGCTAACCAAGCTTTTGTATCTGCATAAGCTAATGATCCAGGTGCTGAATTTCCACCACTTAATACAGAACCTAGACGGTATTTTTTTACTTCTTCTGGAGTTATCGATGCATTATCTGCTTGAATTACTTGACCTACTTTTTGTGCTAACGTTAATTTAGGTAATAGTTCATCTATTTTCGCTTCTATCTTAGGATCTAAAGGCAACGGTTTAATTGTTGGCCAATCTTCTGGATTTACACTTGCTGTTATTTCTTTTTTCTGTTCAATCTCTTTTTTTGGAGTGCATCCCAAAACTAAAACAGTTATAAAACAGCCTAAAGAAATAGCTGAAATTAAATACTTAAGCCTTGGTGTATTAAAACGAATGTTCATTAAAAAATGATTTTAATTGTAAATAATTATTTGCTTTACAAATGTATAAGCCAAATACCCTTTTCTTATCATAGGAATTTATCATTTCATAACGTTTTTTCAGCTTTATTTAAAAAAAACCTCAAAACCTAAACTCATTAAGAATTATTACCAAAAGATATGTATTTAAATCTGGTGATGTAGAGGAGTCAAAATCACATTTATCATAGCTTCGACTCCGCTCAGCTACCAACTCTTTCTAACGATTAAATTCGGGGATTGAGCGGAGTCGAAATCATATTTACCATAGCTTCGACTCCGCTCAGCTACCAGTCGTTTCTAATCATAAAATTAAATTCGGGGATTCAGCGAAGTCAAAAATCATATTTACCATAGCTTCGACTCCGCTCAGCTACCAGTCGTTTCTAATCATAAAATTAAATTGAAATCGGGGATTGAGCGAAGTCGAAATCACATTTATCATAGCTTCGATTCCGCTCAGCTACCAGTCGTTTCTAATCATAAAATTAAATTCGGTGATTCAGCGAAGTCGAAATCATATTTACCATAGCTTCGACTCCGCTCAGCTACCAGTCGTTTCTAATCATAAAATTAAATTCGGTGATTCAGCGAAGTCGAAATCATATTTATCATAGCTTCGACTCCGCTCAGCTACCAACTCTTTCTATTGATTAAATTAAAACCGGTGATTGAGCGGAGTCGAAATCATATTTATCATAGCTTCGACTCCGCTCAGCTACCTTTTCGTTTTTATCTAATTATTTTTAAAATGTGTTTTGTTTTTACATTCTGATAAATCAGGTAATAAGTGAAAATTCTGTGTTATTAAAGCTATTTTTTTCTTTCTACTCCATCCTTGTATTTGCTTTTCTCTATAAAAAGCTTCATCAATGCTATTAAATCTTTCTAAATAAACCAGCTTGACTGGTAATTTTTTTCTTGTATGATTTGCGCCTTTTCCTTCTTGATGTGCAACTAGTCTTTTTTCAATATCAATTGTACTTCCAGTATAAAAACTTTCATCAGAACATTCTAAAATATATACATACCCTATTTTCATAAAATTTCTTTTTCGTATAATTTATTATAAAGATATAATAATTTGTAAAAATAGCTTCGACTCCGCTTAGCTACCTTTTCGTTTTCATGTAATTGTAAAAAAATGAATCTGGGGATTGAGCGGAGTCGAAATCGTCTTTATCATAGCTTCGACTCCGCTCAGCTACCTTTTCGTTTTCATGTAATTGTAAAAAAAAGAATCTGGGGATTGAGCGGAGTCGAAATCATATTTACCATAGCTTCGACTCCGCTCAGCTACCTTTTCGTTTTCATATAATTGTAAAAAATGAATCTGGGGATTAAGCGGAGTCGAAATCGTCTTTATCATAGCTTCGACTTTGCTCAGCTACCTTTTCGTTTTCATATAATTGTAAAAAATGAATCTGGGGATTGAGCGGAGTCGAAATCGTCTTTATCATAGCTTCGACTTTGCTCAGCTACCTTTTCGTTTTCATATAATTGTAAAAAATGAATCTGGGGATTGAGCGAAAAAGAGGAAGCTTTCAAAACTATGCAAAACCTTCCTGCACTACCGAGGAAGCTTTCAAAACTGTTCAAAACCTTCCTGCACTACCGAGGAAGTTTTCAAAACTATGCGAAACCTTCCTGCATAACCGAGGAAGCTTTCAAAACTATGCGAAACCTTCCTGCATAGCCGAGGAAGCTTTCAATGCATTATAAATAGACTTCTATATATTGCGTTAAGGATTGTAGTGGCATCCTTTTTTATGCAATTTTGCTACTGCAAAAAATTGCATAAAAAAGATACAGCGGAAAGCCTGACCTTTAGGTAACGCCCAAAACAAATCTCCTTAAAAAAACATTTAAATTTTAACGTAAAAAAACTATAATTAAACACCAAACAAACTTCTTTAAAAAAGGATTATTTCGTAAATTTGGTATTCATCAAAACCACTTCTTATGATGGATAATTTAGACGCCGCGCGTCTGCAAATGGCCTTTACACTTATTTTTCATATTGTGTTTGCTTGCATTGGTATGGTTATGCCTTTTTTTATGATAGTTGCGCACAAAAAATGGCTGAATACTGGAGATCCTATTTATTTAAAACTGACGAAAACTTGGCAAAAAGGAGTTGCCATTTTCTTTGTAACTGGTGCTGTTTCTGGTACTGCTTTGTCTTTTGAATTAGGTTTGTTATGGCCTGGTTTTATGGAACATGCTGGTCCTATTATTGGAATGCCTTTTTCTTTAGAAGGTGCTGCTTTCTTTGTAGAGGCTGTTGCCTTAGGTTTTTATTTATATGGATGGAAAAATTTATCTCCAAAATTTCATTGGTTTACAGGAGTTATTGTTGGAATTGCTGGAGTTTCTTCGGGAATTTTAGTTGTTGCCGCAAATGGTTGGATGAACGCGCCTTCTGGCTTTGATTATATTAATGGAGAATTTACAAATATTGATCCGATAAAAGCATTGTTAAATCCGGCTTGGTTTACACAAGCATTACATATGACTTTGGCTGCTTTTACTGCTACTGGTTTTGCAGTTGCTGGAATACATGCTTTTCAAATTTTACGAGGTAAACATATAGAACTTCATAAAAAAGCATTTAAAATTGCCATTACTTTTGGAGCAATTGCTGCTATTTTACAGCCAATTAGTGGTGATATTTCTGCAAAAGATGTTGCGGTTAGGCAGCCTGTTAAATTGGCGGCTATGGAAGCACATTATGAAACTGACAAAGGTGTTCCGTTATATATTGGTGGAATTGTAGATGCTGAGAAAAAAGAGGTGAACTATAAAATTGAAATTCCGAATGCATTGTCTTTTTTAGCTTTTGGTGATTTTAATGCGGAAGTAAAAGGTTTAAATGATTTTCCTGAAGATGAAATTCCGAATGTAGCTATTGTACATTATGCTTTTCAGATTATGGTTAGTTTAGGTGGTTTAATGATGCTTGCTGGTATTTTCTTCTTTTTTACCAATTGGAAGAAAAAACAATGGATGGATAAACGTTTGTTTTGGAAATTATTTGCTTTTCTTGCTCCTGCTGGTTTTATTGCTTTAGAAGCGGGGTGGATTGTTACTGAAGTTGGAAGACAGCCTTGGATTATTCATAAAATTATGAGAACCAAAGACGCTGTAACTCCAATGCCTGGAATTGTATATAGTTTTTATATGTATGTAGCCGTGTATACATTACTTACCATAACGGTAACTTGGTTAATGATTAGACAAATAAAAGCCTTAAACGAAACTAAAATTTAATTTGTTATGCTAACTGTTGTATTATTTTTTTTATGTTTTTCATTACTACTTTATGTTTTATTAGGTGGTGCAGATTTTGGTGCTGGAATTATTGAGTTATTCTCATCAAAAACGAATCAGGATATTACCAAAAAAACGATTTATAGAGTAATGGGACCTGTTTGGGAAGCGAATCATATTTGGGTAATTATTCTCATTGTAATTCTTTGGATTGCTTTTCCTCAATATTATAAAATAATGGTTACTTCTTTACATATTCCACTTACGTTAATGTTGTTAGGAATTACACTTAGAGGTGTTGCCTTTGTTTTTAGGCATTATGATGCTTACGAAGATAAATCGCAATATGTTTATAACTGGATGTTTAGAACTTCTAGCCTCTTTACTCCTATTCTTTTAGGAATGGTTTTCGGAGGAATGGTTAGTAGCAAAATTGTGCTATTAGAAGATGCAACAAACCCTAATTTTTATGCACTTTATATTGCTCCTTGGTTTAATCTTTTTTCTTTTTTAGTTGGTATTTTCTTTGCGAGCTTGTGTGCTTTTTTATCTGCTGTTTTATTAATTGGAGAAGCCGACGAAGAAGGTTATGCTGTGTATGTTAGAAAAGCAAGTATTGCCACTATTGTAGTGGTTGTAATTGGTTTTATTACTATTTCTTACGGATATTTTTCTAATGTTCCTTTTGTACAAGGAATTGTATCTAATACCACAAGTATTGTTTTAATATTACTTTCTGGTATTTGTTTATTGCCTTTATGGTTTTCTGTTAGAAAAGGAAGCAGCATTATAAGTCGTTCTTTAGCGGGTTTGCAAGTTCTTTTAATTATTGCTGTGGCTATTATTCCTCATTTCCCTAATATTTTAATGTTAGAAGGTGGAAGTTTAAGTATTTTAGAAGGGAAAGCTCCAGATGCTGTAATAAAAGTATTAGGTATTTCTTTAATTATTGGGGGATCTGTTATTATTCCTGGATTAATCCATTTATTGAAATCGTTTAAATTAATTAAAATTTTGGAGAGGAAATAGTATTAAATTATTTAATCAAATTCTTCCATTTCTATTTTAATAAGATAATCAACAATATCCTGTCCGCTTTCTAAATTTAATTTTTTTCGTAAACGGTATCTTGCTGTTTTTAAACTACCACCTGAAATATTAAGAATACTTGCAGTTTCTTTAATATTAAGGTTTAATCTTATTAAGGAACATAACTTTAAGTCATTTGTTTTTAAATTGCTGTGCTTTAGCTTTAACTTAGTATGAAAACCTGATTGAGCTTCTTCAAAAAAAGTTCTAAAACGTTCCCATTCTTTATCTAAAGAAAAATTTTCTTTCCCAATTTTTATAAGCTCTTGAATAAGTCTTTTTTCCTCTTGAGAAGAATTTGATTTCTCTAAACTTCTGGCAATACTACATGCGCTTTTTATAATTTCATCTTTCTGTTGAAAGTTAAACCAATAAGAAGTTAACTGCTTGTTATTAAATTTTAATTTCTCTTTTAATTTTTTATTCTTTTTTAATAATTTTATACTTGCCAAATCTTCATTTTTAGCATCATTCACAACCTTAAAGCCTGATTTTCTGTTAAATGTTTTTTTAATTAAAAAAGTAATAATTAACACTATAAGAAAAACTGGTATCCAAAAAACAATAGAGATTTCATTTTTTTCTTTTATATATTTACTCTCATTTAAAGAAAATTCACTTTTAATAAGTTCATCATTTTTCTGCTCTATGGAAGCTATTTCTTTTAATGTATTATAATTAAATAACAATTCATTTAATTTAATATATTCATTATAGAATTCAATTAATACTTCTGGCTGTTTGTTTTTTAACATTTTTAAATTATCATAAGCAAATAATTCTTGTTTCTTTAAATAGTTATCTCTGGCGTATTTTAATCCTTTTTTTAAATTATTTTCTGCCTCAATTAAATCTCCTTTATATTTTTGAATTTTCCCTAACAATAATATATTCTTCGTTATAGAAAATATGTTATTATTCTTTTCACTAATCTTGATAGCTTTTTTTATATGATGGAAAGCTTTTCTTAAATTATTCTTTTTAAGATAAAAAAGAGATAAACCATAATGAACTTCGGATATTTCAATTTTATTTTTTTTCAAAGCAATTATTAAGTGTTCTAAAGCTTCTTGACTTTTTTCTTCTTTTTCTATTAAAGTGATTCCTATTTGTACGCATACTGATGTTACATTATCTAATAAATTAAACTTTTGATATAGCTCTAGTGATTCATGGAATAATTCAAGCGCCTTTTGAAACTCTTTTAAATCACGATACATAAGCCCTTTATAAAGCAGTACTTTTCCGAGACTTCTATCATCTTTTAATTTTATATATATATTCTGAGCAAGAATTAAATTTTTTATTGCTCTTTTATAATCCCCCTGATTTAAGTATATAAAACCTAAAGTAACATTTGATTGAGCAATACCTTTTTCATAATTAATTTCCTCAGATATTTTTAATGCTTCTTTAGTATTAATAATAGTTTTAATAGCATCTGTAAATAAATATTCATTAGCAATAGCATTAAGAGTATTTATTTTAGTTGTATCATTTTTATCGTGCTTTAAAAGTTGGATTTCTAATTTTTTTAGTACCGTTTTATTTTGAGTAAATAAAATTCCATTAACAAAAATCAGCAATATTATAAAAAGTTTTTTTTTAAATGATTTACCAAAATTATTTGTTTGATACATAGCAGTTGTTGTTTTTCCTAAACAAGTTAATTCTTTAAATGAGGGTTCAAAACTATACAACAGAGGAATTTTTATGTGTTAAAAAAAAGTATCAAATAGTGACAAAAAACAATTTAGGTAACTTGAACACAATAAACTCACACCTCTCTAACAAGAACACAAACAACTAAAAAACAAACAGTTAAATTCTTTTTTCATTTCTAAAATACAATTTAAATGACCTATTGTTATCTTTTGCGACTAAATGATACTTCTAATATCTTTTTGTACACCTCTTAATTTATTTAATTCTAAGTTTTTCTTGTAAATTTGCTCATTAATTTGAATCTTATTCAAAAAAACAAAATTGTTCGTCCCCTCAAAGAACCAAAATTATTTTAAAAAAAGGCTAATTCGAGTTCTCATACGCGAGCATTCTCTGTTTAAATAAAAAGATATAACAACATGAAAAGCATAAAATTTATATACATTTTTTTTTTACTTTTTCTTGTAGTAAATACTTCTAAAGCTCAACAAGATGCTCAGTACACACAATACATGTATAATACAACTAGTGTAAACCATGCATATATAGGAAGTAGAGGTGTTTTTAATGCTGTTCTTTTGCATAAAATACTATTTCTATTATAAATTATTGTAATGAGTTTTTATTATGAAAACAGTTTATAAAACGGTAATAGCGTTAGTTTTAGGTATAGTATCAATAAATTATCTTTTAAATGGTGCAGGAGATGACTTTTTTGACGAGATTGATAAATATGAAAATAATAAGTATACTAAACACATTGGTGAAAAGTATATAATTTATAAAGACACCTTAACAATAGTTGGCTACTTTATTTCAAACGATAAGTTTACTTTAAGTGATGGTAGCAAAATAAAATATTTTTTGGTTTTGAATGATTAATACATTAGAATTTATCGCGATGGTTGGTGACGGAATAGAAAGTTAAAAACTTTAAGTTTTGTTTAAAATCAAGCTTCATTTGAAATTTTTTGTAAAACAACAAGCAAGTAAAACCCTAAACTCAAAACAATGAATATAAAGATCTCTATTATTTCTATTTTATTTTTTTTTAGTCTTAATCTATTTTCTCAAAATGATAAAAAACTTGACAGTCTTTTACAGGTTTATAGTATTGAGAAAGTAGATACTACAAAAATTAAAACAATGCGTGAAATTGTTAAATTACAAGTACTTGTTAAACCTAAAATGGCTGAAAAATATGCGAAAGAAATGATTGCTCTTTCCAAAAAAAATAATTATAAGAGAGGTTTAGTATCTGGTTACAATGGGGTGGGAACCTCTTTTTATTATCAAGGTTTGTTAGATTCTGCTATAGTAAATGTAAAAAAAGCAATATTATTAAACACAAAAAATACAGATGAAGACTTTTTATTGCTTTCTGGTTCTAATTTACTTTTAACTGCAACATATTTTGCAAAGAATGAATTTGATTCTACCTTTCATTATGCAAACAAAAATATTGATTTATATGATACTAGAGATAGTTGGTCAACTAAGCAAAAAGAGATGATAGAAAGTATGGGGGCAACGTATAATCTGTTAGGTATGTTTTACTTTTCATTGAGTAAATATGATTTAGCTTTAAAGTATCAGTTAAAATCATTAAAAATATTTAATGAGAATGGGCAAGGATTGTCGACTTCGGCTGGTGTTACAAAAAACAGTTTAGCTTTGATAGAGCTAAGGTTAAAAAACTATAAGCAGGCCATAATTTATTTTAATGACGTTATCTTAAATCATTCTCAGAAAAACCCATATTTAACTACAACGCTAATGAACAACCGAGCTCAGGCATATATTCGTCTTGATGAAGTGGATAGAGCTCTTGCTGATTTAAAAAAATGCATCAGTTTAGCTAAAGAAATAGATTCTAAAATTCTGGAAGCTCGTGTATGGGCAGCCACGATATCGCCTTATATAACATTAGGTAAAGGAAAAGAAGCCTTAAAAAGTTTTAAGATGAGTCTTAAATTATATAAAAATTTAAATATGGAAGTACCTTGCGAAACTTACATACTTATTGCGAATTATTATAGAGTTAATAAGCAATTTGACAATGCACTATATTATTATAATAAAGCTATAAACTCTTCAGAATTACAACATAGTTTAGATAACTCTTGTACAACATATTATAATCGTCATCTTGTATATAAAGAACTGAAAAATTACAAAAAATCTCTTGAAGATTATACAGTAGCAATGAAACTAAATGATAGTATTTTTACCAAAACCCAATCTCAGCAAATAGAAGAGTTAAAAATTAGTTACGAGACCGAAAAAAAAGAACAGAAAATCCAAATTCAAAATAAAGAAATTGACATTTTAAAAATAGAAGAAAAAATGAATAGTATGCAACGTTTGCTTTTGGCTTTTGGTTTACTAATTGCCCTTATTGGTGTTTATGCCTTTTATCAAAGAAATAAAATAAATAAAATAGCTAAAGAAAAAGCAGAAAATAATTTAAAATTTAAAACCAAAGAACTTACTACACACGCCTTACATTTGGCTAAAAAGAATGAGGTTTTAAATGATATAAAACAAAAAGCAGAAGTTTTTAAATCTGGTGATAATTATACTCCAGGGTATCAAACGCTTATTCAAACTATAAATTTTGATATACAAGATGATAATAGTTGGGAGACTTTTAGTAAGTATTTTGAAGAAGTACATACAGATTTCAATGCAAAATCTCAAAAACAATTTCCAAATATTACATCTAACGATTTACGCTTAATGAGATTGATGAAAATGAATTTGTCATCAAAAGAAATAGCTAATATCCTTAGTATCTCTCCTGATGGTATTAAGAAGTCTAGACAACGCCTTCGTAAAAAAATGAACCTAGAACCGTCTGATTCTTTAGAAAAAGTTATTATTTCTATTTAATTTTTTTATCGTGTTGCAATAGTTTGCGATGCCAAATTTACTATAATATGATACGATTATGAATTTGACTCTTTTAATTAACACTTTATGCCTAAACTCTAAGCTGTTTTAATATACATTGATCGTTTTTATTAATTGAAATGATAAATACTTTTTTAGTCTAACAACCTTGATTTTTTATTTAAATCAAGGTTGTTTTGATTTTTTTTGTAAAACTACCAAACAAGTAAACCCCTAAACTCCAAACAATGAATATAAAGATCTCTATTATTTCTATTTTAATTTTTTTTAGTCTTAATCTATTTTCTCAAAATGATAAAAAACTTGACAGTCTTTTACAAGCTTATAGTATTGAGAAAGTAGATACTGCAAAAATTAAAACAATGAACGAAATTGTTCAATTACAAATATCTGTTAAACCTAAAATAGCTAAAAGATATGCGAAAGAAATGATTGCTCTTTCCAAAAAAAATAATTATAAGAGAGGTTTAGTAGCTGGTTACAATTGGGTCGGAGCCAGTTTTTATTATCAAGGTTTATTAGATTCTGCTATAGTAAATGTAAAAAAAGCAATATTATTAAACACAGAAAATATATATGAAAACATTCGTTCTAATTTATTTTTAGGTATGACATATAGGGCAAAGAAAGAATTTGATTCTACCTTTCATTATGCAAACAAAAATATTGATTTATATGATACTAGAGATAGTTGGCCAACTACGCACAAAGAGCTGTTATATCAAAATATTGGGGTAACGTATCATCTGTTAGGTATAGTTTACTTTTCATTGGATAAGTATGATTTGGCTTTAAAGTATGAATTAAAATCATTAAAAATATTTAATGAGAATGGGGTAGGATTGTCGCCTATGGCTAGTGCTTCAAAAAACAGTTTAGGTATTATAGAGATAAGATTAAAAAACTATAAGCAGGCCATAATTTATTTTAATGACATTATCTTAAATCATTCTCAGAACAACACATATTTAACTTTAGGTGCAATCAGCAACCGAGCTACTTCATATCTTCATCTTGGTGAAACGGATAAAGGTCTTGCTGATTTAAAAAAAGGCATCAGTTTAGCTAAAGACTCAGGTTTTAAAACCATGGAAGCTAGTTTATGGGGATCCATTATAACACCTTATATAAAATTAGGTAAAGATAAAGAAGCCATAAAAAGTTTTAAAATGAATGTTAAGTTATATAAAAACTTAAATATGGAAGTACCTAGCGAAACTTACATAACTATTGCGGATTATTATAGAAATAATAAGGAATTTGATAAGGCACTATATTATTATAATAAAGCTATAAAAATTTCAGAATCACAACATAGTTTACAAAACTCTTATAGTGCATATAACAAACGTCATGTTACCTATAAAGAACTAAAAAATTACAAAAAATCCCTTGAAGATTATGGAGTAGCAATGGAACTAAAAGATAGTATTTTTAACAAAACCAAATCTCAGCAAATAGAAGAGCTAAAAATTAGTTACGAGACAGAAAAAAAAGAACAGAAAATCCAAATTCAAAATAAAGAAATTGACATTTTAAAGATAGAAGAAAAAGTGAATAGTATGCAACGTTTGCTTTTGGTTTTTAGTTTACTAATTGCCCTTATTGGTGTTTATGCCTTTTATCAAAGAAATAAAATAAATAAAATAGCTAAAGAAAAAGCAGAAAATAATTTAAAATTTAAAACCAAGGAACTTACTACACATGCCTTACATTTGGCTAAAAAGAATGAGGTTTTAAATGATATAAAACAAAAAGCAGAAATTTTTAAATCTGGTGATAATTATACTCCAGGGTATCAAACGCTTATTCAAACTATAAATTTTGATATACAAGATGATAATAGTTGGGAGACTTTTAGTAAGTATTTTGAAGAAGTACATACAGATTTCAATGCAAAATCTCAAAAACAATTTCCAAATATTACATCTAACGATTTACGCTTAATGAGATTGATGAAAATGAATTTGTCATCAAAAGAAATAGCTAATATCCTTAATATCTCTCCTGATGGTATAAAAAAATCTAGACAACGCCTTCGTAAAAAAATGAACCTAGAATCGTCTGATTCATTAGAAGCTGTTATTATTTCTATTTAATTTTTTTACACATAGCACATGTCTAAAACCCTTACAAATACAGGTGTTTTTAGATGTGTACCCCTTTTGTACCCTCTTTATTTATTGATTTAATGAATCAAAAATATATGTTTGTGATTGACATAACCTTTTTTATGATGTTTTACTTGCACGTTTGTAATTTATATAAAAAGGATATTCAAAAAAAACCACAAACTTTAAATAATTCATACCAATGGAAAAAATTAACGCTATTATTCTTACAAGAAATATTAATTTTATAAAATCAATAAATTCTGTTATAAAAGACTTTGATAATATTATTGGGTGTAATATTTTATCAAATTTGAAAGAAGTATTGAGTATGAAGAAAACAAAAAAAATTGACATTGCTTTTTGGGATCCAGATGTAGAAAGTATTTCTTTAAAAGACCAATTTGAATTATTAAGTAAAGATATAAGAATTATTATTATATCTTTAAATAAAAAATATGCAATTGAAGCGTTTAATATTGGTGCGGTAGATTTTTTATTAAAAACTATTTGCCCAGATAGGTTATCTAAATCTATAAAAAAAGCGATCTACTTAACAAAAGTTAGTGGTAGTCTTACAGATTTTAATGAAAGAAACTTTAGTAAAAATCCAATTAAAATTATAACAGTATCTTCACTAAATGATGTTAATATTATACCTGTTAATTCTATTATTTACTTAGAGGCAAAAGGACGTTATACCTTAATTCATACAAAAGATAAAGAAATAGTAATGTCAAGTAAAAACTTAGGAATATATGAGAATTTATTAACAAGAAATAATTTTTTTAGAATCCATCATTCATTTATCGTTAATGTTAATAACGCTATAAAAATTATAAAGAAAGATGGTAGTTGTTTAGAAATTAATAATAATAAATATTTGCCAATATCCAAAAGGAGATTGGAAGGTTTTTATAATTTTTTAGGTATAACTTCTTAATAAATAATAAGCATTAAAATATTATACAAGAATACTAACTAAGAGTTTTCTAAAGCATAAAACTAGTAATAAAGAACGTTTATTTCATACCAAGATAATTGAAAAGTATATCTTTTTTTCGTTTTGACACAGGAATATATTCGTTATCATCCATTTTTAGATATATACCATCTTTCTTTTGGATGTTTATGGCCTTGTCCATGTTAACTAAGTAGGAGTTATGAATTCTTAGAAAGTTATTATTTATAAGCTGTTTTTCGTATTCCCCTAAATTTCGACTAGAGACAGCAATCTTAATATTGTTACTTGTATAGAACGATGTATATTTTCCTTCTGATTTTAAATATAAAATCGTATTTACCTTTATTATTTCAACTTCCTTTAGTGAGGCTATGCCTAATTGTGTTAATGGTGTTTTAGATTTATTTAATAAAGGTTGTAATTGAGGAAATAAATGTTCTTTAACCTTCTGAATTGCAACTATTATTTGAGTAGAGTCAATTGATCTTAAAACACCACTAGAATCACAGTTCATATAAGTTAGAGCTGTTTCTTTTTTGTTTGTATTTATAATAATAAGTTCTTTTTTTTCTAAACAATTAGAATTTTTTAAAAATTCAAACCCAAAATCAATTGCCGTATTAAGGCCTAAAATAATGAGGTTATAATTATTGTTATTAATTAGTTTTTGCATTTTTAGAACATTACTAGCAGTGCCTATTACCTTAACATAAGGGCAATGCATTTCTAAAACGTCATTAATCTCTTGTGCTTCATCTGTGTTTGCTTCTACAATTAATACCTCAATAATATTCATAAGCTCTTTAATCTAGTTGATTTATCAATAAATATCTGTTTACTAACATTTCATCCTATGTAAAATGAATATTATGATTGTATAGATAATTAATGTATGTAATGTTTTTTTTATATTCATAAACCTGTAATATTCGCAACAATTAGCCTATCAAATATTTTTTTTAAAGCATTTGAGATTGAGTTTATAAACAAACTCATTTAGGTATAATTACAGGTATTTCTTCTTTATTTTATGATAGTTTCCTGTGAAATCTCGTTTTGCGTTATTAATTGCAATATGTACCCATTTTAATGTTTTTTTATAAGTAGATTTCTCACTTATATGTAATACAATTAGCTTTTAATAAATTAACCTAACTACTGTAAATATTGTTATTTTTTTTAGATTAAACAGAACGAAATAGATAGGTGATGCGGTTAAAGTAATATCTGTATTTTACGTAAAAACAGAATCACACCTTTTGTTTCTTGGAAATTTAAAACACTCTAATTTTTGGGTGCTCATTTCTAAAATCCTTTAAAAACATATCGAATTCCCATCAATATTAAATCTCTTTTAGTGATACTGAATAGTATGTTTCATTTAATGTGTTTTTCCTTCTATTACGTAAAAAACACCATCTATTTATCCGTACCACTTAGTTCTTCTTCCGTATTCATAGTTTAGCATAAACACGAAAATGCTTTTTTCTTTTTGAAGCTAGTATTTAAACATATTAAGGTTTGTCTTGAAGGTGTTTAAAAGAAGATTGTTGATTTTGTTAGCACTATTCTTTTAAAAAAAATGTAAGACAAATCTTAATATTATTCAAAATAGATTCAAAGAATAAGTTAAAAGATAAAATTAAAAAAGTTGTTACTGTTTTTGTTAAAAGTTATAAAAGTAGAGAATGAATAGAAAAATACTATTAGTATGCTTGATTTTAATAACAAATTTTTGTCAAGCTCAACAAGATGCTCAGTACACTCAGTATATGTATAATACAATTAGTGTAAATCCGGCATATGCAGGAAGCAGAGGTGTTTTTAATGCTGTTCTTTTGCATAGAACACAATGGTATGGTATTCAAGGAGCTCCTAGTACACAAACATTGTCTTTTAATACTCCCTTTGGAAAACAAAATCAATTAGGTATTGGCGCGTCTATTATTAATGAAAAAATAGGTCCTTCAAATGCTACTTATTTCAATATAGATTTTTCTTACTCAATTTTTGTTTCAGAAATTGGAAAATTAAGCTTTGGTTTAAAAGCTGGAGGACATTTAATAAGTGTAGATTTTGAAAAACTGAATTTAAATGACTTAAATGATGGTGCTTTTACTAAAAGCATAAACAATAAACTCTCTCCAAACATAGGTTTTGGAATGTATTATCATACTGATGATTTTTATGTAGGATTAAGTGTTCCTAATTTATTAGAAACAAACCACCTTTCAGATGGTACTACTATAACCAAAGAACGTATGCATTATTACTTTATAAATGGATACATCATTTACATAAATAATCATATAAAATTTAAACCAGCTATAATCTCAAAGTTAGTTTTTGGTGCGCCTTTACAAATAGATGTTTCAGCAAATTTCTTGTTTCATGAAAAACTCACCTTAGGTTTAGCTTATCGTTGGAGTGCAGCTGTAAGTGCTTTGGTTGGTTTTCAGGTTTCAGACACTATAATGCTAGGTGTTTCATATGATAGAGAAACTACAGCACTAGGTAATGCATCTCTAAATAATGGTAGTTATGAATTTATGTTGCGTTTTCAACCAAAGGGAAGAAGTATTAGAAGGTTAACACCACGTTTTTTTTAAAATCAAGAAGAGATATATGTATAATTTAAATTCAGCAAAAATGGTTGTAAAATTAAGAGACTTGCTTTTTGGTATAGTCGCATTCTTTTTTGTAAGTATTATTTTTTCTCAACAAACACTATTAAAAAAAGCGAATAAAGAATACGAGAAATATGAATATATAAATGCGCAAAGAACGTATTTAGAAATTATTGAAAAAGGTTATAAAAGCGCTGATGTTTATAAAAAATTAGGAAACACCTACTATTTTAACAGCCAGTTTAAAGAAGCGTCTACTTGGTATAAAGAACTTATTGAAAATTACAAAGAAGAATTAGACCCTGAATATTATTATAAATATGCACAAACCTTAAAATCTTTAGGTAATTATAAGGATGCTAATTTATATATGAATGACTTTGTTAAGTTACGTCCATTAGATAAAAGAGCAGAGTTGTTTAAAAAAAATCTTGATTATTTAGAAAAAACAAAAAACGATACAAGTATGTATAGCATAACTAATTTAGCTATGAATGCTGCTTATACAGATTTTGGAACTACTTTTTATGGTGAAAATATTTTGTTTAGTTCCTCAAGAGGAGATAATGATATTCATGAGTGGAATAAAGAGTCGTATTTAGATTTTTATATAGCTAAATATGAACCCAATTCAAATCAATTATATGACATTGAAATATGGGAAAACAACTTTAACAGTAGCTACCACGAATCCACCGCAGTTTTTACCAAAGACAAACAAACTGTTTATTTCACAAGAAACAATGAACACAAAAGTAATTATGAAAAGTTTGATTTAACTGGTAAGATGAGAACTGATAGATTAAAAATTTATCAATCAACATTAGATGAAGACGGAAAATGGTCTAAACCTAAACCTTTACCATTCAACAGTGATAATTATTCAGTTGCTCATCCTGCTTTAAGTATAGACGAAAAGAAATTATACTTTTCTTCTGATATGACTGGTGGAATAGGAGAATCTGATATTTATGTAGTTACTATAAATGATGATAATACTTTTGATGAACCTAAGAATTTAGGTCAAAAAATAAATACTGAAGGTAAAGAAACGTTTCCTTTTATTAGTAGTGATAATAATTTATACTTTTCTTCCAACGGACATGTTGGACTCGGTGGCTTGGATGTTTTTGTTATTAAAAACCTAGAAAATCAAAAGGATTTTAAAATAAAAAACATGGGTAAAAATATCAATAGTTCTCATGATGATTTTGCTTTTATTATTAATGATAAAACGAAACAAGGTTTCTTCTCTTCTAATCGTAATACAGGAAAAGGTAAAGATGATATTTATAGCTTTATAGATACTACTTTCTCAAAGAAAAAAGAAAAAAACCCTGTTGACCCCAAACCGAAACCTATAATTATAGTAGAAAAAAACCCAGAACCCATTATAGTTATAAAAAAAGGAGATGATTTAGCAAAAGTACTTGCCCTAAAACCTATTTATTTTGATTTAGACAAATCATTTATCCGACCAGATGCCGCAGAAGAATTAGATAAGGTATTTAATACTATGGAAGAAAATCCTACTATGAAAATAAAAGTAAGATCACATACAGACAGTAGAGCTATCTGGTATTATAACACTGCACTTAGTAAAAGAAGAGCAAAAAGCACGAGATTATATTTAATAAAAAAGGGTATTAATCCAAATAGAATAAAAGCTTGGGGTTATGGTGAATCCGAATTATTAAATCATTGTTCAGATGGTATTCCTTGTAGTGAAGAGGAGCATCAATTAAATAGAAGAAGTGAATTTATAGTAATAGAGTATTAATACATATTACAATTATTAAAAAAAATACCAAGTTGTTTCCTCTTATGAATAACCTAAAAACACAATATATGTCTCAAATTACAAAACCTGTTTTTGTTAAAGGCTTATTAATAACTTTATGTTTATCGTTATTTTCTTTTTCGGCATTACTAAAAGAACCAAAACACAATAAAAATGTTCTTAATTTAGTAAAACTAGAGGATGAAAAAGATGAAAAAAACACGAAGCCTAAAAACGCTAGAAGTTTACTAATTAGTACCTGTTTTGAAGATAATATAGGTACTGCTAACACGAATGCTGTTTGGTCTTTTGATAATGATTTTATTGATGAAGATGAAGATAACGACTTGGTATTAGCAAATGGAGCTTTGGATGCTAGTTCTGCTGTCGCAGATGTTACTTTTGATACTTCTGATAGTCCAATTACAGGAGGAACTTCCGCTTTATTTGGAGGAGTTGGAGGTCTCCAAAATGATTCGTCTGATGCAGATTTCATGAGTATAGGTACGCAAAACGTAACTATGGGGTTTTGGTTAAAGCCAGATGATGTAATTACTAACAGTTTTGTAGAAATAATTTATGAAGAAGGGGATGGAGATAACGGATTTGCAATAGTTAAGAATTTTAACGGAGAGATTCAGGTTAACCTTAAAAGAGGAGCAGGAACACTAACAGAAGTAGGTATAGTCGATTTTCCAACAGATGGTGAATGGCATCATTTTGCTTTTACATTTGACAAAGGGATTGTAACTACTTATTTAGATGGTGTAATTGTACAGATTAGAACAGATTTTATAGATAATCAGAGTCTTTATGCAATTGCTACACATTCTAATGTAGGAGGGTTTGGTAATATCTTTGGTACTTCTATTTATGATTCATCTAGCTTTACTAGAGGTCCATATGAAGGTAAAATGGATGAAGCTTTTTATAGTTATGAAACCATATCTAGTGTAGATATTTTTAAATATGTACAATGTATTTCAGGAGATACTTTGAGTTCTAATATCTCTTGTCCAGAAGATGCTTTTCAAATTTCAGAAGATGATTGGTATAGTATAAATTTAACTACAGGTGATTTTGTACAAGCAACAGTAATAGGTGATTATGAGCTTAATGCTAGTGGATTTAATGAAGTTGATAACCTTGTATATTCGATGCAAAGAGCTACGAATAACATTGTAATAACTGAAATAAATCAAACAGGAACAGGTCTTTATGAAGTTGAAAACCATTTAATTGGTGCTATAGTCGGTCTTGATGATGTGCCTTATAACTCTGGTGATGTTTATGATAATCATTTATATATTAAGCCAACCAGTAATACAACTTCAGATAATGATGTTATTTATAAAATAAATATAGATGCTACTTCATCTGATTATTTAACACTTACTGAAACAATTACGTTAGATCAAGATGTTCTAATGGCAGATTTTGTTATAGATCAAGACACAGGAACATTTTATACCGTTGACATAACAAAAGAAGCTTTTTCCATTAATTTAAGTACAGGCGCAGTTACAAGTTTAGGAACTGTTGCTTATCCTGATGGAACTACGAATACTACTGAAAGTCCTATATTCGGAGCTATGTTCTTGGATTCTAACGGATTTTTTTATGGAATTAATAATCGTACCGGATTAATTTACAGGTTAGATTTTAGTCAGTCTCCAATAGATTTTGTTGAATTTTCGCAAAGTATAGCTACGGGTAGTAATGATGGTTTTCGTTGTAAAGACGCCGTTATAGCTTTAGATTTTACGGATGCACCTTCATCATATACAACTTTAATAGAAGATGATGGGCCAAGGCATTTAATTCTTGATCATGATGCTATTAATAATACGTCAAGTTTATCATTAGGAAATTTAATAGATTCAGAAACAGATGGTTTTAATAGTACTGGTGACGGAGATAATTCTGATGGTGTTAATGATGAAGATGCTTTTACAGTTCCTGTAGAAAAAATAGAAATTTTTAATCTAACCTCTTATACTGTAAATATACCTTATGTAAATACTACAGGAAGTGATGCAACTATATATGCTTGGGTAGATTTTGATGGAAATGGAACATTTGATGATAATGAAGAATTTACAAGCACTACAGCTACAGCAGGAGGATCAACAGTCGCATTAACATGGACTTTTCCTAGTGATATTGTAGAAGGTGACACATATGTAAGGTACCGTATTACTTCAGATGTTTTAACAGATGCTACTTCAGGAGGAACTGATGATAGAGCTATGGGATCTGCGTCAGATGGAGAAGTAGAAGATTATCAAATAGAAATAACAAGTTGTAGTACTTTTGTAAGTACACCAACAGCATTTAGTGTAACACAACCAACCTGTGCTGTGCCAACTGGAACGATAGTTTTTGTAGAACAAGCTAATGTAGAATATAGTCTTGATGGTATAACATTTCAATCTAGTAGAACTTTTACAGTTGCGCCTAATACATCACATACATTAACAGCACGTAGTACCACAGTTAGTGCTTGTAGTCTTGATGGAATAGAAGAAATAATAATAGATGCAGTACCAAATGAACCAATAGTTCCAGAAGCTACTCCAACACAACCAACCTGTGCTGTGCCCAGTGGAACGATAGTTTTTGATACCCAAACAGGAGTAGAATATAGTATTGATGGTACAAATTTTCAAAGCAGTGAAACATTTGCTGGCTTAGTTCCTGACACATATACAACAACAGTTAGAAGCACAACAGATACAACTTGTACTACAAGTGGAGTAAGTGTAACAATAGACGCAGTGCCAACACCTCCTTCATTTAATTTTAATATAATTACAACGCAACCAACTTGTGATGTAATTACAGGAACTATATTTATTGATATACAAACAGATATAACCATACCAGATGTAGAATATAGTCTTGATGGTATAACATTTCAATCTAGTAGAACTTTTATAGAAGTAGACGCCGATGAAACATATACATTAATAATAAGAAATACAACAGACACTACTTGTACTACAAATGGAGGAGATATAATTATAGATGCAGTACCAAATGCACCAGAAGTTCCTGATCCAACAATAACGCATCCAACCTGTGAAGTACCAAGCGGAACGATAGTTTTTGATACACAGGCAGGTATGGAATATAGTATTAATGGTGCAGATTTTCAAACCGATGAAAGATTTGCAGGCTTAGATCCTGGTCCATATACATTAACTGTTCGAGGTATAGATGATAACACTTGTATAAAAACAGGTAATGAAACAATAAATGAATTGCCAATAGCTCCAAGTAGTCTTAATGCGAATGTAATTCAGCCTAGTTGTATTGTAACAACTGGAACTATAGTTTTTGACACGCAAGCGGGTGTGGAATATGGTATTAATGGTGAATTTCAAACTAATGAAACCTTTTCAGGTTTAACGCCTGGTGATTATACATTAACATTAGCTGTTAGAAATTCAGATGACAGTACGTGTGATTATGAAGAAACATTAAATGTAACAATAAACAATCCAACATCTGGGGGAATTAGTGAAATTGATACAGAAGCTATTTGGTCTTTTGACAATACTATAAGTGATACAAAAGGAACAAATAACCCTGATGCATCTTCATCAATAACATATAGTACCGATAATGTAGCTGGAGGAAGTTCTTTAGTTTTTGATGGAACTACTCAAATGTCTTTTGATAATGATGGGGGAACTTTCTTTCAAGCTATTACTAATCTATCTGTTGGTTTTTGGATAAAACCAGATTCAAATGTACCAACAGAGAGTCAAATATTATTTGAAGAAGGAGGTAATGATGCAGGTATTGTAATATATAGAATAGGAAGTACAGGAAGTACGGGAAATCCAGGAAATATTAGGGTTGTAGTACAAAGTACACCTGCTGGAGGTGGTTTTATTGTTGCCGATTTTGAGTATCCTACAGATAATGAATGGCATCATATAGCCTATACTTATAGTAGCGGTAGGTCTGTTACGTATTTAGATGGATTGGTAATGGGAGATGTAACAAACGATTCTCAAAACGTAATCGAAGCACATTCTGATACTGCTGGATTTGGTGCAACTTATTCTAACACGGTCTTAGGCGTTTTTGTTGCAGGATACGAAGGTAAAATTGATGAAGCATTTTATAGTTATACTACTTTAACAGATACTCAAATTAGAGAATATGTTCTCTGTAATATTGATTGTGATACTTTAGAGCCTCCAAGTGCGAGTTCTACAGATCCAACATGTGATGCCTTAGGAACTATAACAGTATCACCAACAACTGGTTCTAGTTATGTGTTAACTAATACCAGTACAACGCCAATCTCTATAGTATCACCGGATACTGTTGGAGGTTTTGTTTACAGTGATTTACAATCAGGAGACTATAGTTTAGTAGAAACAAATTCGGTAAGTTGTGTTTCAGAGGCAAATGAGATCACGATAGCTGCTCCACCAGTAACACCAATAGCTCCTACGCTTGCATCATTTCAGAATCCAACATGTACTAATCCATTCGGAATTATAACGTTCGTCGCACAATCCGATGTAGAATATAGTATTGGAGGCGATTTTCAGGTAAGTGAAATTTTCGATGAAGTATTACAAGGAGAGTATACTTTAACAGTAAGAAGTACATTAGCAGGAGGATGTATAATAGAAGGAAATGCCCTTATAACGATACTTGCTCAACCAGAAACACCAAGTGCTCCTAGTGCAGCATCCATAACTCAACCAACTTGTGATGCATTTGGAATTATAACGTTCAATACGCAACTCAATGTAGAATATAGTATTGGAAGTGGCTTTACAACTAATCCTATTTTCACTGGAGTATTACCAGGAGATTATACGTTAACGGTAAGAAATACGTCAACAGGATTTTTATGTGAAAAGGAAGGTGAAACTGTAACCATAAATGAAGTACCAACACCTCCTTCATTTGATTTTAATATAATAAGAACGCAACCAACTTGTGATGTAATTACAGGAACTATATTTATTGATATACCAACAGATGTAACCATACCAGATGTAGAATATAGTATTGATGGTTTAATATTTCAATCTAGTAGAACTTTTAATAACGTAGAGGCCGATGAAACATATACATTAATAATAAGAAGTACAACAGACACTACTTGTACTACAAATGGAGGAGATATAGTTATAAATGCAGTACCAACCTCTCCAGAACCTTTTGGCGTGACAGAAACACAACCAACCTGTGCCATACAAAGCGGAACAATAGTTTTTGATACGCAAGAGGGTGTGGAGTATAGTATTGATGGAACAATTTTTAAAAGCGATCCTACTTTTGATCTCTTAGAGCCTAACACATATACAACAACAGTTAGAAGAATAGCGGATAATAGTTGTGTTACATACGGAGATGATGTAATAATAAATGAATTGCCAATAGCTCCGGAACCACCTATATTGGTGAGTACAACTCAACCAACTTGTGATGTGGAAACAGGAACGATAGTTTTTGATACCCAAACAGGAGTAGAATATAGTATTGATGGGATTATTTTTCAACCGAGTGAAACTTTTACTGTTTCTCCTGGAACATATACGTTAACAGTACGTAGAACTAATGATTCAACATGTAGTACAGATTCTACATTTACAGTAATGATTAATGAGCAACCTATAACGCCAGAAGAACCAAGTATCACAGAAGAACAACCAACGTGTACAGTAGCTACAGGAAGTATTAGTATTAATAACCCTGTAAGTACATCTACTTATACATTAACTGGTATCACACCTGTAGTTTCAGCTCAAACAGGTACAAGCTTTTCTGGTTTAGAGTCAGGAACTTATAGCTTAACTGAAACCAATGCTGATGGTTGTACATCGCCGTTTAAGACCATTATTATTAATACGCAACCAACCACACCAGCAAGACCAAATGCCTTAGTGGTACAGCCAACTTGTTCAATAGCAACAGGAAGTGTTGATATTGAGCTAGCAATATCAACATCTATATACACATTAACAGGAGTTAACCCAGTAGTTTCAGCCCAAACAGGTACAAGTTTTTCTGGTTTAGAGCCAGGAACATATTCATTAACAGCTGAGAATTTTTTATTTGGATGTATTTCAGAAATTACTACGATTGTTATCAATGAACAGCCAGTCACACCAGAGGTGCCAACTACAAGTACAGTACAACCAACATGTTCAATTACAACAGGAACGATTACTGTATCTAATCCAGTAACAACATCTATCTATACGTTAATAGGTACAAGTCCAACAGTTCCAGCTCAAACAGGAACTAGTTTTACGCCATTACAATCAGGAACGTATGAATTAACAGAAACAAATGCTGATGGATGTATCTCTGGCGTAGCAACAATTGTTATTAATATTGCACCTGTAGCTCCAAATGTACCTCAAGCTTTTGAAGTAATTGAACCAACGTGTGCTGACCCAGATGGTGGATCTATAGAGTTTGAATTTGATGAGCCAGATCTTTTATATAGTATAGATGGAGGTATAAATTTCTATACTGATACATTTGCTAACGAATTTCAAAATTTAGGTTCTGGAGAATATACATTGGTTGTTAAAAGAATAAGTGATGAGACATGTATTACAACAGGAGCAACTATAACGTTAGGAGATTTAAGCATTCCTAATGTTCCTACGGTAACTGTAATTCAACCAACCTGTGATATAAATACAGGAACGATTACTTTTAATGCACAAACGCTTTCAGGAGGAACCATTGGGTATGCCATTTTTGATACTAGACTTAATGATTTTGAAGTAAGTTATAGTGCAGACCTAGTGTATGACAACTTAGATCCAGGTGTGGAATATGAAATATATGTTGCAAATATTTCTGCAAGTGTAATTTGTGATGTTCAAGGACAAACTGTAATTATAAACGCAGTTCCCAACACACCAACAACTCCTAATCCAACAATAACGCATCCAACCTGTGCTGTACCAAGCGGAACTATAGTTTTTGATACACAAGCTGGTATGGAATATAGTATTGATGGTATAAATTTTCAAACCGTTGAAACTTTTGCAGGCTTAGATTCTGGTCCATATACATTAACTGTTCGAGGTGTAGATGATAACACTTGTATAATAACTGGTAGTATTATAATTAATGATATACCAACAGCTCCAAGCGGTAATTTTGTTGTAAATCAGCCTAGCTGTATTGTAAATACTGGATCTATAGTTTTTGAAGCGGAAGCGGGCATGGAATATAGTATTGATGGTATAAATTTTCAAACTAGTGAAGTTTTTTCAGGTTTAATCCCTGGTAATTATACATTCACATTAAGCGTTAGACATATAGATGACTTTACATGTTCTTATACACAAACATTAAATGATGTTATAGTTAATAAAACAACATTTTTACCTAATACAGAGGCTGTTTGGTCTTTTGATAATACGATAAATGATGTAAAAGGAACAAATAATCCAGATGGATCAGCTTCAATAGTATATAGTACCGAGAATATAGCGGGAGGGAGTTCTTTAGTTTTTGATGGAAGTACTGAAATCTATTTTGATTATGATGGTGGAACTTTCTTTTCAACGATAACTAATTTATCTATTGGTTTTTGGATAAAACCAGATTCAAATGTACCTTCAAATAATCAAGTATTATTTGAAGAAGGAGGTTTAATTAGAGGTCTTATAATATATAGAGAAGCAACAACAGGGAATATTAAGGTGGTAACAAAAAGCACAAATGCAGAAATCGCTTTAATTGTTGGCGATTTTGAATATCCTACAGATAATGAATGGCATCATATAGCCTATACTTATAGTGAAGGCACATCTGTTACGTATTTAGATGGAAAGATAATGGAAGTGTCAACAAATTCCTCTGAGAACGAAATCCCTGCGCATACTAATAGGGCTGGATTTGGTGCAGCTTCTTCTAATACGGTCTTAGGAACATCAGTGCTTCTTGGAGGTTACGAAGGTAAAATGGATGAAGCATTTTATAGTTATACTACTTTTACAGATGTAGAAATACTTCAATATATTTTATGTAATACAGATGTGTCTTTGGATTTTGGTGATGCACCTAGATCTTACGGAACAATATTAGAACTTACTGATCAGGGAGGTGCAAGACACTTTATTCTTAATTATGATGAAACAAATAATACATCAATCTTATCATTAGGAAGCCTTGTAGATTCAGAATCGAACGGTTTTGAAAGTTCGGCAGATGGTGATAATATAGATGCTATTGATGATGAAGATGCATTAAGTGTTCCTTTAGGAAAAGTAAACACTTTAATAGAACCACATACTATAAATATTCCTTATAACAATGCAACAGGTACCGATGCAACCATATATGCTTGGATAGATTTTGATGGAAATGGAACATTTGATGATAATGAAGAGTTTACAAGTATAACTGCTCCAGCAGGCGGAACATCAGCCACGTTAACTTGGCCTTCTTTTCCTACAGATATTGAAGAAGGAATAACCTATGTGAGGCTTCGTATAACATCAGATAATTTGGTCGATGCTACCTCAGGAGATACCGACGATAGAGCAAGAGGTGGAGCTTCTGATGGAGAAGTTGAAGATTATCAAATTGAAATAATTGATTGTATAGATGTAGTACAACCAGCAGTTAGCGTTGTGCAACCAACGTGTTTGGTAGAAACAGCAAGTATCAGTGTAAACACACCAACAGCAACTTCTACGTATACATTAACGGGGATTTCCCCAGTAGTAACTGCCCAAACGGGAACGAGTTTTGCAACGGTTGCCGCAGGATCATATACTTTAATAGAAGAGACTGCTTCTGGTTGTATTTCTGATGCAATAACTCTTGTTATTAATGAGCAACCTGTAACACCTGGTGCTCCGTCTGCAACTATTATACCGGGTAACTGTTTAGTAACAGAAGCTAGTATTATTGTAGATAATCCTATAACAGGTTCTACCTATACCTTAACAGGAGATTCTTACGAAGAAGTAGGAACTGTTTTTACAAATTTAGCAGCAGGAAGTTATGAATTAACAGAAACGAATAGTGATAATTGTACTTCGTCAGATATAACAACACTTCTTATTGCTTCACCATTAATAACAACTGGAGGTATTAATGAAATTGATACAGAAGCTATATGGTCTTTTGATAATACAATAAATGATGTAAAAGGAACAAATAATCCAGATGGATCTTCATCAATAACATACAGTACAGACAATATAGCAGGAGGAAGTTCTTTAGTTTTTGACGGAACTACTGAAATGTTTTTTAATAATGATGGGGGAATTTTATTTTCAACGACAACTAATTTCTCTATTGGTTTTTGGATAAAACCAGACTCAAATACACCTAGCAATAATCAGATATTATATGAAGAAGGAGGTCAAGCTAAAGGTATTACAATATATAGAGCAGCAAATACAGGTAATATTGTAATAGCAACAAAAAGCACGATAGCAGGGAGTATTGAGTATGTTGCAGATTTTGTATATCCTACAGATAATGAGTGGCACCATATAGCCTATACCTATAGTGGCGGTAATTCTGTTGTCTATTTAGATGGAGTAGTAGAAGAAAATTCAACAAGTTTATCATCTGCAATGCAATTTCATACTGATTCTGCTGGGTTTGGAGGGATTTATAGTAATTTTGTTTTAGGTACAGATGGGTTAACTTATGGAGGCTATGAAGGTAAAATGGATGAAGCATTTTATAGTTATAATACTTTTACAGATGCTCAAATTACTGAATATGTTCAATGTAATGTTAGTTGTGATACTCTATCAGCTCCAGGTGGTCTTGTTACTGAGCAACCAACGTGTGATACAGAAACAGGAAATCTTAATATAAGCGTTATTGCTGAAGGATCTACCTATACTTTAACAGGTCCTTCTCCTTTAGTAACCCAACAAACGTTAACGTTTTATCCAGCATTAGTACCGGGAACGTATACATTAATTGAAACTAACAAATTTGGTTGTATTTCGGAAGAAGCACTTATTACTATTGATCCTCAACCAGAAACACCATCACAACCAATTGATATTACTGTTCAACCGACGTGTACTTTGGCAATAGGAAGTATATCAGTAGAAAATCCTACGGAAGATTCTACCTATACCTTAACAGGAATTGCCCCAGTAGTAACAGCACAAATAAAAACAGGATTAGAATTAGACTCAGGAGATATTTTCAGCAATTTAAATCTAGGGACGTATTCCTTAACAGAAACAACTTTAGAAGGATGTGTGTCGGATCGAATATTGATTAACTTAGCACAACCCGAAACTCCTGTTGCACCAACTGCAACACATACAGATCCTACGTGTTCTGTTTCAACTGGAAGTATTAATGTGACAACGCCTGTGACAACTTCAACATATACCTTAACAGGAACTGTTCCTGTTGTGGCGGCTCAAACTGGAACTAGCTTTTCAGCATTAGCCCCTGGAACCTATGAATTAA
>SIHP01000006.1 GCA_004762155.1 Flavobacteriaceae bacterium
CCTGTGAAACACTTTGTGTTTCACAGGGCTTATTTTGTATGTATATAAATTAAAACTTAGTTTATATTTAGTAATACAGAAGTTTTAGAGTCTTTAGTTACAGTAATAATATACAAATTACCATATGTATTCTCTTTAATTGTTGTGTATTTTTTAGAACCTAAAACAAGGTTAGCAAATTCAGGCACAGTTTTTTTGTTTCCAATAATTAAAACATTTTTACCATCAGTATTATATTTAAAGCCTGCATCATATTGTTGATTCTCTTCAAATGAATAAACACCTAATTTTTGTTTTTTAGCAATAGAATGTGCTGTTTGTTTTGTACTAACATTATTGTTAATATAAATTACATCTAACTTCGTTTCAGAAAATACATCTACCAGTTTTTTTGCTCGCTCAATTCCTTCGGTAGTTAAATCATCTTTATTGTCACCATCTGATTTAGTTTCAGCATTAGTAATTAAATAAAAAGTTGTTACGTCATCAGTTTTATTTTCTTGACCAAAAGAAGTTAAAGAAATAAATACTGTAAATACTGCAAGAATAATTTTTTTCATGTTTTATTAAATTTTTGCAAATATAAAAAACTTTTTCCTTTTAGATTCTAATATATAAGCGTTAAAAAGGAAAATGCTTTTATCTTTTTTAAGAATTAACTAATTCTGTTTGATTTCTAAAAACCAATTTATCATCAAAAGCATCTAATAAAATGATACTGTCTGTTGTTACGTTTGTTGATAATATTTCTTTTGATAATTGATTTAACACTTCTTTTTGAATTACTCTTTTAACAGGTCTAGCACCAAACTCTGGTTGATACCCTTTTTTAGCTAAATAACCAACAGCTTCATCTGTCGCATCTAACGTTATATTTTGTTTAGATAGTACCTTTTTTAAACCATTCAAATGTAATTTTACAATTTGATGAATATTGTCTTTAGATAGAGGACTAAACATAATAATATCATCTATTCTATTTAAAAACTCAGGACGAACACTTTGTTTTAGTAAACTTAAAACTTCAGTTTTAGCTAATTCCATTGTAGAATCAATATCTCCTTTTAAATTTTCAAATTTTTCTTGAATAATATGACTTCCCATATTAGAGGTCATAATAATTATACTATTTTTAAAATCAGCTACACGACCTTTATTATCAGTTAATCGCCCCTCATCTAAAACTTGTAATAGTATGTTAAACGTATCTGGATGTGCTTTTTCAATTTCATCTAATAAAATAACAGAATATGGTTTTCTTCTTACAGCTTCTGTTAATTGTCCACCTTCATCATAACCAACATAACCTGGAGGAGCACCAACCAAACGACTTACAGAATGACGTTCTTGATATTCACTCATATCAATTCTTGTCATCGCATTTTCGTCATCAAATAAATAATCTGCTAAAGCTTTAGCTAATTCTGTTTTTCCTACACCTGTTGTTCCTAAAAACAAGAAAGATCCAATAGGTTTATTTGGATTTTGTAATCCCGCTCTAGATCGTCTTACAGCATCTGCTACAGCTACTATCGCTTCTTCTTGTCCAACTACACGTTTATGTAATTCATCTTCTAAAACTAATAACTTTTCTCTTTCAGATTGAATCATTTTCGTTAATGGAACTCCAGTCCATTTTGCTACTACTTCAGCAATATTATCATATGTGACTTCTTCTTTTATAAGTGCTGTTTCTTGTTGATTTGCTAATTCATTTTGTTTAATTTCTAAAGCTTCTTGAGCATTTTTAATTTTCCCATAACGTAATTCAGCAACAGCACCATAATCTCCATTTCTTTCTGCTTTTTCTGCTTCTAACTTATAATCTTCAATATCTGATTTTAGTTGTTGTACTGCATCAATAATACTTTTTTCAGATTGCCATTTTGCATTAATTTCATTTCTGTCTTCTTTAAAATTAGCTAAATCAATATGAAGTGCTTTTAATTTTATCTCATCATTTTCACGTTTAATAGCTTCAATTTCAATTTCTAATTGCATTATTTTACGATCCAAAACATCTAACTCTTCAGGTTTAGAGTTTATTTCCATGCGAAGTTTTGCTGCAGCCTCATCCATTAAATCTATGGCTTTATCTGGTAAAAAGCGATTGGTAATATAACGTTGAGATAAACTCACAGCACCAATAATGGCTTCATCTTTTATTCTAACTTTATGATGTGCTTCATATTTATCCTTTATACCTCTTAAAATAGAAATTGCACTTTCTGTATCAGGTTCATTTACTACTACTTTTTGAAAACGACGTTCTAATGCTTTGTCCTTTTCAAAGAATTTTTGGTATTCATCTAGTGTTGTAGCTCCAATAGCTCTTAATTCACCTCTTGCTAAAGCTGGTTTTAAAATATTAGCAGCATCCATTGCACCTTGTCCACCACCAGCACCAACTAGTGTATGAATTTCATCAATAAATAAAACAATATCTCCATCGGATTTTGTTACTTCTTGGATAACAGATTTTAAACGTTCTTCAAACTCTCCTTTAAATTTGGCTCCAGCTATTAACGCTCCCATATCAAGAGAAAAAATCTGTTTGTCTTTTAAGTTTTCTGGAACATCTCCACGAATAATTCTATGTGCTAAACCTTCTGCAATAGCTGTTTTACCTGTACCTGGTTCACCAACTAATATTGGATTGTTTTTAGTTCTACGAGATAAAATTTGTAATAATCGTCTTATTTCTTCATCACGACCAATAACAGGATCTAGTTTACCATCTTGGGCTAGCTTATTTAGGTTTTTAGCATATTTATTTAAAGAATTATAATTGCCTTCTGCACTTTGTGAGGTAACATTTTTACCTTTACGTAACTCTTGAATAGCTGTTTTTAATCCTTTTTCTGTTACTCCTTGATCTTTTAATACTTGTGATATTTGACTTTTTGATTTAAATATAGCTAAAATTAAATGCTCGATCGATACGTATTCATCTTTCATTTTTTTAGCAATAATAGCAGCTTCTGTTAGTGTTTTTGCTGTTTCTCTTGAGAGCATTATTTCTGTTCCTGAAACTTTTGCAAAACTTTCTATTTGCTTATTAATTATTTGCTGAATAATATCTATATTAATATTTAACTTTTTTAATAAAAAAGGCAACACATTCTCATCAACAATTGATAACGCTTTAAATAGATGTTCGTTTTCTATTTGATTATGACCATACTCTTGAGCTAATTGTTGTGCTTGTTGTATAGTTTCTTGGGATTTTATAGTATAATTATTAAAATTCATTGTTAGCTATTTTTGTTTTAAAACATCAATTCAAAAGTAATACCATTATGAAAAAAGATTTTAAAAATGTCTTTTTGTCACTTTAAGTGGGTTTTTTAATGACTTTTTGTCTGTTAAATAAATTGTTTTTTAATCAGATCATATTTCTTTGTAATTTACACACCTTAATTGAGACTATAAAAAGTATATTATAAAAAATAAAATATGTTTAAAAATATATTCGGTAAGAATAAAGACAAATCAGAACAAAAAGAAGAAATAGTATCTAAAATAAATTGGAAACCTTTAACATCTATTGAAGAAATTAATAAAATTAAAGCAGCTTCAAAAAATGAATATATAGGTGTATTTAAACATTCAACACGTTGTTCTATTAGTAGAACTGTACTTAAGCGTTTTGAAGATAGCTTTCCGGAAAGTTTAAATATTACAATGTATTATATAGATTTATTGAACTACAGAGACGTTTCTAGTGAAATTGGCCTTGCTTTTCAAGTAATACATCAATCTCCTCAATTTCTATTAATTAGAGATGAAAATGCAATAGCTCATGCTTCTCATTATGATATCTTAGATATAAATTTTAACAATTTAGTAAAATAAACTCCTGTTTTAACTAAGATTTTTATAAATAGATCGTATTTTTGTGTACTTCAAAAATTATTTTAGATTTGAGTTCAACTAATACAACGACACCAAAAGCCAAAGTAGGTAAAGACCTTTACGATTACCAAAAAGAGGCGCTTCACAAAATTTTTAAAAGTTTTGAGAACGCTCCTGAAAATTTCCATTTGCTATATCAACTCCCTACAGGTGGTGGTAAAACGGTTATATTTTCAGAAATTGCGCGTCAGTTTTTAAAACACTACAAAAAGAAGGTTTTAATAATGACACATCGTATTGAGTTGTGTAATCAAACTCATAAAATGCTTAATGAGTTTGGAGTTGATAATAAAATAATAAATAGTAAAGCTAGTTTAGACGATCAAGCAGAATTTGATTGTTTCGTAGCCATGGTTGAGACACTTAACAATCGTTTAAATGATAATAAATTAGATATTTCTGATATTGGTTTGGTTATTATTGATGAAGCTCACTATAATTCTTTTACAAAATTATTTAAGTTTTTTGATAAGTCATTTGTTTTAGGAGTAACAGCAACACCTTTAAGTTCTAATATGAAGTTGCCTATGAAAGACAACTATGATGAATTAATAACTGGTGAAAGTATAAATACTTTAATTAAAAATGAATACTTAGCGAAAGCAAATATATATTCTTACAATGTTGGTTTAACTTCTTTAGAAGTTGGAGCAAATGGAGATTATACAGTAAAATCTTCTGAAGATTTATATACAAATACAGATATGCTTTCTAAGCTTTTACAAGCTTACGAAGAAAGAGCAAAAGGAACAAAAACGCTAATTTTTAACAACGGTATTAACACTTCTTTGCATGTTTTTGATACGTTTAAGAGAGCTGGATACCCAATTGCTCACTTAGATAATACAAATACTAGAAAAGAGCGTGATTTTATTTTAAAATGGTTTAATAAAACACCAAATGCTATTATAACATCTGTAAGTATTTTAACTACAGGTTTTGATGAACCTTCTGTAAGTTCTATTATTTTAAACAGAGCAACGAAATCGTTAACGTTATATTACCAAATGATTGGTCGTGGTTCTCGTATCTTTAAAGGTAAATCTGGTTTTAATGTTATAGATTTAGGTAATAATTTTCATAGATTTGGCCCTTGGGGAGCTGATTTAGATTGGCAACGTATGTTTAGAGCGCCTAATTTCTATTTAGATAACCTGTTAACTGATGAAGAAATTGAGAATGATTTTAGATATGAGTTACCAGCCGACGTACGTAAAGAATTTTCAAAAACAGAAGATGAGAATTTATATTTTGATGTAAAGAAAGTATATATAGATTCTATACAAGCAGGGGAGAGCTCTAAAAAAGTTTTAGAAAAATCAATAGAACATCACGCTAAAATATGTACAGAAAACAGTGAAGATGTTTTTGATGCTTTAATTCTAGCAAAAAAATTAGGAGGAGATATTGATGATAGAATACATCGTTATTCAAAATGTATTTGTAAGTCCACTCATAACTTTATAGACTGGTTACAAGATGATTACAGGAAAAAATTAAATTCGCATTTACGAAATAACTTTGATGAAATTTATGAAGGTATTTTTGGTCATCCACCTATTGAGGAATAGATGATACGATTTAATATAAAATATTATATAAAGCCAAAGTTTACTTCAAACTTTGGCTTTGTTTTTATATTATAACGTTGCATAGTATTATACGTTCCTTCTATTTTATTACTACTAACAGTCTCAAGATTAGCCTTATTTATTATTTAGTTAGTTTACTAATTAAAGCTATATTAATTTTTGTTTATTATAAACTTTTTAGCTTTGTTATTTTTGCTTTTTTAATTGAAAAGCGCAAAATCAAAAAATAAATTAGAAAAGTGAAACCTTTTATTAAAGAGGTTTCAAGAAAGGTATTATAAGTTTCTAATAACTAGTTTTTCTCGAATAGAAAAAATCAACTTAATATTGAAATAAAAAGACATATAACAAGGCATAGATAATCTGCTTATTATAGAGAAAAAAAAAGAGCCACTTTAGAAAGTGACTCTTTTTGTTTAGTAAAAATGATATATTATTTTTTAACAATTTTCTTTGTAAAAGAACGAACGCCATCATTTATATCTAAAATATAAACTCCGTTTTGTAAGTTACTAAGATCAATATTTCTATCAGTATCACCTTTTAAAACTGTTTGTCCGATAATATTTATTAATTTAAATGAAGCTTCTCTATTATCTAATAAATTAATAGTAATTGTACTAGAAGTAGGATTTGGATATGCTACACCATCAAAAATTGCTTTTTCATTTCCTAACTCAGCATCAGCATATACATCTAAATTTGTTTGTATTCCTTTAGAAGCTCCAATTACAACAGTATAATCTTCAACTTCACCATATGAAAAAGTTTCACAAGCAGTAGGAGCAGCATTCCATTTCATTGCTACACGCATTCTTGTACTTCCAGAAGTTGCAAAAGTTGGTACTGAAAATGTATATGATAAATTACTAGCACTAGAAGAAGAACCAGAAACAACCTCTTCATCAGAATCAAAAGTTCCATTTTGATCAAAATCAACCCAAACTTTCCAATATTCAGTATAAGAAGAACTAGAAAAACCAGCACTAAAAATAATGCTATTTGTTCCATAGCTTAAAGTACCTGTTTGAGAAGTAAAATCTCCATAACCTCCATTAGCAGATGTTACATTAGAAATACCACCAATTGCCACATAATCTATATATTCATAACTAGCATTACTTCCTTCAGAATCGCAATAATCTATAACAGGATCAGTTCCTCCGTTGTCTGTTCCTCCATCAGATGAATCACCTCCATCACTTGAATGAGAACCTAAACCAGAGAAAGTATCTTGACTTAATGTATTCCATTCAGAAGTTGTGTAAGAAGTATTAGGTCCGCTTACAGAAGAAACTCTTTGTAAAGTTACATCTTTAGCAAAATTAGAGCTACTTGATTCATCACCAATTAAGTCTATTAAAGAACCATTTTTATATAATGCAATTGCATCATTACCATTAAAAGTTGTTACAGTTGCATTTGTAATATCTGCATTAGCAGTAACTGTAGCACTTGCACTGCTGTGTGCAATAACATAAACATTTCCATTTGCTAAAGTTCCGCTCAAAGTTAAAGTTGTAGAAAAAGATCCACTACCGTTTGTGGCTTTTCTTATAGAATAATTAGATAAATCTACACTAGAACCCGTAAAATTAGCAATTTCAATAGCTTTATTGTTTGATGAACCTTCTACGTATTCAGAAATAAATAAATCAGAACCAGAACCACCAGTTGATCCACCGCCATCAGTTCCTCCACCATTATCTCCAGTATCACCAAATAAATCTTCAGCTTGATCTCCGCCCCAAATTGCTGTAGCAAAAGCAGGATTATCTATAAAAGGATTTCTATTTCCTTGAGCAGTTGCTACAACTTCATTACGTTGTTGTTCTATATTTGAAACCGGATCTTCAGCATTCCATTCTAACAATAATTCAACCATATTAGAGTCAGATGAAGAAATCGAACCAATTGCTACATTTGAAGGTAAACACTGAGTTCCATAACGTAAATACATATACATCATCATACGAGCAACATCTCCTTTCCATTCATCACCAGGATAAAAACCTCCAGAAGAAGTAATATAAGAAGCAGCTCCGCTTCCGTCTGCAAATAAATTACTGTTTCTAGTAGAATTTCTTTGCATGTCACAAGCTCTTAAGTGATGAACATCAGCTCCAGGACCACTTGTTCCTAGGTTAGGATTAGCTAAAGATTTAGGATAAGTATGTTCGCGATTCCAATTTCCAGTAGAACCACCATTTTCATAAGCTCCTCTAGTTCTATCACTAGTGTTACTTCCATCAGTATCATCCCATCCATAAAGTAAAATTACTTCAGAAGAATTATCTGGATTTAAATCAGCTTCTCTAACATCATCCCAACCATAACTTAAGGTTGTTGTGTGTGTAGCTGTAATTTTTGTTGCTAATGTATTTTTTAACGAAGTTCCTGTTTGATCTAAATTTACATCGTTATAATAAGCAGGAATTTGTGCTTTTACCGATAATGATATTATCAATAAAATGAAGGGTAATAAGTTTTTCATTTGTGGTGTGTTGTTATAATTTGTGCGAAATTAATAATTTTAACATTTTTATAACATTTTTAATGTTACGAAACCGTTAACAACTAGCCAGTTATCAACAACTTGTAAACATTCGGTATTTTAATTCTAAAATGTGTAAATTTGCGGGCAAAATCAGATAGATTAGAAAATGAAAATATCATACAATTGGCTACAGCAATTTTTACAATTAGATTGGGCTCCTGAAAAAACAGGAGAGTTATTAACTGATCTAGGTTTAGAAGTTGAAGGTATAGAAACTAAAGAAAGTATTAAAGGTAGTTTAGAAGGTGTTGTAATTGGTGAAGTTGTTACCTGTGAAAAACACCCTAATGCAGATAAACTAAAAATAACTACTGTTTATTTAGGTGAAGGAGAACCTGTACAAATTGTATGTGGAGCTCCAAATGTAGCTGCAGGACAAAAAGTACCAGTTGCTACTGTTGGTACAACCTTATATGATGAAAAAGGAGAAGGTTTTAAAATTAAAAAAGGAAAAATAAGAGGAGAGGTTAGTTTTGGGATGATTTGTGCTGAAGACGAATTAGGTTTAGGTAAAGGTCACGATGGAATTATGGTTTTAGATACTCCTTTTGAACCTGGTACACCTGCCTCTAAAGTTTTTAAAATAGAAAAAGATTTTGTTTTTGAAATTGGATTAACTCCAAACAGAGCAGATGCTATGAGTCATTATGGAGTTGCTAGAGATTTAAGGGCTGGTTTAATTCAACAAGGAGTTAATTTAGAGCTAATATCACCATCTGTTTCTGATTTTCATGTTGATGAAAGAAGGTTGAAAATTGATGTTGAAGTAGAAAACAAAGAATTAACACCTCGCTATTCTGGAATTACAATTACAGATGTAGAAGTTAAAGATTCTCCGGAATGGATTCAAAATAAATTAAAAGCAATAGGTTTAACACCTAAAAATAATATTGTTGATATTACTAATTATGTTTTACATGAATTAGGACAACCATTGCACGCCTTTGATGCCTCTAAAATTAGAGGAAACAAAGTAATTGTAAAAACTTTAGATGAAGGAACCAAATTTACAACTCTTGATGAAGTAGAAAGAGAGCTTTCTGCTGAAGATATTATGATTTGTGATGGTGAAAATAATCCTTTATGTATTGCAGGTGTTTTTGGAGGTTTAAAATCTGGTGTTACAGAAGGTACACATACAATCTTCTTAGAAAGTGCTTATTTTAATCCAGTTGCTGTTCGTAAAACAGCAAAAAGACATGCGTTAAATACAGATGCTTCTTTCCGTTTTGAAAGAGGAATTGATATTAATCAAACAAAATATGCCTTAAAAAGAGCTGCTTTATTAATTCAAGAACATGCTGGTGGAAAATTATCATCAGATATTATGGATTTTTATCCTGAAAAAGTAGAAGATTTTCAAGTTTTCTTATCTTTTGAAAGTGTATATCGTTTAATTGGTCAAGAGATTCCAAGAGAAACAATTAAAAATATTTTAGCTTCTTTAGAAATTAAAATTAATAGTGTTACCGAAGGTGGTTTAGGTTTGGTAATACCTTCTTATAGAGTAGACGTACAGCGTGAAGCTGATATTATTGAAGAAATTTTAAGAGTTTACGGATATAATAATATTGAGTTTTCTCATAAATTAAATACTTCTATTTCTTTTGATAATGATGCGCATGTTAAAATAGAAAATACTATTGCTAATCAATTAGTCGCTTTAGGTTTTAATGAAACTATGGCTAATTCATTAACCAAAGCAGAGTATGTTAACTTAAGTGAAAACCTTAAAGAAGATAATAATGTTGAAATGTTAAACCCTTTAAGTAACGATTTAAGGGTTATGCGTCAATCTTTGTTATTTAGTGGTTTAGAGTCTATAGCTTATAATATTAATAGAAGAAATAGTTCTTTAAAGTTTTATGAGTTTGGAAAAACATATCATAAATACGATAAAGGATACCAAGAAGATAGACACTTAAGTTTATTTGTAACAGGTAACCGTTCTAAAGAGAGTTGGAAAATTGCATCACAATATTCAGACTTTTTCTACGCAAAAGGAGTAATAACTTCTTTATTAGCAAGGTTAGGTTTTAATAAAATTAAAACATCACCTGTAAAATCAGATGTTTTTTCAGAAGGAATTACACTAGGTTTAGGTAAAACTAAATTAGTTGATTTTGGTGTTGTAAAAAGAAGTGTTTTAAAAGAATTTGGAATTAAGCAAGAAGTTATTTTTGCAGATTTTAATTGGGACAATATTTTAAAATTAAAAGGTAATAAAAAAATAAAAGTAACTGACTTACCTAAATTCCCTGAAGTTAAAAGAGATTTAGCGTTATTATTAGATACTAAAGTTGAATTTAAGGAATTATATAATACAGCTTTTCAGTCAGAAAAGAACTTATTAAAACAAGTTGATTTGTTTGATGTTTATGAAGGAGATAAGTTACCTGAAGGTAAAAAATCCTATGCATTAAGTTTTGTCTTACAAGATGAAAACAAAACACTTAATGACAAACAGATTGATAAAATAATGCAAAAATTACAGCAAACATTCGAAAAGAATTTTGATGCTGTTTTAAGATAAACTCAAAAGCTCCACAATGGTATTGGAGCTTTTTTTAAAAACTTAAATAATGAGAATAATTATAATATTATTTTTTACTTTTTTCCAGGTTGTTAATGCACAACAAACTGAAGAATCGAAGCTAATTTCATCAGGAAAGTGGTATATCGATTATTTTGAAGTTGCCGGACAAAAAATGGCTTCATCTGCTGATTCTAAGGAATCTAATTGGGTTTTATATTATGAAAGTGGAGATTATGAAGCAATGGAAGAAGGTCAAGATCATTTTGGAAATTGGCAATATGATAGTACAACAAAAATTATTACAATAGATGATATGGATGGTCAAACTGAACAAAAAGTAGTTTCTGTCACTGATAAAATATTGATAATATCTGTAGATGATGATGGTATGGAACTCATTATTGGTATGAAAAAAGAGTAATACAAGTTTTTTATAGTATTTAAATAAATGACTTTTATTGGAGTAAAAAGTTATAATTAAAATAATTATTAAACTAGGGTTTAACTCCAATAACTCTACTATTTAACGATGTACAAACTATTTATTCGTCCAATTTTATTTGCTTTTGATCCAGAGAAAATTCATTATTTTACATTTTCTTTAGTTAAATTTTTACATAAAATTCCATTTGTTCCGACAATAATTAGAGGAATGTATCAAATAAATGATAAAAAATTAGAGCGTAACTTATTTGGTTTAACATTTAAAAATCCAGTTGGATTGGCTGCAGGTTTTGATAAAAACGCAGTAATATATAACGAATTAGCTAATTTTGGTTTTGGTTTTGTTGAAATAGGTACTGTAACTCCAAAAGGTCAAGTAGGTAATCCAAAGAAAAGATTATTTCGTTTAAAAGATGATCAAGGAATTATTAACCGAATGGGATTTAATAATGAAGGATTAACTACGGCTATAGAACAACTTAAAAAAAATAAAGGTAAAATACTTATTGGAGGTAATATTGGTAAAAATACTGCAACTTCACCAGAAGGTTATACAGCCGATTACTTAGATTGTTTTAAAGGTTTGCATCAGTATGTAGATTATTTTGTGCTAAATGTAAGTTGTCCAAATGTTGGAAGTCATGCAAAACTAGATGATGTAGATTATTTAAAAGAATTAATAACTGAAGTTCAGAAATTAAATGAAGAGTTAACTACTGAGCAAACTCCAAAAAGACCAATCTTATTAAAAATTGCTCCTGATTTAAATCATCAGCAGTTAGATGAAATTATCGCTTTAGTTTCAGAAACAAAAATTGAAGGTGTTATTGCTTCAAATACATCAGTAAATAGAGAAGGTTTAAAAGCTTCAAAAGAACGTTTAGAAGAAATAGGAAACGGAGGATTAAGCGGACAACCTGTTAAAGATAGAAGTACAGCTGTAATTAAATATTTATCAGAAAAATCAAATAAAGCATTTCCTATTATTGGAGTAGGAGGTATTCATTCGGCAAGTGATGCTCTAGAAAAAGTAGCAGCAGGTGCTGATTTAGTTCAGATTTATACTGGTTTTATTTATGAAGGGCCACGTTTAATAAAAAAAATAAATAAGGCGCTTTTAAATTAAAAAATTACTGATAGATAATTATTAAAATGTGATTGAAACTTTAATCTCTTTTATTTTAGCATCGTTAACTTTAGCTATTTCACCAGGCCCAGATAATATTTTTGTGCTTACAGAAAGTATTGTTAATGGTAAAAAACAAGCTTTAATAACTGTGGCTGGTTTAATGACAGGTTGTATTATACACACAAGTTTTGTTGCATTTGGAATATCAGAAATCATAAAAAAAAACGAAAATATTTTTTTTATGATAAAACTGTTCGGGGCTTGTTATCTCTTATATTTAGCTTATAAAATATACAAAGCTGATGATAAAATAGTAATTAATACTGTTACAGTAAATAAAAAACCAGCAAAAGAATTGTTTTTAAATGGTTTTTGGATGAATGTTTTAAATCCTAAAGTCACTATATTTTTTTTAGCTTTTTTACCTCAGTTTTTGTTTTCAAATACATTACCTTCAGTTTTACAATTTTATGTACTAGGTTTTATATTCATAATAACATCAAGCATTGTATTTTCTTTAATTGCCATATCAGCAGCTACAATTTCTAATAAAATTAAAGAAAATAATACTATCGGATATTACTTAAAGTGGTTGCAAATAGTTGTTTTTGTTCTTATTGCAATGTTCATTTTTTTTTAAAATAAAAGAATAGAAATTTATAGTAACTTTTTTATAAATCCTCTAAAGTTAATCTTATCTTTATATTTAAACTTGCTTGGCATAACAATTGACTAATAGTAGTAGCAAGTTATTAGAAATAAGGTTATAATAACTTAAAAAATAGTGTTTTAAGTTATTTAAATGTGGATTATAATGTAATTAAGTTACGCTATAATGCCACAATGACATATATAAAAAATTATGAGTAAATCAAAAATAATGCATTTAGACAATTTGTCGCTTCAAGATATCATAAATGAAGATTCTGAATTAATTCCATTATTAACACCAGAAGATGAAGAGTTAATTAATAAAGAAGATGTTCCAGAAGAATTACCAATTTTACCTTTACGAAATACCGTATTATTTCCAGGTGTTGTAATACCAATTACAGCAGGTAGAGATACATCAATCCAATTGATAAAAGATGCCAATAAAGGAGATAAAATAGTTGGTGTTGTTGCTCAAAAAAATGCAGATGTAGAAAATCCTACTATAGATGATATTCACAGAACAGGAGTTGTTGCTCAAATTTTAAGGGTATTAAAAATGCCTGATGGTAATACAACTGTTATTATTCAAGGAAAAAAACGTTTTGAAATAGAAGAAATTATTCAAGAAGAGCCTTATTTAAAAGCTAAGGTTACTGAAGCTATTGAAGAACGAGATATAGAAGATAAAAAAGAGTTTTCTGTTATTATAGAATCTATAAAAGAATTGGCTTTAGAGGTTATTAAGGAAAACCCAATGTTACCTTCGGAAGCTTCTTTTGCTATTAAAAATATTAAATCAGATTCTTTTTTGGTGAATTTTATTTCATCAAACATGGATTTAAGTGTTACTCAAAAACAAGTAGTTTTAGAAAAAGATAATTTAAAAGAAAGAGCTTTATTAACATTAAAGAACTTAAATAAAGAATTACAAAAATTAAAATTACGTAATGATATTCAATCTAAAACAAGATCAGATTTAGATCAACAACAGCGTGAATATTATTTAAATCAGCAATTAAAAACTATTCAAGAAGAACTTGGAGGTGTTTCTAATGACCAAGAGTTAGAAGAGATGCGTTTAAAAGGGAAAACTAAAAAATGGTCCAAAGAAGTTGCTGAAACTTTTGAAAAAGAGTTGAGTCGTTTGAAGAGAATGAATCCACAAATGGCAGAATTTGGTATTCAACGAAATTATTTAGAGTTGATGCTAGAATTACCTTGGGGAGAATATTCTGAAGATAAGTTTGATTTAAAACGTGCTCAAAAAATATTAGATAGAGATCATTTTGGATTAGAAAAAGTTAAAGAACGTATTGTAGAACATTTAGCTGTTTTAAAATTACGTGGTGATATGAAATCGCCTATAATTTGTTTATACGGACCTCCAGGTGTTGGTAAAACATCTTTGGGTAAATCTGTAGCAGAAGCTTTAGGCAGAAAATATGTACGTATGTCTTTAGGTGGTTTACGAGACGAAGCTGAGATTCGTGGACATAGAAAGACTTATATAGGAGCAATGCCAGGTCGTTTAATTCAGAATATAAAAAAGGTAGGAACTTCAAATCCTGTTTTTGTATTAGATGAGATTGATAAATTGGGGCAAAGTCACCAAGGAGATCCTTCTTCAGCAATGTTAGAAGTTTTAGATCCAGAACAGAATACTGAATTTTATGATAATTATTTAGAAGTTGGTTTTGATTTATCTAAAGTATTATTTATTGCTACAGCCAATAACTTAGGTCAAATTCCTTGGGCTTTACGTGATCGTATGGAGATCATTAACGTTACTGGGTATACTATTGAAGAAAAAGTTGAAATTGCAAAAAAATACTTATTCCCTAAGCAGTTAAAAGAACACGGATTAACAAAAGATCATTTAAAAGTAGGGAAGAAGGAATTAGAAAAAATTGTAGAAGGATATACTAGAGAATCTGGTGTTCGTGGTTTGGAAAAACAAGTAGCCAAAGTAGTTCGTAATTGTGCCAAATCTATAGCAATGGAAGAGGAATACAATAAAGAATTAACTGTTGAAGATATTGAAACCATTCTTGGCCCACCTCGTTTAGAGCGTGATAAATACGAAAGTAATGATGTTGCTGGTGTTGTAACTGGTTTAGCATGGACAAGTGTTGGTGGAGATATTTTATTTATAGAATCTATTTTATCTAAAGGAAAAGGTACTTTAAATATTACTGGTAACTTAGGAAAGGTAATGAAAGAATCTGCTACGATTGCTATGGAATATATCAAAGCTAATGCAGATGAATTTGGAATAGCTACTGAAACATTAGAAAACTTTAATGTACATATTCACGTACCAGAAGGAGCAACACCAAAAGATGGACCAAGTGCGGGTATAACTATGCTAACTTCTTTAATTTCATTATTTACACAACGTAAAGTGAAAAATAAATTAGCTATGACAGGTGAAATTACCTTAAGAGGTAAAGTTTTACCTGTTGGAGGAATAAAAGAAAAAATATTAGCAGCTAAAAGAGCAGATATTAAAGAAATTATTCTGTGTGCTGATAATAAAAGAGATATTGATGAAATTAAGGAAAGTTATTTAAAAGGTCTTAAGTTTCATTATGTAACGGAAATGAGTGAAGTAATAGATATTGCTTTAACAAAGCAAAAAGTAAAAAACGCTAAGGATTTAACTGTTAAGAAGAAGTAATTTAATTTTTAATTACTTTTCTCAATATAATTTTCTGTTGAAAATCACTCGAAATGACTATTAAAATTAAAACATAATTATATCTAATTCACGTTAGTTTAAATAAAAAAAGGAAAGTTTTATAAATGTAAAACTTTCCTTTTTTATAATATTTTAATTTGCTTTTATTTACTTGTTAATTGCTCAGGGTTGTTTAATTCATGAAAAGAATTTGCCATAACAGTTAAACTAGACTCTGTGAGTTTTGAGGTTTTTCTAATAACTTCAATAAAATTATCAACCTCTTTTTCTGTACTAGGATATCCAATATTATTGTCATTAATATTCATGGAAACTTCAATAAAATTACCATAATTATCTAGAATATACCAGAAAGGGAATCCAGATGACTTTTTTTCATCTTCATTTCCAGAAACAATACTGCTTTTTTGGAAGTAATTAGCAGCTTTTTCTTTTGGAACAACAATATCTACAACAATATAACTGTTGTCAAATAAAGGCTTACAGGTTGGGCTATTCATTTGCAATCCCATTTTTTCACTTAATTTACAAGAAGTTGTTCTATAATTAACAAACACGTATTTGTTTTCTTCATATGCCTTGGTTATAGCGTTATTAATTCGTATTCTGTTGTTGTTTTGTGCAGTTGTTGAAAAAGAAATAACAACACATAATAATAAAAAGTAATATTTATACATAGGGGGTTAGATTAGGGAAATCTAGTAGAGTAGTATGTGTTAAATATAGCTAATTAACTGCATCAAAACAAGTTATATCAACTTTAATTATAAGAATTAATTAACATTGAAATTTAATTATTTATAAATTAAATATTTTGTTCTTATTTGTTTAAACTTATTTAAACCATTAGACCAAGTATTTTTAATCTTTTTTATTGATAAACCAGATTCTATTTGTTCTTGTAATTTTTTTGTTCCAGCTAATTTTGTAAAAAAAGCATTAAAAAATTTCTTTTTATCAGGACTTTGTTGGTAAGCTTCTTGTAACCATTTTAAATCGATTTCTGATAAGAAGTTAATCTTAGTTAATGTTTTACCATAACAAACTTTATTTTCATGCTTAGGGTACTTAGCTCCTTCATTTGGTTTTGGCGTAAAACTAAATGAAGATTTTTTTAAATCTGGAGCTCCATAAATTTGGAATTGTTTGTTTGTTCCTCTACCTACAGAAATAGTTGTTCCTTCAAAAAAACAAAGGCTAGGGTATAGGTTAATAGAAGTATCGTTTGGTAAGTTTGGTGATGGTTTAATTTGTAAACTATAACGATCTCTATGCGTATAATTTTCCAAAGGAATAACTTCTAAATTACATTTTAAGTCGTTTTGTAACCACTTTTCACCATTAATCATTTGTCCGTATTCTCCAATTGTCATTCCGTAAACAACTGGCACAGGATGCATACCAACAAAACTTTTATGTGCTGTTTCTAAAATAGGTCCATCAATATAATGTCCGTTAGGATTTGGTCTATCTAAAACAATAACCTTAATATTAGCTTCAGCACAAGCTTCCATAACATAATGCAAAGAAGATATGTAAGTATAAAAACGTGCGCCCACATCTTGTATATCAAAAACAACGATATCAATTCCTTTTAGTTGCTCTTGAGAAGGTTTTTTATTTTTTCCGTATAAAGAAACAATCGGAATTCCGGTTTTGGTATCAATACCATCAACAATGGTTTCACCTGCATCTGCTTTTCCTCTAAAACCATGTTCTGGAGCAAAAACTTTTTTAACAGTAATATTTCTATTTTGATGTAAAAAATCAACCAAATGTTTAGCAACTAATTTAGATCCCATTTTATTAGGAGCAACTTCAGCTCTTTGTAAAACGTTTAAAACAGAGGTTTGATTGGCTACAATTGCTATATTTTTCCCTTTAAGTGTATTCAAATATAAGTTTGTTCTATCAGCTCCTGTTTTTAAAGAAACTTCTTTCTTTTCTTCTTTTATAGCTACAGCTTTAGGTTGTTGAGCACAAGAAATGAGTTGAAAATTCATCCATAAAAGCAAGAATAAATATGTACATTTGAAGTTGTTTAAAATCATAAACTATTGAATTACGAGTTATTTATAGCGAAACGTATTATTGCTGGTAAAGAGTATAAAAGTAGTATATCATCACCAATAATAAAAATTGCAATCACAGCAATTGCTCTAGGAATTACAATTATGTTAATTGCTGTTTCAATAGCGTCTGGTTTTCAACATAAAATTCGTGATAAAATGACTGGTTTTAAAGGTCATATACAAATTACCAATTACGATAATAATACTTCAGAAGTTTCTACAGTTCCTATAAGTAAAAAACAAAATTTTTATCCCAATTTTAATACTATATCTGGTATTAAAGGTGTACAAATTTTTGCCAATAAGGCAGGAATTATTAGAACAGCTACTGATTTTGAAGGAATTGTTTTAAAAGGAGTAGCTGCTGATTACGATTTTTCTTTTTTTAATGAATATTTACTACAAGGACGTTTACCAAACTTCAGTTTAAAAAGAAATAAAGAGATACTCATATCTGAATCTATAGCAAATAGTTTAAATTTAAAATTAAACGATACCATTAGAACTTGGTTTCCATCAGAAAAAAGTTCTATGAAATTTAAAAGTAGAAAACCTATTATAGTAGGGATTTTTAATACCGGTTTTGAACAGTTTGATAGCACTGTATTAATTGGAGATATTAGAGAAGTACAACATATTAACGGTTGGAATGAAGATCAAATTGGAGGTTTTGAAGTTATTATAGATGATTTTAATCAATTAAAAGAAAAAGGAAATGAAGTGTATACCTCAATTGGAGCTACTTTAAATAGTAGTACAATTGTAGATAGTTACCCTGCCATTTTTGAATGGATAAAACTGTTTGATAATAATGTTTGGTTTATTATTATAATTATGGTTTTTATTGCTGGTATAAATATGATTACAGCTCTATTAGTACTTATATTAGAGCGTGTACAAATGGTTGGTATTTTAAAAGCTTTAGGAAGTAACAATTGGGGAATTAGAAAAATATTTTTATACAACGCAACTTATTTAATTATAAAAGGACTCTTTTGGGGAAATTTGATAGGTATATCTTTATTATTATTACAAAAATATGGAAGTATAATAACCTTAAATCCAAAAACATATTACGTTTCAATAGTACCAGTAGATATAAATATTTTAACAGTTATATTGTTGAATATCGGCACATTAGTTTTATGTTTCTTGATGTTAATCATTCCTTCTATAATTATTACTAAAATTCACCCTTCTAAGTCCATAAGATTTGCGTAATTTTGAATTTTAACAGCTTTTAAAAATGAAATACGCAAAAAACATACTAGAAACCATTGGTAATACACCTTTGGTAAAATTAAACTCAGTTACTAAAGAAATAGATGCTTTAGTTTTAGCAAAAGTAGAAACTTTTAATCCAGGAAACTCTGTAAAGGATCGAATGGCTTTAAAGATGATTGAAGATGCAGAAGCTGATGGACGTTTGCAACCTGGAGGAACTATTATAGAAGGAACTTCTGGTAATACTGGTATGGGATTGGCTTTGGCAGCAATTATAAAAGGATACAAATGTATTTTTGTAATTTCTGATAAACAATCTAAAGAAAAAATGGATATTTTACGTGCTGTAGGAGCAGAGGTTATTGTTTGTCCTACAAACGTTGATCCTTCTGATCCGCGTTCTTATTATTCAGTTTCTAAAAGATTAGGCGAAGAAACACCAAATTCTTGGTACGTAAATCAATATGATAATCCTTCAAATGCAAAAGCGCATTACGAACAAACTGCTCCTGAAATTTGGGAACAAACCGAAGGGAAAATCACACATTTTGTAGTAGGAGTAGGGACTGGAGGAACAATTTCTGGAACAGCTAAATACTTAAAAGAGAAAAATCCAAATATTAAAATTTGGGGAATAGATACATACGGATCTGTATTTAAAAAATATCATGAGACTGGTGTTTTTGACGAAAATGAAATATATCCTTATATAACTGAAGGAATTGGTGAAGATATTTTACCAAAAAATGTTGACTTTAGTTTAATTAATGGATTTACGAAAGTTACTGATAAAGATGCTGCAGTTTATACACGTAAAATTGCTAAAGAAGAAGGTATTTTCGTTGGAAATTCAGCAGGAGCCGCAATAAAAGGTTTATTACAATTAAAAGATGAATTTAAGCCAGAAGATGTAGTTGTTGTTTTATTTCATGATCATGGAAGTAGATATGTGGGTAAAATGTTTAATGACGATTGGATGAAAGATCGTGGTTTTTTAGAAGAAGAAGTTACAACTGCTGAAGATTTGATTAAAGAACATGCTGATCATCCATTAATTACAGTGCAAACGGAAGAATTAGTTTCTCACGCGATTGAAAGAATGCGTACTTTTAAAATATCTCAAATTCCTGTTAGAGATTCCAATGGTTTCGTTGGTTCAGTTGATGAATCTACATTATTACACAGTTATTTAGAAGATAAAAATATTGCAGACAAACCAATTAAGGATATTATGGGAAATAAATATCCGATTGTTAAAAAAATTGCATCTATAGATGAAATTTCAAAATTAATTACCAAAGAAAATCAAGCTGTTTTGGTTGATTTAGATAATGGTAAATATAATATTGTTACCAAATATGATATTATTAGTGCTATTTAATTTATAGCATAATTTTAAATCATTTAAACTCCGAAAGTAGTAATTTTTACTTTCGGGGTTTTATTTATTTAAGAGAGATCGTTTCTAGTTTACAATAAATCCTATTTAACATAATATTAATTATGATACAGAAATAGATAATCATAATTAGACATTATGTAAAATTGCTTTATAAACTGTATTTTATGCTAATTTATTGTATTTAAAGATGATTCGGTTTATTATTTTTTCAGTAGCTTTTCGTTAAGCTATGCATAACAGTACAAAATTACTCTGACGAGATAACTTATGTACACTTGCTAACATTTTAGTTCCAATTTATCCTTTTTAATTTCTTGTGCTATCTTTTGCCTTGATGCACTAATTATTTTGGAATGTCTGTTAGACATTTTAAAATAATTATCTAAAACAAAAAACTTGTACTGAGCCTAGCCGAAGTATCAAGGCTTGAAAATCCTATGGACGCTCATTTCACCTATTGTTTTAACCAAAATCTTCCGATGCCGTTCTTTTTAATTGGAATTTCTATTTAACATAATAATATATGGATTGTTATTCTTTCCAAAAAATACCACCAAACATTCTAACACCTATATAACCTCACAAGTTTTTAAATAAATCATATGAATCCTTATTGATAACTCTTTTTAAATTGCAAAGGAGTTTTATTAGTTTTTAATTTAAAAACTCTAGAAAAATAAGCATAATCATTATAACCTAAAATTTCTGAAATTTCTGATAAAGTATTATTAGAATGTATAATAAGTCTTTTTGCTTCTAATAATACACGGTCTGTAATTAAAGTTGTGGTTGTTTTATTTAAAGTAGCCTTAGCAATTCTATTTAAGTGTTTTACTGTAATGCTTAATTTATTTGCATAAAAACTTGAAGATTTTTCTATTTTATAAAATTCTTCTATTGTAATTTCTAAAATTCCTAATGTTTGTAAATATGTTGGGGATAAAACATTTTTTAATGGTCTAAAATTTGAGTAATAGAAAGTCAAATCTATATATACTAGATTTATGAGGCACGCTAATTTTTGCTTTTTGTAAGGAATATTTTGATGATAAACTTTATTTATTTCTTTAAAACGAGATACTATAATATGAATTTCATCGAGTGTTAAAGTTATGTAAGGAGGGTTTTTATAAGAATAAAAAAAAGGAAACTGTGTAATTTTTCTATTAGAAAAATAAAATTCATAAAAATCTAGATTATGAAAAAAAATATAACCTTCAGTTGTACTATTGAATTCCCAAGAATGTGTTTGACCTGGTTTTAAGAAAAATACACTACCCTTGGTTATAGGGTACTTATCAAAATCTATTTCGTGTATTCCAGAACCCTTAGTGAATATAACACAAAGAAAAAAATCATGTCTGTGTGGTTTATTAATAATTAATTCATTCTTTTTTAAATGTTCATTTAAGTTATTACTATAAAAACCAGTTAAAGGTTCTTTTAATTCAAATTGCTCAATATTTAAAATAGGGATAGTATGCATAATATATAATTATGTCCTAAAAGTACAAAAAATGGAGATGTTTATATGAATAAGACTCGACAACTTATTACTAATTTTGTAATAATATCAACATATTAAAAGGAAAAATTAAACGCTACAAACAATAATGAAATACTTTAAATCTCAAGAAAAACTAGTATATCAAATCAAAAAGAACTCACCAAATGTAGATTTTGCCTCAAAATATATAGTGCATGCAAATCGGTTTTTAAATAAAGTAATAGCTTACAGAGATATAGAAACTAGATTAGAAAAAAACAAAAATATATAGATTTAAAATACCAATAAAAAAGTTGTATTCTGAATTATTATAAAACCATTAATGATGTTAAAAAAAGGAAGTAAATTGTATAGTATATTAAATAATAAATGTCCAAAATGTAATAAAGGAGAGTTCTTTAAGCATAAAATATCTTTTAATCCTAAGAAAATATTATTACTTCATGATAATTGTAGCCATTGTAACCTGAAATATATGATGGAACCTTCGTTTTTTTTCGGTGCAATGTATGTCAATTATGCTATTTCTTTAACTCTTGTTATAGGTGTATTTATTATTTCAAAATTAATTTTTGAATTAAATTTACTTAACTGTTTTATAAGTATAATGATTATTTCTTTATTATTAACACCAATAACTCTCAGGTTATCTAGAATTATATGGATAAACATATTTGTTAACTATAAAGAAGAAAAAAAATCTAAAACTCAAACTGTTTAACATCTATTTACTTAACAACATCTTTTTTTAAAAAATATATAGGATGTATTATTTTAGTCAAAACCTTCGGAATTCCCTTTTATGAAAATAAAATTCTTTTAGGTTTTGACTTGGGGACAAATTATTATTTTTTTATTAAATTATTTTCTATTTAAACAAGTTTCTACTTCTTCATTTTTATGTAAAAAATTTATAATGTAATTACTGATATATATGGCATCCTGTCCAACATGTGAAAACCTTCCAGATCCCCATGTATGTAACCATGGTAAACCAATAAAATATAAACCTGTTTCTTTGGTAACTCCTCTATCATATATTGGAAAACCTCTTTTGTCAAATATTGCAGGGAAATCTATCCAACTATAATCTACTTTATATCCAGTACACCAAACTATAGAGGTTATATTTTCATCTTTATAATCAATTGATTTTTTATTGTCGTCAGTTGGTTGCCACATTGACTGGTATAATTCTCCAGAAGGAGCTTTAATATTGTTTGTATCAATATAATTATCAATATTTCTTAGAATACGGTTATATGTTTTATCTGCTTCATCAAGGTTATAAATAAGATCTTCTTTAAAAGATATTTTATTGTTTTCAACGGAACTAATTTGTCCTCTTAATACCACACCTTCTGTAGCTAATTTTCTTAAATCAATATCACGTCCTCCATCTCTACCTGTTAAGTAATGGTTGGTTTTGTGACGTGCTTCTTCAGGATCAGGGTGAGATTCTATAGGTTGGTTATAATACCCCATATCTTCTAGCCATTCTACAGCATCTTTTCCTCTATAATTTCTTGGAGCTCTAGGAGCCGTGCCCACGCTTAAACAAACTTCTTTTCCTGCAATATGGATATCTTCTGCTATTTGTGCACCAGATTGACCTGAACCAATAACTAATGTTTTACCATCAGGAAGTTGATCTGGGTTTTTATAATCATCAGAATGAATTTGAACGATATCTTTAGAAAAACTCTTTGACATAGGTAAAACATTAGGAATGTGGTAAGCTCCTGTAGCTATTATAACTTTATCAGCAGTAAAAAAACCTATGGAAGTGTTTATCGAAAAAATAGTTTCGTTTTCTTTTTTATATACTTTTAACACTTTTACTCCTCCTTTTATTGGTGGATCGAAAGAAGCTGCATATCGTTTTACATAGTCTACAATATCTTCTTTTAACATAAAACCTTTAGGGTCATTTCCGTCATAATCAAAACCTGGTAATCTACATTGCCAGTTTGGAGTTACCAAACAAAATGAATCCCAACGATGATTTTTCCATGTATCTCCAATTTCTCCTTGATCTAAAATTAGGTGATTTATATTCTTCTTTTTTAAACTAAAACTAGCTGACAATCCAGCTTGCCCTCCTCCTACTATGATAACTTGATAATGATTCATTTTTTTATTTTATAGATATTATTTTTACTTTTTTTGATGACTCATACTCATCAGATTTTTCTTTAATTCTATGTGATTCTGCTTGTGCAGAAGTACAAGCGTATCCAAATTTTTTTCGAACTCGCTCACTAGCTTCCGCCAATGCTTCATTATTTTTTTTTAAAAAATCGTTTACAGTTATAGAATCTCCAATCTTAAAATAATTTTCTATAACACTTGAAGGTGAATAAATTTGGTCTTTTTGCTTATCGGGCCATTCTATATGTACGTATGTTATTGGCATAATTTAAAATTTAATTTTATGATTTTTAAAATTGATAAACAAACCTTTTTCTGATATGATATGACCTATGTGGTCACAATGAATATCATGTGTCAAAAACAAGGATTGTATGTTCTCTATATTTTTAAGCGAACAGGTAAATACATAACCATAACTAGGAAAACTACTTAACCATTTTTCCCAAGCGATTCCGGTAGGTTTTTTAATACTTTCTAGATCTATCTCTGCTCCTTTTTTTGCCGTATTAAGAAGCATTAAAAGAGTACCTATAATACCACCCATACTAATATCTTTAGCTACCGAACTCCATTTATTGTTAGCTATTATATGAGGTAAATGCACTCTTTTTTGTAAAACATCGGCATCTGTTGTTGTACTAGCATTCCAGAAGGGGTATTCTTTATAATAAGCGCCATTTTGATCTATTGCCAAAAGCAATGCTTCTCCTGATTTTGCCTTATAACTATTTAATAAATACTGGGTGGCTTTTCCTAAAATGGCAACACTTAAAGCTTTATTTGTTGAATGATAACAAGTATGTCCACCAACAATAGGAACTCCATAGGCTTTTGAAGCAGCTAACATCCCTTCCCAAATTAAGTGGCTATCTTCAGCGTTATGCGCATACAAGGTATCGGTTACAGCAACTGGCAAACCACCCATTGCACAGATATCACTTATGTTTACCATAATTGCCGAATAACCAGCAAACCAAGGATCATTATTTAAAAAATTAATTACAATACCTTCTGCTGCAAACAATAAATGATTACCATCATTTTGCGGAATAGCTGCCGCGTCATCTCCTAATAAAATGATAGCTCTATCTTTAGGGAAATAAACACTACTTTGTACCCTATTACCAATAGTTGCATAGGTTTTTTCAATATCTTTTTTATCTAAAATACTTTCATTATTTCTTAGATTCTCAATACTCGCTAATAGGTCACTTATTTCTATACTCATATTTTTCATACAACTTTTAATAATTGAAATAAATTTTGGAGTTCGCAATGGAATTACTATAAATAGGCGTAGCTGGGTAAGCCTCTAAATTAGCTTCCATTAAAAAATGTTTTGTGCTATGTAAATACACTTCTTTTACAACCTGCCAATGTAAACGTTTGAATAATTTTACATTCTGTTCTTGAACATAAGCCGAAAATTTATGACAGCCAATATAATTTGCTAATGACACTGCTCTGTAAATCAAACCAGCAGCTATAGACATTTTATAGAGTGAAGAAATTTGAACTTGTTCACTAAATAATTTAGGACACACAAATTTTGAAAAAGAACGATATTCTTTATGCACTCCTAACCTTCCGCCAAACCATTCGCCTTTTTTTTCTTCATAAATACGGACTACACCAATTACAGCATCAGGAAATCCTAAATAATGATTAACGGCTATAATAGGTACTGAATGACTATCTTTTTTATCTACCTCTGTTTCTTGAAAAAGATTTTGTTCATCACAAAAAATTGATTTTCTAGTGGCATAATATGCTTCTAATTGCACATTATTACTAGGAACATTAATATCGATAAAATCTAAACCCGTAAATTTCTTGTCTTTTTCAAAATATATCATATTGTATGTTTTTTTTCAAAGGTTGATAATGTAGAGCAAGCACCACATTTAGCACAACCCGACGCTAAAGTATCTGAAGTCATACCTGCTCGTACCAAATCAAAAGCTAAAGGATCTAATATGCCATGCATAAAATCTTTGTCTGGAGACCTATGGTTTTCTAAAGGAGTATTTCTTACAGGTACAAATGGTACCACAAACGGATATACACCAATAGCTATTAGCTTTTTAGACATTTCTAAAATTTCTTCTTGAGTATCTCCAAGACCAGCAAGTATATACGTACTTACATTCCCTTTTCCAAAAATGGTAACCGCAGCTTTAAAGGCCTTAAAATAATACAATAAAGAAACGGTTGCTTTTCCAGGCATAATGCTATTTCGTACCCGCTCTGTAACAGCTTCTAAATGCATTCCTATAGAGCTAGCCCCTGCTTTTTTTAGTTTATCAAACCACATAAAATCATCAGGTGGTTCGCATTGTATTTGGATAGGTATGCTTACTTCTTTTGCTACGGTAGCAACACTTTCAAAAAGTATTTTTGCGCCTCTGTCTGAACTTCCTGGAGTTCCTGTAGTCATTATAAATTGTGAAACCCCATCTAATTCAACAGCTTTTTTGGCTACCTCTGCAAGATGATGTGGTTTTTTATAAGCAATAGTAGTATCGTATTTTAAAGACTCTTCTATTGCACAAAATTGACATGAAGTTTTTTTGTCTTTATATCTAATACAAGTTTGTAGTATTGTTGTTGCCAAGACATCTTTACTATGTAAGCGTGCAATTTTCCAAAACGGAATTCCATCTGAGCTTTTTTCTTTGTAAAATTTAGGTTCACCAATAAAACGAATCGTTGTGATAATTTCACCATCTTTTTTTAAAGATGCCATACCCATTTTAGATGGCTCAGTTACTTCAAAAGGAGAGTTTTTAGCACTAGAACTATATATAGGAACCATAATTGTTGTATTAAATATGGTAATGGCTTTATGATCTGTAGGCCCTGCTCCTCCTTTACGAATGGTTAAATCTTCGGCATTTTTTATACGAATTCCTAATGCTTGAATATCATTTAATAATGTATGATGACTCTTTTGTAGGGTTGTTATACTGCTCATATTCTGTTTCATTTATTAATGATTTTGATTCATGAATCAGGTTTTTTGGACTCTTATCTATATTTAATGATAACAATTCAGGTCTAGAATAATGACCAATAGAATCCATCATTCTTTTTCTTTTGGTTATTAAATTCATATCCATATCTGCATACACTATACCTTCTCCTTCTTTTAATATATCGGATATAATAACTCCTTCCGGTGATATAATTGCTGTAAAACATCCTTTATCTAAAATCTTTTGCATAGCAGTATCCCCTGTAATTTCCTGTATTTGTTCTGGATATAAATACCCTGTAGAATTGATTACAAAACACCCTGATTCTAAAGCGTGATGCCTCATAGTAACTTCCATTTGATCTGCAAAAATTTGTCCAACCATAGACCCTGGAAATTGACTGCAATGAATTTCTTCATGATCATTCATAAGTGCAAACCTAGCTAGTGGATTATAATGTTCCCAACAAGCTAGGGCACCAATTCTACCAATAGAAGTGTCTATCGCTTTTAAACCACTACCATCTCCTTGTCCCCAAATCATGCGCTCATGATAAGTAGGCGTGATTTTTCTACGTTTTAAAACCAAGTCTCCAGTAGTATCGAAAACCAATTGGGTATTATACAAGGTACCTCCATCACGTTCGTTGACTCCTAAAACGACTACTATTTGGTGTTTTTTTGCCAAACTACCAATAAAATCAGTATCAGTACTTGGCACAACAACAGCCTCTTTATATAGCATTAGGTGTTCTTTTTTAATACTAACAGCTGGTTTTATAAATGAAAAATAAGGATAATTAGGTACTAAAGTTTCTGGAAAAACAATGATATCAGCTTTGTTTTCATTTGCTGTTTTAATGGCATTAGCAACTTTTGCTAATGTACCTGATTTACTTTCTAAAACTGGAGCTATTTGTACAGCAGCAGCTTTTACTATTGGTTTTTTAAACATTTTTCTTGTTTTTATTACATGGTCCAAGTATGAACCACAAAGGCATTTTCGTTACGATGTACTAATTGAATATCTAATACATCTAATGGATTTATTGGTTGAATACCTGGTAATAATGAAGGCTCTCCATGTCCGTAAAGTGCTTGTAAAGCAAAACGACATGCATAAATTTTTCCTCCTTCTTCCATAAACTTGGTAAGCCGTGCGGCATAGTTTAAATGACCGGGGAAAGCTTCGCTTCCTAATGTTGGAAAACCTCTTTGAATGCCTAATGTAACACCTGGGCCATATAATAAAATGGAAGTTTCAAAACCTTTGCGTTGTAATCTTGTTGCTGTTAAAATATTTACTAAACCTATAGAGCCTTCAAAGGCTACGGTGTGAAATGTTACGAGTGCTTTTTCTTCTTTTTTTGCTTTAACATCTTCAAATACTTTGTCTTCATAGTCTACAAAGAAATCTCCATCTTTGTGCATTTCTTGTGTTACTTTTGGCATAATTTTTATTGTTTTAAATTGTATACTACAAATGTAAAACAACTAAGTATTGTCATGTGACACTAAAACAACAAAAAATGTCATTAATTTAACATTAATAACCAAATACCTTTTTTTATTGAAAAAAATATTAAATTTACCCTTGTTTTAAGTTTTTAAACCATACTAATAGTTTGTTTAATGATAATACAATAATTAAGTATTTGTACTTAATTATTAGTTTGTATATTTAAAATGACCTTATTCAACATTGTAATTTTTTAGATATGCCTTATAAACCCAAATTACCTGTTTTTAATATTTCAAACTTTGACGACTATAATAATTGTATGAAATTTGATGGAAGTTTTTATGTTAGAAGTTTTAATGAGCATGTAAAAGAGAATGTATTTATAGAGAAACCTCACGGGCATAATTTTTATTTAATTCTTTTAATTACAAAAGGAAAAGGAATTCACACAATCGATTTTTTAGAATATGATGTATATCCTGGTACCATGTTTATTGTTTCTCCTGGCCAAATACATCATTGGAATTTATCTGCAGATGTAGATGGTTATATTCTTTTTTTTACTAAAGAATATTTTTTACATGATTTTAATACTGAAAAATTAACTAGTTTTCCTTTTTTTAATTCAACATTTAGTTTGCCTTTTATAAAATTGAATAATGAGTACTTAGAAAGTATTATTTTAAAATACCAGTTAATTCATGCAGAATATAAAACACGTTTTACTAATTACCATGAGATAATACGTGTATATTTATATGCAATGTTTATAGAGTTATCTAGGATATACATTAAAAACAATGATAATAGTCCTATTTTTAATTATGATTTGTTACAACTTAATCGTTATGAGGCATTGGTTGATAAATATTATAAAAAACACAGACCTATTTCTTGCTATTCAAAAAAAATGAATATTACAAATAGACAATTGAGCTATTTATGTAAAAAAACAGTTAATAAAACACCTTTAGAAATTTTGACAGAGAGAATAATTCTTCAAGCAAAAAGATTACTTATACATTCAAACTTTTCAATTTCCTCAATAGCAAATGAGTTAAATTATAATAATGATTCTTATTTTATAAGGTTTTTTAAGAAAAGTACTAAATTAACACCTGAACAATTTAGAACTAATCAGTATAATAAATAGTTAAAATAATTTTAAAGTTTAGTTAGAATAGCAACTTTGTGTTATGAGAATTAAAAACCAAATAAGTCGTCAACTCATTGATTGTTTAATTTTGATATTTTATAAAGAAGTTAATCCAAAGCCTATTTCTCTAGATTTTTGTTAATTAAAAACAGGTATAGCATTTGTAGATTTTTTAAAAATAAACAACAAATAAATATAAGTAACATTTTAATATTCGTTTATTTAGTAAATACTTTCATATTAAAATAATATTTTAGTAAAATACTATTTCACTAAAAGCAATAATATGACGATCCCATCATCATTAAAAATTATATTAATTATAATACTTTTTTTTATTAGTGTTTTTATCTTTTTTGTTTTTTCCTTAAGAGTTTCTATAGGAGATGTTTCTATGAAAAGCATATATAAAAACTATCTTAATAAACCTATTATAGTGCAACCTACTAGTGAGTTAATGTGGGAGAAAAAAGATGAATCTTCTACAGAAATTGAATATTTTCTATACACACATAAAAAAACCTTAAAAAACGAAGAGGATAGAAAATCAATAAAAATATATAACCCAGGAGATACCATATATTTTAATGAAGCAAAATTAAGGCGTAACCCAACTGTAGGAAATTCTTACTATTTAATTGGAAAAGACACCTTAGCTAATGGTAAAGAAATAACATTCAAGTACAGCACAAATTTAGGTTCAGAATATAATGGTATGGGAGGTATAAATCACGTAGAAATTTGGGAGACTGTTACAGATTATTATATCCGTTTAGCTGATAAAGACAGTTACTCAAGTGATTTTTACAATCAACCTTATAAAGTAAATTATTCTTTAATAGGCTCTCTTTTTCAAGTATATGGTGGAGGAGATTTAAAGGCTTTAGAAATAAATACCATTATTAATCCTAAAGACAAAACAATAGAAATTACACAAAAAAATATTGTAGTAAATGGTTACCCAATTGATTTAAATATAGAAGAAATTATACTTGCAGATGAAATTTATTTTAAATTAAAAAACATAAAATTACTATCTAAAAAATGGTATGAGTCGGATGAAAATCTGTGTTTTAACATAAAACTGTCTTATGAATCATGGAGCGATTTAGAAGCTTTCGATTTTAAACTAGATGAAAATGGTAGCATTAAAACTAATTTCCTGGATATAACTACTCATAATGCTATTTCTGTATCTGATAACAATTATACCTATTATTTTAAAAAAGATGCTCTTATTAAATTTAATATAAAAAATAAGAGTGATGAAAATCAATTAAACGCTTTACCGTATTGGAAAGGTATAATGGAATTACATTAATATTAGCCATTCTATTATATGCCTCTTTGGTGTAATTTGAAATTCAACCTTATGTTTTTAACGTAATCTGTTTTACTTAAAAAATTAAAAAGTGATTATTTTTTAATTGAAGACTTAAAGATAATTGTTGAAATTTATAATTATATAAATTACGATATTATCGCCTTCTAAAAAATAAGCTTTCTTTATTTTTTAGTTATAATTTTTATGTACAAAAAGAGTAACATATTTTTTTATATTCTATATAAATTACCATTCCATACACATTGCCACTTCACTCCTATTGTCGTTTCGGGCAAAGCGTATTTCATTACATTTTTCAAGAAAATTTATAGAAGAAAAAAAGAAATAACTTTTTGTATATATAAAACGCTTTTACCCAAGCAAAGTGTACATAGCACAGAACATTATGATACAGATAGTAATTATAATAAGACATTATGTAAAATTGCTTTGTAAACTTTGTTATAAGTTATTTTATTATATAATCAAGTTGTATTTATAATCCATACATTGACTTAAATACGAAGAATGAAATGTTCATCGGTAGTTATTAAATAGAATATGGTCTGCGTTTTGTAAGTGAATCTTTTTAGATCTTTAATGAATTCTGAAGCGTCTCTAGCTAATTAATATTATCATCAAGTACTTGAAATACATCGTGCATTCCTAAAAAAATATTTCTGAGCGTTTAATAAACTAAATTTATATATTCCAAATTCATACATTTCCGCTAAATCATTTTCAGCTTTTTTGGGGAGTTTATAATTGCCCATTTTCTATCATACACTTTCAACTTCACTCATTATTTCTGGAATAGATTTGGTGCTAACACCACTTTTTAATTCATCCACAAGTTTGTCTTTTAATGAAAAAAAAAGGTTTTTATAGCTTGATCTTGCCTAATTAAATTTCGTAAATATTCACTATCATCATTAGTATATTCGCCAGCTTCAATTTGTGCTTTTATCCATTTATCTTGTTGTTCGGTAAAGGTTACCGTTTTACGTACTATTGGTTTAATATAATTAATACATTTAGAATTACGTTAATAATCTAAATAACCCCATTCCATACACATAAGAATTTCGGAATGCTCCCATTGTTTTATCTAAAATATTATGAGGCCAAGATAAAATTGATATTCTATTTTCAATACCACCAATAATTACAATTTTAATGGTTTAACTTTTTCAAATAAATCAGTTATTAAATATTGATTTGATTCTGGTGTAACTTCTCTAAAGTAATCTAATAAGTCTTGCGTTGTTGCATATCTATCTGTATTCATTTTTAGTTTACCATTTGTTGTATTCCAGTCTTTGAGAAAATATCTCAATGCTTTATTGACGTTCTCCTCTCCTATTACTTTTTGAAATTCATACATATTAATCACTCCTTTAGCATAATAGATGTAGTCTTGATCTTCTACCAATGCCAATGATGGCTCTTTTGCATCTTCTCTATCTTTTCCTTTTTTATAATTCTCTTTTTGAGTTTCTAAAAATTGAAATACTTTTTCTTCGGAATAGTGTTGTTTCAATACCATAATAGCTGCGTATTGCGACAAGGTTTCTAATATAGTTAGCCGTCCTTTAACATTTGCTGCTTCTACTTGCATGCCAAACCATTGGTGCGCAATTTCGTGTGCAGTTACATAGAAAGCCATATCTACATCTTTTTTATCATCAATATCTAAAACAAAACCGATGGCTTCTGAAAATGGAATGGTTCCTGGAAATGACTGTGCAAATTCTGCATAACGAGGAAATTCCATAATACGTAATTGCTCGTATTGATAAGGACCAAAATTATTACTGAAATACGTTAATGACGCTTTCATAGACGTCATCATTCTGTCTATATTGTAATTATGTGCTTTGTGAAAATAAATCTCAAGATCAACAGTTTTTGCTATAGAATCCTGACTCGTTATCCATTCATCTTTTTTTATTTCATATTCAGCTGAAACTATAGCATAAAAATTGATCATTGTTTTTTTCATTTTATAATGAAAATAGTTACGATTGTTTTCTGTCCATTTTCTTAATAAATTCCCTGGTGCGAGAGCTGTTTGATCTTTGGAAGTACCAATAATCATTTCGAAATTAATACCATCAGAATCACTTCCATTTCTTGCATTTTTAAGCTCATTTAAGTCATTTCTATTTGCAGTATGAATCCTTATTGGTAAGCTATATTCTTTACGTGTATCAGCATCGTTCAATTCATATTTTTTAGTATAGCCTATTGTTGGTAAATCTGTATTATTAAAAAATGTACCGTTGTTATTGATGTTTACATTAGAGTTTCCAGATTCAAATCCTTTTGTGGTAAAACTTTGTTTAAAATGCATTTTTATAACATCTCCTGGTTTTAAAGCTGCATTTAGAATGAAAATAGAATAATCAAACTTTCCATATTTGTTATCGATTGTAAATCCGCCTTCAAAAGAGATGGTATCTAAGGTAATATTCTCTTCGATGAACTTTTGAATGTGAATGGATTTGATATCTTCTGTAGCGTTGTTTTTTAAAATGTAATATCCTTCTACTGTATAATCTCTTGTTGTAGGATATAGTTCTACTTGTAAGTTTACAGCTACTATTTTAGGCTGTGGTATATATTCAAATTGCTTAAGTTCTTTTTCATAAGTTACTCTAAAATCCGTTGCTTTAGAATTAGTCCAGTATGCATTTAAAACATTGGTATTGTAAAAGATAAAACTTCCGATAGTTATAAATAATAAACAAACCATAGTTGTTAGTATAAAAAGTGGCTTGCTTAATCTGTTTTTGCTGGCTTTTATTCGCTTCCACACATTGGTTTCAACACCTCTTACATTTACTAAAGAACCAATAATTAGTAATAGCATTCCGAAAAGAAACCAGTACGCTTTAATAATGAGATATGGTTTAAAAAAATGACCATAACCATTCATATCTGAATAAGCACCTAAAGCACTTCCTCCAAAGAAATATAAATCGTGATCGAAACCAAATAAGCCTAAAACGATATTGGCGATAAAGAATACAATCACCAACATAATACCTAAAAACTTATGATTTACAATAGATTGTATAAAAAATGCAATGCATGTGTATAAAGCTAAAAACGGTAAAATCTCTAAAAAGAAACCAGATAAATACACCTGAAATTCATATTTATAATAGCCATTTAATGTTTGAAATATGATCCCTGAACCAATTAAAGCAAATATTAATACTACATAAATTAAGTTCAACCCAATATACTTACCCAATAATTTTATAAAGTTAGACATAGGAGTTGCATCATAGATTAAATCTAGTTTTGCACCTCGTTCTTTCCATACCAATTCTCCTGAATAAAATACCAAAAGAACAATAAAGAAATACATGGAGGTTTCTTTAAGCTCTTCTACTATAAAATACGTTGCAGGGTAACTATCCACGCCATATACAGTTCCGAGATTAACTGAATTAATAAGGATAATAATCATACCACAAATAACAATTCCCCAAAATGATGATTGCTTGAAAATACTTGTAAAGTAAAACCACGTAAATTGTTTTAATTGATTCCATTTTGATAGTAAACCATATTGTTTTTTAACTTGCGGAATTACTACATCATTAACTTCATTAGTTCTTTTAATTACTAGTTTTTGATTTTTCTTAGCTTTCTTTTCTTTAACCACATTAAAATTGAATTTTTTATAACCATAAATCATTGCGATTATTCCTATAGCAACCCAAAACAGTTTGTTATATAACAATACTCCAATAAAAGGGATCTCTTGCGTACTCTTTGTTAAAGTAGACCAAGATTTTGTAACGAAAGTTGTCGTTGTTAGTGAAAATGGGTCTAGTATGGCTTGCCAAAAATCATTTGTGATGGCTTTGGTTAACATGAATATCACAAAAACAATAATACCTTGTGTATATACAACCACTAGGTTTCTAGTTAAAGCTCCTGTGACAAAAAATAACGATGCTCCAAAAAATAAGGTTGGCAAGGTTATCATTATAAACATCTTTACATAAATCAGGGCATTAAATGCTAATAGGTGTTCTGGATTATGCCATGGCATAAATTCCCCCAGTATCATGCCAAATAGAATCCCTGTAAAAGCAAATAGTAATACTGTAAACGATCCTAAAAATCTACCTAATAAATAATCTTTTTTGTTTATAGGTGTAGTAAAAATCAAGGATTCTATATGGTATTCAAAATCCCTTAACACTGAAACTCCCATAATCATGGACGCCAAAATCATGAATAATCCTGTGATTGCTCCCATTGTTTTTGCAATTACTATAGGTGAGTTTTTTTTCATGAGTCCCATATCTGATCCTTGAAAAATAAAATCTACACCAACAATTGAAAATAGAAATAGGAATAGAAAGAACACATAAGTGTCTGCACGTTTAATACGATATTGTATTTCGAACTTAAAAATATTGTACCACATAATTATATAGATTTAGCGTTCGTATTATTAAAAATTTCAGAGAAATATACATCTTCTAATTCTGCATTAATAAGTGAAAAACCATCTCCAGGATTGGCATCACTTAAGATATGAATCGTTGGTTTTCCAAGAAATAACTTTTCACTAATGACTTTATAATCTTGCTTATATGCTTTTAATTCTAACTTTTCGATTGTTTTTTTATAGACTCTACCTTTTAGGTTTTCTAGTATTTGCAACGGATTTCCCTTTAAGCAAACTTGCCCTTGGTTGATAATTGCCATGTTTGTACATAGTTCTTTAACATCGTCAACAATATGTGTAGACAAGATAATTACAGTCTGCTCTCCTAATTCGCTTAACACATTGTAAAAACGATTACGTTCTAAAGGATCCAATCCTGCGGTTGGTTCGTCAACAATTAAAAGTTTAGGGTTATTAAGTAAAGCTTGTGCAATACCGAAGCGTTGCTTCATTCCTCCAGAATAACCTTTAAGATTTTGTTTTTTAACGTCGTATAAATTAGTTTTATGCAAAAGCGAATCTACCAAGTTTTTACGCTCACCTTTATGAGTAATTCCTTTGAGAACAGCAAAATGATTGAGTAATACTTCGGCAGAAATTTTAGGATATAAACCAAACTGTTGTGGCAAGTATCCTAATACTTGTCTCAACTCATTTTTTTGTTTTAACACGTCTATATTTCCAAGTGAAATATATCCTGAATCAGCTTCTTGCAATGTTGCAATGGTTCGCATTAACGTAGATTTACCAGCACCATTTGGACCTAGTAAACCAAACATGCCTGTTGGGATTTCTAATGAAATGTTTTGCAATGCTTTAACTCCATTAGAATAGGTTTTAGATAGATTGTCGATAATGAGTTTCATATTTGTTCGTTTTTTTATTGATGACACAAACGTATATGTGATTTTAGCCTATATAAAATGTTTGTGACACAAGTATAGGTTTGAGTGATAAACAGGTTTTTATATGTTATAAAGGTTTCTTAAAACACCTTTACGATTGTTTGTAACTGATTAGATACTGTTTGTCAACTAATTTGTTTGAGGTGTTTTATTTAATTAATTTTGATTTATGAAGTTGAATATATCAGACAGAAAAAAGAAAAATATAAAGTGGTTTTATAAAATAGTACTTGTTATTATAGGTTTAATGATTGTAATTTTTAATGACACTTTTGGTAAATTAGAAGGGTTTGTAGAATTTATTGTTTTCTATTTTATAATTGTTTTTATCACAATTTCATATTGGTTATTTAAACAAATCAAATCGATTATTCGATTAAAGAATGAAAAAGCAAAAACAGAATTGATGCATTTAAAAAGTCAAGTAAATCCACATTTCTTTTTTAATATACTTAATAACCTTTATGGTTTGGTAGATAAAGATTCTAAAAAGGCTCAAAAACTCATTTTAAAACTTTCTGATATGATGCGTTATAGTATCTATGAAGGAGATAAGGACACCGTTTTATTGTCTGAAGAGATTACGTATCTGCAAAATTATATTGAACTCCATAAAATGCGTTATCATAAGGTTATTGATGTGCAATTACATATTGAGACAAACGATAATGATTATAAAATAATGCCGCTTCTATTTATTATTCTTTTAGAAAATTCCTTTAAACATGGTGTAGAAAATTTAAGAGAAAATGCCTTTGTACGTATAAGTTTAATAGCTCAAAATAATGAAGTAAAATTTGAAATTGAAAATAATTTTGATGCATCTGAGGATAATTCTGAAGCTGGAATAGGCTTAAAGAATTTAAAGCGACGATTGGAACTAGCTTACCCAAAAAAGCATTATTTTGAAGTCTCTAAAATCGATTCTATTTATAAAGCTAAATTGAATATAAAATTATGATAACGTATTTAATAGTAGATGACGAGCATATTGCACACGATATTATAAAAGGCTATTGTGATATGCTACCAAATTTAGAATTTAAAGCTAATTGTTATGATGCTATAGAAGCGATTGACTATTTAAGTAAGCATAAAGTAGATCTTATTTTTTTAGATTTAAATATGCCCAAATTAAAAGGATTTGAATTTTTAAAAACCTTATCATTTCCTCCAAAAGTTATTGTAACAACGGCATATAGTGAATTTGCAATAGAAGGCTATGAATTAAATGTTGTAGATTATTTATTAAAACCATTTAGTTTTAAACGCTTTTTAAGTGCTGTGAATAAAGTGACAACTTTTAATACAAACACAGTAAAAAAGGAAACTAACACAAACTTAAAACCTCAAGAAAAGTACATTTTTCTAAAGCAAAACAATAGTCATATTCAAGTTGGTTTAGATAGTATTTTATTTATTGAAGCTTCTGGAAATTATACCAAAGTCTTTACAACTAAAGATACCATAACCATCCGTGAAAAAATATCTGATACGATACAGTTACTTTCAGATAATGATTTTATTCAAGTACATAAATCGTTTGCTATTGCAAAAAAGCATATTAATAGCATAGAAGGAAATAGAATTTATATTTCAGATCATATAGTGCCAATAGGAAAACTCTACAAAGTAAATATCAATCAACTTTTTAAATAAACTAGAATTGATTATGGCTTTTTCGTTTCAGACACATTATACTCCTCTCCTGTCGTTGTTACGTAAAAAGTCTTCTATTAACATCGCAGAAGAAACTTTCAGAATGTTTTTTTAAGAATTAAACGAATTATTACTTACAAACGCTAAAAACTCAGACTTGTATTGTTCTGACACAGTAATACGCTGTTTGTTTATAATTATTTGACTTCGTTCAATAACTTCAATATTCTTTAAGGAAACAATAAATGAACGATGAACACGCATAAATTGTTTTTTTGGAAGTTCATTTTCTAAAGATTTTAAACGCATTAAAGTTAATATGGCTTTTGGATTATCTTTCAACCAAATCTTTATATAATCTTTTAAGCTTTCAAAATATAATACATCTGTTAACTTAATGCGTAGTTGTTTGTTGACTTTGTACTTTAGTAAGTTGAAATCAATTGTTTGCTTTATTAGCCGCAGTAAGAAACTCGGCATAATCAAAAGCCTTTAATAGATAATCTAAAGCATCTACTTTAAAACCTTCTAAGGCATATTCATTAAAAGCTGTAGTAAAAATAACACGCGTGTCTTTAGGCAACATTTTAGAAAATTGAATACCACTTAAATCAGGCATTTGTATATCTAAAAATAGTGAATCTACCGGTTCATTTTTAATGAATTCCATGGCTTCAATAGCACTACTACATTTGTTTTTAAGTATTAAAAATGGTGTTTTTTCTACATAACTCTCTACTAAACTAAGCGCCATAGGCTCATCATCAACAATAACACAAGATATTTTTAAACTGTTCATAGTTTAAGAAATTTCTATTTCTAAATTAGCCACAAAACGATTTTCTTTTACTTCTGTTTTAAAGCTTTTTTTGTTAGGATACAATAACTCTAAGCGTTTTTAATATTTGGAAGTCCAATACCTGAACCACTTTTATCAGCTATATTTTTAGGGAAATTATTGTTCTCAATAGAAAAAAACACCTTCCTTTTGTTTACAGACATTGAAATAGTTATAGTAATATCCATTAAAGCATATGTATTATTCAATGAATTAAAAAAGAAATGAGGTTGTAATTGATAATGTAAATGCTGTAATTCTGACTTTAATTTATGGTTTGTAGCTTCCTTACGTTCTGCCTCTATTTTCACTCATCTTTTTGTTGTTTTTACAGCTATTGAAAACAATAAAGGTGGTATATACATTAGTAATTACATGTATATAAACATCTTAAAAGGTGGTTTAATAATTGTGCTTCTACTTTTTTTTATTTGGTTTTCTATAATATCTTAAAAAAAGTAGTTTCTATAAATTCTTTTAAGAATATAAAACTTGCAATTAATAAAGCATTTATAATTATAAACGCCATCATTTTTTTAGTAAACAAAAATCCATCTATAAAAACAAAATAATTACCATAAAATATCACAACAGAAAACACCAAAAGAATCCAAAAATGAGCTACTAACCTACTAAGATTCACTTCTTGACCGTAAGATAACAAGTATGGCATGCAAAATAACATCAACCAAACAAGCAGATGTGAAAAAATAGATATGTTTTTGTTTTTATACATCATAATTATTTATTCGTAACGTAATGCGGTAATTGGATCTAAAGCAGATGCTTTTCTTGCAGGGTACCCCACAAAAAATATACGTGTTACAGCACAAACTGCAAAAGAATTTAGAAATAAACGATTAGTTTACTTCATTTCTATTTTTTTTAGTGTTCATGAATTAAAAATATTTTTAAATAAACACTCGAACTATAACATAAAATTTATAATGAAAGAAGCCGAAATATAAAATTGAATTTTGTTAAAATTTCTCGTAATTCTATGATTTTTTTAACCAAATTTTTATGAGTGCGTTGCTAATAATTCAGCCAAACTCAAAAACCTTATTTTATAGAGAGCTATTTTTACGATATAATGATGGTGTTGTACCCACAAATTTTTTAAAAGCAGTATTGAATGATGAAAGGCTATTAAAACCTGCATCAAAAGCAATAGTAGATATTGTGTGTTTTTTGTTACTTAAAAGCATTTTTTTTGCTTCTTCAATTCTGAAATGATTAATAAAATCATTAAAATTTTGTTTGGCATTTTGATTAATAATTTCAGATGTTTTTTGTGAACTTTTATGAATTTGTTTACTCAAAATAGCTAGAGAAATATTAGAATCTAGATATAACTGATCGTTTAAAATACGGTTTTTTAGTATATCAAAAAGCTCTGTGTTTTCATTCTTTTTAAATACGGTACCATTAATTTCGATTATTTTTAATTGAAATGCTTTAAAACTTAAAAAATAAATTACTAAAGAATACATGATAGGTCCTGTGATATATGGAACTGCATCATCAATAATATTTAAAAAATAAGATATCCATATAAGAATAAACCCAATTATTACTAGCTGCAACCAATTGAGTACTGTATTTTGATACTTTGTTTGGGAAGATTTTGGGTATTCTTTTTTTGTTTTTTTTATAATAAGACCAGCATAAAATATATAAAATAAAAAGTGTAAATAAATAAAAATAAGATAGCTAGCAAAAACAATAATTGCTTTTTTATCATTAGAGTCAAACCAATTTTCAGTAACAGAAAGACTCATTAAAAAAAAAGTAAAAAATGGTATTAATTCTAAAAAATAATAACGGGATAGTTTATAATTTGTTTTAACCATCCCTGTAAAGTACCATTTTAATAAAGGTCCTATGGCTAGCATAAAAGATAATCCTACAAATATAAATAATGGTTCTAACTCGTTTCCAAAGTTTAACATTACAGACTTACCTATTCGTAAGCCCATAAAAACAAGTATAAAAGCTAAAAGATAAATAGTAATTGTTCTTTTCTTTTTAATGAAGCATAAATAAAAAGCAAATGCAAGACCATGTAAAAGCCCTGCACTACTTATAATAATAAGAAGTATGTCTAAAAAGTTCAAAAGTTTTTTTTCAAATTTAAATAAAAATATCTTTCTAAGATTTACTATTCTTTATAAAAGAAACTAATCCTAATATATTAGAAACATCTTTTATATTACCTTGCATAGCCGCAATAATACTATGCTTTAAGAGTAATACGCTACTAATAGGTTGTTGTTTATTTAACAGTATTTTTTCTATCAATTTTTTTGCATCTTTTTTTCCTGCTGTTTTATATGTAAATAACACTTTTACTGCATTTTCTTCATTGGTTAATTCTCTGTATTTTGGTGTGTAACCTAACTGAGCTATCATTGCATTGGCAACACTCCATGTAGACCAAGGGTTTTGACCAGTTATTAAATTATTATCGTGACTAATATTGTCTAAATACATAGCTCCTTCATTAAATTGAGCTCCTTGTGAAACCATTTTGTCTTGTAAAAGAAATGGAAAGATTGTTTTAGCTTCAGAAATTAATAATAACTCTTCTTTATTGGTAAATCCGCTTACTTTTCTGTTTTTTAACAAGGGCAGTCCATTATCTAACGTAACATTTACCAAGGCAGATGGTCCATGACAAACCGCGCCTATTACTTTATTAGATTCATTAAATGTTTGAACTATGGTTTGAATCGATTTATTATTTGGAAAATCAAACATGGCTCCTTTTCCTCCAACAAAATAAATAGCTTCGTAGTCTGCTGGATTTACATTTGCAATCTTAAGAGTATTACTAGTTTTATTTTGTGCTATTTTATCATTTAAAAAAGCATAATCATAAGACACCATATCATCCTTATCAATAACTACCTCTGGTTTACCTCCCATAGGACTTGCTATATCTACTTCAAAACCATTGGCTTTAAATGTATAATATGCTCTAGATAATTCTGTTAATTCATAACCTACACTTTCATCAATATGTTTATTAAAACTTGTACTGGTTACAACAGCTAATATTTTTCCTCTGAAAGGTATTTTATTTTCTGATAGATAAGACAAATTTTCAATTGAAGCAGTTTTTACTTTAAGATCTTTAGGTGGTATTAAACTTTTAAACCAAAGTCCGAAAGAGATTACAATTAGAATTGAAGTAGCAATAAAAACAGTTATCCATTTAAGTATTCGATATTTTTTAAACATAATTTTGATTTTTAAATTTATCGCTAAATAACGACATAACCCTAATAAAATATGAGGAAATGATAATTTCGTCAGAGTAAAAGATACTTTTGGAAATGAAATAATCCATAAAACCATTCCATATACATTATACTTCCCTAATACGTCCATTAGCTTTTTGTAAATAAAATAAAACTCTAGTGATAATTTTAGCTTTTGCCGAAAGCTAAAGTAACTCTTCAACTTATTTGAAATTAAATGGTAAATAATTTTGTATTGATAATTATTGGAGTTGCTCAAGATTGTGAAGTACTATTTTTAGTATGTTATAATTTTATAAAAATACTTGAACTGACATATGCGAAATATTTAACAACAAACTGTATTAGATCATATTTAGTTTGTTAATTATAATCTGATTTTTCTAGTTTAAATCTTATTATTTTACAGTAAACAACTATCTTTATAGTTTTATAACTATTTTTATAGTTATAACTGGAAAATAATTATATATTTGCCATATGAATAAAGCAAAAAAATATAATTACATCCTAAATAAGTATATGAAATTAACTATAGTAGTCTTCTTTATAAGTTGTATATACAGTAATATATTTGGACAAGAAAAAGATTCATTAATCAATAAAAAAAATAGGGATTCCATAATCCTACAAGCAAAAAGAGATAGCCTAAATAAGATTATAATATCAGAGAAATGGGATACTTTACGATTTAACCCATACGGGAATCAATTTAAAAAATATCCTTTTAAAATACACTTTATAGATAGTACATACGCTTCTCCTATAGCACGTAAAAAAGTTATAACATCTCGTTATGGTTGGAGAAAAGGCAGACCTCATAATGGAATTGATATTGATTTAGTAACTGGAGATAATGTTATGGCAATGTTTGATGGAGTTATAAGATTTGTCAGTTATAGTTCTGGTCATGGAAAAACAATTGTTATTAGACATTATAATGGTTTAGAAACTGCATATGCACATTTATCAAAATATGTTGTTAAAATAAATGATTCAGTTAAGAAGGGTCAAATTATTGGATTAGGTGGAACTACAGGAAATGCAAGAGGGAGTCATTTACATCTTACAGTTAGTTATAAAGGAAATTATATAAATCCAGATTACCTATTTGATTTTGGAAAAGAAAATATAATAAGAGAACAAAGTCTTTGGATTAATAAATACTGGGTTACTGCTTATTTTCATAGTTCAAAAAAACAAAGTAATTTAGTTTTTTACAATTCTTATGAAGAAGCACTTGCAAGTCAAAAAAAGCAAAATAAAAGGAAAATTTATACTATAAAACGTGGAGATACACTTTCAGAAATAGCTAATAAATATAGAGTTTCTTTAGCTAAAATTTGTGAAATTAATGCAATATCTAAAAATAGTATTTTAAAAATAGGTAAGAGATTAATAATTAATTAGATGAAAAAAATATACCTTTTTAATTTCAAAACAGATGAACATTAGTCGTAAGCATCTTAGAAATCCTTCAAATCAAATATTTAAAGTAAAATTACAGATATATTTATTTTGAAAAAAATTATGATTTTAAATAGTTAATAATACAATCTAAAATCAAGTAGTCTACAAAGCTTATAATGTTTTTGATATAACTCTTCTACAACATCTAGCATATTATTATCTTCTTTAAATAAATTAAAAAACACTTTATCAAGATTTAAACTACTAATTCCATTAAATTCATTACCGTAGCCAGATATACCTTTTGCACCAGTAATATCTAAAAAACATTGTGCTTCTTCCTCATCTAAATCAAGTACTTTAGCATTCGAAAAATGCAAAATCTTATCATTTAATTTCCCTTCAAAAACTTCTGCAATCTCCTGTAAACTATAGTAGTAGTCATTTAAACAAATACTATTTGCTTCACCAGTTATAACCAAGTAGATTATTTCATAATTTTGAAAATTATGATCATCCAAAACCAATGTATTTAAGCTTACTTCTAAACCTTCAATGGTATCGCAGGTTTTATAAATACTGGCTATACCATATTTCATGGTTAACTGTTCTAATTTTTCTTGTGTTTCTGTAACCTCGTTCTCTTCTATGTCTTGAACAGCTTCTAAACAGAATATAAAATAATCTGTATTTATAAATTGTTCTTCAGGTAATAGCTGTCTTTTCTTTAACAAATTTCAAAATTTATAAAAATAAAACACAAAAATAATATAATACTATTTATAACTAAAAATTTTCAGATGAATCGTTTATTTTCCTTTTTACAAGCTACAGCTTTTTTAGGTTAGAATCTAAGTTAATTATAAAGCCATAATAAGGAAATCATATAACATACTTAATACTTTATCAACTTTAGGGTCTTTGATATAAATTTATTTTTTATTGAAACAAAATAGTAGCCTCCATTAAGTTTACTTACGTCAAGACTAATAGAATTTATCCCCGCATTAAGCCATTTTTTAATTGGTTTTAATACTTGTACCCCATTTACTGAACTTACTTCTAATGTTATCCAAGCCGCCTGTTTTGTTTCTAAAACCAAAAGAGCATTATCTATTATTGCTGGATTCGGGTAAAGTGATAAAACCTGATCTTTTCTATCTAATTGATTTAATAAATCTATTGCATTTAATTCTATACACATCCCTTTCATTGCTTTGTATATATTTAAGCGTCCACCACTAGCAATCAATTCACTACCTGATATTAATGCATCTGTGTTATTTAAAATTTGATTCCGTAAAAGCAACGCTGCCTCACTTGGTGAGTTTTTCATAAGGTTTTCCCATTCTTCTAAAGGCAAAGCAGACAAAATCCCTATTGCTCCTGCCACATATGGTGCTGCTGCTGATGTTCCTGAAAAATAAGCATAATTATTATTAATTGCTGTAGTGAAAGAATTATAACCAGGTGCACTAAGATCAACGGATATTGCTCCATAACCTGCTGAAATAATTTTCTCATCTAAATAATTAGAGTTGGTTACAGAAACCTGATATTCACTAGGACATAAAGAAGGAAGATCTCCTAAACTATCGATATCAATAGCTTCATTGGGTGCTGCTGCTACGGATAAAATACCTTGTTCTCCCATAGCATCAATTTGATTGCACCAATAGGGATTATCGGAAGCAAATAAGGATCCCACGCCCCAAGATTGATTTACTGCAACAATCAAGGCTCCTTCCCGGCCTTCTGTTTCATTGAATTTTTTTCTTAAAGCTATCAAGTATTCATAACATTCAAAAATAGACGTGGTATCATTACCTCGAACTAAGTTGAGTAACTTAACAGACTGATTGACACCAGAAATACCAATATCATTTGTACCATCTGCACCAATAATACCGTTAACAGCTGTACCATGTGGATGTCCATAACCTTCTAAACTAACATCATTAGTGTTGTTATTAAAATTCCATCCATGGATATCGTCGATATATCCATTATGGTCATCATCAATACCATTATCAGGAATTTCATCTTTATTAATCCAAATATTTGAAGCTAAATCTTCGTGAGTTAACTGCACACCTCGGTCGATAATAGCAACTACAATTTCTTTACCTGAGAAAGTCTTACCACCTGTTGTAATCTGCCAAGCATCAATTAAATCCATGTCCACATCGCAAGGACCAAAATCTCCGTGATTGTCTAATTGCCATTGTAAATGATCATAAGGCAATAATTCAATTTCCTGAGCTATTGTATTCAATACAGGTACAAACAGCATCAAAATAAACGTTCTTTTTAGTACGTTTTTAAAATTCATTGTTAAAATCATAAATTACTTTTTTAAGGTATTTGAGGTGTAGGAAAAATTGTCTTTTTTTTAAAATTAACCCTATATAAAAAGTTTACTTAAATACTTATAAATTATTACAACACTTCATTACGAAGCCTATAAGGCTAAAATAATCTTAACTTTATATAGCAGATTGCCACAAAAAACTTCATTTTATTACGTTTTTTTCACAACGACACCACTTTATTTTTATGAATTATTTTATAGAAAAATTATATTGAGTTAATCTAAAAACATAATCTCATTGAAACTATTGAATAATAGTATTCTATCACTGGGTATCATAAGTTTATAAATTAAATAAGATAGACTACAAAATTTGTAGCCTATCTAAAATATGGTTTAAAAGTATTTATTGTTATAAAATCAACTATAATAAATTTTTAAATTATAATTGATGATTTACCTTAACTATACCATCCATAATTGATGTAAATACTGTAACTAATTAAAAAATGATATAGTAAAGTGATCTCTATATTCTGCACTGACAGTTACGCCTAATCTCCATCCACGTCCTCCAGTACCTGCCGTATGAGATCCATAACGTGTGATTTTTTGCTGATAAACTATATTTGTTGGGGTACTACCCTCATAACGATACCAGTATCCATAAACAGGTCTTGCCAATTTTCTACTTCTTACTGTAGCAGTAAATTGGGTTTCAGAACTAAAATAATAAGGTGTACGATCTCGTCTATCTTCAAGACCATCACTTACTTCTGGTTTCATGGTTAGTTGGTAAGCAATAAATCCATCATTTGTATTTAATTCAACATTTGTCTCTTTAAATACGATAGGATCTCCAGTAGATAACTCTGTATCTGTATCTTCATCTTCAATCTGATCATCATCCAATGATTCTTCACCTTCCTCCTCTTGAACCAATAAATCTTCTTGTGTCATAGCCTTGAATTCAAAACTTTCAGCTGAATAACTATCTAATTTAGCTTGGACGTTAGCAGAAACATCTAATGAAATGGTATTACCATATTCATCTTTCAAAGAGATGGATTTAGAGAATGTTAATTCAGGAATTGCTGCTACTTCTATCTCTTCCTCTAAGACATCCTTATTCTCTTGATTACAAGAAGTAAACAAACAAATAGATAGTGCAAGCGCTGCGATTTTCGTTTTATAAAACGATTTTAAAATTTTAGTGTTTTTCATAATAGTAATAATAATTAGTTTTTTAAATATTTAGATTTTATGAGTCAAAACTACGATTATGAATCTTCACTAAAAGGTCAATAAACATCAAAAAAAGATCAATATGAATTATTCATCTTCACAAATTGGTCAATTAGTATCACTAATAGGTCAATATGAATATTAAAAAGATTTAAGTATCTATCTTTTTAAAAAAGAAGAGTAAAATAATACAACACAAAAAAATCCAATGAACTTAAATTCACTGGATTATTCTATTTTAAAATTGTAAATCTATTTCGGGTAGATTCAATATTTTAACTATTTAATAATGTTTTTTTTCTTTTTACAGATCCCTTTAGTGGTTTCTATATGCACTAAATAAACTCCTTTTGTTAGTTTTGGCATTTCTATATTATTAATTCCAAGACCTTCTAAAGTAGTCTTAAATAATTTTTTTCCTAAAATAGAATATACAGTCAAAGAAGCATTATTATTTAAACAGTTACTCTTAAATTAGAATTATCTGTTGAATAAATACTAATTGTGTCTAAATTATTACTAGAATCTAGTTTTTAAGTAATATTTTTTTACTTCTTTTTTGCTTTCTTCATGGATACCTTAAAATCATCTACATTTCCATATAATTTTAGATTTAAATATCTGACTCTCTTATTAGGGTCAACTTCTATAATTTCATCTTCTTCTAACTTATTTCCTTTATCTTTTTTACTACTAAACAATTTGTATTTAACTGCCTGCTTAACAGTTTTCCAAGGAATTCTTAAGTAATATTCAATATTATTATCCAAATCTTGAGATCCAGATAATTCCATATGTCCAAGTGTAGATTCAATAGTCATATTGGGTATATTAATACGTCCATTTATAATATCTAGATGATTTTTAAGCGTATCAAATTTGATATTTGTAAGATTTTTATCCCCCATATAATCAGATAACATCTTCATAGGTTCATAATTCTGTAATTTACCATTAAAGACTTTTACATCCATATGAATTTCAGATTGATCTAAATCTGGCACTAAATCAGGATAGACTCTAATTTTTCCGTTTATCGTTGTAGAAACGTGTCCTTTTAAATTATCTGAAACTAAATGATCTTGACCAAAATTTTCAAATTTAAATAAGAATTTATCAAGATCAATATTAGTCGCTTCTATATTGGGTTTCATATAAATATGCTTTGGATCGCTACCATTAAAATACCCGGTCATTTTAACATTACCTCCTGCGGCATTCATATTCAATGTATCTACATGAATGTAATGATTCTGTGTTATACGTAAACTTGCTTTTATTTCCTGTAAATCAATACGCTGATAAATAAAATGATCTAAATCTACATCAAATTTCATATCTGTAAATGGTAACTCATACAGATTGAAAGCATCTGCATGTGCTGCAACATCTGCAGTTTTTGATTTTAAGGTTATTGTTGCTTTCTTTACTGTTTCGTTAGGTGGAAATAGTTGGTCATAATCAATATAATTTGCTTTTAAGCTAAAGTAATTGTCTCTTTTTTTAATGGCCTCATTATCGCCTAAATAATAGTTCAAGCCCATATTAAATGAAGTTCTACCTATTTTACCTATGAAATCTTTCACTACAAGATGGTCATCTTCATAATGAAAATCACCTGTAAAATGTTCAAATCGCAATGGGTGTAAATGCATTTTAGTATTTAGCTTATCCAAATCTACATCTATAGCCTGTAATGCGGATGTTTTATAATGCATGCTAGAATTCACATGCAATGACAGTTTTTCAAATTCTTCATGTCTATATTCCTTTGGCACATAATTTTCTCCTTGATAAGAGAAAATATCTTCCAAACGCAATAAATCAGATGTTAAACTAATATCCAAATCTACATCGCCATTCAGTTCTTCTTGCATCCAAAAGCCATAATTGTGCACCAATCCGTTAAAATGAAAGTCAGAATCATCAATAAAACCTGTAAAATCTACAATTTTTAGATCTTCGTCACCGATTAGGAAATCAACATCAAAATCATGTAGTTTATGTGGATAATGTTTTAATTCCGCATAAAGACTATCTACAAAAAACTCTCCTTTAGGTAAGTATTTACTTTCTGTAAAAGCATTAGCTAAAGCTTTAAATGAAAACCCTGCTTTTAAACTTTTAATTTGCTCATCTATACCTGTGCTAGTGCTATCATTAGAAAACTTAGTTAATTCAGCAATATCCAATTGGTTTGATTTAATATCTAAATGTGCAACTACTGGCGTAGCTGCATGGTGAATAATAGCTGGAAGATCTGATAAAAATCCAGTTATTGAAATATCAGACGTACCCAAAACCATATCAAATTGGTTAATTGTGGCTTTTTCCCCATTCATTACTACATGCGCATTCAGTTTTTTTAATGGTGCTGGAAGATCTTTAGAAGATAAACTTAGACTATCAATTTTTAACTCACTAAAATAAGCTTGATTCAATTTATTTAATGCTTGTTCTGGATTATAAATATCAATAATATCATGAAAGTTCATTTTTAATGATATATTTCCTGATGTAATATCTACATCATCTAAATTCAAGAAATCAACCATAAAATTAAGATTAAAATATGCATTTAATTGCATATCTATTTCAGGTACATCAAAATTATTTATAACCACATTTCCGCGAAACTTTCCTTTTTCTAGTTTAGCCGTCATATCTTTTATCTCTAATTTTGTAGTACGAGAATTATGTTCCTTACCATTAGTAAAACTCCCCTTAAAACCCATGTTATTAAGTCGTTTACCTTTATCAGTATTTTCTAAAAATGCGTCACTTGCTCCAAAATTTACATCAAAAAAAGGTTGCTGATTAATCGTAGGTCCTTGAATAATTGCGTTAAAATAAATTTTTCCTGCATTTTTATACCCCTCTAAAACAGGTGATATATCTTCTGGAAGAAAGGCTATAAGCATATCAAAATTTGACTTCGTGCCTTTTATTTTAAGGTCAAGGTCTATATCATTTTTTGTATCTATGGTTCCTTCTAATTCAAAATCACCATGCTCCATAGTAACATTAGATGGTTCTATGGTAAGTAAACCAATATCTTTATTAAAATTAATATCTGTATTGAGTTCAAAATGCTTGTGTTTTATATATGTTGTATCTCCATTTTTTATCAAATTCATTTCAAACTTAGTATCAATATGCCCTGAAATAACTTCATTATCAATATTGAAACCACCCTTTGCCTCATTAATAAATGTTTCTAAGTCTGTGTTTTTGCTTTCATCTTTTTTGTGAATATCTAGATTGTGTAATTTAATTTTATCTAGTTTAAAATCCATAGGCTCTGAAGCTTCTGTTTCTTCATCAAAAGGTTTTAAAGCATTTAAAAGGTTTATGCTTTTATCTTTATGTATTACAATATCAAAAAAACCGTCTTCAATAATTAACGATTTAAGATTATAATTTCCTTTTAAAATATCCCACAAGTTAAACCCTACATAGATATCTTTAACATCCATAATAACTGGTGAGTCATCTTTCTTAGTTTCATAAATCTTTAGATCATCTGCTTTAAAGGATATATTCGGAAAATTACTAAAGAGTGATAAATGAGTATCACCTATAGCAACAAAGCCTTTATGTTCTTGGTTAAGAGTGTTAATATTATCTTTAATAATATCATTTTGTTTTACTTTGATGTATACTATTGTAGCACTAAGAAATAATAGAGGTAAAATTATTATAATAGCAATAAACCAGAACAATAATTTTCTTTTTTTTAAAACTTTAAATTTCATTATAGTTATGATTTATATGAAGTGTATAAAAACAAAAATAATATAACTCTTTTTTCTTTTCAATAATTTTATATAAAAATATAATCTACACAATATTTTAATATTCAATTATTTAATCTAATATTTTAAATTATTCTGATAAGATAACAATGGTACTAAAATTAGGACAAATGAAATTTGAGAATTATTTATAATAAATTCCAATTCCATATATATATCTAGGAGTTTACGACTTCGCTCTTATCCTAGATTTGAAACAACGTAAAGTCAATATTACATCCTTTTTCTCAACATAAAAACAATAAAATATTTTAGAACAGACTATATAAGATTTATACTTAAATTTGTATCGTTTTAAACTAAAGAATACTCTAGAATTAATAATTAAATACATTGTTTAAGTGATTACACCTTTTAAAAAATTAGATGCTATTATAAAAGAGAAGTTAGTAGAATTAGAATTTAATACTCCTACTCCATTTCAAATTAAAAGTATTCCTCTAATAAAAAGTGGAAAAAATTTATTTTGTAATTCATCTAAAAACAGTGGAAAAACTACTGCATTGATTCTTACAACAATGCAAAAATTAAAATGTAAAGAAGTAGGTACGGCCCCAAGAGCTGTTGTTTTAGTAGAAAATAATGAAAAAGCATTAGAATTATATGATGCTTTTTTTAAATTCACAAAAAGTACACCACTACGTGTTTATGTTTGTGATGAAAGAGAACACATAGATTTACTAAAATCAGAAATATTTGAAGGAGTAGATATTTTAATTACTACACCTAAAACCATGAATAAATTATTGTTGTTAGAAGGTGTAAATACTACACAGCTAAAAATATTTAGCATTGATGATGCTGAATTTTTATCTAAAAACGCTGCTAATGCAGATCTTTTAGCTATTACTCAGAGTATTCATAAATGTCAATATATTATTTATTCAGAAAAAATGAATGCTACCTTACGAAATTTGGAAAACCATTTTATGCATTATGCTGATGTTATTAATTTTAAATAATTAATAAAGAGTAAATATTATTTATAAGGTTGGGGTTTAATAATACAATCTAAAATCAAGAAGTTTACAAATCTTATAATATTTTTGATGTAATTCATCTACAATATCAAGTATATTATCGTCTTCATTAAACTGGTTAAAGAATTTTTTAAACAAATACTATTTGCTTCCCCTGTAATCACTAAGTAGATTACTTCGTAATCTTTAAAATTATGATCATCTAAAATCAACTCATTTAAACTAATCTATAAACCTTCAATCGTGTCGCAAGTTTTATAAATACTAGCTACTCCATGTTGCATAGTTAACTCTTCTAATTTTTTTCTGTACTTCAGTAACTTCTTCCTTTTCTATATCTTGAACAACTTGCAGAATATAAAATAATCTGTATAACTCTTTTATTATCTTCAACTATCTAATATTAAAACTATAAACTAAAGTTATTAACGTAAGTTCGACGTAAGGTTTTAATCTTTTAAATTATCATTTCGAGTGATTTTCTGTAGAATATTGTATCGAGATAAATTATTAAGGCAACTCGAAGGTTTGGATAACTCTATATTTCGCTCAGAATCTAGTTGACCGATACAAAAATCTAATTTTTTTAAAGAAACATCTATTCTTATTGTTTTAATACTAATTTCAGACATAAATTCATCGTTATTTATGATGAATATTAGTTGTTCTTAGGGTTGCAAAAGCTTTTCTGGTTCAAATTTGTGTTGTTCTAATCGTGTATAGTATAAGCCTGAAATAACGGTTATTTCTCCTAAAGGTAATTTTTTATAATCTATACGAATTCGCGACCAAATTTCATCTTCAGTAAAATAGTAGGTAAAGTAAATTGAGTATCTCCTTCTTGTTCAAAATAAGAATATGAAACCACATTGTACGTTTTTTTCTTTGATTCATTTGAGAAAAAATTTGTCCACACCATTCTTGTCCAGATAACGATGCTTTTATTACACCTTGTTGTTCTTTAAGTGATGTAAATGTAGAAAGCATCATAGAATACGGATATATTCCTGTACCAAATTTTTTGAGTAAGTTCATTTTTAATACAGGAATCTGACTATCTGTATGACTATTTGGTTTTACTCCTTTTTCTTTTAAAAAAGGTTCTGTAACAAAAATAACTGTTGCTATTCCTTGGTGTAATTATCCATAACGAGCTTGTGTTAAAGTATATGTTTTTATCTCAGCTTTTCCTGCATACCAATAGGCTTTAAAAAGACTATCTTTTAGAATGTTTTCTTTATCTTGATTTATAATTTCTTTTTCAAAATACGTGTTTTTTTTAAATGCCCAAGTACTAAAAAAAACACTGCTTAAAACTATAATTGTTGTAATTAATTTAATGTTTATTAAAAAAATAATTAGTTTCTTGTAAATAATAAATCTTCTAAATATCCGTAGTAAGTCATGTTTTTATTATTTAAGCTTACTTAAACACATGACTAAAAGTTTATTATAATTATGAAACAAGTTAAAAGTTGAGAATGATGATAATTTCACAATTATTATATAAAAACGTATATGCATTAAGTTTTAATGAATATTGTATATAATTTAATCTTTTATAAATCTAAAATAGATTTTATTAAATCATTATTTAAAATATCATTAATTATTTTTGAGGTTTGTACAGGAATTTGTGCAGGGTGATCTTGAAAAACTTTTTTATTTAATTCTTCTACAGTATTTGTAAATAAAACGGCTTTACTTTTAGATAATTCTCCAATTTTTGATTTATACCTATTATTAAAATTTAAATTATCTGGATCTACTTTACCTTCATTTATGTAGCCTCTTGTTTTTTTAGAACATTTACAAGGGTTATTAATATTAACTAAACCACACCTTTTATTCATCCAATTGTATAATTCTTTGCGAGCTCTCATTAATTTAACTCTAAAATTACCCGGTGTAATTCCTAAAATCTCACCACCTGTAGTATGTCCTACCTCAAACATTTCTCCTAGAATATAAATCATTCTTTGATCTTTAGACAAACAAAGAAGCATACCTGTAGTACAATTAATTCTGATTTCTTCTATAGTATCTTTGAGCTCTTCTTCTTCTTGTTCGTTTAAATCAGAACTAGCTACAGCATCTATAGCATTAAAATAATTATCAAAACTCACAAATCTTAATTTAGAGCTTTGCTTTTTACTATTTATAAAATGATTTACAGTTATTCTATATAACCAAGTGGTAAACTTACTATCTCCTTTAAATTTAGATAATGCTGTAATAATTTTTATAAACACCTCTTGTGTTAAATCTTCTGCATCTTGTATATTACCCATCATTTTTAAAGCAACGTTGTATACAAAAAGCTGATGACGTATAATAAGTGTTTGAAGTGCTTTTTTATCACCATCAATAGATAGGTTAACTAATTTGGTATCTTCAAAATCTGTATAATTATTAGCGTAAAGTTTATCCATTATAATTGTTTTATAAAAACCTCATATCCAAATATACAGAAATGAGGTTTTTTAAATGAAATATTAAATAGCATTAATTCCTCCATGTACAGGAATTTCTTCACCAATAATATAAGAAGATTCATCAGAAGCTAAAAACAATACTGCTTTTGCTACTTCTTCTGGATTTCCAAAACGTTTTAATGCTGTTTGAGCTGTAATAGCTTCTGCTGCTCCAGAAAGGACATCTTCAGGTAAACCAATTTTTCCCCAAAAAGGAGTGCCAATTGGTCCAGGACTTACGGCATTTACACGAATTCCTTGTGGAGCTAATTCTGCTGATGCTACACGAACTAATGATCTTAAAGCAGCTTTACTTGCACTTAATAAGCTACTTCCTGCAAATCCTATTTCATTTAACCAAGATGTAGTAATTATTACAGAGGCATTATTGTTTAAATTTTTAATGCTCTTTTGTAGTGTAAAATAAGAACCTTTAAAGTTAACATCCATCATGTCATCAAAAAAAGCTTCGTCTGTATCTGCTACAGGTGCTAATTTACCTTTTCCTACATTGATAAATAAAGTATCAATTCCTCCAAACTTAGATTTTGTTTCAGAAAATAATCTATCCAAATCTGCTTGATTTGTAATATCTCCTTTTACGCCATAACTATTATTTCCTAATTGTTTAATTGCCGCATCTAATGCTTCTTGACCTCTACCAAAAAGAACAACTTTTGCTCCATTATTTACAAATTCTTGAGCTGATGCTAAACCAATACCACTGGTACCTCCTGTAATTACCGCTACTTTACCTTCTAATTTTCCCATTTTTTTTTTTTTATTAAATAAATTAAACATTGTTTTATTGTTTTCGTTATTACTTGGACAATGAAAAAACTAAGGTGTTACAAAACTATTTAAAAAAAAGAAATTTTTATGTAATTAAACAATGATTAAAACACTACAAAACAAGTGTTTATATTTGTTTGTTTTATTGATTTTTTTTAATCGAAAATCAATAATCAAGAGTTTAATTACCCAATATTTGCATTGAAAAGTGAAAAAAGTATTCACTCTTTAAAACACCTCGTATGCTTGCATTGAAGAACTTTATAAAAGTAAAAAGCCATCATTAAATGATGGCTTTTTATAAGATAATTAATAAGTTTTTAGTTTTTTAAAAAACCTTCTTTTTTAAATCCGTTATTAAACTTTACATCACTAAAGGTAAATACACCTATAGGAGAAAAACCACCTTTTTTATTAGGCATAAAACCTTTTCTTACCGTTGAAACGTAAATACCTTCAATAACTTCATATTTAATCGTCATTTTTAAAATTGGTTTATTGATTTTCCAAGCTGGTAACGAAAAGAAAAATTGGTCAACTAAATGTGTTTCTGGATTAAAATATAAAATATATTCATCATTTTGTTCTTTTTTAGTAACACCTCCATCATAAGTTAAACTTACTTTATCATATGTAATATCACCTACTTTTTCAGTTCCTAAATATTTATAATTTGTCCCTGGATTTTTTAGTTTATACATCATTGCAAACCAATACGTGTTTACTTTACGTAAAAATACAGTTCCGCCAATTGCTTTAGCATCTGTAATTTCTGTTCCATTTAAAGTTAATGTTGGCTTATTATCTACAAGAGTTTGTATAACTACACCTTCTTTACCAGGTAAAACATTAATATCATGTTGTTTATATGAAGCCCAAGAATGCTCTCCATCAAAAATAAAACGCTCCGTAGAAACATCTTTACCTTTATCAAAGTTGTCATAAACATAATTAAATTGTACGTCTTTTTTGGCAGATAAAGCATTATAACCACCATTAACAGCTTCCATAGCATCTAATAATTCTGCTGATTTAGCATCTGTTTTTTGTGCATTTATAGACAATACCAATGTAAATGCTATTAATGTACTTGTAATCGTTTTTTTTAATTTTAAATTCAAAATAAAATGTTTTTTAATTATATCAATAGTTTGTCTCCATATATTTAAAAACTTACAAAAAAAACAAAAAAATATAAAGTTACATTTGATTCTGTTTTTAACGGAAGAAAAAATAAACATTAGCGAATTATTTTATAAAAAAACATACAAATAAATGATTAATAAGTATTTAATATTTGGAATATTAATTTTTATAATTTCATGTAAAAAGGCAGTTAATACAAGTACTAAAAATGAAGTTTTATTTAATGGAGAAAATTTAAATGGTTGGACTATTTACGGTAATGAGAAATGGTATGTTAAAGAGAAATTATTGATCTGCGAAACTGTATCGAAAAAAAACTTTGGCTATTTAATAACAAATAAGCAATATAAAAACTTTGAATTAAATTTAGAGTTTAAACACGAGACTATGGGTAATAGTGGTGTTTTTTTACATTCAAATTTTAAAAACAATACAATAAAAGGTTGGCAAGTAGAAATTGGACCTCCTGGCCATAAAACAGCAGGAATACATAAGTCCAATAATGGTTGGTTAGCCAAACCTGATCCTTTAAAAGATAGTATTCTTAAGATGAAAAGATGGAATAAAATGAAAATACTATTAAAGAAAAATAGACTTACAACCTGGTTAAATGGTGTTAAAATGGTAAGTATTTTTGATACCGTTTTAAATAAAACAACTGGAAATATAGCTTTACAAATTAGAGATGAAAAAGCTAAAATTAAATGGCGAAATATTAAAATTACTGAATTTAAATAATTAAGGATTAAAAGGAGAATAATTAATAAAGCTCCAATGAACTTGATTAGGATTTTCAGTTAAAATCCAATGTTCTATTTTAAATAACCAAAATCTTCCAGTATTTCCACTTTCTTTTAAATCTAATTTATTTTTCTGATGAAACATTATTTCTCCTTTTCCTGTTAACTGTAACATTTTATTAGACTCGTAATCAAAAAACACTAAACCAGAATTTGGATTTTCATATATGTTTCCTAATGAATTAAACATACTGTTTCCTGAATAATCTGGAATTTTTAGAGTATTATTATTTATAAATTTAACAAAACCAGCTTTTCCTCCTTTATGAGAAGCGTCTGCTTTATTACTTAAACCTCTAGTTCCTAAAAAAAAAGTATTTGCTTTTTCTATTAGTAATTTTTGATTATTTGTTATTTCAGTTCCTTTTTTTAAATTAAAAACTTTAACTATCTTATTAGTGTATTGAAAACTTCTTTTTTGAATATATTTTGGGCAAATACCATAAATTTCTTGAATATTAATTGTTAAATAATTCTCATCTTCTACTATTTTGCCATTTAAGCGAAAACGTCTGCTAGTTTCCCAATCTATAAATAATAAACCTACTTGTTTGTTTACTTTAATGTTTTCAAAAAACACATCTTCTAATGGACTTATTATTAATGTTTTATTAATTCTTATAGTAAAAGCATCTATAATTTCTATTAAATTAGGTTTTCCTATTAAAAAAGAAATCCATACTTGATCATTTTCATTTATGCTAGTAATATTAAAAAGTAGTTGACTTTGTATAAATCTAGCAGAAAAATTATCCAATCGATTATTTTGAGCCATATGTGTTCTTGTTTGAGCTATTTCAGCTTCACCAGCTAATTCTTGAACATATAACTCTCCTTTTGAAAAAATTTCTTCCATTATATAATTGCTTTATACAAAGTATAGTCGTCTATCTTTAGATTTTATTACTAAGTATCCCAAATAATTCTTTACCTTTTCTATCAGCAATAGAATTGTATGATTTTTCAAAAGAAATAGAATTAAAATAAGGAGTAAAAATAGTTGTGTACAATTTTTTATTACCTCCAAAAGGGCGTTTTTCCATATCTCCAGTAAGCGGAACATCAAACCACAAACCAACCAGTTTTCCATTTGATTTTAATAATGATTTCATTTTTTTTGCGTACTCATTTCTGTTATCTTCATTAGGTGGAAATGAGCAAAAAAAGGTTTGTTCTAATATTAAATCATAGCTTCCTTTATGTTCAAAAAAATCTTCATGTAACAAATTTTCTTTTGGAAAATTAGGATATTTTTTATGAAAATTATCTAATGGGATTTTAGAAATATCCATAATAAAAATATGTTTAAATCCTTGTTCAAATAAATAAACAGCTTCATAGGCATTACCAGCTCCAGGAATTAAAATAGAAATATTTTTATTAATAAGCTGGTCTATATATTTTTTTAATGGTTCTGATGGATATCCAATATCCCAACCAGTTCTCTCTTCTTTGTATCTATTAGACCAATATTCTTGTGATTCTTTATTTTTTATCATGGTTATTTTTTTGTATGTTTTCACATTATGAAGTTAAATGAAGCTTTAATCTAAAGAATACAAATTAGAGTTTTTAAAAATAGAATTAAAATTTAATGCATATGTATTTTATATAAATAATTATTGCAATTCATAGCTTGTTTCAGAATCGTATTTTGTGTTTAGAGGAGTTTATAAAGATGAGTACCAAAAACAAGTTCAGGTTAAAAAAAAATGATTTGTTATTACTTTAATAAATGGCTATCACCCTATGATTCGTTACTTTACTTCCCTTTAATTCTTTGCCATAAATTAGAAAGTAAAAATGCAGCATCACGTTTGCTCTTAGGTACTTCAGTAGCTTTTATTTTTCCTTCTACTTCTTTAAGTATATAAGAAAATACAAAAACCGATTCGTTATTTTTTTTAGGCAGCAATCCAAACCTTAAATCATTAAAATACCAAGCATTGTTTTTTTGCTCTAAAATATACCAACCTTCACTAATATTAATTAAACGCTGTACATTTGGATATTTTATTATTTCAGTTGAAACCTTACGGTTTTTAAGATGTTTTACAAATGTTATTGGTTTGGTATCAAAAAAGGAATAATCACTGATTAAATAACTATTTTTTGTTTCAATATTAGCATTCCAAAGTATGATGTTCATGGGTGACGGACGTGTACTTATTTGAGAATAAGTATTGTTTTGATCTTTTAAAGCAGCTTCAAATTTATGCGTAACAATACACTTTATAACTACTGTACATACTAGATAAGCAGAAGATATTATGAGCCCTAAATTATTAAATCTTCGTCTTTTTTTTGAATTACGCCCATAACACATAGATAGTATTGTAAATACTAAAAAAGGAACTGTGTATAGCGGATCAATAACAAAAATAGTGTTAAACGCTACGTTAAAATCAAAAGGCCAAAATAATTGAGTTCCCCAAGTTGTAAAAGCATCTAACAATGGATGTGTAAACAATCCCCAAAAAAATAGTTTAGCCCAAGATTGCCAACCTAAATTCAACTTCTTTTCTAATTTGTTTACCAGCCAGCCAAAAATGGGACTCATTAAAAAACAAAATAATATCGAATGGCTAAATCCTCGATGCCATTCAATAGCAGTAATTGTATCTGTAAACTTACCAAAAATAACATCTAAATCTGGTATTGTTCCTGCAATAGCTCCATAAAGCAAGGCTTTATTCCCTATTTTTTTACCTAAAACAGCATTACCAACTGCGGCACCAAGAACAATTTGAGTTAATGAATCCAAAAAATACTTTTAAGAAGTTTTTACAAATATAATTTAAAATATATGTTAGTGATCATGATTGTTTCAATTTGAAAACACATATTTCTATTGTAGCATATTTTAAAGAAATGATTACTTTTACTAAATACCTTATAAGTTAAGATGTGTATCTTAAAATAACTTCAGTTTTTAAAATAAACTAAATGAAAAACTCTATTGCAGAACGTGTTTCTGATTTTTTAAAGCGTTATCCTCCGTTTAATCTGTTGGACGATGATAGTTTAATAAAAATCTCTTGTAAAGTAACTATTCTGTATTTAGAAAAAGGAGATACTTTATTTAAACAAAACGATACATTTCATCCTTATTTTTATTTGATTAGAGAAGGAGCTTTAAGTTTAGATCATGTGTCAAATGACAAGGAAAAAAATATTGTTGGTGTAAGTGACGCTGGAGATATTTTTGGAATTAGACCATTAATTAATCAAGAAAATTACAAACTTACTGCAACAGCTAATGAAGAATCTATAGTGTATGGAATACCTATTGAAGTTTTTGAAGCTGTTACCAACAATAATGTTAAGGTTTATAAATATTTAATAACAGCTTTTGCTAGTAATACCTATGATTCTTATACCGAAAAAGTAAGCCAAGAAATATTTGTTGATTATCTTCCTGGGAAATCACAGGATATTGCAAATTTTCAAACTTCAAATTATACTAAAACACCAATTACTTGTAACGAAAATACAACGTTACAAGAAGCTGCTTTAAAAATGTGCGATTATAAAATTGGCTGTATTATTGTTGTTAATTCTGATAAATGTCCAGTTGGAATTATTACCAATAGCGATATAAAAAACAATATAGCTACGGGTAAATATCCAATAACTACACTAGTTTCCAATATAATGTCTTCACCAATTATTACAGAAAAAAAAGACATTACAGTAGCCAATGCACAACTAGTAATGATACATCATAATATTGGTCATTTGTGTATTACAAAAGATGGAACACCTAATACAATGTTGATTGGTGTTTTAACGCATCATGATATTTTGGTTACTTTAGGTAATAGTCCTTCTATAATTTTAAAAGAAATTAAAAGAGCCAAACAAAATAGTGATTTAAGAAAGATAAGATTGAAAGCTAATACGTTATTAAAAAGTTATTTAAATCAAAATATTCCGATTTCTCATATCGTAAAAATTATTTCAAAAATAAATGATGCCGTAACTGTTAGAGCTATTGAGCTGGCTATAAATAACATGAACATGCCGCCGCCTGTAAAATTTTCTTGGATATCTATTGGTAGCCAAGGAAGAAAAGAACAACTTTTATTTACAGATCAAGACAATGCATTAATTTTTGAGGATGTTGATGAAGAAAATTACAATAAAACACAAGATTATTTTTTAGCATTAGCCAAACTAGTTACAAAATCACTTAATAGCGTTGGTTTTGAATATTGTGAAGCTGATATGATGGCACGAAATAAATCGTGGTGTAAATCTATTAGCGAATGGCAAGAACAATTTCAATATTGGATTTTTAATCCGAATAAAGAGAGTATTTTATTATCGTGTATATTTTTTGATTATGCCCATATTTATGGTGAAAAAAAATTAGTGGATACCTTAACAGATACCATTTATAGTGCTTTAAAAAACTCCAGTATGTTTTTTAAATTTTTAGGAAAAGATGCATTAAAAAATCCGCCTCCCTTTGGTTTTTTTAAACAGTTTTTAGTAGAAAAAAACGGAGATAAAAAAGACTTGTTTAATATAAAAAGTAAAGCTTTAATGCCTTTAATTGATGCCGCAAGGGTGTTAACTTTAAGTAAAGAAGTAAAAGATGTAAATAATACTGCTGAACGTTTTGAAAAACTAGCGCAATTAGAACCTAATAATAAAGAATTATTTAACTCGTGTTCTTATGCTTTTAAAGCCTTATTAAAATTTAAAACAAAACAAGGCTTACAAAATAATAATTCAGGGAAATTTATTGAATTAACTACATTAACAAAAGAAGAAAAATTAAAACTAAAACGTTGTTTTAAGCCTATTAATGATATTCAGGAAAGTTTAATTTTACGTTTTGATTTAAAAAATACTATTTAAATGAATTTTAATTGGTTTCGAAAACAAAAGAAAAATTATCCTGCTTTTTGGCAAGAATATTTAGATTCTTTTACTGATGAAACAAAAGACACTATTTTAAATACTCGTTTTATTGCTTTTGATACCGAAACAACTGGTTTTGATCAACATAATGATAGAGTACTTTCTATTGGTGCTGTTTCACTCCATAATAAAAGTATTCATATTGTAGATAATTTTGAAATTTATATTTCGCAAGATATATTTAAAGCAGAAACTGTTAAAATTCATGGTATTATGAAGAATAATACGTTGCCAAAAGTTACTGAACTTGAAGCTATAAAAGAGTTTATAGCTTATATTAAAAATGATATTTTAATAGCACATCACGCTTCTTTTGATTTTGCAATGGTAAATCAAATGTTGTTAAGAAATGGCTTAAGTAAATTAAAAAATAAATATATAGATACTGGTGCATTGTATAAAAAATCGCAACATATTATTTATCAAGATAATCTTAAAAATTATTCTTTAGATGAATTATGTGAAGAATTAATTATTACTAAAACAGATAGACACACAGCAAGTGGAGATGCATTGATCACTGCTTTTGCTTTTCTAAAAATATGCTCAAGATTAAACAAAACAAACAAATTCAAATGGAAGACTTTATTATAATAACACTTACCTATTTCCAATTAAATTACACCAAAATAGTTGTTCCTGTTGATGTTTTATTGTTTTGTTCATCAAAATAAAAATCAATTCTACCTAAATTTATTCCATAAGCACCTACTTGATTTACAAGCATATTTTTATCATCTATATTTTTTACAATAGTTGGTTTTGGTAAAAAAGTATGAGTATGTCCACCAATGATTAAATCTATATTTTTAGTGATTTTAGCTAGATTTAAATCCGATATTTTATCAGGATTATTTTTATAATAATATCCTAAATGAGATAAACAAATAATCAAATCGCATTTTTCTTTATTTTTTAACTCATTTGTTATATCCTGAGTTATTTCTACAGGATTTAAATAACCAGTTTCTTTGTACATTTTTTTGCCAACTAATCCTTCTAACTCAATACCTAAACCAAATATTCCAATTTTAATACCATCTTTAACTATAATTTTATAAGGCTTAATATGTGTATCTAAAACAGTGTTTTTAAAATCATAATTAGCAGAAACAAAATCAAACTTTGCATTTGGTAATTGTTTGAATAACCCTTCTATGGAGTTGTCAAAATCATGATTACCAATAGTTGCTACATCATATTTTAATGTGCTCATGAGTTTAAATTCAAGTGCACCTTCAAAATAATTAAAATAAGGTGTTCCTTGAAAAATATCTCCAGCATCTAAAAGCAATGTGTTTTTATTTTCTTTTCGTACTTGTGCTATCAATGAAGCTCTCCTAGATACTCCTCCTCTGTTAGGATATCTGTTATGATTTGCTTTAAAAGGATCTATATGACTATGTGTGTCATTGGTATGTAAAATAGTAATATGCTTTTGCTGTTTACCAACAAATGAAGGCATTGTTAAACCTCCAACTATTGTTAATGCTGATGCAGCTCCTGTACGTTTAATAAAGTCTCTCCTTTTCATTATTTAATATTTACACGGTTGTCTATAGTTGTTCTTAAAGTATCTACTTTTTTAAAGTAATGGATAATTGCATCTCTCATTTTATAATCTAGCTTTGTTAGTTTTACTGGATCTTTAAAGAAATTCATTTTATCTCCTCCTCCTTGTAAATAGTCTGTTGTTAGTACAGAATACGTCTTGTTTTTATCGAATATTTTACCATTAATTTTCAAAATGTAATCATTACCATCAATACTTAATTCTATATTTTTAGATAAAGGATGTGCTGTTTTATTTTGAATAAAATAATTAATTAATGCTATTATCTTATCACCCTTTAAATTAACAACTACAAATTCATTTTCAAAAGGCATTAATTTAAAAGCATCTTCTTTTGTTACTTTCCCTGCTGGAATTGTTGCTCGAATTCCACCATAATTAAACATAGAAAAATCAATTGAAGTACTCGTTTTTTCTATAAAAACTGGATTTGCCATTTCATAACACATATCTGCTAATAAATTTCCTAAAGAGCTTTGTTGATTCGTATTTTTTTTGGTTAGATTTATTGATGTATATGTTAAAGCTTCTTGCATATCACCTTTAAGTTTCGTTCTGTAAGGTGTTATAATATCTTCTATTTCTTTAGATGGAATTATAGTACTGTCAATAGCAATATTTTTTGCTGTTATTTTAGTAAGGCTTCTATCTGCTTGTTTACAAGAACTAAACAGCACTAGAAAACAAAGGAAATGTGATAATTTCATATGATTATTAAGTATTATTATTCGGTATTTAGTATGTTTCTTATTGAGCTAAAATTCCTTTACAATCTACAAGAATATAATTAAAATGTTCTACATCATCTCTGTTTAATTTTAGTATACCTGTCATCGTTAAGATAGCATCTGTTTTAAAATTAGGCCTATTTGTAAATTGAAGCTCAATTGTTGTTTCAGGTCCACCTTGACCGCAAAAATAACAAGAAGCCATTGGCCCTTTGGATAAAATGTATATTTTTTCTTCAGTTCCACCAATATTTAAAAAATAACCTTTAATAGTTACTTGTTTTCCTTCCAAAGCTTTTACAGGTGGTAAAAATTCAGGATACATGAAATAATCATCATATTCAGGAAAGTATTTTTCTTTAAATTTAATTTTAGACAAATCTTGCCAAGTTATTTCTTGTTGGCTAAAGCACAAAAAACAAGTTAATAATATAATTAAGTTTAGAAATTTATTTTTCATTACTTAAAATTGTTGATATATTCATTTTTAGTATTGGGTATATAGCCATTGTAATTGATAGTATAACCATTGTAAAAATTAATAATCCTATTTGTAATATGTGCTCAAAAGATAGTTCTTGAAGTATATTTATTCGGGCACTAGTTTGCATATAATTAAAGAGAATATAAAATCCAATTTTTATTAATAAAATGCCTAATAAAAAAGCAAAAAGAATTATTGTTAATCCTTCATATATTACTGTTTTTATTAATTGAAAATTTGTTGCTCCATAAGTTCGTAAAATTGCCAAATCAAAAGAACGTTCTTTTACCATTTTATACAAGCTCATAAAAATAGCAACACAAGAAATTATAAGAATTAAATACGCTATCCAAGAGATTGTTTTAAAACCAATGCTCGTATATTCATATAATTTATTTAGTTCATAAATTGGTAGTATGGCTTGTAAGCTGGTTTTTTTATTAATTTTTCTAGGAAAAGTTAATAGTGCTCTCGGACTTTTAAAATTTATTAATAAAGATGTTATTTCTTTTTCTTGATCATGATTTTCATGGTTGTGCTCTTCATGGCTTTCTTCATCATGATGATGTACCTCCCAAATACTTTCTAAATTAGTAATTATTAGACGATCAATAACTTTTTGTGTGGGTTTTAAAATACCTACTACTGTTAATTTATCAGCATGTAAAGCGATTGTATTTTCAACTAAACCATGAGCGCTTAAAAATGTATCGCCAAGATTAAGATTCAATTCTTGGGCTACAGTGTTACCCAAAATTACTTCCATAGACTTTTCATTACGATAACCGCTTTCTAATTCAGCATTGTAAAGCGTAGTAAAATCTTTTGTTGTACCTACAATTCTAAAACCTTTGTAATTATCACCATAAGAAATAGGTACAGCAGATTTAATCATAGGATTTTTACTTATTTTTTTTGCTTCATTATAAGAAATGTTTCCTGTTGGATTATCAATATGTAATACAGAAGCTAAAACTAACTGTAACGGACTCCCTTTTGCTCCAACAACAACATCTATTTTACCTAAATTATTTTCTATTTGATTTTTAAAAGATGTTTTTAATTGTTGTACTCCTAAAAGTAATGCAATGCTCAATGATAAAGTAAAGATACTTAAGAAGGTATATAATGGTTTTGATCTTATATTTTGCAAACTAATACTCCAAATATTCATAATGTAATTGTATTTTGGAAGTATGATTTTATTCTTTGATCATGTGTAATAACAATCAAATTAGCATTGGTTATTGCTGCCTGGTTTTTAAGTAATTCTATAACTATTTTACAATTTTCATCATCTAAACTAGATGTTGGTTCATCCGCTAAAATAACTTGCGGATTATGTATTACAGATAATGCAATTCCTAAACGTTGTAATTGACCTTCGCTAAGGTCGCTAATTTTACTTTTCTTTAACTCAAGTAAATCTAATTGTTCTAGCAAATCTTCTATAGCAATTTTATTGATTGATTTTTTACTAAAAAAAAGACGGGCTTCTAAATTTTCTAATACGTTTAAAGATTGAATAGCATGTTTTTTCTGAAATACAAATCCTATGTTTTCACCTCTGAATGCATCTAATTTATTTATTTTTAGAGCATTTAAATTTACTTTATTAATTAGTACTTTTCCATTCACAGGTTTTAACAAACCCGCTAAAAGGTGTAAAAAAGTAGTTTTACCAATACCTGATTTACCTAAAACGAGTAGGTTCTCTTTTTTATCTATAGAGATATCAGGAAAATTAAAAACTTGTTCACTTTTTTTATATTGAAATGTAAGATTCTCTGTTTGTATCATATAAAAATTATAGTAACCAACCTTATATTTATATAGCTAATGGCCATTGATCTGTTTCAGGAAATACTTTTTCTTTCCACACTTTAATTTCTTCATCTGTAAGTAAACATTTATCTAATTCAGTTATCATGCCTTTTTTATCAAGATGCTGACCTATAAAAACCAATTCTATTTTTCTATCACCAAAAGCAATATCCCAATCCGATTCAATATGATCTTTATTTTCGTTAAAAGAAGCATAGTTTATACGTTCTTGAAAAGGCATAGAAGCCCACCAAACACCTGCAGGATCTGCTTTACAAGATCCACCAGCTGAACTCCAAGATATTGCTTGTCCAGATCTTGACGCTAACCAAAACAATCCTTTACTCCTGATAATATTCTGAGGAAAACTTTGATTTAAATAAGTTAAAAAACGATCTGGGTGAAATGGTTTTTTTCTTCTGAAAACAAAAGAACTTATTCCATATTCTTCAGTTTCAGGAACATGTTCATTCTCTAATTCTTTAATCCATCCTGCAGAAGCTTCCGCTTTTTCATAATCAAATAAACCTGTATTTAAAACACTTTCCAATACAACTTTAGATTTTTCTGTAGTAATAATACTAGCTTCAGGATTTAGTTTTTGAATAATAGCACGAAGTCCCTCTACTTTATCTTCTGAAACCAAATCAATTTTATTAATAATAATAACATTTGCAAATTCAACTTGATCTGTTAATAAATTTACAATTGTTCTATTATCTCCTTCTATATTTGTTAATTCTCTGGTCTCTAAATAATCAGAACTAGAAAAATCATTTATAAAATTAAACGCATCAACTACAGTTACCATAGTATCTACATAACTAAAACGACTTAAATCTATTTTACCATCTTCACTTTCAAAAGTAAAAGTTTGCGCTACCGGAATTGGTTCACTTATACCTGTACTTTCAATTAATAAATAATCGAATTTGTTTTGAGAGGCCAACTTTTCTACTTCTATCATTAAGTCTTCACGAAGTGTACAGCAAATACATCCGTTAGACATTTCTACTAATTTCTCTTCGGTTCTAGAAAGTGTATTTTCATTTTCAATAAACTGAGCATCAATATTAACCTCGCTCATATCATTGACAATTACAGCTACTTTTAAACCTTTTTTATTGTGTAATACATGATTTAATAATGTGGTTTTTCCAGCTCCTAGAAAACCACTTAATACAGTTACAGGTAATTTTTTCATTTATAATTGATGTATCTATTTTGTTATAATTAAAGATTTAAGAATGATAAATATTTATCGTCCATGTAATTCCATATTTGGTAAATCATTATTATTTTTAAGATAATAGTTAAAAAAACTTTTGGTTTGAGAAAAAAATTGATTTCTAAATTCACTAATTCTATGATCTGCACCCTCAAATAAAATATAACGTACTGGATGTTTATGTTTATAGAGTTCTTGAACTAGTTCAAGTGATTCTGAAGCTTTAACACGCCAATCTGAGCTTCCATGCATTATTAAAAGTGGTGTAGTTTTACACATTTTATCAGCCCAAAATACCGCAGACCTTGCTTTAAGTTCTTCTTCTTTATTTTTATAATAATTGGGAATGTACTTAGCATATACATGCTTTTCAAACTCAGGTCTATTGGTAAGATGTTCAAAAGCATTGGCAGCGCCTGCAAGAACTACAGCTGCTTTAAATTCACAAGTTTTTTTCAGTGCTAAATAAGTCATCATTCCTCCTCTACTAGCACCTTCTATACCTATTCTAGAAGTATCTGCGTTGTCTATTTCTTTTAACATTGGTAAAAGATTTAAAACGTCATTTATATCTTTTCCTCCTACTTGTTCTTTTCCTTCACTTCCTCCATTTCCTCTATATTGACTGGCTACAACAACATATCCCCAACTGGCTAGTTTTCCTAAAAAAAAGCCTACTCCAATTTCATTCCACTCTCCAAATTCTCCACTTCCTCCTCGATTAGAAATAATACAAGGGAAATTACCCTGTTGAATTGGTTTGGCTATAAATCCTTTGATTTTAAGTGAATCCGAAAGATATGTTATTTTAAAAAACTCAATATTTTTAAGTGCTGTAATCATTGTTGAGTCAGCTTTATGAATTTTAGCTATCGTATTATCGCTTAAAATGAGTTTCTCTTTTTCTATAATCTTTCCATCTTGAGTATAACCAGAAAAACATTTTAATAAAACTAAAAAAAACATTAATTTATACTTCATAATTCAATTTTGTATTTGAAAATAATAACTTTTAAAAAGTGTACATTTTAAATATCAATCCGATACTTCAATCTTATTCAACTTATTCATTTTTTCTATTAAACCTCCAGTAATAGCTACAACAGAAGGTTTAGGAATATTATCTTCATCAAAAGGCCATCTACTTGTTGGATTATTCAAATCTTTGGTTTGTTCTCCTGGATGTTGTACACTTAAAAACAACGTTTTCCCATCTGGAGAAAACCAAGGCCCTGTAAGCTCTGCATCTTTAGGAGCTGAAGCAACTCGAATTACTTTCCCTGCATCTTTACCGTATCTTGGAATTACAAACAGACTATTATTTTTAAAAGGCATATAGGGTTTGTTTTCTTTGTTCATAGAACTTCCAGACATGTCAGATGTTATCCAAAGATTACCTGATAAATCAAAAGCTAAATTATCTGGACAAGAAAAACCACTTTCTTCACCACCAGCTTTATATGTAAAAGCTTTAAATTCTAATGCATCAAAAGCACCATTTTCTTCTTCTATTTTTAAAATTGATCCATGAAAATCGCCTTTAGGTTTATTATTAGTTAGTGTAACAAATATATTTCCAGTAATAGGGTCTATTTCTATATCTTCAGGTCTATTTAAAGCTGTTGCTCCTATCAATTTTGCAGCTTCTCTTGTTCTGATTAAGACCTCTGTCTGATCTTTGAATTTACTCTTTAAAACAGGTTGATTCTCCCAATCTAGCGCTAACCATTTTCCTTTAATAGTATCAGCAACATATAGTGTTCCTTCTTTTAAAGAACCTGGTTTAGATGAAATAAATTTATACAGATGTTCACTGTTCTTATCATCACCAGTATAAGCTACTACTCGTTTATCTTTAAGTTCATATAAAGTACAACATTCGTGAGCAAATCTGCCTAATGCAATGTGTTTTTGAGCGGTTCCGTCTTTTGGATTTACTTCAACAACCCAACCATAATGTTCTGGCGGATAATTATAAAACCTTTCCCAACCTAACCAACTTGGTCTGTGTTTAGGTTCGTTATTTTCATCATATTCAGTTTCTCCAAAACAGCCATCATAGTTTTCTTCACAAGTAATAAATGTCTTCCATGGTGTAATCCCTCCTGAGCAATTACTATTTGTTCCTATTACAGTCATTGCTCCTTTAATTGGGTTGTCCCAATTTAGTTTCATGGGAGTTTTTGCAGTAATACGTCTATTGTAAGGATCGTTTTTTACAACTTTCCAAACTCCGTTTTCTTCTTTAATTCGTACAATACTTCCTCCAACATTATACATTTCTTTGTTTACTTGTTCAAGTGTTTTATGTTCAAGTGGATTTTCATATACATCTGCTTTAAAACCTGAAACAAAAAGCGGATTCACATATTCATGATTAACCCATAATAAACCATCTTTAGGATTGTTTTCATCTAAAGGAATAAAACATGTAAAATCGTTATTAAATCCAAAAGTATCTTCATTATTAATTTTATCTCCCCATTTTATAACGGTATGATAATTTAATCCATTAGCTAACAATAAATCATCTTTATCAGAAGGAGCTAAACCTTTTAAAACAAGTTTTTTTAATTGATTTAATCTTTCTTCAGAAAATGTATTAAAACCTTTATTAGGTGTAGTTGTGTTACCACAACTTATTAAGAATTGAGGCATTATTGCGGCTCCTAAACCTGCTTTTCCCATGAAGGAAATAAATTCTCTTCTATTGTATTTCATACTATTTTAAATAAGGCTATTGTAACAATAATAAATATTGATTTTTAATTTAAATGATGCTTTTGTAAACAAACTAAATCAGAATATATATTGGTAAAAGAATTCTGGTTTTTATAATAAATCTTCCCTCCTATTTTTATGGGATCATTTAATAAATTAGTTAACTGCAACTGTAATTCGTTAATTTTTTTATTTAAATAATAAGAAAGAATTCCTAATTGAGAATTCCCCCTATGAAATGATGCTTTTGATATTTTTTTTTGCTTTTTAATTTCGTAATAGAAATTATTTAATATTTTAATATTAGAAAATTCTTGTTGTCCTAATGCATCTAAGATGATTTTATTATCAATAGAAAGCACAAAATAAATTTCTTTAATATTATGTTTTTTTATGAAATTTCTTATGTAATCTATGGTTTTACAATCGCATGAAAAAGAATTACCAAGTGAACCATAAAAGTAATTATCGTGCTTAAACTTCATATTAATCGTATGTTCTAGGCAATCTGTAGGACAAATAAGATAAAAGCATTTATGCATTATGCTATTGCATTTGGATTATAAGGGAACGAAGAATGATGCACATCAATTTTTAGTTCTCCATTTATTAATTTGTAACCAAATGTATATTCAACTTTTGCTTCATTACCATTAAGATCTGTGAAAAAATAATTTCCCATAGCAATAGCACGGTTTTCTTCTAATATTATATCAGTATTTTCAAATCTTACCTTTGTCCAAGGTTGAATAGCAAAACCTTTATCTTCTTCACATGCTCTGTTTATACCAGCAATAAAATAAGATAAAGCTTTTAGCTGTGTTGGTCTAAATTGTTCTATTTCACATTTTGTTGGTTTAAATAAAACAGGACCTTTATCAAAAGAATATAGTTTTTCCAAAAACTCATTTGTATAAGTTTCACACTTGTCTATATCATTTTTCAAAGCCCCTATCTTAACAACTCCCTCTCCCCATTTTTCTTGAGCATTTAATATTTTTTCTTTAATTATCATTTTTTCTTTTTTAATTAATTTAAATATTATAAATTTTCAACAATCACTAACGCAACTGAGTTGCAAATGTAAAAATAATATTCGTTTATACAACTGAGTGTTATAAAAATTTTATTGGTACTATTAATAAAACAAAATTTGATAGGCAATTTCATAAATTAATGAAACAAAAAAATATTGTGTATTAAAACAAAAGACGTGATAACTTTTAAATTATCACGTCTTTTATATAATGTATTTTAATCTTTATTATCTAATATCAAAATTTAAATAATCAGGAATAGTAGGATTAGCTGGATCATTAAAATCATTTGTAGGATCTCCATCTCCATTTGCATCTTCATCAATCGTTAAAACACCATCTCCATCATCATCAGAATCAAATAAATTAGCAATTAAATCACCATCTGTATCATCATTCCAAGGTTTACCATCACCATCTACATCTTCATCAATTGAAGGAACACCATCTAAATCAACATCAGTATCTTCTACAAGATCCAATAAACTAACATTAAACAAAATAGGTTCGTTTGCTAAAATGGCTCCAGAACCTGCATTAGCATATGCTAAACCTGAAGGTATAAATAATAAACCTTTACCTGCATTGGCATACGTAATAGGTCCGTTATCAGTTACATTTTCACCACCTTTAAAATTTGTAAAACCATAAGCCCATCCTTTAATTGTACTACTTAAAGCTAACCAAATAGATGTATTGTTATCAAAAACAAGACTTATACTGTCTGTTCTTACAATACGTTGTCCGTAATAATCAACTAAAACAGAATCTACAACTGTAGGATTACCTTTTAATTCGTTCGTTTCTGGGTTTATTGAAGATACACCTTGTTCAAAAAGGTAATAATATAATGTATAATCTACATCATCTTCGGTAATATTTTGTGTAAATAATTTATCGTCATTAATTAAAGCTGTTTCACCAGTCGTTAATTCCTTAATTGAGTCTACATCTGCATCATAATAGAAATTACTTAAAAAACCAAGAATAGAATCATTGTCTATTAATGATTGTTCTGCCGCATCATAATCATCATCTCCTCCATTACTATCGCTTCCACAAGCATAAATTAATACTGATATAATAGCAATAAGTAATATGTGTCTAAATTTTATCATTAAAAATATAATTTTGGGTTGCAAGTTACCAATTTTATACCTTTGTAAAAAGTGAAATTTTAAAAATTAATTTTTTATATGAGAGTAGATAAATATTTATGGTGTGTACGGTTATTTAAAACAAGAAATATCGCTACTCAAGCTTGTAAAAAAGGACATGTTAAAATAGATGGAAATAATATTAAACCTTCCAAAGATATCTTTGGGAATGAAATTATTATTGTTAGAAAAAATCAAATAAACTATAAAATAAAAGTATTAGATATTCCACCTAATCGTGTTGGAGCCAAGCTAGTAGATTTATACAGAAAAGATCTTACTCCAAAAGAAGAGTTTGAAAAAACTGAATTATTAAAATACTCCAAAGATTACTATCGTAAAAAAGGTACTGGTAGACCTACCAAAAAGGATAGACGAGATATTGAAGATTATAGTGAAACAACACAAGAAGATTAGTAAATTAGCTTTATGGTAACAACAAACAATATTATATTAGATTCTAAACAAATAGATCAAAAAATTAAAAGAATTGCTTATCAAATTTATGAAAGCAATCATAAAGAAAAAGAAATTATTATTGCAGGTATAGCTGATAATGGATATTATTTTGCGGAAAAGTTGGTAGCCGTTTTAAAAGAAATCTCTAACTTAAAAATAGTTTTGTGCAAAGTTAGTATCGATAAAAAGAATCCTTTGAATACAATATATACATCAATTACTTCCGAAGAATATAAAAACAAGTCTTTAATTTTGGTTGATGATGTATTGAACTCTGGTACTACTTTAATCTACGGTATTAAGCATTTCTTAGAAGTTCCTTTAAAAAGATTTAAAACTGCCGTTTTAGTGAATAGAAATCATAAAAAATATCCTGTAAAAGCCGATTTTAAAGGTATCTCTTTATCTACCTCTACTAGAGAACATGTAGTAGTAGAATTTAATAAAAAAGAAACAATAGCTTATTTAAGCTAAAAAAAATCTAATATCAGAAACAATAGTAGCTATTTCTTTTTCGTCTATATAAATATTATGTGCTGCCTGTTCATAATAAAAGCTACGCTCAAAAAGATGCTTGGCTATAAACTCTTTTAATTCATTTGGAGATAAATTTGCTACAAGTGGACGTTGATCTTGTTGGTTATTTAATCTATCTACTAATGTTTTTATAGTTGCTTTTAAATAGAAAGAAATAGTATTTTCTGAAGAATTTAACAAATCCATGTTATTTGCATAACAAGGTGTACCACCTCCTAGCGATAGTATAAAACTATCTTTGCTATTTAATAATTCTTTTAAGTATTTATGCTCTTGTAGTCTAAAATAAATCTCTCCTTTTTCATTAAATATTTCTGTAACTGTCTTATTTTCTTGCGCTTCTATATAATGATCTAAATCAATAAAAGGAACTCCAACTTCAGTAGCTAATATTTTTCCAATAGTAGATTTCCCACTTGCCATATAGCCTAGTAAAACAGTTTTCATCTTTAAAATTTATTTTTTTACAAATATCAGAAAAAAAAACAATAAAAAGTTTTTTTATTTATAAAACAGATGTATATTTGCACTCGCTTTAAGGAAAGCAATTAAATGACCTGGTAGCTCAGTTGGTAGAGCATCTCCCTTTTAAGGAGAGGGTCCTGGGTTCGAGCCCCAGCCCGGTCACAAAAAAGTTAAGCGATAAAGCTTAACTTTTTTTATTTACGCACGTATGGCGGAATTGGTAGACGCGCAGGCTTGAGGGGCTTGTGTTCGTAAGAACGTGCGGGTTCGACTCCCGCTATGTGCACTAGTATTAAACTCTTGATTTTTAGTTTATTAAAAATAAACTAAACTTAAATGGAAAAATACAATACTACAAAAAACACAAAAGTACCTGTAAAAGTACCTGTAAAATACTTACAAAAATTGTTTTCAGATCCCAAAATATATATCCCAAAAGTTAAAGGAACTCATAAGCCTGATATTAATAAACCTTGGTATGTTTATTATTATTTTCGAAATCCTGTTACAGAAAAAATGGAAAAATATATTGAAAAACACGGTGTAAACAGATTCAAAACAATTTCACAAAGAAAAGAAGCTTGTAAAATTGTAAAAAAATCTATGCTAAGGTTTTTGCAGGAAGGTGGAAATCCTTTTGAAATAAAAAAAACAAAACAGGATTTTACTACCAAAAGTCAGTTTACCGTTTCTGAAGCTTTAAATTTAGCTTTTAAAGAGAAAAGTAAAGTTTGGGGGCAAACATCAATAGATGTAAATAAAACCCAGTTTAAAATCTTTAAAGACTGGCTTCAGACAAATAAAATTTTAGATTTAAATATAAGAGAGCTTACAAAAAGGCACATAGTTATTTTTTTAAATCAATTAACCGATAAAGAAAGTAGAGCTGTTGGCAACACTACAAGAAATAATTATAGACGCTTAATCTCTTCTTTATTATCTCAAATGGTTGATGATGATATTTTAGATTTAAACTTTGTCACCTCAATACCTAAATTAAAAACTAATCCTGAAAAAAACCAACCTTTTAATCAAAAACAATTAATTGAAATAAGAGAATATTTAAAAGTAAACGATATTTATCTATATACTTTTATGAAATTTATCATGTATGCGTTAATGAGAAATGTAGAAGTTTGTCGCTTACAAGTTAAAGATATTGACCTAGATAATAGTATAATTAAAATAAGAACTAAAACAGAAGTATCTTCTACAATCTTAATTATACCTTTATTAAAAGAAGTCCTAAAAGAAATGAAACTCCATTTATTTCAACCTGAAGATTATTTATTTACTAAAAACAAAACTCCTGGCCCTTGGGAGGTTGAAAAAGAAACTTCTAAAGTCCGTTTTTTTAGTTTTAGGTTTAAAAAAATGCGTGATAAAATTGGAAAAGATATTAATTTAAACAATAATCATACTATTTATTCTGGAAGACACACTACTGTATTAAATTTATTTAATTCTTTTAAAAAACAAGGAATGACCGATTTAGAAAGTAAACATAAATTAATGACTATCACCCGTCATAAGTCTTTAGATGGATTAGAAAATTACTTAAGAGATATTGGAGCTTCTTTACCTAAAGATTATTCAGATGATTATACATTTAAATTTTAGACCTTCCCTACTCTATCTAAAAACTATTGTTTAAATAACATCTTTTTTTATTTCTAAACACTTCATAAATAATCTTTTGCGGAAAAATGCAGTTTTCAATGTGGATATCCGTATAATTCTTGTCTTAAGTTTTTGTAATGTTGTAGCTTATACATACAATTTGATTGTTTAACGATGTTTTTATTCGTTTATAAACAAATTGACGGTAATAAAAAAGAAGTAATTTTTAATGCTTCTATTGCGTATATATCTCTATTTGGCGTGTATACCGCAATAAAAGTGTTTATATAAACATGTTACCCAACATTTGAAAAATGACGAAACTATCAACATCAGTTAACACAACAAAATTATCAGAACTGATTAAAGATAAAAATCGGAATGAAATAGCAGATTTTGTAAACGAAAGATTTTCAGAAAGATATATAATGCCGATTAAAAACCTCAATCCAAATGAAAAACACGGATTTAGTATTATGGCAGTTTCTTGCCTAATGATTGAATCATTGGAATCTTTTAAATCAGGATTTAAAGACACAAAAAAGAAAAGCAAAAAAACTTTTGTCAAATTTTTATCAACTGAACCTGAATTTAAAGATTTTGTTGGTTATGAAGAAAGTTTCTATTCAGATATTCGTTGTGGAATATTACATCAATCAGAAACTACAAATGGTTGGAAAATTGTCCGAAAAGGAAAACTTTTTGACAACCAAACAAAGACAATAAATGCTACAAGATTTTTAGATAAATTAGAAAAGACTTTAAATAATTATACTTCTGACTTAAAATTCGAGGATTGGGAATCAAAAAAATGGAAAAATTTAAATAAAAAATTAATATCAATAATTAAAAACTGTTAAGAAACTAATATGGATTTCATCAAAATTTTAAGCGATTTAGCGAAAGAATATCAAGACACACCTGAAGGGAAAGAAAAGGAAGGATTGAAAAAAATAATTGATAAAGCAGCAGATATCATTTATGGAAAAGTAAATATAACTGACTTGAATGCTGAATAAAAACGTTGGGTAACACCGTATATAATTTATTGCTGGTTCTAGCCTACTTACGAAAATCCTCGCGGATTTTCTATTCCGTTTGTATTTGCTAAATTAGGTGCTTAAACCACGCAACAAACCATATACAAACACGTTAGGCATAATTAAAAATAGAAATATGGAACAAACAGAAAAAATTGAAAAAAAATTTATCAATGGACTTGGTGAGCAAGTATTTTTAGAAGTTGTTATAACAAATTGTCATCAATTTCAAATAAAACTGAAAAGAAGTCGTAAAGACCCACGTAAATTAATTCCTCATAGTGGAGAAGAATTGAATGTATTTCCTAAAAACACTTCAAGTGTCAAAATCAATGAAATTAGACAGACTAATTTCATTAGTAAAGGCATTGATGACCAATATTCCCATTTTAATATTAAATTAGATTTTTTACAATTTACAAATATGGAATACAATCCAATAGTAAATTTTACCATTAGAAAAAGCCCATTTTCTAGTACCAAACCCAAAATGATTTTAAAAGCAACAAAATATGATGATAATGGAAATGCTATAACCTATGAACCTTATAATGGTGAAATAGATGGTAGAGATATTGAAATAGATATTTTAAAAAATTAAATTATGGCTCAAGAAATAAAAAGTACAGTATTTACACCTACTTCAGACCAATTAAAACACATTCACGAAAACTTATTTTTAATAGAAATTGGAGGAAAGACTACCTATCACAGGTGGAGAGATGTTTGGGATGAAAAATTAAATTTTAAATCAAAAGTTCAACCACACGATAAAATGACATTAAGGGCTGTAAAAATAAGTGTACCTGTTTACCATAAATATGGTGTAATAAATAGTGTCAATCCCTATGCTTTTATTTATGGAATTGATATAAAATCTGGTAAAACTTTTATCACACAACTAGGTAATAATATGGAATTTATTTAAAAAAATAAGATATGAAAAAATTTAATGCAACAATTAAAGATATTTTTGGAACAACTGGTATGTTTAATCTTAATGTAGATGAGAACAATAAAACAGGGAAGATATCTTGGCCTGCAGTTCAGGCAGATATTAAGAATATTGTAACCAACACAAAGAAAACTTCTATTTCTTTTATAGTTATTTCAAAAGAAAAATTACTTGATTCGTATGTGACAGTCTCTAAAGTTGACTCAGATAATTCAATTATAATATATATGAAAAATCATAATATTCATTTCAATTACTACATCTCGGACGATAAATATCTTGAATTTTTGTCTTTCGTAAAAAATTTGAATATTTAAAATAACTATGCCTAACACCGTATAAAATTAATTGTTGGTTTCTTGTCTACTTGCGAAAGTCCTCGCGGACTTTGAAGTGCACCCAAAAGTTTAGACAAATTTATAATTAATTTTATACGGTGTTGTATGCCGTTTTTATTACGATTTTAGGTCTTTTAAATATTCTTTTTTTGAATTCTGAATTTTCTCTGTATTCATCAAGTGTATAAATAAAAATGTTCAATGGTAAATTGAATTTTCCCAAAAAATCTTTTTTCAAACTCGAAATCATTTTTTGTAATAAATTCCAATTTTCCGTTTCTGGCAAACTCGATGTTAACCAAAATAAATCACAATCATTTGGTTTTTCTGAACCCTTAGCAATAGAACCAAAAATGAAACATAATCTACAATTTTCTTGATTATTAATTTTTAAGATTAAAAAATCTTTAATATTAGAGAGGTAATCCATTCTGTACTTTTCTCAAAAAATTGCCAAAAGAATATACTTTAATGTTTCTTCTTTCTCCATAACTATTACCCGCAATTGTCGATTTAATCCAATTGTCATAAACGATTAAATTTGCACCATTTTGAAGTGCTTTATTTACAACGTCCATTGTCACTTCATAATCTGCTCTTGTCGGCATATAAACATTGATTCGCTTTGGAAAAGACGAACCATTAGTTTTGTAATCAAATTGTATTTTACTGTCATATTCATATGTTAAATTTGATATAGTAGGTAAATTATCAATAAGTTCAGATACTCTTCTTGCTCCCATATTTATTTAAAGTCTTTTCTAGTTCGTTTAGTTGATTAACAATTATATCTCTTTGAGATTTAACCTTATTTTTTAATGTAATATCATATTTAAAATTTTTATGCATTGCATTTGGATGTTGAATGAAATGGGCATAAGATTGAGAATGCTTTAAGAAGTTTAAATAATTCTCAAGATTGTCTGTTTTTGAAATCAAATGTGATTTTGTAGTAATCTTATCAGATATTAGCTTGTTATTTGGTAGAATTATATTTTTAACCATTTCATTCCAAATAATTGAGGCTTCATTCATTAAATCTTCATCTTCAGGAAATGAATTAGGACCAAAATTGCTAAATATATCTTCGTTAGTTGATAAGGTTGTAAATATTGGGTCGTAAAAGTATTCTAATCTTTCTTTGTCCAACTTAATTGAAGACATAGTAAAATCTCTTTTAAGAGCTTCTTTTGATTCAATTCGTATTTTTAATAAGACGATTAAGTTGGTAATAAATAAAACAAATAATGCAATTATTGAAGGTAAATAAGTTTTTAACCACTCGTTTGTACTTTCTTGTTTTGGTGTAATATCTTTTATTGATACTGTATCTAAATCAATAAAATTTTTAAAATAAATTGTATCACTCACTTTATTTAATTCTGTTGTATCTTTTTTTAGTCTTAAGGGAATAGTATTTATACTTGCTTCTTTATTTTGAGCAAATAAATTTAAGTTTATTAATAATATAAATGTTAATATTAGTTTCATATTTCCTCAAATGGGATACAACGGCTCGGCTAATGTTAGTAAGGGATTAAATAAGCATTTAATTTCGGATTAAGCGATTAGCCAAAACTTTTTATTTTGTTTTATTTTTTTCTGTTCTAAAGCCAAATCAAAAGATTTGGCGGACTTTATAAAAATACACTAAACTTTGGATTAAGCACCAAAACCCGTATTAATTTTAGCCATTGTTGTAGGGCGTTTTTTTCTACATTCCTTCCTCTACCTTGTCAACTGCTTTCTCAATAATTTCTTTTGTGCTATCTTCTAGAGTTTCAGCTATTGTTTTTCCTTTTTTCTTATCTCTATCAAAAAAATTCATTATTGGGTTATCTGATTTTTGATAGTCTTTAATTAGTTTACCTGGATTTTCACTTGTTACATTTAAAAAACTATTAAGAAGTTTTATTCTTAATTCTTCTGATATATCAGAATCTTCTATATTTTCTATTTGTTTAGAAAGTCCTTCTATTGTCATACTTAACACTTGTTTGTGTGAATATTCTTCTATTAATCTTTTAGATAAGTTAACCTTTTTATTAGCAGAAATAGTTGTCCAAATTAATGGAATATATAGAGGCAGAAAAGCTAACATTATTTTTGGCGCTCTTTCTATTGTATCAGTTAAAGTTGCTCCTGATAAAAGATAAACAATACTAATTGTAATAGGTAGTAAAGCTGATAATGAAATGTATAAGATTCCTTTATTAAAACTCTTCTTGTACTCTTTGTACAATTCTTCTTCCTCATTTTTTTTAGAAACAAAAGCAGAACTTAAACCTGCAGTTAAAGCATTTGGAAGTAATGACTCTATTTGCTTATTAATTTTATCATATTCTTTTTTTGAATTTGATTTTAAGCTATCTATGTCATCTTGATTTGTTTTATAAAAATCATTGTATTGTTCTTTACTTGTCTGTTTTAGATTTTCAAGATTTTCTTCTAAACTTTCAGATGTTTCTGTTAATTGGTTGTAAGATGTTTCAAGGTCTTTTTTTAAACCTTCTACATTAATTATTGTTCCATCTTCGTCTTTATCTTCATAACCTAGTATTTCTCTATGAAGTTCATCTATTTCTGTTTTTTTGGTTAAAATCCCTTTGTATGTTGTATTTGCTTTACTAGAATTCTCCTCAATTTTTAATATTAAATCATCTAATTGGTTTATTTCTTCTTCAATTTCTGGATGTTCTTCTATAACATCACTTATCCTAGTTAAAAAGTTAGATAAATTTATACTGTTGTCAAGCAAATCATTACTGATTTCAATCGATTTTGTATGATTTGAGGTTATGTCATTTAATTTAGTATTAATTTCAGATTCAATCTGAACTAATTTTGAATGTATTTCATTTGCTTCGTTCAGTCTAATTTCTGCTTTATTTCTATATTCAGATGCTTTTCTTGATGCTTGTTTTGCTTCTTTTTCAATATCTGACGGTTTTTCAGTAATCTGTTTTTCAAGTACAGAAAGTCTTTCCCAAAGTTTTTTTCTTTCATCTTCTAGGTATTCAATTTTTTTTGAATTTTTTCCGTCAAACATTTTTTTATTTTTTTGGGTTATGCACTACAACGGCTGGTGTATGGTTAGTGGCGAATTTAGAAGCAGTTAATTTTTGATTTTGCTCTTTGTTTGTGGAATTTCGAAATGTTGAAGTTTAAAATGAAACCGCCATTAACTATACACTTTGTTATGAGCTTTTATTTTTCTTCAAATAGAGCAAAGTATGCTCCTCCTGGATCTCTTAATATTGACATTTTGCCATTTTTAACTTTAAAAGGAGTTACTTCAACTTTTGCTCCAAGTTCTTTTGCTTCATTAGTTTTATTAATAATGTCATTTGTGTAAAAAGTAACTCTCCAGTAGCTTTTTACCTGTCTTAAATTATCTTTTAAATCATAAAGTCCTCCTTTTAATTCTTCAGTTCCTTCAACGAAATATTTTAAATTATCTGAATTTTTGGGTGTAATTGTTTCCCATTTAAACAGCGTACTATAGAATAACTCTGTTGAGTCATTTTTTGTCGTTACATTATCTATCCAATATAAACTTCCTTCTTCTTTACCTGTTTTAAAGTGATATTCATTTCCGTTCAAATTATCGTGTTTACCCTCTATTTTATCAGTAAAAGCAGTTTTACCGACAAAAAGGATTACTACAACCACTTCTAAAATCAAAAAAGAAAATAGTTTTCGAAGATAACTTTCGTTAGCAAGTTTTATAACTTTAACCAATGCTAATAGTGTAATTATGGATGTAATAATAAATATTATAACACAAGACCAACAAATAAATTCAATAATGTCCATAAAATTAGATTTTAAATTGTGAGAGTTTTTCTAAATTATGAGGTTCTCTCTAATTGCTCATAACATGTTTATATAAACACCTTTATTGCGGTATACACGCCAAATAGAGATATATACGCAATAGAAGCATTTAATAATTACTTCTTTTTTATTACAGACAACTAGCTTATAAACATGTAAAACAAATCGTTAAACAACCAAATTGTATGTATAAGCAACATTACAAAAACTTAAGACAAGAACTTTACGGGTATCCACATTGAAAATTGCATTTTTATGCAAAATATTATTTATGAGGTGTTTAGGGATGAAAAAAGATGTTATTTAAACAATAACATCTTGTAATTCGGTAGGGACTTCATTAGAATTTGGGTAATTCTCCTGGTTATTTAGTTTCCCAGAGTAAATATTATAATGAATTTCGTTTAAAGGTTTGGATTGATAACGGTTTTTGTTGGCGTACACAAAACTATCTTTATAATCGGGTTTCTTATCTACAAAAAATATAGAATCTCCATCAAACTGGCTTGCAGTACCACCTCTCATGCTTCCGTCTGAGGTTAATTGAAAAACAATTAAAAATAGTTTGCTATTGTATTTTTTTCTTAGGTCTTTATCTACTTCAAACTTTCGATCAAACTCTTTAAGTTTAGCAAAGCTATCAATAACAATCACATCATTTTCTCTAATGAGTTTGTCTAATTGGGTTAAGTTTTTAATTTCAGGATTATCAATATTATTTAAAGCAGTATCATTAATATATTCATCTACTTTATCCCAATATAATTTAGATTCTGGGTGTTCTTCCATACTGGCATGACCTACTTTATATTTTTGAGCAAGTATGTTCATAAAACGATAAGCAAAACGTGTTTTTCCAGATCCTTGTTCTCCTGCAATAGTTAACACCAAACTCTCTTTAGTTTTAAATTCAATTTTACCTAAAAAAGCAGCCATATCAAAATCGCAAACATCGTATAATTCAAATTCACGACCTTGCATTTTTTGTCTCCTGATGGCTAATGAATTTCTACCGGTGTTTTTTATTTCTACAGGAGTTTTAATAGTGTTTTGTTCCGGTATTATTTTGGGTTTAATAATTTCTGGAGCTGTTATAGTTATTTCTTCCTGGTGTAAATTTGAAGGATTAATATTTTGAACAGTTGGAGCAACAACTTGAATCTTTTCAGGTTGTTGTGTTGATCCGTTTAAAGAAAGTTCTAATTGTTTAGGTGTATTTTCTTTTGGTTGCTTGGTAACTTTTAAAAACTCCAATAAATCTTTTTTATTAGAACTATAATAGGTGTTTAATTGACGTTGCCAAACTCCGTTTTTAGGCGACCATTTAAAAGCTTGTCCGCTCTTTTTTAAGAATGATCTAACTTCTATATCAGGTTTATGATCAAATAAAATCTGAATTTTATTAATTGTTCTATTGATTATAACTGTACCATTTTCAAAAGGGATTTCTGTATTCCCTTTTTCTTCAGCATTTTTAGATAACCTTTTTTCAAGAGTTATTTGCTTCTTTACATTTCTAATTTTAGCAGTTAAATTCGTTAAGAAAAACTTAGTGTTTTTTAAGTTCCTTGTCTCTCTTTTAGCCATATCAACCCAAGTTTCAATAACTTTCTGCTTAAAAAAATCTTCAAAACCTATTGCTATTTGTCTAATTTGTTTGTCTTTATCTAATCCTTTTTTTCGTAAAACGGCATTAATAACAGCATTCCCTTTTTTCATTAAAGAATGTTGTTCTTCTAAACTAGAAAGTTTTTTGTTAAGTTTTTCTAGTGCATCACTAGAACCCGTTTTAATTTTTTCAGCAGCTTTAGGTTTGAAAAAGTTGTCATATTTTTCACCAAACTCAATAAGTTCATTTAATCTTTTATTAATGGTTTCAGATTTTTTTCTCATTCTATTAACTGGAAAATTAGAAGCACCAGTAATCATGGTTGACATCATACCATTTTTAGAATTCAAATACGCCAGGTATCTTTTTAGATATCCATTTTTAAAACGCAAGAATTTAGTTTTAAACTCTTCTTTTTGATCTAATTTTAACGCTTTCTCATAGTTCAGCTCATAAACACTTTTCAGATAAGAATAATATTCGTTTTGGTGAGACTTCGCTCTTTTTTCAGGAGAAAAACTAGTACCCGTGTGCGCTCTAAAGGCAAGTTCATAAGGAATATCCTCTTTAGAAAATCCTAATTCATTTTTTTGTTCAACAGCTTTTTCAGTTTTTAAGTCCTTATAAAATTTTGGTTCTTTCTCTTGATTAACTTGCAATAAATAATCGGTAGCCTTTTGAGCTGCAGACGCACAACGCATTAAAAGCCTGTTGTCTTTTTTCATTAAAGTAATGGCTGTCAACCAATTTTTAATATACTCGGAATGGTTTTTATTGGTGTGCCATAAAATACCTGCTTGCGCTGATAAAAACACAGCTCCAAATTCAGCAACCAATTCTTCTTTTGCATAAGCAAGCGATCCGAATTTACCTGTTAAATTTCTATCCAATCTTGTTTTATGAGCCGTAGAATGTATCAACTCATGAAAAAGCACCCGATAATAATCGTTTGCAGATTTAAAAGCTTCGTAGACTGGAACATTAACAGTATCCGATTTTGGACTATAATAAGCACCTCCTTTTGGGCTTTTTTGGATTTTAGCAGATTTAGGCGGTAAATTTTTTAAAATAGCTTCAGCAAGTGAATTTTTAGCTTCTGTATTGGGTTTAGAAACTACATAGCCAAGTTTAGCCTTTTCTAAGTCTGTTAATTTATCTAAACCAAAATCAATACCTGTAACATCATCACCATTAAAAACATTATAATATTTTAAAATAGGCAATACTGTAACCAGAAAATCAAATTGTTTCGGATCATAACCTTTTGATTGTAAAAAGCCAATCATTTTTTGCTTAGTATAAGTAGAGAAACGTTGTTTCTTTTCTTTGTTTTCAAACTGAAATAATCGGGTGAAATAAACAACCTCTAATCCTTTAGAACCTTTTTTAAGCTTTCCTTTTAACCCAACGATTTGTTTAAAGGTTAAGAAATACGGATTTTTAAAAACGCCCAATAAATTAGCTCCTTTTAACAAGAAGGTATTAATTCCTCGATAGCCCTTTTTAGAAACAAAGTTTGTAGGAACTAAATATGCACCAGTGGTATAATTTTCATCCCATTCATCAATATAATTTAATCCTGAAGCTTCATTAACAGCTTTAATCATTTTATCAGTAATCATCTGATAGATTTGAGCAGGACTAACAGGAGCGTTTAAACCTTGTTCTAAATCAGAATCTTGCAATTCAATATATTCTAAACCTGCTAAAAATTCAATTGGTACTTTTTGATCTAGTTTAGGTGTTTTATTTGTTTTTGGAGCAATAGCTTTAACAACGGCTCCATTTTTAAACAGCCAACCTTTTTTTAAAGTGCCTTTATTGGTTAAAGCCTCTTTATAGGTTACTTGTTTTACAGGTGTGTTTTTGTATTGTTTTATTTTTAAAGCAAAAACAGCATCAGGATCACTAGGATTGTTGTTTAGTATTTTAGACAAACGAAAAACTACATTGGTGTTTTGTTCTTTTTTTGCATCGTGCAATAAATTTTCCAAATCATTACGACTAACTTGTTTATTATGTAATTCTTGAAATTTACTTGTTGTAATCATTAATCGTTATAGTTTTTATAAATAAAATACCCTGTTATTAAAGCACCTAATACCCCTACTGTTATGAGCACATTCTTTTTTTTTTTACTTCAACTCCAAATTTTAGAATTAGATCATTAACTCGATTCCTCCAGGCATGACCAAATTTTTCATAGTCACTTTTTGTTTTGTAGTTTTCTAAACGAGTACTCGCAAGCTTATCAAAAAGCAGGTTTGGATCAACAGCATTTATAGCTTGTAAAGTGAGACTTCCAATACTCCCGTCAATGGTAAGTTGCTTACCAAAATAGTTGTTCAATGTTTGTTGTGTAATTTTAGCAGCAGAACCAGTTCCTGCATTAATTGCGTGATCTGCAATCATTTCAGCCACTCCTTGATCCAGTATTTCATCAGCCTTTACTTTATCCCAAAACTCATTTTTAAAGAGTATATGCGCTTCTGTTTTGGTGATGTTTTTAATATCTTCCATTGATGGCGGAAAGCCCATAACGTCTTCATAAAAACGTGCCGAAACTCCATAATTTGTACCAACACGATCGCCCAGGGAATTATAGTTTCCTTTGTCTTCAACAAAGTTCTGATAACCTCCTTCCGCCTGTTCTATGGAATCTTTAAATAATTGATAGCTAGCCATGACTTAAAATTTTATTGTAGTTGTTTTTCCTAAAGCAGATAAGTCTAGTTCAAAGGAAAAATTATTGATAATGTTTTGGGTGTCTTTACCTGATAACTCATTTAGTAGGTATTGAGCACCAGTTAAAGATGGAATTTCTATATAAACAGAAGGCAAATCAAAATGACCACCGCTAGGCAAATCTATTTTTGAAGTGTCCAGATTAGAAAAGGCTAACAGTTTTCCTGTTTTCTTTTCAAATACACGAATAACTTTAGCCTTTAAAAAACCAGTATTGACACTTAAATCTTCAACAGTAGGATTAACAGCTCTAATAACTAAATCCATAGAAAACTGTTTTAAAGAAAATTTAAAATTCTTTACACTAACCAGTTTAAATTGAATATTATCTAAGATGTGATCTAGCTGCTTTTTTTTGTTAAAAACAACTATAGCTACAGAAGTAAGTGAAATACCTGTTATTAGAAAAAATAGAGAACGATTACTCATCTTTAGATTATTTTTAATTTAGATAAAACATAAACAGCTACTATAAGTATTAGAAAAACAATCCATAACCAACCAGGAGTTCTGTATTTAATGATTGTTTTTTCTACCTGTTTGATAACAACCTGTTTTTGTATGGATTTTAAACTGTCTATTTTTTTAACCAGGGCATTTTCAGTACTCCCGATTTTACTAGTGATATAGAATCCTTTACTGGGTTTGTTATAGGTTATTTTATAACTATTTGCACCGCTTTTTTTATAGGTTTTAAAGTTTGATAACCGTGTATTTATTACGCTATCAACTTTTGTATTTCCCGTTTCAAGAGGTAAAAAGATCATATCATCAATAGCCTGATTGATTGTTTTTTCTGATATACTTTTTGTTTTTGAAATAAGGGAGTCCTTTTGAGTAGTATTCATTTTCACTAGCTTGTGCTTAGACGAAGCACAAGCTGTGAAAATTAAAATAACAAGGACAGAATAGATACTATTTTTAATTTTTTTCAAGAGTTCCAAATTTTTGTTCATAGCGTAGAATGATATTTCTTTGTGAAGCAATTATTTTGTTTTGACGTTGTATAATATCTTCTTGTTGTTCAATTATTATATCTAATTTTTGATTGTTTTTTTCAAGTTTTTCATTGCGGTCTTCTAAATAATCTGATCTACTATCAAAATCATTTTTCAAGTTTTCCAACATTTGGCTTTTGATCTCAAATTCAAGCCTATAATTTTCTAGTTTTTTTTCATAAGCTAGAAACTCCGCTTCTTTTCCTTTAATTCTTCTTGTTTTACGACCAAGAATAAATAAGAAAACAGCACCTATCATCTTTGCGATAGGTTGCCAACTATTAAGTAAAACATCAAACATTAAGCTGTTTTTTTATCATCATCAGAACTTGCATAGACAATACCAAATACGGCTGCTAACCCTAACAAAACCAATCCTGTTTTTTTAGTTTTTGGACTTAAAACAATTTCATCTAAAAACTCAGAACTTTCATCTAATACAATTTTATCAGTCAATTCGGAAGCTTTTATAATAATGTCTCCATAACCAACATGTGTAATTTTTAAATCATCTGAAGGTTGCGCTTTTATCAGAAAAAAACCATTGGGTTGCGTAACTGTTGCTTCACCATTATTCATATTTAAAATATGTACCGTTTGCTCCTCAAAAGGACTATTGGTAACACTATCAAATATTTGTGATCCTACATCAGGTAATGTGTTTACAGGGTTTCCGTAATTAATTGGGGCTTGTTTCATAGGCTTAATTTTACAGCCACATTTTTTTTCGTTAGGACTTAAAAATGTGGTGGTTATTTGTTGTTTAGGACATGCAAGTCCGTAAATAGGTAATCCATTTGCTTTTTTCATATTCAATTTTTTAAAAAATTAATCCTGCACTTTCTACCCTTTCTTTCACGATATTGTATAATTCTGAGTTGAAAAAACTACCAATTTCAGCTTTTAGCCAGTAGATTAAATCATAAGCTTCCGCTGTTTTTTTGGTAAAATAATTAGTAGGAGTACCTCCTAAAATTCTTTTTCTTAGTCCAAAAGAATTGTAGATTAATTTAAAATCGTCTCCCGTTTTAATGGTATTAAAAACCGCTTTCACTTTTTCTTCATCAGTACCACCGTCATTGAAAGCATCTAATAAAGATTTAGCAAGATTTACAGCACCATCACTGGTAATGGTTAGATTAGAAGCATCAGGATTAATTTTAGGTTTTATAAAGTCTACATCATCAACTTCAAAGACATCACCGACAGCATCAAATCCTTTTTTCACTTCTCTGATAACCAAAAAACCTAAAATCAATCCGCCACCAATTAAAAAAGCATTTTTGTTTTCAGCCATAAAATTGCCTGCATCATTAGCCTTTTTAATTGATTTTTTTAGATGCTCTTTTGTAGCAATTTTCCCATCTTTTTTTTTCGGCAATATTTCCTTTTTCATAGCAATTGTTTAGTTTAGATTTTCATCTATCTTACTTTTTAAAACCGCATATTGTATTGGGCAATTAAAAACCTTTTGTATTCTAGTGTCTTGTGACAAGTTTGCCAAACGTATTAATGCTTTAGGTTTTAGTTTTTCTAATTGTTTTAGCGCTTCTTGTTTTGTTTTAATTGACATTGTCTTCTCTTTTTTTAATTAACTCCATTATGGGTTCAATAAAATCTTGTTGCCAGTTGTCTAGGATATAGTTTAGCATCCCTGTTTGCTTGTCGCTAAAATTTTGAGCTTGAACTTTATGAATCACTGTTTTTTTTATTTCTGATACTTGAGGACCAGGCCCCGCTAAAGGAGTTTGCATTTGAACAGGAGCTTGTTTGTTTGCAAAGGCTTCAATACCTTTTGGAATCAAACCTGCTAGGGTTTCAATGATAGTACTTCCCGTTTCCGTATCTAAAAAACTTTTTTTATCTAAAGCATCTTTTTGCCTTTGGATTTCAGCATGTTCTTTAACCGTTGCAATCTTTAGTTCTAAAGAGCTGTTTTTCTCTTCTAAAATTCTAATTTTAGAGTGTGCGTTTTTGAGTTCCTCTTCGGATTTTTCTGCTCTTTGTTTGTAATCTTTACCTCTCTCAGCTTCCACCATTTTACTAATAAGCTCTGGAGCTGCTAAAGAGCCTAAACCAAAAACATTTTGTTGTGGAATTGGTGGAGCTTGATGTGTTTGTGTTACTGGATTGGTTTCCATTATCTTTTCTGTTAAATCCCTTGTTATTTCTTTTACAGTATGATAAGATGTTTTATTGTTACTGATGTATATTTTCACCAATGTAAATTTTACCTTATCGGTAAATCCTTTTTGTGGTAAGGCAGCTAAAAGATGATCAATACTTCCAAACTTTTGAATAATATCTTCAAGAGAGAACACAAATTTATTTGCAGAACCTGCGCTTTTTTTAAGGCGCAAGCTGTTGCTTTGTACTCTTATAGTATTATTACAATCTGCTTGTAAATGATCCGATAAAATTTCAGCTAATTGGTTACTCACAATATAAATATCTTACGGTAGCACTTTTTACAGCATTACCTATTGAAAGGTTGTTATCTTCTTTAAATTCAAATCTTAATATTCCGTTGGTAATAGGAACTGGACTTTCCAAAACAAAAGAGTTGTAATCTTCTCGTATGATTTGTTCAGAACCATCTTTAATGACTAACGGAACACTCGTTCTTGGCACAAATACTTCAAGTTTATAGATGCCATTGCAATCTTCTAATTTTGAAATATTAATCTCAAAATCTTTCGTGTGTGTGCTAGTTAGAAATAAGGCAGCCATTAGCATTCACAATTTTCTTGTTGGATAATGAAAACAAATTCACCACAAATAGGTTCGTTTCCTAGAGTTTCCCATGCTATTTTTACAGTAGCATCTTCTTTGTTTTTCATGTGAATATTTTTAAAACCGTCGATGTGACCACCTGATTTATGTCTATAATCACTAATGTCTGTTGCTGTTGTTACTTCTCTTCCTTGAGAATCTCTCATTGTAATATCAGTTTGTCCAAACCAAGAAATAGGCTCATCGTTTACGGAACTACTTGCAATAACTACTGGAGATAAACCACCTTCAGAATTAGACACTGAACCTGATGGTGATGTGTCTTCAAAATAGGCTTTGTTAAATTCATAAGGATTAAAAGTCACTCCTACAATTAGACCTGCAGGAACGGTAGTTCGCTCATTTCCTTTCAAATATTTTACCAACGGGTTGTTATAGTCTGTTTCGTCTATTTCTGCCGTATTCAAGTTTAATAGCTCCGTATTAACTTTTACTCTATGATATATTCTAAGCATATGATTTTTATTAATAACCTTACGCAAGACTACTTGCGTAAGGTTTGGTATTAATTACTATTGATTATCTTCTTTGGTAACTCTCGTAACCTCTAAATCTAGGAGACACAAATATTGCTTTACCATCTTCTAACGTTGGAGGTTCAACTTCATCTGGAAACTCAATTTCAATCTCAATTTTTTGCTTAGGACGGATTAAAGTCAAATCCAAATCTAAATACTCACTAAAATTCTCTTTTCCATTTTCTATAGAAGAAATAGGCTTTCTAAAAAGAATTTCATTGTTTTGGATTAAGACTAAGTTTGCAAATTGGAATGCTTTCTTTTGCGCATTTGATAGTTGAGTTAAGAAGTCAACATTGTACGCTTTAGTTCCAGTGTTTCCTATACCAATAAAGAAGGTAATTCCATCAACAGCAACAGCTCTTCCTTCATCTAATTTGTTTCCATCAAAGTTGGTAATACCAATTTCATTGTTGGTTGCTCCATTTAATAAAGAAACCTTTCCACCACCGACAATAACTTCTTTATTTACATAAAGTTCAGTAGCTATTGGTTTAATTTCATCACCGCCAGAGAATAAAGCTTTTTTACTATGTTGTTCTTTAAAGAATGTTACTGCTCGTAAAATCCCTTCTTTGTTAGATAAATAATTCATTTTTCTTTTTGTTTTTATTTTTACTGTTATTATAAACTAAATTGCACATCAGATACCTCTTCATAAGTTGTATCAATCACATTGGGAACATTTGCATATCCCATACGAAACTGAACAGGATTATTGTAATCCCCAGGAGTACCCAAAGCCGTTTTAATTAATGGGTTTTGCGTTTTTGTTCCAATAGCATCTTTTATCCAATATCCTGCCTGTGTAGCTGCTGTACCAAAAGCTATATCTTGAACAAAAGCTTTGCTTGGAGTTTTTCGATCTACAAATGCAGCACCGATAACACCAAGTAATACCATACCACCACGTTTTAAATGGTTATTGGCAACTGGTAATTTGTCTGCTACTATACGAGATCCAGCACCACCCACGGTTAAAGCTGTTGATCTTAATAATGAATCTTTAATTGCTGACTTTTTCATAATTTATTTACTTTTCTTTTTATTATTAACTAACATTAAAATCCCTCCAATAAGCACTAATGAGCCAACACCAATACCTACATATTTTAAAGTGTTGTCCTCATTTGGATTGTTGTTGTTTTGATTTTGTGTCATTTGTTGTTGCATCACTTGCATCATCTGATTTACAGTTGTTTGTTGTGCTGCAGCTTGGGCTTCTAATTTTGAAATTAGTATTGGGGTGATATTTTCTTTTTGATCTCCCGCTTGACCTTGTACATAAACATCTTTTCCATTCTTTGCAGCTTCAATTTGCGCCCAAGTCATTCCACCTTTTAACATGGTATCTAAAAGACCATTAAGATTGAAATTTGAAAAGAAACCATCGCCTCCAGTAGAAGCGCTTGAAGTATCTGTACTGGTGGAAGTAACACCTCCGAAATCGAAATCAAAATCAGGAATATCAATTCCTATACTTGTTGTGTTAAAAGTTCCACTACCTAAAGCATTTGTGCTTTGCGAACTGGCTTCTTCTAACAATAATCTTTTCATATAATTCATAACAACTTTTTTTAAGCTTCAACTGTTTTAGCAGTTTTTGTTTTTTTACTTTTCTTAGACTTAGTAACATAAATAGCTGTACCTAAAACAAGTGTACCTGCGATTAGTAACGGAGCATTTTCTTTTAATTTCCCGATTAAATCTTCTTTAGAGGCTTCCTTTTGATCATCTTGATTGATCGCTAGTTCCTTTTGTTCGTTATCACGTTTGGCTTTAAAAACTTCAATTTGAGCTTGAACTTTTCTTATTTCGTTTTTAAGAGCTTCTATCTTTTGTTTATTCTGAGTGATGACAACTGAAACCTCTTTAATACCTTCGGTTTGTTGTTTTTCCAAGGTGCTGATAACTCCTTGTACTTCACCAAGTGCTTTTTCAGCTTCTCGTAATGATTCTTCGGCTTTTTTTCGTTTTGAAACTGCTCCATTACACCAAGCCCCTAAACCAGTCATATCAACACCTATGGCAGCAGCAATGGCGTTTTCTTTTTCAAGATCATTCTTTAAGTCCTTGATCTGATCGTCTAGTTCTCGAACGACAGATTTTAGGTTTTCCCATTCGGCTGCTTGTGCACCATTTTTTAATGCATTTAGTTTGTTTTGAACTTCCGCTTCTTGTGCCCAAACACCTTTAGCCTTTTTATTTAAACTATCTGCAATACCGTTGGAAGGACAAAATCCGTCAAACCAACCGTTTAACGTTGAACCTCTTGTTTCTACTTTGAAATACATATTATTCTTCTTTTTCAGTGTTAATAGCAATAAGCAATGCGGCTATGGCAAGACCAATACCTAATTGCATTTTATTCTTTTTGCGTTTTTCTGCTAAAAGATTTTCTTCAACAGCTTGGTTAAATCTTTTAGAATATTCTGCTAATGCTATTTCATTAGCTGCTATGTTTTTTTGTGCTTTTTCTTCTAGGAATTTCGAGTAGTTATCATCGTATTTTAACCAGATAGCATTCATTTCTTCCTGTATCGGTTGTTCAGCATAATAGAGTCCTTCGCCACCGATATAAAACTTTTCTCTAAGTGCAACAGCTTTATCAATTAAAGGAGTAATTTCTTTTTTGTAATCCTTTTCTCTACCATCGTTATAGGTGAGTTTTAAATGGCTGATATTGGTGGCTAACCACTCTAAAGGATTAACTTCAAAACCAAACACAGGCTCTAAACCATATTGATTTTTATCTCTTTCAATAACGATAAGACGGTATTCTGCCTTAATTGGATTTGTGTCATTTTCAACAACAAAATATAAGGTGCGTTGGTTCACATTTGCAGAACCGTAGTATTCACGAATATTTAAATGTGAGTAGTTGGTTTTGAAATTGGTATAAAAAATATCAAGTACTTTTTTTACTTCTTCAGCATATTTTAATGCTGCTGATAATGTTTCTGCAATACATTCGTCTCTTTGACTAAAAGCAGTTTCATTTCTTAGGTGCGCAATACCAAGGTCGATTTCTTTAAAAATAGCATTGAAGATATGTTCAACTCTTACGGTATTATCAATACTAATAGCATCATCTAAGTTATTGAGCATTTTGGTTAAAGGCTCTAAGAGTTGCAGTTTGAGTTTGTATTGAACAATTGGAGCTTCATAAGCAGCATCATCACAACCAAAGATTTCGTTTAAAAAACCTTGAATTAATAAATCCGTAACTACAGAGATTACTTTTGCCACTGAATTGGCTAAAGCTGCTGTAACAACAGATCCTAAAGCACTGTTTTCAATATTCATAAAAACATCATCTTTAGAGACAAAAGTCACTTCATCAGTAAACTTTACAGTAGCATCTATGGTATAATATCCTTTACTTAAATCAAATGTTTTTTGATCTTTTGGAATGACTACGTACACATGACTAAACCCCTTTGCTTTTTCATAAACAACACGTCGCAAATAATGAGCTACCCCCAAGTTTAATAACACAGAACTTGCAAATATGCTGTACGATTTACAATCAATACCCTGTGATCTAGTCGACCAAGAACATGCAGGACTTCGTAATTTCTGTTTATAACCGTCAATTTTATATTGAAGGTGATTAAAAAGAAAATCATGGAGTTCCTTACATAAATTAATAAGTGAGTATTTTTTAAAAACAGAATCCGCTAGGAGCTTAGTATGGTACTGATATTTTTTAGCCCAAATAGCCATTTGATTTATGGCTTGTTCAGTATCTCCTTCAGCCAATAAAACACTACTACAATCACTAAAAGGCATTAAGTTTTCATACTCAATGCCATCTTGTAGTGGTCTGTATAGTAATATGTCTATTTCTTCAGGAGTCAAATAGTATTGCTTTAGAGAAGCAATAATAGAACGACCTGTTTGGTTGACTTTACTTTACTATAATTTGCCTAGAATTAATCAATTTAAATTACTTTTTTATAAGATAAAATAGCTTGTTAAAGGTTAAAACGATGCTGTAAATCATTGGAAATGATGAATTTTTCAACTTCTGAAATTCTAAAATGTTTTACATAAAGTGCCTTTTCTTTTTTTATCTTCCTGTTTTCAGAGACAATTTCGCACATTTCTCTTTTCATTTCGTCAAACGATGCAGGTACATAGTTTATGAAAAAATTATAGAATTTCCCTTTTTTTAGATAAGGGATTATTTTTGCTGCTTCAATTGTTGTATTCATAATTAAATAAAATGGGGTGTAGTTGATTGAAAAAAAAGAATTTAATATCTAGTCCAAAATTTATCCTGGTAAGAATGAGTAATAAGATCATTATTATCATAGATGTAGGCTTTTAAAGGTAGGTTGATGTTCCCAACATCACCTGACATTAAAATATGAGAAATAGAACTGGTATTGCCTTCCAAATAATAGTAGGTTAAAGTAATAGAAGAAGTTACAGTACTGAACTGTAAAAGATATTCTTCTTTTCTAATTCTTCCATCATCATAATAAGAAACTGGAGTTAACGTAGTATTAAATGCCTGGGCAAACAGATACATTTTTTCATATTGAGTTATTTGATCAAAGAGTTCTTTTTGTGGATCTGAAACAACTGCAGGAGCTTGGTAAGGAATTATACCGTTTAAATAAATACTTTGTTCAATAGTTTTAAAAAACTCGTTTAAATCCTCTTTTTTCTGGTTATTTACATAAATTCCTTTTTCAACAGAAGCCACAAGTGAGTTTTTTTCGTCGGTTGGTTTTCCAGAGGAATTAATTAAAATTGTGTTTTGTTTCCTGGGGTGTTTGAAGATGAAAACATAAGGAAAGACACCTATAGTTTCATTTTGATTGTTTTCTATAAAAATAGTTCCTTTTTCTGATTGTGTAATATTCATTTTTTAAGATTAAAAATTGTTTAATTAATTGTATCTTTGATAATGAATGTTGTACAATAACATTCCTTTTTCATAGCAATTTAAACCACTCTTTTGAGTGGTTTTTTTATTGTTTTTCTTCAAATTTTAAATAGTGACTAATTTTATATTCATTTAAATACTCTTTAATTTTACCAATACTAGGATCTAAAATCTCATTGTCTGATTTTAGTACAAAGTGCCCACCACCACATGGTTTACTTAATCTTATGATACTGTTATTTGGTACTTCTTCCATCGTTAAATCTCCAAAAACGACAACAGTTTTGTAATCTTTTTTATTTAGATATTTTTGTAAATCATTGTATATGTTAGTTGTATAAATAGAGCCTATTTCTTTACAAATATCTTCTATTGATTTTCCAGTTATCATTGCTAAACATGTCTGTCCACATTGTTTAGATAGATATGGTTGTGGAATAAAATTTATACTTGTTGATCTATCCATATATTTGCGCTTTTTTTGCGTTAATATTCATTTTACTACATTTTAAATGATTTTTTTCCTTTCAAGAATTATCGCTAAATGAAACAATGTTTTAGCTTTGTATTCTGCTCTCATTTGCTTCAATCTTTTTTCAATAATTGAAAGGCTACAGGGCATAAATCCTTTTTTCTTTAAATGGTTTGAAACCTCTTTTTGAGTCATTCCTAATGACAATAATTTTATTATTTGTTGATTTAGATCATCCATTGTTCTGCTGTTTTTAAAGTTTGTATTTTTTGCTTTATGTTTTTATTCAACTTACCTTTAGTCTTTACTATTTGTATATTCTTAATTATTTCACACATGCTTTATAATTTTTATAAGAGTAGAAAAAACAATTAGAATAACTACTGTTTATAAAATATACTGTAGAGACAAGCAAGTGCAATTATTACGAAAGAAGCTGTAATTACAGCTCTCATAATTTTCATTTGGTTGTCCTTTTTTCTTTTGTCTTTTTTTTCCAATGACCTAACTCGATTACCGAAATGCTCCATATCATCCTGTAAATATTTAATGCTTTCTTTAGCTTTATTTAATTGCTTTTTCATGTTTTATGTTTTTGCGTTTTGTTTGCGTAGCCGTAAACTACTTTGTTAATGTTACATTCGTGTGTGATTTATACTCAATTTCCTCAGCAATAACTTCGATTTCATTTATCTTAATTTCAATGGTATCTCCATTAGAAATACTATTGTCTTTAATTATTCTCATTATATCTTCCTTTTTTAATTTCATCTTTTTGCGTTTTTTGTAGATTTCAAAACCTACTGTTATTTTGATACAATTTGTATCTGTTAATATTCTATTCTTAAATTTTTGACATAAAAAAACAACACCTTGTGAGTGTTGTTCTGTAGTAAGTAATATTTTAATTTTAACGTCTCTTGTATGTTGCGTTTGCCTGCCGAAGGCGGCATATGCAATATACAAATTGTTGTGGTTAGTTTTTTAACTCTGTTATTTTGATGTTTCCTAAATCACTTATGATTTCATCAAACTCTTTTTCGGTTAAACACCAGCGCTCATAAGTCAGTTTTTCTTGACCGTAACCCTCAATCCAAATGGTTTTTGAGTGTTCCATAGTTACTTTATAAACTGCATCAACTATTTCTATTTTATTGGTCTCAACTTTTGTTTTAGTATTATATTCTGATTTTTCAAATTCAAACTTCTCAACTTCGATTTTTTCTTTCTTTTTCTTTGCAGTTTTAAATATTTCTAAAAATTCAAAGAATTCTTTAAAGGCGTTTTCGTCATCATTAGGATTTCTGTTTGATATTTGCCAATGCCATCCACCACTTTGTCCAAAATGTTCTGGTAAATGACCAAGAATCCAGATATTAAAGTCAGAAAAATTATTGAACTGTTCAGTTTCGAGTTGGTTTATGTCGCAACCCATTCCAAAACCTGTTATAAAAGAGTCTAAAGAATGAAAAGTGTAATCATTTCCCAAATACATAGCCTTTCTTTTTTCAAGATGCGCTAATATTTCGTGTAAATTTGTTTTTCGATGAGTCATTTTATAAGTCAATTGAGAATTGTTTGTATTTGATTACAAATTCTTTAGCTTCTTTTAAATCTTTTGGATAAAAAGCATATTGGTATGCACCTTGCTCAATTATATCATAGACTCTTTGAAAGTAAAAACCGTGATCTCTAAGAAACTCTATTTTTTTCCACTCCGAATCGTCAGATTTTTTAGGAACCCTAAATTTATGATCATAGCGAATTGTTCTATCTCCACATTCAGGACAATCTTTATAATTTTCTTTTCCATCCCAGTTTCTTTCAAATTGTTTACGACAAGAAAAGCACACAAAAGGAGCTGTCAAATTATCCATTTTAGAACCAATATTTATTTAATTCAGTTAATGTGTTTTTATCGAGTTTAAAAGGTGAGGAATCTGGCAGAACACTATCAATTCCGCATTTAGGACACATAGCTGTCTTTCCATTATCAGTTGTTTCTGAGATTTCAGATATGTCAAAAATCGACTTACAGTAATAACATCCAGCCTTATCAGATTTCTCTAATTCGGACATATTATAAATCGAATATTTAGATGCTTTTTTTATATCCATTTCCTTAATTAACCACAACGCTTGAGCTATTTTTAGTGCGGAAATAGAAAGTCAGAAGACTTTCAATTTAGCATTTAGGCAAAACATTTTGTTTGCTTTTATTTTTTTGTATTCAAAGTCAAATCAAAATGATTTGACGGACTCTATAAAAATACATAAAAGTTTAAATTAAACACTAAACCCCGCATTAATTATAGCTTTTGTTGTGTGTTCGTTTTTTCTATTGAGTTCCTTTAAAATTATGTTAGAATAAATTGAATTATCTCGATTTTCCTTTTTCTTAGTCAATTCTTGCACAAAGCCAAGTTCCTTCTATAATAGGTTCATTCTTCGAATATGCAATTCCGGACTGTTTTATTAATTTGTTACTTACTCTAATGTTCTTAATAACAAATTTAATTTCCTCGTTATAAGATACTCCTTTTAAAAAAGTCACGTTTTCCATAGTTGCTAATCCAAAAAGTCCTTCTACAAGTTTAGCTTTTTTCACACCTGCCCCTCCACATTGAGCCATTGCTTCCATTAAAATAGTTCCAGGGATAAAATTAAATTCAGGAAAACTACCAGTTAACATATGATTTGATTTGTCAAAACTTTTTATTCCAATAATTTCTTTTTCATTTGCTGATATAATTCTATCTACAAATAAAAAAGGGAATCTATGTGGAATTAATTTTTCTATTTCTGTTTCCATTTTTATATATTTTTGTTTTTTTCAAATGACTCACAACGTTGCGTGTATGTTTAGTGCGGAAATAGAAAGTCAGAGACTTTCAGTTTAGCACGAGGCAAAACATTTTGTTTGCCTTTATCTTTTTTGTTCGAAAGTCAAATCAAAATGATTTGACGGACTTTGTAAAAATACACAACCCTTTGATTAAACACTAAAGCCCGCATTAAATATACACATTGTGGCTGTTGCACAACTTCAATTTTTAAATAAATTGGTAATTTCACTAGAACAACACAAATAAAAATCACTAAAAAACAGAGTTTTAAGAATTGTTTCATTTGAGGGAAATAGCTTTTTTCTATAATTTTATAGTTGTGCAACAGCCACCATTGTTAGGCACAGTTATTTTATTTCTCTTAATTCAGGGTAATCATCATAATATTTTTCAATTACTTTGATACTTCCAGGAAGTTCTTTTTCAGTTTCTAAAAGCATTTCTTTCATATAATTTAGAAATCCTTTTTTTTCTTCTTCTTGTTCAATAGAATCTAAATGTTGAAGCATATTAAAAATTGCGGCGTCAACATCTGATTCAAATATTGTTTCATATTGCTTTGTTTCAAATAATAATTGTTCAATTACTGGTAACCTGTTACTTTCTTCTTCACTGGGAAAAATTAAATCTATTGTTGTAATGAAGTTTTCAAATTCAATATAACCTGAGAATTGGATTCTATTCTCACCAACTATTTTGTCTAATGTTACTTTAGCATCATTCCTTTTTACCGTGTCTATTTCTTCAATTTGAATTTTACTAGCTTTCTTTGCAATTTTATTCCTCTTTTTTTGAAAAGTTTCTAAATTTTTGATTTCGTTAAATTTTTTATCGAAAATATTAACCATAATGAAATCTTTATTTATTGCCTCTGAGACATCATACATTCTTGGATATAATGTGCAAGTATTTACTTCATTCAAAACTGAGTTATCATTAATCCAACCCATAGGTGCTTTAATTATTAATCCATTTTTTCCACGATACGACAAAGCATAGAGTCCTTGGTTTTCATTTAATTCTTTTAATGAGCAAATTTGTAATTCAATGAATCTTGGGTCATTATGTGCTCTTAGATAAGCACTTTTTGTATATCCTTTGTTAGTGATAATTATTGCTCTATCTGCATTAACATCATCCAAAAATCCAAGTATTGATTCAACAATCTTAACATCAATTTTTTTATTGAAATGTTTACATTCTACTACTTGTCTAAATTTTCTACCAGCAACAAACCCCTCAACAAGAACATCTAATTGACGTTTTCTTTTTGAATATTTACCTTTAATTTTATGATTTTCTAAAATTACAGAATCGGGATATTGAATTTTTAATAAATTAAAAATATCTTCTTCATATTTTTTCCATTCAGGTTTTTCTTTCGCTGGTTTCATAGTGTATTGTGCCTAACGGCTTCGGCTAAGGTTAGTACGGGATTAAATTAGCATTTAATTTCGTATTAAGCGATTAGCCAAAACTTTTTATTTTGTTTTATCTTTTTCTGTTCTAAAGCCAAATCAAAAGATTTGGCGAACTTTATAAAAATACACTAAACTTTGGATTAAGCACCAAAACCCGTATTAATTTTAGCCATTGTTAGCTACAGTTTATTATTGATTGCTACTTAAAATAATAGTTCCATCTAATAAAATCGGTATCATTTGGAACATATTTTCTCTATATTCAAAACTTAAAATACCAATAAAAATTTCATTTTTTTTGTCAATCGTTTCTACATTTTGAATAGATATTTCCGAAAATTTTAGTTTAATTGGTTCTAACTCTTTTAATAAATGTTTTTTTCCATTTCTAATAAGTAATTCTATATTAATATTTGTCAAATTAATTTTTTCAAAGTTTCTAATATCAGAATTTGTAAGTGCCCAATATTCTGTGATATTTTCATTATCAATTCCAGAACTCAGGAATATACTAAGAGAGTCTTTTTTTTTATAGTCAGGCTTATGATATTTTATTTTTTCCTCTATTTTTCCTTTCTGCTCTTTATTAACTGTTTTAGCATCGTTTAAATCACAACTAATAAGTGTAAAAAATAGTAAGATTAAAAGTATTCTCATTTTACATTTTTTTGTAATTGTAGCTAACATGTTTATATAAGCACCTTAATTGCTGTATACATGCCAAATAGAGATATATACGCAATAAAGATGCTTAAAATTACATCTTTTTTTACTTACTACAATTATGTCAAAGAACTTTTTATTTTTTAGCAGTATTTATAACTACTGTTATTTTATAAAGTCGAAAATATCGACCTGTTTAATGTTTTGTTTTTGCATTACACCTAATGCGCAATCGAGAATATATTTTCCTGTATCCGGATGAACACAATTTCTCAATACTTGAACCGGATCATGGTTTCCATTTAAATATATTTTTTCGGTATAATCTTCATAGCCTAACCATTTTTTTAAATCATCATATTTTGCATCAATGAAATTCTTAACATTTTTTTTTTCAAAACTTCCAATAGGAAAATTTGACCAAATGCAATGCCGTCCTATTTTTTTAAAAGGTATAAGTTCAGTGTAAAATGGTTTTACATTTTCAACAACCCATTTACCAGGGAAGAACTCTTTTAAAAATATTATCTCCTGCCAAAGTTTCATATCTGGATAACGACGTAGATTATATCTTTTATGATTTACTCTTGACATAGCTGAATGTGTTTGACAAGGAGGTGAAGCCCAAACAAAATCAAAATTTTGATAATTGTTTAATAAATATTCATGAGCATCACCGATAATTATAGTATCGGTTGGATAGTATTTTGAATAAACTGAAGCTACATCCGGATTAATTTCTATAGCAGTAATTTCATGTTCATTACTCCACAGCTTACGATTACCTCCAATTCCCGCATATAAATTCAATATCTTCATATCTACTGTTTATTTATACAAAAGGGAAAGGAGTTTCTATTTCCCTATTTTTAATTAAACTTTCTAATTTTATTTTTCCTGTTGTAATTTCTTTAGCGTGTTTCTTACAAGGAATAAAACCACTAAACACACCTTCTATACAAGCTGCTTTATATCTTCTTTTATCTTCCTTTGTTGGATTCCCATTCATTAATTGAGGCGGTTGTTCACAGAATTCTCTTATACAACAATCAGGGTAACCAAGAGCTTTGCCAAATGGCTCATTTTCTATAGTCCATGCTCTTATTAAATTTCTTTTATTCATAATTCTACTGTTTGTTTTTATGTTTTTTTCTCAAAAATGAGTGTGTTATTTTAATCTTTATCTTTGTTATTATTAATTAAAAAATATGTTATGATCTTAGCTACTTTAAGTATTTTATCTGAATTTATAGGAATTATGTTGCTCTCCATATATGGTGTTCCTAATAAAAAACTTTATGATTCAATCCTTTTAGATTCAGTTCTTTCAGAAGAGGAAGAAATAAAGATTTTTGTCAGATCGAAATATGGTCTAATCTCACTACTATTTGGTCTAATATTACAAATGGGGTCTATGATTCAAATAATTTATAATTCATAGTTTCTACAGGTTTTATTTTGTTTTTAAATTTTGTATATTCATAACTTACTAACTTTAAAAAATTCTAAAAATGACAAAGCCAAAATCTAGTCCTAAACCATCATCACCTAAAACTAATCCTAACTACCCTTCATCAACTGGCAATAAATCAGGAGGAAATAGAGGTAATACTCCAAAAACTAAAAAATAAACTTACGGCTCTCTCTTTTGAGAGCTTTTTTATTTAACTACAGATTAATTAAAAAATTTAGAAGCATTAACTTCCATTCCATAACTCGCAACCTCTTGCAATAAATCATTGTTTAATTCAGTTTTTGGTGAAATAGTAAGGTAGCCACCTCTGGGTGCAGTTGTTGCTTGAATAGCTCTAGTATCTCCTTTAGAAAATTCTACAAGGACAGTTACTTTTTCAATTGTTCCATTTTTAAAAACAATATTTGATTTTAGTATATTTTCCATTTTATTGCGTTTTTGAGTTAATGTTTTCGTTTTTGCGCAGCTTATAAAAGCTACAGTTTTCTATTTCTTAGATGTAAATGTTTAACTCTTCCTCTAGTCTTTTTTTACTAAGTCTTTTATCTTCTTTTAAAACTTTTTTTAGTGCTTTTTGATAAGAATAATCTTGATCCATAAGTTGCAATACTTTTGAGCACGCTGTACTTTTTTTTCTTCTAGCCATTGTTATTTATGCTTTGTGTAAGTGAAATCTATTTAATTAAAGTGCCATGTAAATTTCCAGTGAAACCAGTTTCGGATAATTCAATTGATTCAATTTTAAATATGTAATCATCACCATTAAAAAGTGAATCAGATTTATAAATGATATCACCAACAGATGGTATATGACAAATACTAATTGTTTTTATTTTTTTGCCACCTGAATAAATATCAAAGTCAATTTCAGTTTCTTTTTTAATCTCTTTTGATATTTCCATACTTAATTTGTAGAGAAATAATTTTAACTTTTTTTTCATCTAAATACCTTTTAATAAAATTCATTTAAACCCTAAAACTGTTTTTTATAATTTGATACAGTTTCTTATAATTTGTTTACACTACTCTTTTATAGGTTTACACTTATGCCTATTTTTTGCGTTTTGAGAACTAAAAGGAGTTTCGCAATCTTCACAGAAAAACCGTAATGATTCCGTTTTCTTTCGTTCCAATTCCTTTATGTTTTCTTTTAATTCGTTAGCTTTCTTTTGCAGCTCGTTGTAGTTCTGTAATTTTTCGTTATTGGTTTTTGCAATTTCGTTTTGCAATTGCCCATATTTGTTAACGAATACACTCACTAATAAAAAACCTATTAGTGCGATTAATACACTTAAAAAAATTGCTTTGAATTTCGTTTCTCCAACAGTAGTATATGCATGAAAAAGAAAAAGCAACATAAAAGCATCTAAAACAGATATTAAATAAGGAATCATTTTGTTTTTCACATGAATTGAAACTACCAAAAGAGAAAACGCAATGGTAATTGCCATTAAGCAGCTGCTAATTAATCTTGGTAAGCTTTCTGTGATAACATTAGTAAGTACATCTAATAACAAAAAGGTTAACTTAAACGCATAGCTGATAATATAGAAAAGCACCAATATGGTTACTAATCGTAAACTTGTAATTTGATTTTCTAATCTATAATTCATCATTTCCATCATTTACTTTTTTATCTAAAAGGTTAATTACATTTTGCGCATTTAAACTTTGATACTGATTGTCTAATAATGCTATGTAATTCACAAAAAGTTTTTTTAAAGCCCATACTTCATAGTATTTTAATGAAAGGCTTATTTTTTTATCTCTATTCAATAGGTCGAGCTTCTGTTGAATTGATAGTTTTTTCTTTTCAAAAAGTATATATAATTCTGCACCAATAGAAGCGTTTATCTTTTCTTCTACAGAAAGTGCAGCAAAATTTAATGAATGAACTTTTTTAAGCAGCTTTGCAATAATGAATACCTGATCTATTGAAAATTTTAGTTTAACTATCATAATCGAATACTTGTTACTAGTTTTCCAGTAGTATTGTTGTAGAAATTTACTACGTTGGTAACATTTGCGTATTTTGAATCTTTAAAACGCCTAAACATTGCGTTTACCAAAACGTTGAAATTCTTTCTGTTTTTACTTAGGTGATTGTACCATACGGGATTAAATTTTCTATCTCCATTAGATATTTTTAAATCGTCATTACCATGTTTTAAAAGCATTACCATTTTTAACTCGCTGCAATTAGAACATGTAATTTTATTATTTGCACCACAAGAGCATTTAATATTAGTTTCGTTATTCATTTTTATATAATTATGCTAGGTTAGTATTTTGATTTTTTAATAAACTTGGCAATGAAACCAGGTAATCATTTGGTAAATTATCTTGTATGTAATTATAAAGTTGTTGGTAATTATATTTTCCACCTTCAAACTTTTTAATAGCGTTCGTTAATTTTTTTTGTGCCGTTAATTTGCGTTTTCTTGTATTAGAATCTTGTACTTGCTTTTTCTTTTCTAGCACTCTGTTTTTAAGATAATCTTTGTGCTTTAGCCATTTCTTATGCAGTCCTGCAAATCCAACTTCTTGTTTTGTGGTTCTTGTTGGGTCGAAATAATTAAAAGGATATAAAGCTTTTACTTCTGTATGTTTTATAAACCATTTTCTAGCCCAATCCAATTTCCAACGGTATTCAAAAATTCGTTTATAAATAACTTCTTTGTTAGGATGATAATGGAAAAGCTGTTCTTTTAATGCGTTAATAGTTCTTTTCCATTCTCCAACATGAACAGTGTGGCTTTTCCATATTTTAGAGGAAGATTTAATAATATCTTGTATAATTATTTGCCTGTATTGTTCAGTAGATATTTGAGCATATTGCATGACTTTTTGCAAATAATCGTAACGTAAACCTTGGTATTCAAAAAAATCACCATTTGCTAATCTTTCTGCAAATTCCTGGTCCTCTAAAAGTTTATTTTTAAAATTCTTGGTAAGAAGTGTATTTTCATTTTTTGGCGGCTCGGTGATATTTTTAATTTTCATCCCTTTGGTGTTCTTGTAAAGTCTCCTGTTACTCACGACTTTTTCCAGTATCGAACCGCATTTTCTAAGACCTTTGCCTTTTGCAAAGTCCATTATTTCTTTTTCTTTTAATTTAGTTCTAGTATAATCATTATTATGAGGTAAAACATTATCATTTGAAAGGGTAATTTGTTGTTTTTCAGTTGTTTTGCTTTTTGGTTGATTTCCATCTAAAATTTCTAAAATGTCTACGTTAAAATTTACTGATACAGGCTTGTTTTGATTGATATATCTGTAGTTTTCTAAAACACTAGCTTCTCTTAGTCTTTTAATGTGGTTTTGAGCCGTTTTTTTGCAAATATCAAGTCTAGGTATGTTGGCGATTTTATGAGTTGCTAGTTTTCTATGATCTATCTTTAGTTTGGGTAAAGCGTTTTTAAGAGTTCTTGTGCTTTGGTTCATTTCTAATAAATAAGCATTGTTATTCTTTAGCTGTGAAACATAAAAACCAACCAAAACATTAAAAAGTAACTCACTAGTATATTTTATTTTCTGAATTCTTTGTTTAGGAATTATTGCGTTATTTGTGTTTTCTTCTTCAACTAATTCATTGTAATACCTTTTAAAAAGGTGTTTATTTGCTTTATAAAAGTGGGCTTTCTTTAACTTTTCATCTTTAGTTAGTTCAGTTTCCTTTATAACCGAATAGTTGTATTTTTTTATTTCTTGATTCTCTAGAGCTACTTTTTCATTGTAATTAAAAACATATTTCCGATAATTGTCCATAGTTTTTTTTACTGCTGAACGATCTAAATATGGATAATTGATGTAATTGTATTTTTTAGGGGCTAAACCACTATTATATTCAGATCCTTTTTTGAGTAAAAGCATTCCATTCCTTGAATTAAAATCTTCAACCAGATTATTGTATTTTTCAATACTTATTTTTTTATTCTTTGTCTGGTTATGAAAAATTTCAATACTTCTTAGTAAAATTGGGCTAATGTCATTTTTACTCAAATTATTCTTAACGGTTTGGTTATAAACACCAATTTCGGAGAGATTTTTTGCGCTTTTTTGCGCTTTTATTGCGTTAAAATTTGTACTTTTGTTCATGGTTTTAAGTCATTATTAGTTTTAAGTTTTTTTATAAAATTTAATAGCTTTTAAATTCTTATTTCCTTTGGTAAGAAGTGGTAGAGGGTCTCAAATTCTAGCCACTTCTTTTTTATGAAGCTTTATTTATTTCAATATTGCTACCAATAACTTTACAATTATTAGCTCTCTTTATTAAAAACTTGTTAAGCTTATCTTTTAATTCTGTAAACGTGTATGATTTAGGGTTTTCAGCTGTGGTAAATTTGGCTAAATGGGTTAAAAAATCATTAAATAGTTCTTCTTTACAAGTAATTAAGTATTGAAAATTATCATTTGGAAAATGAATTTTTTCATTTTTCAAATAGAAAACTCTTAGTTTTTCTGAATAAAAAACTTTTGTTGCTTTTTTATTTTTTGATGATAGTTGGTTTTTCATTGTAACTCTATTTAAATTGATAGAAAACAAATTCTCGTTTTCTATCAATATGTTTATGACCTTTTGCGTTTTATTGCGTTTATGTTTAATAAATGATTTATAAAGCTTTCAGGACAACAGAAAAATTTCTTTTTCTGTTGAGCTATACCTGAAAGCATTAACCAAACTAACTATTATAAACCATTATTTATATGAACTTTTATAAAGTAACTCACATGATTAAAGTGGGTCAAGACTTTAATCGTAGGGTTGTGAGTTACTGTTAGATAAGTATTTCTTATCCCTTTGGTGTTTTTTTATTTCCTCTAATTTTTTTAACCTTCTTGGTACTTTTGCATTATTAGAAGTTATAATTTTTGCATATAGAATTTCCTCTGAAAAATCAGGAGGTAATACATTTTTGCGTTTTGTCTTTTTTTGAGTTTCTGGTGATGTTTCTTTTGATGGTGCTATAACATTAAAAAACAACAATTTTTCAGTAGCGTTTAGCATACCATAATGTTTCATTGTTTCTATTAAATTATTGCTAGTTTGCACCCTTTATTAATTTTGACCCTTTATTTAGTGTTATTTATTATATTTGTATTGACACATGGCAAATGTACATTTTTTATCTGTATTTGCATTTATTTTCTGTATTTATTATAAATTAAAAATGATTGAAAATTTTATACCCTTAAATATCAACTACTTAGTTGATACAGAAAAAATAGGTAAAGATGCCTTTGGTAAGCTTTTTGGTTTAAACAGAGGTGCTATTAGTAGTTATATTGAAGGTAAATCAAAACCTAAGATAGAAACATTACAGAAAATATCTGAAAAATATGATATTACTTTAGATGATTTAGTGAATAAAGAATTATCAAAAAAGGAAAATCATTTAACTACAAGGTATAATCCAGGAAATGAAAGTGAACCTAATATAACAGAACTTTTAAGTTATTTATTGGATAACAACAAAAAGTTAATGGAAATTGAAAGTTTTAGAAAATATATTGAAATGAATTCTAAAAAACTTAATCTTAAAAAAGCTATAAAAGAAAATGATGAAGATTTAGAAAAACTCAAAGAAAAGTTTTTTAATAAATATAAAAAAAAAGACACTAATTAAATTAGTGTCTTTTTTTTATCTATTTTTTCGATAATCAGTTTTAATTCTTTTTTACTGTAATACTCAGGATCTTCTTCAAGAATTTCATATAAAACTTTTATTTCCATTCTTCTTCTTTCTTCTTGCTTTTCAATATCATCAATTTCTGTTAAACTATTTGCTATTTTCTGATCAATTTTTTCTCTTGATTTTTCCTCTAAATTACTTTTATTAAAACCTATTATCTGGCTTTCGCTTAAATATTTTTTCTTTGAAAAAATTTTCTTCAGTATGACTAAAATATTTTTCATTTTAAATATTATTTACAGTACTATTTAGATCCTCATCATACTCTCTCATTATTTCACTAGTACTCTTTATATCTTGAAACGGTTTACCATTTTCTTCTGCATAAATAGCTTTAGCAGAAATATCTACCAAATGTTTATTATTTACTCGATCAATAAAGTTTAATAATTTAAAGATTATTTGATCCTTGTATGTGTAATATCTTACAATAAAATATGTAAAGACAGAAAACAAAATAGCAAAAGTAAAAATCCAAAAGAAATAAGTATTCTTAGAGAAATCTTTTTGAGTATAAAATATTAAATGTATAAACCAAAATCCAGAGATTAAAAGACCTGATATAGAAACAAACTGATGTTTAAAAGTACTGCCTTTAGAAAATTCATCAAATAAAGACTTACAAGAGAAATAAAATAATGCAGTAATTAAACCAAAAACAAATATCCAAAAATGAAAACTTGACCTCCCTCTAAAAGAGAAATCTTGCTTTATTTTTCTTTTTTCTTTATTTAAAGTTTCAATTTTTTTATTGCAAGTTAATTTTAATTGATCTGTTTTTAATATAAAATCTTCAACACACAATTCCTTATTTTTCAATTGATTTCTATAAATGAGTGTCTTTTCTTTTCTATCTGCTACAACTTTATCATATTTCTTATCATTATCAGCAATATCTTCTGATTTGGAGTCAAAAAAAATATTAAATAGAGAAAGAGTTACCAAAAAAAAAGCGAAAACACCTTTTATAGAACCTAAAATATTTTGACTAATCCCTTTCCCTATCTTCTTCTCCGATTTCCCCATCATCTGTTGGGTCGACGAAGTTAAGTTGTAATTTGATTTCATTTTCTTTTTCAATTAATTCAATTGTATCATTTGATTGATCTGTACAAGATGTTAGCAACGCAACAAATACAACCATCAAAATTATAAATACTTTTTTCATTTTTACTTATTTTTAAGATTATTTCTTTAATCAGTAAAAATAAGTATATATATTTATTTATTTTTTATTAAAAATATTAAAGCTTTTTCTTTTTTAATTCCATTATTTATTTGTTTTGGGATTGAAAATAAGATCATTTAAAATTTATTTTTTTATGATAATTTTGCGAAATTATTAATTAATTTTTACACGATAAAACTAAAAACACCCTGAATTTCATCTAAGGGTTTACCCTGAGTCTCTCAGGGTAAACCCTTAGAAAATTTTTATTTTTCAGTACATATAAAAGTACCTATAAACACTATAAAAACATTAAAAACAAAAACTAAATAACCTAAAAACAAGCAGTTTAAGAAATTAAAAAATAGATACACTAAATTGAGGGGCTTGTGTTCGTAAGAACGTGCGGGTTCGACTCCCGCTATGTGCACAATCTTTAAAATTTTGTTTTTAGTTATTTGTTTAAAAAACAACATATCAATTAAAGAAAAACAAACAAGACTTCATTCAACAAAAGAACATGTAAAATACTTGCAAAAATTGTTCTTAGCTCCTAAAATATTCATATCCAAAAACAGAAAAGCCAGATAGCAATAAACCCAGCACTGGCAAATTTATCTCCACTTTAGAAACCCTGTTAGTAGAATTATGTGAAAACATATTGCAAAACAAGGAATAAATAGATACAAAACAATAAATCAGAGAAAAATGTAGCTATAATCGTTGATGATGATATTTTAGATTTAAACTTTATTACCTCAAAGCTTAATAGATTTAGAAAGTAAACATAAACTGATGACTATTACACGTCATAAATCATTACACGGAATAGAAAATTACTTAAGAAATATTGCGACTTCTTTGCCTAAAGATTATTCTGACGATTACACATTTAATTTTTAATGCTCCTCCTCTATTTCTAAAAACAATTTTATTAAAATATTAAAAAGTATACTCTAACTATATTATTGTTTTATTGACAAAAACGTATATAACTTAAACGTTGAGGAGCGTCATCACTGAAACGAAGACTTATTTTTCCCTTGATATTACTAGCCAAAATATTTCTACGATTTTAGTCTTTTTTATCAAGATCTCATACAGTAAAACCATCTATTAGAGCACAATCTTCATAACCATAGGTTTTCTTTTTAATTGTTAAATTACGCGCTTAAAACACGTGAATAATATTATGTGAACATGTTAACGAATATTCAAGAAAATAAACTTTAAAAATTCATCACTACACCAAAACTTTGTGTTGTAAACTGAATATCCCAAGCTACTTTTTTAGTTTTTCTTTTGTCATTATATTTTTCATCATACTTGGTGTCTAAATACCTATCTATTGCTTCAACAATAAAAATACTTAGTGCTGTAGAAAAAAGAACATCAGAAGCCCAATGAAAACGATCTACAATTCTTGCAAATCCAGGTAAAGAACCAACAGTATATATTCCTGCTTTTATCCAAGGATTATCAAAATGTTTAGCAAGTACATAAGCATTTGTAAAACCTAACATTACATGTCCGGAAGGAAAAGAATCGTAATTATAAACTCTATCAAAATGCAAAGGATCAAAAACATCTTTACCAACATTTGCTTTTGGTCTTGCTCTACCAATAATTCGTTTAGAAACTTGTTGTAATAATCCTGCTGCAGAAGCAGATGATATTAACAACACTCCTGTTCTTCTTAATTTTGGGTTTTTAGTAAAAAGTCCTACCAAGTAAACAGCACCTGTTAATCTAAAATTTGTATTTGGACCTCCATAATCATTTCCATAATCTGTTAGCCAACGAGGTACATCTCCTCTCCAATTGTCTGCCCAATTATCTATATTATCATCAATAGTATACATACCAGCAGTTCCAGCAGCAATCAATCCAAAATTAGCTAATTGGTCTTTTTTCCAATACAAAGGTCTGCTATAAGCATATCCCATTCCTCCAGCAATATTCCCTAAATCATAAGTAAATTCTTGCCACAAGGTTTTTTTCTTATTTAAATTTAAAGAAACTTCAACTTCTTGACTGAATCCTATACCCAAAAAACCAAAAAAGGCAATACATAAAAATATAATTTTCTTCATACTTAAAAAATTAGATGGCTTTGTTTGATTTTTACGTTGATAAAATTCTTCACCAATTAATATTCTTTTTTCCAAAAACTGATTAAATTCCTCTAGAAGTTTTATCATTTTAGTTGGGACTTTATTTATAGTTTGATTAGTTCTTGTTTTTGCCATAAACCTTTAATCCTGAGTTTATAATTTTATTATACAATTCAGTTTTTTTACAATATTATACCTAACATTGCGTGTAAATTTAGAACGAGGCAAAGCATTTTGTTTGTCTTTATTTTTTTTGTTCTAAAGTCAATTCAAAATGACTTGGTATACTTAGTAAAAATACACAAAACTTTGAATTAAATACCAACCCCACATTAATTATAGTTTTTGTTATAAGGTGTTTTCTATAAATATTATTTTTTGTATTAAATGGTTATTTTATTCCATATACTTTAGAATAATTATTTTAGATAATGGTATGTTTTTTCTTTGAGATTTACTTAAGTTTTTCTTTACAAATTTTTATAATATCATTACAATTGTCACAATTTAATTTATAAAAATCAAGAAGAGAGAATAAGTCTGAGCCACTCAAAAAAACCAGATATTTTTCATTCATCTCAATTTGGGGCTTACCATAGTGCTTTATTGAATTAAGTTTATATGATTCTCCAAAAATCTGATTTTCAATAAACACCTTATAATGCACTTGTTCTGAGCGCGTTCCTTTGCGAATATGTTCTACACTTTTTATAGTTACAATAGCGACTATTCCATCGTCAGATTTAACAGTTTTAAATGTATCAGCACTAATCTTTATCGTTTGCAAATTTATCTGTTTATTTTTGTCTTGGGCAAAGGTAAAATTAAAAAATAGTATTAAACCTAAAATAGATAGCCACCATTTTAATCTAAATCCAATCATCTCTTTATTAGGGATTAATAATTTTTTTCTATTATTTTTTTTTCTAAATATTAATTAATCTTTATACCTCATAACGTCTCGGCTATATAAGTAGTACGGAAATTAAAAGTAGTGAATTTTTGATTAAGCACTTTCTTTTAAATTGTGTTTGATTGGTTATTTAGAAAATATCATTATATAAGGTAATACATATGAGTGCAATTGCTTATAATTTGAAAAAGTACCTGAAGTTTATCAATAAAACAGCAAAAAGTAATAGGAAAGCTATTGTAACTCAGTTTTCTTTAAATATTTTAATCATGTACTTCAAAATAAAAACTTTTAAGCAACTGAAAAGTTGGTGTTTTAATTTATAGCATAAAAAAAACAAGCCCTTAAAAAGGCTTATTTTGAAGTTGTGTGTTTTAATTTTTTGGACTTGTACAATGGTTACCATTGTTGGCTATAGTTATTTTGTGAGTATTATTTCTATAAAATTCAAAGTTCCTTCTTCATTATTAATTGTTGATTTATCATATCTGCCAATGCTTTCATTAAACTTATAATCACCTAAGTAATCAGAAGTAGGACCAATGAAATGAAATTTAGTTAAGCTTTTAAATGTTTTATTATTTGTCTTAAACTCTCCGACTTTATAGAAATATTCACTTCCTGAATTATTATCATACTCCAAGAAAAAATCTTTGTAGAATTTATTAATATCTTTAATAGTTAAACCTTTTTTAAGCCCACATTCTGTTTTCCATTTGTCAGTATAAATTCTAATGCTACCTATTATATCAGTTTTTGGAATTGGTGAAACAAGCATAATTTCCTTTTTTCTCCCATTTTCATATATCGGATATGTATTGAATCTAGATTTTTTTGTTTTATAAATCGTATTTAATTGATTTATAGTTTTCGTAATAGACTTTCCAAGTTCTATATTGCCAATTCCTTTTGATGTTATTGTCCATTCATTATTATTAATAGACTTTATATTCACAGGTTCTTTTTTTTCACTTTGAACTTGACAAGAAACAAGAAATATAAATGATATTATTAAAAATAGTTTTCTAATCGTATTAAGCATGTTTATATTTCGATTTAATGGGTTTAAATCCTGGTTTTCAGCGATTTTTCAATTATAGGTAACGTTGCGTGTATGGTTAGTACGGGTATTAAAAGTAGTGAATTTCCAATTAAGCACTTAGCCAAAATTTTTTATTTTGTTTTATCTTTTTTCTCTTTAACTATCAAATGGCAAATTTTGCGGACTTTATAAATAAGCACTAACTTTCGGTTAAGCACATAACCCTTATTACTTATACACCTTGTTGGGCGTTCGTTATTTTTATTCCATCAAAGAAATAGTCTAAAATATAATTGTCAAAATTATCTAACCCTTTTGTTCTTTCAATTAATTGTTTTTGACCAATTTGATTGAATATCTCTATTGCTTTATGGATAGTTAGTTCCTTATTATAAAAATTAATTATTTCTGATTCTTGTAGCTTTTTAGAAATCATCCTTGGTAATCCATATTCTTCTAATTGGAAAACTACTTTTGGTAAAAATGCTTGTGAACAATAACCAATAAATTTTGAAATGTCATATCCTTTTCCAACAAGTATTTCTTTTTGCAATGCATTAACGTCTTTTAAAAGTGACGAGAATTTATAAGTTACATTTCTTTCTAATTTAAAGAATTCATCTATTCCAACATCATAATCCTCTAATTCGTTTAGCAACTCTGGAATTGATTTATTCCAATTATGAGCTATTGTTTTTATAAATTCTACAAACGTTTTATTTTTTGCTTCCCAATTACCAGGTTGAAGATTTATGATTTTATAAAGTAATCTATCCCAATTTTGTGGTTTGAATTCATTTAAATAATATAATCCATTCCATTCATCTGGATTTGTTTTTAAATCGATAGCAATTTTTTTAATTAAGTCAGAATTACTTGACTGAAAAGCAGATTCACTTTTTAATTTTTCATATACTTGAAATCCCATTATAGTAGTCATTTCTTCTTGGTGTGACTTTAATAATGCAAGTTGCTCTTTAGTTAATAAACCTCCATATTTTTCTGCATCTAAATCTCCAATAATCTCATTTGGAAAAGGAATATCTAATTGTGTTTGAGCTTGTTCAGGTGGTTTCTCTAATATGTAGATTTTACCAATGAAATGTTTGAACATTCTACCGCCTCTACCTATTATGTTTTTATATGTAAAATCATCAAGTTTTGCAGCTCCTTTTCTGTTTCTCCAAATAATTACATTTTCAGCAGAAGTATTTACACCTTCAATAATTGAAGAGGTTGAAATTAAATTATTAATTCCTTCATCTTCTTCAAATAATCTAACTTGTATTTGACTTAAGGAACGGTGAAGTCTCCCGTTATGAACACCAACACCTCTTTTTATTAGTTTTGTTAGGCTCCAATTGAAATCATAATTTTTGACAAGCCAATCTGAAAACATTGTAAGTAGATTATTATCTAATTCTAAAAATGTTGATTGAAATAGGTTTGTTAAGCTTTCAATATTTGAATATGTACCAGCATAGATAAGTGACTTAGTTTTGTTTTTATCTAAAATGTTTAATAATACTTTACTTTTCTGAGCGGTATCATTATTTTCTATTTCATTATATAACTCGTGTTTTTCAAGGAAAACAGTATTGAAATCCATTCTATGGAATTCCATATCTTCTGTTAATGGATTATCGTCAATGCTTGAAATATTTGGAGCTAAATAATATTTTTGTTTGGATTTTTCGCCTAATTTAATCATTGCACGAACTAAACTCGGAGACCTTTCTTTATCAAATTTATAACCAGCTTTATAGAATTCGTCAATAATCATTATGTCAAATTGTTCTACAATGTTGATATAATTTAAAGCTCTTTCTTGAGGGAATATAAAAATGTTTTTATCTGACAATGCTACATCAGAAGTCGTTATGATTTTATATTGGTCTGCAAATTTTTTGTATAAACGTCTTCTTGTTTCATCAGTTAAAGCAAGTGTAGGAACAATTATTAAAACATTGTTTGGTTTTTTTAATTTTATATAGGCATCAATAACAAAGCTCTTACCAAAACTTGTAGGAGCACTTACAGCAATATTACGCCCTTCTAAAAGTTTTTTTAATAATAAAGATTGTTCTCTATGTAATGTTAATGGTATTTGTTCTCCTACGTCTACTTTAAAAGCATTAAAAATGAAACGTTCTTCCCAATTTGACGTTTCAGGGTCTAAATAAGGGAAAAGTCCAGTTTCTCTAATTAGGTGATTAACAAGAGGGTTGTAGTTTAAATTATTAATACTGTGATAATCTAATAATTTGATTAATTCTTGTCTTGCTTCATTATCTTTTTCAGATAAGAGAAGTTCATTAATCATATGACATTTTTCAAAAACTTGTTCTTGCATATTAATCTCTATAAACTTTTGCTATTTGAATAAATTTATTGACGATTTGTTTCTTTTCAGCAACAGGGAATAAAATTAAATGGAAATTTATTTTTTCATATAAGTGTACGTCATTACATTTATTAATCTGTTTTTTAAAATATTGAGTTGCTCTATCTTTGTGGTAAGCTATTACTTCTGCTTTATACTCATCTGTTAAGTTAGTACCAGATTTAGTTTTTTCACATTCGTATAATAATAAAATAGGGATGTTTAAGATAGGTTTTATATTATCTATTGATTCGTCTTGTGATAAGCTTGATTTAATTTTGGCTCTTAGATTATCTGAAATTTCATTGAAATCATTAATGTCACTTAGATTTGTGATTATTCCATTTTCCTTTTTTATTTTATTAAGGCTAATAGAATCTTTGACAGATTCAATAATTTTATCAAGTCTTGCATTTTCAATGCTATTATAGAATTTTGATTCACCAAACCAAAGAGAAAAACTATTTTCAGATTCTATGACAATATGAACACTATCAGCTCCTTTTGCTTCATCATTTTGATTTTGTTTATAATATATTTTAGGAACAATAGGTAATGCCTTATAGTGTTTTTTCATTATTCCATAAAGAACAATTTCTGCAATTTCACTTCCTTTACCAAAAGCTTTTTCTCCTTCAACTAATCGAAGTTTTTTAGCTGACTCAATTAAAACAGAGCCTTCTCCATCACTTAAAAGAGCTTGTCTTTCGCTATGACTTAAAGCTGTTTCTTTTATATTGTTCCATACGAAATTTTGAAATTTTTCGTATCTCCATTTTCCATTCTCAAAATCATTAATTATTCCAAGTACAGATTTATTATCAGTAGGATTTAATGTTTCATCTAAATTTATGTCATCAAATATTTCATTAAGTATAATTTCAAATTTCATTCGCAGTTTTTTTAATGACGCCCAACGGTCTAATATAAGAATAGTAGCAGAATTATACGCACTAAGTATTCGGTTTAACACAGACCTTTTTTATATTTACTTACTTTCGTTTTAGCGATTAAACCGCTATTATTTTTATACATTGTTAGGCACTGGCTTTCTATTTCTTTCCTCTTATTTTGTCGTACCATTTCAAGTTTTTAAGTCGTTCTATTTCTCCTTTATTGATTTGGATTTCTTTGTTCCTTTTACATAAATCTGATTCAGTTTTCTGAAGTTTAGTTTCAAGTCCATTAGAGTGAATTTGAGATTCAGATAGTTCTTTTTCTACTTGTTTTAATGCTTTTTTCAGTCGCTTGGTTTCGTTTTCAAACTCAGCAGTTTTTCCTAAAAGTAATCCAATCGAGGAATTCTGTTCAGATATTTTAGCTATTTTTTCGGCAAGTTCTTGATTTTGTAAATCAATATGTTCTTTTGCTTCTGTCAGTTCATTGTTAGTCAATTCATTTTTCTCAATAATCGAAGAGCTTTTTTGTTTATAATCCAAAAGTCGTTTTCCTTGTACTTCAATGAATTTCTTAAATTCATTCGTATCTATATCATTCCGAAACTTTAAAGCTTTTTTGAAAAAATCAAACGTAGATTTTATTTTTCCTTTTTTAAAATTTTCTCTTGATTTCTTGTAATAAAAATCTGCTTTTCCAGTATTTAGTTCTTCTGCAACCAAAGTTTCTGGTGTTTCATTCTTTGCAAATTCAATAACTCTTGGGTCAGTCTTAATTGCTCCTTGATGAAGTTGTGTTTTTAACACAAGTCCATTGAAGGAAGTACAACGGCTTAAAGCAACATATACTTGACCAGATGCAAATGCTCCACTAAGGTCAGCTATGACTTTTTCAAAAGTTAGTCCTTGACTTTTATGTACGGTTATTGCCCAAGCTAATTTTATTGGAAATTGCTCAAAAGTTCCTATAATTTCTTCTTCTATACTCTTAGTTTCTTTATTGTAAGTGTATTTAATATTTTGCCATTCTGCTCGCTCTACTTCAACCTCTTGCTCATTGTCGAATACTGTTACGATTTTATTTTCTTCAAGTTCTTTAATTTTTCCAATTTTCCCATTGAAGTATCTCTTACGGTCTCCACTATCATTTTTAATAAACATTATTTGAGCACCAACTTTTAAATGCAAATAATGGTCAGTCGGTTTCATTTTGTCAGGAAAAACATTAGTGATTTTTGCTTCATAAGTAAATTGCTCTGTTTCAAGTTGATTTAATCTTGTAAGGTTTGTTTCATTTACAATTCTGTTGTGAGTAGCAAGAATTATGTAATCACTACCATTTGCGGAAAATGTTGGTTGGTATTTTGAGTTTAATGTTTTAAAGTCAATAGGTTTTACTTGATTTACTCGAACTCTATTTAACAGGTCGATAAACTCTTGTTCATTTTGTCGGTAAATCTTTTTTAGCTCAATATAAAGTGGTTTTTCGGTCTCAATAACTTTTGCACTAAAGAAAAAGGGTGTTTTGTAAAATTGGGATAAAATATTCCATTCCTCTCGGTTTGCTATTGGTGGTAACTGAAAAGTATCGCCAATTAAGATTACTTGAACACCGCCAAAAGGGAAATATGATTTTTTTCTAAAAACTCGAAGTATTTTGTCAATTACATCTAGTACATCACTTCTAACCATTGATATTTCATCAATAATCAACAATTCCAAATTTTCAATTATATCTCGTTTTTCTTCTTGGTACTTGAATGTATCATAGATAGTGACTTTGTTTTCGCTATCTAACGAACTTGTTCTAAGTCGCAAATCATTTGGAACAAATGGACCAAAAGGAATTTGAAAAAATGAATGAATTGTTACACCACCAGCATTTATAGCAGCGACTCCTGTTGGTGCTAAAATCACAGTATTTTTGCTTGTGATTTTCTTGATGTATTTTAGAAATGTGGTTTTTCCAGTACCAGCTTTTCCAGTAAGATAAATTAGCTTATCTGTGTGCTTTACAAATTCAGCAGCATTATTGAATTCAACATTTTCTTTGTCGAGTTCTATGTTGTCTACTGTTTCTGTCATTGTTGGTTTTTAGCTTGTGCCTAAGATGTTTATATAAACACTCTTATTGCGGTATAAACGCCAAATAGAGCGATATACGCAATAGAAGCATTAAAAATTACTTCTTTTTTATTACAATCAACTAGCTTATAAACGTGTAAAATACATCGTTATACAAGCAAATTGTATGTATAAGTTACAACATTACAAAAACTTATGATAAGAACTTTACGGGTATCCACATGCTAAAATGTAATTAACCGCAAAGTGATTGATTTTAAAACTATTAAACTAAAAATATTTTTAATTTTTTGTTTTTAGAACAGGTTAGATCTTTTTCAATTAAACATTTTTTGAAGTTGATTTAAAGATTGATTGTGGTATTTGTTTTTATCAGCATAATAAAGCTTTCTCTAAAAATCTGGTTTCTTATCTACAAATAACACTACCATAAAATTGATTGTCAGTTAACTGAAAACTATAATAAACAATTCACCGTGGTGTTTTTTGTAAATATTTAATCGTTTTTATTTCTTTATTAGTGAAACAAATAGCCAATTTTAACACCTCCATAATAATTTATGGGATTTCCTGCATAATAATACCTTGGTGCATTTCCACCAAAAGAACTTGCATTTACTTGTAATTGAGAAACATATTTAACATCAAATACATTATTAACTCCCAAAAAAGCATTGATACTCAACTTCTTTTTTAAAATAGTTTGATAGCCAATTTTAGTATTTACTAATTCATAAGCTTCAGAAAACACAGTGTTTTCATCATTTGCGGGCATACTACCCACATGCTGAAAATTAACATTTCCATAAAAACCAAGAACTGTATTAAAATCAACACCTGTATTTATAACACTTGCAGGAACTCCAGTTAGTTTATTATCAGAGAAATCATCTTCATCATCTAAAAACTCACTAAACTTATAGTTATAAATACTAAAATTGGTAAAACCATTGATAGTTAATTTTTCTGATGATAGAATTGTATAATTCAAATTTCCTTCCACACCAAAATGATTCGTTTCTCCAGCATTAATAGCAAATAGCGCATCATTTTCTGCGCGTCTATTTACTAAAAGATCTGTTACTTTTAAATTGTAAACACTTACATCTCCATACAAGCGATTTTTTAAGAACGAAAAATTAGCTCCCAATTCGTAATTCCAACCTTTTTCAGGTTGCAAATCTAAATTTATCAAACCATCTGGTAACAACGTTTCCTCAGTCGTTGGCGGAGCAAATCCATGCGCAATACTTGCCTTTAAAGTAACTGCTTGGTTCACTTTGTATAGCAAACCAACCTTTGGAGATACCATGGTATTAAAGCCATAATTTCCACTTTGGTTTTCATCTCCAAAATTAAAGAGATCATCTATTTTATAGTTTGTTTTATTAATATTAAAGCCGGCGTTTACTTCCCATTTTGAATTAAAATAATACGCAAATTCACCAAAAACATTTATATAGTTTCTAAACTCTTTGTAATTACTCAACTCTGCTCCTGCTATACTTCCTGTACCTAAAGGAAAATCTTGGTATAAATTTTCAAAAGTGCTATACAAATTCGTATCATAAAAAAACTCGGCACCAAAACCCCATTTTATTTTTTCGCTGGTTTTAGCAATTTTAGATCTTAATCCAAATCCGTTTTGTTGTTCCTTTAAAATATTAAACGGACGTGGTTCGTAATTTTGTTTACCTGTTGTAAAAACACTTGAACTTAATTGTAATTTTTCTGAAAAGTTATGCTGCCAACTTATTCCCGCTAAAAAAGATTCAAAATCTTCATAACCTTGAGAACTTCCCCAAGTAAAAGCAGCACTTTTTGGATTTGTAGTATACGTTTCTAAATTTACAGAACTTGGTATATATGCTTTTAAATTGGTGTAATTTCCTAAAAACTGAAGTCTGTTTTTTTCTGATATTTTAAAAGTAGCTGTTCCCGTAACAGTTTCTCTATTGTATTCGTTATTTTCTCTAAAACCATCACTATGCGTATTTGAATACACCAAATTTGTAGTGAATTTTTCATTAGAAAAACTAAAATTCGTGGTGTTTTTAGTTAAACCAAAACTTCCATAAATACTTTCGGTAAAAACACCTAATTGATTCAAATTTAACAACTTATGTTTTAATATAATCGTTCCACCTAAGCCAACACCAAAACTAGTTGCAGCGGGTCCTTTGTGAATTTCTATACTGGCAATTGTAGCCAATTCAAAATCTTCAATTGCAGATATTCCATTACCATCTGTTAACGGAATATCTCCAAAATATGCTCGTATGCTTGTGGTACCAAACGGACTTCTAGCTCCTATTCCTCTAATCGTAATTCTGTTTGTATTTAAAGTGGCATTTTGCATAAAAACACCAGGAACTTTATTTAAAATTATAGCAAGTTGTAATCCGTTATTTGATGTTATTTCTTTTTCAGAGATTATTTGAACATTTTCTGTAACCGATTTTAGTTTTTTATCAGTAATAATAGCTGTTACAACAACTTCTTTTAATTGATTAAATGTAGTATCTATACGTTTTTGTGGTGCTTGTGCTTTAACTTGAAAAACAGAGAATACGAACAACTTAAAAAAAAATATTTTTACAAAAAGAGGTTTATTTAAGAACACAAAAATGGATTTAATTTTAAACAGTTAAAATTATGGTATTTTTTTAAATGATAATAGCTTTATTAAACGTATTTTAACACTACAATTTTTACAATTGAAATCAAACTAAACGCAACTATTACAATGACTACTTCTACTGCTGATCTTTTAAAAATAAGTGATTTAAAATCGCCTAAAGGAAGTTTTCTTTTAGGAAACTTAAAAGAATTTAAACAGAAAAACAAACATCGTATTCTTGAAGATTGGGCTAAAGAATATGGCGAATTATACACCATAAAATTAGCTGCTAAAACCATTTTAGTTTCGGCTGATACAGACGTTAACGCTACAATTTTAAAACAAAGACCAACAAAATTCAGACGGTTTTCTAAAATAAATGAGATTTTTTTAGAAATGGGATTGCACACTGTTTTTAACGCAGAAGGTGAACATTGGAAAAAGCAACGAAAACCTGTTACTGAAGCTTTAAGTGTAAAAAAAGTTAAAGGCTACTACCCTATTATTCAAGAGAAAACAACAAATCTTATTGCTAAAATTAAATCGTATAGCGAAACTGAAAATACCATTGAAATATTAAATGATTTTATAGCATTTACCATAGATGTTACTACAGAAGTTGCTTTTGGATATAAGTTAAATACAATTGATAATAAAGAAGATAGTTTTCAAAAACATTTAGAACTTATTTTTCCGTTAATAAACGAACGAATTACTGCTCCTATTGCTATGTGGCGAATTTTTCCGAATGCTAGAGATAAAGAATTAAAAATATCTTTAAAAGCAATTGAAGATGTTATGGGAAAATTTATTAATGAAGCAAAACAGCGTTTGGCTGAAAATCCTGAGTTAGTAGAAAATCCAACTACTTTTTTAGAAGCTTTATTGGTTGAAAGTAAAAAAGAAAAAACTGTTTTTGATGAAAAAACAGTATACGGAAATGTAATCGCTATGTTAATTGCTGGTGAAGATACTACTTCCAATACCTTAGCTTGGACTTTATTTTACTTGGCACAACATCCAGAAATAGTACAAAAAATAAGACAAGAAGCTTCTATTGCATATCCAAACAACAATACACCAGAAAATTACGACCAACTTGCTGATTTAAAATATACAAATGCTGCCATACAAGAAGCTATTCGTTTAAAACCAACAACTCCAATGTTATTTTTTCAACCTAATGAAGATCTTGTTTTAAAAAATGTGTTTGTACCAAAAGATACAATGATTATTACTCAGAATAGTTATGCTGCTATGGATAATGCTAATTTTTCAAATGCCACAAAATTTGATCCAAGTCGTTGGATTAAATCAGCTTGCCCGTATCAAAATCACGCTCCAAAAACAAGTAGAGCTTTTGGTGGAGGCGCAAGACTTTGTCCGGGAATGCATTTATCTATTATAGAAATGACAACAGCAATTTCTAGTATTTGTAAACAATTTGATATTAGTTTGGCAGTAAAACCATACGAAGTAGAAGAAAATTTTGCATTTACAATGGCTCCAGAAAATTTAAAAATAATATTTAAAAAAGCAAGTACGCTATAAGTACTTGCTCTTTTAAAAAGTTTCAAAAAATTGTATTCTTATTTTTTATAAAAAAAGGAGTTAAATGAAACTTTTTTAGGTCCATTTTTCATTAGTATTGGCATATACAGCTGTAAATTTATTTTTTTCTTCTTTTCTTTTTGAAAATAGTTTATCTTAATTTTGTGCATTCCTTTCTTTAAATATACTACTGCAGATGATTTTAACCTAGCATCACGTTTTTTATTGTAATCTAATAATAACTGATCTTTTAAATACAATTGAAAATCATCATCAGCATCTAATAAAAAATAATGATAACCTGTGGTTTTGGCTTCAAAATACCCATCATATTTACAAACAAAACTTTTATCCTTTGAAAACTTTTTCAACCCAAATGAATTCATCAAAACACCTGTTTTTGTTGGCTTTGTTTCTTTATTTATTGATGACTTATTAGCAATGTCTTCATAATACTTATACTTTAATCCTTTCTTAAGTTTTTTTGTATTTATTTTTTCAGCAACTACAGGTGTTGATAATTTTATAGCAATCTCTTTTGCTTTTGTAGCTTGTGATCGTTTTGTTATTTTTTTAAATTTAAAAACAGCTTCCTCATTAATCATTGCTACATTCTTATATAACATAGCTTCTTTTGTTGGTTCATTTCCATTTAATGTATAATAAACATTTTCTGCTCCACCATCTAAAAACAACATTACCGGATTTCCTTTTATATAGTTTACATTTCTAGGATGAAATGTAATTTTATCATTTACATAATCTTCTTCTACAAATCTTAATCCATCATAATACCCTTTTAAAACCACACTTGTATGCGTTTCATTTGGATAACTTGTTAATTTCCAATCTAATGTTTCTGGAGCATATTTTTTTAATACTTCATTCATATTTGCAATTCCCATACCTTTCATTGGTTCTCCATCTCTACCATTTATATAAAGTATATGTTGTTTACCTTTTAAAGTAGGTAATTTGGTTTTAGCAAATTCATTTATAAACTCATTATCCCACCAAAAGCTAGGATCTGAAGCAACATAACCATCAAACAATTCGGCTTTAGTTAATAATGTATACATTGCAAAAAGCCCACCTAATGAATGACCCGTAAGAATATGTTTATTATTCACTCCATAATTAGCTATAACATATGGTTTTACTTCTTCTTCTAAATATTTTATAAAAACATCTGCATTTCCTGAAGTTTTATGATATTCTGTATTTGTGGGTGTAAAATCTCTTTTTCTATCTATATTTATAACACCTACAATAATACTTTCAGGCATCATTTTAGCATATTTAATAAAATCTGTTATAGATTTTGTCATGGTTGTTCGTTTCTCACCATCCGTTACGTAAATTACAGAATAACTCTTTTCTTTAGAAAAATTATCTGGAAGTACAATCTGTAATTCCCTGGTTTCTCCCATTATTTTAGATTCCATGGTTATGGTTTCTCCTAAATCTTTTTGTGCGGATAATGATACCGATAATAATAAAAAGATAGCAACTGTTTTTAAATAGTTCATTGTTTAGTATTTGTTTGTTTTACTTTAAGACTGTAAAATCATAATTTAGTTACAATTTTATTTGTTTTTCTTTTTAAAGAATTATGTTTTTTCTGTTTACAGAAAAATAATCCTTTAAAGTTAACTATTATTTTTCATCTCTTTTTTAAAATTTATATTTGTTTTTATTGATGTTTCGCTTTTCTAAAAACAACAATATATATAAAAAACAAAATCCTGAGTTTACCGCAGGATTTTGTTTTTTATCTTATTCTATAAAGAGTTTTATGTTATTTTCTTAATCCATTCTTCTAATAGTAGATTCACCAATAACAATTCCTTTTTTTAATTCAGCATTTCCTTTATATAAAATTTTTGCCTCTCCGTATGAGGTTATTTTTATTCTTTCTGATGAATTTAATTGATACGATCCATCTCCATAAGCCGTCATTTTTGTTTGCTTAGCAACTACATTAGAAGCCATAACTGTACTTGCTCCATATGCTCTTATTTTTTGTCTGTTAACAGTTCCTTTTTCTAAAGTTAAAAAACTACTACCATAAATATCTACTGCCAAATCATCAACATTAATATCTTTTACAGTTACTTTAGCATCTCCATAAAAACGTAAGGCACATTTTTTTTGCGTTAAAGGACTTTCAAATAATACATTTTCTTCACCACGTATTGAAAAAATAGCAACATCTGTATAAGTTATTACAACTTGTGCTACTCTATTTTTATACAAAGGCACTTTTTTCTCGTAATTATTATGCTTTATTTTTTTACTTTTTGTGTATGTTTTTGCGCCTTCCAAATACACTTGAAGTGTATTATTTAGTAATTCATATTTAAATTTTTCTTCAGAAACGGTAATATCTTTTAACTCTATACTTGACTTATCTCCTTTTACAAAAACCACCTCTATATGTGGACTTACAATTATTTTATTAAAATTTTCGTTTAATTCTATTGTTTTTTGCGCTCTTAAACTAGTTGTGAATACTAATGAAAGAATTAAAATGATAGTTATTTTAAATTGATTTTTCATCTTTTTTTATTTTATTTTTTTTAGTTATTTTGTTAGTCTAAATACTCTATTTTCTTAGTAAAGACACACCAACTTTTAAAATGTTACTGTTTTGTTGAAATTAGTTATTAGTTACTGGTTGTTACTTCGACTCCGCTCAGTAACCTATCTTCAAACAAAAACTTTTTGTTTTCAATAATGCTCAGTAACAGATAACTGATAATTGATAATTGATAATTGAAAAAACTTATTCAAATTTTAAATACTTTATTAAATCTACTTTTGTAGCGTTGTAAGCCTTTAAACCTACAACCACAAAAACTAAAATCACTAATATAACAGGTGTAATTAAATAAGGTAGCAAAGGCATTTCTATCTTATAAACAAAATTATCTAACCAATTTTGCATAAAATAATACGCGAAAGGAACAAGAAAAACAGAAGCTACAACTGTTATTTTAAGAAAACTTTTAATTAACTGAAACATGATTTCTTTTACAGATGCTCCTAAAGTTTTGCGTATTGCTACTTCTTTTAAACGTTGTTGTATTGTTAGTGTTGCCAAAGCAAACAAACCAAGTAATGCAATTAAAATAATTATTGAGGTTATGATAAAAAATAAAGTTTCTTGTTTTTCATACTTTTTATGGGTTCTAGCGAAACGTTTATTTAAAAAAGTTGGATTAAAAGGATAACCTTGTTCTATATTTTTTCTCCAATAATTTTCTATAAAACTTAAGGTTTCTTTTACATTATCTGGCTTAATTTTCAATTGCATAATCCAAAAATTTCTTTTCATAGAACTATACGTATTCCAATGTGTAAAAACAGTAGGTCCAATTTGTGTATCTAGTCCTTCTATATGATAATCTTTTACCATTCCTACAACTTCTAATTGTTTATCTTCTTTACCGCTTTGCCTAAATCCTGAACTTATTTTTTTACCTATAGGATTCTCATAAATATTCATTTTTTTTGCTAAACTTTCATTAATTAAAACATTAGTAATTGAATCTGAAGCTATTTCTTCTTGTAAATCTCTTCCTTTAATTATTTCAATATCCATCGTATTTAAATAATTATAATCCATGCAATTAATAAAAGATTGTACATTAATCTCTTTGTGTGCAAAATTTGTTGAGTTTGCACTTCCTCCACCTATAACAAAATTATTACTTGTTAAGGTTTCAATATTAGGATGTTTAATAAGTTCTTTTTTAGCTAACTGATATTTTTTGTATTTATTTATAGTCCCTGTCATGGGTATCATAATTATTTGCTCACCATTAAAACCTAAGTCTTTATGTGTCATATAATTTACTTGTTTATTAATAACAAGAGATCCAATAAGAAAAAAACCTGAAATTAAAAATTGAAAGCCTAACATTATATTTCTTGCAAACACCTTGTTTTTACTTTTAGATATATTTCCTTTTAAAACTTCGACGGCTTTAAAACTTGATAAATACAAAGAAGGAATACTAGCTATACAAAATGATACTATTAGCGCTATGATACTAATTTTTACAAGTACATCAATTTCTAAAATTGAAATATCTTTATTCATAAAATCATTAAATGAGGGTAATACTAGTTCTACTAATAATAAAGAAAACAATAACGCTATAAAACCTTGTAAAATAACTTCTAAAGCATATTGAAAAATCATAACCCTTTTAGAAAGACCTAATGTTTTTTTAACACCAACTTCTTTAGCTCTTTGTGTTGCAGAAGCAGTTGTTAAATTTATAAAATTAACACACGAAATTATAATTAATAAAACAGATAAAGCAAGTAAAATTTTAATCAATTGATAATTCCCTTTACCCTCATGAGTTGTGTTTTTACTAATACTTTTTAATCTAATATCGTTTAACGGTTCAAAATAGGTAGTTGTTCCATATTTTTCAAAAAACAATTCTGGAGTAATTCCTTCTGCTTTAGCTCCTGGTAATACCGAGTTTTTATGCCAAATAGCTAATGCCTTTTTATCTAATTCAATTTTATTTACATTCAAACTTGTTTTAACAAACAATGTATTTGAAAAACTTCCCCAATCTTCTCTTGGTTTTTCTTTAAACTGTAATACTATATTAGGCATAAAATAATGCTTCCCCTCTATTTTATAAACCGTAGTTACCATAAAAGTTCTACCAAAAAAATCTATAGTTTTACCAATAGCTTTCCTTTTTCCAAAAAATAACTCTGCTTGTTTGTCTGATAAAGCGACATGATTTCTTGCTTCTTTAAACTTAGATGTACTTCCTGCAATAATTTCAAAAGGGAATACATCAAAAAAAGTAGCTTGTCCTTTTAAAATTTTTTGTGTATAAATCTTCTTTTTTCCTATTTCTACAACAATACTTTCATAAGAACTTTGCGATAAATAACATTCTTGTATCTCTGGTATTTCAGCTTTATAATAAGAGCCCTCTATATTTGTACTAGAGTCCCAAATTTCATTTTCTCCCATTTTATGTAAAACCTTATAAACTTGATTTTTATAAGGATTACTTGCATTATAAATCTCTTCATCTTTTAAGTATAATAAAATAATTAGTAATCCTGCTAAACCTAATGTTAACCCTGATACATTTATTACAATGTTTAACCAGTTTTTTTGCTGATTTCTAAAGAATATTTTAAACCACGTTTGTAACATAATTTTAGTTTTTAAATTGTTTTTCAAAAGATTAGCTTACTGTACTAGAACATCTACTTTATGTTCATTTTCTTTTTGAGAAATAATTTCTCCATCTTTTAGCGTAATAACTCTTGAAGAGAATTGTGCGTCATAAGAAGAGTGTGTAACCATAACTATTGTAGCTCCTGTTGCATGCAATTCTGCTAATAATTCCATAACGTCATTACCACTTTTGCTATCTAAATTTCCAGTTGGTTCATCTGCTAAAATCAATTTAGGATTCGTTACCAAAGCTCTTGCTACTGCAACACGTTGTTGTTGACCACCAGATAATTGTAACGGATAATGTTTTGCGCGATGTGCGATTCCAATACGCTCTAAAATTTCATTAACACGTTTTTTTCTTTCTGATGACTTTACTTTATTATAGATTAAAGGCAGTTCTACATTTTCAAAAACTGTTAATTCATCAATTAAATTAAAATTCTGAAAAATGAAACCAATATTTGCTTTTCGTAACCCAGCTCTTTCTTTTTCATTAAAACTGGCAACTTCTGTAGTATCAAAAACATAACTACCATTATCTGGAGCATCTAACAAACCAATAATATTTAATAAGGTTGATTTTCCACAACCTGATGCTCCCATTATAGAAACAAACTCTCCTTCATTTACGGTTACACTTAACTTATTTAAAGCGGTAGTTTCTACTTCTTCTGTTCTGTATATTTTTACTAAGTCTTTTATTTGTATCATTTTTATTTTATTAAAATATTAAAAGATTTAAAAATTGAAAGCCTTTATGCTCAATTGTAATCTTTGTATTTTGTTCTTCTATTAATTGTTTTTTGTTGTCATTGCGAGAAAAACGAAGCAATCTGTTAATCGATTATGAGATTGTTTCTCTCGTGTCTCGTTTGTAATGACTTTTTTTACTTTTTATTACTATTCGTCATTGCGAGAGAAACGAAGTAATCTGTTTATCGGTTAGCAGATTACTTCTGTCGTACCTCAATCGTAATAACGTTATTTTTAACGCTGTGCTATTTACTGAATATTTACTTCTTCAACATTTTCAAAATCGTCGTAACTAGAAGTTATAATTCTATCTCCTTCTTTAAGACCATCTACAATCTCGTAATAAAAAGGATTTTCTCTTCCTATTTTCACCTTTCTTTTCACTGCTTTGTTATCAGAATTTAAAACAAAAACCCAATTTCCGTTTGTACTTTGGTAAAACTGGCCTTTAGTTACTAACAAAGCTTTACTATTATTAGATAAAAACAACTTACTTTTTAATGACATTCCTCTTTTAATATTTTTTGATAAAGAATCTTTTTTAAATAATAATTCCACTGTAAATCTGCCATTTACTACTTCTGGATATATTTTATGTAATGAAATATCATATGTTTCTGTATGTACTTTTACACTTCCTTTAATACCTTCATCTAGCTTAGAAATATAGTATTCATCTACTTTTGCTACTAATTTATACCCGTCTAAAACATCAACTTTTCCAACAGATTGTCCTTGATTATAATTTTCTCCTAAAATAGGATTAAAAGAAGATAACAATCCACTAACTGGAGCTTTTACCACAAAATTTTCTTTGTTTTTTCTTAGCAAATTCAAACTTTTCTCCATGTTTGTTATAGATGAATTTATACGTGATAATTGTGTTTCTCTACTCTTTTTTTCTTCTGAAACACTTTTTTTAATAACTGTTGTTCTTTCTTTTTGAAACGAAAATTCTTGTGATGTTTTTTGAAAATCGTTTTTTGCTACAACTCCTTTGTCATATAATTTAGCGTCTAACTCATATTCGCGCTCCGCATTTTTAAAATCATTACTAATACTTAACAATTGCTGATCTAAATTTAATTGTTGATTTTTAATACTAACTCTAATGTTTCTTAAATTATTAATTTGTTCAATAATAGCAGTTTCTTGTGTTAAATAATTTAACTCCGCATTTGGATTATACACTCTTAATAAAGGAGTTCCTTTGGTGATCATTTGTCCGCTTTCAACAAAAATTTCTGAAACAGAACCTCCTTGAATTACATTTACCAATACAGATGTTTTTGGCTCAACTGTACTGTTAAATAAAATAGCATCTTCAAAATCGCCTTTTATGACTTTTTTAATAATAATGCTTTCTTTTTTTAAATTCACTTGTTTTTTTCTTGTTAAGTTCATCAGCATAAGGCTTACTAATAAAACTAGTGGAATACTTAAAAATAGCATCTTTTTAGTTTTTCTGTTTTTAGGTTTTAATTGTTTGTCCATAATAGTTCGTCTTAGTTTGGTATGTTATAGTCCATAAATGTGCCACGAGAAAACATGTGTTCAAGACACTGACTTTCAGTATACTATGTTTTTAAATGATTTTTAGTGTGTTCAAAAACGAACATTTTTTTGTTCATATTCAAACAAAAGCCTAACTATGTAGTATGAGAAAAAAAGACGCTACTATTTTAATTGTTGATGATGATGATGATATTTTATTTTCTGCCAGAATTAGTTTAAAGAAGTATTTTAATAAAATAATTACGGCTAATAATCCTAAGAAAATAAGCAATCATTTAACAGAAACTACTATTGATGTTGTTTTATTAGATATGAATTATCGTATTGGTTTTGAAGACGGTAAAGAAGGTTTGTATTGGTTAAAACACATTAAAGAAGTGAGTCCGGAAACAACTGTTATTTTAATGACTGCTTTTGGAAGTGTTAATTTAGCTGTTGATGCTATTAAAAAAGGTGCTACCGATTTTATTTTAAAACCGTGGAATACAGAAAAGTTATACGGAGTTGTAAATGCTGGTGTAGAATTATCGCGTTCTCAACGAAAAAACACACAGTTACAAACCGTACAAAAACAACAAGACAAAGATTTTCATAAACAAACCGAACATATTATTGGTGTTGCTCCCGCAATGCAATCAGCTGTAAAACTAGCACATAAAGTTGCACCTACTGATGCTAATATTTTAATTTTAGGCGAAAACGGAACAGGTAAATATGTGTTTGCTAAAGAAATTCACTTGCAATCAGAACGAAAAAACCATCCTTTTATTCATGTAGATTTAGGCTCTTTAAACGAAAATTTATTTGAAAGCGAACTATTTGGTTATGCAAAAGGTGCATTTACAGGCGCACATAAAGATACAATTGGTCGTTTTGAATTGGCAAAAGGTGGCTCTATTTTCTTAGATGAAATTGGTAACCTTCCACTCCACTTACAATCTAAACTATTAACCGTTGTTCAAAATAGAAAAGTTACGCGTTTGGGTGAAGGAAACGAACGTGAAATTGATGTTCGTATTATTTGTGCTACAAATGCTCCTATACATAAAATGGTTGATGAAGGGAATTTTAGACAAGATTTATTATTTAGAATAAATACTATTGAATTAAACTTACCTGCTTTACGAGAACGAAAAGAAGATATATTATTATTAGCAACTCACTTTTTACAAAAACTCAATAAAAAGTATCGTAAAAATATTACTGGTTTTTCCAAAGAAGCTATTCATGCCTTAAATAATTATCATTGGCCAGGAAATATTAGAGAAATTGAACATATTGTAGAGCGTGCTGTTATTATTACAGAAGCTACAGCAATAGAAACTTTTGATTTGCATTTTTCAACAAAAAAAATTACTACAAATACTGTTGAGACTTTAAATTTAGAAGAAACTGAAAAGCTTTTAATTCAGCAAGCACTACAAAAACATCAAGGAAATATCTCTAGAGCTGCTAAAGATTTAGGATTAACAAGAGCAGCATTGTACAGACGTTTAGAAAAACATAATTTATAAATGGGAAAGCCACAGTATTTACAAATCGTTTTTAGAATTCTATTTATAGTTACAAACGGAATTATTATTTTTTTTAGTTATTCTAAAAACTATATAATAAATACAATAGGTTTTAGCTTGTTTTTTATTTTTCAGTTATTTCTCTTCCTAAATTACCTAAAAAAACAATTTGCTGATATTGAAAAATCTATAGATTGTTTATTGTTTAATGATTATACAAATACTATTGCCAAAGAAAAGAGAAAAAACCCGTTGCATAATAAAACTGCACTATTATTAGAAAAACAACGAAAACTCCATTTACAAAAAACATCAGAACAACTTATTTTTACCAATATTATTGAAAGTTTAGGTATTGGTATTTTAATTTTAAGAAAAGACATTCATCAAAATATAGAAGTTTTTCAGTTAAATAAATCATTTACCGATTTTTTAAAGATTCCAAAATTTTATAACTGGAACTTATTAAAAAGTAAAATGGGAAAACTAGCTGGTTTTATTGATCATTGGAAAAAAATACGTCATACTATTACATTAACCATTAATGAAGAAAAAGAAACTTTTTTTTTAAAAACATCTATTACCCAAACCAATCAATATGAATACTTAGTAATTTCCTTAGAAACCATACAACAATTAATAGATAAGAAAGAAAAAGAAGCTTGGTATAAATTAATGAATGTTATGTCTCATGAAATTATTAATACAATTACACCAATTAGTAGTTTAGCAGAAAGTTTAGATTCTTTATTACAAGAAGATAATGACGAAGATACCTTAGAAGAACTTTCTGAAGGATTAAAAATAATTAAACGACGTTCATATCACCTAACAACATTTGTAGATACTTATAGAAGGCTAGCTGAACTTCCATTACCAAATAAACAAGAAGTAGATTTGGTTACTATAGTAAAAAACACCTTATTATTATTTGAACAAGAATTTTCTCAAAAAAATATTAATTGTGTTTTTAAAGTAAATGACTCTTTTATAATTAATGCTGATAAGCAACAAATAGAACAAGTTCTTATTAATTTACTGTCTAACTGTATCTACGCGTTTGAAGAAACAAAAGCCCCAGAAATCATTATCACTATTTCGTCTGATAAAAAACGTACACTATTAACTATTGTTGATAATGGAAAAGGAATTCCTGATGAAATTAAAGAAAATATTTTCATTCCATATTTTACAACTCGTAAAGATGGGTCTGGTATTGGTTTAACATTAAGCAAAAGTATTATGGAAGCCCACAATGGAAACATACACTATTATAATACAATTGTAAACAAAACAAACTTCACCTTAACATTTATTTAGTAATTCACAAATGTAAACCAATAAAATTCACACTAGAACTTTGGAGAAATTAAATTAAAAGCAGAATTAAGAAACCTATCATAAACATAGTCTTTAAGCCTAAAAAGGAATCATTTTCTTATAAAATATAATGTTATTTTAATAATTAACTGAGTCTGTTAAGGTTTAGTATTATACAACATAATTTATAATCAAACAGCCTTGGTTACAATTGTAAAACATAAGTAATAACAATTGTAAACTAAATATTTTCACATATGTTATTCATTTTTATAATTAAGATTTTATTATTTAACACTATTCTAATAGTCTTTTAAATACTTAATTTTACTCTGGGTTAAATACATACGTAAATGGCTTAAAAAGTCTTTTAATTAGCGTTTATAACTGTATAACTTGTAATATTTGATTGTATTTATACCTAAAAAGTCGTCTTATTAACATTAATCTACTCTTTTAGCCTTTTATTTATGCTGTATAAGGGGTTTATTAACATATGATTATTTTTCATTAACAATTCTGCCTTATATTTGTTGTGTGGATACCTATATATAATATTGATTATGTTAGGTAATAAAAACTATAATTAACTTCTGTTTGGTATACAATCGTATACTTATTTAATAGCTATTGTTGTTATTAATAAATATTTCAAATCAACATTCTAAATTACATTTGTTACAAACTTAAATAACACATATCATGTTTACATATGTAATATTTTTAAGTTTACTGATTCAACTCCCCCGGAACGCTTTACAATAAGTTTTATTTATAGCGAAATGTTAACTTACTGTTTTTTAGTTGTTAATGTAACTTTACTTAATCCTTTTCTTTAAAATTAAGCTCTATTAATAATCTTTTTTATTGTATTGCCTATTAAAAATAATATATTTACATTTGTATACTAAACCTTAAGATTACAATTGTGAATTCATCAGCTATTATTTCTCGTTTAAAAACTGTTTTAGAATATTATAATTTAACATCGTCAACTTTTGCTGATACTATTGATGTGCAACGCTCAAGTATATCACATTTAATGTCTGAAAGAAATAAACCAAGTTTAGATTTTGTTCTAAAAGTTGTAGACAAATTTCCTGAGGTGGATCTTTATTGGTTATTAAATGGTAAAGGTGATTTTCCAAAAAAGAAAGAAATAACTCCTCCACCTGTTGTAAAAGAAATTATTAAAAAAGAAGAAAAACCGGCTCCTTCATTATTCACTCAAAAAGAAACCAAAGAAGCAATTGACGAAAAGAAGAAAGAATCTGTTTCTAATATTAATTTTTCTAACAATACTAAAAAACTAATTAAAGTAGTGTTATTATATAATGATGGAAGTTTTGAAGAATTTAATAAATAATTACGGCCTTTAATACTTAAATAAGACATTCTTATTCTAAACTTAATACCTATCTATTAAATCTATACTTATAAGTTTATTGACAATTAAATATTCTATATAATCATACATTAATTTTAAAATACGCGATTCTCAGCGAGTTTAAAATTAATGGATTTTGTTTAAAAATGAACTTTTTATAAAAAATACAAAACATTTAAATAACTCAAAAATTGATATTTAATTCAAAAAATAAACCCATAACAATATTCTTTAAATAAAAATATTATTATGGGTTTATTTTATTGAACAGTTAAAAAATTAGTAGTAAGCTAAATTTTTAATTCCTATTACTTCGCTTTGCACTTCTATTTTTATCAGATGCTTTCTGATTAAACTTATATACAAAACTTAAAGAAAATCGTTGAGCGTTTCTATTTCTAATTTGATTAATTTGGAAATTATCTCCAGTTATATATTCCTTTGTCTGGCTACTATTAAAAGGATTAAATACATTAAAAATTATACTTCCTTTATTTTTTAAAATACTTTTACTTGCTGCAATATTTACATACGTAATTCCTTTTGTTGTTGTTTGAGCATTACTTTTTTCTCCAATATGATATACTCTTGTTTGTAGTTTTAATGTTTTACTCGGTTGTATACTTGTTGAAAAATTAACAGACCAAGTTGCATCTGAAATCGCTGCATTTTCTTCGTTAAGAATTCCTGTTTGATCAAACGTATATGCATTAAAATCAGATGAAAAACGTAACCATTTTAATGGCTTATAGGATATTGATAATTCTAAACCTACTCTATTTTCACTATCTAAATTAATAGGATATTGAATAAAAACACCAGCTGAATCTACAATGGTTTCATCTTGAAAAACGTCTTTTGTTTTTGAAAAATATATAGATGGATTAATCGTGATTTTTTTTGAATTGTACATAAAAGACAATTCATAAGCATCTGTATAACTAGGATTTAATAATGGATTTCCTGTAAAACGAGCTGTATAATCTTTCAATTCAAAAAATGGATTCAATTGCCATAATGACGGTCTTTTTATTCGTTTACTGTAACTTAACTGTCCCGATAAATTATCTTTAAACTCATAACCAACAGTAGCAGAAGGAAATAAATTTGTATAATCATTTTTTATATTCAATATATTTGATGCACTATTTATAGTTACTGCAGTACTTTCTAAACGTAACCCTAATTGATAATTAAACTTATTTCTTTTACTATTAAATTGAGCATATCCAGAAGTGATTTTTTCTTTATACTCCAAATTATTATTAATTCCGTCAATCGTTTCAAAATTATTATCAATTAATTCTTCCGCCAAAAAATCATTATTTATCGTTCTATTTTCAAACTTTACACCAACTTCTAAATTTGATTTTTCGTTAATTGGTATTTTATAATCTGATTGTATTCTTATGTCATCTGTATTGGTGTTTCCTAAAGTTTTAATCGTTGCAATATTAGTCGTTGTTGGAAAAGTTTCATCCGTAATTAAATCCCATTTTTTTGTACTATTCCAAAAATCATACTGAAAATCAACTGTTAAACGTTTCCCTTTTTTCTCAAATGTTTTGGTATAATTTGCTTCTAATTGGTTGTATGCTCTTTCTTCTTTTGAATTTCCTAAAGTAAATAAAGACGTTTCAGTATTATTTTCATTGGTAGAAATATCATAGAAAAGTTCTGTTTTATCAGTATCTTGAGTTTCATTTCTAAAATATGCAAGCGTAAATGTATTGTTGTCATTTGCATAGAAATCTGTCCCAAAATAAAATATTTGTCCATCATCGTGCCTATCTTCATCTTCATTCTGATTTAAAAATGTGGTAACTCCGTTATCTGTTGTTTGTTGCTCTTTTGAATAATCACCTTCATAATCAGTATATCTAATTCCTAAATTCGTAAAAAAATTAAACTTTTCTGTTTTATAATTCACGTTTCCAAAAGCTCTATAATCATCTGGAATTCCAGAAACCAAACGAACTTGACCATTTAAGCCAGACATTTTATTCTTCTTTAGAATAATATTAATTATTCCTGCGCCACCAGAAGCGTCATATTTAGCTGAAGGATTTGTAATTACTTCAATAGTTTCAATAACATCTGCCGATAATTGTTCTAAAGCTTGCGATTGTGTTAAACCAGATCTTCTTCCGTTAATTAAAACTTGAACATTAGCATTTCCACGAAGTGTAATTGTACCAGTTGGACCAACATTTACAGACGGAACATTGTTCAATACATCTGTGGCGGCACCACTTTGAGCTGTAATATCTTTACCAACTCTAAAAACCTTTTTTCCTAATTTTAACGAAATTTCGGAAACTTCTCCTTCAACAACAACTTCATCTAAAAGATTTGCATCTTCCTTTAAAATTAGCGTACCTAAGTTTATTTTTTTTGTTTTATCATTTACAACAATTGTTCTTTTCTCTGTTATAAAACCAATATACTGTGTTTCAATAGTATAGTTTCCAGTATTAATATTTGTAAAAATAAAATCGCCATTTTCATTAGTTACCACACCTTGTATTAGTTTATCGTTAATATCTTGAAGTATTACTGTTGCATATGGAAGTGTTTCATTGGTTATATCAGTAATTTTACCAATAATAGTATTTTTTTGAGTTTTACTTTGTGATAAAACAACAGTACTAATTAATAAAGAACATAAAAAGGATAACATAGTTTTCATAAGTATTTGTTTTAATTTTTAACAAATGTCATATAGATTCCCTCTTTTTTAATTCAATACTATGTAAACTGCTCTCAGGTTTTGTAAACAACTCTAAAGCTATATTTAATTAGAGTATTTTTACAATAAGAAATCGTATTCAATGAAAAACTTTATTTATTTACTATCTTTTTTAATATTCACTTCATGTTATTATAAAGAAGAACATGAAGAAAGAATATTTTCAACTTCAAAAACAGTATCTATAAAAGGTGATAATCCTATTTATGCAACTAAAAATTTTGATGACACTAATTGGAATACTAAAAAAATAGAAGGAAATGGAGATGAAATCTTCTGGTCAAGAAAAAAAATTGAAATCACTCAACAAATACAAAATCATAAAGTTACTGGAATTTTAGTTTTTGCATTTGGAGCGTATACTATTTATTGGGATGGTGTTTTGATAGGTAAAAATGGAAATCCTGGTTTTGAGTCTTCTGCTAAAAAAACAGGTAGTTTTATGGAAACCTATGTTATTCCTACTCACTTATTAGAAAAAGGACAACATTCTTTGGCTTTAAAAAGATCAAAAATTTTTGGTAAAGATGACGAAAGAGATGTTGACATATATATTGGTGATTATAAAAGGTTGGTAAAACAGCCTTTATTAAATGCTGTTTTAATTAATATTTTAACAGGTGCTTTTTTAGTCACAGCCATTTATTATTTTTTATTATATATAAATGATAGAAAAAAATACGAGCTTTTACTATTTAGTATTGCAAGTTTATTATTCTTTTTATTGTCTATAATGGAGTATTTAAAATTCTATATGCCAATACATTATTCGCATTTTTATTTACGTTTACAAGTTATTGGTGTTTTAGTTTTATTGATATCTTTTTTAGTTCCTTATTATTTTTCAATACAATTTCCTTTTAAAAAGAGAAATTTATTTATGTGGATTTATATAGTATTGCTTTTAGGTGTATTCATTTATTTTACAGGAGAATATGATTTAACCGCGTTATTACTCGGACAAATGATGTGGTTCTCTTCTACTATTATAATTATTTATGCTATCTACAAAAAACAAAAAACTGCCATTGTAATTTTAATTGGTTTACTATTAAGTTTTATTGTTTTTAAAACATCTATTTATGATATTAGTTTGTTTGTGAGTTTTGGTATTCTTTTGTTTTGCATGTTTTATATTTTATCTGACAAATTAAAAGATAAACGACTTGCTTTTGAACAATCTATAGCACAATCTACTCGTTTAAAATATGAATTACTGAAGAAAAAAATTCAACCTCATTTTTTAATGAATACCTTAACTTCTTTAATAGATTGGGTGGAAGAAGCTCCAGAAAAAGGTGTTGAATTTATTGAAGCTTTGGCTGAAGAATTTGATTTATTAAACCAGGTTGAAAATGAAAAATTGATTTCTATCTCGCAAGAAATAAAACTCTGTAAAAGTCATATTAATATTATGAAGTACAGAAAAGAAATTGATTATATATGGAAAGATGAAGGTATTAATGAGTCTGAAAACCAACGCATTCCTCCTGCTGTTATTCATACGTTGTTGGAAAACGGAATTACACATTGTTTGCCTTTAGATAATAATATCATGCAATTTAAACTTAGTGTAAAATCATCAGTAAAAGAGTTAAATTACACCTTTATCACCTTCGGAAAAGTAAGGTCTAAAACAAAAAAGAATACAGGTGGAACTGGTTTTAAATACATAAAAGCCAGACTAAAAGAAAGTTATGGAAATCAATGGGAATTTACTTCTAATGAGATAGAAAATGGTTGGAAAAATAGGATTACAATTTACAAATAGCTTATGAGAATTTTAATTATTGAGGATGAAACTCGAATTGCAAAAAGAATTGAACGAATGACCAAAGAATTCTTTTTAAACACACTAGAAAGCTTAACATGTGTACATGCTTTAGATGATGGAATTGAGTACCTTAAAAACAATAAATTGGACTTAGTTTTACTAGATTTAAACTTAAATGGAGAAAGTGGATTTGATGTATTAGAAAAAAGTGTTTCTGAAGCCTTTCATACCATTATTATTTCTGCTAATAAACATGAAGCCTTAACTGCTTTTGAATATGGTGTTTTAGATTTTGTACCCAAACCTTTTAATAAAACTAGATTAGAACAGGCTTTTAACAGAATTGTAAAAAAAGAAGAAGTGACTACTGAAAACTTGCAGTTTTTAGCAGTAAAAAAACGCTCAGGAATCCAACTAATTGATATTAAAGAAGTTTTATACATTAAAGGAGCTGGAGTATATACAGAAATATATTTACGTAACGGACAAAAAGAATTGCATGATAAATCTTTAGAAAAACTGTCGCAATTATTACCTCAAACTTTTGAACGCATTCATAAATCTTATTTGGTAAAAATTACTGAAATCAAAGAAATTATTGTTCAAACGGGTAGTAAATATTCTATTGAGTTAAAAAATAGCGAAATTTTACCTGTTGGAAGAACAAAATATAAGACACTTAAAGAAAAATTAGTTTAAATTTATATTTTATGCTTAATAATTTATAAAATACTTAAATAGATGAAAAAACTATTTTTTACTTTAATCTTTTCTTTTAGTTGTATTCTTCATATTTCTAGTCAAGTAAAAACAGTAAAATATCCTAAAGACTATAAAGCAGCCCTAGATGTTATTTATACCAAAGTAGAGCAATGGAAAGGAAGAATTGACTTGTATACAAATCCTAAAGCAAAAACACCAACACCTATTATAATTAATATTCATGGTGGCGGATGGGCAAATGGAAAAAAAGAACATCAAGGAAGTTTTAAATTCTTCTTTAAAAATGGTTTTGCAGTTGCTAATGTAGAATATCGTTTAAGAGCTGTTGCTAAAGCTCCAGGTGCAATTGAAGATGTTAGATGTGCTTTAATTTACATACACAAAAATGCTAAAGAATTAAATATTGATACCAATAAAATTGTTGTTATGGGAAGTTCTGCTGGTGGTCATTTAGCGCTCATGACTGGTCTATTGAATAACAATAAAAGGTTTGATACCAATTGTAATTATGAACCTGAAATTAAAATTGCAGCGATTATTAATAAATATGGAGCTACAGATTTAAATCTTTTGACATATAAAGGTTCTGTTAAAAAATGGATTGGAAATAAAATTGATGATAAAAACTTTATTAAAACTATTTCTCCTTTAACTTATGTAAATAAAAACAGTCCACCTACTTTTAGTATACATGGAGATGAAGATCCCAGTATTCCTTACAAACAATCTAAATTACTTAACAAAAAATTAAAAAAATTCCGTGTTAAAACAAAATTAATAATTGTAAAAGGTGGTAAGCATGGCAGATTTTCAAAAGAAGAAAATAAAAATTTTTACAAGAAAGTTGAATTATTTTTTAAAGAATTAAACATAATTTGATAAAAAAAAAGAGAAATAGTTAAGTACTAAATCTCTTTTTTTTATCTAATTTTTTCTAGAGCTTTTATTCTAAACTTGCTAAACTTGCCTTAATCGTTTCTATTTTGGCTAAAGTATCCGCTTCTTTTTTACGCTCTAAAGCTAATACTTTTTCTGGAGCATTATTTACAAAACGTTCGTTTCCTAACTTTTTTGTAATTCCTATTAAAAAGCCTTCTGCCCTTTTTAATTCTGCATTTAACTTTTTTAATTCTGCTTCAACATCAATATTATCTAAAGAAATTGGCACAAAATATTCATTTGACTTTACTCTGAATGAAGCTGCATTATCAACTTTATCAGATACATAGTTTACAACAGAAGTATTAGTTAGTTTTTGTACAATAACATCTAATGCTGTTGTGCTATTTTCATTATTTACAACATATAATTCTATTGCATTTTTAAACGCTATGTTTTTATCCTTTCTAATCGTTCTTATACCAGAAACAACATCCGAAGCAAACTCAAAACTCTTGATTAAGTCTTCATTTATAGAAGCAGTTTCAGGATATTTAGCAATAACTAAAGCTTCTTCTGTAGTTCTTTCTGAAATAGTTTGCCAAATTTCTTCCGTTATAAATGGCATAAACGGATGTAATATTTTTAAATTATCTTCAAAAATTGCAATTATTTCATTGTAAGTTTTTATATCAATTGGTTGTTGATACGCTGGCTTTACAATCTCTAAGAAAGCACCACAAAAATCATCATAAATTAATTTATAAATACTCATTAAAGCATCGCTTAAACGATATTTACTGTAATGGTCTTCAATTTCAGCTAATACTTTCTGAAATTTAGATTTGTACCATTCTATAGCCAATTTACTTGACTCTGGTTGTGTAATTTCTTCTGAAGTTTCCCAAAGTGTTGTTAAGTAAAAAGCACTCCATATTTTATTAGAAAAACCTTTTCCTTGCTTGCATAAATCTTCATCAAATAGTATATCGTTTCCAGCTGGCGCACTTAATAATAAACCTACACGCACACCATCAGCTCCAAACTCTTCTATTAATTTTAACGCATCTGGTGAGTTTCCTAAAGATTTACTCATCTTTCTACGTTGCTTATCACGAACTAAACCTGTTAAATAAACATTCTCAAACGGACGTTCATCTTTGTACTCGTAACCTGCAATAATCATACGTGCAACCCAGAAAAATAAAATATCTGGACCTGTTACTAAATCGTTCGTTGGATAATAATATTTTATTTCTTCATTTTCAGGATTTCTAATTCCGTCAAAAACAGACATTGGCCATAACCAAGAAGAAAACCAAGTATCTAAAGCATCTTCATCCTGACGTAAGTTGTCAGTTCTTAGTTCTTGGTTATTAGTTTTCTCTTTTGCTAATACTAATGCATCTGCGATGCTTTCAGCAACTACAAAATCTTCTTTACCATCTCCATAGAAATACGCAGGAATTTGTTGGCCCCACCATAATTGACGCGAAATATTCCAATCACGAATATTTTCCATCCAATGACGGTAGGTATTCTCGAATTTCTTAGGATATAAATTAATATCGGTATCCTCACCTAAAACCGCTTTAATTGCTGGTTTTACTAGATCTTCCATCTTTAAAAACCACTGATCAGATAATCTTGGTTCAATAACAGCTTTTGTTCTTTCAGAAGTACCTACTTTATTGGTATGTTGCTCAACTTTTAATAAAGCACCATTTTCCTTTAATTCTTTTGCAATTTCTTTACGAACAATAAAACGATCTTTTCCTTCATAATGCAATCCAAAAGAATTTAAAGAAGCATCTTCATTAAAAATATCAATAACTTCTAACTTATGCTTATCTCCTAAATTTTTGTCATTTTCATCATGTGCAGGTGTTACTTTTAAACAACCTGTACCAAATTCTACATCAACATATTCATCTTCAATAATAGGAATTACTCTTCCACAAAGTGGAACAATAGCTTTTTTACCTTTTAAATGTGAAAAACGCTCATCATTTGGATTAATACAAATAGCAGTATCCCCAAAAATAGTTTCAGGTCTTGTTGTTGCAACCGTTAAAGTATCTTCAGAACCTTCAATTTTATAACTTAAATAATATAAGTTCCCTTGTCGTTCTTCATGAATAACTTCTTCGTCAGATAAAGTAGTTTTAGCCTCCGGATCCCAATTTACCATACGATATCCACGGTAAATTAATCCTTTATTATATAAATCTACAAATACTTTAATTACAGCTTCTGATAAAGCAGGATCCATAGTAAAAGAAGTTCTTTCCCAATCACAAGAAGCTCCTAACTTCTTTAATTGATCTAAAATAATTCCTCCATATTCATTCTTCCATTCCCAAGCATGCGCTAAAAATTCTTCACGAGTTAAATCGTTTTTATCGATTCCTTGTTCTTTTAATTTAGCAACTACCTTAGCTTCAGTAGCAATAGAAGCATGATCTGTACCAGGAACCCAACAAGCGTTTTTACCTAATAAACGCGCTCTACGGATTAAAACATCTTGAATAGTATTGTTCAACATATGCCCCATATGCAAGACTCCAGTAACATTTGGCGGTGGTATTACTATGGTATATGGCTCTCTTTCATCTACTTCTGAATGAAAATAATTATTTTTCATCCAGTAATCGTACCATTTATCTTCTACTTGTTTTGCATCATATTTTGATGGTATGTTCATCTTTGGCATTGTTTTTGAAATATAGTTTACAAAAATACAACTATCTATCATGTATAAAAATTAGATGTTGATTTTTTATAATTAAAAAAAAAAAGTATTTTTGTAAAACAGGTAATCCCTAAAAACAATTAATTAAATCATTATGAAAACAATTTTATCATTTGTAGCTATATTCTTTTTAGCATTAACAGTTAATGCTCAAGAATTTAAATTTGACTCTGAAACTATTGACTATGGAAAAATAGCTTTAGGTTCTGAAGGAAAAAGAGTATTTGAATTTACTAACGTTGGAGAAGCTCCTATCATAATAAAAGATATTAAGTCTACTTGTGGTTGTACAGTACCAAAAAAACCTGAGCAGCCAATTATGCCAGGAGAAAAAGGTCAGATTGAAGTTTCTTATGATACTAAAAGACCAGGAGGATTTTCTAAAGCAATAACAATTTATTCTAATGCTAAAGCAGAAAGAAAAATGTTAAAAATTAAAGGATTCATCGTTAAAGATGGAGCTCCTGCTAAAAAAAAAGCATAGTTAATGCTGGATAATTAGAAAATATAAAAAAAGCCTTGAACAATTGTTCGAGGCTTTTTTTATATTCTTTGTTCAAGTCTAAACTCAAACTTAAAAGGGACTCCAAACCTTTCTACTTCTATTTTAATTTTCTTTCCTGGTAAAGACTGAAAAAGATTAAAAATTTCATTTAGAGTATATATGTGTGCAGGTTTATTATTAATATATTTTATAATATCTCCTTTTAATATTCCAGACCTATAAGCAGGTGACTCTTGAACTACATTATCTACTTTATAAGATGGTGTAAACTTATAATGATAACTTGTTATAAAAGATATTTCATTCTCACTACCAGCCACCACTGATCTAGATCGATTTTTAATTCTATTTATCGTCTCTTCTCTAACTAATTGTTGACCATTATAAATAACATTTAAACCACTCATGTTATAATAAAATTTTTTTGAAATAGCCCCTCTTTTTTTTAATGTTAACTTTCTATTTGAATAATCAATTATTAAATTAAAACGTTTAAGCATTCCTCCACCAATACTCCCATTTCTTTCTTTAAACTTTCTTGCATTAAAAGAAGACAATGAGTCTAAGAAAGAAACTGTTGGTCTTCTTATATTAAAAGACCCTAAAGAAACTTGAGGAACTCTACTTTTATTACCATATATGGTTCCACTCAAGCCCTCACCCAATATATCTTTAAAATATTTTTTTGGTGTTAAAATATTTTTTTTTGTTCCTTCAAACAGCCAAAAGGCATCTCCTCCTCCTGTATCTATTAATAATTTTATGTTTGTTTGTTTATTGCCTACAGTATCCATTTGGATTTTAGCATCTATATATGGTTTATTTCTATAGAACTGTAATGGAAAAACTCCACATTGCTTACAATTAGAATATTTATATGTATCTGGGTTATAAAATGTAATCGTTTGTGAAGAATAATTAACTTTTGCTATTACATTTTTTAATAAATCATATCCTATAATCCCATGGATTGTTTGTCCCATTCTTGCAGATACATTAAATGCATCTCTAAGAATAACATACAAATCTTCTTGAGGACTTTTTAGTGTTTTAATTTCAAATTTATTTCTTTTAGACAATAATGCTCTTATAGGTTCTCCTTCACCTAAACCTTGTAAATAAATTTCTTTAATATTATTTAAATCTATACTATCATTTTTTGTTAGACTAAATAATATTGTTTCATTAACACCTGTATCTAATATAAATGATAATGTTTTTCCATTAATTTTCAAAGGAATAATAATTAAGTTATTAATCAATTTAAATCTTATTTGAACTTTTTCATTATTTCTTCCATGAAACTGAAAATTAGACTGTGAATGAATAGCAATTGATAGCAATAAAAATAGAAGAGTAATAATTTTTTTCATACATTTTTTTTAAAAAAGCAGAACAATATACAATGTTCATTTCATTTTTCAATAAATTATAGTTCTTTTAACTATTTTCTGTTAGCCTTTATCATAAAAGAATCTATTATTCTCAATAATATTTTGCAAATTTGCGCTTTATATAAAAAAACTAAAAACACAATGCCTTCTATTTCTATTAAAGGTAATAAAATGCCAGAATCACCAATACGTAAATTGGTACCATTTGCTGAAAGTGCAAAAAAAAATGGAACCAAAGTTTTTCATTTAAATATTGGTCAACCTGATATTAAAACTCCAAGTATAGCTTTAGAAGCTGTGAAAAATAATGCTGTAGAAATACTGTCTTATTCAAGATCTGAAGGTTCTGAAACCTACAGAAAAAAATTAACAACTTACTACAAGAAACATCATATTGAAATAGATCATAATGATATTATAGTCACAACAGGAGCTAGCGAAGCTTTAATTTTCTTGTTCAGTAGTATTATGGATCCTGAAGATGAAGTTATTGTAGCGGAACCCTTTTATGCTAATTACATAGCTTTTTCTACAGCTACTGGAGTAAATGTTGTTCCTGCTGTATGTAAAATTGAAGATAATTTTGCTTTACCTTCAATAGAAACTTTTGAAAAACTTATTACAAAAAAAACAAAAGCTATTTTACTTTGTAATCCAGGTAACCCTACTGGATATTTATATTCTAAAGATGAAATAAAAAAACTAGCTTCAATTGCTAAAAAACACGATCTTTTTTTAATTGCTGATGAAGTGTATAGAGAATTTGTTTACGATGGGGAAAAGCATTATTCTATCATGCAATTAGATAATTTAGATGAACATACAATTATTATAGATTCGGTATCTAAGCGTTATAGTATGTGTGGTGCTAGAGTTGGTTGTTTAATTTCAAGAAACAAAACAGTAATGCAGACTGTTTTAAAATTTGCACAAGCACGTTTAAGTCCTCCTACATATGCTCAAATTGCTAGTGAAGCTGCTTTAGATACACCACAAAGTTATTTTGATGAAGTTATTAAAGAATATAGAGAAAGAAGAGATATATTAGTAGCCGAATTACAAAAAATAAAAGGCGTAAAAGTTGCTGTTCCAAAAGGAGCTTTTTATTGTGTAGTTGAATTACCTGTAGAAAATACAGATGATTTTGCCCAATGGCTTTTAGAGAGTTTTAGTGATAATAATGAAACTGTTATGGTTGCACCTGCAAGTGGCTTTTATTCCACAGAAGAATTAGGTAAAAAGCAAATAAGAATAGCATATGTTTTAAATCAAAGAGATTTAGTTAGGTCTGTTAAAATTTTAAAAATTGCTTTAGAAAAATATAAAAATTAAATAATTGAACATACAAGAAAATATATCTTTAAAAAATTATAACACCTTTGGTGTTAATGTAATTGCTAATCGTTTTATTAATATTACTTCCGTTTACGAATTACAAAACTTACTTAAAACAGAAAAAGATATCTTTTTATTATCAGGTGGAAGTAATATGCTTTTAACTGATACTATAAAAAAGCTTGTTGTTCATTTAAATATTAAAGGAATATCAATTGATCGAGAAACTGCTAATGATGTTTATATTACTGTTAATGCTGGTGAAAATTGGCATGAATTTGTACTCTGGTCATTATCTCAAAATTATGGAGGTATTGAAAACCTATCTTTAATCCCGGGAAATGTTGGTACATGCCCTATTCAAAACATAGGCGCTTACGGGGTTGAAGTTAAAGATGTTATTACTAAAGTAGAGGCTATTGAAATTGCAACTCAGAAATTAGTTTCTTTTTCAAATGAAGAATGTAATTTTGGTTATAGAGATTCTATTTTTAAAAATAAAAAAAGAGGAGAATATATAATAACCTCTGTTAATTTTAAATTATCAAAAAACAAACATGTGTTAAATACTTCTTACGGAGCTATAAACATAGAACTACAAAACAAAAACATTAATAGTCCTACCATAAAAGATATTTCTGATGCTGTAATTGCTATAAGAAAATCAAAACTTCCTGATCCAAAGGAAATTGGTAATAGTGGTAGTTTTTTTAAAAACCCCGTTATTTCAAAAAATCAATTTGAGGAACTTTTAAAACAATATCCTAATATACCTAGTTATACAGTTTCTAAAACAGAAATAAAGGTTCCAGCTGGCTGGTTAATAGAACAAAGTGGATTTAAAGGGAAACGTTTTGGTGACTATGGGGTTCATGAAAAACAAGCTTTAGTTTTAGTTAACTATGGAAACGCTTCTGGTAAAGATATTTTTGAACTTGCCAAAAAAATTCAAAATGTTGTAAAAGAAAACTTCAATATCTTTTTAGATATTGAAGTTAATATTATCTAGAATAAATAATTATTTATCTATTATTAAATTTGTTGTGTTTATTTTGAACTCTTACTCTAATAGGTTCTAAATTTTTATTTGATTTAGATGTAAAAAAACCTATTGTCTTATTTATAAAAGTTATTATTGTGGTAGTAGAAAATTGCATAGTGTATATTTATTGAGGTTATATTAATGTGACACATTTTTTTTAAATAAGTCACTTTAATTCCAATAAACTTACATTTAAAATCATTTTTCTTTTTTTAATGCTTTAATATCAACTATGAGTTGTGCCATAGAAGCTCTATTTAAACCATTATAAATACCTCTAATATGCTTTCTGGAATCAATTAACAAGAAATTCTCTGTGTGTAAAAAATCATCAATACTTTTTTCTTCTCCTAAATCATTTTCTACAAAATAATAATCTCTTCCTAGAGTATAAATCTCTTTTTTATCTCCAGTAGCTAAATGCCACTTATTATCAATTACTCCATGATTTTTAGCATAATTGTTAAGAATAGGAACAGAGTCAATACTTGGTGTCACAGAGTGTGATAAAAATAAAACCTTTGGGTCATTTTTAAATTCTTCTTGAATATTAAACATATTACGTGTCATCTTTGGACAAATTCCTGGACAACTAGCAAAAAAGAAATCGGTAATGTATATTTTATCTTCAAATGTTTTTTGAGATATAGTGTCTCCTAATTGGTTTATTAATTTAAAATCTGGAATTTTATGAAATACCTGCTCTTCTTTTGAACCAGGTGTTAACCAATTTGGGGTAAAAGACTCATCTTTATAATAAGGTAAATATTCTACTCTACTCGTTTCTAAAACTTTATTAACTAACTTTTTGTTTTGCTTTTTACAGCTTATAATAATTACAAATAAAATAAGAAATAATACTTTATTTTTTTTTCTTTCTAACAATAACTTCATCTTCTAATCTATAACATGAATTTGCACGCCTCATTCCAAAAATACGCCCATTTTTAGCCTCGTAGTTAACATATAACTTTCCATTAGCTAACCAAGCTTGCTGTAAACCTTCTTCCTTACCATTAACAAGGTTACGAAGTTTAGCTAATTGTCCTGTAGCATACCATTTTTTTTCTTCTCCTTGTTTATTACCTTTTTTATAAAAACATACTCCTGCCAAAGTATCATTTTCCCACCAACTTTTATAAGAACCTGTTAAACGATCATTTTTATAGTAAGATTCTACTTGAAGCTTTCCGTTTTTAGTCCATCGTTTAGCAATACCTTCTCTTCTACCATTAGAAAAACCCCATTTTTCTTCTAAATTTCCATTTGGATAATATTTTAAAGAATATCCATTAAAAAGTTTTTCTTTATAGTACCATCTACCTTTATTTCCATTATGAGTCAATTCTTTTTTTAATACTTCAATACTATCAATAACAATAGGTGTATCTACAACAACAATAGGTATTTTTGAAGTACTAGAAGTAGTTTCTTTACAACATACTAACATTGAAAATGTAATACATATTAAAAAAAGAATTGGTTTCATAATTTCTGTTTTAATACCCTTGAAATGGTCCTGCAAAAAGAACAATAGCTTCTTCATAACCATATAAAGGTGCAGAATATTCTTCATTAATAATATGGTAATGATATTCGCCATCTGGATTATGAGGTGTTGGTCCAAAATGTCCTCCGGACGCATCTAAATCTGTTGGATAATCGTTAGATGGATAATCTCTTCTTCCATATAAAAATACACCATCAAGTAATATTCCTACTAATTCATCATCGTCATTAGAAATTGATCTAGGTTCTAAATGATAATGGTATACACCTGGTCCTTTATGTGCTCCATTGTAATCTAAACTTCCTGCTGCTTCATCTAAATCCCCACCTCCTTCTTGATCATTAAAAATAGCTGCTCCACTAACTGATATACCTATAGTATTTAATTCAGTTGCTACTGTTGCTCCTGTTAAATTAGGAGTTGCATCAACTGTAAAACTTGAAGCTTCACCAGAACCTCCTCCAATATAAGAATCTGGTTCTGTTTTAGTCACTAATGGTTCATCTACATATAAACCACTTGCATCATCTGGATTCCAGTAAATAGAAGTATGATTTGGGTATCCTGTTGTTTCGATATAAATTTCGGTACCATCATCAGATAAAGTAACCGTAACTGCATCTGAAAACTCGTCAAAAGCGCTACTCAATTCTGTAATTCCTACTTCATCTCCATCTCCATCATTATCATTTCCTGATGAATTATCATCTTCTGAACAGGCATAAAAAAGTCCTGCTGAAAGTACAGACATCAATAAAATTTTATTCAATTTGTTAATTTTCATATTTTAAAATTTAAGGATTATTTTTTTTGAAATTTTAGATTATCTATTTGGCCCTCTTTTTGCCCCATTTTCTACTTCTTGTTTGTTTAAAAAACCATCATCATTAGTATCAATATTAGAAAAATCTTCTGATAAACGACCTCTAACTTCAGATTTAGACAATTTTTCATCTTTATTTTCATCCATTTTAAAAAAAAGCTCTTCTACACTTGGTCTTTCTCCTCCTCTATTTCCTCTTTCATTTGTTTTTTGAGGTCTTTGCTCATCCATATTTCGCCCATCTTTTTTAGACTTACATCCAATCGTTATCATTAAAAAAACGAAAATGAATAGCATTGATGTTTTGAAACTTTTTTTCATAAGTGAAATATTAAATTTATACTTATTAAGATGTTCTTTTTAATAAAAACTTGTGTTCTAAAATTAAAAAATTATTCTTTTGTCTTTGTACGACCAGTATTTCCACGCAAACATTTAATAACTTGGTTACTGCCAGGAGTTCCTGCATGATAATGATAACCTCTTACAGCATCAATATGTCCACCACATTCATCTAAATCATCAGGCGAATTTCCTTCAGCATCTAAAAAAGCATAAATTCCAAAACCATCTAAAGCATATCCAATCATTGGAGAATGATTATCCTTTTGAGAAACTTCTTTTGTAGATCCTGTTGCTGCATGATAATGATAACCTCCATGAGGATTTACATGTCCTCCATGATCATCTAATGGAGCTATTGTATGTGCAGCTAAAATTGCATGTATTGGTGCTGGTGGATCAAACTTTACGCCATTAAAAGCAACACCTAATCCTCCTCTACCTAATCTTGATGTTTTTTTATTGTACACTGGAGTTACAGGAATAATAAATGTTGTTTCTTGATGTTTAAAATATTCTGGCAAACATTCTACACAATAATTTTGGTATTCTTCCTCTACATCTGGTTTGGCAGCTGCCTCACACTCTTCTTTTGTTTTTGTATACTTAACACTACCATCATCTCTGTATAATTTCCACTCATCATCTTTATAAAACTCATCCAAATTAGTAATAAAATGACCATTTACATCATAAACTTGTCCATCTTTAAACCAAATACCTGATTTATCTTTTTTATCATCTATATGCCTTGGACACCAAGGTCCCATTTCGTGTTCCGTTGGTCTTGATCTTGATGTAAACACATAACATAATGTTTCAATACCATTAAGTGAATATGTTTCCTTAGATATTCCGTTTAAAAAATTATCTTTTATGAAAAAAGAAGTATCAACAGGAATTATTTTAATACTTGAATCACTTTCTGGTTTACAAGAAAAAACTAATATTAAAACTAATAATATTTTTAATGATTTCATATCATATTTAATTTTTATCTTCTTGGTCTTGGTCTTCCTTTATTTAAACCTCTTTTAATTAATTTATCAAATCTTTTTGCTTGTTCTTTATTACATATCATTTTAACAGCATCAAAAAAAGATACTATTTCTTTATGTTTTAAAGCTTCTAATTTTCCTAATTGGTTTGTTAAACTATCTTTGTTTATCCTTGAATCTTCAAAAGATGTAAATAATAATTCCTTAGAAATTCTAATATTATCTTCCATATCTCTCAAATTCATATGGTGCTTCTCATCTAATTTATCAAAACTTAATCTTTGACTTTCTGTAAAGTTTAATTCTTTTAATAAAAACTCATTAGGTCTATGATGATTGGGCATGTGTGGCTTTCTTACTAACATGAAAATCATAAACAAATTAGAAATTAATAATGTAATCAATAGTATGTAAAGTAGCTTTATTTTCATTTAATACTTTTTACTTCGAAATAGTCTTCGACATTTAAACTATATTCTTTAGCGAAACTTGTAAAAGAATCTTTTTCTTTATTCTGAAATACATAAAAAACTGCTGATGCATTAATTAATAAAATTAATGCTATTGAAGCTATTTGCAATTTTGGAGTAAACCAATAATAATAGCTTTCCTTTATTTTTTTACTTTGCTCTTTAATATTATCTATTTCTCGTAAAGCTTTATGTTTAAAGAAAGGAGATACTTCTACCTTCTTTATTTCGTTTAAAACATCAAAATCCATATTTATTTTATTCTTTTTATCCTTCACTTTAATCTTAGATGTTATTTTCTTGTTAAACTTTTGCTCAGTCCTCATTTTTTATAAAAAAAGATAATTTTTTTTGTAAATTCTTTTTAGCTCTAAACATTACACCTTCTACAGACGATAAACTTTTACCTGTTATTTCTACAATTTCTTGATAGCTTTTACCTTCAAGCTTTGCTAAAGTAAAAACAACACGCTGGCTTTCTGGCAATAAATTAATCGCTTTATAAATTCTTTCTGTACTTTCTTTATTTTCCAATAAAACCCCAGGATGATTAAACTCTGTAAAATATTTGGTATTATCTATGTTTGTTTCCCCTGATATACGTTGCATAAAAGCAAAACGTTTTTTGGTGTTTTTCTTTCTTATAAATTCTAAACACTTATTGGTAGTTATTCTATAGATCCAAGTAGATAGTTTTGCTTCTCCTTTAAATTTTTTAATCGACTTAAAAACTTCTATAAAAACTTCTTGCGCAATATCTTCAGCATCTTCTTTATTGGGTACAAAAGATAAACACCCCATAAAAACTTGATGCTGGTATTGCTCTAGCAATTGGTTATAGGCGGATGATTTACCTTCTTTTAGATTTTCTATAAAATTGTATTCGGTCAATTCTTAGGTGTAAATTTTAACAAAAATATCTTTTCTTTATTAAAAACGACATTTATCAGAAATATTATTAAATTTTTCTCAAAAAAAAAGATGCAATAATTAATTGCATCTTTTTCTAAATTATTTTATTTTTCTTATTCTTTATCAAATACTGTTTTATGTATAATTCCAGCTACAATTGCTCCTGTTATTGGTGCAACAAAAAACAACCAAGATTGTGCTAAATAAGGTCCTCCTGCGAATAATGCTTGACTAATTGATCTTGCTGGGTTAACAGAAGTATTTGTAATTGGTATACTTATTAAATGAATTAATGTTAATGCTAGTCCAATAGCTATTGGAGCAAAACCTTTTGGAGCTCTTTTATTAGTGCTTCCTAAAATGATTAATAAAAAAAACATTGTTAATAAAAACTCTGCCAAGAAAGCTGCTGTTAAATTATAATTATCCGGCGATAAATCTCCATATCCATTAGCTGCAAAACCTCCAATACCAGTAAAACCTGCTTTATTAGATATAATTAAGTATAAGAAACTTGCTGCTAAAACTGCACCAACTATTTGAGAAATGATATAAGGTACTAATTCTTTTGCTGAAAATTTACCTGCAGACCACAAACCAAAAGAAACAGCTGGATTAAAATGTCCACCAGAAATATGTCCAACCGCGTAAGCCATTGTTAACACTGTTAAACCAAAAGCTAGAGAAACACCAACAAATCCTATTCCTAATTCTGGATATCCTGCCGCAAAAATAGCACTACCACAACCTCCAAAAACTAACCAAAATGTACCAAATAATTCTGCTAAATATTTTTTCATGATCTCTTAAAAATTTAAAGTTTAATTTATAATTCATTTGACACTATAAAATACAAAAAGTCACTTATACATAAAAAAAACAAAAGACTTTATATGTATATTTGCAGTTATAAAACAAAAAACAATGAAATTATTTTTTTTAACTATAGGTTTACTACTTTTAGCTGTTGCAGGTATTGGAATAAAAATTTGGGCTAAAAAAGATGGTGAATTCTCAGGAACATGCGCTAGTCAAAATCCAATGTTAAATAAAAGTGGAGAATCTTGTGGTTTTTGTGGAAAAACTCCTGATCAATTTGAAAATTGTACAGATTCTGAGCATAATTAATAGCTTATTTTTTTTTTAAGTTTCTTATTAGTATATTTAGAACTTATTTTTTAAAATTTCCCCTTGAATACAAATCAAGAAAAAACCCTTTATAATATTCAACAAGCAAAAAAAGGAAATCAAATATCTTTTAATTATTTATTAGATACCTTTTGGAGTTATGTTTATAGTTTTCAATTGAAAAAAACTTTAAACGATAATGATGCTGAGGATATTACTATTCAAACTTTTTCTAAAGCTTTCGATAAAATACATTTATTTGATGAAAAATATAAATTTAGAACTTGGTTAATTACCATTTCTAAAAACGTTTATATAGATTTTCTTAGAAAAAAAAAATCTTCTATCTCAATTACTACTACTAAAGACCAAGAAGAAAAGGTTTATAAAGTAATAGATGATGCTCCTACACCAGAAGATGAAATTATTCGAAAACAAAATTTAGCTAAACTGCTTAAAGACATAAAACAACTAAAACCTAAGTACCAGGAAGTCATTAATTTACGTTATTTTCAAGAATTAAGTTACAAGGAAATATCTGAAAAAATTAATGAACCCATAAATAATGTAAAAGTAAAATTATTACGTGCTAAAAAATTATTAGCTGAAATTATAAAGAGATAAATTATCTTTATTTTTAAAGTTTTGCACGCTTTTTGTTATGACAAGATAAAATTGAATTTAAATCCCCAACAATGCAACTAAAAATGAACACAACATTAACAGTTAACACTCTAAAAAAAATTTTTACTTTAATTCTAATTTTTACTTTATCTACCTCCTATGCTCAAGAAACTAAAGAGCAAATTAATAATGCAATTACAGATGTTACTTTAGAAACAAGAGGTAAATTATCTCAAGAAAATGCCAAACACCGTTTTGACTATCATGATGTTTATGAAAAAGACACACAAGCGAAGTTTTTACAAGGCAAAGGCTTTCATGGAGGCGGACCTAGTTGGTTAGGTATTATTTATGGAGCTTTTACTTTATGTGAAAATGATTTAATTGATAAAATAGAAATGAACGTAGAAGTAACAGGAATTACTTTTTGGAGCACAGATAAGACTGATTTAGAAAAAATAGGTCGTGTGGTTAAAATCATTAAATCAAATGAACAAATTTTATTAGAAGTTATTGAAATTGCTAAGAAATATGATATGATGCTGTAAACTTTTATTTGTAAATTTGTAGTTCAATTATTTAATATGTCTGATACACTTATAAAACCAAAACCAACAGAAAGAGTTAAGAAACCAAAATGGTTACGTGTAAAACTACCTGTAGGTAAAAAATACACAGAACTTCGTGGATTGGTAGACAAATATAAATTAAACACAATTTGTACAAGTGGTAGTTGCCCAAACATGGGAGAATGTTGGGGAGAAGGAACTGCTACATTTATGATTTTAGGAAATGTTTGTACAAGATCTTGTGGTTTTTGTGGCGTTAAAACTGGTAGACCTGATACTGTAGAATGGGATGAACCAGAAAAAGTTGCAAGATCTATTAAATTAATGAAAATTAAACATGCAGTTATTACTTCTGTAGATAGAGATGATTTAAAAGATGGTGGATCAATTATTTGGGCAGAAACGGTTGATGCCATAAGAAGAGCTAATCCTAATACAACTTTAGAAACATTAATACCAGATTTCCAAGGAAATGAAAAACTTATAGATCGTATTATTAGCGTACACCCAGAAGTTGTTTCTCATAATATGGAAACGGTTCGTCGTTTAACTCGTGAAGTTCGTATTCAAGCAAAATATGAACGTAGTTTAGGTGTTTTAAAATACTTAAAAGAAAAAGGAATGCGTACTAAATCTGGAATGATGCTTGGTTTAGGTGAAACTGAAGAAGAAGTTATTCAAACAATGAAAGATCTTAGAGCTGTTGGTTTAGACGTAATAACAATTGGTCAATACTTACAACCTACTAAAAAACACCTTCCTGTTAAAGAGTTTATTACTCCTGAACAATTTGCTAAATATGAAAAATTAGGTAAAGAAATGGGATTTATGTATGTAGAAAGTGGAGCTCTTGTTCGTTCTTCATATAAAGCACATAAACACGCTAGCTAATTTTTTAAGAGTTTACCATGGAAAAACACATATTTTGTGTTAATAATATGTCAAATAATTAATTTTATTCGTTCGTTTTTAATAAAATGATTAAATTAGTAGTGAAAATAACCATACGTTGTTTTCATTGTGTAAATTATTTGAATTATAAATTAAAAGTAGGATCGTCTGAAAAGACGATCTTTCTTTTTTAATACAATCATAAATAACCTCGGGGCAAGCCCACGAGGCATTTTAATGAATTGATTATTTTTCGCTTTTCGATGCAAGTATCGGGGAAGTTAAACCCTTGGCTATCGCCCTGCGATTAAATCTTTTAAAACTTAGTAGATTATAAAAATTGTTTGTTATTAAATAGTAATGGATTTGCTCCTTTTATATCTTTATAAAATTCATAAAACACATTAAAATCTTTTTTTATGTCATTAGTTAAGTAATAAGGTTTAGATAATTTAATTTCTTTCTTTCCAAAATCAAAACCAAACATTACAACTGGTATATTAGCACCTTTTGCTATATAATAAAAACCTGTTTTCCATTTATCTACCTTTTTACGAGTACCTTCTGGAGATAACGCTAGTCTAAACTCATCATATTTATTAAAAACAGCAATAATACTCTCTACTTTATTATCGCTTGTGCTTCTATCAATCGGAACACCTCCTAAATATCTAAAAACAAAACCAAAAGGTGGTTTAAATAAAGATTTTTTTCCTACAAAATTAACTTTAACACCAGAAATATTTCTAGCCAAAAGGGCTATTGGAAAATCTTTCCAGCTTGTATGTGGAGCTCCAATAACAATATATTTTTTAACTTCTGATGAAAAATTACCTACTAACTTCCATCCTAGTATTTTAGTAAAAATGAATTTAGATATCATAACACAAAGATACATCTTCAAATCACCAAATTATTCTTATTGTTAATATTCTTCAGTTATAAAGAATAATTCTTTTATATATTCTTACGTTATATTTGTGATTATATTTTATTTAAACACAATTGATGGATACAACACTACTTTATACAATTATTGGTCTTGCAGGACTTGTTTTAGGACTTATTATTGGTAATTTATTAGGTAAATTGACTTTAAATAAACAAACTAAAATTTTAGAAACTAAAAATAATACGCTTCAAAATACTGTAGATAATTTAATGTTTCAAAAAAATGAAACTCTTCAAAACTTCTCAGAACAAAAAGAAGAGTTTCAAAAACAATTGAAAGGAAAAAGTATTGAAAACAATGAATTAAGAAGAGAAAAAGAATTTTTATCAATAGAACTAGCTACTAAGAATGAAGAACATAAAAACCTTCAAATTAAACTTAATGAAAACAAACAAGAAGTAGAAGAACTGCAAGATAAGTTTACTAAAGAATTTGAAAATTTAGCTAATAAAATTCTAGATGAAAAGTCATCTAAATTTACGCAACAAAACAAAGAAAACTTAAAAATAATTCTTAATCCTCTTCAAGAAAAAATACAATCTTTTGAAAAGAAGGTTGATAATTCTCAAAAAGAAAGCATTTCCATGCATGCAGCTTTAAAAGAACAATTATCTGGCTTAAAGGAAATGAATACTCAAATAAGTAAAGAAGCTTTAAACTTAACAAAAGCTTTAAAAGGAGATAATAAAACACAAGGTAATTGGGGTGAATTAGTTTTAGAACGTGTTTTAGAAAAGTCTGGTCTAGAAAAAGGTAGAGAATATTTTGTACAACAATCATTTACAAATGACCACGGTAAACGTGTTTTACCTGACGTAGTTATTCACTTACCCGATAATAAAAAAATGATTGTAGATTCTAAAGTTTCTTTAACTGCATACGAACAATTTGTGAATTCTGAAGATCAAACAGAAAAAAATCATTTTATTAAAGAACATATAAGTTCATTAAAAAGACACGTAGAACAATTAAGTGAAAAAAAATATGAAGATATTTATAAAATAGAATCGCCAGACTTTGTTTTATTGTTTGTTCCTATAGAACCTGCTTTTGCCGTGGCTTTAAATGAAGATAATTCTTTATACAACAAGGCTTTTGAAAAAAATATTGTTATTGTTACACCAACTACCCTTTTGGCCACTTTAAGAACTATTGATACCATGTGGAATAACGAAAAACAGCAACGAAATGCTATTGAAATTGCAAGACAAGCTGGTGCATTATATGATAAGTTTGAAGGTTTATTAAAGGATTTAATTAATATTGGTAAAAAAATAGATGCCACAAAAACTGATTATAACTCAGCAATGAACAAGCTTGTTGAAGGTAAAGGTAACTTAATAACAAGTGTGGAAAAATTAAAAAAAATGGGCGCAAAAGCTAAAAAGACATTACCCGAAAACCTTATTGATAACGCTCAAAATTCAAATTAACAATACATTAATAAACTTCTTTTATTTTAGAATAACAACAAACTAAAACGTTTTAGTTTTATCAAAATTACATTTTATAACACTAAACACCTCTTTTTTTAATAAAATAAAGGTGTTTTTATAAACTTATCAACACGAAAACGATGTAGTTTCTATTCATACTTCACCACTTAGTAAATTCCAAATATATTAGCCTTTAATTATTTATAATTCATTTTTTTAACATTTAAAAACTAAATTATACAATTATCGTTCTAACGAAAAATATTAATAATGAAACTAAAAAACAAGCTCACTAAACTCATTACACTCTTTACAATAATGCTATTTTTTCAATATGGAAATGCGCAAGATGAAGATGTATTATTTCAAGCATTTGACTGGAATGTTCAAAATCAACCTGCTGGACAAACTTGGTACGATGTGGTTACACAAAATAAAAATACCATAGCGCAAGCAGGTATTGATTTAATTTGGATGCCACCTCCTAGTGATGCTGGTTCTGATCAAGGATATTTACCTAGAGAATTATATAATTTAAATAGTTCTTATGGTACTGAAGTACAATTAAAAAATCTAATAAATGAATACCATAACTCTGGAATTAAAGTAATTGGTGATATTGTAATTAATCATAGAGTTGGTACAAATGATGCTGTTACATTTACAGATCCTACTTGGCCAACTACCTTTATTACTGCAGATGACGAAGGTAGAAATTTTGTTAACTATCCTGTAGAATTTAGTATTAATTCAGATTATTTTCCTGGTACTTCTTTAAAATCAGATGGTTCTAATGGAACTTATGGACCGGCTAGAGATTTAGATCATAAAAACCCTGCGGTTAGACAAGAGATTAAAAACTGGATGAATTTTTTAAAAAATAATATTGGTTTTGACGGCTGGAGATACGATTTTGTTCATGGATATGATCCTATATATAACAAAGAATATAACGACGCTACAAGTCCTTATTTTGCTGTTGGTGAACTTTTAGAAAGTAGTAGAGTTCAAACAAATAATTGGGTTAATTACACGCAACAATCTTCATCTGCTTTTGATTTTAATACAAAAGTTACCTTACAAAATGCTATTAGAGATAATAATTTATCTTATTTAAGAGACGGACAAGGAAATCCATCTGGAATGATTGGTATCAACCCTTCTAAATCTGTTACCTTTCTTGACAATCATGACACAGGAGCTGCACAAGAATGTTGTGGTTCTAATTATGTGTTTCCTGGTGGTGAAACAAACTTAAGAAAAGGATATGCATATATTTTATCTCACCCAGGAAATCCAATGGTTTTTTGGACACATTTTTTTGATACTGGAGCTGGAGTTCAAAATGCTATTAAAGAATTAATTTCTGCTAGAAAAAGTGTTCGAGTTTATGCTGGATCGCCTATTAATATTGTGGAAGCCAGAAATGATTTATATGCGGCTTATATTAATGGTAGAAACGGAACTATTGCTATGAAACTAGGAAGTGGTAATTGGACACCAAATGGTGACAATTGGATTTTAAAAGCTTCTGGAACAGATTACGCAGTTTGGACTCAAGGTGGAATTATAATAGATCCTCCTGTTCAAGCAGATCCTTTTATTGTTAATTTTAAAAAACCTTCTAACTGGAGCACTAATATAAATGTATATTTTTATGATGTTACAACTAATAATACAGTTACAGGTACATCTCAATGGCCAGGAGAATCTACAACTAACATTACTGGTACTTCATGGTATTCATATAATTTAACACCTCCAGCAGATATTTCAGCAGAAAACATTAGATTAATTTTTAATGATGGTAATAATCAAACTGATGATTTAACCAGAAATACCGATGGATGGTTTGATAACGGAATTTGGTCTGCTACGTGTCCTTCCGATTGCACCAATGATGATCAAACATCAGAAAATAATACAATAACTTTTAACTTTTTAGGAGATTCTAATTGGGGATTAAATACCAATCTTTATCTTTTTAATACGCTTACAAATACGGCATTATCGGGAACTAGTTCTTGGCCTGGTCAAACTATGAATCAATCAAATAGCTCATGGTTTAATCTTTCTTTTACCATACCAAATGGTGTAGCTCCAAATACTATTGGTGTTGTTTTTAATAATGGTAATGGACAACAAACAGAAGACCTTTCTAGAGGTACAACTGGATGGTTTACTGTTACAGGAACATCTAATGGAAAATCAATTGGTAACTGGACAGATACTTGTACTACTGGTTGTTTTAATGCTTCTAAAGAAACTGCTGGTACAGAGAAATTAATTTTAACAGGTAATAACAAATTAGTTCCAAATCCAGTTATTAATAATGCTAATTTACATTTAACTTTAAAATCTAAAGGAGTTTTACAAATTAGTATTTCTAATATGTTAGGACAAAGTATTGTTATTTATGAACAAGAAAAACAAATTGGAAATCATCAAATTAAAATAGATAGCGCTACTTTTAAAGAAAGTGGAATCTATTTTTGTACTATAAAATTAGATGGTTTATTAATTGACAAGCCTATCAAACTAATTAAAAAATAATTTATTATTAATCTCTATTATATTTAATAAAAAAGCACCATTTAAAAATGGTGCTTTTTTTATATAATAATATACAGCTACTGGTATTTAGCCATAATATCTTGTAATTTCAATCCCCAATCATGGGCTATAACCTCACCTTGTTCAGGTAATTTTATGTTCTCATTTGTTGCCCTAATTGCTGAATCAGTTTTATTAGCGGCTAACAATTCTTTTACTTCTAGATGAGTATATTTCTCTTTATAAACTTCTGTTAAAGCTGTATATAATTCAGAAAATGTACTCTTTACCTCTTCTTTAAATTTTTCAGTATTTTCTTTCTTAACATACACAGAAAAATGTTCTACTAATGAATTAAATGTTGACTTACATAATAATTCAACCAATACATATGTATCTTTTTCGTATGTACTTGTTTCTTGTGCGTTAGATACTGATAATATAAAAAGAGTTATAACCAATGTTAATCTCTTCATTTATAAATAATAAAACGTATTACATTACAAATAATCTACGATTATGCATTAAGTTGTGAACTTCTTCACTAATCTCGGCAAGCTTATCATCGTTATTAGCATTTTGAATAGCTTCATCTATTAAATTAGCTACCACTAACATATCTTCTTCTACTAAACCACGTGTAGTTACCGCAGCAGTTCCAATACGAATACCAGAAGTAACAAATGGAGATTCTGTATCAAAAGGAACCATATTTTTGTTTACAGTAATATCAGCTTTACCTAAAGCAATTTCTGCATCTTTACCTGTGATACCTTTATTTCTAAGATCAATTAACATCATGTGATTATCAGTTCCTCCAGAAATAATATTATAACCTTTTGCTACAAATGCCTTTGCCATTGCTTTTGCATTTTCGCGAACTTGAATTTGATATTCTAAAAACTCATCTGTTAAAGCTTCTCCAAAAGCTACTGCTTTAGCAGCAATAACATGTTCTAAAGGTCCTCCTTGATTTCCGGGAAAAACAGCGCTATTTAATAAAGAAGACATTTTCTTTAATTTACCACTTTTTAATTTTAATCCTTGTAAATTTTCAAAATCTTTACCTAACATTATAATACCACCACGAGGTCCTCTTAATGTTTTATGAGTAGTTGTAGTAACAATATGGCAATGAGGTAATGGATCGTTTAAAATCCCTTTAGCAATTAATCCTGATGGATGAGAAATATCTGCCATTAAAATAGCTCCTACACTATCAGCGATATCACGAAAACGTTTAAAATCAATATCTCTAGAATATGCTGATGCTCCAGCTATAATTAATTTTGGTTTATGTTCAGTTGCTTGTTGTTCTAAATGATCATAATCTATATAACCAGTTTCCTTTTTTACTCCGTAAAAAACAGGATTGTATAATTTACCTGAAAAATTTACTGGTGAACCATGAGTTAAATGTCCTCCATGAGATAAATCAAATCCTAAAATTGTGTCACCAGGATTTAAACACGCTGCGAAAACAGCTGTATTTGCCTGACTTCCAGAGTGAGGTTGCACATTTACATATGCAGCACCAAATAATTCTTTAGCTCTATCAATAGCTATTTGTTCAATAACATCTACTACTTCACAACCACCATAATAACGTTTACCAGGGTAACCTTCAGCATATTTATTTGTTAAAATAGAACCTTGAGCTTCCATAACTTGTTCACTTACAAAGTTTTCGGAAGCAATTAATTCTAAACCATTAATTTGACGTTCGTTTTCTTCTTGAATTAAATCAAAAATTTGATGATCTTTTTGCATTTCTAAATGTGTTGTGTTATTTGATTTGCAAAAATAGATTTTTACGGGATAATTTTATAACAAAAAAGTTGATTTTTTAAAAATTATTCTTCCCTAAAAGAACTTGGTAATATTGTAGGTATTAGCTTTATAAGTAATGGTAACAATAATGCACCTCCAGGTAACATAAAAATAGTAAATGCAGGAATTGACTTACAAATATCTAGCAATTGTTCTTTTATCTTTGCTTTTTCTTCAGTTGTTAATTTTTCAGTCAACGACTTTTTAAGTAAAAAAACCAATTCTTTACTTTGTTCAAGCTCTTTTAAAAACCTCTTTTTATTTCTTTTTAGTAAAACTTTTATTTCTTCTACGGAAGTCATTATAATTTTCTTCGTTTTCTTTCTGTTTTCAATAATACCAATTCTCTAGAAGTTTGTCCTTCTACAGATGTATTTTCTTCAGCTCTTCTAATAAGATATGGCATAACATCTCTAACTGGACCAAAAGGAACATATTTAGCTACATTATAACCTTCTTTTGCTAAATTTAAACTAATATGATCACTCATACCATACAATTGACCAAACCAAATTCTTTTATCTTGAATTGATAACTTATATTCTTGCACTAAATCTAACAATAATAAAGAACTTTCTTCATTATGTGTACCTGCAAAAATAGCCATCTTTTTATGCTCCATTAAAAACTGTACCGCTTCATTATAATTTTTATCTGTTGCTTCTTTGTTTACACAAATTGGAGATGGATAACCTAAATCTTCTGCTCGCTCCCTTTCCTTTTCCATATAAGCACCTCTAACAACTTTTAAACCTACATGAAAACCTTTTTCTGTTGCTCTTGCATATAAACCTCTAAGATACTCCATACGATCATGACGATACATTTGTATCGTATTAAATACAATCGCTTTTTCTTTATTATAAAGTTCCATTAATTCTTCTATCAAATCATCTGCTGCATCTTGCATCCAACTTTCTTCTGCATCAATTAATAATGGAACATCTTTTTCGTGTGCAGATTTACATACAGTATGAAAACGTGCTACTACTCTAGCCCATTCTTCTTTTTCTTCTGAATTTAACTCTTTTTTTTCTCCTATTTTTTGATATAAGACAAACCTACCAAAACCAGTTGGCTTAAAAACAGCAAACGGTATCGATTCTTTTTCTTCTGAAAATTGAATTATTTTAAGGATTTTTGATAACGCTTCATCAAAACTAGCTTCTTCTTCTTTTCCTTCTACAGAATAATCTAAAACACTATGTACATTTCCTTTTGTGTACATGTTTTTTATTACTGGTAAACAATCTTCTGCTGTAACTCCTCCACAAAAATGATCAAAAACTGTAGATTTTATTAAACCTTCTACAGGTAAATGTGCTTTTAATACAAAGTTTGTTACCGCAGTTCCTATTCTAACCATCGGTTGACTTTGAATTAACTTAAACAAAAAATAAGCTCTTTCTAACTCAGAATCAGACTTTAACTTAAAAGCTACTTCAGTATTTTCAAAAAGTTTCATTTTATGAAGGGTATTTGATATTAATTGTTGTACAAATATAGCCGAGAGTATCGATATATTTAATTTTTTTGTATGTAAATTTGCATCCAAATTTTAAACGTATGAAATCTATACAAGCGGTAACATATCCTGTTCATTTTGAAGAAAATAGTTATACTGAATTAGCTTCTTTAGTTAAAAAAAACAATTATTCTTCAATATTTATTTTAGTTGATAATAATACACATGAATTATGTTATCCTAGATTTATTCAAAATTTTGCTACTGAAGCAACTATTGAAGTTATAGAAATTGAAGCTGGTGAGATTCATAAAAATATTGAAACTTGTGTTGGTGTTTGGAATGCAATGACAGAATTAGGCGCAGACAGAAGAAGTTTATTAATTACTCTTGGTGGTGGTGTTATTACTGATTTAGGTGGTTTTGTTGCTTCAGCTTTTAAACGTGGAATTGACTTTATTAACATACCAACTACATTATTATCTATGGTTGATGCTTCTGTTGGTGGAAAAACAGGTGTTGATTTAGGTGTTTTAAAAAATCAGATTGGTTTATTTTCTAATCCGCAAATGGTTTTAGTAGATCCTGAATATTTACATACTCTTTCCGCTCGTGAGATTCGTTCTGGAACTGCGGAAATTATTAAATACGGACTTACCTACGACATGCATCTTTTTAACGAAATAAAAGATAATAAAGAGTTAGATATTACTTCTTTAATTCGTCGTTCTATAGAAATTAAAAACGAAGTTGTTATTGAAGATCCTAAAGAAAAAGGATTACGTAAAATTTTAAACTTTGGTCATACTATTGGTCATGGTATTGAAAGTTATTTTTTAGAAACTGAAACCAAAGAAAATTTAACTCACGGTGAAGCTATTGCTATAGGAATGATTTGTGAAAGTTATGTTTCAGCAAAATTACTTGGTTTCCCTAAAGATACTGTTGAAGAAATTAAAAATACAATTGTAGCTATTTATGGAAAAACGGCTATTTTAAAAGATGATTTTGCTCCTATTATTGATCTTTTAAAGCACGATAAAAAGAATGTTGGTGGTGAAGTTAATTTTGTCTTATTAAATAACGTGGAAGATTTTAAATTAGATTGTAAAGTACCTCTTGAACTAATTATTGAAAGTTTAGAATATTATAATGCTTAATTAAGGTAGATAAAAAAATAGTCGAAAATATTTTATAGATGTAAATATTTCCGACTATTTTTTTACTCATTATTTTCTTTAATTTTATACTCTTCTATCATTTTTTGTAGGCTTTCTTGATCTGGAATCCACATCCATAAAGCAAATACTCCAAAAATTGTTATCAATATCGTCTCTCCTACTTTATCATATGTTGTCATAGGAAGTTTAAACCAAATAAAACTTAAAAAAAAGAAAACAAATAAATAATTAATTCCAATTATTAATTCAAACTTTTTTAAAAATAGAAAAAAGAAAAGAAAACTTGCTATAGACAAAATTGTATATAATTTTAAAACTATTCGAACTGCTTTTAATTCATTAGGTAGTTTTTCAAAATTGTAATCTGTTGTTTTTTTCATTTTCATTTTTTTATTTTATAAATCTAAATCATAAAGACTTGACAAACATTATAACCTTTTGAATTATACTATTTCAAACTACTAATTTTCTAATTCAATTATTATATTATTTTCAGGATTGTTTTCGGAATATTTTATCGTCAATGTATCACCAACTTTATATTCATTGTTAAGGTCTTTTTTAGAGAATGTACTAAACACCTCACTTTTTGCACTAAAATTACATTTAAGAAGCCATACATCTGAGTCTCCGTTTTTTTGATTACTTTTAAATTTCTCAGACACAATTCCAAAAGTTTGTAATCCATCTTCTTGAAGTTCTTTTTTGATAAATATCCAATCCAAAACCCGAAAAGAGGTCCAATTATAAGAACAGAACCTATAGAAATACCTCTCTGTTTAATTTTTGGAAAGTTAAAATCCTCAAGAAATAATGAAATTAAAGATGGAATTAAAAGAAATATTATAATTAATGGAATCCAACCCAAGATTCCCTTTTTAGCAAACAAAATATCATTTCCTAAACCAAAAAATAAAATCAAAGTTAACCCCAAGATTAATGATAAATAAATTATTCTCTTTTTTTTCATTTTTTCATGTACTCTAAAGTCAAAAAAAAACTATTTAACCACCTAATGACATGCAACTTAAATCGTTTTCTTTTAGATTATCTTCTTAACAACTACAAAGTAAAGATTCGTTTTTTAATTTACACATAGTTTAATCAACTTATACAAGTTTCTTTAAAGTTATTTCTTTCTTTCAAATGTTTGTATTATATTTTTTATGTCAGAAATTGCTTGTCCACTTCCAACTTTATAAGTTCCAACAAATAGGTAGTAACTTCCATTTTGGTTAAACAAAATGACTTGATACATTTCTTCATTTTCTTTGTCGTTATTTTTCGCAAAAAGTTCAAATCCTTTTAAACCATCAATTTCTATTTCATTGATTCCTTTACTTGGAATTACAGAATAGTCATAAGGATATTTTTTAAGTCTTGAAATACAGAATATTTTTTTGTTTTCAATTGCGATTCTCGCAAACGATTTATCAGTCAATAATGTTGCTTTATCTATACTTTCAGTTGGTGTTTTCAAATCTCGATTAAATAACATTCCATTTCCAATGACGGATTTAAATTTTAAAGAGCCAAGATTTTCATTTAAAGTATAATTTAGAGACTCTCTTGGATTACTTTCTATTTCTAAATCTATAAATGTTGTTAAAACACTTTGTTTTATTTTTTTTCCTAATTGTAGGGAATCTTTTAAGTAAACTCCGTTTATTAAAGTACTTGATTTTTCATTTCCGTAAATTAGAATTTGCTTAGAAAAAATCATTCCGTTAGCTGGCTGGTCGATTTCAAGAAATAATCCGTTGAATTCAGCAACTTTAATTTCCTTTTTTATTTTCAATTCCATCCCTTTTGCTTTTAGTATTTCTGAATTAAACCCTTTTGTAACTTCAGAATATGGCCCAGGGATTTCCATTGTCATAATCATTGAGGTTTTGTCAGTTGGATTTTGGAAACCTTTAAAATTACTTGAAGATTCAAATGAAATAGGTGGAACCATAAAGATATTCGTTCCATTAATTTGAATATGCTTTTCAGTTTTTTCTTTAGGTAATTCTTGTCCAAACCCAATAAATGAAATTGACAATAACAATGTTGTAGTTTTAATTCTTTTTATCATTCTTTTTAGTTTGTTCTAATTGCGCACATTAGCCTCAAATAATCTTTATTTTCATATTAATAAACACATATTTTATGTTTAATACAGTTTTTATTAATTCCGAGTGGATTCAAACTTAATCGAAACCGCCGTAATTGCTTTTAAAAATTATTGTGTGTAGTTTTTTTGTTTATCCAATTAGAGTATTTAGATTCAATTATGTTTTTGAAATACTCATTTAGTTCAAATAGTATTCTTTCAGACTGATTCTCAAAGTAGTCAGTTGAAAGCCCATCAAGTATTTCAATATATTTTGTGGTTTTATTTAAATTTATAAAAATTTGTTGACTTCCAATATCTGTAAGAGAAAGACCTTCATAATTATATAATTTTTTAAGAGAATCAAAATCAGACGAGAGTAAATTTTCGATATACTCTAGCTCTAAACCACTAAGAATACCAAGTTTTACATATACTTCAGATTCATTTTTCATTATTTTTTTGTTTTCAAAAACTTCTAATTCTAAAGTATAATTGTAATCATAGTCAACCACAAATTCAGCTCTTAAAAAACGATGAGAAAATCCGTCAGATTTACAATACGCAAATAAATATTGTTCATCCAACAATATTGTATCTAATTCCTTGGAATATTTTCTAAATTGTTTCAATTTTTTTCTAGAAATTATTTTTATAATTACACACAACGATTAATATAACCACAAGTATATCAATTAAAAACAAGCTTTATAAATCTTCTCATACTCTGGCAAAACTTCTTCTAAAGAAAATAATTTTGTGTGTTCTTTAGCGCTTTGTTTAAACTTTTGAAGTGTTTCTTCATCTTTTAAAACCTTTATCGCATTTTTAGCCATATCGTGTACATCACCTAAATCACTTAAAAAACCCGTTTCGTTATGAATATTAACTTCTGGTAATCCTCCTGTATTTGTAGAAATAACAACTGTTTTTGCCGCCATTGCTTCTAAAGCTGCTAAACCAAAACTTTCAGTTTGTGATGGCAATAAAAACACATCCGAATAACATAAAATTTTAGCAACTTCGTTACTATTACCTAAAAACAATACTTTTTCTTCTATACCTAATTGTTTCACTAAATTTTCTGCTTTTAAACGATCTGGTCCATCACCAACCATAAGTAATTTTGATGGGATTGCTTTTTGAACTTCATTAAATATCTTAACAACATCTTGTGTACGTTTAACAGGTCTGAAATTACTAATATGCGTTAAAATGCGTTCTTCTGGTTTTGCTAAAGCACCACGTTGACACTCTTCTTCATTTGTTTCATATTTTTCTCCATCAATAAAATTATAAACAACCTTAATATCTTTTTTAATATTGAATAAACGTAAAGTATCTTCTTTTAAACTATTAGAAACAGAAGTAACTTCATCTGAATGATTAATACTAAACTCAACAGCTGTTTTATAGGTTGGATGACTTCCTACTAACGTAATATCTGTTCCATGTAACGTAGTAACTACCTTTATATTAATTCCTTTTTCTTGTAACATTTTTTTAGCCATATAAGCTGCATATGCATGTGGAATTGCATAATGTACATGTAAGACCTCTAATTGATGTTTCTCAGCAATCTCCACCATCTTACTAGATAAAGCTAACTCATAAGGTTGGTATTGAAATAATGGATATTCTTCCATTACTACTTCATGAAAGTGTAAATTATAAGAAATAAAATCTAATCGTACAGGTTGATTATAAGTAATAAAATGTACTTCATGTCCTTTATTAGCCAATGCCATTCCTAACTCTGTGGCTACTACTCCACTACCTCCAAAAGTTGGATAACATACAATTCCTATATTCATTATTTTATGTTTTTTTGAAAATTTAGTCGTAAAAATACATATTTGTTTACGGCTTTTATCAAAAAAAAAGTATAAAAAAAAGCCATTACTTTCGTAATGGCTTTTATATATTTTAACTAAGAATATACTTTTTAATAATCTCCTAAAGTAGCAGGGTTTTGAGCTAATGCATTTTCTAATTGCTCGTCACTTGGTGCTTTTCCATGCCAAGCATGAGTATGCATCATAAAATCTACTCCGTTACCCATTTCTGTATATAATAATACACAAACTGGTTTTCCTTTACCTGTACGAGATTTTGCTTCAGCCATTCCTTCTAAAATAGCTGCTACATCATTTCCTTCTTTTATTTCTAAAACATCCCAACCAAAAGCTTCAAATTTAGCTTTAATACTTCCCATTGCTAAAACTTGATCGGTTGTTCCGTCTATTTGTTTTTCATTTACATCAATAGTAGAAATTAAATTGTCAACTTTTTTAGCAGATGCATACATTGCTGCTTCCCAAATTTGACCTTCTTGTATTTCTCCATCACCATGTAAAGTATACACAATTTTATCGTCTCCATTTAATTTTTTAGCTTCCGCAGTACCAATACCAACACTCATTCCTTGACCTAAAGAACCAGATGCAATACGAATACCTGGTAAACCTTCATGTGTTGTTGGATGTCCTTGTAAACGAGAATCCATTTTTCTGAAAGTTGCTAATTCGCTAACAGGAAAAAATCCGCTATGTGCCAAAACACTATAAAAAACAGGAGAGATATGTCCGTTTGATAAGAAAAATAAATCTTCATTTTTTCCATCCATAGAAAAATCAGAAGAATATTCCATAATCTCTTGATATAAACAACTAATAAATTCCGCACATCCTAAAGAACCTCCAGGGTGACCAGAACTAACTGCGTGTACCATACGTAAAATATCTCTACGTACTTGTTGTGTGAAATCTTGTATTTGTTGTGTTTTTGACATTTTGATTTTGTTTTAAAAAAAGCAAAAGTAATAGTTTATAGATGAAGAATCAATATCTTTTTTAGTTATTGATTATAAAAACTAATATTATGTGTTTAAAAGCAGGTTGCAACTAATGTATGTGTAAGATAAAACCAACATTTTATAGGTTTTAACTACCAAATATAATTTTTATATAAAAAAAAGGGTTCCATTGTGGTATACAATTAGAAAAAGCTAATTAACAACCAATCGTTGCCCTACAGAAATAGTATTTGAAGTTAAAGAATTTAATCTTTTTAACTCTTGAACAGATATACCATAATTTACAGAAATTCGATACAATGTTTCGCCTGATTTTACGGTGTGATAATTTGCTTTATTTTCTTCGTAAGAATCCGTTGGTTTATTTTCTTCTCTGTATCCAACAACTACTTCGTCTCCAATTTCTAAGGTATCAAAATCAGTTAAACTATTTAATCGGTACATTTCTGCAAGTGTTTTATTATAATTTCTTGCGATTATACTTAAAGTTTCACCTTTTTTTACATAATGAATTACTGTAGGTTCAAATTCAGGAACAACTTCTATTTTTTTAGCAGCCTTTTTAGGTAATGTTTTAGAAACATCACCTGTTATTAAATTCATATAAGCTACTTTTCCGTTTAAAGTAATCTTATCCCAACCTTCTGGGATTTTATCTTCTTGTGAAAATAATGTAGCTGATATTATAAACAGTAATAGTAATACTTTTTTCATCTATAAAACTTAAAACTAATGTATTGGATTAATCATAAATATATAAAAAATAAAAGAATCTACTATTACACTTTTGTTTCCCTAAACTTAATTTGTAATTTCTTTTCTAATTGATGAATCATTTCTAACTCATTAGGTAAAATAAACGCTACTGAAACTCCTTTTTTCCCAGCTCTTGCTGTTCTTCCACTTCTATGCGTAAAATACTCCAATTGTTCTGGTAATTGATGATGTACAACAAAATTTAAGTCTCTTACATCTATTCCACGTGCAGCAACATCGGTTGCTATTAAATATTGTAAACTTTCATTTTTAAATGCACGCATTACTTTGTCTCTTTCAATCTGCTTCATATCTCCTTCTAAAGCACTTGCAGAAAAACCTTCTTCTACTAATTCTTCAGATAATTTACGAGCTCCTGCTTTTGTTCTACAAAAAATAATTCCCCTTTCTGAAGTTCTTTTTTCTAAAAACGAAATAACAGCATCTACTTTTGCTTTTAAAGTAGTTTTTACATATAAATGTGTAATATCTTTATTTACTAAAGCATCTGGATTAATTTCTACACGTTTTGCATTAATATTCATGTAGGTTTTTACAATTCGCTTTATTTCTTCTGGCATTGTTGCTGAAAATAACCAGGTATTTCTTTCTCCTGAAGTATATTTTAAGATTCTATTAATATCTAACTTAAATCCCATACTTAGCATTTCATCTGCTTCGTCTAAAACTAAGGTTTTTATATTTTTTAAATCTATTTCTCCACGTTCAATTAAATCAATTAATCTACCAGGAGTTGCAATGACAACATGCGTTGTTCTTTGTAAGTTTTTAATTTGACGTTCTATTTTTTCTCCACCATAAACGGCTTCTAAAAAAATTTTGTCATCAACATATTTTGTAAACTTGAATAATTGCTTTTTTATTTGTTGAACCAACTCTCTTGTTGGTGATAATATTAAAGCTTGTATTTGATCTTTATTAGCATCTATTTGATGTAAAATAGGCAACCCAAAAGCAGCAGTTTTTCCTGTTCCTGTTTGTGCTAAACCTATAAAATCTGATTTGTTTTGTAATAAAAAAGGAATTGCTCTTTCTTGAACTTCTGTAGGTGTTTTAATACCTAGTTCTTTTAAGCCTTTTATAAAATCTTTGCGAACTCCTAAATTTGAAAATGTTGACATATTACTATTTGAATAAGTGGCAAAGATAGTTTTATTTCTGTGGAAGTAATATCTTTAAAACACTTTCTGTAATTCTTGTTGGACGTTTTGTTTTGGTATTTAATAAACAATAGGTGGTTTGCGATTTGGCTAGTAAAGTGTCTTCTTTATAAACCTCAACATGTCTAATAGATTTTACTCCTTTTGTTTCTCCAACCCAAGTTTTTAAAGTTATTTCATCTCCTAAAACAGCTTGTTGCAAATAATCTATTTCGTGCCTAATGGTATACCAAACATAATCTGTTTGCGGATCATTTTGAGTTAAAACATTCCAATGCTCATAAGCTATATCTTGGATCCAAGCTAAGTATACTATATTATTTACGTGATTTAACTCGTCTATTTCTTCTGGTAAAACACTTCTTTTACTCGTATAAACATCATTCATTACAATAAACTCTCTCCATTTAAATTGGTCGTTAATACATCACTCATTAAATTAAAAAATGGTCGTAATGCAATAAATGATTTGTTTATTTCTGATAAAAAATTCTCTGACAATACTTGTTCGTCTGTAAAGTTACGAACAGCAATATATCCTTTTTTGCGAAGTAAGTCTACTGCCGGATGTTCTTTGTCAAAACCTCTTGGAGCTGTTTTTAATTCATCTCCTTCAAATTTACCACCAAAATACTTTATGTAGTTTTTATCTTTTAAAATATCTCTAAACTCGCTATCGTCTTGTTCTATTTCTTTTCTAATACGAAGTAAATCTTCTTTATTTGGTTCCCAAAATCCACCAGCTAAGAAGCTTTCTCCAGGTCTTATTCTTAAATAATATCCGCCTCTTAAATGTTTTCCGCTTCTTGAAAATGAACCTGCAAAGTGAGGTTTATATGGAGTTTTATCTTTAGAAAAACGTACATCTCTATAAATTCGGAATAATTTAAACTTGTCTATTTCATCATGTTGTTCTAATCCTTCTCTTACAGCAGCATAAATTTCTTTGGCATTGTTTTGAGCAATAGTAAAATCTGGTTTATGCGCTGCAAACCAATCCCGATTATTATTTTCTTTTAAATCTTTTAAAAATTTATACGTAGTTTTTTCTATATGCATTTTAGTACGTTTTACAAAATTTAAAGGTACTCATTAACCAAGTATTAAAAAAATCATCTTGTTTTAAATATTACGTATTTTAAACTGCTTTATTTGTTGAAGAATAGGAGTTTTAATTCCATCAAAAAATATAATAATTAATTTTTAAAAGTTTATTAAATAGAGATGATTTATGTTTTATTACTTGTTAAGTCCTTCCATAACACGATTCCAATCAAAAGCTGGACCCAAATCCCATTTACCTGTTGGTCTATAGTTTATATGAGAAGTTATGCCTTTAAAATTAGGCAAATCGTCTGGAGTTCCAGTAATATATCTTTTATCTTCTGATAAAAAAGTTCTTGGTATATTGTATTCGGCTGTTAAATAACGTAATAATGTTATTAAACTTTTATATTGATTGTCTGTAAAAGTAGCATAATATTCTTCACCTCTAAATGGAGTATCTAACTTTTCATAATACTTTTTATCGGCTTCATTAAGGCTGCAATAATCATCATTATCATTATATACGGTAACTAAGTTATTACCTATTTTTTTTAAGAAACCAATATTAGAAATTTCTATTGCAATTGTTCTTTTGCTTCCGTTTGTATTACCTCCAACTGAACCAGAACCTAAATGATAAGACCAAAAAGCAGAAGACCACATGTTTAGTATTTTACCATTTCTTGCAATAATAAAAGGAACAGATACATGATAACTGTGTTTTGATAATGCAGCAACATCTCCTTTTAAATAACCTGCCGTAAAATGAAGAACTATTTGAGTTTTTGTGTTTTTTTCTTCATAATAGAAAGATTTATCTCCATTTTTTGGTCTGCAGTTTACATATTTCATTACTTCATTTGTCCCTTTAACTGGAACAGACATCTCTTTTAAAATGAACTCTTTTCCTGCAGAATCTTTTCCATACTTAAAGAAATTACTTTCATGATTAGGTATACTTGTTGCCTTCATTATTTTAGTATTTAGTTAGTTACATTGTGTTTGATTTACTTTACTAAGATAGGTTAGAATTTAAATTATTACTAGTAATTTTTAAGGTACTTAATATAACTTCTCTTAATTTCTTTTTTTAATTAATAATAGCTTGCTTTTATAAAATTTTTAAAGTCTTGCAAACTGCCATTGTATTTATCTAAATCATCTGTAATTCCATCTAGTTTATAAATAGATGATCTTTGCCAAATCAACCAGCCTTTATCTTTCCATGCTTTTGGTAAATTAGGACTTGTTTTACTATAATAATCTGCAATCCATAATGGATAATTAGCAAAATAAGAATCATTTAAATATTTATTTCCAGTAATTACATCTGTATATAGTATCACATATAATAAATTCTAAACTATCTGTTTTTTTATTTAGGCTACTAATTTCATCTCCTTGATATTGTGAAATATCAATTCCGTATACAGATAGTTTTACTTCTTTTGGTGAAACTACCTTATCTTCAACCTTAAAAGTTATTGTTGGTTTTTGTTTTTTTGTTTGATTACAACTAAAAAAAGTAATCAGTAAAAACATGGATAATAGTACGTACCTTTTCATCTTATAATCTTTTTTAGTTATTTATAGTATTGTTTTTCTAGATTTAAACAGACATTTTTCGTCTTTACTATAGGCTAATTTTATATCTATTAACTTATTATAATTTTTTACAAAATAATTTTTGGTGGGTATAGAAGCGTCTTTAAAACTAATAAAAGAACCCTCTGTTTTATTAATTTTATAATCACGGCATTCTTCCATCCAATCTAAAGCTCTATTAGAATAAAACCTCGTTGGTATTATTTTTTCAGAAGTGCTTTTATCCATTTTACATTGGCAATCTACATCAGATTCTGTAGGCATATCCCACCATGTTTGGTATTGAATTGTAAATGGTCTTGTTTGGTATGGAAATGCACATTTTAAAGCCGATTGACTTCTTGCAGCATGAGTTTCATAAAAATCTCCTTGAATTGCACCTAATGTTATATAAGAGGATATGTTGGTGTTTTCAATTCCTTTTAAACTTGTAGATTGTAAGGAACAAACTAATTGTTCTCTACTTGTAGCATCCCAATTGCACGTTGGCATTTTTGATGTTATTTTATGTGGTGCTGGACAATCTGCTTCTAAACTTAAACCTTCTTCCTTTGCTGTTGCTGAATAACGATCCCAAGACTCAAATGTAAATGTATCTGGATATCCGTTTTCATCTTCTTTTTTTAAGAAGGTTAATACATTCTTTTCTTTAATGTCCTCTCTTCCTTCAGATGTATCTAATAAACCAACAGTATCTGTTTCTTTTTCTTCAAATTTAGATATTAAGCCTTCTTTTAAAGTATTTAATATCTCAGGAGTATTATTTGAGGTAAAATCCAAATCAGGATTAGAAAACAAATCTTCTAGTTGTAATTCTATCAAATAAGTTCCCCATTCTAATACTAGCTCTACCAATTCGGCTCTGTTTCCTCCAAAATGACCATTCATTGTCCATTTTAAAATAGCATCCTTAGAAATTTCACTTTCATTATGAACTCCTTTTGCAACTACTTTTAAATTGGTACCTATTAATTGTGGATATTTTCCTGGAGCTGTTACTTTTTCCCAAGCTTCAATTACCGAAGTTGCTTTTATAGTTTCCAATACAGGCAAAGTATCCTGAGAAATTTGAAAACTATGAGCAATATTAGGCAATTCAAAAGGTTCAAAGAAAAACTCTGTTACAATGCCGTAACTTAATCCGCCACCTCCACGAATTGCCCATAATAATTTACTTTCTGCTCCTTCTGTATTTTCTTTATTTGCTTTTTCTGTATTATAAAAAGCACTTGTACCTAAATATTTTACAGTTCCGTCTCCTAAAACAATAGTTGCTCCCATTAAACGTTCACAACCCATTCCGTATTTACGAGTCCATGGTCCCCAACCACCGCCCATTGTGTAACCTGCAATGGCTACACTTTGACAAGTTCCGTGTGGAATACCTAAATGTTTTTTATCTAATGCTGCTTTTATAGACGAAAACCTTGCTCCTGGTTGAATACTTATTTGTTGAACAGAAACGTTTCCTTTTGAATAATCATTTAAAGAAGTATCTGTCTTATTCATATTTGCAAAATCAATCAATACTCTTCCTGTAGCCACAGATTCTCCTTCATGATCATGTCCGCCAGATTTTACAGTAATTTGAATATTATTATCCGTTGCGTATTGAGTTGCAATTGCTACATGTTCTGTGTTACTTGGCAATAATATTAAAGAAGGCATAAAATCGAATCTTCTATTAAATACTTTTCTTAACTCATTGTATGAAAGTTCATTTGATGGTTCATAAAATTCAGGCTTAACATTGCAGTTTTCAAAAGCTTCTTTAAAACTCTTTATAGCTTTTTGATTAATTTGCTTGGTATAGCTATCATTTTTCATAATAAAGGGGATTATATTTGGTTATTTAATACTGATTAAATTTTAAAGCTTTTTTAAAACATCCATTATTTTATCCTTCTCATCTCCTTCAATCTTCTCTAAAAACTGAACAAGTTTACTTTCCTCTTCTTTTTTTATTGAGTCTTCTGCAGATTTAAGAAAATCATTCTCTGCTGTTTCTTTTAACATACCAAAACCAACTTTAAAAGGAGTTCCATCATAATATCTTGCTATTGTTCCTGGACCTTCTGGAGAACCATGATCAGCATCTATAGATTCTCTCCATTTTCTTGCATGGTTTGCCCATTCTTCTTGATCTACTAAAGCTGGAGGTGTAAACCAAACATTCCATGTAAGTATATTATCCTTTTGTAGCATATTACCAGAACCTAAATTAAAAACGTCCATAATAAATTTATTAAAAGCATCTACTTGTGGATATCCTGTTTTTTTTATGGAACCTATTTGTACATTTAAATGCCCAACTGTCCATGCTTCATCTTCATGTTTTGCAAAATCTGGAATAGGAAAACCAGTACTTTGTCCTTTAGTTAAAGGAAAAACTGGTTGTTCTGGATCGCCTACTAAACTTGTAAAAACAACAATTGCTTGTGATTTCTTTGATGGAAAAGGTAAATAGCTATTTTCAAAATGTTTCCAAAGTTGTTTTACAATAAAGTTTTGTTCTGCACCTGGACTAAACCATATTTTACCAACAACTCCCATATCAGCAGCCAATTCTCTATTATCTTCATTTACCCAACCTCTAGTTCCAGTTACCGTAACCTCAACATTTAAAGTTCCTAAAGTTGGTGAACTAATTCCTTGTTGTGGACATATTATAGAATATACTTTTCCTGTATCTGTATATCCAATTCTAGAAATATCAGGTGCAAACATTTGATAACATCTTTTAGGATCTGGTTCACCCATTTGTGTTTCCCAACTAAATTCTGGCCATTCAACAGCTTGTTGTCTTTGAAGTTTATCAATATTTAACATGTTATCTGGCATTGGTAACGATGTTAAATCTGGATTTGGATATGCAAATTCTGGATTAGATTCTGCAAATCCACCAACCCAACCTGCGGGTATATTTTCTGATGGAGTTTTATTTTTCATTATATATTTTTAGATCCTGTTAATTAATTTTTATCTCTAAATTAAATACTAATCTTTATACTTCTCATATTGTTTCTTTAAACGTAGCTATAAAAGGTACCAATGCTTTGTTTTTTGATATAAAACAAAGCACTGGCACCTTTTACATTATTTAAATTTAATTATTAACCATAAAAATCATTTAAAAAAAGAACCTCGGGGCAAGCCCACGAGGCATTTCAAAGAATAAACACCTTTTTTGTTCTTCGATGCAAGCATCGGGGAATTAAACCCTTGGCTATCGCCATGCTATTAAATTCTTCGTTGCCAAAAAACTGAATTGGGCCATCTTTTTTCTTCTTGATAATACTTGGCTTTTATAGTCTGATATTGTTTATAGTTTTTAAGGATATCTTCTTGATAAATAGCTACAGTTGAAGAACCATTTTCTATTTTATGAGCAATGTATTTTGCTGCAAAACAAGCGGAGCTAATTGAAAAACCAATTCCCATAGAAGAAATAGGATCAAATGAAACAGCTGCATCACCAATTGCTATAAAATTTTCTAAGTTTCTAACATCACTTATTTGTGTGTGAGCATTTCTTATCCATAATTTATCTGAAAGAGCTTTAGTATTATCAATAAGATACTTCATGTGATTTGTTTCTTGTAACAAATCCTTCCATTTTTCAAGTTTATTAAGTTTATTTTCAGAAATAATATCTGCATCAGAAAAGAATGTAATTACCATTTTATTGTTAGGCAAACAAGCGGAATACCACCAACCTTGTTCAACCGATTCTAAAGTCTGTTCAAATTTCTTGGATTTATCATCTAATTCAAAAAATAAACCCACTCCCATTAATGCGTCGTGTTTTTGTGAACTTGCACCAACTTTTCTACAAACATTAGCAGACCTACCAGAAGCATCTACCAAATAATTGGCTTTAATCGTAAATTTTCCTTCAATAGGATGACCAAGAGAAACTAACCAACTTTTATCTTCTAACTGTTTATAATCTAAACACTTTGTTCTTGGATAAATATCAGCTCCTCTTTCTGCTGCAGTTTCAATCAATTTAAAATCAAACTTTTCTCGATCCATTTGAAAAGTAGCTTCTTCTGTAGTAAATATACTATTCGTAGTACTTACATTATCGCTTCCCCAATAAGATTTACTTGCATACGCAGGTATAAAACTATCCTTCTCAAAATCATTTTTATTTAATTTTAAATAATCAATTAAATTAAAAATACTTGCAGAAACATGCTCTCCTACTCTTGTTTTATTAAAGTCAGATTGTTCAATAATAGTAACATCACATTTAGAATAATTTAATAAACTTAATGCGGCAGAGGCTCCACTTGGACCTCCACCAACAATAAGTACATCTGTATGTTTTATAGGATTCGACATTAGCGTCTCATTCGTGTTCCAGAACGAGGTTTTCCAAGTCCATTACTACTTACGCTAATTTTCTTAAAAGCACGTTTTTCTAGAAAAGAAACTAACTTTTTTGCTCTATCATTCTTTTCTTCTATACGTTTTAAATTATCTTCTATATAAAATACTGGAATAGTTGTTTCATTATCATCTCCATTACCACTTACTTGACCTACACCATATTCTACGTATGAAAAAAGTTCATTAGTACGTTCTGTCTCTGTAAAATAAGGAAAACCTTTATCTTGAGAATTGGTGTTTCTAATAAAAGCCATAGATGACCAATGTTCTACCATTTGAACAAAACTATTAATTCCACGAGCATAATTCATTTGTTGACCAGCAGGTAAATGAGAATGAATTTGACCTTCTAAAGTTGTTTCTCCTGTTAATACATCCCATGGACTTTGTGGTGGCCACCAATAAGAATAATAAGTTGGTGGTAAAGGCTCTTTAACTGGATCTTTTTTTATAGTTTGATTGTCTTCAAAAACAGTATTAGATGCTAACCAAGTATCTTTAGTATTTTCTACAGTAGTTGTTACTCTTGTGTCTTTATTAAAATTAGGATTTGTAAAGTTAACTGGTTGTACTGTACATTGGAAAAAATCTGCTTGCCAAGGACAGGCCATTCTTTTTGTTAAATCACCTGGTTCACAACCTCCTCCTTCACATTCATCTCGCGAAGGTGTAAGACCTGTATCGTTATAACCTCCAATACCTTTTTGATCTGAAATTATATATGGAGCTGCATATATGTTTGAGTTTTGTACACTCCAAGTAACTTCTATACCTGGACACATTGGCAAACCAACACAATTTCCAACACTTGCTTGATCTTCATCACTAATTGAAAAAGGTTGATAATTAACATTGCTCTCAAAATTACCAGCTGCCCATTGTTTAAGCATAAAATATTGTGTGTCGTTTAAGGATAAAAACTTAACAATAGTTTCATTACTTACCGAATTACTTCCTGAATTTAAAGGCATCATTGGAAAAGAATCATCTCCATTTTCTTTAAATAATTGAGATTGCGGTTCATTTGAAACTGGATTCGTTTTGTCATTTGGACGTCTGAAATAAGAAAAATAATTTTCTCTATTCTGTTTGTTTTCTTCACTCGGATCAGAGAAATCAAACAAATTAGATGAAAATGCTATCATTGATTGTACGTTTGCTACCCATTGATATCCTGCAAATCGTTTCATAATTGGTAAAATATCTCTTTGATAATTTACTTTATATGAAGTTTTAAATGCGCCGCCTTCATACATATCAGGAACAAGATTAAAACTTCGCACTCCAACATCAAACATGCTATCACTCAAATTAGAAATATTGACTATTTCAGGAGCAAAATCTGGTGAACCAACAACAACCCAAGCTTGTAAAGTTACAGATGGTGAACCATCATTAAAAACAATAGTACAATAAACAGGTCCATCAGCAGTATCATCATGCCAAGTATTTGATCCTCCATAACTCGTAAGAGGTTCATTTCCTCCAGCATTTCCATAACCCCCCAAAACAATTAGTCTTCCATCATCGTCAGTTATAAGATCTCCTAATGTTGTAATTGGTGTTCCTGAAGTTACTTCTTCTGGTGGATATTGTGCTGGATAACCAGTAGGCACACTACTTTTATCAAAACTTATTTTTTTATTAGATCCAGTTACACTTCTTGGTCCCGGATCAATAATTAATGTTTGTCTATCTTCTTCAGTTGTTAAAGAAGGATTTCTAAACGCTACACCACGGTTTTTATAACTATTCTCTTCTCCATAAAGAAGATTTCCTTCTAATTCACTATACTGATACCAAGCGGCTTTTTTATTAGCTAAATGTACCGTCCATTCCATTGAAGAAACATTTGGCGAATTTGTTGTTAATTCTGTACCATTTGCATCAAGAATCTTGAATAATTGTCCTTGTCTTCTTACTTGACTTTCATCATCTTTAAAATTTTTTATTGGTCCCAATTTGTTACCAGATGCATCTGATTCATAAGGAAGTCCACCAATTTTATCAGGAGATAGGCAAAATTGTTTTTTACTATTTCCTAACCTAGCAACTCCTACAGAAGGGCTAATTTTTAATTCCATAATTAAATAGTTTAGTTACATGATTAATATCTTTTCTAAATTAAAAACTAATAATTAAGTTTTTAATTTAGATTCTCTAAACGTATATAAAAATGGTACGAGTGCTTTGTTTTTTGATATAAAACAAAGCACTCGGTATTTCTCTACTAAATACTATTTTAACTTATTTGATATTCATAATTTTTACTTCCAAGAACCCAAAACTAATTTTAATTGTGTTGTTCCTTTTGGATATGTTCCTGGAAACTCAGATGGAACTTGTGCTCCTCCTTTTCCTCCAATTGGATTTTCATCATAAGCAAAACCATATGCTCTTCCCATATACTCACCTCGTGATGATTTTGTTTTGTTTACTAGTGGTAACGTAAAAATATTTGTACTACCCACTTTTGCAGTATGCAAGAAATAAGAAAAGTAATTTTGTGGTTGATTTTTAGGATACCAACTTGTTTCTTTTGCCCAGTTTGTAGTTGTATAACCAGCTGTTTTAACAGTTTTATAATCTACAACAGCAACTCCTCTATTTAAAGCTGTGCTTATTTGATTTTCTATTCCGTTTACAACTGTTTGGTTATTGATGGCTTTTTTCGACTTACCTGGATACCTATATGCTCCATCAGCAAATAAACCAATTCCAGCAAATGTCATTTGACCTGAAGAATAATAATATTGAGTAGGTGCTTTTGCAAATTTATATTGAAAAGAACTACTATACGCACTACTAAAGTTTAGTGTAACGGATACAATTCCTTTTTTTGATGTATTTATCTTGGTTATTTGAGTTTTTCCGTCTGTAGAACCTCCACCAGAACTCACATACATTCCTACTTTTAATCCAGTGTTTTTTGGTAATGGCGTATCAAAAGTTAATACTTTACTTTTATTTATACTTCCCATAATTGGAACTCTTTTGTTTCCTTTTTGATAAGAAACTACTGAAAACCCTACTGGATTAAACACATATAATGTTTCTGCTCCAGTTGCTGTAAATTTTAAAGCATCATGCTTATTTGTTGTTCCTGGAAACGTCATTGATGTAACTGGACTTACCGTATAATTTGCAGAAAATTTATTGGTACCGTTTTGCCAGATATTCATTTTTAAACTCGCATGTGTAAATAGTTTATTTAAAGCATTATCAAACACAGTTTCTAACATACTTGTTTTATTTTCAAGATATAATCCTGGGTTTAATAAGGCTGTTAAATCTCCATTTGCTTTGTAATAAAGAGAATTGTAATATTCTGCATCTTTTTCTCCACCTTTTACAAGTTTATTCATAAAAGGTTTATATGCATTTACAATGTGATCTGCTGTAATAGTACTAGGTTGTCCTATTCTGTCTAATTCTTTTCCATTTTTATCTTCTGCAATTAAAGACAATGGAAAAAAGAAACCATCTACTGTTGAAATATCAATAAATAATCCTTGATTTTCTTTAAAGGTTGCCTCAATATAATTATACTGAGGAAAAGCGCTTTGTGGTGGATTGTTTACTTGATAAACATTTGCTCCAGACATTGTATACTTAAAACCTAAATTATTATTTTTCGTTTTTGTTGAGTTATCTTTATAAGTAACGGTAGTATCATCAATAAAAAAATAAATTCTTGCACCTACTAAAGGATTTTTATTAGTTAAATCTATTGTTTTTATATCTTTTCCTAATTCATAAGATTTTACATATCCACTATCAGAAGGCATTGTTATAAATGTTCCTTGAGAAGTTGTTGGATTAACAGTTAACATCTTTTTAGATGTTGTACTATAACCTAAAACATATATCTTATATTTCTTAGCTAAGCCTGTTAAGTTCTCTAGAGAAATGACATACGTACTATCTGGTTTATCACTTTTATAAGTAAATTTAGATTTATTGTTTACTATTGAAAATTTTCCTTGAACCTCAACTTGTACATCTACTTTGCCTGATGTAAGAGGTGGATTCTTAACAGTAACCTTTGTATCCGTAACTGATAAAGGTACATTTCCTGCAGATCCAAATTTTACATAAGATGTTCCTGATAAATACTTTCCTGTAATCGTAATATTTTTATTTCCTTTTACTGATGATGAGTTAGGACTTACTGCTGTAATTGCTGGTAATTTAAAATTAAACTTTTTAGGAGCATAAGCACTTTTTCCATTTACAATTACTTCTATTTTTACACTTTGTTCTGAACTTACTGCTGAATTTTTTACAATTATTTCTTTATCTGAAACTACTTTTACATTTTTTGGCAACACTCCTACAGCTCCAAAAAGCACAGTTGGTTTACTGGTGAAACCAGTTCCTTTAATTGTAATAGAAGTATTACCTGCTAAAGATCCTGATGTTGGACTCATAGAAGTAATTGTTTGTGCTTTTAATGTATATTGAGTTGTTATAAAAAAAATAACACTTAATAACATATATTTTGTGCTTGTTCTCATGGTAGATTAATTTTTAAAATGAATTATACTTTATTTCATTTTATATTTATTATCATCTAAATTATATAGTAATTAACTAACTTATAATAGCGTTTCCTTTAGCGTAACTAAAACAGGTATGAAGCACTACATTTTCAATTCAAGAAAACTCTAATTGGTGTTTTTTATTAGTTTTTTAATCAAAAAGTGTAACAAAAAAAAGAAACAAACAACTAATAATAAATTAAAAAATATGGTATTAACTACAACAAACTCAATTGAAGGATTTAGAATTATAGAATATAAAGGAATTGTAACAGGCATTTCATACAATTCATCATACTCTTATAAAGGCACAAACAGGTCGTTTAAAGACATGTTTAGTGTGAAAAAATATTATGAAGCCTATGAAGCAGGATTACAAAGTTTAAAAGAAGAAGCGTTTCAAAAATTAAAAGATAATGCCAAAGCTTTAAATGCAAATGCTGTTGTTGGTATTAATATAGATATTGAGCCTTTATCAAACTCATCAACATTAATAATTTCTATTACTGGTACTGCTGTATCTGTAGCTACAGATAAATAGTTTTATAAAAAAACAACTACAACTACTATAGCTTAGTTGTAGTTATTCTTCTTTAATTTAATAAAAAAATTACCCTTTTTTACATCGTTAAATTATATTTTGTTTTGTAACCCTTACTCTTTGTATCATATTTATAAACACCCCAATGATGCTCATAAGCTCCAGCGTCAGTTGGTTTGGTATCTTCATCATACATTTCAAAAATAAAACATGGTATTTTAACCCCAGGATTACGTGGTGTTCCTTTTCCACTTTTACAATGATTAATTAAATTTTGATTAAATGTTTGTGCATTTGCAGTTGTGGCTGAAGGATATGTAGCTATTGGACCAGTTGGCCAACCTGCTTCTCCTATTACAATTGGTAAATCTCCGTAGTTATTATTACCTAAAGCTACATATAAAGCATCATACATTGCATCAAATATATTTTTATAAGTATAACTTCCGTCTTCAACCCATACTTTAGATTCTTTTGAACCTTTTTTAGCATTATCAGCTGTAAAAAGACAATAATCTAAAGAAATAGTTCTCTGATTATTTTGAGTTATAAAAGGATACACATTTATCATGAACACTGAATCATCTGCTTTTAAAATAGCACATACATCTAAAATAATACTTTTAAGTCCGCTATTAAATGATCCTCCTGATGGTGGATACGAATTACCCATAATCGCATAATTAAAAGGAACCGTTACTTTAGTAGAAAGTCCTTTTGCTTTAATTGCTGCTTTAATATTTGTTAGTGCTTTTACCAAATATGGCGAATAGGCATTTTTCCACCAACTCCCTAAAGGTTCATTTCCAACACAAATCATTGGAATTGTAGCGGCGTTGTCTGATAATACTTTTATAATAGCATCAATTGTAGTTTTGTCTTTATTTGCACATAACTCTAAATCTCCATTTGGTATATCTACTAAAACTTTTAAACCATGAGCTGCAAATTCACTTATACAATCTGCTTGATTGTAGGTAAACATTTTAACAGTTCCAACTCCTGTTGCCTTTATTTGTGATGCTGCTGTAGCTGCACTTACCTGTTGTCCTGAACTTTGAAATGTATTACTAAAATTTACTCCTATAGTTGAATTAAAAATTGAATTGCTCATAACTAATTAGTTTTTTGAATTGTCTTTGTTTGGTTATAAAAATTATACTTGCATAATTTCTTATTCTCAAAGTTATTATCTAATTAAATTTTTTTTTATGTTATTTCTATAAGCGTTTGTTTTATGGGTATAAGAAAGAGAGAACAAGTATACTTTCTGTTATTTTAGTAATCTAAAGCTGTTTTTAAGAGATCATTTAAATCCTCTTTTAACAGAGATACTCTTTTTTTATCAAAATGAAACTAATAATATCCAACTAAACAATCTCTAAAAACTTAGCCATCGGAATTCTTATTCCGTATCCAGAAACATTCTTACCTTGACTTATTACTTCTGCATGTTTTTCTGGTTTAGCAGTTGCTTCTTCCGAAAAACCTACCAGTCCACCTGCTGGTCCAGTTATTTGTAAACCTTCTGTTTTATCGCTTGTAGTTATTGCCTTTAAATGCTCTAAATGTTCTGGTAAAACATTCGGATCCCATTTTTGTAATCTTTCATCTCTATCTTCAGATGAAGTTACAGTAGCAGTAACCACTTGAGGATTTCTTTTTAAAACATCTCTACGGATATTTCGTATTTCTTTAGCATTACTATGATACTCAGGGGTTCCTATTTTTTCACTTAACAATTCTATTACTTTTTTTGATGCTGCTCCAGGCGCAGGTGTCATTTGAACAAATTTAAATGAACTAAACCTTTTAGCCACTACATTCATTGCCTCTTTCATCATTACTACTCCCAAACCACCTTCCATTCCTGGCATTGATCGTGTATGCAATGCTACATCAATTCCTGAAGGTACTATCTGTACTGCTCCTCCATACTTAGATTTACCATCTACTTCTCTAAAAGCTTCGACGTACATAGATTCAGCATCTTTAGATAAATACAATGCAATCCCTCCTCTTTTCCCTATTTCTTTTATAAATTCTCTTCCTTCTTGGGATGACCATTTAGAACCACCAAATTGTACAATATTAGGCATTGATTGCTGTACTTTTCTATTATCTTGAATATATATTCCTTTAGTAGAATCTTTTTTTTGAATTGTACTTTTTTCAAAAGTTGAACTCTTATTTTTTAATGTTCTTTGCATAATTAGTCTTTTTTAAGTTAACACAATTACGGTTTGTTCTTTAATAAACTATATGAAAAAAATACCATAAAAAATATTTAAAAATTTAATTACGGCATTATTATCTTCTTTTTTATATTTAAAAAAGGATAAAAACCTTTGCTTTCCGGTTATTCGTTATCCATTGTTAAAATAAATACTCTTAAGTTTAATGGTTTTGTATCATATTTTTTTTCTGTTACCACATTTTCAGAATTCAACCTTATATATTTTAATAATTAACCACTCGTAACTAACCTCCTTTACGGGTTATATTTTCCGAAGCCATTCTAGTAATTTCTTGCATACTTTTGGAATCTGCTTCAATATGTTTTGCAGTCATAAAATAGAGCAATTCGTTAACCACTGTATCATACTCAATTACAGGATTCGCAAAATCACGAATGTAATCCAGTCTGTTCTTTATATATCTTTTTAAATTATTAGGTAATTGTTTATCATTGGTTACAGTTCTCATTAAATTTGTAACTCTTCTATATATAATTTCATCAATACCTGGATTTGCCCTCATTTCTGTATTGGAAGCATTATAAATATTTGAATTATGTATTCTCCCTGCATTTACATCATACAATTGATCATTAGCCACATGTGTTTGCTCATGCAGCATAGCACTTCTAATAATATCGGGATCGGTTAAGTTCTCTCCTGTTGGATTATTGGGATTAATATCTATTCGATAACGCCTTTCTGCCAATGGCCCGGCTAAATCAGTATCTAAAGCTTCTGGAGGTTTTAATAATGCAATTTGGCTGCGCCCTACTGCTGCTGCATTTAAACCTACATTAGGATTAGTCCCTGGTGCAAATTGGTCTATTTGATTGATCATACGGTTCATCGTATTTCTTCTTTTAATATGATGATAACCTTTATATCCTGCATACATTGCACCTCCTAATAAAGAAGCCCCACCTGCAGCAGCTAATATGGGAACTGAGGCCGCTAATCCCACTCCTGATGCTATACCACCTCCAACTATAGCCGCTCCTGTAAGAGCTTTCTTCCAAAAAGGAATACATTGTACAACGGGTACTGATGCCCTAACTGTCTCTCTTTTTTTTAATTGTAACGCCTTACCTCCCATCAAGTCAGCTTCTTTCTCTAAAACAACATCATCATTAATAGCAACTTTTCCCTTCATTTGCATTGTTGGTCTTACTCTTCCTTGTTTTTGTTGTACAACATGCCAAGCTTCATGTGGTAAATGCTTTTCTTGTCCGCTTCCTAAATGTATTTGATTTCCTTGAGCATAAGCATGTGCATTCAATTGTGCTGGTTTACTAGAGTTATAATGTACTTTAACATCATCCATAGAGTGACCAGAAAGGTTTTCTATTCCTGTTTTTAAAGTATCCGATAAGCCAGTATTGTTTTCTTTTTTTTGAATTGGTTGTTCTTGTAGTTTTTTCTGAGTAATAGATGTTACCCTATTATCTACAAACTGAAAAACAGTTTCATTACTATTTTTAAGTTGAATATTTGCATTAGGTGCAGATTGCCTTTTGCTCTCTTCTATTTTATCAACGTGAGTATTCATCCATTTATTCATTTCTAGTTCTTCTAAATTGTATGTAGCGCTTAATCAGATAAGTCATTAGTTTTAAAAATTAGCGGAAACGTGGATTCAGAGTAAAATTAATACACTAGCCTATTTTAGTTTTTACATTAGTATCTAGTTTTGTTTTATTAGTCTTTGTATCTAACTCAAATTTTCCAAATCCCTTTTTTTCATGCTCACTAAGAGATTCTTTTAAATGTGTATTAATTGTACCATAATCTGTAGAACCTGAGTCAACTAATGTTTCTACTTTTTTTAATCTTGAAGACCTTGGTGAATATTTTCCACTATCTAGAGTATTTCCATCAAAATCGCTTCCTGGATCTTTTATTGACCTACTTTGTGGTTCTCTTCCTAACGTTAAATTAGGAACAAATGATTTTATTGCTTTTTTTCCAGAATCTGAATCTAACCCCATAGCTGTTTTCATTTTTAATTGTTCTTCAGGACTTAAACTATCATAATGATTTTCTAATTTTGATTTTGCCATTTTATGATGCAATGTGTGTCTTTCATCTTTATGCTCTTTTCTATTAAAATAATTATATGCTCCATAACCTAATCCTCCTAATCCGAGCCCAATAGCACCTGATGTTAAAACTGGTAAAGAGGCTAAAAAAGCACCTCCCATTGCTACTGTACCCATAACACCTCCTGTACCTAATGATTTTAATCCAGACATTAAAAGGCTATCCGGGTATTCTTTAGCTTTATCATGTTCTTTTTTTAATTTATTCGTTTTCCATCCATCACCAGCTTGCATTACTTCTTGTTTAAAAACAGGATTTTGTTGTAAAATACTTTTCCCAAAATGAGCATCACTTTTTTTCATCAATTGCTTCGTTTTTTTAAACTGCTGATTAGAAAATCTGTTGTCTTTTAATTGAACAGCTTTATCTCCAACCGTCATATAATTATCTATGCTCTTCTGTTCTGTTTTTTTTAGTCTTACATTCATAATCTCTGCCCTATTTTTTTATAATATTTCTCGTACACTCCTTGCATTCTTTGAGTTGTTTAATAATCTATTTGCAGAAAATGAATGATTACTTTCTTTTTGCTTTAACTGAACTTGCAAAGCCTTCCTTCCCATCACATCTGCTTCATTTTCCAAACCTTCATTATCATTCACTGCCACACCATTTACCGAAGTAGTTGGTTGTACTCTTCCTTGGGCTTGTTGCACTACATGACTTAACTCGTGAGGTAAATGTTTTTCTTTTCCAGGTGCTAAATGAATATCGCTACCTTGAGCATATGCATGTGCTTGTACAGCTGCGGGTTTAGATGAATTTTTATGTACCTTAACATGATCTAAACTCATGCCTGATAAATTCTCCATTCCAGACTTTAAATTATCTGGTAAACCTGTATTATTTTCTTTTTTTTGAATAGGTTGTTCTTGTAGCTTTTCTTGAACAACTGCTTCTGATCTATTATCTACAAATTGATAAGTAGAAGCATTCACATATTCTTTATTAGAATTTATATTAGCAACTGAAGTACTCTTGTTGTCTTGTTTTTTATCTATGTTAAGATTCATTTTATTTTTTATTTTTTAAAATATTTATTAAAGATTTTGAATTTATTTCACTTGTTGGGCTCTCTAATTCTTCAACAAGTTCTTTATCTTTCAATAAACTATCTATTTGACCAAATGACAAATCTTTACGTTCTCTTTCAAAAACTTTAAATACCATTTGATTATAAAACGTTACAAACTCAGCATTATCATCGCACACATCATTATCATCTAAACACAGTAATTTTTTTATATCTTTTAAATTATAATCGTCTTTTTTACTTAAGTATACCAAAAATGATATATCACAAGGCATACATATATCTGAACTTTGTTTATCTTTTGAAACTTTATCAGTTAAATCAGATGAAATATAAGTACGATATACATTGTGTATATCATTTCTAATACTATCTAAAAGCGATATTTCTTTTTTTATTATTCTATTTTTTTTGATACTATCTTTCTTATCTTCTGGTTTCACTTTTTTTTTACATGAACAAAAGAAAAGTATTAAAATGGGTATGATTATGTTTTTCATATGATGTATTATTTAGTTGTAAATAATTTTTCTAGTTGTTCTATTAATAAATCCCGTCTATTTTTCTTTTCTCTAAAAATATAAATGATACCTTCAGAAGTGCCTTTAGTCTTTTTACTAAAATCAAAATTTTTCCAAAACTCATTAACTTCTTTTGGATGAATGGTTATACACCCCATAGAACCACGACTATTATAATTACCATTATCTGAAAAACCAGTATGTACATTAGCGTATGTAACTGTACTAGGTTTTTTATGCCAAGAATAACCATTTACAATACGTTCTTTTTTATAGTTTATTAAATTTAAGCCTTTAACTGTACCTCCTTTATGTCCATATTTATTATTAAAAATATGACTCCCCATTACTACCGTGTTTGGTTTATCTGTTCCCTCAGGAGTTTCTTTACTGTTTGGATAACTACTCCCTTTAAAAGGACCTATTACTTTTTTATTAATATTATTTACAACATAAATACTAGCTGTATATGTTGTTCCTTTTTCACCTGTTGCCTTTGGTATTTCTAACTCATCTATAATATAAATTTCTAATGGAGGAAGTGATTTATCTTCTTCATAGGAATTATATCCTAAAAAAATTATTGATACTATTACTATATATATATATTTCATATTCTTATTTTTAAATTTAGGAATTACTTATTATTACTTTACTTAATCTCTTACTTTTTACATATAAGATCCCTGCATGCCAAACTTTAATTATCTTTTGATTTATTAATCTATTCTATAGATCCAACATTTCTGTGGTACTTCCTTTTCTTGTTGTAAAAGCCCCTTATCGTCTTTTTGCTCCCCTCTTCTTTTATTATTTCTTTTAAATCTTCTATCTAGCTAATCTCTCTTTCTTCTGATTCGTTTGTAGGAGGTTGATCCTGTTCCGATATCTCAATAATATCATCATCTCTTTCCCCCCAAAAAAAACATAACCACCACCTATCAATCCTCCAGTTAAAGTTCCTCATAAACCTAACCTTGCTCCTATTGTTACTCCAACAGCATCGTTTTAAATTGCTTCTTCTATAGTATTTCTTTGAACTGTATCGTTATTTTTCATCTCCATCGATTCGACCAAGAAGAATTATAATGTACTTTTACATCATCCATGGAATATCTGATATATTTTCTATACCCGATTTTAACGTATCTGATAAACCTGTATTATTTTCCTTCATTTACATAGGTAATTCATCTTCTTCTTCTAATCTCATCTTTTGAGTAGTAGCTGCTTTTAATTGTAAATCTTCCTCTTCTTCATCTAACCCCATTAACTGAGCTGTTTTTTTAGAAGCTAATGCTTTTGTACGATTGTCTTTTAATTGCAAGGCGCTTTTACCTACTTCATTAGAAGTATTGCTTTTTTGTTGAACTACTTTTGACTTTTTATATTCCATAGTATTAATTTTTAATGTGTTTGTACAATTACAGGTCCAATGGCACCACTATAATCTATAGCTGAACAATAGTTGTAATTATTTATTTCATTTTTTAATCTGGCTACATAAGGATTATAGTAAGGGAACATTACTTTTTTACCTGTTATTAGCTTTATGATATATTGATTGTATAGCGGGAATTTGTAAAAAAGCTCATTAAAAATAATTGAATTGGTATCTGAAGTTAAAAATTCATTATCCAATTTTTTATATTCATGAATCTCTTTTAATATTTGTTTTGCAAAAACATTTAAAACATGATTTAACTTACTTTGTATACTTTCTATAATTAAATACAATCGTTTTTCTTTTAACCAATAACCTTTTATTATTACCCCTTCATTTACAACACAATAATTAAGTGCTTCAGCAATAATAATGTATTGCCAGTTTAAAGGAATCTCTTTTCCCCATGACTTTGTCACTAATACCAAATGATGTACACTTTTAAATTTATTGACTAATTTAGTTTCATTCATTTTTTTTATTAGTTATTTTTAAAATCATAGTTCTTGATACTTTTCTTTATCTAAAGACCACTTCATTCCGTAAATTCTATTTGTTGTGACAATGTCATTGTGAGCATAGCGAAGTAATCCGTTAAAGACTTACTCTAACCTAAAAAGTAGTAATCGTTTTATTTTCTTTCTTAAATTCTTTACGAATACCTTCTAATAATTCTTCTTTAGTTACTACTGTATCTCCTCTTGAAACTACCGCTAAGGCACAAAAACGTAAAACATTAATAATTGCACCACCAGCTAACTCGTATTCTTCAGCTACCTTCCAAACATCTATATTTGGATGAAGTGTACATGTACCTGAAAAAGCTTTGTTCCATAATTGATAGCGTTCATTAACTTCTGGTATACTAAAATGAATCATCGCTTGAAATCTTCTTGTAAAAGCGGCATCCATATTTCCTTTTAAATTGGAAGCTAGAATTACTACTCCTGGAAAATCTTCAATCCGCTGTAATAAATACGATGTTTGTTGATTTGCATGCCTATCATTAGAGCTATTTGCTTCTGTTCTTTTTCCGAATAAAGCATCCGCTTCATCAAAAAATAAAATCCAATCTTTATGCTGTGCGATATCAAAAATTCTTGATAAATTCTTTTCTGTTTCTCCAATATATTTAGAAACAATCATTGATAAATCTACTCGATATACTTCTCGGTTAGATACTTTTCCTAATAACGAAACTGTTAGTGTTTTTCCTGTTCCTGGGGGGCCATAAAACAAAGCTCTGTAACCTGGTTTTATTTTTTTATACAATTCCCATTCATTCATTAAAGTATTACTGTGTTGTAACCAAGCTTTTAAAGCTAATACTTCATCCATTACCAAATCATTTAACACTACATCTTCCCAATTTAAATGCGTTGATATTTTTTGAGCAGGAAACATATTACTTTGCTCTATTTTGGATTCTTCGCCTGTTAAAAAGTAATGAAACCATCGTTTACTTAAACTTAAAATTCCATTATATTTTGGTATAAATAACTCTGTATCTTCTAATGATAATACTTGTTCTTTTACTAAAATGTTTTCTTTGTTGAAAATGTGAAATATCTCTTCTCTAATTTCAGGATTTGTTGCTGAGATTAAAAAAATTAAAGTTTGACCTGTTGGCAAAAAACCACTATGATTTTTATCTATAATCCCCCCAAACTCGGTAAATCCACGATCATAAATTTTATTTCTTCCAAAGAAAACGTCTAATACTTCAGGTTTCAACTGCAATGCTAATGTTAATGTAATTGCTAGACGTTCATATATATTTAATTGCCATTCTATAATACATTTTGCATAAGTAGCCTCACTATTTTTTATTTCTTGAAGAGGAATTTCTGTCCAATGAAGTCGCTCTCCTTCGTGTTCTAAATACGTACTTATTACATTATGAATTACCTCTTGTAACCAATATATTTCATTATATAAAAATTGTATGTTTATATTAGTATGCATAGTTTATAAACATTTTTGCTATATCATCTAAATTCGCATTTGCCCACTTGAAATATTGTAATGCCGTATTAGGTGTTAATTGATTGGCTTGTAACATATCTAAAACGCAAGTTTGAGAATTATAGCCTGATTTATTTGGTGTATAAACAGGAGTTTCGTTAACATCATAATTGAAAAAACGTGTCGCCCAGTCTACTACTCCAGTTCTTTCTGTTATTAATTCACTTATAAATACTTCCAATTTTTCTGGCTGCACAATTAATTTTTTTGCTTTAAAAAAACAAGGTCGTTTTGTTTCTTCTTTTTGATAAAACTCTATATCTCTTGCTTGAATAGTTTTTGAATTTGCTTGTCCGAATAATTCCATTAAGCCAGCACTTTCTGTTTCAGATGCTATCTCTAACTCTCCTTTATCTGATCCTGAAACAACTAAACTCCAATTTGTAGTAGTTACACTTTCTGTTACCACATATACTTCTCTAAAAGAATATAACACTTGTGTTAGCTTAATAATAAGCTCATCTGCAATTGTACTCCAGTTAGCTATTTTTATAGATTCTGGATTATTACTGGTAAAAAAGAAACTTCCAAACTCTTTAAATGCTAATATTTGTTTACTATAACCAAAAGTTCCATCAATAACGTTTTGTCCAGTATCTCTTCCTGTGTAAGGTTTGGTTACTCCGTTACTAAAATTCCAATTATATTCGTTTTGTTTTATTCCTTTTTTAAAAACTATTTCATCTATATCTACTACATTATTTTTAAATATATTTCCTAAAACAACAACTTCTCCTTTCTGAATTTGAAAAAAATCACCTGGATATATATTTTGACTTAATGGTTTAGATGGAATAAAACCATTAGTTCTATTATAAAAATCTGTATAAAATTTTTTAGTGATATTTTCCATATTTTCCATATTTTATAGTTTTAATCTATTTTTTCTTGATAATTTTCTTCGTATAGCAAGTCTTCTTTTAGCATCAGGACTTGCTTTAAAATCAGCTCTTTTGGCTTTAACCATTTTTTTTGCTTTTTTTCTTATAGTTTTCGTTACAGTATCTCTTGTATATCTCTTTTTACCCTTATGCTTATTTTTTGATAGAATTTCTAAATTACTTTCGTCGTTATATAAAAAGTTTTTGTACTCCTCGGTTTCATCAGACGACATGTCACTTTCATTATATTTATCTACTTCATCATCAATTGCTACAAAATCAATTATATGATCTATATCTGGCTGTTTGTTTTTTGCTCCTTTGGTTTTATGCTTTCTAATTTCTCTTCCCATACCATCAAGTTTAATAACCTCTCCTTTACCATCAAAACCTGAATATAATTTCCCACTGGAATCTGTTTGTCTTTCCATCAAACTTTTTCTGGTATCTCTTTCTTTACCTGTATAAAATGAACGAGAACTTCTGTAAGATTTTCCAGATTCTCTAAAAATTTCATCAGGATCAATGAAACCATCATCTGATTCTGGTTCGTAAGTTTCTCCATCAGATTCTTCTATACTCATTTCTTCATCTTCAAAATCTCCTTCATACCCTTCGTCGTCACTATCCACGCGTTGTACAACATACTGGTTATTTTTTCTGTTATCTACTAATTGAAAAGGGTTATTTTTTGTACTATTTTGTTGTATTAAATTAGCTGCTGATTGAGATGCTTTATTTTCATTTTTATGAGTATACATAACTAACTTATTTAAATACATTAATAAAATAGAGATTGTTTAAAATGACTGTTTTATTTAAATTTAAACAATCTCTATTTTTAAATTTTAAGATGCTAATGCTGCTGCATTTGCTGCTGCTAAACCTGCCTCTAAAGAATTTAATTTTATGGTTGCTTTACTTAACCTTGTTTCAGATTCATTTAATTGATCTGAAGCTTTTTTACTTGCTCTTAAAGTGCTGTTATATTTTACAACTGAATTATCATATGCTAAATAAATTAATGATGTTAAATTAGCTTCATTTGAAAATGAAGTAGCACTCATTATTTCCTTTTTATAATCATAAAGCCTGTTAATAAATGAATTTATCTCTTCTTCATTTTGATGCTCAAAAATATACCCCGTAATAAATTCAAATAAACGAATAGCTTGTAAAAATTCTAAAGTCATTACACCTTGAGACTCTATGGTAGTTGTTTGAGATGCTATAACTGAATTTAATGCTGTAAGAGTAAGTGCTACTGCATTATTAGCACTAGTACCTGCATTGGTTACCATAGTAACCAACTCATCTGAAATTAATGGGTTTTGTGCTTTTTTACGTATTACTAAATTTGATAATTTATTAACTACTTCTGCCGAGTAAATAAGTTTATTAATTACTACTTCAATACTTTGTGCTACTTCTTTTATTTTCACATCAGACTTTAGAATTCCTTTAAAAGTAATTTTAGAATTTATTAATACATCAAATACTTCATCTATAATTTGATTTAAAGATTCTTTATTTGTTAATGCTGTACTTTTATTTTGTGTATCAACTGCTAATAAAGATTGTAAGTTATTTGATTTTTCAGTTAAAGAATTTACAATTGCTTGTAATTGTTCAACTTCATTTTGAGCTATTAAAACTTCATTAGATAAAGCATCTAATTCAGCTTTTTTCTTTTCGGTTATTCCGTATTTTTTATTTAAAGTAAGCGTTGTCATAATATTTTATTTTGTTTTGATTGTATATTGAAATACTGATGTTTCTTGAATATTTGATAAAGCCCCAATAAACTGAACTTCTTCATCTTTCTTTTTTGGCATTGCCAATACAACCGGTATATATTCATTACCAGCTATTAAACTATTACCAAAGCTATCTGTTGTTGATACATTAATATCGAAAGTATACTTCTTTAAAGGACCCGTAGGAGCTGTTGCAATACCATAACTTTCTACTTCTAATCCTTTTGCAATTGTATAATTGAAGAAAAAACCAGGTTTTTTTAAGTTTTTTTCTAGTTTTTTAATTTCTTCTTCAACTTTTTTTAGTTTGTCTATTAACTCTTGTTTTTCTTTTTCATAACCTTCTAATATAGTATTCTTTGATTCTTCTGTTTCACTTTTTATTGAAATAGATATCTTTGATTTTAACTTTTCCAGTAATAATTTTAGACTTTGTTTTTCTTTATTTTTTTTGTAATATTCTTTTAATTCACTTGTAGCTTTTTCTAGCTTTTCTAATTCTTTTACCGTTAATAATCCTTTTGTTAACTTAGGATTGAATAATAAGAATATGCAACGATATTCTACATTAAAATCACTATTCTCTTTTGATGTAAAAAACATTTTATTATTATCAACTACTATTTTTTTTGCCGGAGTTAATCGATTTTTTAAAGTAAAACATGCTGATGATACTGTTAAGTAATCATCAAAAGTGTTAATTATTTTTTTATATCCATTATCAAAAACAGCTAAAACATATACTACATAGTTTTCTCCTATTTTAATATCACCACCATTAACATCTCTTAAGTATTGTTGTTTTAAAACTTTGTTATCTATTACTTTTTCCTTTTCTTTTTTTGAATCTGAAGCATTCTCTTCTACACCTAATGATTGTGGTCTAATACTAATTTTTTCAGTATAACTAAACGCATTAGAACTTGGTATTTTTATATATAATTCTTTGTCTTGGTCTTCAGTAATTAATCCTTCAGCATCAGATAAAGAGAAAAATTCTTTGTCTTTATTTTTTACTAAAAAAATGTAATAATTCTTTACAGGATACCCTTCTTCATCACTACCAGTACTAACACCTTTTTCTTTACTATCTTCAAAAGGACTCTTATAGCTATTAAAACTTACTTTATAGCTTGTTGGTCTTCCTTCCTCAATTGGTAACGTTACTTTTAAATCTAAATTTAATTGTTCATTACTTAACTCATATGCATTTAAAGTAGATTTATATACTACACCTGTATCTTCAAGAGTTCCTTCTGCCTTTTTTTCTGCTGAATTGGCTGTGGCTAAAGCTTCTGTATCTGTCATTACTGCAGTTGAAGCAGTATTAAAATCAGTATTAACAACTTCTAATAATCCTTTAATTGATGTATCAGTTGAGGTTGTCTTTTCTGCTAAACTTGAAACTGGTACTTCAGCAACATCAGCAGAAGCTTCCATACTTAGTTGTGAAGTTTTTTCTGCTAAATAAGCAGTTCCTTTATTTGTAGGTGAACTTCCATTCATTAAATCGTTAGCATACTTACTTTGATCGTAAATTTCTGTGTCAAAATCAGCTGCGTTAACAATGCTAAAAATACTTCCTACATCACTTGCTAACTTTAAAATAGCATTGGCTGCTATTTGAACATTTGCTGCTGCTACAGAAGTGTTTTTTACTGTCTCTGGTATAAATATATTTGCTAAATTAACTGATGACAAAACATTGGTAGACAAATCACTATCTATTACTGTTTGTTCTAAAATTTCTTGTTGAAATTTATAATTATCATTTGCTACAATTAGTTCTTCTGCTGCAGAAATACGAGCTCCTTCTGCATAGTATAACGAAAACATAGACGCATCTAAGTTCGCTTTCGCTTTTTGTAATTTTAACTCTTGCTCGCTTAACGATTCTAAAACGCTAGCTTGCAAATTTTCGTTGTAAGAATTCATAAAAATTTAGTTTAGATTATTATTTATTTTGATACTCTTATAGAGCGATTTTTTATTTAAAATGGCCATGTTACATGTACTGGTTTTAACATCCATGGTAGCTTTATAATTGAAAATGAAAAAGGTGATTTTATTAATAATACATCATAAGGTCTTTTTTCAACAATCAACTCCCAACGATCTTCTTCTTCTCTTAATAAACCTTCTCTTACTAACCAATTACCTCTAAAGCCATTTATTGTTGTATTTCCAATAGCTGGCCAATATGATATGGCTGCTTTTATTAGTCCGTTTATTAACTCCTTTTCTTCTTCTGTTATTTCTATACCATCATATATTGGCATATCTAAAGGTATTCCACACAATACTTTATTTAGACTTAAAAATGATTCTTCGGTTTGTGTTAAACCAGTAACTATGTATTGTAAATAGTGTACTGCTTTTAATCGATCTTCTTTCGAATTAAACTTTTCATGAGTTATTAAACTTAAACGATCTAAAAGCATTAAGTAATAACTATTTAACAATACTAAACCTGCGTTTGGTATTCTTATACCGATACCTTTTATATTTTCTTTTTCTATTGACATTGAATACTTTTTTAAATTATTTTTCTTTTTATTTGTTTCATCTATATGTTCGTAAGCTATTTTTAATGAAATTGGTAGTTGATCTTTTATACCATTAATTGCTTTTAAAAACTTCGCTTCCTGTATATTTTTCTTTACACTTAACTCCCATAATAATTCTTTCCAAATTGATGTTGTTGCTATTGATCTCCAGTTACTATTTACCCATGATTTTATTATTTTATCTAATAAAACTTCTTTAATTATTATCGGGGATATTTCTTTTAATGAGTTATTATCTAAAATGATAAACAAACGTTCTAATGCTTTCAACTGATTTTGTTCTCTCGGATATAATTGTTGTAGCATTGATAAAAATTGTGTAATATCTATTACATTCAATAAATTTGTTATCTGTGTTTTTGATACTTTGTTTTTTCTTAATACTGATAATACTATTAATGGATATTCTTGTAAAACTTCGTTTATTAATGCTTTAACTGTTATACTTTTAGAAAAAGTAAACCATGAAGGTATTTTTGTTGCTAAGAATAATGATTCGCATAATGAGGCTAACTTATTTTTTTGATAACACAACTCTAATTCTTTAGAAACTGTATTACTTTTTCCTTCACTCACTAATAATTCAAAGCTGCTATTTTTAGTTATTAAAATTTCTTTTAACATTTTAGGTGTACTAATGTTAGTTTCTTTTATCTTTTTAAAAAAACCTTCAATATTTATGGCTTTTAAATCGGTTAAAACAACCTCTACTAAATCTTCTAATATTTTAATAGCATTATTATTAGTTTGTAGTATGGCTATAGTATTTTTCCAAAATTCATTATCTAATTTTGATACTCCTTTTTGGATTTTAGAATGTAATAACAAATCGTATAATGATGCTATTGACACCATAATTATATTAAGTGCATTACTTGTTTTATCTTTTGAGATTATAGTTATAAATTGTTTAAACGAAATTTTACTTTGTAATACTTTTAATAATTTTTTCGTTGGAAATTCTTTTAATAATAGACTTATATCTTGCGGATATTCTTCTACATAAAAAAGTAATACGTCATCAATAGAAATAACTTGTTTTTGTAACTTAATTTCATGCAGGTCATTTTCTATAGCTTTTTTTAAGTGATTTATTAATTGTGTTTTAGGTATTATATACAAACTACTTAATCCTAATTCTTTAAGTTCTTTATTTAATTTACCAGATGTATTAATATGATCTTTGGTATTTTCTTCTAGCGAATAGGAAACAGCTTTCTTAAATAATTCTTTAAATTTTGTTTTGTTCCCTCTGTAGCTTGAATAATCTGAAATACACAACCAGAAATACTCATTTAGAAGTTTTTTTAATGCTGTTGTTGTATGCTTTTTAATAAAAACATTCTTTTTTAAAAGGTATATTTCTGTTATCTCTTTTTTTATTTTATAAGCATCTAACAGTAAATAGTTGCTTATTACTTGTTCTTTTTTTATAAAAGTGTCGTTTTTAATTTTCTTTTTATATACTATTTCACTTAAAAGACTCGCTACTTCTTGTTGTTTATACTTAAACTCTTCTATATTTTTTAATATTAAGTCTAATACACTTGTGTATTGAATTTCATTTGTTACGACCTCTAATTCTTTATCATTAAACAATAGTTTTTCATTTATTTTTCCTTCTAGCCGTTTTAAAATATATTCTAATGCTTTTTTAAAAGTTATTGTTTCAGGAAAACCTTTTTTTACTTTTAAGTTTTTAAATAATAAACTTATAAATGATTGTAAATTGTTGCTTTCTTTAAAACTTACCGTATGTAAGCTTTCTATTAGTAAGCATTGTTGAATATTAGTGAGTATTTTATGAGTTTCTGTATTAACATTCGCTTTATAAATACTTTTCTCTATGTTTTTAATTAACTGATAATGTTTTGGGTAAACCTTCTTAAATACTATTTTAATAATTGCTTCTTCATTAAATAACTCAGGTATTATTTGTTGGGTGAATTTTTGATTCTTGTATTTTTTTAAAATATCCCATACAATAATTGGTTGCTTTGTAAACCAAAAACGTATAGTTTTATAATAATCATTAGTAAGATTTTTATAAGATGTCTTCAATGATTCATTTGCCAGTATCTCTATTATTTTTACAAGTTTACTTTTAGAAAAAACAGGTAAATCTTTAATTATTTCATTAGTATGTATTTTATTTAAATACTTAAATAAATGAATGGTTTTAGCATTTTTTTGATCGTCTGTAAGTGTTTTATTTTTAAGTTTTTCTATTATTTTAATTTTAGTTAAATTCTTTAAAGCCGTTATTTCATTCAATAAAAAATCTAAAAATTTCACTTTAGTGTACGTAACCGTATCATAATCTTTTAAAAACTGAAAACCTTTAGCTAAAACCCACGTGTCTTTTAAATTAAAGTATTTATGTAAATCCAGTTTATGTATTAAAACAACCTCATCATAAATAATATTTGCTTTATTTGGTGACAACGTGTTTAAAAGAATTTTTATAGCTGCAACATCTATATCTTCACTTATCAGCATCCAATTGTGTACTTCATTTTCTACTGTATTTAAAATATTTTTAAATCTAGACGGAGTTATTTCTGATAATGTATGAATCAACTCTTTAAAATGATTTTTATGAAAAGTAGTTACTCTATTTTTTGATGATTCAAAATAATACTGTAATGCTTGCCAATATTTTTCTAACTGTTTTTCATTAGAATACTCTGTAGTTAAAGTTTTAGATTGTTTTTGTGATATTATTGAAAGAATGAGGATTAAGTTTGTTTTTACATAAGAATTCTCATTTACTTTATAAACAGCATCTTCAATTAAAGCAAATAGTTCGTTATATTCAATATTAAAATGGTTTGCCATTTGCTGAATATTACTTTTTACAAACTCAATTTTGTTAAACATGGTACCACGTTCTTCAAAAAGATAATTTAATATCCAAAACCAAAGATTCTTTTTAAAATCATGAATACCAGATTTTACAACCGTTTCTCTTTCTTGAATTTTTATAAATTCTTCTGAAAAATCAATAATATAACTGTGATTACTTTGCTCTAAACTTTCTATAATTCTTTTTATACTAGCTTCTTTAAATTGCCAAGAAATTCTACGTCTTACATAAGATTTGGTACCAACAGTTTGAATCATGTTAATAACCTCTTGACGATTATTAGATAGTTGATCGGTAAATATTTGATGAATTGTTCCTTTAACTTCTTGGTAATTCCAAGGCATGATTCCTTGCAATAAAAAGTATCTTATAATATTAACATCGGTACTTTCTTTTCTTAAAATTTCAATGCTTTGTCCGTGTTTATTAGGATACATTAAAATATCTTGCAATTGTAATCTTAACTGCTCACTTATTTTTAAAGCTAATTCTTCTGTTAAATTATTATAGTTAATTATACCTAAATCAAGTTCTAGCGTTTTTATTTTAAGTGTTTCTCCATTTGCACAAATAGTATTAAAAACAGCATTTACTTCTTTAGGCATATGATGTTCACTCCAAATACTTAACTTATTTTGAAGTTCAATACCTTTTTCTTTTTCGTCAAAAGAAGTATTCCAATAGCAACGAGCTACAATATGATTATTATTACTTATCATTTTTTTTCCGATTAAGTTTAACAATCAATTTCACCAATTCTTCAGCATTTACTTTTAAATTAGGACTATGTAATTCATTTGTTGCTTGATTAAAGCGTAAACTATTATACCATTTGCTATATGCTATAATTAATTTTTTAAGCTCTCTATTAGTTACATAATAACTTTCAGGAACTACTTGAACAGGTAAATCATTCTCTAAGAAATAATTAAATCTATTTTTAAAATCTGAAATTTTGAAATTCCTCTTTTTATTCTTTTCTAAATCTTCTCTTTTATTATCAAAAAAATCTGGAAAAATAAAAACTATTGAATTATTAAAAAATGGGTTTGGCAATAGCATTGAGGTTTCATTCCATAACGCTTTTACTGAACATAAAAAGGGAGTGTTTTTTAAAGATTTAAATCTATGTTTTTCATAAATACCATTAACTTCTTCTATATTATATTTCGTCTTTATTTTATCTAAACCATTTTTCTGTTCTAAAAAACCCTCTATTAGTAATACATCTTTATAACTTAATACAGGTTGATTATCGCTACCATTTATTTTTACTGATTTATTTGTAATTCTTTTTAATTCCTTTTCTTTATCTTTTTCTGTAATAATGATTTCAAAATCGGCAGATTCTTTTAATAAATTAGTCTCAATACATAAAAACCCTTTGCGTTGAGTTATTAACCAATAAGCACAGAAATCAACATAATCTATTAAGTAATCTTGATAGTATACATTTAAAGCAAAAAGTAGATTTATCTTTAATTCTATTGCTGAAAAACTAATAAAATCTGCAGCTGTAATTCGTTGTTCTTCATTAACCTTTTCTGTATCAAAAATAAAATCTTTCTGATTTCCTTGTAACCACTCTTCTCGTTTTTCTTTTATTGATTTTCTTATTTCTTTTAAGTCTAAAACTGTAGTTTGTTTCTCTTCTTGAGAACTTAATTCATAATCCTTGCATGTCAATTTTAAAGGAAGAGCTCCTATAAAATCATAAGCCTTCATTCTATAATAAGACAAAAGCCCTACGTTTTGTAAGTATAAACTTTTAAGAATTACTTTGTCTTTTTGAGAATTACCAGAGTATACAGTACCTTCTATAATTGTATCTATAACCAACGGAGATTCTCCGTGACGGGCTAAAAGGTTATTTAAAATAGTGTTTCTCCTTTCTAAATTTATCGTTTCATCTTCCATAAAAGATAACAATCCCCATATGTAAGAATTATAAGGATCTACTTGGTATTTATCCCAAGCATTATTCTGTTTTAAAGCATGCAAACCATAAGTAAAATCATGTTTTTGAATATTCTTTAATAAAGGTTCTATATGTGGTACTTCTTTATATAAAGATTGATAATAATAGGTAGGTGAAAAACTAATATAAGGTACTGGATATTTCAAATGATGCTTCTCATAAGCTGTTTTTACGCTATAAAAATATTCTCTATCTGTTGGATCACCTGTTACAGCATTTTCAAATGAAAATAACCCTCCAATATTGGCCAATTGCATAAACTGATTAGTTAAAACCTGATCAAAAAGTGTTAGATACCCTTTTAATTGCCTTGATTGCGCTATTTCACAATCTGAAGCATTTGCACTCACTCCTTCCTTGCCTACTGAATATGCATCTGGAAATGTATTTTGAATAGAAAAATAATTGCTAATATCTCGGTATTTACCTTCTGGTAAATTTGGTGCTAATTTAACAGTTGATACTTTACAAATTTGCCCATAAGATTCTTCTAAAAAAGAGTATTCTTTTAATGCTGATGCTTTTATTGTATCGTTGATACACCTTCCTTTTATATTAACTTTTAAATTAGCTTCTAAACTTTCTATTTTAGGTAAAAAGGCAAATACTAATATTTGATCCTCATTACAAGAAACCTCATATTTTTTTTTCTTCTTTTCAATAAAAGCTACATCAGTTACTGAAGCAACACCTGGTATCTTGTTTATAATTTCTGTAATCTCATAAACCTGAATCTTATTGCGTTTTGGTTGCATATTATCATCTGAAATCCAACCATTTTTTAACTTAGGGCCGTTAAATATTTCATTTGTTTTTAAACCTTGCTTCTTTAACTCATCATAACCTTTTTGCAATAGTTTTGGATACACATAATTGTTAATCTCTTTTTCTATAGCAACCAAAACTAAATCTAATTTAAAACCGTTTTTTAACTCTAAACTACCTTCTATAGAATATTTAACTGGATTTAAAACTTTAGGATATAAAAACAACTCTCCCAGGTTTCTGCATGTGTTTAAAATAAAAAAAGTATTGTCTAAAATAATATCACCTAATGTTCTTATTTTTGTTATTTCTACTACTTTTTCAAATTCTTTTCCATCTTCTCCTTTTACCGTTATCTTTTCAGTAGTAGTAACTTCTATTTTTTTATTTTTATCTACAGTACGATCAATTAATATACTTGTATTATAAACAGCCTCAGAAGCATTTAAACTGGTTCTTACAGGTGTGATTTGGGTATTAATAACATCTTTTGTATTATCTACTAAATACTTTCTAAAATCATCAATAGATAAAGGAGAAGTTGTTAAAATATCTTCTGGTAAATAAAACTGATTCTTCACCTCTAATTTCCCTTCTTTGTCTGTTAAAATATCTTTGATTGGAAAATTATTACAATACCCTAATTCTGTAAATGCATAACATAATTGATCTAAAATTGTAACTCCTGGATCACTCTGATTTAAATTAGTCCATGTTCCTTTATTATTTCTTTGAATGTACGCTAGTGCCTTACCTCTAAGTAATTCAAAGTTTAATGGTAATGGTAATGTTGTATCTTCTATGTACCTTTTCTCTTCCATTACTTATAATCAATTTTATGGTTATTTAATGAAGGAACTAATAAAACGGATGCATGTAGATCTGTTGAATTTATACATTGGTACGTTTCTTTTTTATAAAAAACACGTCCTGTAGTAGCTTCTATTTTTCCTAGTTTAATAGCTAACTTTTCAATACTATCAATACAATCATATGTGTTCACTATAAACTCTGATATTTGAGCTATACTTACTCCTGTATCTATGACTATTTGAGATTGATTAGTGCAAATCCAAGGAGATAAAAAAATATTGATTCCTTTATTAACTAACTTAGCAACACCTGATGGTTTGTTACCTGGTTTTATAATAATTTCTCCTACTAATTTTACATAAGTGAAATGAAAATTATTTACTTTAATATTAGCAAAATGAGATGCTATTGGCTTTAAAAAACTAGTTACGTTTTGTTGTAAGCATCTACTAACAATTGGTAGAAATGCATTAGAATCTTTCCAACTTTTTATTGCTTGTGCTAAATAAATTTCGGTGTTTTTAGTCTTTTTATTAAAAAATACTTTTATATAATACACCTCTGTATAAGCTTCTTTAATTATTATGTAATAATCTTGTGCTGTTACTACTCTGTCTTTTGTTTTTAAACGCACACTTACACGTTTATTCATGTTCTCTTCCGTTTCTGCTGCTCTTCCTCCGAAAGAAACAAAAGGTTGCATAATTGTTTCTATTTCTGGAACATCTTCATACGTACTTTCTATTACATTGGCTTGTATAAATGGTATTTTAAGTGAAGTTTCAAATCCCTTTTTTACTCTTTGTAGTTTTATACCATTCGTATTTAAAAATGTAGTTTGTGCATACCAATCTGGATTATTTTTTACATAAATCTTAATCCAATATTTCTCATTTGGCATAGTCCAATGTACTTTGGTAATATCATTAGGAAAATTAAATGTAATTATACCCGAACAACTAAATCCGTTTGTTGTATCTGATATTACTTTAAGTTCTTTCCATTCGTTTTTTCCTAAATATTCGTATACAATACTAGTTACTTCTTTTTTTACTGTTTTGTAATCTTGCGCCATCTCAAAGTAAAAACTAATTTCCGCTGGTGCAATTACCTCTTCTAAACCTAAAATTAACTCCCCTTTTCCTTTTATGCTTGGTAAAAACTTAGGAAAACCATTATTTATTTTTAGATTATTTTTTCTATTAAAAGCACTATCATATACTTTATAATTTTTAAAAACATTGTAGTAATAACATTCTATTGGGTAATTGGTGAATTCTAAACTTTCAAAACTGCCTGTATTGTTATTATACTCGTAAGTACAACTACTTCTATAATCTCCGTTAAAAAAACCTACAATTGGGGTGAAAGGCTCATTTGCGGGCTCTTCTAGCAAATAAGCATCAACACTTTCTTTAATATCTAAAGCTAATAATTCAGCATTATACATTGCTATGGCTCCTACTACTTTAGGATACAATAGTGTACCAAAACCTTCTGTAGGATTTTTAAGTTGCATACGTATAAAACCTGAAACACTATCTTGGGTGAGCTCTAATGGATAATTTTGAATAGATGGATCTATATTACTTTGTAATGCTGCTATCTCTGAAGAACCAAAAACACTATCTGCAAACATTTTTTTATAAGTAGTACTTAAAAACTCTCTCTCACTTTTATTTATTGATATTATTTCAAAAAAGTATAATGAATAATCTATATTTAAAATAGATGTTAACTCTAAATCATTAACTAAACTTATCGTTCCTGACAAGGGAACTTTCACAAACTCATCTAATTGATTTTCATATAAGAAAACACCTTTAAAATCTATATTTATGTCTTCTTTTTTTTGAGTATGATTCAACTTAAACAAGTCTCCTGTTTTTATTTCTTCTTTTACCTTTATTAAATCTCCAATAGGTTTTGAAAAAGCCTCTTTTAATAATATATCTTCGTTAATACTTAATATATCACATACTTTTAAAGATGTATTCAGTTGAAGTTCTTCAATTAATTTTAAATCGATTTTAATAGAATTTTCTTTGTAAGATATTTTATGCTCTTTTTTTAATTTTTCTTCTATTTCTAAAAAATTATTTATTTTTAATTTATTAGATATTAATAATAATTCAGAAACTTTTAAATGTTGATTAACTTCAAAAACATCAACAAACTTTAACGTTGATTCATTTTTAAACATGTACAAAGAATCTATATCTTTTATTTTAATAATATCACTAATTTGAGCTCTCGATTCTATTTTTAGTAAACTATCTATTTCTAAATAATCTTTCATCTCAAAAACATCACCTATTTTTAAATCTATAAAAACATTCAAACAATCTTCTATTCTTAAAAACTTGTTTATTTTAAGTACATTTTTAATTCGAATAATGTCTGTTATTTTTTGTTCTTCGATAGTTATAATTTCAGGAACTCCTTGAAATAAGTTATTTGAAAACGTTTCTTTAAACTTTTTATATTCTAAAAAAACATGTTGTAGCCCAAAAAGCATATTCATATTTAAAGGTTTCCATAATTTATCTTGAAGTAATTGAAAATCTACCTTAAAAGCCATATCGTTAAAAGGCTCTGTAGATATTAAACATTTTGAAAAAAGTTCCTCTATAATCTTTCTAATGTCTTCTATTATAAAATCAACAGCTTCTTCTCCCTTTAAAAACCTTTCTTTTACAACTGTATTTATTTTTAAAATTATCAGGTTAACTTTTTCCTTTTCCTTTGGAAATACGTTTTTTATAACTTTTCCTATATCTTCAATAATTTGCTTCTCTTTTTTTAAGGGCCAATCAGCTAAAATCTTCTTAATATCAGCTAAAATCGAATCTATATTTTTTTCTCCTTTTGAAAATAAACCACCTATGCTTTGCCAAATGCTTTTTAATACTGAAATATCTTTTTTTTCAGGTGGTTTTTTATAACAATTGTTTTTATACTTATTATACTGTTGATAGTAACTTATAAAATTATTTGGAAGATTATTCCAATTCATTTTCATTGAAAATAATCTTACAGGCTTACTAAAAATCTCAGAATTACCAATAATAAAACTTTGGTCTTTAACAGGAGTGGGTCCTAATAGTTGAAAAGGTTGTTCAGTTTCTAATAAACCAAAATCATTATACAACTGAAATTTTTGTACTTCTCTTACATTTACCGCTATTCTTAATGACTTAATAACTGGTAGCTCATTTAAAATTTTAGAGTAGCTCATTTTAAACATTGGCCAAGAAGCTTCTAAACCATCTAAATTTTCTATAAACGGAACAATTGCTGGAACTGTTATATCTAAATGAATAACAAACTTTATTCTGTTATTTCCTTGTTGGGTAATACTTAAGGTAACTTCATCATTAGGTATTAAAAACCAATCTTCTGTTGTACTTAAATAATAGCTTCCTTTTTTAAAAAAATCTAAATCGACTATATTTTCAGAAAATGTGAATAGTATAGTCAATTCTCTAACACCTTCTCTTAATAATAACATTGGTGATGCAAAGGCAAAACCTAACCTTACTTTTGTTCCATCTTTAGTATTTTTACTTCCAAATGTCTTCCATTGTTTTATTTTTCCTTCTTCATCTTCTTGTACAATATTTACATCTTTTTCTTCTTTTTTATAGTAGGTTATTAATCCTTTCTTATCTTCTCTTTGAGATAATGTATATGTATTAGATATTGTTGCTGGGTTTAACGATACTTTTTCTATTGCTTCATATAAAATAGGTGATTTATCTTTATATTCACCTCCATTAAACAAAGTGCCTTTTACTAATTCATAAGTCGATCTTAACTCTGATAATGATGCACTTATATAAACGTTATCTGCTACTGCTAATTTCTTTTTTTGTAGCAAAATATCTTGATAATAAAAATTTAAGTGTTTTTTAGATAATCCATTTAATTGCTCCTTATAAATCCTCATTAACTTCGTAAAAGTTTTTAGCAATAATGTATCTGGATATATATCTTCTCGTTCTTCAAATACTTTTAAGTCAACTGGTGCATACTCTACAACACTATTTAAAAAAGAAAATATTAGATTTCCTGTATTCTTTAAAGAAGAAAAAAAGTCTTCATTAGTATTATTTTCAATAGGATCTTTTAATCCTAATAATTTTAAATATGGTATTTTACCATCTAATTCTTTCCATACTCTAGCATCATAAGAATCATATAAATAATTATTTACAGGTTTTATCCCTTTTATAATTTTTTTAATATGAAGTTGTTGTCTTAACCATAAAATAGCCCATAAAAGTCGACTATATTTTTCTTTGATTTCTTTAATTACATATGTTCTTAAATTATACTCTAAAGTAGATTTAACCATATGTTTTACCCAACTCTCTAAAACTTGAAAAACACCTATTATTTGATCAAATAATTGATTTATTGAATTTGTAATTGATTTTTTGAATTTATCTTTATTATTTTCTTCATCCAGACTTAAAACTTCACTTAATTTTAAACAGCTTTGTACAAATAAAGCATGCATTTTATTAAACGGAGTTTTTGCTATAGAAGCCAATAAAAAAATAGGATCTTTTAATAAAAACGGTGTCCAATCTCCATTAATAGTATTTGTTTGATCATAAAAATTAATTAAAGAAGCAAAATCAACCAAAAAACTTAAATCATCTTTCTCTGTTCTACTGTCTATCAAACGAGAATGATTTTCTAGGTTATTACCTAGAGATAAAAGTGCTTTATTTTGGTCTATTAAATTCATTTATTACTTCGTTAAATTGGTTCCTTCTTTTAAATAAAAAGGATATACATAATTGTGTCTTGTATTTGTTTGATTGTACACGTAATCAATTGATACCTCTACTAAACCGTTCATCATATCTGTATATTCAACTACTACGTTTTGTACATTAATTCTTGGTTCATTTAATAATAAACTAGACATTATAACATCTTTAATTTCTGATTTCAATGTTTCATTCATTTCTTGAAAGAAAAATTGTTGCAAACCTGAGCCAAATTGTGGATTCATAGGTCGTTCACCAAAATTGGTTTCCATAATTACATCTATAGAATCTTTTATATTATTCTCATAACGAGTTATTGATAATTGGTGATTTCCTACAAAAAACGTAACAGGAAATGCCCAACCTGATCCTAAAAATTCCTTCTGTTTATTTGTTAATAAATTATCCACCTATTATTACATTAAAAGCTCCTATAACTATTTTACCTCCATGTGCAGTAGCATCTCCTACTCTTGCTGCTGGCATTCCTCCTATTTTTACAGTAGCAGAACCTTTTACTATAACATCAGGCGGACCTACACATACCAACATATCTCCTACTTTGGCTGCGGGTAATTTTCCTATTAATACATTGGGTTGTCCAGGTCCAATTATTGGGCCTCCTACATGTGGTATTGGTGCAGGAACCGCTGGTGTTTGCATTGGACATTGATGAAAATCTGTTAATCTTGCTGCTGGTGGCATATTTTTAAAACTTATTTTATTAATTAATCATAACCATAGCTCCCTTAATAGTTGTTTGAGCTCCTCCACTTAATTCTGCTTGTGCACTTCCTTTTGCTGAAAACTTTACACTTGCTGTTTGTTTTATATTTGTTCCTTTTATAGTTACATCTCCTGGAGAACTGTCTATAATTACTCCTTGTTTACCTTTAAGTGTTAGTTTTTGATTTGCTTCTATAGATATATTTTTAGCACTCTTTATTGTAATACCACTTGAAGACATTACAATACTGTTATTGTTTTGATCTTTTATCGTAATCTCTTTACTTTTGTCATCAAAAACCGCAGTGTTTTTACTTGGTGTTTCAATAGTAAATACTTTGTTTTCATCATCAAACTCAATAAAAATTCCTTGTTTAGAAACAATTGCTTTTTTAGTATTCTTTTTATCTGGAGTTAAACTTTTAAAAGGTTTATTTTTTGTGCTACTATATAAACTCCCTAATATGATTGGATAACGTGGATCTTCATTTAAAAAACCAACAACAACCTCATCGCCTACCTCAGGTAAAAAAAATGCTCCAGCTCCTGAAGTTGAATAGAAATTAGCTAACCTTGCCCAAATACCTTCACCTTTACTATCAAACAAAGGAATATCAATTAATATTCTATATTGATTATCCGGGTCTTCATACATCTTTTTTACAGTTGCATTAAAAAGTCCTTGTGCACCTGGTAATAATCCAGATGCTGGTGGAGCCATTACATCTGGTTCCTCTGTAAACCAAATTGGAGACAACCCTACAGTTACTGTAGTTATCCAATTACCATGTGCGACTTCGTGTGTTACATTTGCTATAAAATGATCTCCATTAAAACGATCTCCTAATCCCTCTAATGTTATATATTTTCCTGGAATTACTTTATTACTTCCCTGAAATTTAACTTCTCCTCTTATTTTAGAGAACTCACTTTTAATTAATGCTGCTTTAGACCAATTAGTTAAATCTGTTGTCTCTAAAGGTGCTGTTGTTTGTACTTGAAAATCTTTTAATCCAACAACCTCTGATAATTTTTTACTTGATAAATTACCTGCACCTGCATAACTATTATTTGAAGAAGCTGTGGTTACTTTTTGAGTAGGAAAACCCCATGAATTTGCTTTTACAGATGCTAATTGTGTAATAGCATCTAAATCAGCATTAAACTCTAATAGGTTATTTCCATATTTAATATCTAAAACCGATTTTTTATCTTTATCTGGCGGAAAAACTGACACTTTACCATCTAATGTTGTTATAACCATTCCGTTAGATTCGGCTCTAGCCATTATAAAATCCCAATCAGTTGCATAATATTGTACTTGTTCTGGCCATTTAGTTTGTGTAGCAGTTACATTAGCTGATAAACCTTTATAAGTACTTATAATAGATTGTATTATATCACTATCTTTTTTCTTTGCATAAGTTGCACTTTTGCGCCCAACAATCATACGAATTGCTTCATCTCTACATTCAACCTCTAAAGAAGGGCCTGATGTTCCGTGAACTTTTACACTTTGCTTTGTTACAATTCCTGTAAAAACTAGCTCATTTACAGATTCATAACCTACTAGTATACTCACTTTATTTCCTGGTACAAACGTTGCTGAAGAACTTACAGAAAACCCTTCTTCAGACGGGTTTCCATCAAGAATTACTAGTGTAGCTTTTGATATTCTGTTAACAGATTTGTCTATAACAACACTTTCTACTTCTATAATATCTGGAATAGAGTTTCCATCTACTTTTATTTCAAATGTGACTAAACCGCCACTTTTAATACAACTCATGCTTCTACTGGTTTTATTATTGGTGGGAAAATCAATTCTTTTCCTCCTTTAAGGTTTCTAAACTTATTAAGCCCATTATAATCAGCTACTTGTATGTAATAAATAGGTGAATTCCACATCTTGGTACATAATTGAGGTAAAGTTTCTCCTTCAACAACCTCAACCAAATGTGTAACATCTGGTGACTCTTTTTTTTCTTCTGTACACTTTCTTTTGGGAGAAATATATTCTCCAAAACTTAAAGATACTTTAGCTCTAAGTGGACTACCATCTGGTCTAAAAAGCGTATAATTTGTATTAAATGTTTTTAAAACACTTTTAAAAGACAAATTATTACCCCATTGAATTTTAACATAATTAGGTCTATGTATTTTTCCATTATATGTATAAACAATATCCTCTAAATTTTTAATCTCTTTAGCCATATCAATTCGTTTAGAAAATACGACTCCTGTACAGTCAATAACTATATCAAAACTTAATTCATCACTTGCAGTATTTTTATACTTTTGAGAAGGTTTACTAGAATCTATTGGTTGTTGCTCATTGTAATGTATTTTACGATTCCATTTTATTTCATTTGGATTAATCATTACTTTATATGGTTCTCCTGGTATTGGAGTATTAAAATCACCATCTAAATAGCCTGTTATTTTCATTAACTCTAATCCCATATCATCTTCTGTAGTTTATCTTCTTTACTCCTTCTGTAAGCATCCGTTTACACGTTTCTAAGATTTCTTCTTTAAAAGCAAGAAACTCATTTTCATTTAGTGATGAGAATTCATCTGTTACTGTTCTTATTTCTGTTTTAATAATTAACTCTCTTATTTCTACTGGCATTTTCCTTGTTTTTTAAGATGATGTAAAATGGATATAAGCCAACTCAACGGTATCAACTAAAACTTCTCCTGTATGAGATTTTAAATCTGAAAATGAATATTTTATTGGATATGCTTTGTAAAAGTTCCATTTCATGGAAACCTGTCCATCACTATTTAATAGATTTACTGAAACTGTTTTAGTTTTAATTGGTTTTGCTAAACCACCATCGATACTGTCTTTACACCATTTAGTTAGCACATCTCCTTTTAATATTACTGCTCTTTTAAGTACTAAATTTTTGCTTATAGAAACAGATGGAAGTCGATATTTAAATCTATTTTCACCTCCACCTGCTACTTCTTCTATAGTTTGTTCTCTTGTTAAGCCTGAAACTTCTTGAAAATCTATACCTTCACTACTATCAAATGAAACAGAAAAATAAAAGTTTACAGGATATTTACCTGATACATTTTCTTCTTTTGCTTTTGACTTTTTTTTAGCCATTCGATATAATTAACTCTTCATGTGCTATTTCTATAGTATCTACTGCTACCTCATTTCCGTCAGACTTTAAATCGGTACTTGTTATTTTAGTAGGCCAAGCATTGTTTAATTGCCATTGCATGGTAACATTACCTGTTTCGTCTAATAATTTTATTAAAACAGTTCTACGCTTAATTGTATTCATTTTAATTTCTTCGTGCCAATCCCAAAAAGTATTGTCATTCACAAAAACACCACGTTTCATCGTTACATTACCATATTTAACAATTCCTGGCATTTTTTCTGTAGAAAAAAGCTTGCTGTTACTTTTACGATATTCTATAATCTGATTTTCTACATCCATTCCAGAAACTTCTTGAAATGCAACTCCTGTTAATTCTGTTCCTAAGTCTACTTCAAATCGAAACTTTGGCATGGGCCATGTTGCGCCTTGTACGCTTCCATCATCTGTTGCCATAATATTATTTTTTTATATTAGTTTTTTGTTGGTTATCTATTTTATAAACATTCAATTAGCTAGAGGTAGCCATTTGTTGTTGAAATGTAAGTACAATGAATTCTGCAGGTCTTACAATTGCAACTTTTACAGTAACATTCATAAATCCGTTTAAAATATCTTCAGATGTCATTGTTGATCCTAATCCACATTCTACAGAAAAAGCATCTGCAGCACTAGCTCCTTGTAAACCTCCTTGTTTCCAAATATCATTTAAGAAACTAGAAATCATTGCTTTTACAGCTTCCCATGTATTTTTATCATTAGCTGCAAATACATATGCATTCGCTGCTAGTTTACATGACTGCTCTAAAAAAATCATTGTTCTTCTTACCGATAAATATCTCCAATCTTGACTATTACCATCTAAAGTTCTTGCTCCCCAAACTAAAATTCCTAATCCATTAAAAAAACGAATAGCATTGATAGATTTACCCGAAATAGCATCAACGTTTAAATCTGCCTGTTGTGTTTCAGATAATTTAATTGGTAAATTAACTACATCAACAATAGATGTATTTGCTGGTGCTTGCCATGGTCCAGCTTGATTATCTGTTGTAGTTATTACTCCTGCCATACCACCACTTGGAGGTAATAAGTTTGCATCTTGTAATACATGAGCTATAATAGTACTGTAAGTAGGACTTGCTACTAATAACGAATTATTATATTGACTTACGGTTAATGCTTCTCCATCTGGTGGATTTTGAATATTTGCTATAATAATATTTACAGTTTCATTAGGATTATCTGCAGGACTCAATATTGCTTGTAATTGTGTTACATCTCCTCCAAATAAGTTTGTATAGTCTATATCTGAAGCTTGCATTACCGTAGTATCTACAAATGGATAATAAGCTGTTCCATAATCAAGTCCGTTTGACCCTGTAGCATTTCTAAAAGTTGTAATATCTTCTGTATAATTGATAGGATCTGGTGTATTACCTCCAATAATATCAAAAATACATACTGTTGTTTGCATTTCTGTAGATTGCAATAACATTGATTGCATTAAAGAAGCATTATCATCTACTGATAATAAAGTAGCTTCAGGACAGATATACATAGTTGGTTCTTGCTCTTGTTTTAACAAGTCTAAACCATTTGTTAAATCGTTTTTTTGTACGTTTGGGTTTACTATTTGTGCACCAACAACCGCTGGTGTATTTGAAGGTGCTCCATAAGGTCCTATAGATACAATATAGGCATCTCCTCCTCCATTATCATAAAACAACTTAATACTATTGTATAAGTAATAAATTGTATTCGGATCTGGTAGAATAGCATAAAAATCGCTTCCTATCATCATATAGTCTCCTGATGTTGGTTGGCTATCTTGTTTTACTAAATAATACTCAGGATCGTATTGTTTAGCAGGGTCTGCAGGCGCAGGTGGGTTTGGCAAACAAAAAATAGCTTGAAAATCTGCGAATGATGTAATTTTTTTAGGCACATTCGTGTACGATTTCCCTTCGTACATAGCTTGTGGTGTATATCCAATAAAAGCTGGTATAGCAGTAGCCACTGGAACTACTGAGTTACCAAAAGCATTTACTTCATTGATATAAACCCCTGGAGATTTAATGGTTGATAAATTCATAAAACATTATTATTATATTCATTATTAGTTAATTTGGTTTTTATACATATACATACATCAATGAAGCTACTATAGGTTCTATTGAATCTGTATTAACCTCTATTACATTTGGATTAGGATTTGGTAAGCCTTTAAATATTATTTTAGTTCTATTAGTTCCATTCTTTTTTATTGAACTGGTTAAATCGAAACTATATTTTGGTATTTCTGTTAGCTTTAACAATTGTTTCTCAGAAGAAAACTGTTGTGCCTCTTTTCCATTTTGAAGTATTACTTCAACTGGTCCTTCAAACTTAATATCTGATTTACCTTCAATAGACAGTGTTCCTATATTTTGATTACTTTTATTCATTATCAAATATCTCCACTGTGTTGTTCTTGCTTCAAAATTTATTTGGTAAAGAGGTATTATATCTTCTTTAAATAATGATATAATATCATCAAAACCAATAGAAACCTTAAAAACCATATTAGCTTCTTCTGTAGCTATAAAGGTTGGTTTTAATAGTATTAATTCTGGTATTGATGTTAATGTTATCAAATCAGTTTTATAAATGGTAACTCCTATTTTATTAATTGGTAAATCTGTGATGAGATAAAACTGAGGATCTGAAGTACTTGCTATAAAGTGAAAAGTTTTTTCTCCTGTTACTTTAGTTATATAGTTTAACAAAACTGTTATACTACTTTTGGTATCAGTATATAATCCAAAACCAGTATCCGTAATACGTGGTTTTAATGAGAACTTATTAATAATTCTCTGTGTTTCTTTTGTAGGTTTGTACACTAAACCTTTACATATATCATCTTTATAATATGTATGAGTTACCTGCAAATTAAATATATTATGAAAACTATTTTTAATCATCTATTGTTCTATTTGTTGTTACTTTAACACTAGATTCAAATGCATTTATTTCATCAGACACTATGGTAACTAATCGCATCTTATAAATTACACTTGGTTGATATTTGGCGCCTAAAGCACTCCATAAATTGTGCATTTGTAAATAACCATCTCCTTTTTCAAGTTCAAATTCTAAGCGATTAATTTCTTTGGGTATATCAGAAGATGTATTAGAATTGATGACTCCATTAATTTGAAAAAACTGAATGGTTGCATTTAAGAATTTTAAGGTTTCATTATAATCTTCAAAATTTGGAGCTATTAAAAGGTATAAATTGTATCTTTCATCTAATGGCTTATTTTCATAATTACCATCATTCAACTGTTTATTCTTTCGATAAAAAGACTTTACCGTTTCTTGTTCTACATGAATTAAGGTTATAGTTACCTTATTTTGGTTCTCAAGAGGAACCGATCCATTTTGATCTATTATTCTATTAGTTATAACAACAGCATCACTTAATCCGAATTTGTTTTTCAAATATTGATTTAATGAATCATTTGTAAATTTTAATGCTTTGGAAATCATTATAAAAAGTAGTTAGTTAGTTGATTACTCCAAAATTAGATAATAAGTAAAAAGTTACCTAAAAAACACAGTACACAAAGCATAGACATAAATTTTATATTGTTTTTTAGCGTATACAAAACATAGACATGTTTCTTTTTAACTTCTTTTTAAACACAAAAAAAAGCAACCTTTTAAAGGTTACTTTTTATATAAATTTGTATCTGTATATTATTTTAGAAAGAATTGATATATTTTTTTAAATCTTGTTCTTTTTGAAGTGTCATTTTTTTCTTTAATCTATATTTATGAGTACGTACACTTTCTTTATTAATTCCTAAAATATATCGTATATCTTCATTAGACATATTCATTTTTAAATAACAGCAATACTTTATATCTTTTGATGTTAAACACGGAAATTTACAAGATAACTCATGTATAAAACCAGGATTAACATTTTCAAAATACACTTTAAAATCATCCCAATGATTTGTTGAAGTATCTAATTTTATATTATTTATAATAGAGTTTAATCTTGATCTTGTAACATGATCTACAGAATTTGTTAACTCCTTTATTCTTTCCATCATACTTTTTAACAACGCTTTCTTTTGATCCAATTCTAAAACATAACGCGTTAAATTTTTATTTTCTGATATAAAACTCCCTCCATTACTTCTTTTTTCTAATGAATTTACTTCGCGTATTTTACTGATAGATAAAATACTTTTTACGTTATACAATAAATGATTGTTTTGTAAACTATTCTCTAAAGATTGAATAATCACTTGATTTTTTTCAGAAATACATGATATTTTTTCATACTTGTTTGTTAAGCATAATATTGGTGTGGTAATGTTTTCATTAGTATTAAATAATTGATTTAACTCAAGGTTATTGTTTTTAAAATTAAAAATAATAAGTTTTGGTGTAATAGAAAACAATAACTGCTTTATTAATTTTACAGAATTTATTGTAATACTACTATAGCCTAATATAGTATCAAGTTCTTCCACTATCCTTGAAACTGTATTATTATTGTCAGATGCAACTATTATGTAGTTTTCTGTTTTCAATATTAAGTTATAAAATTAGTTAGTTAGCTTATAAAACGGTAACGCTTTATAAGTTTAAAACTAATTACTTAATAAGTATTTTTAATAAAAACTTCCTTTAAACATAAAAAAAGAGGTATGAGTGTAATTATTTATAGTAAAAAACTATTTTTTTTTATTTTTTGATACTAATAAAATTCCTAAAATTACAACTACAGTTCCTAACATTTGAATTATTGTTAAATGTTCATTTAAAAAAATAACCGCCAATATTATTGTTGAAATTGGACCAACACCTGCTATGATAGCAAAGTTAGAAGAGTTGATAATTTTTATAGATATTGATACTAAAAAAGACGGTATTACTGTTGCAAAAACAGCAATACATAATGCCAAAATATATACTTGTGGTGGAAAACTTAAAACAGTTCCTTCTGACAAAAAAATAAAATGGATAAACACACAAATACAAGAAACTAACATTGCATATGCTGTAAAACGCATTACACCAAACTTTGGTATTAACCAACCACTACCAACTAAATAAGAAGCATAGGTAATTGCGCTCAAAACAATAAAAAAGCCACCTAAATAAACATCTTTTCCAGAAATACTTACTTCACTTCCAAATGTAATTATGATCCCTAAATATGTTAGTATAATGGCTAATTTTTGATTTCTATTAATTTGTTTTTTCAAAAATATTTTATTGAAAAACAATACTATTGTTGGATAAATAAATAATATAATTCGTTCTAAGCTAGCTTTTATATATTGCAAGCCTATAAAATCAAATAAACTAGCTAAGTAATAACCTACAACTCCAAAGAAAACTAACCATAAATAATCTCGTTTATCTCTACTCTTTTCTTTTTCTTCATTTCTATAGATATAAGCGATAACAATATAAAAAGGAAAAGAAAAAAACATTCTCAAAAACAGCGTATCTACAGCTTTTACATTGTATTGATAAATAAGTTTTACCATTATTGCTTTTGATGAAAACATAACAATTCCTAAAACACCTAATAAAACTCCGTATATAAAACTTCTTTTTGATTTCATAACTTAAAAGTAGTATCTCAGTTATTGTATAGCAGACCTAAAGTATTCATTTTACGATAGTCAAAACTCATAAATGCTTTCAAATTAAAAAACATCAAAAAATAAAAGTTTAAGAAACTTCGTTTAACATTTCTTTATCTTTAAAATAATTATATTTTCTTTGTTGTTATGAAACCATTTAAACTATTACAATTACAATATCAAGGTTTTTTAGAAACTGATTTTTTATGGTTTTCTAATGATATTCAACAGATACAACAATTTAATTTTAAGCAAATAACTACAAGTGTGTTTACTGGCGATAGTACTCCTAAATTACGATTAGGAAAACTAGTGGAGCGTTTTGTTTCTCATCAATTACAAGAAAACACTACTATTGATATTTTAATAGAAAACATTCAAGTTCAGAACCACAAAATTACTATAGGTGAACTAGATTGTATTCTTTTACAAGATAAAAAACCTATTCATTTAGAAATTATTTATAAATTTTATTTATATGATAAAACCGTTGGAAATACAGAAATTGAACACTGGATTGGCCCAAATAGAAAAGATAGTTTTAATCAGAAATTAGATAAATTAACCAACAAACAACTTCCTTTATTATACAATGATAAAACCAAACCTATTTTAGATCATTTAAATTTATCTGTTGATGAAATAGAACAACAGGTATATTTTAAAGGACAATTATTTGTTCCATATCAAGAATTTGGAAATTATTTTGATGAAATAAACAACAAGTGTATTGAAGGTTTTTACATCAACTCAAAAGAACTTTTATTATTTAAAGATGCTAAATTTTATATTCCAACAAAACGAAACTGGTTGGTAAAACCTCATTCAAACATAGATTGGTTAAGTTTTAAGCAGTTTTCTATTGAAATATCTGAATATATAAATGAAAAAAATGCCCCTTTATGCTGGTTAAAAAAAACAAACGGAGAACTAATTAAACTTTTTGTGGTTTGGTGGTAACTTTGTTTTTAGCTATTTTTTTTCTAGAAGTAATAAAATAAACTCCTGTTAGTAAAATAATAGATGCTATTACAGATTGTGTTGTTAATTGTTCATCTAAAACATACCAACCTAAAAGCATTGCAATTATAGGATTTACATATGCTGATGTTGCTACTTTTTCTGGAGAAACTACTTTTAATAAATAATTAAAAGCTGTAAATGCTATAATACTTCCAAAAACAATAAGTATTATCATTGACACTTGCGCTTTATAACTCCAACTTAAAGGTGACGTAAAATCTTCTTTAAAAATTAAACCTCCCAAGAAAAGTAAAACACTTGCTATTAACATTTGATAACCAGTACTCACAAAAAAGTTTTTAGGCAAATCGGCTTTTGATACAAAAACACTACCATAACTCCAACTGATTACACAGGTAAGAATCATAAAAATACCCAAAATACTTCCTTCAGAAGTTGTTATATCTTTTTGACTAACCAGTAAGTACATTCCTAAAACACCAAATAAAACACCTATTATAGATTTCTTTTGCATCTTTTTTCCATCAATTAATCGTAGTAAAAACAAAACAAATAAAGGTTGTGTTGATGCCAAAAGTGCTCCAAAACCACTATCTATATATTTTAAAGCCCAAACAAAAATTCCGTTTCCATATACTAAAAATAAAAAAGCAGCTATTAAAGAATTAAAAAACTGGTTTTTAGTTATTTTTAATGAAAGTTTCATTGCTTTTGCTATAGTCATAATTAAAACACCTGCAATACCAAAACGAATACAAGCCAATTCCATCGGCGGAATTTCTGTTACTGCTATTTTATTGAATAAATATGTTGAACCCCAAATAACATAAATAGAAAAGAAAGAAGAGAGTACTAATAGGTTAGATTTTTTCATAATTCTTTAAGTTTGGTTATGCAATTTTAAGCATTATTTATAACCAAATGAAGCTTTTATTATCAAATTTATTTTAAAACTTAAATTTCTGAAGTTATATTATAAATTAAACATTTTTTTGTAAATAAAAATCCTAATTACTTTAAAGTAATTAGGATTTTTATTTTATTGTTTTAGTAATTATAAACTACTTCCAAAATCTAAATGTATCAACAATAGCATCTATAGATTGTAATGTTTTACTAATTTGACTAGCCCATTCTAGATCAACAGATCTTCCTAAAATATAGACTGTAAAAATAATATAAATTAGAATTAAAAGAACTGCACTAATAATTCCCATTTTTCTTTTGGCTATATATATAATAAAAGCTACAAAAGTTAAAATAAATAATAATATTCTTAATTCAGATATATTTTTAACCGTTTCAATACTCATTTCTATTGGACCATAAATAATAGTGAATAAAAATAAAGGAAAACCAAGTGCAAAACATACATCAAAAATATTACTTCCTAATGCATTAGATACTGCATCATCATAATTTCCTTTTTTAGCATCTTTCATAGATAGTATTGTATCAGGAACACTTGTTGCTGCACTAGCTAAAATAACCGCAATAAAGTAAATAGATATGTTTAACTCTTCTCCTAACCACTCACATGATTTAACTAATAAAAGACAAGCAGAACCTATTATAAGCATTGCAAAAATTAATAATGACCAGCCACTTTTTGAATTAATTTTATCTTTTATAAAAATTGGTTCTAAATCCAAAGTAATTAAACTCATAAAAAAACCTGCACTTTCTTCACCATCTTCGTCATCCTCTTCTTCGTTATCTTCTTCTTCTCCTTCAACTGAATTCATAGAACTAAGCATATATATAGAATATCCTGCATATAAAGCCATTAAAACAAGACCGTGAATCCAATTTAAAGAGGAACCACCTAAAAGAAAAATTAATACAAACTCACATATTAAAAGAGAAATACCATCTCTTAATAATACCTTTTTTGAAACTTCTACATAAGACGTTAATCCTTTTAAAACTACTACAAGTATTACTACAGCAGGAATTATCATTCCATTAAAAATAGCACTACCTGCTGTTGTTCCTATTCCACCAGAAAATCCGTCTTTATCTTTTAAAACAAATAGAAAAAACAGTGTTGTAAATAATTCTGGCATAGACGAACCAATTGCATTAATTGTGGCACCTCGTACACCATCGCTTAGGTTTCTACCTAGATATTCAGAAGCCGCTTCAAAACCGTCACTTGCACGCCAAATTATAATACAACAAAGTATTATTAATAATATTGAAATAAGAATCATAGTAAATTTGTTTATTGATTCGTTGATATACCTTATAAAAATTGATTATCAAATGATCTATAACAAAAAACAGGAGAAACTCCTGCTTTTTGTCTTTTGTAATATTTTATTCTTGTACTGTAAATTAATTTTATCAAAATAAAAAAGAATTAACAGAAGTTGTTCTTTTATGATTTTAATCAAAGGATTATGTTATTTTTTTTGTCTTCCCTTTAACTCAGCCTCAATATCTTTTAAAGTAAAACCTTTTGCTTGCAATAGCATTAAATAATGAAATAATAAATCTGCAGATTCATATAAAAATAATTCATCGTTATTATCCATTGCTTCAATAACCGTTTCTACAGCTTCCTCTCCTACTTTTTGTGCTACTTTATTAATTCCTTTAGAAAACAAACTTGCTACATACGATTTTTTAGTGTCTTTATTAGCCACTCTTTCAGCAATCACATCTTCTAAGGTAGAAAAGAAACCATACTCTTGCTTATTCTCTTCGTTCCAACAAGTATCTGTTCCTTTATGACATGTTGGTCCTACTGGATTTACAAAGATTAATAATGTATCATTATCGCAATCTAATTTTAAATCTACTAAATTTAAAAAATTTCCACTTTCTTCACCTTTCGTCCATAAACGATTTTTTGTTCTACTAAAAAAAGTAACTTTTTTAGTTTCTTGTGTTTTCGCAAATGCTTCTTCATTCATATAGCCCAACATTAATACATTTTTTGTTGTAGCATCTTGAATTACTGCTGGTACTAATCCGTCGTTATTTTTATTGAAATCTATGTTCATTTTATTTCTTATTGGAAGACTTTAAAAACTTAATATAATTATTTAAAAGTCCTTTTATTTGTTCAGCAGCTACTGGATTTGCTGAGTGTACTTTAAATTGTAAATTTTCTAAATTTAAACCCGATTCGTATACCAACCACTTCGCGGCAGCATAACCATCTGGGGCAACTATTCCGTTTTCTTCTCCTAAATCATTATCAAAACTTATAAAACCTGGTAATCCATTTGTTTTTATAAATGTTACAAAATCATTATAATTACGAACTATAGTAAATTCATTTTCTAAAGATTTATCATAAACCATTTCAATAGTTCTTAAATCATCTAAGAAAAGTTTTATCATAACCTAACTGGAATATTATTTTCTTGTAATTCCTTCTTTAAATCTGGAATAGGTATTTCTCCAAAATGAAAAACACTTGCTGCTAACGCTGCATCTGATTTTCCATCTACAAAAGTATCTATAAAATGCTGAACTGTTCCTGCTCCACCAGATGCTATAATTGGAATATTTAATTCTGTAGACAATTTTGCCAAAGCTTCATTTGCAAAACCTGCTTTGGTTCCATCATTATTCATTGATGTAAATAAGATTTCTCCAGCACCTCGTTTTTCTACTTCTTTTGCCCAATCAAATAAATTTAATGCTGTTGGAATTGTTCCACCTGCTAAATGTACAATCCATTCTCCATCAATCTTTTTAGCATCAATAGCTACAACCACACATTGACTTCCAAATTTTTGCGATAATTCATTTACCAAATCTGGTCTTTTTACTGCGGATGAATTTATAGATATTTTATCTGCACCACATTTTAATAAAGCATCTACATGCTCTATAGATGAAATTCCACCACCAACAGTAAAAGGAATATTTACTTGTTCAGCAACTTTTAAAACCATATCCAAAGTTGTTCCTCTATTCTCTAATGTTGCAGCAATATCTAAAAAAACTAATTCATCAGCACCTAACTCTGCATATTGCTTAGCCAATACAACCGGATCTCCTGCATCTATTAAATTAACGAAATTCACACCTTTTACAGTACGCCCGTTTTTAATATCAAGACAAGGAATGATTCTTTTTGTTAACATTATTTAGTTGATTTTTGTAGTATTTTAAAGTTTCCAAAGATACTAATTTTAGTAAAAATCAACTAGTATTTAAGAAATGATTATAACTACAAAAAAGTCCAAGATTTATGAGTATTAAATTTCCCAGATGCTAGCATCTGGGAATTCAACACTTGGCTATCGCCCTGCAATTAAATCTTGAACTTTTTATAAAATTATTTCTTGTGCGTTACCTAAAGGTCGGGCTTTTCGCTATATCTTTTTAGTTTAATTTTTGCGAGAGCAAAATATAAACTAAAAAGGATGCCGCTTCAATCCCTAACGCAAAAAAACTAGAGAATAAGTGATTATTTTTTCAACAACTTTTTTACCTCAACTAAATTATTTCCATCAAAAAGTCTTATAAAATAAAAACCACTTGCAATAGATTTCATATCTATTTGTGTTTGTTTCTCTGAAATATTTTTTGAAATATGTTTTTTACCTGTTACGTCTATAATTTCAATTTTTGAAATACTTGAATTATCTCCTACATACACGTGTAACATTTCATTTACAGGATTAGGAAACACCTTTTGTTCCCCACCAATTACTGCTTTAGAAACTGTAGCTTTAGAAGCTGTTTCGCTATTGATTTCAATCCAATTAATATTCCAACCGTTTCCTAATGAATATAAACGTAATGTTTGTGTTCCTGCTGATAAATTAATACTCTCGGTAGTTACAGTTGTCCAGTTTTGCCAACCTAACGTATTAGGAATTGAAGTATTTATAGTGTTCCCATTTGCTTGGGTTTGAACAATTGTTCCATCATTAGGACTAGCAATTCTTAAATTAAATGTATAATTTCCAGAAGTTGGAATAGTAACCGAATAATCCATCCAATCATTGGTATCTATCCAACCAACATTTAAAGTATCATCATCATCACATTCTTCTGTTTGAATTCCTTCCATAGCTGTGTAATCTTCAGCTTCTATAAATAATGAATTACCTGATGTTGTCTCTTCTATTTCTGTAAACGTAAAAGATTCCCAAGTTCTATTACTTGCTGTAGAAACCATTTTTACTTCTCCTGAATTATTTACTTGTAATCGCTTGTAATTAGAAGGTCCATCTGGAAGTGTAATAAAATAAGTTCCGTCTGTAAATCCTTCTGTCAATTCATAATAGGTATAACTATCACTCCAACCTGTTCCTTGCATATCTGCAAATTGTGAATTGTCTGTTCTCAATCTTGGTAAACTTCCACCAGCTGCTCTTTGAATATGCCAATATCCATTTCCTTTTGCTACAAATTGCCAAGCTACATCATCACCTGTTGTATTTGTTGAAGTTGTATATGGTGCTTCACTTTCTCCTGAAGCTGCAATTCGTAAATTATGAACTGGAGAATCCATATAATATGTTTTTGTTGGATCTGGAAAAGTTGTGCTTAAAGGTGTTTCTCCGTAACCACCAATAATAACTTTTACTTCAGTAGGAAAAGTTGTTTGAATTGTTGAAGAGTGATCTCCAACATCATCATAAGCAAAAGCATAGGTTTGCGATTCAAAACTTATAGTTTCATTATGAAAAAACTTTACATATTCATTATAAGGTTCATAAACAAAAAAACGATTTGCATCATGTGTAAACTGAATACTTCCATCAATAATATTAGTATAAATTGCATGTCTGGTAATTGCAGCTGCCATTTGTGCTTGAATCATTAAATCTTCATTGTATTTTTCTAAATCATCTGAAGCTGAATATGGAGTATATGCTAAAAAGCCTGAACCTTCCATTGCATTAATAGTTGTTGGTTTTCCATGGATTGTTGCAATACTTCCATCTGCAGGATCTGTAAATAAAAATGTATTATTAGCCTGAACTCTACCAACCCAAGTTCCTCTATCTCCAATATTAATATTTAAATCGTAATTTTTGTAGGTTTCCCAAATTTCATCAATATAATCATCCAAAACATCGTCTGTAAACTCAGCTACTTTTGATGGCTGTTCTATAATAGGCTCTCCGTCAATAGAATTGTCTTTTATAACTTTTGCTACCTTATAAGCATCACTTACGGTATTATCCCAAGCATCTAAAATTTCTTGATGTGGCAAAACTTCACCTATTCTTTTAAATTGTGGAGTACCAGATCCATTTACGGCATCATTATAAGAATCTTCATAAGTTGCGCCTGTAACTCCTCCTGAAAAACCTGCAACTTCAAGTGCCATTGGATATTGGTACGCATCAACTCTACTCGTATTTGTCCATAATCCAGAATCTCCCCAAGTAAGTTCTACAATCTCCCAACGAATTCCGTCATTTGGATCTCCTGGGTTATTTAAATTTGCACCTGCATATCCTCCTGTTTCATGAAAATGAAGATACATTGGAGATTCAAATGAAATAAAAATACGACAAGCATATAATCCTTGTGGTATTTGTATTGTTTTATTGCTTAAATCGCTCAATTTGGTAAAAATATCTGGATATAGCCATTCTTGAGGGTAACTAAAATCTGGACCAGAAATTGTATTGTCATCTGCAGACATTTCTTGTAATTGACTGTTGGTTATATTCATCCAAACATCTCCAAGTTCATTTGTTTTACCAACCAAACCAATATAAATTTGATCATCACTATACCTAGAATTATTTTCAAATACATAGGGTAAAGTTAGTTGAGCAAATGAGTACTTAACCGATAATAGGGTTATAAATAGTAAAAGGGATAATTTTTTCATCTTTTTAAATTTTTAAAGAATTATTTAATAGTTAATATTTTGATTACTGCAATTTTAATAAAAAAACACGTAAATAACTACTTACGTGTTTTTATTAGAATTTATTTAATAAACTTCTTCATAGCTATAACTCCACTTGAATACTTCACTCTTACTAAATAAACTCCATTAGATAAATCATTGGTATTAAAAGTAATTACCTCGCTTTCAATGATTTTATTTTCAATCACTTTTTTACCTTTTAGATCAATTATATCTACATTTGTTATTTCTTTATAATTAATCAAATTTATATTTAGCTGATTCGCTACTGGATTTGGATACAATTTAATTTCATTAGATAATGATGTTTTAGAAATGAAACTCTTAGCTGATACTTGACTTTTAATTTCAAACCAATTTATATTCCATGAACCCTCAACTGCATACAAACGTATTGTTTGTGTACCTGCTGATAAATAAATACTTGAAGAAGTTGCGGTATACCAAGTATCCCAATCTCCTGTAGCATTTACACTTTGTGTTATTATTGCGTTGCCATTTACTTGAAATTCAAAACCAGTAGAACCTGGGGCACTTGCTAACCGATAATCTATAGTATAATTTCCTGCACTTGGAATGTTTACAGAATATTCCAACCAATCACCAGCATCAAACCATCCCATATATTCTCCTCCATTTTCATCTGTAGTATCATCTGGTTGAACACCACTCATACTTGCATAATCTTCTGCTTCTATAAACAATGAACTACCGCTAGTTGTATCTTCAATTTCTGTAAGTGTAAACGATTCCCAAATACCAGTACTAGCTGGAGATACCATTTTTACTTCTCCAGAATTATTTACCTGTAACCTAGAATAATTTTCTGGTCCATCTGGTAGTACTACAAAATAAGTACCTTCAATACTTCCTTCCGTTAATTCATAATACGTGTACGTTCCACTCCAACCTGTTCCTTGCATATCTGCATTTTCTGAATTATCAGTTCGTAACCTTGGTAACGTTCCTCCTGCTGCTCTTTGAATATGCCAATACCCGTTTCCTTTAGCCACAAACTGCCAAGCAACATCATCTCCTGTTGTTGCTGTAGTAGTTGTATAAGCTTCTTCACTTTCTCCCGAAGCTGCCACTCTTAAATTATGAACTGTTGAATCCATATAATATGTTTTCGTTGGATCTGGAAAAACTGGTGTTGGTGTGTCTCCATCATATTCATAAACTTGTACCTCTGCCAAAGAAACTGGATAATTTTGATTCTGTGTTATCTTAATTACACTTCCAAGTATTCCTCCTGCATTTATGGTTAATGTTGTTTGAGATGAAGATATTATTGTTTCTGACCACAAAACATTTTCATTACTATCTTCAACTGTTACTGTAACATCATCTAATCTAAACATGCAACAATTTGTTCTGTTCCATAATTTTATTTCTCCTATTTCATAAGTTCCATCTAAAGCTACCTGCCACCATTCTCCTACTCCTGAATTGGTATGTGTCACAGATGCATCTCCCCAAACTCCACTTGTATTGTTATCAATAGCACGTAAAGCTTCTCCATTATGTGCTGTTGTAGATTGACTTGCTGTTCCATTTAATGCTAAATTATCACTCGTTGGTGTAGTTCCTCCATCGATAATACCATCATTATTTGCAGTTAACAAAGTATTTGCTGGAACATCAAAAGACGTTATTAATGTATTATTATGATATACTTCACATGTTTGTTCATTTTCTGATGGATTATAAACAACATATGTCATCTCTCCATTTTTTAAAAATGCGCTACTTAATGGAAGTGTTAATCTAAAATCAGACTGTCGTATACCTATATTTTGAGAAGCATGTGCATAATAATATGTTAACCCGTTTTCGCCATTATTATGAGCTACTTGATACTCGTTACTTCCTACATCAGCATTCCAATAACCATCAAATTGATTTACGACTGATTCTGGATCAAAAAACAACTTAAATCCCATAGAAACATTCATCCAATCAGCACTAATTCCATTTTCTAAATCCGTTGCCATATTATTCATTATCGGATCAACAATTTCGGCGGCTTCGTTTGTTGTTAAAAAATCATTCCAAAATCCGTATGCAGGAGAAATAGGCAACCATTGAATTCCGTGAATATAAGTTTCTTGAGCACCAAAAAATGTTCCGTATACATAACGATTCATTTCTAAAATACCTGTAACTGGTTTTTCATAACCAATTTCATCAAAAGTTCCGCTTTCATTATACCAATAATCTGCAATCGCTCTACTTTCCATTAAATACCCAAAAGCTGCCGCATCTCGCATATCAGTATTCTCAGTCATTTCAGCAGTCATAAACATACCTGCCCAAGATTGCATTGCTTCTGAACTAGATTCTTGATTGTTTCCAATAGCATTACCTAAACCACTTGCCATGGAATGTCCCATCCAAGGACTAAAGGTTCTTAAATATGGAAACTCACTATCATTTCTATCCCAGTTTGCATACGTTTTTACAATTTTTGTAATCATATCCCAATAACCATCCATAGAACCAGGTTCTGCTATTTCAAGTAAAGCTGCTGCATGTACCAAATAACCATAATGAAAGTGATTGTCCGTAAAATATGCTGAGTAATACTCTTCATCAAAACCAATTAAACTTTTCCAAGCTGGATAATAAGCATAATAATTTTCTGTTTCTCCAGGTGTAAATGTTAACCAATCATGAACTAATTCTTTTGTTTTACTTACCAAATAGGAATAGTTTTCATTATTGGTTTCTTTTGCCATTAAAGCATACTTTAAAGCTCTTAACAAGTACTTTCCTCCCCAGTAAGTTCCACCTCCTATTCCGTAAAACTCAACATCACCTGCATAGGCATCAATCATACCTTTCATAATATCTTTATTATAAGAAACCGTATCAGAACTATCTGTTTTTGGGGCATTAAAATGTGGTAAAATATCTGCGTTAAATTCATAATCAAAAGACAAATTATTTCCTGCTGCTAATTTTAAAGTACCTCTTGGCGTTCCTACATATTCTAATCCAGATATAAATGAAAACTGATTTGCATTACCGCGATAATGGTGTGGAATGAATCCTTGTAAAACATTGGTTTGGGATCCTGTGATTACATCCGTAGTTACCACATGCGTTGTTGTTACTTTTCCTTCATTAGCGTTATAATTATAATTTAACTTTGTGTCTGTTGGTCTTACAAACGCATATTCATGTAAGATATTTAAATCGCTAATGGTATTTAATGCTGAAAATACTACCCATTTTCCTTCATAACCGTTTAATGTTAAACCTGAAGCATCCTCAGTAATAGTAACTGCTTCTGATAAATGTATTCCATATAAATTACCATCATATTCTATAATAAACCGATCCGTCGTTGCAGGGAAATTTAAAGCATTTTCAGAAGTATTATAATATGTTCTAACTCCAGCATGAACAGCATTTATTAAAGGTGTAAACCCTGTTGTTTTTGCCCAAACAAATGGCATTCCTTGCGCTAGAGTTACCTCTATATTTGATGAGCTATCATCTCCTATTTGCGCACGTAAATCTACGTGCCAATCAGACCAATTTGTCGCAATCGTTTTCGTTGGTGTAAATGAAGCTCCTTTTAATGCTACTAAATAATCTACACTTACGGATCTACTACCTAAAACATCGGTATTCCACTTTCCTTGTCTATTACCAACTTCAAATCCTCCAGTTGTAAACCGACTTAGTAAAGGATAAGTCCAAAGATTTCCACCTAATCTATTTCCATCTCCATCTTCTTGTGTTAAAACACTCGTCCACCAATCATTTGTTGGTATTGGATCGTTTATTTTTGAAGCTATAACATCTATATTGCTACTATTAGTTGCAAAATCTTCAAAAGTCCCAAATGAAGGATCATTCCCTATATATTCATAATTTGGAGGTTGGGCTGCATAGGAACCTGATTCTACAGATATTACTGATTGAGCTGTTGAAACATATATACCTAAAAACCCTAAAATTAGGGTAAGAGATAACATGTTATGAATTTTTACTTTCATAATTAAAAAATTTATTAGTTAGTTAAAAGAAAAAAGCCACATAAGAAAATTACTTACGTGGCTTTTTAAAAGTTATTTAATAAACTTCTTAACGGCTATAACTCCGTCAGAAGATTTTATTCTCACCAGATAAAGTCCATTAGATAAGTTACTAGTATTAAAAGTGATTATATTACTACCTATAATTTTATCTTTTATCACTCGTTGACCTTTCAGATCAATTATATCTACGCTAGTAATTTCTTCATAATTTGCTAAATTTAAATTCAACTGATTAGTTACTGGGTTTGGATATAGTTTAATCTCTTTTTCTAGAGCTATTTTTGATATTGTACTCTTTGCTGAAGCTTGACTATTTATTTCAAGCCAATTAATATTCCATCCATTTCCTGTAGAAGTTAATCGTAACGTTTGTGTTCCTGCTGATAAATCTACAAAAGTGTTTACAGTTTCCCATATTTGCCAATTACCAGTTGTTGGTATATCAACAGTTCTTTGCGTTGCTCCATCAACTTCAATGGCTGTTGCTGCTCCTGAATTTGGTGAAGCTACTCTTAAATCTAAATTATAAGTTCCAGCTGTTGCTACAGTTATTTCATATTCTAACCAATCGTTGATATCAATCCAACCTACATTTAATGTATCGTCATCATCACTCTCTTCAGTTTGAACACCTTCCATAGAAGTATAGTTTTCAGCTTCTATAAATAAATCTGTATTTCCTGTATTTGTATCTTCAGATACTTCTGTAAACGTAAACGATTCCCAAGTTCTATTACTTGCTGTTGAAACCATTTTTACTTCACCAGAATTATTAACCTGTAACCTTTTATAGTTTGTTGGGCCATCAGGAAGTGTAACAAAATAAGTATCTTCTGTAAAACCTTCTGCAAACTCATAATACGTATAAGTACCACTCCAAGCTGTTCCTTGCATATCTGCATATTGTGAGTTATCTGTTCGTAATCTTGGTGTTGAACCACCAGCTACTCGTTGAATATGCCAGTATCCATTTCCTTTAGCAACGAACTGCCAAGTTACATCATCTCCTGTTGTAGTGGTGCTTGTTGTGTATGCATCCTCGCTTTCACCAGTAGCCGCTAAACGCAAATTATGAATTGGAACATCTATATAATAGGTTTTTGTTGGGTCTGGAGTAAATATTCCTGATTCTGAACTTACAGTAACACTGATAGTCGCTGTAAAAGAACCATCTTCCGTAGTAACAGTTATTACCGTTGATCCTTCTGAATTTGCAGTTACTAAACCATTTGCCTCAACAGATACAATACTTTCATCTGAACTCGACCATGATATATTTTGATTAGTTGCGTCAGATGGAGCTACAGTTGCACTTAATTGAGACGTTTCTCCTTCTAATAAAATAATATCAGTTGGCGATACCGAAACTCCAGTTACATCAATATCATTTGTTAATGGATTACCATCATCCCAAACAATATTATCAATACCTAACTGAACTGTTGATACAGGAAAAGCTCCATCAACACTTGCAATAGCAAACATATAATTGATATTCTGAAAAGCAATTAAACCTGCAAAATCTACCAAAGGAATTTCTACTTGCCCCCATTCTCCATTACGGACTAAACCATATTGTTCCTCGTTAGCATTAAAAGTAATCCAGCTTTCATTAGTATAATTATCTGTAACTCCAATTCTAAAACTTACATCTGCTGGAATTTTAATATTAAATTTTAAAACACCTTCTTCTACATAACCAGACATATCTCTACCAAAAGTAGAAGCTATTCCACCTCCAAACCAACTATTAGCATTTAGAGTCTCCCAAGCAATTACTTCGTTTCCTTCGTATGCTTCTGTTGTTCCGTCTTGCATAGTTTCTCCCCAAACATAGATTTCTGAATCTAAACCAAAAGATAAACTATTATTTACTGGAGTATCTTCAGTATAAACCCCAAACGGACCTGTTTCTGCAACCAACTCATTATAATCTAATTCTACAGAACCATAACCATTCCATTCGTATACTCTTACATAATCAATATACAATTTTGATGGTAAAGGAGCTGTTACTTGAGTACTCGTTGCAGCATCAGTAAAATTACCTCCAACTGCTAAGTTCATTAGAAAAAAGAAAGGTTTTTGAAATGCACTTGTAACACTATCGTTACTTAAAGGTAATGGACCTTCATATAAGTCATATTCTACCCCATTGTCAACAACTGTTAATCTTAACTCAGTTGGTTCCCAATATAACCTGTAAGTCATAAAACGGTTTGCCATAGAACTACTTGCCACATAAGGCTTATTATAATTTACATCATAAGCTATACTACCAACGCTTCCATCTTCATTTGCGAAAATTGCATTAGCTCCTACATAATTATTCTGGTTAGTTCCTTCATGACCTTGATTAGTTATTTCTTCAACTCTATGCCCCATTTCCATCATATCAATTTCTCCTTTTGCTGGCCAACTTAAATTGGCAGTTCCAAGAAGCCAAGCAGCAGGCCAAAGACCTGTATCTACATCTGGAGTTTGCATTCTAATTTCAATCATTCCATAATGAACTGAAAGGTTTCCTTCTGATGTTACTTTACCTGAAGTAAATTCAAAACCTCCAAAACTTTCTCTTTTCGCTTCCATAACAAGCGCATTATTACCTGATTCACCAGGTACAGATTCTATAGATAAATTTTCTTCTCTATAATATTCTAGTTCAGCATTTCCCCAACCACATAGGCCAATCTCACATCCATTTCCAACATCTGCATTCCAGATACTACTGTTTAATGTGTTAAAATTGTCTTCCCATATTAAGTTTCCTACTTGTGCATTAATATTTTGACTAAAAAACTGAATTACTATTAAAGCAATCCAAAACTTTAAATTTATTATAATTTTTCTCATATGTAGTTATTGTTTTTATTAATTGTTGGCAATTTAATTTAAAAGTATTACTCATTTTAACAAAAACACTGTATTAAAATCATACATATTCAAAAAAACATGTGTTTTTTTTATTAAAACATCAAAAACACTGGCGTTTTCTTTATTAGAAAAACATCAGTGTTTTTAGTTATGTTGTGGAAATGTTGTGGGAAAATCTGTTAAAAAAATAATGAAATAGTAATAAATCAATTCATCTAAAACTAAATTAACAAAAAATTAAGTTAATTTAACACGAAACAACAATAACACAGTTAATAATTTACTTAAATATAACTTAAAATTATATTTAACCTATTATAAAATTCTCTAATTGTTTTAAGCTTATTTTGTTTTCATAAATTGCTTTACCTATAATAACACCTTCGCATCCTAATTCGGCTAATTTTGGTAATTCATCAAAAGTAGAAATACCACCTGATGCTATCAATTTTATTCTCGGCTCTTCTATAGCAACAGACTCTTTCAATATCTCTTCATAAATTTTAAAACTTGGGCCTTGTAGCATTCCATCTTTTGAAATATCTGTGCAAATTACGTATTGAATACCTTTAGATTGATAATCATTTATAAATGGAATTAATTGTAAGCTACTTTCTTCTTGCCATCCATTTGTAGCTATTTTACCTCCTGTTGTATCAGGGTAAAAATCAGCTCCTAAAATAATTTTTTTTGATCCAAATTTAGATATCCAACTTTCAAAAACTTCTGGATTTTTTACTGCAATACTTCCGCCAGTAATTTGATTAGCTCCAGAATTAAAAGCGATCTCTAAATCTTTATCTGCTTTTAAACCACCTCCAAAATCAATTTTTAAATTTGTTTTAGACGCTATTTGTTCTAACACTTTATGATTTATAATCTTACTCGCCTTAGCGCCATCTAAATCCACAACATGGAGATATTCTATACCTGCATCTTCAAATTCTTTAGCTACCTCTAACGGATTTTCGTTATATATTTTCTTTGTGTTATAATCTCCTTTCGTTAAACGAACACATTTTCCTTCAATAATATCTATTGCTGGTATTATTCTCATTATCTATTTAGTATTAAGTAATTAGTAATGAGTATTAAGTATTTTGAGTTAAACTTTTTTGAAGAGCGTAATTCATTTTCTTAATCTCATTACATAAATTTAAGGTTTCTTCAATATCTTGTTTTTCTACAAATTTTAATCTAGTAGTTAATAATATTTGAGTTTCTAATTCAGTTGTAGAACCGTTTGCTATACTAAGAAAGTGTTTAAATTCTTTTTTAGAATTTCTTCCTGTTCCCTCTGAAATATTTGACGGAATAGAAATACTAGATCTTTTAATTTGAGGTATCAAACCAAATTTTTCTTCATTAGGTAAAGATTTCATCAACAGATAGGTCTTCTCTACCAAATCCATTGATTTTTGCCAAATTTTTAAATCTTTATAATTATTCATTGACTCTTTACTTTATACTTACTCCTTATTACTCTCTGTCTAAAGACTGAGGAAATTTTTTAAAATTTGTTCTCCAGCTACTCCACTTTTTTCTGGGTGAAATTGCGTTCCATAAAAATTATCTTTCTGTAATGCCGTTGCATATTCAGTTTCGTAGTTTGTAGTTGCAATCATTTCTTCACATTTCTTAGCATAAAAACTATGTACTAAATACATATAATCACCTTCTTTAACGTCTTTAAATAACTCTGACTTTAAATTAGAAATTGTATTCCATCCCATTTGTGGAACTTTAACTTTGTTAGAAAAACGTTTGACTTCTACATCAAAAATACCTAAACCTTTGGTGTTTCTCTCTTCGGTTGACTTACACATTAATTGCATTCCTAAACAAATTCCTAAAACTGGTTGTTTTAATGTAGGAATTACTTTATCCAAACCACTTGTTACAAGCATCTCCATTGCCGAATATGCTTCTCCAACTCCAGGAAAAATCACTTTATCAGCATTCTTAATTTCTTCAACATCACTTGTTAAAACAGCATCAACACCTAATCTTTTAAATGCAAATTGGATACTTTTTATATTTCCTGCTCCGTAATCTATTATTACTAATTTCATTCTTTTTTAGTATTTAGTAATGAGTATTAAGTAATTAGTTTTAAACTTTATACTCAACACTAATTACTTTGTACTGCTTGCTATAGCAAACCTTTTGTACTTGGTAAAAACATCTTGTTAGCATCTCTTTTTACAGCCATTTTCATTGCCTTCGCAAAAGCTTTAAAAATTCCTTCTATTTTATGATGTTCGTTTTCTCCTTCTGCTTTAATATTTAAATTACATTTTGCTCCGTCTGAAAACGACTTAAATAAATGTAAAAACATTTCTGTTGGCATATCTCCTATTTTTTCACGTTTAAAATCTGCATCCCAAACTAACCAAGGTCTTCCACCAAAATCAACAGCTGCTTGTGCTAAACAATCGTCCATTGGTAAACAGAAACCATAACGTTCTATTCCTAATTTATTTCCTAAAGCTTTTGCGAATAATTCACCTAAAGCAATCATGGTATCTTCAATGGTATGATGTTCATCTACTTTTAAATCTCCATCTACTTTTACGGTTAAATCCATTGCACCATGACGACCAATTTGATCTAACATATGATCAAAGAAATGTAATCCTGTTGAGATATCATTCTTACCAGAACCATCTAAATTTAACTTAATGTAAATCTTCGTTTCATTCGTATTTCTAGTAATTTCAGAAACTCTATCTTCTAATTTTAAAAACTCATAAATTTCAGACCAATCAGTACTTGTTAAAGCAATACAATCTAAAATATCTTGTTTTGAAGTTTCAATCTCATCAGCTCCTAATTCAGGATCTTCTGATAAAAAGATTCCTTTTCCTCCTAAGTTTTTAGCCAATTCCATATCGGTAATTCTATCACCTAAAACAAAAGAGTTTTCTAAATCATATTTCTCTTTATCAAAATACTTTGTTAACAAACCTGTTCTTGGTTTACGAGTATTAGCATTTTCGTGAGGAAACGTTTTATCGATATGAACTTCAGTAAAAACAACACCTTCTTTTTCAAAAGCACTTATCACTTTATTCTGAGCAGGCCAAAAAGTACCTTCCGGAAAGGAATCAGTTCCTAATCCGTCTTGATTGGTTACCATTACCAATTCGTAATCCAATTCTGAGGCTATTTTTGCCATATATTGAAATACTTTTGGGTAAAACTCTAACTTTTCTAAACTATCTAATTGATAATCCACTGGTGGCTCTAACACCAATGTTCCGTCTCTATCTATAAATAATACTTTTTTCATGGTTTATTTAGTATTGAGTAGTAAGTATAAAGTATTAAGAAATTTAAACTCTAACTAAAAACTACTATGTACTAAGTACTAAATACTTAATACTATTTTATGTTTTCTAATGATTTTATTAATCTTTCATTTTCTTCTGCTGTACCAACCGTAATACGAATACAATTAGCTATTTGTGTATTTCTATTTCTAATGATTACTTTTTCATCTATTAAATACTTATAAGTATCATTAGCACTATCAACTTCAATCAATAAAAAATTAGCATCTGAAGGATATATTTTTTTAACGATTGATAATTTACTTAATGCTTCTTGTAACTTTATTCTTTCTGTAAGAATTACATCAATATTACCTTTAACTATTTCTAAATTATCTAAACAATTTAAAACAGCTTTTTGATTTAAACTACTTACATTATAAGGTGGTTTAACTCGATTATATAAATTGATAATCTCTTCATTTGCATACGCAACTCCTGCTCTAACACCAGCTAACCCCCAAGCTTTACTAAAAGTTTGACTTACAATTAAATTATTGTATTTATTGATGTTTTTAATGAAAGATGCTTGTGAACTAAAATCGATATATGCTTCATCAACAATAACAATTCCATTGAAATTCTCTAAAATATACTCAACATCATCTGGATTTAAATTATTTCCTGTTGGATTGTTTGGTGAACAAATAAAAATGATTTTTACATCTTCAAAATCTAAATACGGTTGTAATTGATTTAAATTGATTTGAAAATCGTTAATCAACGGTTGCTTTATCAACTCAATATTATTAATGTTTGCTGAAACATCATACATTCCATAAGTTGGAGAAAAAGTTAACACTTTGTCTTTACCTGGTTCACAGAAAATACGAAAAGCTAAATCAATTACTTCATCACTTCCATTTCCAACAAAAATCTGATTCTTTTCTACCTTTTTAATTGTAGATAACTTCTCTTTAACCTCTATCTGATGAGGATCTGGGTACCTATTTAATGTTCCAAACGGATTTTCATTTGCATCCAAAAAAACATCAGCCGTTCCTTTAAATTCATCTCTTGCTGATGAATAAGGTTTTAAGTTTATGATATTTTCTCTAACTATTTTTTCTAAATCTATCATTTTTTGTTTTATTGATAGTTGTTTGTTTTCTAATCACTTTAATTGAAAAGGTTCTCTTTAAATTGTGAAACACGAACTCTGTTTTCTCTTAACTCAGCTATATAGAGCATCTTCCTTCTAAGGAGGCGGTCATAACTAAAAACACCTAACTACAGTATCATTACTAAATACTATTTTAATGAAGCTAATCGTAAGGTAACCGCATTTTTATGTGCATCTAAACCTTCTGCAGCTGCCATTAATTCAATAGCATTTCCTATATTTTGAATTCCTTCTTTTGATAATTTTTGAAAAGTAACTTTTTTGACAAAACTATCTAAAGAAACACCACTATAGTTTTTAGCAAATCCATATGTTGGTAAGGTATGATTCGTACCTGAAGCATAGTCTCCAGCACTCTCACAACTATAATTTCCTAAGAAAACCGAACCTGCATCTGTAACTTTAGAGATATAACTTTCAGCTTTTTCTGATGCTATAATTAAATGCTCTGGAGCATATTCATTACTAAATTCGAAACACTCATCTGTGGTTTTAAAAACTATAGCTCTGCTATTTTCCAGAGCTTCTTTAGCTATTTCTTTTCTTGGTAATTCTTCTAACTGACTTTTAACTTCTTTTAAAACTTCAGAAACTATTTTTTCTGAATTAGAAACTAAAATAGCTTGGCTGTCAATTCCATGTTCTGCTTGACTTAATAAATCTGCAGCCACAAAAGCAGGAACACTTGTTTCATCAGCAAAAACTAAAACTTCACTTGGTCCAGCTGGCATATCAATTGCAACACCACTTTGCTGAACTAACTCTTTAGCTTTGGTAACAAACTGATTTCCTGGCCCGAATATCTTATACGTTGCAGGTATTGTTTCAGTTCCATAAGTCATTGCTCCAATTGCTTGCGCTCCACCAACTTTAAAAATTTTAGTTACACCTACTAAATTTGCAGTGTATAAAATAGCAGGATGTACAGTACCATCTTTGCTTGGTGGTGTACATAAAACTATTTCTCTACAACCAGCTATTTTTGCAGGAACGCCCAACATTAAAATCGTTGAAAATAAAGGCGCTGTTCCACCAGGAATATACAATCCTACTTTTTCTATAGGCAAGCTCTTACGCCAACATTGCACTCCTTTTGTGGTTTCAATAACCTTTTCTTCACTTTGTTGTGAAACATGAAATACTTCAATATTTTTTTTTGCTAATTGAATTGCTTCCTTTAAATTATCAGTTACTTTTTTTGTAGCTTCTTCTATTTCTTCGTCTGAAACCTGTAAAGAATTTAAAGCAACTCCATCAAACTTTTTAGCATATTCAACTAAAGCTTTATTTCCTTTTGTCTTAACATTATCAAGAATACCATTTACGATCTCTTCTAACTCATTTCTTTCAATTTGAGCACGTTCGCAAAGCGATTGCCATTCCGATATTTGTGGGTATTTAAATACTTTCATTTTAATTACAATTTTCTAGCAAAATGATATGCTTTTTTTTCATATCCCATTGCATTCCAAAACTCATGTCCTTTGGTGTTATTTACATAACAATTTAATTCTGATGCAATACAACCTTTTGATTTTCCATAGTCAAAAATCCAGTTAACTAATAATTTGCCTATTCCTTTTCTTTGATATTCAGGAAGAATAAAAACATTATCTAACTCAATATGTTTGCCTACATAATATTTAGTAAGTATCCATAATCCTGATATTCCAACAAGTTTTTCCTTGTCATAAACTCCAACACATTCATAGTTGTTGTTCAACATATCATCTAATCTAGCTTCTAAAACGTTATTATCTATATTTGGATTTAACTTTTTAAGCAGCGGAATTATCGATTCAATCTTTTCTGATTTTATAAGCTTAACCACATACATTACTGAATCATGTTTTCTATTGGACAAACTAAAATACCTTCTGCACCTGCATCTTTTAATTCGTCAATAATATCCCAAAAATCATTTTTGTTTATAACAGTATGTACTGAACTCCAATCTTCTTGTGCTAATGGCAATATAGTTGGGCTTCGCATTCCTGGTAAAATTTTAATAATAGCTTCTAATTTATTATTTGGTGCGTTTAATAATACGTATTTACTCTGACGACCTTTTAAAACTGATTGTAAACGAAACTGTATTTTTTCTAAAATAGCTTGATTATCTTGAGATATTTTTGGTGATTTTACTAAAACCGCTTCCGATTTCAATAACACTTCAATTTCTTTTAATCCGTTTTTAAACAATGTACTTCCACTTGATACTATATCGCAAATACCATCTGCTAAACCAATGTTTGGAGCAATCTCTACAGATCCATTAATAATGTGCAATTGTGCATCTATATTTGCTTCTTTTAAATATTTTTCTACTGTATTAGGATATGAAGTTGCTATTCTTTTACCTGCTAAATCTTTTAAACTATTTGCTTTAGAATCTTTAGGTACTGCAATAGAAACTTTACATTTAGAGAATCCTAACTTTTCTACTACTGAAATATTTTCTCCTTTCTCTACAATAACGTTTTCACCTATAATAGCTACATCAACTACTCCATCTCTTAAATATTGTGGAATATCTCCATTACGTAAAAAGAAAACTTCTAAAGGAAAGTTTCTTGAAGAAGCTTTTAATTGGTCTTTACCATTATCAATAGAGATTCCTATTGCTTTTAAAAGTTTTAATGAATCTTCATTTAATCTTCCTGATTTTTGTACTGCTAATCTTAGTTTACTCATTTTAAGTTTTGTTATTTATTGAGTAAATCAATAGAAGAATTGTTTAAAACAAAAAATCCATTTGATTTACTCAAACGGATTTTAATTTTATGTGTTAATTACATACATAATATTCTTAGTTCGCTTGAGTGCAAATATGGATATGATGATGATGTAATTTAATAAATGTCATTTGTTATTTTTAACAATACAAATCTATACTATTTATTTTATTCTGCAAATAGAAAGTTTTAGAATTTACATTTTATTAATATTTACAACAAATACATGTTTTTTGTTTAATTTATAAAAAACTATTTTTCTAAACAGAAAAGCCATTTGAATCATATCAAATGGCTTTTTATATTTTGTTTTAGAAATTTTACTCGTGTAATCTAAAAGTTACAGGAAATGCATGACTAACATTTGTTGCTTTACCATTATGTTTTCCTGGTGAAAATGTTGGTAATTTCTCTATTAACTTTCTCGTTGCTTTTTCTAAAATATCCTTTCCTTTTAATGCTCTTGTTTTAATATTAACAACTTGACCATTTTCATCAATTACAAAATAAGCTATAACTTTACCTTCTATATTATTTTCTGCTGCTTGAAGTGGATAAGCAAAGTACTTATTGATATGTTCTATAAAATTTTTATTAAAACAATCTTCTGAATTATCATTAGAACTAGCACAATCTTTAAATGCAGGTAATTGATCAACATTTGCAAAATTGTGTATATTATTTTTATCTATTTTTTTTGTCTTATATTTTACGTTTGATGCTTCTTTCCCTGGTATTGTAAAAGCAATTGGAACACCATATTTTACTTTAACAACTTTTCCGTTATGCTTCCCTGGTGTAAATTTTGGTAATTCTTTAATTATTCTTCTAGCTTCTTCTTCTAAAAGTTCTCCTTTATATGGTGTACGTATATTTAAATCTGTAACCCCACCTGTTTTATCAATAACAAACTGTACCAAAACCCTACCTTGAATACTTTGTTTATAGGCTTCTTTAGGATACTTAAAGTTCTTGCTAATATGTTTTGAAATTTCTTTATTGAAACATTTTTTCTGTTCAGAAAAGGGAACCTTCTCACATGATTTAAACAATGGGATTTCTTCTACATGATTAAAAGGAACTTTTTCAATAACTTTTTCTTTATTTAAATTTAAAGAACCAACAATTGAAGAATTATTTTTTATTGCATCAATTTTACGAGATTTCGTATTTAATGCGCTAGATGCTGCATTTTTCTTTCTTACAACTCTTCTTCTTGAAGACACTTCTACTGTGAAAGTTTTTGCGCTTCTTTTTGAATTTGATTTTTCCTTACTGCTCTCGATGGAACATTTAGTTATACTGTTTGCATCTAATAAGACATCTTCAGTTGGAGTGTCACATGTTTCTTTTTGTGCTGTAATTGATTGACAAAACGCAACAAAAACGATTAAGATAAGGGGTTTTCTAATCATTTTCTTTTAGGTTAAAGGGTTAAAGATTTCATTAAGGGGGAATTACTTGGCAATATTATTAATTTTTTTTTAAAAAACACACAATAAAACAAAAAAATATATGTTTTTATAGGTTTTAACTTGTTTTTCATGAAAATTCAATAAATGAAAACGTTTTAAATAGATGGAAATTACTTTTTCTACATTAACAATATTATCGTTACTTATTTCTGAATAACCATAATTTTTTCACAAAATTATAATTTATAAACTTTAAAGACAACTCCTTTTTAAGGATATTATAATTAAACTCAAACAATACACTACAATAAGCGTTCCAAATAATGTTCTTTGATCTGATACATATTTTTTAATGCAATTATTTTATCTTCAATCTCTTCATTATTCTTTCTCTTACTGGATTTTGAACCTACTAACATAACATTTTTACGAGTATGCTCATTGCTTATAAACTCAAATACTTTTGTATTGTAATTATTTTTTTCTAAGATTAAAGCTCTAATGGTATCAGTAATCATTTCAAACTGACGTTCTTTAAATATACCATATTTTAATAACGGGCTATCTTGTTCTACTCCTTTTACTTGTTGACGAATCTGCTTATGACAACATGGAGCACAAATAATTAAATCTGAATTAGCTACTAATCCTTTGTAAATAGCGTCATCTGTAGCTGTATCACAAGCATGTAAAGCTATCAAAATATCTATTTTAGAATTATCATAATCTTGTATAGATTGAGCAACAAAGTTTAAACTCTTAAAATCACATTTGCCTGCAATATCATTACAATAATTCACTAAAGTTTCTCTTAACTCTATACCTGTTACCGTTACGTTATATTTCTTCTTATTAACTAAATAATCATACAAAGCAAACGTTAAATATCCTTTTCCAGATCCCATATCAACAATATGTAATTTCTTTGAAGTATTTACTGATACGAGTAAACTTTCTATAATTTCTAAATATTTATTTATTTGGCGATATTTATCGGCCATTTTAGGTATAATTCTATTATCTTTATCTGTAATACCTAAAAAATATAAATATTCACTTAATTCAACTCGTTTTTCTTTTTGTTTATCATGTGTATCTGGTAATTTGTTTTTAAAACTAGCCATTGATACCTTATAGCTAACTTTTTTCTTCTTAGAAACAAAGACTAATAAGTCTTGAGATAGTGTAAATAAAGTAGCAGCTCTAAATTTTTCTAACAATAAGTTTTCTAACTCAATAATGGTTTCTTTTAAGGTATAATTCTTTACTTGGTCATTTGTGCTATATCTATAAGTAAACTGAAAATATTCTTTTTCTTTTAATTCTATTTGACGTATGTATACATTTGGCAATGCATCACTCTTACGAACAGGTTTACTTAATGTAAGTTTTACAAATTCATTTTGTAAAACACACTCTCTTAAGCTACTAATTAATTGATCAAATTCATTCATTCTACAAAGATATAAAAACAATTATTGAGCTTTGAAATATAAAATCTTTATTTACATGCTGTCAATTTTACAAACTATATAAAACTACCTTAATTCATTAATAAAAAACATTTACATTAGTTTAATAAAAACTTGGCATACAGTTTGTAAAACTATTCTCTATAAAAAAATCACACCATGAAACTATTTACTACTATATTATTTTTTCTTGCTTTTAATTATTTTGGCTTCTGTCAAAAAAAAACAAATTATAATCAATTCAAGAATGAAATTCAACAAAACAAATATTCAAAAGACTTAAAATTAAATAAAACAATATCTTTTCTTAATAATAATGAAATGTATGTTTCTGAATTGATAGATATTTGTAACTTTTTTACTAGAGAGAAGATAAAATATAAAATTTGCTTAAATGCATATTCAAAAATTATTGATAAAAAAAACTTTTTTGAAGTATATGATGTTTTTAATTCTTTTTCTTATGCTATAAAACTATATCATAAAACTCAAGGAAATAATCTAAATGTACAAGTAGAAATTACTTACCCAAATTACACAGATTATGGCGTAGTAAATAATAATTGTAACCAGCCAATGACAAATCATCAGTTTAAAAAACTGATAAACAACATGAGATCATCTTCTAATTTAATAGAGCTAAAACAAATTATAAGAAATAGATGTTTTAGTACTAAACAAATTATGCTATTGGGTGAACGACTTAATTCAGATAATAATCGCTATGATTTTTTTACACACGCTTTTAATTACACTGCTGATATTAGTAACTATTATTATACAAAACAATTAATATCTGATAGAAAGCAAAAAGAAGATCTTGATTATTTTATAAATGAAAAAATAGATTTTTCACAAAATCAAACTCAAAATAATAATTGTGATATTACACCAAGAAAATTTAATTATATTTTAAAAGTAATTAAAGATGAGCCTTTTTCTAAGGCTAAATTAAAATTAGCTAAACAATTAATTATAGATAACTGTGTAAACTTAAAACAATTTAGAGCTATTGTTAATGAGTTTTCATTTGATAACGACAAACTAAATTTATTAAAATATAGCTTTGATTATGTTAAAAGACAAAAATCTTATTATACATTAAGAAATGTTTTAAAATTCAACAGTAGTAAGAAAAAATTTGATCTTTTTTTATTGAGTAAAAAATAATAAAAAAGAAACAAAACAAAAAAACCACCATAAATGGTGGTTTTTTTTATATTAATATTTTTATTTAAAACTATAAATTAAGCTTTAAAATTAATTTTACGCATACGTAAACTTTCAGGAGTAACTTCTAAATATTCATCACTTTTAATATACTCCATATATTCTTCTAAAGAAAAATCTATTTTCGGTGCAATTTTCATAGCGTCATCTGTACCAGACTTACGCATGTTTGTTAATTGCTTTCCTTTGATTAAGTTTACAGCCATTTCATCAGACTTACTGTTTTCTCCAATTACTTGACCAACATATATTTCTTGATTTACATCAATAAAGAAAACACCTCTATCTTGTAAACGATTTAATGCATAAGCAGTTGCTTTACCTGCTGCTGCAGAAACAATAGCTCCTTTTACTTCTTCAGTAAAGTCTCCTTTATAAGGTCCGTATTCTGAAAAACGGTGGTTAATAATTGCTTGACCAGCAGTTGCTGTTAAGATTCTATTCCTTAAACCAATTAAACCTCTTGAAGGAATTATAAATTCTAAGTGTTGTAAATCTCCTTTAGGCTCCATAACCATTAAATCTCCTTTACGTAAAGAAACTAAGTTTACAGCTTTAGATGCTACATCTTCTGGTAAATCAATAGACAATGTTTCCATTGGCTCATGTTTCTTACCATCAATTGTTTTTATGATTACCTGAGGTCTTCCCACTTGTAATTCATAGCCTTCTCTACGCATTGTTTCTATCAATACAGATAAATGTAAAACTCCACGTCCGTAAACATTGAATTTATCTTCAGAATCTGTAGTCTCAACTTTCATCGCCAAGTTTTTCTCTAATTCTTTGAATAAACGATCTCTTAAGTGACGAGATGTTACGAATTTACCTTCTTTACCAAAGAAAGGAGAATTATTAATTGTAAACAACATACTCATAGTAGGTTGATCGATCTCTGTTCTTGGTAATGCTTCTGGATTTTCTAAATCTGCAATTGTATCACCAATTTCAAATCCTTCAAGACCTGTAATCGCACAAATATCTCCACAACGTACTTTTTCAACTTGAGCTTTACCCATTCCTTCGAATACGTGTAATTCTTTAATTCTTACTTTTTTAGTAGAACCATCAGCTTTACATAACATATAATCTTTACCAACTTCTAAGTCTCCACGAAAAATACGTCCAATAGCAATTCTTCCTGTAAATTTAGAGAAATCTAAAGAAGTAATTTGCATTTGTGGTGTACCTTCATTGTATTTAGTTTCTGGAATAGATTCTAATACAGCATCTAATAACGGAACGATATTATCTGTTTCATTTTTCCAGTCTGTACTCATCCAATTGTTCTTTGCAGAACCATAGATAGTTGTAAAATCTAATTGCTCTTCAGTAGCTTCTAAAGCAAACATTAAATCGAAAACTTTTTCATGTACAATATCTGGTGTACAGTTTTCTTTATCTACTTTGTTTACAACTACTATTGGAGTTAATCCTAATTCTAGGGCCTTACCTAATACAAAACGAGTTTGTGGCATTGGTCCTTCAAAAGCATCAACCAATAATAAAACACCATCAGCCATTTTTAATACACGCTCTACTTCTCCACCAAAATCGGCGTGACCAGGAGTGTCAATAACATTAATTTTAGTGTTCTTGTAATTTACAGATACGTTTTTAGATAAAATAGTAATACCACGCTCGCGCTCTAAATCATTATTATCTAATAATAAATCGGTACGTTCTTTACGATCGTCTAATACTTTAGCTTGATCTATAATCTTATCTACTAATGTAGTTTTACCGTGATCAACGTGCGCTATAATAGCTATGTTTCTAATTGGTTGCATTTTCGCTTTATTAAATTTTGCGCAAAAATAGTATTAATGTAGTAATTGAACTAATATTATGTAGTGTTTATTTAACAAACAAACAAGTTTTATAAAAAAAGCAATAGTTATTGTAACTATTGCTTTAATTTTTTCACTTAAAAATAATCTTAAAATAAAGAGGTTTGATCTTCGTCATCTTTATTTTCTTTTTTCTTTTGTAAAGCTCTCTCTAAAGCCTTTTTTGCTTTATCTTCTTTGGTTTCGAATTCTTTTTCTAACTTATCTATTTCAGGAATCTCTATAGGTAGTTTATCTTCTACAACCTCCTCCTCATTTACTTCTATTTCTTCTACCTTTTCTTCTTCAGGTTCTTCATAAGGAAGTGATTCTAGTGCATTAACTTGTTTAATTTTATCTGTAGTTAATTGATTTCCTTGTGCTTTTATTCCTTTTATGCTTATAAATTCTTCTACGTTTACTTTCATATTATCTAAACTACGTTTGGAAAATACTACATCTAACATAGGACGATAATCTGTTACTACAATTTGTAGTTGACTTTTTTCGTGTTCAGATATAAAAAACTCTTCTTTCTCTGAAGATTCTATTAAAAAACGTTTTATATAATAACGTTCTTTATTACCATCAAAATAAATAGCAGAAATTGGCTTATTTGGTTTCCATTTTTCCAACACAATCATATCATTATTAAAATGCATAGTTAATTCTGGCTTTACAGCCTTTATTTTTCCTGATTGTGTAGCAATTAACAACTTATCTTCTGCTCTAAACTCTCCTAATAATTCTCCTCTATCATCTACATTTAAACGTCCTACAGCATCATCAAACCAAATTTTACGAGGTTTTAAAGTAGAAACTCCAGCCTCTTTAAATTCAACTTTTTTAATACCGTACTTAGAAACTAAATTTCCTCTAACCGCACGTCCTTTAATTGCTAAATCAGAAAAATCGATATCCCATTTTAACTTTTTAATGCTACCAACTGCTCTTAAGTTAATTGTTACTACTTCGGCTTCTCCATTAGGATTTACTGTAAAGTATAAAACTTTAGATTTTGGATCATTATTTCCTAAATGATATTCTTTATCTCTAGTTGTAGAAGTTACGTTAAAACGCTTCATATAGCTATTAGGACCTTTAGCTCCATCTTTATAAATCATATTATAAACAGTACGCTTATCTCGTTTTTTGAAAACAGCAACATGAATAATTCCTTTACCTATAAACGTTTTAGATGCTACTTTAGTTACCATTAACGAACCATTGTCTCTAAAAACAATAACATCATCAATATCTGCGCAATCAGCTACATACTCATCTTTCTTTAAAGAAGTACCTACAAAACCTTCTTCTCTATTTACATAAAGTTTTGTATTTCGTATAACTACCTTAGTTGCAACAATATCATCAAAGATTTTGACTTCTGTTTTACGTTCACGACCTTTACCATAAACTGCTTTTAGATTTTTAAAATAGTTGATAGCAAAGTCAATTAAATTATCTAAATGATGTTTTACTTCTTTTATTTTATCTTCTAAACTTTCAATATGTTGTTTTGCTTTATCAATATCAAACTTAGAAATCTTTTTAATTCTAATTTCTGTTAAACGTACAATATCCTCTTCAGTAACAGCACGTTTTAAATGTTTTATATGTGGTTGCAATCCTTTATCAATCGCTTCGATAACACCTTTCCAAGTTTCCTCTTCTTCAATATCACGATAAATTCTATTTTCAATAAAAATTCGTTCTAAAGAAGCAAAATGCCATTGTTCTTCTAACTCATGTAATTGTATTTCTAATTCTTTTTTTAAAAGATTTACAGTATTATCTGTTGAATGTTTCAACATTTCTGTAACCCCAATAAATAAAGGCCTATTATCTTCAATAATACAACACAATGGCGAAATTGAACTTTCACAACTTGTAAAAGCGTATAAAGCGTCTATAGATTTATCTGGAGATACATTTGGAGGCAAATGCACTAGAATTTCTACCTCAGCAGCAGTATTATCTTCAATCTTTTTTATTTTGATTTTCCCTTTATCATTTGCTTTTAAGATGCTATCAATTAATGAAGAAGTTGTAGTCGAAAAAGGAATCTCAGTAATAACTAAAGTCTTTTTATCTAGCTGAGATATTTTTGCACGTACACGAACTTTCCCTCCACGTTTACCGTCGCTATAATTACTAAAATCAGCTATTCCACCTGTTAAAAAATCAGGTAAAATAGTAAAGCTTCTTCCTTTTAAATATTTTATAGAAGCATCTATTAACTCATTAAAGTTGTGCGGTAATATTTTGGTTGATAATCCTACTGCAATACCTTCTGCTCCTTGCGCTAATAACAATGGGAACTTTACTGGTAAATCTACAGGTTCCTTCTTACGACCATCGTAAGACATTTTCCATTCTGTAGTTTTTGGATTAAAAACTACTTCTAAAGCGAATTTAGATAAACGTGCTTCAATATAACGTGAAGCTGCAGCTCTATCTCCTGTTAAGATATTACCCCAGTTTCCTTGCATATCAATTAGCAAGTCTTTTTGTCCCATTTGTACCATAGCATCTCCAATAGAAGCATCTCCATGCGGATGGTACTGCATTGTATGACCTACAATATTGGCAACTTTATTATAACGTCCATCATCTAAATCTTTCATAGAATGCATAATCCTACGTTGCACAGGTTTAAATCCGTCTTCTATTGATGGAACGGCTCTTTCTAAAATTACATACGAAGCATAATCCAAAAACCATTCTTTATACATTCCCGTAATCTTCGTTATGGTTTCTGTATTTTCAGACTGATTTTCGTTTGCTAATTCTTCTTCGTGATCTTCGTGGTCGTTTATTTCTTCGCTCATGTAATTAACTTACGCTTTCGTTTGTTACTATGTTTTTATATTTCTTTCTTTTTCTATTAATTTTAATCTCCTCCACAACCTCCACAAGAACTGCAACTGCTACATGAACTACAACTACTACATGAAGAAGATGTACAAGAACTATCAAACCAATTACTAGTTTTATTTGACTTTAGTAATTGATTACTCAACACTAAAGAAGCTAATGCTCCTGCCAAAACAATTTGTTTATTATTTACAATATTACCTAAATATTTATTATTTATATTTTCAAATTTAACAATAGTTATAAATTCTTTTTTATATTTTCTATCGTAAAGATTACTAATATAATAGTAACTAATAATCAAACTTATTAGAATAAAAATCATTAGATAAAACACTGGTTTATCTCTCAGGTATCCCAATATTAACCTTGAAAATAAAAAAGAGTAATATAAAAATAAAAGTGATGCTACTAATAGATTATACTCTACAATTTCTTTTGATTTGTATATTTTTTCTTCTATAAAAATACTTAAATCTTCTAATTTTTGAAAAATAAATTTATGTTCTACTTCTGCTATTACTTGTTTTAAACTTGTATCTTCTTTTTCTGAATCTGACAGATGATTTAAAATCACATTCTCATAAGGATTACTTGTTTTTTTTGTTTTTTTTAAGATAGAAATAGTTTTATTGTCCTTTTTGGATATATTCAAAATACCTAACTCAAACAAATCATTAATCTTATATAAGATTAATTTAGTTTTTCCTTCTAATATTTGAATAAATTCATATTTGTGTAATGCATTTATATAATAGTTTTTTTGTTTTAAATTTATAAATGCTTCTTTAAAACTCATAGTTACCAGTAGTTCTAATGAACCAATTAACATTATAAACAAAAATGTTGTTATAAAAAGAAAATTTGGGTTTTCAATTTTTAATAATAACGGTTTCCATAATTGATAAAATGGTACCAATAGTAATATCCCTATTAATAACAAATTAATCGATGTTAGTTTAAGTAGCTTATTGTTCGCTTCATTAACTTTTATTTCATTTTCAAATGATTTCGTTCTCCAGATAACCTCATTTCGTACTCCAAAAAACTCTTGATACTTTTCAAAAGTGGTATTTACAGCATTACTTAAAACTTTTCTTTCACCTTTTTTACCTGTAGAAGGAATATGCTTTATTTGTTTTCCTAAAAGTGCACAAAATTGCTGATATGATTCAGAAAAGGTTAAATGTAGATGCCAAACAACATCAATTATATGAGATGGTGAAACCATACTTTTTGATGTAGCTGCTAAAAACATAAACTTTTTATACTCTAAAATAGCATCTTCAGTAAACTGTATAGACCATGTATTTTCGTTAGAAAGTTTAATTGAAAATCCATAATCTTCTTCTACAGAAGAAAATTGAAAGTTTTCTACTTTTTTCCAAAGAGATTTTTGTTCTTTTGTCATACTTACAACTGCTCTTCAGCCAAATCTATTTCAACCTTTAGGTTGTTAATAATAAACTTTTGGCGATCAGGTGTGTTTTTCCCCATATAGAACTCTAACATTTGTTCTATAGACATGTCTTTATCTAACATTACAGGTTCTAAACGAATATCGTCACCAATAAAATGAACAAATTCATTTGGCGAAATCTCACCTAATCCTTTAAATCGGGTTATTTCTGGTTTTCCTCTTAGTTTTTCTATAGCTTCTCTTCGTTCTTGATCAGAATAACAATAATATGTTTCTTTTTTATTTCTAACTCTAAACAACGGAGTTTCTAAAATATATAAATGTCCTTCTTTAATTACTTCAGGAAAAAATTGTAAAAAGAAGGTAATTAATAATAATCGAATGTGCATACCATCTACATCAGCATCTGTAGCAATTACAATATTATTATAACGTAAACCTTCTAATCCGTCTTCAATGTTTAAAGCTGCTTGTAATAAATTAAATTCTTCATTTTCGTAAACAATCTTTTTAGTTAATCCATAAGAATTTAAAGGTTTACCTTTTAAACTAAATACTGCTTGTGTGTTTACATTACGAGATTTTGTAATAGAACCACTTGCTGAATCTCCCTCGGTAATAAACAAGGTAGAATCTAAATGTGTTTCTTTTTTAATATCTGCTAAATGAACACGACAATCGCGTAATTTCTTATTATGTAAACTTGCTTTTTTAGCTCTATCTCTTGCTATTTTACGAATTCCAGATAATTCTTTACGCTCTTTTTCTGCTTGTAATATTTTCTTTTGAAGCTTCTCTGCTGTATCTGTATTTTTGTGTAAGAAGTTATCTAACTTCGTTTTAATAAAATCGTTAATATATGTACGAACAGTTGGTAACTCACCTCCCATTTCTGTAGAACCTAATTTTGTTTTTGTTTGACTTTCAAAAACTGGTTCCATTACCTTAATTGCAATTGCCGAAATAATAGATTTACGAACATCGGAAGCATCAAAGTTTTTGCCATAATATTCACGTATCGTTTTTACAATCGCTTCTCTAAACGCAGCTTGATGTGTACCTCCTTGTGTGGTGTTTTGACCGTTTACAAAAGAATGATATTCTTCTGAATATTGTGTTTTACTATGTGTTATAGCCACCTCAATATCATCTCCTTTTAAATGAATTATTGGATACAACATATCTTCTTTGTTGTTGTTATCTTCTAATAAATCTTTTAATCCATGTTCAGAAAAGAATTTTTCTCCATTAAAAATAATAGTTAATCCTGGATTTAAATACACATAGTTTTTTAATAACTTTATAATGTACTCTGGACGGTATTTATAGTTTTTAAAGATAGTCTCATCAGCAATAAAGGTAACTTTTGTTCCTCTTCGTCGAGATGTTTCTTCTAACATATCTTGATTAGTAAGATTTCCTTTTTCAAACTCTGCGGAAGCGGATTTTCCATCTCTAGTACTCTCAACTCTAAAAAATGTTGATAAAGCATTTACTGCTTTTGTACCAACTCCGTTCAAACCTACCGATTTTTTAAAGGCTCTTGAATCATATTTACCACCTGTATTCATTTTAGAAACTACATCAACAACTTTTCCTAAAGGAATACCTCGACCATAATCTCTAACAATAACTTTAGTGCCCTGGACAGAAACTTCAATTGTCTTACCTGTTCCCATAACAAACTCATCTATAGAGTTATCCAAGACTTCTTTTACCAAAATATAGATTCCATCATCTGCTGATGAACCATCTCCTAGCTTACCGATATACATACCTGGTCGCATTCTGATGTGCTCTTTCCAATCGAGCGATCGTATATTATCTTCGGTATATTTTGTTTCTTGAGCCATAAAGTTATTTATTGAAGTGTTTGCTAAAATAAGATTTACTATTAAAAAATAAAAACGCTGTTGAATTAGTTATCAACAGCGTTTAAATAATATTCAAAAATTAAGTTCTCTAATTATTCCGACCAGTAATTTAATGTTACAACAATAAATCCATCTGTTCCAACCATATCATTTGATAAAGTTATTGTAGTACTTGAAGCTCCATCAAAATATCCATCACGAGCATCAAAACGATAGGTTCCTGCTGGAAGATTGTAAAATATATTTATTGGATCTCCTTGGTTGTCTCCTGCATAAATATATTCATTAGTTTCTAAATTTCTTGCCGTGTAACCTGGTAATGTATTAGGATCTATTGAGTTTCCTGTGTTTCTATCTACCAATTCAATTCTAACATTATAAACCTTTACAACTTCTTTTAATTCTTCTATTGCTATTTTTATTTGATCAACTAAAGATATCATTAAATTTAATCTTGTTCTTATTGAATTATTAAATGTTGTTGCTTCTGTTCTATCATTATTATTAATGGCATTAACAAAAGACTGAGAATCAATCTCAATATAATCTCCATTTCCTTCTATCTGACTTGCTAGACTTGTAATATTACTTACATCAATATTTGAATTTAAATTTTGTGCGTAATTTGCATAATAATTCACTTCATCTGAATATTCTTCTATAATTTCTAATTCTTGTAAAACATTTTCTAAGAAATCTTCTGTATTAGGGTTTGGGTCGTTATTTAAAAAATAACTAATAACTAATGTTCTTTGTGACATTAAAGCTGAATTAGTACTACTAGTAATAATATCTGTAGATATTATTACTTCGTCTAATGCTTCGCTAGCTGTAAATTGCGCTTTTGCTTGAAAAGCTGTAATAAAAATAGTTAATACTAAAATAATTGATTTTGTAATTGTTTTCATCGTAGTTAATTTATAAGGTTAAATTTTATCTAAAAATATTCTTTATGTTTAAATTAATCACGTCTTTTAGTTTAAATATTTGTTATGAAATCTCTTGATATGTTACCTTTTTAATTACTAGTATATTTTATTTTTTTATTAGCTAAATAATTATTGAGGAACATTTACCTAAATACAAAAAAACTCTGTTGAATTATAATTCAACAGAGTTTTCATTAATTCTCTTTTTCAATCTTCCCATTTTACATAATAACCACATCTACTTTACTTTGTTATAAGTACTGTAGATATTTAAACGTTAATTGTAAGTTTTATCAAAGTTATACATATTAAATCAAAAAACCTTACGGGGTTCCGTAAGGCTATATGAGAAACTAATTAATTATACTTATAAATGTATCCCTAAACAATAATATACAATTAGTTAGCTTTGCTAATTTAACTAATTACAAACAAAAAACCCTACGGATATCCGTAGGGAGTATCAAAAAATAATATTTTATTACCACATAAAACCCAATAATAATATTATACACTTTTCGAATGATCTTTTGTCTTATTAATTTATCTTTTTTACATTAACAACCTGTTAATTATAATACCTCTTTCTATACTTTCTAATCGAGAATATCTAATATTTGTATTTAACACTAATCTTTCTTCTTTTTTTATTTTTTTCTTTAACTCTTTCTCTTTTCTATTTAAAATAGACATAAGAACTATTACTCTATTTACCATTTCTTTTAGCTTTTATACATTTATTTATTTCAAAGTTAATTAACAAAAAGCATAAAACTCTACGGGTATCCGTAGAGTTTTAAAAAAAAGTAAAATACTTTTAAATTAATCCAAAATCTTTGGTTATTGCAATTAGTTGTGTTGGATTATTAGCATTAAAATTTTCTTTTAATAGTTTTAATCTTTTTTCTATTGAACTAATGCTACTTGGCGATATTTTTTTTGTTTTCAATTTTTCTGAAATGTCTTTTTGTTCTAAACCTTTTGATAAATACAATAGTAAAGAAACATCATAATCTGTTATTTCAAAATCTTCTTTAACCTGTAAAGCTGGTTTTAACCTTGGAGATATAAAAAATCCATTATTAAAAACAATTGGTATTGCTTCTTTCAATTCTCGTTCTCCATTAACATGTTTAGAAACGTATGCATCTATTTTTAATACATCACATAAATTTTGCACTCTATGTGCTTTGTCTTCTACAGAAAAAATAATGGTTTTTATAGAAGGTTGTAATTCTTTTGTTTCTTTTATTAAATCCTCACCACAAGATAATCGTTGTGGGTTTAAGTTTTCTAAAAAAGAGAGATCACTAATTAACAAATCAAAAGGTTCGTTAATTAACATTGCATTTTTTAATTTTAAAAATGCTTCATCACAATATTTAGCATACTCAATAACTGGTATTTTTATACTTTTTAAAGCTGATTTTATTCCACTTGACATAAAATCTGCGTCTTCTGCTATTAATGCTTTTTTAAACATAGTTATTTTTTAAATTTAATATTAGCTTTAAATCCTTTTCCCTTCTCTGATTCAAAATTAATAAATCCTCCAATTGATTTTATACGGGTTTCCATATTTTGGATGCCATTTTTTAAATTTTTTAACGATGTTCCAATTCCATTGTCTTTATATTTTATAAAAATAGTCTTATTTTTTTCTAAAAAACTTATGACTGCCAAGCTGGAATTGCTGTGTTTTTGCTTATTTACTAACAACTCTTGTAATACTCTATACAATACAATTTGTTTTTCTTTTGCTAGAGCATTAATATTTATATTTTTTAAACCTTTATTTATAACTCTAGAGTTTTCTCTTGAAAATTCTACAAATAATTGTCTTAAGAACATCTCAAATTGATCACCTGTTAAAACAGGACTGTTTTCATGTGAAATATTTCTTGTTAAGTCATATATTTTTTCCAGATCAACTAAAACTGAGTGTTTACTATTTTCTTTTTTCTGAATTTTATTCATCACTAAATACACATCATTTGCTATTACATCATGAATTTTTTTTGCCAATCTCGTTTCTGTTTTATATACCTCTATAATTTTCTCTTTTTTGTTTTTTTGATTTTTATAAAAGAAATAAACAACAAAAGCTATTATTAATAAAACCCCTAATATAATTGTATATAAATTTTCTAATTTTTGTTTTTCTAAAGCGACTTCTGCTTTTAATTTTTGTTTTTCTTCGTTCTCATAATTATAAATAATTTTAGCAAATTTATTTTGAGATTGTTGTTTATTTAATTGAAGGCTATCAGTTAACTTATTTCTTTCTTTTGCATATTTTCTTATTTTAAAAACTTGTTCAAGTGCTATTACTCTATCTAGTGCATTTATTCTGACTTTAGGTAATTTCATTTTTTTGGCCAAATCATACATTTTATAAGCATAACTTAAAGCCTTACTTCTATTTCTTTTTTCTAAAAAGAAAGATAAATAGGTATAGTTTGCTATTAAACCATAATTATCTCTTATATTTTGTTTAATTAACTGTGCTTTTAAAAAATCAGATTCACTTACTTCTTTGTTATTTAAAAACTTTGCAAATGCATAATTGTCTAAAATTTTAGCTTTTAATTTTAAAGGAATACTATCATAATAAATATTATTCTGAATTTTTTTATAACTTAAAAGCAACTCATCATAATCTTTTAAATACTTATATATATTTACTTTATTACTTAAATACCTTATTTTTTTTATACTATCTGGTGCAGACTTTATAGCCAAGTCATACCAATCCAATGCTTCTTTATATTCTTTTTTATGTTTAGAATTTATTGCTAAACAATTATATATTTTACAAGAAATAGTGTTGACTTTTGGTAGAAGTTTTAGAGCAGAAATAGCAGTAGAGTCACTTTTATTATATAATCCCTGTTCTGATTCAAAACTAGATATATTTAACAATTGTTTACCTAAATTTATACTGTCTTTTATTTCAATATAAATCTCACTCGATTTTAAATAGTATTTATAAACACTATCAATTTGATTATTTTTTTTAAAATAAAAACCTAACCTATAATAATCTTTTGCTAGTTTTTGTTTGTTTTTTCTTCTTTTTATTATTGCTTTACTTAAGACTATTATTTCATCATATTTTTTTAATGTAGAAAGTTTTTTAATTTTTTTTACAGCTTCATATATATACAACGAATCTGTATTTTTTTCATTAGCATAAGACTTTAAAAAAAATAAAATAAAAAAGAGGGACAAGTAGTATTTACCTTTCATCCCTCTAAAATAAATCTTTATTTTAACATTTAATATTAATTTTATTCAGAATATTAATTTCCATCTTCGTCTCCATCAGGGTCTGGATCTGGATCATAATCTTCTTCCCCAGTGTTTAATTGGGTTTCATTTTGTAATAATTCTACACTTTCTTCAGTTGAATCTGTACACGAAGTAAAAATTCCACTTACTAATAAAACTGCTATAAATAATATTTTTTTCATCTTTTAATCTTTTAAAATTGAACAATAGTTTTTCTACCCAGGCTAGTTGCCTAGATGTTAATTGTGCTTGGTAAGCAATAATTTTAAAAGAGTCGCGCGCCTCTTTATTGAGAAGTAAACCAATTTAAACCCCTGTAAACCAACACCTTCTCTTTTGTTGATTTTCACAGATTTAAACCATTTAATTAGTATTCGTTTTTATCCTTTTAAGCTTTCAAAATAAATACTTACACAAATATTGATTTTAATGTTCAATATCATTTAGTCAAAAGTTAGTCAATATTATTTTTTTTTACTTAATTATGGATACCCGTAATCTATTTATAATCAACTAGTATACATTTGACATGTCTTTCTATAAAAATTAATTGATTATGATTAAAAACCTTATTATTGATTTTTTTCAAGAAATTGAAGAAAATGAATCTATTACCTCAAAAAACGGAAAAGCCAATTTTCTTATTCAAGAGCTTTTAGAAGAAAAGCATGGAAAGTTTAATTATATAGGCGTGCAAAAAGCTACAAGATTACAGAGGAAATACATTGATAAAAACGAAAATGTTAGTGCTACATTAACTGATGGTTTTTTAAAAGATGTAATGGCACAATACTTAAATTATAAGGACTATACTGATTATGTAAACACTAAAGATCCAATTATAATTAACACTATCGATAAACAAATTGATAATAATGATTCTATAATCATTAAATTGATATACTTTTTAAAAAAGCATCAAAAAATTTTTATTGGTATTATAATCCCCTCATTATCAATTCTATTTTTTTTCTCTCATAAAAACTATTTAACTAAGAGAAACAATCAAATTAGTTTCAATGATAATAATTATGATCAAATACCGTATTTAGATTATGGAGCAATTATTAATGAAAATTTTAAAATAAATATTGATTTATTTAAAAAAAAGACAGAAACTAATCAAAATTTCAAACTTTATAGCAATGGAGTTGCTTCCGTTTGGTATGAGGAAAATGATAAAAGTTTTTTTGAATATTTTACTACAAAAGGACAACATATTGAAACAAAAACTGAATTAAAACAAGTTTCCAAGTTATTTTTACACCAACATGGTTTATTAAAAAAGTAGGTTTTTTCATTAAAAAACCCTCAAAAATCACAAAAAAAACCTATATAAATATCTGTAAAGTTCAAAAATATATAAACAAAATAGTAAACAAAAAAGCATCTCAAAAGAGATGCTTTTTTTAAAATTTATAAAATACGGTTATTAACCTTTTACTCTATTTTTAAATTCTTCAAATTTATTTGTAGTTTGCTTAGGAAAACTATTATTAGAAGTATCTACATCTGCAGTTTCTAAATCTGGATCTATAACAATACTTTTTATTTGTTTAGACGATGAAAATACTTTTGTAATTTCGGCATCATTGTATCTCCAAATTTGTGCAGGATATGTTTTTCTCTCTTTACTTCCATCTTCATATGTAAATTCAATAATAATTGGCATTACTAAGCCCCCTGGCTTATTGTAAGTAACTTCATAATGATATTTAGTATGTTTACTCGAAAAACTTAAACCATTAGTTGTATCTTCTATAAAATTAACATTTTCACCTGATGTTTGTGTATAGTATTTTTTAACTCCTTTAATACCAATATCTGTTACGTCAGTTGTATAAAACCATCCTCTCCAAAACCAATCTAAATCTACTCCAGAAGCATCTTCCATAGTTCTAAAAAAATCTGCAGGTGTAGGATGTTTAAACATCCATCTTTGAGCATATGTTTTAAAAGCATGATCAAATAATTCTTTACCCATAATAGTTTCTCTTAAAATCCAAAGTGCTGTTGCTGGTTTACCATAAGCATTACTACCAAAACTATATACATTATCTCCTTTAGACATAATTGGGGCAATTCTAGATTGATCTCCACTCATATACTTTACTATATTTTTAGGATACCCTCTTGTAATAGGAAAGTCTTTATCATAAGCTAATTCTGCTAACATTTCTAAATAAGAATTTAATCCTTCATCCATCCAAGTCCATTGTCTTTCATCAGAGTTTACAATCATAGGAAAAAAGTTATGACCAACTTCATGTATAGTCACTTTAATCATTCTATATTTTACTTTATCAGAATAAGTTCCGTCTGCATTTGGTCTTCCTGGGTTAAAACAAATCTGTGGATATTCCATTCCCATTTGTCCATCTACAGAAATTGCTTTGTGGTAAGGATAATCAAAAGTATATTCAGAATATGTTTTTAAAGTTTGTGCTACTGCTCTTGTAGAATGTTCTCCATATAAAGGATTTGCTTCCTTAGAATATAAAGAATATGCCATTACAGTTTTACTATTAATAGCTACTGCCATAGCATCCCAAATAAATTTTCTTGACGTTGCAAAAGCATAATCTCTAACGTTTTTAGCTACAAACTTCCATGTTTTTGTTTTTTTAGATTTACTCTTTTCTAATTTTACAGCCTCTTCTTGAGTTCTAATTACAACTGGTTTATCAAATGTGTTTTTTGCTTTCGCTAACCTCTTTAATTCCGTTTTAGATAAAACCTCATTTTGGTTTTGTAAAACTCCAGTAGCTCCTAACATATGATCTGCAGGTACTGTTATATTTACATTGAAATCTCCAAACTCTAATGCAAATTCACTTCTTCCCCAAAATTGGTCATTTTGCCAACCTTCTACATTATCGTAAACACACATTCTTGGATAAAATTGAGCGATTACATAATTGTTATTATTGTCTTTTTCAAAATGCTCAAAACCTGATCTTCCTCCAACAGTTCTATGATTGTTAATATTATACCACCAATCAATTTTAAATGAAAAAGTTTCTCCAGAAGCTAATGGTTTTGGTAAATTAATACGCATCATTGTTTGATTAATTGTATGTGATAATTTACTCCCATCAGTATTTAGTACTGCTGTTATATTAAATCCTCCATCAAAAGGATCTGAAAAACTACGATCAAATCGTTTTTTACTTAGAGTTTTTTTAATTTTATTTGGTTGAATATCTGGCGTTTTAGAATCTTTAGCTCTTACATTCTGATCTAATTGAACCCATAAATAAGTTAGTTGATCTTTAGAATTGTTGTAATAAACAATGGTTTCTTGGCCTGTTATTTTTTGATGAGCATCATCTAAAATAATATCCATCGTATAATCAACTTTCTGTTGGGTATAATTCACTCCAGGAGCACCAGATGCTGTTCTTTGGCTGTTTGGTGTTGCCAACTCATCTTTAAGTTGCTTAAATTTATTTTGATTCGTATGCCCTTGCTTTGTTATTTTTTCTTGAGTAAAAACAGATGTTCCTATAAAAATAATACTAAGTAGAAATAGTTTTTTTTTTTTCATTATGTTCTTTTAGTTTAATCCGCCTGTAAATTAAGTATAACCATTATAAAAAGTTAAAAAGAGTTAACCTTTTAACAAATATTTATCATTTTTAACATTTACATATATTCTTTATTTTAATAAGCAAAAAAACGCCATTGAAAAAAATTCAACGGCGTTTTTTATATAAGGTAACTTAAATTTACCTTCTACTATAATTTGGTGCTTCTTTTGTAATTGCTACATCATGTGGATGACTTTCATTAATTCCACTACTAGTTATTCTAACAAACTTTCCTGTTTCCTTTAAAGTAGCGATGTCTTTTGATCCAGAATATCCCATTCCTGCTCTTAAACCTCCTATAAATTGATGAATACTTTCAAATAATTCTCCTTTATAAGGTACACGACCAACAATACCTTCTGGTACTAATTTTTTAATATCATCTTCAACATCTTGGAAGTAACGATCTTTAGAACCTTTTTTCATAGCTTCTACAGATCCCATTCCTCTGTAAGATTTAAACTTTCTTCCTTCGTAAATAATAGTTTCTCCAGGACTTTCTTTTGTTCCTGCTAATAATGAACCTAACATCACACAATCAGCACCTGCTGCTATTGCTTTTGGAATATCTCCAGTATAACGAATACCACCATCTGCAATTACAGGAACTCCACTTTCTTTTATTGCTGCAGCCACTTCTAAAACTGCAGAAAACTGAGGAAAACCAACTCCTGCAACAACACGAGTTGTACAAATTGATCCAGGACCAATACCTACTTTTATCGCATCAGCTCCTGCTTCTACTAAAAATTTTGCAGCTTCTGGTGTTGCTATATTACCCACAACAACATCTAAATCAGGAAACTTATCTTTTACAGCTTTTAAGGCAGCTACTACTGTTTTTGTATGTCCATGAGCAGTATCTATAATTACAGCATCTACACCTGCATTTACTAAAGCTTCTGCCCTATCAACTACATCGGAAGTTACACCTAAAGCAGCTGCAACTCTTAACCTACCATAAGTATCTTTATTAGCTATTGGTTTTTGAGTTAACTTAGTTATATCTCTAAAGGTTATCAAACCTACTAATTTGTAATTATTATCAACTACAGGTAATTTTTCAATTTTATTTTGTTGTAAAATAACTTCTGCTTGTTTTAAGGAAGTTCCCTTAGCAACTGTTATTAAATTTTCTGTTGTCATTACTTCAGCAATAGGTCGATTATTGTTTTTTTCAAAACGTAAATCTCTATTTGTTACAATACCTATTAACGTTTCGTTTTCATCTACAACTGGTATTCCTCCTATTTTATGTTCTCGCATTGCGTTTTTAGCATCTGCAACAACAGCATTTAATTGTAATGTTATAGGATCTATAATCATACCACTTTCCGCTCGTTTTACTTTACGAACCTCTTGTGCTTGCTGCTCTATAGTCATGTTTTTATGTAAAACACCTATACCTCCTTCTTGCGCTATAGCTATTGCCATTGCACTTTCTGTTACTGTATCCATTGCAGCAGATACAATAGGAACATTTATAGTGATATTACGAGTGAATTTTGTTTGGATATTTACTTCTCTTGGAAGTACTTCTGAATAAGCAGGAACTAATAATACATCATCATATGTTAGTCCTTCGCCTACAAATTTAGATTGGTGAGCATTCATATTTACAATCAATTGTTGTGTTGTTAATTAATTGCATACAAATATACCATAAATATTAGAATACAAACTTTAATTAAATGTTAACAAAAAAATTAATCTTTTTTATTTAAAATAAATCTAAATAAATTTTGTGGTTTAAAAAAAAGGTGCTTTTTTTGCCTTGTTAATTAAAATAAATCTAAATAAAGATAAAATGAAAAAAGTTTTAAAATTATCCTTTTTAGCTATAGCATTAGTTTTTGCAAGTTGTAGTGATAATGAAAACAATGGAGATGATGACCAATCTACAATAACAGTAGCTGGTTTTGTAGAGAATTATGCAAATATCGTTGCTGCTAATTATGCAGATTCTTATAATACTGCAGTAGAAATGCAAACAAAAATAGATGCTTTTTTAGCTGACCCAACAGCTACTTCATTTGAAGAGGCTCAAGATGCTTGGTTGTATGCCAGAGATTTTTACGGACAAACAGAAGCTTTTAGAGAAGCTAATGGACCTATAGATAATGAAGATTTATTAGGTACGGAAGGGCAAATTAATGCGTGGCCTTTGGATGAAGGTTATATCGATTATGTATCTGATGCTACAGGTAACGAGGTTCAAAACGGGTTAATAGGTGATACTACTTTAGAGTTAACTGAAGCTAACATAATTGACAAAAATGAAGAAGGAGGAATTCCTGAAAACGTTTCTACAGGATGGCACGCTATAGAATTTTTATTATGGGGACAAGATTTAAACTACAATACAGTAACACATACAACTGATAATTATTCAGTATCTGGACAAAGATCTTTTACAGATTATACAACTGCTGATTTCGCAGAAAGAAGAGGTACATATTTAAAAATTGTTACTGATTTATTAGTAAATGATTTAAAAGATTTAAATGATACATGGGCTGAAGGAGGTTCATACAGAATTACTTTTGAAACTTTGGATGAAGATATTGCTTTAACAAACATTTTAAATGGTATTGGTTTTATTTCTAACGGTGAGATTGCTTTAGAAAGGATAGACCCTGCAATTGATGAAGGGCAAGAAAATGAGCACTCTTGTTTTTCTGATAATACAAATCAAGATATGTGGGCTAACGTATATGGAATCAATAATGTTATAGAAGGAAATTATATTACTGAAAGTAATGGAACTATTTCAGGTACCTCTTTATTAGATATTGTAAATGCTGTAGACACAACAATAGGTACTAACCTTGAAACTGAAGCAGATAATACTATTGCTAAATTAACAACTTTATTAGGTTTAGGTAAAAACTTTGATGAAATTATTAGTGAAGAAACTATTGGTTCTGGAGGACCAGCTGGTCAATTATCATCAGCATTAAAAACTCAAGGAACTGCTATTTCTGATGCCGCTGGTGCATTAGGAGTTGCAATAACTATAAACTAATTAGTTACATTCAGTAACTTACAATTATTAATAAACTGGAGACTCTATTTTGGGTACTCCAGTTTACTGTTTTAATTTTGTAAATAATATTTTTTGATGAAAATTTACTTTCCAGCCTTTTTACTTATAATTTTTATGTCTTGTAGTTCAGATCAAATAACTCAAGAAGAATATATAGATATAAGTTATGAAATAGATGAAGAAAATTTAGTTTCTCATTTATCCATTGAAGCTTTCACTGTAGATAAAGCCTTTGGTAGAGGTATCTCCGAATTATCTGAATTAGAACTTTCTTTTTTCGGAATTGGTAATGCTATGTTCGATCAAAGTTGGGTGTCTGCTCCCGCTACAACAACTTCTAGAGATGGTTTAGGTCCTATTTTTAATGCTAGAGCCTGTGCTTCTTGTCATTTAAATGATGGAAGAGGAAAACCTATACTTACAACAGGTGCAGATTCAGAAGGTTTTTTATTACGTTTAAGTTCTGGCAATGATCCAATTTCTGGTCCTATAGCTTTTCCAAACTATGGCGGACAATTACAAGATGATTCTAATTTAGGTGTCTTACAAGAAGGTGAAATTAATGTTGTTTTTGAAATAATTTCTGGTGAATATCCAGACGGAACTCCATATGAATTAAGAAAACCTACTTATTCTATTATAGGCGAAAATTATGGTTCTGTATCTGGCGCAAATATTTCCCCTCGTATTGGGCAACAACTTATAGGTTTAGGTTTTTTAGATGCTTTAAGTGAAGCTAGTATTTTAGCAAATGAAGATATAAATGATAATGATGGTGATGGAATATCTGGTAAAGCTAATTATGCTTGGAACGTAAAAGAGAATAAAGCTACTATTGGTAAATTCGGTTGGAAATCTAACCAACCAAATTTAGAACAACAAATATCTGGTGCTTTTAACGGAGATATGGGATTAACAACTTCTACTTTTCCTGAAGAAAATTGTCCAGAAGGTATTGATTGTTCTTCTATTGCTAATGGAGTAAACGAAGGTGAATCAGTTGAGGTTACAGATACTCAGATGACTAGAATGATGACTTATATGAGTGCTATTTCAGTACCTAAACGTAGAGATTATAAAACTTATGATGTTTTAAAAGGTAAGGAGTTATTCAATAGTTTTGAATGTGCAAAATGTCATGTTACTAATTTTACAACTAGTAATTCTGAGTTATTACCTCAAATAAGTAATGTAACTATTCGTCCTTATTCAGATTTACTTTTGCATGATATGGGAGAAAAACTTGCTGATAATAGTGAAGATTTTTTAGCTTCTGGAAGAGAATGGAGAACACAACCTCTTTGGGGTATAGGTATGATAGAATATGTAAATAGCCATACATTTTTATTACACGATGGAAGAGCTAGGAATATAGAAGAAGCTATTTTATGGCACGGAGGAGAAGCTGAATCTCCAAAAAATAATTTTATGAATGCTAGTGCAACAGAAAGAGCACAAGTATTAAGTTTTTTAAATTCTTTATAAATGGAAAAATATATATTATTAATTATAACTTTAATTATTGTGTTCTTTGCTTGTACAAGTGATAACAGCAATGAACCAACTGTTATTGATACATTTCATCAAGATTATTATAAAGTTAATATTTTACCTTCAATACAAAACTTTAAATTATCCTTAGAAAACCAAGTCAATTTAATAGAAACTTTTAAAGCAGATACTTCGTTAGAAAATTTTGAGGCTTTAAAAACACAATGGTTGTTGTGTGCTACTAACTTTTCTAAAACAAGTGTTTATAATATAGTTCCTGTAAAAGCTCTTTTTTATGATATACTCATTTATAATTTTTCTATTACACCAAGTAAAATTGAAGAAAACATTTTAGAACAAACGACCTATAATAACAATTACTTTAGTGCTCAAAGTACTGTTACCAAAGGCTTAGGTACTTTAGAATATCTTTTATACAATAATCAAGATACTGATACTGCTTTAAATCTATTACAACAAGATAGTTTTAGAGTAAGTTATATGTTGGGAGTTACAGAAGATGCATTAGTAAATACTAATGCTTTATTAGATTTTTGGGAATCTGGTTACAAAGAAACTTTTATTAATGCTACTGATGTTTCTTGTACAGAAAATGCTCGCTGTTTGGCTTTTAATCAATTAATTAATGTTATCGATGTAATTAGAGTTACCAAATTAGGGAAACCAGCAGGTTTAGAAAGTTCTAGTAGTATTGTTGTAGAAGGTTTAGAGGCTTTCAGAAGTGAAAATTCACTACAATTACTTAAAAGTTCTTTAGAAGAAATTCAGTATGCTTATAATAATAGCAATGTTAATTTTGCTGCTATTGTTGACGAAATTTCAAACTCCTCTGAAGTTACAGAAGCTATCAATACAAGTTTTAACGAAGTTTTTAGCATTATTAATGCTATTGATACTAGTTTATATACTGCTATTTTAAATGATGATCCTAATGTAGAATTATTATACAATTCTTTATTTAATTTAGTTAAATATTTCTCAGTTGATGCCGCTAGTATTTTATCCGTAAATGTTTTACCAACTGATAATGATGGTGATTAAGATATTTTAAACTCAAAAAAATGAAAAGTTCTTGTAAAACAAGAACTTTTTTTATGAATTAAAATGCGCTTATACTAAAAAAACCGCACTTAACACCTTATATTCTATCACTTAAGGAATAGTATTCATATTGTAGTTGTATATCATGTAAGTTTGTGTAAGGGAGTTTTATTAGCTTAGTTTCGATTTATATTTAAAACTAGTAAAACCTAAATAATAATAGGGGATTATTATTATTCTACAAAACAATACTTAAGTAACATTAAGTATTGTTTTTTTATGCAGTAACAGAATCTAATAATAACTTTACATACTTACTATTAGGACTCTCAACAACGTCTTTAGTTTTTCCAGATTGAATTATATTACCATTCTGTAATACTAAAATATCATCAGAAATTGCTAATGCATCTTTAATATCGTGTGTTACAAAAATGGCAGTCGTATTTGTTTTTTTAATAATTGTAGCAATATCTTCTCGTAATTGATTACGCAACAAAACATCTAAATTACTAAAGGGTTCATCTAAAATTAATAATTCTGGACTTGGTGCTAAAGATCTTGCCAAAGCAATACGTTGTTGTTGACCTCCAGATAATTCATGCGGATATCTTTTTTCTACATCTGACAAACCTATTAGCTTTAATACTTCTGCTACACGTTCTTTTTTGTTTACTTTCTTAGAAATTCCGTAAGAGATATTTTCAAAAATAGTTAAATGTGGAAATAAAGCATAATCTTGAAAAACCATGCCAACTTTACGTTTTTCTGGAGCGATAAAAATACTATCTGATGATACTATTTTATCTTGTAGCCTAATTACTCCTTCATCTAAAACAGCTAAACCTGTTATTAAACGAATTAGTGTTGTTTTTCCACTTCCACTCTCGCCTACTACTGCCAAAATGTTTCCTACTTTTAAATCAAAAGAAACTCCATTTAAAGCAATAACTTTTCCCTTATTAAAGGTTTTGACTACATTTTGTATCGTTAGAATCGTATTCATTTATTTCTTAGAAATTAATCTGTTTAAAAACACAACTGGAATAATACCTGTTAACACAATAAATAATGATGGTAACGAAGCTTCTGCTATCAACTCATCACTTGCATATTCATATGCTTTTACTGCCAAAGTATTTATTTGATAAGGTTTTAAAATTAATGTTAAAGGTAATTCTTTAATAACATCGACAAAAACCAAAATAAATCCACTTAAAATTGCAGATTTTAATAACGGAAATTCAATTTTTAAAAAGGTGTATAAATTTCCTTTTCCTAATAATTTAGAAGCTTCTACTAATGATTTTCCTGTTTTTAAAGAAGTGGCTTCAATAGGATTGTAAGCTACCGCCATATAACGAATCATATATGCATAAATTAAGGCTACAATAGTTCCGTTTATCAGAAATCCTATTTTTAAATCAAATACACTCTTAACAAAAGTAATTAACCATTTATCAAAAAAAACTGTAGGAATTAAAACCCCTACTGCAATTACAGCTCCAGGAATTGCATATCCTAATACAGCTACTTTTGTTAACGGTTTTAAGATGTTTAATCGATTCCATTTGGTAAAGAAAATTAAAAACAACACAAATAAAACGGTACAAAAAGCACTTAATAAAGCAATTCCTAAAGATTGCAATGCAATACTTATAAACTCAGAATTAAATACTTCTTTATAGGTTAAAAAAGCCCAGTATAATAATTGTAAAACAGGTACAATAAATCCGAGTAAAACGGGAATAAAAACGATACTGAAAAATAAGATTTTTTGTTTTTTAGTTGGATGTAATTGTGCTATTTGTTGATGATTTCTTGAAGAATTAAAATAACCAATTCTTCTACGTTGCCTTTTTTCCACAGAAATCAATAAAAAAATGATTCCGACTAAAATTGCTGATAAATAAATAGCTGTTTCTGGCTCTTCTAAAGAAAACCAGGCTCTAAAGATTCCTGTTGTAAACGTATTAATTCCATAATATTTTGCTGCTCCATAATCGTTTAGAACTTCCATCAATACTAAAATTAAACCGCCAATATAAGCTGGACGTGCTAATGGTAATATTAATTTGAAGAATGTTTTTCGCTCGCTTGCTCCTAATAATTTAGAGGCTTCTATTATGTTATTTGATTGGTTTAAGAAAAAAGCTCTAGAAGCTACATATACATAGGGATATAAAGAAATACTTAGCACAAATATTAATCCGTAATGATTCATAATATCCATTTTAAAATGGAAAAATTTATCAAAAAAACCAGCATAATCAAACATTCCTGCATATGCATATGCTGTTATATAAGACGGAATTGCCAACGGAAGAATTAACAACCATTCTAATTGTTTTTTAAAAGGTAAATGATAACGTGCCAATAACCAACCCGAAGAAATACCAAAAAACAGGGTAAAAATTGTGGTTCCTATTATTAAAATCGTAGAATTCAGCACATAATCTGGTAATAAATTGGCTACTAAATGACTCCAAGATTCTCCAGGACCTTTAAATAAGTTTATGAAAATTGTTAACGTTGGTATGGCAACAAATAAAACAATGGTCAATAATAGTATTGACCATTTGTTGGTGTCTCGTTTTATGTTTTTAATTTTGGCTTTCAATTATTCAATAACTTATTTTAAAAATCTAATTTGTAGATTAAGTTTAAAGTATAATTCACCCTTTTCTTTATAAACAGTTCCAAAATCATGTCTACTTGAACTCGCTGTATCTAATTTTGTGTTATTAAATAAATAGTTTTCAAATTCATTTCTATTATAAATATGATAACACAAAACATCTCCATTTTCTTTTACAATTAAATAACCTCCAGTAGCATCATACTGTCCTGTCCAAACTTTAGAAGGCATCATCCCTAAAGCAACATCTGTTAGAAATCTCTTTATTTTATATTCATAAAAATTATGTTCACTCGAAACATCAAATTTTAATGGGTTCTTAGTTTTAGCTTCCTCAACTAAATCAATAATACTTGATTTTTTACTTGAATAAAAGTCATAAACAATTTGAGACAAAATTTCTGGAAGTCTACTATCAATAAGAATCAAATTATTTGAGAATATCTGTTTTTCAGTCTTTATAAAATCGAATTGACCATTTAATTTTAATACAGCATTTATTCTGTCCATTATTTTACTTCTTGAAGAAATTGAATTAATTTCTTCTATTTCTAACTTACTGAGCGTTGTATTAGAAATTTTAAAAATAAAGTTAGTAGTTTTTCCTGCATTTAATAATGTAGATGGACTTCCTAATTGGGATTTTATACTAAAACCTAATGTTGGTTGTTGATTTGTTCTTTGGTCATGAACAACAATTGTTATATCCGTTTTTGATGTTGAACCAGCCTTTAAAGACATACAATTAATAGAACGCATAAACTCTTCAATTTGTGGAATTGAAAATGTTCGCTCTTTATTCTCTTTTATTTTTTTTAGTAAAAAATCTGCTTTCTCTTTAAATTCTGATATTTTAATCTTTAAAACTTCTTCTTCACCTGAAATAAGTATGATTTCATCTTTAATTGAATATTCAAAGTCACTTTTATTTTCTGTTCTTAAAATACGTAATATTGGATAAACAACTCCTTCTAATTTTTCTATTTCTTTATTACCAAGAAATAATTGTTTGTCACCTAATAGTTTAAATAAGGTGTATACTTCACTCCATTCACCTTTATTTCCTGTAATCATAAGGTTTTCAATTTTTCAATAATTTTTTTTGCTGTTGCTTGGATTGCAGGAACAGCGACTGAATTACCAAATTGTTTATATGCTTGAGCATCAGAAACCACAATTTTATAACTATCTGGAAAACCTTGTAATCTAGCCCATTCTCTTGGAGTCATTTTTCTTATTCCTTCTCGATTTACATTTCCTCTAATATTAGTCACAGGTATAAAATCTTTTAACCTAAAGTCATAAAGTAAGTTTCTTTCTCGTCCCATTCCTCCACAAACCACTGCATTTGCAGTTCCACTATTAGGTATTATTTCATAACCAAACCCATTTCCTTTACTTGCGTGTCGAGCTTTGTGATTTCGTAGCGTATTCACATAAGTTTCAGACAAATAATATTTTACAGATACTGTTTCTGTTTCTAAAATATCTTGAAGAATTACTTTTTTCTTTACTGGTTTAGGGTATTCAAACTCAGAAATGTTTAGATCATTTCTAAATCCAACAATAAAAATTCTTTCTCTATTTTGCGGAACACCGAACTCTTTAGCATTCATTATTTGCGGTTCAGGAACAAAATAACCTAAATCTTCACGTAATACATTTAAAATTGTAGCTAGTGTTTTTCCTTTGTCATGACTTCTTAAACCTTTTACATTTTCTAAAAATATAGCTTTTGGTTTTTTCTTTTTTATAATTTCTGCAACATCAAAAAATAACGTTCCTCTTGTATCTTCGAAGCCGCCCCTTTTTCCTGCAATAGAAAAAGCTTGACAAGGAAACCCTGCACATAAAATATCAAACCCATCTGGAATATAACTCTTAGTTGAATCTTTTGTAATATCACCAAATGGTACTTCTCCAAAATTAGCTTGATAAGTTTGTTTTGAATATTTATCCCATTCACTGGTAAAAACACATTTTCCTTTTAAGTTTTGAAAAGCTAATCTAAAGCCTCCAATTCCTGCAAATAAATCAATGAATTTGAATTTAGGATTTTTAGGGGCTGGAAAAGGCACATTTTCTTGTTGAAAAACTAAATATTGTAAAGCTTCTTCAGCAATTGAATTTGATGTCTTTTCTTCTGGAAATTTATATTTAAATAAATTTTTAACGTGTTCTATGGCATCTGGTTTAAAATATTCAGAAACTCCATTCTTATGATTATGTAAATAATGTGTAAAGGCAGCCTCTGTATCCTGTTCAGATTCAATCATCTTAATTTTGAATTTTTTTTCTTCAAAATTTTCTATTGATATTTTTTCTTTTAACACCACTTACACATATTTTACATTTCTAAATTACAATTTATTTTTTGATTAAAAAGCTAATTACTTCCAACTCGCTTTATCAAAAGTTAAAACCGCTTTTTTATTATTTTCTCCTAATTTGGTTAATGATAATTTATCTTCTTTAAAATTACCCCAAGACTTTAAAATCTCAGATGCTTCAACATCTCTATTGACAGGATATTCAAAATTAGATAATGCAAATTTCTTTTGAGATTCAGCACTTGCTAAAAATTCAATAAATTTAATTGCATTTGCTTTATTTGGTGCGTATTTAGCAACTCCTGCTCCACTTACATTTATATGTGCTCCTCTTCCTTCTTGATTTGGAAAAAACACCTTAATTCCTTTTCCTGCAATTACTTCATCTGGATTTTTAGAGGTTAATAATTTACCAATATAATAGGTATTTACAATAGCAATATCTCCTTCTTCTGCAACAACTGCTTTTACTTGATCTCTATCATTTCCTTTAGGTGAACGTGCCATATTTGCTACAATACCTTCTGCCCATTTTGTTGCCATTGCTTCTCCGTCATTCGCTATAATTGACGCTAATAAAGATTGATTGTAAATATTACTTGACGAACGAACTAAGATTCTGTTTTTCCATTTTGAATCCGTTAACGCTTCATAACTTGATAAGTCTGTTTCATTCACTTTTTCTGGATTATATACCACAACACGAGCTCTTTTTGTTAAGGCAAACCAATTGTTGTCTGCATCTTTTAAATGTGCAGGAATTGTTTTTGCTAAAAATTCTGAGGTTGCTGATTGTAATAATCCTTTATTTTTTGCGCGTACTAAACGACCTGCATCTACAGTAATTAAAACGTCTGCAGGAGATTGCTCACCTTCAACAGTCATTTTTTGAATTAATTCATCAGCTTTAGCATTTACTACATTTACTTTAATTCCTGTTTCTTCTTGAAACTTCGCAAATAATTCTTGATCCGCTTTATAATGACGATGTGTATAAACATTTACAACTTCTTCTTTTTTCTCTTCTTCCTTTTTAGTTGCTGGTTTACATGCAAACACTGTAATAGCAACTACTAAAAGACTAATAATTTGTTTCATTCTGTAAAATTTATTTTTGTTATTGACTTGTTTGTTGTTTGAATTTTATTTTTTGCTTAATACTATATAATATAGCGATTACTAAACCTATTAAACCTCCTAAATAGCTAAAATTATGCATAGATCCAACCATTATAAAGTTATCTATATTATTTAAGTCCTTAGGAAAAAACCAATTTGGTCTTGTTGGTGTTAAAAATAGTTTTCCGTATAATAATCCAACTAAACCAGTTAGAAAAGCAATTGTAATAGTTAATAAAAATGATTTAAATGTTACTATAAACATTTCTTTAGCTGTGTTATGAATTAATCCAAAAAAGGCTAAAACCACACCAATTATTAAACCTACCCACCATGTTGCTAATAAACCTACTAAACCTGCTCCAAGCCTTGGTCTATATAATTGTATTTCTGGATTTTGATCTGTTCCTATATTAGAACCTAATCCCCAATTTTCTAAATTAAATTGGATAAATTTAAACTTAGTATAATATTCTTCTGAAATAGTATACGTTAATTGATCATGTATAATACCATAAACAGCACCTAATACTATTGCTATTATAATTATGAATATAAAAACTAAAAATTTATACAAATTCAAATACTTCTTGTTTTAAAACTTAAATTCTAAAGTAGCATAATAGGTTCTTGGTGCTGAAGGAATAATTCCTGGACCAGGATAACCTGTTGCTCTTCTGGTAAAATAAGCTTCGTTTAAAAGATTATTTACACCTGTTTCTAATTTCATGAACTTGTATTTATAAGATGCTGAGAAATCTAAAACACTATATGCTGGTATTGGTCCAAGTGTTCCGAATCTAATATCTGATGAATCTGGTAATTTACTATTCTCAGCGTCTGTAAATTGTTCTGACAAATATGAATACTGAATACTTGAAGTGAAATTTTTATATCCAAATTTTAAAATAGTTTTTAAATTCAAATCTGGTATAAATTCAACTTTATTTCCAACTTCTATATCACTACTATTAACAGATGTATTTGTATATTCTGAATTTATATATGCAAAATTAACACCTAATTTAAGTAGAAAATCGTTGTCTAAATTATTAAATGAATTTAAAGTATTCCACTCAATATAACTTTCAACTCCATAAACTATTGCATCTCCAATATTTGCTCTTACTCTATTTGCTCGATCATCTAAATACGTTCCTATTCTATTATTATAATTTACATTAAAAAAACCAACATCATAAGATATAATATCTTCATAATCTCCTCTAAATCCAAAATCTATAGTAAAACCATTTTCGTCAGAAATATTTTCATCAATAATAAAACTAGGATTTACAGTTCTTATATCACTAAACGTTACAGATCTATAATTTTCTGAGATATTACCATAAAACTCAATATAATCAGTAGGTTTATAACTTGTTCCTATTCCTAATAAAACAAAAGTACGATTAAAACTCCCATTATCTTCAATTTCTATTGACCCTATAATATTGTCCGCTCCATCATAATTTTTATCAAAATAAGACCCTATACTTTCTGTTGTTATATTTTCAAATCTAAAACCAGGTGTAAATGATAATTTATCATTAATTCTAAAAATATTTTCACCAAAAATCGCTAAATTTTTATTTGGATATTTAAAAGTAGAAACATTTGGGTAATCAGGATATTCTTCATTTAGTATCGTAAAATCTGCATCTGAATTTAAACTTCCTGCTCCTTGTTCAGAAGAATTGTTTGCATTGTAATACTTTGCTCCTATTAAAAAAACAGCTTCTTTATTTAAAAAGTTATACTCTGTTAAAAACCTTGTTTCTATTCCCCAATTATTAAATTCCCCAATAATTACATCTCTATTATAGAAAAAAGTTCCGTCTGAATTTATATCATCTTCTTCTGAAACTGGATTAGCATTTAGATCTAAAGGGTTTCCTCTAAACCCTACTGCTTTTCTTGATGCATTTAATCCGAATAAATTAACTGTAAAATTTGTTTTGTCTGAAAATTTATGAGCAAATTTTAAATTATACAACAACCAATCTATTTTAAACCAATTACGTGATCTATTACTCTGGTAAGGGTCTTCATTAAACATATCATCTGTTAATCCACCTGCTTGTTGTGCTAAATAGGTTAAATACGTTACTTCTGCAGCTACTTTGGTTTTATCATTAAACTCGTAACCTAAATGTAAAAAAGCATTTTTAGACTCAAATTCAGAGTTTGGTCTAAAACCATCTCCCATTTTATAATTATAGTACGCGTAGTAACTTAATTTATCTTTAGTTCCACTCACACTTGTAAAGTTGGTAAACAAACCATTACTACCTACTGTATTTCTGGTTACAATTTCTAATTCTTTATTCGGATTTGGTTTTCTGAAGACAAAATTTACCAAACCTCCAAATTGTGTTCCGTATTGTAATGAAGCTGCACCTCTAACTACTTGAATTTGCTCTATTGCTTCTGCTGGAGGAGAATAATAACTTTCTGGATATCCAAGCACATCGGCACTAATATCATATCCATTTTGACGCGTATTAAAGTTTGATGTTCTATTTGGATCTAAACCTCTTCCTCCAATATTTAATTGTAAACCCGCATCGTCGTTCTCGTAAATATTTAAACCAGCAATTTGACTGTAAATCTGACGAGCATTATTAGAGGCTAAATTTGCTGTAGATTCACTTAACAAAACAACTTCTGTTTTTTTACCCGCATAAATAGCAGTTTCAACAACATCTTTTAAACGCGTAAGTTCAAATACTTTTTTTCGTTGTGACTTTATTTCTACTTCTGAAAGTTCTTCTAAAAAAGATTCTAATTTAAAGTTTATAGTATTTACGGCCTTATCAAGTGTAATTTTTTGCTCTTTTAATTGATAGTTACTAGCGTAAACATAAATATTTATTTCATTTTTAGAAGTAGTAAAATCGTAAAACCCTTTTGTATTTGTTATTGCTAAAACACCTCCATTAACATCATAAATTTCTACTTTATTTAGTGGGGTATTATTTTCATTTTTTACGAAACCAGACACGTTATATTGTGCTAGTATAGATGATGTTACCATCCATAAAAGAAATAGTAATTTATAATCCTTTAATTTTAATTTCATGATTAAAAGGGATAACCCAATTTTTATGTTTAAAACTTTCTTTTTGTTTATATAAATCTATTGTATCATCAATATAAACAGTGCTTAATCGTCCATTTAAAGCTACGTAACTTTGTGCGTAAACTTCTATATTTTTATGTCCCTGACTTTTAAAATGATCACCTAAATAATGTGCATATTCTAAAATAAAATCAGGTTGAAAACTCATTTGTTTTTCTTGAAGCGGTGTTAAAAAGTCGGTATTATCTACATAAAAAAACTTTTTTGACTTTCCGTCTACTATTTTAAATGTTGTATAACCTGCTTTTTCCATTAACATTACTCTCCATGAAAAGCGATATCCTTGTTCTGTCCAAAATAATTCACCCGGATAACATAAATATCTCCATGGTAATGCTAATTGAATTATTAAAAACAGCGCTAAAATACCTATAATTGTTTTATTATATATTTTTAATGAAGTCGTTTTTTGAATTCCACTCTTATTGTAACGAAAGAATATTTTTTTGTTTAAAAATTGAATGATATTTTGATGAAAACTTGCCTCAAAAAAGATTAATGTAGAAACAATCATTATATAAGGAAACATACCTATTGGAAATAATATTCTTGTAAATACATGAAATACTACTACAGCTACAAAAGCAAATTTTCTTGTGCGTTTATACAATAATAAAAATGGAATTGTTAAATCATATAACATTCCAATCCAACTCATTGCGTAGTGAAACCATTCTTGTTGCATTAAAGTGTTTCCAATTAAAGGAAGATCATATTTAGATGGCAACCAAATTTTTAGAGGCATTGCTCTAAACAACCAATCGGAATTCAATTTTGCTAATCCAGCATAAAAGTATACAATTCCTAAAAGGAGTTTTATACTATCTGTTGTCCATTTAGGAATGTTTAAATACTCTTTTTTTGAAAAATATGCATCTAAAGAAAACCTTGCATTAGCAGGTAAAAAAATCAATAAAAAACTTAATACACTTATAAAGTAATAATGATTTAAATAAGTCGTTTTATCTATTAATTCAATATAAGTAAATGTTAAAAAGAATGTAATAATAGCAATCCGATATTTAAAACCTAAAGCAACAAAAACAGCAGCTAATCCACTAATTATAAAAAGTAAATAGGTATAATTCCCTAAAGGTTGTACCCAAGAAAAGCCAAAGTATTTAAAATGGAATTTCGGCGTAATATATAAAAGATCAATCCATCCATTATAACAAAAACGAATGATACTTAACAACATCATTACACCAAATAAAACACGAAAAACCGCCAAAGGAGCGGAGTTTGTTTCTTTTGATAAATAATATTTTAATAACATTTATTTACAAAAAAACTGTCTAAAATTCTAGACAGTTTTTAATTTTATTTGATTTGAGTTTATTAATCTCCATCAGCATCAACATAATCAACACTAATATTTAATGCTTGTAACATATCAGATTTAAAAAACGCTACAACTCTTTGTAACTCATCATAAGTCTTAGTCATTTTTGTATTATCACTAACCACTTGGTTATAAAAATTAATGTCTAAATCGTTTAAATTAGTTCTTGCAACCGTTATTTGATTGGTTATTGAAGTTACTAAATCATCGTTTTCTAAATATGTTAAGTATGCTTTAAGTCCTAGTTCTTCTGTAGTACTATTGTAGTTTTTACCATTAAAAAAACCTTCAACAGCATCTAATGCTTCTATAGCTAACTCTTTAGAAACGTCTTGATTATAAAAACCTTCTACTTTTTCAGGCAATGCATCTGTAGAAAAAACTCCTGCTGGAATTCCTATTTTGTTAGCTCTTAATCCTTTTTCAAAATAAAAAATATAATCATTTATAAGTTTATTTATAGAACTTGTGGCTGTATTACCTGAGTTACTTACAAAAGAAGCTCTATAAGTACCATTCCAATCGTTTACAATGGCAGAAGTAACACTTTTAATTTTTGTAACAATATCAGTTATATATGTTTTATAACCAGAAGCATTTGTATCTGTTGTATATTTTTCTAAAACGGCTGTATTATCAGAACCGACACCATATAATAAATAATCTAAAGCAGGAAAACCTTGTGCATCATGATTATTAGGGTGATCTAAATCATAAGAACCATTTGTAATATTTGTTTCAATATCAGTAACAGTTACTGGATATATATTGATAAAGTTTACAAATTGTAAGTTTTCTGCCTCACCAATATTAAACATTTCAACATATTGCCATGTTTTATATGCATTTAACCAAGCTGTTTGTACAGCAACTAAATTTGTTTCTGTAGTTGTTGTTGTAAAATTATTCGTTGCAGTTTCTAATGCTACCACTTTACTTTCAAAATCTTCAAAAGCTGGTATAATTATATCATCAGCTAGATGTACTAGCATTGCCGCTCTATCAAAATTATCCGTTACATCTACTGGTCCTTCTCCACCACTACTTCCTCCACAAGCGTAAATTAAGGCTATTACTGCAAGTATTAAGGTTAACTTTTTTAACATAATTATTTCTATTTATTCTAAATAAGAGTTGCAAATATAAAAAAAAGTAGCTTAAAAAAGCTACTTTTAAAATTTCAAATTTTATGAAGTTTAATTAGCTGCTTCTTCAACAGTAAAGTTAAACTTAGCTGCAATTGCAGTAGATATAGTATCTAAAGTATCCTCTGTTGTAGTTTCCCACAAACCATTTCCTGTATCTAATAAATCAGACAAGAAACCATCCACTTCTGTTTTTGTAAAATAAGGCTCAGTTGAATTAGGTTGACGTGTAAACTGTAAACTGTATACAAAACCTAATCCTTCAGAAAGATCATGAAAAGCAGAAGCTTTATCTGAAGATAATAAGTCTTTACCTGCTTGTAAATAATAAACAGCTCTTACACCAACTACTTCTGATATTTTTTCTCTAATAATTTCTGCTTGTTCATTTCTAACGTTATAATCTTTTGCAACAATAGCAGCTCTACCTAATTTAAATGCATCGTAAATATCTTGTGCAATTGTAGCAAAATCTGAATCATCAGCTACTCTACTTAAATATTTATTTAAAAAACTATCAGCTCCTAAAACAGGAACAGCTGGTGCTGTTTCCGCTCCATATAAATAACCATAAGCTTCATCCCATTTATGTTCCATTGTTGTATAATTAGCATCATCTTCTAAAGTATCCTCATCATTATCTTGAACATTTTCATTAGACGTCCCATCTAAAACCGTAGTTCCTAAATAATTATTCAACATTTGATCTACCATTAAACCACCTATTAAACCTTTAGCAAAAATTTGATTCAACTCAACTCCTTTACCATTTATATATCTAATAGATCCTCCTCCTGCTTCTTGCAATTGTCCTGCAACTCCAGCTTCTGCTGATACGTCATAACTTGTATAAACATCTGCTACTTGTTCAGCAATCCATGAGTCAAACTCTTCTTTTATAACTGTAGCATCTGTAGTATTTGCTGAAAAGAAATCTGTTGAAGCTGCTACCTTACTTCTAATGACTTTAGTAGATGAATTTAAATCGGCATCTGAAAAATACGATCCCGTATTTGTAAACATACCATCAATCTGCTCTTCTGTATATGAATTATCATTCAAAGCATCAATTAATTCTTCTGCCATTGCTATACGAGTTGTTTGTCCTGAAAAACTAACACTAGTTTCTCCTTCTCTTAAAAAAGTATATGTTTCAGGAGCAGTAACTGAATCATCTACAGTAGAATCACTAGAACACGATACAAATACTAAAGAAGAAATAGTAAATGCTGATATGAAAAATCTTTTCATTTTTATTTAGATTTAATTTTAATAAATTTTTAACAAAAATAGAAATGAAAAAGTATTTGACAAATTTTATTTGGATTTATTTTAAATAAAAATAGGGTTTTGGATATTTAATACTTTTTCAGGCTAAAAAATAAATATTAACTTAAAAAATAACCAATTAATCAAATGTTTTTATTTTATTCAATTAATAAAGATCTCTTTTAAGATACTCTACAACTGCTTTTCTAATATCTGAAGCTAATTCATTATCTTTTGGTTCATACGCACTTAATATTCCTGGATTACTCTTTTTGAAAAAAGGAATATCAAAACCTTTTATTAAATAATCACTTATTGCAATTCTATAAGTTTTATTGTCATCTATAATTTTATTTTTAACGTACCATTTAGCTTCTATTTGTTTTACGTTATTATGCTGTAAATAAGCTCCTGTTCCCGCTGCTTTTTTTCCATACTCTAAAACTTTTGCAAGCAAACTACCTTTTAATTCTACTTTTAAAATAGATCCTCCATAAGGTAAAACTCTAAATATATCTACAGCATCAATTTCACCAGACAAAACATCATCTATACGTATTGATCCTCCATTTACAATTGAACATTCCACATCTTTGTATGCATAACTCATAGCACCTGTAATTACAGCTCCCATATTTGTTTGTTGAGATCTAACTGGAGTATCTCGTGCTTCTAAAGGTATTTTAGCATTAAAAATAATTTCATCTGGATTATCTATAACTTCTTTAATTTTCTGCTTCAAAATCTTCTGCCATTTGTTTACAATAACTAAGACTTCTGCATTTGGCTTGATTTTGTTATTAATCTCTTTTAATTCCGACTTAACAGTTGTTTGTTTGGTTATTGGATCAAATTCAAATCTGTGTATATAAACACTTTTTGCATTTGCATCTGCTTTTGCTATTTTTACTTTCCCTATATCTAAATAGTTGTGCGTATGTTCATGACCTCCCATAATTAAAGGGATATCCTGAAACTTCTTAGCTAACTCAATATCCTGCTCTATAGCTAAATGAGTTAAACCTAAAACAACATCAACCTTACCTTTAACTTCATTATAAGATCTTTCTGATTCTGCATATATGTCACCATAAGTAACATAATTTTTAGGATTAGAAGGTATACAAGCACTAATAAAACCTACTTTAATAGATTTTCCATTCATGTAAACTTCTTGAATAAAAGAATCGTTAACTGGTACCTTTTTTCCATTAATTACTTTATGAAAATAATGTCTTTTTCCATTTTGATTGTGAAGTACATTAGAAGATAGCCATTCAAAATTACTTTCGTTTAATCTATCTTGTAATTGATTATAACTTATATCAAATTCATGATTTCCAAAAGCTACCAAATCAAAATTCATGGCATTCATAACTTCTACCATTTGTTTTCCTTTTACTCTTTCTCCATCAACTTTCATTGTGCCCAATAAAGATGGATTTAAAAAATCTCCTGCCAAAACAGTATATGTATTTGGGTTTTCTTTTAACAATTCTTGTCGTATTGTCTCTACTCTTGCCATACCACCATACTTTCCTCCTTGTACTGGTGCTATTTCGTAAACATCATTTAATTGTAGAATTGTAAAATAAAAATTGTTTGGTTTTTCTTTAAAGAAATATTCTTTTTTTGGAGCTTTATAACTTCTTGTTTTTACACTAGATGCACAAGAGAATATAAAAACTAAACAAGTGATGTAAAGTCCTAATTTTAATAATTTCATAGGTTTATTTTCAAGATTTTAAAGAACCTTATCTCTGGTATTTACGGATGTTCTTTCTTATAATTTTTCTGTAGGTAACCAATTCTGGAAATTGGTAGAAAAAATTCATTTTTTGTTCAGCTACCGTTTCTGGTTTACGTATTTTCTCATGTAGAACAAAAGCTGTCCAGCTTTCAACAATATCTTCTTCTGGGCTTTCTGCAGCATAATCCGTTATAAAATCTGTATAGTTTTCTTCATATAAACCATATAATTTCTCTAAGCAGCTTTTTTGTTCTGTAAAACAATATTTCTTTTGAATATAATCCCACTCATTTAATAAGCTACCATTCCAAAAACGAACAACAAATAAGTTTATATAACTATTTTTTAAAGCCTGTCCTTCAATAGTTAAATAAGGCTCATTTCTTTCAACCTCTTTCTTAATTGTTGGTTTTATTTGGGTGTTATTCAATGTTAACAAATGACCAAATTCATGTACCAACGTATATATAGATTGATGAATACGCTCTTTATTTTTTGAACTAAAATCAACATCAGCAGGATCTAAAACCAACTGCCATTCTGTATTATTTTTATTTAAAGCACCTAAAGCTCCTGTTTTTTCATCAACTCCATCAGATATTAAAACTAATCTTTTAATATACTTTTGAGTTAATCTTTTTGGAAAAATATTATAAAATATATTCCAGTTAGATAAAGCTAAATTAGTTTTGTCTGTTTTATCTTCAATAAGAATTCCATTTTCTATCTTCCACATGCCAAGATTTTCATCCTCAACATCCACAGGGGGGTTGTGATAAAAAACCGAACCAAATAAAAAAATTATAAAAAACTTTACATTCATATTTAAAATACTTCTAATGCTTTATTATATGCACTTTCAAAACTTAAAGGTTTAATATTTGTAGCTACTTTTTGGGTTGTAAAATACGACAATAATTTTTCTGTTGGCATATTACCTGTTAAATCATCTTTTGCCATTGGACAGCCACCGTATCCTTTTATAGCTCCATCAAACCTCATACAACCTGCTTTAAAAGCACTATCTACTTTCTCATGCCAAGTAGATGGAGTTGTATGTAAATGTGCTCCAAACTCTATTTGCGGGTAGTCTTTAATTAAATTAGAAAACAAATAATTAATCACCTCTGGTGTTGAGCTACCCACTGTATCTGACAAAGATACGATTTTAACGCCCATCTTTGCAAGTTTTTGTACCCAATCGCCTACTATATCAACATTCCAAGGATCTCCATAAGGATTTCCAAATCCCATAGACAAATACGCTACTACTTCTTTGTTATGTCTATTCGCAATAGTTAAAATCTCTTTTAAAACATCCACAGATTCTGTTATTGTTTTATGAGTATTTCTCATTTGGAAATTTTCTGATATAGAAAATGGATATCCCAAATAATCTATTTGTTTAAACTGACAAGCATCATTTGCTCCCCTAACATTAGCTACTATTGCTAATAATTTACTTTTTGTTGATGATAAATCTAATCTATTTAAAACATCAACTGTGTCTCTCATTTGAGGTATAGCTTTTGGAGAAACAAAACTTCCAAAATCAATAGTATCAAAACCTACATTTAGTAATGCATTAATATACTTCACTTTATCGTCTGTTGAAATAAAATGACTTTTTATTCCTTGCATTGCATCACGTGGACACTCTATGATTTTTACTTCTTCAATCATTATGCCAAATATACTAGATATTTTAAATTGTTTATTTTCTTTGCTTATAATTTATAAAAAAAGCATTATTTATTATACTATGTTAATTTTAACTTTCAAAAAACAGCAAAAAAAACACATTCTTCAAATATATTATAAATTACACACAGTTAAACTAAAAAAAACTTAACTTATTTTTTTATAAAAAAATAAAAAAGTGTAACATTAAAATAATTGCTTAGTCTTTCTAGTATATAAGTTTTATTGAAACCAAAAAACGAACATATCAACCAACTAATTAAACGCTGTAAAAAAAAGGATAGTACTGCACAAATGGAAGTGTATAAGAGCTATTACAAAGCGATGTATAATGTAGCTCACAGAATTGTAAGAGATGAATTTGAGGCTGAAGACATCATGCAAGAAGCTTTTTTAACTGCTTTTACAAAACTAGATTCCTTTAAAGGAGAAGTAACTTTTGGTGCATGGTTAAAAGCAATTGTTGTAAATAAAAGTTTAACACAACTGAAAAAAAATAATAGATATAATGAAGTAAAGTTATCTATTGTAAAAGATGAAGTTGAACAAGAAGAAACAACTTTAAATAAAACCAATTTAAAACCGAACATTATTTTAAATTATTTAAACACGCTAAAAGAAAACTATCGGGTAATTTTAACACTAAATTTAATTGAGGGTTATGATTATGAAGAAATAGCTGAAATATTAAACTATACAAATGAAAATGTACGTACAACAATATTTAGAGCTAAAAAGAAATTAAAACAAGTAATTCTTGTAAACCAAAAAAAACAAATATCATATGAATGATGAATTAGATGACTTTTTCAAAAATATTGATTTTGATATTGATGAACCAAATGAAGGTCATGAAACACGTTTTCTTAATAAACTTGGACAAACAAATTCAAAAAAGAAAAAAACATCTTGGAAATGGATGAGTATTGCTGCTTCTTTTGTATTAATGATTGGTTTTTATTTAGGAAACAGTTATCAAAACAAAAACAATGGCTTAGCCTCTATATCACCTAAAGTTGCTGAAGCTGAAAGTTTTTTTGTTACAACTATAAATCAAGAATTAAAAGAAATTGAAAAATTTAGAACTATTGAAACTGAAAGTATTATTGAAGATGCTTTAGATCAAATTGAAGATTTAGAAGATAATTTTAAAACACTAAAAGACGAAATAATTGAAAAAAACGGTAATGAACTTCATAGTATTCAGAATATGATTTTTAATTACCAAAAAAGATTAGAAATTTTAGAAAAACTGTTGACACAATTAAACTCTTTAAATAACCCCGATACATTTAACACCAATTATAATGAAATTATATAGCACTCTCATATTATTTTTATTATTGCCTCTTTTAAGTTTTGGCAATGTTATAAAAAAACACGAAAAAAGTAAATCAATTAATAAATCATATGATGTTAGCCAAAATGCAACTTTATACGTTAGTAACAAATATGGTAATATTAATATAACAACTTGGGATAAAAACACTATTGAAATAAATATTAAAATTACAGTTAAAGGAAACGACCTTAGCCAGGTTAATGACAAACTAAATGGTATTAAAGTTGATTTTGAAGCAAGTAAAAACTTAATTGAAGCTCGTACACGTATAACAAAAGAAAAATCAAATTGGTCATGGTGGGGTAACAGTGACAAAACTTCTTTTCAGATTAATTACACTATAAAAATGCCAAAAACTAACAATGTTGATTTACTTAACAAATATGGTGAAATTGAACTAGATGAATTAGAAGGAAAAAGTAACATTATTTGTAATTACGGAAATATTAACATTGAAAGCTTGTCAAATAACTCTAACTATATAAAACTACAATATTGCGGTGGATCATCTGTAAATTATATGAAAAATGGTACTGTAAATGCTGATTATTCTAAAATTTCTATTGAAAAAGCAGAAAATTTAAAATCTAGTCTTGACTATACTACATTAAAAATAGGAACAATAAATAATCTTTCTTTTAGTAGTGATTATGGTTCTGTAAGTGTTAAAAACGCTGATCATGTTTCTGGTAATTCTGATTATGCTAGTATGCGTTTTGATAACATTTACAAAAGTTTAGATGTAAATACTGATTATGCTGGTATACGAATTAACAATGTTGTAAAAGGTTTTGAAAACATTACTATAAATGCTAATTATTCAGGTATAAAAATTGGGACAAAAGAAAATAATAATTTTAAATTTTCAATGAGTTTAAAATATGCAGGTTTGCGTTATCCAGAAGACAAAACAATAATGCACAAAAGTATTAAAAAAACAACATCAGGTTTATATGAAGGTGTATTTGGAAACGAAGAAACATACTCAACTATAAATATAAATTCTAACTATGGCGGTGTTACAATAAAAACAAACGATTAGTCTTTTTCAACAATCATAGCTTTACAAATTAAGTAACGGGCTAAATAATAAATAGAGGTATAAATAATCACATAATAGAATTTATAATCAATAAACTTATTAAATGTAATTAATATGTCTGCTATAACTAATAACAATAAACCTAAAAGAAAAAATTTATTTTGAGTGTTCATTTTCTTTAAATAGTTTGCAAATGCTAATGAACACATTAATGCTGATAACAACCCTATTGCCAAAATTGGATAGGATAATCCTTTTAAATGAGATTTTAATTGAGGAAAAATAACAGCTACAGGAATAAGAAAAGTTAAAAGATATAAAATTAGTTTTTTACGGTTAACTTTTACCATTAGTTGTTGAGCTATAATAACATAAATAGCTCTATTTACAATCATTAAAAAAGTTCCTAAAGCTAAAAATTCAACATCATAAACCAAAAAGAAAGTATAAAAACAAGAAAAAATCAGGATTAAAATATACCAAACATTAATTCTTTTTGTCTTTGTTAGATAAAAAAACAAAAGAGAAATTATCGATGTTAACTTAAAACCTAACTCTAAAACACCATAACCTTCATCTATAAAAAAAAGTGAAGCTAATGATGATGTGCAAAATAATAAAAAGTAAAAATCAAACTTTTTGGGCATAAACTTAAGTTAACCTGATAAAAATATACAATTTGATATAAAACCAACTATAATTTTAAAAAAAATGAAAAAAACAATTATCACAACATTAGTTATCCTTCTTAGTTTTTCTGTTCAATCTCAAAATTGGTGGAACGGTTCTAAAAAGGTAAAAGGAAATGGAAATGTAATCACTAAAATACGTACTGTTAATAGTTTTAACGAAGTAAGTGTAGGAGGATCTTTTGATGTTAACCTAGTTGATGACAAAGAAGGTCGAATAACTATAAAAGGTGAAGAAAATTTAATACCATATATAATTACAGAAGTACAAAATGGTAACTTAAAAGTTAAGTTTAAAAAAAATTATAATATTAGAACAACCGAAAAATTAGTTATTAATATTGGTTTTAAAAACCTGAAAAGTATAAGTTTAGGTGGCTCTGGAAATGTAAGTGTTATGAAAAGAATTTCTACAGAAAAATTATCTTTAAGTATAGGTGGTTCAGGTAATATAAAAGCAGATGTTAATACTTCTACCATTAAAACTTCTATTGGTGGCTCTGGTAGTATTAAATTAGCTGGTAATACACAAAACATGAATTGTTCTATTGCTGGTTCAGGTAATATTAAAGCTTACTCTTTAAAAACAGAAGAACTAAAAGCTAGTATTGCTGGTTCAGGTAATGTACAAATTAATGTTTCTAATAAAATTAAAGCAAGTGTAGTAGGTTCTGGAAGTATTTACTACAAAGGTTCTCCTGAATTTATTGACACCAAATCTGTAGGTTCTGGAAATGTGATTAATAAAAATTAATAATAAAATAACATTCACTTTATATTACAAATAAAGATTTAATAATTTACTAGATCTTTATTTGTTTTTTTTCAAAAACAAATAAAATAAACAGGTTATAAATTACATTTTTCTCTTTTTTTTATTTTTTAGTTCAACACTTTCTTTTTAAATTTAACCTCGTTGAGAAAACTAAATCACATAGATTTTATAAAAATAAAAAAATGAAAATAACAGCAAATAATCCAAATAGAAAATCTTGGTTAAAAATTACACCAAACTCAGATTTCCCTATCCAAAACATTCCTTTTGGAGTATTTTTAACTCGTGATGATATAATTACAATTGGTACACGTATAGGTGATTACGCCATTGATTTAGGAGCATTACATCAACTAGGATATTTTGATGGAATTCCTTTAACTGATGATATTTTTTTACAAGACACATTAAATGATTTTATTGCAGATGGACGTAAAACATGGCGTTTAGTTCGTAATAGAATTGCTGATATTTTTGATGTTACTAATGGTCAACTAAGAGATAGCGCTGAACATAAGGATAAAATAATTTTTAGAATGGAAGAAGTAGAAATGCTTTTACCTGTTAGTGTTGGTGATTATACCGATTTTTATGCTAGTAAAGAACACGCCACAAATGTAGGTTCTTTGTTTAGAGATCCAGAAAATGCGTTATTGCCAAACTGGTTACATATTCCAATTGGTTATCATGGAAGAAGTTCTTCTATTGTTCCTTCTGGAACTCCTATAAGAAGACCAATTGGACAAACAAAACCTGCAGAAGGCACAAATACACCTGGTTTTGGTCCATCTAAAGCATTAGACTTTGAACTCGAAATGGCTTTTATAACTACAGTTGCTAATGATTTAGGTGATAGAATTCCTATTGAAGAAGCTGAAGATTCTATTTTTGGTTTGGTTTTATTTAATGATTGGTCTGCAAGAGACATTCAAGCATGGGAATATGTTCCTTTAGGTCCTTTTTTAGGAAAAAACTTTGCTTCAACAATTTCGCCTTGGATTGTAACATTAGACGCTTTAGAACCTTTTAGAGTTAACAACCCTAAACAAGAACCTAAACCTTTACCTTATTTACAACAAGCAGGCAAACATAGTTTTGATATTAATTTACAAATGGCTATAATGCCAGAAGATAAAGAAGAAACTGTTGTTTGTAATTCTAATTTTAAATATATGTATTGGACCATGGCGCAACAATTAGCACATCATACAGTAAATGGTTGCCCTATTGAATCTGGAGATATGATGGGAAGTGGTACAATATCTGGTCCAACAAAAGATAGTTTTGGTTCTATGCTAGAATTAACATGGCGAGGACAAAACCCTTTAAAATTAAACGATGGTGGAGAACGTAAATTTATAGATGATAATGATACTATAATTATGCGTGGTTACGCTAAAAATGATGAGATACGTATTGGTTTTGGAGAATGTATTGGTAAGATATTACCTGCTACAGAATTTAAAAAATAATATTCTCAATTATTTATATTAAATATTTTAAATCTCATAACTTTTAATTAGTTATGAGGTTTTTAATTTGTTTCTTTTATCTATTTTTTAAATAAGAAGATAAACAATCATTTAGTTAAAAACCTTAGATTTGCCTTCAAACTAAAAAAATAAAAATATGTTTGGAGATTTATCAGGAATGATGGATAAGCTTAAACAAGCAAAACAAGAAGTTGAAGAAACAAAAAAACGTTTAAATACTGTTTTAATAGATGAAAACAGTAACGATAATAAACTTAAAGTTACACTTACAGCAAACAGAGACATTAAAGCTATTTCAATAGACGATAGTTTACTTAACGATGCTGAAGAGCTAGAAGATTACTTAATTCTTACCTTAAACAAAGCTTTAAAAAGGGCTGGAGAAATTAACGAACAAGAAATGGCTGCTGCTGCTAAAAACGGTATGCCAAATATTCCAGGAATGGATTTATTTAAATAAAAACTATGCTTTTAAGTTTAGAAGATTATATGTTGCCTTGCATTAATAAAAAACTATTTGGAATGGATTGTTTTGGATGTGGAATGCAACGTTCTATTATTTTATTACTAAAAGGTGATTTTTTTGCAGCTTTTAAAATGTATCCTGCAATATATTCTTTATTATTTTTAGTGATTTTTATCTTTTTAAACTTAAAATTTAATTTTAAAAACTCTACTCTTATAATCCGTTTATTATTTGCCATCAATTTAATATTAATCGTTGGCAACTTTATTTTAAAAATACTATAATTTATGTTTCAAGAAAAATTACAATACGAAGTCTTAATTTTTATTTTAGCAATCGTAGGTTTGCCTTTATGCTGTTGTACTGGAATTGGTTTTATTCCTTCAGGAATAGCTTTTATACTTGCGAATTCTGAATTAAAGAAATGTTATATAGGTGATGTTAAATATAGTAATCAAGACAATATATATACTGGTAAAATAATTGCTTTAATTGTTTTAATTATAAACGTTTTATATTTAGTCTATACTATATATAGCATTTATACCATTGGTTGGAATGAGTTGATGGAACAATCTAGAATAATGATGGAACAATACGAAAATCAATAAAATAAAAAAGGAGCAATTTTAAATTGCTCCTTTTTTATTTATACACTGTATTCAATTATTGTTTTCTTTATTATAGAAATACAATCGTGTAATTGTTCTTTATTCATTACCAAAGGAGGTGCAAAACGAATAATATTTCCATGAGTTGGTTTTGCTAACAATCCGTTATCACGAAGTTTTAAACAAATATTCCAAGCTGTTTCGCTTTCTTCATTATCATTAATAACAATTGCATTTAACAAGCCTTTACCTCTAACCAATGTTATTAAATCATTTGTTTTAGCAAACTCCGTTAACTCGCTTCTAAAAATCTGACCTAATTTTTCAGAGTTTTCTGCTAATTTTTCGTCAACTACTACTTCTAAAGCTGCAATAGCTACTGCAGAAGCTATTGGATTACCTCCATAAGTAGACCCGTGATTTCCTGGATGAATAACATTCATAATAGCATCATTTGCTAAAACGGCAGATACTGGGTAAGCTCCACCTGATAATGCTTTTCCTAAGATTAAAACATCTGGCTTTACATTTTCATGATCTACAGCTAATAAACGACCTGTACGAGCAATACCTGTTTGTACTTCATCAGCAATAAATAAAACATTATGTTTTTTACACAAAGCCTTTGCTGTAGCTAAATACCCTTCAGAAGGAACATAAACTCCAGCTTCACCTTGTATTGGCTCAACTAAAAATCCTGCTACATTTTTGTTACGCTCTAAAGCTTCTTCTAAAGCTTTTAAATTATCATATTCTATTTTAATAAATCCGTTTGTATATGGACCAAAATTTTTACGTGCTACAGGATCATTAGAAAAAGAGATAATAGTAGTTGTTCTACCATGAAAATTGTTTTCACAAACAATTATTTCTGCTTTATTCTCTTCTATTCCTTTTACTTCATAAGCCCATTTTCTACAAATTTTTAAAGCAGTTTCTACAGCTTCTGCTCCAGTATTCATTGGTAATAATTTATCAAAACCAAAAAACTCAGTTGCAAACTTCTCATACCTTCCTAACATGTCATTATAAAATGCTCTTGAAGTTAATGATAATGTTTTTGCTTGTTGCGTCATTGCATCCACAATTTTAGGATGACAATGTCCTTGATTTACTGCCGAATATGCCGATAAAAAATCATAATATTTTTTTCCTTCAACATCCCACACATAAACACCTTCTCCTTTACTTAAAACCACAGGAAGTGGATGGTAATTATGTGCTCCGTACTTGTTTTCTAAATCTATCGCTTGTTGCGAAGTTAATTGGTCTAAAACAGCCATTTTGTAATACTTTATAATTAAAAAAATAACCATTCCTACTCTACCTTTATCCTTCCGAAGAATCGAAAATTCAGCGTGGGAGAGAAATCATCCTTGAGGACTGCAATTTATTAAATATATAGCATCCTTAAAAACATTTGATACTTCTTTTTAATTTCATTTAAAATATTCTTTTCTTAAAAAAAACTTAAAACTATTAGTGACTTGTTAAAGTTTATCGTGTCAAATAGTATATAATCGAAAAATCGAATAACTATGGATGAAATATTACAAGTGTATAACAATTTAACAGGCTCTTTTGGAAAGCCAATTGGAGCAATTATCATCATAATCATCGGATGGTTTGTTGCTGGTTTAATAAAAAAACTAATAAAAAAAGTAATTTCTAAAGCAGGTATAGACAACCCTACAAACACTAAAAAAGTTAGTTTGGGAGATCTTATTGCTAAACTTGTTTATTATTTAATTATGATTTTTGTTTTTATGTTAGCCTTAGATAAATTAGGCTTAACAAGTGTTTTAGAACCCGTAAAAGAATTATTAAATGGCTTTACCGATTTTATACCAAATATTGTTGGTGCTGGTTTAGTAGGTTATATTGGCTACATGTTAGCTACAATAGTCTCTGAATTAGTTGGGTTATCTGGAGATACAATTAAAAAATTCGCACCAAAACTGCAACTTCCAGAAAATATTAATATTGTAGACATTCTTAAAAAAGTTGTTTTTATATTCATCTTTATTCCATTATTAATTTCTGCATTAAATATTTTAAATATCAATTCTATTTCTGAACCTGCTACAGATATGCTACAAAGCTTTTTTGAAGCTATTCCTAAAGTGTTGGTTGCTTCTTTAATTATGATTGTAACCGTAATTGGTGGACGTTTTTTAACTGGTCTTTTAAAAGAATTATTAAATAGTTTAAATTTAAACGAAGTATTAAATAAAGCTGGTTTAACTTCTTTGGTTGGTAAAACTAATATTGAAAGCTTAATAGCTAATATTGCTTATGCTTTTATTGTTTTATTTGGATTAATGACAGCTATTGATAAATTAGAATTTACAAAACTTTCTGAAATAATGAATACCATTGTTGAATTAGGTGGTAACGTATTATTTGGATTGGTAATTTTAGCGATTGGTAATTGGATTGCTAATGTAGCTTCTAAAAACTTCTTAAAATCTGATGATAATATTTTTGTTGGTAATATTATAAAGGTAGCCGTTTTAGCTATATTTTTAGCAATAGGTTTACGTAGAATGGGTATTGCAGACGATATTATTAACCTTGCCTTTGGTATTACTTTAGGTGCTGTTGCATTAACGGTAGTATTATCTTTTGGATTAGGTGGTCGTGAAGCTGCTGGTAAACAAATGGCAAAAATCTTAGAGAAATTTAACAAATAATAATTCCCCCTTCACGCTCATTTAAAAAGCACCTTTTTGGTGCTTTTTTTATTTATCATTTTTAAAAAGAAACAATAACTCTTGTCTTTTTAACGCTCTAATAATAGCATTTTTATCCATTTGCATCCAACCAAAAATTTTTAACATACTAACTGATACTAGAAAAATAATAGCACCACTCGCCCACTTAATCAACTCTTTTAATTCATTTTCATTAGTTTTAAAAAAATTAACCACACAATAAATAAAAAAACCAAAGAAAATAATGGTCATTAAATTCATTAAATACATCAGCCATTTATTTTTTCCTTTAAAGATTCCTAGAATCATTTCAAGCATATTTTGCTCATCCAAATCTTCATAAAATTTTGCTTCTTCTTTTGTTAAGGTTTCTTTTATCAATTTATCTATTTCCTCTATATCATTTCTCATTATTTCTATTTTTTAATGTTTTTTTTAATTTTTCTCTTGCATGAAAAAGTCTCGATTTAACCGTTCCACAAGATATTTTTAAGAACTCGCTTATTTCTTTTAAGGAATAATCTTCTAGATAAAAAAGCGTAATTATTGTTTTTTGATTATCTGATAATTTTGCTATTTCTTTTTTTAACAAATCATTCATTTTTGATCTATCATCCTTTTCTGTTTGCTCAATATTTTCAAAAACATGTTCATTTTTGTACTTATCTATATTATGCTTTCTTCTTTTACTGCTCCTTAACCAGTCTATTGCTTTTCTATTTACAATACTAATTGCCCAACTCTTAAACTTATCTGGTTCTTTTAAATCATCTAGCTTTTTTAATATAACCGCCCAACTTTCCTGAGCAATATCTTTAGATATAGTTGCATCTTTTACATACCAATTAGCAAGCTTACAAAATTGAACATGCCACCTTTCTACCAAAAAAGGAAATGCTTTTTTATTTCCTGATTGATATTCAATAATTAAATCTGTATCAGATAAATTTTTCAAGTTTTTCTAAATTAACTTCAATATATAGACGCCTATTTTTATAAAAGGTTCATTTTTATTTAAAAGTACGCTTATAAATTTCAAATAATATTTTTTTTGTGTTCTTTAAAGATATCTTTTCCTAATTTTGCGTTCTAAATTATAATGAATGCCACGTAGAGAACGTAACAAGTTTGTAAAAAGAGGAGAAGTTTTAGAGCTTAAAATAGAAGATTACGCCTTTGGCGGAAAAGGAATTGCTCGTATAAGAAACGAACATGGAGAATTCGTTGTTTTTGTACCTAATACTTTACCAGGACAATTGGTAAAAGCACAGGTTAAAAAAACAAGTAAAAAATACGCTGAATGTAAACTATTTGAAGTTTTAGAGCCATCTGAAGATGAAACTGAAATCTCTTTTCAAGAAATAGCCGGTGCTCCTTATATTAAACTTCCTGTTGCTAAACAACACGAGTACAAATACGAAAGTACTATGTCATTGTTCAAGCGTATTGGTAAAGTAGAAAACATTGAAGATTTATTTGACGAATTTGTAGACTCACCAAATGATTACCATTATAGAAATAAAATGGAATATGGTTTTTCTGCTATTGGTTATAATCACGAGTTAAAAACAGATGTAGATGAATTTACCTTAGGTTTTAAAAGACGCGGAACTTGGTGGTGTGGTGATAATTTAAATAAAGATAGTGGTTTATTTGACAAGCAATTCGAAGATAACTTAATTAAAATCAAAGAATATTGTGAAGCTACTGGTTTAACTCCTTGGCACGGACCAAAAAGAGAAGGTTTCTTTCGTTTTTTTGTAGTACGAAAATCATACAAAACAAATCAGTTTTTATTTAATTTAGTTACAACTTCTCCTGATTTACCAAAATTCGATTTAAATAAGTTTGCAAACTTTTTAGTAGGTTTATTTGGCGATAGAGTTGCTGGATTTTTACATACTATTAATGATGAAGTTGGTGATAGAACTATTGCAACTACTGGAAGTATAGACTTAATTCATGGAAACGATAAAATTGTAGAAGAACTTTTAGGGTTAAATTTTGAAATTAGTATTAAAAGTTTCTTTCAAACAAATCCTAAATGTGCTGAAAAACTATACTCAAAAGTAGCTGAATATACACTAGAAAACAAAGAAGCTGTAGATAATACTGTTGTTATGGATTTATTTTGCGGTACAGGAACAATAGGACAAATTATTGCATCCAAAGCTAATAATACTAAAATTGTTGGTGTAGATATTGTAAAATCTGCTATTGAAGATGCAAAAGAAAATGCAAAAAGAAATAATATTAAAGGTTTAGATTTTTATGCTGCCGATGTTGGAAAATTTTTAACCGAACATCCTGAGTTTAAAAATAAAATCAGAACGATTATTTTAGATCCTGCTCGTGCAGGTATAGCTCCAAAAACACTAAATAAAATCATTAATTTAAATGCTGATAGAATGGTATATGTTTCTTGTAATCCTGCAACACAAGCAAGAGATACAGAACAATTAATGGAAGCTGGTTATGCTATTAAAAAAATAAGCTTAGTAGATCAATTTCCACATACTGCACATATAGAAACAGTTGTTTTATTTGAAAAATAGAATAATTTTTAAAATAATATTTTAATAAAACGAGTATAAGATTAGCTTCTTATACTCGTTTTATTTTTTATCAACTAATAAACTTTTATTTAAAAACATTTAATTGCAATTAAAACAATATAACTTTACTTTTAATAAAGAAAAAGTGTAGTTAATTTAACCTAAGTCTATGAAAAAAAACTTAAAAAAAGGAACTTATTTTTTATCTATTATTTTTCTTATTTGTTGTGGAACAAATAAAATTGTATGTCAAAATAAAGATATAAATACAGAACCGAATTCAAAATACAAAGAAAGTAGAAAAGCGTATTCAGGAACTTTGAATATCCATGAATATAAAGAATTAATAAACAACCTAGAGGCTGAGTTAAAAACTACAATTCCTAATAACAAATCAATTCTTATTAACTTTAACCAAAAAGCACCTAACTGTATATCTGTTCGATTTAACGAAAAAGATACTAAACAAATGACTAGTAAAAAAATAGAAATTTCATCACGCATGAGTTCTAATAACAATGCTATTGATTTCTTTATTTATACAAAAGATTCTTATAATAAAAAGATTTATGAAAAAATGAACAAATTCATATTAGATTCTGGATTTTTCTATAATAATGTCTTTACAGAACACCAAAATTGTGCAGGTTTTTTAATAATTAAACCTAATGGACAATTTTATAAATATTATGGAGAAGACTATTATTCTGAAGTTAAAGCATTCTTCAAAAAAAGTAAAAGACGTATAAAAAATAATCCATAATTTTATATTTCATAAACAGTTTAGTTCCTTTTTTTAACTCTATGAATTAGAACATTTTGTTATTCAATTCTCAGAAAAATATTAAAACCATCAATAATGATAAATTTTGAAGCAAATTAGTATAATAATAAGCACCAATTATTCATAAAACAATGATTAAGTGTAAAAATGATAGCTTTAGATTTTTATTCTTAAAAGCCATAATGATCATTTTATAAAAAAAACATGAAAAATTATCAAAATGCCAAAAAAATGCTGACTGTTTTGAAAAAAAATAACAATACTCTAAAACCAAAAAAATTCTATTTCTTACTTCGCTAATTATAGTTAGAAATAAATTATCTTTCGCGAATTATTACTCATAATATTATAAAATTAAACAAAAATGGAACGATTTAGTGAAAAATACATTATAACAAAAGATTTAGAATGGGAAAATCTTGGTGGTGGAGTTTCAAGAAAATTCTTAGGTTATGATAACCAAATCATGATGGTAAGAGTAAAATTTGACAAAGGAGCATTAGGTGCACCACATCAACATTTTCATACACAAGCTACTTTTTGTGTATCAGGTAAATTTGAATTTGAAATAGATGGGGAAAAGAAGGTTGTAGAAGCAGGAGATGGTGTTTATATTGAACCTAATTTGTTACATAGTGCTGTTTGTTTAGAAGAAGGTGAACTTATTGACACATTCAGCCCAGTAAGAGAAGATTTCTTAAGTGGTGGTGGTGTTTCTTATTTTGGAGATAAAGAATCTTAAAAAACCACAAATATACAACCGTTTTCTTCTATTATAGACTGACTTAACAGAAACTATTATAAGATAAACTGAGTATATAAATAAAAGCCAAGAAATAATATATTATTTCTTGGCTTTTATTTATATACTGGCTACAGAACTAAATCTGAATTAAATTCAGACCTTTTAAAAAAATTAAAATTTATCATCTTTAAAACTCCATTTATCTAGACTTTTTAAAATGTTTTCAAGAGATTTATCTCTTTTAGTTAATCCATATTCTACTTTAGGAGGAACTACTGGATACACTTCCCTAAAAACCAATCCGTCTTTTTCTAACTCTCTTACTGTCTGAGTAAACATTTTATTTGAAATGCCAAGTATTTTTTTTTCAATACACCTGAACATAAATCACCTTCTAATAAATGAAATAGCACTAAAGGTTTCCATTTTGTTCCTATTAAATTCATAGTGTATTCTAAAGGACATTTATTTTTTTTTCAAAAAAATACATTTAACTAATTCATTTACAACAAAATACTCTTTTTATTAACTATAGTATTTTTTAGTAAGTTATTGACTACAAGGTAAATATAAATTTATTTTACCTCGGAAAATAAAACTTATGACAAATATTAAAGATTACCCTAAATCATTTTCTCATGTGGGTTTAACAGTTTCTAATATAAAAGAAGCTGTTAAATTTTATTC
>SIHP01000007.1 GCA_004762155.1 Flavobacteriaceae bacterium
AATGAAAAAACCTTTCAAATGCTTTGCATTTAAAAGGTTAATTTTTGCCCTTTTTTCCTTTTCAGTAATTCTTCCCTAAAAAATTACCTTAATAAGTTATTCAAAATTACGGATAAAGTTTAGTTAGAGAAAGTGGAAAAGCGCAAAAAAAAGTACGTATTTCCGCAAAAGGGGAAATATTTATTTTTGTAAGTTTTATATGTAAATGAAAAAACCTTTCAAATGCTTTACATTTAAAAGGTTAATTTTTGCCCTTTTTTCCTTTTCAGTAATTCTTCCCTAAAAAATTACCTTAATAAGTTATTCAAAATTACGGATAAAGTTTAGTTAGGGAAAGTGGAAAGGCGCAAAAAAAAGTGCGTATTTCCGCAAAAGGGGAAATATTTACTTTCGTAAGTTTTATATGTAAATGAAAAAACCTTTCAAATGCTTTGCATTTAAAAGGTTAATTTTTGCCCTTTTTTCCTTTTCAGTAATTCTTCCCTAAAAAATTACCTTAATAAGTTATTCAAAATTACGGATAAAGTTTAGTTAGGGAAAGTGGAAAGGCGCAAAAAAAAGTGCGTATTTCCGCAAAAGGGGAAATATTTACTTTCGTAAGTTTTATATGTAAATGAAAAAACCTTTTAAATGCTTTACATTTAAAAGGTTAATTTTTGCCCTTTTTTCCTTTTCAGTAATTCTTCCCTAAAAAATTACCTTAATAAGTTATACAAATTTAAAGAGAATGTTTTGTTTGAGAAAGTGGAAAAGCGCAAAAAAAAGTGCGTATTTCCGCAAAAGGGGAAATATTTACTTTCGTAAGTTTTATATGTAAAAGAAAAAACCTTTCAAATGCATCGCATTTAAAAGGTTAATTTTTGCCCTTTTTTCCTTTCAGTAATTCTTCCCTAAAAAATTACCTTAATAAGTTATTCAAAATTACGGATAAAGTTTAGTTAGGGAAAGTGGAAAAGCGCAAAAAAAAGTGCGTATTTCCGCAAAAGGGGAAATATTTACTTTCGTAAGTTTTATATGTAAAAGAAAAAACCTTTCAAATGCATCGCATTTAAAAGGTTTAAGTTTTCCTTTTTTCCTTTCAGTAATTCTTCCCTAAAAAATTACCTTAAACAAGTTATTCAAATTTAAAGATGATTTCTAATCAAAAAAAAAGTATGCTTATAAAATATTGTACAAATATTGTCAAAAACTAATCTAAAATCCCCAGCTCCTTGGCTTTTAGTACCAAATCTGTATTATTGTTAGCATTTAAGTCAACACGAAGTTTTGCTAATTTGTTTTCAATAGTTCTTATTTTTAATAAATTACCATCAGCTTTTTTAATAACACCTTCTAGGTTGCTTATTTTTGGGTGTTTAGGTAATTCTTTTAAAATCTGAATAGCAATTTCATCCATTTGAATTTCAATCATAGCACGTTTTAAGAGCTTTTGATGAATTTCATGCGTGTAAAAAACTTCGTTATTCAACATTTTTTGAATCGCAAAATTTAGTTCACTAGTATTACACTTCCCTTTTAATATATAAGCAGATGGATTTAAGTTGTGTATAACATTATATACACGGTTTGTTTCTGAATGACCTGTGATTACACCAAATTTAATAGCTATGTTCTCTTTTTTAATGGCGTTAATTAAGTCTTCTCCACCGTTAATGCTAGAGTTTAAGTTGGTGTTGTCAAAGCTTAAGTCGGTAAATACTATTTGAAAAGGATCTGTGTTGAGTTTTGCTTTAATAATAGAAAAGGCATCATCACAAGAATTAGCGGTTTCAATCTCTAATCCGTCAATATCTTTTAAATAAGATAGTATTCCTTCAATAATTAATTGATGATCATCAACGAGTAGTATTTTTATTCTTTCAGGCATTTATTGGTATTTGTATGTAGGTTTTAGTACCATTATTGGGTTCGCTTTCAATGGTTAAAGTTCCGTTTAATTCTTCCAAACGTTCTTCTAGGTTTTGTAAACCAATACCTTTTTTGGTAGTATTGGTGTCAAAACCGATACCATTGTCTTCAATACTCAAAAATACATTTTTTTTGTGGATAGAAAAGTGTATTGTCATTTTTGATGCCTGTGCATATTTTTTACAATTTTGTATGCTTTCCCTAATGCTTAAATATAACAACCTTTTTATAGATGTATTTATTTCTTGCCATTCTTGATCATTAATGCCTGTTACAATAATTCTAAAATTAGGTTCAAAATAATCAGACACTAAATTTATTACTTGATCTTTAAACGAAACCTTTTTAAAACTAACACTACTTAGTTTATGCGAAAGATTTCTAACATTATCTTTTACCTCATTTAGTTTTTGAGCTTCTTCTAATAATTGAGATTTTTGTAGTTTTTGATGCAGTAAACGTAAGTCACCAGCAACTTCGTCATGCAAAGATTTTGCAATTTGCTGGCGTTCTTTTTCACGTGCTTGTGCTTTTTGTAGTTGATTTTGATATATTAATCGTCTACGTCTTACCAAAAAGAATAATATACTAGAGCCTAAAGCAAGTAAACTAACAATAAATAACAGCCAACCAATAGTTGTTTGTTGTTTTTGGTAGGTAACTTCTGCTTCAATTTTTTCGTTTTCTGTTTTTAATAAGCCGTTTTCTTTTTCTTTTTTATCAGTTTCGTACCTGATTTTTGCAAACTGGTTTTTTAATTGTCTTTCTTTTTGTATTAAACTGTCGTTTAATTGGATGTATTCTTGTAAGTATTGTTTGGATTGCTTTTCTGTAGATAAATCGGAAAGTAATTCTAATGCGTCTAACCAGCGTTTGTTGTTGTGTGTCTCCTTAGCGTATTTAAGAGCTTCATTGGCATGATGTCTTGCTTTCTCTTTTTGATTTAGATCTCTGTAATAATAATTTGATATGTTTAAATGAGTAGTACTTACACTTTGTAATATGTTTTCTTTTTTTCTGATTGATAAAACTTCAAAAAATCTAGAAAGAAAATTATTAGAAGTACTAAGAATATCTCTTTTTGAGCTTTTATTGGATTCAATTAAAGTCAAATTTTCTAAAAGTAAGGCATAGTTTTCTGGATATTTTGATTTTATACTGTTGAATCCTAACCCTTTTTTAAAGTATTCAATAGCCTTTTTTTCAAAGTTTTGTTTTTGATAAAGTAAACCTAAGTTGTTAATTATAAAAAGGTAGTTTTTCTTGTTTTTTGTTTTTTTATTAATTTCAAGAGCATTGTTGTGATAGTTTATTGCTTCTTGTATTTGATTTAATTCTTTTGAAACTAAGCCTAGGTTATTATATATGTTCTCTAAATAATTATATGCCTCAATTGGCTCTAAATAGACTAAAGCTTCTATAGAGCTAATTTCACTGCCTAAAAAATCATTAGCTCCTCTTTGTAAGTTGGCAATACTTAACAGGCGTCTACCAACATTTAATGAGTCTTTTGTGAATTTGGATATATTTTTAGATTTATGATAATAAAAAAAAGCACTATCGTTTGTATATGATAGTTTATTTTGAAGAGCTTTAAAATGATAAAATTTTGCTAATAGGCTTGAGTCTTTTGTTTTTATATATAAAGAAAAAACTTCATCTGTTATTTTGTTTAATGAAACAGTGTCTTTTTTAAAATAAGCTTGTCTTCCATTTTCTATTAGTATGGCTTTTGTGTTTTGAGTGAATACTTCTTGTTTTTGTTGAGTATAAACAAAAAAAGAGGTTAAAGTGAATATGTATGTAATGATTTTATTCATTAATTTTAAAAAGAAACCATTACTTAATAAAAAGTAATGGTTTTAATTTTTTTTTTATCATAAATTATTTATCTCCATCACCATTTCCACCATCACCATCACCGCCAGTACCACCAATTCCTTCATTTCCACCACCACCTTTGGTGTTCATTATTTTTGTTGTCATTTGACTGTTAAAAAAGTCTTTTTCTTGCATGCTCTTAAATTTTAAAGTTTATAAAAATGTGGATTTATTAAAATAATAAACTCCGCCCCCTAAATTACTAGGTTTTTAATAAAAAAACAAAGGTTTGTATTAAAATGTTTATAATATATATAATTACGAGGTTAAAAATGCAATTAATTTAAAATAAGCTAGTTGTTTTTGAAATTTTATGTTTTTTCTACTCTTTTATTGCTACTATTCATGTTAAAGTTTTACAGTGATTTCTTTTCATAAGGTTTCTAAAGAAAAAACGTGATAAAATACTATAAAAAAATGACAATATTGTTTGCTTACTTAGGGTAAATCATAGTCATTTCGACTTTATGGAGAAATCACATCCAGAGAAACGTATAAAATGAATCGGATTTAGATGTTTTGAGAAGTAGTATGTGCTCACTCATATGCGATGTCTCGATTTACTTCGTAAACTATTTTCAAACAAAATACATTTTGTTTTCAATAATACTCGACATGACAACAGTGTCATTTCGACTTTATGGAGAAATCACATCCAGAGAAACGTATAAAATGAATCGAATTTAGATGTTTTGAGAAATAACTTAACTACTTTCTAATCTTGGTAAATAAATCCCAAAGAACAACGCCACAGCTAACCGAAATATTTAAAGAATGTTTTGTGCCTAATTGCGGAATTTCAATACAAACATCAGAAGCAGAAACAACTTTTTGTTGCACACCTTTTACTTCATTACCAAAAACAACGGCATATTTCTGATGCTCTTCTACAGAAAAATCATTTAACATTGTGCTATTATCCGCTTGCTCAATAGACAATACTTTAATTTTTGAATCTTTTAATTTTTGAATCAATTCAACAGTGTCTTCCACATGTTCCCAGTCTACAGATTCAGTTGCACCTAAAGCTGTTTTATGAATTTCTTTGTTTGGAGGCGTTGCAGTAATTCCACACAAATAAATTTTTTCAATTAAAAAAGCATCCGAAGTTCTAAAAACCGAACCAACATTATTTAAACTTCTAATATTATCCAACACCACAATAATTGGAGTTTTATTGCTTTGTTTAAATTCATCAACTGAAATTCTTCCTAACTCGTTGTTTCTTAATTTTCGCATTTTAATTGCTGTCTTGTTTGTGATATGTATTTATCTCTATGGTCACTTCAAGTGAAATTATTTGTAAAGCAATGGAAAATAATTTTGTATCGAGAAGTTATTGAATTGTTCTCGATACTATTTTTATTACAATATCACTTCATAAAAATCATTTGAACTGACACTAATTTTAATGTTTCAACTTTAAACGCAAAACAGTTATCTTTTTAGAGCTCAACTTTTCATTGATCAATGTTAACTGATAATTGTTTATTGATCATTGATAACTGTAAACATTTTTTATCTTCGCAAAACTAATTCAAAAAACTAACAACTTGGCAAAAACAAAGGCAAAAAAGGTAACTCCTTTAATGAAGCAGTACAACGGAATTAAAACCAAATATCCGGATGCTATGTTGTTGTTTAGGGTAGGGGATTTTTACGAAACCTTTGGAGAAGATGCGGTAAAAGCATCCGAAGTTTTAGGAATTATCTTAACCAAAAGAGGTGCAGGAAGCGAAAGTGAAACTGCTTTGGCTGGTTTTCCGCATCATTCGTTAAACACCTATTTGCCAAAATTAGTGAAATCGGGCTTACGAGTTGCTATTTGCGACCAGTTAGAAGATCCGAAAATGACCAAAACCATTGTAAAACGTGGCGTTACCGAATTAGTAACACCTGGAGTTGCGTTAAATGATGAAGTTTTACAATCGAAAACCAATAACTTTTTAGCCGCTGTTCATTTTAATAAAAAACAATTAGGTGTTTCGTTTTTAGATGTTTCTACTGGTGAATTTTTAATTGCGCAAGGAAATGAGGAATATGTAGATAAACTATTACAAAACTTTGCGCCAAGCGAAGTTTTGGTACAAAAACAACACAAACAACGCTTTCTAGAAGTTTTTACAAATCGTTTTCATACGTTTTATTTAGAAGATTGGGTGTTTCAGAAAGATTATGGAAATGAAGTACTAACGAATCATTTTAAAGTAAAAAATTTAAAAGGTTTTGGTGTTGATGAATTAGAACATGCTATTGTTGCTGGTGGAGCGGTTTTGTATTATTTGTCGGAAACACAGCATAACAAAATAGAACATATTGGTTCAATTAGCAGAATTGCTGAAGATAAGTATGTTTGGATGGACCGTTTTACGGTTAAGAATTTAGAATTATACGGCGGAAACGATGTAAATTCTGTGTCGTTATTAAATATTATAGACAAAACTATTTCGCCAATGGGCGGACGTTTATTAAAACGTTGGTTGGCTTTGCCTTTAAAAGAATTGGATGAAATTAAACAACGCCATGAATTGGTGAAGTTTTTAATTGATAATGATGATTTTTTAGAAACTGTAAGTTACCAATTACAACAGGTTTCGGATATTGAACGTTTAATTTCTAAAGTTGCTACCGGAAAAGTTTCTCCAAGAGAAGTGGTTTTATTAAAGAATTCGTTAAAAGCGATTCTACCCATAAAATCATCCGCCGAAGGCAGTAAAAATAAAGCTGTTCAGGATTTAGGAGAGCAGTTAAACGATTGTACTGATTTAATTGAAAAGATATCTTTTACTGTTTTTGATGAAGCTCCTGTAAATATTAATAAAGGAAATGCGATTGCAAGCGGCGTTTCTGCTGAGTTAGATGAATTACGTGGGATTTCTAATTCTGGAAAAGAATATTTAGATAATATGTTGGCTCGTGAAAGTGAGCGAACTGGAATTACGAGTTTAAAAATTGCTTTTAATAATGTTTTCGGATATTATATTGAAGTAAGAAATTCTCATAAAGATAAAGTTCCAGAAGAATGGATTCGTAAACAAACCTTGGTAAATGCCGAACGTTATATTACAGAGGAATTAAAAGAATACGAAACTAAAATTTTAGGAGCCGAAGAGAAAATTCAAACCTTAGAGGTGGAGATCTTTGCTAAACTAGTCCAATATATTATTGGTTTTGTAAAAGAAGTACAGCAAAATGCACAAGCAATTGCAACTATAGATTGTTTGTTGTCTTTTGCAAAGTTAGCAATAGATAATAATTATGTGCGTCCGTTAATGGACGATACTACAGATATTGAAATTAAAGATGGTCGTCATCCTGTAATTGAAAAACAATTACCAATTGGCGAAGAATATATTGCAAATGATGTGGTGTTGAATAGAAATCAGCAACAAATTATTATGATTACTGGGCCTAACATGTCGGGTAAATCGGCAATTTTACGCCAAACTGCTTTGATTGTTTTATTAGCACAAATGGGAAGTTATGTACCTGCTAAAAATGCCAGAATTGGTATGGTTGATAAGATTTTTACCAGAGTTGGAGCAAGCGATAATATTTCAATGGGAGAATCTACATTTATGGTAGAAATGAACGAAACCGCTTCTATTTTAAATAATATTTCGGAACGTAGTTTGGTGTTATTAGATGAAATTGGTCGTGGAACTTCTACTTACGATGGAATTTCTATTGCTTGGGCAATTGCAGAATATTTACACGAACATCCTTCAAAAGGAAAAACCTTATTTGCGACGCATTATCATGAGTTGAATGAAATGACGACTACGTTTGAGCGTATTAAAAACTTTAATGTTTCTGTAAAAGAATTAAAAGATAGTATTATCTTTTTAAGAAAACTGGTTGCTGGTGGAAGTAATCATAGTTTTGGTATTCACGTAGCAAAATTAGCTGGAATGCCGAATTTGGTGATTAAAAAAGCACAGAAAATTCTTCAGAAATTAGAGCAAAACACAGCTAAAAAGGAAGTAAAAGAAACGTTGAAAGAAGCACAACATGAAGAAATGCAAATGAGCTTTTTTCAGTTAGATGATCCTTTATTAGAAGATATTAGAGATGAGATTTTATCTACAGATATTGATACACTTACACCAATTGAAGCCTTAATGAAGTTGAATGAGATTAAACGAATGTTGATTAAGAAGTAATTTTTTGGCGTTCCCTAAAGGTCGGGCTTTTCGCAGTCGCTTTTTTGTAAAAGAAAAATTTACAAAAAGAGCTCCAACAAATCGCCTGCGGTGAGCGCAGTCGAACTGCTACAATCCCTAACGCAAAACTGTAATCGCTAAATATTATATGATTGTTACAAAAAAGAATTTTATTAAATTTTATGTTTCGTTAGTAATCATGTCTTTAGTGAGCTTTGGATTGGGCTCTTTAATGCTTTATGTATCTTTTAAAATTTTTCAAAGTGGAAATGTAAAATTAGATCCCTTTTTTATGTTTTTTTTTGCTCTTGTTTTCTTTTATTTAGGTGTTGATTTAATTATAAAATATATAAAAAATGCTCCTAAAATAAGCATTGATAGTACTAGTATTTCTTTTGGTTCTGAAAAACATAAGTTAGCAGATATTAAAAAAGTGAAACTTACAGGAAAGATTCCTTTTAAATTTTTAAAAATCTTTTATAAGGAAGGCGCATTAATAAAATTTAAAAACGGAACAAAGAAATATATTTACGATGATATATATTCCAATACTTGGCAAGTAAAGTTATTTCTTGAAAAAGTTGTGATTAAAAATGAAGTATATCAGAGACCAAAAGTTATTAGAATTAATGATTTTGAGCTAAAAAAACAACTACAAAAACATATAAAAATATACATGCAACTAGCTTAAGAGGAATAAGTTTCTGGCTAATAACAATTTTACTTGGCACATTAATATTTTTTAAATACGATACACTTACAACCGTTTTTTGGATATTCTTTTCTTTATTTATGCCGTTTTGGGTGTTTTTTAATTCATGGTTAGTACACTTTTTTTGTTTATCAAAAGATTTTTTTAGTGTAAAAAACCAAATTTTTATATGGAAATCATCAATTTTTCATATTTCAGAAATAAAAGAAATCATTTTTGAAACAGAAAGTAATAGACCTTATTGTTTAAGAGTAATAACAAAGGAATATAAAAACAAACTTTATCCGGCAGCTACTTTAAAAGATAAAACTGGGTTTAAATTGAAAACCGATTTAGAAAAAAAGGAATTAAAGTTAAAAATGAATGTGTTTAATAAAAAACTATTCTTTCAATTCGTACTCTTTAAGTAATGTAATAAGTAAAGAATCCGCTTGTTTGTCCATATCTTTTAAAAGTATTGTATAATAATTTACAATTCCACTATACATACTAACCGTATTTCCAAATTTTGTTAAAACGAGTGTGTTTTTATTGAGTAACTTAAAGTCTGAAATTTCAATTTCTTCAATACTTCTTTTTTGATATAATAAAAAAAGTTCTCTGGTTTTTTGATAGTTAAAAATATTAAGTCCTAAGTTAATCGTATTGTTTTGGTAATTTTCATAATATTTTTGCTGATTTTTTACTTTTTTATTTTTAAAATCATACTGTAAAATAGCATTAACAGCTTTTTTATTTTGTATTAATCGCATTCCACCAGCATTTTTAAGTTGTTGGATGGTGAGTTCTGTTGAATGAAAAAAATCAGGACGATTTAAAACTACAGGATACTTTTTATATAATTTAATAGCATCATTATTCTCTATCTTATAATCAAAACAGAGTTGAGAAAGACTGTCAAGGTGTATTTTTCTATGTTCATTATTAATAATGGTTACTTGTAGGTTTTTCTTGTCAGCCTTTACATCTTCTATCATGGATTTGATATATTCCTTTTCTTTTGTTTTATCAGCATATTTATCTCTAAGGTTTTCTGCATAAAACCCCATAAAAACAGCTAAAAATAACATTAAAAAGTCTAAGAAATATTTTTTTATACGAGTGGTTAGCTTTGTTTTTTTATTCATTTTGTTAGTATTGAATATCGTCTTTAGTATTTGGTTTACCATCTTTACCTGAAGAAAATAAGAGATAAGACTCTCCATTGTTTGATAGTTGGTAATGAAAGTTATTTCCATGAGAATCTTCTAGCAGATTAACACGTAAAGGATTGTTTCTAATAATTAAGTGTAGTTCTTTTGGATAAACACCAAAAGCTTCTCTTTCGTCTTCCAATAACTCTTTTATTGTTTCTACGTTTTCATTGGAGCGTCCATTTGTAAAAAATAAAGAACCAATTAAAAATAAGAAACCTACAAAAAACATGAAACCAAGAAGAATATAAACTCTCTGATAAGGAGAAATCATTTTTTTCTTTGGAAGGTTATTCTCTTCCTCATAAATTCTTCGTTTTTCTCTTTTTTTTCTAAAAAAGAATTCTTGAATATTTAAAGCAAACTCACTTAAAATCACCAATATTTCAGCAAAAATTTCTCCCATAAAAACAATTTTACCAAATTTACAAAATCAACTTGTAATATTATTACTTTTGATTGTTATATGGAACATGATATCAGTTTTAAAAGAATCAATCAACTCGCTATTCCTGCTTTAATAGGAGGTATTGCAGAACCGTTACTTTCTACAACCGATTTGGCTATTATTGGTAATATTGATCATCATGCCATAGAAAGTATTGGTGCTATTGGAATTGTTGGTGCTTTTTTATCTATGTTGGTTTGGGTATTAGGACAATCGCGAAGTGCGTTATCTTCAATCTTGTCGCAATATTTGGGCGCTAATAAGTTAGATGCTATTAAAAATTTACCAGCCCAAGCTATTGTAATTATTGTTTCTATCAGTTTTTTAATTTTGACAATAAGTTATCCATTTGCTAAAAATATATTCCAATTTTACAATGCTTCAGGTACTGTTTTAGATTATGCAGTCGTGTATTATCGTATTCGAGTTTGGGGATTTCCGTTTACATTATTTGTTTTTGCCGTTTTTGGTGTTTTTAGAGGATTACAAAACACCTTTTATCCAATGTTAGTCGCAATTATTGGAACCATTGTTAATATTGTTTTAGATATTGTTTTTGTGTACGGAATTGAAGGTTATATTCCTGCAATGAATATTGAAGGAGCTGCTTATGCTAGTGTTATTGCACAAATAATTATGGCTTTAATTGCTGGGTATTTAGTGTTAACAAAAACAGAAATATCGTTAAAATTTGAGTTGCCATTTAATACTGAAATTCCACGCTTTGTAACAATGGTTTTAAATTTATTTATACGTGCATTGGCGTTAAATGCCGCATTGTATTTTGCAACTTCGTATGCTGCAAAATATGGCGATGCTTATATTGCTGCATATACTATTGGTTGGAATTTGTGGTTAATAGGAGCTTTTACAATAGACGGATATTCATCCGCAGGAAATATTTTATCAGGAAAATTATTAGGAGCAAAAGCTTACAAGACATTGGTTAAATTAGGGAATCAGTTAATTGTATATGGGGTTTTATTTGGAGTAGCATTAGCAATTGTTGGATTTGTATTTTACAAACCTATTGGTCGTATTTTCACACAAGAACCAGAAGTATTAGCGCAATTTTACGATACTTTTTGGATTATTTTACTCATGCAACCTATTTGTGCCATAGCTTTTATTTATGATGGAATGTTTAAAGGTTTGGGTGAAATGAGTTTTTTGCGCAATCTTTTATTGCTAAGTTCTGGACTGGTTTTTATACCTGTTTTGTGGTTTTTTACAAAGTTAGATTATAAATTACACGCCGTTTGGATTGCTTTTTTTCTTTGGATTTTGGCAAGAGCACTTCCGTTAGTGGTGAAATTTAGGAAAAAGTTTTTGCCTTTATCACAGCAACCGATAACAAAATAAACTGAAACAAAATTTAGTACATTTGAAATTAAAACATTTATATAGATGTCAACAACAAGAGAAAACGGAAGTTTATATACCAATATAGTAAGTAAAATTGCAACTATTGAATTTGGCCACCCAGCAAGTAATTCTTTTCCAAGTGAATTATTAGAGCGATTGGCAAAACAAATTCATTTGTTATCTTCTGATGAAAATGTAGCTGTTATTATTTTAAAATCAGAAGGAGATCGTGCTTTTTGTGCTGGTGCTTCTTTTGATGAATTGGTAGCTATTACAACATTAGAGGAAGGAAAAGAATTCTTTTCTGGTTTTGCAAATGTAATTAATGCAATGCGATCTTGTTCTAAGTTGATCATTGGTAGAATACAAGGGAAAACTGTTGGAGGTGGTGTTGGTTTGGCTGCTGCTTGTGATTATGTTTTAGCAACAGAAGCTGCTGCTATTAAATTATCTGAATTAACTATTGGTATTGGCCCGTTTGTTATTGCACCTGCTGTTGAACGAAAAATAGGTGTTAGTGGTTTGGCTGAATTAACGTTAGATGCTACAAGTTGGAAAAATGCATATTGGGCAAAAGAAAAAGGTTTGTATGCAAGAGTTTTTGAAACGGTTGCTGATTTAGATAAAGAAATAGCAATCTTATCAGAAAAACTAGCTTCTTATAATCCTGAAGCTTTGTTAGAAATGAAAAAAACATTGTGGATAGGAACTTCACATTGGAGTGATTTATTGATAGAAAGAGCAGAAGTTTCTGGTAATTTGGTGTTGTCAGAATTTACTAAAAAAGCATTATCAAAATTTAAAAAATAGAGATCACTAAAAGTGAAAGATACAAAAGCATATAATTTAGGTTACGAAGTAGGGCAGTGGATTGCTCACAATGAAGTTTTGGCAATCATATTAGGGATTTTATTTTTAGTTTTATTCGTATATGGTTTTACAAAAGTTATGAAACAAATGCGTAATTTTGGCGAATATTAAAAAATAAACAAAATGGGAGGAAATAATTTATTTCTAATTTTAGCATTAGTTCTAATTGTAGTATATTTTTATAACAAGTTTAGAAATAGTAGACGATAATGAATAATATACGTATTACAAAACAGTTTAGTTTTGAAACTGGACATGCGCTTTATGGTTACGATGGTAAATGTAAAAATGTACACGGACATAGTTATAAGTTGTTTGTTACTGTAATTGGACAACCTATTTCAGATAAAAGCAATGTAAAGTTTGGAATGGTTATCGATTTTGGCGATTTAAAAAAGATCGTTAAAGAAGAAATTGTAGATATCTTTGATCATGCCACAGTTTTTAATAAAAACACACCACACGTAGAATTAGCTAAAGAATTAAGTGATCGTGGACATCATGTTATTTTAGTAGATTACCAGCCAACAAGTGAAATGATGGTGATTGATTTTGCTAAAAAAATAAAAGATCGTTTACCTAAAGAAGTGCAATTACATTCTATAAAATTACAAGAAACTGAAACAAGTTGTGCTCAATGGTTTGCCAGTGAAAACTAGTTTTTTGTAACATATTGATGTTTTTAGAGTCTAATATTTTAATTAAACTCTAAAACATTAAATTATGAGTACTTTCTATAGTAAAATAAAAAGGTTTTATAAATGTGAATTGAACACATTTAAAAGGATTTTAGGGGTTAAATAAAATTATTAAATAGTTTTATTTACCATTAAATTCATTCATAGTATTAGCCATGCCAGCTGTAATAAAAGATGTTACAGCTTTTATACAAGTTGGTATGCGTTCTATCATTCCGCTTTCTTCTTCTTTGCTCCATTGTCCTAAAACAAAGTCTACCTGACGTCCTTTTCTGTATTGAGAACCAACTCCAAAACGAAAACGAGGATAGGCGCCTGTGTTAAATTTCTCTTGAATATCTTTTAAGCCATTGTGTCCACCAGAACTTCCTTTTCCTTTAATACGAAGCTTGCCAAAATCAATATTTAAGTCATCTGTAATTACTAGTAAATTCTCTACTTGTATGTTTTCTTGTTTCATCCAATACATTACAGCTTTTCCACTTAAGTTCATGTAAGTGTTAGGTTTTAAAACAAGTACTGTTTTACCTTTTATTTTAAGTTTAGCAACATCACCAAGTTTTTCTGTAGAAAAACTACTCTCGTGCTCTTTTACAAAAGCATTTACTATTTTAAATCCTATATTATGGCGTGTATTTTTATATTGATCACCAATATTACCTAATCCTACAATTAAAAATTTCTTCATGGAATCTTCTTGATTAATCTTTTTACCAAAGAAAGTATTAAAAAATTGTTTAAAAATCATATTCAAAAGTAATAAAATAAAAAAAGCGCTACTTTATTAGTAACGCTTTTTGAAATTTTATTTTTGAATATCTTAAGCTTCAGCTGGAGCTTCTGCTTCTACAGCATCTTCTTCACCTTCTGCTTTAGCAGCATTACGAGACATACGTACTTGAGCAACCACAGTGTTATCTGGGTGTAAGAAAGTATATTTATCGTTTGCTAATTCAGAGATAGGTAATTTATTACCTATTTCTAATGCTGTAACATCAGCTTCTATTGAATCAGGTAGGTTAGCTGGTAAAGCTTTTACTTTTACTTTACGCATATTATGACGTAAAACACCACCAACAACTGTACCTTTAGCTGTTCCTACTAAACGAACAGGAATTTCCATAGAAATTTCTTTATCTTCAACTAATTGATAAAAATCAACGTGTAAAATCTTATCTGTTACAGGGTGAAATTGAATATCCTGTAAAATAGCTGGATAAGTTTTTCCACCAAATTCAATCGATGCAGTATATACATTTGGAGTATAAACTAACTTTTTAAACGAAATTTCTTCTGCTGTAAAGTGAATAGATTCGTTTCCTCCGTATAATACGCAAGGAACCTTTCCAGCATTACGTAAGGCTTTTGTTGCTTTTTTACCTACGCTTTCTCTTTGTGATCCTTTGATTGTAATTGACTTCATTACTTCTTTTATTATTAATTTAAATTTACATTAAAAACTTATCGCTAATAGATGTATTACTTTGCACATTGTGCATAACATCAGCGAATAAGGGCGCGCAAGTTACAACTTTAATTTTAGAAACTTGCTTTTTTAGTGGAATTGTATCCGTAACAATTAGTTCTGTTAATGCTGAATCTTGAATTCGTTCATAAGCTCCACCAGATAATATTGGATGTGTACAAATAGCTCTAACAGATAACGCACCTCTTTCCATCATTAATTCCGCAGCTTTTGCTAATGTTCCTCCAGTATCAATCATGTCATCTACTAAAATTACATTTTTACCTTCAACTTCACCAATAAGTTCCATGTGAGATATAATATTAGCTTTTTTACGTTGTTTGTAACAGATAACAACATCACTTTCTAAATATTTAGAATATGCGTATGCTCTTTTAGAACCTCCCATATCAGGTGATGCTACACATATATTATCTAGCTTTAAGCTTTCTATATATGGCATAAAAACAGTAGAAGCAAATAAATGATCAACTGGCTTCTCAAAGAAACCTTGAATTTGATCTGCATGTAAATCCATCGTCATAATTCGTGTTGCTCCTGCAGTTTCAAGCAGTTTTGCCACTAGTTTTGCACCAATTGCTACTCTTGGTCTGTCTTTTCTATCTTGTCTTGCCCAACCAAAATAAGGAATAACAGCGGTAATATGTCTTGCTGATGCACGCTTTGCGGCATCTAAAATCAATAACATTTCCATTAAATTTTCTGAAGAAGGAAATGTAGAGCCGATAATAAAAATACGTCTTCCACGAACAGATTCTTCAAAAGCTGGTTGAAATTCTCCATCGCTAAATGGTGTTATATTTATTTGTCCTAATTCAGCACCAAACTTTTCAGCAATCTTTTGTGCTAAATCTTCACTTTGTCTACAAGCGAATAACTTTGGAGGTAATTGATTATTAATCATTTGTTGTTGTATTTTATTAGTGTGTGTTGCTGTCGCAAAAATATAACTATATTTAAGAGTGGAAAAGTTATTTTAATTGAAAAATTTTATAAATTTGCAACTTGCTAAAATGCTCGAGTGGTGGAATTGGTAGACACGTTGGATTCAAAATCCAATGTCGCAAGACGTGCGGGTTCGATTCCCGCCTCGAGTACAAAAAAACCTCAGATGTAAATCTGAGGTTTTTGCTTTTTATATCTCCAAGTACTATGCTGTTTTTAATAGGAAGTAAGTTTTTTTACCTCTTTGTAAAAGCACATATTTATTAGCTATTAAATCTTTAGAAGTAATAAGATAATCTTCTTTTACTTTTTCTTTGTTAACAGAAATAGAGTTTTCCTTTAAAGCTCTACGCGCATCACTATTAGATTTTAAAAACTCTGTTTTAGCAGCTAAAGCGTCAATCATAGATAATCCGTTTGCTATATCTTCAGTATTAACAGTTGCTTGTGGTACACCATCAAAAACATCTAAAAAGGTTTGTTCATCTAAGTTTTTTAAATCTTCAGCAGTAGATTTTCCAAATAAAATATTAGAAGCTGCAATTACTTTTTCTAATTCTTCTTTAGAATGTACAAAAGTAGTTACTTCTTCTGCTAATGTTTTCTGTAAAGCACGTGCATGTGGTGCTTCTTTGTGTTGTGCTATTAAAGCATTAATAGTTTCTTGATCTAAGAAAGTAAATATTTTTATATATTTTTCAGCATCGGCATCAGTAGTATTTAACCAAAATTGGTAAAATTTATATACAGATGTTTTACTTGCATCTAACCACACATTTCCACCTTCAGATTTTCCGAATTTAGATCCGTCAGCTTTTGTAATAAGCGGACACGTCATTGCATATGCCTTTGCTTCTTCACCAACATTCATTCTACGAACCAATTCTGTTCCAGTAGTAATATTTCCCCATTGATCAGAACCTCCCATTTGTAATTTACAATTATGGTTTTTGTATAAATGGTAAAAATCATAACCTTGAATTAATTGGTAGGTAAATTCTGTAAAACTCATTCCAGTACTTGATTCTCCAGAAATACGTTTTTTTACAGAATCTTTAGCCATCATATAATTTACCGTAATACGTTTACCAACATCACGAGCAAATTCTATAAAAGAAAAAGTTTTCATCCAATCGTAGTTGTTTACTAAAACAGGTGAGTTTTTTTCGCCATTATCAAAATTTAAAAAACGAGCTAATGTTCTTTTAATTCCATCAACGTTTTTAGCTAATGATTCTTCATTTAATAAATTACGTTCATCTGATTTACCAGAAGGATCACCAATCATTCCTGTTGCTCCACCAACTAAAGCATAAGGTTTATGACCAGCTTTTTCTAAATGCACCAATAAAATAATAGGAACTAAACTACCAATATGTAAGGAATCTGAGGTAGGATCAAAACCGATATATGCAGCTGTCATTTCTTTTTGTAATTGCTCTTCGGTTCCTGGCATCATATCGTGAATCATTCCACGCCAACGTAATTCTTCTACTAAATTCTTGGTCATTTTTATTTGTTTTAAAGAAGCAAAGATACATTTATCAACCAAAAAATTCTATTTTCGTTGTATGATTTTAGTTACTGGAGGTACAGGTTTAGTTGGTTCACATTTATTATATTCTTTAACAAAAGAAAATGATACTATAAAAGCTATTTATAGATCTGAAGAGAAGTTAGAAAAGGTGAAAAATGTTTTTTCTTTTTATACTGATGATTTTTTAGCTCTTTTTAATAAAATACAATGGATTAAAGCAGATATTACAGACGTTCCTTCGCTTTATAATGTATTTGATGTTTCTATAACTCATGTTTACCATTGTGCTGCTATTGTTTCTTTTGACAGAAAGGATTATTATAAGATGCGTAAGACAAATATAGAAGGCACAGCAAATATTGTTAATTTTTGTATTGAATATAATATTAAAAAACTTTGTCATGTAAGTTCTATTGCTACTCTTGGAGATGCTATTGGAGGTAAGATGGTTTCTGAAGAAAATGAATGGAATGATCAAGAAGCAAATCATGGTTATGCTATTACAAAATATGGAGCTGAAATGGAGGTTTGGAGAGCTTCTCAAGAAAATGTTGATATGGTAATTGTAAATCCTGGTGTTATTTTAGGTGCTGGTTTTTTTAACGAAGGTTCAGGTAAAATGTTTACTCAGGTTTATAATGGGTTTAAGTTTTATACAGAAGGTGTTACGGGTTTTGTTGGAGTAGGAGATGTTGTAAAAACAATGATTAGTTTGATGAAGTCTGATACAAAAAATGAACGATTTGTTTTAGTTTCCGAAAACAAATCGTTCAAAGATATTTTATGTTTAATTGCTGATGCTTTTAATAAAAAACAACCATCAATAAAAATAGGTGGTTTTATAACTGCTGTTTTTTGGAGGTTAGCTTGGTTGCTTTCTAAAATAACAGGTAAAGAACCTTTACTTACCAAAAACTCGGCTAAATCAGCACATCAAAAAGAATTTTACACATCTGAAAAAATAGAAAAACAACTGCATTTTGATTTTGAAAAAATGGATACAGTAATTAAAGGAATTTGTAATGATTATTCCCTTTCGTGATCCTTTTCGTCTTTGTTTTTCAAAGGTTTTATTATCTTTTTTGCTTTCTTAGCCTCTTTTTTAATATTATTTTTAGCTGAATCTTTTAGTTTTTTTATGTCACCAACTATTTTGTCTTTTAATTGAATACTGTTTTTGTTTGTATTCTTAATAGAATCAATTGTTTTTTTAATTTCAACGAGTTCTTTTTTTAATAGCTGACTGTTTTTAGGTTTTCTTTTAAGTGAATCAGTTAATTGTTTAAACTCAACTGTTTTTTCTTTTAACAGTTCTCTACCTTCAGCTTTACATTTAATAGAATCAATTATTTGTTCAATTTCAAAAATTTCTTTTTTTAACGTAAGACTATCTTTGGGTTTCTTTCTAATTGATTTTTTTATTTTTTCAATTTCTGACGTCTTATCTTTTATTAAAATACTGTCTTTAATTTTTCTGTCTGTTTCAGCAGATATAATAGAATCATTTCTACGCTCAACTTTTTTAATAGAATCTTGTGTCTTTATTTTTCCTTCATAAATAGCAAGTTCTTTTTTTAAAAGGCTTTTTACATCACTTATAAGGTCATTATAAGTTTCTACTTTAGAAGTGTAAAAGTTATTACTGGTTTCAAAACGAAAACTATCTATTTTATATTTTTGATATATTAAAGGTAGGTAGTTTTTCTTTTTTTGAGAGAATTTGTTCTTTACATGTCTTGCAGATGTAGCGATATACATATCTTTTATTAATAAAACCATACTGTCTCTAGGAATTAAATCCTTAGGTTTTTTGTAAATGGTATTACTTGTACAAGAAAAAATAAATACAGTAATTAATAAGTAAGCGAATCTCTTCATTTTTTAACCTTTAAAAGATAGTCTTTTTCCTTTAATAGAGTCATTAAAAACACCATTATTATAAATAAGATTACCATTAACAAAGGTATGTGTTATTTTGCTAGAAAACTCTACGCCTTCGAAAGGAGACCAGCCACATTTGTATAAGATATTATCTTTAGTAACTGTCCAGTTTTCATTAGGATCAACTAAAACTAAATCGGCATAAAATCCTTCTTTGATGAATCCACGTTTTTCTACTTTAAATAATTTGGCAGGATTGTGAGACATTTTTTCAACTACTTTTTCAATAGAGATTACACCTTCGCTTATTTTTTCAAATAATGCAGGAATAGCGTGTTGTACTAACGGACCACCACTTGGCGCTTTTGTGTATACATTTGACTTTTCTTCTAGTGTATGTGGAGCATGATCTGTTGCAATAACATCAATTCTATCATCTAATAAAGCTTTCCATAAACCATCTTTGTCTTTTTGAGTTTTTACAGCCGGATTCCATTTAATATGAGTTCCTTTTGTGTCGTAATCAGCATCTGTAAACCATAAATGGTGAATACAAACTTCAGCAGTAATTTGTTTTTCTTCTAAAGGAATGTCGTTTCTAAATAAATGCGTTTCTTTTTCGGTAGACAAATGAAAAATGTGTAATCTTGCTCCAGTTTTCTTAGCTAATTCAATAGCTTTAGAAGAAGAAAGATAACAGGCTTCTTCGCTTCTAATTATTGGATGGTATTTTAAAGGAATATCGTCTCCGTATTTCTCTTTATAAATTGCTGTGTTTTTTCTAATAGTAGCTTCATCTTCACAATGTACAGAAATTAACATTTTTGTTGATGAAAATATCTTCTCTAAAACCTCTTCATTGTCAACCAACATATTTCCTGTAGAAGAACCTAAAAAAAGTTTAATTCCGGCTACATTTTTAGGATCTGTTTTTAATAATTCTTCCAAATTGTCATTTGTGCCACCAAACATAAATGAATAGTTAGCATAAGAAGTTTCTTTAGCTATTTGAAATTTATCTTCCAATAAATCTTGCGTAGTTGCTTGTGGTGAAGTGTTTGGCATTTCTATAAAAGAAGTAATACCACCAGCAATTGCGGCTTTACTTTCTGTTCCAATATTGGCTTTATGAGTTAAACCTGGTTCACGAAAATGAACCTGATCATCAATCATTCCTGGAATTAAATATTTTCCTTCAGCGTCAATAATTTCAGCCTTTTCAGAAGCCGTAATGTTTTCTGCTATTTTTACAATTAATTCATCTTGAATTAAAACATCGCTTTTGAAAACCTTGTTTTCATTAACAATAGTTGCTTTTTTTATAAGTGTTGTTTGTTGTGTCATCTATGTTATTTAATGTCCATTCTCATGTTAATCATGCTTCTTTTAAAACCAAATTTTTCATAGGATTTTATGGCAGCATTATTAGTATTGTAAACGTCTAATCTTAATTCTTTTAAATTTTTTGTTTTTGCCCAATCTTTTAATGAAGTTAGCAATAAGGCACTTATTTTTCTACCTCTAAATGTTGGTGTTACATACATAAAACCAATATAACCGTTTAAAGGGTTTTTATGATAATTTCTTGATTCTTCTATTCTAAGATATCCACAGCCAACAAGTTCGTTTTCTGAAGTTGCAACTATGAGATGTGTGTTTTCTTTTAAGATTAATTGTGGAATATTGTAGTAGGTCATCTCTCCATCTTTTAAAAATGGATCTAACGGACGTTCAGCAGCTATAAGTCCTTGTTCAAAAGCTAATAATGTTTCTAAGTCATCAAGTATTGCTGGTCTTATCGTTATTAAAGACATAGTTTATTTTGGTAATCCGTTTAATCTCATTTTTAATACGCCAAATAAAGCTTCATATACAATGCCTCCACTCATTTTAGATTCACCTAAAGTTCTGTCTGTAAAAATAACGGAAACTTCTTTTATGTTGAATTTGTGTTTCCATGCTTTGTATTTCATTTCTATTTGAAAAGCATAACCTACAAACTTTATTTTGTCTAGCTGCAAAGTTTCCAATACTTTTCTATTCCAACAAACAAAGCCAGCTGTAGTATCGTTAATTGGCATTCCTGTTATAAAACGAACATATTTAGAGGCGAAATAAGAAAGTAAAACACGATTCATTGGCCAGTTTACAACATTTACGCCAACAGAATATCTTGAGCCAACAGATACATCAGCTCCTTCGTTTTTGCAGGCATTATGTAATCGGATTAAATCTTTTGGGTTGTGAGAAAAATCAGCATCCATTTCTATGATATACTCATATGCTCTTTTAAGTGCCCATTTAAACCCATGAATATATGCAGTTCCAAGGCCATTTTTACCGAGTCTTTTTTCAATAAATAGTTGAGATTGAAACTCCTTTTGAAGGTTTTCAACAATGGAAGCTGTTCCGTCAGGAGAATTATCGTCAACAACTAAAACATGAAAGGCTTTTTTTTGATTGAAAACAGCTCTAATTATTGCTTCAATGTTTTCTTTTTCATTGTAGGTAGGAATGATAACTAAAGTGTCTGACATAAATTAAATTTTCATCAAATTTGAGCAAAGATACATTAATTTATTACTAATTTTGTGTTAAACTGAAAGGACTTAAGCTATCTAATGAAAGCAATTGAACGCGTTTTTTTTTCTAATGATTTAATTACAATTATTCTGTTTTTCGGATTTGTATTATTGTTTTTAATGAAACTATACAAACCGCAACGATTGTTTGGATATACTGTTGCTTTTTTTACCCAAGGTTATATTGAAAAAAGAGTAGAAGAGAATGTTTCTTTTTTTTCGCCTTTTTATATTTTGTTATTTTCTTTTTCTTTAACTATTATATCGCTGACTGTTTTTATAGTTTTAACTCCTTTACTCTTTGAAAGGAATCTTTTTGTTTTTCTTTTAACTTTAGCTTTTGTAAGTTTATTTTATGTTGTAAAAAAAATCATAACCTATTGTTTTATAGTTCTATTTGAAGTTAAAGAAGAATTAAATTATTTTATACATACCCAAAATGGTTATTTGTATACTGTATCTTTATTGCTTTTTCCAATGTTGATTTTCCATCAATATTTCTTAAATAGTATAACATTATTGGTTTATATAGTCGCTTTGTTGTTGATTTTCAGAGGGTTTTTAATACTTGTCAATAATAAAAAAGTGATTTTTAGTCATATTTTTTATTTTATTTTGTATTTTTGCACCCTTGAATTAGCGCCCTTGTTAATATTATACAAAACAATAAACTAAATTAAAGAAAGCTTTATGAAAGTGAAAACTATTTTAGTGTCTCAACCAGAACCAAAAACAGAAACATCTCCTTATTTTGATTTGGCTGAAAAACAAAAAGTGAAAGTAGATTTCCGTTCATTTATTCACGTGGAAGGGATTGATGTAAAGGAAGTTAGGTCTAATAAGATAGACTTAAAAAACTTTACTGCTATTATTTTAACCAGTAGAAATGCCGTAGATCATTTTTTTAGAATTGCAGAAGAAATGCGATTTACTGTGCCAGATTCTATGAAGTATTTTTGTCAGTCAGAAGCAGTTGCTTACTACTTACAGAAATATGTGGTTTACAGAAAAAGAAAAATTTATGTAGGAACTCGTACATTTCCAGAGTTAACAAAGTTGATAAAAAAGCATAAAGATGAGAAGTTTTTATTGCCAAGTTCAGACAAATTAAAACCATTGATTCCTAGTGAGTTGAATGCTTTAAAAATAGATTGGACTCGTGCTGATTTATATAGAACAGTTGTAAGTGATTTGTCTGATTTAGAAGATGTGTTTTATGATGTTTTAGTGTTCTTTAGTCCTTCAGGAATTGAAAGTTTATTTGAAAACTTTCCTAACTTTAAACAAAATAACACAAGAATTGCCGTATTTGGTAACTCAACAATTAAAGCAGTTGAGGATAGAGGTTTGCGTGTAGATATTGCTGCACCAACACCAGAAACACCTTCAATGACAATGGCTTTAGAAAAATATATAAAAGGAATTAACAAGAAGTAATTTCTTATTTTAAATAAAAAAACCTCGCTTGTGCGAGGTTTTTTTATGCAAACAAAGTAGCGAAAGCTTCTTCTATTTTACCAACTAAGAGCAGTTTTATGTTGCTATTTGTGTTGGTTATTTTGTTGTATTTAGAAGTAACAAATGTTTTGTAACCAAGTTTTTCTGCTTCGGTAATTCGCTGATCTATTTTAGAAACAGGACGAATTTCTCCCGCCAAACCAACTTCTGCGGCAAAACATACGTTTGGATTTATTGCCATATCTTGATTTGACGATAATATAGCTGCAACTACAGCTAAGTCTATGGCAGGATCGTCTACATGAATACCACCAGTAACATTTAAAAACACATCTTTTGCACCTAATTTAAATCCAGCTCTTTTTTCTAGCACGGCTAAAATCATGTGTAGTCTTTTTAAATTATAACCTGTTGTAGATCGTTGAGGTGTTCCGTAGACAGCAGTACTTACCAAAGCTTGAATTTCTATCATTAATGGACGAATGCCTTCTAAAGTTGAAGCAATTGCAGTTCCGCTTAAATCAGAATCTTTTTTAGAAATTAATATTTCAGAAGGATTCGAAACTTCCCGTAAACCGTCTGAAAGCATTTCGTAAATCCCTAATTCAGCAGTAGAACCAAATCGGTTTTTTTGCGAGCGTAAAATTCTGTATGTATGATTTCTGTCTCCTTCAAATTGTAAAACAACATCTACCATGTGTTCTAGAATTTTTGGTCCAGCAATGTGTCCTTCTTTATTTATGTGTCCTATTAATAAAACAGGCGTTGCAGTTTCCTTAGCGAATTTTATAAGTTCTGCTGATGTTTCTCTAATTTGAGAAATACTTCCTGGAGATGCTTCTATAGAATCTGTATGTAATGTTTGAATTGAATCTATAACCAAAACATCTGGTTGTACTTCTTCTATGTTTTTAAAGATTCGTTGTGTGTTTGTTTCTGTAAGAATTAAACAATTAGAATTCTTAGATTCCTGTAACCTTTCTGCTCGCATTTTTATTTGCGACTGACTTTCTTCTCCAGAAACATACAATACCTTTTGCGTAATTTTTAAAGCAATTTGCAACAGTAAGGTAGATTTACCAATTCCAGGTTCTCCACCTAATAGTATAACCGCACCTTTAACTAATCCACCGCCTAAAACGGCATCTAATTCTTGGTTTTTTGTGGCAAATCGTTCTTCTGGATTGAGTTGAATATCTTCAACTTTAAGCGGCTTTGCAACTCTTTTATTTGTATCTGTTGGTGTTTTCCAGGTTCTTTTTTCTTCTTTTTGAATTACCTCTTCAACAATAGTGTTCCATTGTTTGCAAGTACCACATTGGCCAATCCATTGTGCATGTTGTGTGCCACAATTTTGACAGAAAAAAGTTGTTTTAGTTTTTGCCATTTTTAATCTTTAATATAAAAACAATGTACTAATTTTTGCGTTAGCGATTGAGCGGTTCGACTGCGCTAACCGCAGGCGATTTGTTTGAGCTCTTTTTATAAATTTTCTTTTACAAAAAAGCGAGTAGTGAAAGCGCGACCAACAGGTAACGCTCAACTAGTTTTTACTTTTATTATAAATAGGAAGTAAAAGAAATGCTAAACCACCAAAAAATATAATCATAGCAGTTTGTGCAGCCCACATTACACTTCCAAAAGCAGTTGCAGGTTCTTCTAAAACGCCAAAAAGTTTAAATGCTCCAGCCACAGCTACAGGGTATAAACCAATACCGCCATTAGTTGCAGCAATTGAAAAGCCACCAGCAATAAAGCCAACTAAAATTCCGCCAATAGGAACTTTTAGTTCTTCAATTGCAGGGATTGTTGCCCAAAACATGGCTACGTACATTGTCCAAATGAAAACAGTGTGGAATATAAAAGCCCATTTCTTTTTCATTTTTAAGATGCTTGTAACACCTTCCACAAGACTTAAAACAAAGGTTTTTATTTTAAACAAAAAACCTTTTTCTGCCTTTTTAACGAAGAGAGAAAAAATAATAATAGCGCCAATAATTCCTGCAATTATAAATGCTATTTTAAATGGGTTAAAGTTTTTAGAAACGAGTTCTAAAATATAGTCAAATTGAAAAAATAATGTAATTCCAATAATAATAAGCATCATTATTAGGTCTGCAATTCTTTCAGCCACAATAGTTCCAAAACCTTTTTCAAAAGGTATTTTTTCGTAATTAACCATTACTGTAGCTCTTGAAACTTCACCTGCTCTTGGTATGGCAAGGTTTACAAAGTAGCCAATTAAAACTGCTAAAACACTATTTGTGAATTTAGGATTGTATCCTATAGGTTCTAACATAAACTTCCATCTATATGCTCTAGATAAATGGCTTAAGACACCAAAAAATAAACCTAAAGAAATCCACCAATAGTTAGCGTTTTTAAAATAGATTAAAAGTGTTTCAGGTGGTATAATTGTAAATAAATACCAAACCAAAATACCTCCCAAAGCGAGAGGTAATATTATTTTTAAAGTCTTTTTCATAGTTTTAAAACTATTCTAATAGATTGTTTTCTTCGTTTGGAAACACCAATTGTGGTTTGAATTTTTTTGCTTCTTCTAGTTCAAGAAAACCGTATACAATTAAAATTACAACATCTCCTCTATGAACTTTTCTTGCTGCTGCACCGTTTAAGGTAATTTCTCCACTTTTTCTTGGTCCTGGAATAGCGTAGGTTTCTAAACGTTCTCCGTTATTATTGTTTACAATCTGAACACGTTCACCTTCAATAATTCCTGCTGCATCCATTAAATCTTCATCAATGGTAATGCTTCCTATATAATTTAAATCGGCACCTGTAACTTTTACACGGTGGATTTTAGATTTTACTACTTGTACTAACATGTTACAAAAATAAGTGTTTTAGTTGTTTATATTGTATTAAAATCGAATATTATCAATTAAGCGAATTTCTCCTGCGAAAACAGCAATAAAACCACGGTATTTTTGGTTTTTTTCTATTTTTGTTGCTGTTTGAAGCGTTTTTTCATCCGCTATTGTAAAATATTCTAATTCTAGTAATGGGTGTTTTTTAAATTCTTTTACAACCCATTTGGGTATTTTGTCTACACTTTTTGTGCCGAATTTAATCTTTGCTCGTTTTAATGTTTTGTAAATAAAAGGAGCAGATTCTCTATGTCCTTTTGTTAGTCTTGTGTTTCTTGAGCTCATTGCCAGCCCATCCTCTTCTCTGAATATTGGTCTGCCTTTTATTTTTATTGGAAGGTTGTGTTTTTTTACTAGTTTTTTTATGATTTGTAATTGTTGAAAATCTTTTTCTCCAAAATAAGCCTTGTCTGGTTCAACAATTTCCAAGAGTTTTTTCACAACAGTGCCAACACCATTAAAATGACCATCTCTAAATTTTCCTTCCATTTGATGTTCTAATCCATCAAAATTGAAATTTTGAGAAACAATATTGTTGTCATAAACATCATTTCCATTAGGAGCATACAATACGTCACAAGAAACAGTTTTTAATAAACTAATATCTTTGTCTAGTGTGTTTGGGTATTTTTCAAGGTCTTCTTTGTTGTCAAATTGAGTTGGATTAACAAAAATGCTAACGACAATAAAATCGTTTTTCTTTTTAGCGTGTTTTATTAATGATAAGTGACCTTGGTGTAAAGCTCCCATTGTAGGTACAAAACCAACAGACTTGTCGTTGGTTTTTAAACCTAACAAATGTTGTTTTAATTCTGATTTTGTTTTAAAAACTTTCATGATTTAAGAATTGGAATATATGCTAAAATACTAATTTAACAAGATTTTAGCATAAAATTTTGTATTTTTGCAGCTTTGATAAATAGAGATCGATTTTAATGAAGGATAAGAGAATATTATACGTTTCGTCGGAAGTAGTTCCATACTTGCCAGAAACAACGCTGTCATCTACCGCTTTTAATGTTGCAAAACACGCACATTCTAAAGGAGTTCAAACAAGAATTTTTATGCCTCGTTTTGGTGTGATCAATGAAAGAAGGCATCAGCTTCATGAAGTAATTCGTTTGTCTGGTATGAATTTGATTATTAATGATATGGATATGCCTTTGATTATAAAAGTAGCATCTATACCTAAAGAAAGAATGCAAGTTTATTTTATTGATAATGATGAATATTTTAAGCGTAAAGCTGTGTATACAGACGAAGACGATAAACTATTTTCAGATAACGATGAAAGAATGATATTTTTTGCAAAAGGAGTTGTAGAAACAGTTAAAAAACTGAACTGGGCGCCTGATGTGATTCATGTTCATGGTTGGATGGCTTCATTACTTCCTTTGTATTTAAAAGAGTTTTACAAGGAAGAACCTTTATTTACAGAAAGTAAAATTGTAACCTCTTTGTATGCAAATCAATTTGAAGGTAATTTAAATGAAAATTTTGCAAATAAAGTACGATTTGATAAAATTGATGATAAAAAAGTTTCAATATTAGAAACACCAAATCATATAAATATTTTAAAAAGTGCAATAGAAAATTCGGACGCAATTATTAAGGTTGAAGAATCTTATCCAGAAGATATAGAAGAATTTATTGCAGCATCTGACGTTAAAGTTCTAGAATACCAACCAGAAGACTTGTTAACAGAAGCGTATTTAGAGTTTTATAAGCAAGAAATACTTGATTTACAAGACGTATAAATATTTATAAAAATTAAATGATAAGAAAAGTAATATACTTAGGTACTGTGCTATTGTTGTTTTCAATAGTTTCATGTGAAAAAGATTTTCAAGATATAGGTACAAATGTTATAGGTAATAATATTTTTACAACAAATAAAGACACTTTAGATGTAACTGTTAATGATATAGTAACTATAGATGCTGTTAGAGCTGATAATATTGCTATTGGTGACGCAGGAGAGTATTTGTTAGGTATTTATAATAAACCAGATTATAGGAAAATTGAGGCTTCAATAATAAGTCAGCTTGCTGTTCTTATAAATCCTGCAACTGAACAAGATGAAGATACCGTTGAGTTTGATTCTATTTATACTTTAGATAAAGTATTTATAAAAATACCTTATGTATCAACTGTAACTGATGATTATGATGATGGAAAGCCACAATTTCTTTTAGATTCTGTTTTAGGTAATTTAACTACATCAACACCTCTAACGGTTTATAGAAATGGAACATATTTAAATATTTTAAATCCTAATGATCCATCTGAAAATAACAGTCTTTATTCTGATCAAGAATATATTGATTTAGAAGTGTTAAATGATGATCCAGGTTTTTCTTTTATTCCAAGTGCAACAGATACAATGTATGTTTTTGATAGAGCAACGGATAAAGGTGAGATTTATAAAGATACCATAAGATTGAGTGAAACATCATCAGCACCATTCTTAACTATTCCTTTAAATACTAGTAGAATGAAGGAGTTGTTTTGGGATAAGTTTGCAGATGCTGAATTTAGTACACAAGATGCATTTATTGATTATTTTAGAGGAATTACATTAAAATCTGAAGGTACAGATGGAGCAATGATACCTGTAGAGTTTTCAGGAACTAATAATCCTACCTTAGATTTCTATTATACAATAACAACGTATGATTTGTCTGGCGCTATTCAAGATACAATAGCAAATAATTATTCATTCTCTTTTTCAGGTGTAAAAACAAGAAAATATAAAACAACTGATGCTGTAACTTCTCCATCTTCCGTTAGTTTTCCTGTTCAAGGAACTGCAGGAACGATGGCAGAGATAGAAGTATTAGACGAGATAAAGTTATTAGAACTTAGAGATAAAAATTGGTTAATTAATGATGTGTCATTAACTTTATATGTTGATGAAAGTAGAGATACTATTGATGTTCCAAAACAATTATTTCTTTTCAAGAAAGTGGAAAATACTGATGGTTCTCAAATTAAAGATGCATATTCTGAAACAAGTACTTATGGAGGTGATTTAGAGCTTTCTGAAGATGGAGTTCCAGAAAAATATACTTTTAGAATAACTGATTATGTTTCAGATTTATTAGATGGGGAAATAGATTACAATCCGTCTTTAATGTTAAAAGTATACAATGCAGATACTGATGCAGCTGTATCTGGGTTTAGTTTAGATACAATTGTTAAAACATATAATTGGAATCCAAGAGCTGTTAGTTTATTTAACGGTGATTTAACTAATGGAGATAAAAGAGCAAAATTGGTAATTTCTTATTCTGAAGAAAAAAATTAAAAAGAAGAAGAAGTATGTGTGGAATAACAGCTTATATAGGAGATAGAGATGCATATCCAATTGTTGTAAACGGATTAAAGCGTTTAGAATATAGAGGTTATGATAGTTCTGGTATTATGATGTATGATGGTGAAACGATTCATTTATCCAAAACAAAAGGAAAAGTATCAGATCTTGAAGAGATAACTGAAAATGATCCTAAAAGAAAAGTTGGTAATATAGGGATTGGTCATACACGTTGGGCTACACACGGAGTTCCAAATGATGTTAATTCTCATCCACATTTTTCTGAGTCAGAAAATTTAGTAATTGTCCATAACGGTATTATAGAGAATTATGATACTATTAAAAAAGAATTGATTTCTAGAGGTTATTCTTTCAGAAGTGATACAGATACTGAAGTTCTAATAAACCTTATAGAAGAAATAAAGAAAAACGAAGGTTGTAAATTAGGTAAAGCTGTTCAATTAGCGTTAACAAATGTAATTGGTGCGTATGCTATAGCGGTTTTTGATAAGACAAAGCCTAATGAGTTAATTGTAGCTCGTTTAGGGAGTCCAATTGCTATTGGTGTAGGAAAAGATAATGAAGAGTTTTTCGTTGCCTCAGATGCATCACCATTTATAGAGTATACAAAAGAAGCAATATATCTTGAAGATGGCGAATTAGCAATCATCAAAAAAGGAAGAAAAATAAAGGTTCGTAAGATAGAAGATGATAAATTGATTGATGCTAATATTCAAGAGCTTCAAATGAGTTTAGACCAAATTGAAAAAGGAGGTTATGATCATTTTATGTTAAAAGAAATTCATGAGCAGCCAAAAGCTATAACAGATACCTATAGAGGTAGAATGTTAGCAGATCAAGGTGTGATTAGAATGTCTGGTATTGATGATAATCTATCTAAATTCTTAAATGCCAATAGAATTATAATTATAGCTTGTGGAACTTCATGGCATGCTGGTTTAGTTGGAGAGTATTTATTTGAAGATTTAGCTCGGATACCTGTAGAAGTTGAATATGCTTCGGAATTTAGATATAGAAACCCAATTATAACTCCTAATGATGTAGTAATTGCGATATCTCAATCAGGAGAAACAGCAGATACTTTAGCAGCTATAAAACTTGCAAAATCTAAAGGAGCATTTGTTTTTGGTATTTGTAATGTAGTTGGTTCATCTATTGCTAGAGAAACACATGCAGGTGCATACACACATGCTGGACCAGAAATTGGTGTGGCATCAACAAAAGCATTTACAACACAAATAACCTTACTATCTTTAATAGCTTTAAAGTTAGCTAAAGAAAAAGGGAGTTTATCTAAATCTGCAGTTAATACCTATCTACAAACATTACAACAAATACCTTCACAGGTAGAAAGTATGTTGAGTATTGACGACAAAGTAAAGGAAATAGCTTCTGTATATAAAGATGCTAAAAACTGTTTATATTTAGGTCGTGGATTTAATTTTCCAGTAGCTTTAGAAGGTGCTTTGAAGTTAAAAGAGATATCATATATTCATGCTGAAGGTTATCCTGCTGCAGAAATGAAACATGGACCTATTGCTTTAATAGATGAAAATATGCCAGTTTTTGTTATTGCTACAAAAACAGGTCACTATGAGAAGGTTGTAAGCAATATTCAAGAGATTAAGTCTAGAAGTGGAAAAATTATTGCAGTTGTAACAGAAGGAGATGTAACTGTAAAAGAAATAGCAGATCATGTAATTGAAATTCCTGAAACAGAAGAACCTTTTACACCTTTATTAACTACAATACCTTTTCAGTTATTATCTTATCACATCGCTGTTATGTTAGATAAAAATGTAGATCAACCAAGAAATTTAGCAAAATCAGTTACTGTAGAATAATTGTTTTGAGTAAAGAATATAAAAGCTCCAAGTTTTAACTTGGAGCTTTTTTTTATCTATTTTTCTTTAAGAAAGAATATACAGGAAAGTGATCTGAAAAACCACCTTTATACCAAGGCCCAATATAGGTTCTAAAAGGGCTTCCTTTTAACTTTCCTTTAGTTACTCTCATCCATTCTTTGTTAAAAACTTCAGCATATAAAAATGAATGCTTTTTTGTTTCTGAATTCTTAAAGTTTTTTGAGAATATAATCTGATCAAATAAATTCCATTTTTTATTAAAGGTTGATGTACCATAACCTTTTTTAAACAAACTTTCCATAGGATTATAGAAATCATCTGTTACTAAATGATTCTTTACACTCTCACAAGTAGGATCATCGTTAAAATCACCCATAATTATAATTTTAGGATCACTGATCTCTTCTTTTATTTCTTCAACAATTGTATGGACTAATTTAGATGCCTTTATTCTTTTGTCTTTAGTATCTTCTTGACCAGTTCTTCTAGAAGGCCAGTGATTTACTAAAACATGAATTAATTCACCATTTAAACTTCCTGAAACCCTTAAAACATCTCTAGTATAATCTCTTTCTCCATCATCATCAGTAAGTTCTAAAGCATATGTTTTAGAAGAATATACTTCAAAAAAATGCCTGTTATAAATTAAAGCAACATCAATTCCTCGTTCATCAGGAGAATCGTAATGAACAAAACTATACCCTTTATTATCAAGGTTTTTATGACGTATTAAATCTTCAACAACTTTGCTGTTTTCAACCTCTACTAAGCCTACTATTACTGGAGCATGTTTAGATAAATTGGTGCCCAATTGAGAGATTACAGAACTTAATTTTTTTATTTTATGTACATAACGTTTGTAGTTCCAGCCTCTTCTACTTGTTGGTAAGTATTCATCATCTATTTTGTTAGGATTATCTACAATGTCAAATAAATTTTCAACATTATAAAAGCCTATTGTATAAACATCTTTTTGAGTTTTTTTCATAATTTTTGATGATGTATTTTATATTGTTTTTGTGCAATAAAAATCCGCTATAAAAGCGGATTAATTATAATGTGTTTTTATGTTTTCTAAAACCTATACCCAACATTAAGTCCAAATCTTGGAACAATTTCATAAGATTGATTGGTAAACATATTTCTACCTAAACCACCTAATAGACTAACAACTAAACCTCCATTAGAAACATATTTAGATCCTACGGAAACACCTAAAGCTCCGTCTGTGTATTCTATACCATTTTTTTCTCCAGAATTAATTCCTAAGAAAATTTCTCCAAAATAATTCCAACGACTATTGGTTGAAAAATAATGACGGAAATATGGTGTAATCATTGAATCTTCATTATATCGTAAATCAGATGATTCATTGTTGAAGTTAAAAAGACCAGAAAGACCTACAGAAGATTTGTTATTAAGATAATACTCATAAGAAACTTCTAAGGTTTTCATAACAAGAGCATCACCTAAATCAATACTAATTTCTTGTTGTTGCGCTTGTGTAAACGAACTAATTAAAATAGTTGCTAATACTAAAATTCTTTTCATTATTCTTCTTTTTAATGCAACAAAAATAAGCTAATTATTTAAAAAATAGCTTTTAACTGAATCATTCCTGTGTGTATTGTTGAAGATTCTTCGCTTTTTCTTCCTAGATAACTAAGATTTAAATTTAATGTTGCGTTTATTTTTTGATTAAGCAATAGATTCCAAGTATAATTTTTACCAGGCGTTAACCCTTCTAACATTTGGTAACTTACAGGAGTATTTTCATTTCCATTAAAATCATTTAAAAACAAAGTGAAATCTGCAGAAATTTGATTTCTTTTTTTGCTGATAAAAAAATATTCAAGACCTAATTTTTGTTGTTTTAATTCTTCAAAATCAGCTAAAAAATTTTCTTTTTGTTTAAATTGATAAAACAAAGACAATTTGTGATCTTTATTATATAAAAAGCTAAGTTTTGGTATAACTTCTTTTATTGTTAAATTGTAATTTCTGTTGGTAAAATTTTCTGTTTCTAATTTATTTTCAGCCAAAGAGGTTTTAATGTTGATCAACCAGTAATCCGATAATTTATGAACCAACTCAAGTTGTTGAATTAGCGAACTATTTTCCTGACTTCCAATACCAAATTGTTGCTTATTAGTAGAAGATCCGTAAGTATAAATAAGACTATATTTTTGTAGGTTTCTATTGAAGTAGAGGTTGTTTCTAAAGTTAAAACTTAAACCTAATTGCTTTTCATCATTTGAAACAAAGGGATTTAAATTAAATTTATTTCCAACTCTTTCTTGTTCATTATCAACAGATAAATATGTTTGATTGTAAAAATGAGATAGCGTTTTTTTAACCCCTTTTTTCACATTCCATTGCAAAGGATTTAATGTAATGGATTGCTTAAACTTTACTTTTTGAGTTTGTAAATAAGTAAGGTTCGGCAATGCAACGCGTAAATAATTTGCCTGATCCTGAAATTGAGCAATTTCAAATTCATCAAAATTCTGAATTCCATCATTATTATAATCTACCCAAGTATAATACCCTTGCCCAACTTCAGTTTCAACATATATAAAATCTTGTTGTGCTATATTTCCAGAAGAACTTTCGTAAGTTGTACCTAAAGAAATAAAGTTTTTAAAGAAACGTTGGTTGTAAACTAATTTAGAGTTTAACGATTTCTCATCATCAGCAAACCAATTTTTTGTAAGTCTATAATTTGCGTATAAAGACAGATTTGTATTTTTATTTTGAATAAGTTTACTAGTTACATAAAACGTTTTTCTGTTGTTTATTTGTGTAAATGCATTTGATTTAATACTATCATTTTCTCTATAGTTAAATCCAAATTTTGCGTACACTTTTGCAGAATCACCAACTCCTAAATATCCTTCGTACTCTTTATATCTATGACTTGTAGTGCTATAATTAGTTGTATTTATCTCTCTTTTATCATTAGATTCTATATCAATCAAAACACCAGCCCAAGGTTTTCCTAAACTTCGTACTACAGAAGATTTTAATCTAATAAATTTATCCTTTTCAATTAAAGAAGTATTATTTAACAAGCTTCCATTGAAATTAAAAACAGTTCTATTAGCCTTTAATTCTGATTGTAAAACATGTTTACTTCCGTTAAAATTATCAGAAAAACTTAAATGATTAAATTGATAAGATATAAAACCAGTATTTTTATTTTCTAGTAACAATCCTGCTCCTATTTGTTGCTGATCTCCAGTTGGGTTTACCAAATTCCAATCTCTATTAAACTCTATATTTTGGAAACGCTGTACTGTTTTAAAATTATCTTGAATGTATTTATAATTTACATCACTAGTTAACTGCCATTTTTTATTTAGCAATACTTGTTGCCAATTTAATTTTGTTGCAATTCGTTTGTTTTCTGCATCGTCTATTGATGAAAACAAATTGGCATCATAATCACTAAAAGCCAACTCGCTATTAATTATTGTTTTTTCTGAAGGATGATAATTAAACTGTCCGACTGCAACTAACAATGAACTAGGAGCAGTTAAAGTTGTAATTGGCGCATAATTACCTAAGTTTTCACCAACATATTCGTAAATAGATCCGGTAGCAATAGTACTATTTATGATATAACTTCCTTGGTTTGAACCAACATTGGTAAACGTAACAAAGTACAATTCGTCATTTTCATCAGTAGAATATTCAAAGGTTTCTAGAGTGCCAACTAAAACTTTTTTATATTGAATTTTTGTTGATGAATATTCATCAACATAAGCACTTTCAGATACCATTTTAGAAGTATCGTTTCCAGCATCAGCCAAAATTTGTTTCTGTTCCGTAGTTAGGTTTTGCTGAAGTGGCTGATTTTTAGCATCATTTTCATTATAAAAATATCCAGCTATAGAGAATTTATCATCTTTAAAAGAAGCCGATTCATAGGTAATAAAGCGATTGTAACTTTGATCTGAATATTGAAACTCTATAATAATACGCATGTCGTTAGTAATAGGAAACGTAGTATTAAATTGAATTTCAGCTAAATTATAGTCAATTACATAATCTTTAGTTTCACCACGTTCTAAAAGCATTCCGTTTACAAACACTTTATCACTTCCAGAAATAATTATAATTGCCGATTCATTATTGGTGCCAAATATTTTATATGGACCTTGATTACCTTCTGTTCCGGTTAGGCTATAAGAAGAAAATTTACCTCTAACAATTGCTCCAGAAGCAGAAACCTTGGTTTTGTCTTTAATGTTAGCATTTACTTGTAAACCAGAAACTTGTTTATTGTAATTTAAAAAATACGTTTCCTGGTTTGATAAAGAAACATCACCAGCTCTTACATTCCAATTTTTACTAAAAAGTTCAATAAAAATACGATCGAAATCTGTAATATTTTGTGAATATCCGTTTTCTTGAAGCGGAAAATTGGTATCAAAAATATTTGCTCTAATGGATACGTTTTTAGATAATTTTCCTTCTAAAGTTAAATCCAAAGAAGAGTTTGTAACCACATTTTGATTGTTACCAGATGTTATTCCTCTAGCAATAAAACCCTGTGTTTTTAAACCTTCAAAAAAGTTAATATCATTTTTTTTCTTATTCGTAGTTGCGCTATATAATTTACCAACAGTATTGGTGTTTGGCACAATTAAATTTGGATCAAGTGGTGAATATGTTTTGGTAATAAAATCCGGATAACGATAATATTCAACAGTAATTTGAGAATGTTTTTTCTTGTTGATGATAAGCTGTGCATTGCTAAAATCTATTTTATATTCTTCAAAAGGAATTATTTTTTTTGATGAAGAAAAAACTTTGAATTTGTAATTACTAATACTTAAAGAATCTAATTGAATAGTATCATTCACAACTTCAATTTTTTTAGATCTAAATTCTGTAGATTTCTTTTGTGCACAAATTGTTATTGTACATAAAAATAAGAATAAACATAACAGATTTCTGATCATACTTTACAAACGTTTTGTTTGTTAAACGTAGTGTGTCAAAAGTATTAAAATTTATAAAGTTAGTTTCTTAAAATTTCTTCCTTTTAATTTTAACCACAAGAATAGTGTACAATTTAGTTTCACTTCATTGAAAAGAAGAAATTAATTCGTAAAAAACTACTTATGCAATTGTTGTTTTCAAAAAAGATAAGGCAAAAATCCAACCTAAGTACATTAAAGTATATCCTAAAGAGTAAAAAAACGACAGCGATAAATTTCCTTTAGTTTGTTTAGATTTACGAAACACCAATCGTAATGCTCTAAAAAATAGCCAATACAATAGTGTAATTAAATAGAGAAAAAAAACTAAAAAAACTGACTCAAATAAAAAAAGTAGTAAAACAAAAAATACAGACATCATTAACCATAAGAATATAGAAAGTAATACACCCGCAAAATCGTCTATTCCTATATCTGGAAAATCAAAATCACCAAAATCAGGAGTTGAAATATCTCCAGGGTTAAACTTTTTTAATTTAGGAAAATTATCAATTAACTGTACACCTTTATATAAGCCAAAAGTCATAAAAATTAAAAGACTTATTCCAATAATACTTAAAGATATATTCAGATTGGTGTTAAAACTTCTATTGTAATTTATTCCAGAAACATAAACAGTTATAGTTGTTGTAAAAATTACTAGTAATGAAACAATAAATATTAACTTCCCTTTTAAGTATGTCTTTTTAGCTTTCAATTATCCAGTTTTATAAAATTAAGAACAACCACAGCCAGAATCACAGCCTTTTTTACTTTTTGGTTTAAAAAAGAATTTTTTAACTAAAAAAGCAACCGCCAAAACAACAATGATATACGTAATAATTTCTTGCATTATTTTAAAAATTGATAAACAATTAATGCTGATACATAAGCTAAAACTCCCATTCCAATTAATTGAATCATTGGCCATTTCCAGCTTTTAGTTTCGCGTTTTACAATAGCTAATGTAGCCATACATTGCATGGCAAAAGCATAAAAAACTAATAAAGACATTCCAGTAGCAAAATTGAAACGTTTTTTACCCGTTTCAGGATTTATTTCTGCTTGCATGCGCTCTTTAATTGTTTCTTCCTCTTCAACTCCTTCAATACTATAAATAGTAGCCAAAGTACCAACAAAAACTTCCCTAGCAGCAAATGATGTTATTAAACCAATACCAATTTTCCAGTCGTAACCTAAAGGTCTTACTGCAGGTTCAATAGCTTTTCCAGCAATTCCAATATAAGAATGTTCTAGTTTTGCAGAAGCTACTTTTTGAGCTAAAACTTCTTCAGATAGTTCTTGGTTAGCAACTGTATTTGTTATTTCGCTTTCAATAGTATTAAATGTTGATGGCCCATGTGTTGCCAAAAACCATAATATAATAGAAATCGCTAAAATAATTTTACCTGCATCTAAAATAAACGCTTTTGTTTTTTCTACAACTTCTAAAAAAACATTTTTAAAAGACGGCATTTTATAATTTGGCATTTCTACTACAAAAAACGATGTGTTTTTAATTTTAAGTGTTTTGTGTAAAATATAAGCCGCAATAATAGCAGTTGCAAAACCTAAAATATAAAATCCTAATAACGTAATTCCCTGTAAACCTAAAAAGCCAAAAACCTTAGTATCTGGTATAATAATGGCAATTAAAATTGCATATACAGGTAAACGAGCAGCACAAGTTGTAAAAGGTGTAACTAAAATGGTAATTAATCGTTCTTTCCAGCTAGTAATAGTTCTTGTTGCCATAACTGCAGGAATAGCACATGCAGTTCCAGAAATTAATGGAATAACACTTTTTCCGCTCATTCCAAACTTACGCATTACTTTGTCCATTAAAAAAACAACTCTACTCATATAACCTGTTTCTTCTAACAAAGCAATAAGTAAAAACAGAATTACTATTTGCGGAATAAAAATAAACACACCTCCTAAACCAGGTATAATTCCGTCGGTAAATAAATCGGTAAATAATCCTGCTGGTAATTGCGTTTTTGTGTATTCGGCAATATCAGAAAACAAACCATCTATAAAGTCCATTGGAACAGCAGACCATTCAAAAATAGATTGAAACATTAATAATAATATTCCAAAGAAGATTAAATAGCCAAATATTTTATGCGTAAAAACCTTATCTAGTTTAGCACGCAAATCAGTAGCTTTACTTTTATCAACAGTATAGGTTTCTTTTAATATTTCATTTATTTTTTGATACCTATAAATAGTTTCTTTGTGTTGATATCTCTTTATTTTATTAATATCACTTTTAAATTCATTTAACTTTTCTTTTTCTAATTCAGTAATGTTTTCAGAAAAGTTATTTTGTGTAATCATTAACCACAATTCATACAAAGAATAATTTGGATTTACTTTTTGAAGTTCTGCAAAGTAAGTGGCATCAATTTTATTAAAAAACTCCAAATTAGCGATAGCTTTTTTACTGCTACTTTTAGAAACAATAGCTTCTTTTACTTTTGCAATATCGCTATTTGACCTTGCGCTAATTAAAACAACATCAGTATTTAGTTTTTTTGATAATAAATCAACATTTATATCAATTCCCTTTTTAACCATTTGATCTGCCATGTTTATGACCAAAATGGTTGGAATTCCTAAATCTTGAACTTGACTATAGAGTAATAAATTTCTTTTTATATTCTCTGCATCTACAACAACAACTAAAACCTCTGGTTTTTCTGTTTTGTTTGCGCTTAACAATACTTTTAAAACTACACTTTCATCTAAAGAAGTAGGATTAACACTATATGTACCTGGTAAATCTGTTATTACAGCAGTAGTGTTATTAGGTAATTTACATTTCCCTTGTTTTTTATCAACAGTTACACCTGGGTAGTTTCCTACTTTTTGATTTAAACCTGTAAGTTGATTAAATAATGAAGTTTTTCCAGTATTTGGATTCCCAATTAAGGCTATATTGATAGTTTCTTTAGTAGACATCTGTTAAAATTTAGAAATTAAAATCTCAGCAGCAGTCTCTTTTCGAATAGCTAAATAACTACCTCCAACACAAATATAAAGTGGATCTTTAAAAGGAGCTTTTTGAAGGAGTGTAACCTCAGCGCCAGGTAAACAGCCCATTTCTAATAATTTTAAAGGTATTTTAGATACACCTTCTTCTAAAACGATGCCTGTTTCTCCAATTTGTAAGGATGCGATTGTACTCAAATGATTTGCTTTATAAAATAACTGCAAAGATACTAAATTAGATTCATTCTAAAGAAGCTGTTTTGTTCTCATTCTATAAATGGTATATTTGTGTTATGGAATTCGAGAAAATTATTGGTCAAAATCATATTAAAAAACACATTGTTCAGTCAACTGAAAACAACAGAATTCCACATGCTCAATTATTTATAGGTAAAGAAGGTTGTGGTACATTGCCTATGGCAATTGCTTATGCAAAGCATTTGCTGTGTAGTACATCTAAAGACAAAGAAGCATGTGCTGTAAAATGCGATAAATTACAACATCCAGATTTACACTTTGCTTTTCCAGTAACTACAAATGATAAAGTTAAAAAACATCCTGTTAGTAATTTATTTTTAGAAGATTGGAGAGGTTTTATAGCCAAGCATCCTTATGGTGGATTGTTTGACTGGTTGCAACATATTGGTGTAGAAAACAAACAAGGTCAGATTGGTGTAGATGAGGCTGAAAACATTGTAAAGAAGTTAACTTTAAAATCTTATGAAGGTGGTTTTAAAGTGATGCTAATTTGGATGGCTGAAAAAATGAACATAGCAGCATCTAATAAGCTGCTAAAATTAATAGAAGAACCACCAAGTAAAACTGTTTTTTTGTTAATTACTGAAGATGAAGGTCAAATTATAAATACCATTAAATCTCGTTGTCAAGCATTACATTTTCCAAGATTAAGTGAGGCAGATATCTCAAAAGCATTAATTGTAAATGAAAATATTTCTGAAAATGAAGCTGTAAAAATAGCACATCAATCTGAAGGAAATTACAGCAAAGCAATTCATTATTTAAATAACGATTCTAACGAGCTACAATTTGAAGAGTGGTTTATTACTTGGATTAGAAGCGCATTTCGTGCAAAAGGAAATGCAAGTGTAATTCAAGATTTAATAGGTTGGAGTGACGCAATAGCAAAATCAGGTAGAGAAACACAAAAACAATTTTTACAATATTGTTTGCATTTTTTCAGACAAGCATTATTGTTGAATTACGGAACTCCAGACTTGGTGTTTTTAGAAACCCAATCTGCAGGTTTTAATATTGAGAAATTTGCACCGTTTATTCATAGTGGTAATATTTTAACCATCAATAAAGAGGTTAATGATGCTCAATATCATATAGAAAGAAATGGTAATGCTAAAATTATTTTATTAGATTTATCTATAAAATTAACCCGCTTACTTCATAGTAAGGAAGAAAAAATTAATGTTTGATGAAATTCACCTACCGCTTTTTATTGATAATACTATTATTTATTGGCTGTACATCAACAATAGATAATGATTTAAAAAGTTATATGGTGGGAAGTTGGCAAACAACATATTTTAAGATAAAAATGCCAACGGTACATAAAACAGACAGTTTAACTGTAATAGAAGAGGATTTTAGTAGTCCTAATGCAGGATTAGCACAATCTGTTTATAGAGAAGACGGCGCATTTTCTTCTTGGTTTTTATTGCCAAATGGAGAGAGATCTGGAGAAACCGCTGGTGTTTGGGATGCAAAAGGGAAAGATAGTTTATATGTAGATTATTTTTATCACGGAAAACAGGTAAAAGCATGGTATTCTATAACTAAAACTCCACTAGGTTTTAACGCACAAATGATTTATGATTGGGATAATGATGGAGATTATGATGATGAACTTTTTATGAAAACTAAAAGAATAAGACTAAACTAACATATGATTTTTAGTAACATTTCATTAAAAATACGTATTTTTTTATCAATGATACTTCTAGTGTTATTAGCTTCAGTTTTAATAGCAACTGTTACGATATATCAATACGATGAACAGACAAAAGATTATAATATTTTACGTTTTGGAAGAAAAGAAAATGCAACAATTCGTGATATAGAAATTGAATTAAAAAGAAAAACTACATATCCGATAAACACACAAAATTTATCAAAAATTTTTCAAGATAGAATATACGAAATAGCCAATGTACATAAGTTAACTATTACTATGTATGACATGAATGGGAAGTTGTTAAAGTCATCTATTCCATTTGATTTTGAAAAAACTACCGACAAACCATTGTTAAAGGCATTTGTTTACGAACTCGCAAATAATTCAAACCATAAAATACTTAAAAGTAAAAGAGAAGATGGTATAACGTATCAATCTTCTTACACGTATATAAATGATCCGCGTTTTAAAAGAATAGGTATTTTAGAACTAAGAATAGCCCAAGACAATGAAGATCAAAAAAAGGAGCTAAGAGAATTTATGTCTCGTTTGTTTTTAGTGTATTTATTAATGTTTATAATAGCCATAGCTATAGCTTATTTTTTATCTAGTTTTATTACAAGGTCTATTCAAACTATCTCCCAAAAGATTAAAGAAACAGGGCTGAATAAACGAAATGAGAAAATAACATTAAACGCAGCTAGTTCCGAAATAAAATCATTAGTTGATGCATATAACAATATGATTGATCAGCTAGAAGATAGTGCTGTAAAATTAGCGCAAAGTGAACGTGAACAAGCTTGGAGAGAAATGGCAAAACAGGTTGCTCACGAAATTAAGAACCCACTTACTCCAATGCGTTTATCGGTACAAAGTTTTGATAGAAGGTTTGATCCAGAAGATCCAAACATCAAAGAAAAAATGCAGGAATATAGTGAAACATTAATTCAGCAAATTGATGTAATGAGCTCCATTGCGTCTGCTTTTTCTGATTTTGCTAAAATGCCAACTCAAAAAAAGGAAGAGTTAGATGTAGTAGACGTAATAAAACATGCGTTAGATATTTTTACAGAAAGTTATATCAAATACAGCCCAGAAGAAAAACAAATCTATGCTAATTTAGATAAGATACAATTGATTAGAGTGATAACTAATTTGGTTAAAAATGCAACACAAGCAATGAAACCAGAAGAAGAAAATCCAAGTATTGAAATTAAGGTTGCATCAAAAGATACCACTGTTGTTATTACTGTTTCTGATAATGGTAAAGGGATATCAGAAGAAAACAAATTACTTATATTTGAACCTAAATTCACTACAAAAACCAGTGGAATGGGATTAGGTTTACCTATGATTAAAAACATTATAGAAGCTTATGATGGTACAATTTCATTTACTTCTTCAGAAAAAATAGGAACCATTTTTACTATAATTTTACCAAAAATATAATTCATGAAGTTTGAAAACATTTTAGTTGAAAAAAATAAAGAAATAGGAACTATTATAATTAATAGGCCTAAAAAATTAAATGCATTAAATAAAACTACTATAGAAGAATTACATGTAGCTTTTAATGATTTAAATAACAACAATGCTATAAAAGTTGTTTTATTAACTGGTAGTGGAGATAAAGCTTTTGTAGCTGGAGCTGATATTTCTGAATTTGCAAATTTCTCTGTTGATGAAGGAGGTAGTTTGGCTGCTCAAGGACAGGAATTACTTTTTAATTTTGTAGAGAACCTTGAAACACCAGTTATTGCTTTGGTAAATGGATTCGCTTTAGGTGGAGGTTTAGAGTTAGCAATGTCATGTCATTTTAGAATTGCTTCTGATAATGCAAAAATGGGATTGCCAGAGACTTCGCTTGGAGTAATTCCTGGTTATGGAGGAACGCAGCGTTTACCGCAATTAATAGGTAAAGGAAAAGCAATGGAGTTGATCATGACTGCAGGGATGATAGATGCTAATGAAGCAAAAAGTTATGGGCTTGTCAACTATGTAGTTGCTCAAGAAGAATTACTTCCTTTAGCAGAAAAATTAGCTAGTAAAATAAAAAGAAATTCTTCTGTTGCAATTAGTAAAGCTATAAAAGCTATTAATGCAAACTACAAAGATGGAATAAGCGGTTTTGATGAAGAAGTAAAGCAGTTTGGTAGTTGTTTTGGAACGGAAGATTTTAAAGAAGGAACTACAGCTTTTTTAGAGAAAAGAAAACCAAATTTTCCAGGAGAATAAAAGTGACCTACAAATAAAAACGTCGCTATTAAGCGACGTTTTTGTTTATAAACAATAATTAAAAAGCCCCCCAGCTTTAATTATAATTTATGTTTTTGTGTTTTATTTATCTTGTTAACAGAATCATAAAGCTTATCGTATTATTGTAAATATAATAAAATTATTCATCAAATATAAATTTCTTAATAGTTATTTTATATTTAAAAAACTAAAAAAAACAACAAAAATGTGTTTTTGGTTGTTTTTTTTGTATAAATTGCAATAAATTAATTTTCTTTAAACTAAAATCATTATTTTATGTTAAAAGCAGTCGTTGTTGATGACGAAGACAAAGCCATCAAAAGTTTACTTTGGGAACTATCAAGTTTTAATGAGGACATACAGGTACTAAAAACATTTAGTAAACCTGAGGAAGCATTAATCTATTTAAAAAACAATGATGTAGATTGTTTATTTTTAGATATAGAAATGCCAACAATGGATGGTTTTCAATTTATAGAGAAATTAGAAAAAAGAGATTTTGCTATAATTATAACTACAGCATATAATGAGTATGCAGTAGAAGCATTAAAAAAAGAAGCTGTAGATTATCTTTTAAAACCTGTAGATTCTGATGACTTAGGAGAATGTATAAAGAAGCTTAAAAAACACAGTCAAAAGAAAAGTAAAATTGACACAGGTGAAAAGTTTGAAGAGATTCTTTTAAGGTTTAATGAGAAATTTAACATTAAGAAGATAATAATTAATACCGATGGTAAATTATTATTTCTGGAAACGTCAGAAATACTTTTTGTTGAGTCTGATGGTAATTACAGCTCTATCCATACTATGGATGACAGAAAAATTGTAATCACTAAAAAGCTAAAAGAAGTTCATGCATTACTTCCAAGTGATCAGTTTTTTAGAATCCATAATTCATATGTTGTAAACTTAAATAAAATTAAAGAGTTTTATAAAGCAGATGCATATGTAATTATTGAAAACAACCATAAAATCCCTGTTTCAAGACAAAAGAAATCTGAATTTTTAGAACAGTTTTAATGAGGCTTGTCATTTCTTTTTTATTTATGTTTTTATTCACATCTGTTCTTGATGCAGAAAGCATAAAACAAAATTCGCAAGATAATTCAAAAGGGATTTCTAAGTTATTAAAAGAAAGACCTGAAAATTACTTTAAAGTAGGACGTTATTTTTCTGGAGGAAAAAGGCTTTCTGTTGAAGAGTTGAAAGACTTGTTTGTTCAGTCAAAAGAATTGGACTATAAAATAGGTCAAATTTACGCATTGAATTTATTGGGGATAAAAAAAAGAATTAAATCTGAGTATGATAAAGCACTAGCATACCATGAAGATGCGTTGACTATTTGTATAGATAATGATTATGCTGATGTTCATATTTTATGCTTAAACCTTATTGGTGTTGTATATAGAAGACAAGATGATATTAGAAATGCTTTAGATTATCATCAATCTGCACTTTCATTAGCAAAAAGGATTAAAACTCCAACATTAGAAAATAAGAAAAGTATTAGCGTCTCTCAAAACAGTATTGGTAATATTTACTTGTCTTTAAATCAACATGAATTAGCTCTTGAACAATTTTTAAAGTCAAATAAACTTCAAAAAGAAATAAACAATAGAAAAGGTTTAGCAATAAATTACCAGAACATAGGTAACGTACATGAATACTTAAAAGAGTATGACAAAGCTTTAGAGAATTATTACAAAGCTTTAGAGCTAGATAATGAGATAAACTCTACTTTAGGGAAAATTATTTGTAAAAATGGTATTTCAAGCGTTTTAATAAAGCAACGAAAATACGAAGAGGCCTTTGTTTATTTAAATGAAATTTATCCATTAGCTATTTCTCTAAACAATCAATATTATATTGCTAAAACATTAAATAATATAGGTTGGGTTCAAACGAAAACTGAAGATTACGATAATGCTATAATTAATTTAGAAGAAGCTTTATTAATCACCACAAAACACAATATAAAGCATATTCAAATAGAAGCTTTATTTCGTTTGGCTGAATTGAATGAGAAGCTAGGAGAAACAAAGGAGTCCTATGCTTTTTACAAAGAAGCTGTAAAGGAAGAGAAAAATACTTTAGGCGAAAAAAACTTCGTATATGTTAACAATCTAATCTCCAAGATAGATCTACAATCGAAAATAAGTGATTTTAAAGTTTTAGAGAATGAAACTAAAATACAAACACTTCAAATGGCTAGAAATAGAAATATTCTAATCATTACCCTGGTCACTATGGCTTTGTTAAGTGTTGCTTTGTATTCTGTGTACAGACAACATTTATTAAAAAACGACAGAAAAATTTTACTCCTAGAGCAACAGGCTTTACAAACGCAAATGAATCCTCATTTTATATTCAACGCGTTAAATTCTATCAAGCTTTATATCATTAACAACGAACAAAAAAACGCTGTTTATTACTTAAATAAATTCTCTAAACTTATCCGAAATATACTAGATGTTTCTAAAGTTAAAGATGTAAGTTTAAAAGAAGAACTAGCTACAATGAGTTTATATATGAGTATAGAAAATATTCGATTTGATAATAGCATAGAATATATTGAAACGGTGCATCCTGATTTAAATTCAGACACAATTAAATTACCACCTTTAGTGTTACAGCCTTTTTTAGAAAACGCAATTTGGCACGGATTATCATCAAAAGAAGGGAAAAAAGAAATTGTTTTAAGTGCTGAAAAAATTACAGAACATTTAATTGAAATCAACATTTTGGACAATGGCATTGGTAGGAAAGAGGCTTTAAGAATCAAGAAGAACAAATCATTAAAAAGAAACTCTATAGGTATCGATTTAACAAAAGAACGTTTAACAACATTTTGTAATGAATATTCAAACGAATTTTCTTTAGTGTATCACGATTTAAAAGATGCTAAAGGTAATCCTACTGGAACAAGAGTTTGTTTGCAAATTCCTTTAAATTAAAAATCAAATTTTAATTGTACCCAAATAGGTAGTGTTTTTTCAGTGTTTAAGTTGCCAAATGAAATACCTAATAAGCGAACTGAGTTTTTTAATTTCTCTTGAAATAGCAACTCTTTTACAATTGGCATAAAATCTTTTTTTTCTGATATAAAGTAGGAAATTGTTTTGCTTCGTGTTTGCTGTGTAAAATCGCTGTATTTTATTTTTAAAGTGATTGTTTTACCTTTTGTTTTTGATTTATGCATTCTTCTTGCTAGCTCATCACCTATCTTATCTAAGCGCTCTAACATAAAAATTTCTGAAGACAAATTCTCGTTAAATGTACGTTCAGCAGCAATTGATTTTCTAATTCTATTTGGCTTAACCTCACTATTATGTATTCCTCGAACAATTTTGTAATAATAGGCTCCAGATTTTCCAAAAAGAGTAGTAAGTTCTTCTATAGACTTTTGTTTTAAGTCTAAGCCTGTAAAGATGCCATTATTATGCATTTTTGCCGCTGTTACCTTTCCAACACCATAAAATTTATTTACAGAAAGTGTTTCTAAAAAAGGAATTACATCTTCAGGATTAATTGTTTTTTGTCCATTAGGTTTATTAATATCTGAAGCCACTTTTGCAATAAACTTATTAATAGATATTCCTGCAGATGCTCTTAAATTAAGTTCGTTCCAAATACGCTCTCTTATTTCTTCTGCAATCATACTTGCAGATGTATTATTCATTTTGTTTTCAGTAACATCTAAATATGCTTCATCTAAAGATAAAGGTTCTACCAAATCAGTATAATCATAAAAGATAGCTCTAATTTTTACTGAAATCTCTTTGTAACGTTCATACCGAGGACGAACAAAAATTAAATGAGGGCATTTCTTTTTTGCCAAAACACCACTCATAGCTGAACGAACTCCAAACTTACGAGCTTCGTAACTTGCTGCAGAAACAACACCTCTTATTTCGCTTCCTCCAACAGCAACAGCTTTCCCTAATAAATCAGGATCATCTAACTGCTCAACAGAAGCATAAAAAGCATCCATATCTACATGAATTATTTTCCGAAATGGTGGTTGGATTTCCATGTAGTAAAGTTAAAAAAAGTGCTGGAACTAAGCGCTTTTTTAGTTGTGTTTTAGAAGTTATAGAATTCCTGGAGTTTCTGGAGTTAAAGGAGTTAAGAAGTTAAGAAGTTAAGAAGTTAAGAAGAAAATTAATTTTATTTTTTTAACTAAACTAACTTCGACTGAAAACCAACGAAAAGTTTTTACCAAAAAAAATATTACCAATATTTTGAAAACTTCTTAACTCCTGTAATTCTCAAATCCTTAATACCTCAAAAAACTAACTTTTAAATTTCAACTTTTCTGAACGTCCTTTTTTGAAAATTTTATTACTATTATGAGTTCCTTTTCTAAGTTCCTTTTGTTCTTCAAAAGGCAACTGAATGATTTCTTGACACTCTGTAGAACAAGTGTTTTCTAATCTTTCAGCACACTCATCACATTGAATAAATAATAAATGACAACCTTCGTTAGCACAATTTGTGTGTTCGTCGCAAGCCTTACCACATTGATGACAATTAGAAACTACATCATCAGAAATACGTTCTGCTCTTCTATGATCAAACACAAAATTTTTACCAATAAACTGATTTTCTAATCCTTCAGTTTTTACTTGTCTGGTATATTCTATAATTCCGCCTTCAAGCTGAAAAACATTTTTAAATCCTTTGTGTTTGTAATAAGCAGAAGCCTTTTCGCAACGAATTCCACCAGTACAATACATCAATAAGTTTTTATCTTCTTTATTGTCTTTTAAATCTTCTTCAATAATATCTAAAGAGTCTCTAAAAGTATCTACATCTGGAGTTACAGCGCCTTTAAAATGTCCAATTTCACTTTCATAATGATTTCGCATATCAACACAAACTGTGTCTGGATTTGCTAACATTTCATTGAATTCTTTGGCATTTAAGTGAACTCCTTTATCTGTAACATCAAAAGTGTTATCATCTAAACCATCGGCAACAATTTTATTGCGAACCTTAACTTTTAGTTTTAAAAACGATTTGTTATCGTGTTCAATAGCAACATTTAAACGGATTCCTTCTAAAAAAGAAATACTATCTAGTTGTGCTTTTAGTTCTAAAAAATTTTCTGACGGTACAGATATTTGTGCATTTATTCCTTCAGAAGAAACATAGGTTCTACCCAAAACATCTAATGGATTCCATTCAATAAATAATTTATCTCTAAATAATTGAGGGTTTTCTATCTTGAAGTATTGATAGAAAGAAATGGTAATACGGTCTTTACCCGCTTCGTCTATTAATTTAGCGCGTTCTTCCGCGCTTAACTTGTTGTACAGTTGCATGCTATACCTTTTTAAGTTAAACAATAATTTTTACGTTGCAAATGTACTGATTTTTAGTCTTTGACTGATAAAAACTATCCTTTTTGCTTTAACTTGTTTAATTTTTAACAATTCAGAAAAAATTTAAATTTTAAAGCTGTTACAAGGGATTTTTTACTGAAATTTGCATCACTATATTAATAGAGAAAAGATTTAAGTATTGCGATTTTAATAATAAATATATTAAAAGATTGCATTATGTTTTTAAAAAATAGAAAATGAGAGTAGCAGTAGTAGGTGCAACTGGAATGGTGGGCACAGTAATGTTAAAAGTATTAGAAGAGCGTAATTTACCTGTAACAGAATTAATCCCTGTTGCATCTGCAAGATCTGCAGGAAAGAAATTAGGATATAAAGGAAAAGATTATACTGTAGTTACTTTAGAGGACGCTGTAAAAATGCAACCAGATGTTGCTTTATTTTCTGCTGGAGGAGATACTTCTTTAGAATGGGCTCCAAAATTTGCAGAAGTTGGTACAACTGTAATCGATAATTCTTCTGCTTGGAGAATGGATCCTACTAAAAAATTAGTAGTTCCAGAGATCAATGGAGATGTATTAACTACTGAAGATAAAATTATTGCAAACCCTAATTGTTCTACTATTCAATTAGTAATGGCTTTAGCTCCTTTGCATAAAAAATACACTATGAAACGTGTAGTGATTTCAACATATCAATCTGTCTCAGGTACTGGTGTAAAAGCTGTTGAGCAATTAGCTAATGAAGAAGCTGGAATTGAAGGTGAAATGGCTTATCCTCATAAAATAGGAAGAAATGCATTGCCTCATTGTGATATTTTCTTAGATAACGGTTATACCAAAGAAGAAATGAAATTGGTAAAAGAGCCAAAGAAAATTTTAAATGATGAATCTTTTTCGGTAACTGCAACTGCAGTAAGAATTCCTACAGCAGGTGGGCATTCAGAAGCAGTAAATGTTCAGTTTCATAATGATTTTGATGTGGCAGAAGTTCGTGCCATTTTAGAAGCAACTCCTGGAGTTATTGTTGAAGATGATTTAGCAAACAATGTATATCCAATGCCAGTTAATGCACATAATAAAGATGAGGTTTTTGTTGGAAGAATTAGAAGAGATGAATCTCAAGAAAACACTTTAAATTTATGGATAGTTGCTGATAACTTACGTAAAGGAGCTGCTACAAATACAGTACAAATTGCTGAGTATTTAATAGAAAAAGGTTTACTTAAAAAAACTGTTTCTGTTTAAGAAAAAAAGTTCATTATATACTAAGCCCTAAATAATTCTTATAAATTATTTAGGGCTTTTGTTGTTTTAAGAGAAGATTAAAATTTTAGTGCCACAAAAAAAGTAGTTATTCAAAACATAAATGATTTTTTAACGTTTAAATATAGTAAGATTAGCATAAGCTTCTTTAAATTTGAGTTTTATAAAAATCATTAAACAATGAAAAAATTAGTTTTATTTAGTGTTGTATTAGTAATTGCAATGATTTCTACTACAAAAATAACAGCTCAGGAATTTGTTGATTTAGACAAAAGTCCAATGGATGCCGCTACATATCCAGTTAGCTATAGGATTTCGGAAAAAGTTGTAAAAATTATTTATAGTCGTCCACAATTAAAAAAACGCTCTTTAGAAAAACTTGCACCTTCAGGAAGAGTGTGGAGAACTGGAGCTAATGAAGCTGCTGAAATAACATTTTACAAAGATGTAGTTTTTGGTGGAAAACCAGTAAAAGCGGGTACATATTCTTTTTTTACCATACCAGGAGCAAGTGAATGGACCATTATTTTGAATAAAGATATTAATGTATGGGGATCTTATATGTATGACGAAGAAGAAGATGTGGTAAGAGTTAAAGCTAAAGTTGCTAAAAGCGATAAAAATATAGAAGTTTTTTCTATTGCTTTTGATGGTAAAAATGATGAATTTACTATGTTTTTAGGATGGGGAAATGCAATTGTTTCCTTACCAATAAAAGGGTGATTTGCCTCTAGTAATTAAACATTAATAATAACTAAAGTTATTTTATAATAAAGATGAAGTCTAACAATATATCTTAGACTTCATCTTTAATGCTTGTTATAGTTTCATTGTAAAACATCCAAGCACTTCTTATTTTTTCCTCTTGGTATATTGCTTTATCAATAAAATACTTGAAACCAGAAAAAATAAAAACTTAAGTATATTACCTAATTGAGTGGCTTCAAATCCACCTAAAAAGAAACGAATAATACCCATAGAGTAAACAGAAGCGATTAGAGTGCTAACTGCAATCTTAGCAATAAATAAGTGTTTTTTGTTTTCTGTTTTATACGTAGGTTTCCCTAAAATGATAATTTCTAACATTAAGCCTAAAGTCCAAGAAACAGAAGTAATTATTAAAAATGAAATCATACCATCTCCTGTACTTAACCCAATACAATCTTTTAAGACATAGAATAAAATTAAACCGGGATAAAATTAATTATAAATTTACCAAATATAATTTCTTCTAAGAATTCATTAATTTTGTTTTTATCCATTTTTCTAGCTTTTAAGTTGTTTTTAAAGCTGCAAATCTAAGTAAACTTAAGTTATCAACTTATGATTCCACTATTTTTAGATGTAAAATTATACAACCATTTAGGTTATACCAATTACAACTTAAAACAAACCTAATAATTTGTTTATATCTCGCCCATATTTCAAAATAAAATAAAACCGTAGCGATGCTATGCATTGATTTTCTTTTTCATCTGGACACACTATAATTCAAATTATTTTAGGCTTCCTTTAAATCATAATTGGTATTATTTCTTTATGTTCAAGTTTGTTTTTTTTACAGCAAATAAAATAAACATAAGTATTTAAAATAAATGTAAATTTGCAACTTTAAAACAAGAAGCTATAATGCAATACAATCACCAAGAAATTGAAGAAAGATGGCAACAGTTTTGGGCAGAAAACCAAACATTTAGAGCCACTAATAATTCAGATAAACCTAAATATTATGTGTTAGATATGTTTCCTTATCCTTCTGGAGCTGGTTTACATGTTGGTCATCCTTTAGGTTATATTGCAAGTGATATTTACGCACGTTACAAACGCCATAAAGGTTTTAATGTATTGCATCCGCAAGGATATGATTCTTTTGGGTTGCCTGCTGAACAATATGCAATTCAAACTGGGCAACATCCAGCAAAAACTACAGAAGTAAATATTGCAACTTATAGAAAACAATTAGATAAAATTGGTTTTTCTTTTGATTGGTCTCGTGAAGTTCGTACTTCTAGTCCTGAATATTATAAATGGACACAATGGATTTTCATACAATTGTTCAATTCTTGGTATAATAAAGATACAGATAAAGCAGAAGATGTTTCAACCTTAATAGCCATTTTTGAAACTGCAGGAAATGCAAAAGTAAATGCTGTTGCTGCGGATGATATTACTATTTTTTCTGCGGATGAATGGAAAGCTTTTTCAGAAAAAGCACAACAAGAAGTTTTATTACAATACCGTTTAACTTTTTTATCAGACACAGAAGTAAATTGGTGTCCGGCTTTAGGAACTGTTTTAGCAAATGATGAAATTGTAAACGGTCTTTCAGAACGTGGAAGTCATCCTGTAGTTCGTAAAAAAATGACGCAATGGTCTATGCGAATTTCTGCATATGCACAACGTTTATTAGATGGTTTACAACATATAGATTGGCCAAATCCTTTAAAAGATAGTCAAACAAATTGGATTGGGCGTTCGCAAGGAGCTATGGTTACTTTTAAAGTAGCATCAAGTACAGTTCAAAATGAAGGTGGAATTGTTAAGCTTTCGTATCAAGAATTAGAAAAATTAAAAGAAACTCGTTTAAATTTAACCAAAGCAGAAGAATTACTTTGGGATGAATTAAAAGGAAAAAAAGGAGCAACAAAATTCAAGAAAAAATATACGATTGGTTCGTTTTTAACGGATTATGTGTGTTTAGCAAAAAATATAATTGTTGAGTTTGCTGGTAAAGAAGATGAAGCTGAAAGAGATGCTTATTATGCAAGTCAAGGATTTAATGTAGTTCGTTTTACTGATAAAGAAGTTACAGAAAATGTATTAGGTGTTGTTGCTAAAATAAATGATGCCATACAGTTTTTAAAACCAGTTGAAAAAACAGCGGAAGCTTCTTCTGAAAGACTGGTAGAAAACGATTATAAAATAGAGGTTTTCACAACACGTCCTGATACTATTTTTGGTGTTAGTTTTATGACCTTAGCTCCAGAACACGAACTGGTTTCAAAAATCACTACAGCTGAGCAAAAAGAAGCTGTAAACACATATATAGAAGCAACGTTAAAACGTTCGGAACGCGATCGTATGGCCGATGTAAAAACTATTTCTGGTGTATTTACGGGTGCGTATGCTTTGCACCCGTTTACGGGAGAAAAAGTTCAAATCTGGATTGGTGATTATGTTTTAGCAAGCTATGGAACTGGAGCAGTTATGGCGGTTCCTTGTGGTGATGAGCGTGATTATGCTTTTGCAAAGCACTTCGGAATTGAAATTCCTAATATTTTTGAAGGTGTAGATATTTCTGAAGAAGCTTTTTCTGATAAAAGTAAAACAGTTATTGCAAATTCTGATTTCTTAAACGGATTAAAGTATAAGAAAGCCATGAAGTTGGCGATTTATGAAATGGAAAAACGTGGAATTGGTTATGGTAAAATAAACTACCGTTTACGTGATGCAGTTTTTAGTCGTCAGCGTTATTGGGGAGAACCTTTTCCTGTGTATTATAAAAACGGAATGCCACAAATGATAGATGCTCAGCATTTACCAATTGTATTGCCAGAAGTAGAAAAGTATTTACCTACCGAGGATGGAAAACCTCCTTTAGGAAATGCTGAAGTTTGGGCTTGGGATACTTCTAAGAATGAAGTAGTTTCTAATGATTTAATTGATCATGAAACTGTTTTCCCTCTTGAATTAAATACAATGCCAGGTTGGGCAGGAAGTTCTTGGTATTTTAACCGTTATATGGATGCTACCAATGATGGAGAGTTTGTAAGCGCAGCAGCTGTTGATTACTGGAAAGAAGTAGATTTATATATTGGAGGTTCTGAACATGCAACAGGACATTTATTATACGCTCGTTTTTGGCAAAAATTCTTATTTGATAAAGGTATTTTACCGGTGGATGAATTTGCTAAAAAGTTGATTAATCAAGGAATGATTTTAGGAACTTCCGCTTTTGTGTATAAAGCAACTCCTTTTGTAAAATCAGGTTGTAATATTGATGATTCTGTTGAGGAATTAACTAAAAAAATTCCTGCTATTTTTATTTCAAAAAATACTTTTAATACTGATGATGAATTTGAAAAACTAGCAAAAGAATATTTACTTGAAAACAAAATAATATCAGATTTAGAGATTGAAAAATTAATGTTTGTTAAAAGTCCTTTGCATGTAGATGTTTCTCATGTAAATACTTCTGATGAATTGGATGTTGAAGCTTTTAAAAACTGGAGAGAAGAGTTTAAAGATGCTGAATTCATTTTAAAAGAGGAAAAATATGTTGTAGGTCGTGAGGTTGAAAAAATGTCTAAATCGAAATACAATGTTGTAAATCCTGATTTAATTTGTGAAGAATATGGAGCAGATGCTTTACGTTTGTTTGAAATGTTCTTAGGGCCTTTAGAGCAAACAAAACCTTGGAAAACATCTGGTATTTCAGGTGTATATTCTTTCTTAAAGAAATTATGGAAATTATACGTTGGAGAAGATGGCGTATTAGTCTCTGAAGACGAACCAACAAAAGACGAATTAAAAACATTACATAAAACCATAAAGAAAGTAGAAGAAGATATAGAGAATTTCTCATTTAATACTTCAGTTTCTACTTTTATGATTGCCGTAAATGAGTTAACAGCTCAAAAATGTAACAAGCGAGCTATATTAGAGCCGTTATTAGCATTAATTTCTCCTTATGCTCCTCATATTGCAGAAGAGTTATGGAGTCAGTTAGGTCATACGGAATCTATTTCAACAGTAGGTTTTCCTGTGTTTGAAGCTTCTCATTTAATAGAAAGTTCTAAAAATTATCCAGTTTCATTTAACGGAAAAATGCGTTTTACTATTGAGTTACCTTTAGATATGAGTAAAGAAGAAATAGAAAAAACGGTTATGGCAGATGAAAGAACTGAAGCGCAATTACAAGGTCGTGAACCTAAAAAAGTAATTGTAGTTCCAGGAAAGATTGTAAACATTGTAGGGTAAATTTAATACCATAAAAAGCAAAGACTGTTTTAATAAAATTAAAGCAGTCTTTTTATATTTCAATAAAAATAAAACATATGGATTTCTATGAAATTTTAGGTTTGCTAGCAGCTTCTTTAACTACTGCTTCGTTTTTACCACAAGTTTATAAAACATGGAAAACAAAATCAACAGAAGGTTTGTCTTTAACAATGTATTTGGTGTTTTTTCTTGGAATAGTATTCTGGTTAATTTATGGAATTCATTTAAATAGTTTACCAATGATTTTAGCAAATGCAATAACCGCTGTATTATCTCTTTTTTTAGTTATTATGAAAATTAGATATAAATAATTTAAAGTATTATTTTCACTCAAAATAAAATTAATAATTTCAATAAAAACGCTAATTATGAGAAACATTTTAAAAGTATTCGTAATTTCATTTTTTTTTTTAGCAAGCTGTTCATCTGATGAAGACAATTCTTCAAACATTTCAGATTCAAATTTATCTGGAACTGTAAGTGGAGATAGTTTTACCGCAATAGGCGGAAAAGCCTTTGATTCTGGAGATGAAGTTTCTATAAATATCACAAACGTTGCAGCAGATTGTGATTCTTTTATTTCTGATTACGATTTGTATGTATCTACAGATGTACCTTTAGAAGAAGGTACTTATACTAATGCAAACGTTGTTTTTCATAAAGAAGGAGAAACACCTTTTAATTACTTTGGAGGAACAGTAATAATAGAAACAATCACAGATACATCAATAACTTTAAAAATTAAAGCTGAATCTGGTTCAGATGACACAGTAGAAGGTACATTTACAGTTGATTATTGTATTTAAAATAAATTTAGATTCAAAAAGCATCACATTAGTATTATGTGATGCTTTTCTGTTTAAAAAAATAAGTATCTTGTAAAGAATATATTGTTGTTTCGACTAATAACGACTTCTAAAATAATAGCTTGAATTTTTGTAAAAGAACACATAACGCACGTTTTTTCTCTTCAGTAAAAGAAATTCCTGAAGATATTTGGCTTGATTTAAATTGCATGACCAATGTATATTTTAGTCCAGACTATTTACTGGCAATTGCTAAAAATCATCCAAAAATTCAATTCTCTTATATTGTTTTATTTAATAATGATGAAAAACCAATAGCATTTTCAACCGTACAAATTGTAGATTTTCATATAAATAGTGTTCAAAATGATGATTTTTTCTCTTTAGAAAAAATGAAACACTTTTTGCATCATTTACGAATTATTCCGTTAAAAGAAACATTTAAAATTTTAACCTGTGGAAATACTTTTGTGAGTGGAGAACATGGTATTTTTATTAAAGAATTTGAAAATAAACAAGCGGTTATACAAGAATTAGCAAAGGCTGTAGTTGATTTTGTAGATACAGATCCTAAGTTAAAAAAAGAGGTAAAAGCATTTATGCTAAAAGATTTTGAAAAAGAATCGTTAATTATTTCTGATGAACTACATGAATCTAATTATTATTCTTTTAATGTAGAACCAAATATGTACATGAATATTGATCCTGATTGGAAAGATTTTAATGGGTATTTGGCAGCTATGAAAACAAAATTTCGAGTAAAAGCTAAAAAAGCGATCAAACTTAGTACTCCATTAGAAATAATTAGTGTTACAGAAAATAATATAGATGATTACCTAAAAGAGATGACAAGTTTATATAAAAACGTGTCTTCAAATGCAGGCTTTAATCTAGGTACTTTTAATTTAGATACTTATAAAGAGTTGAAAAATAAATTAGGAGAAAAATATATTGTGCAAGCCTATTTATTGGATAATAAGTTAATTGGTTTTTTATCAGGTATGATAAATAAGAATATACTAGACGCTCATTTTGTGGGAATTGATTATAGTAAGAACAGAGAATTTGCTATTTATCAGCGTATTTTATACGATTATATAACCATTGCTATAGAAAGAAAACTATCAACTATAAACTTTGGAAGAACAGCTAGTGAAATTAAAAGTTCTGTTGGAGCCGTTCCGCAAGATTTAACTATTTATTTGCGTCATAAAAAAAGCATTCCTAATAAATTTTTAAGCTTGTTTTTAAATAAAATTAAACCAACAGCTTTCAATCAAAAAAATCCTTTTAAAGACAAAAGTTTTGTTGAGAAAGCCTAATCTGGTATCTTTACTTGGCAAATTATAAAGGATGAAAAACACACAAGAATTACTAGATATTCTTATTCTTGAAGATATTGGAAACAACAACTACCAAGGAAATAGTAAAGACATTGGAAGTCCTAATGTTTTTGGAGGTCAAGTATTAGCTCAATCTTTAAACGCAGCACACAGAACTGTTCCGGAAGAACGAATTTTACATTCATTACATTCCTATTTTTTAGAGCCAGGAAATTTAGATATTCCCATACGCTATAATGTGCAAGTTATTAGAGATGGTGGAAGTTTTTCTACTCGAAGAGTTACTGCTTACCAAGGTGATATTACTATATTTATTTTAGCCTGTTCTTTTCATAAAAAACAAGAAGGTTATGAACATCAAATGCCAATTAAAAAAGGAATTAAGCAACCTGAAGAGTTATTAAGTTGGAAAGATATGTTAACCCAATTTGGTGATTTTCTTCCTAAGAAAACAAAAGCTTTTTTAGAAATAGATCGTCCTATAGATTTTAAACCTGTTCATGTTCCTAATCCAGCAGAAAAAAAAGATTTGCCACCAATTGTAGATGTTTGGTTTAAGTTAAGAGGAGATGCAACAACGCTTGATTTAAAAACAAAACAACAAATACTTACGTATATATCTGATTATAATATTTTAACGGCTTGTTTAAATCCAAATGCTAGTAAAGCCAATTTTGGAAATACTCAAATGGCAAGTTTAGATCATTCGATGTGGTTTTATAGAGATTTTGATTTTAACGATTGGATGTTGTTTTCAATAGAAAGTCCTAATTCATTTGGAGCACGGGGTTTTGCTTGTGGTAATATTTATACAAGAAATGGAGAATTAATCGCTTCAGTAGCACAAGAAGGATTAATGCGTCCAATGAAAAAGTAATGTGTTTATTTAATACAAAAATGTTTAGTAATTTGTTAGTTTTGTTACTTTCTTAAGAATAATTAGAAATAAAAATTTAAAATGAGTTCATACGTGTATGTTTTATCCGTAAACGGATTGTTATTAGTTATAAGTTTGATTTTATATTTTTTTCCACCAAAAAAAATAAACTTTTTGTACGGGTACAGAACTAATAAAAGTATTAAAAATGATGTTACATGGAATTTTGCAAACTCTTTTTTTAGCAAACAATTATTAATGTATTCAGCAATTTCTTTTGTTTTTGCAATGATATTGGCTTTTATAAATCCAATTATTAGCTGGCAACCTATGGCAATTATGTTATTGGCAATTGCTGTTTCGGTAATTAAAACAGAACAACAATTGTTTAATAATTTTGATGAAGACGGAAATAAAAAAAAGTAGTTATTATAATGAAAAACATAGCAATATTAATCACATTCTTCCTTTTTTATAATTGTTCTCCTCAAGAAAAGAAAGATGGTTTAGATATTGATAAAATTGCTCTGACAAGAATAAAAAACGACTTAAAAAGGATTACAAAAACTCCAAAACCAAGAAATTATCAAAATTTAAAAACGCTTAATAAAACAGCTCTTTTTATTAAAGAAGAACTGCAAAAGGTAAGTGATACTACATATTATCAGAACTTTATCGTCAATAATAACATATACAAAAATGTAATAGGTTCTTTAGGATTAGAAAATGAAAAACGTATTATTATTGGTGCACATTATGATGTTTGTGGTGATTCAGAAGGTGCAGATGATAATGCCAGTGGAATAGTTGGTTTATTAGAGTTGGCACGTAAACTATCAAAAGAAAAATTAAAATATCGTATAGATTTTGTTGCATATACATTAGAAGAACCTCCTTTTTTTAGAACAGAACAAATGGGGAGTTATATCCACGCAAAATATTTGTTTGATACTAAAATTCCTGTCAAGGGAATGCTTTGTTTAGAAAGTATCGGTTATTTTAGTGAAAAACCAAATTCGCAAAACTTCCCTGTAAAAGAAATGAGCTTAAAATATGGTACTAAAGGTGATTTTATAACTGTAGTACAAAACCATAAAGCAAGAGAATTTAGTAATCAAATTAAACGATTAATGGAAAATAAATCATTACTAAAAACGGAATCTTTTAAGGGAAATTCAAATGTTAGAGGTGTAGATTTTTCAGATCACTTAAACTATTGGAAATTTAATTACGACGCTGTAATGATTACCAATACAGCATTTTTTAGAAATAAAAATTATCATACAAACAAAGACGTAATACAAACATTAGATCTCCCAAAAATGATGTTGGTTATTGAACAAATTTATCAAACGATAAAAGAATTAAAGTAACCTACTTTTTTTTATACTCCTCTTTTAATAAAAGAATATCTTCAATAATTTTTTGCATGTTTTCTTTTTCGGTTCCATCATAAATACCACGAATTCGTCTTTCTTTATCTATTAAAACAAAGTTTTCGGTATGAATAAAATCATCTTCATCACCATTTCCTTCATCTAAAACGGCAAAATAGCTCTTACGAGCTAAATTATAGATGTGTTTTTTGCTTCCAGTGGTAACATTCCATTTTCCATCAATAATTCCTTTATTGTTGGCGTATTCGCGTAAAACAGCAACGCTATCTATCTTTGGAGTAACAGAATGTGATAATAACATAATATCATCATCATTTTTAAAATACTCTTGTAATTCACTCATGTTATACGCCATTGGTATACAAATGCCTTTACAACTAGCAAAAAAGAAATCGGCTACATAAATTTTATTTTCGTAATCTTTATTGGTAATGGTTTCTCCATTTTGGTTGATTAATTTAAAATCACCAACAGTATGGTTTTTTGTTTTATTTCTGATAGAATTATGCACTAATCTAGGATTAACATCTGCAGGATTGTAAATAGGTAATTTATTATCTGACTTCACCAAAAAATAAAAAATTGGGATAACGATTACTGAAAAAACAAGTAAAAAAAGAAGTGTATTACGTGATTTTTTAAAGAAATTTAGTTCCATTTTATCAAAATATACAACAAAAATACAGCTAAAAAGTAGCAGTATCCTAAAATCTTTGTTAAAACCTAAGGCAACCAAATACTAATCTTTTAGAACTCTTTTGAAAAACGTACATTTGCTAAATTTTAAATTCGACAAAAAACCTTTATGGAAATTTTAATAAGAGCATCACAATTTATTTTGAGTTTATCCTTACTTATCGTTTTACACGAATTAGGGCATTTTATACCTGCAAAATTATTTAAAACGAAAGTAGAGAAGTTCTATTTGTTTTTCGATTATAAGTTTTCATTATTTAAGAAAAAGATTGGCGATACTGTTTACGGTATTGGCTGGATTCCTTTGGGTGGTTATGTAAAAATAGCCGGTATGATTGATGAAAGTATGGACAAAGAACAGATGTTAGAAGAACCAAAACCTTGGGAATTTCGTTCTAAGCCAGCATGGCAACGTTTAATTATTATGTTAGGTGGGGTTTTTGTGAATTTTGTTTTGGGTTGGTTTATTTATGTTTGCTTATTATGGGCTTATGGAGAAAGATATTTACCAAATGAAAGTGTAAAAGATGGTGTTTGGGTACAAGATTCATTGGCAATTAATTTAGGATTGGAAACTGGTGATAAAATATTAACTGTAGATGGAGAATCAATTAAAAAATTCCATCAATTACCTTTAGAATTTATTAATGGAAATAAATATACTGTTGAAAGAAATGGAACAGTTTTAGAAAAAGATATTCCAGTAGATTTTATATCAAAATTATTAGATAGAGGAAAAGAAGCAAGAGGATTTGTATCGTATCGTTTACCTTTTATTATTAATGAAGTATCTAAAGATTCTCCAAACCTTAATAGCGGTTTAAAGCCTAAAGATATCGTTGTAAGTATTAATGGTGTGTCTACACGTTATTTTGATCAAGCTAAAATAGAGCTTGATAAAAACAAGAGTAAAGAAATAAACGTTACCGTAAAAAGAAACGAAACAGAAGTAACTTTGCCTATTAAAGTAACAAAAGAAGGTAAAATAGGTGTTAGTTATGGTTTAGTGTCATTAATAGATTTAGAAAAGTTAGGCTATTATGATCTAGCGGAAAAAAAGTATTCTTTTAGTGAAGCAATTCCAGCTGGAACAGAAAAAGCTTGGAGTACATTAACGAACTATATTAAGCAGTTAAAAAAGGTTTTTAATCCGAGTACAGGGGCATATAAAGGTTTAGGAGGATTTAAATCTATCATGGATGTTTTTCCAAGTACATGGAGTTGGGAAAGTTTTTGGGGAATTACTGCGTTTTTATCTATTATGCTTGGATTTATGAATTTATTACCTATTCCTGCTTTGGATGGAGGACATGTAGTGTTTACACTTTGGGAAATGATAACTGGTAAGAAACCTAGCGATAAGTTTTTAGAATATGCACAAGTAGTTGGTTTTGTGTTATTATTATCATTACTACTATTTGCTAATGGAAATGATATATACCGATCGTTTAAGTAAGAAATTCTAATTTCATAAAAATATAAAAAGAGTAATTCAAAAAAGAGTTACTCTTTTTATATTTTAAGAGATATATTTAAAAAAGAAAACCAAGTATATTCTATATTACAGTTATCGCAAGCATATGTTTTAGTACCTGGGATTAATCGTACTAAAGGTTTTCTTTTCATTCTATGTTTTGATTGAGATTTACATTTTGGACATGCTTTCATGATAGGTGTTTTTAGTTGGTTTAGATATTGGTAATTTATAAAAAAAAAGCATTTTTTTATAAGTGAAATCCCTGTTTTTTATTAGCGATTAGTGTTATTTATTTCTTTGTAAAAATGATATTATTTATAATTACTACTAATTATAAAATAAAAAATATTAGAAGCTTTTATAACTATTAAAAATCGTTGCAATTAACAAAATAGCTTTGTCAATATTTGGTCAAAAAACATCAAAAACCGGTCAATTTTTGCAAGTAAACCTATAAGAATATAGGTTTGATAATAGAAAAGGTTTTCTACCCATACTTAAGAAGTAGTAAGGGCTTAAAAAAACAAAACTCATTAAGAATAACCTTAATGAGTTTTGTTTTTATGTAGATATATAATTTATGCTTTTAAAGCTTTTCCTTTTTCTTTAGCAGCTTCATTACGATCAATTTTATGCTCTGGACGTGTCCATTTTGGTTTCTCACCTAAAGCTTCAAATTTCGAGTCTTTAGCTTCAATTGTTTGTGGTTGTACTTTTTTAGTAAATGGTTTTTGTGGATTTAATCCTAATAATTTAAACATTTTCATGTCTTCATTTACATCAGGATTAGGAGTTGTTAATAACTTATCTCCAGCAAAAATAGAATTTGCTCCTGCAAAGAAACACATCGCTTGTCCTTCTCTACTCATTTGAGTTCTTCCGGCAGATAAACGAACTTGAGTTTCTGGTAAAACAATTCTAGTTGTTGCCACCATACGAATCATATCCCAAATTTCAACAGGTTTTTCATCTTCTAAAGGTGTTCCTTCAACCGCTACTAAAGCGTTAATTGGTGTAGATTCTGGTTGCGGATTTAATGTTGATAAAGCAACTAACATTCCTGCTCTATCTTCAGCACTTTCTCCCATTCCAATAATTCCACCAGAACAAACAGTTACGTTTGTTTTACGAACATTATCAATAGTATCTAATCTATCTTGATAACCACGTGTAGAAATCACTTCTTTATAATATTCCTCAGAAGAATCTAAATTATGATTGTAAGCATATAAACCAGCTTCTGCCAAACGTTGTGCTTGGTTTTCAGTAACCATTCCTAACGTACAACAAACCTCCATATCTAGTTTATTTATGGTTCTTACCATATCTAAAACCTGATCAAATTCTGGTCCGTCTTTTACATTACGCCAAGCTGCTCCCATACAAACACGAGAACTTCCACTTTCTCTTGCTCTTAAAGCTTGTGCTTTCACCTGATTTACAGTCATTAAATCATTTCCTTCAACTCCGGTATGGTATCTTGCTGCTTGCGGACAATATCCACAATCTTCAGAACATCCTCCTGTTTTTATAGAAAGTAAGGTAGAAACCTGCACCACATTTGGATCGTGTTGTAGTCTATGAATCGTTGCTGCTTCATATAACAACTCCATTAATGGCTTGTTGTATATTTCTAATATTTCTTCTTTCGTCCAGTTATGTCTTACTTCACTCATAAATATCAAGTTAATTAGAATGACCAAAAGTAAAAAAATCCGCTGTAGAAAAGGAATTTATTAGTGCTTATTTATATTGTTTAAAAAAATACTACAAATAAGCCTATTTATTTATAAAATGAACAAACTATAAAAGCAATCCGTTCTTAATATTTATCTATATTTCCTTATCAAAACACTGATTAAAACTATGGTTAGAAACCAAAACATTACTCCAAATATTTTTATTTTTCTAGCCTGTTTTACTTTTTTTTCAAACCCATATTTTTTAAATCTTTCTATTTCAGATTCTGAAAAATGATCTTTTCCTAACCTTGTTCTAGGTGTAGGAGTAAGAATAGGAAATATAAAGAAAGTCAACCATCCCTCATTTGTTAAAGTTTCTAATTTTCTGTTTTCTTAATGTCTTTTGTGTTTTAAATATTCAGATTCTAATTTAATTTTTTGTTCTTTTGATAAATTTCGAGTTTTTAATTCTGTTTTAGCTTTTTAATCGCTGATTGATTGGTTTCGTTTTTAATAATGTCAAATAACTCAACATTTGAATACTTGTTTTTTTCATCAATCATAGAACATTTTTTCTTAAAAAAACTTTTGACTATCGTTTTGAAATCAAAACAGAAACAGCATTTCCACCAAAACCAACAGCATTTACTATTACTTTTTTTATTTCCTTCGGATGATCTTGTTTCTCAGCAAAAGGAACTTCAATAACTTTTTGGTTTTGTAACATCAATAACCCTAATTCAAAACTTAACAAACCAGAACTTCCGAATGTATGTCCTATCTTCCATTTATTGGTCGTTAAAAAAGGAATGTTATTTCCAAATACTTTTTTAATTGCATTTACTTCAGATGAATCTCCTTTTATGGTACCTGGCGCATGCATTATTACAACATCTATTTCCGATAAATCAATACCTTCTGTTGCCATTTTTATAGATTTTTGAAAACATTCAGCATTTGCAGTAACTGAGGTATTGTGTTTTAAAACTTCTGTAGCATAACCAACACCTTCAATAGTTGCTATTGCGTTTTCAGTAACTCCTTTTTCCAAACAAACAGCGGAAGTTCCTTCTCCTAAAACCATAGTGTTCTTGGTTTTATTTAAATCGAAAGCTTTACAAGGATATTCATCAATTTCTTTTGAATACACTTTTAAAGCTTGCATTTGAGCAATAGTAAAATTCGTTAGTGGAGCTTCACTTCCTCCAACTAAAAATTGAGTACACATTCCTGAATTTATCCAAGCAACTCCGTTTAATAAAGAATGTAATGCTGTAGAACAGGTAATTGAATGCGAAACTTCTGGTCCTTGTGTTTGTAAATCATGTGCAACCCAAGAAGAAATATTTCCTAAAGTTGTTGTTGGAGAACTTAAGGTTGATGATTTTTTAGTTTGTAAAAATTCTTCATGATATTTTTCAAACAAATGCGTTGCACCTCGTGATGAACCAAAGTTAATACCAAAGTTATCAGTACTTTTCCAGCCTGCGTTTTGTATTGCTTTTCTTGAAGAAAAAATGGCAAACAGTACAGTTTTATCTAAATTCTTATACTTGTTATCAGAAGCTTTTATTACTTCTAGTAACTGTTCATCTTCTTCAGAAATACTCGCTACAAAAGTAGCAACATCGTTTACTTTTTTTGTAGAAATACAATGTTTATTATCTAAATAGGCTTTCCATATTGTTTCAGGGTTACTTCCTAAAGCAGACATAGATGCAAATGCAGTTATAGAGATTGGCGCTATCAAAATTCTTATTTTTGTGCAAAAGTACGATTTAAACTATTTATACCAATTGAGATTGAAAGCAATAGATAAATAAGTTGAATAGTTTTTATAATTACTGTAAGCAAAAAAGAAACAACTTATATTCGTTGTTTTCAAATTAAAGAGGATATCAAATGGAAGAGTATAATCAAAAAAGTTGGTTTAGTAGAAATTGGCCTTGGGCATTACCAGTAGGTTGTTGTTCTGGTTGTTTATTAATGTTTGTTTTATTTATAGGAGGTGTTGGAGCTACAATTTTTACTGTTTTTGATGAAATAAAAGAAATGTCTCCTTTAGAAGATGTTTTAATTATGGTTAATGAAAACGAAAAAGCTACAAAGATTTTAGGTGAAAACATTATTAGTAAAGGTTTTCCTAACGGAAATATCTCTTTAAGTAATGATGATGGAGAAGTTAAATTCTCTATTCCTGTTAAAGGTGAAAAAGGAGAAGGAACTTTATATGTAAATGGAATTAGAGCTAATAAAAAGTGGGTCTATGAAGATTTGTACATCATTATAAAAGAAACAGCAGAGCAGATTAACTTACTAGAAGTAGATGTTTCTATTTAAAAATCTAATTAAAAAGAATATTATTAATATTAAGCAACTTCTGGTAAAAATGATAAATCCACCACATGTTTTTTAGGGTTTCTTTTATCAATTAATACTTTTATCTTATCTGTTGTTATATAATCAGTTGGGTCAAACCAAATATTATCACTTTTAAAAACATGTAATTTTGATGTTGACGGATTTTGCCACTGAGTAATAATTTGATAAGGATTCCTTCCATTTACACTAAAAGAATAATTAATATTAACTGATATAAAATCGGCATCTATTCTTGTTCCGTTTAATTTTAAATTCTTTAAAAGATTTTTCTTCTTTCTATCAAAAAGAAATAAACCAGCACCAATTGCAAAGAAAACAAAACCTAACCCACCTACTATAGTTCCTCCTCCCCACAAAGAAAAAAAACCTTTTATTTTAGCTTTATTTGGCACTTTTGGATTATAAAGTATTTCTACTTGTTCTCCAATACTATAACTCGGCGGATTACTACTTGTTGAAGATCTAAATTCGTATGTATGTCCTTTCTTGTCAACAAATTCTACTACTGGCGCAAATGTTGTAGAATTATCAGAAGAATTAGATCTAGACATATCTATAACAGTTCCTTGTGAACTAATTGATATTTTTAAAAAATCATTAGTGTTTTTTAAAATAAAAAAAGATCCAATAAGCATTAATGCTCCTATAATTGTAAAGACGTATTTAATAATTTTAAGTGCTTTCATTCTGTTTTTTATTTTTAAAAGTAATACAATAGATTTTCTTAGTGAATTAAGTCAAAGATATTAATACTTCTTTTTAGTTGCTTAAATGTTTTTTGGTAATTCCATCAGGGAATTATTCAGACATTCTATTATTTCTATACTCTTAGCAATTTTTGTATTTAGATTGAAATTTAGTTGTTTCTCCAAAGACAGGTTATATTATTTTTAATGTTGTAAAACAACAAATTAATTTTAACTAAAAAACAAAGATAAACAGAGGAAACTAATTAAATTTTTCTGGTATGTGAATAAATCACACCTAAAAACAGGGTTAAAAACAACGAGAATTATCACTGTTTACAGGGGTGATTTTAATAAATAAGTTAAGTAATTTTGTCAACTATTAATGTATTTATTATGAGGCAGGTAGTGTGAATAAAATCTGTTTTTAAATAAATTATATATCCTTTTTTATTATGAAAAAAACAATATTCCTACTAACTCTATTATGTCAACTTTTGTCTTACAGTCAAATAAGACCTTTTATTACCAAATGGCAAACAACTACAGCTGATGAAAGTATTACCATACCAACCGCAACTGGCTCATATGATTATACCATAGATTGGGGAGATGGAACTATAGATACTAATCAAACAGGAAATGCTACACACGTTTACTCAACAGCAGGGATACAAACAATAAGTATTTCAGGAGATTTCCCTCGACTTTATTTTTATAATGCAGGATCATTAGCAGGAAAAGATAATGATAAATTATTAACGATAGAACAATGGGGAGATATCGAATGGGTTACTATGGAATATGCTTTTTATGGGTGTGAAAACTTAAACATCACTAATACAAATATAGATACTCCAGATTTATCTAATGTTACTAGTACGACTCATATGTTTAATGGAGCAAGAGCTTTTAATGGAGATATAAGTAATTGGGATGTATCTAATATAAAAAACATGTCATATATGCTTAGGAGGACAACATCTTTTAATCAACCCTTATATTGGGATGTATCTAATGTAACCAATATGACTGAAATGTTTAGATATGCATCAGCATTTAATCAACTATTAAATTGGAATGTGTCTAGCGTAACTAACATGTCATATATGTTTTCTGATGCAGATGTGTTTAATCAACCTTTAAATTGGGATGTTTCTAAGGTAACTGATATGTCATATATGTTTTCTAATGCAGATGTGTTTAATCAACCTTTAAATTGGGATGTTTCTAGTGTAACTGATATGTCATATATGTTTAATGGAACAATTTTTAATCAGCTTTTAGATTGGAATGTATCTAAGGTAACTGATATGACATATTTATTTGCTAATACAAGTGAATTTAACCAACCTTTAAATTGGAATACAGAAAGTGTTACTGATTTAACAGGTATGTTTAGAGATACAGAAGTGTTTAATCAAGATATAAGTAATTTGGATGTTTCTAAGGTAACCGATATGTCATTTATGTTTTATAATGCAAGTGAATTTAATCAACCTTTAGATTGGGGTGATACTTCTGCGGTTACTACTATGGCTAGAATGTTTACTAATGCAGATATGTTTAATCAACCCTTAAATTGGGATGTTTCTAGTGTAACTAATATGTCATATATGTTTGCTGATACAGCCTTGTTTAATCAACCCTTAGATTGGGATGTGTCCAATGTAACTGATATGTCATATATGTTTTCTAATACAGCTTTGTTTAATCAACCACTAAATTGGGATGTTTCTAGTTTAACTAATATATCTTATATTTTTAGGTATACAGGTGCATTTAACGAAGTCTTAAATTGGGATAACACTTCTGCGATTACCAATATGTCTTATGTGTTTCATAATGCAAAAGAATTTAATCAACCTTTAGATTGGGACGTGTCTTCAGTTACCACTATGTATGGCATGTTTTGGTCTGCAGTTAAATTTAATCAACCTTTAAATTGGAATGTGTCTTCGGTAACTAATATGTATTCTATGTTTAGAATTGCAAGTGCATTTAACCAACCTTTAGAATGGAATGTATCTAATGTTACCAATATGGGTTCCATGTTTTATAGTGCAGGTTCATTTAATCAACCTTTAGATTGGAATGTGTCTAATGTTACTAACATGTCTGCTATGTTTGAGTATGCAATTTCATTTAATCAACCTTTAGATTGGGATTTTTCGAGTGTTACTACTATGACTTATATGTTTTATAATGCAAGTGAATTTAATCAAGATATAGGTAATTGGGATGTATCTGCAGTTACCACTATGTCTAACATGTTTACCAATGTTACTTTATCTGAAGAAAACTACGATGCGCTATTAAAAGGATGGAGTATGCAAACTTTACAAACAGGAGTGCCTTTTAATGGAGGAAACAGTAAATATTGTGCAGCAGAAACAGAACGTCAATCAATTATAGATGATTTTGGTTGGAACATTACAGATGGAGGTAATGATACTGTTGTTTTAGATGCAATTTTAGATGTAAACGAAGAAAACTCTTATATTTTACCAGTTATAGAGGGTACAGGTTTATCAGGTACAGAAAAGTATTATACTGAAATAGGAGGCGTTAGAACCGAATATGAAATAGGAGATATTTTAAATTATACCGATTTCACTAGCTACCCAGTAATATTATACGCTTATGATGTAGGAGGTTGTGATGGTACAATAATTGAAGAAAGCTTTAATGTAACCTTAACAAAAAGAAGAATTACAGTAACGGCAGATGCGTTAACAAAAACTTATGGAGATGCAGACCCAATATTAAGTTATACAATTACATCTGGAAGTTTAGTTTCAGGTGATGTTTTAACAGGGAGTTTAGTTAGAGAAGCCGGAGAAACAGTTGGAGAATATACAATTAACCAAGGAAGTTTAGATAATGCTAATTATGAAATCACCTATGAATCGAGTGTGTTTACCATAACAAAAGCATCACAAACTATTAATTTTGATGAAGTAACTCATGAAGATGAAGATGTTTTTGAATTAACAGCAGTTGCTTCTTCAGGCTTAACGATTACTTACACAAGTTCAGACACTTCTATAGCGACAATATCAGGGAATACAATTACAGTTTTAGCTCCTGGAAATACAATAATAACAGCATATCAAGAGGGGAATAATAATTTTGAAGCTGCAGAACCTGTTGAACAAGAATTGAATGTTGGAGTGTTAGGTGTAAGTGAAAATGATATTTTATCAAGTATAATTTCAATAGGCCCAAATCCATCGAATAATTATATTAAGATAGACTTAAATACCTCTGAGGCAGTTTTAATTCAGGTTTTTAACCTTGGGAGTAAATTAGTTTTAAATAATAAAGAGTATTTTTCAAAAGAGCTTATAGATATTTCACATTTAAGAGAAGGAGTTTATTTAGTTAGAATAATTACTGAAAAAGGAAGTGTTACCAAAAAAATTATAAAAACATAATAAAGGTAAATAATAATAAATTAAAAAAGGCTACCCGAAAAGGTGGCCTTTTTACATAAAAGATGTTTTGTTACTTGATGAGACCTTTTTTTAATAAAGTTTATAACGAATCTAAAACCTTTTCAATAGTAGTATACACTTTATTTAATTGCTCTTTGGAAATTACATACGGAGGCTGAATATAAATAGTACTTCCTAAAGGCCTTAAAAAAACACCTGCTGCCATAAAAGACTTTAATAACAAATCTCTTAAAGAACCATAACGCTCCATATTTGTATCAATATCCAATGCATAAATAACTCCCATTTGTCTGGTTGTTTTTACTTTTGGATGCTTTTTTATTCTTTCATTAAAACTTTTGTGAGCAAGACTAATTTCTTGAATGTTTTGCTGAATTTCATCAGAAGTTAACAAATCGATACTTGCAATAGAAGCTGCACAGGCAATCGGATTTGCAGAATACGTATGGCAATGAAAAAAACCTTTACCAATATCGCTACTTAAAAAAGCATCATATATTTTTTGTGTACAAGAGGTAATTCCCATTGGAACCAAACCTCCAGTTAAAGCCTTACTTAAACAAATAATATCAGGTTTAGTAGTTACATAATCAGAAGCAAAATTCTTTCCGGTTTTACCAAAGCCAGTCATAACTTCATCAGCAATAGTTAAAATATTATTTGCTTTACAAAATTGTAAAATTTCATTTAAACCTTCTGTGTTATGAACTTTCATTCCTGCAGCTCCTTGCACCAAAGGTTCGTAAACAAAACCAGCGATATTATTTTGCTGAATAATGTTTTGTAATTGTTCTAAAATTATTTCATGATTTGTACCGTCTGGAGTTGGAATACGTTTTACATCCATTAAAAAATCTTCAAACGGACCATTATATACTGAAAGTCCAGAAGTAGCCATGGCACCAAAAGTATCACCATGAAAACCATTTTCAAAAGCAATAAAAACGGTACGTTTTTCTTGCTTGTTGAAATAATATTGTAAGGCCATTTTTATAGCAGCTTCAACACTTGTAGATCCATTATCGTTAAAAAATATTTTTACTTGATTTTCTGGTAAAATAGCAATTAGTTTTTCTGATAATTCAACCGCTGGCGGATGTGTAAAATCACTAAACATTATTTGATCTAACTGCTGCATTTGAGCAGAAACTCGACTTGTAATATAGTCATTGCAATGTCCAAACATACACGTGTACCAAGATGAAATGGCATCAATATATTCGTTGCCATTTTCGTCTGTTAAAATACATCCTTTAGCCTTTACAATACCTAAACTTTCTGGGTGCGTTTGGTGTTGTTTTAACGGATGCCAAATATGTTTCTTATCTCTTTGTGTTAGGTTCATAACTTTTCTCTAAACTTTTCAGCGTATTCTTTAATTACATTTTTATCGAAATATGGCTCTTCATCAACACGACCAATTACAGAAACATTTGTCATTTTTTTTATGATATCTTCTGTTGTTTTGTGCTCTTCTCCAGAAAAAATTACCGCAATATCAAATCCTTTTTCTTGTAATAATTTTATAGTTAAAAGTGTGTGATTAATGCTTCCTAAATAATGACGAGAAACAACGATTACTTTATAATCTGGTTTTATAAGATCTAAAATTGTATTCGTATCATTTAAAGGAACTAACAAACCTCCGGCACCTTCAATAACCAAATTGTTATTGGTTTTTGGTGCTGTTATTTTAGTAATATCAATAGTAACTCCATCTATTTCTGCAGCAGCATGCGGACTCATAGGTGTGTTTAATGCATAACTGTTATCGTGAATTACAGTTTTTGTATTTGTAATTAATCGAGCTACTTTATGAGCATCTGCATTATCCAATTCTCCTGCTTGAACAGGTTTCCAATAATCTGCCTCCAATGCTTCTGTTACAATTGCAGAAACAACTGTTTTTCCTACTTCTGTAGAAATTCCTGTGATAAAATATTTTTTCATTTAAAGATTGTTTTACAATCGTTACAAATTAATTTTCTACTTTCAAAAAAAGGAAAAAGCATAAAGAAAATACTTTTCCGTTGTGTATTTGCAACTAATATTTTTGTTGAACTACATTTTGTACAATGAATAGCTTCTCCTTTTTCACTTTTCTCGTATTCTCTTATTTCATTATATATTCCCGAAGCTTTTTCTAGATGATTATTATGTACAAGTAATTTAACTCCTCCGATTGCTTGGCTTATTAAAGGATCTGAGTCAATAGTTTTCTCATCCATTAACATGGTGTCAATTCCTTCAGAATCTAATTTAGATTTTACAAGTTGTGCTGCTGTAGAATACTCAAAAAGAGTTAAAATTGTATAATCATCTCGCATGAGAATATTTTTTGGTAAAAGTAATAAGGTTCTCTAAAAGTTTACTCTTTTCTTTTGTTGAATTCTCCCTACAAAAAAATCATTTTGCGTAATTTTCAACAACTAAATTACCCCAATCTGCAATAGAATGTATTAATGGAATTAAAGTTTTACCAAATTCAGTTAAAGAATATTCTACCTTTAGAGGAGGTTTAGATGTATATACTTTCCTTTTTATAATTCCGTCTTCTTCTAGTGTTTTTAATTGTAAACTCAGCGTTCGTTCTGTTACCGAAGGCATCTTTTTTCTTAATTCGTTATAACGTAAAGTTTAATTTATTAAATAAAATAGAATAACCGTTTTCCACTTTCCTCTAATAATTCCCATAGTTAAACTTGCACAACATGGATATTCTTTCCCTTTGAATTTATACATAATTATCTTAAAAATTAAACTATCCTTTCTGGCCGTTATTGCAAAATATAAATAACTATACTTAATTTTGATACTATAAAGACTATAGTTTAAAAACAACAACATGAGTACACCTAATATTTCTCAAAAATCTATTATTGAAGCATTTCAATACAGACATGCAACCAAAGAATTTGATGGAACTAAAAAACTATCTGAAAACGACATCAATTTTATTTTACAAACGGCAAACTTATCACCAAGTTCTTTTGGTTTTGAGCCTTGGCATTTTATTGTTGTTCAAGATAAAGAACTTCGTGAGTTATTAAAACCTGTTACTTGGGGAGCATCTTTAAAGCTAGATACCGCAAGTCATTTTATTTTAGGTTTAAGTATGAAAGCGCCTATGACAAAATGGGATTCTGATTATATTATGTCTATGATGAAGGATGTAAAACAATTTCCAGAAGATGTTATTGAAGTGTACTCTAAATTTTATAGAGAATTTCAAGAACGCGATTTTAATTTAGATTCAGATAAAAAGTTATTCGACTGGGCTTCAAAACAAACCTATATTGCTTTAGGAAATATGATGACAGCAGCAGCTTTAAACGGCATTGATAGTTGTCCGATTGAAGGATTTCATGAAGAAAAAGTAAATAAATTATTAAGCGAAAAAATTTGATGTTGATACTCAAAAATATGGTTTATCGTATATGGTTGCTTTTGGTTACAGAAAAGCAGCACCTCCACATGCAAAGTCTAGAAGAAATTTAGAGGATATTGTAACTCGGAAATAATATATAAGCTTTAAAAAACAGTTAATTATAATTAGCTGTTTTTTAAAAACTTACACAATTAAAGGAGCTAAATTACTTAAGACACTTGTTATCTCTTTTGGTGTATTATAACTATGCAAACAAAAACGCAAACGCTCTTTTCCTTCGGAAACAGTTGGCGATAATATTGCTTTTACATCAAAACCTTTTTTTTGTAAATTTTTGGCTATATTTTTCGTTTTTTCATTTCCAGAAATAACACAACAATGTATAGCAGAATCACTACATATAAAATGCTTTTCCAACCCTAAACGCTTTATTTCAGTTTTAAAATGTTTAATGTTTTGATGCAGTTTTTTTAATACTGGAACTTTTAAATCTTTGTAGCTTGTTTTTATGGTAGCTAAAGAATGAGGAGATAAACCTGTAGTGTAGATAAAACTTCTTGCAAAATTAATTAAATATTGAATTAATTTTGTGTTTCCTAAGATAATGGCTCCATGGCAACCTAATGCTTTTCCAAAAGTTACAATGCGAGCAAAAACCATTTCTTCTAAATTTAATTCTTGAATCTTTCCAGATCCATTTTTTCCAAAAACTCCCAAAGCATGTGCTTCATCAACAATTAAATAAGCATTATGTTTGGTACACATGAATGCCAATTTTTTTAAATCAGGAGTATCACCATCCATAGAAAATACACTTTCTGTAACTACATATATATTTTGTTTGTTATTTTTTGGATAACGACTAATTTGTTGTTCTAGTTCATCAATATTATTATGTGGAAATTTATATGCTTTTGCATTAGACATTTGAATTCCATCTCTTATGGATGCATGGATAAATTCGTCATATAAAATTATGTCACCACGTTGAGGAACAGATGAAAAAAATCCAATATTAGCATCGTAACCAGAATTGAAAATCAAGGAAGAATCTGCATTATGAAATTTAGCTAAATAAGTTTCTACTTTTTTAAATAGAGAATGATTTCCTGAAATTAAACGAGAACCTGTAGCTCCATTAATTTTAAGATCATTGACCATTAAAAACTGATGTGTTTTCTCAAAAATAGTTGTTGATTTTGCAAAACCTAAATAATCATTAGATGAAAAATCTACTAGATTAGTAGTTCGTCCTAATTTACGCAAAGCTTTATCTGCTATTCGTTTATTAAGCTTTAATTGAAGTTTTTCTGGAAAATTCATATTACAAAAATAAAAAAAGATGTCATTTGTAGGGGGAAAAGATAACAATGTTTTGAGAATCAGTACAATCTACATATATGTTAATGTTATCTTAATTTTTTTTTGTTTATTTGTAGTCCCTAAAAAATAATCGCTATGAAAAAAAGAATTAGTACACTTGTTTGTGTTCTTTATTTATGTGCTTTTCAATTAAATGCAGCATCAGTAATTAAAGAGAGAGATTCAATTAAGAATACTGCTAATCATACTTCAAAAGTAATAAAAACTAAGTCTTTTAAAGAGTTAGATGCAATTTTAAGATCTAAATCATTGCACTATACTCCATCAGTAGGTGAGTTTGACCAAGCTTATATTGAACGAAATTTTCCTTTAGATAGTGTAACAAATTCAGATTTAACTGAAGCTGCAAACGTAATGAATCTTTTAGAAGAGTCACAAAACTTTGTTGATTTACTATCTCCAGATGAAATGATAACATTTCCTGTTGGAATAAAAAAGGTAATAGGTAATATTACTTATGTTTTAGGTATTTCATCAGCAAAAATAACACCTCAGTATTCAGAAGTAACAGCTTTTGTTAAGATTATTATTCCGCAAGAAGATGCTCAAGGAAACCAAAAGCAATTGTTTTTTGGTGCAAATAACATTAAACTTTCTCATACAGGAGGAATTTATGGTGATGCTAATTTAGTTTTATTAGGAGATGTGCCAATTCCAATTAGTAATGGTGGTTCTATGGTTATTCTAAAAGGTGGTTTTGATATGAAAACTGGAGACATAGAAAATTTAACATATGTTACGGTAAATTGCAGTGGTTTTAAAGAATTGGGTATCGCAGCAGATGTGGAGTTTTCTAGAAGTTTAATAGAGCCAGTTGATGCAAATTATAAGGTGAAACCTAAGATTGAACCAGTAGAGAAAAGTCCAAAAGTAACGGGTTCTTTTAAGACTATTGTTGGTGATTGGAATGATGTTTTGGTAGAAATTAATCTGCCTCCTTTTCAACTAACAAAAGAAGGAAGCACAGATGGATCTGGTAAAGCGGGTTTAATATTTGAATTAAATACAGCGGTATTTGATTTTAGTGATATTAGGAATTCAGAAAATGTTGTTTTTCCAGATAATTATCAACAGTATTTAATTCCTGGACATAAAGAATTATGGAGAGGAGTATATGTAAAGACATTAAGCATTGTTTTGCCAAAACAATTTCAAATGTGCCAAAGCGAAGAGCGGATAGCGTTTCAAGCTTCCAACTTATTAATAGACGGAATGGGAGTTTCTGGTGAATTCTCTGTGGATAATATTTTGCCTTTAAAAAAAGGTTCAGCATCCAAATGGCAATTTTCTGTAGATCATATTGAGGCAAATTTGGTAGCAAATAATCTTACTAAAGCTGCTTTTGATGGTAGAATAGTCTTACCAATCACAAAAAAATTAACTCCAGAAGAACTTGAAAAAGATGCTAATGCTTTAAATAAAAAGTCTTTGTTATATAATGCTCTTATAGACCCTATAAAAGATGAATATATTTTAACAGTAACATCAAAAGATACATTGTCTTTTGATGTGTTTAAAGCAAAGGCAACACTTGCTCCAAATTCGTATGTAGAGCTAAAAGTTTCAGACAGTAAATTCAGGCCTAAGGCGGTATTGCATGGGAATATAGCTATAAAAGGAAGTAATAGTACATCCAATCCAGATAAAGGAACTGTAGATTTTAAAGGGGTAACATTTCAAAATTTACAATTGCAGACAGAATCTCCTTATTTTAAGGTTGATTATATGGGCTATAATGGAGAGGTGAAATTAGGTAATTTCCCTGTAACTATTTCTAATATAGAAGTTAAAGCTTCTGATACTGAGGCGTCACTTAAATTTGGATTGGATGTAAATATGATGTCCGATGGTTTTGCTGGAGGTACTGATCTTACTATTGTGGGTAAATTTGGAGAAGAAGAAGGTCTTCAAAATTGGAAATATGATCATTTAAAAATAAGTAGAATTTCTCTTGAAGCAGATTTAGGATCTATTCAGATAAAAGGATTGGTAGATATAAAAGATGATGATCCAGTTTATGGGGATGGTTTTTATGGAGAACTAGAAGCTACTTTTAATAGTATTAATGTTAAAGCTACTGCCTGGTTTGGTAAAACCGATTTCAGGTATTGGTATGTAGATGCGTATGCAGATTTATCAGGTATGGCGCAACCCCCAACAATAGGTGTTGTAGAAGTTAATGGCTTTGGAGGAGGCGCGTATTATAGAATGTCAAAAAAGGTAAACCCACCAATGCAAATATATAATGGAAAACCGCTCAGTACGCCAGGAGCTCCCTCAGGAGTTGATTATATTCCAGATGGAGATGCAGGTTTAGGTTTTAGGGCGATGATTGGTTTTGCATTAGGTAATGAAAAAGCATTTAATGGAAAAGTAGGTTTTGAAATGGCATTTAATAACCATGGAGGATTAAATAGAGTTTTATTTTTTGGAGAAGCGCATATTATAAAAGCATTAGATTTTAAATTTGGAGATAAGTTTAAAAATAAATTAGCGAAATTAGAAGAGAACATAAATGACCTTGAAGATAATTTGGTCATGGAAAGTCTTAAAGAAGCGAATTTGGTGGAATATAGTAAAACTGCTTTTCCGCAAGACGGGCTTACATTTGACGCAGGGATAGATGCAAATTTTTCTATGGAGATGGATTTTCAAAATAAAGTTTTTCATAGTGAAATGGAAATTTTTGTAAATACTCCAGGAGGATTTTTTGGAGGAATTGGTCCAAATGGTAGAGCTGGGTGGGCTGTTTTTCATACAGGTCCAGATGGATGGTATATTCATGCAGGAACACCAACAGATAGAATTGGGTTAAAATTGGGTATAGGAAGTTTTGCTTTAGAAGCAAGTACGTACTTAATGATAGGTGATAAAATACCAGGTAGTCCACCGCCACCAGCAATTGTTGCGGAAATATTAGGAATTCAAGATTTAAGCACGTTAGATTATATGCGTGACTTAAATGCTTTGGGAGATGGAAGAGGTTTTGCTTTTGGTATGGATTTAAGTTTGGATACTGGAAATATGAATTTTTTAATTTTCTATGCACGTTTCCAAGCAGGTATTGGTTTTGATATTATGGTAAAAGATTATGGGGAAACAGCATGTAAAGGTAGTGGACAAATTGGTGTTGATGGTTGGTACGCCAATGGACAAGCGTATGCATATTTACAAGGAGAATTAGGTATTAATTTAAATTTATTTTTGATTAAAAAGAAAATACCCATAATAAAAGCAGGTGCAGCAGTTTTATTACAAGCTAAGCTACCAAATCCGGGTTGGTTTAGAGGTTATGTTGGTGGACACTATAATTTACTAGGTGGTATGATAAAAGGACGTTTTAGATTCAAATTAGAGTTAGGAGATGAATGTGAAATAGTAGGAGGAGCACCTCTAGGTGGGTTAAAAATAATAGCAGATATAACTCCAAGTGATGAAGCTACTGATGTAGATGTGTTTGCAATACCTCAGGTTGCTTTTAACATGAAAATAAACAAACCTTTTCAGTTTGAAGATGATGAAGGCGTTAAAACATACCGTATTCTATTAGATGAATTTAGTGTTAAAAACGATGGGATTAATATTGATGGAGATATAGAATGGAATGAGAATAACGATGTTTTAAGTTTCGTTTCAACAGAGGTTTACGCTCCAAATAAGCTTATCAAATTATTAGCAACGGTAAGTTTTCAAGAAAAGAAAAATGGTACTTGGGTTAATTTAACACACGAAGGTAAAAAGGCTGTTGAAACAGAGGAGATAACCTTTACTACTGGAGAAGCACCAGATTATATTCCTTTAACCAATATAAAATATTGTTATCCAGTTGTAGATCAAGTGAATTATTACAATGATGAATCTGAAATAGGATACATAAAGTTAGACAGAGGTCAGGCTTATTTATTTAGTCCAGAAACCGATTGGATGCAAAGAGTAAGATTTGAAAACGAAACGAACATTCGAGTTGGTAAAGAAGTTTCTTATAATAAAGTAGATAAATTATTGAGCTTTGCAATACCTAAACTAGAAAATCAACAAGATTATAAATTTACTATGGTAAGTTTTCCACCAGATCAAGAGGAAGCTCAAGACAATCAAGAAGCAAACTATGTATCTATAGATACAGGACAAGAAGGCAATACTATTGAAGTATTAAATCAGCAAGCGGAATCAGTCGTGAAAGATGGTGTTGAGACTGAAATAATAACATATAATGTGAGCACGAGTTCCTTTAATACTTTTAAAGAAAAAATGGAAGCAAGAATATCTACCCAATACTATAGGTTTCCAATTTCTACAAGTGTACATTATTTAGTGGTAGATACAGAACAATCAGAACCATTTGATTTGTTAGAGTTAGTAGGGGCAAAACTAACAGAATACAAACCAATGGTTACTGCGGAGGCTTTATTAACTGATGATTATTATAATAATGAAATTAAAAACTTGATATATAGTAGTTTAGGAAGTGAATTTAGGTTAAGTCGAAATACGTCTATTTTAGGTATTCCTCCTAAAAAAGCATTAACTATTTTTAATTGGTATCAAACAAATTTAGAAAATGAAATAGATGATTTTTTTCTAAAAACAAGATTACCTTTTAGATATAATTTACCAAAGTACTATGCAATAGATTTTTATGATTTAAGAACAAAAATTGTTAACAAGTACATTGATGATCCTGTTTTATATCAAGAAGGATTAAATCGTTACGGAAATATATTAAACACTTCATTCCCAGGTATAAAACCAGGAGAAAATTATGAGGTTAAAATGCAGTATAACTTACCGGGAGAAAAAGTAGGAACCTTTATAAATTACAAATATGTATGTCCAAATTAAGAAGTATTAAATCATGAATTATAAAAGTTTTATAAAGGTTTTATTAAAAGTAATTTGTTTTAGCACTATTCTTTTGGGTAACATAATTTATGGTCAGGAAGTTAATCAAGATGATTTTTTTAATCATAAGTTGGTTATACTTTCTAAAGTAAAAAAAGAGAATAAGATTTTGTTAAGATGGGGAGTAACTTCACCATTGGGGTGGAGAAGACTAAATAAATATGGGTATCGATTAAAACGATATACTATTGTAAAGAACGGTTCAGTTTTAAAAGCACCAATAGAAAAAGATTTGGGTGTTTTTAAACCTCAAGCATTAAATTTTTGGGAATCTATTATCGAGGAGAATGACAATGCAGGAATCATGGCACAATCACTATATGGAGAGAGCTTTAGCGTCCAAGGTGAAAGTAATTTATCAACAATAATAAATTTATCTGAAGAACAACAGCAACGTTACACTTGGGCTTTTTATGTGGCAGATCAAGATTTTGAAGTAGCTCAGATGGCGGGTTTAGGTTATGTCGATACAGATGTTTTGGCTAATGAAATGTACGCCTATAAAATTTTTTCTCTAGTTCCAGAAGAAGATATTTTAATTGAGGAAGGAATTACTTATACTGGTTTACAGGATTATGAAGATTTACCTGTACCACAAGACTTAGCAGTGATTTTTAAAGAAAACTTAGCAATGTTAAGCTGGAACTATGAGATTAATAAAGAAACGTATAATAGTTATTTTGTAGAAAGATCAGAAGATGGAGTAACTTATAGAACTTTAAATGAACAACCTTTGACAAGTCTTAACAATGGTCCTCAAAAGAATCCTAAACGAATGTTTTACTTAGATTCGATCAAAGCTAATATCAAATATTATTACAGAATTAAAGGGCGTACTCAATTTGGTGAATTTGGCCCTATATCTGAAGTTGTTTCAGGTATAGGAAGAAAGGTTTTAGCCTATGTACCTCGTATAAAAACAAAGAAGTACTTGAATGAGAAGAGTATAATTATTGGGTGGGAATTTTTAGAAGAAGGGAATGAACAGATTAAAGGATTCCAATTAAGTAGAAGTGATAAAGCTGATGGAACATATAAAATAGTTCAGGATAATATTCTACCAACGGCAAGAAAAGTACAATATAATAGTTTACAACCTACCAATTATATGACCATTACAGCAATAGGAAAAGAAGGAGCTAATAGGACATCTTTACCAGCATTAATTCAGCCTGTAGATTCTGTTCCACCCTTAAAACCAATTCAATTTAAGGGTAAAGTAGATAGTTTAGGTATAGTAACACTAGAATGGAAAGCGAATAAAGAAAAAGATATGTTAGGATATCGTGTTTTTAGGGGAAATAATAAAGATGAAGAATATTCTCAAATAACCATTTCACCACACCAAGGAACTAAATATTACGATAGTATTTCTGTTAAAAATCTAAACTCTAGAGTGTTTTATAAATTGATTGCTGTAGATGAGCGATTTAATATGTCTGAACCTTCGGATATTTTAGAATTAAAAAAACCTGATTTTATAAAACCTACACAACCTGTATTTAAATCGTACAATATAAAAGAAGGAAAAGTTTATTTAACATGGGCTAATAGTTCAAGTGACGATGTTGTTAAACATGAAGTGTATCGAAAAGAAAAAAATAGCACAAATTGGCAATTAATTCACACAGTTAACAATGATTTACTTTTATCAAAGTCAGAAAACAAAGAACATTTAATTTCAAAATGGGAAGATGAAAATGTAACCGAAGCAAAACAATATTATTATACAGTTATAGCAATTGATGCTAGTAAATTAGAGTCAGATCCAGCACCCCCCTTAACCTTAACAATTCCTAAGACAACATTAGCACCAGCTATAAAAAGATTGGGTTCTTATGTAGATAAGCCAAATAAGTATATAGAATTATTTTGGAAACGTTACGAAAAAAAAGATGCCATGAAAATAGCGGTATACAAAGGTTTAAAAGATAAACCTATATCATTATTGAAAAATGTTTTACCAAATACCAAACGTATTATAGATGCCAATATAAAACCCAATAATGAATATGTTTATATGCTACGTGTGTTTTTTAAAGATGGTAGCGTAAGCGAAATTGCTAGATTAAATGTAAAGTTTTAAGAAAAATGAAAAAGATACTGTTAATTTATTTGTTTATAATTTCTCTTGTTGGAATTGAGAAAGGTATTACTCAAGAGCAAAAATATCATTTAGAATATAGTTATACACATAAAGCTTATAAGGGAGGCTTTAATTCTGTTAGTAGTCACAATACAAAAATAATCGCTTTAGATGATGAAGGAAATGAAATAGGTTACTCATCAACAGTTAGTCAAACTGTTTTTAATTATTTTGGAGATCATGTTTTGACTGATCAGGGAGGTGTTACTCTAGAAGCTAAACCTCATAGAATTATGATTGATGGAGGGTTTGGTAGAAGTAATCCAGGGGTTGATGATGATGATGATTCTGTAGAGATAGGTTTTAGTTATTATTTACCTTCGGAAGATATATTTTCATATCAACATACAGATGATAATTCAATTCATAAGTTTGATGTTGAAATTGTTGTTGCTCCAATTATAGTACAAGAGATTGGCGATTACGATATAAATACGAGTCACCCTTATTTTTTATGTCCTGAAGATCCAATGATAAGTAATTTAGATAGCTTTACTTTCGACGGTAATACTTCAGTTTCTTGGTACTTTTTTGCTGAGCAAGAAGATTCATTAGGTCTTCTCGAAGAGGTACCAGGTTTTAATTTCGTTGCTGCTAGTGTTTCGTCTCTTAACATAGGTTTTGGAGTTAACTACATACTCGATCAAATGGATGATGTAGGTAGCGTATCTTATAAAGAATTTATTCCTAGTGGAAATCTCCGCCTTAGAATGTTTGTACGTTCGTCTAGTTTAGGTAAATCATTTACAATTGAAGATTCTGCTGTAGATAGAGTTATAGAAGTTTGTTCTCCAGATTTAGTAGGTGATATTCAAGTTTTAAATCCAGATTGTTATGACGAGACAGGAGGATCCTTTTCTTTTATATTAGATGAAGAAATTAGTGATTTTCAAGAATTATTTGTAACCATTCTTGGGCCTGATTTTGATGCTGAAAATGATGCCATAACAAATAATTTTGATTCAACAAATGGTGAATATTTATATGAAACTATAGAGAAAACAGGTGGCCAAACAATTTTTGAATGGAAAAAGAGAAGCACTGCTCCGTTAAATGGTAGGTATAAAATTTTATATCAATTGTTACCGTCAGGTCAAGATCCGTCAAGTACTGATCTAACTTCTTTAGAAGGAAGTGATATTTTTGAAATAGAAGTTCCAAACCAATTAACATTCACAACAACACTAACGGATATAAAATGTAATGGAGCAACAGGAAGTATAACTATAATAGTATCAGGAGGTTCGGGTATCTACGAATTCCAACAAAACGGAGGATCTTGGTCTTCCTTTGTAAGTGGATATACTATTCCAAATTTAGTAGCAGGAAGTACACACACCATAAAAGTAAGAGACTCCAATGATTGTGAAGCAAGAGAAGATAATGGGACAGTAAAAATAACAAGTGATACCTTTTCCTCTCCAACTGCAGTAATAATATCAGGAATAGAGACTAATCCAAAGGGTAATGGGTTAGAAGATGGAAGTATTTCTACAATAGTTGGTGGAGGAGCAGGAAGTTATACCTATCTGTGGTATCGTGTTTCAGGTAGCACAAGCACATTATTATCAGGAGAAACAAATTCAAGTTTAACTTTTGTAGGATCTGGAAACTATAAGGTAATCGTTAAAGATGCTAATAACTGTACCAAAGAAGCAACGTTTACCTTAACAGACCCACCATTATTAGTAGCAACAATTAACAGTGGTGGTACGATTGCTTGTGATGGAGATAGTGTTACGCTGAGTTCTTCGGTAAGTGGAGGAATAGAATCAGGTTCTTATGATTACCAATGGAAGAGAAATGGAGCCTCTGTATCTGGTGGCACAGGGAGTAGTTTGGTAGTTTCTACTTCTGGAAGCTATACATTAGAAGTAACGGATGATAATAATATAACTAAGACATCGAATACGCTTACGATTACAAAACCATCAGCAGTTACCTTTACCGCTTCATTCGGAAGTAATACTTCTTGTAATGGAGGTAATAATGGTACAATAAATCTAACAGCTTCAGGAGGAATTGGTTCTTATAGATATGCGTATAGAACGAGTTCTTTTGGAAGTACAACACCAACTGTATGGCAAAGTTTTACTGGAGGTAACAATCATATAATAGAAGGATTATCAGCAGGTACGTATTATATACAAGTATCAAACACGAATAATTGTACAGGGAAATCAGGAACTTCAAAGGAAGTAACTATAAATATAGGAGAACCTTCGGTATTAGAAATTACATTAGATACTAAAGAATCTACTTCTGAAGCAACGGAGTTGGATGGCTCTATTAAAATAAGTGTCGATGGTGGTACAGAAGGTTATTCCTATAGTTGGGTAAAATCAGGTACTAGTGGTGTTTATTCTACAGATAAAAATATTTCAGGATTAGGAGTTGGCACCTATACGGTTACAGTAAGCGATGCCAATTTTTCAGGTGCTACTGGTTATGAAGGCTGTCAATCAACTGCTAGCTATGTGGTTTCAACAGCTAGTCCACTAGTAATTAGTGAAATAGATATTAATAACCCAATTACTTGTAATAACGGTTCAAACGGAGAATTAACTATTTCTGGAAATGTTTCTGGAGGAACACCTGCTTATAGTTATCAGTGGTATAAATCTAATGGAAGTGGTTATATTATTTTAACAGGTAAAACAGCCTCAACATTATCAAATGCTGAGGCTGGTGATTATAGGGTTATGGTTACAGATAGTAGATCGGTAACGGCTTCTAAAGAAATTATTTTAAACCAACCAACACCAGTAACATTTTCAGCAGTAAAAAACACTGATATAAAATGTGATGGAGAGAAAGGAAGTATCAGATTAACAGCATCAGGCGGATCAGGTTCTTTTCAATATCAAAATAATGGAGGATCTTGGATAACTTTTACAAGTGGAGCTATACTTTCAAACACAATTGAAGGAAGTTCATATGTAATAAAAGTTAGAGATTCAGCAGGTTGTATTGCTCAAGAAAGTGGAGGTGATAAAGAAATATCTATTTCATTTCCAGATTATGATATAATAACTTTTTCTGGAACAGTAACACCAGCAACAGGAAATGGATTATCAACGGGAGGTGTTATTATTGAAACACCATCAGGAGGTTTTTTAAGTTCAGGAGATAATTATAGCTATGATTGGAGTAATGGAACAACTACCCAAAATTTAGTAAATGTACCAGCTGGAGTTTATAGCTTAATAGTTTACGATAGTAATGGGTGTAGTTCAGCGTCAGTATCATTTGAAGTGACAGAGCCAGAAGAATTAACGGTAAGTATTTCGGAAACGAGTTCCATAACATGTAATGGAGGTAATGGAAGACTAACCGCATCAGGAGATGGAGGAGTAGTTGGAACAGGTTATAAATATACTTGGTATAATAGTTCAGATACACAGCAAGGGACGGGAGAAACTTTGAATGCTTTAGCTGGAGATTACTATGTGGTGATTACAGATAACTCTACTAAAATTAACACAACAACTTCTAGTGTTTTTACTTTAAACCAACCAACACCAGTAACGTTTACAGCGACAAAAGAATTAGATATTAAATGTGATGGAGAAACAGGAAGTATAAGAATTGATGCATCTGGAGGTTCAGGGACATATCAATATGCAATTATAGTTGGTAATTTTGGAAGTACACTGCCAGATTGGGAAGATTTCCCAACAGCAACACCAACAGTTAAAATTATACCAGATTTAAAAGAAGGAACAACATACAGTGTTAAAGTACAAGATACAGCAGCTTGTATAGCTCAAGAAAGTGGAAGTGATAAAGAAGTTTCTATTTTATTTCCAGATTATGATATAATAACTTTTTCTGGAACAGTAACAGCAGCAACAGGAAATGGAGAAGATAACGGAAGTATAACTATTGAGACACCATCAGGAGGTTTTTTAAGTCCAGGAGATAATTATAGCTATGAATGGAGTAATGGAACAACTATCCAAAATTTAGTAGATGTACCAGCTGGAGATTATAGTTTAATAGTTTCTGATAGTAATGGATGTAGTTCAGAAACTAAAGTATTTGAAGTTAAAGAGCCAAAAGAGTTAACTGTAAATATTTTAGAAACAAGTTCCATAACATGTAATGGAGGTAATGGAAGACTAACCGCATCAGGAGATGGAGGAGTAGTTGGGTCAGGTTATAGTTATACTTGGTATAAAGTAGGTAATTCCTCTTCTATAGGAACAGGAACAACTTTAAATAGAGTAGCAGGTGATTATTATGTGGTGATTACAGATAACTCTACTAAAGTTAACACAACAACTTCTAGCGTTTTTACTTTAAACCAACCAACACCAGTAACATTTTCAGCAGCAAAAGAAGTTGAAATATTATGTGATGGTCAAAAAGGAAGCATAAAGTTAACAGCATCAGGAGGTTCAGGATCATTTCAATATCAAAATAATGGCGGATCTTGGGTTAGTTTTACAAGTGGATCTTCAATAACAGGTTTAGCAGAAGGAAGTTTAAACAAGATTAAGGTAAGAGATACAGCAGCTTGTATAGCTCAATTAAGTGGCAGTGATAAAGAAGTTTCTATTTCATTTCCATCATATGCTCCAATAACTTTTACGGGAATAGCAACAGCAGCAACAGGAAATGGATTGTTAAACGGAAGTATAGATGTTTCAGGAGTTTTAGGCGGCTCAGGAGGTTATGTTTATAGTTGGAGTAATGGTGCAATAACACAAGATATAACCGGTTTATCAGCAGGAGATTATAGTTTAATAGTTTCCGATAGTAATGGATGTAGTTCAGCGTCAGTATCATTTGAAGTTACAGAGCCAGAAGAATTAACGGTAAGTATTTCAGAAACAAGTTCAATAGTATGTAATGCAGGAACAGGAGAATTAACAGCTTCTGGAGATGGAGGAATACTCGGATCAGGTTATAGTTATACTTGGTATGAAGTAGGAAATTCTTCCTCTATAGGAACAGGAACAACTTTAAATAGAGTAGCGGGAGATTATTATGTTGTAATTACCGATAAATCGAATCCAGTTAATACAACAACATCTAGTGTATTTAAATTAGAAGAACCTACACCAGTAACATTTTCAGCAGTAAAGAATGTTGATATTTTATGTGATGGAGAAACAGGAAGCATAAAGTTAACAGCATCAGGAGGTTCAGGGTCATTTCAATATCAAAATAATGGAGGGTCTTGGGTTAGTTTTACAAGTGGATTTTCAATAACAGGTTTAGCAGAAGGAAGTTTAAACAAGATTAAGGTAAGAGATTCGAAAGCATGTGTAGCTCAAGCAAGTGGTATAGACAAAGAATTGAGTATTAGTTTTCCATCATATGCTCCAATTACATTTACAGGAATAGCAACAGCAGCTACAGGAAATGGATTGTTAAACGGAAGTATAGATGTTTCAGGAGTTTCAGGCGGATCAGGAGGTTATACCTATAGTTGGAGTAATGGTGCAACAACTCAAGATTTAACAGGGTTATCAGCTGGAGATTATAGTTTAATAGTTTCTGATAGTAATGGATGTAATTCAGCGTCAGTATCATTTGAAGTTACAGAGCCAGAAGAATTAACGGTAAGTATTTCAGAAACAAATTCAATAGTATGTAATGCAGGAACAGGAGAATTAACAGCTTCTGGAGATGGAGGAGTAGTTGGATCAGGTTATAGTTATACTTGGTATGAAGTAGGAAATTCTTCTTCTATAGGAACAGGAACAATTTTAAATAGAGTAGTGGGAGATTATTATGTTGTAATTACTGATAAATCGAATCCAGTTAATACAACAACATCTAGTGTATTTAAATTAGAAGAACCTACACCAGTAACATTTTCAGCAGTAAAGAATGTTGATATTTTATGTGATGGAGAAACTGGAAGCATAAAGTTAATAGCATCAGGAGGATCAGGATCATTTCAATATCAAAATAATGGAGGATCTTGGGTGAGTTTTACAAGTGGATCTTCAATAACAGGTTTAGCAGAAGGAAGTTTAAACAAGGTTAAGGTAAGAGATTCGAAAGCATGTGTAGCTCAAGCAAGTGGTATAGACAAAGAATTGAGTATTAGTTTTCCATCATATGCTCCAATTACATTTACAGGAATAGCAACTGCAGCTACAGGAAATGGATTGTTAAACGGAAGTATAGATGTTTCAGGAGTTTCAGGCGGATCAGGAGGTTATACCTATAGTTGGAGTAATGGTGCAATAACACAAGATATAACCGGTTTATTAGCAGGAGATTATAGTTTAGTAGTTTCTGATAGTAATGGATGTAGTTCAGCGTCAGTATCATTTGAAGTTACAGAACCAGAAGAATTAACGGTAAGTATTTCAGAAACAAGTTCAATAGTATGTAATGCAGGAACAGGAGAATTAACAGCTTCTGGAGATGGAGGAATACTCGGATCAGGTTATAGTTATACTTGGTATAAAGTAGGTGAACCTTCTTCTGTAGGAACAGGAGCAATTTTAAACACAGTAGCAGGTAATTATTATGTGGTTATTACCGATAAATCGAATCCAGTTAATACAACAACATCTAGTAGCTATATATTAAATGAACCGACTAAAGTTTTATTCTCTGCATCAATATTAAATAATGTGTATTGTAAAGGAGGATCAGATGGGCGAATTAATATAGCAGGTATTAATAGCGATGTTGGAAACTATGAATACAAATACAGAGATAAATCTACAGGAAACACAATACAAGGTTGGACAGGTTTTACATTAACAAATAGTCATATTATTGAAGGTTTATCCTCAGGAAGTTATATTGTTGAAGTAAGAGATGGAAGTGGCTGTACAGGATATTTATCAACAGGAGAAACGAGTATTGAATTAACTATAGTAGAGCCAGAAGAAGAGTTATCAATTGATTTAGTAACACCAACTAATCCAGATGAATTTGAAATAGCTAATGGAAGCATTGTAATAGATGTTTCAGGCGGACTTCCATTTGATGGCACAGCAGGTTATAATGTTACATGGACAGGAGACACAAATAATACAGGTGTATTATCAATAATAGGAGATCGCATAACGATTAACAATTTACTGGAAGGAGACTACAGGGTAACAATACAAAATGGAGCTTATGGATCTTCAGCAATAACGTCAAACAATACCTGTGAAGTAACTACTGGTAGCATAAAATTAATAGAACCAGAAAAATTAGAAGTAACAGTATCAATAGAAGAAGATATAAAATGTTATGGAGATATAGAAACCATAGTATTAAAAGCTAATCCAGAAGGAGGAGTACAAAACACATCTTATCAATACGAATGGTTTCAGGTAAATGATGTTGCAAATCCATCTGCAGTAACATCGTTGGGTATTTATACGCAAATAATATCTCAATTATCGGCAGGCATTTATAAAGTAAAAATCACTGATGATAATGGTATTAGTGTTTTTTCAGATAATGCAGATTTAAGTGGTCCGACTAAAATTACTATAGATGATTCATTAGTAACTCAGTTAACATGTTATGGAGTAGATTCTGGAGTTATTGAAGTATCAGCATCTGGAGGAACCGTAAGTGATACATATAGGTTTGTGTGGGATTATGAAACTTTTACAGGAGAAAAATCGTCATTAACGACTACAACAAATGTTAGAACAGATTTAGCACCAGGGAAATATACACTTACCGTTAAAGATGATAATAATTGTACTAGCGACTCACAAATTTTTACTATTGATGCCTTGCCAGTTTTTGATGTAAGCTCAGTAAGTTTAATTCGTCCTTCAGAAGGAGCATCAGATGGTAGTATACATATAGAAATAACTGGAGGAGAAGTGCCACACAGCTTTCAGTGGTATAAAAAGAATACAGTTACAGAATTATTTGAAGAAATTACCAGAACTTCTACTGAGGAAACAGGTTTAGAAGTAGGTGATTATGCAGTGATAATAACTGATGCAATTGGTTGTGTTCACAGAGAAGAGTATAGTTTAAAAAACCCTGGGGAATTAATTGCAGATATTGTAGAAACAAATTCAATCTCTTGTTTTGATAGAAGTGATGGGCAATTGTATGTAGAAGCAGTTGGAGGATCTGGAGGTAATACGTATACTTGGTATAATGCATTAGATAATTCTGAAATAGGAACTAATAGTCAATATTTAAATAACGTATCTATTGGTACTTATTATGTTATTGTAAATGATGCAGATGGAGTAACAGAACAAAGTCCAGCATACACAATTGGTCAACCTACTGCAGTAAACTTATCAAGTTCAAGTTCTGTAAATTTAAGTTGTTTTGAAAGCGGAGACGGAAGCATTAGCTTAACAGCAAACGGCGGAACAGGAGCGTATACGTATCGCGTAAGTCAAGACGGATTAGGTTATGGTTCAAATATTGCTTTTACAAATTCAAATAGTACGGTATTAGAAAATCTAGTAGCAGGAACCTATGAAATCCAAATACAAGATGCTAATGGCTGTTATTTTGAAGAAGAGAATACAAAGAATATTATCATACATTCAATAGAGATAACGCAACCAAATTTCTTAGAGATTTCAAATGCTACAATAACCGATTTAACAGGATTTGAATTAAGTAACGGATCTATAGTAACAACAATAATAGGAGGAACAGAACCTTATACGTATGTTTGGACTAATGCTTTAAATGAAATCCAAAGTTCAACTACGAATAGTATTGCTAATGTTTCAGCAGATATATATACTGTAAACATAACAGACGCACAAGGTTGTACAACAACAGGAACTTACGAAGTAACGCAGCCCGATTTATTAGAGGTTAGTATTTCTCAAGAAGCCTTTATTTTATGTAATGCAGATGCATCGGCAGATTTACAAGGAAACGCAACAGGAGGATCAGGTGGAAATATATACACTTGGTATAATTCATCAGACCAAGAAATCGGAAGTTCCGCCAATATTTATAATTTGGTAGCAGGCGATTATTATATAAAAGTAGTTGATAGTAATAATAATGAAGCAACAACACCAATTTTTACGGTAACAGAACCTACAGCAGTTGTAGCAAGTTCAAGTTCTGTAAATTTAAGTTGTTTTGAAAGCGGAGATGGAAGTATCAGTTTAACAGCCAATGGTGGAACAGGAGCGTATACGTATCGCGTAAATCAAGACGGATTAGGTTATGGTTCAAATATTGCTTTTACAAATTCAAATAGTACAGTATTAGAAAATCTAGTAGCAGGAACCTATGAAATCCAAATTCAAGATGCGAACGGCTGTTATTTTGAAGAAAATGATTTACCAAATACGATAACTATAGAAGTAACGCAGCCAAATTTCTTAGAGATTTCAAATAATACAATAACCGATTTAACAGGATTTGAATTAAGTAACGGATCTATAGTAACAACAGTAATTGGAGGAACAGAGCCATATACCTATGTTTGGACTAATGCTTCAAATGAAATCCAAAGTTCAACAAGTAATAGTATCATCAATATTTCAGCAGATATTTACACGTTAAATATAACAGACGCCCAAGGTTGTACAACAACAGGAACTTACGAAGTAACGCAGCCTGATTTATTAGAGATTAGTATTTCTCAAGAAGCCTTTATTTTATGTAATGCAGATGCATCGGCAGATTTACAAGGAAACGCAACAGGAGGATCAGGCGGAAATGTATACACTTGGTATAATTCATCAGACCAAGAAATAGGAAGTTCAGCGAACATTTATAATTTGGTAGCAGGCGATTATTATATAAAAGTAGTTGATAGTAATAATAATGAAGCAACAACACCAGTTTTTACGGTAACAGAACCTACAGCAGTTGTAGCAAGTTCAAGTTCTATAAATTTAAGTTGTTTTGAAAGCGGAGACGGAAGTATCAGTTTAACAGCAAATGGCGGAACAGGAGCATATACGTATCGAGTAAATCAAGACGGATTAGGTTACGGATCAAGGATTGCTTTTATAAATTCAAATAGTACAGGATTAGAAAATCTAGTAGCGGGAACCTATGAAATCCAAATTCAAGACGCGAACGGCTGTTATTTTGAAGAAAATGATTTACCAAATACGATAACGATAGAAGTTACGCAACCAAATTTCTTAGAGATTTCAAATGCTACGGTAAGTGATTTAACAGGATTTGAATTAAGTAACGGATCTATAGTAACAACAGTAATTGGAGGAACAGAACCTTACACCTATGTTTGGACCAATGCTTCAAATGAAGTTCAAACTTCAACAAGTAATAGTATTACTAATATTTCAGCGGATATATATACTGTAAACATAACAGATGCCCAAGGTTGTACAACAACGGGAACTTACGAAGTAACACAGCCTGATTTATTAGAGATTAGTATTTCTCAAGAAGCCTTTATTTTATGTAATGCAGATGCATCGGCAGATTTACAAGGAAATGCAACAGGAGGATCAGGTGGAAATGTATACACTTGGTATAATTCATTAGACCAAGAAATAGGAAGTTCAGCCAACATTTATAATTTAGTAGCAGGCGATTATTATATAAAAGTAGTTGATAGTAATAATAATGAAGCAACAACACCAATTTTTACGGTAACAGAACCTACAGCAGTTATAGCAAGTTCAAGTTCTGTAAATTTAAGTTGTTTTGAAAGCGGAGACGGAAGTATCAGTTTAACAGGAAATGGCGGAACAGGAGCATTTACGTATCGAGTAAATCAAGATGGATTAGGTTACGGATCAAGTATTGCTTTTACAAGTGCAAATACAACTACCTTAGAAAATCTAGTAGCAGGAACCTATGAAATCCAAATTCAAGACGCGAACAGCTGTTATTTTGAAGAAAATGATTTACCAAATACGATAACGATAGAAGTTACGCAACCAAATTTCTTAGAAATTTCAAATGCTACGGTAAGTGATTTAACAGGATTTGAATTAAGTAACGGATCTATAGTAACAACAGTAATTGGAGGAACAGAACCTTACACCTATGTTTGGACTAATGCTTTAAATGAAGTTCAAACGTCAACTACGAATAGTATCACCAATATTTCAGCAGATATTTACACGTTAAATATAACAGATGCACAAGGTTGTACAACAACAGGAACTTACGAAGTAACGCAGCCCGATTTATTAGAGATTAGTATTTCTCAAGAAGCCTTTATTTTATGTAATGCAGATGCATCGGCAGATTTACAAGGAAATGCAACAGGAGGATCAGGTGGAAATGTATACACTTGGTATAATTCATTAGACCAAGAAATCGGAAGTTCCGCCAATATTTATAATTTGGTAGCAGGCGATTATTATATAAAAGTAGTTGATAGTAATAATAATGAAGCAATAACACCAATTTTTACGGTAAACCAACCTGATGTTTTAGCAACAATAATAGATGCTACATATACTTCTTGTGGAACGGGTAACGATTGGGAAATAACTGCAACAGTAACAGGAGGAACATTACCATATTCTTACAATTGGAGTAATGGAGCAACTACCGCAACAATAAATAATGTAGCTGCAGGTAATTATTTTGTAGTTATAGAAGACTTAAATGGATGTAGAATTGTAGAAAATTACAGTGTAATTGTACCAGAAGTTTTAGTAGTAGAAGAAACAGTAAAAGAGTTGTATTGTGCAAGCTCTTGTGAAGGAGAAATATCGTTAACAATTACAGGAGGAATTGCTCCGTATAACATAGAATGGAATACAGGAGCAATAACACCAATAATTTCAGATTTATGCGCAGGTAATTATATAGTTACCATTACAGATCAAAAAGGGTGTGAAGTTGTAAAAGAATATACAATTGAGGATCCAGCTGTAATTTCGGTAGATCTAGAAGAAGATAAAACATTGTGTAGCGGACAATATCATCAATTAGATATTAGTATTAATGATCCAGATGCAAGTTATTATTGGGAATCTGATAATGGATTTACAAGTACTGAAGCTACAGTTTCCTTAACAGAAGGAGGTGTCTATACTGCAACAGTAACAACAGGAACAGGTTGTATTAGTACAGATAGTATTGAAATAAAAACATCAGAAGCAGGAATTAATGCACAGTTTTTAATAACCTCACAAGCTTTTGCTGGAGAAGATATTGTATTGGTAAACACAAGCAATCCAATAAGTGAAGAAATAGAATGGTTATTTCCTGATGGAGTAGAAGTAATAGCGACAAACGGAGTAGATACAATTACATTACGTTTTGAAGAAGCAGGTGCTTATGAAATTATTTTACGTTCTATTCAAGGTCGTTGTTATGAAGATTATACAAAGACGGTAATTGTAGGAGAACCACAAGATATTCCAGATATTGGAGACGCTGAAGATCCTTTTATTGTAGATTTTAATAATTATCCTAATCCAACATCTGGAGATTTTAACGTAACAATAGCATTAAAAGAAGAAGCAATGATTTCATTACGTCTGTTCAGTTTAATTTCAAACGTTCCAGTAGATACTAAGATGTTAAACGGACAAAGTGATTATGATGTTGATTACGATTTAAATTTACCAACAGGAGTTTATTTCTTATTATTAGAAACATCAAAAGAAACAGAAATACGTAAAATAGTTATTGAGTAATTAGAAAATATAAGGATATAAACCGTCATTCCGATTGAGGTACGAAAGAAGGAATCTGCTAATTCATATACAGATTACTTCATTACACTCCGTTACATTCGTAATGACAAAATAAGAATATATTCAAGTGGTTTTTATAGATAGAAACGAAAATAAAATCAGAAGTTAAAATTAAATGAATAAAAGAAAAAGAGGCTTTTTAAATCTTTCAATCATTTAATATTTCAATAAAAAAATGAATAAAAAAAATAACATAAAGCAGTTTGTTACAATACTGGTTTCAATACTCTTAATAATTGCTTGTGCTAATTCAAGAGAGCAAGCAATACCTATTACTGCGGATTTTAGTTTTTCTGTAGTAAATAACGATTATTCGGTGCCAGTTCAGGTTAAAATCAGTAATGAAACAGAAGGAGCTGAAGAATACAATTGGACATTTGAAGGAGGTTCTCCATCAATTTCTACAGATAGAAATCCAGGGACTATTGTATATACTCAAAAAGGAATTTATACTATTGTTTTAGAAGCAACAAATCAAGATGGAAGCCTGGATACAAAAGAGATAACCATTGATATTGATGCTGAAGTTATTACAGGTTTTAGTACAGAAATTATAGAAAGTAATTATCCACCAATGGAAGTTGCCATAACAAATACTACTATAGGAGCAACAGCATATAATTGGACATTTGAAGGCGGAACACCAGCAACAACAACAGTACAGTATCCAGATAATGTGGTGTTTAATACGCCAGGAGAACATCGTATTGTTTTAGAAGTTACAAATGGGTTAGAAACCTATGAAGTAGAAGAAACGGTTACAGTAGCACCTAATTTACTAGTAGATTTTTATTATGATACTTCTTTTGATGATAACGATTATCAAGTGCCAGTAACCTTTCAATTGTACAATACAAGTATTAGTGCAACAGATTATGTTTGGACGTTTGAAGGCGGAAATCCATCAACAATAACAGAAGAAAATCCATCTGTAACGTTTACAACTCCAGGGACGTATTCGTTAACTTTAACGGCAACAAATGGTAAAGAAACCAATTCCAATACTAAAGAAGTTACAGTAGTTGAAAACACCAATTTAAGAGTTTTTGAAAACATACAATTGGGTATTAACACAGCACATACAAACAATGGTGTGGGGGCCTTTTTCTCAACGCTTACAGGTGAAGTTTATGCCAAAGAAGAAGTAACAGCAGAAAATGGATCATTAATAGATGTTGTTTTCTTTGGATTAAATGAAGGTTTTACCTTTAATAAATTTGTATCGCCAAGTGAAGTAGCAAGTTTAACTTTTGATGCCATTCCAAATGCAATTTCAACAACCGTAATTAACAAACAAGAATCTTGTGAGTGTAATGCGGTAATGACGGTTTCTACTTTTGATGAAATGCTTGACGATACTGAGTTGGAGAGTTTAGAAATTACAGAAGTTGCAGATGAATTACAAGATTTTGATGCCACAACAATACCAAGAATAGTATTGTTTGAAACCCAAGACGGACGAAAAGGTGCCATAAAAATAAAAGAGTTTATCGTTAATGGAGATAATTCTTATATAAATACAGATATAAAAGTTCAAAAAGAGTAAATAAACGTCATTCTGAACGAGGAACGAGAGAAGGAATCTGCTTAATCAATATACAGATTACTTCATTGCACTTCGTTCATTCGCAATGACAATAAAAAAAGATGTCAGTTCGAGAAATCCGAAAAAGGAATTTTTTCTAGTGGTTATGATGACAGAAATCAGTAAATATTGGTATCGACCTATTGATAAAAAGACCGCTTCGCAAAGTCTCCTGACTTAGCGGAAAGCGTAAAGAATTGAAAATAGAAGGAGATTAAAAAAACATACTCAAAGTCATGAGACTTTGCGCAGCAGAAGTGCTAATAAACGAAAGTAAAATAGAAAGAGATAAAATAAAAAAATATTCAAAGTCGAAAGACTTTGCAAAGCGATTTTTTGAATACACAAAACGCTAAGAAAAAGAAGAATACTATTCAATTTTTGAATTTTTCAATTTTTGAATACATAAACACAAAACCAAAAAGTTTGGAAACAAAAAAAGTTAAATATAACGGAATGGTAAAAGCACTAGTAGCACTAGTTGTTTGTTTGGTAAACGAAAAAAGAAAAAGGTATTTTTCTATACTCAAACAAGTAACCAATAACCAAAAACGAATAACTAAAATAGTTACTATTTACGCAGTATTATTAACTACTGTAGTAACAGCACAAGTATATCCAGTACAAGTAACTCCGCAGCTAGTACCACCATACAGTTTAAAACTATCAGATTATCAAACAACATCTAGCGAAAAACTATTTGTAAACCTATTACTTACGGATGTAAATGAATTAGGTAGGCAAGTACGCTTAAAAATGTATATCGAAGGAGAAGGATTAAACATCCAAACCTTAGATTTTGTAGCAGGTGCAAATCCTATTAATTTAGATGGAGGAATAAACCAACGTTTATCCAACTTAGATTTACGTCCGTATTTTAATTTAAATAATTTATTAGGAATCACACCAGAACAATACAATACTTCCTTGCCAGAAGGACGTTACGATTTTTGTTTTGAAGTATACGATTTCTTATCAGGACAACAATTATCCAGAAAAAGTTGTTTTTCAGTTTATCTTATTTTAAACGAACCACCAATATTAAACATACCAGGAAATAGCGATTTAGTAACCGCTAAAAACCCGCAAAACATAATTTTTAATTGGACACCGCGCCATTTAAACGCAACTAATGTTCAATACGAATACACGCTAAAAGAATTGTGGGATACTAAAATAGATCCGCAAGCAGCCTTTTTAGCAAGTCCAGCATTACATCAAGAAACTACGTTTGCTACCACACTTTTATACGGGCCAGCAAACACCCAATTATTAGAAGGAAAAACCTACGGATGGCAAGTACGTGCTTTGGTAAGTGACGGAATTAGTGAAACCTCCGTATTTAGAAACGACGGATATAGCGAAATTTTTTACTTTAATTATGTAGGCGATTGCGATACCCCAAGTTTTATTATTTCTGAAGCAGAAAGCTCAAAAACAGTAAAAATTCTATGGCAATACTCAGATCATATTCGTTACGAAATACAATACCGTAAAAAAGGATATGGAGACGACGATTGGTTTAGTGCTTATGCATATAACCAAGAAACGACTATAAGAAATTTAGAAGAAGGAACGGTATATGAATTTAGAGTTGGAGGAGAATGTACTACAAACGGTGGTTTTGCTTTTTCAGAAATTCACGAATTTACCACACCAACCGAAGAAGAAGAAGCCTATTATAATTGTGGAATTCCGCCAGAAATAAAAATTAGCAATCAAGATCCGCTACCAAAAATAGGCGCAAGCGAAACATTTACTGCAGGAGATTTCCCGGTAGTTGTTGTAGAAGTATCTGGTGGTAACGGTAATTTTTCAGGTTGGGGATATATAACATTACCTTTTTTAGCAAAAGTAAATCAGGCTATAAATCTTTTAGATAATGCTACCGAAGATGAAAATGGAGAAGGTGGAACTAGCATTGGAAAATACACTCGTATTCGTGTAGAATTTAAAGGAATTAGTATAAATACAGATTATCAGTTAACTGCAGGAACAGTAGAAACAAGTTATGATCCAAATTGGGGAGGAATTTTAAGTGTAGACGATCTTGTAGATTATATTACTGGTGATGAAGGAGATATTGCAACTTATCATGCAGAAAACACAAACCTTGCAGATGTTATTGTAAACGATGCAGGAAACATTATTTTAATAGATACTGATGGAAATGAAATTCCTATTGAAGTTCGTAAACCAGTAGTAATCACAGATTCTGAAGGTGAACAATGGACGGTACATGAAGATGGAACGGTAACTGAAGGCGGATATGCAGCAGAAGGCGGAGCACCAACAAGTAGTAATACCAATGGAATAGCAAATAATGGAGACGTTACACAAATATCATCAAAAGATGTAACCGTAGTTTTTAAACCTTCTGGTTTTTACGATACAGATGCGTTAAGAGACGATATAACAGATGAAAAGTTTACCAAAAACTACGAAAGCATTCCTCAAGCTAATGGAGGCGATTATAACGTATTGTACAAAGCATTAAGTGATCTTTCTTCTAATACAACAGATGTTTTAACTGCAGAAGCAAGTTTTAGCAATAACAAAACCAAAGACGATATTGTTTTTAAAACCAAGCAAGGTACCGCAGTTGCTGCAACTTGGAGTGGAAATACGGCTACAATACAACTTAAAAGAACGTTTGAGTTTGGTAAAGATGAAATTTTAGCTACTGTAAAACCAAAAGATTCAACCGCAAAATACGATGTGGCTGGTAAAGTAAACGTTTGGCATCTACAACAAAAAGAAATTAATTTAACGATTGTTCCAATAGGAAATGCAACGGTAAGTAGTAGTATAAAAGATGAAATAAATGAAATTTATAATGTAGCTGGAGTTAATTTTAATATTACTGTAGCTCCAAGTTTTAGTATTAACCAATCTGATTGGGATGTTGAAAATAGTAACGGAAAATTAGATATTGGTGATAGTAATACTTTGGCAAATTATACTATTGAAGAACGTGCTATTTTTAATAAATATAAAGCTCAAAATTCAGTAAATAGCCAAATGTATTACATGTTCGTTTTAGGAAGTGATATTTCTACTACTGATTCAAGTATAGATGGTTTTATGCCTTTAAAACGTCAATATGGTTTTGCGTTTAATCCAAGTGAAAAAGCGAGAACTATAGCGCACGAACTAGGGCACGGAATTTTTGGCTTAAAACATCCTTTTATTGAGTATTCTATTACCCAAGGAAGCACAGACCTTCTTATGGATTATGGTTCTGGAAAGCAGTTTACCAATATGGATTGGCAAAAAATGCATGAGCCAGGTTTACAATTGTATTGGTTTCAAGGTGATGAGGATGGGGAGAGTGCGACTGTAGTTAATATGGAATCTTTAAAAGATTTTGCAAATAGCAATGATACATTTACTTTTTATACTATAGCTGGTAAAATAATTACTCTGCCTCCTACTATTTCAAGTGTTACATTTAGTACAGGTGAGACTATTAATACTAGTGAATGTGATAATACAGATTTTGAAATACAACCAATAGGAGCATTAATAGCATTTGAATATGAAGGAAAAAGGTATTCAGCAAGATGGTCTTGTTCAAATAAACAATTTCTTTATTTCAAAAATGATGAAGGTGGAAAATATGAGGATATTTATTTCAAAAATTCTTGGAGTGATTTTGATCAGGTGATAATAGGTTTTCCTGTTGTTGAAAATAATGATATTTTTTTCAAAGTAAAGTCATTTTCTTCTTCTATAATTTCTGAGCAAGAGTTGAATAGAATAACTTCAAAAGAAATATATTATGGCGCAGGAGATATTGTTTCATATAACCATTTTTTTAATCTATTTGAGCTGGCTACGGATAATTATTTTCATGAAAGAACCGAAAATATTTATGCTGTTTTAACACCTGAATTTACTTCAAACATTAAGAATTTTTTAAAAACAAATTTATTTACCGAAACAGATCTTAACGGTGAAGAGATTAATTATTATAAAGAAAATGCATATCTTTTTATTCACGCTCATCAATTACAAAAATATAACTGGATGGAAGGGTGTTTTACGGACGGAATCCCTAACTCTATTTTTTCAGGTATTATAGGTGTTTATTGGAAAGATGATATAAAGGTAAAAGAAATTAATGATCTTTTAGATAATAAAAAATTGGCTAAGGCCATAGTTAAATATTGGGAAGATGGCAATTATATTTACCCACTTTTTAATGAATACTCCACGAAGTTAGAGAATATATCTTCTATCGATTCTCCGAGTGAAATAATGGAGGTTTTGAAACTTTTAGGGACATATGATGAAGAAAATAATTCTTGTTTATGGGATAAAATCTCTTCTGATGATAAAGAACATATTTTAGAAGTATTTTCAGATGAGAACTTTTCAGATGTAGTCTTAGATTCTGAAAACTATTTGTTAAGCATTTTTAAGTCATTAGATGATTCAGATGGAGAAAATTTTCTAAAATTATTAGAAAAAGATGAATATAAGGTTTTAAGGTATTTATGGGATGTAGAAAATGGAGTTTTTTCAACCTCACAAGAGGCTGATTTCATAGGGATTATTACTTCTTGGTTTTTAAAAAATAGAGTTTCAGAAGATTATGTTGATAATATATATAGAGAATATTTAAATCATTATATAAATGTTGACGACCCTAAACCAAGTAGAATTGATTCATTTGAAGGTCTTAATTATTTACCATTTTATGATGCTAATTGGTTTAATGATGTATCGTTTTTTAATCATTACGACTTACAAACTGATTTTGAGCATTCTTCAAATAGTGATATTGATATTAAATTAAATACTAATTTTATTGATTATAATAATCCTGATTTACTTACAATTAATGAAATTTATAAGAGAACATTAAAACCTTTTAGTCCTGTTGTTATAGAGTTTGTAGATGGTGTAAGTCTTAACGGTAAATCATTTGAAAAAGGCTCTAGATTGGCGGTTCCTGCAATTTTTCTTCATTGGATAAGAACAAATGAAGAGTTTAAGGAAAATATGGTTGCTGTAAGAGTTATAGGAGATCTTATAGCAATAGGATTAGCTCCATATACTTTTGGAGGATCAACAAGTTTAATGTATGTAGAAGTTGCTGCAGCTTCAATTGATATTTTTTTTGCAATTTATGAAGAAGAAATAGCAGAAGAACTAGGTCCAGAAGCTATTAAAATATGGAACTCTGTATATGGAATTTATAATCTATATTATTTAACTACTGGAGCAGCTAAATTATTAGAGTACACATTAAACTCTTCATCCAAAATATCTAAAATTAAAATTAATTATGATAAAATAGATGATTTTGTTGATGAGATAAAGGCTATGCCATTAGAAAAACAGGAAGAAATACTTAAACATATTGATGATGCTATTTATGGCTTTAAAAATATTAGTGGCTATCAAAACACATCTGAAGTTTTTAAAGTAATGTTAGAGGTTAGATTTAAAGTAATGTCTAATATTACTGATGCTTCAACTTCATTAAAAATAGATCAATTAAACATAGTAGTTACTAGGAATACTAATACTATTAGTTTAGGTAAAATTGATGTTGATTATGGTGTCCCAACTTTAACTGATAATATTAGGTTTTTACCTGAAACAATAACTGCTGATGGTTTAACAGTGTTAGGTAAATTAGATATAAGTTATTTACAAGATGGGATTTTAAATAAAGGAATTTTTGATATAGTTCAAAGTATAGCAAATAAAAATCAATTTTACTTAAAGTTGTTAAGTTCTCTGCCAGAAAATTATTTTGCATCAGGAGCAGCTTTAAGAAACTACTTAAATGCAATACCCGCTGCTGATGTACCTGTAGGAGTTACAATGAATGATGATATTTTCAGATCTCTAAGCAAATATGCAGAGTCAGAGTTCAATGCAACTCCTGATAAAATGACAGATCATACTGTATACAGCTCTTGGGGAAGATATGATCTAGATGGAGAAGAAAATGCAATGTATTTAAGTCAGACAGTTGCTGGTAATGAAACTGAAATATCTCATTATGGTGAATGGTTGGATTATAATACATATAGGTTTTCTGGTGTTGAGCTGACAAAATTATTGGATTTAACGAATGAGAATGTATTAAGTAAACTTAAAGTATTAAAAGATCAATTAATACTTACTAGTGGTACTAATGAGGTTATTTATGAATTCACAAATCAATTAGCTTCATGGGCAAGAGATAAAGGGTTTAATGGTATTATTGCTTGGGGTGCTAGGGGTAGTCAAGATTATAAGAATATAATTCTTTTTTATCAAAATTATATTGATAATGTTGTTAGAGGCAAACCAGTAACAAGAATACCTAAAGGATTAGATGAATATCCAAACCTGTTAGAATCTTTAAATAAGCTTCCAGATGAAGGAGAAAGTTATTTAAACACTTTTTTTAATAAAGGAGAGGATATTCTTAAAAAGTTGGAGGCGTATCCTGAAAATGTAGTTATTTGGTCAAATCACACTGATGATGCTAAGATTTTATTAGCTGATAATGTAGATGTTTGGTTAAAGTATATTGAAGCAAAACCTTTATTAAAAGTAAAAAAATATGATGATGTAATTAAACTTTTTGGAGGACTAAAAGTAGAATCATATACTCATAAAGGTTATAATTATGTAATTGATGGGAATGCCGATACTAAAGCACTAGATGATGCTATTGAGATCACAAATAGCATTACGGATATAGATAATATATCCTCTAAACTCAATATTCCAAAAAATGTTATTGAAAAGGTTAAAAAGCACTTTTTTATAGATGAACATTTAATAAAAACAGAAATTGGTTTTCAGGTTGGTAGATTTGAAAGGAATGCGGATGATATAGCATTTTGGAAAGAAGCTGAAAATGGTTTTACAAAAGATGTTTCATGGAAAGAAGATGGTACAATAACGATGAATTTATCAAAAGAAGAATCAAAAGAATATTTTAATAAACTAATATCTCATGAATATATAGAACTCAGATTAATGGAAGAAGGTTTCTCTTTTAGGAGTTTAAAAGAGTTGAATGTAAGAAAGCCTTATGATTTAGGAGCACATGATTTAGCACCAACATTAAATGGAACATATGGAAACTCATTTTTAAATTCTACAGTTCCTTTACCTAATTCTTCCTTATCTAATTTAGAAGAAATTGTTTTAGAATATTTGAGGTTACTAAAATAATGTATATGGAGAATAAGGATATTATTACTGAAAAAATTAATAGATTAAATAACATAAAACAAAGCATACAGACTAATAAAGGTCACTCGAATATCTTACTTTTTAAGGAGTTTTTAAGACGATTATCTTATGTTTATGAATTATCAAAAGTCAAAAATGAATTTGGTTTAAATTTTTATTTCACAGAAATAAAAGAGGATCACAATTTATTTGAGAATATCACAAATTTTATAGATAGTAAGTATCATAAAAAGTTTGGGAATGGCGGGTACTTTTTGATTCACACTTTTTTGTTATGGGAGATATTTAAAACAAAAATCCAATCTTTAAGTAATATAGATGAAGAATTCCTAGATGTCTATGAACCACTAATAAGAATTTTTGAAAGGGGGGGGTATATCACAAAAGAAAGGAATATTTATAATGTTTGTGCTTTAAAAGATTTTAAAGTAAATCAAATATATATAACTGATATGCCATTTTTAATAGATTTTTCAGAAGAAAATTTGGATGAAATAGATTTTTTAAATAAATCAAAAGGTACCACAAAAGCATCTTTTACATATAATGTTGTTTTTCAAAAAAAAGTAAACGAATTTATACAGAAGAACACTTTAACAGGGTGGAGTCAATTTTACCAAAACTTTGTTGAAAAATCATTTGTAATGGATGAAGAAGAATATTTAAAGTATTTGAAATCCATTAGATGTCCATTTGGTTTTATTGGCTCAGTTTCAGAAATAAAAAAATATTTTAATAAAATTAAAAAATTAGTACCTAAAAAAACAGAACAAAATTTGATACAAACGTTAGCTGTTATTTGTAGTAGAGATTTTCTTACTAAAAGAAACTTAACTTTAAATGAATGGTTACAAACAACAAAGTGGATTCACTCTAATACAGATGAACAGTTTTCAATTATTGATACTATAGAGTTATTCGAGAATGCTAATAATTATATAAAAATAAAAATTATGCAAATGCCAATTTTTAAAATATTTTAAAAACATCCCCGCTCCGCAAAGTCTCCTGACTTAGCGGAAATCGTTCCAATAGGCTTCAATAGGTTTGTGAGTGTTAATGTTAACGGGAAAAAGAAGAAATAGAAATGAAAACACACGCAAAGTCGGGAGACTTTACCTAGCGAGGTGAAAGAAGAGCAAGGAAAGATTGAAAATAAAGAAAATGAAAAAGGCATAAATAAAATAAAAACATACACAAAGTCGGGAGACTTTACGCAACAGAAAAAGAAAACCACCACAAATTAAAAGTAAAAAACAAGGAATTGTTTTCAATAGAATAATGAAAGAAGGAATCATAAAAAGCTATTTAGTTAGCATTTTTATACTAGTAATAACCCAATGTATCCAAGCTCAGAATGTAGATTTTGAGAATTTGGTGCAAGGTAAAGCGTTAAAAGTAAGCGGAGCCATAGCTGCGAATAGTATATTTTATAACTCCAACCAAAATAGTGCGCGAGCGCCATTTACCTATTTTTTACAAGGAAGTATAAATGTAAGTATGTATCAATTTAGCATGCCTATAAGTTATAGTTTCTCTAACCAAGGAGAACAATTTAATTACCAAGTGCCATTTGATTTTAACCGTTTAAGTCTGCATCCAAAATACAAATGGATACAAGCACATATTGGAGATGTAAACATGACGTTTTCTCCATATACTTTAGCCGGACATCAATTTACTGGAGGAGGAATAGAATTATCACCCAAAGGAGCATTTAAAATAAGTGCAATGGCAGGAGAATTACTAAGAGCTACAGAAGATGATGGAACAAATGAAACCATACCAGCATTTAGCAGGTTTGGATATGGATTAAAATTAGGTTTTGAAAAGGAAAAATACAACCTTTCTCTTATTGGTTTTTATGCCAAAGATGATATCAATTCTATCACGACTATTCCAGAAGAAAAAGGCGTAATTCCACAAGAAAACTTGGTGTTGAGTTTAGGCGGTTCGGTTAACGTATCAAAAAGTTTTAACATAAATGCAGAATATAGTTCATCAGCAATAACTCAAGATTTAAGAGCGGAAGAAAGTGGTATTTCACAAGGATTAGCAGGATTATTTTTTAATAGTAGAAGCTCCACAGAGTTTTACAAGGCATTTAATGCAGGTTTTGATTATAAAATAGACAAATCTACCGTAGGTATTACCTACGAACGAATAGATCCAGGATATGAAACCTTAGGAGCGTATTTTTTTAATAGCGATTTTGAAAATATTACCCTAGATTTTGGTACTTCTTTATTTAAAGATAAATTAAGTCTGTCGTTTAATGTTGGATACCAACGCGACGATTTAGACGATCAAAAAGAACAAGCAACCAATAGAACAGTAGGTTCTGTAAACGCTACATTTAGTGTGTCCGATAAAACAACCATTACAGGTTCGTACTCTAACTTTACCACATTTACCAACGCAAGGGTAAATCAGTTTGATGTTATTAATGATGATAATTTAGTAGATAATGTAAATGATGCCTTAGATTATAAACAACTATCGCAAAATGCCAATGTAAATATCAATCATATTTTATCAAAAAAAGAAACACTTCAGCAAACGATCAATTTAAATTATGCTTTGGCAGATGTGTATAATGAGCAAGATGGAATTGTACGTATTGGAGACGCATCAACTTTTCATAATGTAAATTCATCGTATACGCTTGGTTTTCCTAAAAAGAATATGAATCTTACTGCTGCTATTAATGGTACTTTAAATACTATTGGAACGGAAGATGCTGTTACTTGGGGACCAACAGTAAGTGTTAATAAAAAGTTTTTCGATAAAAAATTAAACACAAGTTTTGCCACATCTTACAACCAAAGTAAAAATACAACTGCTACTTCTAATGTTACTAATTTTAGAGCAAATGCATCGTATTTGTATAAAGAAAAGCACAATTTTAATTTAACAGCAATACAATTATTTAGAGGAGGTTCTAATCAGATTAGTGCAAGTGAACTTACAGTAACTTTTGGCTATAATTATAGTTTTACTATTGGAGCACCAAAATTTAGAAAAAGAAAAAAAGCTACACCAGTAAAAACAGCTAAAAAGAAAAAAGAAGCAGCTAAGAACATTGTAAAAGATGAAACTGAACTAGCAATGGAAGAAGCTGCAACATCAAAAGAGTTTGAATTTACGTATAAAGAACATGTTTTTAGAGGAAGTCATGATGAGGTTAGTGATCAAATAATAGCATTATCAAAATCATCAACTTTTGAACAATTAAAGATTAAAAGTGTAACAGATAATTTGAGTTTGTTAGCAGAAAATATGAGAGCTAATGAAGGTGATAAAGATAAGGAATATAAAAAAGGAGCGGTTCATTATTTAAACTATCTCTACAAGCATAAAGACTTTATAGCCAAGTATCATGAATTAGCATACAAAAGTTTAAAGCAATTGTATTTAGATGCTACGAAATTAGATTTTGCTGTAGAAAAACAATATTTAGACTTATTAATACAAGTAAATGAAAAACAAAAGAAACAAGAATTTATTTCAAATGAAGACATTAGCAACTTAAAATTAAGAAAGAAAAAGTACAAAGCACATCGATGGATGGAAAGTCAGTTAGAGTCTTTAACAGAAGAAGATGTATTGGAAGATAAAGGCATTTTAAAAGAATTTAGAGAAAAGTATATTTCAAAGGTGTTTTTGTTAGTTGATAACGGTAAAAAGAATGCTGAGGTAGGAAATTATTTGTTGGTGAAGTTTGCAGCATTTTATCATAATAAATCTAATGAAATAAAAAAGTAATTTGTGAAATAAGTAGCAAGGTTATTAAGTTTGGGTACGATTAATTCCAAATGTGTGTACCTATACTTTATTAGATATTTCGTTAAAAAAATAAAGCTAAAAATATTTTTGTCATAAAAAAACCTGATTTTCTTGTATATTAAGTTAGCTTAAATTACGAGACAAAACCTCTAATTTCCATTCTAAAAACAGATTTCGATTGTGTTCTACTATAAATTATACATGTATTATTATTAAAACATAAATTATTAAGTACACCTATCTAATTCGTCAATGATAGGTAATTCTTAGTGTTAAGTTTAATACTCTTGTTTTATAAATCAGTTTAAAAATTAAATTTCACTAATAAGCTTGGCGCAAAACCAATACCATATTTGTTATTTAGTCTATATGCTGTATTACCACTTCTAGATCTGTCTTGACCTGTAATATTTTGTCGGTCATATATATTTGTTGCACTAAGTCCAATAACGGTATTCCAATCCTTTGTTTTTGGAGAATAGGTGTACGATATAGAAGCATCTAATTGGTGCTGACTTTGGAACTCATCATATTGCGGATCTCCCGCATTAGAATAATCACGATTTAATAAATCTATACCGTTAAAAGGAGAACCGTTTAAATAGAAATAACGAATATCTTCTATACTTGCTAAACCAGATTTGTATTTCCATCCTGCAGAGAATCTGAATTTTTTGTAATTATAAGAAAACACCATATTCAGTTGGTGATTTTGATCCCAAACAGAACGAAAGCGTTCCTCTTGTATATCTTTAAATTCTGCTAAAGTTTTAATGTTAGCATAACTCACCCAAGCATCTATATTGTTCCAAGATTTTCGAATAAGAATATCCGCACCAACCGTTGCGTAATTACCAATAAAAAAGTCATCTGTATTTGAATAGTTGTAGATATCATAAATGGCTATATCATCCGTTTTTTTAGCATAAACTTCTGCATCTATTAACCATTTGTTTTTTTTGTAAATACCACCAAACATAACTTGCTTGCCATTAACAACTGGTAAGCTGCTGCCGTTAGATAATTTCCAATTATACTGTTCAACACCAGTAGCAATACCATTTCTACCAGATACATTATTTAAATACTGATTGTAAATACCAGCACTCATTTTTAATGTGAGAGAATTTCCAAGATTATAATTCATTAATAGTCTTGGTTCGAGGTATATACTTTTTTTAGTTAAAGAATAATAAGAACTACGGAGGCCTAATTTAAGAGTTAATGGCTCAATTTTTTTAAAGGTAAAATCGGAATAAAGAGATACTAATTTACTTTGAGTATTAACATTTTCAAATTCTGGATTAAAAGGGTTTATTAAAGACCTTTCCCCTGAAACATTATAATTAATGGCTTCAAAACCAAAGTCTAAAGTATTTTTATTTTCATAACTTTTAGTTGTGGTAGATTTTAAACTGAAATTTTTTATGATATTTATATAAGACCTTGAAGCAAAAACCTCATCTGGAGGAGCAATTTCATTATAAAAATCTTGTTTAAATTCGGATAAAGTTACATATGATGTTGTTGATAGGTTTTTATTCCATGTAACAGTATGTTCTAAATTAAAGCCAATATTTTTTAAATTAATAAAAGTATTGTCTCTACTATTAGCTGGTAATGTTGGTGCTTGAGGATTATTTCCGCCAGTAGCATTAAGTTGCCTTACCGATAAGTCTAACGTATTAGTTACGTATAAAGAACTAAAGTTTAGCGTGTTTTTAGTATTGATTTTAAAATTAGATTTAAGGTTAACATCAGAAAAATCAAAATCAAAATTGTCTAACACCCTGTTATCATCTCTTTCGGTTTGAGTAATTAGAGATTGTTGAAAAATAAAATCTTCAATAGCATTTATTTTTGGAGTGTTAAAGTTATTAAAAGGATATGAAGCTCTTGTACCCACTTGTATGCTCCATTTGTCTTTAATAATAGGAATATTAGCATTCATTAAATAAAAAGAGGTAGCAAGCCCAGCACTATAATTTGCAGAATCTGCCACTTCTTTAGTCGTATTCATTTGTATTAAACCCGATATACCTCCACCATTTTTTGCAGCATATCCGTTTCTGTTAATACTTATTGTTTTTAAAAGATCTGCATTATATGGCGAAAAAGTACCAAAATAATGACCGTTATGATAGATAGGAATATTATCAAAATGTATTAAAGTCTTATCAGGGTCATCACCTCGTATTACTAAATTCCCTGCCTTCCCATTAGAACTATTTATACCAGGTATAGCTTCAATACTAGTAAAAATATCAGTTTCAGTTTCACCTGGAAGCAATCCTGCATTTTCCACCTTAACTTCAATGCTTTGATTATCATTATTATAGCGAATGCCGCTAGTAAGATAATTGATAACTACATCGTTTAAAACGATTTCAGCAGGAGATAGATATATTGTTTTACATGGCAATCCATTAAGAGTGTCAATAGAGATAATCTGTTCTTGATAACCTAAATATTTAATATGGATAGTTTTCCAATTTGTATAATTTACATATTTAATAAATGATTCGTCCTCATAAGCAAATGTGTTTTCTTTACTTCCATTACTAATGGTAGTTCCTGTTAAAGGAAGATTAGATTCAGCATCTATAATATTAATACATAACTTAAAGTTTTTATTAGCAATACGTGGAGAAACTAATATGGTTCCATTATCTAGTGACTTAAAATTAAAAGCAGTTTCTTTTTCTAGATAATGTAAAACAGCCTTTATATCTTGGTTTTCTATGGGAACAATGCTTATTTTTTGGAGTAATTGTGCATCATAAGAAAAGCTAACAGTACTATTTTTTTCAATAGTATTCATGTAGTCTAATAACGCTATAGCTTTACTTTCTTGCGAATAATTAATGCTAGAAAATAAGAGTATAAAAAAAAGTATTCGTATTCTCATTTTATGTATTTGAGAATACAAATGTACTACAAATGAAAAATCAAGTAATTACTAGAGGCTTATTTATAAGTAATATATATTACTGAATCTGTTTTGTTATAATTTAAACTTAATGGAGATAATATCATTTCTAAAGCTAAATCTAAATCATTATTTACAAATTTACCGGTAAATACTTTTTGGATGCTTTCTTTGTTTTCAAATTGGTAGGTAATACCATATTTTAAACTAAGCGAATTTAAAACTTCTTGTAAAGGCACGTTATTAAAACTAGTAAAATTACTCATCCAAGTAGGAGTAGTGCTTTTAATAATTGTTTCTTCAATTGTATTGCCGTTAGATTTAATACCCATATTGGCAGTTAGGGTATATTCAGATTTGTTTATGGCTGTTTGTATTTTTCCTTCATAACAATTAACAGCGGTAAATTTTTGATGACTAAATACATCAAATTGAGTACCTAGAACTTTTACAGTACCATTTTTAAAGGTTACTTTAAAGTCGCCTTTGTTTTTTTGTATATCAAAATAAGCTTGTCCTTCAATTGCAACAGCTCTGTTTTTATTCCAGTTATAATTATTAAATTCTAAAGTAGAATTAGAGTTTAATATAACTTTAGAGCCATCTGGAAGTACAATGTTTTTGATTTCTTGATTTAAAGAACTGTATTGGGTGGTATCAAAAAAACGATACTGCATAAAATAGGTAATCCCTATAAGTAAAAGTATACTAGCAGCCACTTTAATAAAAGAGAATAAGCGAATAATTTTTCCTTTTTTAGGATCTTGTTTCTTTATTTTTCTTTGAAAATCTTGATAAGAATTTTTAGGGGCTGGTAAAGACCAAGAGTCTGTTTCATTAATAATTTGATCAAAAACAGTAAAATCTTCTGATTTTTTTAATACATCAAGTTCCTTATCACTTAACGTATCATCAAGCCATTTTAAATATAGATTTTCGTTTTTAGATTGATCACTCATATTAAGTAGTACACTTACAAGGTAAATTACCCTATTAAATTTTAAAAGTTTTTAATTCTTCTACGTTATTTTTGAGTTGCTTAAGAGCTTCACTCATTCTTTTTTCAACAGTTTTTACACTAATATCTAATAACACAGCAATTTCTCTAAATTTCTTTTTATCAATTCTATTGAGTAAAAAAACGGTTCTGTTTTTTTCAGATAAATTGGCAATAGCAAGTTCTAATTTTTCTTTAAACTCTTTTCCTATCGTAATTGATTCTGGTGTTTCAGATTGTGATTGTTGTGTATGTGCTTTGTTAAAGTTTAATTTAACTTTTTCATGACGGATGTTATTTAAAAATAATCGATTTGCAATTGAAAATAAATAACTTTTTACCGTAGCGTAAATTACATCTTTACACATATTCCATATTTTAACAAATGCTTCTTGAGCAACATCTTCAGCCTCGTCTAAATTACCGTTTTTATAATATATAAAGTTTCGTAAAGAAGTGTAATGCTCCTCATAAATTTCACTAAAAATAATATCATCACAAACGGATATGTTTTTCTCTTCTATCAAATGAAAATATTTAATCTTTTGGAAAGGTAAAAAAAAATAGTAGAAAAAACATAGGGTAAAAATAGTTTGAGGTTTATAACTATTGAAACGATTTATAAATAGCTGTGGTTTTGATGAATTTTTGAAAAAAAAATAAAGATACAAAAGAAGTTAATACAGCTTAAACGATAAAAAAACCAAACAATTATAAGAGTTATTAAAACTCTTTAAGAAGATAACAAATTATATAAACACTTGGAAAACGTGCAGTAATATGAGCACAATGTTTCATTCCAAATTCATTAACCCAATGAAATATTATAACAGATGAGAAAAAAAATACTAACCCTACTATTCATTTGCTTTTTTGTGTCTGGATATTCCCAACAACAAAAATTCGGTAAAGTTCCTTTTACCAAGATAAATAAAAGCGAAAATCAAAAAACGAACGCTCAAAGTTTTTTAGCTAATAAGCTAAAACCTAAATCAGGTATTGAGTTTAAACAGACAAAATCAAAAACAGACAAAAAAGGAGTAACACATGTCACTTACCAACAATATTACAGGGGTATTAAGGTAGCGTTAGGTGCTATGAAATTACATCAAAAGAATGGAATTAATTTATCTTATAATGGTACCTATTTTGATGTTTCGCAAGTAAATACCTCTCCAAAAATTTCTAAACAACAAGCTATTACGAAGGCAAAATCATTTTTCAGAAATCAGAAAGTGTTTTGGCTTACAGAAAATGGCTTTACAGATAATCCTTTGTTGAGTATCAATAAAATTATATTGCCTAACAGAAGAACAGGGAACTTAAATTTAGCCTATGCTATTGGTGTCGGTACTTTTGAGCCAGATCATCAAATGGGGATTTTATATATCGATGCAATGAATGGAGCGGTGCTTAAATTTAAGAATCAAGTATTCGCTTGTTTTGAAGAAAATCATAAAGAGAATTCAATAAATCATATTGAAAAGTCATCAGCTTTACCTGTAGCGTCAGGAACTGGTTATGCGGCATATTCGGGTTCCGTTAATTTTGAAACCAAATTAGATGCTAGTGAATATGTATTAAACGATGAAACTAGAGCAACAGGAAGTTCATGGAATTTATCTACACAAGGATTAAGTACAAAAACTGGAATCATAACCTTAGATATGCGAACGGGAACCGACTATGTAAATGGTCCTATTTATGAATTTACGGATACTGATAATAACTGGACGCCAGCAGAAATGATTACAGATGATAATGTATATGCAATAGATGTACATTGGGGATCAGAACTAGTATATGATTTTTGGAAGAACGAAAACTCATGGAATAGTTATAATGGTAATAATAGTGCATTAATGTCTTTGGTACATTATGATAATAACTTAACCAATGCTGCTTGGGGAGCTATAAGTGATACTTCTGGATTTATGTTATATGGTGATGGTGCAGGTTCTTATACACCATTAACAACATTAGATGTGGTAGCACATGAAATTGCACATGGTGTTAATAACGCAACTTCTAATTTAGATTATGAATACGAATCTGGAGCTTTAAATGAAGGACTCTCTGATATTTGGGCAATGGTAATCGAAAATTATGCGAATGATAATTACGGAACAACAACAGATCCTTCAAAAATTAATGATCAAAATGCTGGTGGTGCTTTACGTTCATTTTCTAATCCAAATGCTTATGATCAACCAGACACTTACGGTGGAACTTATTGGTACGATATAACTGGATGTACTCCTGACGAAGACACCAATGATTATTGTGGGGTTCATACCAATAGCGGTGTACTTAATTATTGGTTTTGGTTATTGTACAATGGAGGTTCTGGTACAAATGATATTGGTTCTGTATACGATGTAACGGCTATTGATGTATACGATGCAGCAGATATTGTTTGGCAGATGCAAACCAATTACTTAACATCAACATCAGATTATGCAGATGCACGAGATTATGCGATACAAGCTGCTATAGACTTGTTTGGGACGTGTTCTCAGGAGGAAGAATCGGTTACCAACGCATTTTATGCAGTAGGAGTAGGAAATGAATATCAATCGATATCTCCAATAATTACTAATCAGCCGGTAGATTTAACTATTATTGAAAATGGCTCAGGTCAGTTTTCGGTTACTGGAACGGATTATGACACTGCACAATGGTTAAGTAGTACCGATGGAAACTCTTGGGACGGTTTAACTGATGACTCAGTATATTCAGGAACGAATACCACAACATTAACCATCACAAATGCTTCTGCTAGTTATGATGGTCGTTTGTACCGAATTCTATTAGAAAATAATTGCGATAATTTTATTCAGTCAAACGAAGTAACTCTAAATGTAACAGCTTATACATCAATAGCTGATAGTAATTTTGAAATTGCTCTTTATGCTTTAGGTTATGATGATGTTTCTGGTGACGGACAAATACCAACTAATTTGATTGATACCGTTACAACATTGAATTTAGATGGAGAAAATATTTCAGACCTAACAGGTATTGAAGGTTTTATTGCGCTTGAAGAATTGGATGCTGATAATAATTCTTTAACAAGTATAGACGTAAGTACATTAATTAATTTAAGAGTATTACGTTTAGATTATAATGACCTTACAACTTTAGATGTAACGAGCAATACAGATTTAGAAACATTGTCATTCAGAAATAACTCTATTACAAGTATTGACTTAAGCAATAATACACAGTTAAAGGATTTACGTTTACAGTTTAATGATGTAGCCGTATTAGATGTAACAAATAACACTGCTATTACAACTATTATTTGTAGAGCAAATGAATTAACAAGTATAGATCTTTCTCAGAATACATCATTAGCCAGTTTTTGGGCAGGAGACAATAATATTTCAAGTATAGACATTAGTGGCAACTCACTTTTAACCGTTATTCAACTTTATAATAATAATTTAACCTATGCCGATTTAAGAAATGACAATAACATAAACATTAGTAATTTTTCTTTTACGGGGAATTCAAGTCTATCGTGTATACTAGTAGATGACGTTGCGTATGCAACAACAAGTTTTACTAGTATTGATGCACATACGAGTTTTAGTGATACCGTTTGTACAGAGTATACATCTATTCCAGATGCTAATTTTGAAGCAGCTTTAGGAACTTTAGGTTATGATGATATAGCTAATGACGGACAAGTACCAACAACACTTATTGAAGATGTAACCTATTTAGATATTTACACACAAGCTATTTCAGATTTAACAGGTATTGAAGATTTTAAAGCCTTAACTTTTTTAGAAGCTGGAGAAAACCAATTAACAAGTGTAGATTTAAGTAATAATGTACTTTTAGAATATCTAGACTTATATGATAATCAAATTCCAACAATTGATTTAAGTGCTAATACCGCATTAACAAATGTACAGATATACGATAATGATCAAATTTCATCGATCGATTTAAGTAACAATACAGCATTAACGGAGTTAATTATATCTTCTACTCCAATAGCTAGTGTTGACTTAAGTGCTAATGTTTTATTGACAAATCTTGACATACAAAACACTAATATTACCAGTATTGATTTATCAGCTAACACATTGTTAGAAGATTTAGATATTGGTGACAATAGTTTTACCAATTTAGATATTAGCAAGAACACTGCTTTAACAGATTTAGATATTACTAATAATAATTTTACAAGCCTAGATGTTAGTGCTAATGTTTTATTAGAAGACTTGATCTGCTTTGACAATCAAATTACGAGTCTAGATTTAACCTCGAACATCAACTTAATTCGCGTAGCAGTTTATAATAATAACTTATCGTTCTTAGATGTAAGAAATGGCAACAATACCAATATTACCTATTTTTTAGCAAGCAATAATCCAAATTTACAATGCGCGTTGGTAGACGATATTGATTTTTCTAATAGCAATTGGTCAGGTGTAGATGATCCGGGTGAATTTACCGAAACTTACTGTCGTTATACAACAATACCCGATGCTAATTTTGAAGCTTGGTTAGAAAACAATGGTTATGATGATATTTCTAGTGACGGACAAGTACCAACTACGTTGATAGAAGCAGTTACATCTGTATCAGTTCAATATCAAAATATTAGTGATTTTACAGGTATTGAAGATTTTACCGCGCTTGAATCACTTACCATATCGTATAATAATTTTACAACATTAGGGGTAAGTAATAACTTAAATCTTACATTTTTAAATTGTGGTTATAGTGATTTAAGCAGTTTAGATGTAAGCAACAATACATTATTAGAAACATTATGGGTTAATGAAACTGATATTTCAACCTTAGATTTAAGTTTAAACACAAACCTTACATCTTTGACTGCAAGTAGCATGAGTAATTTAACGGAGTTGAATGTTAAAAACGGAAATAATAGCAATTTCACACAATTTACAACAGTAGCCTCAAGTAACCTTAGTTGTATCATGGTAGATGATGTAGCTTATAGCGATACTAATTGGACGAATATTGAATCTGGAACTTCATTTACTGAAGGCTATTGTAATTACACTGCAATACCCGACAGTAATTTTGAAGCCGCTTTAGAAGCTTTAGGGTATGATGATATTTCTAGTGACAGCCAAGTGCCAACAGCATTGATAGAAGTCGTTACCGCATTACATGTGAGCGATGAAAACATATCAAATCTAACAGGAATAGAAGATTTTACGGCATTGGTAGATTTAAATGTACAGGATAACAGTCTGTCATCATTAGACCTTAGTAATAATTTGTTACTAGAAGATTTAAATTGTGCCTCTAATAGATTCTTCTACTTAGACCTTAGCAATAATGTAGCATTAAATTCATTATATGCCAATAACGGTTGGCTAGTTGAATTAGATGTAAGTGGAAACCCACAATTAGAATATTTATACTTAGCAGATAACGCTTTTTTAAATAGTTTAAATTATCAAAACGGAAATAATACAAATACACAATTATTTAATACTACAGGATCTTCTAATTTGAATTGTATCGTAGTAGATGATGCAGCTTATAGTTCAACAAACTGGACAGATATTGAAGCTGGAACAGCTTTTACTGATACGTATTGTGATTATACAACAATTCCAGATGCTAATTTTGAAGCAGCTTTAGAAGCTTTAGGTTATGATGATATTTCTGATGACGGGCAAGTACCAACAGCACTAATTGAAGACATTACTATTTTAGATCTTAGCAATAAAAATATTACTGATTTAACAGGAATCTCAAATTTTGAGGCTTTAAATGCTTTAGATTGTTCTAATAATAAATTAACTGAAGTTGATTTTGGTGGAAACGTTCCTTTAACTTATTTAGATCTTTCATCTAATAATTTAACTTCATTAGAAGCTCCTACAAGTGTTGTTAATTTAATTGTAAATTCAAATGACTTAGTGTATTTAGATTTAACAAATCATACTGACTTAGAAGAGCTTTCAGTAAATAATAACGAACTTGTTTATTTAAATCTACAAAACGGTAACAATACTATTATTTATAATCTTGTTGCTTCAGATAATATTGACTTAACTTGTATTATAGTTGATGATGTAGCACATAGTACAAATAATTGGAATAATATAGACGATACTACAAGTTTTAGCACAACATATTGCAAGTATACTCAAATACCTGATGCTAATTTTGAAACGCGATTAGAAAATCTTGGCTTAGATGATGTGTCTGGAGATGGACAAGTACCTACAGCTCTTATTATTAATCAAGAGTCTATAAATCTTTCTTTAAGTAATTCAGGAGCAATATATGACCTTACAGGAATACAAGATTTTCACGAATTATATAATCTAATTTTAACCGATAATCTAATGACAACTGTTGATCTATCAGCCAACGTCAAACTTGGATTATTAACGGCAAATAATACCGCATTAACAAGTGTAGATTTATCTTCAAATGTTAATATGAACTATATTAATTTAAGTGATTGTGATGATTTATCTTCAGTAAATATTCAAAATGGTAATAATTCAAAATTAATTGGAGACTCATCTTTTACAACACTCAACGTACCAAACCTTTCTTGTGTATTAGTAGATGATGAATCGTATGCGAATGCAACTTGGATAAATTATAGAGATGCGGAAATTTCATTTAACGAAACGTATTGTAACTATACAGCAATACCCGATACTAATTTTGAAGCTTGGTTAGAAAGCAATGGTTACGATGATATTTCTGATGACGGACAAGTACCAACTTCATTAATTGAATCAATTACAACCTTAACTTTAAATAACAGTAGTATTTCAGATTTAACAGGAATAGAAGATTTTACTGCGCTAACCACATTAAATTGTGTTAGCAACGCATTAACAACTTTAGACCTAAGTTCCAATGTAAACTTGAGCTCGCTTAGATGTAACTCTAATAGTTTAACAAGTTTAAATATAAGTGCTAACACATTATTATCTGAGCTTATTTGTTCTTCAAATCAACTAACCACATTAGATGTTACAAATAATAGTCAATTAACAGATATTGCGTGTAACGATAATCTATTAACAACAATAGATGTAAGCAGTAACCTGTTGCTAAAAGACTTCACAGTAACCGATAATTCATTAACTATTTTAGATGTTAGTAATAATACTGCTCTTGAGATTTTAGAATTTTTCGGAAATTCAATTGCTATTATTGATTTAAGTGCAAACACACTACTTTTTTCAATTGATTTTGGAGATAATCCAATAACCAGTATAGATCTTAGCAACAACTTAGCGCTAACAGAGATTTATGCATATGATGCTAATATTACTGGCGCTTTCGATTTAAGTAATCATCCGTTATTAATTGATGTTGATTTTACCAATAATGAGCTTTCTAGTTTAGACATTCGTAATGGAAATAATGAAAACATCGATTTCTTTGATACCAGAGGAAACAACAATTTAAGTTGTATTTCTGTTGACGATGTGGATTATAGCACAACAAACTGGACAAATATAGATGCTGATCATTCTTTTTCTGAAGATAATTACTGTCGATATACAACAATACCCGATGCTAATTTTGAAGTAAGATTAGAGACTTTAGGTTATGATGATATTTCTGGTGATGGACAAGTACCAACAGTTCTTATTGAGGTTGTTACTGATTTGAAAGTAAGTAATAAATCCATTTCAGATTTAAAAGGAATAGAAGCTTTTACAGCTTTAAAAACATTAAACTGTGAGGGGAATTCAATTACAAGCTTAGATTTGAGTAATAATCTTTTACTAGAAACCATAGATTGCGATAGTAATGATTTAACATCCTTAGAATTTGGAAACAATACCGTCTTAAAAACATTAATATGTAATAAGAGTAATAATTTAGGTACTTTAGATGTAAGCAGTAATACAGGTTTGGAATATATACAGTTAACCAATAACGGATTAACAAGTATTGATGTAAATGGATTAACGGCTTTAACTACATTAAGTGTCGATTATAATAGTTTAACAGCCATAGATGTTTCAACTACTACTGCTTTAGAAATACTTACTTGTGCTAATAATTCTTTTTCTAGTTTAGATCTATCAAATAATGTAAACCTGACGTATATATTAGCAAGTAATAACTCATTAACCAATTTAGATGTTACCAATAGTACCGAGTTAGCGTATTTATATTGTACAGGTAATGCAGAATTAACTACGTTAGATGTTACAAATAATAGCTCATTATTAAGATTAACTGCTTCAAGTAATTCGTTATCGACTATTGATGTAAGTAATAATGTTTTATTAGAAAAACTTTGGATAAATGATAATGAAATTACAAATCTATCCGTAGACACGAATACTGCACTAACAGAATTGGTGTGTTATAATAACGAAATTTCTACATTAAACGTTAGCAACAATACATTGTTAGATTGGTTGTATTGTGATGGAAATAAGTTAACAAGTTTAGACTTAACAGCAAATACAGTATTAACTTCATTTAACTGTAGTAATAATGCATTAACCAGTTTAAATCTTCAAAACGAAAACAATACCAAATTAACATTCTCGGTTTTTACAGACAACCCAAATTTAACTTGTGTCCAAGTGGATGATGCCGCTTATAGTACCACTAACTGGACGAATATTGATGATCAAACAAGTTTTAGTGAAACCAGCTGTAGCATTGGTATACAATTAGCCGCTACAATATTCTTACAAGGAGCAGCTACGAATCCAAATTCTGGAGAAGAAGATCTCATGCGAGATGATTTAAGAGTGTCAGATTTGTTACCAACAACAAGTCCTTATACAGATGCTATTACTTGCGAAACAACTGTTTTTGATATTACAGGTTCAAATGCCATTATCGATTGGATTTGGGTTGAATTACGCGATGCAACTGATAATACCATAGTTGTCGATAGTCAATCGGCTTTATTACAACGCGATGGAAATATTGTAGCTATAGATGGTGTTTCTAGTTTAAGTTTTGAACAAGCAGAAGGCGATTATTATATCGTAATTAAACACAGAAACCATTTAGGTATTATGTCTGCCATTACGGTTTCATTAACAACAACAGCAACAACCATAGATTTTAGTGCTAATAGTGGATTAACATTTGGTGGAACAAATTCCTTGATAGATTTAGAAACAGGAACTTTTGCAATGCCTAGTGGAGATTATGATGGAAATACACAAGTGCAAAATACTGACGTAAGTACCGTAACAAACCTTATAGGAAATCCTGGTTATAATAAAGCAGATATGGATATGAATGGAGAAATACAGAATACAGATATTAATAGTTTAATGAATCCTAACATAGGAAAAGGAGAGCAATTTTAAATATTAAAAAGATGAAGTTACTACTCACAAAAAATAACAAAAAATTTAGAGTAAGAAGAGAAATCAAAAAATTTGCGTACATGCCAATTTTATATCACGGAAATTTCTTCTGGCTCTCTAAAGTAAAAATAGAAAAGTCTTATAACGGCATATCTATGAAAACCATTAACATCATTAAAATTTAAACAACACTAAAATTAATAAACCGTGACCTTTTGAATGATTTTTTATTGCTTTAATTAAAAATGGGGATCAGAAGGTTTACGGTTTTAAACCTATAATCTAAATATAATTATGAAAAAAATTACGCTATTAATAGTCAGTTTTTTAACAACTTGTGTTTTTGCACAAAACATCACATTTACTTTCGAAAATGCTAGAAATACCAACGATGGTATGGATGATTATTATGAGGCAGATATTTATATCGCTTCTGATACTGATTTTACTGCTGGATCTGGTCAAATTTACTTTAATTACAATACTGTAGCCTTTGGTGATAATGTACACACTAACGGAAACTTTGAAATGACAGCGCCTGATGGTTCTATTTTAGCATCCTCAATCCTTGGAATTATTGATGCGTATACTTCTTTTATTGTAAATGATAATACCACCTCAAGAGTCTCAACCTCTTTTCAACAATTAGCCAGTAGCGGAAGTATTGGAAGTGATAATGTAACCAGTACACCAACACATTTATATAGTATAAAGTTTAAATATGCCGATATTAATGAAGAACCTAATGTAAGCTTTGAAAATGGTGGGGTATTTTTAGATCAATTTTTTACAGCCTGTGGTCCAACTGCAACTGGTGGTTTTAATGCTGCTGATTGTACTAATGAAGCAGGTTCTCAAATCACAGGAGATACTTTTGATTCTACAGGAGCTGTAATTATTACATCAGCAATTTGGACAGGAGTTACAGATACAGATTGGAATACAACAACAAACTGGGATATTGATGCACTACCAGAAATCACTTACGATATTACTGTTCCAAATGTAGTCAATACGCCAGTTATTGGAAGTGGAACTACGGTTCAAATGGATGATTTAACTATTGAAACAGCTGCTTCTTTTGATATTAATGATAGCGGTGCCGCTTTTGTTGATGGGAATTTTGTAAGTAGCGGAACAGTTACTATGACTTCTTCAGCAAGTGAAAGTAGTTCTTTAATTGTTACAGGAACAGCAAGTGGAACCGTAACTTATGAAAGAGCAGGTCTTATCGCTAACGAATGGAGTGTGGTTTCGGCACCAGTAGTTGGACAAAGTATTAAAGATTTTGTTGAAAATGTTGACAATAATATTCGTGTAAATACAACCGTTACACCAAATCGTTATGCAATTGCTTTTTATGATGATAGTCAAGCAGACGGATCAAAATGGGTGTATTATACAGTTGATGATTTGGCAGCAAACACGGTGTTTTTTGAGAAAGGAGCGAGTTATGCAATGTCAAGAGCAACAGACGGAAGTGTAAGTTTTACAGGAGCTTTAGAAACCACGTCAGTAACAAAATCAGTGATTGCTTCACAATGGAATGCCGTTGGAAATCCGTTTACTGCATTTTTACCAATCAACGAAAACTCAGGAGATAATTTTATCGCAGACAACGCAGTTAGTATGGATGATTCTTATGTTGCTGTTTATGTTTGGGACGGTGCACAAAGTAAATATGTAGCGAATTCTTTAGTAGATGATGAAAGTTCTTTAGCGCCAGGACAAGGATTCTTTGTTCGTACTAAATCAACAGGAACTTCTTTAACTCTTGAGCAAGATCAAAGAATTTCTCAACCTACTAGTGGCGGTGTTTTTGGTAAAGCGACCAATACAACGCCAAGTTTTGAACTCTTAGCTAGTTCAGAAGGAACTACAGTACATACAAGTATAAAATATTATGATGCTGCAACCTTAGGTTTAGATCCAGGGTATGATATTGGTAACTTTAGTGGTGCTAGTTTCGATGTATATACACATTTGTCAGATCTTTCAAGTGATGTTGATTTCACAATCCAATCGTTACCAACCAATACTTATAGTAATGTTAGTATTCCTTTAGGAATTAAAGCAGCAGCAGGAAAAGAAATAACGTTATCGGTAGATGTAAGTAATTTTACGAATGATGTTACTATTTATTTAGAAGATAAAATAACGAATACATTTACAAATCTTTCTGAAACTTCATACAAAGTAACACTAACAGAAGCTTCAAATTCAGCCGATCGTTTTTTACTACACACCAATGCTAAAACATTAAGCAATGCTAGTGTTAGCGAATTAGCTGATGTTACTATTTATAAATCCGCTAAAAAAGACGTAACTATTTCAGGATTAAAAGACAACGCAACAGTAACAGTGTACTCTATTTCAGGTGTAGCGGTATTTAATACGGAAGCAAAAGCAAGCGTTGCCAATACATTCTCATTAGCAAACGTAGCATCAGGAGTATACATTGTAAAGTTACAAACAGAAAACGCTGAAAAAAGTCAAAAATTAATTATTGAGTAATTCAAGAAATAAAATATAATGAAAACAACTAAACAACAAAAAGATATCAGCCGAAAAGACGCTTTACAAAAAATAGGTAATTATGGAAAGTATACTGCTTTAACAGCTTTAGGAACCTATCTTATTTTGCATCCCAAAAAAGCACAAGCAGCGAGCCCTGAAGCTCCTGGAGAAGGATTTTAATAGTTTTTATATGGTTTGTGATAAGTACTATCGTTTACTGTAAATCTGTATAGCTTTATAGAATAAAGTATTCCTTTAAAAGTTAGAAGTTTATACTTCTAGCTTTTTTTGAATATTATATAAATAAAAAAAAGACTTACATTTCTGTAAGTCTTTTTTGCTCCTCCTCTTGGGCTCGAACCAAGGACCCTCTGATTAACAGTCAGATGCTCTAACCAACTGAGCTAAGGAGGAGTTTGCGACACGTGTTGTGTTTTGCGAGTGCAAATATATAACCTTTTTTTGGTTTTGCAAATTTACACGTTACTATAAATCTATTTTTTAACAAATAATTTAAGTTTTTAAATTTGATAAATTTCTAATTAATGGAAATAAATAGTGGTAATACATTTGTAGTGAGTGCTGTATGTTTTTTTTGAAATAGTTTTTATATTGTCAAACTATTTTCTACTTCAAAAATAGGAGTAGTAAATTTTTCATGAAGCACAACCAGTGCTTTTTCTGAATCAACTTTCTTAAAAATTAAAGAAATAGAATTGTAAAAAAATCTAAATCCAAGTATTTTAATATTATGCTTGTTTAATAATTGCCCAATATTTTCTAACTCTTGTTTTTTTACCATTTTTTTACCTGTAATAGTAATTAAAACAATATTTCTATCAACTATTTTTATATTCTTTAAACCAGAATATAAGATGATGTTTTCTTCAGTTTCTTCTAAGTTTAAACTGAAGAAATTAATACAATCATTAGCAACAATATAATATGATTTGTTAAGGTCGTCTGTTTTCTTAATTCTAAAAAATAAATATTCTTTATCTATAATTTCTGTAATTAATTGTTTACTCAAATCGTGTTTCTTGTCAAAAGCAATCATGCTACAAGATTTGTGTATAGACAAGACTCTCTGAGAAGAGTTTTCATTATTAATTACCTGAGTTCCCTTAAAGTTAGCATTAAATGTATTACGTATTAAAAAAGGAATATTATGTTTTGATAATTCGTTAATAGAATTAGGGTGAACTAATACATGCGATCCAAATTTGGTTAAGTTTTTAAGCTCGTCAAAGGAAATATTGTCTAAAGAAGAAGCTTTTAATACTGTGTTTGGATCTGCCGTCATAATACCATTTACATCAGTCCATTTAGTTACTTTTTTTGCTTTTAAAATAGTACCTAAAATAGTTGCTGTATAGTCAGATCCACCTCTGCCTAATGTTGTAGTATCCCCATAAATAGAACGAGCAATAAAACCAGTAACTACGTAACAATTATTGTTGTTTTTTGAAAAAAAAGACTCCACTACTGAACTTGTTGAATTCCAATCTACTTTTGCATTGGTAAAATTATTATCAGTAATAATAAGTTCACGTGCGTCTTTAAATGAAAAATTAAGTTCATTTTCTTTTAAATATGCAGCAATAATATTAGCAGAGAATAATTCACCAAAACTTACAATTCTATCGTAATCTTTTTCAGTTAAAATATCTTTTTTAATAAGTATACTTGAGGTTTGTATTAGGTCTTTTTCAAGCATTTTAATTTTTTGTGCTAAACCTTTAGGTGTTTCTTGAAAAATAGCATTCATAAACTTATAATGCTCGTCAGAAATTAATTTCAGAATCTTTCTGTATTCACTATCCTCGTTACTTTTTAGTAATTCTGAAAGTTTTACCAAATGATTGGTAATCCCTTTTAGTGCTGAAACTACAATAACCAACGGATTGTCATTTAAGTCATATTCTTTAATTATTTGCAGCATGTTTTTTAGAGAAAGTAAAGAACTAACTGAACTTCCTCCAAATTTTAAAACTTCCATAAATTTGAATTATATGTTTATACTGTTTCTTTAACTACACTTTTTTCTAGTACAGCAATAATATCTTCTACTGTTGATGTTGAAGAGATTTGATCGCCTAAAAAGAACCTTAAAATTTCTATTTGGCTATCATTAGGGTTTTTTCTTAAATGAGCTACTAATTTTTCTAAACCAGAAGCATGAACAAAATTCCATGTGATAGAAATACTATCCGTAGCACAGGTTACATCATGAAACCAGCCAGCAGGAAAGAGAATTATTTCACCAGGAGATAAAGTAACTTTGGTATGTACTTTTGCTGATGGAAATTCAGGAAATTTATTTAAATCAGGATCAATAATATTTACAAACTCATCACCATTCATTACAAACTCTGCTTGATCTGGAGCATATAATGTAATGTCTTTCTTTCCATAAAATTGACACAGAACTGCATTACTATTAAATGGATCTCTATGCAATCTTGTTCTTGAGCCTTTTCCTGAAATAAATAATCCTTTATATGGAAATCTAAACTCAGTAATAGATTTATTTTCTCCTTCTTGTACTAATGGTACTAATAATTCATCTTTTGGTAAAAAATAAGGATGAGACCAAGCATCTTTTAAGCTGCCAAATACATCGTCTGACCATAAAAAATCTACATCTTTTAATTTGGTATACCATCTTACATAATTTTTGCATTCAATAGTTGGTTTATCAAAATTAGCGTCAAGATAACTTTCTAACGAAGTAACATTTTGTAAATCAAATAAATCGTCATAAACCTGAGTAAATTCAGATCCAAATTCTTTTTTTAATGATGATGGTTGAAACCTTGATAAATCCCAATCACTCATTGCATCTGTAATAATTATTGGAAAATTTCCTGTTATGTTATTTTGTAAAAACTCTTCTTTAGAAATTTTTTCAACTCTTCTTATTTCTTTCATCTTAAGATTAATTTTGGTTAGTAGTTATGATTAGTTTTTCATACAGATCATCTATAGTCATTTGTGTTAAATTAACTTTAAAGTCTTTGATAGATGTACTAATATGACATTTATAATTTTCTGTAATCAATATGTTTTTATAAAACCATTTATCTGTATTAGTGATAATATGGTCTTCATTGATTTTAATTTCTGTTAGCGGAATATGTAAACCTCTTCCATCTGCTTTTGAAACAGCTTCTTTAATTGTCCATAAATCATAAAAAGTACATATTGGTATTTGTGATTTATGAATTTTGTTTTTTTCAACAGCAGTTAAAACGGAATGAAAATCTTCTATCTTTATTTTAGGGTCTATTTTTTCTATATCAATACCTAAAGGTTGCTTAGAAAGTGTGTAGGCAAAAACAACATATTCTCCAGAGTGAGAAATGTTAAATGAAAACTCTTTATCCAAGTATGGTTTTTGATATTTGGTGTATTTTAACTTAGAAAAAATGCCTTCATCAAAATAATTTTCTGTTACTTTTTTTAGTAATAGTTTGCCAATTAAAGATGCCTGACGATCTTTCCAATGATAGAACTTCGTTATTTTTGAATGTTGATCTTCTGGAATTAAGCTTAAATAGTAATTCCACAAATCTTGAGACATTAATGTGTGGTTTCGTACAGAAATAACTAATATCGTTTTCATTGAAAAAGATTTAAAGACAAATTAATTAGGTAGTTTTTTTCCTATTTTTTTATTCACTTTTATAATGGTATCGTTTTTTATAGTTAATAAAACAGGTACATTTTTAGTGAGTTTTTTTAACGCATCTCTTGTAATAAACTCAACAGGAAAGTCAACTTTTATAGTTTTTTTAAGCGTTTTGAAATCTTCCTTCTTTTCTAAAATACTAATTCCAATTACATGCTTATCTTCTTTTACCATTTCGTTTATATGCGGAATTGCATTTTTACAATGAATACAATTTGGTGAAAATAAAAACCAATATTCAGCTTTTTTCATTTCGTTGGTGACTGTAATCTTTGAATCATAAATAGAGTTACCAATATTATTAAATACAAAATCAGATGATTTTGAAGCATTAAATTTAAAAACCTGAAACGTAGTTAAAAATACGATAGCTACAGAGATAACTATCTTAATTGTTCTTTTAGAAATGGTAGTTTTAAGTTGTTTCAGAAGAAAAAAAGATAACAACAGTAAAAAGGCATTTTTTAATAATACAACTTCTATTTTACTTGAGTTTAATACATCAAAGCTTCCAAAGCAATCGCATTCTTTTATTCCTAATTGAAAGTAGCCATAACTGTATATCAAACTTAACATCAATAAAAAAGCAATAGATATTTTTGGAGCTAATTTCTTAAATATCCAAGTAGCAAAACTTAGCGCTAAGAAATATTCAATTCCAATAATTAAATAAGCCAAAAAACTTATGTTAGGAGCGTACTCAAGAATTTTTTGTTTAAAAGGTAAAAAATCTAATGTTTTTCCAACTGCAGAAAGTAAGTAAACTACAGATAAGATTATCTGTACACCAATCCATAGTATTTCTTTTGCATTTATTGTTTTAGCAACTTTCATTCTTTGGTATATTGTTTTTAAAAACCTAAATAAGATGTAATAAAATAATAAAGGAATGGTAAGCTTTTTAAGCGCGTTATAATCGAATTTAAAATCACCTTTAATAACATCTTCTATAAGACTATAAATAGTTGCTGGATAACTAAAAATAGAATTATAATCGGTAATTAAAATCCAACCTAAAAAAACAACAATAAAAGAATTGCTAATAAGAGAATACATTAGTAAAAGGATGTTCTTTTTAGAATAGATAAAAGTATTTTTTTGTATAAATTGACCAAAAAATTGCCTTAAATTTTGATTAGAATTAGCTCTAAGATTATTCACCCCAGTAATATCTGATAATACCCAATATCCATCGGTTCTAAAAAAAGGGTTTAGGTTAACCAAAACACTTAAAATACCTAATAAATAAACAAGAACTAGAAACTCAATTTTATGTGTAGCTAAGAATGCTATTCCAAATAATGTGGCAATTAATACTTGTATATGAAGGCCACCAAGGTTTACAACAATTCGTTGTCTTTTAGTTAACTTCCAAATATCAGAAACATCAGCAAACATAACAGGTGATAATAAATAAAAGCCAAATCCAATATTTCCATGTTTTCCACCAAAATGATTACAAGCAGCAGCGTGGCCAAATTCATGTAAGAATAAGGTAACAACAATTGTAATTCCAATAAAAAGAGCTTTGGAAAAAGGCAAGCTGGTAAAAGACTCAAAGGTTAAAAAATTCCAATAATTAATTCCAATAAAAGCTATAAAAAACAAACAGCTGATAAATACTGGATAAAAAATATTTTTAGAAAATAACGGAGCGATAAATTTAGCAATAGGAGCGACTACTTTTTCTGGAATAACATCAAAACTAAGTTTTAAATAATCTGGTTTAGATGCAATTTCATATGAATGAAGATCATTTTCTATAATATGATATTTACCAAGGTCTTCATATAATATTTCATAAACCTTTTCTGCACTTACAGTTTTATCTATTGCAGTACTAAAATTTTTAGAAAGTTCTTCTACTGTTTTTTTGCCATCAACCAACTTCAAAAGTGATGTTACCAGCTCAGTAACTTTTACATAATGATTTAGTTTTTTATGCACAATTAAGTTTCCGTTACCATCATATGGTAAAATTTCTACATCCAAAGATTTTATTGGAATCAATTGTAAAACATCCATTAGTTACTATGTTTTTTATAATTTGATAATCCAGAGATACAAGCAGCTGTAGTAAATAGTCTATGAAAATCTTTTACAATAATATTAGTGCCAGAATCGCTTATTCTCCAATTAATTGTTGAATTGCTTGCGTCTATAATTGCTGGATGTGGAATACGCATAGCTGTGTTTTCTAACCACGACCCGTCAGTTAATTGTTCCTTTAAAAGAATTTCTACAATTTCATTTATAACTTTGGTGTATTGATTAGAAATAGACTCGTTTATTGTTAATGATTCTAATAATAAACCTAAATAGAAATAGTTTTTATCTTCTTTTAAAATATTGAAAGATGTACTTTTTGTAAATTCTTCAAGCGAGTTTGTTACAAGCTTAATAATATTAGTGTCTTCTATTAAAACAGCACCTTTTAATAACAAATTAAGTGCATAAACATCATGAGTCCACCAATATGATTTTAATGTTTCTTTTTGCTGAATTATAAGCTCTAAATAGTTTCTTAAATTGAAGAATACATTGTTTTTAATAGCTGCTTCGCATAAGAATAAGTAAGCAGCAGCACTAACACAAAAATGAGAATTTAACCAGCCTTTTACGTTTGAATCTGTTGGAAAGTTTAAAGAAACAATAACTTCTTGTTCCGAATTATAAGTGCTAAAACCACCATCTTCATTTTGAAAAGAATACCATTTGTTTAATTGCTCTTCTGATATTTCTATATTATTTTTTAATAAGGCTCTTAAAACAAAAGTAGTAGAATCTGCGTCAGAAACCCATTTACTATTGTAGCCCCAAATATTATCTTTAACAGTATTTTGCTTTAGAAAAGCAATCGCTTTTGTAGTATCTATTTTATAATTTATGTTGTTTTGTTCTTGAGAAAGAAGAAAACCAGTCGTCCAAACATCACTTATTCCGGCATCATTAAAATAATCTATCCAGTTTCCTTTTTCTTTATTTTGAGAATTTTGTATGAATTTTATTCCGTTTTCAATAGTTTCTTCTGGGGACTTCTGATCTTTTAATTTTTGATTTGATAGTTGTTGTTGCGTTCGAAAAACCGTTACAAAACCAGACATGTTTAATTGATTTTTAACTATTTCATTATATAGTTTTTGAATCTCAAATTTCCATTCAGGTAAATCGTAAGGTGCTATTGTTTTTTTAGCTTTTTCTAAATACAATAAAGCTTTGCTATATAGTTTTACGGCTGTACCATTTAGGTACAAATCGTTTTTTAAATCTTTAATTGTTTTGTTCTTAAACTCTTCTTCTTCAGTTTTTTGTTTAAGTTCAAAGTGAGCAATATTAAATTGTTTATTCTCTATGTCTTCTTGAAGATCTGAAACATCATCGGTTATTTGAAAAGCAGTATAAAAGAATTTATGAGAGTTTAATAAATCCGTATACAAAACAATATCATTCATTTCTGATAAATGATACAAAGCATCTATAGCCACTTTACCAAAAGCCGATTTATAATCTGCTAATTTTTCAAAAGCTTCATAAGAAGTAATATCATGTGATTTTTGATCGATTTCAAATGCTTTTACATATTGAAATTTTCTAGAGTTCCACGATTTCCAAAATTGATGCTCATTAGGAAATAAACTAGAAAGTAATTTTATAGCTTCTTCTTTACAAATATCTGAGATTAAGTATGTAAAGAAACTTTCTTTTGGAGATTGATTATCAAATATTTCATCTACCAATATAACTGCTTTATAGTATAAGAAACCAGCAATGGTAAGTACATCTAAAACCTTTTTATCAGCTAATTTAAAAACAGAGTTAAATAGATACGGATAGTATGTATAATAAACTGGGTTGTTATTTATAAAATGCTCGTCAACAATAGCTTTTATTATATTTTCTGGCAACTCGGTGTTGTTCATATAATTATTTAAAGCAATTGTAAAGGTTGTTTTAAAGCTTTGCTTTTGTACTTGTTTTTCTAGTAGTTGAATCATCTTTCAAAAAAAAAATTATTGTTTGTATTAATAATTGCTGTTGTAATACTCTACAACAACAATTATAAGTTATATTTCACCTGGAACATCAAGGCCACAAAGATCTGGATCTCCTCCAGCGTCAGACCAAGCGCACATTTCTAAACGTTCTTCTAATTTTTCTACTTGAAATTCGTTTGTTTGATTTAAGTTTTTCATTCGTATAAATTTTAATGGTTATTTAATGAGGGTCAGTGAAGACTATTGTGTAATTGAAATAAAAGAATTGTTGCTATAGAATTATCTATAACAACAATTCAATATTATGTTTTAGAAGTTACAGTCTACTTCACCTGGATCTAAAACATCACATTGCCAAGAAGCCATTTCTAAACGTTCTTCTAATTTTTCTACTTGAAATTCGTTTGTTTGATTAAAATTTTTCATTGTTATAAAATTTAATAGTTTTTGCTTACTCTTTAAAGGATTTTCAGCGGACTCCATTTTGTTGTAATTGTAATACTGGATTGTTGTTATAATATTAGTTATAACAACAATCTGGTATTATGTTTTAGAAGTTACAGTCTACTTCACCTGGCTCTAAAACGTCACATTGCCAAGAAGCCATTTCTAAACGTTCTTCTAATTTTTCTACTTGAAATTCGTTTGTTTGATTAAGATTTTTCATTGTTATAAAATTTAATAGTTTTTGCTTACTCTTTAAAGGATTTTCAGCGGGCTCCATTTTGTTGTAATTGTAATACTGGATTGTTGTTATAATATTAGTTATAACAACAATCTGGTATTATGTTTTAGAAGTTACAGTCTACTTCACCTGGATCTAAAACATCACATTGCCAAGAAGCCATTTCTAAACGTTCTTCTAATTTTTCTACTTGAAATTCGTTTGTTTGATTAAAATTTTTCATTGTTATAAAATTTAATAGTTTTTGCTTACTCTTTAAAGGATTTTCAGCGTGCTCCATTTTGTAATTGTAATACTGGATTGTTGTTATAATATTAGTTATAACAACAATCCAGTATTATGTTTTAGAAGTTACAGTCTACTTCACCTGGCTCTAAAACATCACATTGCCAAGAAGCCATTTCTAAGCGTTCTTCTAATTTTTCTACTTGAAATTCGTTTGTTTGATTGAAATTTTTCATTGTTATAAAATTTAATAATTAATGCTTACTCTTTAAAGGATTTTCAGCGAACTCCTAATGTTTAAACAATATTATCCTAGGGTATGTCCCAAAAAGGAATACCAATTTTTTATTGATGAATAAAATATTTTTGAAATAAAAGACTCAATTAAGATAGTTATTACTTAACTAAAATTGTTAAGTAAAAAAGAAACTATAGTTAATTAATTACCTGTTGAGAAGTTTTTACTTTTGAGATTCTTCTAATCTTTCTATTTCTTGGTCTAAAGATTTTCTTTCTTTAATTTTTTTGTTGTAACCACTCCCTAAATTATAGGTGAAAGCAAGTTTAAGAGTTTTTGTTTGCCATGTGTTGTTTATAGTAACATCTGTATTAGGGAAACCACTTTTTGCATTAAAATTAGTCCAACCAAATATGTCGTTACCACTTAATCTAATTTTACCTCTTCCTTTCCATAGCTTTCTAGATACTCCAAATGAAATTCTCCCATAAGGTTCTTGAACAAAAGTGTCTGATAAGCTTTCAGATACATACCAACCTGCTAATTCTAGTGTCCAGTTTCTATCAAATTTATATTGGTTTAATAAGAAACCAGAAAAGGTATTTGCTTTTATTGAAAATTGCTCATCATCAACAACACCAGATAATTCATTTTGACTATAATCTAAATTTAAAGATATAGACCAATTATCCATAAGTGGAACTTGTGCAGTTAAATTACCACCATAAGTTGTTAAATTATTTAAATTTTCTTTTCTAATAAAGGTTTCGTTAGTAGTATCATCTTGAAAAATTACATCAGTAATAATATCTTTAGTTTTATTATAATAGGCAGTAGTTGTAATAGCACCTTCATACATAGAGTAACTTAACTCGAAGTTGTCACTAAATTGTGGGTTTAACTCTGGGTTTCCTTCTTCAAAAGTATAAGCGTCATAAAAATATCTAAAAGGATTTAAATCTCCATAATCTGGACGCTCTAATCTTTTCCCGTAAGAAAAACCAACTTCTTCATCTTCGCTTAATTTATATTTTAAAAAAGCAGAAGGTAAAACGTTTGTATAGTTATTTGTGAATACAATATTTTGAGTTATTTGATTACCTGTTATATCCGTGTTTTCAACTCTAACTCCTGCTTGGAATGATACGTCTCCAAAAATTTGTGTATAATTTAAATATCCTGCATTTACAGTTTCATCATATTTAAAATAGTTACTTAATGTAGTATCTAAAATTAATTGACCACCTGTCTCTTCATAAAATTTGGCATCATTATCGGTATCTACTAAACTTATTTTCCCTCCAATTTCTAGTTTTATATCACTACTTAATGGAAGTGTATAATCTATTTTACCAGTATAAATATTTATTTTTTGAGGGAGTTCATTTACCAAATTCTCTGCTGCAGTTAGTTGGTTTGTAGCATCAAAATAACTGTTTTCAAAAGATTGATCTACTGATGAATTAAATTGTAAATAATCCAAATCAATAGAAATGTTTTGTCCTTTTTCATCTAGCTTATGTGATGCATGTATGTTGGATTTAAAATTCTTATAGTCAGCTTCATATAGTGCTGGGGCTATTAATGTTGATGTTAAAGTGTTTGAATCATCCAAGAGCTGGGTTTGGTTTTCTACATTTGTGTCACCTATGGTTACTTGTGGGCTTATAGAAACCCCAATAGTTGTTCGTTCATTAATGAAATAATCCAAACCTAATCTAGCAGTTAAAAGATTATTTTTTCTTTTCATTAATGTGTTTTGATCGTAGGTAGAAAGTAAGTCATCATTAGTGTCATAAAATTTTCTTACAATATCATAATCCTCAAAATCCTTTTTATTTGTATAACTTACATTACTAAAAAAGCTAATTTTTTTTGTATTTATATTAAGTCCAATACTATTTGCTATTTCTGCATACCTACCTTGTCTGTATGAAGAAGCTATATTTAACTTCCAACCTTTTTGGTAATCTCTTTTAGTAACAATATTAATAACTCCAGCATTACCTTCAGCGTCATATTTTGCAGGCGGATTTGTCATTATTTCAATTGTAGAAAACTGATTAGCAGGCATTCCATTTATATAGTTCTCAAGATCTGTGCCTTGTAAATAAGAACGTCTTCCATCAATCAGTACAATTACTCCGGATTTACCACGAAGAGAGATAGAACCATTAGTTCCTACATTTAAACCAGGAGCCACTTGTAATACTTCAGCTAAGTTCCCTCCATCTGCATTCATTGTAGCGTTTACATTTAAAACAACTCTATCTATTTCTTTTTTTATAAGCTTTTTTCTGGTATCTAATACTACTTCATCTAAAAGTGTACTTGGTACTAATTGAATAGTAGGTATTTGAGTTGTAGATGTTTTATGAATAATATTAGTATATACTTCTTTAAAACCAACAAAGCTAGTATGCATATAATATCTTCCAAAACGAATTTCATTAAAAAGTACTGATCCATCAGGTTCTGAAATACCTATTTTTACCATTGATGAATCTTTTGCTCTATATAAAACATTAGTGGCAAACTCTAGTGGTTTAGATGAGTCATCAATAACTTTTGAAGTTATATTACCTGAATACTGAGCATGAATAGAGAATAAAGGGCTACAAAAAAGTAGAGCTACAAGTATTTTAGTGATACTATTTTTTTTCATTTTTTTTAAGTTTTCTCTCTTAATAAAAGAGTTTAGTGTTTTGTTTGATTTTTTAGTTTATTTAAGGCTTGGCTTCAGATTTTTCAACAAGTTTTTATTGATAATTTCTGAAATAACATCTAAGTGGTTTAGAATAAAAAAGTGATTTCCGTATAATACATGATGTTTAAATGTTGATGATGTTTGTTTTTCCCAATCAAGAATATCTTCTTCGGTTATTCTTTCTTCACTACCACGTATAGCAATAATTGGCACATTATATTTGTTTTTTTGTTTGTATTCATGGGTTTCTAAAGCAGTAATATCCACTCTTAAAATGTCTAATAAATAATCAAGTACTTCTTGGTTTTTTATAATTTCATCTGGCATGCCACCAAGTTGAATTACTTCTTCTTGGAAAGCTTCTTTAGATAAAAGATGAATTTTAGGTTTAAATGTGTTTCTTTGAGGAGATCTACAACCAGTAACTAAAAAACATTTTGGGAGTTTTTTTAAATTATTAGTTAATTTATCTATTAATAGATCACCTAAAATAGCTCCCATTGAATGCCCAAAAAGCATATAATTTTCAGACAAATGTTCTTGTATTTGATGATATAAATCATCTACTAAATTATTTAAGTTATTTTCAAATGATTCCGAAATTCTAGAACCTCTACCAGGTAATTCTAAGGTTACCAACTCTATTTTTTCATGAATATGAGGACGGAAATTTCTATAAGAATATTTATTCCCTCCTGCGTATGTAAGACATATAAGTTTCATAGTAAATAATATCTTGACAGTACATTTTTTTAAAATGTAGCATATTGTTTTTTATTTATTAATAGAATAGGTGATTCCATTACAAAGATGTTTTTCTTTGTTTTATTCTAAAAAATAGTGTTTTAAATTATTTTATTAGTAATGGATATGTTAATGGAGGTTTAAAACTCAAAGATAGAAGTGAAATTACTTCGTTTTTTATTTACAAATTTTTTCAAAACCCATTTATTATTTTTTTTGCTCAATTTTATTTTGATTTTTGCGTCTTTGAAGAAAAATAAATATTCAGCTTTAGACTCTCCAACATATGCTTTTCCCATTTCAACAGGTATGTGGTTATCGTTTTTAACCAGCTCTGAATGTTCTTTATTATCAACCACAATAACATTTTCATTAAAAGCAGTCATTTTTAAATCTAAAGAAACTCTTCTTCCTGTAGCTAATACAATCGGAAGGTATTTCTCATTATTTGATTTTTCTTTAATTACTTCTTTAAACTCGTTTAAGTTTAATGCAAATTGTAATGATTTTTGGGTTTCTTGTGATATAGTTACGGCTGTACTCATTGTAAATAAGATTAGTAAAAAGTTTAAGTTTTTGAACATGATTTTTTGTATTTAGTTTGTTATTTTTTTTAAGTTGTAATAAATTCAAGATTGGAAATTTTTTGCATATTAATAGTATCCGACTCTACTCTACCAAAGTTGAATTTGATTAATCTTCCTGCTTGGTTAAAGTAAGCATCGTCATGTGTTACGGATATTACTGTTTTACCTCTTTCTTTAAGGTTCGGAATAATAGTGTTATAGAAATAAGCTCTAAATTCAGGATCTTGCTCAGCAGCCCATTCATCCAAAATTAAAAGGTCTTTTCCTTCTAATAAACTATAAATTAAAGCAACTCTTTTTTGTTGACCTTTTGATAAGCTTACTTTTACTTTTCCTGTTTCTTTGTTAAGGTCAAATACCTTTTCTAATTGCATTTTATTGCTAAGGTTATTTACCTCTTCCTCTCTATCTACATAATTAAAGTTATTGTAGTTTTCTGCAAAGAGGTAATTGTCTGTAAAAATACATGAGATTTGATCTCTATAGGAGCTATAGTTATTTGTATCTATTAGTATATCATTCAAATATATTTTTCCAGATGTTGGTTTGTATAAACCAGCTAATAATGTAATAAATGTACTTTTACCACTACCATTTCCACCAGTAATAAAAATACTTTCTCCTTTTTTAATTGTTAAATTAATTGGATTTAATTTAAAAGTAAGTTCTTCCTTTTCATTGTAATACTCAAAGGTTACATTTTCAAAACGAACAGATTCAAATCTTTTATTAAAGTCTATTGTATCTCCATGTGTTAAAAGTTCTCCTTGTTGTATACCTAATGTTTTATTAAATTCATCTAATCTAGAAACAGCAACTTGCATTTTTGTAAATTCATTAAGTGCTCCAACAACAGCACCAACTGGACCTAGAATAAATAAAATAGTTACTACAAAATTTGTTCTAACATCTTGTGTTATCGCTAATGTTGCAGGTAAAGCAAATAATATTATTCCAATCATTAAATATCCTGCATAATTACCAATTAAGTCATTTACTAAATGTTTGGTAACTGTTCTTATAGTTAGTTTTTTTGCTTTATTTCTGTTTTTAGTTAAGAAATTATTATAAATGGTATCACTTCTTTTAGAACTCATTTTAATTTCTCTAAAACCTCTCAAAAAATCATTTACATTTTCTTGATAAACATTTGCTAAGTCTCTTACTTTGCTAATGTCTTTAACAATGCTCATGTTTCTTATGGTGTAAACTGCGGATAGAATTACTAAAGTTGAAAATACAATTGTTGCGCCTATAGGATGTATAATAAACAAATATGCAACACCTATAATAACCATAATAGCTGCGTTAAATGCTTCTATAAAACTTTGTGGAAATTTTTGAAGTGTAGAAACATCTGTCATTGCTGTTCTAACTTTCTCTTCTCCTAATTTTTGATATTCTTTATAACTTGTAAATCTTAGTTTATCAAAAATTGATAAATTTAATTCGTTTCCTAATTCATAAGTAAGCCTTATCATATATGCCTGAAAAAGGCGTGCTACTGTAAAAGATATTATAATTAAGGCCGAATATATTATCCAGTCATATTGTTGGTTTTGTTCACTAATAAAAGGAAGTTTTTCTCCTGTAGTTTTATTATTAATGAATAATAATAATGCTGATGACCATACCGCATTAATAAGCCCTAAAACGCCAAGGTTTACATAAAAAAACTTAGACTTTTTTTGTAATAATTTAAATAATCCCATTTCTATAGTGTTTGATTCTTTTGATTAATAAACCCAAGTATTACTTGAAGTATTTGATTTTTGTTATTTAATATACTATAATGATTTCCTTTTAGTATCGTATGGCTTAACTTACCATTTGTACTATTTTTCCATCCAAGCATTCTGTTCTTTTTCCCATTATCTTTAGCTTCAATAGCTAATATTTCTGATTCTATTTTTCCTCCAAAGCCTTTATATTTTGTTAGTAGGTTAATATTATTTCGTATGAGTTTTGAAACTCTTGATTTACTAAATTCTGGTAATGCAAATTCTTGTAAATGATCATTTACAATTTGATTTACATAGGTATTGTCTTTTAATAAATTCTTCTCATCAGTAAAAAGTTCAGAAAAAGAATTTTTAGGATCCTTATCTATAAGGATAAGTTTTGTTTTATAGCCTTTCATTTCAACTTCTGCTATTATTTCAGTAGCTAATAAAGCTCCCATTGAATATCCTAAAATCATATTTGTTTTTTCTTTTTCTAAATACGGTGTTATTTCGTTAACCATATTTTTTGCCATACTTTCAATACCTGTGTCTAGCTCTTCATCAATATCAAAACCTTTGTATTGTACTCCATAACAGGCAATTTTATGTTTAGAAAACTCTTGAGCTAAGGGTCTGTAAATCATCGAGGACCCGATAACAGGAGGTATCATGAATAATGGAGCTATTTGATCTTGTGTTTCATTTAAAGAGACGATTAGTGAGTGGTTTTTGTTACTGTAATTTTGTAAAATTTCAGATAGGTCTTTTATCGTTGGATTGAGTAAAAAGTCTCTTAATAAAAGTTCTTTTTGAAATGATGTCCAGATGCTTCCAATCAATTTCATTGCGCTTATGGATTGTCCTCCTATTTCAAAGAAATTGTCTGTTGTACTTATAACATTTGTTCCTAAAACTTCTTTCCAAATAGCCAATAACTTTTCTTCCATTTCATTTTTTGGAAGTATAAATTCTGTTTCAACTAAAAGTTCTTTTTTTGTTTTTGAAATAGTATTTAACTGTTTGTGGTCTATTTTTCCGTTTGTAGTTAATGGAATTTTATCTAGTTCAATAATAAAAGTAGGAATCATATATGCTGGTAATTCATCACTTAAATACTTTTTAATTTCTTCAGCAGATATTGCATTTTCGTTAACCACATAAGCCGTTAAGTTTTGTTGTTTTTCATTAAAAGATACTGCTGTTTCTTTTATGTTAGGATTCATTAATAATGTGGAAACAATTTCTCCTTTTTCAACTCTATATCCTCTAATCTTTATCATATCACCCGAACGAGAATTAAACTCAATAGTTCCGTCTTTTAACCATCTTCCAATATCACCCGTTTTATATAATTTGGTTTCTGTTTTGAAAGGATTATCTAAAAAGACTTCTTTATTTTTATCAGGCCTGTTTATATAACCTCTAGCAATCCCATGTCCAGCTAAATGAATTTCTCCCCAACTTCCAATTGGCATACTATTCATATGATCATCTAAAATATAGATTTGTGTATTTTGTAAAGGTTTACCTATTGGAATTACTTTTTCATTTCCTGTAACTTTATATAAAGTTGCACAAACACTGTATTCTGTTGGTCCATATGCATTAAAATAGTTGATTTTTTTACTGAAATATTTTGCATCTATATCATTTGGAGTTTCTCCTGCAGTAACAATAGTTTGTAAATTAGTTAATTTAGTGTTGTCTAAACTAGAAAGATATGCTGGTGGGAGTGTAGCAAAAGTTACTTCTTTTTCTGTTATATAATTTGTAAACTGTAATGGATTAGCAATAATGTCATCAGTAGTTAATACTAAAGTACTTCCAGCATATAAAGCTATACATATTTCATAAACAGAAGCATCAAAAGAAATGCTTGCAAACTGTAAACATTTATCTTCTGTTGTTATTTTAAGTTGTGTTATTTGATCGGTAACCATATTAATATTACCCTTATGTTCTATTAAAACTCCCTTTGGTTTTCCTGTAGAACCTGATGTGTAAATTACATAGGCTAAGTTATTAGCAATTACTTTTTTATTTAAGTTTTTTGTATTGTGTTTAAGTAAAATTTCCTTTAAATTATTTAAAGTTTCAAAGCTTAAGGTTTCTGTTTTAGGTAAAAAAGTAGCATCACAAATTACAAATAAAGGTTGCGAATCTTCTAAAATTATATTTTTTCTGTTTTCTGGAAGTTTAGCATCAATTGGTAAAAATGCTGCACCAGCTTTTAAGATGGCTAATATTGAAATTATTTGCCACTCAGATCTTGCCATTGTAAAAGCAATAATAGCATCTGGCTTTGGATTATATTTTTCATTTATATAATTGGCGAGTGCATTTGCTTTTTCATTTAATTCCAGATAAGTTAAAGAAATATTTTCTGTAACTATTGCAGTTTTATTTGGTTGCTCTAAAACTTTTTGCTCTATAATTTCATGAATTGTACTATAATTTTTAGGAGTATAAGTATCATTAAAATGTGTTACTAACAATTCATTATCTTCTTCTAAATAATTTAGTTGGTTGATAGGAGTTTCAATATTGTTTTCAATACATTTTAATAATGTTTCATAATGTTTTAAAAACTGATTTAAAAACTCATGACTATAAAGAGCGGCATTGTATTCAACAAAAATTTGTAATCCCTCTTGTGTTTCTTTGGTTACAAAGGAAGCATCAAATTTACTTTCATTTAAACTACCTTCTAACCCTGTAACCTCTAATCCAGATAACGCTACCGACTCATCTAATTCTTCATTGTTTTGATGTACAAACATAACGTCAAATAATGGCGAATTATGTTCGATTTTAGTAATTCCCAAATCATTTATGACTTGATCAAAAGGATAATATTGATGTGCTACGCTTTCTAATAAATTGTCTTTTAATGTTTGTAATAACTCAGCAAATGAAGCCTCTTCATTTATACGCGTTCTTTGCGCAATTGTGTTTACATAAAAACCTAATTGATTAGTTAATTCTTCCTTTTCTCTACCAGCAACAATAGTTCCAATGATAATATCATTTTGTAAAGTATAACGATATGCTAAGGTTTTAAATGCAGCCAACAATAACATATAAAAACTAGTATTTAATTCTGTAGTTTTTGACGTTAACTTGTTTATAAGATTTTTATCAATAAGATGGCTTAATGACTTTCCTTGGTTTTTAGTTTTTTTAGTTTTTGGGTACGTTGTTGGTAACGAAAATCTTGTTAACTCACCAGACAATTTATTTTTCCAGTATGTTTTATGATTTTGAAAGGATTTATCTTCAAATTGTTGTTCTTGCCAAACAGCATAATCTTTATATTGAATAGTTAAATCAGCTAATGTAAATTCTTCTTCAGCAACAAGTGCGTTGTAATAATCACACAATTCATTTAATAGAATCGTTGCAGACCATCCATCTGAAATGATATGATGAAGATTGATGAATAATATATGTTCTAAGTTGTTTATTTTAAATACTTTAACAGATGCTAAAGGGCCTTCAGATAAATTAAAAGGAATATTAGAAATATCAGAAATAAAATTTTCTCTCTCTTTTTCTTTAATCGTTAAATTTTCAAATTCAACAGGTTTTTTAAACTCATCTATTGGAGTTATAAATTGTTGAGGTTCTCCTTTAACTTCTTTAAAAGTAGTACGAAGTATTTCGTGTTTATTAAAAATAAATTCGAAGGCTTTATCAATTGCTTCAATATTAAGCTTCCCCTTTAAATGAAAAGTTTTTGGAACGTTATAGGCTACTTTAGTATCAGAAAATTCTTGTAACATCCACAGTCTTTTTTGTGAATGCGATAAAGGATATGATGCTCTTTTTGTTGCAGGTTGAATATTGGCATAAGAAACCTCATTAGTATTATCTATTTTTTTAGCTATTTCTTTAATGGTTGGATTACTAAAAAAGTCTTTTAAAGATATTTTTTTACGGAGCTGTTGTTCTATTTTACCAATTAACTTTAGAGCCCTTAATGAGTGTCCGCCCAATAAGAAGAAGTTTGCATTTATATCATTTTGATTACTATTTAAAACCGCATTCCAAAGTTGTGTAATTAACAACTCTGTTTCAGATGTTGGTTCTTCTATTTTTTGTTTATCATTTTCAATTAGTTTCGCTAGTGCTTTTTTATCGGTTTTTCCGTTGGCTGTAGCTGGTATTTTATCAATTGGAATAATAAGATTAGGAATCATATAAGAAGGAAGCGATTTTTCTAATATAGTTCTTACCTCATTTACCTTTTCAGTTTCTTTACTTTCTACAAAAGCTACTAATGATTTTTGCTCGTTTTCTGTGGTAATTAAAATGGAGCTTTTTTGTACAAAATCTATAGTATTAATTGCTTTACTAATCTCACCAAGTTCAACTCTATATCCTCTAATTTTTAATTGATCATCAACTCTTCCTTTAAATTCAACTTCATAATTTGATGACCAGCTTGCCAAATCTCCAGTAGCATACATCGTTTTTCCTTCAATAAAAGGATTACTGATAAATTGCTCTTTAGTTAAATCAGGTTTATTATGGTATCCTTCAGAAATTGCAATTCCAGATAAATATAATTGACCTAAAACACCAGGAGCAACAGGTTTTAAATGTTTATCTAATATGTAAACATTCATATTACTAATTGGCCTACCAATGATTGAAGATCTTTTTATTTCATGATAATTTTCTTTAGATAAAGGTTTTACAATACAACCAATAGTTGCTTCTGTTGGTCCGTAATGGTTAATGACTTTTTTATCTGGATAATAGTTGAAAAATGTAGTTAAATCTTTATATATAATAGCTTCTCCACCTAACATTAAATGTCTTAAATGTATTAAAGAATTCGGATCAAAGTAAGAGTCATTAATAATTAAAGAGAATAGGGTTGGAGTACCTTTTATAAATGATATTTTTTCTTTATTTAAATAATTATTTAGGTAATCAATATCTAAATACTCTTCTTTTTTAAGTAAGTGTAAGCTACCACCATTTGCTAATGTTGGAAATACAGAACTGTGTCCTAAATCAAAAGCAAAAGAAGATAATAAAACTGAATTGTCTTTATGATTGTAGTTTAATTGTTGTGTAAACCATTGTACATAATTACCTAATTGATATTGTGCAATTCTAACTCCTTTTGGTTTTCCTGTAGAACCAGAAGTGTAAATTATATACGCTAATTTTTCTGATGAATTTAAAGACTTTTCTAATTTATTAGTAAACGTCCAACTTGTTTCATCTTCAGTATCAATCCAATTTCCTTTAAAATTAATTTCTTTTTGATATTTTTTTGGAGAAAGAATACACGTAGCACCACTATCTTGCAATACGTGCTGAATTCTTTCCGAAGGCAATTCTGTGTCAATAGGAATATATGCCGAACCAGATTTAAAAATTGCTAATATTGAAATAATAACATCAACAGAAGGTTCCATATAAATAGCAATTAGACTATTTGTAGCTCCTTTACTAACAATATGAGACGCCAGTTTTGTTGATTTTTCGTCTACTTCCTTTAATGACAATCTGTTATTAGCATCTGCTACACCTAGTTTATTTGGATGTTTTATAGCATTTTCAGTGAATAATTGATCGATTGTTTTGTTTCTGTTTTCAAAAACAACAGTAGTATCGTTTACCTTTTCAACTATTTCTTCTAATTCTGAAGCTAATAAAGCATCTACAAGATTTAACTGTGTTGATGGGTTTTCTCTAAAGATATTTAAAAACTGATGAAATCTTTCTACAATTCCCTGTATTGTTTTTTCATTAAAAAGAGTTGTTTTATAATCTAAGTCACAAATAATGTCATTTCCTAAATCAGCTATTTTTAAATTAATATCGAATTTTACGCCTGATTTTTTTTCAGAAATTATACCTTTTGTTGTAATACTAGAAGTGTCAAATATTGATGTTTCATCGTTTATAATACTAAACATGGTATCAAATAGAGGATTTCTAGAAACATTTGTTATATAGTTTATGGTGTCTAAAATGTCTTCTAAAGGATATTCTTGATTCTCAAAATCGTTAAGTGTATTTTGTTTTACTTGCTTCAAGTAACTAATAAATGTTTCGTTTCCTTTAGGTTTTAGTCTTACAGGAACTGTATTCACAAACATTCCTACAGTATTCATTATTTTTTGATGCGTTCTTCCTAATACGGGAGTTCCAATTACTATGTCCTCAACAGCTCCTAATTTTGATAGTAAAATTGACCAAACAGATAATACATTCGTATAAATGGTTGTGTTTTGTTTGGTACCTAATTCTTTTAAAAACCTTACATCTTTTAGTTTTAGTTTAAATTGAATTGTTTTCCCTTCGTAATTTTGATGCGTAGTTCGTCTAAAATCTAATGGTAACTTTAAATCTGGAACTTCATTATTAAATCTGTTTTTCCAGTATGTTTTCTGTTGTTTTAGCTTGTCTTGTTGTGTTGGTAAATACAACCATTCTGTATAATCTTTAAATTGAAAAGGAACTGGGGAAAGTTCTTTGTCATCTAATAAATCCAGTAACTCTTGATGTATTATTTCTTGTGATGTTCCATCTGTAATACTATGATGAATATCAAGTAATAATGTTTTTTTATCTTCTAAATATCCTATTCTTATCAGAGATTCGTTATCTAAGTTAAATGGTTTAACAAAAATTAATAATGCTTTTTGAAGTTCACTTTCATTAATAATTTCAAGAAGAATATTTGTTTTTTTGTTTATTTTTTGAAAGATTTCTCCACCTTTCATTACAAAGTTTGTTCTTAAGCTTTCATGACGATTGATTAATAGATTACATGCTTTTTCTATTTGGGTTTTTGAATACTCTTTGGAAAAAACTATCGTTTCAGGTATATTATAAGCTAATGACTCAGGGTTCATTTTGTATAATGTGTACATCCTTTTTTGTGCAGATGAAACAGGGTATAGTTCTTTTTCAGAAGCTTTTTCTATAATTATTTCACTTGATTGTTCTTTGTTTTCTATATAGTTTGATAATTCTTTTATAGAAGCAAAAGAAAACATTTTACTATAAGCGATATCTATTTTTAATTCCTCTTTTATTTGTGCAACTAGTGCTATTGCTTTTAAACTATGAATTCCTAGTTCAAAGAAATTTGCTGTAATTGAAATTTCATTTTCTTTTAAATTTAAAAGTCTAGAAAGCAGTTTAACTAAGCTTGTTTCTGTTAGTGAACTCGGTGATGTATAATTATTGGTACTGTTTATTAGTTGTACTTCAGGTTTAGGAAGCTTTTTTCGATCTACTTTTCCATTTTTATTTAATGGTAATTTTTCCATTTCTATAAAGTAACTTGGTACCATATAACTTGGAAGTTCGTTTTTAAGATGTGCTTTTAATTCATTTTCGCTTACGTCATCAACTGTTGTATAATACATAACAATATCTTTATCAGAATTGTTTGTTAATTTTAAAGCTAAAAGATCTACATCTTTTATAGCATTATGCTTATGAACAACGTTTAAAATTCCTGATAGCTCAATTCTATACCCGCGTATTTTTAATTGATCGTCCGTCCTTCCATGGAAAGTTATCCTTCCATCATTCATCCATCTTCCTAAATCTCCTGTTTTGTACAATAAAGGTTCTTTTATAAGTGTAGGTTTTATAAAAGTTTCTGCTGTTTTTTCTTGATCATTTAAATAACCAGATCCAAGTCCTAATCCTCCAAGATAAATTTCACCTGATACTCCAACAGGAACAGGTAATTGATTTTTATCTAAAATATAAACAGTAGTATTGGTAATGGGATATCCTAAAGGAATATTGTTAATATCTTCTAATCCGATTTCTCCACAAATAGAAAATGTAGTGTTTTCTGTAGGACCATAACCATTAGTAATACTAAGTTTTGGATTTTCCTTTTTAACTTTTTCTATATGCATTGGTGATAATCTTTCACCACCAACTAATACTTGTTTTAAGCTTTTAAACAAAGATGCTTTGATGTCTACTAATTGGTTAAACCAAGATGATGTAAACCACATTTTTGTAATTCCTCTTTCTAAAATAGCTTTTTGAAGGTAAGTAACATTAAGCAAGTTTTTTAATTTTATAATGTGTACTTCTCCTCCGTTTAAAAGAGGCCCCCAAATTTCAAAAGTTGCTGCATCAAAAGACAATGAACCTGTTTGTAGTATTTTATCATTTTGAGATAATTGAATATAATTGGTGTCTTTTACTAATCGTATAATATTTAAATGATTAATCATAACACCTTTTGGAGTACCAGTTGTTCCAGAGGTAAACATTACATATGCTAATGAGTTTAGCGTAATTTGGTTGTTTATATTTAGGAAATCATTATTATAGTTTTCTAATGAAGTATCAGTAATTTGAAGAAAATCAACATCTTTTGTTATTGTGTTTTTGATTTCATGATCAACTAATACAACTCTAGATTTTGTTTGCTTTAATAAGCCATCAATATATTCATGTGTAAATGTTTTTTCTAAAGGTAAATATGATCCTCCAGCTTTTAAAACACCTAACATATTACAAATATAACTAGCGGTTCTATCACATAAAATAGCTACAATTTCATTTGCTTTTATTTTGTGTTTTTCTAAAAGAAGGTTTGCTATTTTATTGGTTTTTTTATGAAGTTCCAAATAAGTATAAGATGTTGTTTCATCTACTAATGCTATAGCATTTGGAGTTTTATAAACTTGACTAACAAATTCATCTACTACAGACTTCCATTCTTTATGAATAGTACTCGTTCCTTTAAAAGAATCTAATTGTACTTGCTGGTCTTTGTTAAGGTAATTAAAGCTTTGTATTGTTTCCGTTGGATTTGAAATACAATGTGTTGCTATTTGTTCAAAATGAAGTAATAGTTGCTTAATTTTTTCATTGTTAAATAAGTTTGATTTGTAATCAACTCTTAATGTTAAAGCATCATTTTCTTCAGAAAAACTAAATAATAAATCGAATTTATCACTTGCATGGTTTTGTTCAAATTCGGCAACTTCAAAAGAATTGTTTTGTAAGTTCTCTTCTGTACTTTGAGTTTCTTCCATGGTAACCATCACATCAAAAAGTGGATTTCTATTTTCTGATGGTTCTATATTTAAGTCTTCAACTAATTTATTAAATGGATAAAGTTGATATTCATATGCTTCTAATAGATTGTTTTTTACTTCCAATAGAGTAGTTTCAAAAGAAGAATTCCCTTTTATGTTGGAACGTATAGCTAATGTATTTACATACAAACCTATTTGATCTTCTAATTCAATATGATCTCTACCAGAAATTGGTGTTCCTATAATAATATCATTTTGTCCTGTATATCTATATAATAATGTTTTTACTAGTGTTGTTAATACTGTAAATACTGTAGTATTATTTTTATTTGCGCAGTTTTTTATTTGTGAATGTAATGTGTCGCTAAGTAGTCTTTCCTTTATTGCTCCAATGGAAATTTCTTTGTTAGATCTTGGGTAATCTAAAGGTAATTCTAGTAAGGTAATTTCATTAGAGAATTTAGTATTCCAATAATTTTTTAATAGTGAAGACTTTTTATCATTCAATAAATTGTTTTGCCAATATGCATAATCTTTATATTGGATCTTTAATAAACTATTTTCAATAGTTTTATTTTGTTTTAAAGCATTATAATTTTTTATGATCTCTTTTAATAAAATTTGAGTGGACCATCCATCTGAAATAATATGATGGAGTGTAAATAAGAACACAAATTTTTTATCTTCTAACTTTAATAAAGTGATTTCAAAAGGAGGTTTTTGTTCCAAGTCAAAAATAATAGAAGCTTGCTTTTTAGCTATCTCTTTTGCCTTATGAATTGTGTTTTCTTCTTTGTTTAAGTCTAAAAAGTTTATTTTATATTCATAATTGGTCAATATTTTTTGTCTAGGAAGGCTATGTTCAGTAATAAATAAAGTTCTTAGAATTTCATATTTATTAATAATCGCCTGTATTGCCTCATTAAGAAATTTTACATCTATTTTACCAATGAGTTGTATTGCATGTGGTATATTATAGTTTGTTTTGTTTTCGTCTAATTTATTTAGAATCCACATTCTTTTCTGTGCATGAGACACATCATAATTTTGTTGGAATGGGGCTTTTTGTATTGATTTATATGTTTCCTCAGGCTTACTATTAGCAATTAATTTTGCTAGATCGTTTAAAACAGCATTATTAAAAATGTCTTTTAAAGATATTTTAATGTGAAAATTTTCACGTATTCTTGATACTAGCCGTGTTGCCAATATGGAGTGTCCTCCTAATTCAAAGAAGTTATCATAAACTCCTATTTTATCTAAGTTCAATAATTCTTCCCAAATTATAGCTAACTCTTTTTCTTCTTTATTCGTAGGAGCTACATATGTTGATAAATCACCTATGTTTGGGTTTGGTAATTCGGTTTTTGCTATTCTTCCAGTTATATTTACTGGCATTTTATCTAAGAAAACCCAAATACGTGGCACCATATAGTCAGGTAAAGTTTCTCTTAAAAAGTTTTCTAATTGTTGTTTGTCTAAATTATCACCTACAGCATAACCAACTAAACGGTCGCTTCCAAGGCTATCTTTTTTAGCTAAAACACAACAGTTTTCTATAGTATTATACTGTAATAAAACACTTTCTATTTCTCCAAGTTCAACTCTGTATCCTCTGATTTTAACTTGGTCGTCTAACCTTCCAATAAAATCTATATTTCCATCAGGTAACCATCGTGCTAGATCTCCTGTTTTATATAAACGTTCTTCTTTTTTAAACGGATTTTCTACAAATTTCTCTTGAGTTAATTTTTCATTATTTAAGTAACCTCTAGCTACTTGTATTCCACCAATACATAATTCACCAACAGCACCAATTGGTAATAATTCTGCAGAATTGTTTAATATGTATATTTGGGTGTTTGCTACAGGTTTTCCTATAACTATTTTGTCTATATTTTCTTCTAAAGGAACGCTCCATGAAGTAACATCTATAGCAGCTTCTGTTGGCCCATATAAATTTTCTAATTGAACGTTTTTAAATTTTTCTTTAAATACGATTGCATCATCTAGTTTTAAGGCTTCTCCACTACAAATAACACGTTTTAAAGTCGGGCAATCACCTAAAGAAATTTCACTTAAAAAGACTCTTAACATTGAAGGGACAAAGTGGATTGTCGTGATTTTTTGAGCCTCAATAATTTCTTTTAAATAACGTGCGTCTTTATGCCCTTCAGGTTTTGCAAAAACGAGAGTAGCACCAGATTGATTGGCCCAAAATAATTCCCAAACAGAAACATCAAACGAGAATGATGTTTTTTGAAGAATTCTATCTTCAGGAGTAAGATTGTATTGCGATTGTGTCCAAAGTAAACGATTTACCACTCCGCCGTGTTCATTCATTACACCTTTAGGTTTACCAGTACTTCCAGAAGTGTAAATTACATAAGCTAGTTGAGAAGGACTACATAATCCAGATAAATTCTGAATAGCTTCTTTTTGAATTTCATTCCAATGATTATCTAAAAAAATGGTTTTTATTAGATTGTTAGAATCAAAAATAGAAGCTTCGTTTTGAGTAGTTATAAGTAATTTAATTTTAGCATTTTCAATAATATAAGCAATACGATCATTAGGTAAACTAGGATCTATAGGTACATAAGCTGCACCTGCTTTTATGATACCTAATACACCAATTAGCATGTTTATAGAACGATCTAGACTAATACCAATTAAATCTTCAGGTTTAGTTCCATTGGCAATTAAATAATTAGCTAATTGATTCGATTTCTCATTAAGTTGTTTGTATGTTAATTCTTCTTTTTCAAATATAGCAGCGATTGCATTTGGCGTTTTTTGTACTTGCGATTCAAACAAATCTACTAGCGTTATGTTAGTAGGATAATTTTGATGTGTATTATTAAAAACATTAAGTAAGGTATCTTTTTCTTCAACAGATACAATACTTAAGTCGGTTACTTTTATAAAATCATTAGTTATATTATCTATAATTTGATGTAAAGCTTTTTCTACATACGATAAAACACATTTTGGATCTAGTTTCTTATCCACTTTAACAGTTAGCATAAAGCCATCTTCTTTTCCAAAATCATCTACATTAAGGCTAAAAGGATAATTCGTACGCTCTTTACCAGCAATCACCTCAATACCATTGTTTTCTAGTTCAGTAGCATCATCTTTTTCAGAATGTCTGTAATTTAATATTCCACTAAATAGCGGGAGTTGTCTGTCAACATTGCTCCAACCTTGAATGTCGGTTAAAGAAGTTTGTTCATAGGGCAATAGGCCTGATAATTCTTTTTGTACTTCATGCAGGTATTCAGCAATATTTGTATTTAAATTACAAACAAGAGGCAATGTATTAATAAATAAGCCTAAAGAACGTTCAGCGCCAGCAACACCTTGTAACCTTCCAGATAAAACAGTTCCAAAAACAGCTTGTTCATAACGATGACTACAAATACCAACAACCAAACCAAATGCGGCATGAAAAATTGCTGCAGGTCCCATTTGTAAATCATTAGCAGTTTGTAAAATCTTTTCAGAAAATTCTTTTGGTAATTCTAAGCTGGTTTCCAGTACTTCAATTCCATCACCTTGAATATCGTGTAAACCAAAAGGTAATGTAGGTTCTTCAATAGTTTCAAATCGCTCTTTGAAATACTGTTCACTATTATTTGTTGCTTGTTGATGTAATGTATGACCTATAAAGGTTCTATATAAAGCTGGTTTTTCTAATGTTTCTTTATTTCCGTCAGTGTAGATTGCTATTTCTTCAGTGATTTTTTCTAAACTAACATGATCAAGTATGATGTGATGACGGTTTAATAATACATAGTATTCGTCTTTCCCAACATCTTCAGCTGTTTTTAATTGTAATAATGGAGCTTTTGATAAATCGATTCGTTGTTTACCTTGATCTACAATTTCTTGTAATTCTTCTGCTATTGATTGTTCTCCTTTTAGTATAATTTTTTCTGGAGTAAGGTCTACTTCCCGAAGGACAACTTGAACAGGATATGGAATATTATCACTTAAAATACATGTTCTTAATACATCATGACGATTAATAACAAATGATAAAGCTTCTATAAATTGCGTTCTTTTCTCTAAGCTAGAAAAAGAAAGCAAGCTAGGTATTACATAAACATCACCTTCATTTTTCCCACTCATTAAATAATGAAAGTAAATTCCTTCTTGTAAAGGAGCAAGCGGATATATGTCTTGAATATTAGAAGTACCTCCAGGAACATTATCCATAATAGTGTTTAATGAACTTTGATTAAAGTCAATTAAAGGAAGCATTTCAGGAGTTAAATAATTGCAATTTTCTTTAATTTTATTTTCAGGGACAATGTAGTAGTCCTTGTCATCTTCTAGTTTTAAAACGAATTCACTAATAGTTGGATTGGCAAAAACATCTCTTACTTCTGCATGTAATTCATATTTCTGTAATTCGGCTATTAATTTTACAATTAATAAAGAATGTCCTCCTAACTCAAAAAAGTTATCGTAAACACCTATTTTTTCCAAACCTAATAGTTGCTGCCATATTTCAGCTATTTTTTCTTCTTTTTCATTTCTAGGTGCTATATATTCTGATGTTGATAAATCACCGATCTCTGGATTTGGTAATGCCTTTTTTGCTATTTTTCCACTGTTACTCACTGGCATTTTATCTAAGAAAACCCAAATACGTGGCACCATATAGTCAGGTAAAGTTTCTCTTAAAAAGTTTTCTAATTGTTGTTTGTCTAAATTATCACCTACAGCATAACCAACTAAACGGTCGCTTCCAAGGCTATCTTTTTTAGCTAAAACACAACAGTTTTCTATAGTATTATACTGTAATAAAACACTTTCTATTTCTCCAAGTTCAACTCTGTATCCTCTGATTTTAACTTGGTCGTCTAACCTTCCAATAAAATCTATATTTCCATCAGGTAACCATCGTGCTAGATCTCCTGTTTTATATAAACGTTCTTCTTTTTTAAACGGATTTTCTACAAATTTCTCTTGAGTTAATTTTTCATTATTTAAGTAACCTCTAGCTACTTGTATTCCACCAATACATAATTCACCAACAGCACCAATTGGTAATAATTCTGCAGAATTGTTTAATATGTATATTTGGGTGTTTGCTACAGGTTTTCCTATAACTATTTTGTCTATATTTTCTTCTAAAGGAACGCTCCATGAAGTAACATCTATAGCAGCTTCTGTTGGCCCATATAAATTTTCTAATTGAACGTTTTTAAATTTTTCTTTAAATACGATTGCATCATCTAGTTTTAAGGCTTCTCCACTACAAATAACACGTTTTAAAGTCGGGCAATCACCTAAAGAAATTTCACTTAAAAAGACTCTTAACATTGAAGGGACAAAGTGGATTGTCGTGATTTTTTGAGCCTCAATAATTTCTTTTAAATAACGTGCGTCTTTATGCCCTTCAGGTTTTGCAAAAACGAGAGTAGCACCAGATTGATTGGCCCAAAATAATTCCCAAACAGAAACATCAAACGAGAATGATGTTTTTTGAAGAATTCTATCTTCAGGAGTAAGATTGTATTGCGATTGTGTCCAAAGTAAACGATTTACCACTCCGCCGTGTTCATTCATTACACCTTTAGGTTTACCAGTACTTCCAGAAGTGTAAATTACATAAGCTAGTTGAGAAGGACTACATAATCCAGATAAATTCTGAATAGCTTCTTTTTGAATTTCATTCCAATGATTATCTAAAAAAATGGTTTTTATTAGATTGTTAGAATCAAAAATAGAAGCTTCGTTTTGAGTAGTTATAAGTAATTTAATTTTAGCATTTTCAATAATATAAGCAATACGATCATTAGGTAAACTAGGATCTATAGGTACATAAGCTGCACCTGCTTTTATGATACCTAATACACCAATTAGCATGTTTATAGAACGATCTAGACTAATACCAATTAAATCTTCAGGTTTAGTTCCATTGGCAATTAAATAATTAGCTAATTGATTCGATTTCTCATTAAGTTGTTTGTATGTTAATTCTTCTTTTTCAAATATAGCAGCGATTGCATTTGGCGTTTTTTGTACTTGCGATTCAAACAAATCTACTAGCGTTATGTTAGTAGGATAATTTTGATGTGTATTATTAAAAACAGTAAGTAAGGTATCTTTTTCTTCAACAGATACAATACTTAAGTCGGTTACTTTTATAAAATCATTAGTTATATTATCTATAATTTGATGTAAAGCTTTTTCTACATACGATAATACACGTTTTGGATCTAGTTTTTCATGAACTTGCATTGTTAACATGAACTCTTCTCCTTTACCAAAATCATCTACATTAAGGCTAAAAGGGTAGTTTGTACGTTCTTTGTCTACTAAAACTTCAATATCAGTATTTACCGATTCAGAATTGTTCTCTTTTTCAGAATGTCTGTAATTTAATATTCCACTAAATAGCGGGAGTTGCCTGTCAACATTGCTCCAACCTTGAATGTCGGTTAAAGAAGTTTGTTCATAAGGCAATAGGCCTGATAATTCTTTTTGTACTTCATGCAGGTATTCAGCAACATTAGTATTTAAATTACAAACAAGAGGCAATGTATTAATAAATAAACCTAAAGAACGTTCAGCACCAGCAACACCTTGTAATCTTCCAGATAAAACAGTTCCAAAAACAGCTTGTTCATAACGATGACTACAAATACCAACAACCAAACCAAATGCAGCATGGAAGATTGCAGCTGGTCCCATTTGTAAATCATTAGCTGTTTGTAAAATTTTTTCAGAGAATTCTTTTGATAACTCCAAATTAGCTTCTTGTACTTCAATTCCATCACCTTGAATGTCATGCAAACCAAAAGGTAATGTGGGTTCTTCAATAGTTTCAAATCTTTGCTTGAAATATTGTTCACTATTATTTGTTGCTTGTTGATGTAATGTATGACCAATAAAGTTTCTATATAGTGCTGGTTTTTCTAATGTTTCTCCATTCCCTTCTATATAAATTAATATTTCTTCAGTAATTTTTTCTAAACTAACATGGTCTACAATAATGTGATGTTGGTTTAATAATACAAAGTATTGGTCATTCTCAATATCTTCAGCTGTTTTTAATTGTAATAATGGAGCTTTTGATAAATCGATTCGTTGTTTACCTTGATCTACAATTTCTTGTAATTCTTCTGCTATTGATTGTTCTCCTTTTAATATGATTTTTTCAGGAGTAAGGTCTACTTCCCGAAGTACAACCTGAACAGGATGTGGAATATTATCACTTAAAATACATGTTCTTAATACATCATGACGATTAATAACAAATGATAAAGCTTCTATAAATTGTGCTCTTTTCTCTAAGCTAGAAAAGGAAAGTAAGCTTGGTAATACATAAACATCACCATTATCTTTTCCACTCATTAAATAATGAAAATAAATACCTTCTTGTAAAGGAGCAAGCGGATATATGTCTTGAATATTAGTGGCACCTCCAGGAACAGCATCCATAATAGTGTTTAATGAACTTTGATTAAAGTCAATTAAAGGAAGCATTTCAGGAGTTAAATAATTGCAATTTTCTTCAATTTTATTTTCAGGGACAATGTAGTTGTCTTTGCCTTCTTCTAATTTTAAAACGAACTCACTAATGGTTGGATTGGCAAAAACATCTCTTACTTCTGCATGTAATTTATACTTCTGTAACTCAGCTAATAATTTTATAATTAGTAATGAATGTCCTCCTAATTCAAAGAAGTTATCGTAAACACCTATTTTTTCTAAACCTAATAATTCTTGCCAAACTTTGCTTACTTGTTCTTCTTTTTCATTTCTAGGTGCGACATATTCTGATGTTGATATATTGCTCATGTCTGGTGATGGTAATGCCTTTTTATTTATTTTACCATTACTAGTTAAAGGAATATTATCTAATTCAACCCAAATATTTGGAGTCATATAATCGGGTAAACTTTCTTTTAAAAAGTCTTGAGCTGCTTCTTGGTCAAAATTGTTTTCTGTTACAACATAACCAACTAAACGTTTATTACCTTTAGTATCTTCTTTTGCTAAAACACAGCAGTTTAAAACAGGTTTGTACTTAAAAAGAATATTTTCTATTTCTCCTAGTTCAATACGATATCCTCTTATTTTTACTTGGTTATCTTCTCTACCAACAAACTCTATTGTTCCGTCTTTTAGCCAACGTACCAAATCTCCAGTTCTATATAAATGTCCTTTTTTTTTAAACGGATTTATAATAAATCTTTCTGAGGTTAAGTCTTCTCTATTTAAGTACCCTTTAGCAACACCAGTTCCTCCTATATATAATTCTCCTATAACTCCTACAGGGACTAAATTTTTGTTGGTGTTTAAAATATAAGTTTGGGTATTTGAAAGTGGCTTTCCTATTGGAATTGTGTATGAGTTTTCTGGAATAGAATTTACACAATGATAAGTTGCATATGTAGTTGTTTCTGTTGGCCCATAAACATGTATTAAAATATCAGATCCCAAATGGTTATATGCTTTTTTAACATGATTTAGGGATACTTTTTCTCCTCCAAAAAGTAGCTTTCTTAAGCCGCTTAATACTGATAAATCATAATCTACAAATGAGTTAAACAGCGCGGTAGTTATAAATACTACAGTTAATTTCTCTTTTTCTATAATTTTAGATAAATCTACAATATTAGCTGCGGAAGAGTTTTCAACCAAATGTAAGCTTGCTCCAGATAATAAGCTTCCAAAAATTTCATAGGTACTTCCATCAAAAGCATAATTAGACCATTGTAAAACTTTATCAGATGATTTTATTTGAATAGCATTTTGATCGTAAACTAATGTTAAAACATTTTCATCGGTAATCATTATTCCTTTTGGAGTTCCTGTTGTACCTGAAGTATACATTACATAAGCAGTACTATCAAGATTTCTTATGATTGCTTTTGGTAAAGATGTTTTAGAGGATGATAATTCATCATTATTAATAAAAATATCCTTGTTTATTGATAACGATTTATATAAACTTTCTTCTTTACAAATAATTTTCTGAATTCCAGCATCTTCAATAATAAAAGACAGTCTATTTGTTGGTAATGATGGATCTAAAGGAACATAAGCACAACCCGCTTTTAATACTCCAATGATGCTGGTAATCATATCAAAACCTCTAGTAAATAAAAGACCTATATGAGAACCTTCTTTAATATTTTTAGATTGTAGGTAATTTGCTATTTTGTTAGATTCCTTATCTAATGCTTCGTAGCTCATCGTTTTACCATTAAATACTAGAGCAGTTTCTTTAGGGGTTTTAATTAGCTGTTCAGAAAAAACATCAATAATTGATTTGTCTTTTGGATATAATACATCAGTTGCATTAAAATTAGTTGTTAATATTTCTTCTTCTGTATTTGTAAGAATTGATAAAGAGCCAATGTCTTTATTAATATCATTAACAATTGATGTTAATAATTCATTATAATGAATTAACATTTGTTCAATTGTAGACTCATCAAACAAAGCGCTACAATATTCCATGTTTAATGAAATTCCAGATAGATTTTTTTCTATGTTTAAAGTTAAATCAAAATTTGAAGTATCTTCTTGATATTGATAAGGTGTTAACCTCAAGTTATCTAATACAAACTCTTCATTTTCATTTTTAGATTCATCTTGCAATGAAAACATAACTTGAAAAAGAGGAGTCATACTCATATTACGATTTTCAACAACGCTATCTACTATTTTTTCAAAAGGAGCAAGCTGGTAATCATAACTTTCTAAGGTGGTTTTTTTTATGTTTTGTAAAATTTCTTTAAAGCTAGTATCTTTATTTAAATTAGATCTTAGTGCCAAAGTGTTTACAAAGAAACCAACAATATCTTCTAATTCAGATTGGGTTCTATTAGCAATAGGTGTTCCTACACAAATATCTTCTTGTCCACTGTATCTAAATAACAAAACCTTAAAGGCTGATAATAAAAACATAAATGAAGTAACTCCTTCTTGTTTACATAATATATCAATAGATGAGTTCAAGTTACCTGTTAAATCAAGTTTTAATGTTGCCCCTTCCGTGTTTTGGATAGTAGGACGTGCATAATCTGTAGGTAAATCTAAAGGAGTAACTGATTTTAATTTCTTTTTCCAATAGTTCAATTGCGATTCTAAAACATCACCTTCAACATGTTCTCTTTGCCATAAAGCATAATCGGAGTATTTTAATGATTGTTCTTTAGGTTTTCTAACTAAGTTTTTAGATTCAAAAGTATTGTATAAGTTTACAAAATCTGAAACTAATAAATCTTGAGACCAACCATCAGTAGCAATATGATGTACGACAATTGTTAAGATATATTCTTTTTCTCCTAAGTCATATAACTTAGCTCTTAACATATAATCTTTTGATATATTAAAAGGTGTTTTTAAGTAAGAAGAAATGGTACTGTCAATCTCTTTTTTGTCTTTTAGTTTAACTATTGGTAAAACCCAATTATTAGACGGTATTGTTTCTTGATAACCTTCTCCTTCTTCTGATTTAATTATTGTGCGTAATATTTCATGATGATCCACAATAGTTCGTAAAGACCTCTCTAATGCAATAATATTTAAATTTCCTTTTAATTGAAATATAATAGGAATGTGATATGCGATACTTCCTTGTAATTTATCTGTAAACCACAAACGTTCTTGACTAAAAGATAATGGAATTTTTTTAGAAGAATTATGTTCATAAGAGGTTACTTTAGGTAGTTTATTTACCTTATCCCTTCCTTGAAATTTTTCTAAGTACTCAATTATACCAGCTTTGTTTTCTTTTATTTTTAACAGTAAGTCATGATCTATTTTAGTATCAGAGTTAGCACTTAAAGCACCATTTTTAAGAACTAATTTAACTCCTCTTTCACTAGCTTCTTCTAAAACACTTAAATTATCCAAAATGTTATTTTTCATCATCGAGTCCTATATTTCAATTGTTACGTTAAATTCTTGCGTTTCTCCTTTTTCAACTGTATTCAATTCTTGGAATCTTATATAAGAAGACAATTCTTCTATCGTTTTAAATTCAAATACATCTTTAATAGCGAGTTCAATGGATAATTTTTCTCTTATCAGAGAAACGAGTTGAGTTACCAACAATGAATGTCCTCCTAGCTCAAAGAAATCATCATAAACACCTATCTTATTCACATTTAATAATTGTTCCCATATAAGCACTAAACTTTCTTCTGTATCGTTCCTAGGAGCAACATATTCTTTAGTAGATGCAGTATTTAAATCAGGTTCTGGGAGTAATTTTTTATCAATCTTACCACTACTATTTAAAGGCATTTCAGTTAGAGTTATCCATAATTTTGGAACCATATATTCAGGAAGTTCAGATTTTAGATATTGTTCCAAAACTTGATTTTCTATATCATTTTTCTTAACGATATATCCTATTAAATAATTTGTTCCATCAGCGTCTTTTATAGAAATAACACAACAATCAAAAATATTTTCGTTTTTTAATATTGTATTTTCTATTTCTCCAAGTTCAATTCTATAACCTCTTATTTTTACTTGATGATCTAGTCTTCCAACGAATTCTATATTTCCATCAGGCAACCATTTGGCTAAATCTCCTGTTTTATATAATCGCAATCCTTTTTTAAATGGATGTGTTATAAATTTTTCTTTGGTGAGCTCTTCGTTGTTTAAATAGCCTCTTGCTAATCCTGCTCCAGAGACACATAATTCTCCTATAACACCTATAGGTAATAGGGATTGTGATTTATCCAATATATAAGCTTCTGTATTTGGAATTGGTTTTCCTATGGATACTGAATTAGAAATGTTTCCTTCAAAAGTTGTAGCACAAATACTAGATTCTGTAGGTCCGTAAGCATTTACGTAATGTCCTCCTTGTGCTTTAAATAGTTTAACTTGTTCTAAAGGAGCTTCTTCACCACCAGTTACTAGTGTTTGTAGTTTTTTTAAATCCGTTACATTTAATATTTTTAAATATGCTGGAGGTATAACAGCACAGTCTATTAAATTAGAATTTAAGAAATTAATAAAATAATTAATATCAGTTTTCTTATGATCTTCTATAATATATAGGTTCCCTCCACCAAGTATAGATAAAAGAATTTCCCAAATAGAAGCATCAAAACACTGATTTGCAAATTGTAAACATCGAGTACCTTCTGTGATGCGAAAAGTTGGTATTTGAGCTAAAATAGTATTTACTATTCCTTTATGTTCTATCATTACTCCTTTGGGCTTACCTGTGCTACCAGAAGTGTAAATAACATAAGCTAAGTTGTTAATAGAAATATTTACATTAATAGGAGTAGAGGAGTAAGAGTTTGATGTTTTTTGATATTCCTCTATAAAAATATCATCAATAATTATTTTACAGTTACTATCATTTTCTATATAATTGATTCGTTCCTGTGGATAATTAGGATCTATAGGAAGATATACTCCTCCAGATTTTAAAATTCCTAATAATGCTATAATTAACCATTCACTACGTTCTATTTTAACAGCTATTAAATCCTCTGTTTTTATCTCTTTGTTTTTCAAAAGATAATGAGCGAATTTATTAGAAGCTTGATCTAAATCGTTATAAGTAAAAGACGTTTCTTTATACGTAACTGCTACTAAATTTGGTATTTTAGAAACACATTTATTAAACAAATCAACTAATGTTTGATTTTTAGCGTAATTAGTTGTTGTGCTATTAAAGTCGTCTAACAATATTTTAGATTCTTTTGAACTTAATATTTCTAGGTCACTTATTTTTTGAGAAGGATTTTCAACTATAGCTTTTAATAATTGAATATAATGCGTTCCTAATCTTTCAATGGTAGCTGCCTTAAATAGAGATTTCCTATATTCAATTTCTAATATTATTTTATTTTGATTAGAATCTTCTTCTATTAAAAAATGTAAATCTGATAAGACTTGTAAATGATTCTGTTTTAATAATTCAACATCTAAATTTCCTAATACAATTTCTTTAAGATCAGGTGTGTTTTGTAGTGTGAATAAAACTTGATGTAAAGGGCTTCTACTTAGATCTCTTTGTTTTGTAGTTGCTTCTAGAACCTTTTCAAATGGCACATCTTGATTATTATAAGCGTTTAAAGAAGTGTTTTTAACTTCAGTTAAAAAATCTTTGAAATTTATGTCAGGTTTTACGTTATTTCTCAAGACAATCATATTTACAAAAAAGCCAATCAAGTTTTCTAAGTCCTGATTTACTCTTCCAGCAATTGGAGTTCCTACACAAATATCTTTTTGACCTGAGTATTTATATAGAAGGATTTTAAAAGCAGAAAGCAAAGTCATATATAATGTACTTCCATTACCAGAACTTAACTGTTTTAGTTTTTCAGATAATTCTTTATCAATATAAAGCGTAACAGATTCTCCTTCATTATTTTGATTTTTTGATCTTAAATAATCAGTAGGAAGTTCAAGAGTTGTTACATCTTTTAAGTTCTCTTTCCAGTAAGTTATTTGACGATCTAGTTTAGTTTTATTTTTCTGTTGCCATAAAATATAATCAGAATATTGAATAGGTAATCTAGGTAAGTCTGTTGTTGTATTGTTTAATCCAGCGTTATAGAAAGCTAATAATTCATCAACTAAAATACTTTCAGACCATCCATCTGATGCAATGTGATGCATGACTAAAACTAAAATATTTTCTGTGCTGTTTTGTTGAATTATAGATGCTTTTAGTTTAAAGTCAGTTGCTAAATTGAAAGGTTCAGAAACAAGTTTTTCAATTTTTGTGTCTAAACAATTATATGTTTCGGTTATGGTATTTAATGTCCAGTTTTCTGTTTCTAAAAAGCTTAAGTATGGAATTCCTGAGTCATTTAAAACAATACTTCTTAAGGTTTCGTGTCTATTAATTATAGACTTTAAACTCGTTTCTAAAAGATCAATATTTAAATTTCCTTTTAGTTTTATAGTTGCACTAATATTATATTCAGTAGTGTTACCTTGTAAATTATCTATAAACCAAAGGCTTTCTTGTGCAAATGATAATGGAATTTTTGCTGGTTTTTCTTGAAGTTCAATTTTAGTTGATTCTATTGAAATTAAAGATTGATCTGCGTGTGTAGCCAATTCATTTAATTTTGTGTACACAAACAAATTCCGAATATCTAAGTCTATTTTTAATTTTTTAAATATTGCCGATTTTACACGCATTGCTAATAAAGAATGGCCACCTTTTTCAAAGAAATCATCATCAGCACTTAGCTCGTTTTTTTGAAGAACTTGTTCCCAAATAAGTTTAATTGCTTTTTCAGTTGCTGTTTTGCAAGGAATTATTTCTTTTATAGAATTAGGGTTCTTATTAGAGTGTTCTTTGTAAAGAGTAATTAGTTTTTTCTCATCAACTTTATCGCTAAGGTTTTGCGGAATTACATCTACAAAACAATATTCCGTTGGTTGCATATAATATGGCAACCCTTTAGCACATTCTTCAAATAATACTGCTTTTAACAGTTCTTCTTCAGTTAAGTTTTTATATTCTTTTATAACAAAAGCAATTAAAGAAATATCTGAAGGTGATTTCTTATAAGCTATAACAGCTACATTTTCAACAACATCATTTTCTCTTATAAAAGCTTCTATTTCTCCAAGCTCAACTCTATTTCCTCTAATTTTAACTTGCCTGTCTTTTCTTCCTAAAAACTCTAAATTTCCATCAGGTAACCACCTTCCTAAATCACCTGTTTTATACATGGTTTCCCCTAAAGTATTTAAAAAAGGATTTGGTTTAAAGCTATGTGCTGTTTTTTCTGGTTCTTTAAAATATCCAGCTCCAACACCAACACCAGAAACACAAATTTCTCCTGCAACTCCAACTGGAATTAGTTTTTCATTGTCATCTAACACAAAAATATTCATATTGTGAATTGGCTTACCAATAGGAACTTTTGGGGTATGTTCTGGCAACATGCTTGTTATTTCATATTGGGTAATATCATCTGAAGCTTCACAAGGACCATAACCATTTAAGACTTTACAGGTGGGAAATAATTGTAACCAGTTATTAACTAGTTTTACTGGAATTTCTTCACCAACCATCATCATCCATTTTAATGAAGATAATATGTTTTGTTGCGATTTTAATTCTAAAATATGATCTACAAATCCAATTAAATAAGAAGGAACAAACTCCGCAATAGTTACGTTGTGTTCTTTCATTAAATTAAGTGTTTTTTGGTAGTCTAATACATCATCTTTGTCAGCAATTAAAACATTACCACCTTTTAAAAGTGGTGCTAAAATTTGCCAAACAGAAATATCAGAAGCGATACTTGCACTTTGTAAAAAACAAAATCCATCTTGTAAGTCTAATGCTTTATATTCTGCTAATATGTGATTGATTGCACCATCGTAACGTGTAATAGCTCCTTTTGGTTTTCCAGTAGAACCAGAAGTGTATAACATATATGCCCAATCTGTAATTGCATTTACATTTTCTGGGTTTTTGGTACTGTTTTTTTCAATATGATTTTTGTTGCTTATAATAAGATCATTATGTGTGCTTTTAATAGTTCCATTAATGCATAAAATTTGGTTTAAATTAATGCTAAAAACACCAGTGTCTGTTAATTTAGTTAACCAGTCTGTATCACTTATTAATGCTTTAATTTCTCCATCTTTAATTAACTCTAAGGTTCTTGTTGCTGGATTTTGGGTGTCTAATGGAACATAAATTCCTCCTGCTTTAAATATTCCGAATAGAGCAGCAATTAAATCTGGACATCTGTTTAAATGTAAGCCAACAAAACTTCCTTTTTCAAGTCCGTTTTTTAGTAAAGTATTGGCTATTTTATTTGCTTTAGTATTTAGTTGTTTGTAAGTCCATTTTTGTTTGTTATGAATAACGGAAATACTATCTTCATTTAAAAAAGTTTGGTTTTCAAACAATACATTTACTGGTTCTGTATTGTTTAAATCTATTTCTTTTTGATTAAAATGATGTAATAATTCTTTTGTATCTTCATCAGAAACAAAATTTAATTCATGTATTTTTTTGGCTGGATTTTCTGTGAATTGATGTACTAGAATTTCAAAAGTTGTAGCTATTTTTTTTACATAAGATGGTTCATAATCATTTGCATTATAGTAAAAAGTAAGCTTTATTTCTTCTGCCAATTCTACATCCACATCAAAATCGTAATTGGTACGATCAAATGCATCTACATTAGAAATTTTAAAAAGTTGATCGCTTTCATCCTCATCATTAATTTCTGAAAGCGGATAGTTTTCAAAAGCAATAACATGTTTTATCAAGTCTGTTTTTAAATTTGTCTCATTCTGAATTTCTGCTAAAGAATTATAATGATGCGGCATTCCATCTAAAAAATCTTCATGATTTTTTTTTGCTAATGCGATTAATGTATCTTCATTAGTATAGTGAAAACGAACAGGGATTGTATTAATAAATAACCCCAAACATCTTTCTACTCCTTTTAACTCTGCTGGTCTTCCAGAAACTACATTTCCATAAACAACATCATTAGAATTACTATATTTTGCTAATAAAAGACCCCATATTGTTTGAAAAACATCATTTTGAGTAATATTGTGATCTTTTACAATTAAGGTTAGTTTTTCAGAAGTTTGCTTGCTGAATTTAATAGTATATTGTGGATTTTTTAATTCTGAAAAATCACGGGTTATTATTTTAGGTATTTCAGCAATATGATCGTATTCGTTTAGGTAAGTTTTCCAATAATTTTTACTCTCAGACGCGTCTTTCTTTTCTAACCATTTTACGTAACTATCAAAATGAATAGGTTCTGGTAAGTCAAGAGGTGTATTGTTGTTTAAGCTGTCATATATTTTACCTAATTCTTCTACTAAAATAGCATGACACCAACCATCTAACAGAATATGATGATAACTCCATAAGAAGTCATAAACTGTTTCAGATTTTTTAATAATGCTAAGTCTAATCAATGGTTTTTTTACTAAGTCAAATCCCTTTTTTATGTCTTCACCTTTATAGTTTTCTAAAAAAGAATTATAATCAGTAGCTGCTAATGAGCTTTTATCTAGTATTGTAACTTCAATTTTTCTATTTTTTAAAACTACTTGAATTGGGCGTTCTGTTTTCTCGTATGCAAAAGCAGTTCTAAGTATATCGTGTCTTTTACTTAAAATGTTTAAACTTTTAGAGAAAATTTGCATATCAATTTTTCCAGTAGTTGTATAAAAAAGTTGATCAAAATAGGCGTCAGATTTATCTTTTATAGAATGGAATAACATTCCTTCTTGCATAGGTGTTAAAAGATATATCTTCTCTATATTATTTTTTGATTTTTCCATGATTTAACAAAGAACGTAGGTTGTTAGTTAGTTGGTTTTTAGATTGGTGTTTGTAGGCTAATTAATAGTATTAACTTACATAATTTAGGTATGATTTATAATAAGGAAATAAGTATTTCGATGGGATTTTTAAAGCAACTCCCATAAATACCAACCAATTATAATACATGTTTTTCCATGGTGCTCCTTTAAATTTAGACATTACGCCAGAAGCAGCACTTTTACTAGTATGCCAATCGATATTAAAAGAAATAGAAAAGCTTAGTCCATGAACTTGATGCAACATTCCAGGTGGCATGTATAAAATATCACCACCTTCAACAATAACTTCTTGTATGTTTAATTTATGAGCATTTGGAAATTTAGAATAATCTGGATTTGAAGCATCTATTTTAGACCATCTCCAACCTTCTACATAACACAAATCTTTTTGTTCAGCTTCAATTAAAATAAATTTTTTAGAACCTACCATTTGAAAAAACATATTGTGTGTACACAACGTATCAAAATGTAAAGGTGTTACACTATCGGAACCTCCCATAAAAAATTGAATATAATTCTGATAGTTGTTCCAATACCATTTTGGAAATAACTCTAACGGAAATGGTTCAATATCTTTGGTTAAATCAGGTAATAAATTAAAAAGAGGAACATCGTGTAAATAAGCAGGTTTGGAAGGATTATTTCCTGCCTTTTTAGCTTCTTCATAAGTCATTAAATTATCAATATAATCTGAAAGTTTAACGCGTTCTCTGTTTCCTTTAGAAACATCTCCTGATTTTGTAGCCATATTTAAATTCCATTCTGGCTTTTTAAAATAGTCTGGCCCCCATAATTCTCTTGCTGCCCAATCTTTTGTTTGGTTTTTAATAAGAACAGGTTTGTTTTTATTTACAAATTCAGTATAGAATTCTTTGCGAGAAATAGTATCAACAACAGTAACGGTATTCATAGTTTTTTTTTAAATAGTTTGAAGAAGTGCTTCGCTTTTTTCTTGTGATTTCTTAGAAATTGTCATTCCTAAAGCTTCTTCCATAATTTCTAAAGCTTCATTAATAATCTTTGGAGTAATTGTTAAAGGTGGAACTAGTCTAAGTACATTATTATAATGTCCACCAACTTCAAATAATAATCCCTTTTGTAAACAATTAGCTCTAAATTCTTTTACTAATTCAGGATATGGTTCTTTAGTATATAAATCTTTTACAAACTCAACACCAATCATTAATCCTTTCCCTCTTACATCTCCAATGAATGGATATTTTTTTGCTATTTCTAACAAACCATTCATTAGGTAAATTCCCATTTCTTTTGTGTGTGATTTCACATCATATTTTTCTACAAAATCAAAAGCTCCGTTTGCAGCAGCTAAACTTACTTGATTTGCTCTAAAAGTTCCAATATGAGCTCCTGGTCCCCAGGCTTCTACTTCTTTTTTATAAACTAATGCTGAAATTGGAAAACCAACACCACCTAATCCTTTAGATAACGTAATAATATCTGGCATAACACCATAATTCATACAAGCTAAGAATTCACCAGTTCTAAAAAACCCACTTTGTATTTCATCAAAAATGACTAATACATCATTCCTATGTGCAACTTCAACAACTTCATTTAAAAAACCTGCTACAGGTGTTATATTTCCTCCTTCTCCTTGAATTGATTCAACAATAATCGCAGCTGGTTTTGTAATTCCAGAATGTTTGTTTTCTAGTAAAAATTTCAGTCTTTCAATAGCATAATCTTTACAAGCTAATTCAGTATCATTTGAAGGACATCTGTATTGGTAGCTAAAAGGAGTAAAGTGTACATTTGGAATTAATGAAGTTAAGTTTTTACGAAAAGCAGTATCTGCAGTTACAGCTAATGCAGCAGAGGTCATTCCATGGTAACTTCCAGAAAAAGCAATTATTCCGTCTCTTCCTGTTTTTATTTTTGCAAGTTTAATTGCGGCTTCTACAGCATCGGAACCTGTTGGTCCTCCAAAACTTACTTTGTAATCGTTTTGAACTGCAGTTGGAAGGTTTTTTATTATTTTTTGAATTGCATTTAATTTATTTTCTGTTGGGAAATCAAGTGCGTGAATTAGCTCGTTTTGTTGTTTTCTTACATATGTTAATACCTCTTCATTACAATGACCAACATTTACTACTCCACAACCAGCGAAAAAATCTATAAATTGATTTCCGTCCACATCTTCAATAATAGCTCCTTTTGCTTTTCTAATTGCAAAAGGCATGCTTCTAGGATAAGAGACAACTGCCCCTTCTATTTGTTTTTGTAACTCTAATAACTTTTTAGATTTTTCACCTGGAATACTTTCACTAATAATATTAGCTGATTCTGATAAATGAAAACGCGAAAATTTGTGTGTAGTTTCTTCCATATTTTTTTAAGTTTAGTTTGATTTTAATACATCAGATCAATTTTATTGAAAAGATGTTGTATAGATTTTTTAGAAAAGATCATTCAATTCAACCAAGTCATCTAATGATAAATCTGAGTAATCATAATCACTTGGTGTTGTTTCACAATGCTCTCTGTTAACACAGAAATCAATGATGTTTTCAAGAACTATTCGGTAGTTATTTAGCCATTTTTGTATGGTTTCCTTTTTAAATTGTGAAGTATTATAATGCAATGAAATTTCTAATTCCCCATTTTTGATAGCACATATAAATTCTATTGGAAAATCACTTTTATTTTTTGGGGATTCGTCAATATTTAACTCATCATTTATAACACTAAAGTAATTTCCTTGGTTGTCATTATCATCTATATTTCCTAAATAGTTAAATGCTATCTGCGGTAATTCAATTGTTCTGATATTGTTGTTTTCTTCATTAGAATCTTGATAACGTAAAAGACCAAAACCAATTCCATTATTTGGTGTTTTATGAAGGTGTTCTTTTGTTTCTTTAATTAAATCAGCTAGTCCCTTATTTGATGTGGTTGAGATATGTACTGGATATTCACTTGTAAACCAACCTACAGTTCTATTTGTATTTAATTTTTCATTTAATTTCGTTCTACCATGACTTTCCAACATAATAGCTGTTTCTGTTATAGTAAATGTTTGATAAATAGATTCACTTAAAGCAGTTAATAGAATATCGTTAATTTCGGTATTAAAAGCTTTATGTACCTTGGTTTCTAGTAAGGAAACATATTCTTTAGTTAATTCAATTTTTTCTACAGCAGCGTTTGCAATTTGTAGTGTTGATTCATTAGAAATATCGTAAGGAATTTTAGTTTGAGGTGTGTTATTAATTCGTGCATTCCAAAAAAGTTTTTCCTCTTCAAAGCTAGCTGATTTCATAAACTGATTAAGTTCTTCTGACCATGTTTTAAAAGAATCTGTTTTTGCAGGTAATTCTATTTCGTCTTCAGTTTGTATTTGATCGTAAATAGTATTTAAATCTTCTAATAATATTCTCCAAGAAACTCCGTCTACAACTAAATGATGAATTGCTAACAATATATAATCCGTTTGTTTTGCTTTAAAAACCCCTACTTTCATCAGTGGTCCATTTTCTAGTAAAATGCTAGATTGTAATTCTACAGCTAATGCCTTAAAATCATATACTGAAGTTGCGTTTGGAGTTTCATAAACTTTTAAACTTACAGGTAAATCATCATCTTGGATAACTTGAATTATTTCATTTTCATTGATCGTATATATAGTTCGTAGAGCATCGTGCCAGTTTTGTAATGATTTTAGTGTTTTTTCTAAAGAAATTATATTAATTCTGCCTTGAGATCTTAAAACTATAGATTGATTGTAATAGTTTGGTTCTTTTTTATTGGCTTTAAAAAATGCAGTTTGAATTGGTGTTAAATCAACTTTACCCGTAATAATTTTTTGATCAGCAATTCTTTGTAATGGTTTTACAAAACTAGCAACTTGTTTAATGGTTGCGTATCTCATAATATCTCTTACTTCAACCTGGTATTGATGTTTGTATAAATAAGAAGATACTTGAATTGCACTTATAGAGTCTCCTCCAACTTCATAAAAATTATCCGCAGTTCCTATATCATTAAGTTTTAAAATTGCTTTCCAAGCTTCAACTAAAATAAGTTCTACATCATTTTGTGGAGTTATAAAAGTTTTTTTAGTATTGTTATTGTCGTTTGCTATTTTATGTAAAAACTTTCTATCAATTTTTCCACTCATAGTAAGTGGAAGTTTTTCTATTTCTTGATACTCAGCTGGCACCATATAAGATGGCAATACACTGCTTAAAGAATTTTTTACTTCTTGTGTATTGTTGTTGTTATTAAAAACAATAAAAGCATGTAAATATTTTCTTCCGTTTGTGGTGTTTACTCTATCCAAAACTGTAGCTTCTTTTACAGCTGGTAATTGAAGTAGTTGTATTTCAATTTCACCTAATTCTATTCTTTGTCCGTTTACTTTTATTTGGTAATCTTTTCTGCCATGAAACTCTATCATTCCATTAGGTAATAATTTACCTAAATCACCAGTTTTATATAATCGTTGATTTTTATTTTTAGCAAACGGATCTTGTAAAAATACTTTTTGTGTTTTTACAGGCTCGTTAATATATCCTCTACCAACACCAATTCCTGCCACACATATTTCTCCAATAATTCCAATAGGGCATAAGTTCATATAATCATCTACAATATAATTTGCCATATTGTAAATAGGTTTTCCAATAGGAATACTTGTAGAGTTTTCGTCAACATTTTTAAATACATTCCAAGTGGTTCCATCAGAAGCTTCAGCCGGACCGTAATCGTTTACTATTGTTGTTGTTGGGTAATAGGATAGCCATTTTTCTATTGCTCTTGGGTTTGCTGCTTCTCCACAACAAATTAAATTTGTAATTGACAATGGATATTGCGTTATATCGTCAGAAATAATATCTAAAAGCATTGATAGATATGAAGGAACTATTTGAAAAATAGTTGCTTTGTGCTCCATTAATTTTTCTAATAGTTTTTCAGGTGCATTTACCAATTCATCACCATAAATAGCGGTGGTTCCTCCAGATATTAAAGCCGTAAATAATTGCCAAACAGCAATGTCAAAACTTAAAGAAGCATTCTGGATTAACACAGCATCAGTATCCATTTCTAAATAATCTACTGTAGCTAAAGCATGGTTCATCATTCCAATATGTTCGTTCATAGCTCCTTTTGGAAGTCCTGTTGAACCAGATGTAAACATTGTTACAGAAAGACTATTTGGATTTATTTTTATATTGATGTTACTATCTTTTAGAGAAATTGCTTCATCTAATAAATCTTGTATATATATAAGGTTACATATCTCAGTTATTTCTTTTTCCAGTTCTTCACTTACTAAGTTTTTATCAGCAATAATAGCTTTTACATCTCCAATTTTTAACATTGAAATTATTCTGCTATCTGGCACTTTTTTATCTACAGGAATGTAAGATCCAGCTAATTTCCAAACCGCTAAAACAGTTGTCATAACCACATCTGATCTATCTAATAGAATAGCAATTTGATCATCTTCATTTATTCTTTGATGAATTGTTATTGCTCTTGCTAGTTTGTTAACATCGCTATTTAAGGTGCTATAATTAACTCTTTTGTCTTCAAAAATTATTGCTGTTTTAGAAGGAGTCTCTACCGCAAATTTTTCTAAATAGTGATGAAAGGTTGCGTCTAAAGGAAACTCTTTTTCAGTTTTATTCAGTTCATCTATTAAGTGCTCTTCTTTGCTTGTTATTATAGAAACATTTCCAGTTTTTTTATCTGGATTTTCTATGATTTTTTCAATTAATAACTCTAAATGTTCTAATAAACTTTGCATTTGAGCTTCGTTGTAAATAACATTATTATATGTTAATGTTAAATGCAGTTCATCTTTTTGTTCCATGAAATCAAAGTCCATATCAAATGGAGTTCCTTTGTTTTCAATAGTTATTTGCTCAATTTCAGCATCTTTAAAACCATTGATTAATAAACTGTCTTCATCTTCATCAAAACTTTGTAGTAAAATCATGACATCAAAAATTGGATTTCGACTGATTTCTCTTTCAAAATCTAATTCATTAACTAAAATATCAAAAGGGTAATCCTGATGTTCAAAAGCCTCAATAGTGTTTTCTTTTACTTGTTTTAAGAATTGATTGAACGATTTTTCTGGGTCAATTTCGTTTCTTAAAACAATAGTATTTATATAATATCCTAATTGATTTTCTAAATCAGGATGTGTTCTTCCTGCAGTTCCTGTACCTAAAACAATATCTGTTTGTTCTGTGTATTTATATAATAATACATTTACCAAGGAAACCAACATCATAAATAAACTAGCTTCTTCTTTTTTAGCAATTACTTTTAACTTTTCCAATATGTTTTTGTTAAAAGTATATTCAATAGCAGATCCGCTAAATTCCTGAACAGCAGGTCTAATTACATAGGAAGGAAAGTTTAATACAGGGATACTTCCTCCTAAAGTTTTATGCCAATATTCTCTATGTTTTTCATAAGCACCAGACGCTAGTTGATTTAATTGCCATAAGGCATAATCTTTATATTGAATGTTTAATTTTGGTAATGATGTAATTTCATTATTTTCAAATGCGCTATAATTCTTTAAAATTTCTTTTACAAGAATGTTATTTGACCAACCATCACAAATAATATGATGCATTGAACAGAAAAACAAAGAAGTGTTTTCATCTAAAATATAAAATTTAGAAGTGAATAAAAATTGTTTTTCTAAGTTAAAAGGAGTGTTTGCGATAACTGTTAATTCATTAATAACGTCTGCAAAAGTTTTGTTTGAAGTTGTATAATCAATAACTTCAAAAACCTGTGATTTCTTAACGCTATTATGAATTATTTGAACAGGTTCTCCTTTCTTTTCAGAAAAAGTTGTTCTTAAAACTTCGTGTCTATTAACGATACTAGTTACGGCTTCACCAAAGGCTTCAATATTTGTTTTTCCAGTTATTTTGTAGGCATTGTACGAATTGTACCCTGAAACATCATCAACAAACCGATCTAAAACCCACAATCTTCTTTGTGCGTTCGAAACTGCATAATATGGAGCTTTTTCTACTAATGGAATTGGCTCAAAATAGACTTTAGTTGCTTCATCTATTAATGTAGCTAATGATTTTATATTAGGTCTTATAAATACATCTTTAATAGAAATTTCTGCACCTATTTTTTTCTTAACAAGAGAAATCATACTTATTACTTTTAAAGAATGTCCTCCTAAATCGAAAAAGTTATTATGGATTTCTATTTCTTCTTTATCTAATAATTCTTTCCAAATATCTATTAAAGCTTGCTCTGTTTTTGTAATTAAAATTTCTTCTGCAATTTCTTGCTTTTGATGTGCATCTACATCTATGTTCGCTAATTGTTTACGATCTACTTTACCATTTCGTGTTAATGGAAACTTATCTAATAAAAGTATTTGTGTTGGTAACATATACTCTGGTAGCGATTCAGATAATTGCTGCCTTACAGTTTCTGTATTTAAACCATCATCATATGTGGTAATAAATCCGTACAACTGTTCTAATTGATTTTCTTTTTGAAGTACTAAAACTATTGCTTCTTTAACGTTTTCAAGCGCAGTTAAGTGAAGCTCTATTTCTTCTAACTCAATTCTATATCCTCTAACTTTTACTTGATAATCTTTTCTTCCAAAGAACTCAATAGTTCCATTTGGTAAATATTTTCCAATATCACCAGTTTTATATAATCGTATGTTTTTTTCTTCTATAAAAGGATCTGTTGTAAAAGCCTTTCTTGTTTTTTCGATATCATTTATATAACCTCTACCAACCCCAACTCCTGAAACTAAAATTTCTCCTTTTACACCAATAGGGCAAAGTTGAAAATCGTTATTAACAATATAGATACTCAAGTTAGCAAGCGACTTACCAATTGATACTGATGCTGTTGCAGGACTTTCACTCATAATATGTAATGTAACATCATCAGCAGCTTCCGTTGGTCCGTAAGCATTTACAACTTTTATGTTTTGAAATCTAGCAAACCATCTATCCAATAAATTTTTCTTTACAGTTTCGCCTGTTACTAATAAGTATTCTAGATTAGGAAAAATGTCTTTTTTTGATGTTTCAATTTCATCAAGTAATACAGATAAGTAACTTGGAACTACTTGTAAATGACTAATGGTGTCCGTATGTAATTTGTCAACAAAACTTGTTATTTGTAGTGTTTCAAGTTTGCTGTATACAACAGTAGTTCCACCAATAATAAGAGCATTAAACATTTGCCAAACAGAAATATCAAAACTTTGAGAAGCATTCTGAGCTAAACAACTTTCAGTATTCATATTTAAGTCTTGTACCATTATAAATAAATGATTTAACAAGCCTTTGTGTTCTAATAATGCACCTTTAGGTTTCCCTGTAGAACCAGAGGTATAAATGATATACGCAAGATCATCTATATTACTATATGAGTTTTTTAATGGTAATTGTGCATGTATATCAGTTGCAGAATATGTAGCGCAAGAATTTGTGTCTATTTTAGCAATACCATTTAAACAAAGTACATTTTTTACAATACTTGTTTCTGAAAGAATAGTATTTATTAAGTTGTTGTACTTTTCAGTATAAACAATTGTACTAACTTTTGCATCTTCTAAAATAACTTTTATTCTATCTTCCGGCAATTCTGGATGAATAGGAAGATATACACCACCGGCTTTCCAAACTCCATAAATCCCTTCTATCATTGCTACGGATCTATCTGCTATTACAGCAACTACATCTTCGTTTTTAAGTTGAATATTTTCTCTTAAAAGACACGCTTGTTTTGATGCATTTAAATCTAAAAGTTCATACGATCTTTCTTCATTTTTATCTTTTAGAGCTATTTTATTTGGATGTTCTTTTGCAATTTTTTGAATTAACTGATCTGTAGTTAACTTAAAAGAAAAGTCTGATTTATTATCATTAAAACCGTAGATAAGTTGTTTTTCTTCTTCCGTTTTTAGTATTGAAAGTTCAGCAATATTTTGTGCTGGATTTAAAACAATTTTTTCAAGTAAATTAACATAATGTTGTCCAATGTTATCTATTGTATCTGGAGTGAATAAATCAGTGTCATATTCTACATGAAATTCCATTCCTCGATCTCCATTGTCTTCCATATAAACATTAATATCAAACTGTGTTGTATTTTGTTCAATAGGTTGGCTGTTTAATAAAAGATCACCCATTTTTAAGTTTGTTAACTCAGGAACTTCTTCCATTGAAAACATTATTTGGAAAATTGGTGTTCTGCTAGTTTCTCTTTGTACACCTATAGCATCCACAATTTTTTCAAAAGGAATGTCTTGGTGCAAGTAAGCATCTAGTGTTGTTTCCTTAATTTTTTGTAAAAATGTTGTGAATTGTTCAGATGAAGATACGTTTGTTCTTAATGCTAACGTGTTTGCTAAAAAGCCAATTAAAGATTCTAATTCTTTATGATTTCTTCCAGCAATTGGACTTCCTACACAAATATCTTCTTGTCCAGTATACTTATATAAAAGCACTTTAAAAGAAGCCAACATAGTCATAAATAAAGTAACTCCATTTGTTTGAGAAGTGTTTGCTAATTGTTCTCTTAAAAGAGGGTTTATAGCAAACGTTTTTCTGTTACCAACAAAACGTTGTTGCGCTGGTCTTGGAAAATCTGTAGGAAAGTCTAAATACTCAATTCCTTCTAATTGATTTTTCCAATACGTTATTTCTTCTGATAAATAATTTCCTGAAATATAATTTCTTTGCCAAATTGAATAATCAATATAATCAATTGGAAGTTCTTCTAAAGCAGGAGTTTTTCCGTTTACTTTTGCTTCATATAAAGCTCTCATTTCGTTTAAGAATAAGTAAGCAGACCATCCGTCAAATACAATATGATGAATACAAATACCTAAAACAAATTCATTTTGAGCATATTGAAGTAGTGTTGCTTTTATCATGTAGTCTTTTGACAAGTCAAAAGGAATTTTAATTAGCGTTTGAATATCTTCAATTGCGTGTTGATAATTAGCGACTTCTTTAACGTTTAAGTTCCAGTTTAATCCTTGAACCTTTTGGTATACTTCACCTTCTTTTTCAGTAAAAACAGTTCTTAAAGCTTTGTGTTTGTATACTAATTCTTGTAGTGTAGTTTCTAATATTTCTTTATCAAGCTCTCCTTTAATTGTTAAAACACCAGGAACATTGTATTGTACACTTCCTTGGAATTTATCTATAAACCAAAGCCCTTCTTGTATAAAGGATAACGGAGCTCTTTCTCCGTCTTTAGTTTTTTGAGGAACAATATTAACCTCCTCTTTTGTTGCAGAAGAATTTATAAACTTAGCCATGTCTGAAAGTATTGGCCAAGTAAAAATATCTTTAATTGAAATTTGTTTTCCTAATCGTACACCAATTATAGCCGCTAGTTTAATTGCCATTAATGAGTGTCCGCCAATTTCAAAAAAGTTATCGTCTAAATAAACCGAAGAAGTTTCCAATACTTCCTCCCAAATAGTAGCTAAATTTCTTTCAGTTTCAGTAAAGTTTTGAACTGGAATATGAATAGTCATTTCTTGTGGATTGCGAACAGGTAATTTGTTTACAATTTCAAAATGAACTGGAATACTTTCTGAATTTACATGTTTTTTCAACCAATTTCTTAATGAAGAAGATGTCGTTTTATAAGTGCTTTCTTTTAGTATAATTAGTCCTACTAAAAGGTGTTGTTTTTCATGATAAAAAACTTCAGAGGTAAGAATTTGAGGATGTGTATTTAGTGCTTCTTCAGTAACATCTGGCGTAATAGTTTTTCCATCAATCAATATTTCTTTACCCGCTTTATTTAATACTAATATTTTTCCACCAGCACTAAATTTCGCATTGTTTTCTAAGGCACGTAATTTCCTTTTTGCATCTCCAATATTTAGTTCTTTTAACGCATTATTTTTTCCTATTGGATTTTGTAAAATTTTACTTTCAAACCATAAAGTACCAGAAACTTCAAGTGGCGCAATTCGTTGTCTTGAATCTAAAATTTGAACATTACATTTTCCAAAAGGTTTTGTGTAGGTTATGCTTTGTAATTCTTTAGGTAAAAAAGTTGTTATTTTGGATTGAATAACCGACAAACCTATTTTAGGTAATTGATAGGTAACCGTAATTTTAGGGTTATTTTTTAAAGAGTTTTGTAGTTTATTAATGTCATAATTAGTTACTCTTTCACTTGAAGAAAGTACAATACTAGAAAAGCAATTTGTTACATGTACTTTAGTAAAAAAAGTATCATTATAAAGCGATTCTTTAGTTATCTTTAAAGTTCCGTTGATTTTTGAATTAGCTAATTCCTCTAAAGATTCATCAATAACATTTAAGGTACAATTGCTGTATAGAACTGGTAATACTAATTCCAGTATGTCGTTGTTTAATTGTTGTTTATAGGCAAATACGTTGGCTGAATTTTTAAAATCAAAAGTTGTAACTACAGTATCAATATGTGATTTTAGTTCTTCTAAACCTAAACGATATGCTTCATTTTTTAAACCAGATAAAATAAGACCACCTTTAGGATTGATGTTATTGTTTTCTTGAATTTCTTCAGTTTGTAACTGAATAGTTTTAATTTTTTCTTCTAAAGATTTTAGCTCAGAATTATCTGTAAATAATAAAATAGTATCTGTGTTTAAATTTCCTAAAACAGATGGATTTTCAATTAGTTCATTTTTAGGACTTATAAAAACTTCACCACCAGCTTCAATAACCGCTAATAGATTAATTATTTGATCTATTGGGTTTTGAAAGTTTACAATAACTACTTTGCTATTAACAGCACTTAATTGTAAGCTTCTTTTAGAAACTATACTCCATAAATCATTATAGTTAATAGATTTATTTTGATAGTTAATTGCAATAGTTTTAGAACCTTCCTTTTTCAAAAAAGAAAGATTAAAAATAATTGATTGATTCTGATTCATTTGGTTTTGTAATTAGTAATTATAGATTATTCCAAGAAGAGAAAGCACCTAATTCTTGATTTGCTTCTATAGAAATACATGCTACAGTAGTTGAGGTATCTTTTATAATTTCTCTAAGAATATTTAAAAAATTATCGCCCCAATTTTGTATGGTTTGTTCGTCAAATAATGCTGTGTTGTAATAAAAATCTAAAGAAAGCGTATCATTCATTTCTATAATACTGATACTTAAATCGTATTTAGCATAATCGACTTCTGGAAATGAAAATTTGGTTTGCAAACCTTCAAAATCTAAACTGTTTTTAACACTATTCATATCTATCTCCGTAGTGATTTTAGGAGAAGAAATCTCGGTGTTTTCTTCAATTAATTGATTAAATGAACAGTGTTGATGCTTTACAGCATTTGTAATAAGTGATTTTATTGTTACAAGGTAATTTTCTATAGATTCATCTTCATTAACGGCAATATAAATTGGTAACATTTTTACACATTGGCCAACTAAATGTTTTTCACCAATTAATAATTGACCAGAAGAAGGAACTCCAACTACAAATTCTGTTTGACCAGACAAACGTTGTAATAATAAGGTGTATGCAGAAAATAAAATATTAAATAAAGTAGATTTATTTTCTCTAGAAAAAGTTACTAATTGTTGTTGCAAGTCTGCATCAATAACCTTGCTAGAAAGACTTCCTTTTTTACTATTTGTTGTAACGCCACCATTTTTGCTTGGTAACGTAATTTTAGGATATTTTTTAGCGAATTCTTTTTTCCAAAACTCATTGTCATTTGCAGTGCTTTCTGTTGGTTTTTCTAACCATTTATTAAAAGTACTTAGTTTTGCTGATGGTAATAAGCCTAATAACTTACCTTTAATTTCGCTAGAATATGTTCTAGACAATTCATTCCATATTAATTCTATGGAATAACCGTCAGCAACTAAATGATGAGAAGTTAGTAAAACCTTATAATGATTTTCAGAAATGGTTACAATTAACATTCTTATAAATGGACCTTCTTCTAAGCTAAAAGAAATAGCGCCTTGTTTTCCTAAAAAAGCATCAATATTTTGTATGTTTTCAATTCCATTTATTTGATCAGCGTTTAATACACTAATTTTAGGATTTACAGTATTAGAAATATGAAATCCTGTTGCATTTATTTTGTTGGTTCTTAACGCTTCATGCCTGTTTACTACTTTTATAAAAGCATTTTTTAAACTATCAATATCTAAATCACCTTTTAAATCAACCATTTGGTTTTCATTAAAAGAACTCATTGCTTCTTCACTTACAGCACTTAAAGCATATAATTGTTCTTGTTCTTCAGAAAAAGGAATAAGGTTTGTTCTTTCTTTGGTTTTTTCAGGCTTAACCCAACCAGAGTGCATAACAGCATCTGTTGCGTTCACAACTGCTTGGTAAATAAACTCAACATCTTCATCTGTATGTGCTGTAGAAAGGAAACAATTTCTACCTTCCCAAACATATACTTTGTTTGCTAATAAATGCTGATAAAATAAATCCCAACCACCTTTAAATGTAAAACGAAATAAAGAACCAAAATTTAATGCTCTTGCCGTTGCTCCAACAGCTTTAAAATGTGTATTTATTCTTTTAACTAAAGCAGTTGTTTTATTATTTAGGTTTTCTTGAAGTTGATTTCCTTGCTCTTTTAAATGATTTAATACTTCATAAGAAGCTCTCATCGTTAACGGATGTTGATTAAAAGTTCCAGCAACAAATGTTGTTGGTTTATTAGGAAAAGAATCATCACCAAATTGCCAAGTTCCACCATCAACAGCATCCATAAATTCTGCATTACCAGCAACAACACCAACAGGCATTCCTCCTCCAACAATTTTTCCGTAAGTACATAAATCAGGTTCCACATCAAACCATTTTTTTGCACCACCTAATGTAATTCTAAAACCAGAAATTACTTCATCAAAGATTAATGCAGTTCCGTTCGTCTTTGTAATTTTTCTAACTTCTTGTATAAATTCTCTTGGCTGTAAATCAGGTCTTCTACTTTGTACAGGTTCTATTAAAACAGCAGCTAATACGTGTGCGTTTTCTTCTATATATTCTAATGCGGCTTTGCTTCCATATTCTAAAACAACAGCATTACTTATAAAATTATCTGTAATACCAGGAGCTAATGGTATTGGATTATCTGGATCTAAAGGATTATTTAATGCTAAAATACCATCAAAAGTTCCATGATATGATTCTTTAAAAATTACGTATTTAGATTTTCCTGTTGTTGCTCTAGCCAATCGTAAAGCAACCATTACAGCTTCTGAACCAGAGTTGTAAAAAGCAACTCTTTCGTTTCCGGTAAGTTTACTAATTAAAGCAGCTACTTTACCAGCTGTTTCATTCATTGGTCCAACAGCATATCCTTTTTTTAATTCTTCTTGTAACGCCTTTTCAATAAAATCCGGATTATATCCTAAAATATTTACACCAAACCCCATGGTTAAATCTACATACTCATTATTATTAAGGTCGGTAATTCGTGATCCTTTAGATTTTTCGGCAATTATTTGATAAGTTATTTCTTTCGTTTCTGGCTTAAAACCAGCAACATTTCTATTGTTTGCTAATACTAATCGATATTCTTGAGTACTATCTTTTGTTGTTTTAGTTTGCGTTACAATGGTGTTTGTTAATTCTTCTAAATGATTAGTTTGTTCTGCAGTTAAGAGTTTTGAAGTCTCTTTTACAATTTCTTTGTACGGAACAAAATAATCTATGTTTTCTGCTTTTGTATAGCCTTTTCCTTTTTTTGATGATGTTGAAATACTTCCTTTTTTACTACCGTTTTCTACAATATAATAGGTTAGTTTTTCTAAAGTACTTACCGATTCATAGAATTGTCCCATTTCTAGGATAACTCCATATTGTTTTTTTATGGTTTGGATGAATTGTAAAATGATAATAGAATCTATACCTAAATCAAATAAACCTTCATCAGACATTTCTTGGGTTAATTTAATTCCAGTATCAGCAAAAATCATTGTAGATAACTGTTCAAAAACTTTATAATAATTTAAACTTTCATTGGCGGTTTCAATGGTCGATTCTTCTTTTCGTAAAACTGTTTCTATGGTTACTTCTTTTTCAAATTTTGGCCAACAAGAAACAGCTTTTAAGGGATATTTAGGAAGTGTTATATTTTTATATTTTTTACCTTTATAATAATCTCTCCAAGAAATAATAGCTCCTTTTTTAAAATCATTAAGAATAGCTTCTTTGTTTTCTGGAATAAGACTTTCGTGAGTTTTATATGAAAATTCAGTTGATGTTATAAAACTTTCTGGATTTCTTAAAGCTTCTTTCAATTCATTAATAGAACCAACTAAAACTCCAAAGCGCCAATTGTAAACACCACTTTTTTTGTTAGTTGAATAGCAAGTATTACTTAAATTTTCTCTAAATCTATATTTAGATATCCATTTTTTGTAATCATTAATTAAAATATCCAGAGCTTCTTTAGTGTGTGCACTTAGTGTGAATAAGGCTAATTCATCAGTAGATTCTTCCGTTCTTTCGGGTTCATTATATTCCTCTAAAATAACATGAGCATTGGTTCCACTTATTCCAAAAGAACTTACACCACATCTTCTTACACTTTCAGTTTCCCAATCTTTTTTTTCTGTATTAAAATAAAAAGGAGAATTTTCAAAGTCTATATTATTATTTGCTTCGGTATGATTTATAGAAGGAGGAATGACTTTGTTTTGTAATGCCAATACACTTTTTATTAAACCAGCGATTCCGGCAGCTTCAAATAAATGACCAATATTACTTTTTACAGCACCTAAAGCACAAAATTGTTTTTGAGAACTATTTTTAAAAGCGTCACTTAAACCTTGGAACTCTATAGGATCACCTAATTGTGTTCCAGTTCCATGAGTTTCTATGAAGCTTATTGTGTTTAAGTCAACTTTTGCTTTTTTTGCAGCTTCTTTTATTACTGCAGTTTGTGCTTTTGGGTTTGGTGCAACAACTCCAGATGAAGTTCCGTCTTGATTAATTGCAGTTCCTTTGATAACTGCATAAATTTTGTCGTTGTCTCTAACAGCATTACTTAATTTTTTTAATACTACAGCTGCAACTCCTTCTCCAATACCAGCGCCATCAGAATCAATATCAAAAGGTTTTGTTGTTCCTGTTGGTGATTCAAAACCAACATCATATTTTCCTTTTTCTGGCAATAAATTTAATTTTCCACCACCAGCAATTGTTATTTTTGATTCTCCATTTAGTAAAGAATTACAGGCTTGATGTACCGCAACTAAAGAAGATGAACATGCAGTGTCTATAGAAACAGCTGGCCCTTTTAAATCCATAAAATAAGATAATCTACTAGAAGCAACTGAGTTTGTGTTGCCTGTTAAAGATGCTGAAGTTATTGGATTATCAGATTCTTCAACAATATCTAAATATTGAGAATAGGTAATATCACCAGAAGATCCAAAGAAGGTACCTACTTTTTTATTAGATGAATTTAAATACCCAGCATCTTCTAACGCTCTCCAAGAAGTGTTTAAATACAAGCGATGTAGTGGGTGCGTAGTAATAGCTGAAGAAGGAGCGAATTTGAAAAATTCATAATCAAAATTATCTATAGTATCTAAATAAGCAGCCTCTTGAAAATCTATATTTTCAATTGAAATACCCTTTCTCTTATAGTAATTATTTAATTGTTCTTTTCGCTCCTTAGGAAAGGAAGAAATTGTGTTTTTTTTATCAATAATATTGTTCCAAAATTGCTCAGGTGTTTTTGCTTCAGGAAAGTTTAAAGCGATACCAATTATGGCTATATCTTCGCTTTTGTTTTCTGTTTTTAAACGAGTTAACTCCGTTTTGTATTTTTCAATTTTGAATAAGGCTTTCTTTAACGGACTTAAATTATTAAATCGTTCTTCTTCTTTTGAGTTCATCTCTTAAGTGGTTTGGATAGTAGAAAGTAAGTAATAGTTTTACTACTTAAACTTTAATTGCAGGAAGTGGTGTTTTTAAGTTTTAAAAGTAATTAGAGTTCTAATATTTTTGAAATATCTTCATCGCTAAGAGATTCTATTTCATTTAATAAAATAGCATCATCTTTTGGTAAACTTTTTTCTAGAGAGTTTTCTTTTTCGTTATTAAATAGCTGTTCATATATATATTCAGATAGCTTATAAATTGTAGGATATTTATATAAAATTGTTGGTGTTGCCATAATGCCCAATCTTGTTTTTATAATCTGACTTAATTGCAATGCATGAATAGATTTAAATCCTTGATCAGAAAGAGGAGCATTTAAATTTAAACTGAAATCGGCTAAATGAAGCAGTTGTTTAGATTGTTTTTCCAACCAAAAACTTATTGACTTTACTGGGTTTACTGATGACTTCCAGTCTTCAATCGTATGATCAACAATTGTTTTATTAATATCATTTATAGTGTTATCAAAATCGCCTTGCTCATATTTCTTTAAAAGAAAAGAATGTTGCACTTTACCACTTGTAGTTTTTGGAATTTCTCTTACAGGAATAATTACTTCAGGAATAATACCCAAAGCATTAGAAATTCTTTCTTGTATGGCAATTAAAGTATCTATAAAAGTTGGGACTTTTTTCTTATAATACACAAAAACCAATAATTTTTCTTGTTGTTCTCCGTTACCTGAGATTCCACAAACTGCTACTTTCCCAAGAGAAATATCAGCAGTTCCAATAATAATGTTTTCAATATCATGTGCATAATAATTCTGTCCTTGAAGAATAATCATGTTTTTGTGTCTTCCAGTAATTACTAAAGAACCATCTTCACACAAAAAACCAAGATCTCCAGTACGTAACCAGTCATTTTTTACAAATACTTGATTCGTAGCTTCAGGGTTTTTATAATATCCTTTTGTTACATTTTTACCTTTAATATCAATAAAACCTAATTTATTAGCACCTAAAGATTCTCCAATTTCATTATTAATAATAACCTTTGTGCTTGAAAAAGGTGTACCAACATTTATAAACTCTAATGTTTTTCCTTCTGTGTAATTATTTTCAAAATTGATAACATCTCCTATAGAAAGAGAATTTCTATTTACGTAATGTTTTTTTACAGAATATTCAAGAGGGATAAAAGTAACACCAACACAAGCTTCTGCTAAACCATAGCAGGGTTTAATACAGTTTTCAGGAAGTTTATATTTAGATAATGCAGCAATAAAATCGGAACATATTTTTGAAGAAATAGGTTCCGCTCCATTAATAATCATTTGTAAACTTGATAAATTCCAGTTAAAGTCATTTGTATTTCTATTATAAGATTGTAAGAAATATTGATATCCAAAATTAGGAGAAGAAGATTTAGTAACTTTATGTTCATCAACTTTTTTCATCCACAATAAAGGTCGTCTAATAAATAAATTAGTAGGCATAATTAATTGATTAGCTGCTACTGATGTAGCTGCTAAATGAAAGCCAATCATTCCTAGGTCGTGTGTAAGAGGAATCCAAGAGATATAGTTGTCTTCTTTTACAATTTCTAACTTATCAGCAATATCATAAGCGTTATGAATTAAATTTTCATGTGTTAACATTACTCCTTTAGGATTACCTGTAGAACCAGAAGAATATTGTATAAAAGCTAGATCGTTTGCTTCTATTTTTGCAGGAACTCCAATAGTTTCGTTATCAAAAACAGTTGATGAGTCAAAAAAATGGTTATTTAAAACGTCTTGTTTTTCTATTAACTCTTTTTCAATCCCAAAAGACAATAACTTATCCAATTGTTTTTTTGTTGAAAAAAGATTAGGATTCGTTAAGTTTTTCCAAATTCTAAAAAACTTTAATTTATGTTCTTCTTTGCCTCCAATAGATAAAGGAACAGGAATATATCCACCTAATAAACAAGCCCAAAATCCAATTAAAAACTTATGATTATCATCTTCATAAATAATAACTTCATCTCCTTTGCTTAAATTTTCTTTATTCTGGATGTTGCCTAAGTACTTTAAAACCTGGGTGTAAAAATTAGCGAAAGAAATAAAATCTTCTTCAGTGCTACTTTTTATGAACCTAATTCCTTTTTCTGTTTCGTTAGATTTTGAGCGTAAGACTTCATTTAGAGTCCTGTAGCTATACAGTTCTATTTGCATTTTAAAAATGTAATTTTGGATAAAAAGTTAGTTAGATGATGCTAGTTCTGGAATTTCATAAAGATAATTAGCCGGAACTGTTGCGATGAAGTTTTGTTGTAACGAATCAATTCTTACAATAATTTTATTTTCGTTATTTACTTTTAAGATTTCACAGTCTAAATTTGTTAAAGGCCCCGAGACGATTTTCTTAATTTGTCCTTTTTTTGGTATGTTTTGATCAATGTCTAAAACTTTAATGTTTTCATCATTTACCAAACATTTTAATGCACCTATTTCCTTTTCCGTAACATGAGCATAGTTTCTTCCGAAACTTATATATGAACATGCTCCGTTAATGGAGAGTGCTTTGTGAAATTCTTTTAGTGAGTTTAAGTAAACAAAAACATAGGAAGGGATTAATGGTTTTAAAATAAGTTTTTTTCTATCACTCCATTGTTTTAAAACGTGTAGTTGTGGTAAAAAAGATTCTAGTTCATTTTCTTTTAAAGATTCATAGACTCTCTTTTCCCAACGAGATTTGACATATAGGACATGCCATCCGTTAGAATAATTCATAAATTTTTTAGTTAGTTTGTTTGATATAGCATTTTAGGCATGGCTTCGCCGCTCTCAGTTACATGAGATATTTCCACAATTAAAGCGAATGTTTTTAGACTAGGGTTGTCTAAATGCCTGCACAATTTTAGAGAAAAAAAAATGTTAAAACACGAAACAAATGTTAAATTTATGTTAATAAAATGAAATAAAATAAGTTTAATGCTTAAAAACTTACGATATTTTAACTTACCTAACTTAGTTTAAAATTAACTAAAATAACTTTAAAATGTTTAATATTAAACATTTAACACTTGTTAGATTTCTTTTTTTATGTTAATTAATTTGTTTCACAAAGGTTTGATTAAGAGAGGATACTTTTTCCTTAGAAGAGGATTATTAATCGTAATTTTTTATAATTAGTGATTCGAATATTAGTTTAATAAGGTGTAAAGTACATTTGTTTTTGAAGATTATTCTCTCTTGTTTTAAAAAATATTTCATTGATAAAAAAATGTAATATTCTTTAATAGTAGGTTTTTACAAAATAAATTAGAATTTCAATAAGGTAATTCCCCTTTTTTAAGAGAATATAAATCCTAAATAAAATAAAAGAAAAACACATTTTAAAAACCGTTTTTTTATTGGAAGAAATTAATGATTTCAGAAGTAGTTTTGGATAGTCTAAACTAAACTAACTACTAAAATGATTTATGAAATTCTACAAATCATTGTAGAGGAATTGAACGATTACCTCAACGAAAATTCTGTGGCTCTTGCTAATATAGCAGATGCTAATTCGGAAAATACTTCAAGTAGTTTTCCAGATATTTCATTGTCATTAATTAACATTAAAGAAGAATTTACGTTAAAAAACATCCGTAACAATCAAGTTAATGGAACTTCAGTTAGATATAAAAATTCAAAAGTATACTTAAATCTATTCACTCTTTTTAGCCTTAATAAGGCTACATATACAGAATCTCTTAAAAGTTTAACAAAAGTTATTGAGTTTTTTCAAGGTAAAAAAGTCTTTACACAAGCAAATTCTAACTATGAAAATGTAGATGGAGTAGAGAATATTACCAATTTTAAATTCATTACGGAGCTGTATACACCAACTTTTGAAGAGCTGAACTTTATTTGGGGAACCTTAGGAGGCAAACAATATCCATCAGTATTATACAAGATAACATTATTAGAAATCGAAAGAGATATGATTACTAAAGAAGGAGCAGTTATTTCAGAAGTTAATAAAAACGCAATAATCAAGAATTAATGGTATACAAGACACTTTTTAATATGAATTTGTTACATGCCTATTTTTTAGATAGAGGTGTAAAAAAATTTCATGCAATTGATCCTGCAGATGAACTTTCTACAGAAGAAAAACAAGATGCTGAAAAGAATTATGAAATTAAAGAGTTCCTTCAAGTTAGACCAAATAAAAAAACAAAAGAAATTGCTAAGAACTATAAATTACTGATAAGAAACCATAATAAAGGAATTAGAGTTTTAGCATCTACATTAAAAGTAGCTACTAAAGATGGTATTGAAACTTTAGAACGATACAGTCCAATTATGGAATTATCAGACGATTTAGTATTAACATTTTATATTAAAGCTACAGATAACTTCTTCGGAAATTATACAGATTGTATTGATAAGAGAGAACACCAATTGTATTACCTCTCTAACATAAGCTCATCTGCAAATAATGTTTTTGATGCAACTTCAGCAATTGAAATATGGGACAGTTTTTTAATCTCAACCAAAGAAACAAGACGACTGTTGTACGAATTAGAAAAAGAAAGTGAGTTCGTATCTACTGCCCCTAAAAGAGTTTCAATAGCAGATATAGATTCAGATGAAATTGATGCAATAGAAGCCAAAGTTACAGCAAAAACAGTATTAAATGAAGAAGAACAAGAAGTTTTTGATGCTTTAAATCAGTCTGTTACTATGTTGAAGAATAGTAAAATAATAGGTGTGATTCAGTTAAAAATATCTGGAGATAATAGCACTGAATTTACAGAAATATTAAATACAGAAGATGAATCTACAGGGCTTTTTGATCTTCCAAAACAATGCTTGTTAAGTGAAGAAATTGATTTTAAGGTTTACTTAGAAAATAAAAAAACATTTTGGAGATACAACCAAAATTCTGAAAATCAAATAATGGTAACTAACGATGAGCAACCATTAACCAAAAACGGACGTGTAGATATTAGTAAAACAGATGTTACACCTCAACCATCTGCTACATTTTTTTTCCCCAACCCAACGATACAGAGTATTAGTAAAGAATCGGAAAATTATTATTCAGAAATATTTATATAACTAAAATTTAAACTATTAATTATGGCTTACTCAACACCAGGAGTTTACATAGAAGAAATTGTAAAATTCCCACCGTCTGTAGCTCAAGTGCAAACAGCAATTCCAGCATTTATTGGATATACAGAAAAGGCAACAAAAAAAGTAAAAGGAGACTTAAAAGGTAATCCTACTCGTATTACTTCAATGTTAGAATACGAAACCTATTTTGGAATCGCAAAACCAGAAACAGATATAGCGGTAACTATTGAAGATGGAAGTGTATCTGCGGAAGCACCAAGTGGACCAAGTAAATCTCCATTTTTAATGTATTATAGTTTGCAATTATATTTTGCAAATGGAGGAGGACCTTGTTACATAACTTCTGTAGGAAGATATGGAGAAACGGGACTTTTAGATGCTGATGATGTTAAAATAATAGCAATTACGGGAGATTCAGATTTTAACGACGGCTTGGCAGAAGTAAGAAAAGTGGATGAGGTAACTTTATTGGTTTTTCCTGATGCAACAGCTTTAACAGATGATACTACTTTTTACGGATTGTATAAATCTGCTTTAACACAATGTAAAGAATTACAAGATCGTTTTACAATTATAGATACAAGAACATATGATTCAAGTGCATCAGGAGGAACTTTTCCTAATGTAGATCTTTTAAGAGGAAAAATTGATTCTGAGAAAGATTATCTAAAATACGGAGCAGCATATTTTCCTTTTGTAAAAACGATTTTAGATTATAGTTATGATGAGTCTCAAACAAATGTAACCATAACATCTTCATCACCAAGAAACCTACAAGCTGAAGTTCAAGTGGTTTCAGATGCGATTGACACTACAGATTTAGCAACATTATTAACAGATATAGAAACACTTGCAACAACGGTTGATGCAATTGTAGGACCAGATGAAGATGCTGATGCAGTTGCAGAAATTGTTAATGTGGCGATAAAAATTAATAGTATTAAAAACTATATAAGTTCGCTTAAAAGTACATTGGACAATACTGTAGATTTAGCAAGAACAGATGAAACTGCAATAGCAGAGGCGAATGCTTTGGATACTTGGATTACCAATGAATTAGAAACATTAGAATTAGATTTAAATAAAGTTGTTGATCGTTTAAATGATGATGATACAAAAACGAAAGTTTTAAATGAAATTTCTACAGATACAGCAAGCGATCCTTCATTACAAAGAGTTTTAGGAATACATGATGCATCTGCAGATTCTATTGTAGCTAAAATAACAACTTTAATTGCTTCAGGAGCATTGAAAGATTTAATAGACAATTTGCCAACCGCAAGTGGAAGTGCAGATGTAAAAACATTAGCAACTCTTAAAACAGAAAATGATGCTTTGTACAATTTAGTGAAAGCTGAAATAGGAAATTTAGCATTAGAATTACCACCAAGTAGTGCTATGGCTGGAGTTTATGCAAGAGTAGATTCAGATAGAGGTGTGCACAAAGCACCAGCAAATGTAAGTCTGAATTATGTTATAGAACCATCACTTAAAATCTCTCATGAAGATCAACAAGGATTAAATGTAGATGAAAATGCAGGTAAATCTATCAATGCAATTAGAACATTTGTAGGAAAAGGAAATTTAGTTTGGGGAGCAAGAACTTTAGCTGGAAACGATAATGAATGGAGATATGTTTCTGTAAGACGTTTCTTTAATATGGCAGAAGAATCAATTAAAAAAGCTACAGAACAATTTGTTTTTGAACCTAATGATAAAAATACTTGGGTTCGTGTAAAAGCAATGATTGATAACTTCTTAACACTACAATGGAGATCAGGAGCATTAGCAGGACCAACACCAGAAAAAGCGTTTTATGTAAATGTTGGTTTAGGAGAAACAATGACCGCACAAGACATTTTAGAAGGGAATATGATTATTGAAATAGGAATGGCAGTAGTACGTCCTGCAGAATTTATCATTCTAAAGTTCTCACATAAAATGCAAGAAGCATAGTTAACTATCTAAAATTTAAAAACATTAAAATTAAAAATCATGGCAGAATTTTTTCCAATTCCTAAGTTTTCTTTTGAAGTAGCTTATGGAGATACAAAGTTTAATTGTACAGAAGTCTCTGGGTTAAGTTTTGATAATAAAATTATTGAGTACAGAGGAGGAGCAGATAAAGAATATCATAAATCAAAACAACCAGGTTTATTTGAGTATAGTAATATAACAATGAAACGCGGAACTTTTGTAGACAAAAGCAAGCAGTTTTATACACAATGGGCAAAAACAGTTTATTTCCAAGAAGGAGGCGAACAGTTTCGTGGAGATCTTACCATTCAATTGTTAGATGAAAATGGAGATCCGGCTGTAACCTGGAAAGCAACTAATGCTTATATAACTAAAGTAAGTCCAACAGATTTAAAAGCTGATGGTAACGAAATAGCAATTGAAACTGCAGAGTGGGCTATTGAAAAATTACAGATGATATAATGGAAAAGTATCATCCACCAGTAGGTTTTCATTTTAAAGTAACTTTTGAAAGTCTTTCTACAAATGACTCAGACAATTCATTTCAATCAGTTTCAGGTCTATCCGTAGATCTTGAAACTGAAGAAATAGCTGAAGGTGGAGAAAACAGGTTCAAATATAAAATACCAGTACGATCTAAATTTCCAAACTTAGTTTTAAAACGAGGACTACTAGTAAATTCAGAAGTTATTAAATGGTGTAAAAAAGCACTAGAGAATTTTGAAATTGAACCTTTAGATATTACAGTAATGTTATTAGATGAAAATCATGAAGCATTACAAACTTGGAATATTATACGTGCATATCCAGTGAAATGGAATGTTGGTGATTTTAATGCTGAAGAAAGCAAATTGGTTATAGAAACATTAGAACTAACCTATACTTATTTTAAAGTAGCATAATATGGCAATTACTATAAAAGAATTACACATTAAAATTAATGTAGATGAAAAATCAGAGCCACAAGGACAATCAAGTAGCGCAAAAAACAGTAATACTGCAGCAATAGTATCTGCTTGCGTAGAAGAAGTAATGGATATTCTAGAAAGACAAAAACAACGGTAACTTTAAAACAGTTGTCAGTAAACAATTATCAATAATCAATTGATAACTGGTTACTAATAAATGATAATTGAAAGATATGAGTCAAGGAGAATTAAAAAAACTAGTAATAAAAGCGTATTCAGATGAAAAGTTTAATGCTGAAGTAGCAGATGGAGAGTTTACAACCTTGGTAAATCCTGAGAAGTATATGGTGGCATATAAACCAGAATATACAGAACAACAAGGACAAGGAACTAGTGGAGCACAACCCAAATTTTCTAAAATAGCACCACAAGAACTAGACTTAGATTTATTATTTGATAGTTCTGGAGTTATTGATGGAGAAGCTAATTATACAGATGGAATTATTGATAAAATAGAAGCTTTTAAGAGTATTGTATTTGATTATAGTGGAGACGAACACAAACCAAATTATCTAATGATAAAATGGGGAGCATTGCTGTTTAAAGGTTCATTGGTTGATTTAGGAATAGAATATAGATTGTTTTCTCCAGATGGAACTCCACTAAGAGCTAACGCAAAACTAAAAGTAAAAGGAACTATAGATGATGATTTACGTGTTGCAAGAGAAAATAATCAATCACCAGATTTAACACACTATAGAAAAGCAAAAGCAGGAGATACGCTAGCATTAATGTGTCATCGTATTTATGGAGATTCTAAATATTATTTAGAAGTAGCCAAAGCAAATAACATTGCTGGTTTTAGAAAATTAAAACCAGGTCAAGAATTATTTTTTCCACCCTTAAAAAAATACGCATAGATGAATAATACAGGTGTCATACAAACTTCAAAAAGTGCCGATTTAGTCACTTTTAAAATTCTTATTGCTGGTGAAGAACTGTCTAAACAATATGAGGTAAAAAATATTGCGGTCTCTAAAGAAGTCAATAAAATACCAACAGCCAATATTGTATTAATAGACGGAGATCCATCAAGCAGAGATTTTAAATTAAGTAATGAAGATTTGTTAATTCCTGGTCAAGAAATAGAAATAACAGCAGGATATCATTCCGATGAAGAAACCATTTTTAAAGGAATTGTAATCAAACATAACCTGCGCATTAGAGCCAATTCTTCTCAGCTTGTTATTGAATGTAAAGACGAAGCTGTAAAAATGACAATTGGTAGAAAAAGCAAGTATTTCTATGAAAGTTCAGACAGCGACATTTTTGAAGAAATTATTGGAGCATATGGTCTTTCTGCGGATGTGGAAGCGACGAATCATACGCATCCAGAATTGGTGCAATACAATGCATCTGACTGGGATTTTATAATCTCAAGAGCGCAAGCGAATGGGAAATTATGTTTTATAGATGATGGCAGCATAAAGATTGCAAAACCAGATGTTGGACAATCAGAAATTGAAACCGTAACCTTTGGTGGTTCATTATTAGATTTTGATGCTGAAATAGATGCACGTCATCAAGTACAAAAAGTAGCAGCTTATGGCTGGAATCATGCCGATCAAGAAATTATTGAAATAGAAGGAAAAGATCCGAATATAAGTTTAAACGGAAATTTGTCTTCGGGTGATTTAACAGAAGTTATCGGCTTAGAAAGTTTAGAATTGCGACACGGAGGCGCGGTTACAGATACTGAATTACAAGATTGGGCAGATGCCAAATGGTTATTTCAACAATTAGCAAAAGTAAGAGGAAGAATAAAGTTTCAAGGAATTCCGGCAGTAAAACCAAATACAATTTTAAAACTTGAAGGCGTTGGTGACCGATTTAATGGAAACGTATACATCACAGGAGTGCAACATATAATTTCTGAAGGAAATTGGGTTGCTAATGCACAATTTGGATTGTCAACCAAATGGTTTTCAGAAACCTTTGAAGTTTCAGCAAAACCAGCATCAGGTTTATTACCTGCAATTCAAGGATTACAAGTAGGAATTGTATCGCAATTAGAAGAAGATCCAGATGGAGAAGATAGAATTTTAGTTCAGATTCCAATTATTAATAATGAAGAAGAAGGAATTTGGTGCAGAGTTTCTTCACCCGATGCTGGAGAAAACAGAGGTATATTTTTTAGACCAGAATTAGGTGATGAGGTTATTGTAGGTTTTATCAATCAAGATCCGAATGATGCCATTGTTTTAGGCATGTTGCATAGTAGTGCAAAACCATCACCAATTACTGCGGAAGATGACAATCACGAAAAAGGAATTATTACCCGAAGTGAACTAAAAGTGTTGTTTGATGATGATAAAAAAATCATCACGATAGAAACACCAGCAGGTAAAATAATTTCTTTAGATGAAGATGAAGGAGCAATTACTATTGAAGATGATAACTCAAATATTATCACCATAAATAGTGATGGGATTTCAATGGAAAGTGCAGGAGATATTTCTATAAAAGCTTCTGGAGATGTGAATATTGAAGGAACCAACGTAAGTATTGCTGCCAATGCAGAATTTAAAGCAGAAGGAAGCGCAGGAGCAGAAGTTTCCACAAGTGCAATTGCAGTATTAAAAGGGGCATTAGTGCAAATTAATTAGTAGCTAGTTGTTGGTGGCTGAGCGGAGTCGAAGCCATGTTTTTGGAATTGTGATTTCGACTCCGCTCAATCACCGAAAAAAGAAATAAATAAGAAAGCTTGGTGGCTGAGCGGAGTCGAAGCCCAAACTAAGAAATTACTCTTCGACTCCGCTCAGGGAACAACATATATAAAATAAATGGTGGCTGAGCATTGTCGAAGCCAGAGAACAACAATAAAATAAAAAAAATGGGAAATCCAGCAGCAAGAGTAACAGACATGCATGTTTGTCCAATGGTAACAGGAACTATTCCGCATGTAGGCGGACCAATTTTACCAGCAGGAGAACCAACGGTTTTAATTGGTGGAATGCCAGCTGCAAGAGTTGGTGATATGGCAACATGTACAGGTCCGCCAGATAGTATTGTTGCAGGATCGGGAACGGTTTTAATTGGCGGAATGCCAGCCGCAAGAATGGGCGATAGTACTTCGCACGGAGGAACTATTGTTTTAGGAGAAATGACAGTATTAATCGGATAATAAAATGGACAATAAAAAATCATTTTTAGGAATAGGTTGGGGATTTCCACCAGAATTTTCAGAAGACTTAAATCAAGTAGTCATGATTTCTGAGGAAGAAGATATCAAAAGCAGTTTAGAAATCTTGTTAACTACCCGTTTAGGTGAACGCGTTTTATTACCAAACTATGGTTGCAATTTGCAAGATTTATTGTTTGAAAAACTAGATAGAACTTTAATAACCTACGCAAAAGAATTAATTGAAACTGCAATTTTATATCACGAACCAAGAATAGATGTGATAAAAATTGATGTTTCAGAAACAGATCCTTTAGAAGGACAATTAATCATAAAAATAGCATACAGAATTAGAGCGACCAATAGTAGAACCAATGTTGTATTTCCATTTTACAAAGGTGAAGGAACCGATATAAACTAGAAAAATCATGAGTGAAATCATTTCAAGCATATTAACAAGAAGCGGAACAGGACAAGAGCAGCGTTATATAACAGCGCTTGATCCTGATAATTTCGATCTGCACGATTTTACGACTGAAGATTGGATTTTATTTGCGTATAATTTCTCAGAACAGTTAAAGTATTTTTCAACAAGTAATTCTGAAGAAGCTACTGGAAATTGGAAAAATTTCTTTAAAAAATTAACGACAGATGAAATTCCATATCGAGGAACACGAGAGTATGATAAGTTAAAAGAAAGTATTTCTGAAGCAATTAATCAGTTTACTAAAGAAGCTGAATTAACGCCGCATCTAACACTTTTTGTGTGCTTTTTACAATTGTTAGAATTCTCAAAAGAACGATTTAATAACATCACTAAAAGACATTTAGATTTTTATTATAAGGAAATTTTACAAGTAGATAAAAAAGCACCAATTCCAGATCAAGCGCATGTGGTTTTTGAAATAGCTAAAAAAATTACAGAACAACAAATAGAAAAAGAAACCGCTTTAGATGCAAAAAAAGATTCAGATGGAAATCAGTTAGTTTATGAAACTGATGAAGAAATTATTGTAAATAAAACAAAAGTAGGTGCTATAAAAAACGTATTTAATAGTACATATCTTAACGATGATGAAGTATTAATTAAAGAAATTAAAATTAGCGCTAGTGCCAATACTGCTGATGGAATTGCTGAGCCTTTATCAGATGAAGACCCGTATTGGTATCCTTTTGGATATTCTTCAGAAGAAGAAAATAGAACCGAATTACAAAATGCTGTTGCTGGTTTTTCAATAGCATCACCAATATTAGCATTAAAAGAAGGATATAGAAAAGTAGTGCTTACAATTATTTTTGATACTAATTTTGGAGACGATACATTTCAAGCAAATAATTTAATCGATTGCATAAAGTTATATGCAAGTGGAGCAGAAAAATGGATTGAACCAGAATTAACATACATCAATGAAGTAAATGATGACTCAATTGACTTTGAAAAAGAAGTGCGTTTTACGTTTCATTTAGGACACGATGTTGCTGCGTTAACAAATTATAATTCAGAAATTTTACTTGAAAAATATAATACAACAGATCCGTTGGTGCGTTTTGTCTTTGATATTTCTAAAGATGAAGGATATGACTTCTATAAATTTTTAGCAGAAAATACGGTTAAAGAAATTACAATAAACACCAATGTAACAGGTGTGAAAAATGCGGTTGTTGAAAACGATAACGGAGTTTTAAAAACAAAAAAACCTTTCAATCCGTTTACTACACGTCCAATAAAAGGATCAAATTTTTCGGTGAATTATACAGAGACTTTTGAGAAAAAATGGACAAACTTCAACATTAACTTACAATGGAAAAATACACCAGATGACTTTACAACTTGGTATGAAGGTTATGTACAAAAATCATCCTATACTTCTATTGAAACGTATGCAACCGAATTGGGTAAAGATAATTCAGCAAAACAATTAATTGTTGCCGACGAAACTCATTTTAAAGCAGAAAAAAGAGTAATTCATGCAGCTGGAGAAGCAAATGAAATAAATGATGTAGTTATTGATTTATTCACAAAAGAAACTATAGGAACTGGAGATGATCAACAAATAATTTACACAGCAAATATTGCAACGGAGAATACAAGTAATGCCTATGGAATAGCAAAAGCAGAAGCTGTACAATTATCATTAAAAGATTCTTTTTTACACGATTTATATCCGCGCTTGTATGCAATGGCCATCAGTTCAGAAGATAAAACAATTGATTTACCAAACGAACCGTATATTCCTTTAATAGAAAGTATTTCTGTAGACTATATAGCTGAAGAAACTTTGGTTTTATCCGAAGCAACCAAAGAAGAAAATAGAATTCAATTGTTTCACGAACATCCGTTTGGGCAATGCGAAGAAAATTATGCGATTAAAAAATACCAGCAAGAGGAAAAGAATATTCGTGAGATTTTTGATACCGATATCATTCAAACATTTTTAGTTCCGAGATACTGTTTAGGCGGACATTTATTTATTGGCTTAGAAAATGTAGTCGCGCAACAAAATGTATCCTTATTAATTCAGGTTTTAGAAGGAAGTGAAAATCCGTTAGTACCAAGTTTCGATGAAAATGAAAAGATAAACTGGTCAATTCTTTGCGATAATAAATGGAAAAGTTTAGAAGAGCATACGATTGCAAACAATACGGATAATTTCTTAAAATCAGGTATTGTAAAATTTTCTATTCCAAGAGAAGCAACCAACGATAATACATTATTGCCAGAAGGATATGTTTGGTTGCGCGCCAGAATGAATAAATCGTACGATGCAGTTTGTAAAGTAATTGATATTCATGCACAAGCAGTGTTAACCACGTTTAAAAATAATGAAAACGAAGTAAGTCATTTAAAAGATGGTTTACCAAGCGGAACCATTAAAAAAATGATCACGCGTATTCCGCAGGTAAAAAGTATTACTCAACCTTATAATGCATTTGGCGGAAGTCAAGAAGAAACAGATGATAATTTTTACAGAAGAATTAGCGAACGCCTACGTCACAAAAACAGAGCCATTACGCTTTGGGATTATGAGAATTTGATTTTACAAGAATTTCCAGAAATCTATAAAGCAAAATGTTTAAATCATACATCAGCAACCAGTTTTTCATCAGCAGGTAATGTAACCTTAATTGTAGTGCCAGATACCGTAAATAAAAATGTATTTGACATGTTTCAACCAAGAGTAAGTATGGCAACATTAAATACAATTACTGCTTTTATAAATTCATTAAATACGTATTGGGTAGATGCTTTGGTCATCAATCCAAATTATGAAGAAGTACAAATAGATTTAGAAGTACAATTTTATGAAGGTTATGATGAGAATTTTTATAAAGAACAACTAAAAACAGATATCACCAAATTTTTATCTCCTTGGGCTTTTGACGACACCAAAGAAGTAACATTTGGCGTACAGTTACATAAAAGTGTATTGATCGATTATATGGAAAAACTGCCGTATGTAGATTATTTGCAAAATGTAAAAATGAATGGCGATGCTGCTATTTATAAAATAGAACCAAGTGATCCTAAATCCATATTAGTATCACATAAAGAACATGCAGTAAGCACTGTATTAACTACTTGTAAAGGAACTAAAGAAATCATAGAACAAACATGTCAGCTATAAACGAACATATCACCATTCCAAAAAATGTATCTACTAATGATGATTTAGATTTTCATTTTTTAAGAAAAGAAGGCATTTCTTATCTAGAAAAATTGGGAGGAAAATTATGGACAGATTTTAATTCGCATGATCCTGGAATTACCATTTTAGAAATGCTATGTTATGCCATTACCGATTTGGGAATGCGCATGGAAACTCCATTAGAAAACTTATTAGCTTCAAAAGATGCTGATCTTTCTATACAAAAACAGTTTTATAAAGCAGCTGAAATTTTTCCAACGAAACCCGTAAACCAATTAGATTATAGAAAACTGTTTATAGATTTAGATGGTGTGAAGAATTGTTGGTTAAGAAAGTATGAAAAAACAGTACATGTAGATTGTAAAAACAACAAACTTTCGTATCAAGATTTTGAAGAAATTTCATCAGAATTTAAAAAGGAATTCACTTTAAAAGGACTGTATACTTTATTAGTGGATTTAGAAGAAGGTTATACAAAGGAAGAAGTATTTGAGGCAATTAAAACAATATATCATGCCAATAGAAATTTGTGTGAGGATTTAGTTAATATTGAAGAAGTAGTTACACAAGAAATAGCTATTTGTGCAAATATAGAAGTACATCCAGAAGTTGATGAAGAATGGGTATATGCAAATATCATGTATGAAATAGAAAATTATTTATCGCCTTCATTACAGTTTTATTCGGTAGCACAATTATTAGAAAAAGGCTATAAAACAGATGCTATTTTTGATGGTCCAATTTTAGAAAACGGATTTATAGATGATGATGAATTAAAAGATGCCGAATTAAGAAAAGAAGTACGCTTATCAGATATTATGAAAATCATCATGAATATTGAAGGTGTAAAACTGATCAAAGATATTGCTGTTGGCTTTTGTAACGATGATTTAGCACAAGATAATAAATGGGTTGTTTGTATTGATGCAGATAAAAAACCGATACTTTGTGAAAAAAGCACGTTCAATTTTAGCAAAGGTTTTTTACCGCTGAACTTAAATTATACAAGAGCAGCAAGTTATTTAGCAGAAATTAAAGAAGATGCTATAGCTGCACAACAACTTTCAGAGGAAGATAAAGTGTTATCAATTCCAGAAGGAATTGTATTTGATTCAGAAGAATATACCACCATTCAAAACGATTTTCCAGATACGTACGGAATTGGTCAAGAAGGATTATCTGTTCACGTAACAGATGAAAGAAGATCAAAAGCAAAGCAATTAAAAGGATATTTAACCTTTTTTGATCAGGTATTGGCAAGTTATTTCAAACACTTGTCGCAAGTAAAAACTATGCTTTCTGTAAGTGGAGAAGAAACAAGATCTTACTTTACACAAGCGGTAAAAGACATCAAAGACTTTGATGATTTGGTAACAGAATATCCAGATTCAAACGAATACGAATTGACCAAATTATTGTTAGATAAGTTTGACAATAATATAGCAAGAAGAAATGATATTCTAGATCATTTAATCGCCCGTTTTGCCGAGCGATTTGGAGAATATACGTTTATCATGAAAGCCTTATACGGAAGCGCAACAGATGAAATTGTATTGGCAAACAAAGAAGCTTTTTTAAAAGATTATAAAGTAATTAGTAGCGAAAGAGGAAGTGCTTTTAATTATCATCAACAAGAAAATTCCAATTTATGGAATACCACTAATGTTTCGGGTTTTCAAAAAAGATTAGCCCGTTTAATGGGAATTACCAATGAAAGAAGAAGACATTTAACACAATCAAATGTCGTGGTTTACGATTTAATTGATAGCAATGATGCTACAGTGTATCGTTGGAGAATAAAAAACAATCAAGGAGCAATTGTATTATCGGCAACCGAAAATTACGCAACAGTATCTTTAGCTGTTGAAGAATTATATTTTGCAGCATTACAAGTTGTACAAACTTCTGTAAGTGAAATTGAAGCGGCTTTTGAAAGTGCAACAACAGATTTAGATGAATTGCGAATTGGATTTATTTCTATTCACAAAACAAATCCATCAAATCCAGATACTCCCATTAAATATTCATTTGATGTCATTAATCCAAAAGAGCCAAAAAGCAGTCCGGATTATATTATCGCAAAGCAATATAAGTATTATGAAAAGCCAAAAGATTTAAAAGAAGCGCTTTTAGAGTTAATAGACTTTATGAAAAAAGAGTTTACGGAAGAAGGAATGTTTTTAGTAGAACATATGTTACTAAGACCAGATGTAAATGTTCAAGAAGAAACAACTCCTTTTTTACCAATTTGTGCAGACGATTGCGAAGATTGTGGCACGATTGATCCGTATTCATATAGAGTAAGTATTGTATTACCAGGATTTACCTATCGATTTTCAAATCCAGATTTTAGACGTTATATGGAAGATGTAATCCGTCAGGAATTACCAGCACATATACTACCAAGAATTTGTTGGGTTGGCGATCGTAAAGGAATTGTAGCAGACGACGCCAATGATCTTTTAGGTTTTGAGTTGGCATATAAAAAGTATTTAAAAGCAAAAACAAATTTGGCGCAAGAACAACCTAAAGATAATAATGAAACAGAAAATTTAATTTATGCAATGCATCAATTAAACACGATTTATCCAGTAGGAAGATTAACAGATTGTAGCGCCGAAGAAGAAGCTTTAGATGGAAGAATTATTCTCGGACAATCGAGTCTTGGAAATATAGAGTTTGATAAAGAAGAGGATGAGGTTTAATGTAACACTTGGAAAATGAAAGAAAATTAAAAGCTTCATTTCACAGCGTAGCATTTGCGATAACGATATAAATTTTTATAAGTAATAACATCATAGGAGCACGTCATTCTGAATTTATTTCAGAATCACATTTTATTGAACAGTATCAGTTATGATGAGAACCTGAAACAAGTTCAGGTTGACGAATCTAAATTATTACAGATAGTGGATAATTACTCAAATTATTAATAAAAAAGATAACTGAGCGAAGTCAAAGTTAAAAGAATAAATCATAAAAAATAGAGTGCTTTCACTAGCACAGCCAAAACATAACGGGTATGGAAACTAACGTAAAACTAAATGAAATAACTACAGAATACAGCAAGTTTAATGCAAATCAGGTGTTAACAGAAAAACAATTGAATGCGTTTATTGATTATTTTGATGATCAAGATCGTTTATCAAGAGTTGGGTTAAGTGGTGTTGGATTGGCTTGTGGTTTTCAAGTAATACCATTATTTAATTCCGATAAAACTGCGGCTATTAGCTTAACTATTTCTCAAGGAACTGCGGTAACTACAGATGGAGATTATGTTCAGTTTTTCGATTTGATTACTAAAAATAAAGAATCAAAAAAGTTTTCTTTTTATAAAAAGTTTGAAGATGATAATGCTAATTACGATAGGTTTTTAGATTCTCAAAACAAGCAATTTGATATTTGGGAATTGCATACAACTGCACCAGATGATTCGTATTCCGATTTGGCAAGTTTTTCAGGAATACAAAATATGGCTGTGGTTTTGTATTTAGAGCAATTTTCAAAAGAAGATGCATTGTGTAACAAACTTACCTGCGATAATCAAGGGATTGAACAAATTAACACTCTAAGAGTTTTATTAATAAAAACAGACGATTTAAAATCAACCTTAGCTAAAGACACTATTTATACAGATAACAATTGGTATGAATTAACGGAAGTATTAAATCACATAGCAGTTCCAAGAGATATTGTTACCATTAACGAAAATTCAGACGAATCGGATTTTGCTCAATTAAAACAAATTTATCAAAATGTTTTAGAAGACGGAACTTTAAAAGAAACCATAAAAACCGATTTAAATAACATACTAAAACGCTCAGGAAAAACAGAATTAGGGAATAATTTTGATGTGTTATTTGAAACCACAAAAAACAATACATTACAAGATTTTCAATACAGATACGATGCTTTAAAAGATATTGTGGCAACCTATAATGAACTACAAGAATTGTTGTTGCACATCAATTTTAATTGTTGTCCAAATATTGGTTCATTTCCAAAACATATTATGTTAGGTAGTTTAAATATAAACGCGTCAGAACATGAATTACGTCATCAGTTTTACGAAGCATCAATCATTGGTAAATCCAAAGAAAACTGGCAACAATTACAATATTTGTTAGACAGGGTTTTATTACTTGTAAACAATTATATCTTATTAGCTCCAGATAATGCGGCTAAAATAACACCATCATTATCAATAGCAAAATTAGGTCAGAAAGCAGTTCCTGCGTATTATAATGTTTCCAATAACTTATTAAATAGTTGGAATTTTAAGAAGACGTTAAACTCAAAACAAACCACAAATTTAAGTTATCATACAACCAATTTGTTGGATCATCCTGCTATAAAAGAGCCGTTAAAATACGGAATAGACGATTTTAATTTTTTTAGAATTGAAGGAATTCACGGAAAAAATTACAGAACGGCTTTAGATGAAGTTCAAAAACTAAGAAATGATTACGGATTAAATTTCGATGTTAAAATATTAAAACTATCGCTATATAACGATGCTATCAATCTAAACGAATACGAAAGTATGTTTAGAGATTTACAATTGTCGTTATTACTTTGGCAAAAAGATTTAAACTGTACGCTAGCTTTGGCTACAGTATTATTATCCTCTTTTAGTACAGAAGATGTTGGAGGAAATGCTTCTGTAAACATAAAAGACGTTACCACTGCTGTAGCTGCAACACCAGATAAAACAGTTGCAAAAGATTATGGATTAACTGCAGATATATATTCAAGTGCTAAATACTCAAAAGCAAATACGTATTTAGAAGAAATGTATTATTATGCAAATACAACACGCGATGTAGAAGAAAGCATCAGTAAAGAGTCTAAAACAATTGGAGCTGTTTTAAATGAAATATTAAAAGATAAAAAAGGAGTTTTATCTGCTGAAGAATTAAAAGCTGAATTAGAAAAGCAAATTTTGCCATTAGTAGACACAGATGAATGGAATCAGTTTCCATCAATAAAAGATATTGCTATTAGTCAGCCGATAGAAATATTAGCTTATATCTATGATTTTTCTTCAAAAGTACCCACCACTTTGGTAGACTTAACAGAAGCAAAAGTAAATGCTTTTAATACTTCTTTGGAAAAAATTTGCGAACTAAATGAAAAATACAAAGCACAATACGATCAGTCTGATATTGCAGACGAATTAAAAAAAGATATTGGAATACTTATTACACACTTGTCGGCAATTTGCTGCTCAGGAGAAAAATTAGATATTATTGTTGCCGAATTAAATAGTAGAAAAACAAGCATCTTAACACAGTTACAATTTAAAGAATACATAAAAGAACATCCAGGAGTTCGTCATGTAGCAGGTGTGCCAGAAGGCGGAACTTTTATAATGGTGTATTTGGAAGAAAGCGAAACAGGACAATCAGCTTACCAACCAAGTAAAATTTCATTTACATTTTTAGAACAACCAAACATAGACGATCAAGGTTTAGATGGAGATGAAGGAAGAATAGAATTATGGGATAAATACATAAGTACCAATTTTGCATTCATTCCACAATATGTATTTGGTGTAACGCAAAACCCTATAGATGAAGTTGTTTTAATAGGAAAAAATTTACCAGAAACGGTACAAAACTTTGTAACATTTTTAAATAATAAATGGTTGCGATCAGGTGCAGAAGAATTTATAAAAGCAACTATAGATACTACAGATGAAGTAACGGTAACAATTGAAATCAACAATCAAAAAATAGATAAAGGAGAAAACTTTATCTACTTCCATAATCCGGCTATTATAGGAAAAGCTGGAAAAACATATTTTGATGAGAATGAAGAAGTAGCTACACAAATTGTTGGAGGAAATACTGTTGTTGCAGATTTTGCATTGCCATATCGTTGTTGTGGAGACGGAACATCAATAAACTATATTATTCCAAAAGAACCTGTGTTTTTAAGTTTGCCAGTTCCAAGTATTTGCTTAAAAGAAGATGTTTTGGTAGATCCGTTAGTATTTACAGTAACACCAGAAAATGCAGCAATTAAAGCAGTCGTTCCAGAAGGTATTGATGCTGGCGTTTTTGTTGATGAAGTTACTGGAGAAACAAAATTAGATGTTCACCAAATAGATCCAAGTTTATTAGGAACTGTTATTCAGTTTACCGCAAATGAAGAACCAACCAATTGTCAAATTATTGTATATCCAGCAGTTGATATTAGTGTCAATATAACATCAATTGTTTATAATAATGATAAAAGTAAGGCAAACGTAACGTTTACACTGATTTGGGGAGATGCTGATTTTGAAAATTCCGATTTAGCAAATCAACTAAAATATACTTGGGATTATACAGATCGAGGTACTTTTATAGAGCAAGCGCCAGATGATAATCAGTTTACAAATACCTACACATTACCAATTAACGAAACGAATATTATAACACCAAGATTACAAGTTTCTTTAGGACCATGTGCAAGTGTAATTCCAATTGAAGCTATAGAATTTGAAACGTTAGTTCCATCAGAATTAGAAATAGTTTCCATGTTTTGTTTTGATTTTAATAATGAAATTGAAGAAATAGATTTTATAAATATCAATGGAGAAATTACCATAGCAGGCGGAGCTATAGATGGTTTGGAAATTCAAGATGGAAAATTAATTATATCGGCACCAGATTTTCAGTCCTTCAATCAAGAAATTAGTTTTTTAGAAAACGGACAACCAACCAACGCACAAATTATTATTTATCCAATAGTTAATTTAAATGTTACTAGAGAAGTTATTAATTATAATGATGATAAAACAGAAGCATTAGTAACTTTTACACTGAATTTGAATAATCTTGGTTTTGAGAATCAGGAGTTAATCAATGAGATTGTATATGAATGGGATTTCCTAGAAAATGGAAATTTTGTAGCTCAAAACCCAGATGATAATCAATTTACAAATAGGTATACATTACCAATTAATGAAAGTAATACTATAACACCAAAATTAAGAGTTTCGCTAGGTGGATGTGTAAACAATATAAATATAACACCTATAGTTTTTGAAACACTAACACCATCTGAATTAGGTATTATAGCTTCTTTTTGTTTTGATATTAACATTCGTGAAATTGAAGAAATAAATTTCACGAATGTTAATGGAGAAATTACCATATCTGGTGGAGCTATTGATGGATTAGAAATCCAAGACGAAACATTAATAATTACAGGAGGAGCATTTCAATCTTTTGAACAAAACATTCGTTTTTTAGAAGACGGACAAGAAACCAACGCACAAATTACGATTCACGAAGTAAAAGAAATAAGCATTGGAGAAGGTACCACCGATCGTTATTTTTGGCAAGGAACAACCCTGATGTATGAAGCAAATCTTCAATCTAATTTGCCACCAAACACAAATACGAACGGAATAAATTATACTTGGGCATCTTCAGATGGACAAACAGGAAGTTCAGAAAACTTTAATCCAATAGTTGAGCTTTCTCAAACGGGTAATAATAGTTTTGGTATTACACTAACTATTTTAGATGAAAACGGATGTACAGCAGAAGCTACATTTACAAAAGTAATTGCATATCCGAATTTTGAAATACAACCAACAGGTTTACAATTATGTATAGATGATGAAACTCCAACAACAATCAATGTAATTCCAAATTTGGAAGGAACAACGTTAACTGGTAACGGAGTGTCATTTGATAGTGTTGCTAATGAATGGCAGTTTATTCCAAGAAATTCAGGTTTAACAACTGCAGGATCTGTAACAATTAATTTAGTAGGAAATAATGCATCTTTATTCGTGAATTTAGGTAGCGAACCCGTTGCAAGTTTTACAGATGTTTTAGATGAAGAAAACGGAATACTTGTACTTACAAATACTTCACAAGGAGCAGAATCTGCTGAATGGAATATTACTGATGATAGAGGACAGAAAATTGATTTTGAAGATGATAAAGTAATAACACTAAATCTTAAAGATCATGAAACAACTAGCTTTAATGTAGTTTTAGAAGTAATAAATAATTGTGGTAGCGATTCGGAAACAAGAAATATTCCAGTAGTAAGTTGTATTGATGAAACGTCTAGCATTATAAATACGGATTATGGCTTTTTAAGCGAATTTCTAGTAGATAATTTCACTAATGAATCACCAGCTTCATTAATTGCATTGGCAAGTGCAACAAATAGTTTTTATGAAGATGTACGAAAAGAATTTGAGAGTACTTTAAATGGAAGTAGAAATGCAGAAATATTTTCAGAAGAAGCAGGTGTTAATTCCTTACCGAATTTATTAAAAGCATCTATAGATCTTATGAAAGCCGATTTAGATATTTCTCTTGTAAAATCGCTTTATATCGCACAAGTAAAAATATTTTTCAATAGTATTCACTGTCAAGTTCCAAAAATATGGGAAGGAGGTTTTGGAAGTATTGTTAAAGAGATTATAAACGGATTAGATCTTTCAATACTAGCAGAAAACAATAGTTTCAAAGCATTTATGATGAATTATGCTGATGGACTTAATCCACAAGACGAATTAATCAACGACTTTGTTGAAGCATTACTTAAAGCATAACATATGACCACCAATCAAAATCATATCATAAATAAAGTTGTTGTTGAGGTAAACACAAAAAGTAAAAAAGTAGCTGATGTTTTTAAAAATTCAGTAGAACAATTTTTACAAGAAGAAGTGTTTCCTCAAATAGAAAACTATTTGGCATCATCTTTAGCGTTTTCTAAAAATGAAAATCAACAAATATCTAAGATAATGTTGGATGTGAATTTGAGTGAAAACAATACATTATTAGATGTAAAAAGTACAAGAGAAATACTAAAAGCACAAGTATTAGAGCAATTAACAGCGGTTATTCAACAACCAGAAATGCATGATGTAACTATTGTTTCTAAATCTAAAACAGCTTCAAAAGCAGATGCTTTTTTTCATTTTTTGCAAACAGGTACCAATGCCTGGTGGACACATGCTAAAGAAGAACAAGAGTTTTCTAAAACGGTATTATTTGAAATAACAGAAACAACAAATTTTGAAGTTCGATTTTTAAAAACTCTTCAAAATAAACCACAACAAACTCGATTAATAAATCAGTTTTTTAATGAAGAATTGCAAATACTTTTTTTAGGAATTCGTAATAAATCAAAAGGCTTTGTAGAAATTTTAAATTCAATTACTAAAGTTAATTTCAGCTCTAAAAACAAGGTTAAAAAAGAATTGTGGAGTTTGTTTTCAGATTCTGTTTTGCATCAACAACCAAAACAATTTATTACAACTATTGAAGAGAAACTATATAATCATTCAACGAAAATAGCACCTAAAAAAGAAGTAGAATTTTTAAAAATATTCACTGGTTTTTATGCTGATAAAACAACGTTTTCAGAAAGAACACTTTCAGAAAGTAAGTTCAAAAATGAAATTTTCAGCAGTGTTTTAAATGTTGATAAACATTCAGGAACTAAAAATAAAATAGCAGGTAAAGAGAATGTTATTCTTAAAAAAGAAAGTGACAAAACAATACTTTCAGATGCTATAAAAAACATAGAAGTTGATTTTTTAGCAATAAAAAGCAATCGTGTTTTAAAAGAATCAGGAGTTATTTCAGAAGAAAAAAAGAAGGTTTCAAATAAAAACAAATTAGAAAATGAAAGCCTAAAATTAAAATCCGATGTAAAAGTAACTTCATCAATAAAAACATCAGAAGAACTAATATTTTTAAAACAAGAAAAAGAGAAGTTTCAGCAAGAAGAACTAAAAAAGCAAGTAGGTAAAACAGTAGTAAAAAAGAATCAGTTGAAAAGAACTTTTGAGAAACCGTTGACATTAAAAGAAACGGAAGATTTAAAAGAAAATGCAACTCTAAAAGCAAATGAAATTGATAGTATAAATAAAGAAGAAGTCTTAAAAAATGAATCAACAAAAATAGATGTAGGAACAACAATAGAAAAAGAAAGTCCATATTCCAAAGAACCAGCAATCAATAAGCCAATAGCCTGTTTGGTAACCAATGCAGGACTTATTTTATTACATCCTTTTTTAAAGCAATTTTTTAAGTCTTGTGGTTTTTTAAATGATAAAAATCAACTTTTAAAGCAAGAAGAAGCTGTGCATACATTACACTATTTAGCTACTAAAAAGGAGCAACAATTAGAAAGTAATTTAGTATTTGAAAAGTTTTTATGTAACGTTTCTATTCATCAATCGATAGCACGAGATGTTGTTCTTTCAGCTGCTGTAAAACAAAAAGCAGAAGAGTTATTACAATCGGTAGTTGAAAATTGGGGAATCTTAAAAAATGCATCAACAGATTTAATTCGGTATGAGTTTTTACAAAGATCAGGAAGGTTAGACTTAACTAAAGACAATCCGCAAATTACAGTTGAAAGAAAAACGCAAGATATTTTATTAGACAAATTACCTTGGAACTACAGTTTATGTAAGCTTCCATGGATGAATAATTTAATTTTTACAGATTGGTAATTACGTATAACGATAAAATTAAAACAACATGAAAAGCAAGTTTATATACTTAATACCTGTAGCAATAGCAGCATTAATCCTAAGTAAAACAAATTCTGAAATGATTTTATTAAAATCAGTAGATAAAATTAATTTGGGTACTCTATTAATGACGTTTCCTGTTATTCTAGCATTAACGGAAAGGTTTAATGAAATTTTTGTGGTTTCTAAAAGCAACACAAAAGAAGATACTATTTTTAAAACGTCCATAGCATCATTTTGCGTTGGAATTGTATTAGCAATAGCAGGTTTTAGAATTTTAGAAACCTTTATGGAAATTCCTTTAGAAGTACATTCACTACAAAAAGGCATCTTTAAATTTATTGATACAGTTTTAACTGCTGTTGTTATAGCAGGCGGAACAGATGGTTGGCATCAACTGGTTGGGATATTACAAGATATTACAAAGAATAAAAGAGAGGAGTTTAAACAAGTTAAAATAGATGACTAATGTTTACAAGAGACAAAAAACCGAAAACTCAAAATACTTCTACAACTGAGAAAAATAAAGATTTGTTTATTCAGCCAAAATTATCTTTTGGCAAGTCTGGAGATTCACATGAGATAGAAGCAGATAAAATGGCAGAAAAAGTGGTAAATAAACCTACTGAAGCCAATACAGTTCAAAAAAAAGAAGGAGAAGAAGATGTTCAAGCAAAACCATTAGCATCTGAAGCAACATCCGTTTTACAACGAAAGGAAAGTTCAGAAGAAGAGTCAGTACAAAAAATGGCAGAGGAAGAAGCTGTACAAAGTAAACAAGAAGAAGAGGCGGTTCAAAGCAAAGAGGAAGAGGAGGTACAAGCAAAAAAATGTGGAGATTGCGAGAAAGAAAAAGTACAAAAAATGGCAGAGGAAGAAGCTGTACAAAGTAAACAAGATGAAGAAGTGCAGTCAAAAGAATCGGCTAAAAAATCAACAAAACAAACTACAAGTTTTGAAAGTAAATTACGAAGAGGAAGTGGGGGTCAAAAGTTAGATAAAAAAATAAGAAATGAAATGGAAGCTGGTTTTGGGTCAAGTTTTAATCATATTAAAATACATAACGATTCAGAAGCAGAAAATATGAGTGAAAGTATTGGAGCACAAGCATTCACACATGGAAACGATATTTATTTTAATAAAGGAAAGTACAATCCAAATTCTAAAAAAGGTAAAACATTATTAGCACATGAGTTAACACATACTATTCAACAAAAAGGAATGGTTCAAAAGCAAATACAAAGAAGTTTAGTAACAAATCCACCCAGTTGTAGTAATGCTAGCTCACTTCCATTAAATTACACGGATTTAGCTGTTAGAAGAGGAACTCATTATACAGAAGTTTTTGAGAGACCTACTAGCGGAAAAGTTAATGTTTTTGTAAAAGCTAGTGAGACTAGTGATAACTGTCATATTGATAATACTTATGGTGTTGCTCTTTGGCAATGTCATATTATAGATGATGAATCAATAGAAAGTCAGAGAGTAAAAATGTTTAGAGAAGATGATGGAATATCATATCGTTTTAATTTACCTACAGAAAGGTGGAATACTTATAGTAAGTTTTATTTAAGACTTTATTTTACTTGTAGTGCTTCAGTAACAATTAGTGTTAATTAACTACTAAAATCAAAAAAATGTTAGAAGACTTGTATTTATATGAAATTATCCTTTTAATTCTAGGCTCTCTTTTGTTCTTAATATTAAGTGGTGTTTTGGTGTATTATGTGATAAAAAAAGAAGAGATAAAAAAATTACTACTCTTTTTTCCTATTTCAATACTAATGATCGCTTATCCAGGTATTAAGGAATTAAATATTTCAAGTGATAGAATTGAATTAATTACCTATCAAGAAAAATATGAGAATAATCCAGAAGACACGGAGGCCAAAGAAAAGATAGCAGAGTTAACAGACAAATTAGCGTTAAGAGCAAGTTCAGAAGAAGACTTGGTACTTATAGGGAAGTCTAATGTTTTGTTACAAAAGCCAGAAAATGCTATTACAATTACTGAAAAAGTTATAGAAAAAAGTAAAAAAGATCCTACGAACAAAACAAGTTCATTTTACTTAAAACAAGCATATCAACTTAAAAAAATAGCAGAAATTCAACAAAGAACAGCAATACAAAAAGATACTATAGAAACAATTAATAGGCTAAATAAACTAGAATTAGATCCAGAAATAACAAAAATATCTTCGGTAGTAAAGAAGCAATATCTAAGAAGTTTTAAAAAGGAACTAAAAAGTAAAACAGAATAATTTTCAATAGGTAAAAAATATGTTTTCAGCTAAAAAAAATATCGCATCTCCATCTATGGCAAAAGCCAAAGCTGTAGGGAATTTTATTCAACCAAAATTGAATATAGGAAAACCTGGCGATAAATATGAAGCGGAGGCAGATCGTGCTGCAGATCAAATAGTAGCAAACGGAAAAGGTGGTCAATTTACCTCTTTTACTCCACAATCCGCTGTTCAAAAGAAAACGGATGAGGAAGTTCAAAAACAAGAAATATCCGAACAAGAAATTCAACAGAAACCAGTAGTTGATACTGTAAGTCCTATTATTCAACTTAAACAAGAATTTGTCATTCAACAAAAAGAAGAACAGGAATTACAAATGCAGGAGGAAGAAGAGATTCAACAGAAAGAAGATGAAGAAAACTTACAACAGGTAGCGGAAGTGCAAACCAAAGAAGAAATAACAGGAATACATGAAGTAGTCCAAAAAGAAACAGAAGAAGATATCCAAGAAAAGGAAGAGGAAGAGATTCAAGAAAAAGAAGAAGAAATACAACAATTACAAATGTCTGGAGGAGATGATTCATCATCATTAGAAAGTGATTTACAAAGCTCTAAAGGAGGAGGGAATCCATTACCAACAAATACCAAAAACGAAATGGAATCTGGTTTTGGTGCAGATTTTAGTGGAGTACGCGTTCATAACGATAGTAATGCTGTTCAAATGAATAAAGAATTAGGTTCTCAAGCATTTGCAAATGGAAATGACGTTTATTTTAATGAAGGAAAATACAATCCAACTAGCGATTCTGGAAAACATTTACTAGCTCATGAGCTTACGCACACAGTACAACAAGGATCATCACCAAAAAACAATGTACAAAAATCAGAAGGAGAAGTTGAAAATATAGTATTAGTTGCTCCAACGCAAAGGGTGGATATTACTAGCGGACTCCAATTATCAGATAACTGGATAGCTTACATAGAACAAGAGTCTAGAACAAGAGATTTTGATGTTGATGTAAAAATTGGAGATAGATTCACTGGAACTATTAAGATTAGAAAATCTGGACGTGCTGCTGAAGGAGAACAACAAAAGTTTGAATTATCAAGTAGTAGTAGAAACAATCATTTGGATGTAAATGGAATGGAGTTTTTAAATCCATTAAGAGATGCTGGAGTTTATCCTGTTTTAGTTTTAAATAGATTTGGAGAGGAGCAAAGAACTACAGGTTTTTTAAGTATTCGTGCGGGAGAACAAGTAGTACCAGATGTATTAGGAATTATTCAAGGAATTAATGACAATCTTGAAGCAATGAGTTTCCTTGGTGTAAGTCCAATTGAAGTAGCAGAAGGATTAGAAAACAGATTTGAAAATGGAGGCTTAAATTTTAGAGCGAATAACTTATCAGTAAATATCGATGGATATGTTGAAGCATCAGGAAGTTTAGGAATCACCGATTCTAGTTTAACTTTTGAATTAAATTCAACAGTAGATGTTGTCGGTTTAGCTTCGGGAGAATTTAATGTGGCACGAGGTGCCGATGGAAAATTAAGTGGACAAGCAAACATCTCGGCAGATATTGCTAATATAAGTGCATCTTTAAATATTGAATATGATGATGGGGCTGTAACAGTTCAAGGAACAGGAAGAATGAATTCCGATAAGTTTTCTGGTGAAATTACTTTATTAGTTACAGATGCGGCTCGTTCTACACAAATGATGCAAGCAGCTTTAGGTGTAGAAGCTATGGATCAAGAAGCTGCAGTTCCTGCTCAAGAACAAGCACAAGTTGCTAAAACAAAAGATAATCAGGTATTAGCTGGTTGGGGAGAAGTGCAAGCTTCTATTACAAGTTGGTTAGAAGGTACAGCAAAAATTGGTATTGATAGTGAAGGACATGTAACCATTGTTGGTGAAATTGTAGTTCCTGATGAGATTGAACTCATGGAACAGCGAGGTAAAAAAGTTGATATTTTTTCTGTTGAAATAAGAGCAGGTTATGGAATTCCATTAGTAGGTCAAGTATTTTTATTTGCAAGTATAGGTATGTTTGCAAATGCCGGATTTGGTCCATTAGTATTAAAAGATGTTGGTTTTACAGGAACTTATTCTACAGATCCAAGCGTATTGCAAGAATTTAATATTACAGGTACTTTAGGAATTAATGCTTTTGCCGTGCTTGGTTTAGAAGCGGAAGCGGGAGTTGGAGTTACACTTTTAGGACATGATGTTAAAGCAGGTGTAAACGTAACTGCGGCTGCAGGATTAAGAGCCTATGCAGAAGCAACACCAACGTTTGAATATAAAGAACAAGCTACAGAAGGAGGAAAAGTAGGAGAATCTCGATTAAAAGGTCATTTTGAAGCTGCTGCTCAATTATTTTTACAATTATCTGGAGCGTTATTTTACGAATTAGATAGTCCGTGGTGGTCACCAGCACCAGACGGAAGAGAAGAATCTCCCTTAGGAGAAGTACAATATCCAATAGGTGATAGTTTAGGAATTGGTGCAGATGTAGATTGGCTAATTGGAGGAGAAGAACCACCAGAACTAACATTTTCTCCTGTTGAATTTGATCCAGATAAGTTTACTGCAGATGTAATGGCTGATCCACCACCAAGAAGTATGGGAAATGCAGATGCTGCTCCAGAAGGAGATTGGCAAGGAGAAGAAGGCGGAGAACAAGATAAAAATCCTAAAGTTACTGGAGAAGGAAAAGGATTACCTGAAAATGGTAAGAAAAAAGAAGACCTTAAAAAATTACCAGACGAGCAAAAATATATGCGTGCTTTAGACGAAATGTCTAAGTTAGAAAAAGCGAATCCAAAACCTACATATAATGTTGTAGATGCTAAAGCGAAAAAGGTAAAATCTAAATATGGTTTAGATACTATTAAACTTCAAAATAAAGAAGATGATAGCGTTAAGATATTTGTAAAACACGCCAAGGAAGATAATAATAAGCATTTATTAAAAATTCCTTTAATGAGTGAAGCAGAAAGATTAAAGTTATTGCATGAGGCGATGACGAATCTTAAAGTTAGTGAAGGAAAAGTTACTGGAGAAGATGGAACTATTGAAGAATCTAGTGCCCAAACTATGTTAAGTAATTGGCTAAAAGAGAACCCAGTTATTGAAGCTGCCCATGTTGTTGATGGAAAAGAAACATGGAATTATTTTATAGATATTGGCGATAAGAGTGAAACAGAGATAGGAAAACCCAAAAAAGGAGATAAGAATGCTAAAGCAACTATAGGTAAGGAGCTCAAGTTTAAAATGGGAGAGGAAAACCATCGTCTATGGATTAGTTTTAAAAACAAAAAAGGAGTACTTATAATGGCAAGTGAGGAAAAACCATTAAAAGACCAAGAAGTGGCTCAAGGTGATTCAGAGGAAGCTCAAAGGTTAAATGCTATAGCTAATCAAATAGAAAAAGAAGCTACAGAAGTTAACCAAGAATTAGAAAGTGGAGCAAAAACACCAGAACAGGTTGAAGTATCTGATGACGCCATAGAAAATAAAGAAGAACAATTGCCAGAAATTATTAATGCTATTAATGATTTAGAAGGTGTTGAAGAAGACTATAAAACATATTTTAAGATTATATCTCAACTACCAGAAATAAAAGTTCAAACACAAGAAGATTCACAGATTTTTGTTAAAGATACAGACAAAGGAACACCTTTTACAGAACACTCAAAAGGAGATTTGGGCGGGGGTACATGGAAAATCGGATTACTTTATGAGCCATTAAAAGAAGCAGGGTTAGCAAAAGATCAAAAGGAAAGTACTTTAAAAAGTAAAACTAAAAAAGTGCTAGATAGTATGATTGATAATAATTTAGTTTCTAAAATTGTAGATAGGCCAAATCTTTACACTATGGTAGGAAAACCAGGTTATAAAAAAGAAGTTGATGCTCCTGGTGGAGGTGTAAAGTCAAAAGATCATAATAATTTTGCAAACCCAGTAATGACGATTAAAAAGAAAAATGGAGTTTATTATGCGGCTTATGAAGGAGGAAGAGCGGATGGAGATGGAACAAATGGTAACAGTAAATCGAGATTTGATATTGAAGTATCTTATGCTGATGCAGCTGCTGGGGTAACCGATTATACTGAGCAAAGAGTTGTAAAAGGGCAAGATTTAATTATAAAGCCAGAACAATACAGTGGTGATGGGGTTAAAGTTGGGCGAGGAAGAACAGACCCAGGGAAAGATTTAGGTAGAGATCACAACCAAGATATGTTAGGTTTTGATAATGCTCATATAGTGGGAGATCAGTTTGGAGGTTCTGGACTTAATGCGAATTTAAATATTGCACCATCTTCCGTTTTTTACAATCGAACTGAAATGGCTGGAGTTGAAAACAAAATGGCTAAGCAAATTAAAAAAGATCATAATGCTGCTTTTAAGTATAATATGCAAGTTACTGCCAAATTAAAAGATGACCAAGATTCAACAATGACATCTCAACTGAAAAACTTTTTGGATCAAAACATTACTCAAGAATTAGAAGCCGATAAGATTACAATTGACGAAGATAAGGCCAATATTAAAGGCGAACTCTTAAAAACGTTACAGGAAGCTTTAACACTAGATTTTAAAAAGGTCCCTGCACAATTTGTGTCAACCGAATATAAAACAGATTTTGAAGTTTTAAATGAAGAAGCTGTTAAAGGATATTCAGATAGTGAAAAAGTAATTCTGAATAAATTAAATGTAGATAATTTTGAAACGTTAAGCGCTGCGGAACAAAAAAACACAATAGAAACAAATAATAATATAAATGATGAAGAAAAATTGAAATTAACAAAAGCAATAACTCGTAAATCTAATGTTAGTTATGCGCCTGCTGATAAAACAATAAAAATTGGACCAGATGCTGATTTTAATAGAACGAAAGAAGCGTACATGGATCATAGTAAATATGGTGAAAATCAAAGAGTTGAAATAGAATCAAATGAATAAACAATCATAATACTAAATAAGCAGTTTCACGATTTTAATTTTATTAAACATTAACTGATCAACATAAATAAAAACATATGAAAACACTTAAATATAGATCAAGAGGGCAATCTGTACATATTCTAGAAGAAATACTCGTAGAATTAGGTTATAAGGTACATGTATCAGAATATTTTGGAAAAGATACTGATAGCGCCGTAAAAGAATTTCAATTAGAAAATAGTTTAGTTGTTGACGGAATGGTTGGCGTAAAAACATGGTCTAAGATCGTAGAAAAAGAACAGCAGTTATTCGGTTTTAATGATAAGTTTTTATCTGAACAAGATTTAATAGTTTTTGCTACTGCAAACAATTTAGAGTTGGCAGTTGTAAAAGCCGTGAATGAAGTAGAAAGTAGAGGAAAAGGATTTTTTTTAGACGGAAAACCTGTCATTTTGTTTGAAGGTCATGTGTTTTGGCGACAGTTGAAGAAAAGAGATATCGATCCGAAAATACTATCAAATAGTTCGAATGGCGATGTGTTATATGAAAAATGGACAAGAAAGCATTACATCGGTGGTGTAAAAGAATACGATCGTTTAGAAAAAGCGGCAGCCATAATCTCTTCTTTAGCAGTAAAAGAAGCAGCCTATTGTTCGGCATCATGGGGAGCGTTTCAAATTATGGGTTATCATTATAAAAGTTTAGGATATTCATCCATAGACAATTTTATTAGTAAAATGTATGAACATGAAAGAGAGCATTTAGAGGCGTTTGGGAATTTTATAAAAATAAATTCTTTTAGAGGAAGAAAATTAATAGACTGGTTACGAGAAAAAAATTGGTCAAATTTTGCACATGCCTATAATGGCTCAGGATATAAAGAGAATAAGTACGATACAAAATTACAAAGAGCTTATGAAAAATATAGCAATTGATATAGCGCAAGAATCGGGTTTACAAAAAGTTATTTATTATTTAAGGGAGTTGATATTTAATAGATTGTCGCATGAGTTCAACAGGCAAGAGTTGTTGCGGTTATTGTTTGATGTTGACCAAGACAACTCAATTTTTGCTTTTTTTTTCAAGCAAAATCAATTGAATCACGAAGATCAAATATTATTTTTATTGAGTTTAATGCCTCATATAAAACCTAATTTTTTAAGTGAAATTATAGAAGATTTTTTACCAAACGGAGGAGAGTTTCCGGAGTTGGGAGGTATGAAAGGAAAAAACCATAGAGGCATCATTCCTACAGGAGAAACCGCTTTGTATATTTTAGCAGGAAACAACATAGAAGAGCGTGTTAGAATAACCAATTTTATACTATACGGAAGTAAGCTTTTTAAAAATAATATTATAGAATTCGAAAAAGTTCCGTTTGGAGAACCTTTTATGAGTGGTAAGCTTGTACTTTCAGAAGAATATATCCATCTATTTTTAACAGGAAAAAAATTAAAGCCTCGATTAAGTCAAGAATTCCCAGCAAGTTTAATCACTACTAATTTAGAGTGGGAAGATTTAGTTTTAAATCCCAAAACGTTAAAAGAAGTACGTGAAATAGAAAACTGGTTAGGTTATAATGAAATACTTATGAAAGATTGGGGAATGGAAGCTAAAATAAAACCAGGCTACAGAGTGTTGTTTTGTGGCGCACCAGGAACTGGTAAAACTTTAACGGCAAGTTTATTGGGTAAATTTATAGGGAAAGAAGTATATAGAGTAGATTTATCAATGATAGTTTCAAAATATATTGGTGAAACTGAGAAAAACTTGAGTAAATTATTTGACAAATCGATTAATCAAGATTGGATTTTATTTTTTGATGAAGCAGATTCTATTTTTGGTAAGCGAACCAATGTAAGAGATGCACACGATAAATATGCAAATCAAGAAGTTTCTTATTTATTACAAAGAATAGAAGCTCATCCAGGGTTAATAATTTTAGCATCAAACTTTAAAAATAATATTGACACTGCGTTTACAAGACGCTTTCATAACATAATTGAATTTGAAGCACCAAGTTATGAGGAACGATTGAAGTTATGGAAGAAAAATTTACCTAATAACATTTCATTAGAGAGTTCAATTACTCTTGAAGAGTTATCTAAAAAATATAGTATTACTGGTGCTAATATTGTTAATATTGTTCAGTATGCATGTTTAAAAACTATAGCGAATAAAAAAGAAACAATTCAACGAAAATATATCTTAGAAGGTGTAAAAAGAGAATATAGTAAAGAAGGAAAAACGGTTACGATATCTTTATAAAAATAAAATCCCTCGAAGTAAGCATCGAGGAATTAATTTTTTGACTATGGCACTGCGATTAAAAAAAGTAAAGTTGATTTTAGTCATAACTACAAAACATTAAATCAACTTTACCAAACAAAACTATATAACGGTTAGTTTGCTTTTAAAAATGGTGTTTGAACTTCCACCTACGAAAACCTCAAAATCACCAGATTCAATAATAAAATCACCATTATTGTTATAGAAACCTAATTCATTTTTAGATAATTTAAATTCAATAGTTTTTGTTTCTCCAGATTTTAAGGGGACTAATTCAAATCCTTTAAGTTCTTTTACGGGTCTAGTAACACTAGCAAATAAATCTCTTATATATAATTGTGCAACTTCTTTTCCATCATAGTCACCTGTATTTGTAATGTCTACAGTAACTTTTATAGTGTCGTTTGCAGAGAAGTTTTTACCGTGAATAGTAAAATTATCGTATTTAAAGGTGCTGTAACTTAATCCATGTCCAAAAGGATACAATGGAGAGTTTTCAGTATCAATATAATGCGACCAAAATACATGAGGTTCTTTATTTGGTCGTCCTGTACTTTTATAATTATAGTAAATAGGTACTTGTCCTACATTTCTAGGGAATGTCATGGGTAGTTTACCACTTGGATTGTAATCGCCATACAAAACTTCAGCAATTGCATGACCTGTTTGTGTACCTAATTGCCATCCTTCAACAATAGCAGGAATATTTTTATCTGCCCATTCAATAGCTAAAGGTCTTCCGTTATTTAATACCAAAACAATGTTTTTGTTTACTTCATACACTTTTTCTAAAAGTTGTTGTTGTAAACCAGGTAAACCTATTTCAGTTCTACTTCTACCTTCTCCGCTTTGAAAACCATGTTCACCCAAAACCATTACAACAACATCCGCATTTTTAGCAATTGCTATTGCTTTATTAATTTCTGAAGTATTTAATGTTGTGTTTATTTTTACTTCTTGTGTAAAGGCAACATTTCCTTCTATTAAATCAATTCCTTTTTCAAAAGAAAGTGAGTTTCCTTTGTATTTTTTCATACCTTCATATACAGATACCGCAGTATTATCATCAGAAGCAATTCTCCAACTACCCAAAGGACTGTTTTTATCGTTTGCTAAAGGTCCTATTAAAGCAATTTTTTGATTTTCTTTTTTAAGAGGTAATAGATTTCCATCATTTTTTAATAAAACAATAGATTTCTTTGCCATATCTAATACGGCATCATGATGTGTTTGATTTCCAATTTGCTCTTTTTCATTTTCAGCATCACAATATTTATAAGGATCATCAAACAAGCCTAATTCGTGTTTTACAGTAAGTATACGTCTTACGGCATCATCTAAAATTTCTTCTTTTACAATACCATCTTTTACTAATTGTGCTAATTCTTTTATGTATACATTTCCTTCCATGTCCATATCAGAACCAGCAGTTGCTGCAATTTTTGCAGCTTCTTTTTTGTCTTTTGCATGTCCCCAAAATATAAGTTCGTTTATTGAAGCCCAATCAGAAACAACAAAACCATCAAAATTCCATTTTCCTTTTAGTATTTCTCTTTGTAAAAAAGAACTTCCAGTAACAGGAACACCATTAAGTTCATTAAAAGAGTTCATAAATGTTTTAACGTTAGCTTCAGCGGCAGCTTTAAAAGGAGGAAGTACAATATTATATAAAGTAGATTTACCAATGTCTACAGTATTATATTCTTTCCCAGCTTCCGAAAATCCGTAAGCTGCAAAATGTTTTGCGCAAGCAATTATAGTGTTTGGTTTAGATAAATCGTCACCTTGAAAACCATTAACTCTTGCTGTTGCAATTTTAGACCCTAAATAAGGATCTTCTCCAGCACCTTCCATTACTCTTCCCCATCTTGCATCTCTAGATATATCAACCATAGGAGCAAATGTCCAGTTAATCCCTTCGGCAGAAGCTTCTATAGCTGCTGTTCTTGCAGATTTTTCTATAGCTTTTAAATCCCAACTAGCAGCTTCTGCAAGCGGAATAGGACTTAATGTTTTGTATCCATGTATTACATCAAAACCAATAATTAAAGGAATTCCTAATCTACTTTCTTCAACTGCAACTTTTTGTACACCTCTTACGTTTTCTGTTCCTCTTACATTTAACATAGAACCGACCCAACCTTTTTTAAGGTGTTCTAGCTTTAATTGTGAAGTGTCATCTTCTGGTACAGGTCCTGTAACATCCCAAAAACCATTATATTGATTCATTTGACCCACTTTCTCTTCTATAGTCATTTTGGTAAGTAGATTTTCTACTTTAGCACTAATGCTTTTCTTTTCAGTTTCTATCATTGGCTTATTTGTTAGTTTGTTACCAGAACATCCAAAAAGAAATAAAACAGCACTATAAGTAAATATTGATTTCCTTACTTTAGGTTTCATAATGGTAATTGTATTTTAACAGTGGTGTAAAATTAGGATAGAATAGTGTGTGAATTTGTACTCAAAATAATCAAATGATGATATTTTTTTATTCAATATGTTTTTTATGTATCCTTAAATGATAAAAAAGTATTATAGAACTTTTTGTATTCCGTTAAATTCTGTTCTAAATTCACTGGGTGTATTGTTCTTTATTTTTTTAAACATTCTATTAAAATTCGCAAGATTATTAAAGCCACATTTATAGGCAATTTCGCCAACACTTAAATCTGTTTCAAGTAATAATCTACTTGCATAGCTAATTCTCATGTTGTTTACATAGGAAATAAAAGTTCTACCTGTTCTTTTCTTAATAAACCTATTAAAGGAAACTGCTGTCATGTTAACTAACTCTGAAATTTCATCTAAAGAAATTTTTCGTTGAAAATTATCTTGTACAAATTCATGTACCTTTTTAATCTTGTCGCTATTTTCATAATTATCGAAATTAGAAAATGATGTTGATAATAATTTTTGATTTCTAGAGATTGATAAGTCATGTAAGATGGATACAAATTCTAAAAAGTAATCTATTCCTGAGGTTTTAGGTAGTTCCATAAGTCTAGGCATAACTTCTTGTATTGTTTTTTCTGAAAAAGAAATACCGTGTAAAGATCTATTTAACATATCTCTAATAGACTTAAATACTCTTCTTGATAATAATTGTTCATCTAAAAGATCTTTGTGAATATGAATTGTTATTTCATGAATTTCTTTGCTAGTACATTTATGAATTTCCCAACAATGAGGTAAATTAGGTCCAACCAGAACTAATTCATAATCATTAATTTCTCCAATATGGTCACCTATAACCCTTCTAACACCACTGCCTTTATGAATAAAATTAAGTTCATACTCTGGGTGAAAGTGTAATGGAAAGTTAAAATCATCCTTTACTCTATAGTAAACCAAAAAGCTGTCTGAATGAGAAAGTTGTGTGATTTCTCTATGTATGTTTTTGTTCATATGATAAAATTTTAGTGTTATTTTTTAGGGATTAACATTATTTGAACAGTAATATTATAAAAAAATCATTAATAAATGATAAAATTTGATTAACGATTTGTTAATATTGAGCATATTTTTGTGAACAACTAACTTTTTTTGAGTTTGAAGTAACCACTGCATTAATAAAAATGTAAAACAAAGAGGGGAACAAGAAATTACTTTTCAATCAAAAAATTAAATCAATTTAAAAATGAATAAAAATATTTCCAAGTATTTTTTACTAGTATTTACACTATTGTTTTCTTTAGTGATTAATGCCCAAGATGTAAAAGGGGTCGTTACAGATGTTTCTGGAGGACTTCCTGGAGTGAATGTAATTGTTAAAGGAACAGTTAAAGGAGTTGAAACAGATTTTGACGGAAAATATCTTTTAAAAAATGTAAAGCCAAATGATATTTTGGTATTTAGTTTTTTAGGATTTAAAACTGTAGAAGTAGCAGTTAATGGAAAAAAAGCTATTAATGTTCAGTTAGAGGAAGATTCTGGTTTGTTAGATGAAGTAGTAGTTGTAGGGTATGGTACTCAAAAGAAGAGTTTAGTAACGGGTGCAATATCAAGTATATCTAGTAAAGATATAAAAAGTGTTTCTAACCAAAGAGTAGAGCAGGTGCTACAAGGTCGTACTTCTGGGGTTACTGTTTCTTCTTCCTCTGGAGCACCAGGATCAGGAGCTAAAATTAGAATTCGTGGAACTGGGTCTTCTGGAAATGCAGAGCCTTTATTTATTGTAGATGGAATGAAGGTGTCTTCTATTGATAATATTGCACCTGGTGATATTGAAAATATGGAAATTTTAAAGGATGCTGCATCTGCTGCTATTTATGGAACAGAAGGGGCAAATGGAGTTGTTATTATTACCACCAAGAAAGGTAGTGGAGATATGAAATTTAATTTTAATACTCAATTTGGTATTCAAACCGTGAGGACTAATATGGAGTTGATGAATGCTGCACAATTTGTAACATACATGAATGAGGCTGGTTATCAATCTGAAGGAAGAGATATAACAAATAATGGTGTAGATACCAATTGGATTGATGAAGTTTTTGATACAGCATTTATGCAACGTTATGATTTTAATTTATCGGGTTCGGTTAATAATACGTCATACTATTTCTCAGTTGGGCATACGAATCAAGATGGTACTGTAGGAGATAATTCTTCTTTTGATAGAACATCATTTAGGTTTAATATAAGCTCTAAAATAACTGATTGGTTAGAAGTTGGTATAAATTCGAATACAGCTATAATTAGAAGAAAAGGTATTGTTGAGGATAGTGATACTAGAGGGGTTGTTCAAAATGCATTAATCTTAGACCCTTTAACCGCTCTTATTTATGGAGATGAAAGTGAAGTTCCAAGTAGAATTACAGATGCTTCATTTGATGCAGATGGTAATATAATTGATTATTTAAGAGATTCTGATGGTAATATATATGGGTATCCAGCATATTCAGATGGAGAAGTAATAAATCCAGTAGCTTATGCAAATGCTGGAATCAATGATACAAAATTTGAGAATGATCAGTTTTTAACCTCAGCGTATTTAAAATTTAATATTTTAGAAGGGCTAACATTTACTTCTAGGTTTGGATATGAATTGAATCAGTTTTATAATAAAACAACACAAATCCCATATTATGTTACATCTATAGCAGGGAATTCAAGTTATGCTTTCAATGATTATAAGTTTAAGTCTACAAAGTGGTTGTGGGAAAACTTTGCGGTATACAATAAGTCAATAGGGAATCATAATTTTAAACTTTTAGGAGGGTATTCAGCAGAACAAACTAGGGTTCCAGTTTTGTTAAATAGAAATGGTACTTCTTCTATTAATGATTTTATTTCTTTTGATTCTTTAGGAGAGTTTGAGACCCAAGAATATCAAGATAATGCTACAGAAGGTAGAGATAATTTAGTTTCTATGTATGGAAGATTATCATATGATTATAAGGAAAAATATTTGTTTGAAGGATCTATAAGAAGAGATGTTTCAAGCGTATTTCCAACAGATAACAAAGCAGGTGTTTTTCCTGCGTTTTCTGCCGGGTATGTAGTTTCAAGAGAAGATTTTTGGTCTGATGATTCTGTTGTTGGTTTTCTTAAGTTAAGAGGAAGCTGGGGTCAAAATGGAAGTAAAGCAAACTTGCCAGGAAATTCTGATATAACAGCTATAACCAATATTGGAGAAGGTTACTTAAATCAAACCATAATTTATGAAGGAAATATAGGGGCGCAAGTTTCAGGTTTTGGTAATGATAATTTAGTATGGGAAACATCAGAACAAACAGGTTTTGGGTTGGATTTGAAAGCTTTCAATAATAAGTTGAGTTTTTCTGCGGATTATTATAAAAAAACAACGAAAGATCTAATAGTTACTGATGGGAGTTTAATTACTCCAGGGTCTGCAGGTTTTAACTCTGAAGCGTTTAATGGAGGTACTATTGTAAATCAAGGTTTTGAATTTGAATTAGGTTACGGGAATAGTTTTGAAAATGGATTTAGTTATAGTGTTAACTTAAATTTATCGACACTGGATAATGAAGTAACAGAAATTGCATTCGTTCCTGAAGGAACCTCTCTTGAAGGAGCTGGAGCGCCTCAAAATGATGATGGTATTACAAGATTTTCAGAAGGTTTACCAGCATGGTATTTTTATGGTTATGAAACTGACGGTATTGATGCAGCAACAGGGCAGATTATATACACAGCAACAGGTACAACAGATACACCAACAAATGATCAAAAAACAATGATAGGTTCACCTCATGCTGATATTATGTATGGAGGTAATATTAAGTTAGGTTATAAAGCTTTTGATTTAAATGTTCAGTTTCAAGGTGTGTCTGGTAATGATATTGTATCTACATATCATCAACCATCAAGAGTATTAACTAATAAACCAGTACATTTTTTCACAGATAGGTGGACGGGTGTAGGAGATACAGATTCTACAATGCCAGGAGCAGGAAATGAGTTAGCGGCTTATCAAACAGATTTAGTAGTTGAAGACGGTTCTTATATGAGAATAAAACAAATTCAATTGGGCTATACTTTACCGCAGTCAGCTATTGAAGATTTGCATATAGATAATTTAAGGTTTTATGTGTCTTTCGATGATTATTTTACTTTTACAAAGTATAAAGGGTTAGATCCAGAAATAGGAAATAATGGGTTTAATGATATTGGTGTTGATAGAGGTTTTTATCCAACTCCTTCGCGTGCTTTGTTTGGATTGTCATTAAATTTTTAATAATTAAAAACTACAAAAAAATGAAAAATATAATATATATATTAGCCATGGTATTAATACTGTGTGTTATATCTTGTAGTGATGAGTTCACTACAAATGGACCTCAAAATGTAGAGGATTTAGATACCTTCTTTTTAGAAGAAAGTAATGTTGAAGAAGCTGTAATTGGTATTTATGATTTAATGCAGTTTAATTATAGTGTAGATTGGCACAGTGCTTTTGTGGTAAAAATGATGCCAGGAGATGATGCTAATGCAGGAGGAGCAAATAGTACGGATGTACAAACATTTCAAGATATAGATGATTATACTGCTGTTACAAGTTCTAATGGAAGTATAGAAAATGTATGGAATTTGTTTTATCGAACAATTGCACTTTCAAATCTAGTAATTGAAAATTTAGAAGAGAGTACTTTAAGTAATAAAGAAAGAGCAGTAGCAGAAGCTAAGTTTTTTAGAGCATGGTGTTATTTTGAATTAACAACAATGTTTGGGGGTGTTCCTTTGCGAACAACAGTACCAGCAGCAGCTGATGATTTTGCAATAGCAAAATCTTCTCAAAGTGATATTTATGTTCAGATTGAAGCAGATTTAACAGATGCAATTTCTGGTTTATCTGATAAATCAGCAGTATCAGATGCTTTTAGAGTATCATCTGGTGCAGCGCAAGCTTTAATGGGTAAAGTATTGGTTTTTCAAGAAAGATATAATGAATCAATTCCTTATTTTGAGGCTGTTATTAATAATGTTTCTCATGATTTAGAACCTAATATAGCTGATGTATGGTCAAGTATTAGTGAATTTGGAATGGAGTCATTAGTAGAAATAGGGTTTATTTCTACTGCTGGCGTAACTTGGGGGAACTTCGAATGGGGAGGAAGAAATGAAAGTAATATTCATGCTCAATTAATGGGGCCAAGAGAAAATATGTATGATGTTTCTTCTATTGGTTTGGTTAATGGTTGGGGTGTTAATTTACCTACAGAGAAATTAGTTACAGCCTTTGAAGATGCAGGAGATGTAGCAAGAAAAGCAGTTACTTTAATAACAGAGCAAGAACTTATTGCTGCAGGTGGAAGTGTTTTAGAAGCTCAATGGGATTATGAAGGAGCACTTCGAATAAAATATGGTACTACATCAGAATCAACAAGTGAAGGAGGAGATACAGTGTTGAATTATGGTATAAATTTCAGGATTTTTAGGTATGCAGAAGTTTTATTATTAGCTGCAGAAGCTTATAATGAAATAGGGCAATATGGTGATGCTAGAGCACAATTAAATAAAGTTAGACAAAGAGCAGGTTTAGCTGATGTTGACGTTTCACTTGTAGGAGATGATTTATTTGAAGCTATTGTAAATGAAAAGTTTTTAGAGTTAGCCCACGAAGGACAACGTTTTTGGGATTTAGTTCGTTGGGGTAGAGCATCTACTGAATTATCAACTACAGGCTATACATCTAAAAATGATTTATTTCCAATTCCTATTTCTGAAATTGATAAAAATGTTCTGATGACAATAGCTGACCAGAATCCTGGGTATTAATATTTTATTTGAATTAATTACTAATAAACATAAAACAGTTATGTGTTGCGCATGCTGTTTTATGTTTTAAAAGATGTTCCTTTTAAGAATGAGATTACTCATATTAATTTTACTATTTTTTTTAAGTTGTAAGGAAAAAAACCGTCAGAACAATACTGTTTTTTCAAAACTATCTTCAAGTAAAACAAACATTTCCTTTAGTAATTATTTAATAGAATCAGAATCTTTTAATTATTTTAAGTATACTTCTATTTATTTTGGAGGAGGTGTTGCTGTTGGTGATATTAATAATGACAGTTTAATCGATGTTTTCTTCATAGGAAATCAAGTAGAAAATAAACTATATTTAAATAAAGGAGATTTACAGTTTCAAGATATTACAAAAGAGGCTAAAATCTCAGGGGACAGGCGTTGGTATACTGGGGTTACAATGGTAGATATAAATAACGATGGTTTTTTAGATGTTTATTGCTCGGTAGCAGGAAAAGATGGGAATAAAAAAAATCAATTATTTATAAATAATCAAGATAATACATTTAGTGAAAAAGCTGAAATATATGGTTTAGCAGATAAAGGAAACTCAATTCAGGCAACTTTTTTTGATGCTGATAATGATGGTGATTTAGATATGTATTTGGCAAATTATCCAATAGCACATCCGTCAACATCTAACATGTTTTATAAGTATAAAATGAAAACAGTATCTGATTTAGAATCGGATAAATTATATAGAAATGATGATGGGAAATTTACAGATGTTTCTGAGGAAGCTGGTGTTAAAAATTATAGTTTTTCATTAGGTATTGTAGCTTCTGATTTAAATAATGATGGTTGGACAGATTTGTATGTTTCCAACGATTATAGTACTCCTGATTTTATGTATATCAATAATCAAGATGGAACTTTTAGAGAAGTTATTAAAAAAGCAACCAATCAAACTGCTTTTTATGGAATGGGAATAGATATTGCTGATATTAATAATGACGGATTTATGGATGTTTTTCAAGCAGATATGGATTCTGATAATAATCGACGTCAAAAGTCAAATATGTCAAGTATGAATCCTCTATTCTTCTACGAAACAGTAATGTCTGGTTTTCATTACCAATACATGCATAATTGTCTACAATTAAATTCTGGTTTTCAAGAGAATGGTATTCCGAAATTTTCTAACATTTCTCGTTTAACAGGAACTTCTTCAACGGATTGGAGTTGGGCTCCTTTATTTGCTGATTTTAATAATGATGGATTTAAAGATTTATTTATTACGAATGGAACACGAAGAGAAGTAAATAATAAAGACTTTTTTAATGATCTGAGAGAAGGGAAACACAAGGGTATATCGCTAGTAGAAAGAACTAAAAAGATTCCTAGCGAAAAGATAGATAATTTTATGTTTGAAAATATAAATGGTTATGAATTTAAAAAAGTAAATGAAGACTGGGGAATTTCTCATAAAGGGTTTTCAAATGGTACTGTATATGCAGATTTAGATAATGACGGAGATTTAGAGTTGATTGTAAATAATATAGATGAGGAAGCATTAGTATATGAAAATAAATCATCAAAATCAAAAAATTACCTAAAGTTTAAAACAAGTGGAAGTAAACTTAATAAAAACGGTTTAGGAACTAAAGTACAAGTGTATTCTAATGGAAAAAAACAAACTCAAGAATTAACACTAACAAGAGGTTTTCAATCTTCTGTGGCACCAGAATTACATTTTGGTTTGGGAAATACGAGTAAAGTAGATAGTGTAAAAGTAATTTGGAATACCAAAAGACAGCAAGTTTTTAAAAATGTAAAAACGAATCAAACTATAGTTTTAATATATGAAAATGCAGAGAGATGTTCTGAAGAAAAAAAGAAAAAAACACCAAAAATATTTACAACAGATGTTAGTTTATCAACTAAAATAAAACATATTGAGAATCAATATGACGATTTTAAAAAACAAGTATTATTGCCGCATAAAATGTCAACATTAGGGCCTGTAATTGCTGTTGCTGATGTTAATAATGACGGATTAGAAGATATTTTTTTAGGAGGTTCTTATGGGAACAAAGCTAATATATATCTACAAACAGTAAATAGTTTTGAAATAACAGAGAGTAATATATTTAAAGAGGATGAGATTTCAGAAGACAGTGGTGCTTTATTTTTTGATGTTGATAATGACGGAGATAAAGACTTATATGTTGTAAGTGGTGGTTATGAATTATCAGAAAAATCAGATTATTTAAAAGACAGATTATATATCAATAATGGAAAAGGAAGTTTTTCAAAGTCGTCTGCAATCCCACAATTAAACATTAGTGGGTCAAAAGTATATGAGCTAGATTATAATAAAGACGGAAAAAAAGATGTATTAGTTTTAGGACGTCAAGTACCAGGAAAATATCCAGCGCCAACTTCTTCTTTTATTTTAGAAAACAATTCAACACAAACCAAAATACAGTTTAAAAATAACACAATAAAAGTGGCGCCTAAATTTCAAAATTTAGGGATGGCAACATGTGCAGTAATTACTGATTTTAATAATGATTCTTGGCAAGATATTATTATTGTAGGTGAATGGATGTCTATCAAAGTTTTTCAGAATAATAAAGGGGTTTATGAAGATGTTTCCGCAAAATTAGGGTTAACAAATTATACTACTGGTTGGTGGTGGAGTATTGCGCAAGCAGATTTTGATAATGATGGAGATATAGATTATATGTTGGGCAATAATGGGCTTAATTATAAGTACAAAGCTACTAAAGAAGAAACTTTTGATATTTATATGAAAGATTTTGATAAGAACTTTAAGTCAGATATCGTTTTAGGATACTACAACAAAGGAAAGCAATATCCAGTAAGGGGTAAACAATGTTCTACGGAACAGATACCTGAAATAAAAAAGAAATTTAAGAAATACGATACTTTTTCTACAGCAACTTTAGAGGATGTTTATGGAAAAGAAAATTTGGAAAAAGCTTTGCATTATCAAGTGAAATCTTTTGCAAGTATTTATTTAGAAAACAATAACGGAAATTTTATTGTACATAAATTACCAATAGAGGCTCAATTATCTAGTACACATGGTATTGTTGTCGAGGATTTTGATAAAGATGGGAATTTAGATGCTTTAATAGCGGGTAATTTATATGAGTCTGAAGTAGAAACGCCAAGAAATGATGCTGGTTATGGATTGTTTTTAAAAGGAAATGGAAAAGGAGGTTTTATGCCTGTTTATGTTACTAAAAGTGGTTTTTATACTTCTGGAGATGTTAAAGATTTAAAATTAATTAAAGTAGGTACACAAGAATATATTATGTCAGCAAAAAACAACGATTTTCTTGAGTTTATAAAAATAAACAAGTAAACGAATGAAAAAAATTAGCTTACTAGTTTTTCTTTTTTTGATAATCACATGTAAAAAGAAAGAACACACAGAGTATAATGTACAGTTGGTTTACGAAACGCCATCAAAATTAGGCGAAGGTGCTATCTGGAATTATAAAACAAATGAATTGTATTGGATAGATATTGAAGGAAAAAAGCTACACATTTATCAACCTGAAAAAAACATTAACAAAAGTATAAACATGCCTTGCAGAATAGGAACGGTTGTGCCTACTAAAAAAGTTAACAAAGCAGTTGTAGCGTTGGAAGATGGGATTTATATAGTAGATACAAAGACAGATGAATTATCTGTTTTGTCTGATGTAGAATCGGATATTGTGGAAAACAGATTTAACGATGGAAAGTGTGATCCTAATGGAAACCTTTGGGTAGGATCAATGCATTTTGCGCAATCAAAACCTAATGCTAATTTGTATAAAATTAATGAATTAGGGAAAGCCACTAAAATGCTAGATAATATTACTATTTCTAATGGAATTGTTTGGTCTAAAGATGCAAAAACGATGTATTATATAGACACACCAACGAAGAAAATTAGAGCTTTTGATTTTGATAATAACACAAGTACAATTTCCAATGAAAGAGTAGTTGTTAAGGTTGATGAAAAAGATGGTTATCCAGACGGAATGACAATTGATGAAAACGATATGCTTTGGGTAGGTATGTGGAACGGAAATGCGGTAGCGCAATTCAATCCAAAAACAGGAGCGTTGGTTCAAAAAATACAAGTACCAGCACATAATGTAACTTCTTGTGCGTTTGGAGGTGAAAATTTAGACGAGTTATATATCACAACAGCTTCGGTGGACATGACAGCAGATGAGAAACAGAAATTTCCGTTAGCAGGTTCTGTATTTAAAGTGAAGCTAGGTGTAAAAGGTGTAAAAAGTACTTTTTTTAATAAGACACAAGAAAAACAACTTGTGCAAAATTAACCAAAATGAAAGGAGTTAAATTAAAAATATATGGCTTATTGTTTGTTTTACTAATGGTTGTTTCTTGTAAAAAAGAAGTTGTAAAAACTACAGATATAGCAACACAAAAAGCAAATGATTTACTAGCTAAAATGACCTTAGAAGAAAAAATAGGTCAGTTAAATTTAAGAGGAACTTCAAGTAGACAAAAAACATTACCAAACGAGTTAAAGCAAGCGGTAAGAGAAGGGAAAGTCGGTGCTTTTTTAAATGTAATGAAAACGGAATATGTAGATGAATTACAAAAAATAGCCATTGAAGAAAGTCCAAATAAAATCCCTTTAATTTTTGCTAGGGATGTTATTCATGGTTTCAAAACTATTTTTCCAATTCCTTTAGGTTTGGCAGCGTCTTGGGATGCTGATATTACCGAGAAATCATCAAGAGTTGCCGCAATAGAAGCTTCTTCTGTAGGAATTAGATGGACATTTGCGCCGATGTTAGATATCGCTAGAGATAGTCGTTGGGGAAGAATTGCAGAATCTCCAGGTGAAGATCCATATTTGGCATCAAAATTAGGAGAAGCCTATGTAAAAGGGTTTCAGGGAGACAGCTTAAACGATCCAACTAGTATGTTGGCCTGTGCAAAACATTTTATAGGTTATGGAGCTGCAATTGGTGGAAGAGATTACAACACAGCAATTATTAATAAAGAATTAATGCAAAATGTGTATTTACCTCCATTTAAAGCTGCTTTTAAAGCAGGAAGTCAAACGGTAATGACCTCGTTTAATGAAACAAACGGGATTCCAGCTTCAGGTGATAAAAAATTACTACAAGAGATACTTCGCAAACAATTAAATTTTGATGGTTTTGTAGTGAGTGATTGGAATTCAGTAACCGAAATGATTCCGCACGGATTTGCAAAAGACGAAAAACATGCTGCCGAGTTGGGTTTAAATGCAGGTTTAAATATGGAAATGACTAGCAAGTCTTATGAACATCATATAAAAGAATTATTATCAGAAGGAAAAATTTCAGAAAGCCAATTAAATAATTTAGTGGTAGAAATTTTAAAAGTAAAATTCCGAATGGGTTTGTTTGAGAATTCGGGTAGAAATAGTAAAGCTTCAAAATTATACGCCAAAGAACATTTGGCATTGGCAAAAGAAGCGGCTATTAAAAGTTCTGTTTTATTAAAGAACGATAAGAGTATACTTCCTTTAGTTAAAAAAACAAAAATAGCTGTTGTTGGTCCATTGGCTAATAAGCCAAGAGAACAATTAGGAACTTGGACGTTTGATGGCGAAGGGCAACATTCTGTAACGCCTATAAAAGCATTTGAGAATAACAATACTAATTTTAGTTTTACTGAAGGTTTAAGTTACAGTAGAGATAAATCAGAAGTTCAGTTTAAAAAAACAATCCAGAATGCTAAAAATTCAGATGTTATTGTTTTTATAGGTGGAGAAGAAGCTATTTTATCTGGTGAAGCACACAGTAGGGCAAATATTGATTTACCAGGAGCGCAAGAAAAATTATTGAAAGAATTATCTAAAACCGGCAAACCTATTATTTTAGTAATTATGGCGGGTAGGCCAATTACATTAACTAATATTATTAATAATGTTGATGCGGTTTTAATGACTTGGCATCCAGGAACTATGGGTGGTGAAGCAATTTACGAGATGCTTTTTGGTATACAAGAACCTTCAGGAAGATTGCCTGTAACATGGCCAAAAACAGTAGGACAATTACCGTTGTTTTACAATCATAAAAATACAGGAAGACCTGTAATTCCAGAGAAATTTGTACAAATGGATAGTATTCCGGTTGGAGCTTGGCAGAGTTCTTTAGGGAATACATCGCATTATTTAGATGTTGGTTTTACACCTCATTTTCCGTTTGGATATGGTTTAGGTTATACCAGTTATATGTATAGTAATTTGCAAGTATCAACTCAAAAACTTACGAATACGAACCAAATAAAAATATCGGTTGATGTTAAAAATACAGGTGAAAGAGATGGTGAAGAATTGGTACAGTTATATGTACAAGATGTAGTTGGTAGTGTTACCAGGCCTGTAAAAGAGTTAAAAGGATTTGAGAAAGTTAAATTAAAATCAGGAGCTCTAAAAACAGTGAGTTTTGCATTAACTGTAGATGATTTAAAATATTACAATTCTAATTTAAAATATGGTGTAGAAAAAGGCGATTTTAATCTTTGGGTAGGAAATAATGCATCCAACGGATTAAGAAGTGGCTTTTCATATGAGTAATCAGGGGAATTTACAATTAATTTAAATCAAGAAATAAATAGAGTTTTCAAAATAATAAAAGTTTACCATGCTAGATTATAACTTATTGTTGGCGGTTTTTTCAGGAGTTGCTATTTTATTGGTGTTAATTCTAAGGTTTAAAATTCAGGCTTTTATTTCATTACTTATTGCAAATATTACGGTTGGAGTTGTAGCGGGTGTTTCGCCAAAAGAAATTGTGTTTGTTATGCAAGAAGGAATGGGTAATACACTAGGTTTTGTAGCCTTAGTTGTTGGTCTGGGAGCTATTTTTGGAGCTATTTTAGAACAGTCTGGTGGCGCTGAAGCTTTAGCAAAGTATTTATTATCAAAATTTGGAGATAAAAAAGCTTCTTGGGCGTTAATGCTAACGGGTTTTTTAGTGGCAATTCCTGTTTTTTTTGATGTAGCGTTTATTATTTTAATACCAATGATATACTCATTACAAAGAAGAACAAAAAAATCATTATTATTATATGCAATGCCTTTATTGGCAGGTTTAGCAATTACACATGCGTTTATACCGCCAACTCCAGGTCCAGTAGCAGTAGCTGATATTTTAAAAGCAGATTTAGGTTGGGTTATTTTGTTTGGAATTATAGTAGGTGTGCCAACAGCTATTGTAAGTGGTCCATTGTTCGCAAATTTCATTGCAAAAAAAATACATATTGAAGCGCCAAAATTAACAAATGATGGGGTTGAGGTTGAATCATATCCTGCGGTACGATCAGTAATTTTAATTATAGGTATACCAATTTTGTTAATTGTTTGTAATACATTTTTTAATAGCCCTTTAGGAGAGAATTTAATTCCGTCAGAAAATATAAAAGCATGGTTAGGAATGATAGGAAATCCTTTTATAGCGCTAATTATGGCAAATTTGATTGCTTGGTATGTGTTGGGAATACAAAGAGGATTAACAAAAGATGTATTGCTTAAAATAACAACCAAGTCTATGGAGCCAGCAGGACTTATTATTTTGCTTACAGGAGCTGGTGGGGTTTTTAAGCAAATGCTAATACACACAGGTGCAGGTAAGATGTTGGCGAATTATTTTTCAAATATTGGTGTTGGCGTATTGTTCTTTGGTTTTATTATAGCAGTCTTGGTAAGAGTATTGCAAGGTTCAGCAACAGTAGCAATGATAACGGCTGCAGGTGTAACAGCTCCTTTGTTATTAAATGGTAATGTTTTAGAGGTTGATAAAGCTTTGGTGGTTATCGCTATTGCTTCTGGTGCTTCTATTATGTCTCATGTAAATGATAGTGGTTTTTGGTTGGTTGGAAAATATTTAGGGCTTACAGAAAAAGAAACATTTAATAGTTGGACAGTAATGACAACTATAATTGCGTTAACTAGTTTCATAATAATATGTATCTTGTCGGTATTAGTATAAAAATACTAACATCAAGCCACATGATTACATTAAAAGATTTAGCAAAAGAATTAAAACTTTCAGTATCTACAGTTTCTAAAGCATTGAATGATAGCTATGAAATTAGTGAGGCTACAAGAGAGAAAGTAAAAAAGCTAGCACGTAAAAAAAATTATAAGCCTAATAAGGCCGCTGTAAGTTTAAGAAAAAATAAAACAAAAACAATTGGTGTAATTATACCAAATATTTTAAATCCGTTTTTTGGAAGGTTGTTACATAATATAGAGAAAGGAGCTTCTAAGTACGATTATAATATTATTACTTGTATATCTAATGAGTCTTTAGAAAAAGAAAAAAAGAGTTTAGAGCTTTTAGATGGAAGTGTAGATGGTATTCTTATAGCTGTTGCTAAAGAAACGCAAACATTAAATGATGCGTCTCATTTAAAAGAAGTTGTAGATAATAAGGTGCCAGTGGTAATGTTCGATCGATTTATAGATTCGATTAAATGTGATAAAGTAATTACGGATGATTATAAGGCGGTTTATGACGCAACGAATCATTTTTTAAGAGAAGGAAGAAGACATATTGTTTTACTAAATTCTTTAAGTGGTTTAAATGTAGGTAAGCTTCGTGTAAATGGTTATGTAGATGCTATTAAGCAATCGGTTGTTTATAAAGAAAGGCCAAAAGTTGTAGAGATAGCAAATGATGATCTAGTTGATGTGAATTTGGCTGAATACATTAGAAAAGAAAAAACTGTAGATGCTATAATAGCGATAGATAATACATTAGGAGCTGTTGCTTTAAATGTTTTAAAGAATCAAGGGAAAAAAATACCAGATGAAGTGTCAGTAATAGGTTTTTCAAGCAAACATATTATTGTTTTTACAGATCCTAAATTAAGTACAATAGCACAGCAGTCAAGAAAGATGGCAAAAGAGTCATTACGTAGATTGATTGATAGAATTGAGAAGAAAAAGAATAAAGAATCAAAAACAATTATAATAAAGTCTAAACTCGAACATAGAGAGACTACTAAACAAACATAAAATACATGTCAAAAGCAACCACCACTACTAAGTTATCAATTAAAGAAAAAATAGGATATGCATTAGGAGATGGTGCTGCAAATATAGCATGGAGAGGAGTTGCTACATTCTTATTTATTTATTACACAGATGTTTTTGGTTTAAATCCAGCAACAGTTGGGCTTTTAATGTTTGTTGCTAGTTCAGGTGATGGTATTACAGATGTTATCATGGGGATTATCTGTGATAGAACGAATACTAAATATGGAAAATTTAGACCTTGGGTTTTATGGACAGCTGTTCCGCTTGGTCTAATCTTGTCTTTATTATTTATGAGTCCAGAATTTAATGATTCTGGTAAAATCATATATGCTTATTTCACCTATATCCTTTTTACGTTAATCTATACCGCAAATAATATTCCTTACGGCGCACTTATGGCTGTAATGACAGGTGATGATAAGGAGAGAACAAGTATTGGATCGTTTAGGATGGTTGGTGCATTTGCTGGTGGTATGATTGTTCAAGGAGCATTGTTGTTTTTAGTAGCTTATTTTGGGAATGTAAATCCAACTTTTGAGATTAATAAATTGGCTGATAAGAAATTTAATATTACCGTTTCTTCTTCAAATGATGTGTTGAATGCAAATATTAAAACAAAAGCAGGTGTTGCTGAGTTCATTTGGAATGATGAGGGTTTAAATATCAAGGATAATACACCAACTGTAGGGAAAAGTTTTTCGATGAAAGCAAACGAAAAATATACCTTTATAATTACTGGAGAAAAAGAGATTACTATAGAGAATATATCTATTATTGATCAGAAAAAAGGGTATAGTACTTCAATGTATATTATGTCTTTCTTTTTAATTATTATGATGCTTATTACTTTTTATAGCACAAGAGAAAGGGTGTTGCCTCCAAAAACTCAAAAAACCAATTTAAAACAGGATTTAAAAGATTTATTCTCTAATAAGCCATGGGTTGTTTTGTTGATCATAGGTTTTCTTTTTAATGTATATAATTCTATTAAGCAAATTATTGTAGTTATTTACTTTACACATTATTTAAATAATCAGTTATTAGCAGCAAGTTTTATGGTGGGTTTGATGCTAGCATCAATAGTTGGTGCTATGATGACTGCTTCTTTAGGTAAAAAATTTGGTAAACGTAATTTGTTTATTTACGCATTATTATTCTCAGGAATAGTAAATGCATTGTTGTTCTTTTGTGGTCCAAATGATATTATAGGTATTTTTTCTTTAGGTATAATTTCTGAATTTGCAGCTGCTATGTTTCCCACTCTATTTTTCGTGATGTTGGGTGATGCTGCTGATTATTCCGAATTTAAAAACGGAAGACGTGCAACTGGTCTTGTGTATTCTGCAGGTTCATTTGCGTCTAAGTTTGGAAGAGCTGTTGCTGGGGGAATTATAGGTTTTGTTTTGGCTGCTTTTCATTATAATGGTCAAGATACAAGTACTATAAAAGGAGCACTCCCAGGTGTTGTTATGCTTATGAGTTGGGTACCAGCAGTTATTACTGTTGTTGCGGCTGGTTTAATGATGTTTTATCCATTAAATCAAGCTAAAATGGATAAGATAACTTTAGAGTTAAATGCAAGAAGAGAAAATTCTTAATCAATAATATGAAATTGTGTATAGAATGAATTTTTTGCAACTACTTTTTCATAGTCAAAATTTTTATAGGATTAAAGTAGTTTTTCGGTAGAAAACTTGCCTTATTATATTGTACTCAAAGCTGTTTTTAAGAAATAAGTTGCCTAAAGGAAATAATTTTTCTCAAAAAAGATATACATTCTTGTTTTTTGTGTGTTTAAAATACGTAGTTTTTGATGCTTTTTTGGCTGTGTAAAAGTAAAAAAAAGTTGTTGTTGGAGGTGATTTTGATGAGGAGATGGTTTTTAAAGCTATTTTTTCGCTCTAAAAGAATGTTTTTTTAATTGTTTTTAAGTTTTTTTTGGTATAAAAAACATTTTCACTAGCTAAGTATTGATACTTATTTTTAAAAAAATATAAAAATTAAGTATTTTTTCAGCTAAAAATTAATTGATAAAAATGAAAAAGACTTACATTTCTGTAAGTCTTTTTTGCTCCTCCTCTTGGGCTCGAACCAAGGACCCTCTGATTAACAGTCAGATGCTCTAACCAACTGAGCTAAGGAGGAGTTTGCGACACATATTGTGTTTTGCGAGTGCAAATATAAAACCTTTTTTTTATTTCAAAAGCTTTTTCTTAAAAAAAAACATTTTCATTAAATTTGAATTAAAATATAAAAAAAGAATCCAATTTTAGTAAAAGTTGTATTTTTGTCTGAATAATTCTTATAGAAAAGTACGATAGTAATATATTATGGACAAGTTTTCGTTCTTAAACGCAGCACATACAGGTTTTATTGGTGATTTGTATGAACAATACCAAAAAAATCCAGATACAGTAGAACCTAGTTGGAAAAGTTTTTTTCAGGGATATGATTTGGCAAACGAGAATTATTCGTTAACCGATGAAGAAGTTTCTGTAGCAGTTCCTGAAAGTCTACAGAAAGAGTTTTTAGTAGTTGATTTAATTAATGGTTACAGAACACGTGGTCATTTATTTACTAAAACAAATCCAGTAAGGGAAAGAAGAAAATACACCCCTACTTTAGATGTTGAAAATTTCGGTTTATCGCAAAAAGATTTAACGACTGTTTTCAACGCAGGAGAAATTTTAGGCTTAGGAGCTACAACGTTATCGGATATTATAGCACACCTTAAAAATGTTTATTGCGACAGTATTGGGGTAGAGTATATGTATCTTAGAAATCCAGAAGAGTTAAAATGGTGGCAAAACCGTTTAAATAAAAACGGAAATCATCCAAATTACGATACAGATTCAAAAAAATATATCCTTTCCAAATTAAATCAAGCGGTAGGGTTTGAAAGCTTTTTACAAACAAAATACGTAGGGCAAAAACGTTTTTCTGTTGAAGGTGGAGAAACTTTAATTCCAGGAGTAAGTGTTGCTTTACGTGACGCTGCTGAAAAGTATGGTGTTAAAGAATGTGTACTTGGTATGGCTCACCGTGGTCGTTTAAATACTTTAGTAAACATATTTAAAAAACCAGTTCGCGATTTATTTAGTGAATTTGAAGGGAAAGATTTTGAAGATCAAGATATTGATGGAGATGTAAAATATCACTTAGGGTTAACTTTAAGTAAGGAATATCAAGGAGGTCAAAAAATGAAAATGAATTTAGTTCCTAATCCTTCTCACCTAGAAACAGTAGATCCTATTGTTGGTGGAATTGTTAGAGCTAAAGTTGATAAAGATTATAATGGTGATGATGGTAAAATTTTACCAATATTAGTTCATGGAGATGCTGCAATTGCAGGTCAGGGTATTGTATATGAAGTTGTGCAAATGGCACAATTAAATGGATACAAAACTGGAGGAACTATTCATGTAGTTGTAAATAATCAAGTAGGTTTTACAACAAACTATTTAGATGCACGTTCGTCTACATATTGTACTGATGTTGCAAAAGTAACATTGTCTCCAGTGTTACACGTTAATGCAGATGATGCAGAGGCAGTGTGTCATGCAATGGAAATGGCTGTTGAATTTAGAATGAAATTTAAACGTGATGTTTTTATTGATTTATTAGGTTATAGAAAATATGGTCATAACGAAGGAGATGAGCCTAGTTTTACTCAGCCAAAATTATATAAGGCAATAGCTAAACACAAGAATCCAAAGCAAATATATGTTGAGAAGCTTTTACAAGAAGGAGCTGTTGATGAAACATATGTAAAGCAAATTACGGATGAGTTTAAAGAAATGCTTGAAGCAGAGTTTCAAGAATCTAAAAAACAAGAGTCTTCTCGTGTAAATGAGTTTATGCCAGAGATCTGGAAAGGGTTTATTCGTAAGCAATTAAAAGAAATGTTACAGCCTGTTGATACTACTTATGGTATCGATAAGTTAAAAGATATAGCAAAGGTAATTTCAACACCTCCAGAAGGAGTTAAGTTTTACCGTAAGGCAAATAAAATATTAAAAGATAGAGCTAAACAGGTATTTGAAACTAATAAAATAGATTGGGGTACTGCAGAAACTTTAGCTTACGGAAGTTTATTAGAAGAAGGTTTTGATGTTCGTATTTCTGGAGAAGATGTAGAAAGAGGAACATTCTCACACCGTCATGCTATTTTACGTGATGAAGTTTCAGAAGATAGAATCAATTTATTAAATACAAACCCGAATAATAAAGGGGAAATGACCATTTATAATTCGCATTTATCTGAATATGGAGTCTTAGGTTTTGACTATGGTTATGCTATGGCAACACCAAATACATTAACAATTTGGGAAGCTCAGTTTGGTGATTTTGCCAACGGTGCTCAAATTATGTTCGATCAATATATTACGTCGGCAGAAGATAAATGGAAATTACAAAATGGATTAGTAGTATTATTACCTCATGGTTATGAAGGACAAGGTCCAGAGCATTCATCTGCAAGAATAGAACGTTTCTTACAATCTTGTGGAAAAGATAATATGACGGTTGCGAACTGTTCAACACCAGCAAATATTTATCATTTGCTACGTCGTCAAATGAAGCGAGATTATAGAAAACCATTAATTGTATTTACTCCTAAGAGTTTATTAAGACATCCAAAAGCAGTAAATACAGTTGAAGATTTAGCAGAAGGAAGTTTCCAAGAAGTAATAGATGACACGATTACAAAATCTAAAGTGAAAAAAGTAGTTTTCTGTATGGGTAAATTTTATTATGATTTATTAGCAGAACGTGAAAAGTTAGGCAGAGAAGATATTGCCTTAGTAAGAATAGAGCAATTATTTCCTTTGCATACAGATAAAATTACAGCTATTATAGCTAAATATCCAAAAGCAAAAAGACATGTTTGGGCACAAGAAGAGCCAAAAAACATGGGAGCTTGGGGGTATATGCATGAACGATTTGAAGGAGCTACATTAGAATGTGCTTCAAGAGGATATCATTCAGCACCAGCTGCAGGATCTAGCGCACGTTTTAAAAGACGTCATCAAGCAGTATTAGATCAAGTTTTCGATTAAAAGAAAAGAACAAAAAGTAAACAACAACAAATTCAGAATATAAAATTTAGAACTGATGGTTTTAGAAATGAAAGTTCCTTCTCCAGGGGAATCAATTACAGAAGTAGAAATAGCAACATGGTTAGTTGAAGATGGCGATTATGTAGAAAAAGATCAACCAATTGCTGAAGTAGATTCAGACAAAGCAACATTAGAGCTTCCTGCAGAAGAAAGTGGTATTATTACTTTAAAAGCAGAAGAAGGTGATGCTGTAGAAGTAGGAGCTGTAGTTTGTTTAATTAATATGGATGCTGCTAAACCTGAAGGTTCTGCTGCTCCAAAAGCTGAGGAGAAACCAGCTGATAAAAAAGTTGAAGCACCAAAAGCTGAGCCTGCTAAGACAACTTATGCTACCGGAACTGCTTCACCAGCGGCTAAAAAAGTATTAGCTGAAAAAGGTATTTCTGCTGCAGAAGTAAAAGGAACAGGTAAAGCTGGTCGTATTACGAAAGAAGATGCTGTAAAATCAGTACCTTCTATGGGAACTCTAGGTTTAGGATCTCGTAGTACTGAGCGTAAAAAGCTTTCTATGTTGCGTAGAAAAGTAGCACAACGTTTAGTTGCTGTTAAAAATGAAACAGCTATGTTAACTACTTTTAACGAAGTAAACATGCAACCAATCTTTGATTTACGAAGTCAATTTAAAGAAGATTTTAAAGCGAAACATGGCGTTGGATTAGGATTTATGTCTTTTTTCACTTTAGCTATCGTAAGAGCTTTAAAAATGTATCCAGACGTGAACTCTATGATTGATGGAGATTACCAAATAAAAAATGATTTTCAAGATATTTCTATTGCAGTTTCTGGTCCTAAAGGATTAATGGTTCCTGTAATTAGAAATGCTGAGAATTTAACTTTTAGAGGTGTTGAAAGCGAAGTGAAGCGTTTAGCTTTACGTGCTCGTGATGGTCAAATTACTGTTGATGAAATGACTGGAGGAACGTTTACAATTACTAACGGAGGAGTTTTCGGTTCTATGTTATCTACACCAATTATTAATCCACCACAAAGTGGGATTTTAGGAATGCATAATATTGTTAACCGTCCAATGGCTGTTAATGGAGGGATCGTGATTCAACCAATTATGTATGTAGCTTTATCTTACGATCACCGAGTTATTGATGGTCGTGAGTCTGTTGGTTTCTTAGTAGCTGTTAAAGAAGCTTTAGAAAATCCAGTAGAATTATTAATGGATGGTAATCCAACGAAATCATTAGAAATGTAATTGGTTATTAGCCAAATAAAAATAAAAAACCACCTTAATTTTAAGGTGGTTTTTTATTATATAAAATATAATCAATGAGAATTCTGGTTTTTGTAAGTTTTATGAAGTTATTATGACTGATATAAAGGTTATAGAGATTTTAAGAAAACTTATTTAAAGTAAAAAATATGAATGCTATTATAAAACAAAGTATTAATAAAGGAATTACATATCAAGAGTATAAAAATATAGTTACTGAGTTGATTAATGATAATTCCAATTCAGGCACAGAGAAAAGCCAAGATTTAGCAGATTATACCAAGCTAAACCAAAGAAGAATGAAACGTTGGGATAAAACGTTAAAAATTACAGAAGAAGCAACAGCTAAAATAAAAGCATTTAACAAGAGTGTAACTTTTTTAATTATTACAGAAAGTTGGTGTGGAGATGCTGCTCACGTATTACCAATATTGGATAGAATAGCTAGCCTAAATGCTAACATAAATACAAAAATAGTTTTCCGAGATATTAATTTAGAACTTATGGATATGTTTCTGACAAACGGAGGTAGGGCTATTGCTAAGGTGATTATCATTGAGAATGAAACAGAAGAGGTCTTAAATACTTTTGGTCCTCGTCCAAGTGAAGCTACAAAATTAGTAAATGACTACAAAGATGCTCATGGTAAACTTACACCTGAGTTTAAAGAAGATTTACAACAATGGTATAACAAAGATAAAGGGCAAAATATAATTGAAGATTTTGTAGAAATTTTCAAAGAAATTGAGCTTGTGGTATAACGAAACATTTTATCTATTTAGACTTAGATAAACCGAATAGTAAAAACACCAAAAACAGATACTGCTTTTGGTGTTTTTTTGTTTTATTTTTAAAGAGATATATAAGGTTTAATTATAAGAGTAATGTTATTTTAAAGAATGAGTAGCACTAGTGTTTTTAATATAAGAGACTTTATTTTAGGTTGTTGTGAGATTGGATCTTGTAGTGTAAAAGGCTAAATACATGTTCAATAAAGAGCTTTACTAAAGATAAAGCTTTAGAAAATCAGAAGTAATTAAAAAATGAAATTGAGAAAACCTAAACTCAAGATTTAATTGTAATCTTTTTTATTAAAGAATAAAAAATGGAGTATAAACCAAAGGTTATACTCCATTTTCACTATTAAAAAATAGGGGAATTATTATATTTTATCGTTTAAAGACCAATCATATTCTTTATAAACTATTTCTGCGTTGTCACTTGCTTTAATTTTAGAATATTTGTTAATGTATTCTACTAAAGTAGTTTTGTATGTGAAATCTTCTATATACCATTCAAATACTTTTGAGATTTCTAATTTATCAACAGAAATTTTATTTTTTGTAGTATCATTTATAAATGTATTCATTAATCCATTTAATTTAGAATCAACATTTTTTTCTGTAAAAACAAAATTGATGAATTTTGGACCTGACTTAGAAGCTGCATTGATACCAACATGAATTCTTGGATCATCATGCCATCTGCGTAATATTTTGTGTTCTATATAATCCAAAGAATACGTTTGTCCACCTACTTTAGCAAAAGGTATTTTCCATGCATTTTTACCATTTCTTTTAATATCAGTTATTTTCTTTAATGGATAACTTTGTAATATTAATTTAATAGCATACGCATTATATACATTCATCCAAAATGCTTTTGCTTTATTTGAAGACCATTTTTTCCCTGGAACAGTTTTCTCTAAATCATTTAAATAGACATCTAATACTGCTCTATTTTTTCTTAAACCTTTATAGTCTACATTTCCATCTTTATCAACATAAGTTTTTAAAAGAGCATCAAAAACTTTAGCTTGAGATTGTATTTGTAGTGTTCCAAAAAATAATAAAGTAATAAGTAGTAATTTTTTCATAATTCTTAATATTTGAAGTTTAACAATATCTTTGACGTGAAAAAAACTAAAGCATTACAAATTTATATAAAAAATATTTTTTTGATTGGTTTTATTGATAAGATTTAAATAGTAAATAGTTACGCTTCACAGATGATTTTATAATGATTTAGTTGTTTGGTTTAATGAATTTTAATTTAGAGAAAGACTTGTTTAAAATTTTAGTATCGTTTACTTGTAGCCAGTTATTCAAAATCGTGGCATAAATTTCTCTAAAATCAATAGTGTACTTTAAATCACCGTTTTCATCAAGGTTTTGTAGGTTAGATATATTGTTATATAACCCTTGTTTTTGAAGGTTTTTACTTAAAATAAATACATTATTTGCAGAACCATGATCGGTTCCTTTAGAAGCGTTTTGTTGTACTCTTCGTCCGAATTCAGAAAATGTTAGTACTAAAACATCTTTAAAAGAATCATTTTTTTCTATATCTTTTATAAAAGCATCAATACTATCAGCATAAATAGTTAACAATTTCTTTTGTCTATTTTTTTGATTCACATGTGTGTCAAATCCATTTAAACCAGCATAGTAAACCTGAGTTTCTAATCCTGAATTTATAAACTCAGCAATGGTTTTTAATTGTTTTCCAAAAACATTTTTGGGATACGTTTGCGTGCTTTTTTGTGTTTTAGTTTTTTCATAAATATATTTAGCAGAAGATTCCGCATTAATCATACTATCATATAAATACCCAAGATTGTGTTCGCTTAAATGTGTATCGTTATAATGTTGAATTACATTACTAAAAAAAGGTTCTTTTACTATTCTGTTTAAAAGTTTAGGATTTGTAAGTGCCAATCCGTTTTGATGTTTTCCTTTTAATAATAAAGACAAACTCTCATCAACTTCTATGGCATTATGTGGTTTTGATTTGGTGTGATCTAAATAACGACCAACCCAACCTGTATTTAAAAACTCATTGCTATTACTAGCGGTTTGCCAAATATCAGAAGAACGAAAATGAGAACGATTAGGATTTGGATATCCAACATTGTTTATAATGCTTAAATAACCGTTATTATATAGTTTTTGTAACGGTTTTAATGAATTATGTAGAGCAACTTCATCTGTAATTTTAAAAAATTCATTAGCACTTAAAGCAAGTTGTTGCCTTTTTTGAAAATAGATATCATTTCTAAAAGGAACTACAGTGTTTAAACCGTCGTTACCACCTTTTAAATGAACAATAACAATTTTTTTATTGCTAAAAGGATTGATAATATGTTGATCAAAGGCTTTTAAAAATTGTGGAACAAAAAATAATCCTCCACTTGCTAAAGAGGTACGTTTTATAAATTTTCTTCTATCCATTTCTTTAGTTTTTAACATAATTGATATTCAGGAAGCGATAATAATTGAATACAAAAATCTTGTTTAGAAACATTTTTTGTGTCTTTTAATAGTTGTGCAGTTCCAGAATTAATGGTGGTAATAATAATTTGTTGCGTTAATTCATCAATAGTTATGTTCTTAAAATTCTCTGTAAAAACATTCCATTTTGTTATTGTTGCAATCGCTACTTTTTTACGCAATTTCTTTTCATTAAAATCGGTTACAGTATCTTCAAATTCACCTTTGTCTGAATAACTAATTTCTGCATTGTTTAGTAACACAGATGGAAGTCGTAAACGAGTAACAATGGTATTGCTATCAATCCAATTACGTCCACCTTTCCAACCAGCAACATTTGGTGGGTTTAATAAAGTTTGTCCAAGCAATCGCTGTATTAAAAAGGTATGTTTTTTGTTGTTAATTGTAAAAGGAACAATAGTATTTATTCCTACTAAAAACTCTATGGGAGATTTAATTTTTACGCCAATATTTTCATCAGCATAAAACCAATCAGACAGCAAAACAAACTTCATTAATTCTTTAATATCATACTTTGGATAAAAAACTGAAACCATTTGATTGATGTGATCTTTATTAATATTGTCATTAACAAAATAGGTGTAAATTTTATTTGAAATGAATCGTGCACATTGTTTTTGTTGTAGAATAATTTCTATGATATCCTCTCCATAAAAATTGCCAGTTTTCCCCATAAATTCTTTTTCATCATAATCATGTTTCTTTTTTCTGAGAATAAATTCACCTTTAAAATTATTGCTATAACCTGTAAATGCTCTTGCACTTTCCTTAATATCTTTTTCAGTGTAATTTCCTTGCCCTAATGTAAAAAGTTCCATTAATTCTCTTGCGAAATTTTCATTAGGATTTTGCTTAACATTCTGCCTGTTATTTAAGTACTTTAGCATGGCAGGTTCTTTGGCCATTTTAGTAACGAAATCACCAAAATTACCCAATGCATTTTTACGTAAAAGATTGTTGTATTGTTGTACCAGTAAAATATTATTGTCTTTACAAACAAAATGATTAGCCCAGAAGAGGGTCATTTTTTCACGTAATAATTCAGCAGGATTAAAGAGTCTATCTATCCAAGCAATATTATATTCTTTAAGTTTTCGTTTGCTTTTTTTTACTAATTCTCTTCGTCTAGTTTTGTCTTTAAGGTCATTAAAATTAAAATCGACTTTAACAGTTAATGGAGTTGTGTTTTTAGAAGTATTGAATAATTGATTTACAATTTCTTTTTTTGATAAACCTACCAAATGATAAGTCTGATTTGGAGTAATTCCAAAACCAATTCTATTGTATAAATGTTTTATATGTTTTGCTTCCATAGTTTTTGGACTCTTTTTTTTTTAAAAAGTTTAACTAAAGGTAACAAAATCAAATAATTATGGTTATGTGTTTTTGTGCTAATTTTTAGAAAATGTAATTTTGTTAGCTGTATTATTTCTTCCGTCCAAAAGAATGGTAGTTGTTTTAATAAAAGCAGTAATAGAATCTTCTTTGGTTTCTGTTTTTGAAATCAAGCTATATTTTAATTTTATTTTTTGAACACTATCCGATAGCGTTTCTGTTTCTCCCACTTGCTGTATGTTTTCAATAGTATATTTAGTGTCAATTGTAACAATTTTTGTTTCAGATAAACTTTGTAATTGTTCAGTTATATCGGTCTTTAATTCAGGATGTTGTTTTTCAAGTTTTAAAAGATCATTATAATCATGTAGTTTTTGGGTAGCAATTGTTATGTATTTATTTTTTGATGAAGAATTTCCGTAATAATCTTCTTTATTTTCAGTTGCAGAATTATATTCATAATTATTTTTAGCCTCTCTACTTGAACAAGAAACGAATATAAGTACTAAAAGAATGTATATAAACTGTTTCATTTTATTATAAATTTAAGTTTAACAATCTTTCCTTTTTTCATTTTCTTTTCTAAAATTTTAATATGTTTTATTGATGTTGTTGGTAATGTAGTAAAATTTATAAAATCTTGTTTTGTGTATAATTCAATACCTATATTATTTCCAAATACTTGAAATATAATGGCTGAATTATCTATTAATTCGTGTAATTGTTTTTTATGTTTTACTCTGTTTTTAATGTTTCCATTGGCATAGTATTCCAAAAGAAGTGCATAATCATCAGGTATTACTTTTACAGTAGTATTGTTGTTAGATTTTATATGTCTAATAATTGTATCTGTTTTATGATACTGAGATTGTACAACAAAGGTTATATGATCTTCTTCAGATTCGAAGTTAAAACAACCAAAGTCATCTGCTGTAAAATATAAAGGCGATTCGTTTTTAGTTAAAACTTTAATATCCAATTTTGTTTTTACTATAGCTTCATTTTTTATAGCATCAACAAAACAAAACTTAAATTGATTTTTCGTTTGAAATAAAAAGTAGACACTGATACTTATTATAATGGAAAGAGTTACCAATATTTTATAAGATTGTTTTTTTAGGTCTTTTTTTACTTCAATTTTGTTTTTGCTTTTAAAAGCATTCCAGTTTTCTAAACCTATATAATTACTAAGTAGGTTTAACATATCAATACGTGGAAGTTTTTCTGGAGTATTTTTAAAATAGGTATAAAACCATTTTTCGCTAACTTTACCTTTTACTTTGTCAAATAAATCTTCCTGAAAAGCTATAATTTCATCACCTTTCCAATCCTTAATCGTTTTAGAGGCGCTATAATTTTTTAAAAAAGTTGAGGCTACTTCCTTTTTTAAAAGATTAAAATAATAAATGTCGCTTTCGTTCAAATTGATTAATTGTCTTTAAATGAGTTTTTATAAAATGGTATGCAATTAAGAAGCAACGGTTTTACAAGTATTTATTTTAAAGTAATAATATGTTTGTTGATAATTCTTAAAAATATAAAATTATAAAAGGATATCAATTATAAAAATATATTAAATTTTAATCGCAGGGCGATAGCCAAGGGTTTAATCCCCGATGCTTGCATCGAAAAGTAGAAAGGATAATTCTTTAAAATGCCTCGTGGGCTTGTCCCGAGGTTATTTACTTAGCTTGTTTTTAATAGGTGTGTTTTTATTGAATAGAAGTAATAGTGAAGTCTAAACATAATATAAGAAGCACAAGGGAGATTAAAGTGTTTAACGAGTAAGGTCTCTTTGGTTTTATTCATGTTGTTTTTTGTTAAACTGTAAATTATAAGGATAAATGAGTTGTATGTCACAAGAAATTTGGATTAACTTTAGAAAATAAATTTTCATTGGGTTAAAATTTTACGAAATCTATATTTTTAGATCTAATACATAAGTGATGATTATTGTAAATATTGTTTTTTGTGTGCTTTTTTATCATATTAAAAAATAGTAAAAAGCCATAAATATATAATATTACCCTAAACATATGTTATTTTAACCCTACACGATTAACATATGTTAATACGTGGTAATTATGCATATAAAGTTGCCAATTGTGTTGTTATTTAACCTGTAATCCTGTTATACATTTGCAGTATCAATATTTAATAATTTTATATTATGAAAAAAGTAAGTCAAAAAGTAATAGGAGCAGTAGTTTTTATGTTAGAGAACATATCTAGCTACGAGCAGAACTAACAAGTTATAAGTTAGTCAAAGATTATCAGTATAAATGTTTAATAATTTATATTATGAAAAAAGTAAGAAAAAAAGTATTTGGAGCAGTAGTTTTCATGTTAGAAAACTTAGCTAACTACGAACAGAATTAGATTCCCATTCGTAGAAAATTATCAGTATTAAAGATAATGCTGTTGATTATAAACAAGAAAAATTTATATCATCTTAATAGATGAAAAGACATAACATTAATAAATAAATTTAGTAATTAATTTATATTTTAATTTTATAATGTAGTTAACGATAAAGAACTCTATACTTCACCCCTTGTATAGAGTTTTTTTATGTTTAAAATTTAAAAGTACATGCTATTGAATAATACTTTTTATTTCATTTCTATACTTTAAGGCACTTTTACCGGTAAACTCTTTGAACAATTTATTGAAATGAGAAAAACTATTAAAACCACATTCAAAGCAAACATCTGTAATACTAACATCACTTTCGGTTAATAATTTTGTGCTATGAACTACTCTATATTCATTTACTAATCTTGTAAATGTTTTGCCTGTTGATTTTTTAAAATACCTACAAAATGCAGGAATAGTCATACATACCAAATTTGCAATTTCCTTTAAACTTATATGTTCTTTAAAGTGGTGGTTAATGTAATTGTATATTTTTTCTATTTTTTTACTGTCTTGGGGTAATGCTTCAAATGAATAACCATCTGCATTTAATAATGTATAATCATCAGTAGTTGCTAATTCATTTAAAATTTCTAAAAAGAATGAAATTCTTTGAACACCATTTATTTTAACCAATTCTTGAATTCTTGGGCCAACACTTTTCTTAATATCTTTATTAAACCGAATCCCTTTTTTGGCTCGTTCAAAAAGATTCTCAACTACAGCCATTTCTGGAACCTTAAAAAAATCTTCTCCTAAAAAATCAGGCTTAAATTGAATTAATGTTTCAGAACCATTTGTTGTCATTCTATCCATATAACCAATATGAGGTAAATTAGAACCAATAAGTACTAATTGACTATTGTTAAAATAACTTATATGATTTCCAACATGCCTTTTTCCACTTCCTTCATTTACATATACAATTTCTATTTCTGGATGAAAATGCCAATATGGTTTTTCTAGTTTTAAAAACTCAACATGTTCTTTTACTAATAGAGAGCTTCCAAAACTTGGTGTTATTTTTTTTAGTTTGGGTTTTTTTGATGTCATAGGATATATAATATACAAAAAATATTGCAAAAACATTATGTTTTGGCTTTGCTCCAGTTTTTAACTTATTAAATTATGAATAAAAATAATAAATCTTACATATTGTTATACAGTTAATTATGAGTATAAATACATTAATTTAGATGTGTTTTTAACATGTGTTGTGTTTTAAATTTGCAGTATCAAATCATAAAACATATTCTTATGAAAGCAATAAAAAAGTATTTAATTTTTACAAAAGAGGTTATTATAATCGTAATATTTAATAAAAATAATTCCGATTTAATCCCTGTTAGAATTTCCAATAAATAATAACATCAAAATATATATTGAGTAATCCCTTTACATGTTGTGTAAATCCTATTTTAATTACTAAAAATCCCTATTAATTTAGTAATACTACTACACAACTAAAACGCTATACTTTCCCCAGTATAGCGTTTTTTTATTTAAAAAAATAAAGAATAGTTTTGTTGTTTATTTACGATGTAAATACATTAATTGAAAGGTGTTCTAAGCTATTTTGTGTCTATTGAATTAAGTTCTTTATCTCGTTTCTATATTTAGATGCACTTTTACCTGTAAATTCTTTGAAAAGTTTGTTAAAGTGAGAAAAATTATTAAAACCACACTCAAAACAAACATCGGTAATACTATGATCACTTTCTGTTAGTAGCTTTGTTGCATGAACAACTCTGTATTCATTAACTAGTTTTGTAAAAGTTTTTCCAGTACTTTTTTTAAAGTATCTACAAAAAGCTGGAACAGTCATACTTACTAAATCTGCAACTTCATCTAAACTAATGTGGTCTTTAAAATGGTTGTTAATATACTTGTATATTTTTTCTATCTTATTACTATCTTGTGGTAATGCTTCAAAAGCAAAACCATCAGCATTCAATAAAGTATAATCGTCAGTTGTGGCCAAATCATTCAAGATTTCTAAAAACGAAACAATCCTTTGTGCTCCTTCCACATGAACAAGTTGTTCTATTTTGCTACCAATACGTTGTTTTATTTCAATATTAAAACGGATTCCTTTTTTAGCCCTTTCAAAAAGATTATTGATTGCTTGCATTTCAGGAATCTTAAAAAAGTGTTCACCTAAAAAGTCTGGCTTAAATTGTATGAGAGTTTCAGATCCATTAGTGGTCATTCTATCCATATAGCCAATATGTGGTAAATTAGAACCAATAAGTACTAATTGACTATTGTTAAAATAGCTAATGTGGTTACCAACATGTCTCTTTCCTTTACCTTTATTAACATATACTAATTCTATCTCTGGATGAAAATGCCAAAATGGCTTTTCAATCTTTAAAAACTCAACGTGCTTGTTCACTAATAATGAGCTTCCAAAGCTTGGAGTTATTTTTTTTAGGGTTGGTTTTTTTGGTATCATAACTTTGCAAAGATACGATTTAATATTTTATGTTCTATGTGTAATTACCTCAATTGTATTCTATTTTAACCTCATGTTATTAGCATGTGTTAAAAGGTGGTAATTATGTATATAAAGTTGCCAATTCTGTTGTTATTTAAACTAGTCTTCTGTTATAAATTTGCAGTATCAAACTTTAAATAAGTTACATTATGAAAACATTTAGCAAAAGAGTTTTAGTAGTCGTAGTATTTATGTTAGGAACATTATTTAACTATGCAAGTGATGTGGTATCTGAAGATATAATTGGTACAAAAAAGGTAAAAGTTGTATTTGAGAATGTAGAAAAAGGACAGTTATTAACTGTAAAAGATTATAGAGGTCACGTATTACATGAAGAATATATTTCTGTAAAAGGTAATCTTGTAAAGGTGTTTGACTTTTCTCATTTAAAAGAAGGTTATTATAAAATAGAAGTAGATAAAAAGTCTGAAATTTTAATAAAGCCGTTTCAGTTAAAATTAAACAAAGTTACTTTTAAAGAAGACATTAAAAAGGAAGTTAAAAAACCTGTTAAGAAAAAGTTTTTTAAGCCAGTTGTTAAGATAAACGAAGAGAACGTTATAATGGTTTCTAGAATAAACTTCGATAAAAAGCCTATAAGAGTTTCTATTTATTATAAAGGTGATGTTATTTTACATGAAAAAGTTCGTAGTGAAGAAGCTGTAAATAGCAAAACTTATAAATTGAATGAAGAACAAAAAGGAGACTACAAGGTAGTTGTTCAAAATAACGGAGAAAGTTTTGTAAGTAAGTTCAGTATTTAATTTAAATAAATTTATTTTAAATCTTACAATTAAACTCTATACCCCCTGTATAGAGTTTTTTATGCTTTAAACTTACATAAAGACTATAATTTCTTATCTAATTATTGTCTGTTTATAGGGGGAATGAAAAGCTAAAATCATAATAGAGGATGCTAAATTTACTATCATTGATGTTGATATAGTCCTTGCTTTAAATTATAAACATAAAAAAATCCCTTTTTCAAAAAGGGATTTTTTATATGATATATGTGTTTGTTTTACAAATCAAAACCAATATTTACACCTAATTTATTAGCTATAATTTTAGTAATACGTTGTTTAACTTCTGGTATTCTAACGCTTTCTATAACTGTATTAGCAAAAGCGTACATTAATAATGCCTTAGCTTCTTTTTTAGGAATTCCACGTTGTTGCATGTAGAATAATGCTTGATCATCTAATTGACCAATTGTACAACCGTGAGAACATTTTACATCGTCTGCAAAAATTTCTAACTGAGGTTTTGCATTTATTGTTGCTTTATCGCTTATTAAAACATTATTGTTTTGTTGGTATGCGTTTGTTTTTTGAGCTTCTTTTTCAACAATTACCTTACCATTAAAAACACCTGTAGAACGATCAGCGTAAATACCTTTATAGTCTTGATGACTTTCACAGTTTGGTTCTATATGATGGACCAACGTATGATGATCTACATGTTGTTTGTCTTCAATAATTGTAATTCCTTTTAAAATAGAGTCCATATACTCTCCTTTCTGATAGAAATTTAAATTATTACGAGTAATATTTCCACCAAAAGAAAAAGTATGTACTGATACAATACTTTTGTTATGTTGCTCTATATATGAATTGTCTACCAATGATGCGTTACTGTCATCATTTTGGATTTTGTAATAATCTACATTAGAAGATTTATCAGCATAAATTTCAGTAACAACATTAGTTAAAACAGGATTACTTGTTAAGCTTTGATGACGCTCAATAATTTGCACATGAGAATTTTCTCCAACAACAATTAAGTTACGTGGTTGTAACATTGTTGCAGCTTCCGATCCAGTAGTAAAATTAATTATCTGAATTGGTTTTTTAACCTCAGTATTTTTAGGAATATTTATATAAGCACCTTCAGTAGCAAAAGCAGTATTTAAAGAAGTTAAATTGTCTTGTTTTGCAATTTTATTAAAATACTTATTAATTGTTTCTTTGTATTTCTCCTTGTTTAATGCAGCTGACATTAAACAAACATCATAGTTTTCATGTGTTGTTTGTGATAAAAAAGAACTGTATTTACCGTCTATAAAAACTACTTTATAAGAATCTATTTCATGAATAAAATACTTCTTTACGTCTGCTAATTCAACAGCAACATCCTTGTTAGGAAACAAACTATAGTCTTGCTTTAAAACTGAATTTAAAGAAGTGTATTTCCAAGCTTCTAGTTTTTTAGTAGGAAAACCTAAGTCTTCAAAATTTTGAAGTGCTTTTGAACGAATTTCATGAACATCGGTGTTCATGTCTATACGATTTTCAAAAGCAACATATGATGATAATAATTTATCTTTTAATTCCATTCTTTATGAGTTTAAAGTCTAAAGACGAAAGTTTTAAAAGGAACTCTTTTGAAACTTCTGACTTTGAAACTTTGAGACTTTTAACTTAACTATTAACTTCTTCTTTGATCCAGTCGTATCCTTTTTCTTCTAACTCTAAAGCTAAAGACGCATCACCAGACTTTACAATTTTTCCATCATGTAAAACGTGTACAAAATCAGGTACGATATAATCTAATAAACGTTGGTAATGTGTAATAACAATAACAGCATTATCTTTAGATTTTAATTTATTTACACCATTAGCTACAATACGTAAAGCATCAATATCTAAACCAGAATCAGTTTCATCTAAAATAGCTAGTTTAGGCTCTAACATTGCCATTTGGAAAATTTCGTTACGTTTTTTCTCTCCACCAGAAAATCCTTGGTTTAAAGAACGTGATAAAAATTTACGATCTATTTCTAATAATTCTGATTTTTCACGAATCTTTTTAAGCATATCTTTAGCGGGCATTTCTTCTAAGCCTTTTGCTTTACGAGATTCATTAATTGCAGTTTTAATAAAGTTGGTAACTGTTACACCAGGTATTTCTATAGGATATTGAAATGATAAAAAGACACCATTATGCGCTCTTTCTTCTGGGGCTAATTCACTAATATCTTCACCATTTAATTCGATCGTTCCGTTAGTAACTTCGTATTCTTCTTTCCCTGCAATAACAGAAGCCATTGTACTTTTACCAGCACCGTTTGGTCCCATAATTGCATGAACTTCCCCTGCTTTTACTTCTAAATTCAATCCTTTTAAGATTGATTTATCTTCTATATTAGCGTGTAAATTTTCTATCTTTAACATGATATTCTATATTGCTATGTGCTAAAAATTAGCGTTTAATTTTTTAATAAATTTTGTAATTTTTTAAAATCTTTTGGAGAGTGTTGAATAATTACTTCTGCATTTTTTTCTTTTGCAAAAGCTTCAAATTCCTCCATGCTTTTTAATGTCTGAGCTACATCATAATTAAATGAAGGAACTCCTCTTGAAGTCCTGTTTTCTTCAAAATGATATAAATCTCCAGTTAAGAGTATAGGTTTTTCTAAACCTAAATCTAAGTATAATACTTGATGACCAACTGTATGTCCAGGCATGTATTTTATAACAACTGTTTCATCTCCAAAAACATCATAATCACCATTTAACTTTTTAACTTTGATTAAATCTTTAAGTGCAGGGTTTTTTGTTTTTACAGAATCACCTACTTCAGCATTATATTCATTTTCTTGAACTAACCAAGTCGCATTTTTTAATGAATTAGCATGTCCAGTATGATCGAAATGAGAATGAGATAATGCTATGTATTTTATGTCTTCAGTTTTAAAGCCAATTTTTTTTAATTGATTAGTTAAAGAATCTGGTCTTTGAATAGCAAAAACACCACTTGGTTCATGAAATGGTTCTGGAATCACTAAGTTTTCTGGTAAACCAGCATCCCACATTAAATTTCCTTTTGGGTGAGAAATAACATAATATGCATCCGTAAATTGCTTTGTTTGTCCAGTATATGTAGTGTCTTGTGAAAACGCTTCTAATTTTTTAACAAAAATTGAACCACCAACCAAAGGAAATAATTTAATTGTCGGTTTTACAACAACAACTTCTTCTTTGGTTTCTTTTTTTTCAGATTTTTTACAGCTTAAAATAGCTAACGTAAGAAATAAGAATAGTATTTTTTTCATGAGTTTAATTTTGTTAACCTACAGAACCTTCTAAACTAATTTCCAATAGCTTTTGAGCCTCTACTGCAAACTCCATTGGTAATTTATTTAATACTTCTTTGCTAAATCCATTAACAATTAATGCAATTGCTTTTTCAGTATCTATACCACGTTGGTTACAATAAAATAATTGATCTTCACCAATTTTACTTGTAGTAGCTTCGTGTTCTACTTGTGCAGATTTATTTTTCACTTCTATATAAGGAAACGTATGTGCCCCACAAGCATTCCCCATTAATAAAGAATCACATTGAGAGAAGTTACGAGCATTTTCTGCTCTTGCTCCCATATGAACTAAACCACGATAACTGTTTTGTGATTTCCCTGCAGAAATTCCTTTAGAAATAATGGTAGATTTTGTGTTTTTACCAAGATGAATCATCTTAGTACCTGTATCTGCTTGTTGGAAATTGTTAGTTACAGCAATTGAATAGAACTCACCTACTGAATTATTTCCTTTTAAAACACAACTTGGGTATTTCCAAGTTACAGCAGAACCAGTTTCAACTTGCGTCCAAGAAATTTTAGCGTTTGTTTCGCAAAGACCTCTTTTGGTTACGAAGTTATAAACACCACCTTTTCCTTCTTTATTTCCAGGATACCAATTTTGTACTGTTGAATATTTAATTTCTGCATCATCCATAGCAATTAATTCTACTACAGCAGCGTGTAATTGATTTTCATCTCTACTTGGAGCAGTACAACCTTCTAAATAAGATACGAAACTACCTTCATCTGCAACTACTAAAGTTCTTTCAAACTGACCTGTTCCTCCTTCATTAATTCTAAAGTATGTAGATAATTCCATTGGACAACGAACACCTTTAGGTATATAACAGAAAGATCCGTCAGAAAAAACAGCTGAATTTAAAGCTGCATAAAAATTATCGGTAGTTGGTACAACTGTTCCTAAATATTTCTTTACTAATTCTGGATGTTCTTGTATTGCTTCAGAAATAGGCATAAAAATAATACCTTTTTTTCCTAATGTTTCTTTAAAAGTTGTAGCTACAGATACAGAGTCCATAACAATATCAACTGCAACATTAGCTAATTTCTTTTGCTCATCTAAAGAAATACCTAAACGTTTAAAAGTGTCCAGTAATTCTGGATCTACCTCGTCTAAACTATTTAATTTTGGTTTTTCTTTTGGTGCAGAATAATATGCAATGTCTTGAAATTTTGGCTTCTCATAATTGACATTAGCCCATTCTGGTTCTTCCATTTTTTCCCAAACTCTAAATGCCTCAATACGCCATTCAGTCATCCATTCTGGTTCGTTTTTCTTTTTAGAAATAGCACGAACAACATCTTCGTTTAACCCTTTTGCAAAAGTTTCACTTTCAATATCAGTATAAAACCCATATTTATATTCTTGGGTTTTTAATTCTTGTTCTAAATCGTCTTCTGTATACTTACTCATTATTTTCAGTAATCAATTATAAGTTTATTAAGTCGTTTTTACAATGAAAAACTTTCTCCACATCCACAAGTTCTATTAGCATTCGGATTGTTAAATACAAATCCTTTTCCGTTTAACCCTCCTGAATACTCTAATGTTGTTCCAACAAGATATAAGAAGCTTTTTTTATCAACAACAATTTTTACGTTGTTCTCTTCAAAAACCTTATCATTTTCTTGTGTCTCTTTATCAAAAGTTAAATCGTATGATAATCCTGAACAACCACCACTCTTAACACCAACGCGAACAAAATCTGTTACTGCATCAAAACCATCGTCTGTCATCAATTCGATAACTTTCTTTTTAGCTGTATCTGAAACTTTTATCATTTTATTTGATTTAATCTAAATTATTCGCAAATATACAAAGAAAGAATTTTTAAAACAGGCTTGCTTTATAAGGAATTGCTATAAGTAGATTTAAAATTGTGATATTGTCTACAGAAGTAGTAGGATTTTGTTTTTTTATTCCTGAAAGTTAGTATTATTAATAAACTCGTAATCAGAAAGTGTAAGGAGGAAAGCTTTTAAATCTGCTTTGTCGGTTTGTGATAAGTTTACACCGCCTTGATCTATTTGTTTCATTAATGGATCAATGGTTGCAGATCGTTGTAAGCCTTCTGAATAATGATCGATGACTTCATCTAAGGTCTCAAAACGCCCATCATGCATATATGGTGCTGTAAATACTAAGTTACGAAGTGATGGAGATTTAAATTTTCCATTATCATTTGGATCACCTGTTACACTACCCAATCCTAAATCGGTAAAATTAGTGTCTAGACCGTTATTGTGAAAATCATTATCAGTCCATAATGGCTCATTTTCATTTCCGTGACAATGAAAACAGTCGCCTTTTTCTTCACTTAAAAAAACAGTTAAGCCATTTAATTCGTTTTCATATAATACAGTTTGACCTAAAAGATATTGATCAAACTTTGAATTTGCTGAGATTAAAGTACGTTCAAATTGAGCTATTGCTTTGGTTACATAAGTTGAATTTATAGTTGTAATTCCAAAGGCTTGTTTAAATAATGTAGGATATTCTGCATGCTCTTGTAATTTATTTACTACATCTGTCCAATCACTATGCATTTCTAATGCATTTGTAACGGGTTCTAAAGCTTGTGTTTCTAATCCAAACTCTTTTCCATCCCAAGCAAAACGTTCATCAAAATTCCAAGCCAAATTAAATAAAGGCATGGAGTTTCTAATACCTAAATTCCCATCAACTCCTTCGCTAAACTTTGTAGTATCTGTAAAAGAATTTTCTGGGTGATGACAACTTGAACAAGACATAGAATTGTCTTGAGATAAAATGGGATCAAAAAATAATTTTTTCCCTAAAGAAATACCTTCTTCTGTGAGAGGGTTATCTGCAGGAATTAAAGGAGCAATTAGTTTTTCTTGGAATAAGGTAGGTATTTCTAAGTCTACATATTTTGGAGTATACTCTTCCTCATTATTTTCTTCTGATCCACATGAGACCAGAAGAAATAATAAAAATATGTAGTGATAACTTTTCATTTAGTCTTCTTCGCTTTCTTCAACTAAACTAAATACAGATGCTCCATTTTCATTTATCATAATTTGAGCGTCATAATTTGGCATTAACATTTGATGTAATGTGTTTAAATCCCAAGTATTAGTATCAGTAAACCATTCAGCTATATCCATTTCAACTTCTATAGTTACAGTATTGTTTTCAATATAAATTTCTCCTAAATCAACTTCAAAAGAAGTATCTGTTTCTATTAAATCATCATCTGATGTTATAGACATTACATTAGTAGCTCTAATAGCATGGTAATTAAATCCAGTTTCTGTATCCGTATCATCTAAAAATTTACCATCAAATTGCATGTAATGATATCCACCACCCAATGTAGAAGGAACACCAAAACTTTCAGTATTCAGATCTGTATAACCATCTTCAACGTAATTTTCTTCATCAGAAAAACCGAATGTAAAGTATAAATTATAAGTTCCGTTTAGTAATAAGTTTTCACTTGAAAAAGTTAAGTTTTCTTCATCTCCAAGATTTACCAATATATAATCGGTTAATTCTGTAACTGTTCCGCTTTCATTCTCTAAATAGATGTTAGAAATTAAATAACGTAGACGTTCTATACTTAAAGTTTCTCCATTTTCATTTTCGAACTTAAGTTCATCAAAATCTTCACTTGTAACTTCTTCATCTTCCCAAGTATGATTAAAGTTGATTGTTATGCTTGTGTTTTTTGCAAATTCATCATCGTTAGAGCTACATGATGCTATTATTAAGCAAGAAATAGCTAAAATAAGTACTGTTATTTTTTTCATTATTATTTTAGTTTGATAATTAAAAGGTCAGAAAAACCTTTATTTGTTTCTATATTTCCGTCGTTACTTGAGCTTTCGCCAACAGCAACAAAACTTCCGTCTTCTAATTCAATAGCATCATAAAAGAAGTCAATATTAGAACCTCCAATAATTTGTTGCCATTCTTCATTTCCTTCAGAAGAGATTTTTAATATCCAAGCATCATTTTGACCTTGATTTGTAAATCCGTTATCTAAACTTCTTGAACTTCCAGAGATTACATAGCCGCCATCTGAGGTTTTGTTTATAGATCTTGCTACATCAAAATTACTTCCTCCAAAATTTTTTTCCCAGAGTAACTCACCATCATTATTAATTTTTATAACCCATAAATCTGCACCACCATTATTTATGCTAATATCTTGATCATTACTTCTGGTATCTCCAACAATAATAAAATTCCCATCATTGGTCTTTGTTATAGCTCTAGCTTCATCAATTTCAGTACCTCCAAAATTTTTCTCCCAGAGTAAATTGCCAGCGTTGTCAATTTTTATAATCCAAAAATCGTAACTTCCTTTGTTGTTATTAATGTCAACATCTGTACTATCAGAAGAACCAACAAGAATGTATCCATCTGTTGTTTCAACTACATCATAACAGGTATCTGTATTTGTTCCTCCAAAATAATTACGCCATTCTATATCTCCGTTGGAATTTAATTTAATAGCCCAATAATCACCACCAGCATGTTGTGTTTTTGCAAGAGAATTACCTTCCCCATTGGATGAGGTTACATCTAAAATACCACCTACAAAAATACCACCATCAGTAGTTTGGGTTAACGAAAAAGCTTGATCAACACCTAAAAACCCAGTAGTTGTTTGCCATTGTATAGTTCCGTTATTATCGAGTTTTAAAACCCAAAAATCCTCAAATCCTTCATTAGAGTTAAGATCGCCATCATTACTTTTGCTGTATCCTGCAATAGTAATACCATTGTCTGAGGTACTTATAGCTTTATAAGCCTTGTCATCGCTAGAGCCACCATATACTTTTTGCCATTGTAAATTATCATTACTATCAAATTTTAAAACCCAAAAATCATATTGAGTTTCTGTTTTTGAAGTACTAACATCTCCATCTAAGCTTTGTGTGAAGCCAACAACAGCATAACTTCCATCATTAAATGAAATTACACTACGAGCGATTTCATTTTTAGTTCCTCCGTAAGTGACACTTTTGTTTAAAGAAATAATTTTGATGCCAATCTCAGGGGCATTGCTACAGCTATAAAGAATACTGAAAAGTAAAAATAACTTTAGGTGTTTAATCATATAACTTAATTAGATTTTTGTACAATAAATAAACCTGAATTTATATCACTAACAACTATTTTCCCACTTTCAAAATAAGGATAAACATTCCAAACACCATCTGAATTAGCTCCGTTACTAGATGGGTAAGTATCAAAATAACCAATTTCATTCATAGTACCAGAATTTATTGTAGAAATATCAATAAAACGAACGCCAGCACTATAACTCGCTAAGTAAAAAGTATCTCCTTTTACGTAACCATTATGATCAATTGCATTTGTAGATCCTGAATAAATAAAATGTTGAGCTGGGTTATCTAAGTCTGTAAAATCAAAAATAATGGTTCTTGTCGGTATACCGTAACTTGTTTCATCTGTTTCATCTCCTAATAAAAAATAAGTTTGATCTTCTGTAAACCAACCTTGATGTGTATATCCTACGTTAGGATATGAAATAGCAGATATATTTGTTGGATTTGATTTGTCAGTTATGTCAACAATAACAACTTCATTTTCATTACTTCCAATTAAAATTTCTCTTCCTGTATAATCAGAGTCAGGACCATTGTAAGTTACTACTTGAGCATCGTGACTATAGTTGTCTGTTCCCCAACCACCTTCGCTTACAGGGTTTTTAGGGTCTTGAATGTTGATAAATAGAGGGCCACCTCTATAAGTTCCAGACCTAGATGTACCTACAGGATAAGCGTAACCTGAATCTTCATTTATTACAATATTATGAGCACTTCCAAATTCGGTAAAATGATTATCTGCTGTAAAAACTTCAGGAGGATTATTAACGTTTCTTAATCTTGTTAAATCAAATACTTGCATACCATGATTGGAGGCTTCACTTACAATAAAAGCATGATCTTGATATACTTTTACATCTCTCCATGTGTTGTTCGTAGTTGCTGTAGCTAGTTTTCCTAAATAAACTGGGTTTTCAGTGTCTGTTATGTTTATAAAAGCTGTTCCGTTTTCTAAGCCTAAAATAACATATTCATCACCAGTAGTTGGGTCTGTCCAACCCCAAGAATCGTTTACTAAAGAAGTGTCAAAAATATTAAGATCAAGATGTAATAGTAAATCATAATCATTACAAGGGTAAATGCCTGCAAACCCATTCTCACAAATAACTTTGTTGCTTGTTTGAGTAGTGTCATCGCAAACATCTCCAATGCCATCTCCATCAGTATCTTGTTGGTCTGCATTTTGTGTGTTTGGACAGTTGTCATTAGTGTCTTCAATACCATCGTTATCACTATCAGTGATATTATTATCAGAATTATCTGATGAACATGATAAGATAAGTAAAGAAAAGCTCAGTATAAAAAGTAAGCGAATTTTCATAATAGTGAAGAGTTTTTATGTAATAAAGAACATTGTTTATTCAAATTTATTATTTTATTACTTGTTAAGTAACTAAAACTTGTTAAAATATTAGTTTAAACTATCTTTGCAGCATGTTAGAAGATAAAAATCAAGAAAAAACCTCATTAGCTGAACTCGGAGAGTTTGGTTTAATAAACCATTTAACGAAACATTTTAAAATACATAACTCAAATACTCAAAGAGGAATTGGAGATGATTGTGCTGTTGTTTCTTCTGAAGGAAAAGAGTTGTTAATTACTACTGATTTATTGATAGAAGGCGTTCATTTTGATTTAAGTTATATGCCTTTAAAGCATTTAGGTTATAAAGCTGTTATGGTTAACCTTTCAGATGTTTATGCAATGAATGCGAAGGCAAAGCAGATTACAGTATCTATAGCTGTGTCTAATAGGTTTTCATTAGAAGCATTAGAACATTTATATGCTGGGATTCAATTAGCTTGTGATTCGTATAAAGTAGATTTAATTGGTGGAGATACAACTTCATCTACTAAAGGAATGCTAATTTCTATTACAGCGGTTGGTGTTGCAGATAAAGAAGATATTGTATACAGAGATGGAGCAAAGGCTACAGATTTATTAGTAGTTTCAGGAGATTTAGGAGGTGCTTATTTAGGACTACAGGTTTTAGAACGTGAAAAACAAGTATATAATGTAAACCCAGAAAATCAACCAGATTTAGATGGTTATAGTTATATAATAGAAAGACAATTAAAACCTGAAGCAAGAAGAGATATACCAGAGTTGTTAAAAGATTTAGAAGTTACACCAACGTCTATGATAGATATTTCTGATGGATTATCCTCTGAAGTAATGCACATTTGTACTCAAAGTAAAGTTGGATGTAAAATTTATGAAGAAAAACTACCATTAGATCCTCAAGTAATTTCTACTTGTGAAGAGTTTAATATAGATTCTACCATGGTTGCACTAAGTGGTGGAGAAGATTATGAATTGCTTTTTACGGTTTCTGTTAACGATTTTGATAAGATAAAAGGAAATCCTAATTTATCAATCATTGGTCATATGACTGAAGAGAATCAAGGAATGAATTTAGTAACACGCGCCAATCAAGAGATAGCTTTAAAAGCACAAGGTTGGAGTAGTTTTAACGAGTAAAAGTTAAAGTTTAGTTATAAAATATAATCACACTCATGTTTGAGTGTGATTTTTTGGTTTTACATTTTATTGGTATAAAAATTGTTATTAGTGTCGAAACTAAAAAACAATGACTATGAAACAATTTTTACTACTATTATTTTTATTTCCTGCTGTTATTTTTTCACAAGGTAAATTGAAAAAAGCAAAAGAAAACTTAAGTCAAGAATCTACACAAACAAATGAAGGTACGAGAAATGTTAGGTCTACAAGCTCTTCTGATTCAGATGGCTCTGATGGTTTTAGTGTGTTAGATGATCTAGATTTACGTTTTTTTTTATTCAGATTAGCTTTATGGAGTACTATAGGTGTTACTGTAGGTGAAGCAAAGGAAAGAGATTTAAATCCGTATCCTTATTTTTATGATGATGAAGGAGAATACGCAAAAGAATTATCTGATACAGGAAGAAAACAAAGTTTACGATTAGGAACAAATTATATTTTTAATACTATAAAAGGGTATGAATTAAATGCGCTATATAAACCATTGCCTATTTTAGGAATTAAAGCTTCCCATATTCATTTTTCTGAGAAAAGTAGAACAAGTACTGATTTTTTAGATATTACTTCGTTGTCATTAAACTATTATAGAGTTAGAGAAAAGAACATTTCACTTTGGTGGGGGATCGGCGCTAGTTATGTGGGTAATGAAGTACGTAAGTTAGGGTTTTCTTATAATTTAGGAGTAGAGATTTATCCAGTTAAACCAATTAGTCTTCATGCTTCTTGGCAAGAAAGTTTTATTAATGATAGAGAAATAGGAGTGTTTAAATCACAAATAAAATATCATATAAAGAATAAAATACTCTATGCAGGTTACCATGTTTATCAAATTGCAGGTGAAGATATTAAAGCGCCTACAATAGGTTTTGAAATAACGTTCTAAACAAAATTGATTTTGAAAAAATGTTAAAATGGTATAAAATTTGTATCTTGCCTAGAGTATAATTAAAGTATTAATCAAAAAAAATTAAAAAAGAATGGGATTATTTTCGTTTATTAAAAATGCCGGAGCTAAAGTTTTTGGTATTGGAAAAACAACTGAAGAAGAAGCTGTTGAAAAAGCTGTTAAATTAACAGATGCTGTTAACACCTTAGAATTAAGTGTAGCTAATTTAGAAATTTCTGTTGAAGATGATAAAGCAACTATTTACGGAGAAGCCGCTGATTTAGCAACGAAAGAAAAAGTAGTTTTAGTTGTAGGAAATACAGAAGGAATTGCAACTGTAGAAGATAACATGACTGTAGCAGAAGTTGAGGTAATTGCTGAAGAAGAAATGGCACAATTTCATACAGTAGTAAGTGGAGATACTTTAGGGAAAATAGCTAAAGAATTTTATGGTAACGCAATGAAGTATCCAGTTATATTTGAAGCAAATAAACCAATGTTATCTCACCCAGATAAAATATATCCAGGTCAGGTCTTAAGAATACCACCTTTAGTGGACTAATCAAAAGTTAATCAACCAAAGGAAAAGTGCTACAAATTTGTAGTGCTTTTTTTGTTTTAAAAAGGATTTGAAAGTCAGGTAGAAACAAATAATGTATCTTTGCCAAACAAAGATCAAGACAGCAAGTATAATGATACAATCAATGACTGGTTACGGTAAATCCGTGTTACAATTACCAACAAAAAAAGTAACGATAGAAATAAAATCGTTAAATAGTAAAAACCTAGATTTAAACGTACGTATTCCTTCATTTTATAAAGAAAAAGAATTAGCTGTTCGTAAAAAACTAGCGTCTTCTCTTGTAAGAGGAAAAGTTGATTTTTCTGTTTATGTAGAAATGACTGCTGACGAAACATCTACAGTAGTAAATAAAGGCGTTGTAAGTAATTATATAGCACAGTTAAAAAACGTTTCTACAGCTGATTTTGATGAGGTTGAACTTTTGAAAATGGCTGTTCGTATGCCAGATGCTTTAAAAACGGAGCGTGAAGAGTTAGATGAAAATGAATGGAAACAAATAGAAGCAAATATTGAAATTGCTCTTAAAGAGATCGTGCAATATAGAATAGACGAGGCAACTTCTTTAGAAGAAGATTTTAAACAACGTATTGTAAATATAAAAAGTTGTTTAGAAGAAGTTAAGACGATGGATGGAGATAGAATAGAAAATGTAAAAGCTCGTTTACAAAAAGCCATTACAGATTTAAAAGTAGATACAGATGAGAATCGTTTTGAGCAAGAATTGATTTATTATTTAGAAAAACTAGATATTAATGAAGAGAAAGTTCGTTTAGCAAATCATTTAGATTACTTTTTAAAAGAATTAGGTACTCCAGATTCTAATGGAAAAAAATTAGGATTTATCGTTCAGGAAATGGGTAGAGAAATAAACACTACTGGATCTAAAGCTAATTTTGCGCCAATGCAAAAAGTAGTGATTCAAATGAAGGATGAATTAGAGAAGATTAAAGAACAAATTTTAAACGTATTATAGAGTAAGCATGTCAACAGATTTTAAAGGAAAGCTATTTGTTTTTTCCGCACCTTCAGGATCAGGAAAAACAACAATTGTACGTCATTTATTAGCTCAAAATAGGTTTAACTTAGAATTCTCTATTTCTGCAACCTCTCGTGAACCAAGAGGTAAAGAAGTTGATGGAAAAGATTATTATTTTATCTCGCTATCAGATTTTAAAGAAAAAATAAAAACAAGTCAGTTTTTAGAGTGGGAAGAAGTATATAGAGATAACTTTTATGGAACTTTAAAGACAGAAGTAGAGCGTATTTGGGCACAAGGAAAGCACGTTATTTTTGATATAGATGTCGTTGGAGGATTAAGAATTAAAGAAAAATTTCCAGAGCAAACTTTGGCCGTTTTTGTAAAGCCACCAGATATTAATGAACTGATAAGACGTTTAAAAAATAGAGGAGAAGAAAGTGAAGATAAAATTAACATGCGCGTAGCAAAAGCTTCCGTAGAGTTAGCAACAGCACCTCAGTTTGATAAAATTATTAAAAACTACGATTTAGAGGTAGCCTTAAAGGATGCTGAAAATTTAATGGATGAATTTTTAGACTTAAAATAATTCAAAGAAGTATAAAATTATTTATTTTATGAGTAAGAAAGTTGGACTTTATTTTGGTACTTTTAATCCAATTCATGTTGGGCATTTAATTATAGCCAACCACATGGTGGAAAATTCCGATTTAGATGAGATCTGGATGGTAGTTACACCTCATAATCCGTTTAAGAAGAAAAAGTCTTTATTGGACAATCATCATCGCTTAGAAATGGTGTATTCAGCAACAGAAGGTTATGATAAAATAATACCTTCTAATATTGAGTTTAATTTACCACAACCGAACTATACTGTTTTAACATTAGCAAACTTATCTGAGAAACATCCAAATCATAATTTTAGTTTAATTATGGGAGAAGATAATTTGAAGAGTTTTCATAAGTGGAAAAATTATGAAACGATTTTAGAGCACTATAACATTTATGTGTACCCAAGAATATCTGAAGGAATAGTAGAAACTCAGTTTGATAATCATCCAAAAATAAAAATGGTTAAAGCACCAATTATAGAAATCTCTTCTACTATGATTCGTAAAGGTATTTCTGAAGGAAAAAACATTCGTCCGCTTTTATCTGATGGTGTTTGGAAATATATTGATGATATGAATTTTTATAAAAAATAATATCCTGTTTTTTTCGTTGTATATTTGATTTCTAAAGCAATAATTTGTGGCAATTGATAAAACTAAACTAAAACAAAAATTAACCGATAAATACCGATTGGTTATTTTAAATGAAGACACATTTCAAGAACGTTTTTCTTTAAAACTTTCACGTTTAAATGTGTTTGTCTTTAGCGGTATTTTTTCCATCATTATTATTATTTTCACTGCATTTTTAATTTCATTTACTTCCTTAAAAGAATACATACCAGGTTATTCTTCAACAGAACTTAAAAAACAAGCGACACGATTGGTGTACGAAGCAGATTCTTTAAAGAGTGAATTGGCTGTTCTACAGAATTTTACAAAAGCTATAAAGCCTGTGTTAACGGGCGAAATAACAGCAGATTCGTTAATGAATAGCAGAAATATTTCTAAAAAAATAGAAGTAGATGAGGTAAAGTTGTCTGCATCTAAGAAAGATTCATTGTTTAGAAAAGAAGTGGAAGAGAGAGATCGTTTTCCTCTTTTGGAAAATATACAAAATAAAGCAAAAATTGTTTTTTTTGCACCTTTAACAGGTACAATTACTCAAAAATTTGATGCAGTAGAAAAACATTATGCAGTAGATGTTGTTGCTAAAAAAGGAACACCAGTAAAAGCTGTAGCCGACGGTACAGTAATTTTTTCTGAATGGACAGCTGAAACAGGTTATGTATTAATGGTGCAGCACGCAAACGAATTTATATCAGTATATAAACATAATGGAAGCCTATTAAAGAAACAAGGAGATTTTGTAAAATCAGGTGAAGTAATTGCAGCAGTAGGTTCTACGGGAGAACATACAACTGGTCCGCATTTACATTTTGAGTTATGGAATAAAGGATATTCTGTAGATCCAGAAGATTATATCAATTTTCAATAAAAAAATAAGATAAAAGAGGTTTTAAGTTTTCTTTTCAACGCGCCTACACAACAAAAAACAAATGAGTATAAAATCTATTTTAGCAATTCCTTTTGCAAAAAGGGCTAAAAAACAAGTGTATAAATGGGCTAATAACCCTTTAAAAACACAAGAAAAAGTTTTTCAATATTTAGTTTCAGAAGGAACAAAAACAGCTTTTGGTAAAGACCACGATTTTATTTCAATTAATAATTATGATGATTTTAAAGAGCGAGTAAAAATAAGTGATTATGAAGGTTTACGCTCGTATGTAGATAGAATGGTTGCTGGTGAAGCAGATGTTTTATGGAAAGGAAAACCATTATATTACGCTAAAACTTCTGGAACAACTTCAGGAGCAAAATACATACCAATAACCAAAGAGTCAATGCCAACACATATTAAGTCGGCTAGAAATGCGTTGTTGTTTTATATTGCAGAGAAAAAAGATGCAAGTTTTGTAAATGGTAAAATGATTTTTTTACAAGGAAGTCCTATTTTAGAAGATAAAAACGGTGTAAAATTAGGTCGCTTAAGCGGAATAGTGGCGCATTATGTTCCTCAATATTTACTAAAAAACAGATTACCAACTTGGGAAACCAATTGTATTGAAGATTGGGATACGAAAGTAGACAAAGTTGTAGAAGAAACTTTACCAGAAGATATGACGGTAATAAGTGGAATTCCATCTTGGGTACAGATGTACTTTGAAAAGTTGATTGATAAAACAGGAAAGACAATTTCTGAGATTTTTCCGAATTTCAATTTTTTTATTTATGGAGGAGTAAATTTTGAACCTTACAAGAATAAATTTGAAGCCTTAATTGGTAAAAAAATAGATTATATAGAATTGTATCCAGCTTCTGAAGGGTTTATTGCATATCAAGATTCTCAAACAGAAAAAGGAATGTTGTTGCAATTGGATAATGGAATTTTTTATGAATTTATTACCGCAACAGAATTTTATGATGAGAACCCGACTAGAACTTCTTTAAAAGATGTTCAGTTAGGAGTAAATTATGTAATTATATTAAATACTACAGCAGGTCTTTGGGGTTATAATATTGGAGATACTGTTGAGTTTACTTCTTTAAAACCTTATAGGATTAAAGTTACAGGTAGAATTAAGCATTTTATTTCTGCTTTTGGAGAACATGTAATTGGTAAAGAAGTAGAGAAAGCATTGAATGATGCTATTGTTGGAACGTCTATAAATGTAAGTGAGTTTACAGTTGCGCCACAAGTAAATCCAACTGAAGGTTTGCCATATCATGAATGGTTTATTGAATTTGAAAACGAACCAGAGGACTTAAACTTACTAACGTCTAAAATAGATGCTTCAATGCAAGCACAGAACATTTATTACCAAGATTTAATAGTTGGTAAGGTATTACGTCCGTTAGTGATTAGAAAGGTTAAAAAAGGCGGTTTTCATGAATATATGAAGTCTATTGGTAAGTTTGGTGGACAAAATAAAATACCACAACTTTCTGATAACAGAAAAATTGCGGATGTTTTACAAGATTTTTTAAGTAAATAATAAAGTATAAAATATGTAAAAAACCTAATCAATATGTTGATTAGGTTTTTTTGTTAAACAGGTTTTCTATAAGGTGTTTTTGAATTTACCTCTTTTTTGTTGGTTATAAATTTTAGTTTAAAATAGTTAGCTAAGGGGAATATTAACCCAATTAATAATAAAGTTATAGCAGAAAATAAAATAGTACTAACATTTGTAAAGGTATTTTCTGCTGTAAGCAGAGCTAAAATCATAATTACAGAAATTGGCAATGATAAAGCTAAAACTGATAATGCAATACCAGAATTAAAAGTTCTTTTTTCTTCGCTAAGTTTTTTTTCTTTATATGAAATGTTGGAAATATGAGCAAAAGGCCAAAAGCTACAAGAGCTTAAAGAAAAGGCTAATAAAAATAAAATTTCCTTTCCTAAAGAAATTTTAAATAGGAGTACAATTGCAACAATTAAAAACAAAGAAATAGCAGCTCTAAGCATTAGCAAAGAAAATATTTGAAAGAAACTTTTTTTGTTTAATTTTAAAGCCAAACCAATAAAAATTAAAACTAAAGGAGTCATAATTAAACTCAATCGGCTTAATGTTTTGCTTATAAAATTAGGTAAGTTATCAATTGTTATTCCTAGAGATAAAAAGATAAGTGCAACAAAAATAAATAAGTTTACAGGTTCTAAAATTAATGTTTTTAATAAAGACTTTAACTTTTCTTTTAAAGGCTCTTGTATTGATGGATGGTTTTTGTAATGCCATTGAATGGCAATTAAATACAATACAAATAAAACGAAAAATTTATTACCCAAATCAGCCATAGCTGCTTTAGCCAAGTAATTGTCTCCTAAAAATTCTAAAATAAAAGGAAAACAAGATAAACCTGGAGCTAAAGAAGGTAATAATAATCGTATTGAGTTAGATGACGATTTATTGGTAATTCCCACAAAAGAGATTAACAAAGGTGCTATAAAAAACAATACAATATTTAGTACTATTGCAAATATTGGCAACGCTAATAAATCAGTATTAATTTTGATTTTTAACAAGGCTATAAAAATGGTAGCAGGTAAAGCAAGTGTTAAAATTAATGTTTTTAAACCATTGGTTTCATCACCTTGAGAAAATTTTCTTTTCAAAAGAATACCAATAGCAATAAATATTATAAACGACAGGGATTTTTCTAATGCATTATCCATTTCTTATGCAAAAATTTCATCCATAGCTTTGGTAAAAAGCTTCATTTCTTCTAAGGTACCAATACTAACTCTACACCAAGTTTTATTCCAAAATTTAAAAGAACGTACAGCAACTTTTTTGTCGTATATCTTGGTTAAAAATTCTTTACCATCCATAGAGATTTCAAAAATTAAAAAATTGGTTTCAGAAGGCATCACTTTGTATTTATTGTCTTCCAAATATTTTTTGGTGTATGTTCTTGCTTCTGTGATTTTAGTTTTGCACATTTTTAAAAAATCAGTTTCATCTAAACTTTTTGTAGCTGCCATTATAGACGGTCCTGTAATTCCCATTCCACCACGTGTGATTTCTTTAATTTGTGTGATTGTTTCTTTATTACCAATCATGTAACCAATTCTTAAACCAGCCATTCCATAAATTTTAGAAAATGTACGCGCAACCATTACATTTTTGCCTTCACTTACTAAACTGGCCATACTGTCTTTTAATCCGTTTTTAGATAATTCAATATAAGCTTCATCTACAAAAACTGGTGCTTTTTCTGAAACTCTACTACAAAATTCTTTAAGCTTTTTAGCATTTGTAATGCTTCCAGTAGGGTTATTTGGGTTGCATATATATACGAGTTTTGTGTTTTCATCTATACCTGCTTCCATAGCATCTAAATCATGTTGAAAGTCATTCTTTAATTTATATGACTTCCATTTTCCGCCAACAGATTTAGAAACATTTATTAGAGACATATATGAAGGATCTGCACTAATAACATCTCCTCCTTTTTGAAATAATACCATAGCAACTTTTTCTAAAATATCAGAAGAACCAGGTGCCATTAAAACCTGTTCTGGCTTTACATTTTCTTTCGTTGCAATTTTATCAATTAAGTTAAAAAGTGTTTTCCAAGCATATCTATTGCCGCTAAATACATTTTTTTGAAAAGCTTTTGCTGCTTGTGGAGGCGGGCCATATGGGTTTTCATTTGCGCGAAGTATTGCGTTTAGTTTTTCTTCTTTAAAAGCAGGTGGTGTAAACTCGTTAAATGAGTTTGCAGAATTAAATAGGAAAAGACTGTTGTTTTCTTGTGCTTCTTCTACAGCCATCGCCCAAATATCGTTAGGTAATAAAGCCATAGCAGCTAAAGACAGTGTTCCTTTTTTTAACCAATTACGTCTGCTAATATCTGTTGTCTTCATGTTTTGTTTGATTTTGAATGAACAACAATTTAGGTATATAATTTATTTTTAAATAATTTAAAGGGTTAAAAATTAGGTATTTAAAATATTGATAATAAAAAAAACAGAAAGCATTTTTATGATATTTACACAAGAAAAAAAAGATAAAAAACAGCTATATAAATGGTGAAATATTAAAATAATGAATCGTTTTTTATGAAGTTTCTATTTTTTTTAAAAGTATTACTGATATTTTTCTAAACAGAATTCAATTTTTAGATAATTGAAGAAGTTTATCCAATGCGAAAACAATAGTAAAATATGGTTTCGCTACTTAAAACATTAATTAGTTGTGTTTCTTAAACTGTAATTATGTGTTTTTTATGAAGTTCCTAAAGATTTGTATTGAGAAGCTTTTTCCTTTTTTATTTGTGTGATAACCTTTTTTAAAGTTCACTAAAATAAGGGTCTGTAGTCTTTAACAATCTATCTATTGTACCATCTTCATATGTAATGGTTAATTCATCGTTAGAAATAGTATAGGTTACTATTGTAGTCACATCTCCGTCTACGTTAGTAATGGTATTTCCAACAACTGTATAGTTTGTTGTTCTTTGGCCGTCAACAGAACATTCAGAATTTTCAAGGTTTAATACATATTCGTATTTGTATTCACCATTAGAGGTGTATTCATAAATACTTTCTTTGTCACATTCTTCAATGCTTATTGTTTCTCCGTCTTCTGTATAAGGAGTGAAATAATCAAGTCGCCATTTTCCAATTAAATCAGATCCATCGTTTGTTTCTGGTTCTCCGGAGCTATCACTACAAGCGGTAAAAGTTAAAGCTAATGCTAAAGTAATTAGTGCTAATTTTTTCATATTTTTTTTAAAATTTGTTGCAAAACAAAATAATTAATCGGTTTAGTTTTAATAAAAATAAAATTAATTTATTAATCTTTCTGCGTTAACGATTGAACGGTTTGTTTGAGCTCTTTTAAATTGTTTTTAATTTAAAAAGCGAGTAGTGAAAGCGTGACCTTTAGGTAACGCTATTAACTTTAATATTAATACGTGGAGTTAAAAATTGATACCAAAAGTAAGTTAAAAATAAACCCCTTAAGATTGCTCATAAGGGGTTTGTTTACTAGGTGTTATTTGTTTTATTCAATAACAAATCGTTTTGTGAATTTGTTTTCTACTTTTAATATATAAATACCAGGGTTAAACTGATTTGTATTAATAGTGCTAGTTTCGTTTACTTTACCTCTTTCTAAAGTTTGACCTAAAATGTTAATAATAGTGTAAGAAGCATTTGTTAAATTTCCATTAGTTCCAATTAACTGTAACTGATTTCCTTTTTTAACAGGGTTTGGAGCTATTTTGATGTTAGCAAAACCTTCATCTTCTGTACCTATTACATCAGTTCTAGTTCCTATTACATCTGTTACTTCAAAAAGAGATTCACTACATGAACCTTCGTATATTTTTACATTAGAGAATGTAGATACGTTTCCTGAGCCAGCATCATTATCGTTAATAAATACCAATCTATCCATATTTCCTGTGTAAGAATCTCCAACAGGAATAACATAGGTTGTTGTACCACTTGAATAGTTGTCAAAGTTAGTAACTCCATAATCTTGAGTTCCGTATACTTTAAAGTATCTTGATGAAGTAAGTGTGTTATCATCTTCAAAACCTACTCCATGAATTTCACCTTCTGAAGAACCACTAAATTCAAATTCAATTACTGTGTTTGCAGTTACTGTATAGTCAAAAGGAATATATTTCCATGTGTTATTTGTTAATGTTAATGAAGCTCCTCCACCAGTTATTGAATAATCACCTGCTGAATCTTGTGTAGAAAAAGAAGTTATTGAATAGCTATTGAAATTTAAAGCGTCGCATTCTGTTCCAGGATTAGATCCGCCACCATCAGTAGTTAAAGAAAGGTCATCTATAGCAATATCACTAGACCAACTTGAACCAGTCGTACCAGAAAAACGAAGTCTTACTTCAGAAGCACCTGTATAGGAATTTAAACTTACAGATTCTGAATTCCATTGATCTCCTTGATCACCTGATAAAGACCACAGTGTAGACCAATTAGTACCGTCTGTAGAAACTTGTAAAGTTAATGATCCAACACTTGTTCCGTACATATGGTTTTGAAATGTAAATGTAGCTTGAGATTCGTTTGATAAATCAAAACAAGGACTTACTAGATTAGCTGTTGCATTAGCTCCAATTTGTCCTGTACTTCCGTTTGTAGAAGCTTCTAAAAACATGTAAAAAGATCCGTCTGCTCCAGCGCTTGGTCCTGTGCTTGAAGAAGGAGTTCCTGAAGCATCATTTGTCCAGTTACCATCATCATCAGTAGTTTGTGTCCATGCATCTCCAGATTCAAAACTTTCACTATAAGGAAAAGAAGTTACAGTTGAAGAACATTCCGTTGGTGTAGGTGGGTTTACAACACCGCCTCCATCAACACCATCATTTGGCATGTCTGATCCAATTGAGGTGATCAATTCATCTGATCTACCATATGAACCATTTGGACAACCTCCTGTGTTATGAATTGCTATTACTAAGTTAGAGTTATAGTCTATTACTGGAGATCCAGAACTACCTCCTTCTGTATCTGCTAAATATCTTACAGTTTGACTGTTACTTAAATTAGTGTCAAAAACACTTGAAAATCCTGCAGAAGTTCCTCCAGAATCTGTAATAACCGATATTTCTTTTCTTCTTCCTCCTGGATGTTGTGGAATGTAAATTCTATCTCCTGCTGAAGTAACTGTTGAACTTAAACTTAAATAACCATAAGTACTCGTTGGGTTTACAGGTAATTGTACCAAAGTATAATCTAAAGAAGAGCTAGTTTTAATAAATGTAGATGTAGAAGCTACTACATCTGTTGTTGCGTTACTAGTTTCAGAACAGTTTGTATATTGGTAGTTAAACATAAAATCTGTGTTTTGAGCATCTGAAGCAGATCCAATACAGTGATTATTTGTCATTAAATTACCTTCGCTACCTAATAGCCAACCAGTACATAAAGAACTCCCACCTATTAATAATCTACAAACAGCTTTTGCTTTTTCAAACATTTCTGTTCCATCGTAACAAGCAATACTTTCTTTATCATCGTTAGAACATATAGCTTGTGATTTTGCGCTAGTTTCTAATTGTTGGCGAATTTTTTCTTCGCTGTATCCATAAGCAACTTTTTTAATCTCAAAACCTTTATAGTCACCAATGTCTCCAGACGAATATAGTTTTACAACTACTTTATCATCTAACATAACTCTAGACCAAAAATTACTAATCATATTTTTATTTTGATCAATAATTTTTCCTTTTCCACCATATAAGATAGATTCTCCTGTTTCATTTCCAGTGATTTCAACATAATCACCTGGTGCTAAATCGAAATTCTCAAAATAAAGTTTTACGTAAGAAGAGTTTTTTGAAAAGAATTCTTTTTCAAAAACAACTTCTTTAATACTATTTGAAGTTGATTTGTTTTGGAATTTTACTTTTGTTAATTCTTGATACTTTTTTTGACTGATATTTACATCAGCATTAAATTCGTCTCCAACCTTTAAAACAGATTGAGCATTTAAATTTAAAGCAAATAAAAATACAGCGGTAAAAGCAACCGCTTTGTGAAGGGTATTTTTCATCATAATTAAAATTTAGTTAATTGATTTATTTGTAACAAACTTAATGAAAAATGACGTTTGTTAACATAATATTATTAAAATATTATGTATTAGCACGTTTAATTTACATGAATGGTATGAATATGATTATATGTTAGGTTTTTTTATGAAATAAGTCTTAAAATTTGATTTTAAGGTGTGAATCGTTTTTTAAGATGTTAAATAGTCATAATGTTTTTAGTTTATGTTGAGGTTTATTGTTAAAAATCCTGAGTTTTTAAAAATCTAAGTTTTTTAAGTAGATGATCTATCACTTTTACTAAATGACGTTTTTGGATTTTGCGTTTCCGGAACTAGAGAAGGAGAAAAACTAGAACCTCTTATTTTTTACGAAGCTGAAGAATGGGCTTGGAAATCTTTTTTTGAAACAATTACGTATGTTGATTAAAACAAAAAACAACAACGTTATATAGGGAACAACGTTGTTGAATTAAGCAATATAGTTACTAAGATAGGGATTAACTATATTTATAGAGTACTGTGTTTTTTATGTAAGGATTGTGTATTAGCTGTTAAGTATTTGAAACAATATTTATAAGCTAATTTACCTTTTTTTAATTTGTTGTATATAATCTACATGTATTATAAATAGTTGATTTTAAGTTGTTTAAAATAATTTTCATATAAATATCGGTGCAAATATATACTAGTAGTTTTCTTTAAAGAACATCAAAATTATCTTATTTATGCTGTTAATTAACTATTGATTGATTTTTTAATTAAGACGTGTTTTGTGAAGTGAAAATAGTTTTGAACATACTTTTTTAATCTAGGAAGCTTTTATCAATTGTATCTTTTTTATATTGCGGTAACATGGTGTAATAGTCAAGCATTTTTTTTAGAGTTTAATTTTTGTTTTAGATATGGATATTTTATCAATTGATTTATGGCCAAATAGATGGTTTGGCATTTGGAGAGAATATGGTGATAGTTATAAAAAGTGTCCTAGTGTTAATGAGTATATTTTTCCAGAAATTGTAAAAAAATATGAATTAAATAAACTCTTAAATTATTTAAGAAATTGTCAAGCTATATCTGCTACAAGTAGGGTGCATTTCCCAGATCCAATGACAGGGGAGATTATAAATGGGTCCATTTGTTATAGAACAGATGGAGAATGGTTGTGGTTGGATGACTTACCTGATTATATAGAAAAACATTCAGTAGCTATACCAAATGAATTTCTAAAGAATATTATAGATAATGTATATATCCCCTTAGAATGGTCAGGTGATTTTAAAAATCTAGATTGGCCTTTTCTTACTTAAAATGAAAATAGATTTATGAGTGTTTTTAATGAGTTATGTTTTAGTTTAAAACCATTTGAAGTTTTCATTAATGAAGATATCTTAATTGATGATTTTATTGATTTTGCAGTAAGTAAGAAAGTTTCTATCTGTGGAAGTTTAGATGTTGGATTTTGTTTTTGTGCTGAAAAAAAAGAATTGCCTTATCAATTAAAACAGGACTTTATAAGTTTTTTGCGTCAACAGTATTTTGATAGAATAGAAACTATCTTTTTTGAGATTTATAATGAGAGTGAGGAAGAGTTTAAGATTATTGAGAAGATTCAAATTAGTGACCTAATTTGAATTGTTGATTAAATAGAAAAGAAAGTTCTTGTATGTTTTTATAGATTAGTGTTATAAGTTTTATCTGTTACTGAGAAGAAATTGTTAAGCTAGTTTAACATTTTTAATACCTGCACCTTTTTCTTTTCTAAAAAATCTTTTTCTAATGAGTTGTTTACGTTTTCTAAAGCTAAATTAATATAGTTTATTGCTTCTTTAACTTTTTTTGTTTGTAGGTAATAGTCAGCTTTAGCACTATAAAAAAGATAAGAACGTTGTTCAAAATCATCAGCATTAATTTGCTTAAAATAAGTGTTCGCTTTTATGTAGTTTTTTTGTTGTAAAGAAATAACTGCCATGGTAAGTATATGCGAAGGCATTGGTTGTAGTTTATAAAGATGTTCATACCAATACAATATTTTATTCCAATTTGTCTCTTCAAAAGTTTTGGCTTTTAAATGTTCAGCAGCAATTGCAGCTTCATAATGATAACAAGAAAATACTTCTTCGGTAACTGCTTTTGTCATCATAGCATTGCCTAATTGAATCAAAGGGAAATACCACAAACTTCTATTTTGATGTTTTAAATCAAAAACTTCGTTATTGGTTGTTTTTGAATCTAATCTTGCAGCATGAAAACACATTAAGGCAAACAAAGCATAACTTTCTGGAGGGCGAGTATGTTTATTTTTAAGTAAGAATTTACAAAGTCGCATTGCTTCTCCACACAATTCTTTTCTAACTAAAATTTCTTTTTTATTAGAATGAAAACCTTCGTTAAAAATTAGATATAAAATTTCTAAAACATTTTCTAATCGAGTAACAAGTTCTTTGCCTTGGGGAATAGCAAATTTTAAATTGGCTTTTAAAATAGCTTTTCGAGCTCTGGATAAACGTTTTTTTACGGTTTCTTCCTTGGTTAATAATGCTGATGAAATTTCTTTACTACTAAAACCAGATATTGTTTTTAAAGCAAAAGCAATCCGGTCTTTAGCCTCTAATTTAGGATGACAAGCTGTAAATATCATTCGTAATTGGGCATCTTCAATCTCGTTATCTAAAAACAAGTTGTTTACGGTAATAGTGTCAATTCCGTTTTTTAGTTCTGGAAGTAATTTTTGAGAAGCTTTTAATTTTCTAAAAATATCTAAAACTCTATTTTTAGCTGCTTGAGTTAGCCAAGCTTCAGGGTTTTTAGGTTGTTTATTTCGCCAAGTTAACGTAGCTTTTAAAAAAGTATCTTGTACAGCATCTTCTATAATTTCAAGATGTGCTAATCCAAATATTCGGGTTAAAACAGAAACCATCTTTCCGCTATGATGGCGAAAAAGATGGTCTATTTGTTTTGATTCCATTACCTGTCGAAAACCATTACTTCACGAATTTCAACTGTTCCACCTAAATCGTAATCCGGAAAATCTTGCGCAATTACTTCAACTTCATCAAAGTTTTTAGCAACTACTAGATAATAGCCACCAACGATTTCTTTAACTTCAGCAGAAGTAAAATCTGTTACAGTTCTGTCTTTACCAACAATACGTCTCATGTTTGGATTTAAAGCGTTTCCGCCTCTTAAATGACCAGCTTGTTCCATTTTATTTCCCCAAGCAAACCATTTTCCCATTCGGCTTTGTAGTTCCTCAGGAGAAAGTCCTAAATCGGCATAATCTGCTCCAATAAAAATCATCATAAATTCTTTCATAATTTTAAAGTTTTAAATTGTTTTACACTAGTAAGACGTTTCTCAAAATTAAAAAAGGGACAGATTTTTAATTTTTATTTTCTAGTTCAAATACTTTTTCCAACATTTTATCATCAGATTGCATTACTCTATATAACCCTTCGTCTCTAAATAGTTCTCTTGCAATGGTTGTTTTTAAAAACTTTTTTAGTTTCTGTTTTGTTTTACTTGAAAGATTATATGTTTTTAAGTTCTTAAAAAATACGTCAGAAACAGTATTGTCTTTATCAAAATTATTAATGAAATCATTTACAGATAACTTAGAGAGTTTACCGCGATTTTCATCAACATAATTAAAAGAAAAATCATTTAAATTACCATAATAATACGATGGTAAATAACTAGTTGTGTCCATAGCAACAAAAACATCTGGCACAATACCACCACCACCGAAAACAATTTTTCCTTTAGGTGTTTTAAATTGCAAACTATCTATAGTTTTTATACTGTCTTTATGAAATAATTCACCACTTTTATAACGTTCTTGAATATCATTTTGATAGCTTGTAGTCGTTTTATTGGTGTTGTTTCCTTTCTTTTTATAAGGTTTTTGAATAGAACGACCAGTTGGTGTGTAATAACGGGCAGTAGTTAGACGAACCGCAGAACCATCACCTAAATCCATTTCTTCTTGTACCAAACCTTTACCAAAAGAACGTCTACCAATAATTATTCCTTTATCATTGTCTTGTAATGCTCCGGCAACAATTTCAGAAGCAGAAGCAGAGTTTTCGTCAATTAAAACATATAAACCACCTTGTTCAAAATCGCCTTTTTCTGTAGCAAAATATTCGTATAAATCATTCTTGTTGTTTTTTGTAAAAACAATAAGCTTTTCATCTTCTAAGAATTCATCTACAATTTTATTTGCAATATCTATAAAGCCACCGCCATTACCTCTTAAGTCTAAAACTAAATCGGTAACATTGTTTTCTTCTTTAAGTTGTGTTAACGAACTTTTAAATTCTTGATAAGTGTTACGAGCAAAACGATCTATTTTTATATAACCAATACTATCGTTTAACATATAAGCAACATCTACACTTTTAATATTTACTTTACCTCGTTTAATGTTGACGTTAAATAAACTATCTGTTGTTTTTCGGTATACTTGAACAGTAACTTCTGTATTAGGTTGTCCTTTAAGTTTTTTTAAAATTTGATCATTTTTTATTTTCTTTCCATAAAGAGTATCCTTATTTGCTATTAAAATCCTATCACCAGCTTTAATACCAGCTTTAATACTTGGGCCACCTTTTATAGTTTGAATAACTGTAATAGAATCGTTAATAATTCTAAATTGCACACCAATTCCTACAAAATTACCTTGCATGTTTTCTGTAACGGCTTGTAAGTTTTCTCTGGGAATATAAACAGAGTGTGGATCTAATTTTTCTAGCATTTTAGCAATAGCGTCGTCCAATAACTCATCTGTATTAATAGTATCTACATAATCATGTTGAATAAAATTAATTAAACGTTTTATTTTTTGTTCTTTTGCTGAATTATTTACGATGGCTAGACTGGAACTTCCGTTACTAAAAAAAGTACCGATAAGAATTCCAAAAACCATAGCTAAGGCAAAATATAAGGGGAGATTATTTTTATTCATGGGGTAAATGCGTGAGTTCAACTCCTGCTTTTTCTAAAAATTCTAAACCAGTAGTATCTTTATATTTATTTGCGTAAACAACTTTTTTTATTCCAGCTTGGTGTATTAGTTTACTACATTGTTGGCAAGGTGATAATGTAATATATAATGTAGCTCCTTTACACGATTGTGTAGAGTTTGCTACTTTTAAAATAGCATTAGCTTCTGCATGTAAAACATACCATTTTGTATAGCCTTCTTCATCTTCACAAGGATTTTCAAAACCAGTTGGCGTACCATTATATCCGTCAGAAATAATCATTCTGTCTTTTACAATAATTGCACCTACTTTTCTACGATGACAATGTGATAATTCTGCCCACTCAAAAGCCATTCTTAAATAAGCTTTTGCGTATTTTAATTCTTTTTTAGTCAAGAGATTATAATTTTTAAAAGGCTAAATCAATAACTTTTTATTCGTATTAATTACCAAAACACTCTATTGATCATCATTTGAAAAGCAAATCCAATAACTATAGAAGAAGCTATTAAAATCCAATCACGACGATTTACGCCAAATACAGATTGTATTAAAGAGCCAACAAGTAAAATTATAAATACAATAATTACTTGAGCAACTTCCACACCAATTGCAAATTCTAACAAAGGAAAGAATTTATCTTTGGAGCTACCAATCATCATTTTAAAATAATTAGAGAATCCAAGTCCATGAATCAATCCAAAAAACAAAGCAAAAAATAAATTCTGATTTTCTTTTCCAACGGATGCTTTTTTGGCGGTTAATACATTCATTAAACCAGTTATAAAAATGGTTAAAGGAATTAAAAACTCCACTAAATCTGCTCTTACATTTATAATTCCGTAAGCAGATAAAGCTAAAGTTATTGAATGACCAATGGTGAATAATGTAATTAACCATATTACTTTAGTCCATTGTTTAAACTGATAAACAACAGCTAAAACAATTAAAAATAAAATATGATCATAAGCTTTAATGTCTAAAACATGGAACAAGCCCATTTTAAAATAAAAAATAAAATCTTGCATTAATAAAGGGGATTGTTAAATTTTAATTTGTCGACCAATTTGTTGGTCTAGTGATATAAAAGTTTCTGTTCTAGAAACACCTTTAATGTTTTGGATATCTTTATTTAATAAATGCATTAAGTTTTCGTTGTTCTTACACATTATTTTAATAAAAATAGCATAATTACCAGTTGTATAATGACTTTCTACAATTTCTGGTATCTCTTTTAATCTTTTAATAGCGGACGAATATAAGCTAGATGAATCTAAATAAACACCAACAAAAGCAGTAGTTGTATATCCAAGTGCTTTTGGGTTTAGTGTCATTTTAAAACCGTCAATTAAGTCGGATTCTTCTAGTTTTCTTAATCGTTGATGAATTGCAGCTCCAGAAATACCAACCTCTCGGGCGATACTTAAAATAGGTGTACGTGCATCCTCTATTAACCTTTTGATGATAATTTTATCTATACCATCTATTTTTAGCTTTTTAACCATAGTATAACAAATATATAAAAATAAAAAAATCCGCTAGGCTTAGCGGATTTTTATTATTTAAAATTTGTAGCTTTTAACAGTATTCGTTATAAGCTTGCGCTAAATTTTGAGCAATCATTTGTGCAGATCTACCTTCTATATGGTGACGTTCAAGCATATGAACTAATTTACCATCTTTAAATAAAGCGATAGCTGGAGATGATGGAGGAAAAGGAATCATATATTCACGAGCCTTAGCTGTAGATTCTTTTTCTACACCAGCAAAAACAGTCGTTAAGTTTGTTGGTACTTTATCTGCTCCTAAAGAAGCAATTGCTCCTGGTCTTGCAGTTCCAGCCGCACAACCACAAACCGAGTTTACCATTACTAATGTAGTTCCTTCTTTAGCTAATGCGTGATCAACATCTTCTGCGCTATATAAAGCATCAAAGCCTGAATCAATTAATTGATCACGCATTGGTTTTACTAATTCTTCTGGGTACATAATTGTATTATTTTTATGCAAAGATACTTTTTTCATAAGAACTATTCAATACTATAGTTTAATGAATGGTTTTTATTTGCTGAGTATTGGTTTTTTATTTAAAAAATCAATACTACTTGTTTTAAGTTGTTTTTAAGGGCTTAAATTGATTGTTTACTTAGAGTTTGTTGTGTTTTTTGAAAAAACAGCTTAAAATATTTATTTTGAAGGTTTTTGTATTGTGAAAACTTATTGTAAATACTTAAACTATTGTTTTTTGCGATGTGATTTTATTTTTTATAACTAGTGCTATTGTTTTATCTTTGAATAAAAAAAATACATGGCAAAATATATAAAATGGCTTGGAGCAGGTTTAGGCTTTACATTAGGAGGTCCAATAGGAGCAATTTTAGGTTATTTTTTAGGGAATGCTGTTGATGGTGATGCAAAAGAAATTGAAAGTAAGCAATACGAGAGACAAAAATCTGCACAAGAAAATAAACAAAAAGTAGATGCAACTCCAGGAGATTTTGAGGTTAGTTTATTGATCTTGGCATCTGTTGTTATTAAAGCTGATGGAAAAGTAGATGAAGCAGAGCTGGAGTATGTTAGAGCGTATTTTATAAAAATGTATGGTAAAGAAAAAGCTAACAAAACATTTAAGCTTTTTAATGGGATCATTAAAAAGAAAATATCTACAAGGCAAGTTTCAATACAAATAAGAGAACATATGTCTCATGCCTCAAGATTACAGTTGATTCATTTTTTATTCGGAATAGCAAAAGCAGATGGGAATGTAGCGGCTTCAGAAGAAAAGGAGATACAAAAAATAGCTGGTTATTTTTATATAAGTGATCATGATTATGCTTCTATAAAAGCAATGTTCTATAACGAGATAGATAGTGCGTATAAGATTTTAGAGATTACAAAAGAAGTGTCTGATGATGAGGTGAAAAGAGCGTATAGAAAAATGGCAAAAAAACACCATCCTGATAGGGTTGTGAGTGTGAGTGAAGAGCATAAAAAAGGAGCAAAAGAAAAATTTCAAAGTATTCAAGAGGCTTACGAAAGTATTAAAAAAGAAAGAGGTTTTTCTTAAACCAATAGCTGTCTCTAGTTTATATAATTTCCATTTGTTTTTTTTTGTTAAATCTGAATTTCTATAGTAAATTTTTTGCTTTAAAATAAGCTTTTTTATAAACGTCATTACGATCGAAAAGCAATGTAGAGAAGTAATCTGTTTATGAATGTTTTATTTTTTTTAGTATTGGTATACAGCTACAAAAGGTTAGCGAAAAACGTAACTATAAAACATTGTAATATATTATTCCTGATTTTTTTTGGATACTTATCCTTATAGAATACTTAGTATAATGCATTTATTTACGCAAAGCTAAGCTTAATGTTTACATTGTACATCTTGTTGAATACAATAGCTATCTCAATTTACATAAAAGTAATTTTGTCGCGTACAATTGTAATCTCAACTTACACAATAGCAATCTTATTGCGTACCTCAATAATCTCGTGTCCTACAACCGTAAATGTTTTACTACAATTACTAATCTCATTAACACTATTTCCATTCTTATTAATATTAATAACTGTTTTATTAAGGGGCTTGACTAATATAAGTTAAAGTTGATTAACTGTTTTTGTTTGAATGTTGATTATATGTAACCTTTATAGATGTTTATAATGGGTGTTTTAATTATTATTTCCAACTAGATTTTGATGCGTTTTTTTAAGGAATCAATTTGGTTATTAATGAAGGTGTAATTGTAGGGGAAGAGTAAAAGAAATTATGTTAGGGGGTAGTTATTTAGTCGGATAAAGATTAAAAAAGATTGCTTTTTCTTGAATTAAAAAATGAAAACAAATACCTCCCAATTATTTAAATTTTAAATTCCTCTTTTTCATTTACGATTCCCTTAATTTATATTTGGTTTAAATAGGTTTTTATATTTTAGTTAACATATGTTAATATATTGTATATAAAAATGTATATTAGCTAAATGAGAGCAGTATATCTATTTATTTATGTTAAATTTTAGTATTCTGTTTTTTAAAAAAATAAAGTTAATTAAAACCCCCGAATTATGATTATAAGATATATCACTTAAATAAAAAATAGATGTCCTGTCTATTTCAGATTCCCTACTGTTTAAAAGTTAGAAAAAACTACTATTTATTGTTGTTGATGTAATTGACGATTCTAATGTTACAAAAGTGTTTTAAAGAAATGATAATACAATAAGTTTCTTTAAATCAGTTTGCAATATTGTAGACGTGATAGAAATAATGCACTAATAGTTTTTGTAAAAATTACTAGAGTAAATATAAATGCTAAGTGCGTTTGTATTTAAGTAAAGTTAAATCACGTATTGTTTTAAGGTAGTTTCAATAAAACAAAAATAGAACAAGAATTTTAGATCTTGTATTAGAGTATAAATGAATATTCATTTTTGGTTTATATCACTAAATGAATTCAGAAAAAGTAGAATAATATGAAAAAAAATACATTCCTGTTAAAAACAAGAGAAACAAAAAGATTATTTTCATTGTTTTTTCTTTTGTTTTTTATAGTACAGTTTGTTAAAGCACAAACTTGTTCAATTTTTCCTCAGCCATATGAGCATTATGATGGTACAGCGGCAACTTATGATATTAATGAAATTACAATAAACCGTTCGGATGTTGGAGCTGTTCAAGGTAATATAGATCTATCAAGTACTGTGTTTACTACTGGAACTGGTTCTTGTTTAGTATCAGGTTCACAAAACTATGGTAGCGCATCAAATCAATATGTTTGGTTAGATGACTCAGCAGGTAGTGATAGTGTTACTTATACATTTTCTGAGCCAGTAAATAGCATTGAAGCTTGGTTGCTTTTAGCAGGTAATGCTGATGAAGAAGGTTTTGATCAAGCGACTATAACTGCATCTTTAGATGCAGTTCCTGTAACACTTACACTTACTGAGCTTAATGATACTTGTAATTTTGCAACAGTGAGTGGAGGTGTAGTTGAGGTGGCCACAACACCAACAGGAACGAACAGTTTAACAGATGTAGCTGTTGAGGTTTATGGTAGTCAGTCTTTTAATTCTTTAACAATTACGCTTTCTAGTGTAACAAATGGTTTTGGTTTTTTTATAGAGTTATGTCCAGAGTCAATTAATGGAGATAAAGATGGGGATACTATTACAGATAATGTAGATTTAGATGATGATAATGATGGGATTTTGGATACCGAAGAAGGTTGTTCTGATGTAGTATTTAATTATTTAAGTAACCCAAGTTTTGAAATTAATGATCCAACTGCATCAACAAGTTCTCGAGGTGATTATGGTCCAGGTACAGGAGCGGTTGGCGTTCAAGTGGATGATTGGGATTTAGTTTGGGGAACAGCTGATTTGTACGCTTCTAGTGCTACGGAAACTACCATACCTGGTTTTGCAGCATCAGATGGTGACTATTATGTAGGATTCCATTCTGGAGATGGTAATGCCGAATCGTACGATACAGATTCCGCTGATACCAGAGAGGTTCTCATTCATAATTTAGAAACATCACTAAGTGCAGGTGTAACATATACTTTTTCATTTGACTTGGCTTCTACCGATTTTGACTCGATGGTGGGGGGAAGTACAGTAGCTCTTGAGTTTTATACTATAGATGATGATAGTGAGCCAGATGATGATAGTGATGGAATTCATAATTATTCAGACCTTGATTATATTGATGCTAACGATCTTTATCAAGATGGAACGGTTGTAGGGGCATTAGATGATGGTAATCCAGGAATTACTTTTATAGGTGTTTCTGGTTCAGCGGGCTTATATGATGTTGATGGATGGACAACTTTGAGCTTTACTTTTACACCAACAAATGATGTTAATAGGTTACTTTTTACACCTACATCAGGAGTTTCAGAAGCGGCTTTAATGGATAACTTAATGCTAACAGCAGCAGGTTCTACTTCTACATGTATAGATACAGATATGGATGGGATTGAAGATCGTTTAGACTTGGATAGCGATAATGATGGGTGTAGCGATACAGACGAAGCTTATGGAGATTCAAATACTGATAATAATAATGATGGCACTTATGGGGGGATAATAACTCCATACGATTCAGGAAATCCAACTAATGCGGCAGGTGTAAATGCAGAAGGATTGGTAAATGCAGCAGGAGTGACTGGTAGTGTTTATGATACTACACCAGATACCACAACAACACCAGCAGGAAATACATTTCAAATAGCAACAGAAGCAAGTGTAGATGCAACGGCTTTAATAGATCAATTGATAGTTGCTGGAGGAAGTACTTCTTTTACAATTACAAGTGCTACAGCAACTAGCACCGAAAGTTTTGATGCTTCAAGTCCATTTGATCCTGATTATAGCACAAGTCCAACTGATGTAAGTAGTGCATTAGTATATCAATGGCAAAAAAATGGAGTTGCTATAAATGATAGTACAGATGGTGGAATATATGGAACAGTAGGTGGTGCAGATGCAAGTTATAATACAAGTACATTAGCTATTAGTGATGTAACAGGTTTAGATGGGAGTGTATATAATTTAGTTATAACACATCCAGATAATACATGTATTTCAATAGAAAATAGTGCTATTCTTTCTGTAGATCCAGATAATGATAATGACGGTGTTGGTGATGCAACAGATTTAGATGATGATAATGATGGTGTTTTGGATACTGATGAATGTACTTTGTTAACTTCTTCAGTCATTTCTGGAAACAACACAACAACAGTCTTGGGTGCATTTGAAAGAGGTGTTAATAATCTTGTTGACTTTCAGGTGAATTCGGAGTATGCAGTTCAAAGACTTGCTTCTACTGAAGGATTACAGTTAAGGTGGGATCAGGGAACGACAGATCCAATAACAACAATAGATTTGATATTAAGTCAACCAGTTTCTGGTTCTTTAAAAACTGTAACAGTTGGAAATGGAGCAGAGGGAGTTACGGTTGGAACTCAAAATGCATATAAAGAAATTACTGTAACGTGGCTTGGTGGTGGTTCTGCAGTTTTATATGATCCCTTGGATGAAGTTACAGGAAGGCAAACAGGAGACGTTTTGTCTTCGGGAGATGTTATAGAAATTAATAATGGAATTCGTTATTCTTTAAGTGATACAGAATGGACTTTAACTATAGACATGTCTTCGGTAACTGTTTTTCCAACAACTATAGGGTATTCTGCAGATTCTAGTATAAACCCTTCAACAGCATATAATAGAGAGGGTTTTGCATTCTCGACTTTTAATAGTTGTAATGATACAGATGGAGATGGAACACCAGATTATTTAGATGAAGACTCTGATAACGATGGTTGTTCAGATGCAGATGAAGCATATGGAGCATCAGGAACAGATAGCAATACAGATGGAACATATGGAGGTATAGTTGCAGTATACGATTCAGGAAATCCAACAAATGCTTCAGGAGTAAATGCAGAAGGATTGGTAAATGCAGCAGGAGTAACAGGTAGTACTTATGATACCACTCCTGATACAACAACTTCACCTGCAGGAAATACTTTTCAAATAGCAACAGAAGCAAATGTAGATGTTACAGCTTTAGTTAATCAAATTGCTAATACTGGTAGTACCTCATTTACTATTACGAGTGCTACAGCAACGAGTACTGAAAGTTTTGATGCTTCAAGTCCATTTGATCCAGATTATACAACAAGTCCAACAGACATTAGCAGTAGTTTGGTGTATCAATGGCAAAAAGACGGTGTTGATATAGATGATAGTACAGATGGTGGAATATACGGAACAACAGGAGGAGCAGATGCTAGTTATAATACAAACACTTTAACAATAAGTAATGTTACTGGTTTAGATGGTAGTGTATATAATTTAGTAGTAACCCATCCTGATAACCCTTGTATTTTAATACAGAATAGTGCAACACTTACAGTTGATAATGATTATGATGGTGTAAACGATATCGCAGATTTAGATGCGGATAATGATGGTATTTTAGATACATTTGAAGCATGTAGTGATGTTCCTGTATTTGTTGAGGATTTCGGAACTGGAGCAAAATCAGATTTACCTTCATATAATGCTGCTGCTTCTACTACGTATACATATGCAGCTGGAGGAGTTGTTGTTGATGGAAGGTATGAATTAGCGAATGCAACAGAAAATCCTTTTGGGACTTGGGATATTATAGATGATCATACTTTTGGTGATGTAGATGGAAGAATGTTTGTAGTAAACGCAGCAAATAACGATAACCCAGATGCAGAAGAGTTTTACAGAAGAACAATAACGGTAGATGCTAATACCGAATATAGAGTTGGTTTTTGGCTTTATAATATTTGTACTGGAAATAATGATCCAGCACGTTGTGGAATTTTACCAAATATTTCTGTAGAGTTAAGAGATGGTACAAACACTTTAATAGGAAGTGCACTATCAACAAATGATGTAGCTAAGTCAGGTACCTGGCAAAGTTTTTCAGCTATTATAAACACATTGTCTAATACAAGTGTTGATATCGTATTATTAAATAATTCAACAGGTGGAGAAGGAAACGATTTTGTTATAGATGATATTGCATTGGTTTCATTAGATGCCAATTGTGATAGTGATGGAGATGGAACGCCAGATTATTTAGATTTAGATTCAGATAATGATGGTTGTAGTGATGTTAATGAAGGATATGCAGATTCAACAGCTGATGGAGGAGATACAGGAGTTTATGGTATAGATCCAGTTGATTTAACAGATCAAACAGGTATTGTTAATAGTAATGGTTTAGTAACATCAGCAGGAGTAAATGTAGCAGGAGACGAGTATGATACTATACCACCATTAGCAACAAATAGTGCTACAGAAATAAGTAGTAAAATAGCAACTACTATTAGTGTAGATGCTGCAGTGTTGGTAAATCAATCTATTACTGCAAGTAATCCTGCAACATTTACAATAACAAATGCAACAGCAACAAGTACACAAGATTTTGATAATTCAAGTCCATTTGCACCAGATTATGGAATTAGTCCAATAGATGTAAGTGACGAGTTGGTTTATCAATGGCAAGCGGATGGAGTGGATATAACTTTTAGTAATGCAAGCACTTTAAATTCGGGCACTACATATAGTGGTTATGATACAAGTTCTTTGTCTATTGATGAGGTAGCAGGTTTAGACGGTACGGTTTATAATTTAATTGTAACTCATCCAGACAATACTTGTATAAATATTCAAAATAGTGCAATATTAACAGTTCCAAATACAGCACCAGTAGCAGTAAATGATCCATATACAATGGATGAAGATGATTCACCAATTGCATTAACACCATTAACAGGCGATAGTGATGTAGACGGAGATACAATTACAGTTACCAGTATAGGAGGAACAACACTAACACCAGGCGTTCCACAAACAATCGGAGTAACAGGCGGAACAGTAACAGTAGACGCTTCAGGAAACATTAGTTTTGAACCAACCCCAGATTTCAATGGAACAGTAACAATTCCATATGTAATAAATGATGGAAATGGAGGAACAGCAACAGCAAATGAGGTTATTACGGTAAATCCAATCAACGATGCACCAGTGGCAGTAAATGATCCATATACCATGGATGAAGATGATTCACCAATTGCATTAACACCATTAACAGGCGATAGTGATGTAGATGGGGATACGATTACAATCACGAGTATAGGAGGAACAACACTAACACCAGGCGTTCCACAAACAATCGGAGTAACAGGCGGAACAGTAACGGTAGATGTTTCAGGAAATATTAGTTTCGAACCAACCCCAGATTTCAATGGAACAGTAACAATTCCATATGTAATAAATGATGGAAATGGAGGAACAGCAACAGCAAATGAGGTTATTACGGTAAATCCAATCAACGATGCACCAGTGGCAGTAAATGATCCATATACAATGGATGAAGATGATTCACCAATTGCATTAACACCATTAACAGGCGATAGTGATGTAGATGGGGATACAATTACAATCACGAGTATAGGAGGAACAACACTAACACCAGGCGTTCCACAAACAATCGGAGTAACAGGCGGAACAGTAACAGTAGACGCTTCAGGAAACATTAGTTTTGAACCAACACCAGATTTCAATGGAACAGTAACGATTCCATATATCATAGATGATGGAAATGGAGGAACAGCAACAGCAAATGAGGTTATTACAGTAAATCCAATCAACGATGCACCAGTGGCAGTAAATGATCCATATACAATGGATGAAGATGATTCACCAATTGCATTAACACCATTAACAGGAGATAGTGATGTAGACGGAGATACAATTACAGTTACCAGTATAGGAGGAACAACATTAACACCAGGCGTTTCACAAACAATAGGAATAACAGGCGGAACAGTAACGGTAGATGTTTCAGGAAATATTAGTTTTGAACCAACACCAGATTTCAATGGAACAGTAACGATTCCATATA
>SIHP01000008.1 GCA_004762155.1 Flavobacteriaceae bacterium
TACGGTAAATCCAATCAACGATGCACCAGTGGCAGTAAATGATCCATATACAATGGATGAAGATGATTCACCAATTGCATTAACACCATTAACAGGCGATAGTGATGTGGATGGAGATACAATTACAATCACGAGTATAGGAGGAACAACACTAACGCCAGGCGTTTCACAAACAATCGGAGTAACAGGCGGAACAGTAACAGTAGATGTTTCAGGAAACATTAGTTTCGAACCAACCCCAGATTTCAATGGAACAGTAACGATTCCATATATTATAAATGATGGAAATGGAGGAACAGCAACAGCGAATGAAATGATTACGGTAGTTGAATCATTAATAAACACAACGGATGCGATAGATGACATTATCAATGTTTATGAAGGAGAAGTTGTAAGTGGAAACGTGTTAACAAATGATGAAGATTTAGAAGGAGATATACAAGTAGTAACATCAAACACCGATCCAAGTAATGGAACAGTAACTATGAATCCAGATGGAAGTTATACTTATACTCCAGATGCAGGTTTTACAGGTGAAGACAGTTTCACTTATACAATATGTGATGATGGAACACCACAAGTTTGTGATACAGCTACGGTAACGATTAATGTTTTACCAGTAACAGATCCAACTGAGAATGATGGGCCAATAGCCAACAATGATACGGGAACGACAGAAGAAGGTCTTCCAGTAAGTGGAAGTTTGATTTCAAATGATTTTGATCCAAATGGAGATACAATAACAATCAATACAACACCAGTAAGTGATCCAAGTAATGGAACAGTAGTAATCAATCCAGATGGAACTTATACATACACACCAGATCCAGGATTTGTAGGAGAAGACACTTTTGAGTATGAAATATGTGATGATGGCACACCAGCATTGTGTAGTACAGCAACAGTAACGATTACAGTAGATCCAGCAGATGGTTTAAATGATACTTATGCGAATGATGATGCTTTTAATGGAGAAGAGAATACCGATTTATCAGGAAATGTATTAACAAATGATACAGATCCAGAAGGAGATACACAAATTGTAAGTACAACAGCAGTAAGTGGTCCAAGTAACGGAACATTAATAATTAATCCAGATGGAACATTTACATACACTCCAAATGCAGGATATTCAGGGTCAGATAGTTTTGTATATGAAGTTTGTGATGACGGTACTCCAGTAGTTTGTGATCAGGCAACAGTATATTTAACAATAGCTCCAGTAAACACTACAGATGCGATAGATGACATTATCAATGTTTATGAAGGAGAAATTGTAAGTGGAAACGTGTTAACAAATGATGAAGATTTAGAAGGGGATATACAAGTAGTAAACTCAAACACAGATCCAAGTAATGGAGCTGTAACGATGAATCCAGATGGAAGTTATACTTATACTCCAGATGCAGGTTTTACAGGTGAAGACAGTTTCACTTATACTATATGTGATGATGGAACACCACAAGTTTGTGATACCGCTACAGTAACGATCAATGTTTTACCAGTAACAGATCCAACTGAGAATGATGGGCCAATAGCCAACAATGATACGGGAACGACAGAAGAAGGTCTTCCAGTAAGTGGAAGTTTGATTTCAAATGATTTTGATCCAAATGGAGATACAATAACAATCAATACAACACCAGTAAGTGATCCAAGTAATGGAACAGTAGTAATCAATCCAGATGGAACTTATACATACACACCAGATCCAGGATTTGTAGGAGAAGACACTTTTGAGTATGAAATATGTGATGATGGTACACCAGTATTGTGTAGTACAGCAGCAGTAACTATTACTGTAGATCCAGCAGATGGTTTAAATAATACCTATGCGAATGATGATGCTTTTAATGGAGAAGAGAACACCGATTTATCAGGAAATGTGTTAACAAATGATACAGATCCAGAAGGAGATACACAAATTGTAAATACAACACCAGTAAGTGATCCAAGTAATGGAACATTAGTAATTAATCCAGATGGTACTTTTACATATACTCCAAATGCAGGGTATTCAGGATCAGATAGTTTTGTATATGAAGTTTGTGATGACGGTACTCCAGTAGTTTGTGATCAGGCAACAGTATATTTAACAATAGCTCCAGTAAACACAACGGATGCGATAGATGACATTATCAATGTTTATGAAGGAGAAGTTGTAAGTGGAAACGTGTTAACAAATGATGAAGATTTAGAAGGGGATATACAAGTAGTAACATCAAACACCGATCCAAGTAATGGAGCTGTAACGATGAATCCAGATGGAAGTTATACTTATACTCCAGATGCAGGTTTTACAGGAGAAGATAGTTTCACTTATACAATATGTGATGATGGAACACCACAAGTTTGTGATACCGCTACAGTAACGATCAATGTTTTACCAGTAACAGATCCAACTGAGAATGATGGGCCAATAGCCAACAATGATACGGGAACGACAGAAGAAGGTCTTCCAGTAAGTGGAAGTTTGATTTCAAATGATTTTGATCCAAATGGAGATACAATAACAATCAATACAACACCAGTAAGTGATCCAAGTAATGGAACAGTAGTAATCAATCCAGATGGAACTTATACATACACACCAGATCCAGGATTTGTAGGAGAAGACACTTTTGAGTATGAAATATGTGATGATGGCACACCAGCATTGTGTAGTACAGCAACAGTAACGATTACAGTAGATCCAGCAGATGGTTTAAATGATACTTATGCGAATGATGATGCTTTTAATGGAGAAGAGAATACCGATTTATCAGGAAATGTATTAACAAATGATACAGATCCAGAAGGAGATACACAAATTGTAAGTACAACAGCAGTAAGTGGTCCAAGTAACGGAACATTAATAATTAATCCAGATGGTACTTTTACATATACTCCAAATGCAGGATATTCAGGTTCAGATAGTTTTGTATATGAAGTCTGTGATGACGGTACTCCTGTAGCATGTGATCAGGCAACAGTATACTTAACAATAGCTCCAAACCTTCCAAGTACAACAGATGATATTGCAGAAACTGAAATAGATTTACCGGTAGATGTTGATATTTACGAAAATGATGATTATATTCCAAGTGACGGAACGATAACGATAACAAGTCCATCAAATGGAACTGTAACAATAGATGATGGAGGAACGCCAAATGATCCAAGCGATGATATTGTAACGTATATACCAGATTCAGGATTCACAGGAACAGATTCATTTGAGTATACTGTTTGTGATACATTAGTGCCACAGAATTGTTCAACAGCAACTGTAACTATTGAGGTAACAGATCCTTGTTTAACAGTGTATAATGAATTCAGTCCAAATGGAGATAATAAAAATGAATATTTACATATTAGTTGTATAGAAAATCACCAGAATAATACCTTAGAAATTTTTAACAGATGGGGTAATACAGTGTATAGAGCTAAAGGTTATGATAATAATGAAGTAAAATTTATTGGAGAATCAAATGGACGTGTAACAATTAACACTTCTAAGAAATTACCAGTAGGAACTTACTTTTATGTTTTAAACTTAGGTGACGGAAGTGATATAATTAAAGGTTGGATTTATATAAACAGATAATAAAAATTATATATATGAAAAGTAACAGAAATGAGCTAAGATCATTTTTAGTAATAATTTTGATATTTGCCTTATGTGTATTTAATACATCAGAAATGCAAGGACAACAAGATCCTCATTATACACAATACATGTATAATACAATGTCTGTTAATCCAGCTTACGTTGGTTCTAGAGGACATGCAACAATAACTGCACTCGGAAGAACACAATGGGTTGGTTTTGATGGAGCACCAGATACGCAAACCTTAAGTTATGATACGCCTATTGGTTATAATGGCTTAGGACTTGGGATTAATTTAGTAAATGATAAAATTGGTCCTTCTCATGAAACATATTTAGATGGAAATGTTTCGTATACTATTGAAACAGGAGAAGAAGGTAATTTAGCCTTTGGATTAAAGTTAGGAGGAAGATTATTAAATGTAGATTGGTCTTTAGGAAATATAAGTGATGGAGGAAATGATGATGCTTTTAATCAAAATATAGTAAACAAGTTTTTACCAACTATTGGAGCAGGAATTTATTATCACGAATCTGATTGGTATATTGGATTATCTGTTCCTAATTTTTTAAGTCAAGAGCATTATGATGCGGATAATCTTATAGGTGAAACAGCTGTAGAACGTTTGCATTTCTTTTTAATAGCAGGTTATGTATTTGATTTATCAGAAAATGTAAAGTTTAAACCGGCAGCTTTGCTTAAAGCGGTTTCAGGAGCTCCATTATCATTAGATGTTTCAGCTAATTTTATGTTTAATGAAAAATTTAGATTAGGAGCTGCTTGGAGATGGGGAGATTCAATAGCAGCCTTATTAGGTTTTCAAGCAAGTGAATCTCTTTATATAGGTTATGCTTATGACTTAACAACATCAAATTATAACGTAGCAAATTCAGGAACACATGAGGTTCTATTACGATATGAAATTTTTAGACAAGAAAAAATGAAATCCCCAAGGTTTTTCTAGTAAAAAGGCACGAGTATATGAGAAACATAATAATATTGATAACGTTATTACTTATAACGAGTTTATCATTTGGACAAAGGAAATATTTCGCTGATAGGTATTTTGAAGAATTTGCTTATAAGAAATCAGCAGAACTATACGAGAGTATTTATAATAAAGGAGATTCTACCGCATTTGTGTTGAGTAGAATAGGAGATTCTTATTATAATAATTCAGATTATGTTAATGCAGAAAAATGGTATAGTAAGTTATTAATAAATCATAAAGAAGAAGTTGCTCCTGAATATGTATTTAAATATTCCCAAGCTTTAAAGAGTAATGGAAAAGTTTCTGAATCTGATAATTGGATGATAAAATTCCAAGATGTTGCAGATGCTGATTCTAGACCCAAAGCTCTTCAAAGTAATAAAAATTATTTTGTAGAATATACTAATAAGTCTACTACTTATTTAAATGTTAATAATATAACTGTTAATACAGAGTATTCTGATTTTGGTGGTTTTATATATGATAATGAATTGTATTTTGCCTCTACAAAGCCTTATATAGAAGGTAAAAAGGAAAGATTATATCGTTGGAATAATCAGCCTTTTTTAAATATTTATAAAGCAGAGCAAAAGCCAATAAATGAAGCTAAAGTTTTAGATGTTGAATCATCTGAAAGAATAACTGATGTGAATTCTAAATACCATGAATCAAATGTTATTTTTACTAAAGATGGAAATACTATGTATTTCACAAGAGATAATTATAACGGTAGAAAGTTAATTAAAGATAAAAAAAGAACTACTCACCTAAAAATATATAAAGCAGAAAAAGTAAATGATAAATGGACAAATATTAAAGAGTTGCCATTTAATAGTAATGATTATTCAATGGGTCACCCAGCATTAAACGAAGATGAAACAATTTTGTATTTTGTTTCAGACATGCCAAATGGATATGGGCTTACAGATATTTATAAAGTATCTGTAGCAAATCATCAAGAGTATGGAGTGCCAGAGAATTTAGGAGCATCAATTAATACTGAAGGAAGAGAGATGTTTCCTTTTGTAGATAAGAATAATACGCTGTATTTTTCATCAAACGGTCATTTAGGCTTAGGTGCTTTAGATGTTTTTGAGTCAAAAGAGGTAAACAATAAATTTTCAGATCCTGTAAATTTAGGAATCCCAATAAATAGTCCTTTAGATGATTTTGCATTTGTAATTAATAAAGATTTGAGTAACGGTTATTTTTCTTCAAATAGAGAAGGAGGAAAAGGAGATGATGATATTTATAGTTTTATAATATCAATATGTAAAGAAAACATAGAAGGAAAAGTAACGAATAAAGAAACAGCAGAGATTATAGTTAATGCTAACGTTAATTTAGTTGACGAATCTGGTAAAATTATAGCAACACAAAAAAGTAAAGAGGATGGAAGCTATGCTTTTGGAGAAGTATCTTGTGAAACTAAATTTACAGTAGTTGGTAGTAAAGAAAATTACAGGTCAGATCAAAAAGAGATCACAACATTGGTAGAAGATCAAAAGACTCTAGAAGTAGATTTACAATTAGAACCTTTAATAAAAGATGCACCAGTAGCAACAACAGAGGTAGAGGAAGCGTTACCGCAAATAGTAATTCGTCCAATTTATTTTGATTTTGATAAGTATAATATTAGAGAAGATGCAAAATATGAGTTGGAACATATTGTAGATGTAATGAAAAATAATCCATCTATGGTAATTAAAATAGAATCCCATACTGATAGTCGTGCAACAAAAACATACAACAGGTACTTATCAGATAATCGAGCAAAATCAACAAGAGATTATTTAATAACAAGAGGAATTGATAAAAGTAGAATTGAAAGTGCTATTGGATATGGAGAGGATAGGTTATTAAATAATTGTAATGACACCAATTCAAGGAATTGTAGTGAAGCAGAACATCAAAAAAATAGACGCTCATATTTCTATATTGTAAAAGGAGGAAATAATGTTCAAGTAACAGAACAGTAACAACAAATACGTAATTTTTTAAGACTATAAAAAGCACCTCAATTTTTTTGAGGTGTTTTTTTATTCCTCAAACCAAACAATTACAAGAAAATACGTAATTTCGCGAATTGAATATACAGAACGACAAAATGAGCAAAAATTTTACGGAATACAAGGGATTGGATTTACCAAAAGTAGCTGAAGAGATATTAAACTACTGGGAAGAAAATAACATCTTTGAAAAAAGTATTACTACGCGTGAAGGTAATGAACCGTTTGTGTTTTTCGAAGGACCACCATCAGCAAATGGTCTTCCTGGAATTCACCACGTTATGGCACGTGCTATTAAAGATATTTTTTGTCGTTATAAAACTCAAAAAGGATACCAAGTAAAGCGTAAAGCTGGTTGGGATACACATGGGTTACCAATTGAGTTAGGTGTAGAAAAAGAATTAGGAATAACAAAAGAAGATATCGGTAAAAAATTATCGGTAGAAGAATATAACCAAGCTTGTAAAACTGCAGTAATGCGTTATACAGATATTTGGAATGAAATGACTCGTAAATCTGGTTATTGGGTAGATATGGAAGATCCGTATGTTACCTATAAACCAAAATATATGGAGTCAGTTTGGTGGTTGCTAAAAGAGATTTACAATAAAAATCTTATTTATAAAGGATATACAATCCAACCATATTCACCAAAAGCAGGTACAGGTTTAAGTTCTCACGAATTAAATCAACCAGGAACCTACCAAGATGTTACAGATACAACAATTGTAGCGCAGTTTAAAACTATAAAAGAAACATTACCATCATTTTTAAATGTAGATGGAGATGTACACTTTTTAGCATGGACAACGACGCCTTGGACGCTTCCTAGTAATACCGCTTTAACAGTTGGTCCAAAAATCGATTATGTTTTAGTAAAAACATTCAATCAATATACATTTGAACCAATTCAGGTTGTTTTAGCTAAAAACTTAGTAGGAAAACAATTTGCTGGAAAGAAGTTTTTTGTTTCAGAAACTGAAGAAGATTTCACAAGTTTTGAAGCAAATGCTAAGAAAATTCCATATACAGTTCTTAATGAATTTAAAGGAGCCGATTTAGTAGGTATTAAATACGAACAATTATTAGATTATGTATTGCCATATGAAAATGCAGAGAATGCATTTAGAGTAATCTCTGGAGATTTTGTAACTACAGAAGATGGTACAGGTATTGTGCATACAGCGCCAACATTTGGTGCGGATGATGCTTTGGTTGCAAAACAAGCAAGTCCAGAAATTCCGCCTTTATTAGTCTTAGATACCAACGGAAATCCTGTTCCATTAGTAGATTTACAAGGGAAATTCCGACCAGAAGTGGGGGAGTTTGCTGGTAAATATGTTAAGAATGAATATTATAACGAAGGTGAAGCTCCAGAGAAATCTGTAGATGTTGAGTTAGCTATTAAGTTAAAAACAGAAAATAAAGCCTTTAAGGTAGAAAAATACGTACATAGTTATCCAAACTGCTGGAGAACAGATAAACCAATTTTATACTATCCATTAGATTCTTGGTTTATAAAAGTAACCGATGTAAAAGATAGAATGCACGAGTTAAACGAAACGATAAACTGGAAACCAGAATCTACTGGTACTGGTCGTTTTGGTAACTGGTTAAAAAATGCGAACGATTGGAATTTATCACGTTCTCGTTTTTGGGGAATTCCATTGCCAATTTGGAGAACAGAAGACGGAACAGAACAAATTTGTATTGGTTCTGTGGCAGAATTAAAAGAAGAAATGCAAAAAGCAATTACTGCTGGCGTATTATCTGAAGATATTTTTGCCGATTTTGAAGTAGGAAACATGTCTGATGAAAACTATGATAAAATTGATTTACATAAAAATGTTGTAGATCAAATTACGTTAGTTTCATCAACAGGACAACCAATGAAACGTGAAAGCGATTTAATAGATGTTTGGTTCGATTCTGGTTCTATGCCTTATGCACAATGGCATTATCCGTTTGAAAACAAAGCATTGATTGATGATAATGAAAGTTACCCAGCAAACTTTATTGCAGAAGGAGTAGATCAAACTCGTGGATGGTTTTATACATTACACGCAATTGGAACTATGGTTTTTGATTCTGTAGCCTATAAAAATGTAGTATCTAACGGATTAGTTTTAGATAGTAAAGGACACAAAATGTCTAAACGTTTAGGAAACGCTATAGATCCGTTTAAAACATTAGACGAGTACGGGCCAGATGCTACGCGTTGGTATATGATATCAAACGCAAATCCATGGGATAACTTAAAGTTTGATCTTGAAGGAATAGCAGAAGTAAGACGTAAGTTTTTCGGAACCTTATATAACACCTATTCATTTTTCAGTTTATATGCGAATATAGATAACTTTAGTTATGCTGAAGCCGATGTTCCTTTAAACGAAAGACCAGAAATAGATCGTTGGATTTTATCTGAATTACATACGTTAATTCAAAAAGTTGATGAAGCGTATGCAGATTATGAGCCAACACGAGCTACACGTTTAATAAACGCATTTGTACAAGATAACTTAAGTAACTGGTATGTTCGTTTATGTAGAAGACGTTTTTGGAAAGGAGAATATTTACAAGATAAGATTTCTGCATATCAAACATTATATACATGTATGCTTACTGTAGCGAAATTAGGTTCGCCAGTAGCTCCATTTTTTATGGATCGTTTGTATAAAGATTTAACGAAAGCAACACAAAAAGATGTTTTTGAAAGTGTGCATTTAGCAAACTTCCCAACATATGAGGCTTCTTATGTAGATGCATCGTTAGAACGTCAAATGAAAAATGCGCAAACAATATCTTCACTAGTTTTATCGTTAAGAGCTAAAGAGAAAATAAAAGTTCGTCAGCCATTACAAAAAATAATGATTCCTGTTTTAGATGAAAATCAAAAAAAGGAAATTTTAGCAGTATCAGAATTGATAAAATCGGAAGTTAATGTAAAGGAAATACAACTATTAGATGATGCTTCGGGTATATTGGTAAAACAAATTAAACCAAACTTTAAAGCCTTAGGACCAAAATTCGGAAAAGATATGAAGTTGGTTTCCAATGCGATACAAGGATTCGGTCAAGAAGACATCTCAAAAATAGAGAAAGAAGGAAAAATTTCTATTGACATTAACGGAAAAAATGTTACTTTAGAACCAGCTGATGTGGAAATTTCATCAAAAGATATTGAAGGTTGGTTGGTAGCAAATGCAGAAGGATTAACAGTAGCTTTAGATGTTACTATTACTGAAGAATTGCGTAAAGAAGGTATCTCAAGAGAATTGGTAAACCGTATTCAAAACGCAAGAAAAGAATCAGGATTAGAAGTAACAGATAGAATAAAATTAACCCTTTTAAATTTTGCTGATTTACAAGAGTCGATAACTGCAAATGAAAATTACATTAAGGCTGAAACATTAACAAACGATTTGGTTTTTGTTGATGATTTACAAAATGGTATTGAAATTGAATTTGATACTATTAAAAGTAGAATGTTAATCGAAAAAGCATAACATTATGGAAAAAAATGTAAGTGTAAGATATTCTGATGATGACTTACAAGAGTTTAAAGAAATTATCTTAAATAAAATAGCAAGGTCAGAAAAAGACTTAGAGTTATTACAGTCTAGTTTTAAAAATGGTTCTGGTAACGGAACAGAAGATACTTCGCCAACATTTAAATCTTTTGATGAAGGTTCAGATACCATGGCAAAGGAAACAAACGTACAATTAGCTGTAAGACAAGAAAAGTTATTACGTGATTTAAATAACGCATTATCTCGCATTGAAAACAAAACCTACGGAATTTGTAGAGTTATGGGTAAATTAATACAAAAAGAACGTTTAAAATTAGTGCCACATGCAACATTAAGTATTGAGGCAAAACGTAAACAATAAAGCAAAGCTTCCTTTTTAGGAAGCTTTTTTGTTTTTATGAAAAAAAAGGTTCTTTTATTTTTTCTATTACTAATTAATGCAACTTTTTCTCAAGAAGTTTTAATTAAAACGATTGAAGTTAATACTAATGAGTTAGAATTGGATGCTTTTGGTTTGGATGAGATTAAAATAGTAAACTCAACTTCAAATAATATAGAAATTACACTGTTAGATGAAAACCCGAATACACATACCATTACTACAAAACAAGAGTTTGGTGTTTTTAAAATAGGTTTTGAGTTAGCGTTTATAGAAGAATCAACCGTTTTTAGGAAGTTTATTACAAAAAGGCTAAATAGAGCTTCTGTACTTATAAAAGTACCTAAAAACAAAACAATAACAGTTCATGGAGAACATGTTGATGTAATTTCTAAAAGTTATCAAGGAAATTTAAAGATATATATAGATAAAGGCTTGGTAAATCTTCATAAAGTACAGGCAAATGTAGATATTACTCTTTTCCAAGGAAATGTTTTTGCTGAACTAACAAACTCAAATATTGATCTTCTTTCAAGAAATGGAACAATAAAAGTGAATACTATTTTTTTTAAAAAAAGCTATCAAAAAGTACTTAAAAATAGCTTAAAATATTTCAAAGTAAATTCTATAAAAGCTAATGTTTCGTTATTAGATAACAAGCTTAATTGATAACGTAAAACTTCCTTTTTCAAAAATAATAATAAGCAGATAATTTAAATCAACGAATGTTAAAAACAGAAAGAATAAGGTTTGAACTATTAAATGCTGAATATGTCACGGATTTAGAATGGTTGTTTTGTAAGAATACTCGTGTTATGAAATCAACGCTTAAAGGACGTGTTTTTACTAAAAATGAATTTGAAAATTTACTTGAAAAAGAGTTTTTAAAAAAAGAAGAAGATCAATTTGGATTTAGATGTTTATTATCAATACCAGATAATAAACTAATAGGTGTGTCTGGTTTACATCAATTTAATTATTTAGACAAGGAATATCATGAATTCGGATTTATTCTTAATGAAAATTATTGGGGACAAGGTTTAGCTACTGAGATTGGAAATTTTTGGTTTGAATATGCAAAAAATAAGGTTGGTTTAACAGAATTAATAGCAACTGTTAGTCCTAATAATACTGCTTCAAGAAGAGTTCTTGAAAAATTAAAGATGGAATATTTAGGTGAATTTACATCTAAAGAAAGAGGAAATAGGTTGCTGTTAAGAAAGTATTTGTAAATCTAATATATTGCTTCGTTTGTTGACCTTTAATAAAAAAGTAAATTTAATTTTATCGGTTTCTTTAGTAAATATAGTAGTTAAAAACAATTATATTTTTTTTAAGATAAATTAAGTAACATATTCTTTTATTTGGTGTCTAATATGAAAACTTCAATAATGAATAAAAATATACTAGCTACAGCTGTTGCAGGAATGCTTTTAGTAGGGTGTAGTGCTACAAAAACTTCAGGAAACGACTTGGCTATTTCAAATCCAATAGAAACTGAACTGGATTTAACAAAAACTACAAATGATAAAGTGCCAGTGACTATAAATCCTGGAAGATTTACTACAGAAAAAGTAACCTATAGATTACCAAGAGTTGTACAAGGAACATACTCTGTAAGTGATTTTGGAAAATATGTTGACGATTTTAAAGCTCTTGATTATAAAGGAAATGAAATCGCTGTTACAAAAGTAGATACCAATACTTGGGAAATCTCAAATGCAATAAGTCTAGATAAAATCACCTATTTAGTAAATGATACTTTTGATATTGAAACATCTGGTGGAATAGGTGGCGACACTCCTTTTTCTCCATCTGGAACAAATATAGAAGACACAAATTATGTATTAAATCTTCATGGATTTATTGGCTATTTCGATTCTTTAAAGAACAGTCAATATAAACTAGAAGTAGTTTCACCAGCTAATTTTGTAAAAACATCAGCATTACAAGAAGTAGCATCAATGAAAACTCCAGAAGGAAATGTAACAACAAGTTATTTTGCACCTCGTTATTTTGATATTACAGACAATCCAATGTTTTACGGACAGTTAGATGTTGAAGAGTTTAAAGTAGGAGATATTAAAATTGTATTAAGTGTATTCTCACCGAATAAAGTTCATACTGCAGCAAAAATAAAAGCAGTAATGGAAAAAATGATGCAAGCTCAAAAAGCATATTTAGGAGATGTGAATAGCACAGCTCGTTATGATATTTATTTATATTTATCTGAAGGAAAAGAAACGTCTCCAAAAGGATTTGGAGCTTTAGAACATCATACATCAACAGTTGTTGTTTTAGGAGAATCAATGTCTGATGAAGCGCTAGCAGAAACAATGATTGATGTTGTTTCTCATGAGTTTTTTCATATTGTAACTCCATTAAGTGTACATTCAGAAGATGTGCATTACTTCGATTATAACCAACCAACATTTTCTAAGCATTTATGGATGTATGAAGGAATAACAGAATATTTTGCATCTGTTTTTCAAATAAATCAAGATTTAGTTTCTGAAAAAGAATTCTATGAAAAAGTAATGAGTAAAATCCAAAGAGCATCTAAAATGGATGACACTATGAGTTTTACTAAAATGAGTAAAAATGTATTAGAAAAACCATATGCCCCACAATATTATAATGTATACCAAAAAGGAGCTTTAATTGGTATGTGTATTGATATTTTAATGCGTGAAGAAAGTAATGGTAATAGAAGTGTTTTATCTTTAATGAAAGAATTATCTGCCAAATACGGAAAAAATAAACCGTTTGAAGACGATAAATTAATTGAAGAAATTACAGCAATGACGTATCCATCAATTGGAACATTTTTAAATACACATGTTGTTGGAACAACACCAATAGATTACAATGTGTTTTTTAAAAAAGTAGGATTGCATATTGGAGAAGGAAAAGTAAAAACAAACTATCTTCAAAATGCTGGAGCAAATATTGTAACAGGAGATCCTGCTACAATGAGTATTGTTTTTACAGATGCAGTTAAAGACAATAGTTTTTGGAATGAAAATGGTGTAAAACCAGGTGATGCAATTAAAAAAGTAGATGGAGAAGAAGTAACTATGGCAACTGTAAATCAAGTGTTAGGAAAAGTTTTTTACTGGAAACCAGGAAAAGAAGTTGAAGTAGTTTTAAATAGAGCAGGGAAAGAAGTAATTATAAAAACAACCACAACACAATCATATACTAAAGGAAAATCTTTAGTAGAGAAACCGGGTGCAAGTGCAAAACAAAAGGAATTAAAAAAAGCTTGGTTAAAAAGCTAATCGTTTTAATTTTTAAGAATTAAAAAGACCAATGATTGTAAAATTTCATTGGCCTTTTTGTGTTATAATTTCTTCAATTGATAGCTTCTAATTAAAAAACTAAAAACAATTAAAGCTATTATGGTTACTGCCAATTTTATTATATAAGCAACGCTATGTGGCAAACCTCCAAAATAATCAGTAAACGGAATGCCGTTAATATTGGTGTAGGTTATCATAAAAAATAATACTTCAAACAGTTTTTTGCTTTGTGTTATAATTCCAGAAATTGCAGCAAAAACAACTATAAAAACCCCACCTAAAAATACAGCTCCAATTGCGTGTGTATTTGCTGCTATTCCTAAACGAATAGCTAAAGGCAATGCTAAAAATAACATCAACAATATTCCTGCAATAAGTTGAGAAGCTAATAACCTGCTTAAAGGTTTATACGAAGCAAAAGCAAAATAATGTACGTTGTTCGTTATTTCTTTTGTGGTAATTTCAGATAATCGTCCAACTTGTAAAAACCATAAAATTGGCAATACAAATTGATGCGCAATAGAAATTGGAAGAAAAGCAAGTAAAGCCATTCCAATAAAGTTAAAAACCCACAACCATTTTTTTCCTTTTCTACAGATTAAAATAAGTTCAGTTTTTAAGAGTGATAAAATTCCGTAATCAATAGTAATTTGAGGTAAGTTGGTTAAAGAAATTGCAGTTGTTATGGTTTCAGATATTATGGTTTTCGATTCTTTTTTGATTGTAATTCTTTCTTTCATATTAAACCTATGAAAAAATAAAGAAGTAATGGCAATAGCACCAATTCCAAACAATATCCAAATAATTCTACTGATGATAAAAGAGTTAGGAAATTCCATGCCATTAAAATAAAATTTATGAGTTTCTTTTACATTTCCAATGATATAACCAATAGATAAGTTCGTTTGTTTTTCAGTATTAGCAATTTGGCGTACTTCTTTTTCTAATTGATGCATTACAACTTTGCTTCCAAATAGATCCAAAGAAAAGTTGGTGTTGGTATTACGAGAAGAGAACATTAAAAAAGCGAATAAAAAGAAGAATCCTATGTTTTGTAATACAGAGTAACGACCTAAAAAAACTTCAAAAAGAACAGCTAAAACAGCAATGCTAAATAGTGTTGGAATAGCAATTAGTAAATAAGGCTTTATAAATTGAAAAAGCTCAAAAGGATACCCTTCATTATATAAAAAAAACAACACAATACTCATTATAAAAGTGATGAGTAAAATAGTTGATAATACTAAAAAATTACTCAATACTTTAGATAATAAATAGTTGAAATTTCTAATTTTAGTACTTGCTGTAATCTGACCAACTTTGGTATCTATATCAGTTTTAATACTGTTATTAATTAAATAAAAACCTATTAATGATAAAAAAATACTTGTCATCATTGCGGTAACATAACCAAACCAAGCGGAGTTGTAATAACCAACATAATCCGCAATACGTATTGTTGAATAATTTGCACCAGGAGCAGGAACCAAAGTATAAGCAATGGCTAAACTAATACAAAGTGTAATTAAAAAAGCATAGCTTCTGGTTCGTTGTAAGTAATCTGATTTTATAATAGTAAGAAATGAGTTCATAATGTTTTTATTGGAGTTTCAAAGTTTTTAAAGTTTTCAAAGTCGCAGAGTAGCAAAGAGGCAAAGTTTTACAACCTTTGTCCCTTTGTGCCTACTTTTCTGATAAAGAAAAATAAAGATTAAAGTCGAAGTTTAGTTAATACCAAATGCTATTAGTAATTTTTCTAACAAAAGAAGAAAAGGAATTAAGAACATAGTTGTTGAATTTAAAAGGTTAGATTAATAGGTTTTAGTTAAGTATAAATAGGCATCTTCCAAAGTAGCTTGCTGTTGTATTGCGCTTTCTTCAGGATTTTTAGAAATATATCTGATTAATAACTTCCCCGCTTTTCTAGTGGTACTTACTACAATATGTTTGTTTTTAAAATCGGTGTAGTTTTCTTTAAGAATGGCACTTTCAAAAACAATATTTTTCACTTTTTCTATAATAGTTTCTTGTTGTCCTTTTACAAGTAAAGAACCATTTTTCATAACCGCAACTTCATCAGCAATGGTATCAATATCAGAAACAATATGAGACGATAAAATAACAATACAATCGTTGGCTAAGTCAGAAATTAAGTTTCTAAAACGAACACGTTCCTCTGGATCTAAACCAACTGTTGGTTCATCAAAAATTAAAATCTTTGGTTCGTTTAATAAAGCTTGTGCAATTCCTATACGTTGTTTCATTCCGCCAGAATAACTTCCAATAGGTTTTTTAGCATGTTCTAATAAGTTTAAACCTTCTAACAGTTGCGTAATTCTCTTGGTAAGGTTTTTTCCTCCTACACCTTTTAAAGCGGCCATGTATTTTAAAAATTCATAAGCGTTTAAATTCGGATACACACCAAAATCTTGTGGTAAAAAGCCTAATTGTTCACGCATATAATTTGCGTCTTTAACAATGTTGTTTTTGTTTAAAAGAATCACACCATCTGTTGGTTTACTAACTGTAGCAATCATTTTTAATAAAGTAGATTTTCCGGCGCCGTTTGGACCTAATAAACCTAAAATTCCTTTTTCTATAGTGATAGAAAAATCTTTAAGTCCGTATTTATTACCCGAATATTTTTTTGATGCATTTTGTATTTCTAGTCTCATGATTTATAGCTGTTTTATGTTTGAACACTTCAAAAGTGCTATTAAAATCTAGGTATGAAAAAGAAGAATGATGAAGTGGTTTTTTAAAATGATGAAGTTAGTATTGTTGGGTAATCATTAAAAAAAGACTGTTCAAACAAAAAAAAGTATCTTTCATCATTAAAAGATGTGTTTTGAGCATTCAAAACGTATGTTTACCATAAGTTTTAAGAAAGTAATATGTTTAAGTTAGATAAGTTTATAGATCATAAAATTGTGCAAAATATATTTGTTTGGGCATTTATATTCATGATTTTAATGATTACTGTTACGTCGGGTAATAAACTTCTTACTGCTTTGTATGTACTTCTTTTTTTAATGCCACCAGTATATGTACATAACTATTGGATTATGAATTTCTTTCATAAGAAACTCTTCCTCTTTATAGTGTTATTTATAGCTAATATTTTTGTTTTTTCTTTAATAGCGTTGTTAATGATATCAAAATCAATGGAACAAGGATTTGATATAAACAAGCTTTTACCACTAGTAGGTTTAGTTTTATTAGCTGTAATATTTGGTATGACTATACGAATTGCGCGAGACAGTTTTCGTCGTCGTCAACAAGAAAAAGAAGCAGAATTAAAGTTGTTAAAAGCACAATTAAATCCGCATTTTTTATTCAATACCTTAAATAATTTATACGGATTATCAGTGGTAAAATCCGATAAGTTACCCGGCTTAATGCTACAATTATCCGATTTGTTGCGCTACAGTTTATACGAAACCAAAGAAGTTTTTGTTCCGCTAGAAAAAGAAATCAGTTATTTAGAAAACTACATTTCTTTAGAAAAAATACGATTAGAAGAAAAAACAAAAATCAAATTTTTGGTAAAAGGAAATATAGCAGACAAACAAATTGCACCAATGTTATTAATTGTATTTGTAGAAAATGCATTTAAACATTTGGGGGAAGAACAAAACGAAAAAAGCAGTGTTGCCATGAGTATTGAAATCACAGAAAACACCTTAAATTTCATCTGTAAAAACTCATACGATACGTCTAAAATAAAAGAAGAGAATTTAGAAAAAGGGAAAAGTGGTATCGGATTAGTCAATGCCAAAAAGCGATTGGCGCTAATTTATCCTGATGTCTATGATTTATCTATAAAAAGGCAAGATGGTTTTTTTGAAGTTGCTCTAAAATTAGAATTATAAATGGAAACACTAAAATGTTTAATAGCCGACGACGAACCAATTGCACGTCAAATATTAGAAAAATACATAAAAGATTTGCCAAATTTACAATTGATTGCATCTTGTAAAAATGCCTTTGAAGTATTGGAAGTGCTTCAAAAAGAAACTGTAGATATTCTTTTTTTAGATATTAATATGCCTAAGTTTTCAGGAATTAGTTTGTTAAAATCACTACAACAAAAACCAGCAGTAATTATTACAACAGCGTATTCTGAATATGCAGTAGAAGGATTTGAATTGTCGGTAACCGATTATTTGTTAAAACCATTTTCTTTTGAGCGTTTTTTACAAGCAGTTTTAAAAGTGCAACAACAAGAAAAAGAAGTAAAAGAAATAAATCAAGTTATTGTAAATAAAGTACAAGAAGAAAACACCTCTATTTTTGTAAAGAGCGATAAAAAACTCATCAAGTTAAATTTTGAGGATATAAATTATATAGAAGCTTACGGAAACTATATAAAAATTTATACTAAAAAAATGATTTTAACGCCACAAACCTTAACCGATTTTTTGGAGAAATTACCAGTAAATTTCATCAGAATTCATAAGTCTTTTGCTATTAATTTTAAGCAATTAGAAATGTTAGATGGCAACCAAGTATTACTTCAAAATAAAACAAAACTAATCGTAGGAAAATCTTACAGAAAAGAATTGTTGTTAAGAATAGATAAAGCTTCTAAGTAAATTAGTCAATCACAATACTTTTCTTATTTTTGTTTCCTTTAAATCAAAAGCATGTCTAAAAAAAATATAGCTATTCTTACGGTTGTTTTGGCAATCTTAATAGATCAAATTAGTAAAATATATGTAAAAACACATTTCTTTTTAGGAGAAGATTACGTTGTTTTTGCCGATTGGTTTAAAATTCATTTTACTGAGAATAACGGAATGGCTTGGGGTTTTGAGTTTGGCGGAAAAGCAGGGAAATTATTCTTAACTCTTTTTAGAATCTGTGCAGTTGGTGGAATTGTATATTGGTTGTGGCAAACAATTAAAGCAAAAACACATAATGCTGTAGTAATTGCTATCAGTTTAATCTTATCAGGAGCAATTGGTAATATTATCGATTCTGTTTTTTATGGAGTTATTTTTGATTCTTCTAGAGGGCAATTAGCAACTTTGTTTGCAGACAAACCTTATGGAGAATTATTTTATGGTAAAGTAGTAGACATGTTATACTTTCCAATGTACGAAGGTGAAAGTTTTACTTTTTTTAATGCCATTTTTAACGGAGCAGATAGTTGGATAACTATTGGTGTAATAATTTTATTCCTTTTTCATAAGCAAGCATTTCCTAAAGAAGAGAAAAAGGCAGTTGCAAATGAAAGAACTTCAGAAGAGGAATAAATGAAACAGTATTTTCAACTTCAATATAAGATGTTAAACAGGCATTTAATTGATTTTGGAATATTGCCATTATTCGCTTATTTATTTTTTGCAGTACTATTTTTTTATGGTTCAAATCTGTTATTTACAAGATTTGAACTCGCAGCATATATTTATGTTTTTATAGGACTGAGTGTTGTATCAAAAGCAAGTAGTAAAAAACGGAACGATTTTTTAAAACTCAGCTATTCTTCAAAAAAATACTTTAACATACGGATTGTAGAGAACACCCTATTTATTTCTCCGTTTGTATTTTTCTTAATATTTAAACAATTCTTTATTTTTGGAGGTATCTTATTAGTATTAGCAATTTTATTAAGCTTTATAAAGATAACTTTTACTAGTAATTTTATTATTCCAACACCATTTAAAAAATATCCGTTTGAATTTACAGAAGGATTTCGGAAAACATTTTTTGTGTTTCCGATTGCGTATTTTTTAACTTTCAAAGGAGTAGAGAGTCATAACTTTAACTTAGGGATATTTTCTTTAGTAGTGATTTATGGATTGTGTATTTCTTATTTTTCAAAAACTGAAAAAGCCTATTATGTTTGGTTGTTTAATAAGTCTCCTAAAGATTTTTTATACTATAAAGTTAAAATAGCTTTTATCTACGTTTTCTTATTAAGTTTACCTATTGTATTAATTTTAGGTATATTTTTCCCTTCAGAAATCATTATTTTAATTGCAGTGCAGTTGATAGGATATGTGTATTTAACACAAACGATTTTGGCAAAGTATTCTGTATTTCCAAATAAAATGAGTTTACCAACAGCAATTGTTTTTTTTATAAGCATTAAAATCCCACCTTTTGTATTGGTAAGTTTTTGGTATTTTTATAAGGAAGCTAGTAAGAAATTAAATACTGTTTTACATGATTAAAATAGAAGGACTATCAAAAAAATATGGAAGCAATCATGTTTTAAAAAAAATAGATTTAATACTTGAAGCAGGAAAAGTATATGGAATTGTAGGTGAAAATGGTTCTGGTAAAACAACATTATTTAATTGTTTAGTAGGCTTGGAAAGTTATGGAGGAGAGATAACATCAGTATTTAAAATCTTAAAAGATCATGTTGGTTTTTTACAAACCGAATCTCATTTTTTTAGTAAAATAACTGGTGAAGAATATTTACAATTTTTTGCAAATGCTAGAAGTATTAAAATAGATGATTTCCAAGAGAGAAATATTTTTGATTTACCTTTAAATAAATATGCATCAACTTATTCAACAGGAATGAAAAAGAAATTGACTTTAACTGCAATTTTATTGCAAAAGAATGATTTTTTTATTTTTGATGAACCTTTTAATGGAGTAGATATTCAAAGTAATATTATTATTACTGAGATAATTTTTAAACTTAAATCTTTAGGGAAAACTATTTTATTGTCCTCTCATATTTTTGATACGTTAGCCAAAACTTGCGATGAAATTCATGTACTAGAAAACGGAGTCTTTACTCAGAAAGTACTTCAAAAAGATTTTACAAATTTAGAAGCTGAAATGAAAAAAATGACGATAGCTAATAAAATTGATAAGTTGAGTTTTTAAATTTATTTTAGAAAAGTAATGTTTCTATTTAAAGTACCCTGCATCTGAAGACCAACTATGATTAAGACTCATTATTTCATAATCGGTAAAGTTTAATTTTTCTATTAATTCATCATATAATTTGTCGGGATTTCCTTTTTTCGTAGTTTTAAATTTATTCAATATATGATTCTTTTACAGCAATTCAAAAATCGTAAAAAAATTACATTTGTTTTCACAATTTTATTTCATTTTCTAAGTAAGTATTTTTTTATATAATTGTGTAACTTGTTTCCATCAAACAAAATCACACAAACCATGCGTTTTTTAAAATATACAGCTGTTTTTTTATTAGGATTTTTAATTGCCAAATTTTGGTACGAATACCAAGAAGAAAAGAAGCATCAAACTGAAGAAGCTCAGGTATTCTTAAATGGAATCAAAAACTTAAGTAAGTTAGTGGTTTCTGAAGGTAATTTTTCTGAAATATATAGTTTTACAGATAGTAAAAAATACTTTTACGATTATTTGTCTTTTGATAAAAAGGCAGTATTATCTGTAAATGCAAAAGTTGAGGTGGGATATGATTTGTCTCAATTAGAAATTCAGATAGATAGTCTTAAAAAAGAGATAATTATTAATAAAATTCCTAAAGAGGATGTTGTAATTTCTCCTGATATTAAATATTTCGATTTGCAACAGAGTCAGTTTAATACTTTTAATAGAGCAGAACTTAATAAACTTAATGATAAAGCTATAGAAAATATAAAATCTACCATAACTGTATCTGGACTTCAAAAAGACGCTAAAACACGATTATTTGAAGAGTTGTCTAAAATTTATCAACTTTCAAAAATATACCATTGGAAAGTAGTTGATAATACGAATTCAGAAGATTTAAAACCTTTTTTGGATTAACTTTTATAACCAGATTATTATGTTAATTATAAATACTGTAGATAAGTTTTTATTTACCTTCGCAAAAAAAATAGGTTGAAGAATATATATTTATATATTATACTAATGTCATTTGCAGCTAGACCGATGTATTATGTTGGTCAAGTGACTTATTATAAGTTAAATATAGATTATATTATAGAAACTTATTGTGTTAATAAAGATAAGCCAGAACTACAATGTGATGGTAAATGTCATTTAGCCAAAAACTTACAAGTTTTATCAACATCTAAAACAGATACAACTACTAAGATTGTTTTTAATATAGCAGCATCTTTTTATCCGCTTTATTACAATATTTATCCGAATGCTTTATTTAAAAAAGCGTCATTTATAAGAAGTATAAAAAACTCTTTTTTTTATAACAGAAACTACATTCGTACTTTTATAAGTAAACACTTTAGACCTCCAATTATATAGTTTTTTACCATATAGCAATTACATATTTTGCGTTTAAACTTATTTTTTTAATTAAATAGAAATAAAGTTTGAATGTTATGATAATATGCGTCAATTTAAAAAAAAACAAAACAAAATTTAAACTATATAAAATGAAATTATTAAAAAATATATTCACACTATTATTAACTGTATTAATAATGTCTTGTTCCTCATCTGATGATAATGTGGAAGACTTAACAGGTCAAACAGGAGATGTAATCTTAAAGTTTGATAACGGAGTTGGTGATCAGGATTTTATTTTCGAAACAACATACTCTAAGTCTAACAATGAGTCTTTTAAGTTAACAAATTTAAAATACATTATTAGTAACATTGAGTTTACAGATAGTGAAGGGAATACTTTTATGTATCCGTCAGAAGACAATGTGTTTATTGTTGATGAAGAAGACGCTAATGCAGCAGGAGAAATTTGGATTACTTTAAACGATGTTAATGCTGCAGATTATGTTTCTGTAACTTTTGGTGTTGGGATAGATCAAGACCGTTTTGCTTTAGGAGCAGATGGTCAAGGAGATTTTTTAGAATTAGCATCTGAAAAAGGAATGATGTGGAGTTGGGCAACAGGTTATAAGTTTGTTAGATTTGATGGAACTTATTCTAACACAACTTTGGAAGATGAAGCATTAAATGTTCACATGGGAAGTGTAGGTACTTCATTAGATAACTATAGAGAAATTACATTAGAATTACCAAATTCAGTAATTGTAAGAGAAGATACTTCACCTGAAATTCATATTAAAGCTGATTTAGAAAAAGTTTGGGATGGTATAACAACTGCTACTTTTGAAGAAGGTTATAATCAAGTTCATACCTCTGAAACTCAAACTCCAGTAATAGCAAACAATGTTATTAATATGTTTGAGGTACATCATGTACACAACGATTAATTATTAATAAAAGAAGGAAAATAATACTGTTTTCCTTCTTTTTTAAAATAATTATTTATGAAAAAAGTATCCTTTTTTTTAGTAACACTATTTGTCTTTATTTCTTGTAATAAAGAAGATGGTGTATACGTACCAGTTTCGATAAATTTAGATTTACCAGAAAATTTTCCTGAGCTCGCTTATGATTTAGATAATAATCCAATTACAGAAGCAGGTTTTGAGTTAGGTAAAGCTTTGTTTTATGAAGGTAAGTTGTCTTCTAATAATGCTATAGCATGTGCTTTTTGTCATGAACAAGCGTCAGCATTTACACATCATGGACATAATTTAAGTCATGGTGTAGATGGCGCTATTGGACTTAGAAATACACCACCAATTCAAAACTTAGCATATCAAACTTCGTTTATGTGGGATGGAGCAGCTACTCATTTAGATTTTCAACCAATAATACCTATAACAAGTGAGCTAGAAATGAATGAAACGTTGAGTAATGTGATTTTGAAATTAGAGGCTGATTCTGATTATCAAGAAAAGTTTGATAGAGCTTTTGATGATGGTAAAGTTAATACAGAAAACATGCTTAAAGCATTATCTCAATTTATGGTAATGATGATTTCTTCAAACTCTAAATACGATAAATATGTAAGAGGTGAAGAAGATGTTATACTTACTACAATAGAATCAGATGGATTAAATAACTTTAAGAATAAATGCTCTGTTTGTCATGCAACAGATTTATTTACGGACCAAAGTTTTAAAAATAATGGTTTGCCAATAAATCCTACTTTAAATGATACAGGAAGATATGGAGTGTTAGAAAATCCAGATGATATGTATAAGTTTAAAGTGCCAAGTTTACGTAATGTAGAAGTTACTGGTCCTTATATGCACGATGGTAGATTTTATTCATTAGAGGCAGTTTTAGATTTTTATGAAGCTGGCATTGTAGATAATGGTAATGTAGATGAATTACTTTTAAAGGTGGATGGAACTTATGGTATTTCACTTACTGATTACGAGAAAGAGAGTATCATATCTTTTTTAAAGACATTAACAGATAACGAATTTTTAGAAGATGAAAGATTTTCAGAATATTAAAAAAGTAACAGTACTTCTTTTACTGTTGCTTTTACAATCAAATATTACAAAAGCATGTAATAAAAACCCATTTTGTAACAATTATAAAGAGTACGATTTTTTTTGTGATTTATGTAGCTGTTCTACTAGTAGTGGTAGTTTAGGATTTGGTACCTTAAGTAATAAAAACTTTATAGGAATAAGATATGTTTATCAAAATTTTGAATCTAAAAACGGAATTTTTGACAATTCTCCTATCACTAAAGAGCATTTTAACACGTACCAATTATGGGCACAAATTCCTTTAAGTGAAAACTTTTTTGTGAGTGCAAATTTACCATATCAAAATTTAAAAAGAATTGGTATTGATGGAAATGAAACAATAAAAGGACTTGGAGATATTAGTATTGTTGGGTGGTATAAGTTGATTTTTTATAAAAAACAAAAAGATCAACCAATACTTGCAGATAAAGAAGCTTCGGGACATTCATTAAAATTTGGATTAGGAGTTAAGTTGCCAACTGGTAAATTTGAAGAAGAATTATCAGATAATATAAATCCTGGTTTTCAGGTTGGTACAGGTAGCTTTGATGGTGTTTTTTCTTTAGGATATAGTTATAGGAAAAGTAAATATGGAGTTAACACACTTTTGAGCTATTATTTAAAAGGAGAAAATAAAAACCAATATCAATTTGGTAATCAATTTAGTTATAATGCTAATTTTTATGGAGTTTTTTCAACCAAAAAGATGGGGATTATGCCTTTTATTGGTGTTTCTGGTGATGTTTATAATCAAATTACTCAGTATAATGAAACAATTAACGACACAAATGGAAGTGTTTTAAGTGCTTCATTAGGTTCTGAGTTAGCTGTAGATAAGTTTGTTTTTGGAACAAGCTATAGCGTTCCTCTTAGGCAACATTTATTTGGTGATAATGTAAGATCTAAACAGCAATTATCAGTTTATATTAATTATGCTTTATAAAAAAACAACAACAGATACTTTAAGTATCTGTTGTTGTTTTAAATTTCAGAGATGTTTTAACTTTTATTTTTTAAAAACAATTTACTTTTTTTATTAAGTAATTCAAGAAATTCCATTTCATGTCCGTAGTTCAATAGGTTAAAGTTAAAAGTATCATCTTCAACATATCTAATAAACTCTTCTACGCGATGTTCTGGAATATTAAAATTCTCAATTAAAAAGTTAGATCCTAAATAATATTTAATGGATTTTACAGGTACAGCAGGTATTCCAGCTGATTTTTTATCTTTTACTTCCGATCTAAAAAGAGGTATTAATAATTGGTCTACAACATTAATAATATTCAATCCATCTACTATTGGTCTGTCAGGAGCTTTTACAATAGGCTCTTTTGTTAGTTTTATTTTACTATCCGCTAATTTGTATGCGGTTTCGTTTTTGATTCCAAAGTAAATGTCATCCATTTTTGTATCAAAAGTTTTTATTCTTTTAGCGTCTTCAGAAAGATTACCAGTAAGTTTTTTAGATGGAATAATAATTTCATCTAGCTTGGTAATTTGTTCAATAAGAAAAATTCGCATCTTTTTAGATTTCATTATAGCTTCATTTACAGCAATGTCTAAATCATTATACTCCAATGATCTGACTTCTATAATGTCATTTAAAGTCATAGCTAAATAAAAAGCACCTTTTTCATCTGTTATTGTTCCTTGTTTTGATGTAGTATTGTAAATTGTTATCCCTTCAATATCACTACCTTCAACAATAATTTTTCCAGTAATATTCATCCGTTTAACTTCTTGAGAAAAAGAAAATAAACTTGAACAAAAAGCAATTAAAAGTATTAATTTTTTCATAATAAGAATGTTTAATGTAGAATACAGTTACTTTAAATCTAATTAATATATTCTGAGTTTTAAAATAAACGAGTATAAATTTTTAAAAAGAAAAACCTAAGTTAAAAGAATATGTTTTTTAGTGAGCCTTAATTTTTAACAATTAATTTTAAGAGAAGTGAAAGTATTTATATTTTATAAGGTTTCACTAACATAATCCATTACCATATTTGTAGCGCCAATATGTTGTTGTACATATTTTTTATTGATACTTCCTGTTTCTGTTCTGTAGTTATTGTTATCTCTTAGTTTTTTAAAAGCTTGAGAGAATTCATTTTGATTTCCAATTGTTATTGCTCCTTTTTTAGCTAATAAATCAACAGCTTCTTGAAATTTTTGATGTTTTTTGTTACCAAAAACAAGTGGAATTCCAAAAGTGGCTGGTTCTAAAATGTTGTGTAAGCCAGTAGCTAAGCCACCACCAACATATGCAGCATCTGCATAAGCATATACTTTGGTTAAAATTCCAATAGTATCAATTATAAAGACTTGGTAATCTGTTAAATTTTCACCTTCTTTTTCAGTAAATAATATTGTTTTTTTAGCAATTGAATTTTTAAGAATTGCAATATCTTTTGAGTTGATATTATGTGGTGCAATAATAAATTTTTCTTCAGGTGAGCTTTCATTATTAATATAATTCACTATAAACTCTTCATCTATTCCCCAAGTACTACCAGCAACAACTGTGTAGGTATTGTTCTTAAAGTCCGATATAAATTCAAGTGAATTGTTTTGTTGTAAAATTTTAGAAACCCTATCAAAGCGAGTATCTCCAGAAACCGTTGTATTATTAAAGTTAATTGTATTTAATAGTTTTTTTGAAGTTTTATTCTGAATAAAGAAATGATCAAAAGCGGTAAGAGATCGCTGCATCCATTTTCCATGCCATTTAAAAAACGCTTGATTTTCTCTAAATATTCCAGAAACTAAAATTGTTTTTGTTTGTGCTTTTTTTAATTCCTGTAAAAGATTTGGCCAAAATTCATACTTAATTATAATTGCTAAACTCGGATGAATTTGTTCGATAAATTGTTTCATTTTTGATTTAGTGTCAAAAGGTAAATAACAAACAACATCAGCTAAATTGTAGTCTTTTCTTATTTCGTATCCTGAAGGTGAGAAGAAAGTAACTACTATTTTATAATTAGAATATTCTTTCTTTATACGTTCTATAATAGGTCTTCCTTGTTCAAATTCACCTAAAGAAGCAGCATGAAGCCAAACAACTTTATCATTCTTTTGTATAACAGAAAGTTTAGTAAAAGTATCTTCCCTTCCAGAAATAAATAAGTTGATTTTCTTGTTGAAAAACGCTATAATTTTCAATAAAAAATAAGTTATATTGATAAGGATTTCATATAAAAACATCATAACAACGAAGGTATTAAATAATTAATTATTCAAGTTTAATAATTTAAAACGAATGTTTATTTTTTTATATAAACAGATTAGAAGATTGTATAATAAATGAAAAAAATCAGTGAGGTTAATCACTGATTTTTTTCATTTATATATTTTTAAAACTTACGATTCCATTACAAAATCTTCCATAAACTTAGTAGTATAGTTTCCAGAAATATAATCTGGATGATCCATTAATTGTCTATGAAAAGGAATAGTTGTTTTTACACCTTCAATAATATACTCATCTAAAGCACGCTTCATCTTGTTAATTGCTTCTTCACGAGTTTGTGCAGTTACAATTAATTTAGAAATCATAGAATCGTAGTTTGGTGGAATCATATAACCAGCATATACATGCGTGTCTATACGCACTCCATGTCCACCAGGAGCATGATAAGAAGTTATTTTACCAGGTGCAGGTCTAAATCCATTATGTGGATCTTCCGCGTTAATTCTACATTCTATAGAATGTAATTGTGGAAAATAATTTTTACCAGAAATTGGTACACCAGCAGCTACTAAAATTTGTTCACGAATTAAATCATAATCAACAACTTCTTCAGTAATTGGGTGTTCAACTTGAATACGAGTATTCATCTCCATAAAGTAGAAGTTACGGTGTTTGTCTACTAAAAACTCAACAGTACCTGCACCTTCGTATTTTATATGTTCAGCAGCCATAACTGCAGCATTCCCCATTGCATTACGTAATTCATCCGTCATAAACGGAGAAGGAGTTTCTTCTGTTAATTTTTGATGACGACGTTGTACAGAACAATCTCTTTCAGATAAGTGACATGCTTTTCCGTAAGAATCTCCAATAACTTGGATCTCTATATGACGTGGCTCTTGAATTAACTTCTCTAAATACATTCCGTCGTTACCAAAAGCTGCTTTAGATTCTTGCCTTGCAGAATCCCAACAATCTTGTAATTCCTCTTTTTTCCAAACAGCACGCATCCCTTTTCCACCACCACCGGCGGTAGCTTTTAACATTACAGGAAAACCAGCTTCATTTGCTAAAGCTTCACATTCAGCAAAATCTTTAATAATTCCTTCAGAACCAGGAATACAAGGAACACCAGCAGCAATCATTGTTGCTTTTGCAGAAGCTTTATCTCCCATTTGGTCGATCATTTCTGCCGTAGCTCCAATAAATTTAATCTCATGTTCTTCACATAGTTTAGAAAATTTAGCATTTTCAGCTAAAAATCCATATCCTGGATGAATAGCATCTGCATTTGTAATTTCTGCAGCAGCTATTATATTTGCCATTTTTAAGTATGATTCACTACTTGGAGCAGGACCAATACAAACGGCTTCGTCAGCAAAACGAACATGTAAACTTTCAGTATCAGCTTTTGAATATACTGCTACTGTTTTAATGCCCATTTCTTTACAGGTTCTAATTACACGTAGTGCAATTTCACCTCTATTTGCAATTAATATCTTTTTAAACATATATATCGTTTAAGACTTAGGTTTTTAGTAAAAAATAATGAATACTTAAAACTTCAGATTTAATTATGATGGGTCTACTAAAAATAATGGTTGATCAAATTCTACAGGAGAAGCGTCGTCAACTAAAACCTTAACGATTTTACCAGATACTTCTGATTCTATTTCGTTAAATAATTTCATTGCTTCAATAACACATACAGTGTCACCTACTTTTATGCTTGATCCTACTTCAACAAAGACAGATTTGTCTGGAGAAGGCTTACGATAAAGTGTTCCAATAATTGGAGACTTTATAGTAATGTATTTAGAATCCTCCTCTACAGGAGTAGCAGCAACAGGTGCATTTGCAACAGGAGCAGCATGAGCAATTGGAGCAGCTTGAGCAATTGGAGCAGCAAGTTGTGGAGCAGCTTGAATTATTGTTGTTTCAGGAGCATCACTACCGGTTTTAATGGTAATTTTCACATCTTCCATTTCTAATTTCACCTCACTTGCGCCAGATTTAGCTACAAATTTAATAAGGTTTTGGATTTCTTTAATGTCCATGTTATTTTTATAGTTTAATAGGTTGTTTGTCTATGCGTTATACGCCCATTTTAAGTAAATAGCTCCCCAAGTGAAACCACCACCAAATGCGGCAAAAATTAAATTATCTCCTTTTTTCAATTCTTTTTCATAGTCATTAAGTAAAAGGGGTAAAGTAGCTGATGTTGTATTTCCATATTTATGGATATTCATCATTACTTTTTCGTCTTCTAATCCTATTCTGTTAGCAGTTGCTTCAATAATTCTTTTATTTGCTTGATGCGAAGCTAACCAACTAACATCATTTTTTGTAAGGTTATTTCTTTCTAGGATTTTTGTTGCAACATCTGCCATATTAGAAACGGCATATTTAAAAACTGTTTTACCTTCTTGATGAACAAAGTGTTGCTTATTTTTAACAGTCTCTTCAGTAGGTGGAAGTATAGAACCTCCAGCTTCAATTTTTAAATACTCTCGACCAACACCGTCACTTCTTAAATATTCGTCTTGAAATCCTAATCCGTCAGTATTGGGTTCAAATAAAACAGCACCAGCTCCATCACCAAAAATAATACAAGTTGCTCTGTCTGTATAATCTATAATAGAAGACATTTTATCAGAACCAATTAGTAAAACTTTTTTATATCTACCAGACTCTATGTAGCTAGAGGCTGTTGAAATTCCATATAAAAAGCTAGAACATGCGGCTTGTAAATCAAAGGCAAATGCATTTGTAGCACCAATTTCGGTTGCTGTGTAAACAGCAGTAGAAGCTACAGGCATATCTGGAGTAGCAGTAGCTACAATTACCATATCAATATCTTTAGCGTCCACACCAGATTTTTCAAGTAAATCTTGGGCAGCTTTTATGGCCATAAAAGAAGTTCCTTTGTTTTCTCCTTTTAATATCCTACGTTCTTTTATTCCTGTTCTGGTAGTTATCCATTCATCGTTGGTATCTACCATAGTTTCTAACTCTTTATTTGTTAGAATATATTCAGGAAGGTATTTCCCTACTGCGGTAATTGCGGCAGTTATTTTAGTCATAATTTACTAAATAATTAAAAATACTAGTTTTCAAAAATAGTGTTTTTTTTTTCACTTTTTGGTTAAAAACGCACCAAAAACATTCAGTTTTAACTAAAAAAAGCAAAAAACTCCCAAATCTGGGAGTTTTTTGCTTTTTATGTAAACTTAGTTTTAAGCTTCAGCTATTGTACCATCTAATACAACTTGACCACGGTAATATAACTTACCTTCATGCCAGTGTGCTCTATGATATAAGTGAGCTTCACCAGTTGTTGGATCTTTAGCTATTTGAGGTACTGAAGCTTTATAGTGAGTTCTTCTCTTGTCTCTTCTAGTTTTAGATATTTTTCTTTTTGGATGTGCCATCTTATGTGTTTTTTCCTGTTATTAAATCCTTTAATTTATCCCATCTAGGGTCTGTTGATTCTTTTTCAACAGTTTTTTCTTCTTTAATTCTTAATTCTTCTAATTTCTTTAACGCTTCTGATTCCATTGTGCCATCCAATACTTGTGGGTGTACTTTTTTTGTTGGAACAGATAATATAATTAGTTCATATATATATTGAGCCACATTTACCTTATAAGCTTCCTGTGGTAATATTAATATACTCTCATCATCATCGTTATATACTGATCCGAACTTTACAATAAGTGGTAAATTACCATTGATATCTAAATCAAAGTCTTCATTTGTAACATCACAAGGAACATTTACGGTTCCTGTTGTGTTAAAATGGAGTTCCATTAAATTGCTTTTTTTTACAAAATTAATAGAAGCATTTACATTTACTTTATTGTATTCATCGAATTTAAATATGTTAAAGAACTCTTTGTCAATTTGATATTCAAATGTGTGACTACCTTCTTTTAATCCTATGAAAGGTATATCGAATTTTTTTAATTCCTTCATCTAACATCAATTTGAGCGTGCAAATATATAAAAAATGTTTTTATATTTATACGTTGTTTTAAAAAATTAAACTATTTCGTTTTTAGAGCATTAGCATGCAGTTCTAAAAATTCCTTACGGTTTTTAAAAATTTTTAAACCTGTGAATAAGGCTTCTTTAAAAGAATCTGGATTTGCTTTTCTTTTTCCAGCAATATCATAACCTGTTCCATGATCTGGTGAAGTTCTAATTTTATCTAAACCAGCGGTGAAATTAACTCCATTTCCAAAAGATAAAGATTTGAAAGGAGCTAATCCTTGATCATGATACATTGCTAAAACTCCATCAAAGTTTTTATAATTTTCAGAGCCAAAGAAACCATCGGCGGCATAAGGTCCAAATACTAATTTTCCACTTTCTTTTATTGCTGCAATAGTTGGTCGTACAATATCATCATCTTCTTTACCAATAACTCCTTTGTCTCCACAATGTGGGTTTAAACCTAAAACGGCAATTTTTGGTTTGTTAATATTAAAGTCTTGCTTTAATGAAGTATGCATAATTGCAACTTTCTCTTTAATAAGTTCAGGTGTAATAGTAGTTGAAACCTCTGATATTGGTATATGACCTGTAATTAACCCAACACGTAATTCATCAGTCATTAAAATCATTAAACTTTTACCTTCTAAGTTTTCTTCTAAATACTCTGTATGTCCAGGAAACTTAAATTCTTCAGATTGGATATTCTCTTTATTAATTGGTGCAGTCAATAATAAGTCTACATAATTATTTTTTAAAGCGTTTACAGCAGCAGAAAGAGACTTTAAAGCATATTCTCCTCCATTTTTTGTTGTTTTTCCTAATTCAACTTTAACATCTTCTTTCCAAATATTAACTAAATTAATTTTTCCATGTACAATTTTATCAACAGAATGAATGCCATGTACTATAGTATCTAGCTTTAAAACTTTCTTGTGTATAGAAACAACTTTTGCAGCTCCAAATAAAACAGGTGTACAAAAGTCTAGCATGCGTTTGTCTTCGAAAGTTTTCAGTATAATCTCTAAACCAATCCCATTAATATCTCCTATAGAAATTCCTACTATAATTTTGTCTGTTTTATCCATCTTTACTTTAGTAATGTCGTATTTTTGATACTAACAAAAGTAACTAAATTTTATAGAATGTTTACAGGAATTATTGAAACTCTTGGTGTAGTAGCAAACCTTAAAGAAGAGCAGGAGAATTTACACATTACGGTAAAAAGCGATATTACAAGTGAATTAAAGATAGATCAAAGTGTGGCACACAATGGGGTTTGTTTAACGGTTGTAGCTATTAATACTGATGAATATACTGTAACAGCAATTAAAGAAACTATTGATAAAACAAATATTGGAGATTTATTAATTGATGAAGAAATAAACTTAGAGAGAGCGATGAAACTTGGAGATCGACTGGATGGTCATATTGTTCAAGGACATGTAGATGAAACAGGTTTTTGTAAATCGATTAAAGACGAAAATGGAAGTACTGTGTTTACGTTTTATTATGAATCTGAGAATAATAATATTACTATAGAAAAAGGATCTATAACAGTAAATGGAGTTAGTCTAACAGTTATAGATTCTAAAAAAGACGAATTTAGTGTGGCGATTATACCTTATACTTTAGAAAATACTATTTTTAAGAATTTTAGGGTTGGTACTAAAGTAAACCTTGAATTTGATGTTATTGGTAAGTATGTGGCTAGATTGACAAAACTGAAATAAAAAAGAGAGTGCCAAGCACTCTCTTTTCTTTATAGATTATAAGCAACAAAGATTGTTTTGAATTTCACCTAAACATCTAGCACCTTCAAAAGGGTCATTAGTTATAGTGCCATTTGCTGGAAAAGAACAGCTTCCGTCACTGTATGTTTCATAGTTAGCACTACATGGACACGGGTTTTTAAAACCACCAGTTACTTTTTTTTGTTCGGCTTTATTTAAAGCTTTACCTAAGTTTAAAATTGAATTTTTCATAAATTTTATATTTAATTCTGTTAAGGTGTTGTTTTTTGCAACAATAACAGGAGATAAAAATATTACCATCCTGTTATTGTATAATTAGTCGTGTTTAATCACAATAACCATTGTAAGAACAAAACCATCCTAATTCTGGGCAGAAACAAGCTATTTCATTACCTGTGCATACTGGTGCTGCGCCTCCATTTACTGTTTTTTGCTCAGCTTTATTTAAAGCCTTACCTAAGTTTAAAATTGAATTTTTCATTGATATTGATTTATTAAAATATTTAAACTCTTGAACATTTAAAGACACTCAAGATTTGTGTCTATTCTTCGCGAAAGAATATTTTTTGAGTATAAAGTATAATTTTATGTGAAGACATGTTTCGTTATTTAAACTATCATATTTTGAAAATGTAGTTTGTCTTCTTGAAAAAAATCTTCATAGCTAATGACTTTCAATAAGTTTAATTCAAATATATGTATTTTTTTTAACCAAAACATGTTAAATTAATAGTATAAATGTGAAATTACTTTGTTATTGTTTTGAAAAGAGAGTGATCAGTTAATTAAATATAATGTTAATAAAGATTCTTATGGGATTTTGAAAATATTTTCAAAATCCCATAAGAATCTTTTAGGTATAGAATAAGTTTGTTTAAAAAAAACTTTATTGTTGTCTTCTAAGTTGTATAGCTTATTCAATAATTAGTTTATGAACTCTACTGCTTCCTTTAGATGTTTGTATAAGAATGAAATAAATTCCCGTAGATAGGTTTGTAAGATTGTAATTAAAATGATGAGTCAAATTATCGGAACTACCTCTAGAGTCGAGTTCACTATTGTTAATCATATTAAATATTTTTATATTAATAGAGGCTGTTTCTTGTAATTCTATATCTACATTAAAGTTACCTATACTAGGATTAGGATATACCGAATATTCAAAACTTTTAATTTCATCTGGAGAGTTGATATCATTTATATTTTCGTTATCAAACTCTTTTTCCAAAACAATAACTTTTTTAGTTTGAAAAGCATTACAAAGACCTAGTTGAGTAGTTATTGTAATTTCATATTCTCCAGGTATTTCAAATACTAGTTCTGCGTAGTTTTGGTCTTGATGATTAATTATAGCTTCTTCAGGAAATTCCCAATTAATACTATCAGGAAAAGGATCACTGTTGTCAACAATCACAAATTCTTCACCGACAAATACTTGAGAAGACGTAAAAAAGTCAGCCGAAATAACTGCAGTTGTTGTTTCTATATAAATGCTATCAACACCAATACATCCTATAGAATTGGTAACTAATACTTCATAAACACCAGTTGTATCTACTTCAATACTCGCACTAGTACTTGAAAAGCCATTGTTAGACGTCCAATAATAAGTAGCATCCACATCGTCAATAGTAGCGTCAAGTATTATAAATTGGTCTAAACACAAAGTAATATCTTCTCCTAAATCTATGATAAGCTGTTCTGGATTTTCTACTGTGATTTCTTTTGTTATAAAACAACCTTTAGAATCCGTAATAATAACATCATAGTTCCCAGAGCAAATGTTTTCTAAGTTTTGAGTAGTTGCCCTATTATTCCATTGATAAGTGTAAGGAGGTGTACCACCAACAGTTTGTAAAAATACTTTACCATCACAACCATCATAACAAGTAGGTGGGGTTGCTGTAATTTCTGCTTGTAATTGATCTGGAGGAGTAAGGGTTATGCTTAATGAAGTTGTACATCCTTGAGCATCTGTTACCTGTAAGGAATAAGTACCTGGGAACTGATCTTCTATTTGATTAGCTGTAGTACTATCATTCCATTTATAGGTATAAGGAGATGTACCTCCTGTTATTATTGATTTTACTGTCCAATCATTTTGATCTCCACAATTAATATACTCTTCATCAAATTCTATTTTCAGTATTTCGGGTTCTACCAGTAAATAGTCATCACTTTTTGTTATATTATTATTGGCATCAGTTACAATAACATAATAAGTATCCGTTCCAATGTTTTCAAGTAGTTGATTTGTTCCTATTACTTGGTCATTTCCTTTTTTAAACCATTGATAATAATAATAATAATTGCTGTTATTTCCTCCGGAAGGAGTTGCTTTAATACTACCGTTTTCTTCTTGATAACAAAGAATAATATTGATATTACTAATGATAACTTCAAGTTTTTCAGGTTGCCCAAGCGTAAATATGTTTTCATATTTACAATCATTTTGATCTGTAACAGTTAAAGAATAATTACCTGCTCCAATATTATTAAGATCGTTTGTTGTAGTTAATAAGTCACCTTCAGAGTCTCTCCATTCATATTTATATGGTTTTGTACCTCCTTCTATATTAGGAATGATACTTCCGTTGGTTAATTCAAAACCAGTAGGGTCATTTAATATAACATTGGTAACCTCTATAATATCTGGCTGAGTTACTTCAGTATTTAAAACTTTAATGGTTCCTAAATCTTCATAAAAACAGTTATTAGTATCTCTAAGTTGTATTTGGTAAGTATTTGCACTTAAATTTATAATCTCTGTATTATCACTGTTGTTAAAAGGAGTCCAGTCTTCATAAATTTCATTTATGATACGATATCTGTATTCGTAATTACCATTACCACCTGTTGCATTAATTGTTATAATTCCATCTTCTGATTCAAAACAACTTAGTCTATTGTCTACAGACAGCGTTCCTTCAACTGCTTTTGGTTCTAAAACTCTAAAAAAAGTACTTTGTTCACTAATACCTTCAGCATTACTTACAACAACGTAATAATCTCCAGCTGTTACTCCTGTTAAAGGATTTGTAGTTCCTATTCTTACATCATTTGTAGCGTCATACCACTCAAACCTATTTCCTCCTGCACCTCCAACTGGAATTACTTCTAAAACTCCATCAGAACCACCAAAGCAACTTATTTCTTTTGTTTGTTCTATTGATACTAATAACTCTCCAGGGAGTGCTAAATTGTATGTGTCACTTAGTACGCAACCATTTGTGTTTGTAACAGTAATAGTATATAAACCTTCTGTAAGATTATCTATAGAACTAGTTGTTTTATTTACATTAGTTTCGGTTAATACTACATCACCATTTTCTGCTGTCCATACGTACGTATAAGGAGAAGCATCTCCTGTTATGTTTATATCAATACTACCGTTTGAAAAACCTATTTCAGAAGGACGTACTAAACTCACACTTGTAATGTCATATACTGAAGGTTGGAATATAGTAATTACACTACTTGATATTTCACAATTGTTTTCATCTATTACTGTTACTTCATAATCACCAGTAGATAAATTTTCTATTTTATTAGTTGATAAAGAAGTATTACTCCAGTTATAAATATAATTACCAGTTCCTCCTTCTGCAGTAATTTCTATTGAACCATTAGCTCCTTGATAACAGGTAACATCACTTGTTTTTATAGATGTTATTTGCAATAAATCTGGTTGTGTAAGTTCAACAGCTGTTTTTGTTGTTTTATTTCCTTTAGCATCGATTACCTTTACACTATAAAAACCTGTACGAATTAATCCAGATGAAGCTTCGTTGCTAATTGAAGTGTTTGAAGCATCAAACCATTCAAAAACATAAGGAGGTACACCTCCTTTAGCTGAAGCTGTAAGAATTCCATTACCTCCAAAACAATCTATATTTTTTCCAATAGAAGTTGTAAGCTCAAGAAGGTCTGGCTCTGTAACTTCATATGGGATTTTATATAAAACACAGTTTTTTATATCAGTAATAGTTAAATAATAAGTGCCAGCACCAATATTATCTAATGTATTTGTTGTTGATGCCAAAGAGGCTCCATTTATATCTTCCCACTTAAAAGTATAGTTTGGTGTACCACCTTCTATATTTACTTTAATGCTTCCGTTTAATAAACCATTTCCTGTTGCTGGAGAAATTATTACATCAGAAACATTAAGAGCTTTTAAAGGTTCTGTGATTTCAATTGGAATTGTAATTTCACAACTGTTTTCATCTGTTATAGTTACAGTATAATTCCCTTTTTGTAGATTATCAACGTTTTTAATGGTAGCTCCTGTACTCCAGATTATTTGATAGTTGCCAGTACCACCTTTAATATCTAGGTTTATAGCACCGTCAGAACCACCATTACAAGATACATTTTTAGAAGTATAAGAAGCTTCTAATAACAAAGGTTCGTCAATTTGATATGTTGTACTTTTAGTATTGTTATTAGCATCTGTTACAACTACAGTATAAATACCCGCAACTAGTGTTGGTGTGTTTGGAGTAGTAAACAGAATGTCTGTTGGGTTTGAAGTTTCGTACCATTGATAGGTATACGAACCGCTTCCTCCTTCTGTTTTTGTTGTTAATATTGCGGATGTTTTTTCACCAAAACATAGTATACCATCTTCATCTGCGATAGGTTGAATTTGTATAATTAGCTCATCTGGTTCTGTAACTGTTTCTAAAATAGAAGTAGAACAGCCTAGGCTATCAGTGACGATTAATTCATAATTACCAATTGAAAGATCTTTGATGTTTTTACTGGTTTCTTTATATAATGGGTTGCCTGTATTTGTCCACTCATATAAATAAGGAGGAGTACCACCTTTTATATCTAAAGAAATATTTCCGTTAGCTGTTTGATAACCTGTTAAATGTGTTGTAATAACGTTGTGAATTTCTAAAGGAGCATCAGGTTGAGATATAATTACAGGTTTTAGAGATACTGTACATAAATTTTCATCTGTCACTTCTAGAACATAAGTTCCTGAACTTATATTATTTAAATCTTCAGTGAAAACTTCAAAACTAGCATCCTCTTGTTTTGTCCAAGAAAAGTAATAAGGAGAATAATCGCCGGAAGTAAGATCTTTAGGTCCACCTGTTACCGTTACGTCAATAGCTCCTGTAGCTTCACCAAAACAATTTACATTTGTTGGTGTGCTAGTAAGACTTACAACTAAATCATCTGGTTGCGTAATTTCTATTGTATCTTCCGCGATGGCGCCTTCTATATCTGTAACTACAATTTTATATATTCCAGCTAACAAGTTTTTTAAAGAGATGATACTGTTATCAGAATTTAAAGGAACTTCTCCTGATTCAGTGATCTTATACCATTGATATTTAAAATCATTAGAAGTAGCATTAAATGGATAACCACCAGTAACCTCTGTGCTTAATTCGCCCAAAGCATCTCCGTAACATAAAATAGGATTGTCTATACTCAAAATTACTTTAAGAGGGTCAGGTTCTTTAACTTCAAATGTAGTTTCTATATTACAATTATTTATATCGGTAACATTAACGCTGTAAAAACCTACAGATAAGTTTTGAATGTTTTGAGTTGTTTCTATATAGGTAGCATCACCAGTCTTGGTCCAAGAATATGTGTATGGAGGAAAACCATTAGAAACTTCAATAGCTATGCTTCCGTTATTTCCGCTAACTGTAGTAGAAGGTAAAATAGTTTCTGTAATAACCATAGACTTTGGTTCGTCAATTGTTATTGAAAATGGAACAGTTATTTCACAGCCATTAAAATCTTTTACCCATACCTTATAGTCTCCTTTTGGTAAATTTGGAATCGTAAAATCCGTTAAGTCATTTTCTGAAGTGTAAGTTGATTTATTATCTATAGAAAAAGAATATGGAGCGGTTCCTCCTTGAGGGTTTAAAATTAAAGTTCCGTCATTACCGTTATAACAAGAAGTATTTGTTTTAGTTGCTGTTAATGTAAGTAAACCAGGCTCATTTAATGTGTATGAATTAGACGTAGCAGCAGTATACAGGTCTTTTAATTGTACGGTATAGTTTCCTTTATAGGCATCTATAAGTTTTTCGTTTGTCGCTCCTACAATTTCTCTACCTTCTAAAAACCATTGATAAGTATATGTGCCTAAACCTCCTTTTGGAATGGCGTTTAATACACCTTTCCCTTCAAAACAAGCAATAGATGTGTCTTCAATAATACTAACACTTAATACATCTGGTTCAGTGATTTCAATGGGGTTGGCTAAAGAGGTTTTACAACCATTGTTGTCTGTTACTGTTATTGTATAAAAACCAACAGCTAGATTATCAATGTCTTCTTTGTTAGCGCTAAATGAAGTGTCAGATAGGCTAGTCCATAAAAAAGTATATGTACCAGTTCCTCCTTCTACATACATATCAATTCTTCCTTCCTTTTCACCTTTAATAGTATTGTGTTTTATATTTATTGAAGGGATACTTATTATTATAGGATTAGGTTCTGTGATTTGAATTACTTCTGATATTTCAGAAGTACATCCTTGGTTGTTTTTATTACGAACTCTAAATCGGTAACCTGGCAATGTATTTGATCTTAAATTAAAAACATTATCTTGTTGCCAAACAGTTGAGGCACCTTCCCAAAGAGCATATTCGTAATTATTAGAAGTGCTTCCTGTAGCAGTTATTTCTACTCTTGATGTTTCACCATAACATAAAACTTCACTAGTTTTTATATTGGTAATTTCTAATAAATCGGGAATATTAAAAGTAATATTATCTATAGTTTTTTTAATATTTCGATTGTCTGTTACTGTTATTGAGTATGTTCCTTTTCCTCCTTTATTAAAAGTAGAGGCTGTAGATACTTGATTTCCGTTTAAAGTCCAACTATAAGTATATGGACTATAACCACCTTTTAAGTTTTTGATAGTGATAATACCATCATTAGCGTTAGAACAAGTAGGATTTGATGTGATTGAAGTGTCAAAAGAAATAGGGTCAGGATCTGTAATAACTATTTCTTCGAGATTTGTCTCGCAACCAAGACTGTCTTCTAATGTAATGACATAACGTCCAGAACGAAGATTGTTTAATTGGAAATTTGTAGCGTTTGCATTACCAGAAGAAGTATAGTTAGCTCCAGTATTAGGATATGCGTTTAATGTATATTTATAATAGCTATTTACAGTGCCTGCGTTAAAAGGGCTACCACCAGTTATATTTGTAATATTTATGGTACCACTATTATCTCCTAAAAAATCAGTTCCTGTTGGTACAATGTTGTTAGAGCCAATAGGTGATATTTCAGGAACTATAATATCTAAAGGTTCGGAATAGCAAAATTGACTTCCTACTGGTACTGCTAGTTGTAGTTTGTATTGTTCAGGAGCTAAGTTATAAATCCTAAAATTTCCGTAAGTAGTCCATTGCCAATTATTTTCACCAACTTTATACCAATATCCAGTAGTACCGCCAGTAGCAGTTATTTCTATACTCCCTTTATGACAATCTTTTAAGGAACCTTGTAGAGCAACTGCTGAGATTTTAATTTCATCTGGATCTTCAATATCAAAGGTAAATTCATCTAATTTACATGAAGCCGAGGAGCTTAATCCGTTAACTTCACCAGAAATTTCTATTTTATAGGAACCTGCCGTAATTTTTTTAGTAGCAGAAGGTATCCAATTGTAAGTATTTGTTGTTGTAAAACTGGTTATACTAGCTTTATTTTCTATTACTTCATATACATTTGCTAGGTTTTTTTTAAGTAATGTTATTTGTATTTTTTCATTATCATAAATTGGACGATCAAAAGATAAAGAAAAGTTAGCATCATCACTATCAAAACAAGTCGGTTGATTAACAACGGGTTCTGCAATTACAGTTGGTACTTCATATAAAAACTGAACTGTAACTCTATTAGTATTTTCATCGACACTGCACCCTGGATTTAACCTAATATCTATGTTTTTTGTCATCGCATTAAGTTGATCCTCTTCATCTGGATACAAATCAGATAGTTTTATATTGATGTTATTTTGACCAGATTTGTCTATGGGAATCGTTTTCCATATGGGTCTATTAACCTGTATAGTTCTTACGCCTGTGTAACTATTTCGAGCAATTAAAGCATCTTGCCTATTTGCATCTTCTCGAATACACCTATCTGGGTCGCCGTTAAATCTTACACAGTTTTGATATAGATTTTCAGTTCGTGTTGCCTCATCTACCAGTACTTGATAATCGGGATGATATATAGTCTCTATATTAAAAGTGTCATAAAACTCCCATTTATATACTTCAGAATCAAACCCGGCTATAGTGTTAATATCAATACCCTCACTTGGACATACTACGTGTATATCTGTAATAGAAGTACCGTCATCAAAATTTACTTCAGTTACAGGTAGTATATTGATATATATCCTATCATTTATAAGATCTTCAAAAGGATTGATATCTATTAACGTTTGGCAACGTGGGTTTGATACTATTGATATATCGGCTATATCATAATCTCTTTCTCGTTGATTTGCAGAATCACAACCACTACCACCAAATCCTCCATTTACCCCATGTCTTCTATGGCTTGATTTCACACCAATAATGGGGTTGTTAGTGGTATAATTTACTTTTATATCTAAAATATATTCTTGTCCCTGGTATAAGCGTTCATCATAGATTTTAACGATGGAACCATTTTTATATATGGCATGAAATCTTAAATAGTTTCTTCCTTCTATTTGTGAATCACAAACCCTTTCAGTATTATTAACAGAACCAGTAATGTTTAATTGATATTCTTGTCCATAAACAAAGAAAGTGGCAAATAAAAATCCGAAAACAAGTATTATTTTTTTCATAAAAATCATTTTTGATCTGTAAACATTAAAATTATTTTTAATTTTCAAATCGTTTAATATCACTTAATATTATTAAAAAAGTATTTAATACTTAGCTTCAATTTTTTTCATTGGAGATAAAGCTCCTGAATTAAAAACGGCTTGTAATAAATAGGTGTATTTTGTGTTAATTAACAAGTTGGTGTCTACATAAGTATTTTCTGTCTTTTGAAATACTTTATAAAGTGTTGGCTTGGATTCTTTTGTAGATCTATATAATAAAAATTCAGACACTTCGACTGTTTTATATTTCCAACTTAACGTAATATTGTTTTCTTGTCTGTTTACGATTGATGAAAATTTAGCGATTTCTGTTTTGGGTGAATTGTCTGTTAAACTAATTGTTAAAGGAACTACAGGTTCAGATTCTAGTCCAGAAGTATCCATAGTAACCAAGGTGTACAAATAGGCAACAGATGTTTTGGCTGTTTTATCTATAAACTGATTTCCTGGTAAGGCAACAGTTGTAATTAGTTGCCAATCGTCTGGTTTTCCTTTTTCTTTTCGATAGATTAAAGTTTTTAATGCATCAAAACTACTACTTGGCACCCAGTTTAATTCTACCTCACCATTGTTTGCCAAAAACGATTTAAAAACAGGTTTTGTTGGTGGTACTATATCAGGTTTTTTAAGTATTAATACTTTTGAAAATTCAGAGGGATTATATCGTTTATCAAAAGCTTGAATTTTATAATATACCTTAGGGTTTAGATTTTTTATTTTTACAGTATCAATAATGCTATTGTATGCTGTAGGTTCAAATGTAATTTGAGTAAATTCTTCATTTTCTAGATTTGCACGAAAAACACGATAACCTAAAAAATCAGGTTCTGTATTTAATTTCCAATTTAATTTTACAATTCCCGTAGAATCTATAATACCAGTTAAATTTGTTGGTACTTCTGGAGGAGTGGCATCGTCTAACTGTACCATTTGAGGAAAAGATTTTCTTTTAGATCCATCATGTCCTACTGCTGTAATTATAAAATAATTTATAGGTAAAAGCTTGTTAAAAGTCAAGCTTCTTTGAATTTTTGAAATTTCAGGAATGGCAACTTGGTAAGTTCCCTTAAGGGTATTAGAAATGTTTAATTGAAAATAAGCTAAAGATTCCATATCTTTTTCAGGGAATTCCCAATTTATAGTAACACTAGCGTTTTTTGTTATGGTAGCTTTTGTTATTGCTGGATTGTATTGTAAACTTTTTTTACCTTTCCCTTTAATAATGTTAGACAAAGGACCCACTTCTCCAAAAGGAGATATTCCTTTTATTCTATACTGATATTCTACATTATTTTTAGGAATGCTATCTAAAAAAAACATTCTATCGCTACTCTCTTTTTCTTTTTCATTCATGTTAACTACAGGCACTGCGTTTAATTGCTTAAAAGTATTACCTAAATCATCAGAACGTTCAACAATATAGCTGTTGTATTGTTTTTCTAATAATTTATAACTCCAACTTAACATCACACTCTTATTATTAAACAAACCGATTAACTCTTGAGGTTCAGGTAATTTATGGTAATCGTCTAAACCTAAATATACACCTCCAAAATCTACAGTCATTTTATCTGCAGGAATAGCTGTAAAGACTTTATATAAATATTTTTCACCTAAACGAACATCCGTATCTACAAAACCTAATCCAGCTAGTTTAGCGACTTCAAAATCTTGGTCTGCTGCATATAAAGCAAATGAAAAACGTTGCTCTTGTGCTTTAGCGGTATTCATAATATTCATTAAAGCATTGGAGCCTTCTTCCATTTCTACTTCAAAATCATCTCCATAAATAGCTTGCGCAACAATAGCAGCATTGTCATTTTTAGAAGCCAAACTTTCCCATTCCATCATGGGTTTTGGTTTTAAAGGAGTTGAGGTTAATCTTTTTACAATAGGTTCTTTTAATATTTCTGAACCTATAGCTATGGTCGTTCTTTCGATAATATAGCCATATTGATTTGCATATTTCCAAGCCGAAGGTGTATTTGCAGACCATCGTAATAAAGTACTGTTTTTGGTAACTTTTCCAATTACTTTTACAGTGGGTTTAACTATACCTATTTGTTTTTGTGCATATCCTTTTGTAATACATAAAAACGCAACTATATTAATTAAGATAAATTTATTCATATAATGGGTTTGTGTATTTTACAGTATCGTCTCCTCCATTACGGATTTGACCAGGTAAAACATATTGTAATTTTGAACTATAAGTACCTTTTCTCATTAATGGAAAAGATTCTGTAACAAATTTTTGATATTCGGTTTTACCTTCCCAAGACAAATCAGAGCTAATTAACTGATAACGTAAATCTAAATAATCTTCATAATAATAATTTGCAAGATTATATCTATAAGGATGGTAGTTACTAATTTCACCTTCATAACCATTTTCTAAATAAGTAAGATACCAAGACAAAGGTTCTACGCCTTCTATAGGAGGAACACTTACTTTATCGGTTTTTCTACTTACGGTAAATTGCCCTGCTAATGGATATTCTTTATAAAGTAAAGGGTAAATATCTTTTCTATAGTAAGAATCGTCCATAGTTGCCGTAGCTATTATTAGAGGAACATATTCTGTATAAACATTACCTACTAACTCTGTTAAATCAAAAGGTTCTATTGTTTTTATTGAATTTAATAATACTAATCCGTACGGATAGGTGGCAAATTTATATAAGTCACCATCACCATCCATAGCTTTCATTTTCTTTTCGAAAGTTGTAAATTCACTAGTATTATATTGGTAATTTAATAATTCTCTTTCATCACCCTTTATAACCGTTTCTCCTAATTCTTTTGATGCTATTTCTACTTCATTACCAGATTCTTCGGTAGAAAGGTTTGTAGCTTCGTAAGAAGTGGTAGCAATCGTATCTGCATCTGTTTGATCTGGTATTAATGATAACGTTAAATCGTATGCTGTTTTTGTAGCAATATCTTCAGGTATAGAATAGGTGATTTGTTTTTTACTGGTGTCATAAGTAAAATCCTGATCTAGCTCAGTACCTGTTTCTGAAATGATTTTCATGTTTTTTTTCCAATCAGGAACAGCGTCAAACAAATAAGATTGTCCTCTTTTTAAATTAATATAACCCATGTTATATTCTTCAATAAAGAAGTTTTTTTGATCTTTAACGGGGTACATGTATGCGATGTTATTTAAAGGTATTGTTTCAGGAGCTGTACCTGTTACGAAATTAATCTCTTTAGTGTCTAAGGACGGTTTTCCATCTTCTTTAATGATTTCCCATTTTTGGTTGATATATTCTTCAAAATGTAATTGAACATATGCTTTAATATTGCTATTAGGAGGTAATATTTCGTGAGAATAAAAAGTAGCTACGTCGTTATTACTATTCCATTCAACTTCACCAACAATAGTATTGCCATCATTGGTTACGTCAAAAGAATCCATGATGATTTTGTATTGATGATCTCCTTCGTCATCAGGTATATCAAATATTTTGTTAATTTGTAAGTTAAAAGCTACTTGAGGAGCTGCGAATACATCTACTTCATTAGAGGCATCTTCTGGAGTCATATCTCCTATAACTACTAATCCGTCTAAAACACTACCTCCTTCTATTTCACATTTTTCTCCTAGTTCTACTTTAAATCGGAAGCTTCCCTTTATTAATCCTCCAAGTACACTGTATTTCCCTCCTAAATATCCTTTCATCCATATAGGATTAGGTAAACTAGCTTGTAATAGAACAGCTCCACCACCTGAAAAAACAGATATTTTTTTACTGCTACCGAATATTTTAACTTTTATACCTACACTACCTTGTAAGTAGGCGTATGCCTGACCGCTAGCATACCATCCGTTTAAACCTACAGGATCTGAAGAGCCTACACAGTGTGCGTCTCCATAATCTTTTAGCATAAGATCAAATCCTACTCCTGCATCAAAACGGGCATAAAAAATAAGAAAACGAAGATCTCCTGTAGTCATGCTAAAATGCGTACCAAAGGCTAATCCTTTTCCAGATTCTAAGGAATTAAAATCTCGCATATAATCTAATTTTGCAGCATCAACACCTAATAAATTAGATACCATTGTTGGTGGAGGAGGAGTTCCTGGTATGTTATCACCAGTCATAAAATATCCATCTGTTTCTAAGGTTAATAAACCTAAATCTAATTCTAAACCAATAGGGTCTTCTGGGGTTCCAACTAAAATATGCCATTCATCAGGACTAATATAAAAATCCATCCAACCAGCTCTTCCGTAGTCACCAATACCGTCGATTACACCAAAATTAACGTAAACTTCAGAAGTTGCATGAAATATATCATTAACAAAATCAAGCTTCATAAAAACATTAGCGGCAATTGCTCCTTCTGGTTGATATACAGGTAGTAGTGAGTCGGCACCTTTTGATATGACTTCTAATTTGTCTACCAGTTTTTCGTAATAATCACCAGGAATGCTGGTAATTAACTCTCCTTCACCTTTAAGGTACACGTCTTGTAAACCACCAGAAGTTAAAAATGACATTCCAAATTCTAAAGAACCATGAAATAATTCTTCTGAGTTTTGTGTTATAATACCAACAGTTGCTTTAAAACCTAAACCAGTAGTATTGTCAGGTTCATAAATAACACCAGATGGAGAGGCTCCAATTTGGTTAAATGAAGCATTTGCACTTCTTGAAAAACCATTCATTTTCATTCGATTAGAAAAACCACCTCCAAATGAATTAAGTGCAAAACCAGTAAATACAGGAATTGGAGTAGGTAAGGTAACTTGTGCATCGGCAAACCAATACCTAAAGTCATCAGCTTTTCCAAATAAAGCTTTGGCTTCTAACTCTAAGCTCATTCCTGTAGTAAATTTAGCTCCTACAGCACCTGCAAATCCTTTTCCATAAGTAGGATCATCTTCAAAAATAAAAATAGCACCTTTCATTTGCATTCCTGCAACGTCCATTTGAATATTTACTTGTTCTAGATCCACACCATCATATACCCAATGTTCATATCCGTTATCTTCTTCTAGATAAGCTCCAATTGCTAATCGACAACCACCTCCATTACCTCCATCGGATTCTGAAGTTAGATTGATGCTGAAATCAATAATTAATTCAGCATTATTTCCTGAGGGTAATGCTAGCGCTAATTCATTGATGGAAACAGGAAACTTAGCAATATCCATTTTTCCTGAAGTTCCAAAATAGGCTACGGAGAATTTGGGAGCTTCTGTTTGGAGTTCTAGTTGTTCAAAAATAATTCCTCCAAATTGTATTGTTTTATCTTCTCTATTATTAGTGTCGTCTTTTTTTAAACCTGTAGCAATATTAAAGTTACCGTTAAGGCTTGCTTTAGGACGAAATTTATCATCCTTTATGGTCATTTCTATATAAGAATCTTCAGTAAGATTTACTTCAGCATTCCATACGTCAAACGAAAGTTCTTCTGTTTGTTCTACTCTAAAAATATATTCATCTGGTTGAATTACAGCATAATATTTTAATCTTGTTTCATCTGAAATTGGCAATAGCATTTCTCCGCTAAAAGCACCAGCTGTTAAATTGTTTCCGTCAATACCAAGTAAAAAATGATCTAAAGAAAACTTCCATTTTGATGCAGAACCTTCATCAATAGATAAAATATTTTCTCCATCAAACCTTCCAGATATTCCACGAGTATCTATGATTAAATCGGTAGCAAAAAAAGAGACTCTTTCGTCACTATTATTTTTACTAAATGCTTTTGGTAATAATACATCTAGTGTTTTTATGTAAACACCTCGCCATAATAAAGGGTTTTCGTTGTAATAGGTTTCTAGATAACTATAAGGCAATGATTCGTCATTTCTAAGGTCGCTAAAATCTAAAACAGCAGTTTGTAAACGAAAAGTAGTTCCCTCTAAACCTTTTATTCCAAATTCGGGTAATGAAACAGCTACAACCCAATCGTTCCAATCTGCTATTTCTGTTTTAACATTACCAGTAACTTGTTGCGCATCTATTTTTTTACCATTTTGATCTACTGGAAATATAAGATCACTAGAGAAAGTAATATCTGCATCAATAGATAATTCTTTAAAACCAAAACAATCTATGGTTGCATAAGTTTTAGGGTCTTTAAAACTACCGTTAAGAGATAAAACTATTTTACCTTGATTGATGTTGAAAGTAAATTTAGAGATGAGATTAAGTTTAGCGTCTCCAACAATACCGCCATCATGAGATAGGTTAATATCTTCAGCACCAAGAATAAGAACACCCCTGGCGGTTTCTATTTTTAAAAAAATGGTAAGTTTGGTAAATTCAGGAGTAAAAACAGCACTTGCAATACCCATGGTGTATTTTGTGTTGTTTGTTTCTATTGGGGTGATTGCTACTGGTAACTGTATAAGATTTGCATCTGTAAGTTCATCAATGTAATTTTGAGTTTCATCTATGCTAATAAACATAGCATTTGCCATGTTTAGCCATTTTTCGTTTTCTAAAGAATCTATAGGAATGTTAAATCCGTTTTTGGGTTTAATTTTAGGTGTTTTTACATCATTAATTAATGTGTTGTATTTTTCAAGAGATTTGAATTTACGGAAAGATTTAGCTTTTAATACAGCTGTTTTTTTTGTGTTGGAGTTTTTTTTATCGTCCTCTATATTTGTTTCTTTTTTAGATTTTAAATCTGTTAAAGAAATGTTTTTTGAGTATGCATTAAAAGTTAATAATAAACAGATTAATATATATATATATATAAGTAGGGTTTGTTTTCCTTTTATCATGGGGTTATATATTTTCTCTAATCTAAATAGTTTTGCGTGTCTGTAAAAAGCTACAATATTATAGTTTTTAGAACTTCTGTATTACCCTGAAAACAGGGTTTTATCTATGGATGTAAACTATAGTGTTTTAATAGATAAAATATTTAGTTTTAATTTATTTAATATGCCTTAAATATGTGTTTTATTTAATGTCTAGCTTCTATTACTGGTTAAATTTTTACTTATTGTAAATATTATGTTCCATGTTTTATCTGGAATTTAAGATTGATAAACATATTCTTCTTTTTAAAGTTTTGTGGGATTAGAAACGTCATTTGATAGTTTTTGAAATCCAATTTCATTATCTTTTTTAAAGATTTTATGTTCTCTGTGATTTCCTATAACTTTATAGGGATCATCAATATTTTTAAAAAATTTGAGTTTTTGACTTACAGAGTTTATAAAACCAAAAACTTCATCACCTTTTTCATCAATAATTATACTCGCCCTTTTTTGTTGCTTTAATGATAGTTGGAATATTACTACTAATAAGATCATCTAAATAATTTATTTTTTTATAATATCCTTTAGGTCATCACTTTTTTGACTAAATAATTCAATGAGTCCTTTGATTCCTGAATTTTCATGATACTTGAATCGGGGAATAACTTTTAGAAGTGATTTTAACCGATTAGTAGTAGGTATTATACCTATATTCATGATGAAAATTAAGTAATGATTTATAAATGATAATCAATTGTATTCTTTCATTTTTACTCACATTTGCAAATAAATTATAAAAATCTACATCGTCCGTTATTGTGTTTTCTAATGTTGGTTTACTTTTTATTAGAAGTGTTTTTTAGTGTTTCATTATCAAGTTCACCAATTCATTCATCTGCTGTATTGTTATTTTTTTTAACCCATGTTAAGGTAATTTCAGTATCATTAATTTTTACATCCGTTGCTATCCAATCAGTTCCTAAGGCTTTTCCTTCTGGAGTTGCTTGAGCAGCTTCTACAAAATTGTTTTTATCAGAAGTATATACTAACATAAAAGCATCATAATTATCAGATAGATCGACTTCGTTAGGGTATTCTGCTTCAATAATTTTAATGTTTTCTTTTAATAGGTCATCATAAACAGCTTTAGATACTTGATTTTCTCGTATGGCAGCAGGTACCGTTAAGTTGTGATCCTTTAATACTCCATCAGAGGTAAGGGTTGAATGACCAAAAGGAATAAATTTACCACCTTCTTCTTTTTGAAGACGATATTCAATTGTTGTGGATCCGGGTTCATCTAGATCTTCTGATTTTCTAGATTCATAAGCGTATCCTAGTTCTTCAAACTTATATTTTATAGCATCACTGTTTTTAACCCACCTAACATTAACTCCTGAATCTATTATATTTATTTCTGTAGGTATCCATCCGTGGATACCTCCAAGTACTTTTCCTGAAGGAGTTGCTAGAGCAGCTTCCACATCATTATTTAAACTAGGATTATAAACTTTCATGAATTCAATAAAATTATCAAAGAATTTTGAGTTAGTAGACGGGTATGAGCTTGATATGTAAGAAATATCCTCCTCTAATAACCTTAAAATTATTGCCTTAGATATTTCCTTTTTTCTTAACTCAACTTCTTCAATTCTGAATGTGTTTTCTAATTCTCCGTCTTTATTAATAAACGAAACCCCAAGTCTAATATCTTCTTCTCCTTCTTTTTTTAGATAATGGTTGAAGGTTGTTGTTCCAGCACTATTAGTACTGATTGTTGGTTCATAGATATATCCTAATTCCTCAAACTCATATTTTATAGGGTTGGTTGTTGGAGTAGTAATTTTTTTCTGAGCTTCAATAAGCTCTTCTATAGTTTCACGAACTGGTTTACCAGAAGCGGTTAGTCCATGTTGTAAATCTCTTTTTCCTGGTACCAACAGCATATCTATAACAACTACAGGCCTATCTGGATTGTTGGTTAATATAAAATCTCCAAGATTAACTTCGTCAAATGAACTGTCTTTAATAGAAAGCTTCTCTATAATTTCATCAATAGCATCAAGATGTGATTGAGTTATTTGGGTAAAACCTATGTTATCTATATCTAGGTCTTCACCACGTAATAACCTACTTTGAATAGATGTAAGGTCATAACCTTTTATTTTTTCCATAGTAACAGCTTCTCTCCAGATACCATTTGGCATCATTACACGGTTACGACCATATAATATAGCTCCTTTATAAGGTTCTAAATTTATTAGGCTTTTTTCTATATCGTCAAGTCCTCCGAGTAGCTTCATGTCTCTATCCATTTTAAAGATAAATTCTTCTCCTCCTTCTTCTAATTTTCCAGAATAAATAGCGCCAACACCACCACTTCCGTTAGTTATTTCATCAACATCAATAGCTGGTTTTAATTGATGAATTGTTTCTGCTTGACTTACAAAGACCTTAAAGTCGGCATCTGTAGCGATAGTTGTTCGAGCTTTAGCTAAGGTAATTGCATAATTAGCTAAAATAGGGTCTGTTGAACTTGCTAAATCAAATAAGGTTTCTCCACCAATCCTAACAATGTTTTTAAGTTCATGATATTCTTCAATTTTTAAAAGATTATCCTTAAAAGGTTCTGGAAGGTTTGATGCAGTTATAAGTTCTTGTACTTTTTCATGTAGTTCAGTGTTAGATAAATTTTCGTATAAATCATCAGGGTCACCATATATCTCTTCTATATCCTCGCTAAGTTTTTTATAAGAAGAGGACGGAGCGTCGGTTACCATGTCACTTTTTTTGACCCATGTTAGTGTGATTCCATAGTCATTAAATTTTAGATTTGTTGGTTCCCAATCACTTCCTAATACTTTTCCTTCTGGGGTTGCTAGAGCAGCTTCTGAAAAGTTGTTTTTATCAGAATTATATGCACTCATAAAAGCATTGTAGTCATCAGCAAAACCAGGCTCACTTACATATTCACTTTCTATTTTCTTAATTTCATTATCTCCAGTTAATAATTTTTTATAAACAGCATCCAGTACATCTAAATTTTCTATTTCTTTTGGTATTGTTACGATGTTTTCGTCCATTGTACCATTAGAAGTAATATTTGAATTTCCAAAACGTTTATATTCTTCTCCTTCTTTTTTTAGATAATGGAAGATTTCTGTAGTCCCATCTACATTATTACTAGATTCTAATTTATAATAGTAACCTAGTTTTTCAAACTCATATTCTATTATTCTAGGGATGGTTGTTCCTGGTTTAATCCAGATAGCATCAACCCCACTTTCTTTAATTTCTATTTGTGTAGGTTCCCATCCATGGATACCTCCAAATACTTTTCCGTCTGGTGTCGCAAGAATAGCTTCTTCAAGATTGTTTTTATCTACGTTATAAACTTTCATGAAAGCGATGTAGTTATCTTTGTAAGCATCGTTAGAAGAAGGATATGAGCTTTTTATGTATTTAACATCCTCTTCTAATATTCTTGCGGCAATCGCTTTTGATATTTCTTGACCCCTTAAGTCTGGAGTAATATTAAATCTATTGACCAAGACTCCGTCTTTAGTAATAGTTGTGCTTCCTTGCTTTAGGATTTCTTCTCCTTTTTTTAGGTAATGAAAGAAATCTATATCTCCAAATTCATCAATTTGAATTAAAGGATCGTAAGTGTATCCGAGCTCTTCAAATCTGTAGTTTGTAGCTTTAGTAGTAGTTCTGTAGTTACTTAATGCTGTAATAGCTTCGTCTACTTTAGCTATTTGAGAAGATGACAGAACTTCTCCTAATTCAGTTTTTGCTTCTTGAAATATCTCTTCTATTACTTCTACATTATCTCCTTCTATTTTAGAAGATGCTACATAATTATCTAATTGATCTGTATGGTTTTCTGCTACATTTATAAAGTTAGTTGCAGCTTCTTGTAAATTATTAGCTTGCTCACTAGGTGTTGCATTTTTAATAGCTGTAGCATTATTTTTTAATATTTGTTTAGGTGTATCTCCAGTAAATAGATCTCCCAAACTTATTACACCTGTTGCAAGGCTTAGCATATTAAAAGCATTGGCTAAGTCTTCGTTTTCTTGTCTATTATACGTAGCTGCTATACTAGCTAAAGAGCTTATTTTGTCTAAGCGATAAAACATTTTACCTAACGTAGTTAATTGACCTCCTGGAAGGAATAAGGATCCTACATCCAAAATAGTAAATAAAGTATCAGACTCTGTTTGTTCATCACCAACAGTTGTCGCATAATGAGCTAAAATTGCAGGAGCATAAGAAGCTATTGGTTCATTGTCAGCATTAGTTTCAGAAAAACTATGAAGCGTAGGTAGCTTAGCTGTGTTTATAAGGAGGATAAGAGCAAAAGGATCAAACTTTTTTTCTTCTATAAAGGTTCCAGAAGTAAGTAAACCATACCTTCTTTTTTGAGTGATGGATACTTTTGGATCAACACCTTTAGATAATGAGGTTTCAAGGCTATAATAGAAATCTTCATCTTTATCAGGGAAATCGAATACATTAACATCTGACCATAAACGCTCTAAAATATTTTGATAGTCATTTTGATAAAAAAGTACTCTAGATTTCTGTAACGCATCTGCATCAAAGTTTTCTATGTCTTTGTAAATAGTAGCCATCTCAGTTTTAAAAGAATCAGATTTTAATTTTAAATTTTGAAAACCCTCTATTAACTCCTTGCGATAATCATTAGATCCTTTTAAGAATCCAGAATCATTTGTGCTACTAAATAAAGTGTGTACAATGGTTTCTTCACTAGATGTTGCTTGTTGTGTTCCGTATGTTATTGTTGTGGTTACTAGTTCAGTACTTAAATATTTCATAAAGTCATCCTTGTTTACACTATCAGGGATTAACTTTATAAGTCGTACTATTGATTGTTGAAACTCATAATCACCTCCTGTAACTACATTGTATTCACTATCGTCAACGAAAGTTGGGTTTTCTAAAAACTTTTCTATTATAAACTTCCTGTCTTCTAATGACAAGGATAAGATGTTGTTGGAAGTGGCATTGCTAATACATATGTTTAATTCTTTAGCAGAAAGGTTTTTAATTTCACTTAAACAAGCTAATTCAGTTTCACCATAAATAAAAGAGGCAATTTCTTTTTGGAATTCTCTGTAAAAAGCGACATCTTTAATATTAGGGTTATAATTTCCTGAATCTTCTATATGATATTTAGAGTCTTTATAATATTGACTTCCTGACCATATGGTGAACACTTCATTTAGAAATGCTTTATCATTATCTCCTGCGTCAATTCTTTCAAAAACTGTTTTATAAATTTCAGGATTATTTTGTAGGTTAAGCAATAAAATATCGTATGAACTTACTGGAGTACTTTGTAATAGGTTAAGAATTAAGTTTTCTCTTTCTTCAAATAAAGTCCATTTGTTGGATAGTAATTCTATTATTTTAAATCTGATTTGATGAGAAAGTTCTTCAAGTTCACAGTTTGTCATTGTTTTCAGAAATTCAATATCACTGTTAGACAAATCGTTATCAACTAATAATGAAGTAACATAATTTAACAATGGTTGAGAATCAGCATATTCTTGTTGAACAGTTATATAGTTTTTAAATTTTTCAGGATCTTCAGAGTCAAATAATTTTTTTAAGGATGAGGTGTTTATAGATACAGTTATATCTCCCAGGTCAAACATATAGGTATCGTCATTAGTTTTTGAGTAGTCTACATTAGGAAGCGTGTTAAATTTTAAAATTTCTGTATCAGTATTGATCGATACATCTATAGATACAGATTTAAATTCACCTTCATTTTGAACAATTAAAGTTGCTGTTCTAGAAGCAAGGTTGTCGTATTCATCAGCTATTTGCTTTCTTAGACTAGTTAATTCATCTTTTAGTTCTTGATCTATATCTGTATTTCCATTATTATATGCACATCTAATCAATTTAAGAATATTTGTAGCAGTTGTATATTCTGTACTATATAAAGCACCATCATCATTATTTTGAAAAAGATATAATTCTAAGCCAGGCGCATGCATTTTTTTCCAATCCATATGAGATAGATTGGTTTCGTTCTTATAATCCATTAGGAAATCTGTAGAACTTTCAGGGATTCCGTAGGTTTTAAAAGGATGTTCCAAACCAAAAACACCATGCCCTAATTCGTGTGCGGCAATTTTTCCTTGGTTTTGGGTATTAAATACAAATCCAAATTGTCCTTTTAACGGCATAAATCCATCTGTTTTAATATCTGAAACAGGTAAATCACTAAGAAATATATAATATTTACCAGCTTCATAGGCTGGTTGTGCTTTAAAGTGTTTTAATATTTCATTTTCTTCATCGGTGTAATAGGTTAATAAACTGCTATCTCCAACATCCAATGTGTTATTTGTGTTCTGGTCCCAAATTTCTTGAGAAACTTCTAAAGTATCGGCTATACTAATATTAAAATTTACCCCAGCTTTGTTGTAAATTTCATTGATAGTTGTTTTTATATTGCTTTCAATATTTACATTGTTAATTGGTACAATAACCAATTCAATATTAGATAATTTAGCGCCTAAATGAACTAGTTTAAAAGAACCAATAACTAATTGTTTATTACTTTCATCTTTTGAAAAAACTGTAGCAACAATATCTTCAATAGCGTAATCGTAAGCCTGAATTAATGTAAGTGTTACTTCGTCTCCGTTTTCGTTCCAATTAAAAGGTATTGAAACACCTTCTTTTGTTTTAAAAATAATATCTTCTTTGGTGTAAGAAGTATCGTCGCTAAAAGTTACTGTAGCTTTAATAATATCATCACCATTTAATTTTGATATTGCCTTATAAGGAACAGGATATTCTTGATTTCCAAATTCCAAAGTAGGATATTCAGCAGTTAACGAACTGCTTAATTCGTTAGAAAATTTATCAAAACTATAGATTCCAGATGCTATAAAAGTTACTGTTATCCCAATATCTTCAATTTCACTTATAGACTCTGATATAGCTCCACCTGAAGCCATATTTCCACTAGTAATTGTTCCGTCTTCAGAAATTTGGTATGTGTCTCCATTGGCATCCGTTAATAATACATCTTCACCGCCAGGTAAAATACCTTGTTCTCCATTGGTACCTGTAATTACCCAAGCACCATTTTCATTTTGTTCGATAGACAAAATATCGTAATCTACTGTTGCAGTTGCTATTTCACCTTGATCTCCTGTAATTATTTCTATTGGATGAATTTCCAGATCTATAACAATTTGTTCTCCTTCGCCAAAATTTTCATCATAAACGGTTACAATTTCTCCTTGAGCAAGTTGATTGTTTGTATTAACTAATATATTATCAAAATTAACAGCTAAACGAACGTAGTTTAGGTATGGGATTTTAACAAAACCTTTTCCAGAAATAATACCATTTCTTTGGCTATTAATTTCGGTTAGGACTACAACAAAAGTTCCTGCAGTAATTCCGTCTCCAATATTTAATCCTGGGTGTGGTTCTTGGTTGTTAACTGCAACACGTTCAGGCACAATTCCACAATTATAATCTGCAGATTGATCTTCTTCTATGGCTGTAGTTATTTCTTGTGTTTCAGAAAAATCACTTTCCATAAACTTACATTTTCCACTTACTTTGTATTCGTATGTAGTTCCAGGTTTTAGGTGCCAAATAGTTGCCCAACTACTATTAGTTTGAATGTTAAACCATTCTGCATCTGGATCATTAGCTTCCCTATAAGCAATTTTGTATTCCGTGTAAAGAGAAGGGTCTTCTTCCCAAAACACATTAAATTTACTTGTTCCTTTTGCTTCGGCATGGATGTTTAATGGAGGTGCGCAAGGTTCTGTTCTGGAAAACCAATAAATTTCACTTTTTCCTTCATTTCTAAATAAACCTATTTCTTCAGCACCCAGAAGTGCTTTTGCTTTAATTCTCCAAGCATATCTTTTTCCAGATAATAATAATGGTTGTGATGGACCATAAATAAAAGAAGTAGAGTATGTTGTGGTTTGAAAAAAAGGGACGGAAGAAAGAAAGGCAGTTTCTGGACTTACAGAATCATCCCAAATTTCTACGATACTTAATTCGTACTCCACATTACTTACATTAATATGTCTAGGTGTCCATTGAAAAACAATGTTTTCTACATCATTTGGTTCTATATTAGTTTGATTTAAAGGTAAGTTAAGTAAAGGAGGTTCGTTTTTGAAAATATAAGTATTAACACAGGTTTTGGAAGACAGTCTGTTTCCTGTACTAAAATCATAAATTTCAAAGCAAAATTGATAACTACCTTCTGGAATTACAGAGCTATAAACATTAGAGTTGATGCCTTGTAAGTTTTGTAATTCAAAATAAGGGGCTAATTCTAGGTTAGATAATACAAGAGGTGTACCTCCGCTAATAAACAAAGGTTCAGCTCCAAGAACTAAATCTCTACTTTCGAAAGAAATACCATTTCCTTCAAAATAAACTTTTAAGCGTACTTGTTCGTTAATAACTGTAATATCGTTAAATAAGAGTTGTAATCTTAGCGGGCTATTAAGAGTACTCGGATCTGTATAATTATGAAAATAAACAGGAGCAGGTGGATTAACCTGAGGAATAACGGTTATTGGATATTGTTGAGAAATAATCTGATTAAAACCAAATAATAGTGCTAAAAGCGTAAAAATTAATTTTTTCATATGTTATTTCTTTATAATGTATTTTAATTCAAACTGATTTGGATCTGTGTGATTTACAGATTCTTTAATATAAAAATCAATGATTTTGGTAATAATGTATAGCTGTATTTTCTGTTTGTTTTCATCCTGATCCCACATCTTGAAAATATTTTCCTTCTCAACTTCAATTACTTTTGCTAAATAAATGTCAGGCTTTTTTACATCCTTTAAGGTCCTATATTTTGTTACGTACGTAAGCATCCAACGATGACTTATTAAACGAGCTAGTGCTGCATTAGGTTTTTGAATAATCTCTTGGTATTCTTGTTGTGATGCATCAGAGGCTCTGTTTCGTTGCTCTATGCTAATTTTAGTGAAATCATGATTATCAACATTAGTTTGTGCTCTTACAAATTCTTTTTCAAACGCATAATCAAGTCGATTCATGTCTTTTTGGAGTTCTTTTATTGTCTCGTAAATTAATTGTTGATATCCAGCAAGAAAATCTTCATAACGATATAATTCTTTTAAGTACTGTATAGCTTTAACTTTATACTTTCTAATATCTTTTTCTTTTGATGTAGTTTTTCTAAGTGTTGACAGTTCATCCTTTTTATAACTAGGGATATAGTCAAATCTTATGTGGTTTTGAAGTTGTTGTAGTTTTAGGTTTACTTCAGGTATTGTACCATAATAAAGAGAATCTCTGTAACGGAAATTCATCTTTTTACCTTTTTTAGTTTTTGTTTTCTTTTTAAGCTTTTTTTCTTTTTTCTTTCGTTTAGGTAGTTTGATTTTAAATTTATCAAAAATATAATTGTACCCAAAAGTTGCTGTAAAACTTTGATCTGATGTAGTTCCTCCTCTGAATTGAGATAATAAATTAAGGCTAAAATTATGTTTCTTCTTGTAACTATAGCTGCTACCAATGCGTATATTGGTTACTTGACTTTGGGTAGCTCCATTGTTTTTACTTTGGTTATAACTTATAGATCCATTAGTTCTTAATTGTTTTTCAAAAAAAAGTTTATTCACCGATAAAATAGGTCCAAAAGTAGTAGAGGTCTCAGTTCCAATAGTGCTATAACTCACATTTATAGAAGTAGATATGTTTAAGTCATTGTTAGGGTATTTAATGCTATAAGAAGCGTTACCATTGTAAAATTTAGAATCACCATTTTCAACAGTATTCCCTCCTTGTCTATTAACTGCGTTTTGAAAAGACAAAGCCATTGCAATATTTTGTTTTTTTGCTTCAGTATTTTTTAAAATATAATTGATGTTTAAGTTTGCGTTCTTTGAAATTTGTTGAAAATCTAACGTATCTAAATTATCTGTTTGCGCTACTTCATTTATGTAGTCAAATTGGTTTTTTATATTGGTGTATGATTGAAAGTTTGAGTATGCACCTGATATGTTTAGTTTTTCAGAAGCATTGTAGGTAACATTAACAGCACTCACGACACGTTTTAGTTGCGAGCTTTTTTCATTATTTAAATCATCTTTTTGTAACCCTCCATTAAAAGAAATAGCTATTTTATTGTCTAGAATATTTTGAGTAGCATTTATGGTAATGTTTTCTAAATCATTATTAAAAAAATAAGCTCCAAGAGTACGGTATTCAGGATCAATATGCTCGTATTCAATACCTATGGATCCTTTTCCTACAGTATATGAAAAACCTAAGTTGTAAGCTTTGTATTTGTTTGTAGTAATGTTGGTTTTTAATAATGAAGAAAATAAGTTAGGGTTAGATTCTGCTTCTTCAGCATTTGTATCTTCTGTAATTGTTGATAACGCAATTTCTGCATTGATCTCTCCTTGGTCAAAAAGCTTTACATTACTTTCTAAACTTATTACAATATTGTCTTTTGGTTGTAATTCAAGTTCAAGCGGAACAGGGTTTTTTATGGAGTTTTTATCATCCTTAGCTTTAAATAGAATAGCAGCTAAAGAGAATTTATTGAAATCGTATTTCGCTTTTAAAGCATATCCCATTCGTTTATATGAAGGTTCTGAAGTTGTGTCGTCTTCGTTATATTCAGAAGCTTCTAGTAGCCTACCATACATAGCACTAATATTCCATTTGCCTTTTGGGGTAAGATCTATTCCTAATCCTGTAAATTGGTGGCCATTAAGAGTGTAAGGAGAAAAATTCATGCTTACATCTCCTATGTGGGCAGTAACCCATTTATAAGAAGGATGTATACTTAAGCGATTAAAAGAAAATGGATTACTACTTTCGAATTTTTGGTTTGAATAACTAAATGAAAAGGGGATGTTGTAAACGTTACTAATATTTAGGTTTATATTTCCAGATAAAAAATAGGTGAACGGATCTCTGTTAGATATACCTTCATAGTATACCGCATTAGCTGAGACTCCACCAGTTAGTTTAAATAACTTCGCTTTACCAATTTGACCAATATCTTGACCTAATATTGTTGTGATATTTATCAATAAAAAATAACAAAATAATATCTTTTTAATTAAGTTGTCTTTTCTTTTAGTTTCCTTACTCATATTTATATCGCTTAATTTTGAAGTGATAATTGTTGTTGTAACCTTTTCAAAAAGGTTATTTTATTAACATTTACGCCTCCTTTTTTGTTTTAAGCTATTAGGTAGTTTTTGGTTTATTTTAAGGGGTTAAAAGTATATTAAACTAAAAATGTAGAAACCCCTGTTTTCAGGGTTTTTTATGTTGCCCCAAGTTTTAGAGTAAAAGGAGAGTTATAGAAAAAGAATTTTCTTAGGGTTATAAAGTAAAAATTTATAAAACAAAAAACACCTACAAATAAATGTAAGTGTTTTTGTTTTAAGAAGTGGTCCCACGAGGACTCGAACCTCGGACCACCTGATTATGAGTCAGGTGCTCTAACCAACTGAGCTATAGGACCTCTTAAATTCGGATTGCAAATTTAGAGTTTTTTTTCAATTTACAAAGCTTTTTTTAATTTTTTTTAAACATTTCTGTTCATTAAATTATTTCCAAACAATTCTAATCCCTTCTTTGCTTCGTCTGATATGTTTAAGGGTTTTAAGCTTTCAAAAGACTTATTTGTGTAGTGTTCAATAAGTTCTTGTGTAGCTTCGGGTATGTTGTTTTGTTGAAAAACACGAGAAACTTCCACTATTTTTGTAGAATTATCTTCTAGTTTTTGTTTGTAAAAAAACTTTAGTTTCTCTTTATCTTCTTTGTTAGCAACTTCTAAAGCTTTTAAGTATAAGAATGTTTTCTTGTTTTCTATAATATCACCACCAACTTGTTTACCAAAAGTTTCCGGGTTTCCAAAAGTATCTAAATAATCATCTTGTAATTGAAAAGCAATTCCTAGGTTTAAACCAAAGTTATAAATAAGATTTGCTTGTTCTTCATCAGTTTCAGCAATAATGGCTCCCATTTTTAAGGCAGCAGCAACCAAAACAGATGTTTTTAAAGTAATCATTTTAATATATTCTTCAATAGTAACATCGTTTCGAGTTTCAAAATCTACATCTAATTGTTGTCCGTCACAAACCTCAAGAGCGGTTTTACTAAATAATTTAGCCAATTGTTGAAAAACAGTAGGTTTATAGTTTTCAAAATATTGATATGCTAAAATAAGCATAGCATCACCAGATAAAATTCCAGTATTTATATCCCATTTTTCATGAACAGTTTGTTTACCTCTCCTTAGTGGTGCATCGTCCATAATATCATCATGAACCAAAGTGAAATTATGAAAAGTTTCTACAGCCAATGCAGCTGGTAATGCTGCTTTGTGATCACCTGAAAAAATATCAGTTGCTATTAAAGTTAAAATTGGTCTAATTCTTTTTCCGCCTAATTGTAAAATATAATTTACGGGAGCGTATAAGTTTTTAGGTTCTCTTTTAAAATCTTGTGACTCTAAATATTGAATAAAGTCTGAATGATATTTAATTAAATCCAAATCTGTTTTTTTTCTGTAAAAGTAAGGTAAACTTAAGAATGATTAAAGTGAATGTTAAAAAATTGTAAAAACTTTGGAAACTTTTATTGTTTCTAAAGTTTCCATTGTATATTTGTCCTTGATTATGGAAGATAAAATATTAGAAAAGGCAGGAAAGATGTTCTTAAACTTAGGGTTTAAGAGTGTTACTATGGATGATATAGCCAGGGAGTTGGGTATGTCTAAAAAAACATTATACAAGTATTTTTCAAATAAAGCCTCTTTGGTAAGTGCTTCAACAAGAGCTGTTCATCTAGAAATAGAAAAGATGATTGAATTTGTAAAATCTCAAGAATATAATGCCATTGAAGAGGAGTTTGCTATTAAAGCTATTTTTAAAGAAATGCTTAAGAATGCAAAGGAATCTCCAATGTATCAGTTGAAAAAGTATTATCCTGAAACGTATGTAGAGCTTATGGAGCGAGAAGAGTGTATGTTTAAAGAGTGTAATGGAGATAATTTACAGAAAGGTATTACGCAAGGACTTTATAGAGAGAATTTAGATATAGAAAAAGTGATGGCATTTTATTTTATTCTAATTTTTGCTGTTCATGATGAGGGATTGATGGATAATAGTGTAGAAGAATTATTTGCAATTGAATACAAGGTTTTAGAATATCATATACGAGCAATTGCAACAGAAAAAGGAGTAAAGGAGTTAGAAAAACAATTAAAAATAATTAATCAAAATAAGTAATAATGGGGAAGTACATATTTAGCGTATTTGTGTTTTTTTCTTGCGGAGTTTTATTAGCTCAAGAAAAAGAATTACAATTTTCAATGGAAGAAGCTATTGAATATGCTATTAAGAATAATTACGATAACAAAGTAGCTGTAAAAAATGTACAAGCTGCAAAAGAACGTAAATGGGAAACAACAACAATTGGTTTGCCGCAAATTAATGGTGCTTTAGACTATCAGAATTGGTTAAAAAAGCAAGTGTCTTTATTGCCAGCAATTATTGCAGGTGGAAATGAAGGAGAGTATATTCCTGTAGAGTTCACTACAAAACATAACCTCGGGGCCTCAATAACATTATCTCAATTAATTTTTGATGGTTCTTATTTAGTGGGATTACAGTCTGCTAAGACCTATTTGAAAATTTCAGAACAAGCAAAAGAGAAAACAGCTATTTCAACACGTTTAGCAGTTATTAATGCTTATGGTAATGTTTTAGTAACAAATAAATCGATAGAGATTTTAGAGAAAAATAAAACTGTTTTAAGTAAGAACTTGTTTGAAACTCAAAAGATTTATGAAAACGGTTTAACCGAATTAGAAAATGTTGAACAGTTGCAAATAACATTGGGTACTTTAGAGAGTAACCTAAGTAATGCAAAACGTTTGCAAAAAATAGCATATCAAATGCTAAACTTATCATTAGGTAATCCAATTCAATCAAAAATTATATTAACGGATACTTTAGAGAATTTAACAATAGAAAATACTAGTTTAAACTTGTTAAGTAAAATATTTAGTTTAGAGAATCATATTGATTATCAAATTGCTCAAAATGATAGAGAAGGAAAGCGTTTGTTAATGCGTTTAGAACAAAGTAAAGCGTTACCAACATTATCAGCATTTGTTAATTATGGAACTAACCTTGCTACAGATAGCTTTGGTAGTGAAAATAATAATTGGTTTGATTATTCTTTATTAGGTGTAAGTTTAAACGTACCGATTTTTAGTAGTTTTGGTAGAAAGGCAAAAACGGCAAGAGCAAAAATAGATTTAGATGTGGCAGATATTCGTTTAGATGAAATAAAGCAACAGCTGAATTTACAAGCAGAAACTGCAAAAAGCGAATACCAATTAAGTATAGAGAATTATCAAATAGCAAAGAAGAATTTATCATTGGCGGAACGCATAGAAAAGAAACAACAAACCAAGTTTTTTGAAGGATTATCTTCTAGTTTCGATTTATCACAAGCACAAAATCAATTATATAGTCAACAAAATAATTATGTTCAGTCTATGCTAAATGTAATTTCCAAAAAAGCAGCATTAGAAAACGCATTAAACTTACCAGTAAAAAAATAACCAAATGAAAAATATATTTATACTATTAATAACTGCAGTGTTAGTTGTTTCTTGTGGAGAAGGAAAAACAAAGTCTGTGGAAGATTTAATTTCTAACGGAACAATTACGGAGTTAAAAAATAAAAAGAGCGAATTAACCACAGAGCTTTCGGGAATTAATGCTGATTTAGAGAAGGTTAATGATAAGTTGTCTAAGTTAGATACATTTAAAAAATTACCATTAATTACAACAATAACTGTAAAAGAAAATAAGTTCAATCATTTTGTTGAGATTCAGGGAGATGTAAAAACAAAGCAGAATATTTTAGTGTATCCAGAAATGCCAGGTATTTTAAGAAAAATATATGTTAAAGAAGGTCAGCGCGTTGCAAAAGGTCAGTTGTTAGCATCTATTGATGATGGAGGTATGAGTAATCAAGTAGCGCAACTTGAAGCTACTTCTCAGCTGGCAAAAACAACTTTTGAACGTCAAAAGCGTTTATGGGAACAAAAAATTGGATCAGAGATTCAATTCTTACAAGCAAAAACAAATTATGAGTCTCAAAAAAACACTTTAGATCAGTTAAAGAAACAACAAGCTAAATCCTTAGTAAGGGCACCGTTTTCAGGTGTTATAGATGATGTTATTAAAGAGCCAGGAACTGTTGTGGCTCCAGGTATGGGATCAGAAATTTTTAGAGTTGTTAACCTTAATAACATGTATGTAGAAGCTGAAGTTCCAGAAAGATATATTGCAAGTATCACAAAAAACAAAGAAGTAAAAGTGTTATTTCCAATTTTAGGAAAGTCTACAAGTAGTAAGGTTAAACAAGTGGGGAGCTTTATTAATCCAGATAATAGGTCTTTTAAAATAGAGGTTCCTGTTGATAATAAAGATGGAAATATTAAACCAAACTTAACTGCAAAGCTTCAAATTAATGATTATACATCTGAAAAAGCTGTTTTAATTCCACAGAGTATTATTTCTGAAAATTCAAAAGGAGAACAATTTGTTTATGCAATTAAAGATAAAAAAGCAAATAACGTAGCTGTTACAGAAAGAGTAATTATAACTACAGGGAAAACTCAAGGAGATTTTATTGAAGTTTTAGAAAATTTATCTGTTGGTAGAGAAATTATTCAAGAAGGAGCTCGTAGTGTAAAGAATGGACAAGAAGTAAAAGTTATCAATAAATAAAAAAAATACTGATGACAGAGCAAAAAAAACATGTAGATAAAGATTTTAAATTATCCTCTTGGGCGATTGGTAACAAAACAACTATTTATGTAATAATGTTAGTGTTGTTTTTCTATGGAATTTCTGCATACTTTAGTATGGCTAGAGAGAATTTTCCAGAGATAAAAGAAACTAAAATTTATGTAAGTACTGTGTTTCCAGGGAATACTGCGGAAGATATAGAAAAGTTAATTACAGATCCTTTAGAAGATAAATTAAAAGGGATTAGTAATGTGGTAGAAGTAACATCAACGTCTCAAGAAGATTATTCTATTGTAATTGTAGAGTTTGACGAAAGTATTACTGTTGAACAAGCAAAACAAAGTGTAAAAGATGAGATAGCAACAGAAACTTCTAGTGAAGATTGGCCAACGTTTAATGGAGCAAAAATAGAACCCAATACGTTTGCATTAAGTATGTCCGAAGAGGTGCCAATTTTAAATATTAATATTTCTGGTGATTACCCAGTTTATAAATTAAAAGAATTTGGAGAGTATTTACAAGATGAAATAGAAGATTTAGAAGAAATAAAAAAAGTAGATATCCGTGGGGCTCAAGATAAAGAAGTTGAAGTTGCTGTAGATATTTATAAAATGATGGCTGCAAAAGTAAGTTTTAACGATATTTCTTCTGCAATTTCAAATGGAAATGTAACTATGTCTGCAGGTAATTTTATTACAAGTGGACAAAGAAGAACTGTTAGGATTATTGGTGAAATTGGTACACCTAAAGAATTAGAGAATTTTGTTGTAAAATCAGAATTTAATACACCTATTTATCTTAGAGATGTAGCAACTGTAGCTTTTAAAGACAAAGAAAAAACAACTTTCGCTCGTGAAAGAGGAGAAGAAGTGGTAATGCTTGATGTTAAAAAAAGAGCTGGTAAAAACATGGTTGCAGCTGCTGAGCAAATACGAGAAATTGTAAAAGAGGCAAATGCAAATTATTTCCCTAAAGATTTAGAAGTAACTATAAGTAATGATCAATCATCTAAAACAATTGGTCAGGTAGATGACTTAGTAAATAACATCATTTTTGGAGTTATTTTGGTGGTAGTTGTATTGATGTTTTTCTTAGGATTTAAAAATGCAATTTTTGTGGGATTCGCTATACCAATGTCTATGTTTATGTCTTTAATGATATTAAATATGTTAGGCTATACCATGAATACCATGATTCTTTTTGGGCTTATCATGGGACTTGGAATGCTGGTAGATAACGGAATTGTAGTTGTAGAAAATGTATACCGTTTGATGGATGAAGAAGGAATGGGAAGAGTGGAAGCTGCTAAAAAAGGGATTAGTGAAATTGCTTTTCCTATTATTATTTCTACAGCAACAACTGTAGCAGCCTTTATTCCATTAGGACTTTGGCCTGGTGTTATGGGGCAATTCATGGTTTTATTACCTATAACTTTATCAACAGTATTAGGATCTTCATTATTGGTTGCTATTTTCTTTAACTCTGTATTAGTATCTCAGTATATGAGTATAGAAGATGAAAATATGCCAATTAAAAGAATTATCATATTAACAAGTGTTATGACATTTCTTGGTGTTATTGTTTTATTAACAGGTGGAGCATACAGAGGTTTAGGAACGCTAATGATATTTACTGCAATAATGTTGTGGGTTTATAGATTGTTTTTAAGAAATTGGGCTAATGCATTTCAAAATAGAATATTACCTAAATTAGAAAACTGGTACGAAAGACAATTAAAAAGAGCTTTAAGTGGTTGGAGACCTTATGTTTTGTTTTTTAGTACTTTTATTTTGCTAATAGCTTCTATTGGAGTTTTTGTAGTGTCATTAGCTACACAACGAACTAAAGTAGAATTTTTTCCAGATAATAAGCCAAATCAGATTATTGTTTATATAGAATATCCTGAAGGTACAGATATTCAAAAAACAAACGAAATAACGAAGCAGATAGAAAAAAAAGTTGCTGATGCGTTATATGATGATGTTTATATGGATGGTGATTTTAATTTTATGGTAGAAAGTGTTGTTTCTCAAGTTGGAGAAGGAGCGGGAAATCCACAAACAGATGGAGGTTCTGCTGCAGAAATGCCACATAAAGGTAAGATTACAGCTTCTATGCGTGAATATAAGTATAGAAATGGTTTGGATAGTGAATTGTTGCGTCAGAAAGTTCAAACTGCTTTAGTTGGTATTTATCCAGGAGTTTTAATTTCTGTAGAAAAAGATGCAAATGGACCACCAGTTGGTCATCCTATTAACATTGAAATTAAAGGTGATGATTATGCGGAGTTAATTGTAACAGCAGAAAGAATGCGTGATTTTATTAACGAAAAAAGTATTTCTGGAATTGATGAGTTAAAGATTGATGTTAACAAGGATAAACCAGGAATGCAAGTTTTAGTTGATAGAGAAAAAGCTGGAGAATTAGGTGTAAGTACTGGTCAGGTAGGTCAACAATTAAGAGCATCTATTTTTGGGAATAAAGCAGGTATTTATAAAGAAAATGGTGAAGATTACGATATTTATGTGCGTTTCAATAAAGAAGATAGATATAACGAGAGTGCTATTTTTAATCAGAATATAATTTTTAAAGATATGTCTTCTGGTAAAACAAAAGAGATTCCTGTTTCTGCTGTGGCAACCAAAAGTAATAGTTCTGGTTTTAGTGCTATTAAGCATAAAAAAGTAAAAAGGGTAGTAACAGTGTATTCAGCTTTATCAGCTGGAGAAACAGATGCTGCTGCAGTTGTTGGTAAAATTCAATCAGAAATGAAGAATTTTAAAGACTTACCTAAAGGAATTAAAATTGATTATACAGGACAAATTGAAGAACAGAATAAACAAATGATGTTCTTAGTTGGAGCATTTTTTACAGGTTTAGCATTAATTTTCTTTATTTTGATTTTCCAATTTAACTCTGTTTCTAAACCAGGTATAATCATGATCGCTATATTCTTAAGTTTTATAGGTGTATTTGGTGGATTGGTGATTTCTGGAGCTCCATTTGTTATTATGATGACGATGATGGGAATTATTTCACTTGCAGGTATTGTGGTAAACAATGGTGTTGTTTTGCTGGATTATGCACAGTTACTAATTAATAGAAGAAAAGCAGAAGAAGGTTTAGGTGATGATGAATATTTAAGTAGAGAAAACTTGTTTGAAAGTATTGTTAAAGCTGGTAGAGCACGTTTGCGTCCAGTATTATTAACAGCAATTACAACTATTTTAGGTTTAATACCTTTAGCAATTGGGTTAAATATTAATTTCTTTAGCTTGTTTAATGAATTAAATCCCCATATTTATTTTGGAGGAGATAATGTTATTTTTTGGGGGCCTTTAGCTTGGACAGTTATTTATGGATTGATAATAGCTACATTCTTAACGTTAATTGTAGTTCCTATTTTATTCTATTTAATAACACGTTTAAAAATGTGGATTAAAGATTTTGGAAACACTGTTGATGAGGTAGATGAAATTGGTATTATTCATAAAGATATTATAGAGTAAAAAAGTAATTTTAAAATTATTAAAGACTGAAAAGTATTCTGCTTTTCAGTCTTTTGTTTTTTATCAAATTAAAACAGAGGTTGTATTTTTGTAGTATGAGTAAAAAAGTATTTACTGTTCATGAGATTAAAAAGAAGTTAGAGTTCTTCTGTGTCTACCAAGATAGGTGTCATAAAGAAGTAGAAAGTAAGCTTAAAGAGTATAGAGTAATTCCAGAAGCAAGGGAAATGATTTTACTAAGCTTGTTACAAGATAACTTTTTAAATGAAGAGCGTTTTGCTAAGAGTTTTGCTAGAGGTAAATTCAGAATAAAAAAATGGGGGAAAGAGCGTATTATCCGCGAATTAAAATTTAGAGATGTTTCTGCATACAATATAAAAACTGCCTTAAAAGAAATAGATGAAGATGAATATATAGCGACTTTATATGAGTTGGTAAACAAAAAAAATGATTCAATTACTGAATCAAATATTTACAAACGTAAAAAAAAGGTTGTTGATTATGTTCGATATAGGGGATATGAATCAAACTTGATTTTTAAAGTAGTTAATGAGTTAGTTCTTTAAGTCTTTTATGAGTAAAGCATCTTTTTCTTGTTTAATTTTAATAACTGGTTTTATGTCTTCGTTTGGTACGGTAACAGATAAAACATAGTGTTTTATTTTCCATTGATTGTTTACTTTTTCAAGTACACCAGATCCTCTACAAATTCCCATCCATGTGTCTAAAATTTCGTCAAACCAAACAATTTCTTTAGATGAATGGATATAAATATTTCTTTTTAAAGTAGTAAAGCTCCATGCTTTTCCTTTGTCAAAAAAAGGTTTACTAAAATTTTTAAACTCTTTTTTACTCCAAACTTCTTTAGCATCAGTACCAACAAAAATAGAATTTGTATCCATTGCTTCAAAATAATTATCAAAATTAGCATTAGCCGCAGCTTTGTGCCAATTGTTTAATATATTAGTAATTGTTCTTTCTGTGTTTAAATCATTGTTAGTTGTGTTTTGAGCGTTACAATTCAATAAAATAGATAAAAGAAAAAGTGTGAATATTTTATTCATAATTGTTTTGAATTAGGTGAATAATGAGTTTAAATATACTGTAAAATAAAAGAGCCTTCAAAATTGTTTTGAAGGCTCTTTTTTATGTGTAAAATACTTTATTTAAGTATTAGTTTACTTGCTGAAGTTTTACCATTAGAAGACATATTTAATAAATAAATTCCTTTAGAGAAATTACTTAAGTCTAATTGGTAGTTTTCAGTTGTGATATCTTTTTTAACGAAAACTTCTTTACCAGTAATATCTATAATTCTAATGTTTAGTTTTTCAGAATCATTTCTGTTGATATTGAAAATATCTTCAGATGGATTAGGGTAAACGGCTACACCGTTTAAAAATAAAGAATCGTTAGTAGATAATGTTCCTGAAATAACTAAATCATCAATAACAACTCCTTCTTCTGTTGTACCTCCATCAGAAAAGAATTTAAATCTAAAAATAATATTAGACTGATTTGCAAAAGAATTTAGGTCATAGCTGTATTCTTTATTAGTACCATTAGGTAAGTTGTCTGAAGGATTAATGTTTTCTCCTTCTCCTGTCCATTGTTTACCAGGTAATCCATTTTCTGTTGAAGAACTATTATACCAATTAGAATCAGAAGAGCTACCAAGTATTTCCCAGTTGTTTCCTTCATCGATAGAATATTCCAATGTAAGGTAATCATAATCATCCTCAGTGTCAAACCCCATATTAAACTTAAGAACAGGGTTGTTAACAGTTAATAAATTATAACATTTTGTATATAAGTATCCAATTGTTGATATAGGATACTCGCCAGATAGTACTGTGTTATATGCGTTATTTCCATTAGGTGTACTTAGTAATGTCTTGTCTGTGTTACCTAGCTCCCACATCGTAGAGTTATTAGTTGTGTCGGTATTTAGCGCGTCGCTTGGATCTTCAAAAGTATTTACTATTAAAGGACTAGAGTTGTTACTGTTGATTATAAAATCAATACTCCCAGAGTTGTTTGATTCATACGTATCATTATCAATTGTAGTTTGAATACTTAAAGTTTCTTTACCGACTGTGTTACTAAAAATTTCTGGTAAAAGTATATTCGTTTCTTCCTCAGAATTTAGGTTTCCTGTCCATTCATAACTGTTACTCGTTCCGTCAGAAAAAGAATAGTTAACTATTATTTTAGTTATAGTGTTTGTTCCTTGGTTTTTAATTGTTATTTCTGGAGTTACTTGGTTTTCACAAGTAACAGGGTTATCAAGTCCGTTTATAGATATAAGACGAATATCATTATCGGGTAGAGTACTAGGTATATCTGTTCTGAAAAGACCTCTACCATATGTACCAGCATATAACTTAGAGTCTTCTTCGTTAATATCTAAATCTCTAATTTGCAAGTTAGGTAATCCGTTATCAAAAACTTGCCATTCTGTTAAGTCATCATTGATATAATAAACACCAAGAGTAGTTCCAAGGTAAACAGTGTTGTTGTTACTTCTTTCGTGATGTTTAATTACCAGCTTGTTTTCAGAAGGTAAATTCCCTGTGATATCAGTAAAAGTTCTAGAAGATTCTGTAAAGTTAGTTGACTTAAATACTCCATTTTCAGTTACGATCCATACAGTATCCGAATCGTTCTTACTTATTTCAATAGAATTAATGGTTCCGTTTGAAAAAGAGATACGGCGAAAACTAAGTCCTTTGTTTGTACTTCTATAGAGTACGTCGTTAACTGTTACATATATATAGTCGCTATCATTAGGATCAATTGTTAGTGTATTGAAATTTCCTCCAAAAATTCCAGTGGATACTTTTGTCCAAGCATTGTTTTCTAGCTTATATAATTGACTGTAACCAGCGTATAATTCACCTTCTTTATTGATAGTTAGGGGTGTTATCCAATTACCTCCATCGTCATTTGTTCCTGTTTCAGCACTTGGTGCACCAACACGTGTTGAGCCTAAAGTACCTTGGTCATAGGAGATGTTTAAAGATCCTCCGTATTGTGTAAATCCGTAAAATATTTGTGAATCATTAGGGTTAACAATACCTTCCATACCGTCACCTCCATGGTAATTATTCCATTCTGTTCCATTAAAACCAAAACCACCATTATCTTGTAGCCCACCAGCAACAACATCAAGTTTATCAGAAGCAACAGAAATTCTGTAAAATTGACTAATGGCTAAGTTTTTGGTAAGATCTGTGAAATTATTTCCTTCATCAGTAGAAACATATATTCCACCATCAGTACCTGCAAAAAATTTACCATCTATAAAGCGTAAAAAATGAATATCTGCATGTGTGTAAGAGGTTTGGAAGTAATTATTCCATTGATTCATTTGTGAAAAATTGTCACCTCCATCTGTGGATTTCCAGATATCTAAAACACCAACATAAATAATGTTTTCATCTTCAGAAGAAACTGTTAAAGCCAAGTCGTACCATGCTTGTGTGCTGTTAAATATATCGTTAGTTTCAGCTGTTCTTGAAAAAGTATCTCCACTGTCTGTAGATTTATAAATACCATTGAAGGCATTTGAAGAACCAGCACTAACGATATAGATATAATCAGGATTAGCAATGGTTACGTCCATGGTTAATCTTGTTGATCCTGTTAATTCAGTAATAGCAACTTCATTAAAAGATTCACCAGAATTTGTAGACTTGTAAAAGGTGTCATCAGATAAGGCGTACCAGGTTGAAGAATCGCCTGGTTTCATTTTTAAATCTTCAATATTTGCAGATAATTTGGTAGTCCAAGTAGTTCCTCCATTTATCGATTTTTGAACTCCAGTACTTGTGGCAACCAATATTGTTTGTGAATTTGTAGGGTCAATATATATTTCATTCATTGAATTTGGATCACCAGGGATATCTCCTGTAGAATTCCAAGTGGAACCTCCATCAGTAGACTTCCATACACCAACAGCATAAGAATCGTTAGCGTCATCGTCACCGGTCGCTATATAAATAATGTTGGAATCAGTTGGGTCTATAGCAATACCAGAAACACCTATTTGGGGTAAATAATCAGTTAAAGGAATCCAGTTTAAACCAGCATCAGTAGATTTCCATATTCCACCTGCTGGTGCACCAATATAATAAGTGTTAGAGTTTTGCGGGTCAACAGCAATAGCGTTGATACGTCCTTGACCTCTTTGTTGAATTGCTGTACCTGTAGCAAAAGTGTTAGAATTATTATAAGGCCCCATTGGTTTCCAGTCACTATTGTCATTAATTCTAGCTTCACTTGAGGCATTTAATGCTTTTTTTTCTTCCCAAGCATTCCATAAATCTTTAGCAGGAGCAATTGTGCCATCTTCATTTAAATAGTTAGACCAATTATATTCCCATCTTTTGAATGGTTTTAGTCCGCTACCTTTTTTATTCCTATCAATATCAATAGTATTGAAATAGGTTTCTGCAGCTTTAGAAACTTCTGTTAGGGTTTTCTTTTTTGAAGTTTTTTGTTGCTCATCGTTATTGTTCCAGGGAGCATTATTTTGAATTTGTGAGAATCCAAAAAAGCAACTTGAAATTGCTAAAAAAGTAATTATTTTGTTCATGTTGTATTATTTTTGTAATAAATATGTGAAAAGGGACAACAAAAATAGAGAATCCTTTTGTTTTTTTACTTATAATTCATCTTAAATATTTTTTCTGAAAGCCTAAATTTAGTGTTCAAGAAGTTGATTTATAGTGTTCTCTGTTTTTATGATGTAATCATTTTTTAGATTAAAATATTAAAATAAAAACAGAATTTATTTTGAAGTTTTAAAATATATCTAGAAAAGATGATAGTTGTTATAAAGTGTAAGAAGGTGTTTTTTTATTGTAATGAGTCAACTTTAAAAAAAGTATCTAGATTAATCTCCTCTTCAAGTGCTTCTTGATCGTGTAAAGCATTTATTTTTTCATTTAAACTACTAAAAACAAGAAATATTTTGTTTATTTGTAGATTAACTTCGGTTGAGGTAATAGCAGGAATATCTGCCATGTCATCTAATCTTAAAACTTCATTTTCCAATACATTTAACCTTGCTTTAAATGCAGGGGTTTTAAATTCATAAATAGTTAAACTATCCTTTAAAGTTTCGGTTAAGCTTTTTAACTCCTTAACATTAGCAAATGCTTCATTTGGAGAAATATTTTCAAATCTTTGGATGAATTCTTTGAAATTTTCATAAGATTTCCATGAATTTATTTTTTCATAAGAGTCCTTGTTTATTGAAGAGAATGATTTATGCTTTACAAGAATATCTTTGTTACTTTTTTTTATTATTTCTAATTTCTGTTTCTTGTCACTTTTACAATTGTAGATAAGTGAGAGTAGTACTACGTAAAAAAAGATTTTATAATTCATTAAGCGATACGTTAATGTGGTAAAATTACATAATTTTAATTGTTTTTTCTTGAGAAGAAAGATTAAAATAACTTGAAAAGTATTTTCAGACTTGATTTAGTACAACAATAAAAAGATATCTCACATTAAAAGGTTTTTCTTTATCTATATTTGCAAAATGTTTGTAAATCAAGAAGTCTTACCTGAAGATGCACGTATTTGGATTTATCCAAGTAGCAGAAAGTTTTATCCTCAAGAACTAGAAGAACTAAATGAGAAGTTGATGAGTTTTGTTTCCAGTTGGAAAAGTGAAGACGATAACTTTAAAGCTTCTTTTCAATTATTACATAATCGTTTTGTAGTTTTTTATGCTGATGAGATTTCACAGTTGTCTAATATTGATATTGATGCTAAAGTAGCTTTCGTTTTAGAGCTACAACAAGAATATGATATTGAGTTGTTAGATAGAATGAATGTGTGTTTTAAACAAGGAGAATTTATTCAATATAAAGATGTAAAGGAGTTTAGGAAATTACTAAAAAGTAAATCTGTAAACGATAAGACAATAGTTTTTAATAATTTAATTCAAACTAAAGAAGAATTAGAAAATTATTGGGAAGTTCCAATTACAGATAGTTGGTATAGTCGCTTTTTATAAAAAGCATATAAGATTTTCTTGGAGTTGCTAATTACAGATAGTTAATATAGCTGTTTTTTTATAAAAAGCATATAGTGTTTTTTTTTAGGGCTAGTTTGATAATATATCTTTGTTGAGATAATTAATCTAAACTAATAACCCCAATTATGAAAAAACAACTACTATTATTATTCCTATTTATTCAAATTTTACAATCCCATGGACAATCGTTAGCAGCCAATATTACTGTCACTGGATTAGATTGTGTTTCTTATGGCGAAATTTTGATAGAAGCATCAGGTGGAGATGGAAATTATGTGTATGCAATCGTTGCTTCAGGAAATTCTATTTCACCAACAGATTTTACAACTTCCAATATTATTGATAACCTTTTTTCTGGTGTATACGATGTGTATGTTAGAGATAATAATGGAGAAACTGGTTTTACAGAACTGATAAATACTGTTACAATTTCAGAACCAGAGTTAGTTAGTTTTACAACAACCGTAAATCAGGCTACTTGTTTTGGAGATTTATCAGAGGTAAATATCTCTGTAATAAGTGGAAGCCCACCTTATACTTTTGAAATTACAGATGCCCTAACAGGTAATGTAGTCAATACTTTTTTGGGGACTTCAAATAATTATGTTTTTACAAGTCTATCTGATGGTGATTATTATATAAAAGTTATTGATGCTAACAATTGTACTATAGAAGATACTGTAACTATTATTAGTCCAACACAAATATTAGCAGAAACAATTTTAACTAATAATAGTGTAGAGATACAAAATGTTATAGGAGGAATTCCTCCATACCAATATAGTATAGATGGTGGTGTTACTTATCAATCTGGATTTGTTTTTGAAAACTTAATTCCTGGGATTACATATTTCCCTTCTGTAATAGATTCCAATGGATGTACAGCAGCTCTTGGTTCTGTAGATGTAATTCCAAGTTTAACAATTTCATTAACATCAGTTGATTTATCATGTTATAATGATGCTAGTGGAAATATATCTTTTGAAGTAAATAATGGAGTTGGACCATATACTTATGAGCTTTTAATTGATAATACTGTTTTGAATACAGTTACAGTAAATGAAAGTATATTTACTTTTTCAAACCTAAATGCAGGTACTTATACTATTAAGGTTACAGATAACGAAACAAATCAATCAGAAGTAAGCACTATAGAAATTTTAGAGCCTGCAGCAATATCATCAGAAGCAGTTTTAATTGCTGAAAACAGTATTGAGATACAAAACACAGTAGGTGGAATACCTCCTTACGTTTACAGTATTGATGGAGGAATAACATATCAAAATAATAATTTATTTACGAATTTATCAGCAGGAACATATTCTTCAGTTGTAACAGACTCTAATGGTTGTGCTTTTTCTAACACAAGCATAGTTATAGATGCTGTAAATAATAGTCCAGTTGCTGTAGATGATTATTACACAACGGTTCAAGATACAGCTGTTGTTCTTAGTCCATTAGACTCAGATAGCGATTTAGATGGAGACACTTTAATAGTAATATCAATTAACGGCGTAGATGTTACAGCAGGAGATGTAACGATTCCAGTAGCAAACGGAATAGTAACAGTAGTTTCAGGTGTGATAACTTTTACTCCAGTAACTGGTTTTAGTGGAACAGAGGTAATTCCTTATATAATTAGCGACGGGAATGGAGGTATTGATACAGCAAATATTTTAATTATAGTAGAAGAAATTCCAACGTTAGATATAAGTATATCTACTACTGATGTTTCTTGTACTGGAGAATTAAATGGTTTAATAGAGGTAGTTTTATCAGGAGGAATTGCTCCTTATAGATATCAATTAACTTTAGATAATGGAGAAACTATAATTGATGTTGTTTCTGAACAATCAAGTTACACATTCGCAAATCTTTCAGCTGGACAATATCAAGTTAAAGTAACAGATAATGATTTGAATTCAGTATCAGAGTGGATAACGATTTTAGAACCTTCGCCTTTGGTAGTCTCTTATGAATATGAAAACTTAAGTTGTAATGGTTCATCAGATGGAACTATTTATTTATATGCATCAGGAGGAACAGGAGAATATATATATCAATTATCTAGTTCAGGAGTTTTTCAATCAAGTAATACATTTACAGATTTAGTAGCTGGTTCTTATGAAGTAACAGTCCAAGATCAAAACGGATGTTTTACGGTTGAAACTATTGTGTTAAATGAGCCAAGTCAGCTTATTGTAAGTTCTAGCGGAGATTCTGGAAATGGAACTCTGAGTCTTCTAGCATCTGGTGGAACTCCGCCTTATGAATATAGTATTGATGGAGGTACAACTTATCAAGTCGAAAATAATTTTGAAAATTTACAAGCTGGTACTTATTCTTATGTTGCAAGAGATTCTAATAGTTGTTTTACAGAGGTTACCGATGTGGTTATTGATGATAGTAATTCAGATTTAGATTTTGTTACTCTATCAGCTACAGATCTTTCATGTTATGGAGAGTCAAATGGTTTGGTAGACGTAGTTGTGTCAGGTGGAATTGCTCCTTATAGATATCAATTAACTTTAGATAATGGAGAAACTATAATTGATGTTGTTTCTGATCAATCTAGTTTTACATTTACAAGTCTTTCAGCTGGACAATATCAAGTTATGATAACTGATAATGATTTCAATACAATATCAGAATTTGTAACAGTTCTAGAACCTGAGTTTTTAGAATTATCATATGAATATGAAAACCCAACGTGTAATGGTTCATCTGATGGTGTAATTTACTTATATGCAACAGGAGGTGCAGGAAGCTATGTCTATGAATTGTCTGATTTAGGAGTTTCTCAAACAGCTGATACGTTTACCAATTTAGTAGCTGGTTCTTATCAAGTAACAGTTCAAGATGCGAACGGTTGTTTTCAAATTGTAAATATTGTATTGGAAGAACCAGAGGTTGTCACTATAAATTCGGTAACCGTAACTTCTAGTGGTAATTTAGCAAGTGGAAGTATAAGTTTAGGTTCAGTAGGAGGAAATGCTCCGTATACATACACAATTTATTTAAACGGAGATGAAATTTCTGTTGGGGATATTTTTTATGATTTAGCTCCTGGAGTTTATGAGATTGTAGCTACAGATGCGAACGGTTGTAGTTCTATCGCTTTTTCTGTAACTATTGTTCAGGTTGATATAGATAATAGTGTTGCTGAAAGAGAAGATGGTGGATTAGATGCAAATTATAAAGATGCAACTTCTTACCAATGGATAAATGTAGATACACAAACAAGAATACAAGGAGCAACGAATAGCTTTTTTATTCCTTCTGAATATGGAAACTATCAAGTAGAAATAACTATTGCTGGAAGTGAAAATGTTTCAGGTAAGAGTGTGTATGTTCAAAACGAACAAACAGTATTATCTCCAGTAATAGCTTATACTTCTGGTGTTCTAGGTTTAAATGATGTTAGTTTAGGAACATTTAAGGCTTATCCTAATCCTGCTAACGATTTTATAACTGTTCCTGCTCACTTGTTAAATGCTAATTACGGTATTTACGATCTTTTAGGAAAGCAATTAAATAAAGGAGTGTTAGTAAATGAAAGAATTGATTTAATGGAGTATTCAAAAGGAATTTACTTTTTAAAGGTAGAAGGATACAGAGCTTCGAAATTTATAAAGAAGTAAGCTTTAAAATTTATAGTAAAATTTAATGAGCCTCAATTCAATTTTATAATTGGATTGAGGTTTTTTTAGTTGCAAAACTTATAAATGTAACATCTTGTGTAAAATCACGTCCTATATTAAATTGATTTATATGGGAGGAGAAGGAAGTATGCAAGCTATGAATACGATTATTAGAAATAATCGAAAATTATTACGCAAAAAAGGAATTTTCAATAGAAGTAAAAGTATTTCAGAAAGAAAGAGAGAATTGTTAAGTCCAGTAAGAGGAGCGTTAGAATTTAAAAATGTTTCTCAAGAAGAATTAAGAGTTTTAAAACTTAAAATAAAAAACAAGGCAGCAAAAGTACGTATAAGAAATAATGTATTTCTGGTTGTTATTGTGTTTGTGATTTTTTCAATTACAAAATTGTATTCTGATTTTTATTCAACATTAGAAAAAGAGCAAAAAATTAAAACAGAAGTCTTAAGATTGCAAGAATATACAAAAAAATATAATGTGTATATGGAAGACGCAAACGATCAGTTTGAAAACAAGCATTGGAAAAATGCTGTTTATTTTTATAAGAAAGCTTTGTTAATGTTACCTGCAGATAGTATTGCTAAAGTAGGTTTGCAAAAAGCTACCAAAAAATTAAAAGAATAATTTTATTGTTCTACTTTTTCAATAAAGGCATCAACACTTAAAGCATTATTTACAGAATAATCACCAATTTTTGTACGTCTTAAAACTGATAAATGAGCACCAGAATTTAATGCCAATCCAAAATCATAAGCTAACGAACGAATATAGGTTCCTTTACTACAAACCACACGAAATTCAATATTTGGTAATGCTATTTTTGTGATTTCAAAAGCTGTAATTTCAACTTCTCTTGCTTTTATTTCTGTAGTTTCACCTTTACGAGCTAATTCATACAAGCGTTTTCCTTCTTTTTTAATAGCAGAAAAGATAGGTGGTTTTTGCTGGATTTTACCTAAAAACTGTTCGGTAGTTTTATGAATTAAATCAGTAGTAATATGTTCTGTAGGAAACGTTTTATCAACCTCAGTTTCTAAATCGTAACTAGGTGTTGTTGCTCCAATAACAAACGTACCCGTATATTCTTTTATTTGTCCTTGATACGTAGTTATGTTTTTGGTTTGTTTACCAGTACATATAATTAATAAACCAGTAGCTAATGGATCCAAAGTTCCAGCATGACCAACTTTTATCTTTTTAATATCAAAACGTTTTCGGATATGCCAGCGTAGTTTATTTACTACCTGAAAAGAAGTCCATTCTAAAGGTTTATCAATTAATAAAACTTGTCCGTTTTTAAAATCTTCAGCAGTATTCATCTAAATTTAATTAAATAAAGCATATGTAATGGCAATAACACCAACAACAGCACAATAAATTGAAAAATAAGAAAGTTTACTCTTTTTAACTAAAGAAATCATCCAAGTACAGGCAAGTAAACCAGAAAAGAAAGCGGCAATAAAACCAGCTCCCATTGGTACAATTTCAGAAGATTGAAGATTAATATCACCTCCTAAAAGATCTTTAGCTATTTTTCCGAAAATTAAAGGGACTACCATTAAAAAAGAAAAACGAGCGGCTTTTGTTCTATCTATACCTAATAAAACAGATGTAGAAATTGTAGCTCCTGAACGAGAAATTCCAGGTAACATAGCAATAGCTTGAGAAACACCAATTATTAATGAGTTAGAAAAGGAAACATTTTTATCTGTTTTTTTAGCTCTATCTGCTAAAAGTAATAATAAAGCTGTAACTAATAACATAGCTCCAACTAATAATATTTTACCACCAAAAAATGATTCTAATTGTTCTTCAAATAATAAACCAACAATTACAGCTGGAACCATAGAAATAACAATTTTCAAACAAAATTTAGTTTGATCATTCCATTTAAATTGAAATAATCCTTGAAAAATCTCAGCTACTTCTTTTCTAAAAATAACAAGCGTACTTAATGCGGTAGCAAAATGTAAAATAACGGTAAAGGTTAAGCTTTCTTCTGGAACAGAGTTGTCTCCTAAAATAGCTTTAGCTAATTCTAAATGCCCGCTTGATGAAACTGGTAAAAACTCAGTGAGACCTTGGATGATTCCAAGTATTATTGCTTCTAAAATATCCATAATTTATTTTTTAGGATCGGCTAAAATAGCATAAATCTGAATACCTAAACCAATAATAACAAGTGCTGGCGCCAAACGAATTCGTTGCCAGTTATAAATATCTGGATTAAATACTTTTGGGTCGTCGCTTCCGCCACCTGCCATTAAAATAAAACCTAAAGCAATTACGGCTATACCAATAAGCATAATAGTGTAATTACGCTTCCCAAATAAAAATTGAGGTTTGTTATCGTCTTTCATATTAATAATACAAATCGTTTGTTTGTAAATTTAAAAATCGTTGTGTTGCAAAAAATGTACTTAGCCAAGTTAAAACAAAGGCAATAACAACAACAACAGCAGCTACATATCCTAAAGAAATATAGTCTTTTAATAGTTCTAGTGTTGGAATGTTTTTATCTAAATTATAAATAATAACAGCTAAGCCAATTAACGCTAAAACTGCAGCTAGTAAGCCTAGTTTAATACTTTGTAAAATAAAAGGTCTCCTAATAAAACTCTTAGTAGCACCTACCATTTGCATCGTTTTAATATTAAAGCGTTTTGCGTAAATAGATAAACGAATAGAGCTATTAATTAATAGTACAGCAACTAAACTAAAAAAGCCACTTAAAATTAAAAGCCATAAGCTTATTTTTTTTATGTTTTTTGTCAGTTGTTCTACCAATGGTTTGTTATAAGAAACTTCTGATATAAATTGATTTTTACTCAAGCTTTTCTCAAGATCAATCATTTTTTCAGGAGTAACATAATCGGCATTTAAATATAGATCAATACAGTTTTTTAAAGGGTTTTTTCCTAGAAATTCCAAGAAATCTTCACCTAAATCTTCGCTATACGCTTTTGCTGCACTTTCTTTAGAAATATAAAAAATAGTTTTGGTAAACTTTTCTTTTGTTAAAAACTCACGTAAGTTTTCAGTTTGTTTTTTGGTGATGCTATCTTTTAAAAATAAAGAAACTACTACTTCTTCTTTAAAATGGTTGGCAACTTTGGTAGATTTTAATAAAACCAAAGACAATACACCAATCATTAATAAAACCAAGGCAATACTAATCACCACAGAAGCATACGAAGAATGTAAGCGTCGTTTTTGAAAAGAATCAAAAGATGAGGTCATAGTTTTTTAAAGTTTCTGCTTGGCAAGATAACAAACAATTATCATTTTTTTGTTAGCGAATTTATAAAGTTGGTAAGTTTTTAAGGTTTATAAGAATCTATATAAAACCAAACCGGTGTGTTATAAATAAAATAAAGATTTCATAAGTTCTATTTGTAATTAAAAAATATAGAAATTATACAATTTCTTGACATAATTCTATTAGAACTCCATTTGTTGTTTTTGGGTGTAAAAATGCAACCAGTTTGTTGTCTGCACCTTTTTTAGGTGTTTCATTTAAAACGGTAAAACCTTCCTTTTTTAAACGTGCAATTTCACTTACAATATCATCAACAGCAAAAGCAATATGATGAATTCCTTCTCCTTTTTTTTCTATAAATTTTGCAATCGGACTATCGGGTTTGGTAGCTTCTAGTAATTCTATTTTATTTGGGCCAGTTTTAAAAAAGGAAGTTTTTACACCTTCACTAGCTACTTCTTCCATTTTATAATGTGGCTCACCAAATAACGAAGCAAAAAGACTGTTAGATTTTTCTAAATCTTTAACTGCAATTCCAATGTGTTCTATTTTATCCATGCTGTAAAAATAGGAAGTTTTTTTTATTCGTCATCACGAGGCACGAAGTGATCTGTTTATATGGAACTACGATTGTAATTAGAAGTGTTATTTATACAGATTGCTTTATTTCGGCTTCGCTCAATACATCACATTCCACTGCGTTTTATTCGCAATGACGTTCAGTTTGTCATCGAAATGAATGAAGTGTTCTATCAATTATAAAAACAGTGGAGCACCTAATAGAACTAATTTATCTCCACCTCACTAATCATATTCAAAATCAAAACACTCAAAGTTAAACAGGAAACACACTTACAGTAAAAAAGTGTTTTTCCTGTTTTTTGTTTGCAACAAGTTGATTTTCTTTATAGTTGTTAAAAAGGCTTCTTTTTTTTAAAAAATTGCATGTATTTTTGAGTTCTAACCAAATTAAAAACCAAATTATGAGTATTTTAAAATCTATTTGTAAATTCTTTTGTCCAGATTGTAGCACACCAGAGCCAACAAAGCCAGAAACCTTATTGAGTTATAAAGAAATTGTAAGTATGTTAACCGCTTATGATAAAACTAGACCAGAAACACATCATAAAATGTTCGGTTTTGAAGACTCTAGAGTAAATACATTTAATTTTGCTGATGTAAAAAATTATTTAGCATACGCAGAAAAATTAGCAGATGAAAAAGGAATAAAACTAACAGGTATTAGTTTTGTAAAAGGAGTATATACTCAGGATACAACCAAAGATAAAGAATATATGAATCATGAAAACCTTATGTATTTACCAAAAGCAATGGTAAATGGAGAAGAAGTGTTGATTGATTTAGTAAATTCTACTAAAGAGAAAATAGTAACCTTTAAAGAAAGGTTAGGGCGTTACGGTTATAATTGGAATTATGATAACGCAAAAGATTTTAAAGCTAATGAAGCAGCAAAACAACAAGAGAAACAAGAAGTAAAATCAGCAAAAATGAGTTTATTGGCAGAAGATTCTGAAAGTTTTGTTGCTAACTTTAGTCATATTTCACCACCACATTAATAACAGTTAAGTAATTAAATGAACTTAGAATATATAGAGTTATCAATGCAAATATTTACAGCTTTATTAAGCTGTAAATATTTGTTGCAATATAAAACTAAACTTTTACTCCTATTAACAATTTGTCTCGTTTTATCTTCTCTTGTTGAAGTAATAGGCGCATATATTATTATCATTAAAAAGTCTAGTTATACATTGTATCTTATTTATTCGTTTTTTCAATTTAATATAATAGCTTCTATCTATTATTTGATACTCCAAAGAAAAAGATTAAAGAAGATGGTTGTTTATCTGTCGTTAGTATTTAGTTTTTTTTGGATTATTGTAATTTTCAATAAGGGCTTATTTTTTTATTTAATAATATTTGGAGGAATAAATACAAGTTTATTTGTGTTTTTTTACATGAAAAGACTTTTAATGTCAGACGAAATTTTAAATTATAAAGAGCTTTTACCTTTTTGGTTTTCTGTTGGTTTTATTGTTTTTTATCTTCCTTCAATCCCCTTTTTTAGTCTGATTAATTATATGCAAAATAGAGGTTTGTTTTTTATTTTAAATATATTGGTTATTTTAATGAATTTATTTATAATTTGGGGTTTAATATGGAGCAGGAAGGAGGAATATTAATCATTTCAACATTAATTATAACATTAATAGTTGTTTTTCTAATTGTATTATTCACAGTTTTCCAAAGACGTAAGAATCAGTTATTACGAGAAAAAGAAATTGAAAAGAAACGTTTTGAGCAAGAGATTGCAGAAACTCAAATAGAAATTAGAGAAGAAACGTTAAGAAATATTAGTTGGGAGTTGCACGATAATATTGGGCAACTCTTAACGTTAGCTAAAATTCAGCTTCAAAATGCAACTCCAGAAAATATAGACGAAGTTTCTGAAACTATTTCAAAAGGACTAACAGAAATTAGAGCTTTATCCAAACTCATAAATCCAGAATTTATAAACAACATAAAGTTAAAAGAGGCTTTAGCTTTAGAAATAGAAAGATTTAATAGGCTAAATTATATAGCGGCTAGCTTAACTGTTTTAGGAGAAGAACAAGAGGTGAATAAAAAACACGCCATTATTATTTTTAGAATTTTACAAGAATTTTTTTCAAACACTATAAAACATTCTAAAGCTGCTCATTTAGATGTTACTTTAAATTACCAAAAAGATGTTTTAGAAATTACTGCGGCAGATGATGGAAAAGGTTTTGAAATTAAAGATTTTTCTACAAAAGGGATTGGACTTCAGAATATAAAATCAAGAGCAAGTTTAATAAATGCAACTATAAAATTCGATTCGGAAATAAATAAAGGAACAAGATTACAAATTAATTATTATCTTTAAAAACCTCTTCAAATAAACCAAACACAAAGTACTATGAAATATTCAGTTGTTGTTGTTGATGACCACACATTACTTTCACAAGCAATAGAAGGTATGGTAAATACTTTTGATAAGTTTAAAGTATTATATACCTGTAAAAACGGAAAAGAAGTAGCAGAAAAGTTTAAAGGTTCTCCTAGAAATATTCCAGATATAGTTTTAGTAGATGTTAATATGCCAATAATGAATGGTATAGAAACTACTTTGTGGATTGTTGAACATTATCCGCATGTACATGTAATGGCACTTTCTGTAGAAGATGCAGATAATACCATTTTAAAAATGTTACAAGCCGGAGCTGTTGGTTATTTATTAAAGGATACTAAAAAGGAAATTTTAGAAAAAGCATTAGTAGAGGTAATGGATAATGGTTTTTATCATACTAAAAATGTAACCAATTTGTTGTTAGATTCAGTTTCTGGAAAAAATAATAGAAGTTCTGTTTCTTTTAAAGATAATGAACTTACATTTATGCGACTTGCATGTTCAGAATATACATATAAAGAAATAGCAGAAAAAATGTTTTTGAGTCCTAAAACTATTGATGGATATAGAGATAGTTTGTTTACTAAATTAAATGTACGAAATAGAGTAGGTATGGTTATGTATGCAATCAAAAACAAAATTTATACACCATAAGTTTTAAACATGTTTCCTAACTATTCCAAAATGTCATTGCGAGGCACGAAGGAACCTTTTAATTGGAGAGATAAACTAAAATTGAATTAGAATTTATAAGATTATTTCTTTCCACAGTGTTCCAATTGTAATGACTAAAGCTAAATCTCAAAGGATTTTTCATTAAAAAAACAGGCAAGAACAAATAACTAACAATCAAAAATGAAATCACCACAAAATATTCTGTAAATTTGCAGCATGGAAGAAACAAACAGACAAAGAAAAATAGCAGGAGTTTTACAACAAGACTTGGTAGATGTTTTACAACGTGCGGCGCAAGATGGAATGAAAGGAGTAATTATATCTGTATCTAAAGTATCTGTAACTGCAGATTTAGGTGTTGCTAAAGTTTACTTAAGTGTTTTTCCTTCTGATAAAAGAGATGAAATTATAGCAGGTGTAAAATCAAATACTACATCTATTCGCTATGAAATGGCACAACGGACCAAGAATCAATTACGTAGAATGCCAGAATTATTGTTTTTTGGTGATGATAGTTTAGATTATATAGAAGAGATTGATAAATCTTTAAAAGGAGAAGATGAAAACCCAATTACTAATCCAACTATTTTACCAAAACGTCAAAAACGTTAATATACTTTTCAAAAGCTTTTGAACTTTTCACTATACATTGCCAAACGATACCTGTTTTCTAAAAGCAGTACCAATGCAATTAATATTATTACAATAATTGCAACTTTTGGTGTTATAGTTGGTGCTACAGCCTTATTTGTTATTTTATCTGGCTTTTCAGGATTACGAACATTTAGTTTTTCGTTATTAGACGCATCTGATCCAGATGTTAAAATAAGTCCTGTTACTGGAAAAACTTTTTTTATAACTCCAGAAATTCAAGAAACTTTAAATGGGAGTAAAGAAATCAAAAACTTTTCTAGAGTTGTTGAAGAACGTGTTTTTTTAAAGTATAAGGAGAAAAATCATATAGCGAATATAAAAGGTGTAGATGAAAATTATACTAAAACCATAGCTATAGACTCTGTTTTAAATGTAGGAACTTGGATAAATCCTGAGTTTAAAAATACGGTAGTTATAGGTAATGGTATTTCATATAAATTATCTGTAGGAATACGAAGTTTTGGGGAAGTTTTAGAAATTTATGTGCCTAAACCAGGGAAAGGATTTATGAATCCTAATAATGCTTTTCGTTCACAAAAAACACAAGTAATTGGTGTTTACAACGGATCGGAAGAGTTTAGGAATAAATATGTTTTTGCTGAATTAAAATTAGCACAAAACTTATTAAATTATAAAGAGAATCAGGTTTCAGGTATAGAAATTAAGTTAAAAGATACTGAGAATGTCAATGCATTTAAAACTGAGTTGCAGCGTAAATTAGATGCTGATACTTATAAAGTAGAAACAAGAGAAGAATTAAATGCGTTGTATTATAAAGTAGTAAATACTGAAAATTTTATATCCTATTTAATATTTACACTAATTGTAATTATTGCACTTTTTAATGTAATAGGAGCTATAATTATGATGATTATAGATAAAAAAAGCAATCTTAAAACCTTATTTAATTTAGGAACAAGTATTCAACAAATAAAAAAAATATTTGTGTTGCAAGGTTTCTTACTAACAGTTGTTGGTTTGGTAATAGGTTTATTTCTTGGAGTCTTAGCGGTGTTATTTCAGCAAGTAACAGGTTTTTTTAAGATTATACCATCAATACCATATCCGGTTGAATTCCGTTGGATGAATTTAGGTATTGTGTTTTGTACTATTATAGTGCTTGGTTTTATTGCAGCAAAAATTGCCAGTTCAAGAATTTCTGAAAAGTTTATTTTAAAGTAAATAAATTATTATAACCAAAAAAACTCTCAAAATGTTTTAATCATTTGAGAGTTTTTTTTCTATTAAAAGACTATTTTATATCAGAAATTGTTGCGTTTCCAAACTTGGTTTCTACTTCATCAAAAGCAGCAAAAACATCTTTTGCATCATCTGAAGTAACCATTTTCATTCTATATTCTTTAAAATGAGGAATACCTTTAAAATAGTTTGTATAATGTCTTCTGGTTTCAAAAACACCTAAAACAGGTCCTTTCCAATCAATTGCCATTTGTAAATGACGTCTTGCCATTTCTGTACGTTCAGCAATTGTTGGTTTTGCTAAATATTCACCAGTTTTAAAATAATGTTTTATTTCATTAAAAAACCAAGGATAACCAATAGCCGCTCTACCAATCATAGCGCCATCTAAACCGTATTTATCGCGCATTTCCATAGCTCTTTCTGGTGTGGTAACATCTCCGTTACCAAAAACAGGAATATGCATTCTTGGGTTGTTTTTTACTTCAGCAATTGGCTTCCAATCTGCATCACCTTTGTACATTTGCGCTCGTGTTCTTCCGTGAATTGAAATTGCATTACAACCAACATCTTGTAAACGTTCTGCAACTTCAACAATACGAATAGAGTCATGATCCCAACCCAAACGAGTTTTTACAGTAACAGGTATACTGGTGTGTTTTACCATCGCTTCTGTAAGTTTTACCATTAAATCAATATCTTTTAGAATTCCTGCTCCAGCTCCTTTAGAAACTACTTTTTTTACAGGACAACCAAAGTTAATATCAATAATATCTGGTTTTGTTTTTTCTACAATTTCTATAGAACGTAACATTGACTCCATATTCGCTCCAAAAATTTGGATACCAACTGGACGCTCTTTCTCGTATATATCTAACTTCATTACGCTTTTAGCAGCATCACGAATTAAACCTTCAGAAGAAATAAATTCTGTATATACTACATCAGCTCCATTTTCTTTACATAAAGCTCTAAATGGTGGGTCCGAAACATCTTCCATTGGTGCTAATAAAAGCGGGAAATCAGGAAGTTCTATGTTGCCTATTTTAATCACGTTACTATTTAATTTTTTGCAAAATTAGTGTTTTTTTTGAGAATGTTTTTATAAGTTTGGTTGAAGTTAGTTCGGTTTAAGTTTTTTTAAATTGATATGTCTCATCTTGTTAAATCGATATTTTATTTTTTGGAGATCCCTTTTGAACCTTTTGTTTTTGGCGTTAAACTAAATATTCATTTAATATTAGAGTATTTAGCATTTTTTATTGGATATAGATATTATGTAATATTAAAAAAAAATAAAGTTGATGCTATTCCTTCATCAAATCGACTAGTTATTATTCTTGGAGCTGCTATTGGAGCTTTTTTTGGTTCTAGAATTATGGGAATATTAGAACATCCTTTAACTATTTTGAATCATTCACCTCTTTATATCATGAATGTAAAAACAATTATGGGAGGCTTGTTTGGAGGTTTGTTAGGTGTTGAGGTTACCAAGAAAATAATAAAAGAACCTAATTCCTCTGGAGATTTATTTACGTTACCAATTATACTTGGAATATTTATAGGAAGAATTGGTTGTTTTTTATCTGGAGTAAATGAATTTACGTATGGAAAAAAAACTTCTTCTTTTGCAGGAATGGATTTAGGAGATGGTGTTTTAAGACATCCATTAGCATTATATGAATTGCTTTTTTTAATCTTTTTGTTTTTAATAATAAGGAATTATGGTAATAGAATGATACAAAGTGGATCTGTTTTTAAAATTTTTATGCTAACATATTTCTTGTTTCGTTTTTGTATTGAGTTTTTAAAACCAAATGAGTTTTTTGTGTTTGGTTTAAGTTCTATTCAATTATTATGTATAACTTGTTGGCTATATTATTATAAATTTATTTTAAAAGCTGTGAAAAATGCCTGTTAGAAAGTATACTTATTACGATTTTACATTGAGTTTGTGCCCGGAATGTTTAAAACGTGTAGATGCAAAAATTGTATTTGAAAATGAAAACGTATACATGTTAAAACGTTGTCCTGAACATGGGAATTCTAAAGTTTTAATTGCTGATGATATTGAATATTATAAAAATATTAGAAATTATAACAAACCTTCAGAAACACCTTATACCTTTAATACAAAAACTGATTATGGTTGTCCTTACGATTGTGGTTTGTGTCCAGATCATGAACAACATTCTTGTTTAACCGTTTTAGAAGTAACAGACAGATGTAATCTAACATGTCCTACTTGTTATGCAGGTTCTTCACCTACTTACGGAAGACATCGTACTTTAGAAGAAATAAAAACGATGTTAGATACTATTGTAAAGAATGAAAAGGAGCCTGATGTTGTTCAAATAAGTGGAGGAGAGCCAACGATTCATCCTCAGTTTTTTGAGATTTTAGATTACGCAAAATCTTTGCCAATTAAACATGTAATGGTAAATACAAATGGAATTAAAATTGCAAAAGATAAAGCGTTTGTAAAAAGATTAAAAACGTATGTTCCAGATTTTGAAATTTATTTACAATTTGATTCTTTTAATGATGAGGTATTGCAACAAATGCGTGGTGCTAAGCTTTCAGAAATAAGAAAACAGGCAATTGCAAACCTTAATGAGGTGAATTTATCTACTACTTTGGTCGTAACACTTCAAAAAGGATTGAATGATCATGAAATGGGAGAAATAATTGAATACGCTTTGCAACAAAAATGTGTTCGTGGAGTTACTTTTCAACCAACACAAATAGCAGGAAGATTAGAAAACTTTAATCCAGAAACAGATCGATTAACATTAACAGAAGTAAGAAGGAATATTTTAGAACAAGCTCCTGTTTTTAATTCAGACGATTTAATTCCTGTGCCTTGTAATCCAGATGCTTTGGTTATGGGATATGCTTTAAAATTAGGAGGAGAAGTTTTTCCGTTAACACGTTATGTAAATCCTGCAGATTTATTAGACAATAGTAAAAACACTATTGTTTATGAACAAGATGATGTTTTACACGGAAAAATGATTGAATTATTCAGTACAGGAAACTCTGTAGATGTTGCTGAAGAGAAATTAAAATCTATTATGTGTTGTTTGCCCAATATTGATGCTCCAAATTTAGGGTACGATAATTTATTTAGAATTATAATTATGCAATTTATAGATGCTTATAATTTTGATGTAAGAGCAATTAAAAAATCATGTGTTCATATTATAGATAAAGACAATAAAATTATTCCTTTTGAAACCATGAATTTATTTTACAGAGATGATAAAAAAGAGCGATTAGAAGAACTTAAAAAAGAAAGTATATGAGTTTTTTAGAGGTGAATTTTGGGAATGATATTTTTTTTCTAATTTTTGGAATGCTTTTCGGTATTCCTATATTGTTTACTATTATTGGAGCGTTTTTAAGAAAAAAATATAAAAAAGCAGCGAATGTCTTTTTTGTTTTGGCGGTTTTGTATCTTCTTGTAGGTTTAGGATTATGTTTTGGGGGAATCTAATTTATTATATAGGTTTTTTAAATTTTATTTTTTAAAACCCAAAAACCATAGAATCCAAGGAAAAGCTCTCCCAATGTTCCAAAAACATAGCCTAAAGATGGCGTACCGTCTATTAAAATACTAACAACTCTACCAAAACCTAAACCTAGCATAAAAATTACATTACTAATTAAGGCAGGTTTAAAATATTTTTGTTTAAAAACACCAATTCCCCATAAAATTGAAAAACCAAGATACAAGCCCATTATAGCTTTAAAAAGATTGTGTTCATCAATAGTATTTACATCAACATCTATTAAATTAGCTGGATCTATACCGTAAAAAAAAGCTACAGGAACAACAATAAATACACTTATAATTAAATGTATTTTAGTTGTTAAATCAAATATATTCTTAACCATATTAAAAAATAAAATAAAAAAGGTCTCTATAAATATAGAAACCTTTTTTGTATATAAATGTTTTTAGTTTAAAAAACTCTAACAACATTAAATCCAAAAGCAATGTCTCCAATAGCTTTACTAATAAAACCAGGCTCATTAGTCGATTGTGCGTTGGTGAAAAGTAATTGAAAAACATGTCCACCAGTTTCTATATCAATACCAAATGTATACGGATTAGTGTAAATAGATTCACTGCTTCTATTGAAGTTATGAATATATTCTGCATTAAAACTAACACGTTTGCTTAATTTATAACGACCACCAAAACCAAATGCTATTTGGTTAAAGTTAGCTTCTTTAACTTCGTTTAAATCCTGAAAATTTTGTCTTACGTATGTAGGAGCAATTTCAAAAGAAAAGTTTTTAGAAAATCTACGAGAAATTAATCCTTGTATAACATAACTATATTTATCTGCATCTTTTAAAGTTGGATATGTTGTTGTATTCAACAAGGTGTTTCTATTAATAGCGGTATATCCAGCTATGTTAAAAGGAAATTTAGAAGATTGTTTAGCAAAGCGAACTTTTGCTGCCGCAGCAAATGTTCTATTAAATGATTCTCTACTGATACTAAATTGAATTCCATCCCAAAAACTATATAATAGTTCAATTCTTGTATTGGCTTCATCTAAACCAAAAAAGGTATCTAACCCATCTTCTAGCGCGCCAAATCTATGCGAAACAATTAAATATAAATCTCCTTTGTCTGCAATTTTTGTAGATTGCATATTTCCAATTTTTAAAGTTTTAAAAGCAGGTAATTCAAAAGTTACTTGATCTTTTGTCACTTCATCTAATTCTCCTAGTAAATCATCTTCTTGAGAAAAACCAAGAAACGACGATAAGATTAACAAATAGCAAATAATACTGCTTTTGATTGTATTTATTTTATAATACATTGGTTTAGTTTTAATTCGTTTAACAATTCATCATAACCGATAATAGTACCTTTTACAGTTATTGTTTCTCCTTTTTTTAAGTTTTTAGTAGCTTCTTTTAACTGACAAAACATAAAATCATCAAGGATAAAACCATGATCAACAACAGATGAAATTTTACCTGTTAGTTCTACAGTTTTAGTGTACCAAACTGAATAGTCTGCTTCTACTTTTTTTAAAAAATCTTTAGATTCACCAATATAAGAAGCCTTAATTTCTTGTATTGTTTTATGTGGTTTATACATGTATTTATATACTGCAAAACTACCAATGGCCGCAACTACTAAAAAGATTAATAAAATCGACTTACTTTTTTTCAGTGAAATCATAATTCATGGTAATGTTTATTTTGTCTGCTATTTTTTTACTAACAATACTTGGTATATCAATATTAAAGTCGCTTGGTAATACAATAAATCCACCAGTGAAATTAATTATACTATCTTTTTTACTAATTTTAGCAGGAAAACTTATTTCTTTTCCAATTTCTCTTACTGTTAAAGTACCTTTAACTATGTATTCTTTGTTTTCGTCAATTTCCGCAGCATTAAAACCTTCAACTTTTCCTTTAAAAGTGGCTTTAGGGTATTTATCAGAGTCCATATAGTTCTCATTAAAATGCTCTTGCATTAAAGCAACTTTAAATTTAAAAGCAGTAATAAATAATTGCGAAGCTATTTGACCATCGTTGGTTAAAATTGCTGTTGTACTATTGTTTTTGGCTTCAACAGGTTCAAAAGCTTCAACAGATGCTTTCATTTCTGTAAATCCATTTCTTGTCATAAATTTTTGCGCAAAAATTGCTTGCGAAAAGATTAAAAGGAAAAATACTGTTCTCATATTGATGTAATTTTATTTTTGTTTCGTTTTTATTTAGTTTTCTAATAGTCCATCTGCAACCCATTGATCTATAATTGATCTTGTAGTTTGATCTAACATGCCAGTTGGTGGCATTGGATTACTACTATTGTTCATTCTAGCTACCATTCGTCCACTTTCTGCAACCGTTTTTACTTGGTCATAAGTGTTTAATGAAATACCACCAGGAGGTGTTGTGCTTCCGTGGCAAGCTGTTGTTGCACAGCTACCACTGATGATTGATTGAACATCTTTATCATAAGTAGTAAGTACATCAGGATTTTCAATTATTATTGGTTCTTCAATGGTTGTAGAGGAACAACTAACTAAAAAAGCTCCAAATAATATTACTAATGTTGTTTTTACATAGTTTGTCATCGATATTGGGGTTTTTGTTTTCATTTTAATAAAATTTCTTTATAGTATTTGAATGATTTTAAGATTGAAATGAAAATTTATATTTTAATAGTTGTTATTTTTAATATAGAGCTAAATTAAGTTTATAGATTATTAGTGACTGTAACAAAATGACAAAAAAAAGGTAATTTTCCGACAAAAATGATTTTTAAGAACTAAAGATGAATGAAATTATTTTACTAAACTCTTTGTGTAATATAAGAAAAACATGTTGAAAATCAATTAAATAAAAATGTTTGTTCTTTTCAAGAAAAAGTATTTTACCATTTTTTTTGTTTGATTCTTATTTTTTAATAAGTATATTTTTTTTGATGAAGCGCTATAAATTAGAGTTTAGAATAAGAAAACTCTTTTATTTGCTTGAACTTTTAAATACTGTATCTTTGTTAGCTATTAAGACGTAATAAATACGAATGAAAAACATAAGAAATTTTTGCATTATTGCACATATTGATCACGGTAAAAGTACATTAGCTGATAGATTATTAGATTATACAGGTTCTGTAACAAAAAGAGAGCAACAGGCTCAACTACTGGATAATATGGATTTGGAGCGTGAACGTGGTATCACCATTAAGTCACATGCCATTCAAATGGATTTTACACACAAAGGAGAACAATATATTTTAAATTTAATAGATACTCCTGGTCACGTAGATTTCTCTTATGAAGTTTCTAGATCTATTGCCGCTTGTGAAGGTGCTCTATTAATTGTAGATGCAGCACAAAGTATACAAGCGCAAACTATTTCTAACTTATATTTAGCTTTAGAAAATGATTTAGAGATTATTCCTATTTTAAATAAAGTTGATTTACCTTCTGCTAACCCAGAAGAAGTAACTGATGATATTGTTGATTTATTAGGTTGTGATCCAGAAGAGGTAATTCATGCAAGTGGAAAAACAGGTTTTGGAGTTGATAATATTTTAGATGCAATTATAGATAGAATTCCAGCACCTGAAGGAGATCCAGATGCGCCTTTACAAGCTTTAATTTTTGATAGCGTTTATAATTCTTATAGAGGAATTGAAACTTATTTTAGAGTTTTAAATGGTGAAATTAAAAAAGGACAACGTATAAAATTTATGGCTACCGATAATGAGTATTTTGCTGATGAGGTTGGTACTTTAAAATTAGAGCAAGTTGTAAAGAAAGTTGTAAAAACAGGAGATGTTGGGTATTTAATTACTGGAATAAAAACAGCTAAAGAAGTAAAGGTTGGAGATACAATTACTGATGCTGTAAATCCAACTACAGAAACAATTGATGGTTTTGAAGACGTGAAACCAATGGTTTTTGCAGGGATTTATCCTGTAGATACTGAAGATTATGAAGAACTGCGTACTTCTATGGAAAAACTGCAACTAAACGATGCTTCTTTGGTATTTCAGCCAGAAAGTTCTGCTGCTTTAGGTTTTGGTTTCCGTTGTGGTTTTTTAGGAATGTTACATATGGAAATTATTCAAGAGCGTTTAGAGCGTGAGTTTAATATGACTGTTATTACTACCGTACCTAACGTGTCTTACCATGCATATACTAAGAAAAATCCAGAAGAAATAATTGTACTTAATAACCCTACAGATTTACCTGATCCTTCTAGATTAGAAAAAGTTGAAGAACCTTTTATTAAAGCAACTATAATTACCAAATCTGATTTTGTTGGACAAGTAATGAGTTTGTGTATAGAAAAAAGAGGAGAGATTGTAAATCAAACCTATTTAACTACAGAACGTGTAGAGTTAACTTTTGATATGCCTTTGGCAGAAATTGTATTTGATTTTTACGATCGTTTAAAAACAGTTTCTAAAGGATATGCTTCTTTTGATTACGCACCAATTGGAATGAGAACTTCTAAATTAGTTCGTGTAGATATTTTATTAAATGGAGACCCTGTAGATGCGCTTTCGGCATTATTACATGCTGATAATGCGTATACGATTGGTAAAAAAATTGTAGAAAAGTTAAAAACACTAATTCCAAGACAACAGTTTGATATTCCTATTCAAGCTGCAATTGGAGCAAAAATTATTGCCAGAGAGACTACAAAAGCTTTACGTAAAGATGTAACGGCAAAATGTTATGGTGGAGATATTTCTCGTAAGCGTAAGTTATTAGAAAAGCAGAAAAAAGGTAAGAAAAGAATGCGTCAAGTTGGAAATGTAGAAATACCGCAAGAAGCATTTATGGCGGTATTAAAATTGAATGATTAAATATAATTTACATAACAAAATAGAACCAAATACTTTTTAAGTATTTGGTTTTTTTCATTAATTAAAATTTATAGACTATGAAAAAACAATTACTCTTATTATTAGTAGTGTTAAGCAGTTTCGCTTTAAATGCGCAAGAATCACCCGCTAGCTATGGAACTTCACCTGAATGGAACAATATTTTAACATTTGGAGGTAATGGATTAGAAACCGTTATAGAAATGCAAAAAGATGCTGATGGAAACTTGTATGTACTAGGTAACTTTTACGGAGAAACAACTATAGATACAGAAGTATTAAATAGCGAAGGTGTCAATTCAAATATTTATTTAGCAAAATTCTCTACTAATGGAGATTTGTTGTGGATAACGCAAAGTGATGCCGAAGTAGATGGAAATGTGAATGCTTATCAGCTAGGTGTTTACGATGAAAAAGTATATATACTAGGTCATTTTAAAGATGGAGATAAACTATCATATCAAGTTTTAAATGGTAGTGGTATTGAAAATTGTTTTTTTGCGGAATATGATTCTTCTGGGAATTTGAACCAAGTTACGACTTTTGAAAACAATAATGACTCTATTGTGGGAAATGTATCAGTCAGTAGTGATAGTTATGTAACCCCCAGATTTACTCTTGATAAAGTAAATGGTTTTATTTATTTATCAACTTACAAACGACTTTTTTCACTAGAGATAAATTCTTTTTCCCTCAAACAAGAGAAGATTTTTGATGATAATTTAACGGTAACTGATTTAGTCTACTACAATAATAAAATATATATAACTGGTTATATAGGTGATTCATTATATTTAGATTCGAACTATATCAATTTTACGGGAAGTTATCAGAGTCTTTTTTATGCGGCACTTAATTTAGATTTTACAGTAAATATTGTTCATAATATGAATTATGAAAATAATGGTCAAAGTAGTCCTGGAACTTCTAATGGAGGCAAATTTTTAGTAAAAAATAATGAGTTGTTTCTTGCAGCTATGAATTCTATAGGTGGAATTTTGAATAATATCACATTTGATATAGGTGATTCATTGCCTTTTATAATTACGATAAATGATCAAGATGATTCAATTACTAACCTTAGAAAATTCAATCAAGATGATTTCTTTTTAGCCAGTTTTTATAAGTTGAAGTTTTTATTTAGCGAACAAGAAGAGTTATATATGTTTCTGTTTACTAGAGATTTTAATAGTATGAATAAGTTGGTTTTTAATTCTGATGAAACAGAAACATTGGTTACTGTCAATACAAATTCAAATGATTCAAATACTGTTTTTGGATTGCAAGATGAAATGATTAAGGCATATTCTAATCAAGATACAGGGAATTTAAACATTATTAAATTTGTAGAAGAAAATGAGGTTTGGATTAAAGAGTTTATTGGAGAAAATGGAAACAGTTCCTCAACAGTAATTGATGTAATTTCTGACAAAACAAATTATTATTATGCTCTTGTAGTAGATGATAGAAAAAGTAACAACCTTTTTGGTTCTTCCGATATTAACTTGGTGAAACTTGATTTTGACAATACGATTCTTTGGTCAATCCCTATTGAGGGAGATTTTAACGTAAGTAGAGGGATTGGTGAATTTATTAGTTATGCAAATGGAAGTGTTGTAATAGCTGGTAATATTTTTGGAGAAGTTAAAATTGGAGATGAAACTATAGTACCAACAAATGAAACTGTTGCCACTTTAATGATTGCAAAGTTTTCTGAAAATGGGGATTTAGTAAATCATAAACTTATAAACCCAACTACAGGAGAAGATCCTCCGTCTTTTACAGATATCCTTTTAATGGACAATGGTGAGGTAATTGTATCTTCAATATTATCTGGAAGAAAAATTGGAGAACTAACATTATTAAATAATGATTTAACCATACAAAAAACAGTTTTTTTTGAGGATGATACAATATTATATACTCAACAAATAACAAAAGGTCAAGATGGTAAAGTGCACTTGGTAGGAGAATTTTTTGGGGAAACAGTTACTTATGGAGACGGACTTGTTTTTGAAAAACCAAATGGTGATGCTGAAAAGAATGGAAATAATGTTTTCTTCGAATTGGATTCAGAATTAAATGTTTTAGGTGTTTTTAATTATGCACATTCAGCTATAAATAATGGTGGTTCATGGCCATGTGCTTTGGTTGGTGATAATGATGGTAATAAATATGTATCAGGTTTTGCATATAGTACTCAAGACTTCACTTTTAATAATATCACTCCAATTTTTGATACTAAGGCTACATATTGGAATCATTATTATGCTAAAATAAACGAGCAGAATGAATTTGATTGGGTGCAAATAATAGGAAGTGACGAAAGGTTTTTTAATTATTCATCAATTGACATAGATGCTCTAGGGAATTTATATATATCAGGTTTTTTTCAGGGTAAATTATACATAAATGACACCATAGAATTAGATGTAGCTTATGAAGATGGAGATAATGCTTATATTTTAAAATATAATAATTTAGGAGAAGTACAATGGATTAAAACAGTTGCTTCTCCCAATTCTACTAGTACTTCTGGTATAGCAGCTAAAAATAATGGAGATTTAGCCTTAGGTGGTTACTTTTCTAATCAAGGAGTTTTTGATGAAAATACAGAAATAATGAGTCAAGGAGGTGTTAAAAGTTATTTGGCAACCTTATTATCTGGAGAAGTTCTGAGTTTGAATGAAGAAGCATTAAACAAAGAAATGACTATTTTTCCAAATCCATCAAAAGACATTTTTAATGTAAATACTTCCTCGCTATTATTTGCAAAAGATAAAATATATACTCAAGTTTTAGATTTAAACGGAAGAATAATATTTAGTAAGGAAATGACTTTGAATGATGATTCGTTACAGATAAACTTAAGCGAGTTTTCAAAAGGAGTATATCTAGTAAAGTTAAAAGATGGAATTAATACCTATTCTAATAAGATAATTTTAGAGTAAAAGAACTTTGTGTAAAAATTGAATAGAAAACTATTCTTGCTGAAAAGTTAAATACCTTTATTTGGTGTTTAGCTTTTTTCAGTTTATGAGAATATTACGCTTAAAAGATATAATAATTATAACAGTAATTATTTCCGGATGAAAAGTATGGAAAAACTAAAAGCTGTCTGAAAATTATTTTCAGACAGCTTTTTCTATGAGTTTTATAACTTTTTTTAGTTACAAGTAGCTCCTGAAGCTTCTAATACAGCAATATAATCATCAAATGAAGTACCATTTAAATCTATATCTGTTGAAACACCAGAAACAGTTACTTCAATTGTACCATCTCCATTATCACAATATTGAGTAGATATACTAGAAAGTTCACATGTTTCACATGATAATTCACCTTGAAGTTGATCAACAGCATCTTCAACAGCATCTTCAATAGAACAAGCAGCAAAAGCTAAAGTTCCAACCATAGCAATTGATAAAATTAATTTTTTCATAATTTTTAATTTTTTATTATTTTATGGAAACAAAAATATGTTTTTTTTTAACACAAATTAACGTTTTTATTATTTATAGTGTCTCTAAATAAAATGAAGTTTTTTAATATTAAAGTAGTTGTATTTTTTGATATAATACATTGAATTCTTGTTTTTTTTGGTAAATATTTTAATTTTCCAACCACTTCCTAAAATTAGCAGTAGTTGAAGAGCTAGTCATTACTTTTTCTTTGTTGTTTTTTAAGCTGATAAGCAGACGGTTTTTAAAATGACTTTCAATATTTTCTATAAAGTCTATTGAAATAATTTCACTCCTATTAATTTTAAAGAACTTAAGAGGATTTAATTGTTGAGAAATACTACCAATATTTTGAGAAATTGTATGTCTTTTTCCATTGGCATCAAAAACAATACAAAAGTCTCCTGAGGCTTCAATTAAAGAAATATCACTTACGTTTAATAATTGAATGCCATTAGGTTTTTTAATTACAAAACGTTTTTTATAATTTGTGTTTTCTTCTTTTAAAACAGATTTTAATTCGTTTATAGTTTTGCTATTTAAATTTGTGTAATTTCCTTTAGTAAATAAAGTCTGATATTTTTCTATGGCTTTATTAAAATCGGCTTTTGTATAAGGTTTTAAGATATAAGCAATACCGTTTGTATTAAAAGCTTTAAAAAGATATTCATCATGTGCAGAACAAAAAATAATAGGGGCTTCTACATTTACTTCTTCAAATAAGTCAAAAGATATTCCGTCTAATAATTGAATATCTGATAATATAAAATCATACTTGTTTCTTATAATAAAACTTTTACCATCTGAAATAGATCTTGCCCAATCATGTTCTATAGTGTCATCGAATACATTAGCAATGTAAGATACAAGTTTGTTGTAGGCAGGGATTTCATCCTCTAAAATTAATACTCTCATAAGTCTTGAATTTATTCACTTAGTTTAATTATAGGTATTGATACTTTATATTCTTTTTCTTTATTTAAGATAACTACTTCTTGGTTTGATAAATGTTTATAACGTATTCTTAGGTTTTCTAAACCAGTTCCAAAAGATTCGTTTTTAGATTTAAGGCCAGATTTATTATTTATTATTTGAAGTGTATCTTCATTAATGATTATTTTAGTTTTTATAGCGAAAGCATCATTTTTATTATGCTTTATTACATTTTCTATAAGTGTTTGTAAAGCTCCTGTTGGAATAAATTTATCAGTTAAATTTGTTTTTTGTTCAATAGAAAACTCATAATCATCTTCAAAACGCGTTTTTATAAGAAAAATATAATTTCTAGTGAAGTTAATTTCTTCGGATAATTCCATTACTTCACTGTCTTTTGTTTGAATTAAATAACGATAAATAAGTGACAATCTATTGATGTATTCTTTAGCTTTTTCTGGATTACTATCAATTAAAGAATCTAAAGTGTTGAGGTTGTTAAATAAAAAATGTGGATCTATTTGACTGCGCAACAATTTTAATTCGTTTTCTTTTTGTTGTTTTTCTATTTTTAAAAACGCTGTTTGCCCTTCATAGAATTTTTTAGTTAATAAAATAGCAAAAGGAAAGCCAGTGTTAGTAGTTGCTCTATCTATCATATCAAAAATATAATCCATTCCTTTAGGGAATCTACTCCAGTCATTTTTTCCAGACCAAAAGCCTATCAGATGTTCTATAGAAGCGAAAAATATTAAAATAATTAGTGCATAAATAGTTGACAGAATATACTTTTTTGAAATTAGGAACTTTGGGATTAACCAAAATATGAACAAATATATTATAGCGCAAGTAGTTATGATTTCTGCGGGAAAATCAAAAACATATTCTCTTAAAAAAGCACTTCTTTCATAATAACTAACACCTTGCATTGTAAAAGAAACTAGATAAAAGAGACTTAAAATAATAAGATCTGATTTATTTATTTTGGTATTCATCATAATGAACAAACTTAATTAATTATTATCGTTAATTCTGTTCTCTTCATCTTTAGAAGCATTCTTCTTGTTTCTTTTTTTACTGAATTTAGATCCAAAACTATAAGTTAATCTTAATTGAATGTTTTGTCTTGAACCATTACTTTCAACTGATGCTTTTCCATTACCATAATCGATATTACCAACAAAACCTCTGTTTAACATCTTATTAAAGCCAAGATTTACTTTTAATTTATCTTTCATAAATTTCTTTCCGAAAGAGAAACCAAGTTCAGCCAACCAATCTACATTTATTTGCCCTTCTAAAGCACCTGTTCCGTAATTTCCATTCATTTCAAAATTAATATCCCAAGGTAACTTGTAGTTTGCTTGAATAAACCAATATAAATTCCATTGCGATAAATCAATATTATGTATTGCAGATTCGTAATTTGTGTTAACAACAATAAATCCTGTGTAACCATCTAGTTTATTTATAAAATCTAAAGGTCCAAAAAGTCTAAAATTCCAGTTTGTATTGTTTTCTATGTTTACTTCTTGTTGTGTAATTTCAGCGGTAACATTGTCTTGTTTAATCAAATCAAAAATAGCATCATTTGTTTCGCTATATCCAATTCCAAAGAAAGGTTGACCATCATAAGTTAAATTAAATTGATACTTATTGGTAAAAGAAGGTTTTAAGTTTGGGTTTCCAATTTCTGCAGAATACGGATCTAAATAGGTTACAAAAGAATTTAAGGTATTGTAAGACGGACGTTGAATACGATAGCTATATGATAAACTTGTGCCAAGGTTTTCTGTAAGTTTTCTGCTAACTGATGCGCTTGGAAAAATTTTACTGATAGGTCTTGTTTGAATAGTTTGGGTAAGGTCGTCGTCTAAAGTAAAGATAGAAGTTCCTTGTGTATCACTATCTTCATAACGTAAACCTCCAGAAAAACTCCAATCACCTACTGAAGCGTTTATTTTTGTATAAAAAGAAAAGATTGTTTCTTCTACTAAAAAACGACTACTTTCATCTGCTAAATATATATAATCTCCAATGCTATTTTGTTCAAAAGAAGCAAGATCACTGTCTGTGTTAACTTTAGCATATTTAGTTCCAACACTTAATTTAAAATCATCATTAAACGTTTTTATATAATCAGCTTTATAGGTTTTAATAGTGTATTGGCCATCTTGTAAATAGCGTCTATTTGAATATTCAATTGTACTTCCATTGGTGTCCGATAAGTTATTATTGTTGTTTGTTTTGTATTTTATATAGTTAAAATCTAGGCTTAATTGATCTTTTTCAGTTTTATATTCATAATATGGATTTACATTAAAAACATCACGTTCTAAATCAATACTGTTTTCAGAAAATAAAGTATTCGTGTCTGTAAGGTCAGATACAATTGTTTCACTTGTTGCTACTCTGTCAGATGTTCTTGTTGTCCATTTACTTCCTATTCCAATAGTATGTTTATCATTTATAAAGTAATCTAAATTACCGCTAATATTAAAGTTTTCAGGTTTAAAGGGCGATATTGTTGTCTGATCGTAAATAGTATCACCAACATTTCTTTTTAAAAATAAGTCGTCACGCCAAGTTGGTTCTGAATAACCAATACTTGTTTGCCAGTTTATTTTGTTTTTATAACTAGCAATAGAGGCTCTTGTTCCATATTCAAAACCTTCATCTTCACCAATCCATGTATTTACGCTTCCATGCGTTCCAAGTTTTACATTTTTCTTTAATATAATATTTATGATTGCTCCAGAGCCAGAAGCATCGTACTCTGCACCAGGTTGTTCTACTACTTCAACTTTAGCAATATTATCAGCAGGTAAATCACGTAATAAAGATTCCACATCCATGTATTCTGTGGTTTTTCCATTAATTAAAATCCGAACACCAGAATTACCCGCTACAGATATTCCGTTATTGGTAACTAAAACACCAGGAATTTTTTTCATTACATCTTGTAAGCTGCTATTAATCATTTCAGAATTTTCTAAATCAACAATTAATTTTTCGGCTGTCTGTTTAATAACTGGTCGTTTACTAGTAACAACAACCTCGTTTAAGGTTTGATTCTCTTCTTTTATTGTGAAATTTATCTTTTTATTTTCAGAAAGTTGAAATTCTTCTGATTTTTTAGATTCAAAACCTAACATAGAAACCTCTATTTGATAAAGCCCTTTGTTAATATTGTCAAAAGAATAATCTCCGTTTTCATCAGAAATTACTCCTTTTGGCATTGATTTACTTTTTGCTTTTGATAAAATAACATTAGCAAATGGTAAAGGTTGATTTTGCTCATCAGTAATCTTTCCATTAATACTATACTGTGCATTAACAAAAGCAATGTTTGTGATTGTTAGTAACAAAAGTAATTTTAGTTTTTTCATGTGTCGTTTTTTATTTCTAGCTTAAAATTGGTGTTAATTGTTTATCTGAACTATTATAAAATGATAAAGCAGGTTTTTTTAACGACGAATGAATCTAAAAAATGTATCAATAAAAAAGCCTCGATTTTAAATCGAAGCTTTTTTATTATGTATGGAAATAGAGATTAGTCTCTGCCTCCTAAAATTTGTAGCCCCCAATATAAAAGCATTGCTAATGAACCTAACGCAGCAACTAAATAAGTTCTGGCAGCCCATTTTAAAGCATCTTTAGAACCTGCAAGTTCTTCTCTTGAGACGATATTTTTGTTTTCTAACCAAGCTAAAGCTCTATTACTAGCATCATATTCAACAGGTAACGTAACAAAGCTAAATAAAGTTCCAAGTCCCATAAAACCTAAACCAGCGATAGCAATATAAAAGCCAAAACCAGTACTACTTGAAGCTGCGCCTAATACAAGTCCACCAATAACCATCCATTGAGAAAAGCGAGAAGTAATACTAACCATAGGAACTAATTTAGACCTCATTGTTAACCATTGGTAAGCTCTAGCATGTTGTACAGCATGGCCAACTTCATGAGCGGCAACAGCCGCAGCTGCAGCGTTTCGTTGATTGTAAACCCCTTCACTTAAATTAACAGTTTTGTTTTTTGGGTTATAATGATCAGTTAGCATTCCTGGTGTAGAAATAACTTCTACATCATTAATACCATGGTCAGCTAACATTTTTAAAGCTATTTCAGCTCCACTCATTCCATTACGTAAATGAACTTGAGAATATTTTTTAAATTTTCTTTTTAGTGTATTGCTCACAATCCAACTAAAAAAAGAAATAACACCTATAAGCGCATAAAATCCTATCATAATTTATTTTTTTGTTTTTAAGTTTTTAATCTTTTTGTTTGATAAATTTACAACATAAATTATTCCGTTTTAAAAAATAATAGATAAATGTCAGAAAAACCAACGATATTATTGATATATACAGGAGGTACAATTGGTATGATGAAAGATTATCAAACCAAAGCTTTGAAAGCATTTGATTTTAATCAATTGCTAGATAAAATACCTGAACTACAATATCTTAACTGTAATATAACAACTATTTCTTTTGAAGAGCCTATAGATTCTTCAAATATGAATATTGATTCTTATATAAAAATAGCAGAAATAATTTCAGATAAATATAATTCTTTTGATGGTTTTGTTGTTTTAACAGGTTCCGACACAATGTCGTATATATCATCAACAATAAGTTTAATGTTTGAGAATTTGCAAAAACCAGTGATTTTTACGGGTTCACAATTACCAATAGGAGATTTAAGAACAGATGCAAAAGAAAATTTAATTACATCAATTCAAATTGCATCAGCAAAAGAAAATGGAGAAGCAATTGTAAAAGAAGTTGGTCTTTATTTTGAGTACAAGTTGTTTAGAGCAAATAGAACTACTAAAATCAACGCTGAACGTTTTGAAGCATTTGCATCAATGAATTATTCTCCTTTAGCAGAAAGTGGCGTTCATTTACATTTTAATAAAGATTTATTATTTAACCCGACTAATAATGGCGAGAGTTTAGTTTTTAGGAAAAACTTAATAAAAGATGTCGCTATTTTAAAACTTTTTCCAGGAATAACAAAAAGGGTAGTGGAGGCTATTGTTAATATACCAGATTTAAAAGGATTAATATTAGAAACCTACGGATCTGGAAATGCTCCTACCGAAACATGGTTTGTTTCTTTATTAGAAAAAATAATTAAAAAAGGAATTCATATTGTAAATGTAACACAATGCATTGGAGGAAGTGTTCTTTTAGGTTTATACGAAACAAGTACAGATTTAAAAAATATAGGAATTATTAATGGAAAAGATATTACAACTGAAACTGCAGTAGCAAAAATGATGTATTTGTTAGGTGAAAATTTAACAAAAACAGAGTTTAAGCAATATTTTGAAACTTCTTTACGAGGAGAGATAAGTTAAAAAATGTTAAATAAAACAACGAAAATGTACTTAACTTATTGAATTTACATCAAAAAGGTTTTATTTTTAATGTTTTTATGTAAATACCTTTCATTTTTTTTTAATGTCCCAAGATTTTTTTGTTATTTGGCAGTCTGAAAAATTAAGGTATTTTGAAGTTTTGGTAATAAACCAACAATTTAAAAATTATATAAACCTTAAATTGTAGTAAAAATTGTATTTTTAACACGTTAACTATTTAAAATTAATTATAACAAAGATGAAAAAAGTAGTAAATATCCTAACTATTGCAGGATTCATGTTTTTTGGAGCTATTCAATCAACTTTTGCTCAAGATGTAGCAGAAGTAGCTGATAAAACTTTCCACCAAGAATTAAAACAACGTTTTATTGAAGGAGGTCCTGGTTTTATGGGAATTGTATTAGTTGCATTAATCTTAGGTTTGGCTATAGCAATCGAAAGAATTATTTATTTAAACATGGCAACAACAAATACTAAGAAATTAGTAGCAAATGTTGACGAAGCTTTAAGTTCTGGTGGTGTAGAAGCTGCTAAAGAAGTTTGTAGAAATACAAAAGGACCAGTTGCATCTATTTTTTATCAAGGTTTAGAAAGATCTGACGAAGGATTAGAAGCTGCTGAAAAAGCTGTAGTAGGTTATGGTGGAGTACAAATGGGATTATTAGAGAAAAATATTTCTTGGTTATCTTTATTTATTGCATTAGCACCGATGCTTGGGTTTATGGGAACTGTAATTGGTATGATTGGAGCATTTGATGCAATTGCAATTGCAAATGATATTTCTCCAGCCGTAGTAGCAGGAGGTATTAAAGTAGCCTTATTAACAACAGTATTTGGTTTAGTTGTAGCAATTATATTACAAATTTTTTATAATTACATTATCTCTAAAGTAGATAGTATTGTAAATAATATGGAAGATGCTTCTATATCTTTAATTGATTTATTAGCTAAATATAAAAAATAATTTTTCTTATGAAAGAAAATAAATTAACAAAATTATTACCACTAATAGTAGCAGTTATAGGTGTTGTTGGCGCCATATTATTTGTTAGAGTACTGTTAGCTGGTGAAGAGGAAATAGAAACAAATCCGTTAATACAAGCTAGTGTTGTTGATCCAATCGTATCTTTTTCTACAGTATTATTATATATTGCTGTTGCTGTAACAGTTGTATTGTCACTTTGGAGTTTAGTTAAAAACCCAGCGGCGTTAAAGAAAACTTTATTAGGACTTTTAGTATTAGGTGCATTTTTTGCAGTTGCTTATATTTTAGGAGATAGTAATGTAGTTCTTGGAGCTGGCGGAGAAGTAATAGAAGGAGGAGAAGCTGGAGCTGCTACTAATAAATGGGCTAGTACTGGTATTTGGTACAGTGTTATTTTAGGAGCAATAGGATTAGCATTCTTCGTTTGGGATATGTTAAAAGGATTAGTTAAATCGTAATTTATTATGGCAAGAAGAGAAAACCCAGAAATTAATGCAGGTTCGATGGCAGATATTGCTTTCTTGCTACTTATCTTTTTCCTTGTAACTACTACAATGAACGTAGATTCAGGTGTGTCTAAAAAGTTAGCTGAAAAGCCACCTGTAGATTACGTACCACCTAAAATTAAGATGAAGAACATCTTTGAAATCAGTATTAACAGAAATAACGAACTATTTGTAGATGGTGAAGTTATGGAGTTAAAAGATTTAAAAGAGGCAGCTGTAAAGTTTGTCGATAATGGTGGAGGTATAGGTAATCCAATTAATGGAGAAGAGAAAGGAAAAGAATGTGATTATTGTGGAGGAGATAAAGACCCAGAGTCTTCTGATCATCCAAACAAGGCAATCATATCTGTAGAGAGTGATAGGTTAACTGAATATGGAGTATATGTTACAGTTCAAGATGAATTGTTAAGTGCTTTTGCAGAGTTAAGAAATAAGCTTTGTCAAAAAAAGTATAATATGTCATTTCCAGAGTTAGAAGGTAAGTTTATAGATAGTGGACGTAAAGATGAAGCTTTAAAGGCAAAAGTAAAGTTTATCAAACAAAGCTATCCACAAATTATTACCGATCTTGATCCTCAAAATTAATACTAAAAAACAGTAAATTATGTCTAAGTTTAGAAAGAAGAAAAAAGGTATGCCTGCTTTATCTACGGCATCTTTACCAGATATTGTTTTTATGTTATTATTCTTTTTCATGGTAACAACCACCATGAGGGAAACAAGTTTATTAATTGATGCACCAAGTTTACCTAGTGCAAGTCAAGTAAAAAAACTAGAGCACAAAAGTTTAGTAAGTACTATTTATGTTGGTAAAGCTAAGGATACTAAATACGGTGATAAGTATAATAGTATTCAATTAAACGATAAGATAGGTACACCAGAAATGGTTACTGAATTTATTTTAAAAGCAAGAGAAGATGTAGCAGAGGTTGAGATTCCTTTAATGACAACTTCTATCAAAGCAGATAAACAATCTAATGTTGGTACTTTAACTGATATTCGTTTAAAGTTAAGAGATATAAATGCTTTAAAATTAAGTTTATCTACTAATACAGGTAGTTCAATCAAAAAGTAATAACAAAAAGTTATTTAAATATAAAAGAGCAATCATCTAATGATTGCTCTTTTTTTTTGTAAAATAAATTATCTTTATCATTTATTATGAAAAAACATATCTTAACTTTCTTTTTTTATTGGATATTATTCAGTTGTTTCTCTCAAATAGATTCTTTAAGAATTGGAGATTCTTATTGGGAAGATCAATTGTATTTAAATACTACATACAATGTTTTAAATAATCAACCTTCTGGTGTTACTGCTAGTGAATTCTCTTTTGGAGTATCTTTTGGCTACATTAAAGATATTCCGTTTAGTAAATCAGGTAAATTTGCATTAGGTGTGGGTATAGGTTATAATTATGATTTTTTCACGCATAGTTTATTAGTAAATGAAACAAGTTTTTTCATAAATAGTAACGCATCTTCTAATACTATAAAATTACATAATCTTGAATTTCCAATTCAAATTAGATGGAGAAGTTCGGATGCAATTACATACTCTTTTTGGAGAGTATATACAGGTATTAAATTTAGCTACAACCTAAAAAATAATTTCTCATATACTTTAGAAGGTGTTGATTATAACTTTAGTAACATAGATACATATAATAATTTTCAAACTGGATTGGAAATTTCTGTTGGATATGGAGCTTTTAACTTTTATGTTTATTATGGATTAGATTCCATGTTTAAAAACGAAACTTTATTAGACTCAGAAAAGATAAATACAATAGTTTCTAAGTTCGGTTTTGTTTTTTATATACTGTAACTGTAATAAACAACAAAGAGGCTTAAAACACCTATAATAAAGCCAGAGTATACTTCTCTTGATGTATGTGCCTTCAGATGAAGCCTTGAGTTACCTAATAATCCAGCTAAAAATATAAATAGAATAATCACAGGTAATACATTAAGTGTATGAATTTGTTGAATTAATAAGAAAAAACCTAAGGCATTTCCCATAGACAACATATGTAAACTAGTTTTTAGTTTTAAAAAGAATAGTAAGTAAACAATTACCAATGAAAGTGAAGAACCATAAAATAAGTAGCTAATATCTCTTGTTATATAAGAATCGGTTAAATTATTACCTAGAAAGAAAAATAAAGAAATCATAAAAAGTACAGGAATCTTTCTCTCACTTATTGTTTTAGCCTTATAACTTTTTACATAGCCTATAGATTTTAATACTATAAGTAATATTATTGGAATAATATATGTAGCAACGAATATAATTGCTAATATTATCATTTGTTGTCTTAATGTAACTCGAAGATTTATTAAAGCAAAATACAATATTAAACCTATAGTTGGAACAACTACAGGATGAAGAATTGTTGATATAAATTTATAAAACTCTGTTTTTCTTTTCATGCACTCAACAAAATTGCTGTTTCATTTTTACTATAATTCTTTTCTTAATCTGGCCACAGGTATATCTAATTGTTCTCTGTATTTAGCAACTGTTCTCCTGGCAATTGGATACCCTTTTTCTTTTAAAAGAGTAGCTAGTTTTTCATCAGTTAAAGGTTTACGTTTGTTTTCCTCGGCAACTACTGTTTCTAAAATCTTTTTTATCTCCCTAGTAGAGATGTCTTCACCTTGATCATTTTTCATTGATTCAGAAAAGAATTCTTTTATTAACTTGGTTCCGTAAGGAGTTGAAACATATTTACTATTTGCTACACGGGAAACTGTAGAAACATCCATTTTAATTTCATCAGCAATATCTTTCAAAATCATTGGTTTTAGCTTTCGCTCATCACCAGTTAAAAAATAATCATATTGATAATGCATGATTGAGTTCATAGTAACCAATAATGTTTGTTGACGTTGTTTTATAGCGTCAATAAACCATTTAGCGGCATCTAACTTTTGCTTAATAAACATCACAGCATCTTTTTGCGATTTACTTTTCTCTTTAGCATCGCTATATCCTTTTAACATATTATTATACTCGCGAGAAACATGTAATTCAGGTGCGTTTCTAGAATTTAAAGTTAACTCTAGCTGTCCGTCGATTATTTTTATTGAAAAATCAGGAACAATTTGTTCAGCTATTTTATTATTACCTGCATATGAACTACCGGGTTTAGGATTAAGTTTTCCAATCTCTAAATTAATTTCTTTTAGTTTCTCTTCAGAAATATTAAATTTTTCTAATAATTTCCTGTAATGTTTTTTGACAAAATGGTCAAATGCATTTTCTAAAATATCAATAGCCAAACTTCTGCTCTCCTTTTGTGATTTAGCTTTTAATTGAATAATTAAACATTCTTTTAAATCACGAGCACCAACACCAATAGGATCTAATCTATGGATAACACCAAGTAATGTTTTCTCTACAACTTCTTCAGAGGTAAATATATTTTGTGTAAAAGCTAAATCATCTACTAAGTCAATTATTTCCCTTCTAATATACCCGCTATCATCAATACTACCCACTAAAAATTCAGCGATAGCTCGTTCTTCTTCATCAATTCTAAAAGTATTTAGTTGATTTAATAAAGATTGATGAAAGCTAGTACCAGCAGCATATGGAACGTTTTTTTCATCGTCATCAGCAGAATAATTATTTGCTTGAGTTTTATAACTAGGGTATTCATCATCGCTCAAATACTCATCAATATTTATGTCTTCGGCCTCTATTTTTTCTGAACCTTCATTTTCATCTTGTTCATTTGCTAAAGTATCTTCAAATTTTTCTACTTCTTCTTTGCCTGTATCTAAAGCAGGGTTTTCTTCAATTTCTTGTTTTAACCTTTCTTCAAAAGCTTGTGTAGGCAATTGAATCAATTTCATCAATTGAATTTGTTGTGGAGATAATTTTTGAAGTAATTTATAATTTAAACTTTGTTTTAGCATAATAACTAATAGTGTTCTTTAAAAGTAAATGTAAGTTAACAAAAATAAAGTAATCTTATTAAATATAAATCGCCATTCTTTTAGAATGGCGATTTATATTGTTTTTATATGTTTGATTTTTAAAAATCAGCATTTTGTGGTGTTCTTGGAAAAGGAATAACATCACGAATGTTTGTCATGCCAGTTGTAAATAAAACTAAACGCTCAAAACCTAAGCCAAAACCAGAATGTACAGCTGTTCCGAATTTACGAGTATCTAAATACCACCATAATTCTTCTTCTTCAATTCCTAAAGCTTTCATTTTCTCTTTTAAAACATCTAAACGTTCTTCTCTTTGAGATCCACCAACCATTTCTCCAATACCAGGAAATAAAACATCCATGGCACGAACTGTTTTGCCATCTTCATTTAAACGCATGTAAAACGCTTTTATATTAGCTGGGTAATCAAATAAAATAACAGGGCATTTAAAGTGTTTTTCTACTAAAAAACGTTCATGTTCAGATTGTAAATCAACTCCCCATTCGTTAATTGGATATTGAAATTTTTTCTTTTTATTTGGTTTGCAATTACGTAAAATATCAAAAGCTTCCGTGTAAGAGACTCTTTTGAAATTATTATCAACAACAAAGTGGAGTTTATCTAATAAACTCATGTCACTTCTTTCTGCTTGTGGTTTTGTCTTTTCTTCTTGAGTTAAACGATTATCTAAGAATTCTAAATCATCTTTACAATTGTCTAAAACATATTGTAACACATCTTTTATAAAATCTTCAGATAAATCCATATTTGCATCTAAATCATTAAACGCAACTTCAGGTTCAATCATCCAAAATTCTGCTAAATGGCGTGTTGTATTTGAGTTTTCAGCCCTAAATGTTGGTCCAAATGTATACACTTTACCTAAACCCATAGCATAAGTTTCGGCTTCTAATTGACCAGAAACTGTTAAGTTTGTTTCTTTACCAAAAAAGTCTTTAGTGTAATCTATTTTTTTATCTTCATTTAAAGGAGCTTCATTATGTTCAAAACTAGTTACTTTAAACATTTCTCCAGCACCTTCAGCATCAGAACCAGTTATAATTGGAGTATTTACATAAAAGAATCCATTTTTTTGAAAATATTGATGAACAGCAAATGATAAAGCAGAACGAACACGCATTACAGCACTAAATGTATTTGTACGTACTCTTAAATGTGCATTCTCTCTTAAAAATTCAAAGCTGTGTTTCTTTGGTTGTATTGGATATTCATCAGGATTAGAATCTCCTAATATTTCTAAATCAGAAACTTGTACTTCTACAGTTTGTCCCTTTCCTAGACTTTCAACTAATGTTCCTTTTACAGAAACTGCAGCACCAGTAGTAATACGTTTTAATGTATCTTCTTTGATGTTTTCAAAATTAACTACACATTGAATGTTTTTTATGGTAGAACCATCATTTAAAGCAACAAATCTATTACTTCTGAAAGTTCTAACCCAACCTTTAACATGTACTTCTTGCAAGTATTTATCAGAATTTAGTAATTCTTTTACACTATTTAATTTCATTTTTTCATAATTGAATAACAAATATACTTTTTTTGCTGTAAAAACATACAAATATGTTAGCAACTGAAATATTTTTTACATTTAATTCAGAAATTAACCCTATAAATAAATATCTGCTAATTTTTACACCTAATTATCGTGTTTTATAAAACAAATAAATAATATGAAGTAATCTTTATTTCTTATTTGTCAATGTTATCCTCTTTTGGAGGTAAAATTTTAAACTTCGTTTCTTTTAATACTTTATCATTTGCAATTTTCTTTTCAAAAGATAATAATAAAGATGGTAATAATAGTAAGTTAGAAACCATGGCTAGTAATAATGTAACGGAAACTAAACCACCTAAAGCTATTGTACCTCCAAAACTTGAAATAGTAAAAACTAAGAAGCCAAAGAATAAAACAATTGATGTGTAAAACATACTAACTCCTGTTTCTTTTAAAGCTGAATAAACAGCCGGTTTTATTTTCCAATTATTGGCTAATAATTCTTGTCGGTATTTAGCTAAAAAATGAATGGTATCATCAACAGAAATTCCAAATGCAATACTAAATACTAATATAGTTGAAGGTTTAATAGGTATGTCAAAGCAGCCCATTAATCCAGCAGTTATAAGTAAAGGGAGCATGTTAGGTATTAATGATATTAATATCATTTGTGGAGATCTAAACATCCATGCCATAAATATTGATATTAATACTATTGCTAATGATAACGAGATTACTAGATTTTTTATTAGATAATTTGTTCCTTTTAAAAAGACTAAAGCTTTACCAGTCATAGAGACATTAAAAGATTTTTCAGGAAACTGTTTGTCAATAACGACGTTTAATCTATCTTGAATAATATCCATTTTATCAGTACCAATATCCTTCATAAAAGTGGTTATTCTGGCATATCTCCCTGTGCTGTCTACAAAGTTTTTTAGCATTCCTGCGTTACTCTTTGAGTTTTTTGTGTAAGAAAAAATATAACTTTTTTCTTGTGATGTAGGTAGTTGATAGTATTTTGGATTTCCTTTATAATAAGCTTGTTTAGAATATTTAACAAGGTTTGTTATAGAAATAGGTTTTGATAATTCTGGAAAAGATTCTATAGTTTCATTTAGCTTTTCCATCTTTTTTAATGTAGAAAGCTTCATTACACCTTTGTCTTTTTTTGTATCAATTAAAATTTCCAAAGGCATTATTCCTCCAAATTCTTTTTCAAAAAACTTAATGTCTTTATAAAATTGCATTCCTTTTGGCATGTCTTCAATCAAACTACCCGAAACACGAATTTGAAACATACCAATCATGCTTAATATAATAACAATAACTGTTGTTATATAAATGGTAATTCGTTGTTTTTTAACCATTTTTTCCATCCAAGCAACAACATTACCCATCCATCTTTTTTCTAGATGACTTAAATGTTTTTCTTTAGGAAGTGGCATAAAACTATATAAAACAGGAATTATTAATAATGCTAGAATAAATATACTGATGATATTTATAGAAGCTAAAATTCCGAATTCACGAAGTAATTGACTCTTAACAAACACAAATGTTGCAAAACCAGATGCAGTGGTAATATTTGTCATTAACGTAGCATTTCCTATTTTAGAAATTACACGTTGTAACGATTTTGCTTTGTTACCATGTTTTTTTACTTCTTGTTGATATTTATTTATTAAAAAGACAGCGTTTGGTACACCAATAACAATAATTAAAGGTGGAATTAATGCAGACAATACTGTTATTTCATATTCTAAAAGCCCTATTAATCCAAAAGCCCAAATAACACCAATCCCAACAACCAATAATGTAATAAAAGTTGCTCTAAAAGATCGAAAGAAGAAGAAAAAGATAATTGCAGTTATTAATAAAGCTCCCAAAACGAATATGGCCATTTCGTCTATTATATTCTGAGAATTTACTGTTCTAATATATGGCATACCAGAAATACGAACATCAATATTGTTACTGTCTTCAAATTCAGCTATTCTAGGAATTAATATTTCAGCAATAAAATCTCTACGGGCAGGCAAGTTTACTAACTCTTTTTTTATATAAATAGCCGTCTGAATGGTTCCTTCTTTATTGTATAAAAGGTTTTCATAGAAAGGAAGTTTTTCAAAGAGTTGTGTTTTAATTTCATTAATCTCTTCTTCAGTCTTAGGTGTTCCTTCAAAAAGATTTTCAACAACAAATTTCCTTTGTTTTCTATCAGCTTTTAATTTTTTTACATCAGAAATTGATACTGTAAAATCTACTTGAGAAACACTGTCAAATGATTTTACAAGTTTGTTCCAAGCATTAAACTTATTTGGATTAAAAATAGTGCTATCTTTTACACCTAAAATAACAAGGTTACCTTCTTCACCAAAAATCTCTAAAAACTGATCGTATTCTATATTTGCCTCATGATCTTTAGGTAAAAGATTAGCTTCCGTATAAGAAAAACGAATCTTATCGGTTTGATTAACCAAGAATACAGTGATTAAGGCAATAAATAGTAATACCAAGTAACGGTTTCTTAAAATAAATCCAGCTATTCTAGTCCAAAAAGTCATGTAAATAAGTATGAGTGTATTTTATGTAAAAAAAAAGAGTGTAATTAAACACTCTTAATAAGTTTTGCTTCAAAGAGAATTAAACAGTCATTATTTCTTTTTCTTTAACTGCTAGCTTTTCGTCTATATCTTTAACAAATGTATCTGTTAAAGTTTGTACGTCAGCTTCTGATATCTTTTTCATATCATCAGAAACATCCGTTTTTTTAATATCATTATTTGCTTCTTTACGAGCATTTCTAATACCAACTTTAGCGTGTTCAGTTTCCGCTTTTGCTTGCTTAGCAAGTTCTCGTCTTCTTTCTTCTGTTAAAGCAGGTACATTTATAATAATAACATCTCCGTTATTCATTGGATTAAAACCAAGATTAGCTATCATTATAGCTTTTTCTATTTCCTGTAACATGTTCTTCTCCCAAGGTTGTATTGTTATCGTACGTGCATCAGGAGTACTTACATTAGCAACTTGACTTAATGGAGTTTGAGAACCATAATAATCTATTTGAACATTTGCTAACATAGATGGTGTAGCTTTACCAGCTCTAATAGTTCTTAATTCTTTCTCTAAATGCGTAATTGCAGCATTCATTGCTTCTTTAGCAGTGTCTAATATAAATTCTAATTCTTCGTTCATCTTTCTAAACTTTTAAAGATATCGTTTACTTGTTATCAACTATTGTTCCAATTTGCTCACCAGAAATTAATTTCATTAAATTCCCAGGTGTATTCATATCAAAAACGATTATTGGTAAATTATTTTCTTCACTTAATGTAAAAGCTGTCATATCCATTACTTTTAAACCTTTATCAATAACGTCTTTAAAGGTAATAGTTTCAAATTTAACAGCATCTTTATTCTTTTCTGGATCAGTATCGTAAATACCATCAACACGTGTTCCTTTTAAAATGGCATCTGCACTTACTTCTATAGCTCTCAAAACGGCAGCAGTATCAGTTGTAAAATACGGGTTACCAGTACCAGCACCAAATATAACAACTCTCCCTTTTTCTAAATGACGAATAGCTTTACGTTTGATATATGGTTCAGCTATTTCCTTAATTTCTAAAGCAGTTTGTAAACGAGTGTATACACCATTATCTTCCAAGGCACTTTGTAGTGCTAAACCATTAATACAAGTAGCTAACATTCCCATATGATCACCTTGTACACGATCCATTCCATTTGCTGCACCAGCAACTCCTCTAAAGATGTTTCCACCACCAATAACAATGGCAACTTCAACTCCTTTATTTACGACTTCTTTTATTTCTAATGCATATTCATTAAGTCTTTTTGGATCTATACCATATTGGCGATCTCCCATTAAAGCCTCACCGCTTAATTTTAAAAGTATTCTTTTGTAATTCATAGTTGTGTTGAAAGTTTTGCAAATATAGTAATTACATTTATAGAATTTCATGAAAATAAAAAACCTCACAAATTTTGTGAGGTTTTTATATATTTTGAAGTAAAAAATTATCCTAGAGTAACTCTAACAAAATTCTTAACAGCTACGTCTCCAAAAGAGTTAACGTGTTGTGCAACTGTTTTCTTTTCATCTTTAATAAACTTTTGATCTAATAAACATTGTTCTTGATCTAAAGTTGTATTGTCTGAAACAAATCTTTCCATTTTACCTGGTAAAATTTTATCCCAAATTTTTTCTGGTTTACCTTCTGATGCTAATTGAGCTTTTGCAGCTTCTTCAGCTTTAGCTAAAACATCTTCTGATAATTGAGACATTGAAACATATTGAGGTACATTTTTAAGAGTTTTACCTAAACGACCTAATTCAATATTATCTTTTTCAATAGCAGCAATTCTTGCTTCTGTTTCAGAGGCAATGTATGCTGGATCGAAATCTTTATAAGATAAAGAAGTTGCCCCCATAGAAGCAGCTTGCATTGCTAAATCTTTAGTTAAATCTGCAGATTTATCAATAGCTTCTGTTAAACCAACTAAAGCAGCAATCTTACCAACGTGTGTATAAGAACCTACGAAAGGAGCTTCAATAGTTGCAAAAGAAGTAATGTCGATCTTTTCACCGATAACTCCAGTTTGTTCAATTAATTTTTCAGCAACAGTGATTCCACCGAAATCAGCAGCTAAAAATTCTTCTTTAGTAGCATTGTTAATAGCGATATCAACAAATTCAGCAGCTAAAGTTTTAAAGCTATCGTTTTTAGATACGAAATCAGTTTCACAAGCTAATACTATAGCAACACCAAAAGTGTTTGCATCATTGATTTTAGTAATAGCTACACCTTCGGTAGCATCACGATCAGCTCTCTTAGCAGCAATCTTTTGACCTTTTTTACGTAAAACGGCAACAGCTTCTTCGAAGTTTCCTTCAGCTTCTACTAATGCATTTTTACAATCCATCATTCCTGCACCAGTTGATTCTCTTAATTTTTTTACGTCAGCAGCACTAATTTTAGACATTTTCTATATGTTTTAAAGTTGTGATTTTTTTTGAAAGTATAAAAAAATAAAGGCTTCAATATTATGAAGCCTTTATTTAATCATTATGATTTTGCTTCTTCAGTTTTAACTTCAGCTTTTGGTTCAGCTTCAGTTTTAACTTCTTTCTTAGGTTCAGCTTTTGTTTTTTCTTTATCTGCTTTTCTTTCAGATAAACCTTCTCCAATTGCTGCAGTTAAATATGATAATACTTTATCGATAGATTTAGATGCATCATCATTTGCAGGTACAACAAAATCAATCGGTCTTGGATCAGAGTTTGTATCAACCATTGCAAAAATTGGAATGTTTAGTTTTTGAGCTTCAGCAATAGCAATGTGTTCTTTCTTCACATCAATTACAAATAAAGCCGCTGGTAAACGTGTCATATCATTAATAGAACCTAAATTCTTTTCTAATTTGGCACGTTGACGATTAATTTGTAATTTTTCTCTTTTTGATAATGCATCAAAAGAACCATCTTGCTTCATTCTATCAATAGCAGCCATTTTTTTAACAGCTTTACGAATAGTAACGAAGTTTGTTAACATACCACCTGGCCAACGCTCAGTAATATAAGGCATGTTTACACTTTTTGCTTGGTCTGCAACGATATCTTTCGCTTGCTTTTTTGTTGCAACGAATAAAATTTTACGTCCAGAGTTAGCTATCTTTTTTAAAGCTGCAGAAGCTTCATCAATTTTAGCTGATGTTTTATACAAATCAATGATGTGAACACCATTACGTTCTGTATAAATATATGGGGCCATGTTTGGATTCCATTTTCTTGTTAAGTGACCGAAGTGCACTCCACTTTCTAATAATTCTTGAATGTTTGCCATTTTAATAAATGTGTTTACGTTCTGTTTTCGCAATATTCCAGTAGTTTTAAAAGTCTGGAATATTTAGATACTAAACTGTTATAATTATATGATTATAAATAACAGTCTCAAAAGTTTTAAAAAATGCTGAGATAAACTCAGCAAATATATTAACGCTTAGAGAACTGGAATTTCTTACGTGCTTTCTTCTGACCGAATTTCTTACGTTCAACCATTCTTGGATCACGAGTTAATAAACCTTCTGGTTTTAACACAGCTTTGTGCTCTTCGTTAATGCTTACTAATGCTCTAGTAATTGCTAAACGAATAGCTTCAGCTTGTCCTGTTACACCACCACCAAAAACATTTACTTTAATGTCATAAGACTCTAAGTTTTCAGTTAGCATTAAAGGTTGTTGAACCTTATATTGTAACGTTGGAGTTGTAAAGTAGTTTGTATAATCTTTTTTGTTAACTGTAATGTTTCCTTTACCTTCTGAAAGATAAATACGAGCAACAGCTGTTTTTCTTCTACCTATTTTGTGAACTGTTTCCATTATATAAGATCTTTAAGGTTAATTGCTTTTGGTTGTTGAGCGTCTTGTTGGTGCTCTGTACCTGTATATACATATAAGTTTCTGTATAATGCACTACCTAATTTGTTTTTAGGTAACATCCCTTTTACTGCTTTTTCAAGTAATCTTGTAGGATCCTTTTCAAACATTTCTGTTGCAGTTAATGATCTTTGTCCTCCTGGGTAACCTGTGTGACGGATATAACTCTTTGTCGTCATTTTGTTTCCAGTTAAAACAATTTTTTCAGCGTTGATAATAACAACGTTGTCTCCACAATCCACGTGTGGAGTGTAGTTGGTTTTGTACTTACCTCTTATTAGTTTTGCAACTATAGAAGCCAAACGACCCAAAGTCTGTCCGTCCGCATCAACTAAAACCCACTCTTTGTTTACTGTAGTGCTATTAGCAGATACTGTTTTGTAACTTAATGTGTTCATAATTACACTATTAGTTTTTGTCTATATTAATAATAATTAAATTTCCCTTGAAAAAGGACTGCAAAAGTACAATTATTTATTTGTTTGACAAATAGTAGGTTAGTTTTGTTTAGTAAAAAGATTAATATTCTGAGAATTAGGCTTTATTTATTGTTTTCTGGAAAACTAATTTTTGTTTGATTAATAAAAAAACAAAGCCACACAGAAATTTGTGTGGCTTTATAAATATGTTATTATAATTGATGTTATTCTACCTTTTGGTCTAATAAGTTAAAGAACTGATTTAAACGTGGCATTATAATAATTTTAGTTCTTCTGTTTTTTGATTTGTTGGCAGGAGTGTCATTCGCAACCAATGGTAAAAAGCTACTTCTACCAGCAGCGATTAATCTACTAGGTGCAACTGCGTATTTACTTTGTAGTTCTCTTACTATTGCTGTTGAGCGCTTTACACTTAAATCCCAGTTGTCTTTTACGGTAGCAGTGCTAATTGGAGCGTCATCTGTGTGACCTTCAATCATTACATCCATTTCTGGTTGTCCGTTAACTACTGTAGCAACTTTAGCTAATACTTTAGAAGCAGCGTCGCTTATAGTGTAACTTCCGCTTTTAAATAATAATTTATCAGAAATAGAAATAAATACAACTGTTTTTTCAACATTTACTTCGATGTCTTCATCGTCTATACCTTGTTGTAGTTCTTTCTTTAAATGGAAAGCAACAGCTAAGTTTAATGAATCTTTTTTAGTTGCTGCAGCTCTAATTCTATTAATGTATTTATCTTTTTTGCTTAATTGAGCAAGAGTTTCTTTAATGTTGTCATTTGCGCCTTTAGTTAGCACAGTTAGGTCTCCAACTTGTTCTAAGGTTTTTTCTTTGTCTTTTCTAAGATCTGTAACAGTACCTTCTAGTAAACTAGATTTTTCTTGGTAGCGTTCTTTTTCTACTAAGCACTTGGTTAGGTTTGCTTTAACGGCAATTAACTCTTCTTTAGTTTGTTCGTGTTTTGCTTTTACAGCTTCTAATTCTTTAGTTGAAGCACAAGAGGCCAAAACAGTAATTATAGAAAGGGATGCAAGTATTTTCTTCATAATTGTTTCTATTTATGTCTAACAAAGTTATAAAAATGATAATACAAAAAACATATTTAACGTTATTTTATGAAGTTTTAATGAATTATTTTTGCCTTAAAAGAAATTAAATGAGCTTGATGAAAAAATATATACTGTTATTTTTAGTTGTATTGCTATTAGGTTGTAAGGCAGAAAATAAAGATAGAATCACTAAACTTAGGGGTAATGTTTTTGGCACCACTTATAATATTATTTATAATGATGATGTAAATTATCAAGAGTCAATTGATAGTGTTTTTACAAAGTTTAACAACTCGTTGTCTACATATATTACTAATTCAATAGTCTCCAGAGTTAATAAAAATGATACAACAGTTGTTGTGGACGAGTATTTTATAGAAGCTTTTAATAAGGCGAAAAAAATATATACAGAAACGGATGGCTATTTTGACCCGACAATTGGTAAGCTGATTAATGCGTATGGTTTCGGTTCTGGTACAGAAAAGAAAGGTTTATCTTCTGAAGATGTTACTTCTTTAATGAATTTAACTGGTTTTGATAAAATAACTTTAGAACATAAAAAGCTAAATAAAGCTCCAGAGTTAGAGTTTAATGTAAATGCTTTTGCTAAAGGTTTTGGTTTGGATATTGTTGGGCGTTTTTTAGAAGTAAAAAAGATAAATGATTATTTAATAGAAATAGGAGGAGAGATAAGAGCTAGAGGGACAAAGCTAAATGGTAAATTGTGGAAAGTAGCAATTGATGATCCTAATTCAGATGGTACTAGAAGTACGTCAAGAGTGATAGAATTAGATAATGAATCTATGGCGACATCTGGGAATTATAGAAAATTTAAAATAAATACAAAAGGAGAGAAAATTGTACATACAGTTAATCCAAAAACAGGTTTGGCTCAAGAAAGTAATCTATTAAGTGTTTCTGTAATTTTAAAAGGAGATTGTGCAGATGTAGATGCCTATGCTACTGCTTTTTTGGCTATGGGATTGGAGAAAACAAAAACTTTTTTAAGTAATCATCCTGAATTAAAAGTTATTTTATTGTTTGCTGATGAAAATGGAGAGATTAAAGAGTTTAGGAATTAGATTTCATTTGTGAGAGGGAATAAAATAAGAGAATATATTAGAGGTTGTTGATGTTTTTAAAAATTTTCTTATATGCAATTATTGTAAAAAACCATGCTATTGTAAAATCAATAAATAAGTTTAAAATATTCCAAGAAGAATTTGGAGTCGGACAATCTACTATAAATTGATTGTAATAAACTAATGGAAACCCAATATTTAATTCTGAGCTTCCAGAACGATTCAAAGGTGAGCTTATTTGAAACAAAACTGTCAAGAAGGAAATAGAAAGAAAAACAAGAATTGCTAGTAGCGTTGGTTTTAGTTTCATTTTAGTGAGTTGCGGATAGCTTGAATTTTTGTGTCTTAAGAATGTTTCTAAGGTTGTTTATAGCAAACAGGTAAAATTTCACCTTTCATTAAGGCGAAACGAGCTAGTTTTTCAGGAGTGATTTTTTTTGTGTAATCTATTTCTTTTACAGAAAATCCTATAGAGCGTAGTTTATTAAAATAATCACGACCATAAACACGAACATGATCGTATTGACCAAATATTTCGGCACGTTCTTTCTCGTCAGTAATAGTATCGTCTTCAAAAGTATATTCTCTTGATAGATCTTGTGGGATTTGAAAAATGCCCATTCCGTTTGGTTTTAAAACACGATACAACTCTTGCATTGCTTTGGTGTCGTTTGGAATATGTTCTAAAACATGATTACAAAAAACAATATCAAAAGAATTGTTTTCAAAAGGGAGGTCGCAAATATCTGCTTTCACATCAGCAATAGGTGATTCTAAATCTGAGGTGATATAATCCAAATTTTGCTGTTTTCTAAAAATGTCTAAAAAACATTGTTCAGGAGCAATATGTAAAACCTTTTGTTTTTTTTCTGAAGTAAAAAAAGAAGTATCATTTTGTAAAAACAACCATAACAAACGATGTCTTTCTAAAGATAAAGTGGAAGGAGAAAGAGCGTTTTCTCGCTGAATTCCATATCCATAAGGTAAAAACTTACGAAAAGTTTTTCCATCTATAGGGTCTGTAAACTTATCGCCTTTTAACCACCAAGAAATTATTGGACGAACCCAATAACTTGCCTTTATTAAAAAAGGACGTGGAATAGTGTTAAGAATACTTTTAAAAATAGACACAGATTTATATAACTAAAGGTTGTTGTCTAAACTCATCTTCTTCGTCTGTTACAATCCCTAAAGCTTTATGAACATATTTAAACGTAGATAAGATTTCTGGTTTTCCATCAACAATCGCAACATCATGCTCAAAATGAGCACTTGGTTTTCCGTCTAAGGTAGTAATTGTCCAGCCGTCTTTATGTTGGCGGATTTTATGTGTTCCCATATTTGTCATTGGTTCTATAGCAACCACCATTCCTTCAATAAACTTTTTACCACGACCTCTACGTCCGTAATTTGGCATTTCAGGATCTTCGTGCATTGTTCTACCAAGTCCATGACCAACTAATTCACGAACAACTCCATAACCATGTTTTTCTGTAAACTGTTGAATAGCATAACCAACGTCACCAACTCTGTTACCAACTTTTAATTCACGAATACCAACATATAAACTTTCTCTAGTAATGTCAAGTAATTTTTGAGTTTCAGTATCAATTTCACCTACAGCAAAAGTGTAAGCATGATCTCCGTAAAATTCATTTTTAAGTGCGCCACAATCTATGGAAATAATTCCACCTTCTTCTAGAGGAGTATTATTTGGAATACCATGAACGACTTGTTCATTTGGACTCATGCATAATGTGTTTGGAAAATCATACAAGCCTAAAAAACCAGGAATTGCACCTTGTTCACGAATAAAGTCTTCTGCTAATTTATCTAACTGTAACGTAGTAACACCAGGTTTAACTTCTTTAGCAAGCATTCCTAAGGTTTTAGAAACGATTAAAGCGCTTTCACGCATTATTTCTATTTCTTCTCTAGTTTTTGTAATGATCATTCTTAAAAATAATTAGAGCGCAAATTTAGGGTTATTTTTGATATGGATGCTTATAAGCTTGACCAGATATTATTTTTAAAATATCTGCTTCAATACTACTGCCATCAAGAGGGTGTTCTACAAAGCGACCAATTTCTTTTCCGTTTTTCATGAAAATAAAAGTAGGTACTCTTAAAATATTGTAACTTTTTTCTAATCCATTGGCTTTTTTATTACGATTAACAGCAACTAACTCTAGGTTTTTAAAATCAAAATTAGCTTCGTCTAATAGCTTATAAAAATTAGGAATTTCACGCTGGCTATCTCCACACCAAGTTCCCATAAAACCTTTAATAGTAATGTCTTTTAGTAAAGGTTTTATGGCTTGTATTACTTCTTTATCAGTTTCATAATAACCATAGAAATCAGTAAACCATTCTGAAGCAAAAGGTTCTTGTTGAAAACTTTTTCGAGTGGCAATTCCAACTAAATCACCTTCACTATTTTTACTAGCAATTGTTTTTTTAGTTGTTGCGCAATTACTTAAAATTATTACAAAGATTAAAAAAGTAAGTTTTTTCATAGTTTTAGTATTATACTAAGGAATGTTGTGTCATTTCTTTAGGTTGCTCAACGCCCATTAATTTTAAAATAGTAGGAGCAATATCACCTAAAACTCCACTATTTATTGCTTTTAAATCTTTGTCAATTAAAATCATTGGAACAGGATTTGTTGTGTGAGCAGTATGTGGAGAACCATCTGGGTTCATCATGGTTTCACAATTCCCATGATCTGCAATTAAAATAGTTGTATAATCGTTTTCTAAACCAGTTTCAATTACATCTTTAGCGCAAATATCTACAGTTTCACAAGCTTTTACAGCTGCATCAAAATCTCCAGTATGTCCTACCATATCTCCGTTGGCAAAGTTCAAACAAACGAAATCTACGTCTCCAGATTTCAATTCAGGAACAATCGCATCACGTAATTCGTAAGCGCTCATTTCTGGTTGTAAATCATAAGTGGCTACTTTTGGTGAGTTACGTAAGATTCTTTTTTCACCAACAAATTCTTTTTCTCTTCCTCCAGAAAAGAAAAATGTTACGTGCGGATATTTTTCTGTTTCTGCAATTCTTATTTGTTTTTTACCTGCTGTTTCTAATACTTCTCCTAAGGTATTAGGAACATTATCTGCATCGTAAATTACATGTATACCTTTAAAAGTACTATCGTAATTAGTTATAGTAACATAGTATAAAGGTAATTTTTTCATGTTAAATTCTGGAAAGTCATTTTGAGATAACGCATTGGTTAATTCACGACCTCTGTCTGTTCTATAGTTAAAAAAGATAACAACATCATCTTCGCTAATAGTAGCTTTAACTTCGTTATTCTCATCGGCCAAAAGAATAGGTTTGATGAATTCATCAGTAATTCCATTATCATAGTTTTCTTGTAAAGTAGCAGCGATGTCTGTTGTTTTTGTTCCGTTTCCGTTAACTAAACCATCATAAGCTAAAGCAACACGTTCCCAACGATTATCTCTGTCCATTGCATAATATCTACCAGTAACAGAAGCTAACTGACCTGTAGTTTTTTGCATGTGCTCTTGAACATCGTTTAAAAAGAATTTACCAGCTTTCGGATCTGTATCTCTTCCATCCGTAAAAGCATGTAAAAAAACATCTTTTAAACCAAAATCATCTGCGGCAGTTAATAATCCTTTTAAATGATTAATGTGAGCGTGAATTCCTCCATCAGAAACCAAGCCTAACAAATGAATTTTTTTGTTATTTTCTTTGGCGTGTTTAAAAGCATTTACTAAAACTTCCTCTTTAGCAAAAGTATCTTCTTTTAGTGCTTTGTTAATTTTGGCTAAGTTTTGATATACAATTCTACCTGCACCTAAGTTAATATGACCAACTTCTGAATTACCCATTTGTCCTTCAGGTAAACCAACATGTTCTCCGTCGGTACGCAATTCAGCATTTGGAAACTTGTTGTATAGCGAGTTGATATAAGGTGTTTTTGCGTTGTAAATCGCGGATACTTTTGGGTCTTGAGTAATTCCCCATCCATCCAATATCATTAGGATAACTTTCTTGTTCATTTAGTTGTTGTTTTGTGCTGTAAAAGTAAGAAAGTTTTTTGTTTTTTTTCTGTCAATCTAATAAAACGAAATAGTTAGGTGTTATTCTGTTTGTACTTATTAATAATAATTAAAAAAAGAATGATGTATATAAATTGATAGTTGTTTCTCTGTTTTAGAGTTGAATGTTAAAATAACGTTAATATGTTTTTAGTGTTGTAACAATTTAATTTTTTAAAAGTCTTATAGATGTAGTTAACACGCATATACACAATTAAATATAACCTAATTAAAAAACTTAATTATCATGAAAAAATTATTTATACCAGTACTAGTTTGTTTATTTTCTTTTGGATCTATTAATGCTAATAATGTTGAAAGTTTAAAAACTGAAAAAGAAGTTGTTGAGAGAGTAACATATGATATTTCTTCTTTTTGTAAATTAATTCAAAAAGGAAATTTTGAAGCTGTAAAATCTTTGATTGAATCCGGAGAAGACGTAAATAAAAAGTCTAAAGGATTAACTCCTTTAATGTTTGCAGCAAGACACAATAAAGCTAAAATAGCAAAGTTATTAATAAAACATGGAGCTAAGTTGAAAGCTAGATCAGATAAAGGAAGAATGACTGCTTTAGATATGGCAAAAAGGTTTAAGGCAAAAGAAGCAATGAATGTTATAAAAAGTGCTATTAAAAGCTAAAGTATAAAAAGGACTATTGCAAAATAGTCCTTTTATTTTAATAAAAAAGGCGCAACAATTATTTCTAATTGTTGCGCCTTTTGTTAGTTGTGTTTAAAATTTATAGAATCCAACAAAATAAATTAACAGAATTATAAAAAGGGAAAAAAGAATGCCATTTCTAAATGCTATCTTTTTGTTTTCTTTTTGTAATTTTTCTTTTATTTGTTGAAGTTGCTGCTTGCTAGCTTTTTTGTCAAATTCAAGTTTTCGATGTGTTCCATTACAATTTTTTAGATTTTTAAAAGCCGAAGGCCTTTCTCTTTTGTTGTTTTTTAAACTGGTGATCATTGCACCTACTGCTCCTCCAAAACTCATAGCTTTTATATTTTATTATATAAGTAGCTAAAAATGATACTTTGTTACAAGAATGTGTGTGCTTTAGATCGTTTTGGAGTAAAAAAAATAGTCTAAATACCAACTTAATTTAAATTTAGACTATTTGGATGAAATTATATTAATGATTTAACCGCGATATCTTTTAATAGCTTCTTTTATTTTTTCTATTCTATTTTCAGGATCAGGGTGTGTGCTTTGAAATTCAGGAACTCGATTTGGTCCAGCAGCTGCTTTTAAAATTTCCATTACGCCAATTAAATGTTCAGGATTATAACCTGCATCTAGCATTAGTTTTACGCCAAGTTCATCGCTTTCTAATTCATCTCCTCGGCCGTTTTTTAGTAAGGTTTTTTGACCAATTCCGTTAGCTAACTCACCTAAATCAGCACCAACAGAAGCTCCCATAGTTAATAATTTCCAAAAATTTGCATTGGTAATTCTTTCGTTAGAATGTTTTCCTAAAACATGACCAATTTCATGACCCAATACACCAGCAATCATATCTTCATTTAATTGCCCGTTTTGATTTACTAATTTAGAGAACAAAGCAAAAGTTATAAATATTTGTCCGCCTGGTAGGGCAAATGCATTAATGGTATTTGGATCTTTTAATAAATGAAATTCAAAAGGATAACCTGATTTTTTAGCAACAGAATTGTCAACTAACTTTTTTCCAATAAGATCTACTATTTGTTGGTATTTGGTATTTGGGTGAAGCCCGCCATGTTGTTGTGCCATTGAAGGAGCTTGTTGTAAACCAATAGCAACTTCTTGATCTGGAGATAAACTTACGGCTTGCGTTTTTCCAGTGTATTTATTTGTTTCTTTTTGACTACATTGTTTTAAATATGCAAAAGCTACAATTGCAACACCAATTAATAGGCGAAATTTTAAATTACCTCTTCTCATTTTTTGAATTTTTGATTACCTTAAATATACAAAAAACGCTGGTTTGTTAAATAACAACAAAAACTTGCTGTAAATTTATAATTTCGTAATTTTATACGGTTAAAACCCTTAATTTTTACAATAAATGAAAATGCAATTTGAATTAAATGCCGTAACAGAAAAATTACCTAAGCATTTACATAAGTTTATAGTAAAACAACCTTATAGCGAATATACTGCGCAAAATCAGGCGGTTTGGCGCTATGTTATGCGTACAAATGTTGATTATTTAAGTCAAGTTGCACATGAATCTTATTTAAAAGGATTAGAAAAAACAGGAATATCTGTTGACACAATTCCTCACATGGAAGGCATGAATCGAATTTTAAAAGAAATAGGTTGGGCTGCAGTTTCTGTAGATGGATTTATACCACCAAATGCTTTTATGGAGTTTCAGGCATATAATGTGTTGGTAATTGCTTCTGATATGCGTACAATAAATCATGTAGAGTATACACCAGCGCCAGATATTATTCATGAAGCAGCAGGTCATGCACCTATAATTGCAAATCCTGAATATGCAGAATATTTAAGACGTTTTGGAGAAGTAGGGGCAAAAGCAATATCGTCAGCTAAAGACTTTGAAATGTATGAAGCTGTTCGTTTATTGTCTATTTTAAAAGAAAATCCAAATGCTGATCAAAAAGAAATAACAGCAGCCGAAGAAAAAGTTTCTTGGTTGCAAGACAATATGGGGGAATTGTCTGAAATGGCGCAAATACGTAATTTGCACTGGTGGACAGTTGAATACGGTTTAATAGGTGCTATTGATGATCCAAAAATATATGGAGCAGGTTTGTTGTCTTCTATAGGTGAAAGTAAAGGATGTATGAAAGATGCTGTAAAGAAAATACCATATACTTTAGAAGCTTGTAATGCAAGTTTTGATATTACAAAACCACAACCTCAGTTGTATGTAACGCCTAATTTTGCTCATTTAAGTTTAGTGTTAGAACAGTATGCGAATACTATGGGGATTAGAAAAGGAGGTTTAAAAGGTGTTCAGAAATTAATTGAATCTAAGAGTTTAGGTACTATAGAGCTAAGCACTGGGTTACAAGTTTCAGGGATTTTTAATAATGTAGTAGTTGAAGAAAACAAACCTATTTATATTCAAACAGTTGGAGGAACGGCTTTAGCAAATAGAGATAAAGAGCTTATTGGTCATGGAATTGAATATCATGCTGAAGGCTTTGGAAGTCCAATTGGTAAGTTAAAAGGGATTAATATTCCTATAGAAAATATGAGTCCTAGAGATTTAGATGCTTATGGGATTTATGAAGGTAAAACTGTAGAATTGGTTTTTGAAGGAGGCGTGAAAGTAACGGGAGAAGTAATAACAGGAACCAGGGATCTAAGAGGTCGTATACAATTAATATCATTTAAAAATTGTACTGTAACATATAAAGAACAAATTTTATTTCATCCAGATTGGGGGATTTATGATATGGCAGTTGGTGTTGAGGTTGTTTCTGCTTATGCAGGAGCTGCTGATGTTAATTCTTTTGAAGATAGAAGTAAGGTTTCTGAAACTAAAACACAAAAGATTACGTATTCTGAAAAAGAAAAAGAATTGTATGAGCTATATAAGTTAGTTAGGGGGGGGAGAGAAAATGGTATAGTTTCTGAAGCTCAGGTTAAAGATGTTTTTAATAAGTTGCAAATGCTTTATAAAGGTGATTGGTTATTGCCTTTAGAATTGTATGAATTGGCATTAGATTATGATTTTGAGATACAAAATGTTATTTTAGAACATTTAAATGTATTGAAAAAAAATAAAGAGGTTGCTAAATTAATAGAAAATGGTTTAATTTTGTTATCAGAACAAGCAACACATTAAAATAAAAATAAAATGTTAGACGAAATACAAGAATATTTAGAAAAAGGAGCTGTGGTTTTAGATGTAAGAAATCAATCAGAGTGGGATGAAGGTCATTCGGAAGGAGCAAAGTTAATTACCTTAACTGAAATACCTCAGAATGTTGAAGAAATTAAATCATGGGGAAAACCTGTTATTGCAGTGTGTAGAAGTGGAGCAAGAAGCGGTAACGCAACTGATTTTTTAGTAGGTCATGATATTGATGTAATCAATGGAGGGCCTTGGGGAAATGTTGATCAGTTTCTATAAGTATAATTTAAAGGTATTCATTGTTTTCTTAATTTTTTTTGTTTTTTCATCTTGTAAAAAGTAAGGGAAAAGAAGTCAAGAAAAAGATGAATTTCCTGTTCATATTCAAAGGTCTGCAAAAGATTGCGGACCTGTTTGTTTAAAGATGATTTTAGATTTTTACAAAAAGGATATAACTTTAGATAGTATTAAAAAAATCTCATCATTTAATGAGTTGGAGGGCACTTCTCTATTAGGTTTAAGTGAAGCTCTTTTTTCAGTTGGAATTGATAATATGGGTGTTCAGATGCCTTATGAGTTTTTATTATATAAGAAACTTCCATCTGTAATTCATTAGAATAATGATCGTTTCATTGTTTTGTATAAAGTTAAGAAAGATAGTGCTTGGTGTGTGGATCCAAGTATAGGTAAAGTATGCTATAGTAAAAAAGAAATAAAAGGTCTTAGGTGTTTACTTGTGGAGCCTTTTAATGTAAGAACGTTATCTGGTGGAGATACATCAGGTACTCATAGACTTGAAGGGATGGGTACAGGGTTTATATCAGAGATTTGTAGATTAGATTTAGCTGATGAGATAATAGCTGTTAAAGACGAAGATGCTTATAAAACAGCTAGAGATTTGGCAAGAATAGAAGGTGTTTTTGGTGGAGTTACTTCTGGGGCAAATGTTTGGGCAGCTATAGAAAGAGTAAAAATATTAAGAAAAGGAAAAACAATTGTTACTGTCGTATGCGATTCAGGTCTTAAGTATTTGCATGGAGATTTATATGTGTAATTAAAAAAGAAACTGTCTAAAAAGACAGTTTCTAATTATTATTATCAAACAGTGTTTTGTTTTATTTAATTAAATTTTAGTTGTGAGTAATGCTTAAGTTTTTGATTCTAACAATTGCATTTGACCCATCATAACTTGCTCCAGAAGATTGTTGTATGTAGTTACCAACTTTAAAATAATTGTCATCTTGATCAGTATCCATTTTTTGAGAAAACACTTGGCTTCCATTGATGTAAAGTCTAACATAATCATCTGAATTATATGTGATTTTCATTGTGTATGCAGTGTCTAAGTTATAAGTTCCGCTTAAAAATTGACTTCCACCTAATACATCTTCTGTTATATATCCGCTTATTTTAATTCTTGCAGCTCCAGATGATTGTCCTGCATCTCCATAAAATTGAACTCTTATAATGTCATCAACAGAACTTCCTGGTCCATGAATTTGTCCAACACATGTAACACCGTTAGAGTTGCTAGCATCGTTTGATAGTTGGTCAACTCTTACGGTAAATTCCATTTCGTTTGTACCTTCATTGCTCCAGTATTCTTCATTTCCGTTTCCGTCCATTTCACGTAATTCAACACGTGGGTTATTTGAGTTAGAAGAACCTCCTAACCCTCTATAGCATTTAAAATATGCCCATTCTCCATCAGTATAAAAATAATTACTGTCTTCGTAAGATTCTAAATTAGGCATGTTGTCAACATATGTAGGGTTACTGCTTGGGCTTCCAGTAAATCCATTTAGTTTCCAGTCATCACCTGTAATTCCTAATACATCAGCAGGAGAGCCACTTCCGTTAGGTGGGTTTGTAGTTCCTCCAACTTCATTAAAATAAAATCGTTGACTATTTGACCCGTCATATGCATACTGGTAAGCGTTACTTCCATTTGAAGTGCCACCAACTTTTAAACTTTTACCACTATCTCTGTTTTTAAGTCTAAAGTTATCGCTCCCAACAGATAATATTTCCCATTGTTGATGTGTAGTTCCTTGATATGCCCATTGCTGTACATTAGCATTGTTTGAGTTGCTTCCTCCAGAAACTTCTAAAGATTTACCACTATCTACTCCTCTAAGCCTAACATAGCTACCTCCAGTAGAGATAACTTCCCATTGTCTATGAGTACTTGATGTATTGATATCTGTACCCCATAATTGTAGATTTGCTCCATTATTATTGCTTGCTCCTGAAATGTCTAATGTTCTACCACTGCTTACACTTGTTATTGTGTATGTTTTTCCAGCTATAGGTGTTACTTTTTGGCTGTTAGTTGTTACAACTTCTTTTATTGTAGTAGATTCATTTATAACTGAAACTTGTTCTACTATATCGTTTTCGTTATCGGTACAACTTGTTATAAGTAATACAATAGATGAAAAAAATAAAGGTTTAAGCCACGTTTTTGTTTGTTTAATTTTAAAGTTAGTAAGATTCATTTTTTTGTTTGTTTGTAGTTTTAATTGTTTGATAATAATGTGTTTACAAATATATATAAGTAAAGTCTTACTAAAGAAGTTGTGGTTAATAAATTAACTTAAATAATGAATAATGATTATTATTTTAACTTTTTTTATTGTTTTTAGTTAAAAATTAACATAAAAAAATAGTTAAAATATAATATATGATTTTGATATATAACTGGTGTTTGTTCGTTTTTTGTACCAAAAACGTGTTTCTTAAGTAGTTATCGTTAGATAATAAAGAAAAAGGATGCAGAAATAAGTTTGTAAATAACTAGTAGTGTGTTTGTTTAACTAAAAAATGAATCTATAATAATATATTTTGTTTAAGAAATAAAAGGTTCTGATTTCTAATCAGAACCTTTTAAAAATAAGATTTGTTCAGTTTATTTTTATCTGTATGCAACAGCAACGTTTTGAGCGAAAAAAGATGTTACATTTTGCCATACACAAACTCCAGAGAAAGCTATTGCATTTCCTTTTGCAGCTAAAGTTATTGTTCCGTCTGAACTGATTTTAGACCCTTCTAAAGAAATTTTTAATGTAGGTTGGTCTGCAGTTAGGTTATATGTTTTAGTAGTAACTTTGTCTCCGCTTTGAACAAGATCAATAGTTACGGTTGCATTTTCTCCTTGAAAATCAGTTGAGAACTCTAATTGTGTCATAGCTTCCGAAGCAGTTGTTGCATAAATAGTAGATGTTACAATACCCATTTTTAAATAGTTTTAAGTGTTAATAATGTTTTAGGTTTTCTCAGGTTATTTTAATCTGAGGTCTATTAAAAAAACATAGTAATGATTAATGTTTTTTAATTGTTATCCAAAAGTATGAGTATGATTTTTTTGCTGAGAAATGAATGCCATAAGTGTTAATCTTTCTGGAATCAAGCCCTTTTTTTAAGGAACTAGTTCTCGTTTAAAGTTGAAGACAAGTTAAAATTTCATAAATGGAAATGATTTTAAAAGAGTTTCTTTTTTAATAGAAAGTTTTTTTAAGAATTTTAAATGTTGTTCTGAAGTAGGATTAAAAGGTTTGTGTGCCAATCCTTTTTGAATTGTAGCTACTTTATCCATTGTTTTAATAGCTTTATCAGTTATCCAATTAGAACTGAATTTATCCCAAATATAATTAATAGCGGTTTGGTTTGGGTGAATCATATCTTCACTATAAAATCGATAATCCCGTAATTCATCCATCATAATTTCATAGGAAGGAAAGTAATAGTTGTTCTGTTGATTTAGTGAAGTCGAAGCCAGAAACTGGTGAATTCCGCTTATTAAATGCGATTTGCTTTGCATGTTTTCAATAAAACCATCTTTTGTGTGACGAACGGGAGAAACAGTAAAAACCACACTAATATTAGGGTTGGTAGTTTTTAATATAGAAACAATTTTTTCCAAACTTTTTGAAATATCATCAACAGATAATATTTCTTTTGAAAACTCTTTTTGTGGCACTTTATGGCAATTAGCAACAACAGTATTTGAAGTAATATGCTTGTAAACCCAAGAAGTTCCTAAAGTAATTACAACGTGTGTTGCTTCTTTAAGTTGTTGGTTTGTTTTACTAATTGTAGTATTTAAAGTAGTTAATAAAGTTTCTTTATTAGCATTACTTAGTGATGAATGTGCGTTGAAGGAATGCCATTGCTCATTGTTAAAAAAAACATCTTTTTCAGAATATGTTTTGTTATTAATGACATCAATAATTAATTTTTCAATAGCTTTTGGGTGAAATAGAATTCCAAATGGATTTACAATAGTTTGAAATTGATAATACGATAATTTATCTCCGATATTTTCAGAAAAACAAGAACCAATTAATATTAGTTTAGAGCTATAATCGATTTGATTATCAGCTTGTTTTTTTAATGGTATTTGAGTTTGTAAAAGCATTTTTCTGATAAGTTGGGAAGTTTGTAAGGTTCAAAGTTACAAAGTTTTTTTAGCATGGTTTTATAGGTTAAAGGCGAATATTTTAATTCTTTGAAAAATAAAAAAGGTTCAAAAAGAGTAAATCTTTGAACCTTTTGTTTTAAATATAGTGTCTTTGTGCCTTTGAACCTTATTACAAACTAACTCACATATTCAACAGCTCTTTCTAAAGCTTTTGGAATTCCACCTGGGTTTTTTCCACCAGCAGTAGCAAAGAAATTTTGTCCACCACCACCACCGTGGATCAGTTTTCCTAATTCACGAACTACTTGTCCGGCGTTATAACCGCGTTCAGCAGCTAAGTCTTTAGAGATAAAACAGGTTAGCATTGCTTTTTCTTTGGTTTCAGAAGTAGCAAATAACACAAATAAGTTTTCTACTTCACCACCTAATTCAAACAATAAGGTTTTAATGCTGTTTTGGTCTAAATCAACTTTAGTAGCTAAGAAATTAACACCATTTACTTCTTGTAATTGGTTTTTTAATTCCCCTTTCATGTTTTTAGCTTTGTCTTTTAAAAGCTGTTCTATTTGCTTTTTTAAAGCTGTATTTTCATCTTGTAAATTACTTACAGATTTTGCAGTGTCTTTTGGGTTCTTTAATAATTGTTTTACTGCATTGTAATTTTTTTCTACATCTTCAAAATAATCACCAACAGCAACATTGGTAATTGCTTCAATACGACGAATACCTGCAGCAACTGCTCCTTCAGATTTTATTTTAAAATACCAAATATCTCCAGTTTGTTGTACATGTGTTCCTCCACACAATTCCATAGATTCGCCAAACTTAATTGCACGAACGCTATCGCCATATTTTTCTCCAAACAACGCCATTGCACCTTCGTCAATTGCTTGTTGCATTGGTATGTTTCTTCTTTCTATTAATGGAAGATTTTCGCGAATACGAGCATTTACAAATTCTTCTACTTCTTCTAATTGATCAGAAGTTACTTTAGAAAAATGAGAAAAATCAAAACGTAAATAATTAGGATTAACTAATGATCCTTTTTGCTCTACGTGTGTACCTAAAATAGTTCGTAATGCTTGGTGTAATAAATGTGTTGCTGTATGATTACTTGCAGATAAATTACGAACTTCTTTATTAACGACAGCTTTAAAAGTCTCGTTTATATTTTTAGGAAGATTTTTCGCAAAATGTATAATTACATTGTTTTCTTTCTTGGTATCTAAAATGTAAATAACATCTCCATTTGCAAATTCAATATAACCTTTGTCTCCAACTTGTCCACCACCTTCAGGATAAAAAGGCGTCATATTAAATACCAATTGGTATTGGTCTCCATCTTTTTTTGTAGTTACTTTTCTGTAACGTGTTAATTTTACATCAACATCTAAAGTATCATAACCAACAAATTCTTGGACTTCGTCTTCTAATACAGTAACCCAATCGCCAGTTTCACTTGCAGAAGCTGCACGAGAACGGTCTTTTTGAGCTTTCATTCCAGCATTAAATTCATCTTCATTAATATCAAACCCTTTTTCACGGGCAATTAATTGCGTTAAATCTAATGGAAAACCATAGGTATCGTATAATTCAAACGCTTTAGTACCTGAAATAGTTTTTCCTTTGGTAGCTTCAATAACGTTATCTAATAACAATAACCCTTGATCTAAAGTTCTTAAAAAAGAAGCTTCTTCTTCTTTAATTACGTTGGTAACTAAAGTGTGTTGTTTTTTTATTTCAGGAAAAGCATCACCCATTTGGTGTGCTAAAGTTTCCGCTAACTTAAATATAAAAGGTTCTTTTTTGTTTAAGAACGTAAATCCGTAACGAATTGCTCTACGTAAAATTCTACGAATAACATAACCAGCTCCAGTATTACTAGGTAGTTGGCCATCGGCAATAGCAAAAGCAACTGCACGAACATGATCTGAAATTACACGAATAGCAATATCTGTTTTTTCATCTTTACCATAAGTAACACCAGTAATTGTTTCTACTTCTCTAATTAAAGGCGTAAAAACATCAGTGTCGTAATTAGATTTTACGTTTTGTAATGTCATACATAAACGCTCAAATCCCATTCCAGTATCAATGTGTTTTGCTGGTAAATCCTCTAAAGAACCATTTGCTTTTCTATTGTATTGCATGAAAACTAAGTTCCATATTTCTACAACCTGCGGATGATCTTCATTTACTAAAGTTTTTCCGTCAACCTTTGCTTTTTCTTCTTCAGAACGAATATCAACATGAATTTCTGAACATGGACCACAAGGACCTTGTTCTCCCATTTCCCAGAAATTATCTTTTTTATTTCCCATTAAAATACGATCTTCAGGAATAATAGCTTTCCATAAATCGTATGCTTCTTGGTCTAATTTAGTGCCATCTTTTTTATCACCTTCAAAAACGGTAACATATAAAATGTCTTTATCAATTCCATAAACTTCGGTTAATAATTCCCAAGCCCACGCAATAGCTTCTTTTTTAAAATAATCGCCAAAACTCCAGTTTCCTAGCATTTCAAACATGGTATGATGATAGGTGTCGTAACCAACTTCTTCTAAATCGTTATGTTTTCCAGAAACACGCAAGCATTTTTGAGAATCAGAAATTCTGTTACTTTTTGGAGTGGCATTTCCCAAGAAAAATTCTTTAAATGGTGCCATACCAGAGTTCGTAAACATTAAAGTTGGATCGTTTTTTAGAACCATTGGTGCCGAAGGAACAATAGCGTGTTGTTTAGATTTAAAAAACTGTAAAAATTGCTGTCTTACTTCTTGAGATTTCATTCGATGCGTTATCGGATTATTGTTAAAAAAAACATAATTAAAACTAGAAAAATGGTTAGTTTTAAAAATTTTGTAAATTTGATGGTTTTCTTAATTGAAAAACCTACTAAAACCACAAAAATAGTATATTTAGTCGTATGGCAAAAGTAAAATATTATTATGATCCTGATACGCTTTCTTACAGAAAGATAAATGTAAGAAAACGCGATAAGTTTAAAAACACCATAATTGGTTTACTTGGGTTTGTTTTGACTGCTTTTTTAGGGTTTGCTATTTTTAGTCAGTTTTTAACTTCACCTAAAGAAAGAGCTCAGAATAGAGAGTTAGAAAATTTAAAATTACATTATGAATTGTTGGAGAAAAAACTACAACAAAGTTCAGAGATTTTAGCTGATTTACAAGAACGAGATAATTATATATACAGAACTTATTTTGAAGCGAATCCAATACCAGATGAACAAAGAAAAGCAGGTTTTGGTGGAGTAAATAGATATAAAAATCTTGAAGGTTTTGATAATACAGATATGATTACTGGTGTTACCAAGGATTTAGATGTTTTAGCAAAACAAATAACCGTACAATCAAAATCGTTAGACGAAATTGTAAAATTGGCTAAAGAAAAGGAAAAGATGTTAGCTTCTATTCCTGCAATTAAACCAATTAAAGATGAAGATCAAACGCGTATGGCATCTGGTTATGGAATGCGTATGCATCCAATTTTAAAATACAGAAAGATGCATAAAGGAATGGATTTTACCGCACCAACAGGTACGCCAATTTATGCTTCAGGTAATGGAGTTGTAAAAAAAGCACATAGAAGTTCTACCTTTGGAAAAGTGGTGTATATAGATCATGGTTATGGTTATGAAACTATTTATGCACACATGAGTAAAATTGTAGCAAAAAAGAGACAAAAAGTAAAAAGAGGAGATTTAATAGGTTATGTTGGTAATACAGGAAGATCTGCTGCTCCGCATTTACATTACGAAGTGCATAAGAATGGACATGCAGTAAATCCAATCTATTATTATTACGGAAACCTAACACCTGAAGGGTTTTTAGCAATGCAAAAAGCATCACAAGAGCAAGGACAATCTTATGATTAATTTGTAACTTGCAAGCAAAAAGCATGTAATGCACGTAGATTTACCTGAAAAAAGATATTATAAAATAGGAGAAGTAGCTAACGCCTTTGGTGTTAATACTTCTCTTATTCGTTTTTGGGAAGGTGAGTTTGATGTAATCAATCCTAAAAAGAATGCTAAAGGCAATCGATTATTTACTACTGAGGATATTGAGAACTTTAAAATAATATACAATTTAGTAAAAGAAAGAGGTTTTACTTTAGAAGGCGCAAAGCAAAAGTTAAAGCAAAATTTAAATGCTGTAGTAGAAAATCATGAAATTATTAGTAGATTGGAAGCTATAAAAGCAGAATTAATAAAAATTAAGAGTCAATTATAAATTAAAAAATAAGAATTATGAAAAAATGGTTAGTGCCTTTAATTATTGTTGGAGTTATAGCTTATGCATTATACAGTTGGGCTGTAGGAGGATTCTATAATACAGCAGTTGAATATCAAGAAAATGCTAAAACAACTTGGTCTAAAGTAGAGAGTTCTTACCAGCGTAGAAATGATTTAATAGGTAATTTAGTGAAGACAGTACAAGGAGCAGCAGATTTTGAAAAATCAACCTTAACTGATGTTATTAATGCAAGAGCAAAAGCAACTTCGGTAAATATTAATGCGGGAGATTTAACACCAGAAAAAATGGCGCAATTTCAACAAGCACAGGCGGGTATGAGTGGAGCATTATCGAAATTATTAGTTTCAGTTGAACGTTATCCCGATTTAAAAGCCAATCAAAACTTTTTAGAATTACAAAGCCAACTAGAAGGTACAGAAAATAGAATTAATGTAGCACGTGATCGTTTTAACGAAGGAGTAAATGTATATAATAAACATATTAAAAAATTCCCAGGATCTTTTCTTGCAGGAATATTTAATTTTGATGAAATGAATCGTTTTAAATCAGATCCAGGAGCAGAAAAAGCACCAGATGTTGATTTCAACTTTAAATAAAATATATGTCTAAAGTAGAAGATTTTCTTTCTGTAAAAGAGGAACAGGAAATCGTTGATGCTATTAGAGAAGCAGAGCGAAATACTTCTGGTGAAATACGAGTTCATATTGAGAAAACAACAACTATTTCTCATTATAATCGAGCATTAGAAGTATTTCGTATGCTAAAAATGTTCAATACTAGTCAACAAAACGCTGTGTTAATATACATTGCTGTTGAGGATCATAAATTTGTTGTTTATGGAGATAAAGGTATTGATGAGGTTGTACCTGAGAATTTTTGGGATTCAACCAAAAACATAATGCAAGAAAACTTTAAAAAAGAAGCTTTTAAAGAAGGTATAATTGCAGGAGTTTTAAAAGCAGGAGAAGAACTAAAAGCACATTTTCCTTGGAATGAAAATGATATAGATGAATTGCCGAATGAAATTTCTAGAGGTTAAATGAATACATATTTAAAATACACAACTTCACTTTTCTTTTTTAGTTTTTTATTGGTTCAAACAACATTGTTTGCACAATTTGAAATTCCAAAAAAGCCTACTTCAACAAGTAAACAAACAGGTGTTTATGATTATGTTGGATTGTTGTCTGACACCCAAAAAAAACTATTAGAAAATAAACTCATAAAATACTCCGACACTACTTCTACTCAAATAGTAATTGCCATAATAGATTCTACTGACGGAGAAAATATAGCGTATTTAGGAGCAAAATGGTTAACTAAATGGGGGATTGGTCAAAAAGGGAAAGACAATGGAATATTGTTAACGTTAGCTAAGACAGACAGGAAAATAAATATAAATACAGGTTATGGAGTAGAACATTTATTAACCGATTTTATGTCTAGAAGGATTATTGAAAGAGATATCCTGCCTTATTTTAAAAAAGGAAACTTTTATGGTGGTTTAAATAACGGAGTAAATTCCATATTTAAAGTAATGAATGGCGAGTATAAAGGAACTCGCAAAAAAGATAAAGATGTTGGTTTTAATCCAACTAATTTGATATTTATCATTTTGATTATAATTTTCTTTTTTATTATTTTCAGAGGTAATAAAGGAAATAGAGGAGGAAGAGGATATAGAAGAAGAGATGGAGCAAGAGATCTTTTTGAAACCATAGTATTAAGTAATTCTGGTCGTGGTGGTTTTGGTGGCGGAAGCTTTGGAGGAAGTGGAGGCTTCGGAGGATCATCTGGCGGTGGATTTGGTGGTGGTTTCGGCGGCGGCTTCGGAGGTGGAGGTGGAGCAACAGGAGGTTGGTAAAACAATAGTTTAAAGATTCAATAACGTTTAAGAAAACTAAGTCATTTATTATGTATGCATAATAAATTCATATATAATGGCAACAAATATTAAACGTAGAAATTTTTTAAAGAACTCATTACTAGCTACAGGTGGTGTCTTATTCGCATCAAACTTCATCAGTTGTATAACAGATGATGATGATATTATTGATACAATTCCACCAAATTTAGAAGAAAATAATTTTAACGAAGGTGTAGCAAGTTTTGATCCTACAAACTCTCAGGTTATCATATGGACACGCTATACAACTACAAAAACATCTGTTTCTATACTTTGGCAATTATCTAAAGATGAGTCTTTTACGGATATTGTGCGTCAGTCTATTGTAACAACTGATGAATCTAGAGATTATACATTGGCTGTAGAAATTAAAGATTTAGATGAAAACGAACAATTTTATTATCGTTTTATTAACATTGAAGACGAAACTACTTCTCAAATTGGTGAAACCTTAACATTTGGTTCAGAAACATCAGAAGTAAAATTAGCAGTAGCTTCTTGTGCAAATTATGCATACGGATATTTTAATGTTTATGAAGCAATTGGTAATTCAGATGCTGATGTGGTGGTACATTTAGGAGACTATATTTATGAATATGGAGAAGGAACTTATGGGGCTTTTAGGACTCCAGCTCCAACTGGAGAAATAGTTTCTTTAGATGATTATAGAACACGTTATCGTCAATATCGTTCGGATAATCAATTAAAAGAATTACATAGAAAGAAACCTTTTATTTGTGTTTGGGATGATCATGAAATTACAAACGATTCTTATAAAGACGGTGCAGAAAATCATCAAGAAAATGAAGGTGATTATGAAGTAAGAAAAGCAAGTGCGTTACAAGCCTATAGCGAATATTTACCAAATACTACAAATTTAGTAGACAATTCTATTATTTATAGAAACTTAAAAATAGGAAACTTAATAGATTTAATTTTATTAGATACTAGAATTATAGGTAGAGATAAACCTTTAAGTTTTAATGATTATTATACAGCAACAGGTGCTTTTGATTTTGCTTCTTTTCAAACAGCATGGTTAAATCCAAATAGAACAATGTTAGGTGCAACTCAACGAGAATGGTTGCAAAATCAAATGAGTGCAACATCATCAAATTGGCAAATTATTGGACAACAAGTTTTAATGGGTAAAATGCTAATGCCTGCTGAATTATTAATTCTTTTAGGTCAGGTTGTTGGAGAAGTTGGAGCGACTGGTAGTGCATCACCAGCAACATTTTTAGCTTTTCAAACTGCTATAACTGAGTTGGTAACTATAAAAACACGTTTGTTGCAAAACGATGCATCTTTAACGGAAACTGAAAAAGCAAGAGTAACAACTGTGTTGCCTTATAATTTAGATGCTTGGGATGGTTATTTTATGGAAAGAGAAAGTGTTTTGGCAACTTTTGAAAATAAAAAAGTAGTTGTTTTAGCTGGAGATACTCATAATGCTTGGCAAAGTGATTTAAATACTATTTCTGGAACAAAAGTGGGAGCAGAATTAGCAACTAGTTCGGTTTCTTCTCCAGGTTTTGAAACGTATCTTGGAGCTGGTGCAGCAAGTTTAGAACAAGCATTACAATTATTAATAGATGATTTAAATTATAGTAACTTTTCTCAACGTGGTTATATGCAGTTAACAGTTAATGCAGGAGCTGTAACATCAGAATGGAATTTTATTGATACGGTTACAAGTGAAAATTATACTGTTGCCATTGGAAATACATTAACTTTATAACTATTACATTAAAAAATAAATAAAAGCCTTGGTTAATATCAAGGTTTTTTTATTAAATAATTTTTACATTGTATACTTTATTTATGTTTATTATGAAAACCGTTTTCTTTGTTATAATACTATTGCTTTCTGGGTGTAAAAACAGCAAAAAATTAGTGCAATTAGCACCTTTATCTAAAAAGCTTAATGAAGTTTCTGGCATAGAGAAAATGAATGATTCTGATTTGTTATGGATGCATAATGATAGTGGAAACAAAAGCATTGTTTACGGAGTAACCAATACTGGTATTATTCAAAGAAAAGTAGCTGTAAAAGCAGCAAATAACGATTGGGAAGATATAACTTCTGATGAAGAAGGAAATTTATACATTGGAGATTTTGGAAATAATAATAACAAACGAAAAAATCTAAAAATTTTAAAGATTAAAAAACAAGATTTGTTCAAAGAAGATAAAGTATCTGTAGAAAAAATTAAATTTAAGTATCCAGATCAATATAAATTTCCTCCAAAAAGAGATCAGTTTTTTTTTGATGCTGAATCTCTTTTGTATGCAAACGGATTCTTATATGTTTTTACTAAAAGTGCAGTAAAACATGAGTACGGAAAAACAAAATTATACAAAATACCTGCAAAAAAAGGGAGTTATGAAGCTGAATTCATATCGGAATTTAATTTAGGTATAACATCAGATTGTAGAATAACATCAGCAAGCATTTCACCAGATAAAAAAAAGGTGGTTTTATTAACGAGTAATAAAATTCTAATGTTTACAAATTTTCCTTCGGATGATTTTTTTAAAGGAGATGTTACTAAAATAGATTTAAAACATACTTCACAAAAAGAAGCAATTACTTTTAAAAATAATAATACCGTTTATATTACCGATGAAAGAAATAAACTTGCTGGAGGTAATTTATATGAGTATACTTTTCCTTTAAAGCAAAAGTAAAGATGTCATTTGGAAACAAAAAAACATCATTCGGAAGCTTTTTAGTGTAAATAGTAAAAAAAATAATACTATTAAGCTTGTATTAATGTAAGCTAATTTTATAATGTTAACTTTGGGTAGTTACTCTTTTTTTAATGAATAAAACCACAAGTTTTTTAATTCTTATGTTGTTGTTTGTAAATTATAGTTTACAAGCGCAACACCCTGTTTATACACAGTTAACAGAAAAAGATGGCTTACCAGATATAGAGTTTTACGATCTTATAGAAGATAAAGAAGGTTTTATTTGGCTGGCAGCAGACAAAGGTCTTTTTAGATATGATGGAAAAGAATTTAAAAATTACACACATCCAAATAAAATAAACTTATCTGTTTTTGGATTAAAATTCGATGAGCAAGGAAGGCTTTGGTGTAATAATATTGCAGGACAATTTTTTTATGTAGAAAACGATAAATTACATCTTTTTGAAGTTGAGGTTAAAGCTGATGCTGTTCTTACTGATTTTTTGTTTTACCATGATTTTTTATGGATAAATACGTATAAATATTCAAGTAAAATCAATTTAAAAACTTCAAAAAAAACATTAATAAAACAAACTCTTTTTGAAAAGCAATACATTAAAGAAGATACTTTGTTTTTTTTGAGAGATAAAAAATTAAGTTTTACTACAGATAATATAAATTTTCAAGAAAAACTATTGATTAATTCCTTGGACAAGTATCCAAAAATTGGCTTAGCAAATTCTTTTTTGCATGATGATAAAATATTTCATTACGGTTTTGATTTTAATAAGAAAAAAGATAAAGCCTGCTTGTTGGTTAGTGAGTTGGGGAAGATTAGAAATGTTATTTTACCTAAAGAACTAGAAGAAAACAGAGTTATTAATGTTTTAGTACAAGACGATTTTTTTTGGTTTTGCACAACAGATGGAGTTTATGTTTACGTATATAAAAGCAATAGTTTTATTTTAAAAAAAACATATTTTGAAGGAAAGCAAATAACAAAAGTTTTAAAAGACAGAAACGATAATTATTGGTTTAGTACTTTACGTAATGGAGTTTTTATAATATCTAATATTTATATAGAAAAACACCATTTAAGAGATACTGCAAGTAACATTAGTGTTATGAAAAGTATTAGTGATAATGAAATATTATTAGGATCTACAAAAGGAGATTTAATTAAGCTTAATAAAAGGTCAAAAAAAATAAATTACATATACAAAAAAGAACGTCAAAAAGTATTTTCAATATCCAGTTCAAACGAAAATGCATACATCAGTTTTGGTCAAAGTGCATTAGGTTATCATAAAAAAACAAAAACAATCTTCAATAAAGATTTTTTACCAATTGAGAATGCAAAAGGACTAGTAAATATTAATGAAGATAAAATACTACAAGCGCGTTATAATTCAGCTCAAATTTTAAACTTAAAAGAAAATACGTTTAAAAATATAGGTAATAAAAGATCATATTCAGTTCATTTTAGTAAAAATAACAATCAAATATATGTAGGTTATATTGATGGTTTAAAGTTTTATAATAAGCAATTAAAAGAATCTACAATAGCGTTTAACAACAAGCCTATTTTTGCTATAAATATAGAAGAAACAAATAATGGAATTATATGGGTTTCTACATTTAAAGATGGGGTCATTGGTGTTGATAAAGATAGAGTTGTTGTTAATTACACTACAAAAAATGGCTTGTTGTCTAATGAAACAAGTACAATAAAAGCTGATGGGAATTTATTGTGGATTGTAACAAACAAAAGTATTCAGGTTTTAAATACAGAAACAAAAGAGTTTAAAAATTTAACTCCTAAAGACGGAATTACTACGTTTAATATAACAGATATTGTGCCTGCTAAAAACACAATATTTTTTAGTTCTAATAAAGGTTTGTTTGAGTTTAATAGGGAGAAAGTATTTAAAAAAAGAACCTTGTCGGATTTTTATATTAAAACCATTTTAATAGATGATAAACTTGTTTTAGAAAAAGACCTTTATGGTTTAGATCATACTACAAAAAAAGTTGAGTTTAATTTTCATACCAATGGTTTTTTATCAGAAGATAACATTAAATATCAGTATAGATTATTGGGGGCTTCTGAAAAATGGCAAACTGTGCCTGAGAATGTAGGTTTAGTAACTTTTAATAATTTGGCTTCAGGAAAGTATGTTTTTGAATTAAAGGCTATTGAAGTAAATGGAAATGGTTTTACAAATACTAAGAGTATTCAAATTAATATAAAATCACCTTTTTTTAAGCAATGGTGGTTTGTATTGTTAAGTATAACTTTTGTAGGTTTTGTAATATGGAAATTGTTTCGATTGAGATTAAAAAAAATAAAAGAAAAACAAAAAATAGCCATAGAAAAAGAACGAATACAAAAGCAGTTAGTGTCTTCAAAATTAGAAAGCTTACAATCGCAAATGAATCCTCATTTTACATTTAATGCGTTAAATTCAATTCAAAACTTAGTATTAAAAGGTAATAAATACGAAGCATATGATTATCTGAATAAATTTTCTGTTTTAATACGAGAGAATTTAAATATGAGTAGAAAAAGTTATGTTGCTTTTGATGAAGAATTGCAAATGTTAACAAGATATTTAGAGCTTGAACAGTTACGTTTTCAAGATAATTTTGAGTATTTAATAACGGGTGATAAAGAAATAGGAGATATAAAAATACCAACATTGATTATTCAACCTTATATAGAAAACGCCATTAAACATGGGCTTTTGCATAAAAATGAAGGAGAGAAAAAATTAAGAATACACTTTATACAAGAAGATGTTTTAAAATGTATTATTACAGATAATGGTGTTGGAATAGTGGTGTCAAAAAAAATAAAAGAACAGAATGGAATAGAAAGAGATTCTTTTTCTACATCAGCAATAAAAGACAGAATGCGTTTCTTAAGAGATTATTATAAAACAGATATTGGAGTTGTTTATGAAGATATTCCAATAGGTACAAAAGTGATTATAAAAATACCTTTTACAAGGTAAGCTTTTCTAGAAAAAGAAACTTTTTGCATAGTAATTACTAATTAATTTACGGTTTATACAAAACGTTACAAAATGAAAAAAACAATTATTTTATTAACAATTATTTTCATCAATCAGATATGTTTTTCTCAAAAGAATAAAGTGCATGACAGTATTTTAAAAAAGAAAGTAGATAGTATAGGTAATATTGTTGCAGATCTTATGAGAAAAGATCTAAAGGCTGCCGAAACTATGATTAATTATTCCTTGAGATATTCTAAAAAACATAATTATTTAAGAGGTATAGGACAGGCTCACGGAACTCTTGCAGGAGTTTATAATTATCAAGGAAATACTGAAAAGTCAATTACCTCTCTAATAAAGTCTGCACAAATTTATGAATCTATTGAAGATTACAAACTTAGTGCTGTAGCAAATATTAATATTTGCTTTTCTTTATACGAGCAATCTCAATATAATGAAGCTACAAAATATGTATTAAAGGCTCATGATTATGCATTAAAAGCAAATGATATAGAAGAGTTAGTATCAACACATACATTATTTGGAATAATTGGTGTTAAAACTAAAAAAAGTTTTGAATATGTAATAAAAAATCTAAAGAAGGCAGAAGAGTTTTCACTAACAAAAAAAGACTCTATTAGGTTAGCAGGTAGTTTAAATTTGCAAGGAGAAGCTTATATAGAATACGATAAAAGTTATACAGATGCTATAAATCTCTTAAATAAAGCGATATATATTATTAAGAAAAAAGAGCCTAAGAATAATTATAACTTAGGATTCAGTTATTTAAATTTAGGGAAAGCTTACTACAAAATGAAAGATTATAAAGCTGCACTTCTTTATAACGAGACATCGTTAACGCATTACAATGTGTTAAAGTATACTAAAGGACTTCGGTTGGCTTATGAAAACAGAAAAGATATACTCGCTAGTCAAGGAAAATATAAACAAAGCATAGAGGCATATAAATTATTTAATCAATATAATGATTTAGTCTTTAAAAAAGAACAGGTATTTCAACTCGCTAGAGTAAGAACAGAATATGAAACAGAGCAAATTACTGCTCAAAAAGAAACAGCTGAAGCTAAGTTGAAGCTTACTGAAACTATTAGTCAACAAAACAAAAATTATTTTATCGGTGCTGTATTCATTGGTTTTTTAATATTGATGACATCTGTTTTTTATTTTAAAAGATTTAAAGCAACTAAAAAATTAGAGTTAGTTACTTTGGAATTTAACGAAAATGAAAAACGATTACAACTAGAAAAACAATTGGTAGCTTCAAAATTAGAAAGTTTACAAGCCCAAATGAATCCTCATTTTACATTTAATGCTTTAAATTCAATTCAAAACTTAGTTTTAAAAGATCGTAAATATGAAGCCTACGATTACCTTAATAAATTTTCTGTATTACTACGAGAGAATTTAAATATGAGCAAAAAAAGCTATGTGTCTTTTGATAACGAGTTGAAATTAATAACTAAATATTTAGAGTTAGAGTAACTTCGTTTCAGAGAAAATTTTGAATATGAGATAATGGGTAATGATAAGGTTGATGAAATAAAAATACCAACAATGATTATTCAACCTTATATAGAAAATGCAATTAAACATGGACTTTTACACAAAGAAGAAGGAGAAAAAAAATTGCATATAACGTTTGTACAAGATGAGGTTTTAACTTGTATTGTTCAAGATAATGGAGTAGGTATTGCAGCTTCAAAGAAAATACAAGAAGAAAATGGAATAAAAAAAGCTTCTTTTTCTACAGGAGCGATTAAAGATAAAATGAGTTTCTTAAGAGATTATTACAAAACAGATATTGGAGTTGTTTATGAAGATATTCCAGTAGGTACAAAAGTGATTATAAAAATACCTTTTACAACACTTTAATTAATAAGAACTAATATTATTGTTTTTAGGAAATAAATTAAATAGATTAGGAAGAAATTTTGATGTAAATAAGATAAAAAGGATAAATTACAAACACCTAAAAAGTATTAATGCAATCCCTCTTTAATAAAATATTAAACATTGGAATAATAAAAGCCAATTCAGTAAAGGAAAATAAAAAAATTAAATTATTAAATATTTTTGGTTTTACATGGTCTATTATGATCATTGTTATAACCTTATTTGATTTTGTTTTTGGTAGAGAATTAAAGGAAAGTTTACTATTACATGGAATTTCTTATGTGCTTATTTTTATAATTTTCACATTACAAAAAACAAGGTATTATACCTTAGCAAGGGTCTTTTTTTTAAGTTCAATAATTGGAGTAACATTTGTTTTTGCAAACTATACAAGTCCTTTAAATTTAGTAGAGAATTTTTATTTTGTTTACCCGTTAATAGCATTAATTCTAATAGATAAAAAATGGATTAACATCAGTATTCTTGTGTTGTGTTTTTTACTTTATTTTATTCCTAATTTATATTTTAAACATTATCCTAAAGATACTATTTTACCAGTGCTGGTTTTTTCTGTAGGAGTAGCTGCTTTTGTTATTTTGAATTATTCTGAAAATTTAAATAAAAAACACGAAAAAGAGTTATTAAAAAGTAATGGTAAGTTATCTGAAGCATATATAGAGCTAGAAGAAAGGAAAAATAATGAGTTAGCGAGTATGCAACTTAAAGCATTAAAAGCACAAATGAATCCGCATTTTATGTTTAATGCAATAAATTCCATTCAGAGTTTAATTTTAAAAGATAATAAACAAGAGGCATATAATTATTTAACTCTTTTTTCATCATTATTAAGAGACAATTTAAAAGTAATTGAATTAAACACTGTTAGTTTTTATGAAGAATTAACGATGATAAAAAAATACTTACAATTAGAAGCGCTCCGTTTTTCTGGAGATTTTAATTATCAATTAAATAATTATACAACAATAGAGGATATAAAAATACCAACTATGGTAATACAACCTTTTATAGAAAATGCTATTCGTTATGGTTTGTTACATAAAGAAGAAGGTGAGAAAAATATTACTATAGATTTTTATCAAAAAGAAGTGCTCGTGTGTGTTATAAAAGATAATGGAATAGGTATAGAGATGTCAAAAAAAATTCATCTTTCTAATACTTTAAAAGAGTCAAAAGGTACTTCTGTAAAAGCGATTCAAAATAGATTGAAATTATTAAAAGAGTATTATAAAACCGATATTGGAATTGTTTATGAAGATGTTGAAGAAGGAACAAAAGTAATTATCAAAATGCCTTATATAGTATAAAATATTATGGAAAAAATAAATGCAATTATTGTTGATGATGAATTAAATGCTAGAGAAAACTTACAGTATTTACTTGGTGAATTTTGTAAACAAGTTACTATAGTCGCGCAAGCTTCAAATGTAGATGATGCTGTTGTGGCGATTAATAAACACAAGCCACATCTTGTTTTTTTAGATATAGAAATGCCAAGAAAAAATGGATTTCAATTATTAGAAGAATTTTCAGAAATAAACTTTCAAATAATTTTTGTTACTGCTTACGATGCTTATGCGATAAAAGCTTTTGAAGTTTCAGCTATAGATTATTTGTTAAAACCTATAGATATTAGTAGGTTAAAGGAATCTGTTATTAAGGCTCAAAAATCAATAGAAAATTCAAGTGTTCCAAATGAAAAACTATCAGTATTAAAAGAGAATAAAAAAGGTTTAAAAAAAATAGCAATTCCTTATAAAACAGATTATGTTATTTTAAATGTAGAAGATGTTTTGTGTATTGAGGCGGATAGGATGTATAGTGTATTGTATACGGTAAAAAACAAGAAGTATTTGGTAGCGAAAAAGCTAAGTTATTACGAAGGAGTATTATGTGATGATATTAACTTTATAAGGCTTCATCGTTCTTGGATTGTTAATTTGAATAAGGTAAACAGATATTCTAAAAGAGATAAAGAAGTGATTTTGGAAACGGAGTTTAAAGTACCCATTAGTAAAAGTAATAAAGAAAATTTTGAAACACTTTTTTATTCTTAAGAATAATAGTTTATTAAATAGAAAATAGAGCCATTTGAATCAAAATCAAGTGGCTCTGTTTTTTTTCATTCGGAAAAATAAACGATGCGTTCGGAAGTATAAAAGCATCTTATTAACTGCCATGCACTTAATTTGTTCATGTATAAAAATAATATATCATGAAAATAAAAATACTTTTATTATTAAGCGTGCTATTCGTTGGAAGTGTATTTGCACAATTTCCTTCAACAGGATTAGTAAGAGCTTATGACTTTACAAATGGTTCTCTTAATGAGATTGTAGCATCAGAGGATTTTACAAAAACAGGAACCACAGCAACATTAGTTAATGATCGTTCTGCTGCGGCAAATAATGCTTATAGTTTAAACGGAGATTATTTTAATGCTAATGATATTGATTATAGAGAAACTGGAACAGGTAATAATACTCAAGTAACTACTACCTTAAGTTTTTGGGTAAGAACTACCACAAATAATACTCAAATAGAAACAATAATAGACGAATCGCAAAGAGCAACAGCGTCTACTTGGTATGGTTATTATATTTATTTAGAAAACGGAAAGATAAAAGTAGATGGTAGGTACCAATTATACAGGTTTTATCCAAGTGGAGTATATACTCATAAAGCGTTTTCAGCAGAAAGTAGTTCTGTAATTGCAGACGGAAATTGGCATCATATTGTGGTGTCTATGCAGTTAGAACGTGCTTTTCAATATACATATAGTAACGAATTTACAACTCAAATATATGTAAATAGTTTATTAGAAGACACTGGTTATAACTCAGATTCTGGTAATATTACTTCACCTATTTCTCATGATGCAGCAGTAGACTTTACTGTAGGAAACAGATTTACAGGAGATTTAACAGCTACGGAAGTGTACAAAGATGAAATTGATGATATTTTTGTTTACAATAGACTGTTAACAACTACAGAAATACAAACATTAAGAACGAGTAATACTATATGTATCCGTCCAGATGATTCTATATTGTCAACATCAGCTATTGGAGAAACAACAGCTACAATAGCAATTTCAGGAACAGAAACATATGATATAGCTTATCATAAAACTTCAGAAGCTTTTACTAATGCAACTATAAGTACAGGTGTTACTTCTGGGAGTTTAAGTTTAACTTCATTAGATGATAATACAGGTTATGATGTTTATGTAAGAAAACATTGCGGTGCTGATCTTAGTGATTGGTCGGATGCTTTTAGTTTTTCAACAGAAAAGTCATATATAGAGATATATGTAAATATAAACGCTACAGGAGCAAATGATGGAACTTCTTGGGCAGATGCTTTTACAAGTGTAAATGATGCTATTGCTGTTGCGTATACATCCTCTCATCAAATATGGGTAGCTGCAGGAACCTATATTCCAACATCTGGAACAGGAAGAAATGCAGCTTTTTCAATTTATAGAACTTTTGAAATGTATGGAGGATTTGATGGAACAGAAACAAATGCTTCTCAAAGAGATCCGTTAACGAATATAACGATACTTTCAGGAGATTTAAATGGAGATGATACATCAACAATTATAGATTCAGAAACTACAAGACAAGAAAATAGTTATCATGTAGTTAAATTGATTGGTAGTTTTGCCGCTGGTGGAGTAATTGATGGTTTTACAATTTCTGGAGGAAATGCTAATGGAACGTCAGATAATAATTGTTCAACAGCATCTACAAGTCAATATTTTCATTCAAGAGCAGCAGCTATTTATGTAAATCCTAATGTAGCCAATGCATCAATTTCTATGCAATTTAACAATTGTGTTATAGAAAAAAATTCAGCTACTGGTATGGCAGTTCATTGGACATATAGTCCATGTGGTGTTCAAAATACAACTACAGATATTGATTTTTCAAACACAATTATTAGAGATAATTATTCAGTAGATTTATCTGCGTTATATTATGGAGGATCTAATACGTACAATAATTTTCGTTATGGAAGTTTAGTAAATTGTTTAATCTATGATAATTATTGTTTAAATGAATCATCAGTACTCACGATGTCTTCAAGTGGAGGAACAACTTCATCTAAAGTTGATGTCATAAACAGTACTATTATACAAAATACATCAGGTGTTTACAAGGCTATTAAAATGATAAACGCTAGTAATAGTTCAATAAAGAATAGTATTATTTATGATAACGGAAGTATTTCATCAATATTAGTTTCATCTGGTACACAAGCTACTGTTGCTAATTCTATTATAGAAGGAGGACAGTTAAGTGCAGACGCAAGTGATCCATTATTTACAGATGCTTCAAATAATGACTTTACTATTCTAGCAAGTTCGCCAGCAAGAGATGCTGGAAATAATACTTATGTTCCATCATCTGTAACAACAGACTTATTAGGAAATCAAAGAATTTTCAATTCAATTGTAGATTTAGGAGCTTATGAAAATAATGATCCAATTGTTAGATATGCTTTAACAACTACTGTTGTTAATGGAACAATTACTGCAGATATTCAACCAACAAACGGAACATATGATAATGGATCTGTAGTTGAATTAACGGCAACTCCAGATGTAGGTTATCAATTTGATGGTTGGTCAGGAGATGTTTCAGGGACAACAAACCCAGTAAGTATAACTATGGATGCGGATAAAAGCATTACAGCAACTTTTAGTTTACTTCAACAAACCTTAACAACAACATCAACAAATGGAACAATAACTGCTGATGTTCAACCAACCAACGGAACGTATGATTACGGAACTATAGTTGAATTAACAGCAACACCAGATGTAGGTTATCAGTTTGATGGTTGGTCTGGAGATGTTTCGGGTACAACAAACCCGGTAAGTATAACTATGGATACAGATAAAAGTATTACAGCAACTTTTAGTTTACTTCAGCAAACCTTAACAACTACGGCTGTTAATGGAACAGTTTCAGCAGATGTTCAACCAACCAACGGAACATATGACTACGGAACAGTAGTAGAATTAACAGCAACGCCAGCAACTGGATATCAGTTTGATGGATGGAGTGGAGATGCAAGTGGAACGACCAATCCATTAAGTATAACTATGGATGCAGATAAAAATATAACCGCAATGTTTAGTGTTATTCAATATACAGTTACTTACACAGCTGTAAATGGAGCTATTTCTGCGGATATACCACCAACAAATGGAACATATGATATTGGAACATTATTAGAATTAACAGCGACTCCAGATGCAGGATATCAATTTGATGGTTGGGGAGGAGATCTTACAGGTGTGGTTAGTAATACTGTGTTAACAACTATTAATTCTGATAGGAATTTTATAGCATTATTTAGTGCTATTCAGCAAACACTAACAATAACGTCAACAAACGGAACAGTAACAACAGATGTGCAACCAATAAATGGAACGTACGATTACGGAACTGTAGTTGAGTTAACAGCAACACCAGATACAGGATATCAATTTGATGGATGGAGTGGAGATGTTTCAGGAACAATAAATCCGTTATCAATTACTTTAGATTCGGATAAAAGTGTTACTGCATTGTTTAGCGCTATTCAACAAACATTAACAATAACGTCAACAAACGGAGCAGTAACAACAGATGTGCAACCAACAAACGGAACATACGATTACGGAACTGTAGTTGAGTTAACAGCAACACCAGATACAGGATATCAATTTGATGGTTGGAGTGGAGATGTCTCAGGTACAACAAATCCGTTATCAGTTACTTTAGATTCAGATAAAAGTGTTACTGCATTGTTTAGCGCTATTCAGCAAACATTAACAATAACGTCAACAAACGGAACAGTAACAACAGATGTACCACCAACAAATGGAACATACGATTACGGAACTGTAGTTGAGTTAACAGCAGTACCAGACACAGGATATCAATTTGATGGTTGGAGTGGAGATGTTTCGGGTACAACAAATCCGTTATCAGTTACTTTAGATTCAGATAAAAATGTAACTGCATTATTTAGCTTAATTCCTACAGCAAGTGTTGTGGATAGTGAATTTAATCTAGCTGTAAAAGCATATCCAAATCCAGTAACAAATATATTAAAGATTGATCTAGCAACGGGGCAAGAGTTGAAAAAAATACAAGTATTTAATTTGTTAGGGAAAAAAGTAATTGAAACCAGTAGCAATACAATGAGTTTTAGTACTCTTTCTTCGGGAGTTTATGTATTAAAAGTTGAAAATACAAAGGGAGAAATAGCGATAAAAAAAGTAGTTAAGGAATAAATTTTAATCTAAATTTCAATTTTAAAGGCAATCAAAACGTAAGTTTTGGTTGCCTTTTTGTTAATTTTAAATATTCTCGGGCTAATTAACAGACTTTAACATTTGTTTAGTCTTTTTGGTTTTTACGTAAACAAAAAACTAATGTACTTTTGTGTTTGTAATTTATAATTCAAAATAAACAAATGGTTTCTAAGATAAAAAGTATATTGTATGTTCTTATATTGTGTTTTACAACAGTGTGTTTCGCTCAAAAAAAGTCAATCAATATAGTTGGTAAAGTTATTGAGGAGAGTACTTTAGAACCGGTTCCTTATGCAACTGTAGCAATTTATGATAAGGATACTAACAAAGTTATAACAGGTGCAACATCAGATTATAATGGAATTTTTAACTTTAAGGTAAAACATCAAAATTTTTATATCTCTATTAGTTTTTTAGGTTTCAAGACTAGAAAAATCACGGAATTTACTATTGTTAAGAACCAAGTAAATTTAAATACCATAAAATTATTGCAAGATAGCCAAGCTTTGGAAACGGTTGAAATTAGAGGTGAGGTTTCTAAAACTATTTTTAAGTTAGATAAACGTGTTTTTAATGTAGGAAAAGATATTAGTAGTACAGGAGCTAGCGCTTTAGAAGTTTTGAATAATGTGCCTTCTGTAAACGTTAATATTGAAGGAGAAATAAGTTTACGTGGAAGTGGAGGAGTACAAGTACTCATCAACGGAAAACCTTCTGTTTTAGCAGATGAATCTAGTAATGCATTGGGTACTATTACAGCAGATATGATTGAAAGTATTGAAGTGATTACCAATCCATCTGCAAAATATGAAGCATCTGGTACATCAGGGATTTTAAATATAATACTTAAAAAAGAGGAAAAAAGAGGTTGGAACGGATCTGTTTCAGCAAATACAGGAATTCCAGAAAACCATAGTTTGGGACTAAGTTTGAATAGACGAACTGAAAAATTTAATTTATTTACCCAATTTGGAGCAGGTTATCGTTCACTTCCAAGAGATAGAGAATCACGAAGCGTAGATTATACGAATGATGAAACTATTGTTAGTACAGGAGAAGAATTTCGAAACGAAGGTTTTTTCAATATTACATTAGGTGCAGATTATCATGTAAACGATTATAATGTTTTAACACTTTCAGGAAATTTTGCTTATGAAATTGAAGATCAGCCATCAGAAACTACTTTTAGTTTTTTTGAAGGAAATACACTTACTTCTAGTTGGATAAGAACGGAAGAAACGGAAGCAACAAATCCGAAATGGCAATACGAATTTAATTGGAAAAAAACATTTAAAAACAACAAAGAACATACTTTTCAATTAAGCGCATTAGGTCGTTTTTTTGGGAAAGAGCAAGAATCAGAATTTACAGATAGCACAATAGAAGGGACTAATGTTGATAGCGATCAACAAACAACTACAAATTTTCAACAGGCAACGTATACTTTTAAAGCAGACTATGTAAATCCTGTTAGTGAAGAAGTAACCTTGGAAACGGGTGTGCAATATGTTATTAATGATGTAGGAAATGATTTTTCAGTATCAAACCTCGTTGGAGATGAATTTGAAATTGATGAAAGTTTAACAAATGATTTCAATTGGGAGCAAAAGGTTTTAGGCGTATATCTTACAGGAGCCTATGAAAATGATGTTTGGGGTATTAAGGGAGGTTTACGAATAGAAAATACTGATTTGAATACGCTGTTAGTAAATACAAATGAAGCTAACGCTAGAAATTTCACTAATTTATTTCCGTCGTTTCATACTTCTTACAAAATAAAAGATAATTTTTCGTTACAATTAGGATATTCTAAGCGTATTTTTAGACCAAGATTATGGGATTTAAATCCTTTTTTTAATATTAGAAATAATTTCAATATAAGCGTTGGAAATCCAGATTTACAGCCAGAATTTACAGATTCTTACGAGCTAACAAGTATTTATAAAATAGGAAAAGCATCTTTAAGCTCTAGTTTATATCATCGCTATACTAATGAAGTTGTAGAGCGTGTTGCGACGTTTGAAGATAATATTACAACTACAAGACCAGAAAATATTGGAACGAATGCGTCTTACGGATTTGAAACTAATGGAAAATATAGTCTTGCTAAATGGTTGACATTAACAGGGGATTTTAATTTTAATTACTTCGATAGAAAAGGAACATTTGAAGACCAAGTATTTGACTTTATAGGCAATCAGTGGAGTATGAGATTAGGAACTAAAATAGGATTACCTGCGGATATTGATGTAGAAATTGATGGTAATTATCGATCTGGTTTTGAAACTGTACAAGGTGAACAAAGTGGTTTTGCATTTATGAATCTAGGAGTTCGAAAAAAAATAATTAAAGGAAAAGTAGTCGTGAATTTAGGTGTTCGTGATGTATTTGCTTCTCGTATACAGGAACGTTTTGTAACCCAAACTACCTTTGAAAATTATAGTTTTAGTCAGCGTGGACGATTCTTTACCTTAGGAGTTAGTTATGGCTTTGGTAAAGGAGAAGCAATGACATACTCTGGAAGAAGACGATAGTTTCTTTAAAAGTTTATATTCAGAAGCTTATTTATCAGTTTTGGAAAGTTAAAGCAACTATTATAAAAGATATTTCTTTTATTTAGATTGTTATCAACCAAAAAAATAAGGATATTTAAAAATATAGATTAGAAATATTATTAGCTTGTTTTTATGGAGTGTTAGCTGTTTTTATACTAGTACTCATTAAATAGCATTCAGGAAAAGTAATAACCACCCAGTTAATAATAGTAAACCTCCAATTGGAGTAATTGGTCCTAAGAACTTTAGTTTTTTTCCTTTAGCGCTAGATAAAACTAATCCGTAAATACTAAACGAAAATAATATCACTCCAAAAGTAAAACACCAATAGGTTGCTGAAGATACAGTTGCGTTATAACCTATTGTTAGTAAGACAATAGCATGATACATTTGATATTTTACTCCTGTTTCAAAACTTTTTAATTGTTCTTCAGATAATACTTTTTGTAAAGCATGTGCACCAAAAGCACCTAAAATAATAGCAAGCATTCCAAATATAGTAGCGGTAATAAGTACTGTTTGTGAAGTCATTTTTTTTAGTTTTATTAAGTTTATTAGAATTATTTTCGACTAGGCTCAATCATCAGATTAATTATTTAATATTTTAAGAACTACATGAAAGCATAGAACAACCAATTTTATTTCTTGCCCATTCTGGCCTTTTTGCAAACCACTTTTCGTTTTCTGGCTGTTCACTGTATGGTTTTTTTAATAACTGATATAATTCATCAATTAAATTATAATTACCATTATCAGCTTCTTCAATAGCTAATTGAGCCATATAGTTTCTTAAAACATATTTAGGATTTACCAAGTTCATTTTATCTTTTCTTTCTTCGTCAGAAAGTGTTTCAGAACTTAGTAAGCTGAGGTAGTTAGAAAACCAGTTTAACCAAGTTGTTTTTACAGTTTCAGGAAAATTATCCGAAGTATAAAAAGCATTGGTAATTTTAGAAAAAGCAGTTTCAGAAGTGTCGTTTTTAGAGATTTCAGCTAAGGTTCTAAAGAAAATAATATAATCTGTTTCAGTTAAATGTAAGTTTTTTTCTAGGTCGGTTAATAAGCTAACTGGCAAGTCATCCGAAGAAAATAAGCCTAGTTTTTCAAAAAACATGGCATTATATTTTTGCGTGTATAATTTTTCGTATTCATCTAAAATTTCCTGTAAAGGTTCCACTTCATCAATTAAACCATATAAAGCATTGGCAAGTTTATATAAGTTCCACATACCAATATAACCTTGGTTTCCGAATCTATAACGTTTGTGTTGTCGATCAGTTGTGTTTGGTGTAAATCCATGATCGTAACCTTCTAACCATCCATAAGGACCATAATCAATAGTCAATCCAAGAATAGACATATTATCTGTATTCATAACGCCATGAACAAAACCAACACGTTGCCAATGCACAATCATATCAATAGTTTTATCACGAATCGCTACTAATAGGTCTAAATATTTTTGTTTTCCTTCTGAAGTAATATCAGGATAAAAATGGTTAATTGTATAATCAGTTAATGTTTTTAAAGTTGCAAGATCGTTTCTAGAAGCTAAAATTTCAAAATTACCAAAACGAATAAAACTAGGTGCTAAACGACAAACGATAGCTCCTTTTTCGTAAGCAGGATTTCCGTCGTACATAATATCACGCATCACTTGATCACCAGATAAACTTAATGATAAAGAACGCGTTGTGGGTACACCTAAATGAAACATTGCTTCGCTACATAAATGTTCTCTTACAGAAGAACGTAAAACGGCTAAACCATCTGCTGTACGAGAATACGGAGTTTCACCAGCGCCCTTTAATTGCAAAGCCCATTGTTTATTATTGTAATTTATTTCAAAAAGATTAATCGCACGACCATCACCTAATTGTCCTGCCCAATTCCCAAATTGATGTCCGCCATAACACATTGCATACGGATGCGTATTTTCTAAAACTGTATTTCCTGTAAAAATTTTTAAAAAGTCTTCAGATGAAGCTTCTTCTTTGCTGATACCAATTGCTAATAACATTTCCTCAGAAACATGTAAAAGCTGAGGTTTTGCTGTTTTAGAGGGTAAAACATACGAAAAACAAGCATTTAAAACTTGTTTACGTGTATTACTCAAATCTTTATCGGCAGGTAATTCTTTAGAAAAGGTATTGTTTAGGTTTGATAGCATGATGGTGTTTTGTGAAAACAAAGATACTACTTATGGGAATGTTAGAATAAACCTGTATAAAAAAAGCCCACAAATCTTAAAATAAATTTGTGGGCTTTTTTATATAAGAGAATGTTAGAATTCAATTTTAGTAGCTCTACCTTTATTAACATGAGGTTTATCTTTCTCATTAAAGGTAATAATAGTATTTGATTCAATATACCATGGGCCGTCATATTTACCAGTGCTTTCTACTATCATTATAAATCCTTTATCACTACTTCGATTCCAAGTTTCACTATCTCTATTTTTAATTTTGAAGAAATGAGTATCTCCATCTTTTCCCCAATGATTGATTGCTATGTTAATTGTAGATAATGTGTCATTAATTACTTGAATTGCCATTTTTGTAAAATTTAATTTCCCTACTCATATAGCTTTTCGGGTTTCGCTTCGTTTTTAATAGTTTCTGAACTCTATTTTGTTTGGTTTTAGAAAATGTAATAGCGCTATTAGTTGTTCTCTGAGTTCAAAATTATAACTTAACTAGCTTGTAAAAGAAAGAAATGACGCGTGTGAATACTATATATTCGTAAGTGTTTAAAAAAAAGGAGTAAACGAAAAAGGTAAAATTGTATTGTAACAGAAAGAATAAAAAAACTGCCTGAAAATTACTTTTCAGACAGCCTTGTTAGTTTTATTTAAGTATATAGAAAAAAGATAATAGTAGCTACTTTTTAAGTGAATTGGCATATACAACAACACTTAGCGCTTTTCCATTAAAATAATCTACAGAAATAATGTTAGGGAAGTTCTCTTTGGTTAGCTCTCCCATTAGTTTATGCATTTTACCATTTGCTTCTTTAGCCAATGTTTCAATAGAGCTACCAATGCCTGCTGCTTGTCTAGCATTTCGCGTGAGCGTCCAACAAGACATAAATAAATTACTTTTACTTGGCTTGTAGTCTATTAATCTTTTAATTTGATCTTTAGTCATTTTATTAAGGTCATCTGTGTTACTGTATTTTTCTTTTGTAGGAATTCTTTTATGATCATATGTCTCTGCTATTGAAGTTTCAATATTGTCAGGAATAATTATGGTAACTAGCTTACTATTAATGGTATATTCTTTAATTATTACCTCGTTTAGTAAGTCTTTTTCTGTAACAAATAAACAGTTTATAGATTCACTTAATTCATCTAATAACCTTTCCCTCTTTTTAGAGTCAAAATCACGATAATTAGCATTGGTATTATAAGCTTAAGATGATGATAATATAAGTAGTTCTTTACTATTTGAAGTAAAATTATTTATATCGTTAATTATATTTTATGGAGATTCTGCCATAGCACCTTGCCAGCTTATTACAGGTATTTTACTATTATGCCCAGTGTAAAAGTGTTTATTTACAATTACAGGTCAAATATCAAAATATCTAATGTTGTTATTTGCTTTAAGATGTTGTTATTCTGGTATTTGTGTTTGTTTCGTTAGTAAAAAATTAGAGTCGTTAATCATGGATATACCAGAATTATGAGTTCTGGGGATGTATATTTCCGATAAATATTTATCACCTATAACATCTAAGCTATCTTGCATCTGGCTTTCAGTGTTTTCTTAAATTTAATAATTGTGTTAGTTAGTGCTTTATAAGAAAAAATAAGAGTTACGTTACTTATTAAAATTAGTTTTTTAAGGCAATTAATTTAGCAAAATAGTATATTGCAGTATAACCAAATTTATTTTAGTAATGAATGAGTTCAAAAAAATTATACCCAAACAAATTAGAGTGTTAACAGGAGAAGGAAGGCCTGTTATTGTGGATGATCATATTTCATTAGGACCTTTTGTTAGAGTCTCTGAAACTTCAGATAAAACCTTATTGTATGTATTAGCTTTTTTTAGTGTTGATGTAGGTATAAAAGGGCCTGATTTTGATTGTTTAATAAAAGAAAATACAAATGAACTTACTTTAAAAATAGATTCTATTACTCCAACTGAATTTAAAAATAAAAATGAAGAAAGACAATGTTTAACTTCTTTTGTATTTGAACTTGATGGTTTCTTAACTAAGAGTATAAAAATTGACGTTATAGTTAATTTTAATCATAAAAAGGTTATTTTAACTGAGCCAAAGAGAGGGACTAAAGTTATTTTACCAGGTGAAACCGTAAAAAAATAGTGGTTTTAAAAGCCAAGAGTGTTTTTTTATTTTTGTTTATATACCATCTTTCGTTTTGTCAGACAACATATATAGAGTCCGTTATTGCAAATGAATGTATTGTATGTACTAATGAAAAGAAAGTAAAAGTTAGTCAGAATTTATGGCATCAAGCTCATCTTGCTTTTGAAAAAAAGAAATATGAGAAAACAATAGAACTTTTATTAAAGGACGTTGAAAGTAATGTATGCTTAAAAAAACTCTTAAAAGGAAATGTTTTTTTTCGCTTGAAATTATATGATAAATCACTAATGCTTTTTAAAGACGAGGTTTTATTAAATCATCGAAAATATCATTTAGCAGCATTAAAAGGTATTAGCGAATACTATTTAGTTAAGAATAAAGATTCTGCAGTTATATATTATAATAGGATTTTAAATGAAAAGAATTTGCCAGTTAGACTTAGAAATGAAGTATATGAAGGTATCGCTTATGTTAATGTAACAGAGGAAAAGTTTGATGAAGCACATTTTTTTTATGAAAAGTTATTAAGTTTTTATAAAAAAGAACAAGATTTTTTGTCCTTGGGAAGAACCTATACTAATTTAGGGAATTCATATTTTGAACAGTATAAAGACAATAAAGCAAAAAAGTATTTAGATTCTGCCTATGTTGTAAGTAAAGTTACAAATAATCAAAAACTAAGAAGTAGGATAGCTTATAACTTGTATTTAGTTTCAGAAGCTTTAAAAGAACATAAAGAAGCTGTACAATATTTAAAAGAATACAACATCTTACAAGATTCCATTCAAACAGAAAAAACTATTTGGAAAATAGCGGAACAAAAAGAAGCTTTTAATCTTGAAAAAAAACAAGTAGAAATAGACCAAAAAACAAAACAACGCAATGTGTTTGTTGTTTTTTCTTTGGTTATATTGTTACTGTTATTAGCTATTTTTTGGTTTTATAAAAAGTTACAATTAAAACACCAACAAATAGGTATTTTAAATGAAGAATTAAAAGAAACCAATGCTTTAAAAAATCAAATATTTAGTATTGTAGCACACGATTTAAGAAGTCCGGTTGCTTTATTAAAACAAAAGTTTCAATTACAAACTGTGAATGAGGAAGATGAAACCATTACGATAGATAAAAATGTAGTGTCGATTATAGATTCGTTAAGTTTTTTGTTAGATAATTTATTAAGTTGGTCTTTAAGTCAGTCAAACTTATTGCATGTAGAAAAAGATTGGTTTCCACTATTACCTGTGGTGAAACAAATAGAACATCAATATAAATCCTTGTTGGCAGATAAGGAGATTGTTTTTAAAATAGAAAATTTATATTCCGTATTGCTTTTTGGCGATATGGAATTGTTTAAAATCGTCGTTCGCAATTGTTTAGATAATGCCATAAAGTTTACACCAAAAGGTGGAGAAATTACAATTTCTGGTGTTGCAGAAAGTGAGTTTTTTAAATTGATTATTCAAGATTCTGGAACAGGGATTCCTGAAGACGTATTAAAAACGCTGTTTGAATTAAATGCTAAAAAAGCACAAAAAGATACACAAGGAAGAAAAAGTTCTGGTTTAGGTTTGCATTTGGTAAAATCGATGATTGAACTAAATAATGGGACTATACAAATACAAAATAACCCTCGAGGAGGAACGAATGTAAACATATCGGTACCTTATAAAAATATCGCTTAAAGATGGAGAAAATTAAAATCTTAATTTTAGAAGATAGCTTAGAAGAGGCAAATATATTACAGGAAGCCTTAAAAGATAGTTATACGATTGTTGGTGTGGCGACTAGCTATAATGAAGCTGTTGCTTTTTATCATATACATAAGCCCGATTTAGCCATTTTAGATATCTTTATAGAAGGAGAACGGGAAGGAACTCGTTTTGCCACTTATATTAATGAAAATAGCCCCATACCTATTTTGTTTTTAACCAGTGCAAGAGATAAAATTACTTTTTCTGCAGCAAAAATTGAGAATCCTTATAGTTATTTATTAAAACCAGTAGACCCTTTTGAAATTAAGTTTACTATAGAATTAGCATTTGAAAAATTTGCCAATGAAGTAGGTCAGTTATCAACAAAAGAAGAAGCAAGCATAAAAATAAACGAAGAATTACTAATTAAAAAGAAAGATTGTTTATTTAAAATTGCTAAAAAAGATGTGTATTATGTAGTGGCAGATGATAAATATTGTCGTGTTCATACCAAAGATATGCAGTTTTTAATTCAAAAAACATTGAAAAGTTTTTTAGAAGATTTTGCTGATTCTTTTATTAGAACTCATCGAAAATATCTGGTAAACAAACACGAGATAGAAAGAATAAATATTGCTGATTATAATATTGTACTTAAAAATGGGGTTTCGGTTCCGTTAAGTCAGCGTCATAAGAAAGACGTCTTGAAGGAGTTTAATATTTTAAAATAAAATTATTTATGTTTTCATAACAATATTATATCTAAGATGTCTGGTTGAGGGCAGTCGAAACCTATTTTAGAATTAGGATGATTTTGAGTAAAGTAGAGACAGAAGCAGACAAAGATCAATATGTTAAATTAATTGTTGTGAGCTACCAATCTAATTGAAAGGTTGCTTTATTTTAATCAAGTTCAATAGATTATTTTCGTTTATTAATAATAATGGCGTTTTGTTATATACAACATCAAACATCAAACATCAAACATCAAACATCAAACATCAAACATCAAACATCAAACATCAAACATTAATTTCATTTTCAATTAAAACTGTTTCAAAATAAGCCTTGTTAGCTAGTGTTTTATGAACTGGACATTTAGAGGCGATTTCTTGTAAACGTTTTTTTTGAGAGTCATCTAAATTACCGATCAATTTTAGTTTTTTTGTAAAAAAATCTACAGAGGTAAATTTTTCAGATTTAATTTGTAATTCTTCGGTTGTTTTTTTAGAATGAGAGATGTAAACAAATACTTCTTGTAGGTCCCATTTTTTCCGTTGTGCGTACATTTTTAAAGTCATGGCAGTACAAGCAATTAAAGAAGCATTTAGGTAATCGTATGGAGTAGGTCCAAAATCGTCTCCACCAACTTTAATAGGCTCATCGGCAATTAAACTATGGTTTTTAATCTGGATTTTTGTAGTAAAGTTCTCTTCAGTAATATTTAAATGTCCGACAGACTGTTCGTCGTTTGTGTCTAAAACAAGTTCTTCTTCTTTTACAAAATAGCGTTGAGCCCAAGTGCCTATAATATTTCCTGCATATAAACTATCTTTTGAGTTCATTAATAAATGATCTGCGTTATCTAAAGTAACAAAACTTTTAGGGTGATGAGCACTTTGATAAATCTTTTCTGCATTGTTTATACCCACAACTTTATCTGTAGGAGAGTGCATTAAGAGAAGTGGTTTTTTTAATGTTTTTACAATGTTAGGTAAATCCGTTTTACTAAAATCTTCAACAAAATCTTTATTAATTTTAAAAGGACGACCACCAATATTAACAGCTACTTCTCCTTTTTTTTCTACTTCGTTTATTCCGTGAGAAAATAAATGAGTAACATGATGTACATCTGCAGGTGCACCAACTGTAGCAACTGCTTTTATGTTGCTTAGTTTGGAAGCGGCTACAATTACAGCAGCTCCTCCTAAAGAATGTCCAACTAAAAGACTAGGAGTTTGGTAATTGGTACTTATATAGTTGTTTACGGCAATTAAATCAGCTACATTACCAGAAAAATGACTTTCCTGAAATTCTCCTTCACTTCTTCCTAAACCCGTAAAATCGAAACGAACTACTCCAAAACCATAATTTGTTAATGATCTACTAATGTTTTTTACAGCACTTAAAGAGCTAGTACAGGTAAAACAATGTGCGAAAATTGCATAAAACTTAGGTTTTTGATTAGCTGGTAATTCTATATGAGCGTTTAAAATCCGTCCTTTGCTATTTGGAATATTCAATTTAAATCTTTTCATGAAAATATTAGATAAATTAGATTGATAACATAGTCGGTTAAATTTGTTCTTTCTTACTTTAAACGTTATTTTAATTTATCAGCAAACAGCTTTCTTAATTTAGCTAATTTAGGAGTTATTACGTAGCTGCAATAACCTTGTTCTTGATTGTTTGCATAATAGTTTTGATGATTTGAATCGGCAGCATAAAAAATAGAAGCTTTACTAATTTCAGTTACAATTGTATTTTCGTAATAAGGTTGTACTTCTGTAATTATTTTTTCTGCTACATTTTTTTGTTCGGTATTATGATAAAAAATTACAGAACGATATTGCGTGCCAACATCTGCACCTTGTTTGTTTATAGTAGTAGGGTCATGAGTTGTCATAAAAATTAATAAAATATCATGAAATGAAATTATATCAGCGTCAAAAGTGATTTCTATAACTTCTGCGTGTCCAGTTAATCCAGAACAAATCTCTCTATAAGTTGGGTGTCCAGGGACATTTCCTCCAGCATAACCAGAAACAACTTTTTGAACACCTTTAATTTCATTAAAAACAGCTTCTGTACACCAAAAGCATCCACCGCCAATTGTAGCAACTTTAATATTTTCCATGAGTTATTTTTTGTAACGACTAATTTACAAAGAATGAAGGTTTAAATGTTGTAAACACAAGATGGATTTTAAAATTAAAGAAGAGTTGTTTGATTGTTGTGATTTTTTGTCCTTTAGAATAATTATTTAATTCTCAAGGATTAATTTGTAGTGAAAACAAAAATAAAGGTTAGTAATTGGCTTTTTATTTACGATAGCTATTAGCTATGTTAAAAAACAAGTGTTAGTATTCAAGATGGTATTATATGTTTTAATATGTAATCAGTATCCTTTTTAAAATTATAAGATAAGTATTAGTATTAACAGTTTTTAACAAAAAATAAAACTTAAAGAAATTAATTATTTAATTTTTAGTATTGATTTTTGAATAAAAAATAAAAAAAACAAAACATAATGGTTTTTGTGTAAAAAAAATAAATAATCTAACGTTTTCTTTGCGTTTTTAATGCAAAACCGTAGGTTTGACTTGTTATTTTGTATTAAAACCCCCGACATGAAAAATTTAATTATACCACTCTTCACTTTGTTTTTTTCTATTTCTGTTTTTTCTCAATCGGAAATTGATTATAAGAACTCACTTGATTTTTTTAGTACATCGTTTAATGAGCAAAAAACTTCTTTAATTTATGAAAGGTTTAGTTTAAAGCTAAAAGAAGAACATCAAGAAGAAGTTTTTAAAAAAATGATAAATGATTTATATAAAGAAAAAGGAAAGACATCTCATTATGAATTTCTGATGGAAGAGAAAAATGAAAAAAATTATTTAATTGATTTTGAAAATGGATCAATGTTATTAATCTTTTTTTTATCACCAGATAATAAAATATCAGCATTTAAAATAACAGAATACTAGACGAACACTAAAGCGCACATTATGAAAAAATATATAACTACATCAGCTTTTACGTTCATGCTTTTTTTAGGGATGAATTTATCTTACGCTCAGAAAGCAGAATATGGAGCATTATCATACAATAAGGCTGTAAATATTTCAGGAAAACAAAGAATGTTAACCCAAAGAATGGGTAAAATATATTTATACCTTTTAGATAACCCAGATGATTTTAAGGCAAAAAAAGATTTAAAGATCACAAAAATTATATTTGAAAAACAAAATTTAATTTTAGAGAAAAATACAAGTTCAAGAGTAACACAAAATAGATTAAAAGATGTTAAGAAAACTTGGGTTAAGTATAAAAAGTTTCTAGAATCGGTGCCAAATAAAGAAGATGCAGTTAAGATTATACACACAAATTCTACCATTTTAAAATACGCAAATAGTGTTGTTAACGCAATTATTTTAGAATCTAAAGGAAATAATATTTCTGAGGATAATTATATAAAAGAAGAAGATTCTGAATTAAAACAAATTATTAATAAATCAGGTAGACAGAGAATGTTGTCTCAACGATTAGCATTGTATTATTTTGCAAATAAACCAGGATTGAAAAATCCTAATACCCAAAATAAATTAAAGGTGGTTTTTAAAGAGTTAGATGATGCTTTAAATGATTTGTTAATCTGTAATTTTAATAATGACAGAATAGATGAAGCTCTTGGTGATGTTATGGAACGTTGGGAAACAATTAAAACCAATAAAGAAAGATTATTTAAACAAGGTTATAACGATCTAGAAATATATAAGTTGAGTAATGACTTAACAAAAACATTTAATAAAATTACTAACTTTTATGAAAAAGTTAGGGTAGAATAATAAGTTCTATTTATTATGAAACGAAATTAAAAAAAATAAAAAAGAGAATTATGAATATTAGAACGGCTATCAACTTAATTTTATAGAAGACCGATTAAGGTTGGTTAAATTTTTTTTCCCCCAATTATTAAAACTAACTCATTATGATTTTAAAGAACTATTTAACTGTATTTTTATTATACACTAGTATATTGTGTGTTTCTCAAGATAATGTATGTGAAAACTCAGGAAACGAATTTGTAGACTTAAATACAATAGGTAAGTGCTCAATAGAAAATTTCAAAAAGTCCAAGAATAAAGAATATGTAAAAATTGCAACAAGAAAAAGATATGTAAGAAAAAGAAATAATGTTTATATAAACAATTTAAAAAAGAATATTAAAGAAATTGCTAGTGTAAATGCAAAAGCTTCTGAATTGAAAACTTTAGATAAAGGAGTTATTATTGCAACAAAAAAAGAGGTAATTATAAAAGATTATATAAGGTTTGATCAAGTGTCAAAAATTCCAGTTTTTATAACTTGTACAGGATCTAATGTTGAAGAAAAAGAAAGTTGTGTTAAAGAAACATTTATACATAATGTATTAGATAATCTTATATATCCATTTGATGCAGCAGCAGAAGGTATAGAAGGAATCGTTTGGGTACGATTTATTGTTGATACAGATGGTTATATAAAAAATATATCAACAAAAGGACCAGAAAACGGACTTTTGTTGGAAAAAGAGGCAGAAAGATTAATTAGCCTTTTACCAAAATTTATTCCAGGGAAATATAATAATAACTATGTAAACGTAGAGTATTTTATGCCGATTGATTTTCGATTGGATGAGTAAATAAAAAGGCTAGTCTTAAAAAAATAAACAGTTTTTTTGTTATAAAATGTACACTTTAAAATTTTCATACAAAGTTTTAAAGTGTACATTTTTATTTATTATAAGATATTTTTTTAAGCGTGAATCCTTTGGTTTTATTGATTTTCAGGGTGTTATCCCTGTTTTTTTAGTAAAAAAAATAAAAAAGCACATAATTTTTCAAAAAAAAGTATAAATTTACAACATCAATAAACTTAAATAATACCCCCGTTATGAAGAATTTGATAGTTCATTTGCTTGCCCTATTTTTTTCCATTTCTTTACTTTCGCAATCGAAAGAAGATTACAAAAACACCCTAGATTTTATCTCGACAGCCTATAATGAGAAAAATGCATCTGTAATTCATCAAAAATTTAGCTCAGACCTTAAACAAAAACTTAATCAAGAAGTTTTTAAAAAAAGAATGGATAGTTTACATAGTGAAAATGGTAAAATGTCTAGTTATGAGTTAATTTTAGAAGATGAAAAAGAGTCAAGTTTCTTAGTTGAGTTTGAGGATAGTTCAATGTTACTATTGCTTTATTTATCTCCTGATAGTCAAATACTAAAATTTGACATAAAAGAATATTAAACTAACATTAAAGTATAAACTTTTTTAATTATGACAAAAGATCTCACCCCCAAAGTTCTTGTGATTCTACTATTTTTCATTATTCAATTATCTTATGCTCAGAAAACTGAGTTTGGAAATTTATCATTTAATAAGGCTGTAAATATTTCAGGGAAACAAAGAATGTTAACCCAAAGAATGGGTAAAATATATCTGTATTTGTTAGATAATCCTGACGATTTTAAGGCCAAAAAAGATTTGAAAATCACTAAAATTATATTTGAAAAACAAAATTCTATTCTTGAAGCGAATACAAATTCAAATATAACTAAGAGTAGATTAAAGGACGTTAAAGATACTTGGTTAAAGTATAAGAAGTTTTTAGAATCTACACCAAATAAAGAAGATGCGGTAAAAATTATTAATACAAATTCAACAATATTAAAATACGCTAATAGTGTTGTGAATACAATTATTCTAGAATCAAAAGGGAATAATGTTTCTGAAGATTCATACGTGAAAGAAGAAGATTCTGAGTTGAAGCAAATCATAAATAAGGCAGGTAGGCAAAGAATGTTGTCTCAAAGGTTAGTTTTATACTATTTTGCTAATAAACCTAATTTAAAGACTGTAAATGCACAAAATAAATTACAATCAGTTTTTAAAGAATTAGATAATGCTTTAAATGATTTGTTAATATCTAATTTTAATAACGACAGAATAGATGAAGCCTTAGGTGACATCATGGAACGTTGGGAGACAATAAAGACTAACAAAGACAGATTGTTTAAGCAAGGTTATAAAGATTCTGAAATTTATAAATTAAGTAACGACTTAACAAAATCGTTTAATAAGATCACAAATTTATATGAAAAAGTAAAAATCGAATAAAAGCATTTATCCTTCATTCGCTTTTTTCATTGCCTAAGTTACTATAAAATAGTACTAATTTTTTCCTTTTAAGACTTCCCTAAAGTCAAGATTAATCTTATAAGAATTACTTGTTAATTAGTGATCTCTTATAATACCTCTTGTTATCATCTTAATAAATTATAGTATAAACCCAAATTATGAGGAAGTTATATAGATGACGCTTATTAATTTAATTATTTAAAAAATAAATTAAGATTGGTTAGTGTTTTTTAACACCCTAAATCATTAAAAACGATTAGATTATGATTTTAAAAAAATATTTAACTCTATGTTTTATGCTTTTAGCTATTGTTGCGATTAGTCAAACTAAGGTATGTGAAAACACTGGAGATGAACTTTTAGATGCTAATACTATAGGTAAGTGTGCGATAGAAGATTTCAAAAAGTCGGAAAAGAAAGAGTATGTAAAAGTTTCTACTAGAAATAGATTTGTTAGAAAACGTAAGAGTTCTTATTTGAAAAATTTTAAAAAGAATATAAATACTAAAGCTTTAGTTAAAGAAACAAATGTAGTTAAGGAAGTTGTTGCAAATAATAGCGTAAAAGAAAAGAGAGAGATTACAAGAGTAGAGGATGTATTAGTGAAAAATTATATAAGATTTGATGAGGTAAATAATACACCAGTTTTTATTACATGTGCTGATGTTTCAATTTCAATGAAAGAGGCATGTGTAAAAGAAACGTTTGTAAATAATATCTTGGAAAACTTTATTTATCCTTTTGATGCAGCTGCAGAAGGAATTGAAGGTAGAGTTTGGGTGCGATTTATTATAGATAAAGATGGTTACGTAAAGAATATAACATCAACTGGTCCAGAAAAGGGGGCTTTATTAGAAAAAGAAGCAAAAAGATTGGTTAATTTATTACCTAAGTTTGTTCCAGGAAAACATAATAATGAGTATGTAAATGTAGAATTTTTTATGCCTATTGATTTTCAATTAGATGAATAAAAACGAATAAGTATAGTATGTTTAAGTGTAATTTCAAAAAAAAGATGTCTCAGTAATGAGACATCTTTTTGATTTGTTTAGTGTTTATTTCTGTCTAAAATAAATACTCATGGGAACACCTGTAAAGTTATAATGTTCACGTAATTGGTTTTCTAAATAACGTTTGTAAGGTTCTCTTACATATTGAGGTAAGTTTGCGAAAAAGGCAAACTGAGGTGTTTTTGTAGGCAATTGCATACAATACTTTATTTTAATGTATTTACCTTTAGTGGCAGGTGGTTGGTGGTTTTCTATAATTGCCAACATTTTTTCATTAAACTTACTTGTTTGTATTCTTCGTTTTCTATTTTCAAAAACTTCTACAGCAGTTTCAATAGCTTTAAAAATACGTTGTTTGTTAAGTACAGAAATAAAAATGATATTAACATCTGTAAAAGGAGCAATGTTTTTTCTAATTTTAGCCTCGTAATCACGCATGGTATTTGTTTCTTTTTCAATCAAATCCCATTTGTTTACTAAAATAATAATACCTTTTCTGTTTTTTTCAGCAAGCCAAAATATTTTTTCATCTTGTCCTTCAAAATCACGAGTGGCATCAATTACTAAAATAGCAACATCACAATGTTCAATAGCTCTAACAGCACGCATTACAGAATAAAACTCTAAGTCTTCTTTTACTTTTGATTTTTTTCTAATTCCAGCAGTATCTACTAAATTGAAATCAAAACCAAAACGATTATATTTTGTATCTATCGAATCTCTTGTTGTACCAGCAATATTAGTTACAATATTTCTGTCTTTACCAATTAAGGCGTTAATAAAAGAAGATTTCCCTGCATTTGGTCTTCCAACTACAGCAAAACGAGGTAATTCGCTTTCTTCTTCTAAAGTTTCAGGAATTTCCTTAACAATAGCATCTAGTAATTCACCAGTACCACTTCCATTAATGGAAGATATTGTAAAGTACTCACCTACACCAAGATTGTAAAATTCAACAGCATCTGCATCACGCATTGCATTGTCTACTTTATTAACAGCCATAAATACTGGCTTTTTTACCTTGCGTAATAGTTTAGAAACTTCTGAGTCCATAGGAGTAATTCCTTGCTCAACATCCACAACAAAAACAATAATATCAGCTTCTTCAATAGCTAACTGAACTTGTTTTCTGATTTCTCCTTCAAAAACATCGTCAGAACCTACAATATATCCACCTGTATCAATAACGGAAAATTCTTTTCCGTTCCATTCCGATTTTCCGTAGTGACGGTCTCTTGTAACTCCGCTTACAGAATCTACAATGGCCTCACGACGTTCAACCAATCGGTTAAATAAAGTGGATTTTCCTACGTTGGGTCTACCAACAATGGCAATAATACTCATTTTGCAAAAATTTGTGCAAAGATAGTTTTAAATTTACCAGTATAATAAATAAACGGCTGTTTTTGAATATATTTTGAGTTTTTAGCGTAAAAAAACTAATCTTTATATCCAAAACGTTTTAACTGTCGGTCGTTTGAACGCCAATTTTTATTTACTTTAACGTATAATTCTAAGAATACCTTTTTGTTAAAAAATCTTTCTAAGTCTTTTCTGGCTTCTGTACCAACTCTTTTTATAGCGGTTCCTTTATGACCAATTATAATACCTTTTTGAGTATCACGTTCTACCATTATAACTGCTCTTAAGCGTATAATATCTTCTTCTTCTACAAAATCTTCTGTTTCTACTTCTACAGAATAAGGGATTTCTTTTTTATAATGTTGTAGTATTTTCTCACGTATTTTTTCATTAACAAAAAAACGTTCAGGTTTATCTGTTAGTTGATCTTTCGGATAAAATGCAGGAGACTCTGGTAATAACTCTTTTATTTTAGCAAATACACTTTCTACATTAAATTTTTCTAAAGCAGAAATAACATAAACATAAGAGTTGGGTACTTTTTCGCGCCAATAATCTATTTTTTCTTGAACAGCTTCTGGTGTAGATTTATCTATTTTATTTAATAATAATATAACAGGAATTTTACTGTGAATGATCTTATTAAAAAAAGCTTCATTTTTTAATTCTTTTTCACCAACCTCAACCATATAAATAAGAATATCTGCATCTTCAAAAGCAGATTTTACAAAATCCATCATAGATGTTTGTAATTCATATGCAGGTTTTATAATTCCTGGAGTATCAGAAAATATAATTTGATGATTATCATCATTAACAATACCCAAAATACGATGTCTTGTAGTTTGTGCTTTTGCGGTAATTATAGATAGTTTTTCGCCAACTAAGGCATTCATTAAGGTTGATTTCCCAACATTTGGGTTTCCAATAATGTTTACAAATCCTGCTTTATGTGTCATGTGGCAAAGATAATTCTTTTTTAGTCTGCTAGTTATGTGAGGCTAAAAAAATAGTTTAATAAAAAAGTAAAAAAACATAGTAAAAGTAATAAAAGATCGTATCTTTGCAATCCAAATCGCGGGATAGAGCAGTAGGTAGCTCGTCGGGCTCATAACCCGAAGGTCACTGGTTCGAGTCCAGTTCCCGCTACTAAAAAAGCTTCACATAAAATGTGAAGCTTTTTATTTACATTAAAATACCGTTTTTAGCTTTTATATCTGGTGGTAGATCTGTTTCTCCTAGCATTTCTAACAAGTCTATTTCAATAGTTTTGCATAAAGAAAGCATAGGTATGTCATTAGCCATTCCTTGAAAAGGGTTTTCGGATGCATCTCTAATTACTTCCGTCATAACGTAAACCCAACCTATTAGCGTAGTAATAGGTATAGATAACCAAAAACCTAACTCACTAACCTTCATTAATTCTGGAATCATACTAAAAGGAAGAAGAAATGTTTTTACAAATATTCTACTCATATTTGCATACTGTCTTGGGAGCGGAAACTTTTTAATACGTTCGTTTTTTTCCTTGAAGCGTATAAAAGCTTTTGAGTAAGTTAACCATTTCCATATGTCGGAAATCTTTAATTAAATTATCTTTACGTAATTTGAGTAAATCTCTAGATTGTTCGTTAATGATACATTTATAAGTATTTACATTAGCAATTAATCTATCATGTTCTTCAGTTGGAATTTTTTTAAGTTCAGTTCTTGTATCTTCATCATCAACCAAACCTACACCATTTTTTTTTGATAGTATTTAGTTCTTTTTGCAGTATGACCACCTTGACTAATATGTTCCCAGGTCGTTGGTGCTAACAATTGACTAGGATACGCATATAGTAAAGCAATATGCCTATGAGCTAATCTTATTTTTAATCTCTGTTAGGCCTAATTCCTCGAGGCTTGCTTCGTATGAAGAGGGAAATTTGAAAGCTTAAGATTTTCGTTAAAAAAATCCTCAAATAGTGTCTAACTTTTTGGGAGCAGTTCACTTGTCCCGAGGATTATTTACCGTTAAATTATAAACCCAATTATTTCAGTAGAGGAAGTCTTACAGGAAATAAGTAAGAATATTTTAAAAATTAAGAAATATAGTTGATGTTTGTATAAGTTAAAAAACAATCAACACCAATAGAAGGATTAATTGAAAGATATATTTTAAATTGTTTTTTTGTATACTTTCTATTTGGGTGATTTTAGATTAAATATATAGAAAATGAATAAAAGGAGCTGTTTTAAGGTGTTATACGTTTTGTTGTTAAGTTCATGCGCCACATTTAAGCCACAATACAAAGAAAATAGTATCGCTATTTCAGGTAGTGAAATTGAGCATTCATTTTACCTTATAGGAGACGCAGGAAATTCGCCTTTAGGAGAAACATCAAAAACATTAAAAGCTTTTAAAGAGGAGTTAAATAAAGCTCCAGAAAATAGTACAGCAATTTTTCTTGGAGATAATATTTATGAAAAAGGGTTACCAAAGAAGAAAAATAAAAATAGACCTTTTGCAGAACATCAACTAAACGTACAAACAGATGCTGTTTCTAATTTTAAAGGAGAAACTATCTTTATACCTGGAAATCATGATTGGTATAGTAATGGAGTAGAAGGATTAAAGAGACAAGAAAAGTTTGTAGAAAAAGTTTTAGGGAAAAATACTTTTTTACCGGAAAATGGATGTCCTATAAAAAAGGTTACTATTTCGGATGATGTTGAACTTATTATAGTTGACAGTCAATGGTATATTACGGATTGGGATAATCATCCAACATTAAACGATAATTGCGATTTAAAAACGCGTACTGCTTTTTTAAATGAATATAAAAGTTTGATTAAAAAAGCAAGAGGTAAAACAACGATTGTAGCATTACATCACCCAATGTATACAAATGGTTCTCATGGTGGGCAGTTTTCTTTTAAAAGCCATATGACACCTTTACCAGTTTTAGGAACAATAAAAAATGCGATAAGAAAAACAAGTGGTATTGCAAATGTTGATTTGCAAAATAAATTATATAACGAGCTTAAAAAACGTATTGTTACTATTTCACAAGACAATAAAAAAGTAATTTTTGTTTCTGGTCATGAACATAGTTTACAGTATATAGTAGAAGATAATTTACATCAAATAGTTAGTGGCTCTGGAGCAAAGACATCATCAACAAAAAATGTTGGAGGAGGAAAATTTTCTTATGGAACTTTAGGTTATGCAAGGTTAGATGTTCTTAAAAACGGATCTTCTCATGTACGGTTTTATAGTGTAGAAGATGATAAAATAGTATTTGAAACACAGGTTTTTAAATCAACATTAAAAAAAGAACCAGTATCTTATCCAAAAGAATTTCCAAAAGAAAAATCAGCTTCAATTTATACAAAAGAAGAAACCACCAAATCAGGAACCTATAAGTATCTTTGGGGAGAACGATATAGAAAATTATATAGTACAGAAGTAACTGCTCCAACAGTAAATTTAGATACGATTTATGGTGGATTAACACCTGTAAGAAAAGGAGGTGGAAATCAATCGAAATCATTACGCCTTAAAGATAAAAATGGAACTCAATATGTAATGAGAGCTTTACGTAAAAATGCTGTGCAATATTTGCAAGCAGTTATGTTTAAAGATCAGTATATAGAAGGTCAGTTTAATAATACAGATACAGAAGATTTAATTCTTGATGTGTTTGCTGGATCGCACCCTTATGCTCCTTTTGTTGTTGGAACATTATCAGATGCTGCTGAGGTTTATCATACAAATCCAAGACTTTTTTACATTCCTAAGCAGAAAGCTATTGGAGATTATAATGATGAATTTGGAGATGAATTATATATGATAGAAGAGCATACATCCAAAGGGCATAATAGTTTGGCCAGTTTTGGTTACCAAGACAAAATTATTAGTACAGATGATGTTATGAAAAAAATTCATAAAGATGAAGATGTTTTTATTGATGAAGCTTCCTATATAAGAGCTCGTTTATTTGATATGCTAATTGGAGATTGGGATAGACACCAAGATCAATGGCGTTGGATAGAGTTTAAAGAAAATGGTAAAAAAGTATACCGTCCTTTACCAAGAGATAGAGATCAAGCGTTTTCAATTATGTCAGATGGAGCTTTGCTAAAAGCTGCTATAGCTGTAGTACCTTTAGCAAGATTGTTAAGAGAATATGATGACGATTTGGTTGATGTTAAGGGAGTAAATGTAGAACCTTATCCATTAGATATGGAGTTTATACAAATGTCTGATAAATCAGTTTGGGATGCGCAAGTAAAAAAAATTCAAGAAGGTGTAACAGATGCTATTATTGAAAAGGCTTTTTTAAATTTCCCAAAAGAAGTTCGTGATCAAAACATGAAAGATATTAAAAGGAAATTAAAAGCGAGAAGAAGGAATCTTCAAAAAATTTCAGATAGATATTATAAACTCATCAATAAATATCCAGTTATAAAAGGAACAAATAAAGACGATTGGTTTGATGTAGAGCGTTTGCAGAATGGAAAAACTAAAGTAACAGGTTATCGTATTAAAAACGGAGAAAAAGGTAAGGTTTTTCATAAAAGAACTTATGACAGTAAAGAGGCAAATGAGATTTGGATTTATGCTTTAGATGATGAAGATACTTTTCACGTGTTTGGAGATTATACCAAGAATCAAATGAGAGTTCGTTTAATTGGTGGTCAAAACAATGATGTTTATAATGTTGAAACAGGAAAAGGAATAACGTTTTATGATTATAAGACTAAAAAAAACACAGTAGTTACAACTAAGGGGAATAAAAAGTTTAATGATTATTATAAAACAAATGTGTATGATTATCATAAATTAAAAAACAATACAAATCAAATAACTCCAACTATTGGTTTAAATCCCGATGATGGTTTTAAGTTAGGTATTGCAAATATATATACAGCATATGGTTTTGAGCGTAATCCATTTACATCACAACATACTATTGCTGCGTCTTATTATTTTGCAACAGAAGGATATGAAGGAAGTTATTATGGAGAGTTTGCTAATGTTGTAGGTAAATTAAATTTAGGGATTAATGCAAGTTTTAATAGTCCCAATTATGCAATGAATTTTTTTGGTTATGGAAATAGTACACCAAATTTTGAAGCTGATGAAGATGATGGAGTTAATGTAGATTTGGACTACAATCGTGTAAAAATTAGAACTTTTAAAGTAATGCCATCTTTAATATGGAAAGGAAAGCAAGGTGCTAGTTTTAAAGCAGGAGTCTTTTATGAATCTAATGAAGTGGACCGTACAGAAGGACGTTTTTTAGATGAAGAAATTGCTTTAAATAATATAACTAATGTATTGTCTGTAGATGAGAGTATCTTTGATAAACAAGATTTTTATGGGATAGATGCTGTATATCATTATGAGAATAAAGATAACACTGCTTTTCCAACAATGGGAATGCAATTTGAATTACAAGCTGGTTATAAGAAAAATGTAAGCACTAATAAAGGTTTTGCTTATGTACTGCCTGAATTAGGTTTTGATTATAAATTAATAGCAAGTGGTCAATTAGTTTTGGCAACTAATGCTAGAGGTCATTTTAACCTAGGTAATGATTTTGAGTTTTATCAAGGAGCAACTATTGGAGCAGAAAATGGGTTAAGAGGTTTTAGAGATGATCGTTTTACTGGTAAAAATGCGTTTTTGCAATCTACAGATATACGATGGAATATGTTAAGTTTAAAAACAGGGTTGCTACCTATAAGTTTAGGTGTTTATTCTGGGTTTGATTATGGGCGCGTTTGGGTTGATAATAGTTTGGTGTATGATTCAGCTTTTAATGAAAATAAATGGAACACATCTTTTGGTGGAGGTTTGTTTATGAAAATGGCCAATATGATGACTGCAAACATATCTGCTTTTCATAGTGATGATGGTTTACGTTTTGCTTTTAAAATGGGATTTGGTTTTTAAATATAAAAACATTTTTTCAGGAAGTCAATTGGTTGGTTTACAGGTATTGTAGGTCGATTAGTTGACTTTTTTTATATAGTTGCATAATTACGTTTAATATTGATAGTTATGCGTTCGTGCAATAGATTCTTGCGTTGGCGATATTTGTGAAAATAACTTCATTAATTAATAGATATTTGGGTTAAAGTCATTATTAATAATGGCCTAAATAACCAAGAATTATTATTAATTAAAACTTTATTCATGAAAGGTAACGAAACACTAGCTAGCTATGATATGGTACTAGCATTATCAGAAAATACTATTAATTATCAGTTTTCACAACTTTACAAGAGGAATATTATACACAAAAAGTGGGGTCTCTTAGGAGGGAAAACGACTGATAATCATAAAGTAGAAAGAGATTTTATTATAAGAGATACCGATGCCACATTTGAAGATAGATTTAGAGACTGGGTAGCAATTCAAAATGAAATAGCAAAGGCTAAACAAGATAAAAATTGGGGAGAGTTTGGTCGCTTATTAGAAAGTGTAAAAACTAAAAACTTAAATTTCTCATACGCTTGGGATGCAATAGTTGATGCACCTACAATAAGTTTAATAAAGAACGATCCTAAAAATATATACCTATCCATTTCTTTTAAAAGAGGTAAATTATTTTTTAGAAAAGAAGAAACGAGCAAAGTAACTTCTTTTGATGTGAAAGACACGAAGTATGTTTTTAAAGTACCTATTGGTCAATTAAAAATAAATAAAGACCAAATGCTTTTAGAAGCTGGGGAAAGTACTAAAAAGGTAATTAGAGACAGTGGTTTGTCAGATTCAGATTTTACTATTGAAAGCTTATTTTTGAACTTTGAAAATGCAAATATTTCAGATTTTGATAAAGGTAAAAGTACTTTTCCTGAAGAAGTGACATTAGAATTTCAAATTGCTATTGAAAATTATTTTAAAATTACTCTTAAAGATTCAGAAAATCCATATGTATTAGGTTATGGAGTTAGTAGAAGAAAAATAAAAGCATCAGAAAAAGCAATGTTTCAACCAACCGCTTTAAGCTTTTCTACTTCTTATAGTAATCATCTTAAAAAACCAGGAATTTTTAGTGCGTTTAATTTTTTAATGATGTTAAACGATACCAAATTACCAACCAACCCAAGAAGTGGAATTTTACCACAAAGTTTAATTGAGTTAGAAAAAGATACAAGTAGTACAACAGATGGTGTTTTTGCTATTCAAAAAACACATTTTAATAAATATGTAAAATCTTTGGATGATTATGTTCAAAAAACATTTACTGATCTAAATGGGGTTAAGTTAAAAAGTGGCTTTAAAGACGGTGTAATGAAGTTGTATAAAAATGACAAAAAAGATGGAAATACAATAGAAACAAAGTACACGGTAACAAGAAAAGCGATTGAGAATAAAGAAAATAAATCAAAGTTATTTATACGATATAAAATAGAAGTTAGTGTTAAAGCAATAATAGAAATATTAGGTATTGAGGTAAAAGAAGTTAAACTTTCTACAAGTGGAAAATACACAAAAGACAAAATAAACAAAAAAGGAAAACCAGGGTACCTAGATTTTATTATTAAAGTAGGTAAAACAGGTCGTTTTGATTTAGATCATAAACTTAGCCAGCCAGCAATAGCTTATGATGAGAATCCAAACTATTATGAAGGTGGTTTTTGGAAAGTATTTTTAAATATTTTAAAAACAATTCTCTCTTTAGTATTTGTAATTATTGATGCTATTATAAATCAATTAGCTGTTGATTTAGGAAAAACTGGTGCGGTTAGTTCTGGTTCATTAATAGCAAAGCTTAATGACATTAATGTGTTAAATCAAACTAATAAAGTAATTCTTCCTTTAGGAAAAGTATATTCTTTTAAAAATTTAAGATTTGAAAAAGAACAAGATATTGTTGCTTATGATATTTCTTATGCACCTGTAAATGAAAAACAAAACTAAATATTATGAAACTAGATCCAAAATTTCAAATAACCAAAAATGATAATGTGTCTGTTGATTTTTATAGTGAATTAATGAATAATTATTTTCCAGAATCAACAATTGAAGCAGGCGAAAATATTCGCTCGTTAATGGTGGCTCCAGAACAGCCTTTTATTTTTTGTTTAAACAAAAAGAAACAATTACAAGGTGTTTTAAGAACAGAAGGTTCTGCTTCTGGTTGGACACAAATTATATTGTCTGAAGGTAAGGTTACCGCTTTTGAATTAGAACATAATATAGAAGAAGATTATTTTCAAATAGCAAAAGTAGAGGGTAATAAAGTATGGGTTTCTGATAAAATTTCACTTTCAAAAACACAATTTGAAACCTTAAATAAAAGTATTGATTGGTCAGTCATTAAAGCAAGTGAAACATCAGAAGTCATTAATAATGTTTCTATAGGTGTGAATCAAGTGCTTTTTGCAACAACATCTAAGAAAAAAGATGCTCAATATTATGTGGCTTCATTAGAGGAATTAGAACCTAAACCGTATACGTTACCTGAAAACGGAATGAAAATAATTCAGTTTGAATTAGGGAATTTCCAGTACAACGATGGTGTGTTTTTATTGTATGATGTAGGTAAAGAACGTTCCTTGATTTTTCAATCATTTCCAGATCCTGAATATGATAAAACAAGCAAAATTCGTTTTGAAAATGAAGAATTTATTAATTGTTTTGCATTGGTAGAATCTGATGATAATAATGATATTATATATGTAGCAGGAAAAAAAGTGCATCAATATATAACATCAATTGAGAGTAACAATTATGAAGTGAATACGCTTCCAGGTGAATTGAATGCAATTAAAAAAATTGTAGCAGCAAGGCATGCAGATGAACATAGTATTTGGTCGTTAGATGAAGACGGATTACATTATCAAACCAATCATTTTTTTGATCAAAAAACACAAGCATTTACAAATAATAAATGGACACAACCTGTTATAATGGTTAAAGATGCTGAGCAATTTAGTTGTGTAAAAGGTAAAGGAATTAGAAATCAGCTTTTTTCAATTAAAAGTACACATGGAAGCGAATTAACAAGGCTTTGGCAAGATAGTGTAACTACATTATGGAATCAAAATAACTTAACAGTTAAGGGCTTAGATAGTTTAAAGGAAGTTGCATCGTATTCTGCGCACGTAAGGTTTAATAGCAGAACAGCTAATAAAACATTTCAAGGTTTAGAGGTTAAATTAAGTGCAGAAAGTAACATTTTTGTATATGTAAATAGTAAAAGTTATCATATTGGACCAAATCATCAGGTAAGTATTCCGCTAAATGTATTAGCCGAATTAACAGTTATTTGTCCTGTAAAGGAGATTGCTTCTTGTAGAATTTTTATTGACGCTGATTTTCTTAAAGAAAAGGTAGCTATCAATCTTACAGAAAAAGTATTAGAGCGTTTACAAAAAAAGATAACCTCTGGAGATGCTTTAGCTAAAGCTAAAAAACAAAATGGCGAACTTTTAGTAGCTAAAGGAACAGATGCTAATATTTTACAAGGTGCAGCTGAAGGAATTCAAAAATTAATATCAACAGTTGAAACTATTGATGAAAATTCACCAAAGAGATTAAAAGAAACGTCTTTTAAAATTCCTAATAATAGTAATATAGAACTTGTTGGGTCTACACCTTTAACTTACCAAGGATTAACATTGGGAGATCTATTACATTCAGTTTGGAGTACAACAAAACAAGCTGTAGAATTTGTAGTAGAGAGAGTAAAAGACGGAGTTAGATTTGTTATAAAAATAGGTAAACAAATTTTTAATTGGATTGTAAAAACAGTTAGAGAGATAGGAAGTTTTATTCAAAAAATATTTGAAACTATTAAGGTTTTCTTTAAGGATTTATTCGAGTTTTTAGCTTTTCTTTTTGACTGGGATGCTATAATAGCCACCAAAGAAGCTTTTAAAGATTTTACTAACGAAGCCGTTTTAGGGTTGAGAGGAGAAATTAAAAATATTAAAAAATTTGTAGATGATACTTTAGATGAGCAAATAGGAAAGTTTTCACCAGAGTTGGTTGATATTCCAGATACACTGTCGAAAATTGATCCGTCTGATTCTTCGGCAAAAAGTAAAGCAGATCCAAGATCTAATTGGTTAAACTCTAAAAAAGATTATTTAAATGATAGTACAGAAAGACCTTTAAAAGAAAGAATCCCAACAGAATTTTCTAGTGTTTTTGAAAACTTTTTAAAAGAATTAAAAGCTGTTTTAGTGAAATCAGGAGAAGGATTTAAATTACAATTTGATATCATTTTTGCTGGTTTTCAAAAAGTAATTTCTGGAGAAATGCAATTTGTAGATTTTTTAAAACTGCTATTGCAAAAATTAGCAGGGTTAAGTTTGTTTTTAGTAAAACAACTAATGGATTTGATTTTTACTTCACTAACAGCATTATTGGATGTTGCATTAGTAGGACTTAACAAAGAATGGGATATTCCAATCATTACAGAACTATATAAGTCGGTAACCAAAAGTGATGCATTAACTTTTTTAGATGTTGTGTGTTTATTTATAGCGATACCAACAACAGTACTTTATAAAATAGGACATGGAAAAGCACCTTTTGGAGAGGGGAAAACTAAAGAAGAGTTTATCAAGTCAGGTAGTACCATCTTTCAACTTAACTTAACTTAAAAATTATGACACAAGAATTAGATAATTCAGCAGATGAAACAATTAATGATATAGATGGAATATTCTCAATAACAGGTATTGCAATTTCAGGATTAGCACTTTTATTTTATCCTGCAGAAGAAGTAGCAGATGCATCTGAAACAGATTTAGGATTTGTAGGAGGTATAACTAAAGTAATTTCACTATTAGGTCTTGTTGGTACTTTTTGGTCTATGGGGCTTTTGTATGAACGTGAAGTTCAAGTCCCTAAGATTGTAAAATGGGTTTTAATTCCGCTCTTACTATTAGACGTTATGTTAATAGCACTTTTATGTGGAATGTTAGCATTAAAAACAGGAAGTATTGGTAAGGTGGGTGAATTTACTTTAAAGTATATAAAGCCAGCTATATGTTCACTCGGTGCGGTAGGTATAATTGTTGCAATGGTAGTAAAACCAGATCAGTTTTTAAAAATGTCGTTAATAGGAAAAACAGTTCATTATTTACCAGCTGCTTTAGCGTATCCACCAATAAATAAAAATCCATTTTATGCTATTGTAATACTTGTTAGAGCAGGAGGTTTAGTTACATCTTTAGCTAGTGATGTTATTGATATAAGTACAGATAATAATGATTAATAAAAAATAGAATTATATTTTAGGAAAAAAATCAAATTTAAATTAATTCATTATTGTTTAGTATGGCAAGACTTTGATTATTTCAAAGTCTTGTTTTTTTATTTGTCATGGTTAATAATAAAAGAGTGTGATAGTAATATGTTGTTTTTTAGTGATTTATTTTTGTTAATAGTGCTAAATTAATATATTTATGCTAAATAGATATATATGAAAATTAATTCTTGTCCTAATTGTAATTCAGAGCAATATGTAAAAAGCGGAATTGTTAACGAAAGACAGCGTTATAAGTGTAAAGAGTGTGGTTATTTTTTTACTGTAAATAAGATAGGAAAAAGGATAGATGATTATTATGTAAATAAGTCATTACAACTGTATTTAGAAGGATTGACTTATAGAGAAATTGAAAGAATTCTTGGGGTTTCTCATGTAAGTATCATGAACTGGGTTAAGAAGTATAATATCAAGCGACCCTATAATGCTAATTATCATCCAACATATAAGATTTTAAACGCTAAAGAATTAGCTGATTATTTTAGTTCTGCTGAAAATATAAAAGGTGCAGGAGTAATAGTTACTGAGTTAGGAGATAAATTTATGTTAATAAAATGGGAGCGTTTTAAAGATTAGTATAGTAAATTACCAAATAAATATATCGTTTTTTTATTAATAAAGTTTTTTTTAGAGTTTAGCAGTGCACATAATACCAATCTAATCACTAACTAAAATCTAATTTAATGAGAAAACAAATTCTTTTATTGATAGGGTTATTCTTTATTTCTCTTCAATTTATAAACGCTCAAGGTTCACCAGATTATAATGGAGGCTTTAAAGTGAAATTTAATGAAGACGGTTCTAAGTATCTTAGAATTATTTCCTGGGCACAAGTACAAGCAAATTATAATTTAGACGATTCTTTTGATGCAAACGGAAACCAAAATAGTAATTTGAGTTTCAACCTAAGAAGAGCAAGAGTGTTGATGTTTGCTCAAATAAATAAAGATTTTTTAATACTAACACACTTCGGGCTAAACAGTTTAACAAGTACTACTTTAAGTCCAACAGGAAAAGGAGAAGGCTCTCAATTGTTTTTTCATGATGTTTGGGCGCAATATAATTTGTCGAAGAATCATACTGTTGGAGCGGGTTTACATTACTTTAACGGAATATCTAGGTTAAATAATCAGAGTACTTTAAATATGATGACTTTAGATAATAATAGACAATCATGGGCAACTATTGGTTTGTCAGATCAATTTGCACGTCATTTAGGAATATTTGTAAAGGGTAAGTTTAATAAGTTTCAATATCGATTAGCAATTAACGATGCTCTATCAACAACTTTAGATGTTCAAGTTCCGGTAGCAGATGGAGCTGCTGTTTATAATGGTCGTAGTTTGTTAGGTTCAAAAGATGCTGGGAAAACATTTGCAGGTTATTTCGATTATCATTTCTTAGATCAAGAGTCTAATTTCTTGCCTTATAAAGTAGGTACATATTTAGGAGGAAAAGAAGTGTTTAATATTGGGGCAGGTTTTTTCTTACATCCAAACGGATCAGTAATAGATACAGGAACAACTGCTGATCCTAACATTGTTGGGGAAGATGTTTCCATTTTTGCTGTTGATGCATTTTATGATAAACCACTAGGAGATGATGGAAGTGCGTTAACTGCCTATGCTGTTTTTCAATCTAGCGATTATGGGAAAAATTATTTGTATAATGCCTATGGAACAGGTAGTATGCTTTACGGGCATGTTGGTTATGTTTTTAAAGGAGATAAAAGTAAAACAAGATACCAGCCATATGTAAGTTATGGGTCTCATAGTTATGATGCTTCAGATGATAGTAGATCTACTTTAGGGATTGGAGTAAATGCTTACATGAGTGGACATCATTCAAAATTAACTTTAGAATATAAAAATCAAAGTTTTGGAACAGTAGACTCTAATGTCATTTCATTACAAGCAATGATTTATTTATAAAACAGCTATTTATGTCAGAAAAACAAAAACACGCATCAGCGTACTGGAAAGAAAATATAAAGTATTTAGCAATTTTACTTTCAATATGGTTTATTGTTTCTTATGGATGTGGAATCCTTTTTAGAGAAGCTTTAAATGAAATACGTTTAGGAGGGTTTAAACTAGGTTTCTGGTTTGCGCAACAAGGTTCTATCTATGTATTTGTAGTTCTCATTTTCGTTTACGTAAGATTAATGAACAAATTAGATAAAAAATATGGTTTCGACGAATAGTCACAACTAAACAAACTTAAAATAAAAAATTATGAGTGTACAAACGTGGACTTGGATATTGGTAGGGATTACATTTGCCATATATTTTGGAATAGCAATTTGGGCCAGAGCAGGTTCAACAAAAGAGTTTTATGTTGCAGGAGGTGGAGTATCTCCTTTAGCAAATGGTATGGCAACAGCAGCAGATTGGATGAGTGCCGCATCTTTTATAAGTATGGCAGGATTAATCTCATTTATGGGATATGACGGTTCTGTATTTTTAATGGGTTGGACAGGTGGATATGTGCTTTTAGCATTATTGTTAGCACCTTATTTACGTAAGTTTGGAAAGTTTACAGTACCAGATTTTATTGGAGATCGTTATTACTCAAATACTGCAAGAACGGTTGCTGTAATTTGTGCATTAATTGTTTCGTTTACATATGTAGCTGGACAAATGCGTGGTGTAGGAATTGTGTTTTCTCAATTTTTACAAGTAGATATTACACTAGGAGTTGTTATTGGAATGACAGTAGTTTTGATTTTTGCTTTTTTAGGGGGAATGAAGGGAATTACATATACACAAGTAGCACAATATTGCGTGTTAATATTTGCTTTTATGGTACCTGCATTTTTCATATCAATGCAAATGACAGGGAATATTATTCCGCAAATAGGAATGGGTGGAAAAGTAGAAGGAGGTGCATTTTTACTCGATAAATTAGATACTTTACATACCCAACTTGGGTTTAATGAATATACAAGTGGAACAAAATCTACTTGGGATGTTTTTGCAATTACCTTGGCTTTAATGGTTGGTACTGCAGGTTTACCACATGTAATTGTGCGTTTTTTTACAGTACCTAAAGTAAAAGATGCGCGTAAATCAGCTGGTTTAGCATTATTGTTTATTGCTATTTTATATACAACAGCTCCAGCAATTGCTGTTTTTTCTAGAACAAATTTAATAGAAACAGTAAGCGAAACTAGTTATAAAGATATTCCAGAATGGTTTAAGAATTGGGAGAATACAGGTTTAATAGCTTGGGCTGATAAAAATGGAGATGGAAAAATACAATATGTAGCAGGAAAAGCTTTAGCAAGTAAAAAACCGATATATACAAATGAAAGAGGTGTAAATGGAGAGCGTTTAGTTTCAAATGCAAGTACTGCAAAGAATGAGTTGTATGTTGATAGAGATATAATGGTGTTAGCGAACCCAGAAATAGCAAACTTACCTAATTGGGTAATTGCACTGGTTGCAGCTGGTGGATTAGCAGCAGCATTATCTACAGCAGCAGGATTACTTTTAGTAATTTCTACTTCAATTTCTCATGATTTAATAAAGAAGCAATTAAAGCCAAATATTTCTGAAAAAGGAGAGTTAATGGCAGCACGTATAGCAATTTTAGTAGCTATTATTATAGCAGGATTGTTTGGGATTTATCCACCAGGATTTGTGGCGGCAGTCGTCGCGCTCGCATTCGGATTAGCCGCGGCATCATTTTTTCCAGCAATTATTTTAGGAATTTTTGATAAGCGAATGAATAAAGAAGGAGCAATTGCGGGTATGGTTGTAGGAATTGTATTAATGTTATTTTATATGATTCGCTATAAAACTGGATTAATAGGTGTTATGGATCCAAGACCGTCAAGCGAATGGTGGTTTGGTACATCACCAGAAGGTTTTGGTACTGTAGCAATGATTGTAAATGTAATCGTTTCTGTTGCAGTTTCAAGGTTTACTGCTCCACCACCACAGGATGTTCAAGATATGGTTGAAAGTATTAGAATTCCGTCTGGAGCAGGTGATGCTTCAAGTCATTAAAAAGAGTGTATATAGTTAATTTCAAATATCAATTACCTTAATTAAAGGGTCAGTGTTGCTTTTGCAATGCTGATCCTTATCTTAGTAAAATATAACGGTTTTAAAATAGTGTTATTAATATCATTTAATTTATGAAAAAACGACATGAACAAAAGTTAGTAGTATTGTCTTTTTCTTTGATGTTTATTTTTAGTTTACCTTTTGTGCTTGTCTTTAATCATGAAGGAGAAATTTTAGGAATTCCAATATTTTACTTTTCGGTTTTCTTAGTCTGGCTATTGTCAATAATTATATCTTGTATCATCCTAACAAGATATTATGAGTAATTATACCTTGTTTTTAATTATTGTAATTTACTTGTGTGTTCTTTTTTATTTAGCTTTTCTTGCTGAAAAGAATAAAAAAACTAAATGGGTAAATAATCCATATGTATATACTTTGTCATTAGCGGTCTATTGTTCTGCATGGACGTATTATGGAAGTATAGGTATTGCTGCAAACTCAGGTATAGATTTCTTACCTATTTATTTAGGGCCAATAATTGCAGCACCTTTATGGATTGTTGTGTTGCGGAAAATTATTAGAATATCAAAACAACATAAAATTTCTTCAATTGCTGATTTTATAGCTTTAAGGTATGGTAAAAGTAGGTTTTTAGGAGCCTTGGTAACTGTTATTTGCTTATTTGGTACTATTCCTTATATATCATTGCAATTAAAAGCGGTTTCTGAAACATTTGAAATTATGACAACAGAAACTGGAAATAGTTCTACAAAAATTTTAGCTGATTCTGCTTTTTATGTAGCATTATTGTTAGCTGTTTTTGCAAGTTTTTTTGGTACTCAAAAAACAGATGCATCAGAAAAGCATAGTGGTATTGTTGCTTCAGTAGCATTTGAATCGGTTTTGAAATTAGTGTTTTTTTTAATTATAGGTATTTATATAACTTTTTTCTTGTTTGATGGAACGTCGGATATTTATAGTAAAATTTCAAAAGAGAGTAATTTTAAAAAGCTAATTACTTTAAACGGTATTGAAGATGGTTTCAGTTGGGTATTTATGATCTCTGTATCTTTTATGGCTATTTTTTTATTGCCAAGACAGTTTCAAGTTTCTGTATTAGAGAATAACAGGGAAAAGCATTTAAAGAAAGCAATCTGGTTGTTCCCTTTGTATTTATTGATCTTTAATTTTTTTGTGATTTTTATTGCTTGGGCAGGTAAGCTTACATTTGGAAATTCTGTTAATGCTGAATATTATACTCTATTATTGCCATTACAAAATGATAATTCTTTTTTAGCAACATTAGTTTTTTTAGGTGGTTTTTCTGCTGTAATATCTATGGTAATAGTATCTACTTTGGCTTTGTCTACTATGGTGAGTAATAATCTAATTATACCTTATGGTTTTTTAGATAAGTTTATCCAGAATCAGCCAGAGCGTAATTCAAAATATATTAAAAACATTAGGCGTATTTCAATTTTTACAATTATTATTAGCGCCTATTTTTTTTATAATTCATTTTCAAGAGAGTTGTCATTATATTCAATAGGTTTAATTTCTTTTGTAGTAATTGCTCAGTTAGCACCCTCTTTTTTTATTGGTTTATTTTGGAATAGAGGTTCATCAAAAGGTACAATTATAGGTTTAATAATTGGTGTTAGTATTGTTTTTTATACGTTAATATTACCATTTACATTACAAGTCTATACTGGTACTGATGATTTTGTTCAATATGGATTTATGGGGATTGAAGTTTTAAAACCTTACGCTTTATTTGATGTTGATTTTATGAGTCCGCCAGCTCATGCTTTTTTTTGGAGTTTGTCTATAAATATCCTGTGTTATTTTGTATTCTCTTTAATTTCTAAAGGAAATTACAGAGAACGTAATTATGCTGAAATGTTTGTAGATAGTAAAAACTTTTCATCATTACAAGATAATGCATTGGTATGGAAAGGTGAGGCTTATGTTGCAGATATAAAAAATGTTTTGGTACGATTTTTAGGAGAAAAAAGAGCCTCAAGAGCATTGAAAATATTTTTCATGAAATATAAATTATCACCGGATACTCAATTGGCAGATGCAAGGTTAATAAATTTTTCAGAAAAACTACTTACAGGAAGTATAGGTAGTTCATCAGCAAAGATATTAATTGCTAGTGTTGTAAAAGAAGAAGAAATTAGTTTGGTTGAGGTGTTAAAAATTTTAGAAGAATCTAAAGAAAATATAGTTAGTAATAAGGTGTTAACAGAAAAATCTAATGAGTTGTCACAATTGTCATCACAATTAAAAGATGTAAATAAGGCATTAGTTGTAAAGGATAAACAAAAAGATGAATTTTTAGATACTGTAGCACACGAATTAAAGACGCCAATAACAGGGATTAGAGCAGCAACAGAATTATTAAAAGATGATGAAGATATGCCTAAAGACATTAAAGATCAGTTTTTAAATAATATTATTCAAGATTCTGATCGTTTGGCAAGGTTAATTAATAATATTCTTGATTTTGAAAAACTAGAAATGGGGCGTTTAGATTTAGATTTAAGATACCAGAGTATTCAAACAACAATCGCTACATCAATAGAAAGAATTAAGCACCTGGCTAATAAAAAGGAAATAAGAATTATAAATAATAACGTGCATGATTTTAAGTTGGTATTTGATGAAGATAGAATTATTCAAGTTTTAACAAACCTTTTATCTAATGCAATTAAGTTTTGTGATGAGAAAACAGGCGAAATTATTGTAGATTATAGATTAGGGAATGGGGTTATAGAAGTGACCGTAAATGATAATGGAAAAGGAATTCCAAAAGAAGATTATGAATACATTTTTGATAAGTTTTACCAATCCAAACATCAAAACACAATAAAGCCTCAAGGTAGTGGATTAGGCTTGGCAATTACTAAAAATATAATAGAAAAACATGGAGGAGAAATTTGGGCAAAAAAAGAAGTGAAAAAAGGAGCAATGCTTGTTTTTACGTTACCTTTTAAGTAAATTGTACACACAATAATGATAGTGTATGAAAAAGAAAATATTAATTGTTGATGATGAGCCAAATATTGTAATGTCTTTAGAGTATGCATTTAAAAAACAAGGTTTTGATGTCTTTATAGCAAGAGACGGAAGTGAGGCTTTAGAAATATTAAAAGATCATATACCCAATGTTGTTTTGTTGGATATTATGATGCCAAATATAGATGGGTACCAAACCTTAAAAAACATTAAAGATATTGCTGTTTTAAAAAACACAAAAGTTGTGTTTTTAACAGCTAAAAATAAAGTTTCAGATGTTGAAAAAGGCCTGCAACTAGGAGCTGATAAATATTTAACAAAGCCTTTTTCAGTAAAAAAAATAGTTTCAGAGATATTGGAACTTATGGCTTAAAAAAGTTCTTTTAAGTATTTTTTAAATATTGGTATTGTGTGCAAACAAACAATGTTTAATTAAAAACAAAAGACATGAAATTTCGTATTAGTCCGCTTGTTTCTGATATAATAATAAGCGTTTATGTAATTGTAACTTTATATCTCCGATTTAAATATGAAAATCAATCCAATATAACTATTGCTAACTCATTAGTTATAGGAGTTTGCTTTTTTGTTATTCTTTGGTCGCTTATAAAATTAAAAATTCTTAACCCCAATTGGTTTGGGTTATTTAACTCAAAAAAAATATAATAATTAATATAAAAAACATACAATGTATGTAATAATCTGTTGCTGAAATTAATAATCTTAAAAAGGTTGCAGCAATAAGTTTTATATTTAAAATCTTTAAAAACTAACACAATGAGTAACTATCATATAAAACATTTAGAAGAATATTATCAGGTTTATCGTAAATCGGTTAGAAACCCAGAAGTTTTTTGGGAAGAAATTGCTGAAGAACACTTTATTTGGCGAAAAAAATGGAACAATGTTTTAAGTTGGGATTTTTCTAAACCTGAAGTAAAATGGTTTGAGGGAGCAAAATTAAATATTACAGAAAACTGTATTGATAGACATTTATATACTAGAGGAAATAAAACAGCTATTATTTTTGAGCCCAACAGTCCAGATGAAGAAGCATTGCATATCACTTATAATGAATTACACGAACGTGTTTGTAGGTTTGCAAACGTATTAAAAGAACAAGGAGTTGGTAAAGGAGATAGAGTTTGTATTTATTTACCAATGATTCCTGAATTAGCAGTTGCTGTTTTAGCATGTGCAAGAATAGGAGCCATACATTCTGTAGTATTTGCAGGATTTTCATCTATAGCGTTATCAACAAGAATTAATGATTCGGATTGTAAAATGGTAATTACTAGTGATGGTTCTTATCGTGGTGCAAAAACAATAGATTTAAAAGGAATTGTAGATGATGCTTTAGAGGATTGCGATTGCGTTGAAACTGTTTTGGTTGCAAAACGTATCAATTCAGATGTCAACATGAAAGAAGGAAGAGATAAATGGTTACAACCGTTATTAGATGAAGCTTTAAATAAATGTATTCCTGAAATAATGGATGCAGAAGATCCATTATTTATCTTATATACTTCTGGTTCTACAGGAAAACCAAAAGGAATGGTGCATAGTACAGCTGGTTATATGGTGTATACTGCATACACGTTTAAAAACGTTTTTCAGTATACAGAAAAAGATGTGTATTGGTGTACTGCAGATATTGGTTGGATTACCGGACATAGTTATATTGTTTACGGACCTTTGTGTAATGGAGCAACAACAGTACTATTTGAAGGTGTGCCAAGTTATCCTGATTTTGGTCGTTTTTGGGATATTGTTCAAAAGCATAAAGTGAATCAGTTTTATACAGCTCCAACAGCAATTAGAGCATTAGCAAAAGAAGGAATATCGCATTTAGAAAAGTATGATTTATCATCGATAAAAGTTTTAGGTACAGTTGGGGAACCTATTAATGAAGAAGCTTGGCATTGGTATGATGATAATGTAGGAAAGAAAAAAGCACCAATTGTAGATACTTGGTGGCAAACAGAAACAGGTGGAATTATGATAACTCCTATTGCTTTTGCAACACCAACAAAACCAACCTATGCAACATTACCATTTATAGGAATTCAACCAGCGTTAATGGATGAAAATGGAAAAGAGATAAAAGGAAATCAAGTAGATGGACGATTGTGTATTAAATTTCCTTGGCCGAGTATGGCAAGAACTATTTGGGGAAATCATCAACGTTATAAGGAAACTTATTTTTCTGCATATGAAAATAAATATTTTACAGGAGATGGAGCTTTACGTGACGAAGTTGGTTATTATAGAATAACAGGTAGAGTAGATGATGTTATAATTGTTTCTGGTCATAATTTAGGAACAGCTCCAATTGAAGATGCAATTAATGAGCATCAAGCAGTAGCAGAAAGTGCTATTGTTGGTTTTCCGCATGATATTAAAGGAAATGCATTGTATGGTTATGTAACTTTAAAAGAAACTGGAGAAAGTAGAAATCAAGATAATTTAAGAAAAGAAATCAATCAAATTATAACAGAACAAATTGGCCCAATAGCAAAGTTGGATAAAATTCAGTTTACAAATGGTTTGCCAAAAACAAGAAGTGGAAAAATAATGCGACGTATTTTGCGTAAAATAGCAGGTAAAGATACCAGTAACTTAGGTGATACAAGTACGTTACTTAATCCGGAATGTGTGCAGGAGATTATTGATAATGCATTGTAAAAAATAAAAATGAAAAGTAATTGTAAAAAATTGCTTTTCATTTAAAAAAAGGTTGTAAATTTGCAATCCAAATCGCGGGATAGAGCAGTAGGTAGCTCGTCGGGCTCATAACCCGAAGGTCACTGGTTCGAGTCCAGTTCCCGCTACTAGAAAAAAGAGAACCATATACGGTTCTCTTTTTTTGTTTTATTTTTTTGCAAACTTCTTTATAATAAAACGTTTTATTTTTAGTTTTTTAACATAAAACAAACTAAAATGATACTAAATTTAAAAAAATCGATTTTATTAATGATAGGCCTTTTTTATATAACCTACTCATTTACTCAAACAGACACAGAATATGATATTAATCCAGGAGGAAAAAGCTGGGGAGATAGTTATCAAGCTAATGGCTTATGCTGGTGTGATTCTACTTATGATCATGGATTAAATGATGTAAATGTTACATCATTTATGATAAATGGTATAAAAAGAAATATAAAAGATATTTGTGATGAATTAAAAAAGCATCCTTTAGTACGTGATTATCAAGACGGAGATTCTGTATATAATGATATTCAATGTGGAAATGGACCAGCAAATTCTGATAGCAAGAATGATGAAACATATTGTCCTGGTATTGTTACTGATGGCAATTCTGGATGTACTATTACTGGCCCAACTTGGGATCTTACTTGGTTAGCTTCTAGACCAATCTTTGGTGGTAATGGAGATTTAATAACGAATCAAATTTTAGATAATGGTAATTATTATATTGAAACACCTTATTTAAATGAGCGATTGCATTCTGATTATGGAATGAGTTACAATGCTAAAATGGAAGTTGACAATACAGATGGTAATAGTCAAATTTGGAATTTTATTCATTTAGGAGATAATATATATAGCATAAGAAATGAAACTAACTACAGGTATTTAGAAGTTAATAACGCTAGCTGTTCTGACGCTGGTAATGTTGGAACATGGTTTCGCAATGAGAATGAGCATCAAAAATGGAAAATAGTTGCTAATGGATCTAATTATAGCTTGTTGCCATTGCATTGTCAAACTAAGGCATTAGATAGAAGCCAAGGTGTTTCTGGAGCTGAAGCTGTAATTTATGATTATGCAACGTCAAATGATAATCAAAAATGGAACCTTGTTTCTGTTGAAGATGTAATTGTTCCTCCTTCAGAAAATATAGTTACTATTATGGCAGAAACGATAAGTAATTACGTGTCATTTGATAGTGAATACCCAAATTATGTTAGCGCAGATAATAGTTCAACGAATAATACTTTTGAAATGGAAACAAATGCAGATGGTACTGTGAGTTTTAAAAGTAGTACAGGAAAATATATCTCTAGTGAAAATAGTAGTTCATATGTTACCTGTAATAGAGCTACAGCAACTCCAGGAACTTGGGAAAGATTTGAGTTAGAACTTTTAACAGCTCCAAACGTATACGCGATTAAGTGGAAGAATAATCAAGGTATATATACCTATTTGAGCCACGAATTTAATAGAAGTCCAATGAATTGTAATAGACCAGGTCCGGGAACTTGGGAGAGATTTGTTATAGAAACAGTAACAACACATTCTTCTGTAATTGCGAGTAAAAATGTAGCAGACTCAAAAGCGAATGTAATTTCAACTACTTTTTTTCCAAATCCTGTTACCAATAATGATGTTTTAGGAGTTCAGGTTGTTTTAAATGAATCTACAGCTGCAACTATTCAAATTTTAGATTTATCTGGAAGATTAGTTGCTGAAAAAAAATATCCTGTATTAGAATCAGGTATCAATTTTGTAACACTTTCAGAAATACAAAAAAAGGTAGCAACAACTGGTGTTTATGTTTTAAAAATAACATCTAATGAGCAAATTGTTGTTAAAAAAGTTCAGTTTAATATTTTTTAAAACCTTCCTTTTTAGAGGCTACTTAACACTTAAATAAAATGAAAAAACCAGTAATGTTATTTTTACTGGTTTTTTCTTACAAAGATGTTTTCTATTAAAAATAGGTCTAATAATATTTAGGAACTATTTTTCCTTTTCTAGGCAAATCAAACAAAAGCATTATTTCATGAGATCCGTTACTATAACCAGATAAATTACCTACTGAATAATCATACGCGTAGCCTATTCTTAAATTATCATTAACAAATAAAGCAGCTACAAAACTCATAGATTCACTAAGTCTATATGATGTTCCCAACTCTAATTTATTTTGAATAAAAACGGTTGCGGAAAGATCAAAAGAAGTTGGTAAAACACTTGAATATTTTACCAAAAAAGAAGGTTTTAACTGTATATCATCATTAATTTCAAATACATATCCAGAGGCTATAAAAAAAGTACTGTTTTTTGATGTTTCAGTAATTAATCCTGATTCTGAGTTTAAAAAATTAGTTTGAAGAATATTAGGAATAGATACTCCAACATAAAATTTCTCTTCATTATAATACATTCCAAATCCAAAATTAGGATAGGTTCTGTTATTTAAATTAGCAGTAAAACTTTGCGACGAATTAAAGTTTAATAACGATTGATTTAAATTCTGAAAAGAAACTCCACCTTTTAGTCCAAAAGCTAATTTTCCACTATAAGAAACGTCAAGAGTATAAGATATGTCAGCATATAAATGAGTTTCTTTTAACGGTCCAACTTGATCGTAAATTGCAGAAAAACCGAGTCCCATATTTTCATGTAACCCAACAGGGGAATGAATAGATAATGTTCCTGTTTTTGGAGCACCTTCAACACCTACCCATTGTGTTCTTCCAAGCATATTAATACTTAATGCATTTCTAGAGCCTGCATAAGCAGGGTTAACAATAGTCATATTATAAGTATACTGTGTGTATTGAGGATATTGCTGAGCATTTATGGTTTGTAATAATCCTAAATACATTACGATTATAAAATAAAAATTTCTTTTATTTTTTAGTTCTTTTATTTTCATCTAAATAAATTTCTTTTAACTAAGTCTATTTTATGTTTTGCTTTTTATTTCTATTAACGATTTAAATACAACCAAGTCACTTTTGGTTTTGTTTTTCCGTCGTTATAATTTAAAGAGAAATAGTAGGTTCCTGTTGGAAGATTAGCATTTTTATAAGTTCCATCCCACCATTGAGGTGTATTATTAACGTCACCATTATGCTTATAATTAAATAATGTAATTCCATTTCTATCAAAGATTTTAAGCTCAAAATTTGGATAAACTTTTTCTAAATCAGTTATTTCAAAGACATCATTGACACCATCATTGTCTGGAGTAAATGCATTTGGAAATTCAGCATTATCTATGCTTGGATTTTCTTCAATAATAATATCAAAACTACAAGTAGCTATGTTTCCAGCAATATCAGTTACTTCAAAAGCAATTGTTGTTGTTCCAATAGGGAATTCTGAACCAGAAGGTAAACCAGCAGTTTGGGTAACTGTTGTATTCGAACAATTATCAATGCTTACAGGAAGTGTATACGTTATTATAGCTGTTGATAAATCTGTATCAACTGATTGAATAATATCAGATGGACAAGAGATTTGTGGAGCTATAGTATCATTTACAGTAATTGTTTGTGTAACATTTGTAGCGTTTCCAGCTTCGTCAGTTACGCTATATGTTCGTGTTATAATTTCAGGATTTGAATTTCCGTCGCTTACATCACTAACAAATGCAACTATAAGGTTTGCACTACAATTATCAGTTTTATTGGTGACGATACTACTGTCTGCAGTTGGGATTTCTGCAGAACAGTTAACAGTTATAGAAAGGGGATTAATAGCTGTTGGATCTGTAGTATCATTCACCGTAATAGTTTGTGTAAGATTTATAGAGTTTCCTGTTTCATCAGTAATACTGTATGTTCTTGTTATAATTTCAGGATTTGAATTTCCATCGCTTACATCACTTACAAAAGCAATAGTAGGATTTGCAGTACAATTATCAGCTGCATCTGTAATAAGTGTAATGTCAGCAGTTGGAATATCTCCAGCGCATTCAACATTTATTGGAGTTAAATCACTAGCGGTAGGATTTGTAGTGTCATTCACCGTAATGGTTTGTGTAACGTTTATAGAATTCCCAGCAGTATCAGTTACACTATAGGTTCTTGTGATAATTCCAATACTAGTGTTTACATCACTTACAAAAGCAATAATAGGATTTGCAGTACAATTATCCGCCGCATCAGTAATAAGTGTAATATCAGCAGTTGGAATATCACTTACACAATCTACAGTTATTGGAGCTAAATTACTCGCCGTTGGATTGGTAATGTCATTAACTGTAATAGTTTGCGTAACGTTTATAGAATTTCCAGCAGTATCAGTTATACTATAGGTTCTTGTTATTGCTTCAGGATTTGTATTTCCATCGCTCACATCACTTACAAAAGCAATAGTAGGATTTGCAGTACAATTATCTGTAGCATCTGTAATAAGTGTAATATCCGCAGTTGGAATATCACTTACACAATCTACAGTTATTGGAGCTAAATTACTTGCTGTAGGATTTGTAATGTCATTAACTGTAATTGTTTGTGTAACGTTTATAGAATTTCCAGCTTCATCAGTAACACTGTATGTCCTTGTTATTGTTTCAGGATTTGTATTTCCGTCGCTTACATCACTTACAAAAGCAACTGTAGGATTTGCAGTACAATTATCCGCAGCATCAGTAATTAGTGTAATATCCGCAGTTGGAATATCACTTACACAATCTACCGTTATTGTTGATAAATTACTTGCTGTAGGATTTGTAATGTCATTAACTGTAATAGTTTGCGTAACGTTTATAGAATTTCCAGCTTCATCAGTAACACTGTATGTCCTTGTTATTGTTTCAGGATTTGTATTTCCGTCGCTTACATCACTTACAAAAGCAACTGTAGGATTTGCAGTACAATTATCCGCAGCATCAGTAATTAGTGTAATATCCGCAGTTGGAATATCACTTACACAATCTACCGTTATTGTTGATAAATTACTTGCTGTAGGATTTGTAATGTCATTAACTGTAATTGTTTGTGTAACGTTTATAGAATTCCCAGCTTCATCAGTAACGCTGTACGTTCTTGTTATTGCTTCAGGATTTGTGTTTCCGTCACTTATATCACTTACAAAAGCAATTGTTGGATTTGCAGTACAATTATCCATCGCATCAGTAATTAGTGTAATATCTGCAGTTGGAATATCACTTACACAATCTACAGTTATTGCTGATAAATTACTCGCCGTTGGGTTTGTTGTATCGTTAACCGTTATCGCTTGGGTAACATTTATAGAGTTTCCTGCATCGTCTGTAACACTATAGGTTCTTGTAATAACTTCAGGATTTGTATTTCCGTCGCTTACATCACTCACAAAATCTACTGTTGGATTTAGTGTTATATTGTCAGCTTCATCTGTTACTACCAAAGGATCAGCAAGTGGCACGTTTGATGCACACTCTACGCTAATTGGCAGAGGATTGCTTGCTGTTGGGTTTTCAGTATCACTTATTGCTGAAGAAGTTAAAGTTACCGTAAAACTTTCTTCAGACTCTCCACAACCACTTCCGCTATCATAAGCATATAAAGTTATTGGGTATGTTGTAGTAGCATCATAAGTTAAAACATCTCCTGCTGAATATTCAGTTCCTGTTCCTCCTGTTGCAGTATAATATTTTTCGTTTCCAGATAAATCTGTTCCAGTTATCGCTGGTAATGTATAATTATCTATTTCGTTTATAGCTGTAATTGCAGTAATTGTAGGTGAAGCTACTTTTCCTGCATCTGTAATTGTCCATCCGAAATTGTCTATAATTGATTGACGTTCAGTTTCAGCGGTACAGTACTTACTGTTTCCACCGCTAAAAGTTACTCCTGATTGTAAGGTTTGGGTGCTCCAGCCTTTTAATAAAGCATCGTAGTTTGCGACGGATAAAGTGACGTCTGTAAACATAAAAGACATATTAGTTACATTTTCTACACTCCAGTCTCCTAAATCTTGATCAAAAGTTGTTGCTCCCGAAAACATCGCTTCCATATACGTAACATTAGAAACATCCAAACTACTTAAATCTTGATTAAAAGAAGTTGCTTGATAAAACATCCCTGTCATAAAGATAACATTAGAAACATCCCAACTACTTAAATCTTGATTAAAAGAAGTTGCTTCCGAAAACATTCCTCCCATATTTGTAACATTAGAAACACTCCAACTACTTAAATCTTGATTAAAAGAAGTTGCCTTCCAAAACATAAATGACATAATCGTAACATTTGAAGTGTTTGTCCAATTTAAGGGCTGGTTAAAAGAAGTTGCTTCCGTAAACATAAACCCCATAGAGGTAACATTAGAAACATCCCAACTACTTAAATCTTGATTAAAAGAGGTTGCGCTATTAAACATAGAAGACATATCGGTAACATTAGAAACATTCCAACTACTTAAATCTTGATTAAATGATGTTGCTCCACGAAACATATCACGCATATCCCCAACTAAAGACAAATCAGGTGAGTCAATTGTAGGATTGGTTATGTTTAAATTCGTACATCCATAAAAAGCAGCTTCCATAGAAGTCCATACGATATCTCCCCATTGTTCTATGGTAAGTATTTTGTCTTTGTCACCAGAATTGTTAAAATAAATTTGAGGAAAGTCACCAGAAATACTTATGGTTTGTGTACCTGCAGTTGTGTAAGTATGTGCAGCATCTCCTGTTTGGTTGGTTTCTGTAGTTCCATCTCCCCAGTCAATTGTATAATCGTAACCTGTTCCTGTAGTTGGTATAGTGATACTTTCATTGGCTGTTGTTGTCTCCCAAGTGGTTATGAAAGGTCTGAAAGTAGTTGCTGAAGAAGTTAAAGTTACTGTAAAACTTTCTTCTGATGCTCCACAACCGCTTCCGCTATCATAAGCATATAAAGTTATTGGGTAGGTTGTAGTAGCATTATAGGTTAAAATATCTCCTGCTGCATATTCAGTTCCTGTTCCTCCTGTTGTTGTGTAATATTTTTCGTTTCCAGATAAATCTGTTCCTGTAATGGCTGGTAACATATAATTATCTTCTTCGTTTACGGCTGTAATAGTAATTATTATAGGTGAAGCTACTTTTCCTGCATCTGTAATTGTCCAACCAAAGTTATCAATCATAGATTGACGTTCTGTTTCTGCTGTACAATACTTGCTGTTTCCACCGCTAAAAGTTACTCCTGATTGTAATGTTTGAGTACTCCAGCCTTTTAGTAAGGCATCATAGTTTGCGACGGATAAAGTAACGCCGTTAAACATATCGCTCATGTCAGTAACATTTTCTACATTCCAATTTCCTATGTTTTGGTCAAAAGAACTTGTTAAATAAAACATTTCAGACATATCTGTGACACTAGATGTATCAGCCCAATCTAAAGGTTGATTAAAAGAATCTGCACTATAAAACATGTTATTCATTGTAACAACCTTCGAGACATCCCAATTACTGATGTTTTGGTTAAAGCTATTTGCAGTAAGAAACATGGCTCTCATATTTGTTACATTAGAAACATTCCAGTCTAAAGGTTGATTAAACATAGATGCCCCATAAAACATTGAATTCATATTTGTAACCTTAGAAACATCCCAATTTAAAGGCTGGTTAAATGAGCTAGCCGATCTAAACATATAAGACATGTTAATAATGTTAGAAACATCCCAATTATTAATATCCCCATTAAATGAATACGCGTTATAAAACATATTACTGGTACTGGTAACATTAGATAAATTTGGAGTATCAATACTAGTATTTATAATATTTAAATTACCACATCCAGAAAAAGCTCCATCCATAGAAGTCCACTCAATGTCTCCCCATTGTTCTATGGTTTGTATTTTGTTTGCATTACCTGCAGTTGATGATGTAATATGAAAATGAATTCTAGGAAAATCACCAGAAATACTGATAGTTTGTGTACCTGCAGTAGTGTAAGTATGTGTAGCATTTCCTGTTTGGTTAGTTTCTGTGGTTCCATCTCCCCAATCAATAGTATAATCGTAACCTGTTCCTGTAGTTGGTATAGTGATACTTTCATTGGCTGTTGTTGTCTCCCAAGTAGTAATAAAAGGTCTGAAAGTAGTTGCTGAAGAAGTTAAAGTTACCGTAAAACTTTCTTCTGATACTCCACAACCACTTCCGCTATCATAAGCATATAAAGTTATTGGGTAAGTTGCAGAAGCATCATAGGTTAAAACATCTCCTGCTGAATATTCAGTTCCTGTTCCTCCTGTTGCAGTATAATATTTTTCGTTTCCAGATAAATCTGTTCCAGTTATCGCTAGTAACTTATAATTATCTTCTTCGTTTACGGCTGTAATAGTAGTTATTATAGGAGAATCTACTTTTCCTGCATCGGTAATTGTCCAACCAAAGTCATCTATTATAGATTGACGTTCGGTTTCTGCTGTACAATACTTACTGTTTCCACCGCTAAAAGTTACTCCTGTTTGTAAGGTTCGGGCACTCCAACCTTTTAATATGGCATCGTAGTTTGCGACGGATAAAGTAACGTCTGTAAACATAAAAGACATATTAGTTACATTTTCTACACTCCAGTCTCCTAAATCTTGATCAAAAGACGTTGCCTCATAAAACATCAAGGACATATCATCCACATTAGACACATCCCAATTACTTATATCTTGATTAAATAATGTTGCTCCAAAAAACATACGATTTATATCGGTAACATTTGAAGTGTTTGTCCAATTTAAGGGCTGGTTAAACGAAGTTGCGTTATAAAACATAGAAGACATATCGGTAACACTTGAAACATTCCAACTGCTTAAATCTTGGTTAAAAGATATTGCTCCTTCAAACATAGAAGGCATACTCGTAACCTTAGAAACATCCCAACTACTTAAATCTTGATTAAAAGAGGTTGCTCTTTCAAACATAGAATACATAATGGTAACATTTGAAGTGTTTGTCCAATTTAAGGGCTGATTAAAAGCTGTTGCTTCTTCAAACATATTATTCATAAAGGAAACCTTAGAAACATCCCAACTACTTAAATCTTGATTAAAAGAGGTTGCTCCTTTAAACATAGAAGACATACTCGTAACACTTGAAACATTCCAACTACTTAAATCTTGATTAAAAGAGGTTGCTTCAGCGAACATCACGTACATACTCGTAACACTTGAAACATTCCAATCACTTATATCTTGATTAAAAGAAGTTGCCTTCCAAAACATATAAGACATGTCAGTAACGTTAGATGTATCAGTCCAGTCTAATGGCTGATTAAAAGCTGTTGCATCACTAAACATAAAATCCATGCTAATTACATTTGAAACATCCCAATCGGTAATTGTTCCATCAAAAGCTGTTGCTTTATTGAATAAATGTACCATACTCGTAACATTTGAAACATCCCAATTGGATATATCTCCGTTAAATGCTGTTGCATCACTAAACATGTATTCTATGTTGGTTACATTAGAAACATCCCAATTTAAAGATTGGTTAAAAGAAGAAGCTCCACTAAACATTGAATTCATATTTGTAACTTCAGAAACATCCCAATTTAAAGGTTGATTAAAAGAACTTGCGAAATAAAACATAAAATGCATGTTAGTAACCTTAGAAACGTCCCAATTAGTTATGTTTCCATCAAAAGTTGTTGCTCCTCTAAATATAGAAGACATATCGGTAACCAAAGACAAATCAGGTAAGTCAATTGTGGTGTTGGTTATGTTTAAATTCGTACATCCATAAAAAGCGCGTGCCATAGAAGTCCATGCGATATCTCCCCATTGTTCTATGGTAAGTATTTTGTCTTTATCTGTGGCTGTATTATTGAAGTATATTCTAGGAAAATCACCAGAAATACTTATGGTTTGTGTACCTGCAGTTGTGTAAACGTGTGTAGCATCTCCTGTTTGGTTGGTTTCTATAGTTCCGTCTCCCCAATCTATGGTATAATCATAACCTGTACCTGTTGTTGGTATAGTAATACTTTCATTTGCTGTTGTTGTTTCCCAAGTGGTAATAAAAGATCTGAAAGTAGTAGTTACTGTAGAAGTTAAAGTTACGGTAAAACTTTCTTCTGATGCTCCACAACCACTTCCGCTATCATAAGCATATAAAGTTATTGGGTAAGTTGCAGAAGCATCATAGGTTAAAATATCTCCTGCTGAATATTCAGTTCCTGTTCCTCCTGTTGCTGTGTAATATTTTTCGTTTCCAGATAAATCTGTTCCAGTTATCGCTGGTAACATATAATTATCTTCTTCGTTTACGGCTGTAATAGTAGTTATTATAGGAGAAGCTACTTTTCCTGCATCTGTAATTGTCCAACCAAAGTTATCAATCATAGATTGACGTTCGGTTTCTGCAGTACAATATTTGCTGTTTCCTCCGCTAAAAGTTACTCCTGATTGTAAGGTTTGAGTACTCCAACCTTTTAATAAAGCATCGTAGTTGGCAACAGATAGAGTAACACCGTTAAAGATACCAGTCATGCTGGTTACATTTTCTACACTCCAGTCTCCTAAATCTTGATCAAATGATGTTGCTCCAAAAAACATATAAGGCATATACGTAACCTTAGAAACATCCCAACTACTTATATCTTGATTAAATAATGTTGCTCCAGCAAACATACGATTCATATCTGTAACATTAGAAACAACCCAACTGCTTAAATCTTGGTTAAAAGCTGTTGCTACAAAAAACATATAAGACATATTTGTAACACTTGAAACATCCCAACTGCTTAAATCTTGATTAAATGATGATGCTTCTCTAAACATATATGACATATCGGTAACATTTGAAGTATTTGTCCAATTTAAGGGCTGGTTAAAAGCTGTTGCTCCCCAAAACATAGACGACATATCGGTAACATTTGAAGTATTTGTCCAATTTAAAGGCTGGTTAAATAATGTTGCTCCTCTAAACATAGCATGCATATTCGTAACGTTAGATGTATCTGCCCAGTCTAATAGTTCATTAAATGATGTTGCTTCATAAAACATATAAGACATATTTGTAACACTTGAAACATCCCAACTGCTTAAATTTTGATTAAATAATGTTGCTCCATAAAACATAAAACTCATATTCGTAACATTAGAACTATTTGTCCAAATTAAGGGCTGGTTAAAAGCTGTTGCTCCATAAAACATAGAAAACATATTCGTAACACTTGAAACATTCCAACTACTTAAATCTTGATTAAATGATGTTGCTCCTCTAAACATAGAAGACATATCTCTAACCATAGAAGCATCCCAACTACTTAAATCTTGATTAAAAATTGTTGCGCTATTAAACATATAAGACATATCCGTTACCAAAGACAAATCAGGTGAGTCAATTGTGGTGTTGGTTATGTTTAAATTACCACATCCATAAAAGGCTTTCTCCATAGAAGTCCATGCGATATCTCCCCATTGTTCTATGGTAAGCATTTTGTCTTTATCCGTGGCTGTGTTATTAAAATATATTCTTGGAAAATCTCCAGAAATACTTATGGTTTGTGTACCTGCTGTTACATAGGTATGTGTAGCATCTCCTGTTTGGTTGATTTCTATAGTTCCATCTCCCCAGTCAATAGTATAATCGTAGCCTGCACCTGTAGTTGGTATAGTAATACTTTCGTTAGCTGTTGTTGTTTCCCAAGTGGTAATAAAAGGTCTGAAAGTAATTGCTGAAGAAGTTAAAGTTACCGTAAAACTTTCTTCCGATTCTCCACAAACACTTCCGCTATCATAAGCATATAAAGTTATTGGGTAAGTTGTAGAAGCATCATAGGTTAAAACATCTCCTGCTGAATATTCAGTTCCTGTTCCTCCTGTTGCTGTGTAATATTTTTCGTTTCCAGATAAATTTGCTCCAGTTATCGCTGGTAACTTATAATTATCTTCTTCGTTTACGGCTGTAATTGGCGTTATTGTAGACGAAGCTACTTTTCCTGCATCTGTAATTGTCCAACCAAAATCATCTATTATAGATTGACGTTCTGTTTCTGCTGTACAGTATTGGCTGTTTCCTCCGCTAAACCTCACTCCTGTTTGTAAGGTTTGGGCACTCCAACCTTTTAATAAGGCGTCATAGTTTGCGACAGATAAAATAACGTTGTGAAACATATTATTCATAGTCGTAACATTTGAAACATCCCAACTACTTAAATCTTGATCAAATGATGTTGCAGAATAAAACATATAAAACATATTGGTAACCTTAGATACATCCCAACTACTTAAATCTTGATTAAATGATGTTGCTCCAGAAAACATAAAAGGCATATCAGTAACACTTGATGTATTTGTCCAATTTAAGGGCTGGTTAAAAGAAGTTGCGTCACGAAACATATGAGACATATTGGTAACCTTAGAAACATCCCAACTACTTAAATCTTGATTAAAAGAGGTTGCTCCACCAAACATTACTGCCATATTCGTAACCTTAGAAACATCCCAACTACTTAAATCTTGATTAAAAGAAGTTGCTCTAGAAAACATATTATTCATATCCGTAACATGTGAAGTGCTTGTCCAATTTAAGGGCTGGTTGAACGAAGTTGCTCGATAAAACATCTCTGACATATTCGTAACATTTGAAGTGTTTGTCCAATTTAAGGGCTGGTTAAAAGAAGTTGCGTCACGAAACATTCTATACATACTGGTAACCTCAGAAACATCCCAACTACTTAAATCTTGATTAAAAGCTGTTGCTAAATGAAACATATTAGACATATCTGTAACCTCAGAAACATCCCAACTACTTAAATCTTGATTAAAAGCTGTTGCTCCATAAAACATTAAACTCATATTCGTAACATTAGATGTATCTGCCCAGTCTAATAGTTGATTAAATGATGTTGCATCACTAAACATACGATTCATATCTGTAACATTAGAAACATCCCAACTGCTTAAATCTTGATTAAATGATATTGCTCCTCTAAACATATAAGACATATTGGTAACCAAAGACAAGTCAGGTGAGTCAATTGTGGTATTGGTTATGTTTAAGTTCGTACAGCCATAAAAGGATCTCTCCATAGAAGTCCATGCGATATCTCCCCATTGTTCTATGGTAAGTATTTTGTCTTTATCTCCTGTGTTATTAAAGTAAATTCTAGGGAAATCACCAGAAATACTTATGGTTTGTGTACCTGCAGTTGCAAAGGTATGCGTAGCATCTCCTGTTTGATTAGTTTCTGTAGTTCCATCTCCCCAATCTATGGTATAATCATAACCACTTCCTGTAGTTGGAATTGTTATTGTTTCATTTGCTGTTGTAGTTTGCCAAGTGGTAATAAAAGGTTTTGTAGTTACTTGAAAAGAACATTGGTCTTCTTTTCCTGCATTATCAGTTACTGTAATTGTAACTGTTGTATCTGTGGTAAATAAAGTTCCAGCTTCTGGGGTTTGAGTAATTTCTAAATTTGTATCACAATCGTCAGTTGCATCAACATAACTGGTATAATCAGGAAGGTTATCTCCAGTGTCTAAAATTTGATTGCTTACACAGTTTGTGATTTCTGGATTTTGTAAATCAGGAATATCTTGTCCGAATATTACATAAGCAAAACCAGAATTTGAGTTAACATCATAATCATATTCATATGGGTTATAATGACCAAGAACAATATCATCAATACCATCATTATTAACATCTCCAGCATAAGATCCTGAGACAAGATCATAACTTTTAATTAAAGATATTGTTATTTTATAATCATCAGTTGTAGCAACTGAATCTTCCCAATTTGGCCTACCATAAATAATATGCTGCGAAGAATAATCAGCGTATAGAATATCATCATAACCATCATTATTAAAATCACCTGCCGAATTAACTACTCTTCCTGAGCTAACAAAAGAGAAGCCATTAGTACCATCTAAAGTTTCTAAGTCTACTACAGCAGCAAAAGAGGTATTTCCAAATAAAATATATTTTTTTCCAAAGATGATATCATTATAACCATCATTATTAATGTCATTAGCATTGTCTACATATTGACTAATAGTTTCTACAGAATGTTCTACAGCAAAACCATTAGTTCCATCAATATCTTCTACATTAAATGTACTAGGAAAAGATGAGCTACTTGGCTTACCAAATATTATAAATTTTTGATCTTTTGTACCTCCAATTGCTATATCATTAATAGCATCTCCATTTATATCTCCAAGTCCAGCAACATTTATACCGATTTTACCATCTGTGACACCGTTGCTAGTAATAAGAAAACCATTAGTTCCATTTATACTAGAAAGATCAAAAATTGCTGGAAAAGTTCCATTTGCACCATAAATAACAAAACATTTTCCTTTAGTTGTATATGTTGAAGAAATGCTATTAGAAAATATTATATCATCTATATTGTCTCCATTAACATCTCCTAAATTGTCTATATCTGAACCTAAATACCCATTAGTATCAGTACCAATAATAGTAAAACCATTTGTTCCATCTAAAGTAGTTAAATCAAAGCTAGAAGAAAAGCCACCGCTTTTTCCAAAAACAATATATACTTGTCCTGCTCTATTTGCTTGACTAGGAGTGCTAAGTATGATGTCACTAAAACCATCATTATTAATATCGCCTGCAGTATCAGCTTTATTAAATAAATAATCGCTACTAGTTCTAGAATGTGCTAAGCTTTCTCCACTAATTTTAAATCCATTAATACCGTTTAAACTTCCTAAATTTATATTAGGAGGAAATCCAGTATCTATTCCGAAAATAATATATGCTGTTCCAGGCACATCAATATGGTATCCACTATATGGACCAGTATGATTAACAACATCACCTTGGGCAAGTACAATAAAGTCATTAATTCCATCTCCATTTACATCTCCAGCGGAATTTACATCATGCCCTGTTTCAATATTTGATTTTTCACCATAAAGAGTAAGTCCGTTTGTACCATTTAAATTATTTACAGAAAAGTTTGATGTAGTACAGTCTATTTGCTCTGTAGTAGTTTTAAGGTTTACAGTAAATGAACAAGAATTGGTGTTTCCAGCTCTATCTGTAACTGTTATTTCTACATTAGTAGTAGCTGTAAATAAAGTTCCTGCGCTTGGAGTTTGCGTATATACCATATCGGTATTGTAAGATGAATTATCACTTATACTCGCTAAAGAATTTATATAATTAGGTAACGAAGCGTTTGCGTATAATTCTTGTGTTCCACTTGGACAACTTATGGTTGGTGCTTCTGTATCAATTACATCTATAGTATTTCCAAAAAAAACATGTGTAGCTCCATTTCTTCTATAAGTAGTACTATTACTAATTCTTTCTCCTACTATAAAATCATTGGTTCCATCATTATTAAAGTCTCCAGCATTACTTACGGATTGACCAAAACCATTATAACTATACCTTACATCATCAAAAATATGGTATCCATTGGTACCATTAATTTCTAGACTTTCCATAGTTTCAGGGAGACTTGTACTTCCATAGATTATATAAACAGATCCACTTCTTGCGTAACCATAAAAATGTGGTGAAGCAATTATTAAATCTGTAACTCCATCATTATTTATATCTGATAAACCATCAATAGCTGAAAATGTATAAGAATCTTGATACCATCCAGCATTAAAAACAAATTTATCTGTTGTTGATATATCAGCTATTTTTATAGAAGAAGGAAAGGAGGCTGTTTTTCCATATACTACATAAGCATTATAGTTACTAGTTATAGCAACATCATCAATACCATCATTATTAAAGTCTTTACCATCAGCAACGTTTATACCAAATCTTGTGTAATCACCAGTATCTGTTATAATAAATCCATTTGTTCCGTTTAATGTGCTTAAACTAAAGACTGCTGAAAAACCAGTACTACTACCAAAAATTATAACAACTCTTCCAGTAGTATTGTCTAAACCTTCATCATAACCAGGAAATCCCATAACAATATCTTGTATACCGTCGTGATTAATATCTCCAGCATTACTAATATTTAATCCATAACCAGAAGAAGTTTGAGAGAATCCTTCAACTTTAAACCCATTACTACCGTTAAGCACAGTAGCATCCATGTTAGTTATAGAAGAACTACCATAAAAAACATAAGCGTTACCTAGGCTACTTGGTTCACCAATAATAATATCATCTATTCCATCATTATTAATATCTGAGGTATTGCTTAAAGTTTGACCAAAATAAGAATTGGAATAACTAAGTATTACGCCATTAATTCCATTTATATCAGCAGTTGTGTAAAGTGATAAAAAACCCGAGGTACTTCCGAAGATTATAATCACTTTTCCAGCACCACCTATTAATATATCGTTAATTCCGTCGTTATTAATATCACCTGCGCTACTTACAGCTATTCCTATTTTGTCAGAAGCATCTATTCCTCTTACAACAAAACCGTTTGAACCATCTAAAGTACCAATGTTTATTGAAGATGTTGTGATTCCTGTAGCTCCAAAAATCACATAAGCTTCACCAGCATCTGTAACCGTACCATTATCAACACCAGGAGCACCTACTATAATATCAGCTATACCATCACCATTTATATCTCCTAAATTTTTAACAGATTCACCAACATCGTCTCCGATAGTAGTTCCATATATATTAAATTTTTGTGTTTCATCGGTTTCAGATATAGGAACGTCAGGGTAACCTTGTGCAAAAGAAATAAAACCACTAAATAAAAAAAGTAGATATATTACTTTCTTAAATTTTAATTCCGTTTTTTTTCTATTCGTATTTAACATGATTATTTTTCTTTCAGTTTAGTATAACAAAGCTAGTTTAGGTGTTTGTGATTACTATCACCATAAAAAGGGTTTTTAACGTGTTTTGAGCCCCCTGTTTTCAGGGGTGTGTTTTTCACTAAATAAGGCGTTTTGTAAACTTTGAATCTGTTTCATCTTTGCAGTGTAATTATTTTAAGTATTTGGATACTCGATTACTATTTTGAAGGTATCTAAGAACTTAATTAATTTCAAAAAAATATTTACTAACCCAATAAAAACGAAAAACATGATCTGGGGAATTACATTAATCTTATTAAGTATCATTGCGGTACCATCATTATTATTAGCAAAAAAGCCAAATGCCAAAGAATTATTAGAAAAAATAGAACCTTATCAAGGTTGGATTGGATTGGTGTTTTGTTTTTGGGGAGTTTGGGGAGTTATATCGGCTGTGTTAAATATCGGTCTTCTTGCAACATTTCCTATTTGGTGGGTTACATTATTGGCAGGGAATATTATAGAAGCAGTTTTAGGTTTTATGCTAGGGTATAGTTTAATAAATAAATTCTTTTTATCTAAAACAGCTGAAGGACAAGCAAAAGGAGAACTTTTAAGACAAAAATTAGCACCTAAACAAGGAAAGCTTGGTATTTTGGGTATAATTGTAGGTGCTTGGATGATTATCGCTTCGTTTTTGTTCATATAAAATAGTAGCTTATCTATATAAATGCGTTTATAAAAACTATTTTAATCATATTAAGCTTTTTGGTTTGTAGGGAATAGGGCTATATTAGGAAAAGTGTATTATACAATTTTCTAAAGATTATAATAAAATTAATAAATGTATTTCATGATTCCCTTTTTTATTAAAGGGAATCATACTTTTTAAAAATATCTCAGTAGGTAACTACATACAAACAAGTATACATGTTTGTAAAATAATTACATTTGTATCATGCTTCGATTTTTACTTAAGCTTATTCTAATTAATATATGTATTCTCTCTTCTAATATTCAAGCTCAAAAAAATGTAGAGAGTAATAATACACAGTTATCTAATAATACTGAATTAGATGATTATGAATATGCAGAAAAAATTAATGAAGCAGTAACTTTTTTGAATAATAATAAAGAAAAAGAAGGTTATAAAATAGGACATGAATTACTGAAAAAAAAAACAGATATTCGTTCTAAACTAGGTGCTAATTTTACTTTGGCTTATTATTTTCTTAATAAAAGTTTAATAGATTCTTCTTTATATTACGTTAACAAAACATTTAAATATCAACCTTTAATTAAAAATGATTCACTAAAGCAAAGAAGTTATTCTTTATCATATAACTTACTAGCAATTAATAATAGAAAAAAAGGATTATTAGAGGAAAGCAATAAATGGCACATTAAAGGTATTGAGGTTTCTAAAAAGTATAAAGAAGAAGAATTTTATTACACACATATACATGGTCTTGCTAATAATTACCAAGATTTACAAAACTATGAGAGATCATTAAAGTTATTTAATGAATGTTTAACTTATAAAGATGATCCAGAAATTATATTAGGTAGTTATATAAATATTGGAGGTATTTATTCTCTTTTAGAAGACTATAGTCAATCTAATAAATATTTAAACAAAGCTTTAAAACTTGCTGAAAAATATAAAAATTATTTAGCCTTGATTTCAATTAAAATGAATATGGGTATAAATTATCAAAAACAGAATAAGTTAGACAAGGCTCTCTTGTTATATAAAGGAGCTCTTTTATTAGCCGAAGAAAAAGGAAATAAACAACTAGCAATGAAGGCAAGACTTGATATAGGAAGTGTTTATTATAAATTGAAACAATATAAAGAAGCAGAACTACTATATTCGTCTAATTTACATGATGCTATAGCGTTAGGGTATTTAAAAGAGCAATATGATATTTACAATAAGTTAAAAAATATTTCTGTTGCTCAAAAAAAATATAGGAATGCATTTAATTTTGCAACAAAATCTTTTAAGATTAATGATTCTATTAATAGATTACAAAAAGATAAAGAAATAGATGAATTAGAAGTACGTTATAAAACATTAGAAAAAGAAAAAGAAATAAAGTTATTACAAATAGAAAATTCTCACCATGACCTAGAACTTAAAAATCAAAAAGAAGCGATACAAAACCTTGAGTTGAAACAAAAAATTGAAGAAAAGGAAAATGAAAATAAAATTTTATCCTTCCAAAACGCTTCAGAAAAAAAGCTAAACGAAATAGCATTATTAAAAAAGAATCAAGAAATACAAGAAGCAAAGTTAGTAAAGGAAAAAAGTGTAAAAAATATTATTTTATATTCTTTTTTAATTCTTTTAGTTCCAGTGATAGGTTTACTAATTATTTATTATCAAAAGATACAAACCCAAAGTGAATTAAGTAAAAAGCAAGAAGAAGTTAACAATCAAAAAATTACAACACTAATAAAAGATCAAGAATTAAAAGTTATAAAAGCATCTATAAAAGGTAAAGACAAAGAAAGAAAAAGAATTGCCCAGGAGTTGCATGACAGTATTGGAGGTAATTTAGCCGCTATAAAATTAAAACTTAATAATTCGGTTGATACTAGAGGAGATTATTTAAGTGTACTTAATAATCAAATAGATGATACCTATGAGCAAGTGAGGAATCTTTCGCACAATTTAATTCCTAAAAAATTTAGTAAAAATAATTTTTGTGATATATTAGAAGAGTATATTAATAGTATTTGGGGAGCTAATAGTTCTTTTATGGTATATCCAAGAAGTGAAATTGATCTTTTAAATGAGAATCTACAAATAGAAATATTTAAAATTATCCAAGAGTTAGCAACTAATACAATTAAACATGCTCAAGCAACTTCTATAGAATTACAAGTGAATTTAGTAGATAAAGAATTAAATATTTTATTTGAAGATAATGGTATTGGTTTTAATACTAAAAATCACAAAGAAGGTATTGGATTTGAGAATATTAAAAATAGATTAAAAAAATTCCAAGGCACTTTTTATATTGATTCTAGAATTGATAGAGGTACCATAATAAATATAGAAATACCAACTTTAACTAGTGTGTGTATTAAAGAAAATGAAATAATTCTATGATAGAATAATTGTCTTAAAAAACAGTTTTATTAAAGTGATTTTATTTTCAATGTATAGGTGTTAAAACAGTAATTTATTGTTTTAACAGTACTATAAAACTTAGTAAGTATATATTAACATTCGTAAAATGAATATATTTGTAGTTATACATAAATCGTTATTTAAGTTTTTTTTAATTAACATATATGTGTTGTTTTTTACTGTTCAGGCTCAGGAATTAAAGGATGAAAATTCTTTGATTTTAAATAAAAAAATAGACAATGCTTTTGCTCTTTACAATAACAATAAAAAAGAAGAAGCGTACTTTCTTGCACATAAACTTATTAAACAAAAACTAAGTTTAACAACTAAGGCTAGAGTTAATTTACTTCTAGCGTATTATTTTAACACAAAACAAATAATAGATTCTTCTTCATTCTATAATAATAAAACACTAAAATATATTGATTTTATTAAAAATGATACCATAAAAAATAAATTATATAGTCAGGTTTCTAATTTGTTTGCTATTAATAGTTTAAGGAAAGGAGTGTTAGAGGAATCTAAAAAATGGCATCTTAAAGGAATTGAGGTTGCACAAAAAAATAAAATTGAAGATTATTATTATATACATACTCATGGGTTAGCACGTGTTTATATGGATATGAAAGATTATAAGAATGCATTAAAATTATTTAATGAATGTTTAAATTATAAAGAAGACCCAAAAACTATATATGCAAGTTATATTAATATTGGAGGAATTTATTCATTACTTAAAGATTTTGATTCTGGAAATAGATACTATCAAAAAGCGTTAAAATTAATTAAAGAAGACTATTATGGCATTGCAGTAATAAAAACAAATCTTGCTTCAAACTATTTAGAGTTAAAGAATTATGACAAGGCAATTTTGTTTTATAATGAAGCTCTTAAGTTATCAGAAAAAAAAGGATATAAACATTTAATGTTACAAATTCGTTCTGAGATAGGAAATCTTTATTATAGCTTAAATAAATATGAAGATGCGGAACTTATGTTTTCGTCTAATTTATATGAAGCAAAAAAATTAGGTTATTTAAGTGATCAAGAGTTGATTTATACTAGACTAAAAGATGTTTCTGTTGCTCAAAAAAAATATAGAAATGCTTTTCACTTTGCAACAAAATCTTTTGAGATTAAAGATTCTATTACAAAATTACAGAAAGATAAAGAGATTGATGAGTTAGAGGTACGTTATAAAACGTTGGAAAAAGAAAAAGAAATAAAACTATTAAAAATAGAAAATTCTCACCATGACCTAGAACTTAAAAATCAAAAAGAAGCGATACAAAACCTTGAGTTGAAACAGAAAATTGAAGAAACAGAAAATGAAAATAAAATTTTATCTTTCAAAAATGCTTCAGAAAAAAAACAAAACGAAATAGTATTATTAAAAAAGAATCAAGAAATACAAGAAGCAAAGTTAGTAAAGGAAAAAAGTGTAAAAAATATTATTTTATATTTTTTTTTAATTCTTTTGGTTCCAGTGATAGGTTTACTAATTATTTATTATCAAAAGATACAAACCCAAAGCGAATTAAGTAAAAAGCAAGAAGAGATTAACAATCAAAAAATTACAACACTAATAAAAGATCAAGAATTAAAAGTTATAAAAGCGTCTATAAAAGGTAAAGACAAAGAAAGAAAAAGAATTGCCCAGGAATTGCATGACAGTATTGGAGGTAATTTAGCCGCTATAAAATTAAAACTTAATAATTCGGTTGATACTAGAGGAGATTATTTAAGTGTACTTAATAATCAAATAGATGATACTTATGAGCAGGTTAGAAATCTTTCGCACAATTTAATTCCTAAAAAGTTTAGTAAAAATAACTTTTGTGATGTATTAGAAGAGTATATTAATAGTATTTGGGGAGCTAATAGTTCTTTTATGGTGTATCCAAGAAAAAAAATTGATCTTTTAAAGGAGAATTTGCAAATAGAAATATTTAAAATTATCCAAGAGTTAGCAACAAATACAATTAAACATGCTCAAGCAACTTCCATAGAATTACAAGTAAATTTAGTAGAAAACGAATTAAATATTTTATTTGAAGATAATGGTATTGGTTTTAATACTAAAAATCACAAAGAAGGTATTGGATTTGAGAATATTAAAAATAGATTAAAAAAATTCCAAGGTACTTTTTATATTGATTCCAGAATTGATAGAGGTACCATAATAAATATAGAAATACCAATATTAAGCACAGTATAACATGAAATATAATTTAATTATTGTAGATGATCATAAAATGTTTTTAGACGGAATGATAAGTATTCTTAGTTCAGAAAAACAATATAACATTGTACTTACATCAACAAAAGGAAAGCAGATTATCAAGTATTTAGAAATTAATTCTAACGAAAAAATAGATTTAATTATAACAGATATTTCAATGCCAGAAATAAATGGTATTACTCTAAACAAAATTATTAAAGAAAAACACAAGAATATAAAAACACTTGTTGTTAGTATGCATAATGATGCGGATATGATTGATAATCTGATTAAACATGATGTTGATGGCTATGTTCCAAAAAATGCAGAAAAGAATGAATTTTTATTAGCCATAAAAACAATTTTTAAGGGAGAAAAATATTTTTCAAAAGAGATAAAAGATATATATCTAGAAAATAAGTTTTATAAGAAGAAACAAGAAGAGATAAAACTAACTCAAAGAGAAATTGACGTAATAATATTAATAGCAGAAGAACATACTACACAAGAAATTGCAGATAAATTATTCTTAAGTAAACATACTATAGAAAGCTACAGAAAAAATTTAATAGCTAAATTAGGTGTTAGAAACCTAGCTGGCTTAACCAAATATGCTATAAAAATGAAATACGTAGAATCGTAAGATTTTATAATTTATTTTTAATAATAATATCTTTTTCATCATCTAAATACTTTAGAAAAGCTTTTGCTACTGGAGATAGTTTTTTCTCTCTTAACCAAATGATATTCCAGTTAGATTTTATTGGAAAACCATCAACAGGTATAATTTGCAAACGCTTTTCTTTTAATTCATTTCTAATTCCAATAAGTGGCATTATAGAGTATCCTAAACCAGCTAAAACAGCTTGTTTAACCGCTTCGTTAGAAGTTAACTCCATCTTCTTTTTTATTGGAATATTATAAGTATTTATATAACGTTCCATGGTTAAACGTGTACCAGAACCTTTTTCTCTATAAATAATAGGTAACTCAGATAAGATAGATTTGTTATACTTGGATGTTTTAAATTCAGTATCGGAATTTCCAACCAAATACAATTCATTTTCCATAAGTTGAACTGCTTTAATTTGCATTTTTTCTGGTAATATGGAAACCATTGAAAAGTCTACTTCATTTTTTTCTAAATTATCAATTACTTTAGATTTATTAGTAACATCTAACACTAATTCAATTTCAGAATTAGTTTTAATAAAATTAGCCAACAAATAAGGCATTATATATTTTGCAGTAGAAACAATAGATATTTTTAATTTACCCGATAACTTTCCAGTGTATGAAGATATTTTTTGATCAATTAAATTAACATGATTGATAATTTCTTTTCCAGCCTCAACAATTTCTTTTCCAAAATCGGTAAAATAAATTCTACGACCAATTACTTCCGTTAAAGGATACGGGAATTGCTCTTGAAATTTTTTAAGTTGAATAGAAACAGCTGGTTGAGTTAAATGTAGTTCTTCAGCTGCTTTTGTAATACTAAGTTTTTCAAATATTTTTAAAAATATTTGAAGTTGGTGTAAAGTGTAATGCATTAAATAAATTATATATTATAAAAGTAGATATATTTAAACTATCTATATTTAGTTTAATAGTTAATTTTAAACTAAAAAAATAACAGCTCATAAATAATAGAGCTGTTATTATAAATTCAAACTAAAATCGAAAAATGGAAAGGAAAGTATTCTAATTTAAAATAACCACATGCTTAACCTTCAATAGTAATATGTATTGTACTTGTCATTTTTAGTTTTTTAACTTGCATTCTTGCTTGAGAAAAAAACTGTTTAGCAATTTCTTGTTCGTTTAATAATTCATTTATTCTAGCACTATCAAATTCGCATTTGTTTTTGCTGTTACCTTCAGTAATAGATAAACGTTGTATTTTATGAAAATTAATTTTAACTTTTAAAACGTCATTAATAATGTCAGCTGCTTCAGATGCTGTAAAATCCCCATCAATAAGATTAATTTTTTGACTTGTTTTCATTAAAGTTGGTGTTGCAATAGTTTCCATAATTGTATTTATATTTTAATAACCCTACAAAGGTGTGTTTTTTTGTTAATATATTTTTATTTATATGTTTTATGTTATGTATAATGATTATTTATGAACAAAGGTATAAAAGCATACCAAGTGTAATATTAAAAGGAAAAGTAATTGCAAGAGTCATTGGTATATACAAACTCGGATTTGCTTTTGGAGCTGCAAGTTTCATCGCTTCTGGAATTGCAATATAAGAAGCACTTGCAGCTAGTATTGAAAGCAACAAACGATCTCCAATTTCAGTTACAAAAGTTCCACTTATAACAGCTATTAAACATCCATTGAATATTGGTACGACAATAACAAATAGGAAAGCATACCATTTTTTTTTTATAAAATCAGATAATTTTTTTCCACTAGTAATTCCCATATCTAATAAAAAGACAGCTAAAAACCCTTTAAAAATATCAGTTGTATATGGCTTAATTCATTTTGCTTGTGCTTCACTTGCCAACAAGCCAATAATTAAAAGAACACTTCCGTTAGTTAAGGAATGATGCAATACTTTTTTGGTAGCAACACTTTTTTCATTTTTATTCTTTTCAAATACTGTCATTAAAAGTAAACCAACCATTATAGTCGGAGCTTCCATTAAGACCATAATAGCTACCATATGTCCGTTGAAAGTAATGTGTTCCATTTCTAAAAAGATATTGTAGTAACAAAAGTAATTGCACTAACAGAAGCGTAGGCAGCAGCAATTGCACCAGCATTTTCTATACTAAATTTTAAGAATAAAATAAAGTAAGTGTAAACAGGTACGATTAAGGCTAAAAAGATTCCAAATAATAAAGACCAAAAATTTCCATATTAAAAGAACTATGAGCTAATTCTTGTCCGCCTTTAAAACCAATACTTAATAACAAGTAAAGAGAAATAAATTTTGATGAGTTTTGTGGAATACTAAGATCACTTTTTAATTGAACGGCTATAATTCCTAAAAAGTAAAGCTGGGTTGATTAAATTATCTACTAATAAATGTAAATACATAAATATTATATTTAATAATCTTTGCAAATATTACATTTCTTATTAATAAATTTTTATTTATGCTTTTTGTGTTTTGTATTGTTTTTGTTTATGTTTTTTCTTTGAATAAACATTTTTTTTGTCCTTTTGGTTTTTTATGATTTTCTAATCGTTTTCCTTCAGCTTATCAAAAATTAATTCTAAAAAAACTTTTGCAGCTTTTTTCTGATAATTGCCTGTTAAATATCGAATTCCTGCATTAAGTCTAAGCTTGTTTTTTTGTATTGGAATACTTTTTAAATATGGTAAATGTTCTGTAGTGTATTTAGTTAATACTGTAGCCCATTTACCCGTTTCAATTAATTGAATTATGGTAGGTACATGATCTAATTCAATATGATAATTAAGCGGTAATTTGTGTTTGTTTATTGTTGTTTCTAAAACCTTTCTGGCAGTAAAACCTTTATCAGTAACTACCAAAGGAAGTGTGCTAAGTTCTTTTAAATTAATATGTGTTTTATTTGCATACGGATGAGAGTGATGGACAACTAGCACTAAAAAAGATTCAAATAACGGAATTGTTGTAATGGTTTTAGTATCTGTTGTATCTTGAAAAGATAAAATAAAATCTAATGTGTTGGATTTTAGTTTCTCTAATAATTCATCAGAAGTACCAAAAGAAATTTTTACTTTTATTAAAGGATATTTTTCAGAAAAAGAAATTAATGTTTTAGTTAATAACGCTGTTAAACCATAGGTTACACCAATATATAAAACACCAATTTTTAAATTTTGAAAATCTATCATTTGTTGTTTTGCATTTTCAGCATTTTTTAAAGTATGCCTCGCTTTCTCTAAAAACAAAACTCCAGCTTCAGTAAGCTGAATTCTTTTTCCAATTCTATTAAAAAGTAAAAGACCTAATTCTTGTTCTAGGTTTTTAATTTGTTGCGAAAGTGCACTTTGTGTAACAAATGATTGATGAGCAGCTTCTGTAAAACTTAAATTTTCCGCAGCTTTTATAAAATAATGTAATTGCCTAAGTTCCATATTAATTAGTTTTTCTAATGATAAGTATTAAAAAATACTGTTTTGCTAATGTATTAATATTGCCAACCTTTACAATATGGAAAATAGTATATTATTAAAAACAAAATCAATAGCAATAAAAAATAACGATGTTGCTATCAGAAAAACAGTTTTGCTTCCTGGGTTAATAGTTTTTTCGCAATTTTATTTTTTTCAGCCTTTATTACCATTATTAAGTAAAACTATGGGAACTTCTTTAACAAGAAGTAGTTTTGCTATGTCTTTTACTATGATAGGGTTGGCTTTTGGACTTTTTACAGCAATTTTTTTTGTAGACAGATTTCCTAGAAAAAAAATAATGATAAGAAGTCTTTTCTTTTCATCAATAGTAACAATTGTTTCTGCATTTTCTTGGAGTTTTCAAATATTGGTTGCTCTTAATTTTATAAAGGGATTTTTGGTGTCGGGAATATTATCAGTTGGATTGGCTTATATATCTGAAGAAGTAACAGCTTCAAAAAGAGGAGTTATTATTGGTGTTTATTTAGCAGGTAATGTGTTAGGTGGGATGTTGGGTAGAGTTATAGCTAGTATAATTTCCGATATATATACTTGGAGAATAGCGGTGTTACTCTTAGGGTTTATAGGTTTGGTTTTGTTAGTGCCATTTGTGAAATATTTTCCAGTTTCTCAATATTTTTCACCAAAAAAAGAATCTTTATTAAAAAAAACAACACAATTAAAAGCACTGTTAAAATCGTTTTCTTTTTTAAGATTAATATTAATTATTGTTTTAAATATGGGGGTTTTTGTAAGTGTATATAACTATTTAAGTTTTAGATTAAAAATGGCTCCTTTTTTATTATCTCAACAATTTATTTCAATATTATTTATGCTTTATATTATTGGAGCTTTAGGGCCAATTTTTATAGGAAAGTTATCGCAAAGAATAGCTCCAGTAAAATTATTAAAAGTTACAATTCCACTTTTTTTCTTGGGACTTTTATGTTTGCTTGCAACAAATATTGGGACTTTTATTTTTGGATTACTATTGTTAACGCTTTGTATGTTTGGAACCCAATCTATACTGGCAATATTAATTTCAAATCAACATAAAGAACAAAAGAGTAATGCAAATGCCATTTATTTAATATGTTCTTATATAGGGGCAAGTAGTATTGGTAGTTTTTCTGGTTATATTTTAACGAATTTAGGCTGGACCATTTTTGTATTATCATTACTACTACTTATAGCTTGTTCTTGGGGATTTATAATATTTCAAAAAAGTAATAATTAAAAATAAGTATAGGTAAATACATATATGTTTTATAGAATAATCAAATCTTTAATAATGAAGATTCTGTCCGTTCGAGTCTTTTGATTTCGCTCAACCAGATACTTCCAAAGTATTTTTATTAAAACATAACAAACTATTAATCTTAAAAAATAAATAATTATGCCACATTTTATAATCGATTGTTCAGTAAATATTTTAAAATTAAAAGAACCAGAAATAATTATTAAACAAGTGTATGAAGTTGCTCAATCAACAGAGCTTTTTAACCCTTATGAAATAAAAGTTAGGATTCATACTTATGAATATTATAACACAGGAAATATTAAGGATGATTTTATACATGTATTTGCAAATATTATGGAAGGAAGAACGAATGCTCAAAAAAGCGATCTTTCAAAAAAAATAGTTCGTAAGCTTACCAATTTATTTCCTGATGTTCCCATTGTATCAATGAATATTAGAGACTTTGAAAAAACTACTTATTGTAATAAAGAAATGGTGTAATACTTTATAGAAATTACATGTTTCGTCAATAAATATTCACTTGTGTTTTTATGTTTAATTATCTTTTTTAAATAAAAAATTATTGTTTTTCAATAATTTTAATATAATTGTATGATAAAAAAATAATTGCAATAGATTTAAAACATCCAAGAAAACCAAAACACGGAAAAGTGTTATGGAAAGAGAGAGAATTGATTGTACTATCAAGTAGATGAAATAGGAGGGAAGCCTAAGTTATAATATTATTTAAAACCTCGGAATTATTCATTCCGAGGTTTACTATGTTGTGAATTGGTTTCAAATTGTCCATAGTCACAACTGACCATCACAGCTCCTCCTATCTGTACTCGTTGTGAATTGTCATAAAAATAAACAGAGTCACAACTCAATCGGCTGGGTAATTTCTTTTACTTTAGTTGTGAATTGTCATCAAAATAAACAGAGTCACAACTGAACCGTGACACACCAGTAACAATCATTAGTTGTGAATTGTCATCAAAATAAACAGAGTCACAACTGAACCGTGACACACCAGTAACAATCATTAGTTGTGAATTGTCATCAAAATAAACAGAGTCACAACAAAAAAGCAATAACAATTATAATACTAATAGTTGTGAATTGTCATCAAAATAAACAGAGTCACAACGTAAACGTATAATTTAAAGCTTAAACCCTTATAAACACTAATGTTTATTGTGTTTTAGGATTTAAAAACACTATCTTTTATTAGGTTTCCAACTTTTATTATACTGTTTTTTAAATCCTGTAATCGTTTTAACTAGTTGCGTATACGATATTTCGGGAGGTAAAATATCCGTATGTAAAGCTGTGTTTCTAACGCTAGAAAGTTCTTTAAAATGAGTACTTAAATCATTTTTAAAAGCATCAAAAGAGGCAAACCCTATATCATATAAAGAAATATCATCTTTAATAACTATATCTTTTTTATTACTTTTTTCAAAAGCTAATAATTGCGATACAAACCAAATACTTTCTTTCCAATGCAATTGCATAGCGGTTTTAATGTCTTTGTACTCATACTCTTTTTTATTAGGATTTTCTTTTTTTAAGCGTTTTACAATGTCTTTAATACGGTCAACACTATAAAAATCATGACTTTTTAATTGCTTTACATGAAAATGAACCTTAATATCACTTTCCTGATAGTATTTTGTAAGCATTGGTTTTGTATCGTCTTTTTCAAGTATACTTTTTCTAATATTTTGTACATGTTTTGCTTTCCATTGCGTTGGCAAACGTGCATTATTTTGTAATAACCTACCTTCTAATAAACTCAACACAGTATCTGTATACAAACTTTCATACAGCTGTTTTATTTTTTTAAGCTGTTCTTTTAATGGTATTAGCGAGTTGGTGTTGGATTGTAAGGCGTCAAAAGACTTTAGTACTTTAGATTTAGGTGTTGTTTTTTTAGCTTCTTTTATTTTAGTATTTGTTTCTTTAAAATCGGTAAAAAAGGTTTGGTAGTTTTCTTTTGTATCCAAGTCTTTCCAAACTTTTTTTATGTTTTTTAGCGTTTCTTTAGTGTCTGGTAAATTTTTAAAAGTATCTTTTAAAGAATTTTTAGTTTCTTCAGCAATCAAAAAGAAATCGTGTGGTAAATGAATATATCCATGCGTACCTTCTTCGTCTTTTTTATAAAAAGGCGCTAAAATTTCAGCCCTTCTATTTGTATGCATACTGTCGGTAGTACTGTTACTCTTTTCAGAATTAGAAGGATTGGCAATATTTAAACGCTTAGCCAAACCAATTAAGTTTACATACCTATCATACGTAGCTACTTTGTGTAATTCCGCTTTGTATTTATCTATGGCTAATTGCGTAATGCGTTTAAAGAAATTATCAAAAGAAATGGCTTCATGTATAATTTTAGAGACGCCTTTTTGGTATATTTCAAAAGCATCGTTTTCGTGTTTTTTTAAATTTGGTTTACAAGTACAAGCAATAGTTAACCAATCGTTAATAAGTGAAATATTGTTGTTTTTATGGCGCTGATCGTCTAACAAATAACAATATTTTGCAAATTGCTTTTTTGCTTCTGTTGAGGTAAATTTACCTTGTTTACCTAAAATCCATTGCAAAGATTTGTAAATCAATTGCATTTTTTCGTGTCGGACAGGACGATTGGTTTTTCCTTTCCATTGACGTTCTAAACGTTTTTTTTCTGCCAACTCTTTATCGTTAACTGTTTTTGCTTTAATTTTATTTCTAATACGGTTTATTTTAGTTAATAAACGTTGTTGTTCTTTTTTATCAAAATATCCTGTACAATAATCAGCACTATTATATTTGGTAACCAAAGCGGCAAAATGGTTTTCATTATCAATATTTATAATACGCTCTATTTTTTGTTGAATGCGTTTGCGTAAAACATCCATAGCTTTTGCTTCTGATAAATCATCGCCTTGTAATTGCAACAATATTTTAGGTAATAGCGAACTGTATTTGCAAGAACCATCAGTATTTTTTTCGCCATTAAAATGTTTTAAATATGAGGTGTTTAAAAAGAAAGACTTCTTAGTAGGATTATTTAAATAATGTAACCATTGCATAAAAGCTTTAGCAAAATTTTGTAAAGCCTCCATACTTTTTTCTAATTTACTCATACCAATTAAAGCTCCCCAGTGTTTTAGGTTTTCATGTCCAATAATAAAATGTAAAAAGTCCTTATTGCTAAGGTTTACTTTAATCATTATTCTATTGGCGTTTTCGTATAATTCTTGTTGTACTTGTAGTTCTTCAGGAGCGACGGTATTGGTGTTGTGTTGCAAACGATCTGCAGTAACTGTGGTAACACCTAATTGTTGTACATATTTTGCCTTGGTGGTAAAGTATGCTTCGGGTATTTTTTGAAGATTTTCTTTTATTTCTTTAGTATGCGATACTTTTTTACAGATCACATCATCTGAATAAACACGCCAAGTAATGTTCGTTTTTCCTTCTGTTAAATAGGCAATTGAAGAGGCGAGTAAAGTAGTTGGTTTTTTTGAGATTCGACGTACAATTTCTGTTTGGGTTTCTTCGGAAAGTTGTTCATGTAAATACACAGGTAATGAGCCTAAATAATTACGGACTTGCAATAAATGATATTGCAAAGCGTCTATAGGAAATAAAGAATGTTTTCCCAGCCAATATCCAGCACTTTCAGAAGCATCACGTTGCGCATAAAAAGAAGCAATGAATCTACTTTTTTCCAAATCTAAAATATCTTCGGAAGAACGAGAGGTACCGTTTTTATTTTTTTTGATGTTTCCGTTACTATCGTAAAGATAGCTTTCTCGGTTTCCAGACCTTCCTTTTTGTGTGGGTGGCTTAGTATAACCACCACGATTTAAATACTGACGCGATTTCATAAACAACTCCATTTGACTTCGTGTTAAAAAGAAACCTAAAAAAAAGTTGATTCCTAAAACACTCAATTTTTTGTCATTCTTTTTATCCCAACAACTTTCATAAGGCGTTACATCAATAGCAAAATTAACCTGAGGTTGATAACTATTTACAGCAATTTTAAATGAACGATCTAAAACCACTCTTGCAGTATTCGTTAGATGAATAGCAGTGTCTGCGTGCCAATAATGCGAGTGATAATCGCGTAGGCGAAGTAGCAATAATAAAATATGATTAATCTCTTTTATTTCTTCAGGGGTTACAAAACGGATATTTTTTCCTTTGGGAGTATTCCAGAAGAATACTTTTAATTCGGAATAGGTTCTGTCAGTTAAATCAGTTATTTTTTTGTCTAAATCGTTGAGGTTTATTTTTTCTTTTCTAATTCCGGTTTCAGAATGTTTCGGGAAAAAGAGTTGTCTAATTTCTGTAAATTCTTGTGCTTTATCCTTTCGTTGAATCGTTTTTATAAAATTACCAGTTCGGTTGTAGGCTAAATTATAGAAAACGGCAAGTTCTCCATTTTTATAAATTTCAGGAACCGAACGTCTTTGATTGTCTTTTAACTTTTTTGGTTTGTATGTCATGAGTAACAATTTTTTAAGTGTAATTTTTTTATGAAAGTATTATTGGGGTTCAAATTTTTTATACAGGTAAATCAAATCATTTTCTATATGCTTTTTATTGATGTATTCTAGTTGTTGATATCCTATTTTATGTAATCCATTATTACATTTTCTAAAGGTTTTACCACTACCACAATAACAAGAGTCCTTATCTGTACGTCTATTTTCTTGGAAGTATTCACATAAAACTAATACAACCTTAGAAGGATCTGTAATTTTTAATAAGGTTTGATAGGTTTCTAAAATGGCATCTGAATGCGAGAATTCGCCAAAGAAATAGGTTTTATATAACTCGTAATACGAGTTGTTTTGTAAATACGGAACAACAATTCTTTCAATAAAATGCGCCAAGGTTTTTACTTTGGTTTTTAAATAAATCTCTTCCAATCTTGGTGTTGTAAAACAACAATTACCAGTATCTTCAAAAACATGTCTGTCTAATTCGTGCGGAATGCGTTCTCCTATTTCATAAACTTTAGGAAAACCATTATTCCATCTATCAATATCTATTAAAACTGAGTAAAAATCATTTTCAAACACGGCTATTTCTCCTGTAAAAGTATTTTCCTGATGATTAAAAGTTAACTCAGGAAAACGCTCTAAAACATCATCTATTTGTTGCTTAATATCCATAAGGTTTCGGTTGTATATAGGTGCCAGCTAAAGTACTAGACATTGCTTTTTTTTGTCTTTCTTCATCAGTATCATCTCCTTTAGGGAAACGATCGCCAAACTGATTATCACGTAGATATTCCGATGCTTTTTTAAAGTTCGATTCATCTTTAGCACGATCGCAATCGGTTAGTAAACTATTAAGTGCAGTTAAAAAATCGTTTTTTCGAGTATCAGAATAATCATCAAAAACATTTTCATCTTCAGGAATTGTTGGGCGCAAACATTTAAAACCGTTGTATGCTGAAAGTGAATTATAAATGTTTCTAATTGTTTCTCTAAAAGCAACATCGTCGTTATCATTTTTAACATAATTATTAATTACTAAAATGGTTAAAGCAAAACCAGAAGGTAATTTTAAATTACTGTTTTTGTCCTGCCTAAAATCTTTCCAAGATTTTATATAGCGAACCAAACGCTTTTTTTGTTTAGTTGAATTTTTTTGAAACCAAGTTGTAAATTCAACAGGATCACTTTCTTTCCAACCAACCAGCACAGAACGATGTGCTAATTCTGGCGTATCTCCATCTTTATAATAAATAGGTAGATCGATGTGATGTCCGTCAGCAAAAACCACACGCACACAGGTGTTTTTTCGTATAGTGTCTTCTCCTGTATGATCTTTTACCGCTTCGTAAACCCAATTATGCCAAGTATCAATGTTTTCTCTATTATCTTCTCCTTCTTTTTCATAAAAATAAACACCGTCATCTAAATCGTACTTGCGAAATGTTTCACCATCTTTTGTCTCTACTATTGGATTTACCGTAGTGTCCATTTCAAAAGAACCTTGTCCTTTAAATTTCGGTTGTAACCGATCTGATTTATTTTCTTTAAACCATTTTTCAATTTTTTCACGTAACGATTTTCTACTTCCTAATAAATCGTCTTTTCTATTATCTGTAAGTTTAATTTTATCGTAAAATGTATTGTATTCTTTATGTAATGTTGCCATAGTTTTTGTTTTTTTAAATTGGATGATTGGTGTCTTTTGATACTCTTTTTAGGTTTTGAAACTTTCCTCTTGTAGGGAAGGGTAACCGATTGGTATAATAGTTTCCTTTTAAGGTGAAATCATTGTCTTTTTTTATAACTTTAAGTATGGCAGTACCTGAATGTTTATCTAAATTTTCATTTGGATTACCCTCATTTGTATAATGATACAATATTTGGATATGTTGTTGGTCTTTCGTTTTGGTAAGAATACAAATGTCACTTTCAGAGCTTGACGATTCTAGAACACCTTCCCGTTTATAAAAGGCAGTAACGGTAACTTGGTTTCCTGTTTGTACCAAAATCATAGTAACATCTATAGTAATATCTTCGAATTTACAAGGTTTATCTTTTTCTTCTCCAGGGATGTAATAGCAGAGTTGTTTACCTTTATAAGTTCCTGAAAAGTTATCAAAAGAAATATTATCAAGATGTGATTGAATACCTCTTAAAGCCATATTGCGAGTACGTTCCCAAATTAAATGACGTTTAGGAGTTAGGCTTAATTTGTCTTCAAGTGTTTCTTTGAGTAAATCTAATTGTTTTCCTTCATTGATACGTATTCCTTGAAATTTTTGAAAAACGCCTTTCATTTGACTAAGTTCAAAAGGAGGAATAGCAATAGAAATTTGGTCTTTGGTTAAAGCCCAAGTAGCTCCCATTTGTATTAAACATTCTGTAGAGTTATAAAAATTCTCAGAAATCATAAATAAAACCAACACCTTATCGTTTAATCTTTTTTTAATATCGTCTTCAAAATTGGTTCCTAAGGAGGTTCCGTAACCTTCTACAGAAGAACAAAAGATTTGATCGGAAGAAATACCCGTACCTTCTAAAAGCTGTATGAAGTCAGAAATAATTTCTTTATCCTTTTTAGCATGACAGATAAAAATTTCTTTAATGTTTCTGTTTTGTGTAGGCTTTGTATTTTGGGTGTATTCTGTAGTTAACATTCCTAAATCTTCAGCTATTTGTAATAAAATATCATCGTTAGTATTTCTTAAAGCTTCTTTTAATTGATCAGCTGAATAGGTTTGCGATGTTAAAATATCTATATTATAACCTCTAAATATTTGTTTCATTTCTTCTTCTGTGCGAGTAGTTTGCATAGAGAAATAAATGTCGTTTACTAAACTGTGTTTATCGTTCGGATTCATTTGTTAAGATTTTATAAGTTATTAGAAATAGCTAATTTTTTATAGTATTCACCAAGAGGTGTTAATGTGCATACTTTTTTGTTTTTTGCGGTTTCTTCTAAAGTATTTCCTTCAGGAAGTTTTAGTAAACCGTTAGCATAATACATTTGTAAATGTTTCATGATTTTCATAAGGTCAGATTGTGAGATGTAATTAGTAGATAATTGCAATCCACTTTTTGTGCCTTCAAAATAAACAGGTAATTTTCGAAGTATTAGTAAGGGAATCTTCGGTTCACAATTTCTAAGTGAAATCATTTGTGAAACATGCGATTTAAAAACCGGACGCTGTTGCCAAGCATTTAATTGAGTGTCGGCATAATAATACAAGCTAGACAATACTATTTTTCCACGAACATCAGCAGCGCTTCCTTGCATGGCGTCGTAAAGAATACTTGTAAAAACGCCATAACCACCTTTTTCCATAGAATATTGACTTTCGGTAGAAGCGGCTAAAATAGATACGCCTTCGCGTAAAATAACTTTGCGTTCGCCTAAGTCGATACTGTTTCCTGCATCACCAGCATGGCAACAGTCTAAAATAATAATTACCTCTTTGGCTTTTGAGTTGTTTGCTAAAGCAACTATTTCCATTAAGCTAACTCCTAAATCATTAGGTTGTGCATCTTGAGTTACTAAATAGCTACCTGCTTCGGTAGTTGCTCCATGACCTGAGAAGTATAGTAAGGTAGTATCATTATCATTATGATTAAACAGTTTTTTAATGTTTTCTTTTAATCTACCTCTAGTAACATGTGTGTTATCTGAGGTTAATAATTTGCAACTAAAGTTAGTGTCTTCATTTTCATGTTTACTAAAAACTTCTTCCATTCTTTTAGCGTCGTTAATACAACCTTTTAATGGACTTCTTGGATAATCGTCTATTCCAACGAGTAATGCTCTTCTCATTTTTTCATATTTAAAATTATACCTACAAATTTGGAAGAAATTGAGATGTGAAAACAGCCCAATATTGTGGATAAAAAAAACTCCACAATATTGTGGAGTTTTAGCTGTGAATAGGTTTCAAAATGACGACAGTAACAACGAAAAGCAATTATGTTTTATATATCTAAGCTGTCACTTCGGAGTGAAAATTTGCGTGATAAAATGAAGTATAATTTAATATCGAGAAGTATTCGTTAAGTTATCTGTTCTCGATACAATTTTCTTTCGTTTCTCTACAGAAAATCACTCGAACTTACATTGTTTAGGGTTTTATCCAATCGTAATCAATTAGGTTTGCGAGATTATCAGTTTTGGTATCGTCTGGATTAGATCGTAAATATTTTCAATTACTACCATGAACCACCTCTACATTACTTCCTATATCCCAGCCTGAAGTGTTATAGTTCCAAGTCCAAGTAACCGCTGAGTTTGCTTTATTTTCTAAGAGTTTTATAGCATCCGCTTTTGATTTTTTTGATGCTCTGGTAGTACTTTTTTCATTTACGGTATGAAAAGCATAATGTGTTATTACATTATTATCATCTTTCCATACTCCTGAAATTCTATATTTTGCCATAATTATTTTGTTTTAAGTTATTGAAATGTTTAAATGAAAATGAAGTTGTGAATACATTTCAAATAGATATAAGTCACAACATGGACATATGATGAACGTGGTAATAGATTGTTGTGAATACCTTTCAAAATGAGATGAATCACAACTTGTAGGTCATAGAGACTTTTCAAAGGATAGTTGTGAATACATTTCAAATAGATATAAGTCACAACTTAAAGAAAGAAAACTTTACTATGAGTGCTGTTGTGAATACATTTCAAATAGATATAAGTCACAACAAAATCTGTTTTTTAGACTAATTACAAAGTTGTGAATACATTTCAAATAGATATAAGTCACAACGTAAACAGGTATATATACTTATAAGCCTTTATATACAAAGGATTATTGTTTTTTTAGAAATTAGAAACCAACATTTTTTGTTTGTTTTAAGCCTATAAAAAGCTGTTTTTTTAATCTTAACAGTCTTTTTTTGTTAAACCTTTATCATAAGCATAACTTACCAAACCCAACGAACTTTTTACGCCCGTTTTTTCAATTAAATTTCTACGATAAGTGTCTACCGTACAGGTTGCTATATTTAATTTAAGCGCAATTTCACCAGAAGTATTGTCTTGTGCTAATAATTGTAAAACTTCTAATTCTCTGCGCGTTAAATGTATGGTTTTAGGTTCAGGTATTTCACTGGTGGTTATATAATTGTCTAATACTTCACCTTTTAAATATCTACGCCCATCTATTATAGTTTCTAAAGCTTCTATAAATTCTTGTTTATCTAAATTTTTTAAAATATAACCATTTGCTCCAGCATTTATTAATTCTTTTACAAAAGCACCTTCGTTATGTGAGGTAAGCATTAGAGTTTTGGTTGGTAAACCTAATTCTTTAATACTTTTAACTACTTCAATACCTGTTTTTACTGGCATTTTTATATCCAAAACAGCAATGTCTATTTTTTCTTTTTTGGCTTTTAATAATTCCAAAGCTTCCTCGCCATTATACGCTTCGTCAATTACTTTTATATGTGTATTTTGTAAAAGAGATTTTAAGCCTTGGATAAACATTTTATGATCATCTGCAATAATTATATGTATAGTTTTTTTAGTTTTCATAGATGTTTGCTTTTTCAATAGGAATATCAATAGTAATAGTAGTTCCATTACCTTTTCCAGAGTCAATTTGATAGTTGCCTTTTAGTTTATTAACAATTCTTGAATGGATGTTTTTTAATCCAATACCTTTATGTGTTTCAATGGGGTTAAAACCAATACCATTATCTTCAACAATAATATTAATGGTATCTGTTAATTTTAATAATTGAATATCTACTTGGGTAGCATTGGCGTGTTTTATAATATTAGTTAATAATTCTTGTAATATTCTATAAATTTGAATTTCTATATTGTTATCAAGTCTAATATCTAATTTATGAAAACTTAGGTTAATAAATATTTGTTTTTCATGTTGTTTACTATAAACACTTTCTATGTTTTGTTTCAATTCTTTTAAGGCAGGTATCAATCCAAAATTAGCTAATGTACCCGATAACATTTTGTGTGAAATTTCTCTAATATCTGTACAAGCTTCATCTAGTAAAGAGTTCGCCTTTATATAATTTTCATCAGCGTTATTAGTTAAATTATTACCTACAGATTGGTATAAAATTTTAATAAGTGCAAGTTTGCTACTAAAATTATCATGTAAATCTTCAGCAATCCGTTTACGTTCTTTTTCTTCACCAGTAACCATTGCGTCAAAAGCCTGCATTTCCTGAGAACTAATTAAGGTTTGTATTTGTTGTTCTTGTTTTGTTTTTTCGTGTGCAATTATTAGTTTTTGTTGCTTTTCTTTTCGTGCTTTATTCACGAAAAAAAATAAAACACTTAAGAGAAGTATTATTAATATAAGGCTTATGATTAAAATATTTTTCTTAGCAGTTTTTGATTCTGCAATTTTTTGTTTGTTTAAAGCAGTTGCTGCTTTTTTCTTTTCATTTACATAAGCAACTTCATAACGATCTGCTGCTTTTATTTTAGAGAAATCTTTTTGTGTAACTAAAAAACTAGAGTCTTTGTATTGATAAGCTAAAGAGTAATTTTTTAAATCTTTATAAACATTGGCTATTGAAGCATACGTTAGTGAAAGCATAGATGAGTCTTTCAATTTATGCTGAATAGTTAAACTTTTTTTTAAGGATATTAATGCATTTTTGTAATCTTTATTGTCTGAATATAAATTACCAATGTTGTTATAAGCGACTAATGTGTAGTTGTTTTTTTTATTTTTTTTGAATTCTATTATTGCTTTCTGATAAAAATAAAATGCGGAATCTTTTTTTTGTAATTTCCTATATAAAGTAGCGATGTTGTTATAAAGAATACCTTTGTGTCCAACATTATTTTTTAAGATTAAATTTTCTGCATCGTTAAATGTTTTTTTTGCTAATTCATTTTCATTTAAATAGTCATAAATAGTTGCAATATCTATTTTTAGATTGGCAACTTTCTTTTTGTTTTTCTTTAATTTGTATATAACAATAGCTTTTTTAAAGCTTGTTAAAGCTTCAGCATAATTTTTTAATTCTTTTTGTGTTTTCCCTAATCTTTTATAAGCGTATGCAATAGAAAGAGAATCACCATTTTTAATACTAAAATCTAGTGCTTTTAAGAAGTATTTTAAAGATTCTTTTTGAGAGTTATATGAGAGGTATAAATCGCCTAAGTTAAGAGCTACTTTTGCAGCTTGTTTGTGTTTGTTTATTTTTTCAAAAAAAATTAAACTCAATAAATAATGCTCTAAAGAACCAGTGCGGTTTTTTTGTGTTTTAAAAACACGCCCTAATTGATTGTGATCTCTAGCAATACCATATATATAATTTTGTTTAGTGTCTATTACTAAAGCGTTATTATAATGTTTTTTTGCTTGTTCTAAATAACCTTGATACTTTGCAATTCCTCCTAAACGGTTATATGCATCTGAAATTCCTGAATAATAGTTTAGTTTTTTACTTAATTGTAAAGCTTCTAGAGCATAATGAATTCCAACAGAATCCTTAGTTTTACGTAAGGTCCAAGATAGCTCGTCTAATGTTTTTATTTTTTCTATACCTTTTTGTTTAGATAATACTTGTTGTAAGCTATCTACATATGTTTGTTTTTGAGCATATGAAAAAAATGTTCCGAAAAGAGCTAAGAAACTAACATAACAGATGGTGTTTTTAATCATAATTTTTTTAGCTTAGGAATTGAGAAAAATAAAAGACTTTATTTTCTTTAACTTAAAGATACATAAAGCCTTTCATCAAATAATTTTAATTATCAATTATTTATAAGGTCTAATGTCTCCATCTTCATTATCCTCTCCTGTACCTATAGTGCCATCACCATTACCTGGTTTTGGACTTTCTTTATCAAAAGGTTTTGGATTTTGAGGAGCTTTTGTAGATTCATCATTTGAACAGTTTAATGTAATTGATTTTGTTTTCATAATATTTGTTTTAATGTTAGTTACAAATTTCAGAATATTATAAAAGGTTGTCAATCGTAAATGTTAAGTGTATTAAACTCCACAATATTGTGGAGTTTAGTGTTGATTTATGTGTTTTTAAAATAGGATCAGCTCTGTTTCCATTGGATATAACCATTTAAAGTTACCCCATTTTCTTGAAAATATTTTTGAGCACTTTCATAAAGAGAAGCTTGTACAATGCTAGGAACAATAGAAGCTTTTGCATTTTTATAATCTGCCCAAGTAACATTATGCGAAATAGCATAATCATTTGCTGTTTCTTGTCCTGTAGTATATAATTGAGGAGAAAGAATATCAATATTTTCATCAACAAAAAATGAATTCATTAGTTGCTGAGCATCAGAAATTCCATAAGGAGCGGAGTGACTTACAGTAATCAATACTTTAAACCCTTTGTTTTTGGCAGCTAAAAAAGAAGCAGCAAATAAATCTTCAAGTCCCGATTCTCCTTCTTCTACATCATATGCAATTCCATCATAATCGCTAAATTTATTATTATTTATTGCAGAAGTTATACTATCTAATGATTCCTTTGTAAATGATCCATTAGAATTACCACCTCCAAAAGAAATATATTTATCGCCAATTAATGTGTTTTTGACCTTTTCACTCTGACTTAAAGCTTCTGCTGGGTTAGTCCAACCGCTAAAAGCAATACTTAATGTTGATGTTTTTGGAGGAACAGTATTTGGCTCCCAAGTCCAATCCCAATATCCTTTGTTCTCTGATGAATTCATAATATTAATTTTTAGTTAGAGAAACTAAGTTACGTTATGTATTAATAAGTTTTGAAATAAGTTTAATAAGTGTATAAATAAGAGGTGTAAGAGTAAGAAATTATGGGATGAAAAGTGTTTTTTTAAATCAAATTATTACTGTGTCGTATTTCACGTTGTTTTTTACGTTATTCGCGACATTTTTAATTTAGTAGTCTTGTAATGAGGTAGTTTTGTGTCAGTTGGTTTTGTTAATCAATTCAAAATTATATCAATATGAGTGATGTTAAAAAACTTCAATTTGGGGATCTGAATTATAATTATAATCAGGTAAAAGTTGGCGATAAAGATGCACAATCTGAACTTATTTTAAATGTGTATTACACCACGGAAAAAATGGTTATTTACAGAACCAAAGGCAATCTTGTAATTACGTATAGCGCTTATGCGAATCGTTTTTCAATTCTAAATGCAAAAAAGCAAGAAATAAACAATTTACTTCAGTATAAGATAAACCAAGAACAAAAGAATAATAGTGAAAAGACTTTAGAAGATTTAAGAGTTTTTTATGCGCCTCAATTAGCGCATGCTTACCAAATGTGTTATTTAGAAGAATATGAAGAAGCTATTTTAATAGCTGAAAACATTAAAAAAAGTATTGAAAACAGCATAATATCTAAGGCTCAATACACCTACTTTAGTTATTATTTAAAGTACATTCTTTACGTATTTGGTGTAACTGCACTTTTCTTATTATGGAATAGCTTAAAAATTGCAGAAAAAAATGCCATACCTAATTGGTTTGTTTGGCATATTTATATTGCTGTTGCAGGAATTATAGGCTCTTTTATCTCTGCAAAAGAAAAAGTAGCTAACAGAACTATAGATTTCAACATTCCAACAAAACGAACCATTTTAGATGTAAAACTTAGAGTCTTATTAGGAGGTTTGTTTGGAATTCTAACAGTATGGTTAGTGTATTCAAAAGTTTTAATGGGTTTCTTAGAAGGACAAATAAACACCAATTTATTTGGTAGCGGAAATGTAGCTTTTTCTCAAAAAATAACAGTATTACTTATCGGAATTATAGGCGGATTTAGTGAACGTTTGGTACCAGATACTTTACAAGCGAAGTTAAATGATATACCAAATAAAAAGGATACAAACGAAGAAGTTAAAAAAATAGCCAAAGCAGTAAATGAGGCTAAAAAAAAGAACTAAATATTTAGAAATAAAAATAATTATTAACCAAAACTATTATAATCATGTCAGAAATTAAAGACGAAAAGAAAAAAGAAAACGAAAATTGGGGAAGAACTTTAATGTTAACTCCCAAAGAAGAAAACATTCAAGAAATTTTACTAAAGTTTATGGAAGACAAAGGAGAAGGAGGTTGCCCTGCATTTTCACCAGACTTTATGTTAAGAAATTTAAAAGATAATTTTAATGCAAAAAATTTAATTGTAGGACCTAAAACGTTAGAAAAAGTATTATTAAAATCTTCAGCGTTACATTTTGATAGTGAAGTTACAGGTACGGTTTCAAAATATCAAAATAAAGCAACGGTTACCTATACTTTTTCTCCTAATAGTTCTGATGATATTATTATCGCTAAAATTGGCGGTAAAGAAATTTCAAAAGGAGAACACACCATAGAAAACGTTGGTTTAACCGTTTTTTATAAACTTCAAATTCAGTTAGAATATGCAGGAATTGTAGATTGGAAATTAGTAATAACAGCTATAGAAGCTGATGGAATTCCTCTTAAACTTTTGAATTTCGACGAAGGAAATATTAAAGTTTCCAATAATTCTACTATTAAAGTTAGAGACAAATCAGTTGTAAATAGATTTTTAAATACTCTTGAAATATAATTTGTATGAAAAATAAGATTTTAATAATACAAGTAATGTTTATGCCATTACTTGTATTTACCCAAAACTTGGGTACAGATATAGAGGGCTATAGTACAATTTACACTAAAGGCTCAAATTTAAGCTTAGATGCTATAAATAACACACTCAATTTTGATTTTTACAAGAGCACGAAATTTAAAAAGGACTTGAATACTGATGCGCATAAATCAGAAATTTATGGAGTAAGTGTTAAAGGGAAATCAAATAACGGATTAGCAAATTTGATAACTTCAGGAGAGATTAACGCGGCTACACAAATTAATTTGGTTTATGGTTCAAGATATTATAAAAATAAAAAAGTCAATAACTATCAGGATAAAGTCGATGAAATTCAAAATGAACTTTCAGAACTAGTTCAACCAATAATAGCTTTAAGAGCTAAGATTTCTGATGAGTTAGCAAAACAAAAAAAGCAATATATTCATGGATTTGTAGAGGATATGAATGGCTTGTTAGATGCTGATAAAAATGAGTTGAAGAGCATTATAGTTAACAAAGAACCTTGGAAAGAAAAAGAAAAAAAGATTAAAATATTGGAAATTGATTCAGAAGAAGAATTACTAGAAAAAATCTCATTGTTTAATGACAAGGTCAAAGGATACAGAACTGGTGGGCAGCCAGATATATGGAGACAAATAAAGAATAACTTACAAAAACTTCACTATATCAACACCACAACTATCAATACATTATTAGATGAAATGATTCTACATAATATAGATAATGACGCATTAGAAGAAGAGTTGAGAAAGCTAAAAGAAGGTGATGCTACAATTAATGCTTTCTTGGTCAAGGTTGGAGTATCAGAACAAGAATTTCAATACGATTTAGATAATAGCGGAGCAACAGCAGAAGAACGTATAAAGGATGAAGAATTTACAGCACTCTCTTTTGAAATTATCTTTAACAAACAATTTAAATACTACAATTTCTTTGGAATCTCCTTTAAAGGAGAACGCGCTAATAATTTTGATGCTTTAGAAGCTAAAGAAATTACTTTTGGTGAAGCAGGTACAGAAAACGAAGAAACCTACAGTGCTTTTGCAGGAGATTACGATACGTTCAACCGTTTTTCTTTTAATGCAGATTATATGCGATTAGTTCCCATTGATTCAGAAGGTACAGATAATATGTATTTAACGATAAATCCGTATGTAAGACACTTTGTTTACAGTGGTGCAACAAATTTGAAAAACAACACCAATTTAGGTTTAGGAGTGAATATTTTCAACAAAACAAATAATAAACTAATGGGTGGTGCATTTGTACAAGCAAACGATATTTTTAGCGTAAATACCAAACAAGCTTTAGGTAGAAAAGTAGCCATTGGGCTGGTCGTAAAGTTTGCTTTTGAAGGCTTTAATTTTGAAGAAAAAATAGATTAAAATAAACTGTATTATGCATAAAAAAATAGCACTTTGCATTGGTATTAACGAATACGCTCCTAGAGCCAATGCAGTACCTTTAGAAGGATGCGTAAATGATGCGTTACTTTGGCACAATATTTTAAAAAAGAATTACAGCTTTAAAATGCGACAACCTTTATTAAATAGGTTTGCTTCATTTAAAAATATTAAGAAACAAATAAAAAGATTTTTAAAAGATTTAAATGAAGGCGACTTAGGCGTAATTTTTTTTTCAGGGCATGGAACAAGAAATACAAGAGGTGGTATGTGTTATGAAGCCATACAAACTTTTGATAAATGTATTGAAGGAAATACACACATGAGAGCTTGGGTTGATAAGTATAAGCACCCAAAAGCAAAATTTGTTTTTATTGCAGATTCTTGTCATTCAGGAACATTTTTAGAGTTAGGAAGATGCTGTGCTAAAGCAATATACTGTGCTCATAAAAAGAATGAAAGCCTTACAACACCTATAGATTTTACTAAAATCGACACAAAAAAAGAGTTCAAAGAATTTGTTGAAACCAAACTTTTTGAAACGGATTTTAATATCGATATGAATGTCATTGAAGACTACATTGATGTTTCTGATTCGTTAAAAGAAAAGTTAGTAGATAAAATTACGTATTTAAACAACAATCCACAGGAACTCAAAGAAATGTTAGTTGCTGTTTACTTGAATGCGAAGGTTAAAAGAATTCCACCAAAAAACGTATGTATAGCAGATCTTACCGAAGAGGGCAGTGTGTTTTTTGAAACTCAAAACGAATACGAAATTATGATTGCTGCTTGTTGGAGCAACCAAGAAGCCTACGAAACGGATTTCAGTGGCACTAAGCACGGAATATTTTCAAAGTTAACTATTGATCTTCTGAAAAATAACAATATGACTTACAATGAGTTTTATACTCAGGTTTTACAGAAGTTCGAAGGCCATAAATGGTCAAAACTCAAGCAAAAACCCTTATTACAAGGACATAACCAATTTAAAAATCAACTTATATTTAAAAATTAAAAATATGATTACAAAAGCACCAGTACCAAGAAATATGCGGGAAGTCAACCAAACTGTTTTTTCTAATTTAATCATTAACGATTACACCAACTTTCAATTAGCACATGCAGAAACAGATAAAGAAAAAAGTTTTTTAGTTTTAATACGTTTTGAAGACGGAATAGAACAAGGCGAGAATCATAAAATTACAAAAATGGGATTTGTATTGGTAAATGCCTTCAATAATATTCCAGATGGAAAATATTACATCATCAATAGTGTTGAAAAAACAACATCAACAGATGAAGTATATCAACAAGGAATGTTTAATTTAACCGTTAAAATTGAATTGGCTGATGACCCAAGCGAAGCAGTATACTATTTAGAAGAAGAAACTGTATTAAAGAGCAAAGGTGAGCTAATAGATATTCATATTAAAGATAAACATGAAGAGGATGAGATTATATCATGGAGGCCAAAAAATACTGGCGGACATCTTTGTAAAAGTAAAACATCTAAAGGTGGTTAATGTTTTTTACGCATTACTTTTTTTATTATTGTTTTCTGGTAATATTGTTTCCTTACAAGCTCAAGAATACAAAACATTCATTCAAGAATTAAAGTTAGGAAATATTGAAAAAGCTAGTCAGTTAGTTGAAAAAAGTAGTCAAGGTAAAGCGGTAAAGAGTTTTTTACTAATTTATCTTGATTACCTCAAAACAGGAAATTACCAACAACAATCATTTCCTACAGAAGAAATCGCTAAAAAATCATTTCCTGCTACCTATAAATCCATGTATTATTATATGTATGGAGATATTATAAAAGGAGAATATATGGATAGTGACTTCTTTTATCCGTTGTATTTAAAAGCACTAGATATAGCAGAAAAAGAAAATAATAAGGTATTAGAAAATGAAGCTTTAAAAAGACTGTTGCATCACTTTCAAAGAAATCCGTTAAACCTTAAATTATATGAGTCTTATAAAAATCGGTTTTTAAAAAACGCAAAAGATTCTATAAATATGCTTTGGGCTAAATACTATGATATTAGCTTTAAAGTACATAAAGAATGTTTACGAAAAAAAGTGTACAAAAAAAAAGGAACTCAAAAAGATTTTACAACTTCCATAGATACAGTGGTGTTTCAAAATTTATTAAATGCCAAAGTAGCTACAAAACAGACATTCTTTAAAGCAAGAGTACATCAAATGTTTGGAATTTGTCAAGATGTTTTAAAGGAAGATCCAAAAAGAGGTAAAAGTAACTTTGAAAAAGCCCAGCAGTATTTTGAAGAAAGCACCTATCATTTTTCAAAAAAAGAAGTTGTAAGAGCTACTATTAATAAAGGATGCGCATTAAAATTAGCAAGAGCTTACAACGAAGCAATTATAGTTTTAAAAAGTGCTGTCAATTTTAAAGATTCCATAAAGCAACTCACAGAAAAACGTGTTGTATACCAACAGTTATCAGATTGTTATGATTCGTTAAGAAAAATAGACAGTGTTAATTATTGTATCAAGCAAAAGATATATGTCGATAAATTAATAAGTGAATATACTTTAGCTGAGAAAATTTATAGTTTAGATTATGATAATCGGATCTATACTATTAAAGAAGAGAAAGAAAAACTAAATAAAGATAATCAAATGTTATTTATAGGAGGAATCGTTTTATTAATAATTTTAGTATTGGTTTACTATAATTGGTGTGTATCTAAAAAAGAAAATAAAAATTTAGAAGTAAAACACGAACAAGTTATAGAAGAAATAAAATCGATAAAAAAACTGGTAATACAAGATCGTATTGTTTTAAAAAATAAAGTGCACGTATTGTTAGATGAATTAATATATATAAAGGCAGAAGACCATTATTTAGCGTTGCATACTGTTAATAAAAAGGAGTTTATTAGAGGGAAAATTTCAAGTATTCTAAAAGAATTACCACCTAATTTTGTAAGAAGTCACCGTTCTTATATTGTAAATAAGAACCATCTTGTTAAGGTTGATAATAAGGGAATAATATTGAAAGAAAATAAAGAAATACCACCACCGTCTAGGACCTATAAAAATAATTTCATTTAATCTTTTAGGGTTTAATTCACAGAGGATTTCCTCATACGAAAAGGGAAGTTTGAAAACCTTAGGTTTTTTATTAAGTAAGCTAGAATTCGAACCAATAACTCGTATTCTTGCATTGAGCAACTTTATTGTTTTTAACGCTTAATTTTAGTTAATAAAGCTAAATTAATGAGTTAAAGATGTTTCTTTTGAAGAATTTACATGAGTGTTTGTATAAGAGGAATAAGTGTTGGTTTTATAATGTTAAAAAATAAAAAATCCCGAAGCCATACCAAACTTCGGGATTTAACATGCTGAATTAGAAATAAGCGGTATTGTAAACTTTAACTCAAAACAATAACAGTATCAGCACGTATAACTTGAGTACTACCAGAAATATAAGCAGGATTTTGTTCAGAGAATGTTGATTCATCTGTTAACTCACTTTCCACAATATTTTCTGCAAATGAATAATTTAAATTGTACTCGTTAAGTAAAATTTGTATTTCCGAAAATGTTCTTTTTTCTGTTGTAGTTTTCCCGTTAGTATCAGTAATAGTTTTCTCTATAAGGTTAGGTAAAAAACGTATAATTTGAGTGTCAGATGGCGGAACAGGCATAATATCAAACTGAATTTCTGCACTTGCATTTAAATTCATATTGTATTTGTTTGTATTTGTTGCATTTACTGGAGTTGCATACATTTTAGTGCGAAAAGCTTGTCCGCCATTTAAAACACTAGAAGATTGTTGCGATAAGGATAATGATATTTTAGCTTTTGCTGTAGTTTTCGGAATCGTATAAAATGTAGGTTGATATCCGATTTCTCGTAATAACTTTAAAGAAGCTTCAGAATTATCAGGATCTGAATTATAAATCTCTAAAGTTTGTCTTAAAGATCCTTTATCTAATGCAGCTTGTGCCTCGCCAACTCCTTCCCCAATGGAAGCAATAAAATCTCCTAAAGGTGCAGCAAAAGCGTCTTTTAAATAATCGTTTGAATTGTTTGACATGGTTTTAGTTTTTTAATGGTTTTGCAAAAATTACAAGCACTTCTTGTCCTGGAGTTAATGCAGCTCCAGCTTCTGGTATTTGTTTAATTGCTTGTCCTTTTATAAAATTTGGATTATCGGTTGGTTGGTAAATAACATCTAATTTTAATCCGTAATTTGTAATAATTTTTCTAGCAGCAGTTTCCGTAAGTCCTATAATGTTAGGTACACTATTTTCTGTTTTTACAGCGGTTGTATTCGGAACAATATCAATACTAATATCACTTATTGCAGCAGCGTTAATATCTTTAGCAGATTCAAAATCAACCAAACCAAATAAGGTTCCTTCTGGTCCTTTTTCTACAGTAGCTTTTAGATTTAATGAAATATTTGCCATTTTAAATCGCGAAGTATCCATTTCTGCATCAGCAATAGCAATATCGTTAATAATACTACTATATACTTTTTTAGCATCTAATTTATTAGGATTCTCAGCATCAACATAACTTTGTATTTCGGTTACTTTGGTTTCTAGTTTAGAAATTTCAATTTCTTTTACCGCTGTATTTTGAGCAAGTGTAGCTATTTCATTATTTTTTTCTGAAACAAGTTGTTGTGATGTTTTTACTTTTTCAACTAAATCATCAATAGCATTTTGTTGATTTTGTAAATCGTTTTTAGCTTTTTCAACTTCTAAAAGTATCAATTGCTTTTCTTCTTCAAGTACATTTTGTGTTTTTTGAAAACCTTCAATAATGTTCGTTTTTTCTAATAGAACTTCTTTAAGTTTATCAGCCTCAGAAGTATCATTTTTTAAGATTGATATTTCTTTTTTTAGTATTTCTATTTCCTGATTTTTCTCTTCTAAATTGTATTGAAGAATAGCAGTTTTTTCTTCATAACTAACAACTAAATTTTCTAATTCTTTAATACGAATAGTAAGTTCATCTTTGTTTTCTTCAGAAGATTTTAGAATTTCTATTTCTTCTTGTAAACCAAGCATTTGTTCGTTTTGCTTATTTAACTTTTCTAATAGAGATTCAATTTCATTGGTTTTAGCTTCTAAAGTTTTTATAAGTTGATTAAACTCATCTGAATTATCATCCTTAAAAGAACTATTAAATTGTTCTTTTAGGTTAGCAATTTCATTAAGACTGTTTTCTAAAGATTGTTTTAGTAATGATTCTGTTTCTTCATGTTCATCTAAATGTTCGTGAAGTTCTTTCAATTGATGCTCAAATTTTTCGGTAGCCTTTTTAAAGTCATCAGCTTGCTGTTTTGTTAAATCAATAAGTACTGTATTTTCTTCTTGTAAACCTAAAAACTCTTTTTGAAAATCATATAAATAAAAGGGAGAAGCAATAATTAGTGCGCTTTCTTTTTTGATGTATAACGAAGGATCTAAAAGCCAAAGTTTCTGAAAATCAATAACAATTTCTAACTTTTCTTCATCAAAAAAAATAGCTGGGGCTTCAGAAATAGTTAAAGTTTCTTTCTCGTTAGATTTTACAATTCTAAACATTGGTAAACTTCCTTCACTCATGCAATCACGAACAAGTCTAGTAATCACTTCTTCCTTAGCAAGACGAACAGGAATCTCATATGCAAGAGCTAATAACCCTTTTTTTGTTTCAATTCCCGTAACCAATTTTCCCCAAGTTTTGTTTTCTATATCTAAAAATTCAATATCTATTGAATAGGATTTTAAAGCAGTATTGTTAGCAGCTAACAAATCGCATTTAAAAAGTAAAGCGCGGTATTTAGTAGCCATAATTAGTGTTTTTGAATTGAGATTTTAGTAAAAACTGTTCCTACATTAATATCAACCTGAATCGTGTTTTTAGCATTATAATCAGTGGTGTCTATAGCAATAGTATTGGTTGCTTTTCCGTTAATATCACTTGCAATTTCTCCTTGTTTTACAAAGTTGGTATTGTGGTTTAAAACAGTATTAGGATTTAAGATGATGGTTTTGTCTTTGTTATAATTAAACTCAACTAAAGCACCAGGAATATTTTCACCTGCAGAGTTAAACACACTAACTTCAATATCATAAATATTAGCGTTTGTATTTGATTGTTTCGGAATTGCTTCAATAATTAGTTGAGGTAAACCTTCATTTGGTGCAATAGCAACAAAACGACCAGAAATACTACTGGTAATTTTATCAGATTCACTTGTGCTACTTGTTTTACTAACTGGACGATATGTCATAACCGGAGCAGGAGAATATAACATTTCAGATGTAGCATATTTTCCATAGCCGGTACTTTGATCGTAAGTTCCGTCTGTAGTTGAACTGGTTTCCAATTCAGTTTCTACTTGTAATGTAAAATCTAAATACGGTAATGTATATAAAGTATTCGGACGACCATATTCATCATAAGGAGCAGCATTACGTAATTGATGTTGTGCTTCGTTTAAGCTCTCTGAAATTCCGAGTAATATTTCTTTTAAGGTGATAGATGTATTTTGTGTGCTCATAATATTTATTTGGTATGTAAATTAGAATGAAAATGGATCTTTTTTGGATGCTGATTTCTTTTTAGTAGGAAGCTCATCTGCAAACTCTTTTATTTTTTTTGCAGCAGAAAAAATTTCGGAGACATTAATTGTATTAAAACCTTTAGCTGTTTTTTCTTCTTTTTTAGTAAAAATTTTATCTAAAGAATTTAACTCCAGTGAAGCTTCTTCTTTCTTATCTGACTTTTTTAATTCACCAGAATTATTAAAAAGATTATCAACAGTTGTAATCGTTTTAGTTGTTTTATCTAAATGCTTTTTTGTGTTTTCATAAAAGTTATTCACTTTGTTTAATTTTTCACTTAAAAGGTTAGCATCTTTAGTATTTGTTTTTATAGTTGGTAACGGGTTTTTAATTCCGTTTTTTTTTTGTTTTAATTGATTTATACTTTTAACAAAATCTGTTTTCTTTTTATCTATTTTATTAAAAGTATTTAGTGTTTTCTCAGCAGTATTAACAACTGTTCCAACTGTTTTAATGACCGTAGAAAAAGTTTTGTTTTCTAAAACAGCCTTTTTATTATTTGATGTATTTTCTTTTTCACCAAGCTTGTTAGAAAGTAAACTACTTACTTTGTTTATGTTTTTAGAAACATCATTCGTAATTGAACTTACTTTTTTAATTGTTTTAGAAGCGGTATCTATTGTACCTGTGACCTTTTTTAATTCTTCGGTTGCTTTTGTTTTCTTTTTATTAACCTGAACAAGTTTATCAGAAAACTTAGTAATTTTAGTATCAGTTTTTTCAACAGTTTTAGAAACGTTGTTTAATGTGTTACTTATCTTTTTTAAACCTGTTGATATTTTTGTTTTCTTATTGTTTGTTTGGCTTATTTTCTCAGAAAACCGAGTTAGATTCTTATCTGTTTTGGCTATGGTTTTTGAAGTGTCATTACTAATAGTTGAAACTTTCTCAGTCGCTTTTTTTAGATTGTTAAAAGTTTTTAATGAGGTTTTGGATTGTCTTTTTTTAGTAGCAAATTCTGTTTTATCTTTTCTCTTTTTAGAGAATAGATTTTTTGGTTTTTCTTGTTTTTTTCTAGTTGTATCTACATTAAAAAAGTCCTTTTTCTTTCTATTCCAATTACTATTTTCTTTAGCATTATTTTTCCTTTTTTTAAGAAGTTTATTTTTCTTTTTTTCTTCTTTACGTTCTTCTTTTCTTTTTTGATAAACAGATTTTATCTCATGATCATATTGTTTTTTGGTAGTAGAATGCTCTTCTGTTTTACCAGTAAGAGCATTCATATTTTGTTCTAGTTCTTTTTGCTCCTCAAGCAAGCTTTTTAAATTAATATTGGACGCAGCAATATCTTCTAACGATTTCTCATTAGTAGCAGGTTGAAGTAAATCAGGTAAAGAAAAATTTTCATTTTCTTCATTTTCTTCATCTTTTACCAAATTTTTAGTTGGTTCTTCTTGCTTAATAAGCTGTTTCCAATGCTTTGCCATTTTTTAAGGAGTGTTTAAGTTATCTCTTTTATCTTCAAGTTCAGTTGCTATCATCGCACGCAAGCGTTGTTCAAATACAGGCGGATTTGGTACGGCTACCAATTTGGTGCGTAACATAGAACTCCCTTCTGCCGAATATTGATATTTCTGAGAATAACTAGCAGAAACAGAAGCACTAACAGCAACAAAACCTACACTTGCACCAGCACTTACGGAAACCGAAGCACCAAACTCTTTTGTTTGACTCATAGAAACAGACATTTTCATTTCTAAAACAGTATCTACATATTGATAAAATGTAGGTGTAAAACCAAGGGAAAGCAAACTATATTCTTCGCCTCCCATATCCACTTTAGTATCTACCAACTCTTTTGCTAGTTCCATAGAAACTTTATCTAAGGCGCGTTGTGCTTGAGCAATTCCAATACCAAGTGTTTTTACCATTTCTGGTAAAGGTGCATTTAAAATTTCTTTAGTAATACTTCCCATTTTAGTGTGTTATTAAATTATGATTCAGCTTCTTCTCGTGCAATTTCCATTTGTTGTTGAATTCGTTCTTCTAAAGCTGCTGGTGGTGGAATAGGAACTAATTTGGTTTGTAGAATACTAGAACCTTCTGCTGAATAACTATACTTTTGAGAGAAATTAGCATTTACTTGTGTTGTAGTAACCGTTTTATTAGTTTTTAAACCTTTACGCCAACTAAAACTAGCACTGTTACTTTTACTTTCTGTATTTCTATCAATAGAAACAGAAGAAGAACCTTCTCTTGAAAAAGTAATAGAAATGCTCACACGAATCATCGTATCTACAAACTGATAAAAAGTAGGAGAGAATCCTAGCTCTAACATAGATAATCGTTGTGGAACAATAATTTCATTGATAATATTAGTATCCTTAAGTTTAATTGTTCCAGTAGTACTTCCAGCTTCAAAAATATCGTCATTATTTCCGTTACTTGGATCGTTACCAGTAGCAGTATCAGGAGTATAAATTTGACCTTTTAAAGCATCATCTTGTGTTGTATTGTAAGTGATAACAGCATTTTCAACTGAAATTTTTTCTTTTCCAAAGAAAACTCTACTATCTTTAAAATTGATAAATTCTTCACCATTTAATTCTCCTTTAACTACTGAAAGTCCTCCCATCATTTCGGCAACTTCAATAGAGTTTGTATCTAAAGCCATTTGAGCTTTGGCAATAGACATTGCCATAGACTCGATCATTTCTCCCATAGGAACGTCCAACAATTGTTGGCCTATTCTGGGAGTTTCTTTTAACATATTCATAATCTTTCGTTTTTATTCGTTTGTTGTTATTGTTGATTTTAATATTTCATAATAGACATCTGGTGCTGGTAGCGATACAATTTTTGCTGCTATAGACGAAGAAGCTTCGGCTGAGACAGAAAATTTGCGTGCATAATGCGCAGAGATAGATATTCCAAACATTTGTGTTTCTGTACTTTCATTGTTTGCACTAAAACTACTATTACCATTACTAACACTTCCACCAACTGAATTACTTGAGCCAGAGCTATTACCATAATTTAAACTTAATGATCCTCCATAACTTTCAGATTCTGCTACTGAGAATTCCATCTTAACTTCAAAAGAAGCTTCAGTAAAAGCATAAAAAGTAGGAGCAAAACCAAGGCTTATTAAATTATAATCTTCATCACCCACAGCTATTTTAATAGTTGCCATTTCATTGGCTAAGCGAATAGAATTTGCATCTAATGCAGCTTGTGCATTGGCAATAGAAGCGCCCAATTTCTCTAACATAAATGGTAGAGGAGCATTGGTAATTTGTTGTATAACTTGTGGTACTGCGCTCATAATGTTTAGTTGCCAGAAGTTGAATTACCAGTTAATGATTCAATATAGTTTTCTAAACCAGTTGGTGGTGGAACAGAAATCATACGTGCAGAAACAGATGCATTTCCTTCTACAGATACTCCAAATTGTCTTGCATAGCGTACGTCTAAAGAACCGCTGATTGCTAACGATCTATCTCCTTCAAAATCTTTTGAATTTTGCTTAAGTTTTGAAAGATCATTTTGTGTTTCACCAACGTATACTTTTGTGGTGTCTTTATTCATTTCTGCTGAAGCTACATTATCAACTTCTACGTCCAATTCTTTACTTTCTTTAGAATGAACAAAATAATTAACATAAGCTTCTTCATGCAACAAATAATAAGCATCATTATATCTCTCAATATAAAAATCATGTAAATAATGTTGACTTTGTGTTAATGAAGTAGCAGATAAATCGGTACTACTTCCGTCAGAAAAAGTAACAGTGTTTCCTCCGTAAATGAAAATAATATCCGGTCTTGTTGTTAGCGTAGATGTTGCAGTTTTCATAACAAAAGAGTCGCTAGTATTACTATTTGGAGTACTAGCGCCTGTAGAAATATTTCCAGCTTCAAAGTAGATGTAGTCAAATAATGAATTTGTATTAAATTCAACAGTTACTTTTCTAATGCTAGCGTCTTTTGCAGAACTCCCTTGTGCCAATTGTTCTCCTTTGGTAACTATGGTTACTTGAGACGAAATATCTTTACCTGCATGATTTTTGATTTCTTCCATCAAAGAGGTTGCTCTATTTGTACCAAGTTTTTCATTATAGGTATTGTTTGCATCTGAACTGTTACCACTTCCATCAGTATACCCTGTAATAGTAATATTTAAAGTCGAATCGTTTTTTAATGCCTTTGCTAATAATTTAACGTCTTCTAAAATTAAAGAATTTGTTGCTACACTTTGAGAGTATGTAAAATCTATTAATTTATATTTATCCCAATCAAAGTAAAATACATAAGGTGTAGTAGTAATACTAGAACTTACTTTCCTATGGATACCTAGACTATTAATACCTATTACTTTTTCTGTAGTGCCAGGATCAGCATCATCATTACCAGTAATTGCATTCTCTAATGTTTGTTCAAAGTCATCTATTTTATCAAAAGTATCTGGACCTGGATTCGTTTTTGCATTTAGATTTATTGCCACAGCCGTTGCTGAATAATTTTGCTCCATCTTTAATAAAGCAATTGCCTGTGTATTTATTTCTGGTTCAACAATAACTACATAACCATCGTGTTTTCTAATGAAAACATTATTAGTGTTTGTAGTTTGTGTTAGTGCTGTTTCATCATCAATAATGCTTTCTACACGAATCTCTTTACTTTCGTCTCTAATTTTTTCTTCCGCAGTTTTTATTTTAGAAATTGATCCTTCTTCTTCATGTGCATTAAACGAACTTTCATTGATGCTAATTTTTTTTGAAGCCTTTGCTTGTAGTGCAAAGTCCTTTTGTGTCTTTGAAGATTTACTTAGTGATTTACTCTTGTTTCTTTCAAGTCTGTTAAAAAAGTCTTTATCAAATGTAGTGTTGTTTTGATAATCAACAGCTAAACTAAAATCAACTTCAACCTCTTCTTTAATCGCCATTTTAAGCTGAATAGACGCAGAAACGTCTGCGTACTCAAAGGCATAAAAAGCGGGTTGAAAGCCAAATTCTAATAATGATTTCCCAGCAACTTTAGTTTCGGAAAGCCGAATTAATTGTGATACCGAATTGTTGTCTAAACGCTCTTGCGCGTCTGCAATACCAAGTGCTAAACCCGTTACAATACTACTCACATCTACGTTTTGTAGTATTTTGGCGCCTTGGTCAAGTGTGTTAATGTCTGCCATATTTAATTGTTTTTAATGGTTAAAATGGAGAAATTCCCTCTGGTAAATCCATGGCTATTTTTGGATTTACAGATTCTTTTCTCACGATAAAATAATTGTGTTTTTTTTGTAATCGTATTACTTGATCTTTGTTTATTTTATAACCTCTTAAAAGCCAGTTTAACAATTCATCAGTGATAGGATGTTTCCCTTTTCCTATTTCCTTTTGTGCGTCTGCTAATAAGATTTTAGCTTCTTCTTGTTCTTCTTTTAAGATGTGTTGTATGGCTTGTCTTTCACTCACAAAAGCATTGTGCTTTTTTACTAACACATTGGTTTCTTTGTCAGCTAAAAATGCCCTGTAGTTTTTGCAGAAAGAAATTACTTCATCATAAGATCCTAATTGTTCTAAAGCTTCCATCACACATTGACTATAATGCTGAAAAAACAATTCGCTATCTTTTTGTGTTTGTGTCAATTTCAAAGCCTCTTTATAATGTCGTAAGGCTTCTTTGTAGTTTTTGTCTAAGGCGTGCATTTTGCCACGTTCGGCAATTCTGAAATGCAACATTTTTTTATTTTCCATAAGTTAAATAAGTGTTGGTTCGCAGTTTAGTAGTACTAATTGTGCGTATAAATAGTTGGCTATTAAATCAGGAATTTCAGTAGTGCTTTTCCAATTAGTTGTGTTTTCTTTAAACGAATTCACATCAATAAATTGAGCTAATATTTCTTTAACCGCAGCATGATCTTTAATTTCATCAATGACAAGTTTTCTTGTTGTTTCAAAATTATTTTCTACAGAAATTTCAAGTCCAATTTCTTTACAATCTTCAATTGTTTTTTGTGCAGATTTATTGCTAATACGATCAAAAAGAGTAATAGGTAAGTGTTGTTTTAGGTCCGATAAAATAGTTGAAGGCATGCCAATTTTTTCAGTTAAAAAAGAAACATGTTGCGCGTTTTTGCTATCAAAAGAAGTTAAATTAATAGTAACTAATTGATGTGTTTGATTAATGACACGAATTCCTTTTTTAGATTGATGTTCTCTCCAAATACTGCTGCTTTCAGCAAAACTTAAATCTTTTAAAACACTTGCTCCATTTACTAGATTTTCAAAAGGTTGTTTAACTTTAGTAGTAAGTCTTTTTAAATCACTTTTAGGAAATTCATCAGAGATATAAATGCTAAATAAATCTTTTCTAGGATTAGAATAACACACCAAAGCATCTAAACGATTTTGTAGTGCAATTGCAGTAGCTTTGGAAACACCACCCAATACAATACCAGGTTGTGCGAGTAACATGTTTAAAGACTCTGAAGGTTTACAACCTAAGAATTCAGATAATTGATGAATTACTTTAGGCAACCTTAGAATATCTTCAAAGTATATACTAATCTCTACTTGTTCTTTGCTTAAGTTTAGTTTTTCTTTTTCATCAGTTACTTGTACATCTAAACCAAGTTTAGTTAATGTTGATGCTGCTTTTTCGGCTAAGTCTAAATCTATTTTTTGAAATAAAACAGAAGGAGCATTGTACAACATTTTTAAAATGAATTCTTGTGGCATTTTAAAAGAGTCGGCTAATAATTTTGATACACTAGGATTTGCAGTTCCAATAGAATTGATAATTACGGTATTTTCCATTTAAATAATTTTGTTAAAGTTTATAATACAGTTGCTTACTGTTGAGTTTTACAAACTTCATTATATATTTATGTTTTAAAGGCGTGTGATTAACGTAAATGAAGCCGTAAAATAGACCTGAAATTTTAGGGTTATTTAACCCTAAAGCTTAGGTTTTGTAACTTTTAGTAGATTTTATAAAAAAAGGGTTCTTTGTACCAGAAATAAGTATATTTAACAAAATAAAAACGAACAAAAATTATGATTACATCAGTATTATTAGCGGCAGTATCTATTGCTTTTGGGGTATATATATATAAATTCCCTCCAACAAAACCAACAATACCAGCAGAACCAACAGAACCAAGTGATTCTATTTGTATGAACTATGCTGATAATAAAGCAAGTGAATTAAGTAGAGCGTTAATACGTGAAATGGCATACGGATATAGAGCAGATCAATTAAATACTATTAATTCAACGTTAAAAATAGATGATGCTCATTCTATATGGTTTGATTTAGAAACAATTAAACAGTTTATATATCATGTTGAATTTAATGCAAGGGAAAATAAAGTTTCTAGTGAAAAGTTAGGTTTACGAATTTACTATTCGCGTTATCCGGAGATGAAAACATGGAGTAATACGTATACAGATTTGAGAAGTTTTATAGGTACAGATAAAGAAAAGTATGAAAAGCTACATACTTTAGTTATGATTCCAACAATTAAGGTAAAAGATGAAAAAACAGGAGACGATCATGACTATGATTTTAACCCTAAAGATATTAGTACATACACAACAGGATTGCCTGAGATTGTTGGAGATGTTCCACCAGCGGTAAGAATTCCTGCATTGTCTGGTATGATTGAAAATACAAATACTAATGTATCGGCAAAATCTGGTAATAGTACATTTGCTCAGAATCATGGTAGTTTAATACCGCCAGAGGATGATAAAGATGAAAAAATATAGTAACAAATGTATGAGTCGTATCCAAAATTAAAATATTTACTACTAGGGATTGAGATTTTTTCAGCCCTAGTTGCTATATTATATTATTCGGAATTAAAACATGGTTATTGGAAATGGTTTATCTTGTTTTTAATAATAATATCCTTACAAGAACTTACTTGGTTTGACTCTAATAATATTTTATCTCTAAAAAAACGAAACTATTACACGTATTTTGGAATACCTTTTCAATATCTTTTTCTTTATTGGTTGTATGCTTATAAGTCTCTTAAAAAAATAAAAATGTTTTTTCTCTGTTCATTAATCTATTTATTAAGTTTTTTACCTCTAGAGCTATCAGGAGTCAGAGTACGTGTTTTATATTCTTTAAGTTCAAACATGGGTAATATTATATTAATGTTTTTAGTGGTTTTAGAATTTTTAAAGCAGATTAAGAATGATAATATTCTTAATTTTGGACACAATAAAATGTTTTATATAAATATTGGAGTTATTCTATTTTATATTGGAACATTTCCTTTTTTTGCATTTTATCATGAGTTACTTGAAAATGTGAGTATATGGAATGCTTACTATCTATATTTTATACTTTCTAATTGTACCATGTACCTTTTATTTACAGCATCTTTTATATGTGGGAAACACCAATCATAGTAACATTAATATTATTTAATATAATCTTTATTGCCTTTATTGGAGCAATAGTTGTATTTATCAAAGAATATAAAAAGAAAAAGAAATTACATATAGGAGAAATTGCATCAAAAGAAGAAAGCCATAAGAAGGAATTGCTACAAACGCAAATAGAAATACAAACCCAAACGATGCAATACATTGGCCAAGAAATACACGACAATATTGGTCAGAAATTAACCTTGGCTAGTTTGTATGCGCAACAAGTGATTTATGAAAATAAATCACCAGAATTAAATGAAAGTATTGTTGGGATTAACATGATCATTAATCAGTCTTTACAAGATTTGAGACAGTTATCTAAATCGCTAACAGATGATTCTATAAAAGAGAATTCACTTTCATTCTTGCTAGAAAAAGAATGTAAAAAAGTAAACGATTTAAAACAATGTAATGTTCAGTTTTCTAATGATGCAACTGTAGAGTTAGCATCGTATCAAATAAAAAGTATACTGTATCGTATTACACAAGAATTTTTACAAAATAGTATTAAACATGCAAAGTGTAACAACATATTTGTTTCTCTAGATAAAGTAGATGATAGTGCTATTGAATTTATACTGAAAGATGATGGTATTGGTTTTGATACTCAAAATAAAGACTTTAAAGGAATCGGATTGAAGAATATTAGAAAAAGAGCCGAACTTATAGGTGCTAGTATTGCTATAGAAAGTGAAATAAATGTTGGAACAACCATAACCCTTAAAATTCCCTTAAAATGAAAAAGACAATTGTAATCGTAGATGATCATGTATTAATAGCAAATGCGCTAAGTACAATAATTTCTGGGTTTGAAGATTTTGAAGTGATATATACTGCTGAAAATGGAGAAGATCTTCAAGATAAAATAAAAATGAAAGGCAAGCCAGATTTGGTTTTGTTAGATATTAGCATGCCTGTTATGGATGGTTTTGAAACAGCAAATTGGTTAAAAGAAACACATCCTGATGTTTTAATAATGGCATTAAGTATGCAAGACGACGAGTCTAGTTTAATAAAAATGATTAAAAACGGCGCAAAAGGGTATATGCTAAAAAATGTGTATCCAACTGAATTAGAAAAAGCATTGAAAGCTATTGTTGCTGATGGACGCTTTTTCCCAGAATGGGCTTCAAGTAAAATCTTTGAAAGTATTGGAAGCGATAAAGATATGAATAAGGAGAAAATAAAATTATCGGATAGAGAAGTAGAGTTTTTAAAGTATACCATAACTGAAATGAATTATAGACAGATTTCTGAAAAAATGTTTTGTAGTCCAAGAACTATAGAAAATTATAGAGATAGTTTGTTTACAAAGTTAGATTTAAAAACAAGAGTTGGGTTGGCGGTGTATGCTTTAAAAAATGGATATTCTGAATAGTTATATCAATGGCTATTCAACGCTTATACTTTAAATGCTTACGATTAAGTCTTTAATTACTTTGTTAAGAAAATTAAATGTTATTTTAGTTTTATCTTTATAAAAAGATGGATGCCTAACTAAACAAAAACTTAATGGATACAACTGCAACTATTAAAACAGCTAAAGCACCTGTACAAGACAAAATTTCCCCACAAATTGTTGGTGAATTAAAACAAGAAATAGATGCGATGTTATCTTACGCTATTCAAAATGGTGTAATTATTAATACAGAAGTAAATAACTTACTCCAAAATGATACACAGGGTGATTTATTAAATGCATACAATTTATTGGTTAAAAATATTGCTCCGGTTACACCAAAATCTATTGTATATATTAACAAATTACACGATCAAGCAAAAGATAAAAAGTTTTTGCATAGACTTCCACTGGTTCGTAATTTATTGTTTCTTACAATTTTTTTCTTGTTTTTATTTATTATTACTGGTATGTCACCAGATGTAAATAGCGATTCCTTAAACAAAGGTATAATGCACAATAACGGATTAAGTTTATTGTTAAATATTGGCTTTCTTTCGTCTGTAGCAGGATTAGGAGTATTGTTTTTTTTACTTAAAAAAATTAGTGTAGCAGTACATTCTGGAACTTTAGTACCAGAAGAAAGCATTTCTTATATAACACAAATAATACTAGGTATTGTATCTGGTTTAATTGTTTCAGAAATCATTTCCTTTTATACTTCACAGCCTAAAGAAATTAATATGTTTAGTAAAACTGTTCTAGCACTTATTGGAGGTTTTTCATCAGACTCATTATTTGCAATTTTACAAGGTGTTATAGATAAAATTAAATCAACTTTTATATCAGAATAAGCATTATGAAAAAGCAATTTTATTATTATTTAGGATTAAGTTTATTATTAGTTTCTTGTGCTTCATTACCTAATTCTACAGTTACTTTAACAAATGAAATTATTAAAGAAGCTAATGACATGCATGCATTAAATATATCTTTGGTAAATCAACTTTTTGAAGAACGATTACAACGTGTTAATTTATTTGTAGAAAATAAATACACCCCAGCTCTTATAAAAAAATATGAAAATCTGATACCAGAAAATGTTGATTATAAAACAGAACTGCCTAATATTATAGAGTCAATTGTACCTGTTATTAATAGAAAGAAAGATTCCATTTTAGCGATACTTAAAAAACAAAATACAAGTACAGTAGATCAGTTAAATACTAATTTTAATAATTATACTAAAGCTACAGTTACATTACAAAACTTAATTAAATCAGCAACAAAAGTTAAAAGTATAGAAAATGAAGCTTTAGCTTCCATAGAAAAATTAACAGGAACAACACAAGATGTTACTAAAGTTAAAAATAGTATAGAGCATTTTTTAAATGAAACAGGAAATGATTTAAATAAATTATTACAAGTAAAAGAAGTATTAACAAAAACAAACTAACTAACTATGAGTGATATTAATTGGGATCAATTAGCAGAAAAGGCAGCATTGCAAACAGATGCCATGTTTAATAAAGAAATAGCAAGCTTGTGTAGTTTAAAAACACCAGAAGTAGAGTTGTTTATAAAAGAAAGTAGTATATCTAACGAGAATGCTTTGAAAACATTAAAAATAATAAATGATGCAACTCTGGCAAATAACCAAAAAGCAGCAACAATTTCTAACATAAAAAATGGAGTTGATTTTTTAGTAAAAATAGCTTCAAAAATCGTCTAATTTTAGAGGAATTATAAACTTTAACATTTTATAGTATTGATTTTTCAAAAGCATAGACTTTCAAGAGATTAAAAATCAATATATTTGATTTTTAATAATTTATTGATGAAGATTGCTACTTTTTATTATTCACTAATCTTATTTTTGATAGTTTCAAATGTATCAGCACAAGAAACTTTGCCTATATATCAGGATTATTTATCGGACAATATTTATTTAGTTCATCCTGCTGCTGCTGGTATTGGAGAATGTGGAAAAATAAGATTAACAGCTAGAGCACAGTGGTTAGATGTTGATAATGCACCTCAATTACAAACAGCTAGTTTTCATGCCAAAGTAAGCAACTATTCTAAAGCAGCTTATGGTTTTGTTTTTTATAATGATAAAAATGGTTTTCATTCTCAAACAGCACTTCAAGGAACATATGCGTATCATTTATCGTTAGACGAATCAAATAAATTTAAGCAATTGTCTTTTGGTTTATCTTTTTCTGCAGTTCAAAATAGTGTTGATCAAACTAGTTTTTCTGTTTCAGATCCAGTTGTACAACAAGTTATAGAGAGTAACTTTTATGTTAATGCAGATTTTGGTTTAGGGTATCATGTTGGTGGACTATCTAGTTATTTAACTGTAAAAAATATTTTTTTATCAGCAAAAAGCAATTTAACATCTGAGTTTGAATCTTTAAATTTAAGAAACTTTATAGTAGGAGCAGGGTATTTTTTTGGAAATGAAGATAAATATCAATTTGAGCCTTCATTTATGTTTCAACATAAAGAACAAATTGAAGAGAGTATACTAGATGTTAACTTTAAGGTTTATAAAAAGTTTACTAAATCTCAATTATGGTTTGCTTTATCTTACAGAAAATCTTTTGGCAGTAGTACTTTTGAACCAGGTCAATATGTTTCACCAATTTTAGGAATTAACCTTAACAAAACGATGTTCTCTTATACCTATACAAAGCAAATGGGGGATGTTGTTTTATCTGATGGAGGTTTTCATCAAATTACATTAGGGTTTAATGTTTTATGTAGAGAAAAAAGATTGTCTTCATGTCCTAATATCAATGGAATATTATTCTAGAAGTTTTCTTCGTTTATTTTAATATTTTTAAAATCTAAAAGTATTTCTTTTAATACGTTAGCATTTTTGTTAATTAATAACGAATGCTCTCCTAAATTGGTTTGTTTATTTAAGATATTATTATCATTCAAAATAATTTTAACTTGTTTAGATACAGCTTCGCCTGAATCAATAATAGAAATTTTAGGTCCTGTTATTTTTTTTATCTTAGATATTAAGTAAGGATAATGTGTACATCCTAAGACCAAACAATCTACATTTTTTTCTAACATTGGAGTAATATATTCAAATAGTAAATTATCCATTTCATCAGAATCTATCTTTCCATTTTCTATAAGTTCTACTAAGCCTTCTCCAATTTGTTCAATAATTGTAATATTTGAATCAATTAATGAAGAAGTTTTTTCAAAAAGTGTACTGTTTAAAGTTCCTTTTGTAGCAAGAATACCAATAACATTACTTTTTGTTTTTAAGGAAGCAGGCTTTATAGCTGGCTCAATACCAATAAAAGGTATACGATAAGTTTTTCTTAAGTATGTAATAGCATTAGTAGTTGCAGTATTACAAGCAATAACGATTGTCTTGCAATTGTTATTAAGTAAGTATTCTGTGTTTTTAATACATAAATTAATGATTTCATCTTTAGTTTTTTGCCCATAAGGAGCGTTTTTACTGTCAGACAAGTATAATGTGTCTTCATTTGGTAAAAAGGTCTTAATTTCTTTCCAAATAGATGTGCCTCCAATACCAGAGTCAAAAATGCCAATAGGATTTTTAGAAATATCAATCATAGTTAAAGCAAAAATAAAAATCCTGCTTTATTTATAAAGCAGGATTTTATAATTATATCTAAAAAGTTTTTTTAGAAACCTAATTTAGTTTTTACTGCAGTATAAATATCATCACCACTATCAAAAACGATTAATCCTTTACCAGGAGTAGCATCTAAAACATAAACAATACCTTTTTCAGCAGCTACTGCTTTAATAGCATTCTGAGCTTTTTCTAAAATAGGAATAGTTTTTTGTTGATATTTTTTATTCATTTCTTGGTTCATCGTTTGCTCAGCTTGTTGAATCTTAGCACGATCTTGTTGAACCTCTACAGCTCTCTTTTGGTTTACCTCTTGAGTTTGACCAGGGCCTTCAGCTTCATATTTTTTAATCTTAGCTTCTAAAGTTTTAAACATACCTTCAATTTCATCTCTATATGTTTTTTGTAACTTCTCTAGCTCAGTTTTCAAAGCCTTAGTTTCTGGCATAGCTGTTAATAACTTATCAGTGTTAATATGTGCAGTTTTTTGTGCATTCACTCCTAATCCAACAGTAAAAATTGCAACTAATAATAACGTTTTTAAATGCTTCATGTTTAATCTAATTTAATTTTCGTGTTCTTATTTCTTTAATTTAATCCTCTTCTTGTGTTTCTTCTTCTTTTTCTTTATCAGCATCTTCTTTAGCTTTTTTTGCAGCTTCTCTTTTTGCTAATAATAACTTTCTTTTTTCATCTCGGGCTTTTAATAAGGCCTGTCTTTTTTCTTCTATCTTTTGATACTTAGCTTCTCTTTCTGTAGCTTTCTTCTGCTTAGCAGCTTCTTTTGCAGCAATACGCTTTTGTTGTTCTTCTGATAAACCTTCTTTATCTAATAGTTTTTTTCGTTCTGCTATTTTATCATGCTTCGCTTGTTTCTTTTGGTCAATTTTTATCAGTTTAATAATAAGTTCGCTAATATCGTGTTTTTTGTTAGAATATAGCATAACTAAGTCACCAGATTTATCAAAAACAAAATCATACTTCTTACGAGATGCTATTGTTTGAACTGCATTGTAAACTTGATCTTGAACTGGCTGTATTAATTTTTGTCTTAAATTATACATATCGCCTTGTGGACCAAAATATAAAGATTCTAATTTGCGTAAAGCTTCTTCCTTTATAAAAATATCCTCTTCTCTCTCAAGAATTAAATCTTTTGTTAAGATAGCTTTTTCATTAGCTAAATCAGTTTTTAACACTTCAATACTTCTAGCTTCTTTATCTAGTTTTCCTTTCCACTTTTCTACTTTGGCATTTAAAGCGTTTTGTGCTGTAATATATTCTGGAACACTCTGTAAAATGTATTCCATATCTATATAAGCAATACGCTGACTTTTTTGCGCATGAATAGTTGCCAATGTAACAAGTAAAAGAACTAGTAGTAAAATGTTTTTTTTCATCTTAATATAATGTATTTAGAAAAAACCGTGCCAAAAACAAGACACACTACAAATGTATCAAATTTTTAGAATTGTCTTCCGATTATAAAATGTGTTTGCCAGCCTGATTTTGTTGGGTTTAAAGACGTGTCACCAGGTAACGCATCAAATCCATGAGCAAAATCAATACCTAATAAGCCAAATGCAGGCATAAATATACGAATACCAAGACCAGCAGATCGTTTTAATTCAAACGGATTGTACTCCGTAAAATTGTCATAAGAATTACCAGCTTCAATAAAACCTAAAGTATATATAGATGCTGATGGTTTATCTGTAATAGAATAACGTAACTCTAATTGAAATTTATTATAGATAGAACCTCCTTCAGAAGAAGAAAGACTACTGTTTTCGTATCCACGTAATCCAACAACTTCACGTCCATCTAATTGTCCTTGTGCAATTCCATCACCTCCAACAAAAAATCGTTCTACAGGTGTAATACCTAATTCATTATTATATGTCCCTAAATATCCTATTTCAAAATTAGACATTAATACTAGTTTTTTAGCAAGTGCAGTATACCATTTTCCTTTTGCAGATATTTTATAATACTCTAACCATTTGTATTTTTCTCCTAAATATTCTTGAGCTTCATCGGTTGTAGAATCTTCTGGTTCTTCATAAGTAGTACCATTTACCAAAGAATACGGAAATGTTGCTTTTGCACGTATAGAAAAATCAGATCCATAAGTAGGGAAGATTAAACTAGGTCCAGCAGAGTTACGTCCTAAAGAAATACTATAAGCTAAATTGTTTAAAGTACCTTTATTAAGGAAAACAGAACTTCCTAAAGCATATGTATAATTATTTAAAGCAATTTGCTGGTAACTCACTGTTTGAGATAAAGTAAAATAATCATCAGGCCATTTTAAACGTTGTCCTAAACCAATTGAGGCTCCTAATATAGATAAACTCTGATCTTTGTCTACATTTCCTGTTGTGAAATCAAATTGATATTGATTAGACAAATATACTGAGAAAGATAATGATTTTGGTTTTTTTCCACCTAACCATGGTTCAGTAAAAGAAAAGCTATAGGTGTTAAATGTTCTACTTGCTTGTAAACGCAATGATAATGTTTGACCATCACCCATTGGTAAAGGTTTATAAGCGTCTTTATTAAAAATGTTTTTTACGGAAAAATTGTTAAAAGAAAGTCCAAGTGTACCAATAAATGATCCACCACCATAACCACCTTGAAGCTCAATTTGACTTCCTCCTTTTTCTATTACAGAAAAATCAATATCAGCAGTTTTATTTTGATAATCAGGTTTAACTTCTGGAGTTACATTCGTATCAAAGAAACCTAATTGACCAATCTCACGGATTGAACGTATAATGTTTTCTCTACTGAATAAATCTCCTGGTTTTACACGTAATTCTCTATAAATTACATGGTCATTAGTTTTATCATTTCCAAGTACGGTAACTTTTCTAATTGTTGCTGGTTCGTCTTCTCTAATTCTAACTTCTACAGTAATAGAGTCGTTATTTACTTTTGTCTCAACAGCATTTACCGAAGAAAATAAATAACCATTGTTTTGATAAAGTGTTTGGATGTCTTGCGAATCTGGAGTTCCATCACCAGAAATTCGTTCTTTTAAAACCTTACCATTATAGATGTCTCCTTTTTCGATTTTTAGAAACCTCATAAGGAACTCATCATTATATTTTTTGTTTCCAACAAATAATATCTCTTTAAAACGATATTGTTTACCTTCTTCTAAATCAATTTCTAGATTTACAGTATTGTCATCATTCCAAGTTAATTTATCACTTAAAATTCTAGCATCTCTATAACCAAGCTGACTGTAAGTGTCTATAATGTTTTTTAAATCCTCTTGATAATCGTCTATGATATATTTTGATGTTTTCCAAAAACGACCAAAAAACTTACGTTTGGTGTTTTTCATAGCGCCTCTTAACTTGCTGTCAGATAAAGCGTCATTACCAGTGAAAATAATTTCTTTAATCTTAACACGAGCACCTTTATCTATAAAGATTTTCATGTCAACGCTATTAGTATCAGTAGTATCTTTTTTAGTATCTAAAGAAACTTTAGCATTTAAAAAACCTTTATCAGTATATTTTTTCGCGATATAATTTCGTGTTGTTATGATAAGGTTATCAGTAACTTGTGCACCAGTTTTTAGTTCAGCTTCTGTTTTTAATTCTTTAGCTTTCGACTTGCTAATACCAGTAATTTTTACTCTATTTAACTGAGGTAATTCAGTAACGTCAAATTGTAAATAAACAGTGTTTCCGTCAATTTTAGATAAATAAACATCAACATCACCAAATTGTTTACTTTCATAAAGCTTTTTTATAGCACTTGTAAGTTTGTCTCCTGGAAGTTTAATAGGTAGTCCTGTTGTTAATCCAGTGTAAACCCTAACAGTTTCTTCACTAAATTTCTGTAAACCAGTAACGGTTATACCTCCAAGGATATATTCTTTACCTTTTTCGTAATCAATCTTACCTGAAACATCCTTTGAAGAAGGAATACTATCTTTAGGAGTTGTTTCTTGAGCTTGTATATTCATCGACTTACTAAATGCGATGATAAAAAATGCTGCTAATAATGAATTCTTATTCATTAGTTTTAATCTGTTCACTTGTCTTTCCAAATCTTCGTTCTCTATTCTGATAATCAATTATTGCGTCGAAAAGATTTTCTTTTCTAAAATCTGGCCATAATATTTCAGTGAAATATAATTCAGCATAAGCCATCTGCCAAAGCAAAAAATTACTAATTCTTTGCTCTCCACTTGTACGTATCATTAAATCAACGTCCGGCAAATTAAACGTATATAAATGATTATTTATAATATTTTGATCTATTTTTTCAATATCTAATTCTTTATTAACAACTTTTTTAGATATGTTTTTGATAGTATTAACAATTTCTTCTCTAGAACCATAACTCAAAGCAAAAGACAATGTTATTTTTGTATTGTTTTTTGTTTCTTCAATAACCTTATTTAAAACCTTTTGAGCACTTTTAGGTAAGCTTTGAGTATCACCTATGGAGTTGATTTTTACGTTTTTTCTTTGGAACTCAGGAAGTTCTTTTTTTAGTGTAGTGATTAATAAGCTCATTAATGCATCTACTTCAAATTTTGGTCTGTTCCAGTTTTCAGTAGAAAAAGCATACATTGTTAAATACTTAACACCTAATTCAGATGCGGTATCAGCTGTTTCTCTAATTGCAGTTAAAGCATTTCTATGTCCAAAAACACGTTGCATACCTTTATTCTTAGCCCAACGACCATTACCATCCATTATTACAGCAATATGGTTTGGGATTTTATTAAGGTTAATGCTTTGTAGTTTTTTATCCATGTATTTTACTCTCTTGGTGCATAACAGGCAGGTCTTCCAAAGGTATATACCAAAGAAACTCCTGTGAATAAGTAATGATCATTACCATATCCGCCTATATTTAATGAATCTATATCTGGTGTTGTATAATCTAAGTCATCAGAAAAACTTAAACGAATACCAGATTCTATTGCGTATGCCATATGGTCTGATAATCTTCCCTTTACACCAATTCCTAAAGGAATTGAATAAGAGGCTTTATTATCATAAATAGCATCATTATTACTGTTAAAAGCTGTTACAGTTTTGTAATTAATTGCTGCAACCTGAACTAATATATAAGGTGTGAATGAACTATCATGTTCACTAATATCGTAATCAAAAAAATTAATTTCAGCACCAACAGCTATTTCATAAACAGTATTGCTAAAACTAATAGGGGCAGGGTTTCTGTTTTCTCTATAATCATTGCCAGAGTTTGCATCATCACCTTGTATTGGTAAAGAAAGTAGCGTACCTCTTAATGCTATTCTAGGATTTAAATTGTATTTATAAATTAAACCAGCTCCAAATTGATTTGGATTAATATAATTAGTGCTTCCAATATCTCCAATATAGTTTGTTCCCCCAGCAAAAAAACCAACTTCATGGATTTGTGAGTATGAAATACTTGTAGCACAAGCGAATAATAATAAAATTAAATATCTTTTCATTGATAAAAATAGCGTGCAAATATAGGAATTTGAATTTGCTTTAAAAAGTTAATAATCTGTCTTTTTTGATTAACTTTAATTTTCGTGTTTTATTGTTGAGGAAGGCTATTAGTTTGATTTATTACGAGTGTCTTCTCCCCAAAGTAATTTTCCGCGCAATGTTTTTAGGTAAGATTGATTTTTTAAAATGATACTTTTAACAGTAAATGATGCTTTTTTAATACGTACTTTACTCTCTTTTGGAGCAGTAGAGATTCTTGAGTCTAAAGAAATAAGGAAATCTTTTTCTCTAGCGCTTATTTCCAAATCAATAATTGTATCATCAGACATTATTATTGGTCTAGCATTTAAATTATGAGGTGCTATTGGAGTAACTATAAGGTTTTTAGAGTTTGGCAATACAACTGGGCCACCACAACTTAAAGAATAACCAGTAGAACCAGTTGGAGTTGCAATAATTAAACCATCTGCCCAATAATTAGTAAGATATTCATTGTTTAAATACGTTTTAACACCAATCATAGAAGTAGTATTTCTTCTAGCAACAGTTACATCATTTAAAGCAAAATTTATTTCAGCTATTTCCTTAGTTTCAGGGGTAACTTGCACTTCTAATAAAGAACGCTCTTGAATAGTATATTCTTTGTTGATTAGTAAGTTTATTGAAGCTTCAATTTCATCCTTTTTAACGGTTGCTAAAAAGCCTAATCTACCAGTGTTAATTCCTAAAATAGGTATGTTTAAGTCTCTTATGTAAGTTACAGCTCTTAAGATTGTTCCGTCTCCACCTAGTGTAAACATAAAGTCAAAACTGTTGGATAAATCATTAAAATGAGAAAAAGTTGGATATCTTTTGGCTATGGATTTGTTTTCAAATAATAAATTATGAAATTTTTCTTCAAAAACTATTTCAATGGCATTTTTATGTAATATCTCTAATAAAATATTAATTTCCTTTTCAGAAGAAATGGAATACGATTGTGCGTAAATAGCGATTTTCTTCACTTAAAATAATTGATTTTATCTTAGACAGTTACATGTCTAAATATTTTTTTAAATAATTAGCTCTTTCTTTTAATTCTTCCAAATAAAAGTCATCTTCATGTTCAGAAATAACATGATAATCATATCGTCTAAACATTTGTATAACTTCATTCATTTCTCTAGAAGAAATTTTTAATGTAGCTCTAATTTCGTCATTACTTTCAGAAGAAATATAAAGTCCTAGTAAACGAGCTTTATTGTTTTCAACAATTTGAGCAACTTCTCCCATAGAGAAATCACTTTTTGTTTTAGAGATTACTAATGTCTCGTTATCCCTATGTAAAAACGGACTGTCGGCAAATACATCTAAAATATCACTCAACTCATAGTAACCTATATAATCTTTATCTTGATTTAATACAGGAATTAAATTACAATCATTATCAGCAAATAAAGCAATTAAATCCAATAAAGGAGTCTTTTCTGTTGCAAAAAAATGGTGGAATAAATGAGAATATTCTTTTAGTTTATTGGTTGTGTCTTCAATAGTTCTAATATCACTATCAGCAAAACAACCTATTAACTTATTGTTTTCTAGTATTGGAAAATGCGAAATAGGATAATTAGCACAACGTTGTTGTGCCATTTCTACGGTACAATTTAAAGACAATGCTTTAATTTCCTTTAATATATAATCGTTAATATTCATTAATACGAATATAGTTTAAAAACTTTTAATGGTTTATTTTTGCATTTTAATTTGAAATGATGACAAAGTTAAGTGTAAATATTAATAAAATAGCAACTTTACGTAATTCTCGTGGAGGAAATGTGCCAAATTTATTAAAAGTAGCTCAAGATATTCAGGATTTTGGAGCCCAAGGAATAACAATTCATCCAAGACCAGATGAACGCCATATTCGTTATCAGGATGCTTATGATTTAAAAAATATAGTTTCTACAGAATATAATATTGAAGGAAATCCAATTAAAAAGTTTATGGATTTAGTATTGGATGTTAAACCAACACAAGTAACTTTAGTTCCAGATAGTGTTGATGCCATAACTTCAAATGCAGGTTGGGATACAATTTCTCATCAATCTTATTTACAAGAGGTAATTGCAGAATTTAAAAATAATGGAATTAGAACTTCTATTTTTATAGATACTGATGAAAAATTGATTGAAGCTGCTGCAAAAACAGGAGCCGATAGAATTGAGTTGTATACAGAACAGTTTGCTAGTGAATTTGAAAATGGAAACAAAGATGCAGTGAAACCTTATACAAATGCAGCTGTTTTAGCACATGATTTAGGTTTAGGAATAAATGCAGGACATGATTTGAGTTTAGATAATATTCAGTTTTTTAAACAGCATATTCCAAATTTAGCTGAAGTTTCAATTGGGCATGCATTAATTTCTGAAAGTATTTATTTAGGAATAGAAAATGTTGTAAATATGTATTTACACAAATTACAAGGATAAAATTATGGAAATTCTTCATTCGCGTATTATTGGAGCTGGTAAACCATTGTTAATTCTTCACGGATATTTTGGTATGGGAGATAATTGGAAAAGCCATGCGAATAAGTTTGCCGAAGATGGATTTGAAGTTCACTTGGTAGATCAAAGAAATCATGGAAGAAGTTTTCATTCTGATGATTTTAATTACGAGTTGTTAGTTGAAGATTTGAAAAATTACATGGAACACCATCAATTAGAAAATGTAAATCTTTTAGGACATTCCATGGGAGGAAAAACGGTAATGTTATTTGCTGTTGAATATCCAGAATTGGTAACTAGATTATTAGTTGCAGATATTTCGCCAAGAATGTATCCGCCGCATCATCATGATATTTTAGCTGCTTTAAATTCGGTGGATTTTTCTATTCAAAACTCCAGAAAATTGGTAGATGCTAAATTAGCAGAATTAATTTCTGAAGTTGGTATTCGTCAGTTTTTATTAAAGAATACATATTGGAGAGAAAAAGGACAAATGGATTTTAGATTTAATTTGACTTCCTTAACAGAAAATAACAGCGAAGTGGGAGCGGAGTTGCCTTCTTTTACCCTTTTTGAAGGTGATACTTTATTTTTAAGAGGAGGGAATTCTGGCTATATTTCTGAAAATGATGAATCTTTGATTAGTGCGCATTTCCCTAATTCAAAAATAACTACAATAGCCAATGCAGGTCATTGGTTACATGCAGAGAATCCTAAAGATTTTTATAAGGCTGCAATTGAGTTTTTAATCGCAGAGCGATAGCCAAGGGTACAATTCCATCCTTGCATCGAAAAAAAAAGTTTAATTCCTTAAAATACCTCGTGGCAAGGCCACGAGGTTGTTTTCTGTAAGTAACGTCAAAATATAACGATATCAATTACTTGCTATTATCTCCCAGTGATTAATGTATAGAAGCCATTAATTCTTCTTCTTCACTAAATCCACCAGTAAAGTTTATTGCGGTTTCAATTAATGCTAAATGAGAATATGCTTGTGGAAAATTTCCTAATAAACGTTTCGATTCAAAATGAATATCTTCACTAAATAATCCTAAATGATTACTGTAGCTTAACAATTGATCAAAGTATGCTTTGGCTTTTTTATGTTCTCCAATTTTATACAAACTGTTGATCATCCAAAAGGTACAGATAGTAAAAGAAGAAGAAGGTAAACCAAAATCATCTTTATTTTTATAGCGATACATTAAACCATCATTACACAACTCTTTTTCTGTGGCCTGAACTGTGCTAATAAATCTTGGGTCTTTAGGTTTAATAAATCCATAACTTTCCATTAAAAGTGTAGAAGCATCTAAATCTTTAGAACCATAAGATTGTGCATAAGCACCAATTTCATCATTCCAGGCATTTTTATAAATGTCGTCATGAATTTCGTCACGAAGATTTATCCATTTGTTATGCGCAGCTTCTTTACCAATTAATTCAGCAATTTTAATAGCTCTATCTATAGCAACCCAACATAGTAATTTTGAAAAGGTAAAATGACGATCTTCTGTTCTGAATTCCCAAATTCCTTTATCCGCTTTTTTCCAATTGTCTTTAACAATAGTAACAATACTTTTACTTAACGTCCATAACTCTTCACTGTTACTTACCGTGTTGTTAAACTCAACAAATTGTTGATAAATAACGTCCATTAAAATTCCGTAAATATCATTTTGTTTCTGCTCATAAGCAGCATTACCAATACGAACAGGAGAAGAGCCTTTATAACCTTCTAAATGATCTAAAAATTCTTCAGTTAATTTCTTTTGCCCATTAATACCATACATAATCTGGATTTTTTCATCCTTAATAGGTATTACACTAATAATAAAATCTAAAAAACGTTTTGCAACGCGCGAATGTCCTAAGCTAGAAATTACTTTAATAACCATAGATGCATCACGAATCCAGCAGAAACGATAATCCCAATTTCTTACTTCACCAATTGTTTCAGGTAAAGAAGTTGTTGCAGCAGCTAAAACGGCTCCAGATTTTTCGTAGCTTAAAAGTTTTAAAACTAAAGCACTTCGTAAAATTTCTTTATTGTAATGTTTGTATTGTGTTGTTTTTTCCGACCAATTTAACCAATAGACACGAGTTCGTTGCATTTTTAAATACTCTCGTTCTATAGATTGACTTAGTAGTTTTTCATGATAACTTATTAAAAAGTACCCATGATTATCATCTAAAGTAATTTCATTTCCATTTAAAATAGCGTCATTGTCAAAGCTAGAGTATAAAAATAAAGACTCATAAGTTTCTTCATTATAAGAAGATTTAATGCAATCATCTTTAATTTTACTAGAAGTTTTTCCTTTCGCATAGTTTAATTTTGGGTTGTAGTTAACCTTAAACTTAGGAGTTCCTTTTATGTACTTTACATAACGAACAATATCTGGTGGAGTATAATAAGTATTATCTTCATCTTTATAACGAGGCATAAAATCTATAAACTCAAAAGCATCTGTTCCATTGTCCCATTCGGTAACCAATATGTTTGTTGATGGAATATATTTTTGAGTGACCTTGTAATCATCAGAAGTTATAATTTCAAAACTACCACCTTTATTTTCGTCCAATATTTTTGCAAACACAGAGCTAGAGTCAAAATTAGGCAAACAACTCCATTCAAGACTTCCTGTTTTAGAGATAAGGGCTGCGCTTTGGCAGTTTCCAATAATTCCGTAATCTAAATTATTCATAGGCAAAAAATAATTTCAAAAGTGTTAATGTTTTAGTCAAATTTCGTGTAATTTAACCAAATATATAAAGATAATACAAGCAAAAAACAGATTTCATGAATAAAACTATCATAATCTCAAATAGATTACCTGTACAGTTAGAAATTGATAAAAAGAGCATCATTGCCACACCTAGTGTTGGAGGATTAGCAACAGGAATGAAATCAGTACATAAAGATAGTAATGGTATTTGGATAGGTTGGAGCGGTTTAAATGATGAAGATTTGACGCCTGAACTCCAAAATCAAATAGATGTGGAATTAGAAAAGCATCAATGTGCATCTGTAAATTTGTCAAAAGATGAAGTTGATGGGTTTTATTTTGGATTTAGTAACAAAACCGTTTGGCCTTTATTTCATTATTTTATGGAATATGCGGAATTTGATGAGCAGGATTGGGAAACCTATAAATTGGTAAATAGAAAGTTTGCTGATAAAATTATTGAAAATATAGAAGAAGGAGATACGGTTTGGGTGCATGATTATCAATTATTATTGGTGCCACAATATGTAAAGGAAAAAAGACCAGATGTTAGTATTGGGTTTTTCTTGCACATTCCTTTTCCGTCTTATGAAGTGTTTAGAACATTGCCTTGGCGTGAAGAATTGTTAAAAGGCATGTTGGGTGCTGATCTGTTAGGTTTCCATACTTACGAATATGAAAGACATTTTTTAAGTTCTGTACAACGTATTTTAGGTCATAGCTCTAATTTTAATAATATTATTTTAGAAGATAGAGAGGTAAAAGTAGATTCTTTTCCAATGGGAATAGATTATGATAAGTTTGCTTTGGCAGCTAAAAGTCATAATAAAAAGAAAGGGGAGGAAAAAAGTGATGTTCAGGTTGAAATAGATTCGCATTTTAAAAATGATGAGAATAATACCTTAATATTAAGTATTGATCGATTAGATTATACCAAAGGGATTCCAAGTCGTTTATTAGCTTTTGAGTATTTCTTAGATAAATATCCACAATATAGAGGGAAGTCTCGTTTGGTAATGTTAGCAGTCCCTTCAAGATCAAATGTACCTCAATATCAATTGTTGAAAAATGAAGTAGATCAACTAGTTGGTCGTATAAATGGTAAGTTCTCTGAAGTTAACTGGACTCCAATTTGGTATTTCTATCGTTCGTTACCGTTTGAAAATTTAATTGATTTGTATACTTCTTGTGATGTTGCTTTGTTAACCCCATTACGAGATGGAATGAATTTAGTAGCCAAAGAATATATTGCTTGTAGAGAAGATAAGACTGGAGTTTTAATTTTAAGTGAAATGACAGGTGCTTCTCAAGAAATGGGAGAATCTTTATTAATCAATCCTAATGATTATGAGAAAATAGCAGATACTTTAAAACAAGCTATTGAAATGCCAAAAGAAGAACAAATAACACGCAATAGATCACTACAAAAAAGATTACAACGATATAATGTAGAACGTTGGTCTAAAGATTTTATGGATTCACTTTATGAAACTGCTGAGAATAAAAAAGAAAAACAAATTAAAAAACTAAATGAAGCCCGTAAAAAGAAGTTAATTGAATCGTATAAAAATGCATCTAAAAGGATTTTATTTTTTGATTATGATGGAACTTTAGCTCCTTTTAAAAAAATTCCAGAAGATGCTAAACCAACAAAAGAATTATACGAAACTTTAGACAAAATAAATAACGATCCAAAAACTGATTTGATATTAATTACAGGTAGAGATAAGTATACTTTTAATAAATGGTTTGGACATAAAGATTATAAATTAATAGCAGAACACGGTGCTTGGTTTAAAGATCAAGGTAAAGATTGGATTATGTTAGAAGCTTTAACTAATAATTGGTTTGAATTTATTTTACCAGTATTAGAAAACTTTATGGACCGTACACCAGGATCTTTAATTGAAGAAAAAGCATATTCATTAACATGGCATTATCGAAATATGGATCCTGATTTAGGAAAAATTAGAGCATCTCAATTAATATCTACTTTAAAAGGTTTGATTGTAAATCATAATTTAGAAATTATGGAAGGCGATAAAGTAATTGAAGTAAAAGTAAGTGGTGTAAATAAAGGACGTTCTGCTAATAAAATGTTATTAGGTAAAGAATACGATTTTATTTTTGCCATTGGTGATGATGTTACCGATGAATATATGTTTGAAGAATTACCTGAACAAACTTATACTGTAAAAGTTGGCTTGAAAAAAACAATAGCTAATTATTATGTTGATGGTACGAATCAAGTAAAACAATTATTAGAAGATTTTGCTGGAGAATAAGTGCCCTTTTTTTGTTGATTCTCTAAGGTAAAATAGTGTTTAAAGACTATAAAAAAAAGGAATATTCATTATTTTGAATATTCCTTTTTTGGTTTTTAATTTTTCTAGTTTCCTTCAATATTGTAGCCATTTTGTGTTGGTTTAAAGTAGGGCCTGTTTCAATTCTCAATTATTTATAAAAGTTTTAAAAACACAATCCTTTATCATTCCTTTATTATTAAAAAACAGAAGAACTTTTATAGAAGTGCCAAATTTGATAAATGAATTATTTAATTCTTTAGGGCTTAGTTCAAAAATCAAAATATTATGAACAGGTTTAGAAAAATGAATTTTTATATTTTTTTCTGTAAAAGGTAATATCTCTTTGAAGTGATTTTCTATTGGTGAAAAATTATTTTCATTATAAAAAGTCTCGCTATTTAATAAGTTGTTGTTAGGTTTTAATTTCTTTATTTCGTCATAAAAAGCTGCTATACCAATAAAACTGATTTTATTGGAAATCGTAAAAGCTATAGGTTTCTTTTTTGAAAACTCTTTTTTGAAAGTAGATTTAATTTCTTTATGTAGGTTTTTATTGTTTTGTAAATAAATAATGGAAACTAAATATCTAGTGTCAATTTTTTGAGAAAAAGATAATTGAATACAACCTATGAGTAAAAATAGGAGAAATATTTTTTTTGATTTTTTCATGAGTCTAAAAAAAGTGTAATTCTATCTTTAGTTTTTTTGATCTTGAATAGAAAATTTAGGTAATGACACCTGATATTTCACTACCAATAATCGGATTAAAATGATTAGTAAAGTAGTACTAATGTAAATGCTATTTAAAGGCATATTTAAATTAAACAAAACAGTAAAACAAACGCCACCTAAAATAGAAGCAGTTGCATAAATTTCTTTTCTAAATATAATAGGAATCTCATTGCATAAAACATCTCTAATTACACCGCCAAAACAACCAGTCATTGTACCTAAGGCAATTGATATCATTGGAGCTAAATTTGCTTGTATTCCATATTCAATACCAATAATGGTAAAAACACCAAGTCCTATAGTATCAAACAGAAAAAGCGATTTTTTTAGGTAATATAATTTGTTTCTAAAGACAATAGAAAAACAAGCAACGGTACTAATAATATATATGTTAAATGGATTTTGCATCCAAGAAACAGGAGTATTTCCAATAAGCATATCTCTTAAAGTACCACCACCAATAGCAGTAACAAATGAAATTATAAAAATTCCAAAAAGATCAAATTTTTTGTTCATTGCACTTAAAGCTCCAGAAATTGCAAAAGCAATCGTTCCTAAAATATCTAGTGTATCAAAAATTGTCATTTCAGTCTAATCTAATTTATTATTTGTATTATTTAAAAAGAGGATAAAGTATTTAGTTTTGTTTTTTAATTTAAAAATTAAGTGTAGTTGAGACTTTAATATAAACTAATCAACCAAGATTTTTTTTAAGTACAAATCTAAAGTTAGATATTCTTTATTCCTTGAGTAGTCTTTATTTTTTATAAAAGAGAAAGATTTTATTTCACCAAATCCTTCTTGTTCAAAAAAATTTAAAAAAGCTAGTAAAGCATTGAAACTCCCCTTAATGGTTATTGGATATAATTGAGATATATTTGAGTTTTCTGTAATATTAACAGGGTTTTTAAACTTTATAATTTCAATAGGATTTGATTCTTTATAAGTATTTATTTTTTTGAGTAAAATTTGTTGAAATGAATTATTTACAGATACATTTTCGTTTATTAATATAGAGTCAATGTATTTGTTTTCTTGTTTTAATAATGAAATATTAGAAGTGATATTTTTCATTTTCATATCTTCTTTTAATAAACTATTGTAGCTTTCCTTTATTGTTATTGTTTTACTTATTGTAAAAAAGTAAATAAAAGGAATACATAATAGACAGGTGATTCCTAAAAATATTTTTTTTCTTTTATAGTCCATTATTTAAGTGTTATCAAAAGATGAAAATTTGAATTTTTCTTTTTTAGATTTTTTTCTATACTATTAATAGAGATATTCTCTATCCAATCTTTAACTTCCATTTCATCAACCCAATTTGAAAATTCCATATTGTTTTTTAGGGTTCCTTTTATTTCAATTATTTTATCTGAAAATGTAACTTCTTTATCTTTTTTTAAAGTGCTTGTTAAAGGTTGATAATTTATTAGTCCTAAGGTTAAAGATTTAGGGATGTTTAAAGCTATTTGATCAATATATTTAGACACAGAAACAGAAGTAGAGTTTTGTAATTCATTCAATAATCTCTTCTTTTTATCCAAATCATTTTTCAATTCACTAAATTTTTGTTTAGTATCTTTATTTATAAGTAATCTTTGATTTAATGTATTGGTTTTGTTATAGTAAGAGTTAAATGTTAAAAAGTTAATCAAAAGAACAACAAAAAGGGTTATTAAAGCTGTTTTATAAATTAATTGAAATATTTTTTTATCCTTGAATTCAGAGTAAATGTTAGTTTGAAAAGAACTTTTTAGTAAATGAAAATTAACTATTGTACTAAGTCCAAGAATATATTTGTTTTCAATTTTTAAACCATTTACATCATAAAATTGAGAAGTATATTGTTTTGAGGTAATGTTTTTAATTTGATGATCAAATAGACTTATTTTAGAATTACTTGTAAATATTTCTTTTTGAACAATTATATCTGAAATCGAATTTAAAGACAAAGAATCAATTGAAAAGTCTAAAACAGAAATTCCATCAGTTGAATATTTTTCTATCAGAGTGTCTAAAAAACTTTTTCTTGTTATTGATATAAAAGTTTCTTCATTAGAATTATATATTTGGGTATAAAAATCTTCTCGAGATAATGTTGAAAAAGAACTCTTAAAAGCAATTTCTTGGGTGTCAACAAGTGTTATTTTTTTTGATAAAACTTGATTGTTGTTTATTATTAAAACAATATGTTTTTGATTTTCATTTTTAAGAAAAGAAATAACCTTTTCTATAGAATGAAAGGTTTCTTCTTTTGTTATTATTAATTCGTTTTTATTTTTTGAGATCAATAAACAAAAGAAAATATCATTTCCTTCTTCATTAAATGAGTGTTCTATAGCACAATAAATTTTGCCATAAATCAAAGAGTCTTTTAATGTTGAGATCATCTAATAATTGTAGGTTTAATTAAAACAGAAAGATTTTTTTTAGAGTCTATTCTAGTTCTACTACTAAAGAACCATTTAAGAATTGGTATTTTAGATAAAAAAGGTACACCAGAGCCTGTGTCATTTTTAGTTTTTGTTTCTAATCCACCTAAAACAACTACATCTTGATCTTTTACTCGAATAATTGAAGTAAATTCTCTTGAGCTAATTCCAGGAGGAGCTTCATCGTCTACTGTTTCACTATCATTAAAACTAGATTGTACTACATTAATACTCATTGTTATTTGATTATCACCAGCAACCATTGGTTTTAGAGTAATTGATAAATCTGCCTCAATAGGATAATAGTTTTTTGTTTCTGTTGTCAATGGGTTTTGTGTTCCAATGATATCTCTAGTTGTTATTGCATAATAAGATTGTTCACCATTAGATAAAGTTGCTTGATGCCCATTTAAAGTAGATAATTTAGGCGTGGATTTAATTTTTACATTTCCATTACTTTCCATAGCTTCAATAGTTGCATAAAAATTAGAGGTTACTTTACCAATATTTAAAGAGCTAAAACTATTAAAACTACCAAGTATTTTATTAATTGCAGATGCTCCTAAAGTAACATTTGCTTCTGGGAATAATTGACCACTACTAGTTGTTGGAGTATTTCCTACTCCAACGTCAATACCAGTTTCAAGTGTAGAAAACCTACTTACTTCTAAAATCATAACTTCTATTAAAATTACAGGTACAGGTTTGTCTATTTTTTTAATAAAAGCTTTAAATTTTTCTATTTTTTGACTATCTCCACCAACAATAAAACTATTTAATTCAGTGTCAGTCTTTATATCTAAATCCTTTGTAATATCAGTTGGTAAAATACTTACTAATGCATCTGCTTTAGTATTATAATTCTGGAAAGAATTATTGTTGTTACTAGTATTTAAATTTCTACGGTTATTATTGGAAGTATTTTGAGTATTGGTATTATTATAAAGATTAGATGATGTTGATGTTAAATTATTATTTGAAGCAACATTAGAATAACTAGAATTGTTAGAATTACTTTGTAAAGAAGTCATAATTTCAATAGAACGATGTATTAAAGGTATGGTAACGTAATTCTTTATCAATTCGTCTTCTATTTTTGAGAAATAATAAATTCCATCTTCTTTTTTGTAACTTAAGGTAGTTTCTTTTTCAAATATTTTAGATAATAATCTATCAAAAGTTATTTTTTTAGACTTAAAAGAAATAGTAGAAAGACCTGTTAAAGGTATACCAGTAAACATATCAATATTTAATTCATAACCAATATCTTTTATTATAGTACCAATTGCAATATTATCAAAGTCAACTTCTAAAATCTGATTTATAGAATCCTTTACAGCGAAGTAAAAATTTGAATTTTTATAACGTCTTTGTTTTTGTGACTTTCTTGCTTTATTATTTCTAGATGAAGTTTTTGTATTTTCTTCTATACTTTCAAAAAGATAATAATCGTCGTTAGTTTTTGTTAGGTTTAAGTTGTTTGTAAATGCAAGTTTTTCAAGGGCACCTTCAAGTGGCTTGTTTTTTATGTAACCATTTAAAATTTTATTCTCTAAACCAATAGCATAAACTAAATTTTTTCCAGTTAAATCCGTTATCTTTTTTAAAGCAACAGAAAGTGTATCTTTTTTTAGATCAATAGAAAAAGAATCATTGGCAGAATTATAGGCCATTATTATTTCTCTTGTCTTTTTTTTAATTTTTCTTTGAAATTTTTCAACAGACAAAATATTTCCTATTGATTTTATAGTAAGAGAATATTTACTACATAGGTATAATAAAACATCTTTTACAGAAACACCAATAAAGTTATTCGTTATATTGTAACTCTTTAAGTCAGTGTCAATACTTAAATTTACTTTATGTGTGTCAGCAATAGCTCTAAGCATAGTAGGTAATTGAGCATTATTAAAGCTGAAATCTACTTTTTTAGATAATTCTGGTATCAGTAACTCTAAACTATCCAATTTTTTTTCTAAAAAAAGAACTCTCTCTTTCTCCTGTTGCCCAAAAACTGATATGCTAATAAAGGATAGCATAATTAATAATAATATCTTTTTCAATTTTAATTAATTTATAGTTAAAGTGAAAATGTTTTCTTCAGTTTGGTATTCAGTGTTTTTAGCAATAACATACCATTGATAATCACCAGCTGCTAAATTTTGAGTAATAGAAGTATCCGTAATTGTTGTGTTCAGAATAAGTTGACTAGCATTTTCGAAGTTAGGAGTAACTATTCGAATTAGATATTCATCTGCATCTTCTAGTTCATCCCAAACAAATGTGATGTTTCCAGCATCAAGTACTGTTTCACTTTGTGGAGCCAAAACAGCAACAGTTTTGTCTGAAATATTTTCAACAAAAAGGGCTTCACAACTGACACAAAATAGTAATAGCAATGTATTTAATAAAATCTTTTTCATGATTAATTTTTAATTAGCGTGTAAAAGTAAAAAATAATTTCTTTTTTATACTTTTGTTTCTCTTAAAAAAGAGATTAAATGAAAAAGAAATTTTTAGATAAGAAGTTAAAAGCCTTTAATTTACAAGAACTTTTAGTTGTTTTAGTAATAATAGGTATATTGGTGTTAATTGCACTACCTACATTAATGCCTCAGATTGCAAAAGCCAAAAGTGTTGAAGCTAAATTGCAGTTAAATCATTTATATGGGTTGCAAACAGATTATTTTTATATACATTCTAAATATTCAAATGATTTTAAAGAAATAGATTTTATACCTCCAGTAAATGTAAGTCAGGGTGGTACAGCATACTATAGTTATGAAATTATTGAATCTTCAACAGGCTCATTTAAAGGAAGAGCAACAGCTGTAAGTGATTTTGATAGAGATGGTATTTTTAATGTTTGGGAAATTGATCAAGATAAAAAGTTAAAAGAAGTTACTAAAGATTAACCAATAACAGTACTCAGTTTAAACATAGGTATATACATAGCTACTAAAATTACGGCAACAACGGCACCTAATACTAAAATTATAAGAGGTTCTAAAGCAGAGCTTAACATTTTAGATTTATGCTCAATATCTTTGTTGTATTGGTTAGTAAGTCTGTCAAAAATAATTTGATTCTGATTAGTTTCTTCTGCAACTTTAATAAGTGTTACCATTTTAGAATCAAAAATTGTGTGTTTTGATAGACTTTCCGATAATGATTTTCCAGTTAAGATATCTGACTCTACATTTTTTAAAGCAAATTGTAAAGGATAAAAAGCCACCATTTTTTGAGTTAATTGAATTCCATTAAGTAAAGGTACTTTTGCACCTGTTAATAATGTAATTGCTTGTGTAAACTGAGCCATTTTTACTTTTCTTAAAAATTCTCCTACAAAAGGTAGTTTTAAGACTAAAGAAGAAGAAGTTTTTTGATACCAAATTTTTTTTTGAACCACTTTTCTGAAAATTAGAACAGTTATAATTAACAAAAATAAAATCCAGTAATAATTTCTAAAAAAGTTTGATATTGTTATTATTTTAGCAGTTATCCAAGGGAGTTCAACGTTGTTTTGTTTAAAAATATCGGCAAACATTGGTACTACAAACTGTAACATAAATAACACTGCTAAAAATGCAGTTAATAAAATAATTATAGGATACGATAAAGCATTCATTATCGTTCTTTTTTGCTCATTTTTTCTTTTGTAAAAGTTACTTAGCTCTTCAATAACTTTATCAATAGTACCTGTTTTTTCTCCTATTTGAATAGAATAACATTCGTAATTTGAAAACTTATTTTGATTTCTTAACGCTTCAGAGAAGTTTTTACCTGAAATTAAATCATCAATAATAGCATTAAATAATTGTATGTCTTTTTCGTTTTTATATTCTTTAACGATTAAATCAAGTGCATCTTTAAGTTCTAGTCCAGCTTGTAAAAGCACATACATTTCGGTATAAAAAATCTCTTTCTTTTTGTTAGAAAAAGAGTTGCCAAATAATGTTATTTCTTTCTTTAATAAATCATTTATATCAAAGTTAGTTTTGCTTTGTTTGTTTGCCTTAATTTTTTTAATTTCAAATCCCATAACTATTTATTCATATAAAATGTGGCGTCTTTTTCTGTAAATACAAATATATTTTTATTGTAAATTTCTTCTGTTTGTATTTTTATAGCATCAATATTACCTGTTGTAACTTTTTTATCATCTAAAAATAAGTCTATAGCATTAATTGTAATAAAAATACTATCCTCATTTCGTAGTATACAGTTCTCTAAAATTTTATATTCAACAGCATCTAAACCATTAGAGAAAAATAGTTTATTGTCAGTTTTGTAATTGCCAACTCCGTAATAATTAAAATCTCTCCATAAAATTTTTTCAAATCGTTTTAATTCTTCTTTATGAATCATTTTTTTTTGAATAGAGCCAACTTGTTTTTTTACCATTGAAAGTGCTAAAAAGGCCATAGAAACTACAATTGTAGCTACAATCATTACAACAAGAAGCTCAGTTAAAGTAAATGCTTTAGTTTTTTTCATTACTTATAATTTTTCTTGTTAGTTTTTTAGTGTTTCCTTTTGATGAAATACTAAACTCAATCCAATTAACACCAGCTATTTTTTTTTCTTCAATAGCAATAAGCAAGCTTTCATTCTGATCCGTATATGGGATTTTCAATTTCTTGTTTCTGTATTTATAGATTAACTCATGTATAAGGACTTCTTTTTTATGACTATCATTTGTAATAAACCCTTTCATTAAGTTGCTTAAAACAGCCATAGTAATTCCAAAAACTAATATTATAATTACTGTAGCAATTAATATTTCATTTAATGAAGAGGCTTTTATTTTTTTTAATATAACCATTTTGAAACTCCTTGTTTTTTTGAGTTAAAATTTAGTCCAGAATATTCTTCTGGTAAATTTAAAGCGTTTATATTTCCATTATAAATATGATTAAGGTATACGCTACCAAACTGTTTTGTAATAAAGTTATTTGTGTATACACAACCTTTAATATTACCTAATAATTCTAGGTTTCCTTCACAATAAACTTCGCCAGCTATATTTGTGTTTTTACTAATTTTTATTTGTGGAGAAAAATTAGTTTTTATTTTTTTAGTACTATTTTGTTTATATAAGACAATTCCTTTTACGGTAGTGTTTTCGGCAATTAAAATACTCTCTTCTTTTGTATTTACTTTTTTTGTGTTGATAACTACAGAAGAAGGATAGTTAAGCGTACAGTTTTTTTGAATATGTATTTTTTCTGAAGCAAACATTTGAAAGTTGCCATTAACATTTGTTTGTACTACTATTTCAGGAGCGATTAAAATAATATCTTCTAAAATAGCAGATTTATCAACAATTATTTTTCTATTAGATTCTATAATAATATTTCCTTTTAAAACAATATTATGTAATCGTATACTCGTATTGCTATTGTAGTATAATGTGTTCTTAAAAAATGATTGTATAATGTTATCATTAACGTTAAGGTTAATATTTTCAATAGCACCCGTTAAGAATTCATTTTTGGTAAAGTTAATTTCTTTTAAAGCTGGTAAGTGTGTTGAGCTTTTATTAATTTTTCCATTGATTAATCTCTTTCCGTAAAAAGAAGTACCAGAAATATTACCTTTTTTAACACCTTTGTTAGGTAAATCAGCATTACCAATAATAGTACTTGTTCCAACTAATATTAATGGCGTATTGTGGCTGGTTAAATAAATAGCTTTTTTTTTATTTGTTTTATATCCTATTAAACCAATTTTTTTAAAAGTTTCTTTAGCAACATGTGAAGTGATATGTACTATGTTGTATATGCCCCATTTTTTTTTAAAAAAAGTAGCTTTTTCTTTTTCGTTTTCAGAAAGTTGTTGCGTTGTTATAGTATTATAAGGTAAGTTAATATTAGAAAGTTGGTGAAATCCATTATTTACATTTAGTATACTTTCTTTATAAAGATTGTTTTTAATAGCAACTTTTTTTTGTAGTGCCATTAATTGTAAAAATCCAAGTAATATTATTAATATAATAGTTGATATTATAATAACATATTGAAGTGCACCAGCTTTAATTTTTTTAGTTAACATAACCTTTTTTATTTGGTTATAATATTAACTTCGTCTTGATGCTTTACTTTTATTTCTTTACTATTACCGCTAATTAGTTTGATATCGTTAAATACATCTCCAATTTTCATTATTTGTTGCTGATTTTTAACGGTAACAATAAATGATTTAGACTTTTTATTAATAACAATACCATTATAAATTATTTTTGGAAACCTCGTTTTTGTATGTTTCTTTTTTGTTTTTTTAGTAGATCTTTTTTTTAGCTTGGTTTGCTTATATCTATCTAAAAAAGGATCTCTATCATGAGTGTTTACAACGTAAATTTCTTTTTCCTGTGTTTTTTCTGGAGTAAATTTTTGGTATTGCGTAAGTTCTTGCTTTTCTGATTCTGGATTTAAATAACCATATATCTGAACTCCAATAATTCCCCAAACGATACATGAAATAGCAAGTAGAATATATGTTTTTTGTTGTTTTTTCATTTTCTTTATGAAATTAATAAAGAGTATGCTTCATCAATAGAAGTAACACCTTCTTTAATTAAATCTATAGCATTTTTTTTAAGTGTATTTATTTTGTTATCGGTTAAATACGTGTCAATTTCTAGCTCTTCTTTTTTTATAGCAGTTTCAATAGCTTTAGTTACAGGAATGATCTCATAAATAGCTTTTCTCCCTTTATATCCTGTTTGATAGCATTCTGCGCATCCTTTAGCAACATGATGACTTTGTATTGAATATTCTTTTAAAATAGCGTCAGAAATTTCTTCTGAAATATGTTCAACTTTTTCTTTACAATTATTACAAAGTTTTCTAACCAATCGTTGTGCTAAACTAACATTTAAAGTGCTTGCAATTAAAAAAGAAGGCACTCCCATATCTATTAATCTAGAAACAGTTCCCCAAGCAGAATTTGTGTGAATTGTAGACAATACTAAATGACCAGTTAATGCAGCTCTTATAGCCATATTTGCTGTTGCCACATCTCTAATCTCACCTACCATAATTATGTCTGGGTCTTGACGTAAAAATGTTCTTAAGGTACTTGCAAAATCCAAACCAATATCTTCCTTTAATTGTACCTGATTTATACCTGTTAACGTATATTCTATTGGGTCTTCTACAGTAAGTATATTGGTGTCGTCATTATTTAATTCCTTTAATGTAGCATATAAAGTTGTTGTTTTTCCAGAACCAGTAGGCCCAGAAATTAAAATAATACCATTTGGCTTTTTTATGGTTTTTCTGTACGTTTTTATTTCTTCAGTTGTAAATCCTAATTTTTCTAGTTGAATAGCAACACTGTTTTTAGATAAAATACGTAACACTAATTTTTCTCCGTGTAATGTTGGTAAAGAGGATACACGAATATCAAAGTCTTCTGTGCTTGTAGCTATATTTATTCTACCATCTTGTGGTAATCTTTTTTCAGAAATATCCATACTTGCCATAATCTTTAACCGATTAATGATTTTCGGATATTCGTCATGAGAGATTAAATATTTTTCTATAAGCTTTCCATCAATTCTAAATCGAACTCTATTTTGCTCTTCAAAAGTTTCAAAGTGAATATCACTACTACCTATTTCTTTGGCTTCATGAATAATATTTAATAAAAAATCGTTGGAATATTGTAAGGTATGTATTCCTTCTTTTTTTCTTTTTCTATAATTAGTTAAAAGAAGTTCATTGATGCGTTTTTCAGTTTCGTTTTTTACGCTTACTTTTTTACCTAAAATAATCTCAAGTTCATTCTCTAGCTCTGTTGTATTGGTGTTGTCGGTTAAAAAAGTATAAAAATTAGGGTTGTTTTCTAAAGGTATAATTCTGTAATCATAGGCTAATTCAGAAGGTATTAACTGAACTAATTCTGTAGCAATATCTAAATTTTCTTTTTCCATTAAATAGCATATAAGTTTACAAAGTTACACATTAAATTTATGAAAAATACTATGAATAAAAAGATGGATTGAAAACCAGCTAGTGGCACTGTTTTTTGTTTTAAACTATTTTTTAATATAAAAAATAATAAACCAGAGAATATTAATGATAAGGAAAATAAAATAAGAAAGGTTAATGTTGGAAAACTAACAGCAAAAATTAAAAAAAACAGAATGTCTCCAAAACCAATTGCCTCTGTAAAATGTAATTTCATTTTATATTTTATATACATAAAAAGCACAAAACAAATAAATGTAACAGTTGCAATGTTGAAACCAATATTTAATAAAAAGGTATCTAAATAGGTTGTTGTATAATAAATGTAAGCTGATATTAATAACGTAATTAATAAAATAATAAGATAGACTTGTCTTTCTTTAAAATCTTGATAAAAGATAAATAATAATAAAACTAACAGTAAGTATATCAATGTGTAATGATGTTGTTTTAGCAAACGCAAAAATAAAGTAATTCTTAGGGTTCTTACATAGTTTTCTGTTTTTTATAAAGAAGTATTATTTTCGCAGCCTGAAAAAGGCTATGAAAAATGTACAAAAGGAATTATCATCCATTGATAATTGTGATGTATGTAAGTGGAATGTTAGATGCGAATCAACTCGCTCAAATTCCCAAAACAACACGATACAATTGGAATCAATTTACCCACGAGAATTATTATGGAAACGATTGGGCTATAGCTTATATAGATCAATTTGATGCTATTAAAGATGTATTTGCTTCTAAGTTTTTGTTTAAATCACTTCGGTTTTTAGCAGAAACTAGAAAAGGATATTTACATATGTTAGGGGAATTTGCATACCATAAAAAACTACTAAAATTACATGCTTCTAATATTTTAAGTTCAATAGAACACTTGGCTTCCCTATCCAAAGTATCTGTAGTAAGTGCTTGTAAATATTACGGAGTTTCCAAAGATTGGTATTATACCCAGAAAAGAAAACTCATTTGTGAACTTAGTCCTTTTCAGAAGTGTTATAAACAACATCCAAATCAGTTAACGACGAACGAAGTCGTTGCTATTGAAAATTTGGTTACTAATCCTGTTCATTTTGGTAAAACCAAAACAACATTATATTATCATGCTATTTTAAATGATATGGTTACTTGCGGAAAATCTACTTTTTTTAAATACGCTTCTGCTTTAGGATATCAAAAACCAAAACGGTTTAAGCAACCTATAAAAAAAGGATTTAGAGCCTCCAAAATATTTGAGTGGTTGCATGTAGATATTACGAATGTTCGTACTCAAGATGACGGAATTCAAAAAGTAGCTTTTGCAAAAGATAATTTTTCAAAAGCGATTTTACATTATAGTTCTACAGGTGATAAAGCAGGAAGTAAATTTATTAGAAACCTTTTTCAAGAAACTTTCGATAAGTATGAGCTACTTAATAATGCAAATCCCATTAATATTTTGTCGGATGGTGGAAGTGAGAATAAAGGAGAACTTTTAACTTGGGTTGATAATATACAAGCACCCCCAGTAGTTTCTAAAATTACTGCTCAAACGAAAGACTTTCCTTTTTCGAACTCCATGTCAGAAAGTACGCATAGTATTTATAAAACTGAATTCATGCGTGGTAACTTGTCTTTAAATACAGAAAGACACTTACAAGATTTAAAACGGTTTGTGCAGTATTATAATTACGAAAGGTATCCCACAGAATTATACGGATATACTACTATGGAAATTATCCAAGGAAAGGTTCCTGATAAAAATAGATTCAAGGAACAAATTTTATTAGCTAGAAAAAGTAGAGTAGAAGTCAATCAACAATTTAATGATTGTAGTATTACTATGTCTTATAATTTGTAAAAAGGATTGTTTTTGCATATAAAGATGCCATTTCTAGGTACGAAGCAATCTTTTACAATTTAAAAATGTAAGGTTTTTATTTTCTTCTAAGTAAAAAAGGAATATTCATGTTTTGAATATTCCTTTTTGATGTTTGTTTTTTTATAAACCTCTGTTTTACTGATCATTCCCAATATTGGAACCATTTTGTCGTGGTTTCAAGTAGAGAGTGCCCTGCTATGATAAGAGATACTAAAGCAAGATTAGCTTATTCTTAAAACAAACAAAACCATAACTTTCGTTACGGTTTCATTTACTTTTAATTTATTATTTCTTACTCATGAACGCTACTAGTTGAAAACTAGCAGTAGCCGTTATTCTCACATACTAGGATGAGCGGGGGTAGCGTTATTCTGACATGCTAGCGGCATCGGGGGAATTTAATCTTTGATACTCTTTCTGTTCATCATCCCAATTTTTATACATCTTAATTCTTTTATCTAATTCTAACCCGACTAAAGGTTTATAATATGAAATATATAAAATATTTTCTGTCTCACTTTTACTAATCTTTTCTTTTGAACATTTTACAAAGAAAATATTATTGTCAAAATCTCTTACTGTAATAAAACTAAAACCTTCTGATTTATCCTCTTTATTATAGAATTGAAAAGGGGAAATTAAAGTAAGTCTTTCTTTTCTCATTATGCTTCTAGCAACTTCAACATTTATTGAGTCCAACTTAATAGACCAATCAATATTTAATATTGTATTCGTATTGTTTTCAAAAGTTACAATACTTGTAGTGTCTTTATCTTTTTTTATAAATGTTGGCATGTCTGAAATAACCCTCGTGTAATGAAATTTTTTGATTATCGATAAAGTATCATAATTATTATAATTTAAGTCAAGAACTCCGTCAAATTTTAGTTCTTTCTTTTGATTGCAAGAGAATATCAAAAAAAAGATGATTAAAATATTAAGTATTAATAGTGTGTTTCTTTTTCTGATCATCGTAATTATTCACCTTTAGTACTATTAATTTTTTTGTTTTGTCTGTCTCCTGGTCTATGAGCTGCAGAATTTTTATATTTTGTCTTGGTCAAGAAGTATTCTCTCATTCTAACATGTGTCTCTCCTTTACCTAATATACCTGTATATTGAGAGCCACCATCAGGATGAAGATGCCATAATAACTCATGAAGAGCAACTCCTCCAATTGTCCAATAAATTCTTTTTGTATTAGAAGAACAGTTTTGTATTAGTTTATTTGATAATTCAATTCTATTTGGTCCTTGAATTTCACCACCTCCTCTATTTTTCATCAACCAATTTCCTCTTGTTCCATCCATAATATCAACGACGACATCTTGTTTAGATTCTAAAATGTCCCTTAGCATTCTAGTGTATTTATGCTGATCCCAATCAAAAGCCACACTTCCTTTAATTACATAGACATCATACTCTTCTTCTTTATATTCATCATCACCAAATAAATTATCTTTTACTTTTACCGATCTAGTTCTTTTTTCTCTTACGACAGAAAACGGAGTTTCTCCAAATTTTCTTAAAAAAATTTCATTCCAACTATTCGCTAAATCTACCATCTCATCTTTTTCTCCAATGACATTATCTTCGGGTTTTGTAGTGGTCCAGCCATTATTTCCATCATTATAGTAAGTTGTTCCACTAGCAGATTTATTAAATAAATCTAATATATCACTCTTTGAGTCAGCTCCACTAGGGTCTGCCCAATAAACAGGGTTGTTATCAAAAGCATTATATGTAGATTTAGAATAATGTATCACTGGATCCATAGAAGTCCATCTTGCAATAGCTGGATCATAACTACGAACATCCATTTCCATTAAATTTAGACCTAAAGATTCCTCTAATTCTTCTCCATTATACCCAAACTTCTGGGCGGTGCTATTTCCAATTGAAGAAGTTACGTTATTGTAACCTTTGTGTTTAAGTCCAAAAGGATAGTAGTTTACGCGTTTTTTTTTTAAACGGTCACGTTTTTCTGGCGGTTTAGTGCCAAAATTTAAAAAAAATGGATTTGTTATCGGATTCAACATAGCTAGTTCAAAGATAGAAAAAAAATTTAGTTGGATAC
>SIHP01000009.1 GCA_004762155.1 Flavobacteriaceae bacterium
GTAGATGATAACTACACGACCAATGAAGATACATCAGTAATCTTAAGTCCATTAGATTTAGATAGCGATGCAGATGGAGATACATTAACAGTAGTTTCAATCAATGGAATAGATATCACAACGGGAGATGTAACGATTCCAGTAGGAAATGGAATAGTAACAGTAGTTTCAGGAGTAATTACCTTCACACCAGATACAGGATTCAATGGAACAGTAACAATTCCATATGTAATCAGTGATGGAAACGGAGGAACAGCAACCGCAAATGAGATTATAATTGTAGATCCAGTACTTTTAGCTATAGATGATGACATAACTTTAGAAGGAGGTGATTCAGTTGATATTGCAGTACTTGATAATGATGTAGATATTCCATCAGATGTAGTAATTACTATATCATCTGGACCAGATAACGGGACTGTAACCATTAACGATAATGGAACTCCAAATGATCCAAGTGATGATTATATAGTTTATACACCAGACTCAGGATATTCAGGAACTGATTCGTTTGATTATACAGTTTGTGACACATCAACACCACAGAACTGTTCAACGGCAACAGTAACAATAACGGTAACAGATTTATGCCTTACTGTTTACAATGAGTTTAGTCCAAATAATGATGGAATAAATGATTCTTTACAGATTAATTGTATAGAGAAGTATCCAAATAATACAATTGAGATATTTAATAGATGGGGTAATACGGTATATAAAACAAAAGGATATGATAATGATGAAGTGGTGTTTAAAGGTTTCTCTAATGGAAGAGCAACATTAAGATCATTAGAACAATTACCTGTAGGTACCTATTTTTATGTATTAAATCCAGGAGATGGAAGTGATATAATTAAAGGATGGATTTATATTAATAGATAATAAAAATAATTTTTTTGAGAATATGAGAAATGAAATGAAATCATTTTTATCAATAATTTTAATATGTGTATGCTTGTTTGAGTCATTTGACACTATGGCTCAACAAGATCCTCATTACACACAATACATGTATAATACAATGTCTGTTAATCCAGCTTACGTTGGTTCTAGAGGACATGCAACAATAACTGCACTTGGAAGAACACAATGGGTTGGTTTTGATGGAGCACCAGATACGCAAACCTTAAGTTATGATACTCCAATAGGGTATAGTGGGTTAGGATTAGGAATCAATTTAGTAAATGATAAAATAGGACCTTCTCATGAAACGTATTTAGACGGAAATGTTTCTTATACTATTGAAACAGGAGAAGAAGGAAATTTGGCCTTTGGGTTAAAATTAGGAGGAAGATTATTGAATGTAGATTGGTCTTTAGGAAATATAAGCGATGGAGGAAACGATGATGCTTTTAATCAAAATATAGTAAATAAATTTTTACCAACTATTGGAGCAGGAATTTATTATCATGAATCTGATTGGTATATCGGATTATCTGTTCCTAACTTTTTAAGTCAAGAACATTATGATGCAGATAATGTTATAGGTGAGACAGCAGTTGAACGTTTACATTTCTTTTTTATAGCAGGTTTTGTATTAGATTTAAATGAAAGTATAAAATTTAAACCAGCAGCATTACTTAAAGCAGTTTCAGGAGCACCATTATCGTTAGATATTTCTGCAAATTTTATGTTTAATGAAAAATTTAGATTAGGAGCTGCTTGGAGATGGGGAGATTCTATAGCTGCATTGTTAGGTTTTCAAGCAAGTGAATCTTTATATATAGGATATGCTTATGACTTAACAACATCAAATTATAACGTAGCAAACTCAGGAACACATGAGGTTTTATTGAGATATGAAATTTTTAGACAAGAAAAAATGAAATCACCTAGATTCTTTTAAATATATTTAAATGAAAATAAAAAAATTATTACTACTACTATTATTAGTTGTTTCATGTGGTCAGATTTTTTCTCAGAGTAGAAGAGTAGCTGACAGATTTTTTAATGAATTTGCTTATGTTAGATCAGCAAAATTATATGAAGCTATATATAAAAAAGGAGATAGTTCTGCATATATATTAAAAAGATTAGGAGACTCACACTACAATAATTCAGAAACAATAAAAGCGGAATATTGGTATGAAAAGTTGATCAAAGATAACGATACTGTAGCTTCTAATTATTTGTTCAAATACGCTCAAGTATTAAGAAGTAATGGAAAATATCAAAAATCAGATTCATTATTAATATTAATAGCTCCAAAATCTGATATATCATCTAAGAAAGAAGAGTTAGAAGATCAGAATTATTTGTTAGATTTTTCTAAAATTGAGAATAAAAGAATTAGTATTAGAAATTTAGCACTAAATACTCCTTATTCAGATTTTGGAGGTTTTATGTTAAATGATAAAGAAACTTTTTTTGCTTCGGCATCACCTAAAACTTCAAAAAAAGAAAGATTGTATAAATGGAACAATCAACCTTTTTTGAATATTTACAAAGCTAATAATTTTGTTATTCCATTAGAAGATAGTGAAAAAAATGATAGTGTATTAGTTTTACAATCTAAAACGCTATTATCACAACCAGTAAATACACAATATCATGAGTCAACACCAATTTTTACAAAAGAAGGTAAAACAATGTATTTTACGCGTGTTAACTATGATGGGAAAAAATTAAGAAAAGATAAAAAACAAACCATTAATCTTAAATTATATAAAACAGTATTAGAAAAAAGTTTGTGGACAAATGTAGAAGAACTTCCTTTTAATAGTGACGAATATTCTGTTGGTCATCCAGCTTTAAGTCCAGATGAAAAAACATTGTATTTTGTTTCTGATATGCCAGGAGGATTAGGAAAAACAGATATATATAAAGTAGATATTAAAGAAGATGGTTATGGAGAACCTGTAAATTTAGGAGCAACCATTAATACCTCAGATAAAGAAATGTTTCCTTTTGTAGGAGCAGATAATACGTTGTATTTCTCTTCTAACGGACATGTTGGTTTGGGATTATTAGATATATTTCAAACAAAAATTAAAGAAAATAATACATACGATAAACCAATTAATTTAGGAATTCCTTTTAATAGTAAAAGAGATGATTTTTCTTTTTATATAGATTCAAAAGGGAGAAAAGGTTTTATATCTTCAAATAGAGAAAAAGGAAAAGGAGATGATGATATCTATAGTTTTATTATTTATGAAGAAGAAAAACCAGTTGTAGTTGAACCAGAAATTTGTACTCAACTTATAACAGGATTTGTGCTAAGTAGTCATGATAATTCTCCAATTCCAAATGCTACGGTTAAATTAGTAGATGAAAAAGGGATCGTAGTTTTAGAAGCATTATCTAATGAAGATGGAAGTTATGTTTTTGATAGAATGCCTTGTATTTCTGAAAAATATCGTTTGAATGGAACAAAGTTAGATTATAAACCAGATACTAAGAGTGTTGTTACTGGTACAGAAAAAGGAACTGTAACAAAACAAAACCTTATTCTAACACCATTAATTATAGGAAATCAAATTGTAATTAGTCCTATTTATTTCGATTTTAATAAATCTACAATTAGAGAAGATGCTCAATATGAGTTAGAAAATATTGTTGTTGTAATGAATAATCACCCAGAAATGATTATTAAAATTGAATCACATACAGATAGTAGAGGAGGAAAAGAATACAACAGAAAATTATCTGATAGAAGAGCAAAATCTACAAGAAGATTTATTATTTCTAGAGGAATTGAAGCTAGGAGAGTTGAAAGTGCTATTGGTTTTGGTGAAGCGAACTTATTAAATGATTGTAATGATGCCAACAGAAACAAATGTACAGAAGAAGAACATCAATTAAACAGACGTTCGTATTTTTATATTGTATCTGGAGCAGATGATGTAGGTATTAAAAATAAGAAACCAGTTGTTATTGATAAAACACTTTTATTGCATAAACAAAAGCTACAAAAAGAAAAATTCTTATTAGAAAGATTGAATAGCTTTAGAAGAAGTAGAGCTAAACAAAAAGAATCTAATAAATGTAAAAAAGATTCAGATTGTGAATAAACAAAAAAGACTACTTGAAAAAGTAGTCTTTTTTGTTTTTAATGATTTAGTTTAACTTAAGTTCTGTAGCTATTTTAGACCAGTTTACGATTTTAAAATTCTGATTTAAACTATCTTTTCCTTTTGTATTAGCACCATCTTGAGCAATAAAAAAACCTTTTGGATACTTATTACCAAATGAAACAGCAGTAACATCTATTCCGTCAGTATCATAAGTTCCATCAATTTTAGTATTGTCGCTTATTAAAAAACTGCCTTCATATTTATTCGTTATTCTATCAAAAACAGCATAACTGTTATTTCCTTGAGAAGATAAAATTAAATACCCTTTTCCGTTTCCAGAATCGTATAAAGTAACACCTTCAAAATCGTCTTTCATATTTTTATCACTTGTACTTATTACTTTTACTCTTTCTGTTGTAGCATCAGGTTCAGCATCATATTTCCAAAGTGCATTATTTTCTTCTCCAAAATATACTTTTCCGTAAAAATCATCAGTAACAATTCCTTCTCCTTGACTTCCTAAAGCAAAGCTTCTAACCAATTTAGCATCTATTTTAGCATTGTTTTCAAACAATTCCCATTGTTCAACACCGCCTTCTTTTCCTACTATAAAAACATAAAAAAGATTTGTTTTTTTACTTTTATACATTCCTAAACCATACACTTCATTTAGATTAGAAGTTATTGGTCTTGCTGCAATTTCTTCCAACTCACCAGTAGGTTTTACATATAGTATAGCAATAGTATTATTAGTTCTATTAGTAGCAGTAACAACAGAAACTTCTTTACCATTTAATAAAAAACCATTTCTAATATCAACATTATTAACCTTACCTATTGGATAAGAAAAAAGACGTTTACCATCTAAATTATAAACTTCTAAACCTTCTCTTTTATTCGTACCAATAATGGTAGATTGTAATGAATCTTTAGGATTAATCCAAATACAAGGGTCGTCAGCTGCATCGTCATTAGAAGTTACTGCTGTTGTTTCTGCATCAGCAAAAACAGTAACAAAAGTAGATTTTTCAACAGTTTTTATTGGAGTCGTTTTTTTTTCTTTACAAGCTAGTATTGTTAGTGAACAAACTAAAATTGTAAATATTATTTTTTTGTACATATTATTAATTTTGATAATTAACAAAGGATACTTTACAAAAAGTATCTTTTGTTAGTATTGTTTTTACTGCAATTAAAAATTATATTTCAAACCAAGATTCCAGTTGAAATTATAAAATTCTGCTTGCATTGTTTGGTTTTTTGTTCCTTGATAAAAACGTAATTCTTGATTGGTTAAGTTTTTAGCTTCACCAAAAACTCTTAAGTTTTTTGTAATATTATAAGAAGCATTTACATCAACAAACAATTGTTCATCGTAATATTCATCTTCAAAAGCATCGTCTGAATATTCAGAAATATAATCAGCAGCATAATTTAAAGAAGCTCTAATAGATAATTTCTTGTTTTCAAAAGCTAAAGAAGTGTTTAACATGTTTGGAACAGCTCCAGCTAAGGCCAAACCATCTTCTCTATCTACAATTCCGTCTGTTTCAGATTCTGTAAATGTATAATTAGCATACAAGGTTAAGTTTTTTAAAAAACCAGGTAAAAAATTTAATTTACGTTGTAAAGCGACTTCAAAACCAAAAATAGTTGCAGTTCCTCCATTTTGAGGTTGTGTAACATCAAACCTTTCTCCATTTATATCTTCTTCGGTTGCATACGTATAAATAAAATCATCTAAATTTTTATAAAAAACACCACCAGATAAAATACCAACATTAGAAAAATAATGTTCAGCCATTACATCAAAGTTCATAGATGTTGTTGGATCTAATTCCGGATTTCCTCTTTCTAAATCTTCTTCATCATATACTTCATAAGGCACCAAATCAAAGTAATTTGGTCTTGCAATAGTATTTGTCCAAGCAGCTTTTAAAATAGTATTATTAGTAAAGTTATATTTTAAATGAATGTTTGGTAACCAATTTGTATAACTTTTTTCTCCCTTATTTTCTTCAATTTCAAAAGTATCTTGACCATTAATTTCAACTTCTTTTATAGAATATCCTAAGTAATTAATGCTTGTGTTTTCCAAACGAACACCTGCTATTAGAGAGAATTTATCTCCAATATTCTGATTTAACATGGCATAAGCAGCATGTATATCTTCGTCTGCATTATAATTCTCAGGAACAAATTCATCCCAAACAGCTTCTCCGTCTTCTAGGTTTAAACCACCTAAATATTCTGATGAAGTAAATGTACCTAATTCATAATTACTACCAGGTAAAAAATCAGTTAACGTATAGTCTTTCACTTCAGTTTCACTCATATAATTAATGCCTAAATCATATTCATAAAAATTATTTTTACGAAGCTTTTCTTTATTATTGAACTTGTAACCTGTTTTTATGGAATTTTGATAATCTCCAGAAGTATTTATAGGAATAAGAATATCGAATTTAGAGTTTATTTTTCTCTCGCGTGTATGTTTTTTTTCTTCAGTAGCTTCATCAAATTCAAATAATAACGGGTTGTTATAATCTGTATTTGTAGGAGTTAATGTAGGAAATTGATTTCTTGAAAAATCTTGAAAAACACTAACATCTGTATTTTCATAACGAACATAACGTTCATTAGGTCTAACTTCACTAGCACTAGAAATTCCTGTTTTCCAGTTTAATTTAATCGTATTAAATAATATATGATCACCACCTACAGATAGTTTGTACGTACGCTGATCTTCTAATCTACGATTATCGTTACTAGCAATTCCACCTTTTGTTTGTCGTCTTACTTCTGCAGCAGAAAAACTATCAACATCCGGTTCTTCAACATCAACAAAACTTAAACGATACCTGTTTTCCCAATCTTTTCGTTGGTTGTACATAGATTTAAAGTAGAATGTGCTGTTTTTATCAACAACAAAATCTAAATTTAAAGAAGCACTCATTCTATCTCTTTTTACATCATAACGTCTAATATCATGCTCTTCAATATAATTTCCATTATCACCTTCAGCCCAAACAAACTCTACATTATCAGAACCGTAATCATTAGAATTAAAAGAAGTACTAACAACATATCCTAATTTTTTATCAAACAATCGATCCACAACAATGGCAGATAAATTATAATTAGCCAGTTCTCTAATTGGGCTAATTCCAAAAGAACCTGTTAAAGAAGCTCTAAAAACATTAGGAGCCGAACGTGTAATTAAATTAACAGAACCACCAATTGCATCACCTTCCATATCAGGAGTAACAGCTTTGTTAACCTCAATAGTTTGTATCATATCAGAAGGAATTAAATCCATTTGAACACGTCTATTATCACCTTCTGCAGAAGGAATTCTATCGCCATTTAATGTAACAGAATTTAATTGTGGGGCCAAACCTCTAATAATTATATCTCTTGCTTCACCTTGATCATTTTGCATAGCAATACCCGGAACTCTTTTTAAAGCATCTCCAATATTGGCATCTGGAAATTTACCAACTTGATCCGCAGAAATAATATTGGTAATATTTTGTTTGTTTTTTTGTTGATTTAAAGCCTTTGCTTGTCCTCTGGTAATACTACCCGCAATAATTACTTCGTCTAGTTTATTGGTTTGTGGAACTAAATTAAAGTTTACTATTTGAAGAGTATTAGTAACCGTAATTTCTTTTACTAAAGTTGTGTAGCCAATAAAAGATATAGTAATAACATGTTTTCCAAGCGGAAGGTTTAATAACTCGTAATAACCATTAAAGTCAGATGAAGTTCCTTTTTTAACATCAGTAATTACAATTGTAGCACCTGGTAAAGGTTGCTTAGTCTCATCTAAAATTCGTCCCTTTAAACCTGTATTATCTTGCCCGTATATAAATGTTGTTATAAGACAGATTAAGGTTAGTAATATCGTTTTTCTCATTGTGTGGTAGTTTTATTTAAAGAGCTAAATTATAGTTGAGAAGATTTAAACAGGTTTATTAATAATCAACAAAAAGTAATCACAATCTTTTTTTAAGATTATTAAAATGTTAATCAGTTAATAATTTCTTTATATTTATTTAATGAAATAAAAACGTTTTATAAATGGCTTTTAATGAATTTTTAGCAGATAGAGTTTCGCGTTTTTTTGATGAAAAAAGAATTCCTTTTATAGCAAAAAAAATGATGGGTGGTTTATGTTATATGATAGATGATAAAATGTGTGTTGGTATTATTAAAGATGAAATTATGGCAAGGATTAATCCTGATATTTATGAAGAATCTTTAACAAAACATGGATGTAATGAAATGAACTTTACAGGAAGACCAATGAAAGGTTATGTTTTTTTAAATGATGAAGCGATAGATATGGAAGAAGATTTATACTATTGGTTACAATTAGCACTAGATTTTAATCCATTAGCAAAAGCGAGTAAAAAGAAGAAGAAAGATTGATAAGAAACAAATTAATAAGAAGCTGTGCAACAGCGACTTTTGGTGTAGTTAGTTCTTGTGTCTATGTACGAACTGTTTTATTATATATTTGATTTCACAAATATCATTATTGGTAAATTCATCAAAGGTAGATAAATAAAATTTCCAAGTCCAAGCGGGCCTTTCAATTTGACAATGAAATTCATAACCGTGAATTAATTTATCATCTATTTTAGGATATTTGATAATAACTATCTCGTGAGGTTCTATAAAATTTGTTCTTACGAAATTAGGATCTCTTTTTTGAAATTCATTATGGTTACTTGATTAATAATCTCAACACTATATTGATAATACAGCCAATTGGCATTACTTTTTTTATCGAATATAATCGTTTACAGGAATTTTAAACCTAAAAGTTCTATTTATAAAAATAAATATATAGTGGTTTAAAATCATTCTTATAATATAAAAAAACTCATTAAAACAATAAAAATCATTAATTTAGCAGATATAAATAATAATTAATCCCCAATCCCCCAATCCTCAATGAAATTAAAATTATACATTATTAGTACTCTTTTCTTACTTGGAAACGAAATGCATTCGCAGTTTCTTTGGTACGAAAATGAAACTACAGCGGAAAACATTTTACAAACAAGCTCTCTAAACGGTACTTTTTCTATTAATGAAACCAATCCAGATACCAATGGTATAAATACAAACGAAGTAACTTCTAAGTTTGTAAGAGAATCAGATGTTACTAAAGGTTTTTCTTATTTTGAATTATCACAAAACCTTTTAGAAGATGTAACATATACGATAAGCCTTAAAGCATATGTAGATATACCAACGGTAGATTTGTCAGATATCGATCGTATACGTTTGTATATAGAAAATACAACTACAGGAGATCTTAAGGCAGTTACATTAAATTTTTCAAAAGGCCAAGAATGGGAAGAATTCTCGTTTGTTTTTAACGAAGGTGATTTACCTTCGGACGGATTTTTAGAAGATGGCTACAATCAAATATATATAGGTTATGGAAATGGACAAGAATCAACATCAGACGTTACCTATTATGTAGACCAAATATATGGTTCTGTTTTACAAGAACAAATTGTGCCTGAACCACTTGAAGAAGACCCACTTGTAGATGTACTAAAAGGATCATGGGGTGGACGTTTTTATGTAAGAGGTGGTGAAGATTTAGATGAATATGTTGCTTCAGAAGCTGATGGTGGTAAAGCCTATGATTATATTGCAGGCGCACAAGAAATGGCAAATAACTATCCTACAATGGGCCATGTAATGACCAATGGTACTAACAATGCAAACTCTCAATTGTGGACTTTAAGAACAAACCCTAATGTAGATACTGTAATGGGAGCTGAAAATTCTGTTGTAGATGAAGAATTTGTGCCTAGTTTAGAAAACGAACAAATTATTATTGATGTTATTAATATTTTAAAAACAGGAGGTAAAAAAGTTATTTTATATGTTAACAGTTTAAGTCCAGCTTCAAGAGCTACAGAAGAAGGCGCAGTGGCCTGGAATAATTATGTAGATACTTATTTTGAAGGTGACGGTCATGCGGCTTGGATGAATTATTGTGAAGGTTATATAAAACGTTTTACAGAGTTAGGTGTAGATGGTTATTGGTTTGATGCGTTCGGAAGTTACAATTCAAATAAACAACCAGAAGAAGATGATGAAGTAAGTACATTTGAGCAAAGAGCTGAATTTATACAAATGGTTCGTAATGCAGCACCAAATACTATGATATCAACAAATATTGATAAGGATTCTTTTGTAGACGAAAATGGAGATTTAATGAAGGTAGATACTGATGGAATTGATGAAGCGGTAGGTGTTGATGGAACTGATGATGATCCTAATAGAGATTATGCTATTATAAAGATGACGGCAACAAATCCTTGGTCAGACTTTACAGCAGGACATATTACACCTTTAGGGCAAGGAGCTCCTCCTAATTCTTGGGCTTATGAAGAGTTTACAGTTTCTGATATTGAAGAGTCATCAATATCTATATATGAAAATGAAAAGCAAACATTAAAACATTTGTTTTTACCTATAAGAGCAACATGGTCTAGCGAACGTTCGGATTTAATGTTTGATAATGATCAAGCTTATCGATTTGCAAAAAGGATTACAGATGCAGGAGGGGCAGTTACTTTTTCAAATACAACCTCTACAGACGGAACAACCTCAGATGATGAAGTTGAAATATTAACATTTTTAAATGAACAATTTGAACTTAACGCAGAAGCTACAGTTTACGAGCGTCCTTTAGGAGCATTTTTAGTTGGGGAAAATGAATCTCTTTCTACAAACTCAAATGAATTAACGGATTCTACATTTACTATATATCCGAATCCAGTAAAAGATTCATTTAAAATATCTAAAGACTTTGTTTCTATATTCATTTATAATATCTCGGGTCAAGAATTGTTAAAATTTTCTGAGGATCAGACTGATTTTAATATTTCAAAACTGAATACTGGGGTTTACTTTTTAAAAGTTAATGATAACAAAGGTAACAGTAATTTTATAAAACTTATAAAAGAGTAATACCAATAAATTTATTACAAAAACCTTATAATCTATATATTAAAGTGTTTTTAATATATAGATTATAAGGTTTTTTCTTTTGGTGGATTCAACACATAAAGGAAACCTTACTTTTGTTTTTGATATTTTGATTGAACATTTGATTAAGGCTGAAAAAAGTTATATCTCTTTCTAGGTCTATTATTTAATTTATAAATAACTATTTCTACTTGTTCTTTTTTGATAGGGTGGATTAACACATAATCTCAACACTACATTGATAATATAACCAATATAATTTCAGTTATTTTATGATAACTAAAACTACTTTAAAACCCTAAAAACAGGATATTTTAAATGTGCTTTTTCATAATGAGCACTTTTTTTATGCAACCAATCTAGTTGTGCATACCAATTGTTAGCAAAAGAAGTATCGTTGGATTTTTTTAAATCAAACTCTGTTTTAAGTACTGGATTTTTAGAGAGTAATTCCAGTGCTTTATCTTCCCAAACATACGGAGAAAACCCTTCTTTTTGTTGTAAAATAGTATCAAAAAAGTTCCAATTAAAAAACGAATCAGGTGCTTGAGGTTCTAAAGTTTCTAATAAATAACGAATACCTAATTGATCTGTTTCAATACTATAATCGCCTTTTTTAAATTGAAGTATTTCTATGTTTGCAGACAAAGAAGTATTGTAATGTAAATAATGACCTTCATACGGACTTTTACGAGTTTTAAAATCTTTAATACGATAACTTTCCACAGTAATAGTAGTATCTTTTTGTAGTTGACGCATTTTAATATTGTTCAATTTTAATAGCTTAATTATGTTATACCAACCTTTAGGTATTATATATGCTTTAGGTATGTTAACGACAATTTTAGGTTTAAAATAATTCTGATATGTTGTTGCTTTTGTAAAAGGTTTTAAAGTATCATATTTAAGTCTGTCTAAACCTGTTATTTTACTTTGTATACGTTCTGCTTCAAAACCTTTAAATTGTAATGTAGAAGATTTTAAAGTGTCAATATCCCAAGATGAAGCATAGGTTTTTTGTGATTGAAAAAATTGCTGAGATTTATTCTTTAAGGATTTAATTTTCTTACTATCTTTTTCAATAATTTCAAGCATAGAAATCATTAATTCATAAGTTCCAAGTACACGTTGTTTATAAGGTTTTAACATATGAGTTTCTACCATCATTCCTAAGGTATTAAACAAGGTTGTATAACCTGTTGAATATCTAGGTGAATCCATAAACTGAGAAAATCCTTTTTCTGGAACTTCATTAAACACGTTTACATAGGGAGTAATATCCCATTTTTTTTGTGTTAGTTTTTGTTCTAATTCAGGCATCATTTCCGTGTGTAAATAATTACCTAAATCACCGCCTAGTTTATTATGTTGTGTAAATAAATGTGTTAATGTATATTGATAATCTGCACCATTACTTACATGATTGTCAATAAAAACATCAGGTTTTACAGTATGAAAAATCTGAGCAAATGTTTGTGCATTTTTTGTATCACATTTTATAAAGTCTCTGTTTAAATCATAATTACGAGCATTTCCTCTAAAACCATAATTTTCTGGTCCATTCTGATTGGTTCTACTTGTTGAGTTTCTATTTAAACTTCCCCCAACATTGTAAATAGGAATCGTTACAAGAGCAGTATTTTTAGGAGCTTTAATTTTTCCGTTAGCAATGTCTCTAAATAATAACATAGTTGCATCAATACCATCACTTTCTCCAGGATGAATACCGTTATTAATTAATAGTATGCGTTTGTTTTGTCTTATTTCAGAAAAGTTAAAATTCTCATCAAGATTTAGTGTAACAATATGTAAAGGTTTTCCAGCATCAGTTTCCCCTATAGAATCTATTGAAATAGCAGGATATGTTTTAGCAAGTTTATTATAAAAAGAAATAGTTTCTGAATATGTAGCAGTTTCTAAACCGTTAGATTTCTCAAAAACAGTGGTAAAATCGTAGTTTTTTTTAGATTGACAATTGAAGCATAAAACAGTTAAAAAGACTAGCAATATTTTCTTCATTAGAAACAATTAAGTAGGTTAGTAGCAAACAAATATAATAATTGTGTTATAGCAAAACTGTTAATTAAAATTTTCAAAAATGAATTTTATATTGTTTACGGATTTTTATTTCACAAATAACTATGCTATCACTTTAAGTGAAGTTATTTTCAATATAATGAAAAATAATTCTGTGCTTCGCGATACTCATTAAAACTGTCGAGAAGGTACTGTTAAAGTAAAGGTTTTCGATACAATTTTATTTTGTTACTCTTTATAGAAAACGAACAGACATATGCGAATTTAAATTTCATAAATTGTATAATAGTGTTTCAATAAAAAAAGACAGTCTTAAAAATATTTTTAAGACTGTCTTTTTTATTATTGAGTAACTAATAAAAGTTAGTGTTTTTTAAGTAATAAGGTTAGTTATTAAAATTGGTAACGAACAGCCAAACCAAAATCAGAGTTAAAACCATCATATGCATGTCCTGTAATACCAAACTCTGGTTTGTAATCTAAAGAAATAAGAATAGGAGACTTAAAGTTATATTCTAAACCAATAACACCAGAAGCAAAAATAGTTGCGCTATTAGATGTAACAACTCCACCACCAAAACCAGCATACCAGTTTAAATTATCTTCTAATTCCCAAACGAACTCATATAAAGCGGTAATTTTTGCACTATCAAAACGATCACGAAATCCAAGATTAAATTCTAATCTATTATTTTGACTTAATTTTCTTTGATAAGAAGCCTCGCTTCCAAACCCATTATTATTTCCAATACGAACTCCTATTGCATTTTTTGAAATTTCTTGAGCATTAGAACTAAAGATTGCACAGGATAGTATACCTATTGTTAAAAGTAGCTTTTTCATGAATTATTTTTTATTCAAAATTAGTATATTTTTAGGGTTTTTAAAAACTAAAATAGTGTTAATTTTTAGGTAAAATATATTAAAACAGAAACCCGAAAGATTTATTCTTTCGGGTTTTAAATTGAGTAAATATTATTTTTTAAAACTGGTAACGAACACCCAAACCAAAATCTGAGTTAAAACCATCGTAATAAGCACCAGTAATACCAAACTCTGGTCTAAAATCTAGTGAAATTAGTAAAGGAATGTCAAAATTATATTCAATACCAACAACACCAGCACCAAAAATAGCAGAACTGTTACCAGATAATAAACCACCACCAACACCAGCGTACCAGTTAAAGTTGTTTTCTAATTCCCAAACCCATTGGTACAATCCAGTAGCTTTAAAAATACTATTATCGCTATTACCACGAATTCCTAAATCAATTTCTAAACGATTGTTACTACCTAAAGCTCTTTGGTAAGATACTTCTGCACCAATACCATTATTGTCTCCGAAACGAATTCCTATTGCATTTTTAGAAATTTCTTGAGCATTCATTGTAAAAATTGAAATAGTTAAAAAACTAATACATAAAAGTAGTTTTCTCATAATTTTGGGGTTTAAATTTAAATATGTTTTTATTTGATTTTGATTTTAAAATCAGAGCAATTTACAGTTTTATTTCTTAATTATTTTTTTAGTAATTGTAATTTTCTCATCGGTTATTATTTTTAACAAATAATAATTAGAAGGTAACTTAGAAATATCAATCATTTCAAAATTGGTTGTCTGTTTTAAAACTTCTTTACCTTCAATGTCCATAACGGTTATTGTTGAGGTAATATTGTTTATATAGTATATAAACAAAATCATATTTAGAAAAACAAAAACATAGGTTTTAACTTAGTTTTTGTTTTTCTAAAATGATATTAAACAGTAATAATAATTAATAAAAGAATTGTAATGGTTTATTAATTATTTATTTTTCTAATATTTGCTTTAATTGTAGAAAATAAATAATTATGAAGAAAGTTTTTATAAAAAAAATAATAAATAAGCTTCATTTGTTACCACTAATAGAACAAATTAAGTTTCTCATTCAAAAAAATAAAAACAGGAAGCTTAATGATAAGTTTAAAAAAGAAAATCCGAATGTAAAGCTTCCGCCTGATTTTTATATGTATGAAACATTTACTTTAAATTATGAAAAGTTTTATACAAATGGAAAACATACTGCGCAATGGGTTTTAGATTATATAACAGAGTTTATTGAGTTAGAAAAAAGATCTATTTTAGATTGGGGATGTGGAACAGGAAGAATAGTAAGACACCTTCCTTCCTTCCTTCCTTATTAAACGATTCGAATACGTTTTATGGAACAGATTATAACGATAAATATATAAAATGGTGTAGAGAAAATTTAGAAGGGATTCATTTTAAAAATAATCAATTAAATCCTTCTTTAGATTTTAAAGATAGTTCTTTAGATGTTATTTATGGGATATCTATTTTTACTCATCTTTCAGAAAATCTACATTATTCTTGGATGAAAGAATTAACAAGAGTTCTTAAAAATAAAGGAATTATTTTCTTAACAACACATGGAGAAGTACATAAATTTAAATTACTTGATAGTGAACAAAAAAAATATGATTTAGGAGAGTTAGTAGTACATTCTTATAAAAAAGAAGGGAATAGATTGTTTGCATCGTATCAATCTCCTTTGTTTTTTGAAAAGTTGTGTACTGAAAATAACTTGACAGTATTAAAACATGTTCCAGGGACTTTTCAAAATGGAAAAGCTCAACAAGATATTTGGATCCTCCAATTAACTAATGATTAGTTTTTTGTCAATAAATCTAACAATAAAATAAGCCCCGTTTAAATTTTTAAACGAGGCTTATTTTATTATTACTCCACTCGAATTCGTTCTCCTTTAGAATGGCTGCTATATTCAGGTGCATACATGCTTTGTATTGTGGTAATTCCATTACTAAAATTACCAGCATTATTAACACGAACATCATATTCAAAAACATAAATTCCTTTTGGTAAACGATCAAAAAAGAAATTAGTGGCAGCATCTTTAGTACTTTCATAATATCCCAAACCATCTTGATATTTGTATTTAGAAAGTACGTTTATAGGTTCAACACCAGAAGCACGCATGTCTTTCATATGAATAAATTCCATAGCTCTGTCTGCACGTAATTCAATTCTAACTGTAATTAAGTCACCAACTTTTAAATTAGTGTTTTCGTTGATTTCTTTCAATTCTTTACCAGTTTCGCTATTCACTTTTAAGAATAGTTTTTTCTTTAGCTTTAAAGGAGTTTCTGCTGAAGTAATCTTATCTAAATCTTCAAAATACTGCCAATATAAACCTCCCCAAGCAATCCCATTTTCTTTTTTAGTAATGGTAACTTCTCCCATATTAGGGGTGATTTCTTCACGATTCCAAGAGGTTTTAAAATAACCTGTTCCAGCTTCAACTTTTACATCTTTTAGTTTTTTAGGATCAATATTTTTATCGCCAATTTTTATTGCCACACTTTCTTCAACAGAAATCCAATCGCTACCATTTAATAACAAAGCATAAACAGCTTCTGTTGTTGCTTTGGTTGTTTTCCAACGATTGGTTTGCTTGTTTTTTAACAACCAAATTTTTAAATTATCTATAGTTTCGGTATTGTTTTCAATTTCAGAAAAAGTTTCAATCAATAAAGCTTGGGTTTCTACAGGAGCTTGATAATAATAATATCCCGCAGTATTTTCTTTCCAATACATGCCTAATTCGTCCGAAGTAATGCTGTTTTCTTTTAATGATCTTAATATTTTTTTTGCTGTAGTTTCTTGATCATTTCTAAACAAACTCAAAGCAATTTGTCCTTTTGCATATAGGTTATAATCGTTCCAATACGTTATGGTTTGATTGGTGTAATAATCAACTGCGGTTTGAGTTTTTTTATTGATTTTTAAATCTTTATAAAAACTACGCATGTACAAATACTGAATGGTAAAATAACCAAGATTATTTTTAGCTAAATAGTCTTTGTAGGCTTTCTCTCCTTTAGTTTTGTTTTTTGCGCGTTCTTTTATTTCAGTTGCTTTTTTTAATAGTAAGCTGTATTGTTCTTCTAATTCATTATCTAAAAATGAAACAGCATTTTTAATCATTTTTTTGGTTGAAGTATCAAAATCAGAAATTCCTAATTTTTGTAAATGACCGAAACCAGTAGCAATATGTTGTGTTATAAACCTACTTTCATAACGACCGTTTTTAAACCAAGGGAAACCACCAGAGTTTTTCTGAATGTCTTTTAATTTATTGATGGCTTTTTCTTGCTCATTTTTCATTTTATGTAAATCGAATAATAAGGCAATTCGCTTTTTTTGTTCGGTTTCCGATTGTGCGTCTCTAAGCCAAGGAGTTTCTTGAATAATTAACGATTTTAATTCCTGATTTTTTTCTAAGTTAGACAATAATGCATCTGAAGATTTCCAAGCATTAAATACTTTTTGAATTTTAGGATTCGAATTCGCTACAAAACTAGCAATAGTATTTGCGTAATAACGCGAGAAAGTTTGTTCTGCACATTCATACGGATATTCCATTAAGTAGGGTAGTGCCTGAACAGCATACCAAACAGGATTAGAAGTTACTTCTAAAGTTAATTTATGGTGACTGAGCGAAGTCGAAGTCTGATTTTTTAATTTCTCTAATGAAAATGTTTTCGTTTGATTAGAGTGCACCCACATTGGTATGGTTTCGGTAACTAACATTCTGTTGGTTAAAACAGGCAACACGTTTTGTTCTCCATCAGAAAAATCACCAGCTTTTGCTACAATTTTATATTGTACCGATTGCAAAGTATACGGAATGGTTAATTCCCAAGAAACATTGGTGTTTCCATTTGTATCAACTGTAAACTCTTTATTTTTAATATTGTTTTGTAAATCGGTATTAATTTCTTTTCCAGTTATGGCATCTGTTAATTGTAATTGCGCTAAGCCGTTCAAGTTTTTATCCGACAGATTACTAATTTTAGCACTTAACACAATAGCATCACCTTGTCTTAAAAAACGAGGCGCATTTGGTACCACCATTAATTCTTTTTGAGTAACGGTTTGTAAGGTTTTAGAAGCGTGTTTTGCATCTTTGGTATGTGCTAATAATTGCAATTTCCAACTAGTTAAGGCTTCTGGAGTCGTAAAATTAAAACTCACTTCTCCTTCTTCGTTGGTTTTTAATTGTGGAAAGAAAAAAGCAGTTTCTTGTAAATTAGTTCGGGCTTTTACGTTAGATAGTTCTTCTTCTTTTTCTGTTAATTTAGTTTCTTGTTTTCTTTCAAGAGAATTAAAGCCTGCTCCAGTTAATTCTTCTTCGACATCATTTTCAACGACTTCCATTGCCATTGCAGGAGCAGGTCTACGAAGGCCAGGGTCAAGAGCACGTTTAGAACTAGATGATATTTTTTCTTTTTTAATTCCTAAAGCGGTAACAACTACTTCATCAAGAGCGTTGAGATCTTCTTTAAGTTTTACATTGATATTTTCAAAATCATCAGTTACGGAAATTTCTTTGTCTAAATATCCTATAGAGTTAAAAACTAATACATCTCCTTTTTTAACTTTGATGGTATATTTACCATCAAAGTCTGTTGTAGAACCAAAAACAGTTCCTTTAATATATACAGTAATTCCTGGTAACGGAGCTCCTTTTTCATCGGTTATAACACCACTAATAGTTCTGTCAAATTCTTTACGCTCACTGGTTAATTTTCTTTTTATTTCATTTAAATAACTGTTGTTTATCCAACTATTATTTAAGCCAAAACCAAACCAATTGTATTTATTATTGTAAATAATAGGATAGCTAGCGTATCCGTTATAAGAATTGATAACACTAAAATTAATCTTATCAAAGGAAAACCTAGCTTGACTTTTATTATGAGAATAATATGTTGGTTTTGGTGTAATAGGATTAAAAGACCAACTATGTGGTTTAAACTGATCTAAAGAAGCATCGTACATAGATGCTAAAACTTCAGCAGTAATTTTATCGTTTTTATCATTTTTAACTTTAAAACTCCAAGTTTCTTCTTGACCTGGTTGTAATTTATTTCTAAAAACATTGGTAATTAATTCAATAGGTTCTCGTTTTTCTGGAACTTTAATTAACAAACTACCACTATTAAAAGAATTGTAGTTTACAAAATGATATTTAACCGCAAACCCACCAATATCTTGCTTAGTCACAGGAATACTTAACGATTTAATTTCGTTATTTAAATGAATTAAATTAGTTTGAATAATTTTATAGTCTTTTTCAATTTGTACAACTACTGTTATATCTTTAGAAGTTGAACCGATTTCTACATTTACAATATCATTAGGTTGATATTCTTTTTTATCAGTATTTATAAAAAATAGTTGATTATCTGCAACTGTTTTTTCATTCGTAGTAAAAAGGTCAAATCTTTTTTCATCTTTAACGGTTTGTCCGAATTTATCTTTGCTTTCTAAAACAACGATGTATTTTCCTGAAATCCATTTTTTGTTGTTTTTTAAGATGAATTCTTTAGATTTTGAAGTATCAAAATTTTTGTTAAAAACTACAGCACCTTTTATCCAATCTTTTTCATTGGCTTCTTGATTGTTATAAGGTTCATTAGGAAACAATTCTCGGAAATCTGTTTCGATTATGTCTTGATAATCTGGTGCGTCCCAAACTCTTTTTCTTTGTGCGGTTTTTGGCGCTACTAACTTATAAATTTTAACCGTTCCAGTAGCAGGAATAAATTCGCCGTTTAAGTTTTTGGTATCAATTTTTAAAAGGGTGTTTTTGTCTTTTTTATTGATTTTATCATCGATATTAATATTCGCTAATAATGCATGATAACCTACTTTAACTTGTGTGGTTTCACTTCTGGTTTCTCCGTTTACATCGGTGACATCCGCAGTAATTTCATAGGTAAAAACAGGAAGATTTTCTTTTTTCACACTGTCATCTGGCAATGCTTTAAAAGTAATGCTAAATTCACCTTTTTCATTAGTAATACTTTCGCCATGCGTTATTTCTTGTGAAGAAGATGCAGGATTTGGTATGCGCCAATAATAAGAGTAGTACCAAGACGGATATTGAACCGTGCGATGTACACGATAAACCACTTTAGCATCGGTAATATTAGCACCAGAAAAAGCTTTTGCAAATCCGTTTACGGTAACAGAATCGTTTATTTTATACGTTTTCTTTACAGGTTTAAATTCTGTAGCAAATTTAGGGCGTTTATATTCTTCTACAGAAATTTGCGCATACCCTCTATTATAACTGATACTGTTAACCTCAATTCGGAAACTACCCGTTAACCCGTTGTTGGGTAACGTAAAATTACCAGCAACAGAACCAAATTCGTTGAGTTTTAAAGTGTGTGTTTTTATTATTTGATTATTTACATCGTACAGAGTTACCATAACATTTAGGTCTTTAAAAACCTGATGGTTTTCTCCTTTCTGTTGTATAAAAATACTTTTAAAATAAATGGTTTGACCAGGTCTGTAAATACTTCTATCTGTAAAAATAAATGGTTTTATAAAGGTTTGATCAGTTTTGTTTGTTCTATTATAATCATAATTTTGATTTAAATAAAAATTACCAAAAACAACGCTATCGTCTTTAAATGTTACAGTAGCATTTACATTTCTATAGTATTCATCAACCTTGTAAGAAGCAAAACCATTCGCATCTGTTACTAATTTTTTGTTGATGTGAGGATAGTATTTTGTTTTTGGGTTTTGTAAATGTATTTGTGCATTGGCAATTGGTTGACCATTTTTTCGGCTAACTACTTGATAATTATGAATGTTGTTTAAATGGTTTTCTACTAAAGTTAAATCTGTAATTTGAATAACGGAAGTTCCTATTATTCTACCAGGATTCAAAATAACTTCTTCTGACGCAACAATTAAATAACTACCATTATTTAATTTCGGAACAACAACTTCGGTGGTGTGTTTTAAATAATCTTTTTCATCTCTTAAAGTAGTATGCCAACTCGTTTCTTTTTGCAAGGTGTTTATAAAGGCAACTTTTTTTGAGTAAGAAGTTTTATTTAGTTTTTCAATTTGTTTTTCAGATACTTTATAAACAGTTAAAAAAAGTTTATTTAAGTTTTTATAGTCAACTAATATTTTTGAACTAGTATTTGTTGGAATGTATTTCTCTGCAGTAACCTGAATGCTTTTTTGTAGTATATTATCTTTTAAAATACTACATTTTCTAGCGCCAAAACTATTAGGGAAATTATTAATAACATTATTACATATTGCAAGTGCTTCTTTGTTTTTAAAACGAACATCCTCGTTTTTTGTAGTGTTATAACTTAAAGCTTGTTGACTGTATATTTTGGCGATTTCAAAATCGTATAAACCACTAATAGTTTCTTTTTTAAATATTTCTTTAGTGTTATTTAAGGTCTCTAATTTTTTGTTTTCAATAGTGTTAAAAGTGGCATTTTGTGCTACAAAATTTATACGATTAACATCAGCGTCAGCTAAAGCATCAAGATTATTGTTTTTAAGATGAAACTTAAGAAGGTTTTGATATGTTTTTAGTGTATTAAATTGTAATGAAGAACTATCTTTAGAAGATAATTTTAAATCTGTAAAACTTGTCACATCACATAAATAATCGGTGTTATTTATTTTAAACTCATAAGCTGGTTTTGTAATAGCATTTTCAGGAGTTTTGTAAAATAATAAAGCATTATTAGCTAAGAAGTCAAATAGCGTAGGACGGTATTTTTCTGTTTCTAATTGAATTTTTAAAATATCGCTGTAAGTATTAATGTTAACTTTCTGTAACTTTTCTACTTCTGATAAAGAAGATTCAAAATGATAATGAATTTCTTTAAAAAGCGTATCTAAATCCCAAGTTCTAAAATCAGTTTTATCAACTTTACTTTCCGTTTTTGTACGTCTATAAAACCTATATTTATTACTATTAAAGTATTGCCAATATAAGTTTGCCAATACATTTTCTAACACATTTTTTGTTGGAAAAGAACTTTTTGCAATATGTTCTTTAAACTCATTAACAACTTTTAATTGAGCGTTTTCTTCTAAAATTAAAGAGAATTTACTTTTATAAAAAAGCGATTTTATAATTTGAGGAGATTGTTTTTCTTTAATAGCTTTTGCATAAATTTTGTCAACAATTTTATGAGCAGATTTTGGTAAGTTACTAACCTCTAAACGTTCTACTTGTAACCAAAGCTGATTAAAGTTGTCTTGAGCATTTATGGAAGCAGAAAATAATAAAATCATAAATAATAATAGCGTATTTTTTTTCATAATAATATTGAAAATTAAATTCAATCAAAAATCTTTTAATTTGATAAATTTTACAACAAACAATAAGTAAACTTATGTTTTTATAAAGTAAACTAGTAGCATGAATGAGTTTGTTATAAAGATACTTTTTAATAAAATATAAAGTAAACAAAAAACGAACCAATTTGGTTCGTCTTAAGTGTGTCATTTATTTAAATGAACTTGAATTAAGTTTTTATATATTGTTTTAATTAAGAGTATCGTTAGTTCGTAACAAGTCTATACTATAGATGTTATTAGCCATAAAAGGTTGCGTGTATATATTTAATATATTTTTTTAATAACAAATTCACAACGTCTATTCAATTCATGTTGTTCCTCTGAACAAGCTTCTTCTGTAGCACATTTTATAAGAGGTTGTGATTCTCCATAGCCGGTTGCCGATATTCTATCGGGCTCAATACCGTTATCCATAAAATACATTCTTACGGAAGTAGCACGTTTTTGAGAAAGTTTTAAGTTGTACTTGTTTTTCCCTCTAATATCTGTATGTGTACCAATTTCAATAACCATATCAGGATATTTTTTCATTAACGCAATTACTTTGTCTATTGCTCTTTTAGTATCTCGCCTTAAATACCACAGATTATAATCGAAATTAATTTCATCTGTTTTATAGATGATTTTGTCTTTTAATTTTACAATATCTTTCTCTTTATCAATAACTTCTTTTATACGTTCTTTCTTTTTTAATTGAAGTTTAACAAGATTTTCTGCCTTAATTTTTTGTTCTTTTTCTTGAAGTAATTGTATGGCAATTGCTTTTTCCATTTCTAAAACCTTTAACGATTTTAAAGCAAGTGAAGCATCATTGTTTTTATTTCGTTTAGTATCTGTTTTTACAATTGTTTGTTCAGTAGTATATCCAGTTTTAGAAGCTGTTACTTTATAAGAACTTTTACAAGTAACAGTAAAACTAAACTTACCTTTATTATCAGTAGTTGCTTTTTGGGCTATTTCTCCATTTTTAGTAAGAACTATAGTAGCATTTGATAAAATTTCTTCCGTATCAACATCAGTAATAACACCAGAAATAAATTGTTTACAAGCTTCAATTACAAGTGGTTTTTCTTCTTTAATTTTATAGATGTCATCACTTCCTTCTCCACCAAGTCTGTTAGAGGCAAAAAAACCTTCATTAGTATCGGAGTTTATGTTGAAAGAGAAATCGTCATAACCAGAGTTTACAGGAAAACCAACATTGTCTGGTTTTGAAAAAACTCCATTTGTAAGTGTACTAACAAAAACATCTAAAGAACCAAAATTTGGATGTCCGTTTGATGAAAAATACAATTTATTGTTTTTACTGATAAAAGGAAACTGTTCTTTTTTAGGAGTGTTAATCGTTTCACCTAAGTTTTCTGGTTCTCCAAAAGATCCATCTTCTAAAATTGCAATTTTATAAATATCAAAAGAACCAAAACCATTTGGCATATCTGAGGCAAAATATAATGTTTTATCATCTGAGCTTAAGGCAGGATGTTCTGTAGAATATTCATTTGAATTAAAAGGAAGGGAAGTTATGTTTTTCCATTCTCCATCAATAAAATCAGATTTAAATAACTGTACGTGTGTTATTTTTTTACCATCTGTTTTACGTTTTCCTTTTACAGAGCTATTTCTTGTAAAATAAGCCGTTTTTCCGTTTTTGGTAAACACAATATTAGATTCGTGTAATTTGGTATTTATTTTCTCAGAAAAAGGAATTGTAACACTATCACCTAAATGAATTTTATCTGCCGAAACTTCATAGATATCTAAATATTGTTGGCCATTCCAACCAAACTTTTTACCATACATGTTTTCTTTTCTTGGAGCAGAGAAAAACACCGTATTTCCTTCTTGAATTGCACCAAATTCTGATTCTGGAGTATTTATTCCCAAACTTTTTATGGTAAAACGATCACCTAAAGCTGCTATGTTTTCTAAATATTCAATCTCTTTTTCTAAAGCGACTAATTTCTCAGGATTATTTATTTTATAAAACATCCTTAATATGTTATTAGCTTCTTTATGTTTGTTTAAAGCCTTTAAAGTATTTGCGTATTTTAAATAGTAACTTTCATCTACATACTTTTTATATTTTTTTAGTAAGTATTTATAGTTTTTAGAAGCTTTATTCATATTACTTGTATAGTAATACGAATCTGCTAAATTTTTAATAGCTTCAATACTTTGTTCGTTTTTTAAAAACTTTTCATATAAAGGAATTGCTTGTGTGTAAAAAGTTCTTTTAAAATATTTATTGGCTCTTTCTAAGTCTTTATGTTGAGCTTGAGAGAGAAATGTAATAAATAAGGTAAATAAAAAGGTTATTGCTTTTTTCATCATGCTTTTTTTAGAAGAATCTTGGAGATTTGTCGTAGCCTTTTGTTAATCCGGTTAAATCCAAATCGTACAATACCATTATTTCGTGCGTTCCAGAATTAAAGTTACCAAGATTAGATGTTGTAAAATCATAGGCATATCCAATTCTTAAAGAAGTTGTAGCTTTTAAGTTAAACATTGCACTAAATGAATCATTTATTCTGTAAGCAATTCCTCCTTCAAATCTGTTATTAAATAAAACGTTTAAAGAAGTATCTAAAACAACAGGAGAACCTTTTACATATTTGGTCATAATAGCAGGTTTTAATTTTAAACCTGAATTAATAGTAAAAACATATCCACCAGTTAAAAATAAATGAATTTCTTCGCTACCTAATCGTTGTATTCCATTGATATCATCTAAATGTTGTGTTTTTAAAAGATTCGGAGCAGAAAAACCAACATAATAATCATCAGTAAAATAAAAAAGTCCAGCACCAATATTTGGAAATATTTTACTTTGATTTTCAAAAGCAGGATCATTGGTTATTGCTCCATTTATAATATCGTCGTCTGGAAATCGAAAGCCGTCAAAGCTACTTCGGAAATTGGTGAAACCCGCTTTTAAGCCAAAAGAAAGTTTATGATTTCCTTTTAAATTTAAAACATAAGCAACATCAGCATAAAAGTTGTTTTCTTTTACAGTTCCGTCTCCTGTATTATCAGCAACAAATGAAGCTCCTATTTCAATTTTCTCACTAATTGGTGTGTGAATGAAAAAGTTGAAAGATTTTGGTGCCCCAACTGATGAGGCCCATTGTGAACGATTAATTGCTCCAAAGTTTATAATCCCTAAATCATTAGTTGCATATCCAGGGTTTATAATACTTTGGTTGTACATATATTGTGTGTACTGAGGATCTTGTTGTGCAAAAACAACAAAATTTAGAATGAACACAATAAAAAATAGTATATTTTTTTTCATTTAAAATAGAATTCTTTTTCTTATCAATTTATTTACTCAAGTAAATTCGTCCTTGTTTTGGTTTTAAATTCTCAAAGTTATAATTGAGAATATAAAAATATACACCAGAAGTAGTTTCTGTTTGCGAACTAGTACTTGTACCGTCCCAACTAGGTGTATTTGCGTCTCCTTTGAATAAAGATTGTCCATATCTATTAAATATTTCGTAATCGTAATTAGGATAAAAAAACGCAATATTTGGAATGTAAAATGTATCGTTAATAGTATCACCATTTGGAGAGAAGCCATCAGGAATAAAGAAATCATATTCATCAGGATCACAATTCGATAAACTCACAGAAATGAGTAGAGGTTCACTTTCACAACCGTAATCAGATTCTTTATGAACAACATAATAGTTAACATCATTTTCTAATAGATCTGAAGTATTTAGTTCATTACCGTTTTCATCATACCAAACCAAAACTGCGTTGTTTTCTAGAGCAATATTTTCTTCTAAATCTAAAAGTGTTAACTCGTCTAAGGCACATAATACCGTTTCACCAGTAAATACAGGAATAGTAGGAGTTATAACGGTAACATTAAATTGAAGTTTTGTTGCACTTTCACATCCGTTTATACTTTCTACAACAAAATAAGTTTCGTTGCTAAGTAATGTAGTTTCGTTTAAAACTTCATCATTAGAATTATACCAAACAAAAGTTCCATTATTAATGGCGGTAACATCTAAATCTTCTAAAGTTGCATTTTGACTACTACAAAAAACAGGATTATCATCTCCTGTTGTAACTGTACCTGCTTCAATAATTGTAACAGTTACAACAGATTTTTGTAAACTTTCACAACTATTATTACCATTGGCTGCAGTAACAAAATAATCTTCACCATTTACTAGTAAAGTATTTGAGTCCAATGAATCTGTAGCATCAATAGTATCGTACCAAGTTAAGTTTTCACCAGATCCTATTACAATATCTTGTAAGGTTGGTCCGTTTGGTGAGAAATCAGAAAAACAAAACGTTTGTTCTGCGTCTAATAAAGGAGCATCAGGTATTCCACCTACAGCAAAAGATTCCATAAGTTCAAACTCAAATACAGTTCTACATGGATGAGTATCGTTTTGGATACTTTTTAAAACAACAGTATAATTCCCTTCTTCTAAGTTAGAGATGTCTACTTGATAGTTTGCTTGACCACCAACAATGTTAATTTCATTATTAATTAATAATTCAGGATTACCTATTTCTGTAACTTCGTAAGTGATTTGATAAGTTCCGTCCAATAAAGTAGGTGCATCAATAATAACAACCATATTGGTCGCATCACATTGATTATCTACTTGTAAATCAAGTGTTATATCATCTGGGTAAAAAAGTACAGGAAAAGTGTAATTAATACAACCTAAACCTTCATTATTTAAATTATTAAAAATGATATTAAAATCACCTTCAATACTATCAGGAAATAAAGCTAAATCTACAGGAATTGTTGCTGTTCCGTTTATAAAAGTAATTGAATAATTACTTATTGTTTCTGAAAGCCCATTATGCGTTACAGTATAACTTACTAACTTTGTTTCGTTAATTAAAACTCCATTAGCATTAGTGTAATTGCCAATAGTGACAGTAGCAATATCGTCTTTCTCGAAACAAGTTTGTACTATGGAAGGTTCTGGATCATATACCGTAAAAGTATCATCTAAAATACTTAAAGAAGAACAAATTAAACCATCAACATTATCAATACTAGTTGTTGTTATTGTATATGTTCCAGGAGTTGTTATTGTAATGTCAGTTTCTAAAACATATGATGATATTGTAGGATCTAAATTTATATCGTCATCATCAGGTATTATAGGTTGTATATTTATGACAGTATCTGTATAAATTAATTCATTAGTTATAGTATTACGTATTTCATAGGTTAAATCATGTTCAAAAGAAATTCTTGAAGGATTGTCATAGAATATACTTATTTGAGATAAGTTTTCACCACAAAAATCTCCAACAGAGAAATAACCAAAAAGTCGAGGTATTGATATTGTTACGGTTGTAGCACTTTCATCACAAACACCATGAGTAGGATTTACAACATAAGCAAAACTATAACTTCCATTTCCATTATTGTTAAAGATCTCCATTATATTTATAATAGAATCATTACTGTCTGAAATTTGAGAAGTGCCATTAATCTCAACCCATATTCCATTAGCGTCTTGTCCAGTAATAAGACTAAATAGATCGAAATTAATATAATCGGAAAAATCTTCAGAATCACAAATAGTTAAATCTTCTCCTATTCCAGAATTTGGAGCTCTGTGGACCTCTAGTACAACAGAAGCGGTTCTTTCTAAACATGTTTCTACTGCATCTACAGTATAAATAAAACTATATGTTCCTGGTCCTGCTGTTTCAGCATTAAAAGAGTTGTCTGTTAAATGATTTTCGGCATTACCTATTCCAGACCAAGTTCCGTTTAAATCGGCATTTAAATTTAATAGCTCGTTGTCTAGAAATCTAAAAAGATTTACACCCGAATCACTACTACAAGCATTGGCACCACCATCTACATTGTCTTCTCCAGGATATCCTCCTAAATTAATAGTTATTATAGCGGATTCGTTACAATCTTCGTTAGTATACGTAAAAGAGTGTTCGCCAAAGCGATTAATTGCCCAAAGGTTTACTGTATTATTTTCACTATCTAAAGTATGTTGATTTGCACGATTGTTGCTCGTCCAAACTCCTCCTGTTCCTGGACTACCTTGTAGTTGATCAAATAAATTAAATTCTTGTAAAGTAGGATCAAGTTCTTTATTACATATATTTATAGTATGATCTGAACCAGCACATTGACCCATTATACTGTTTGAAAAAAACAAACAGCAAAAGAAAAAAAAAAGATAAATTAAATTTAGCTTTTTTAAAGTTTTATTTTTCATCTTTAAAAATTAAGTTGGGGGCGATTTTTTTAGCAAAGAAAGTCATTTTGTGATAGATAGCAAAGCTTAATAATATAATTAAATTAGTTTTAACAAGTACTAATTACTTCAGTATCTTTACGCATCATTAATTAATAAGAGTAAATGAGAGTTCATTTTATAGCTATAGGAGGAAGTGCAATGCATAATTTAGCCATCGCTTTACATCAAAAAGGATATCAAGTAACTGGTAGCGATGATATTATTCATGATCCATCAAAATCTAGGTTAAATAAATATGGTTTATTACCAGAGGAGTTTGGTTGGTTTCCGAATAAAATATCAACCGATTTAGATGTTGTTATTCTTGGAATGCATGCTAAAAAAGACAATGTTGAGTTGTTAAAAGCACAAGAATTAGGATTAAAAATATACTCTTATCCTGAGTTTTTGTATGAACAATCTAAAGATAAAACAAGAGTTGTAATTGGTGGTTCGCATGGAAAAACAACAATAACCTCAATGATTTTACACGTGTTAAATTATCATGATCGTGCTATTGATTATATGGTTGGAGCACAGTTAGATGGTTTTGAAACTATGGTACATTTAACAGAAGAAAATGATTTTATTGTTTTAGAAGGAGATGAGTATTTGAGTTCGCCTATTGATATGCGACCAAAGTTTCATTTATACAAACCTAATATTGCTTTATTAAGTGGTATCGCTTGGGATCATATAAATGTATTTCCAACATTTGAAAATTATGTAGAACAGTTTAAAGTATTTACGGATTCCTTAATAAACGGAGGGATTATGGTTTACAATGAAGAGGATGCGTATGTTAAAGATGTTGTTGAATCCTCTGAAAATCATATAAAAAAATATCCTTATACAACTCCTGAGTATTTTATAGAAAACGGTATAACATATTTACAAACTCCTGAAGGAGATTTACCTTTAGAAATTTTTGGTGATCATAATTTACAAAACTTAGCTGGAGCAAAATGGATTTGTCAGCATATGGGAATTGATGAAGATGATTTTTATGAAGCAATAGAGAGTTTTAAAGGAGCAAATAAACGTTTAGAGAAAATAGCAGAGAATAATGAAACTGTAATTTTTAAAGATTTTGCGCATTCGCCTTCTAAAGTAATGGCAACAACTTCAGCAGTAAAAAAGCAGTATAAAGATAGAACATTTTTTGCTTGTTTAGAATTACATTCTTATAGCAGTTTAAATGCGGATTTTTTAAAAGAATATAAAGGAGTATTAGATAATGCAGATAAAGCAGTCGTGTTTTATTCACCAGCTGCTGTAAAAATAAAACAGTTAGATGAAGTTACTAAAGAACAAATAGCAAAAGCTTTTGATAGAGATGATTTAATTATTTACACAAATCCAGAAGATTTTAGGACTTTCTTATTTAGTCAGAATGTAAAAGACACAGCTCTTTTATTAATGAGTTCTGGTAATTATGGAGGTTTAAATTTTGATGAGGTTAAAGGTTTGATTTAGATACCAAAACGTCTTTTGTACCAATTACGATCTAAAAATTTACTAAGAACAAATTTTAAATATGACTTCTTAGAAAAAGCTTTAAGTATTATCACAATACGATGTTTTAAAAACAAGAAAGATCTTGATGTTTTATTATTTTTTCCTATTGATGCTATAGCCTTTTTAGTATAAATAATGGTGTTGTTGTCAAATGTAGCATATACTTTTTGTTGTATGCTTAAAATAGAAGTGTAAACTGATAAACCAGCGTTTAATTCTTTAGATAAATATTCATTTTTATCTAAATTTAGGTCTTCTTTATCAGATAAACAAAGAATGTCGTATGCGGGTCTTAAACTTATCGTTTTTAATTGATAGGCATCATCATTTATAAACTTTGAAAAAATAGTTAGTTTAATTTGATTTTTAAAAGAGAGGAAATGCATGTTGTTTATGGTAATTGTTGAATTTTTTATAGAATCAAAATTAAAATAAACAGATTTTTCCTTTCTTAACATTTCACGATGAAGTTCTATTGCAGCTATTTTTTTAGGATGTGTTAACCTTGGTAAATGTCTATGTTCATCATAGAGTTCTCCTATTTTTACATAGCCAGTTTCTTGAAGAAGATTAAAGGCTTTGAAACAATCCTTTTCTGCTACCAAAAAATCAATATCGCCAACCATACGTTCTGCAATATCATCATACAAACCTTCTAATAAATTACCTGTTCCTTTTAAAAATATAGGAGTTATATCATTTTTAAGTAATAGTTCGTTTAATTCTTTAGCTTGAGTTATTATTTGTTCATTACGTTCTCTGTTTAAATCCGTAATATGTTGCATGTATTCAGCTAAGTCATCAGGTAAATAATCTAAAAAATCAGCTTTTTTTAGGTTGCAATACAAAGCAGGAAATACATAATGAGCAGTACTAATTTTAACAACATCATCCCAATTAATCTCATCAGTTTCTAAAATCGATTCAACTAAAACTTTATTATGCTCTTCATGATTAATTGTTAAACATTTTCCAATAAAAAATAAAGTCTCTTTAGATGTCATTATTAAAAATTTTTGCTACAGTGGCTATCATTTCACTATTAGTAGAATAAGTAAGTTGATAACAGTTTAAATTCTCAAACCAATCTAAAAATTGCTGTGCATTTTGTTCTATTGGAGAAATCCAAGAATCTGGAACTAATTGCTGAAAAGCATCTAGTTTAGAAATGGTATTAAAAACAGTAGGACTCTCTTTTTGATATTTAATGAAAACTAAATCGTTACACGGTAAATAAGCATGAAAATTACTGTTGTTGGGAGGAATAAAACGTACTATTTTATTAAGAGTTTTAAAATTATATTCCGCAGCATCTTTTAACTCAGGATATATAGGAAGTAATGTTTCTAAGCTACTTTTTTTAATAGATATGGCAGCTGGGAAACTATAAACTTCTTTTTTTGTAGCATCCATTGGAACAAAGTCATCAGCCAAACAAGTAAAACCATTAGCCTGTAATAAAGCTAAAGAAGTACTTTTTCCATTACCAGAATCTCCTAAGAAAAGCACAGATTTTTTATCATTACTAACTGCAGAAGCATGAAAAACTCCCATCCAATCTTTTTCTTCTTTTTGATGAATATGTTGGGTAAGTTCCATTAAAAACTTTCCTTGAAAATAATGAATATCTTTTCTATGCCAAGTACCAATAAATTTATCATCAACAATTAAGGTAGTCTCATCGTTTTTAGAAAATATTTTATAATGAAAGTGAAAAGCATCTTGATGTGCTGTTGATAAATGAGAAAATTTTGGATGAATTAAATACTCCTCCAATTCAGATTCAAAATCAATCTTAAAAACAAGTTCATTTATTGTATAATATTTCGTGATTGAAAACTTAGAAGGTATTGTTGTGTTTTCAGTCCCTTTTTTTAAATCATCCTCTTTTGTTGTATTTGGTCGGTATAAATTGGTCTCAATATTCTTAATAAAATCAATAGCCGCTTCATAAGGAACAGCTAACTTTTTAGCTAATGCTTCACCAATTTTAATAATAGGTGTTTTATTATTTAGTTCTTTTAAAATATACGCAGCATTGTTTTCTAATATTAAATACTGATTTTGATTTTTAAACCAAACAATAGATTTGTTTTCGATTTCTTTGTATAAGAATAATTCTTTCATATAAGTTAAATGCCAATAATACTACTATCGGTAAAATTATAACTAATAAATTAATTTTTGACTACAATTTTTTAAACTATTTCTATAAAACTAACTCGTATTTAGTTACCGTGGATTTATTTTCCATGGTAATTAAATTGTTTTTTACTACCTTTGAACTCTAATTTAAACTTTTATAAAATGAAAAGAGATAAAATAATTTATTACACAGCAACAGGTTTATTAACGCTAATGATGTTACTATCTGCTGGAATGTACTTTTTTAATCATGAAACTATAGCAAAAATGTTTACTGGGTTTGGGTATCCAACGTATATAATTTATCCATACGGAATTGCTAAGGTTTTAGGTTTAATAACAATTTGGTTTTTTAAAGATACATTTTTAAAAGAGTGGGCTTATGCAGGTTTTTTCTTTGCTTTTATACTTGCTTTTTTTGCACATGTAATGATCGGAGATGGAGAACAAACTGGAGCAATAATAGCAATGGTATTATTGGTTACATCTTATGTATTTGGAAAAAAAATATAAAATGAAAGGACAAGTATCATCAAAAGTAACTCTTACACCAAAAGCGTATTTAGCAGAAGCAAAAATGAGAAGTCATTATGGAGTGTTAGATCGTCCAACGGAAGAAGGAGGAGGAGATACTGGACCAACACCTGTAGAGTATTTATTATCAGCCATCGCAGGATGTGTTTCTATGACGCTTAGAGTGTATTTAGAAAGAAAAAAATGGGATGTGGGTACTATATATGTAGAAGTATTTCAAAAGGAAACATTAACTCAAAAAGGAATAGAGAAATCAATAGTAGAAGAGATTTCTTTTGAGAATGAAGTTTCAGAATCACAAAAAAAGGAATTATTAAGAGTTGCAGGTAAATGTCCTGTAGTTAAAATGATAAAAGGAGAAACCAACGTAACATCAAAAATTATATAACATGAAAAAAGTAGTTGTTTTTGCAGGAAGTATTAGTAAAAAATCTATCAATAAAGAATTAGCAATATACACTTCAGGTTTTTTGGTTGATAAAAAAATTAATGTTTTAGATTTAAATGATTATCCATTGCCTATTTACGGTATAGATGAAGAAAATGATAATGGAATTCCAGTAAATGCTATCAATTTTTATAATGAAATTAAAAGTGCAGACGGAATTATTTTATCGTTAGCAGAGCACAATGGTAATTTTACTGTAGCTTTTAAAAATATGTTCGATTGGATGTCTCGTATAGAACAAAAATTATGGAATTCAATACCAATGTTGTTAATGGCAACTTCACCAGGAGGAAGAGGAGGAGCTTCAGTATTAGCAATTGCAAAAAACGGATTTCCGCATATGGGAGGTATTATTGCAAGCGAATTTTCATTACCAAAGTTTTATGATAATTTTAAAGAGAACAAAATTATTGATGCTGATTTATTAATGAGTTTAAAGAAATCGGTAAACGAATTTGAAAATTTAATACAATAGTTATGGGAGATATTTCAAAAGACATACAATCTAAATTTCCCAACAATAAGGTAAAAGCAATTATTAATATAAAGTATACTGCTAATTGGTTAAATAGTAAAGAAAATGAGTTTTTTAATCCCTATGGTATTTCGCCACAACAATTTAATATTTTAAGGATTTTAAGAGGAGCAAAAGCACCAATGAAAGTCCAAGAAATTAAAGAGAGAATGATAGAAAGAGCTCCAAATTTAACTCGTTTAACGGATAAGTTGTGCGATAAAAAACTTATAGAAAGAGTTCGTTGCGAACACGATAGGAGAGTAGTTTATGTAAATATTTCAAATGAAGGGTTAAAATTATTATCTGAAATTGATAAAACTATTGATTATGATTTTTTAGAGAATTTTACAGAAGAAGAGGCTTTACAATTAAGTAATTTATTAGATAAAATTAGATAAGGTGATGAAAATACAAAAACATAGAGCAAGTTCTAGAGGATCAGCAAATCATGGTTGGTTGCAAGCCAATCATTCGTTCAGTTTTGGTAATTATTACAATCCAGATAGACTTCAGTTTGGTGCTTTACGAGTTTTAAATGACGATGTAATTGCACCAAGTATGGGATTTGGAGAACATCCTCATAAAAATATGGAAATTATAACCATTCCATTACAAGGTGTTTTAAAGCATAAAGACAATATGAGTAATGAGTGGTTGCCTATTAAACCTGGAGAAGTACAAATAATGTCTGCTGGAACTGGCGTTTTTCATTCTGAAATTAATGGAAGTTCAAAAGAAGATTTAAAATTATTTCAAATATGGATTTTACCAAATAAAGATGGGGTAACACCAAGATATGATCAGAAAGTATTTTCTTCAGAAGAAAGAAAGAATAAATTACAAGTTTTGGTAAGTGCTATTGATGATGATGAAGACGGATTAAAGATATATCAAGATGCATTAATCTCTAGAATTGATTTAGATAAAAATAAAACCTTTGAGTATACATTAAAGTCGCCAAATTATGGAGTTTTTTTAATGAATATTTCTGGAGAGGTTTTAATAGAGAATGAAAGTTTGCAAGAAAGAGATGCATTATTAATAGAAAAAACCGATAGTTTTACTGTAAGCGCTAATTTAAATTCAGAGTTGCTGTTTATAGAAGTTCCATTTTAATATAGAGTATTCAAAAAATAGTATCTGTTTTATTGTAGAAAATAAAATATTGAGCTGTTAAGTTTTTGTATTTCATAAAATCGTATATTGCATTTGTTATGCGTGCATAGCAAATTTTAGTTTAAAAAAATATAAAACGATGAGTAAGTATAAACATATTTTTGAGCCTTTAGATTTAGGATTTACAACCTTAAAAAACAGGATTCTAATGGGGTCAATGCACACTGGTTTAGAGGAAGAAAAAAATGGATACGAAAAAATTGCTGCTTTTTATGCAGAACGAGCTCGTGGTGGTGTTGGATTAATTGTTACAGGAGGTATTTCTCCTAATGTTCAAGGTTGGACTGGTCCTTTTTCGGCTCGTATGAGTACAAAAAAACACGCACGTCATCATCAAGTAATAACAAAAGCAGTACACGAAGCAGGTGGTAAAATTTGTATGCAAATTTTACATGCTGGTCGTTATGGTTATCATCCTTTAAGTGTGGCGCCATCTAAAATAAAATCACCAATAACCCCCTTTAAACCTTTTGAATTAAAACCTTCAGGAATACGAAGAACAATTAAAGACTTTGTAAATTCTGCTACATTATCTAAAGAAGCGGGTTATGATGGAATTGAAATTATGGGTTCTGAAGGATATTTAATTAATCAATTTATAGCAAAAAGAACCAACCAAAGAACAGATGATTGGGGTGGAGATTATAAAAATAGAATGCGTTTGCCAATTGAGTTGGTAAAACAAACAAGAGAAGCTGTTGGTAAAGAATTTATTATTATTTACCGTTTGTCAATGTTAGATTTGGTAGAAAAAGGAAGTTCTTGGGAAGAAGTAGTGGAACTAGGTAAAGAGATAGAAAAAGCTGGAGCTACAATTATTAATACAGGAATTGGTTGGCACGAAGCAAGAATACCAACTATTGCAACTTCAGTACCTAGAGCAGCATTTACTTGGGTAACTCAAAAAATGAAAGAAGAAGTTTCTATTCCTTTAATAACTTCTAACAGAATAAATATGCCAGAAACGGCAGAGAAAGTATTGTCAGATGGTCATGCAGATATGATTTCTATGGCACGTCCGTTTTTAGCAGATTCTGAATGGGTAAATAAAGCGGCATTAGAAAAAGATGACGAAATAAATACATGTATTGCCTGTAATCAGGCTTGTTTAGATCATGTTTTTGAGCAAAAAGTTGCCAGTTGTTTGGTAAACCCAAGAGCATGCCATGAAACTGAATTGAATTATATTCCAACGAAACATAAAAAGAAAATAGCAGTTGTAGGTGCTGGTCCAGCTGGTTTAGCAGCAGCAACTGTAGCAGCGCAAAGAGGTCATGAAGTAATTTTGTTTGATGGTGATAAAGAAGTAGGAGGACAATTTAATATAGCCAAACAAATTCCAGGAAAAGAAGAGTTTTACGAAACCATAAGATATTTTAAGAGACAGTTAGAGTTACATAATGTAACGATAAAATTAAACAGACGTGTTAGTGCTGATGATTTGGCTGATGGTAATTTTGATGAAATTATTTTAGCAACGGGAATTTCTCCAAGAATGCCAAGAATAAATGGTGTTGAGCATGAAAAAGTATTAAGTTATTTAGATGTTTTAAAACATAAGAAACCAGTTGGTAAAAGAGTTGCTGTTATTGGAGCAGGAGGTATTGGTTTTGATGTTTCTGAATATTTAACACATGAAGGAGAAAGTACTTCACAAAACATTGATGCTTGGTTACAAGAATGGGGAATTGATAAGTCTTTAGAAGCAAGAAGTGGAATTGAAGGCGTTAAAGCTGCAGTTCATTCATCTCCAAGAGAGGTTTTTATGTTTAAAAGAAGTAAAGGTAAGTTTGGAGGAAATCTAGGTAAAACAACAGGTTGGATTCACAGAGCAAATTTAAAAAAGAAACATGTTCAGTTTATAAATGAAGTGCAATACACTAAAATAGATGATGAAGGTTTGCATTATACTCAAAATGAAGAACAAAAAGTATTACTTGTAGACAATGTAATTATTTGTGCTGGACAAACTCCTTTTAAAGAATTATTTGAGCCTTTAGAAGCAAAAGGATTAAATGTTCATCTTATTGGAGGAGCACATACAGCTTCGGAATTAGATGCGAAAAGAGCCATAGATCAAGGAAGTAGATTAGCTGCAGCTCTTTAAATTACCTTCTATTGGTTATTATTTATGAAATTGTAGGCAATAAATAATTTTTAGAACACTATTTTTGTTTGAATTAAACAATTTAAAGATGAAAAAAATAATTTTTGTACTAGTCGTTTTACAAAGCATGTTTTTTTATGCTCAGCAAATGGGGCAAGGTCAAGGACAGGGAGCTGGAGACCAAAAACCACCGAAATTTAATGCAAGTGATGTTTCAGGTATTTTTTATTATGAAATTGATGAAGTTATTTCAAAGATAAAAGTAAAAGATGAGGAAAAAGAATATTTAGTTTCTAAAGCTTTAAGAAAGTATAATGATAAAATTAAAGAGATTTCTTTCTTAAATTCTAAAAACTTTCAGCAAATAGATATTTTGGTAAATGCAATGTTAAAATCATCTCAGGAAAAACCAAAAGGATTAGAGGAAAAAGAAAAAGTAGATGTTAAAGGCATTTTAGAAAAGGTTAGAAAAGAAGTTCGCTCAAATGAAGAAAAGCTGAATAAAGCGCTTGAAGAAATTTTAAGTTCTAAGCAAAATAAAAAGTGGTTAAAGTATCAAAAAAAGAAAAAGAAAAGTTTATTACCAAAAAGACCTGCAGCCGGAAATGGTTCTTCTAGAGGAAGTATGGGCGGTCGTGGTGGTTCTGGTGGACCAGCAGGAATGAATAATGGAATGAGACGCTAGTTTCTTGAATATGCTAAATCAATACAAACAATTATAAAAAGTATAATGAAATCATTTACTGTAGAAGAAATTAGTCAGCTTGTTAATGGAAAATTAGAAGGAGCTTGTGATCATAAAATTGAAGCACCTGAGCAAATTGAAAAAGCAAAAAAAGGAACTATAACATTTATCGGGAACTCTAAATATGTGAAATTATGGAAGAGTTCAGCAGCAAGTGCAGCTATTGTAAGTGAAAAGATAACAATAACACCTTCCGAAGGAAAAGCACTAATAAAGGTAGAAAATGCAGATTTAGCAATGGCTATGTTATTAGAAGCTTTTCAACCAGAACCACCAGTTTTTAATGAAGATATTCATCCAACAGCGGTAATTGATGCTTCAGTTACTTTAGGGAAAGGATGTAAAGTTGGGGCGAACTCTTACATAGGGAAAAATGTAGTTTTAGGTGATGAGGTAATTATTTATCCTAATGTTTCTGTTTTTGATGATAGTATTATTGGAGATCAAACAGTAATTTGGTCTGGAACAGTAATAAGAGAGCGAAGTGAAATAGGAAAACACTGTATCTTTCATAATAATGTAAGTATTGGTGCAGATGGTTTTGGTTACAGACCAAGCGCACAAGGTTTAACCAAAATACCACATATTGGAAATGTAATTATTGGAAATTATGTAGAAGTTGGTGCCAATTCTTGTATTGATAGAGGTAAATTTAGCGCAACTGTTTTAGGAGATGGTTGTAAAATAGATAATTTAGTACAAATTGGTCATAATTCTATTTTAGGTAAATTTTGTATCATGGCAGGAAATAGCGGTTTAGCAGGTTCTGTAACTTTAGGTGACGGAGTTGTTATTGGTGGAAGTGCATCAATAAAAGATCATACAACCATACATTCTGGAGCAACAGTTGGTGCTGGTTCTGGTGTAATTGCAGATGTAGCAGCTGGTAAAACAGTTGTTGGTTATCCTGCAACAGACGCAAGAGAAATGATGAAACAGTGGGTTGCACTTAGAAAGTTAGCACGAAAATAATAACGATTTTATATAAAACAATAGAAACTCATTTAAGTTTTAAAACCTTGTTAACTACGAGGTTTTTTTTATGTCTTAAAACAAAATAGGAATAATAAAATATTTGCCGATATTTGTAGCCAGTATATTAATGGTATTTATTGACTTTGTTTAGCAAATCAAGGATATTATTTCTTATAAATTAACCCCCGAAATAAAGAAAAACAAGTAAGATTATGTCAATGAACAAAAACACTGTCCTGAGTTGGGCAACTTTAATAATGGTTTTAATGGGAATATTGTTAGTATGTTTAGCAGTATTTAAATATGATGAAATAGCAGGTTATGGTTTTGGAGCTGTAGGACTTGGTTTTTTTGCAAATGCATGGGTTTTCAATGCATTAAAAGGACGTGTTTAATATATTAAAGGTAGAGAATTATATACTTTTAAGTAAGTTTTGGTTTTAGATTTTAAATTTATCAATAAAAAAATATGAGTGACGATAAAAAAGTAATTTTTTCAATGAATAAGGTCTCTAAGACCTATCAAAGTACAGGAAAACAAGTTTTAAAAGATATTTATTTAAGCTTTTTTTATGGAGCAAAAATTGGTATTCTTGGTTTAAACGGATCAGGTAAGTCTACTTTGCTTAAGATTATAGCAGGAGTTGAGAAAAACTTCCAAGGAGATGTTACTTTTTCTCCAGGGTATAATGTTGGTTACTTAGAGCAAGAACCACAGTTAGATGAGAATAAAACGGTAATGGAAGTTGTAAGAGAAGGAGTTGCAGAAACTGTAGCTATTTTGGATGAATACAACAAAATTAACGATATGTTTGGTTTAGAAGAAGTGTATTCTGATGCCGATAAGATGGAGAAGTTGATGGCAAAGCAAGCAGAATTGCAAGATCAAATAGATGCTTCTAATGCTTGGGAATTAGATACCAAGTTGGAAATTGCCATGGATGCTTTACGTACACCAGATTCAGATAAGAAAATAGGTGTATTATCTGGAGGTGAACGAAGAAGAGTTGCTTTATGTAGATTGTTATTACAAGAGCCAGAAATTTTATTATTAGATGAGCCTACCAACCACTTGGATGCAGAATCTGTACATTGGTTAGAGCATCATTTAGCACAATATAAAGGAACTGTAATTGCAGTAACGCATGATAGGTATTTCTTAGATAACGTTGCAGGTTGGATTTTAGAATTAGATAGAGGAGAAGGAATTCCTTGGAAAGGAAATTATTCTTCTTGGTTAGATCAAAAATCTACACGTTTAGCACAGGAAAGTAAAACGGCTTCTAAGCGTCAAAAAACATTAGAACGAGAGTTAGATTGGGTTCGTCAAGGAGCAAAAGGTCGTCAAACAAAGCAAAAAGCTCGTTTGAAGAACTATGAAAAGTTAATGAGTCAAGATCAAAAGCAAACAGAGGAAAAGTTAGAGATTTACATTCCTAACGGACCTCGTTTAGGAACCAATGTAATTGAAGCATCTGGAGTTTCTAAAGCTTTTGGAGATAAATTATTATATGAAAACCTAGAGTTCAACTTGCCTCAAGCAGGAATCGTTGGAATTATTGGACCAAACGGTGCTGGTAAAACCACTATTTTTAAAATGATCATGGGAGAAGAAACTCCTGATGCTGGTAGTTTTAAAGTAGGTGAAACTGCTAAGATTGCGTATGTAGATCAAGCACACTCAAATATAGATCCTGAAAAATCTATTTGGGAAAACTTTTCTGAAGGTCAAGATTTGGTAATGATGGGAGGAAAGCAAGTAAATTCTAGAGCCTACTTAAGTCGTTTTAATTTTGGAGGAAGTGAGCAAAATAAAAAGGTAAATACACTTTCTGGTGGAGAGCGTAACCGTTTGCATTTAGCCATGACTTTAAAAGAAGAAGGTAACGTATTGTTATTAGATGAGCCAACGAATGATTTAGATGTAAACACATTAAGAGCTTTAGAAGAAGGTTTAGAAAACTTTGCTGGTTGTGCGGTAGTAATTTCGCATGATAGATGGTTTTTAGATAGAATATGTACACATATTTTAGCTTTTGAGGGCGATAGTCAAATTTATTTCTTTGAAGGAAGTTTCTCTGATTATGAACAGAATAAAAAGAAACGTTTGGGTGGAGATTTAATGCCAAAACGAATCAAATACAAAAAATTAATTAGATAAATGGAAGGGCGATAACTAAGGATTTATAGTTCTAGTTGTTTGTTTTCAAACAGTAATATATTTACAACAAAAAAACCTCGCAATTGCGAGGTTTTTTTGTTGTAATGTGCTTTTTTAATAATTATTTCACCAATGTTAGTTCGAGTGGTTTTATGAAGAGCAACGAAATAAAATTGTATCGAGAACCTTTACGTTTACATAAGTTTCTCGATAAATCTGCAGCGTATCGTTAAATCGAAAAATAATTTTCTTTCTATTTCAAATAGTTTCATTCCATTTGATAATAAACCATTTACAAAATAAAAAGTAGAAACAGTATAACAAGTAATGGCTTGTTTTTTAATATTTCCTTAACAATTTTATTCACTAACTTTAGTCCTCAAAATCCGCTACTGCTACTACAAAATGTATTGTGGAATTATCGTTTTCAATAGTAAGTATTGAATCTCAAAAAAAGTAATAATCAAATAAACTAAAGAAATGAAAGAACTAAAAAAAGAAGACATCAATCAAGAAGTTTTTGATTTGTATGATGATTATGCGCATAATAAATTAGAAAGAAGACAATTTATAAAAAAATTATCGCTTTATGCCGTTGGAGGTATTACCGTTTCATCATTACTTAGTTTTATAACACCAAATTATGTAGATAGTATTATGGTACAGCAAGATGATAAAAGATTACAATCTGATTTTATAACTTATGATTCTCCAAAAGGAGGAGGTAAAATAAAAGGACTTTTATCAAAACCTAAAAAAGCAACCAAAAAGTTACCAGGAATTATTGTGGTACATGAAAACAGAGGTTTGAATCCGTATATAGAAGATGTTGGAAGAAGAGCCGCTTTAGAAGGTTTTATTTCTTTAGCTCCAGATGCTTTAACTCCACTTGGTGGATATCCAGGAAGCGACGATGAAGGAAGAACGTTACAAAAAAAGAGAGATAAAAATAAAATGTTAGAAGATTTTATAGCTGCATACGAATATTTAGCAGCTCATGAAGATTGTACAGGAAAAATAGGAGTTGTAGGTTTCTGTTTTGGTGGTTGGATTTCTAACATGATGGCAGTAAAAGTACCAACATTATCCGCTGCAGTTCCTTATTACGGAAGACAACCTTCTGAAGAAGAAACAGCCAAAATAAATGCACCATTAATGATTCATAATGGAGGTTTAGATAAAAGAGTAAATGCAGGTTGGCCAGCATTTGAGAAAGCGCTAAAAGAACATAACAAAGAGTACGAAGCTTTTGTGTACCCTGATGTAAATCACGGATTTCATAATAATACAACTCCAAGATACGACGAGCCAGCGGCTACTTTATCATGGACACGTACTATTGAATTTTTTAAGAAGCATCTTCAGAAATAATAACTATTACAAGAGGATTTTGCTCTACAAAGGGCATACGCTAATTATTTTATTAAAAGACACAAAACCAAAGCAATATTGTTTTGGTTTTGTGTTTTTTTATAGTCTTGAAATTGCATCAGCGTGCCCCGCTGATGGTTTCGAAACTCTGCAATTGCATCAGCGTGCGCCGCTGACGGTTTTGAAACTCTGCAATTGCATCAGCGTGCCCCGCTGATGGTTTCGAAACTCTGCAATTGCATCAGCGTGCGCCGCTGACGGTTTTGAAACTCTGCAATTGTATCAGCGTGCCCCGCTGATGATTTCGAAACTCTGCAATTGCATCAGCGCGCTCCGCTGATAGTTTTGAAGTTTTACAATTACATTAACGAACATTATTAATATTCTAAAACTAAAATAATTTAAACAACATTGTGGTTTTAGAGTATAAAACCACAATGTTTTTCTTCATAAAAAATGTGTATTGCATAAAATTTATAAAAAAAGTGCTTAGTCTACGGGTAGCCGTAAAACTCTTTTAGTTGCTTTAGCTATGTTTGTTTTTTCTATATAATTTTTATAGAAATAAGAAAGGATTAAAAAATAATGGATGTTTGTATTGATAGCTTTTAGTTGCTGTTGTACAGATGTTAGACATAATTAAAAAAAACGAATGATAAATAACGACTTTGACCCATTAAATAGTTCAGATAATTTTGATAGTGAAATCGTTAATTCTGCTAAAAAAAGAGAGATTAGAAATATTTTAAAATCTTATGTTGGAATTTTTGACTCTTTCTCTGAACTAATTCAAAACTCACTTGATGCAGTAGATAAAAGAAAAAAAATAGAGGCTGATTTAGAAAAAAAACTTTGGTTAGAAATAAACTTACAAGAAAATTCATTCACAATAGCTGATAATGGAATAGGGTTTCAGCAAAAAGAATTCGAAGCATTTTTAGCCCCAAATATTTCTTTTAAAGACGGTAGTGAAACAAGAGGGAACAAAGGTGTTGGAGCAACATATATAGCTTATGGATTTAACAAATTAACGCTAGGTACAAAAAATTCTGATTTTAATTATATAGGACAAATTAATAACGGGAGAAAATGGGTGGAAGACAAAGAGGGGATTGTTACTAGACCAGTTGTTAAATCATTTGGAAAAACGCCCGATCTATTTAAAAAAACTGAACAAGGAACTTTCTTCAAAATCGAATATGGAGGAGACTTTACACGTCCAAAAACCTTAACATATTTTTCCGCTAATAATGCAGAACAATGGATTTACCTTTTACTATTGAAAACACCATTAGGTGGTATATATTTTAATGATTCAACTGACCACGCTAAATTTAATTTAAGAGTCATTGATACTTCTGGAAATATTACGGAAACTGATAATCAGTCTTCTATTTATATTTACCCTCACGACAAAATAAAAGCTAGTGCTGATATAAAAGAAATTGCATTAACTCAAAAGAAACTTCTTGAAAGTGGTAAGGACCCATCAAAATTGCCTGCAAAATTCGAAAGGCTAAATGGTGTTTATGAAAATTATTCTTCTTCAGAATTAAAAGCATTACCAACCAACAAGTTGGTAGAAAAACATCACTCTTTAATTGACGAGTATTCAATAGAAGCATATGGGTATTTTGGTTACTCAACTCAACTTTGGGATGAGTTCAATGATAATCTTGCTAAATTAAGAAAAGGATACAGAGTCCTAAAAGGAGGATTATTAATAGCGAATAACAATATGCTTCAAGGGGATTATATTGCTATACCTTTAACTTCAAACATTGGTTATCAAAACCAGGCACATATTATAATTCACCTAAAAAACGCGGACCCAGATTTAGGTAGAAAAGGATTTCAACCTGAGATAAAAGAACTTTGTGAGATTTTATCAGTTGGTATAGTAAATAAACTTAAACATTGGAAAAGTAAATTAAGAAACGATACTGGAGCAAAACCTGTAATTACGACCCAGATTAATCTTCACAATTGGATAAAGGAACAAGAATATCACGAAGAATCTTTCCCTCTTGATTTATCAAATCCTAATTTTTTCAAACCAATTAATGAAATTTCAATTTCTTCTATTCCACAATCAGAACAAGATGTCATAGTATTATTCAATCAATTAATTGCAGGTGGAGTAATTAGAGGTCTTAAACTTTTAGCTACCAGTCAGTATGCAACTTATGACGGAATTTTTAAATATTATATTAAAGAACCTAGAGAAAATCATATTTTTAATAAAGTAACTAATCCTTTAGGTGTTCAAGAATTAGGATTACCAATTGATACAGTATCAAATCCAATGGTACTTGAATATAAATTCAATTTAAATGCTTTATTTCAAGAATTCGAAAATGAAGATAAATTTGAAAAAGATGTTAACCTAGCAATTGCCTGGGAATTAGGAGACTCTTGGAAACGAAACTATGACATTACATCATTATTGGACCTTGACAATTTACATCACCGACAATTTCACGGAATAACACATATAATTCATTCAAAAACTTCTAATTTTCATCTAATTGTCTTGAAAGAGCTTATGGAATATCTAAATGATGTGGATGGGGTCCAAAAATTTCATAATAAAAAGTATGGAGAGGATATATTTGATTAGAAAATAACTGTGGCTAACAATAGTAACCGTTGCCCAGTTCCCCCTGCTTCTGCTAGTTTGTAACTAGTAGCGTTCTCGAGTATGTGTTTATGGTTGCGTTTAATTATGTTTAAAGTAATAAGAAAAAGATTAATCTTTGTTGCCACTAGTAAATACTAGCGGTAGCTGGGAATAATTAAATTAAGGATAAAATCAATAACTAAAATTAATTTGAAAATGAAAGTTTTAGGGATAGACTCGAATGGCTGGATAGCAATTGCCACATTTGTAATAGCATTAGCAACTTTTATTGCCGCATTAGTAGCGTCCAAAAATAGTAGAAGAATATTTCAACAATCAAATAAAGATGAATGGCTTAAAACATATCAAACGCATTATTTCGAGTTCTGGCATGACAAAGAAATGAGAGAAATTCGTACTGCAATCATGAATGATGAGGCTTATAATTCGATAAGAGAAATATTAATAAAAAGATTAAATACCCCGAATGAAATAAGTAAAGAAGAGTACTATGAACTTGACAAGTTAGATAAATTCATAAATATCATCACATTGATAAGACAGATTAATCCACTTTTGGGAAATGACGATAAAGTTTGGGAAGAGTTATTTTTTGAATACTGGTTAGTATCTCCTAAAAAAGAAAAGAGGGAGGAATTATTGAAGTATATTGAATTATGTTACAAATCAAGTTATTATGTTATTATGGAAAAACAATGGAAAATAAAACAAGTATAAAAAATCATGTAATAAATTATAAAACATTAATAGTTAATAAAATACAGCTGCCCTGCTCCCCTGCTCCCGCTAGTTTGTAACTAGTGGCGTTTTCGAGTAAGTGTTTATGGTTGCGTTTAATTATGTTTAAAGTAATAAGAAAAAGATTAATCTTTGTTGCCACTAGTAAATACTAGCGGTAGCTGTGGTTATTATCATTTTATCTATATTTCTTAGGTTAACCGTTAGTAGCAATTGAAAATATACTTATTAATCGGTATGTTCCTATATTTAATTATTAATTAAGTTTGAATTGTTAGAAAAAAATAATGGTTTAAAAAAAATATTTATGGATAGTTTTAAGAGTGAGTTTGATAAAGAATTAGCAGAAGATAAGTTCGGGAATTGGTATACTGTCAGTATAGTAAGAATGCGTGATTTAATTTTGAAAGACACTAATGGGAATGAAACAGCTAAATTAATAAATCGATTAAGTGTTAAAAAGATTTGGTGGAATAATGGTCCTGTTGCCCATATTATAACGTATTCTCATATAGTTGAAGTAGTATCAGCAAGTACTACAAGTTTCGGTATAAAAATAGATTGGGAAAATCAAGGTGGAGGAATTGAAAAGTCAGAAACTATAACTGATTTTGTAACTTGTCGTGATAGCGACAGAGAAGTTCAATGGTCTTTTAGCTCAACTGAGGAGATATTTACAGCTATAAAAAAGGTTAAAACAGAACAATTTGGTCCTTCCAAATGGAGTGAATGTTAAACCCCAGCTCCCGCTAGTTTGTAACTAGTGGCGTTCTCGAGTAAGTGTTTATGGTTGCGTTTAATTATGTTTAAAGTAATAAGAAAAAGATTAATCTTTGTTGCCACTAGTAAATACTAGCAATAGCCTGGGGCTTAATATGAGACAGGTTTACGGAAGACTCGCAGATTTCCATGATACAAACAAATAAAGAGTAATAAAAACAAACAAAACTACAACATACGTTGTGGTTTTTTTGTTTTTAAAAAGAGTGGGTAAATTTTTATTGCGTACGAAGTTAAAAAAAACAATAACTAAACATTGGTCTAGTTATGTCTAAAGTCTTAGAAAGTATAACTGAATTACAGTTTTTTTTTAAAATATATTTCTTTCTATCTTTGTTAAATTATGGGGGATTTAACAATTAATAATGAAAAGTGTTATACAGTATCAGGATTTGAAAGATATCACATAAGTGAATCTGGACGAATATATAGAACCGATAGTGATAAAAAAAGGTCTTGGAGAACAAAAGGGAAAATATATATAAGTGAAAATAAAATCCATTTTAGAATTCGAAACAACAAACTTCGCCCAGGTTTAGTAAGTTTAACAGATACAGAAGGAAAGCTTCATAGTGTATCTGTAGCATCATTAGTTGCAATAACTTTTGGTATAACTACAAGGAAGCAACTTGAAACGAAAAAACAAACCATTGGTTATAAAGACGGAAACATAAAAAACTTACATTACTCTAATTTAATTTTAACAGAAAGAAGAAAAGCTAATAGTAAACTGAGTTTAGAAGATGTAAAGCACATAAAGAAACATATTAAAAAAGGAGTGCCTTTAAACAAAATAGCATACTTGTTTTCTGTTTCCGAAATGCAAATAAATAGAATTAAAACAGGTGAGAATTGGGGAAACGGTAAAAGGAAAATAAAGGCTCCAAAAGTTCCGTTTGAAATAGAAGATGGTAGAGTCCGAAAATATATTGCTACTTTTAATAAAGAGGAAACCACAAAAAATATAAGAAAAACCTTTAGTGTTAAAAGGAATCCAAAAATTCCTACAGATAATACAATTGTTGGAATAGTTAAAGGTTATAAACTATCATTAAAGCACAAAAACATAACCCGAGCAAGAGAAATAGTAGAAAGATTAAATAAGTATTTTTTTGATTATAAAATGGAAAAATACACTTCATAGCAAAAGAGTTGTGGTAAAAAAAATGAAAAGGTACACTTTTATAAGTGCACCTTTTTTTATGGCTCATTTGTAATGTGTTTATTTAGTGTATTACAACAGACGTTGTGTTTTTTTGTTATTAAAACGAGTAGGTGAGTTTTTGTTTGTAACAAAGACTTATTTTTGGATAAAAGAATAAAACAACAGAAACGGTTAAAGCATAAAGATGAAAAAACAACAGCTATTATATTTCTTATTTTTAGTAATAATGTATTCTTGTGTAAGCACTAAAAAGGAAGAGAAACAAGTAAAAGACACTGTAGATTCAATAAAGGTAAATACTATTGAAAAACCACCAGAAGAAGAAAAAATTAAAGAAGAGATAGTTTTAAAAGAAGAGGAAAATGACTCCATAAAAAAAACAGAGAACTTAAAAGAAGCTTTAAATAATGTAACATCATACGTGTACACTATTTTCCCTAATGATAGAGAAAGTAAATATGCTTCAATTCCTTTTATTTTAAATAACAAGACTATTAATTTTTCAGTTGATGAATATCCTGATTTGTTAACGCTTCGTTTAGTGCCAAGTTCAAAAGATACTCTTGAGGTTATAACAGGAAGTAGTGATTGTTCTAGCTGTTTAGAAATACTAAAAATTCAAACAAAAAAAGGAAAAGAATTGTATTATAAGATAACGCAATACAATGAAACTATTATAGAAAAAGGTGAAATTGATAGTGTTTTTAAAGAAAGAAATTTGTCAAAATCCGATTTAAAAAACGCTAGTTATATTTATTCTGAATACGATAATTGGAAAAACTATGCTGAGTTGTCTGAAAACATAAATCAACAATATATTTTAGCAAGTGATTTAAATTGGTCTGAAAATTTAAAGATACAAGACCTCAACAAACAACTTAATAATCAATTAAAAGAGTCCCTAGCTTTAGATTCTTTACAAACGATTTATCAAAATAAAATAGCAGCTCCACAACACATAACATTTGATAATCTATTATTTGAAGAGAAAAAAGGGTATTCTCATAGTGGAGGTTTTTCAAAACAAATAAATACAAATATCCATTTACTAATAGAAAGTATTGATATTATTTATATTTCAGCAAAAAACGATATTTATGTAGTAGAATGGATTAAAGATTACAAGGAAGTGCTAGATGATGTTGGAGCTCCTTTTGATGATAATTATGTGGAGAAAAAAAATGGAATTTATAAAATTAATAAGTGGGATGATAATTCTATGATATCCTTATTTCATCCGAATATGTTACATGGTGATTATATTGTGGTTTATGAAATTAAATTAAAAAATAAAAATGTATATATTCAATCTCCATTAAATATTATAAGTTATAGGTAATATTGTTTTTATTACTGTGAAATTAGATGTGTTTTGTTAAATAGTATCAATTATATTTGACTCTTATGAAATATAATGTGTTCTTGTTGAATAGAAAAACAAACATGAAATATTGGATCTGTTTATTAAGTGTGCTTTTTTTTAGTTGTAAAAACCATACTAATAATAACGATTCTGTTGAGTATTTTTCTAATGGGAATTTTAAAAAAAAAGTATTTATAAATAATAAAGGAAAGACAACGCTTAACTATTTTGAACATCATAAAGATTTAGTAAAATCAATTGTTAGAGAAAAAGATAGCACTAGTCATATAATAGAATACTATCCTAATAATAAAAAGAAGAGATTAGGTAATTACGCTAAAGAAAACCTAAAGATAGGTAAATGGTCTTTTTTTGATAAAGAAGGTAATTTAAATGATATTCATGAGTATTTGATAGTTGATGGGAAGTCTTATTTAAATCAAAGATGGAGTTTGGGATTTAAAGGAGATACTATTGGTGGTAATTTTTTTGAATTGAATTATAAGGATACTGTAAATAAAAAAGAGGCAAATCGTTTTCATTTTTTTCTAAGTATGCCCCTTTTGTCTAATGAAAGTGAGTCTTTTATAGTTTTACCTAAAGAAGAAGGTGAAATAAAATCAGATTTTTCAAATAGAAATGAAATTTTATGGGATACAATATTTAGTATAGGAACAAAGTACCCGAAAGATAAAAAGTTAAAAGACAGAAACTATGATATAGTATTAGATGTTTTTTCTGATGACGTTGGTTCTACTAATTTAAAAGGTATTTTAATAGAAAAAAATAAGTCAAAAAGCGATTCAGCAGATTTTGTAACTAGAGAACTTTTTTTTGATATTAAATACTATGTTAAATAATCTATTAAAGTATCCTCTGAGTTTAAGTTTAATTTCTTTCGTAATCGATATCTTGCTGTTTTTACACTTCCTGGAGATATATTAAGAATATTAGCAGCTTCTTTAATGTTTAAGTTTAATCTAGTTAAAGAACAAAGTTTCAAATCGTTTGTTGTTAGTTTTTTATGTCTTTTTTTAAGTTTAGTATAAAAATCCGATTGTGTTTCTTCAAAAAAAGTTCTAAAACGTCCCCATTCTTTATCTATAATTAAATTTTCTTTTTCTATTTTAACTAACTCTTGTATTTTCTGATTTTCTTTAAAAAAAGAAGATTCTTTTTCTAAGTCTTTTACGATGTTAAATATTTTATTGATAGTTTTATCTTTTTGTTCAAAACTAAAAGCATATGAGGTTAATTGTTTGTTTTTAAATGCTAATTCTTCTTTTAAACTTTCTTGTTTTAGTTTCTCTTTCTCAATAAGTCTATTTAAATATTTACCATGTTGAGTAGGAGCCTTAATATTCTTAATTTCTCTTTTATTTATAAAACGAATAATAATAAAATAAAATATAAACATAACAGCTAAAACAAGAATCATTATGTCAATAACAGGTATGTTTTCTAATTCTTTGTTCTCGGTATCAATAATTTTTTCAGGTTCAGTATAAGTCTCTAAAAGTATTGTCTTTTTAAAAACGAAGTTACCAAGTAGTTCATTTTTTAAATTCTTAATTTTTTTACTGTGTGATAATACGTTTTGTCCCCAAAAAAGGGACAAAAATATTAGTAGCTTAATTTTCAAGATTTGAATTTTTGTAGTTTATTTTTCTTTTTATTTAAAAATAATTAAGTCATAGCTTATTGTGGTAGGCTAAGCTTTTGTTTTTTTAATAATTAAAACATATTTTTTTATTGCTATTGATTATTATAAAATAACTGATTTGTAATTTATAGTATTTTGTAGTCTTTGTATACCTTTTATTAAGTCATAACATCATTCTCAAAATTAGTTTTTTTTTATAATTAAAGAATAGAAAAAAGGTGACAAAAAGAGACATATTCGGTGTTTTAACAGTTAAAAAAGTGCTAAAACGATTTTGTTTTTTTGGTGTATTGTTATCTATTAACAATTATCAATGTTGACCAATAGATGCCTTTTGGTTTCTTTTTGTTCACTCTTTTTTTAAACAATTAACATTAATCAGTGATAGATTTGCATTATTGTTAGGTTTGAAGATTTTAACAATTATCTATAAAACATACATTATAGAGTTTAGTTCCCCGTTTATATACTTTGATTAATAAGGCTTAAGTATATAGATGTTTTTTGAATTTCTATGGGGGTCATTCAATGTAGCATTTTTAAAACTTAGGCCTTTTCCTTAAGTATGTGGAATGCTTTCTTTAAGCGTTAGATTATAATGTATAAGTCAAATAGCTTAAATGAATTAAAAAGATATTATTATATAATCATAATGTTATGAATTATTAATCTCAGGGCGATAGCCAAGGATTTAATTACCCAATACTTGCATTGAAAAATGAAAAAAGTATTTATTCTTTGAAACACCTCGTATGCTTGCATCGAGGAACTTTAATTTAAAATTATAAGGCCTAAGGACTGATGATTTATTTATTCTGTAGGGGGATTCAAAAAAAATCAGAAAGCTTAGGTTTTTTATTTAAGAAAAGAAGTAGAATGAAGAACTTATCAAAAATGAATAATTAAGATATTAAGAAAAGTCTAGTTTATTGATCTTTATGATAGTCGATAGTTAAGCATAAAAAGAGACACAGTACTATAATGTAAATTCTACATATGCAGATAATAAAGATACTTTTAGAATCATAGGGTTGCATAGAGTCCTCTCACGCGACATATGATAAATAAAAATTAAACTGGTGCATTTTTTTAAATGTGTCTATTTAAAAAGTGTATTTGTTATACATGAAACATAATTTTAAAAAAAAGATAAAACCACGACATTTAAAATGTTATGTTTTTTGTTTTAAAAATAAGTGTTTATTTATGAGATAAATAAAAAAATAGGCTGCTATAAAAACAGCCTATTTAAAGTTTAAGAAAATTTAAATTAATTTACTATTAATTTTTGAACCTTCACTTTTTGACCATTATAATACACATTTACTAAGTAAATACCAATAAGCCAACTTGTTTACATTAAAATCAACTTCAGAAGTTTCTGTAGTTGATTCTGTATCAGGTATTTCACCCGCTCGTCCTAGTATATCAGAATAAGATTTCCATGATACAAACAAATAAAAAGTAATAAAAATCAAGCAACAGTTTTCACATAAGGCTACTGCTAGTTTTCAACTAGTAGCGTTCATGAGTAAGAAATAATATCGAGTTCATCTTAATTAATTTTATAACCGTCCAACTTTTCGGGTGCAGTCCAAATGTTATGGTTTTGTTGGTTTTAAGAATATGTTTTTATGTAATTGTTGTAAAAAATAATTTCTTGTTTCGTTAAAATACTTATTGATAATTAGTTGATTACCCCATAAAAGTTAGGTTGTTTAACTTGTGTTAGTGTTTTGATATACAGTTAGTTTTGTGTTAAGTATAACTACTAATAAAACACTTATTATGAAAAATTTACAATCAATTTTATTAATGCTTATTAGCTTTACTTTTCAGTTTAGTGCGATAGGTCAAGAAGATTTCTATTATTACAAACAAAAAAAACTTGAATTGAATAGAAATACAAATCATGTATATCTTGTTATTGATGCTGATGTCAATGAAAAAGAATTAAGAGAGAAATTAGCTGAGTATGGAGAGCTTTCAAAATTAGAGAACGATAATACATCTCAAACATTAAATACCACTAAAGTTGGTGGTTCAAACGAAACCAATAGTTATTGGGCTGAATTAAGCTTAAATAAAAAAGATTTAAGTAGTAAAGAATATAATGATGTTCTTGTAAGTTTAAATAAAGAAGAAATTTTAATATTAGCTTCTCCTTATTTTTATGATGTTGTAGGAAGTAAAATGGCACTTACACAATATTTTTATGTAGAGTTAAAAAGTAAAGGTGATTACGAGAAGTTAGTAGAATATGTTTCAGGAACAAGCACAGTAATTATTGGACAAAATAAGTTTATGCCTCTTTGGTATACCGTTGCTGTTACTTCAAAAAACGATTTAAACGTTTTGGAAATGGCAAATAAGTTTTATGAATCTGATTTATTTTCAAATGCTGAACCAGCTTTTACAATTCAATTAACTTCTGGGGCTGAAAAAAGTCCTCGTGAAAAAGAAGAAGAAGTATCAGCTATGTTTTCTGTAGATACTTTTTTTAATGATCAATGGGGTTTAAATAATACAGGACAGCTTGGTGGCATGACTGGAATAGATATTAATGTAGAAAATGCTTGGTTGGAAACCAAAGGATCACCAGCAATAAAAGTAGCGATTTTTGATGAAGGATATGAACTTGATCATCCAGATTTACAACAAAATAATATAGGTACAGGTTATGATACAGATTCAGGAAGTTCACCTTCTGTTGTTTGGGGAGATCATGGAACAGCTTGTGCAGGAATAGTAGGTGCTATTCAAGATAATAATGTAGGTGTGAGTGGCGTTGCACCTCGTACAAGTTTAATTTCTATAAGTATAAATTTTAGCAGTACAACTTATAATAAATTAGCCGATGGGATTAATTGGGCTGTTATGAATGATGCAGATATTATTAGTAATTCCTGGGGTGGCGGAACTCCTTCTGCTCTTTTTGATACTGCAGTTACTAATGCATTTACAACAGGAAGAGATGGTTTAGGTACCGTGATTGTTTTTTTAACTCATAATTATAATGGAGCTGTGGTGTATCCTTCAAACAGTAATGCAAATATTATATCTGTTGGAGCAATGAGTATGTGTGGAGAACGAAAAAGTCCAACGAGTTGCGATGGAGAGTCTTGGGGAAGTAATTACGGAACTGAGTTGGATGTAATTGCACCAGGAGTTAATATTCCAACTACAGACATACAAGGTGGATCTGGATATTCAGCTACTGATTATACATTAACGTTTAACGGAACATCATCAGCTTGTCCACATGTAGCAGGAGTTGCAGCATTAATGTTGGCTGAAAATCCATGTCTTACACACAATCAAGTAGAGGATATTATAGAATTATCAGCAAATAAAGTAAGAACAGATTTATATACGTACAATACTACTGGAGGCAGACCAAATGGAACTTGGAATAATGAAACAGGTTACGGTTTGGTAGATGCTGAAGCTGCGGTAAATATGGCGCAAGCTACGCTTACAGGAGGTACTTCTTCTTTTGATATTTATTCTCAAGACAGACCAATAACTGCAGGTGCAGCTTATGATAATGGTACAGAGCCTAATCCGGATATGGGACCAATGTGGATTAGTGAAGACATATGGATAAGACAAGATTTAGATGGAGGTACAACTCCAGAAAATCCTGAATATAAATTAAATTCACCCAATGGTATTTATGTAAATGTTAGAAATTTATCCAATACAGCAAGTTCTGATTGTGCGATGCTGAAAGTTTATTTTAGTAAAGCTTCAACAGGTTTACAATGGCCAACTCATTTTAATGACTATTATCAAAATGTAGGATCAAATAGTATTTTACATGGAGATTTAATAGGTTCTGTAAGTATTCCTTCTATTGCACCAAATAGTATGGTAACTGTTGAGGTACCTTGGTATCCACCAAATCCAGCAGATTTTACTAATGATGCACATCATTTTTGTTTGGTTTCTAGAATAATAACACCTAATGATCCAATGAATGTAGAAGTAGCAGGAAATGTGAGTCCTAATGTTAGAAACAATAATAATATCGCCTGGAAAAATGTAAGTGTTTATGATATTACCCCAGGTAATATTACGCCACCTACTGCGGTATATATTCGTGGTATTGATAGAAAGCTTCCATATACAAATATAAGATTTATAGATACTGGTTTTGGAGAATCTCTTGAAAGAAGATTATTTGATATAGGGAATTTAATTGTAGATATAGATCCTGAACTTTTTAAAATATTAAAAGAAAACGGATCTATGGAGAATAAAGGAATAGAAATTGTTGATGAAAATCAACTATATATAAGTTCTAGAGAAGCAGTTTTAAGTAAGTTTCCGTTAAAGTATGGACAGACTTTTTCTATGAAGTTGTCTTTTAAGCTTCATGAAGAATTAAAAGAAGGGGAAGAGATTGTTTTTGATTTAATACAGGAAAATGCTGAAACTAGGGAATACGTAGGAGGTGAACGTTTTTTAATTGTTAATAGAGGAGAGAAAGAAGTAAAAGAGGATGATGTTAAAAAAGATGATGTAAGTGCTATTGCAATAGCTCCAAATCCGAATAATGGAATTTTTGATATTAAATTAAGTAATTTTGATTCAGGAAACTATTTGATATTAGATATTTATGGTAATGTTATTTTAAAAGGAGAATTTGAAAATCAAACTGAAATTTCTATAGATATTTCTAAAAGTATGAGTAGTTTTTTCTTTGTAAAGATCACCTCATCTGATGGTATTGAAATAAAAGAAACATTTATTAAGAAGTAAAAAGTAGTAGTATTAGTATAAAAAAATAGGCTGCTTTTTAAAGCAGCCTATTTAAAGTTTAAGAAAATATAAATTAATTTACTATTAATTTTTGAACCTTCACTTTTTGACCATTATAATACACATTTACTAAGTAAATACCAGTAGCCAACTTGTTTACATTAAAATTAACTTCAGAAGTTCCTGTTGTTGATTTTGTATCAAGTGTTTCACCAAATAAGTTTGTTAAAACAAATGTTTTTTCAATAGATGAATTATCTATAACATTATTTTTGGTAAACGAAACTTTAGCAATATTTGAAGCAGGATTAGGACTTAAATTAACATTATAGTCAACTAAAGCTGTTTTTGCAGCAACTTCTTGATCTTCTCCAAAGAAGAAACCATAATCTGCGTTTGCTAATGCAATTTCCATCTGTGCCCAAGTACGGTGATACCTTGTTGTATAATCTTCTCCAGCGCTATAAGCTGCAAGTAAATTACCAAATTCAGGATCATCTCTATAACCAGAACGGATATCTAAGAAAGAAACTCCTGGCTCTATAACATCTCCGTTACCCATAACTCCACTAAATCCATCTGGAACATATACTTCTTCTTCAAAAATACGAGCAAAATCACCTCTTGATTCTGGTGAAGATAACCCTTTGTCATCTCTATAAGTAGTCCACATTCTATCTAAAATTTCTTTAGCTAACTCTTGAGCTCCAGTATCTGTAGTTGCGTACTTTTGAGTTGCAGCTGCATAATAAATTAAAGCTTTAGCAGTTGATGCTGCAATACCTAAATCTACATTGTAATTTGTAACAGTTACATGTAAACCAGCGTTAGTGCCAGGACTTGCAGGATTCCAAGTGTCAGGTTCTCCAGTCCATTCTAATGTAGCTGGCATTAAAAAGTCGTTATCTCCAACAAGTTGTACTTCACTTTCAACCCAAGTAGTCCATTTGTCCATAATTGTTTTAGCAGTTTGATCGTTAGTAATGTAGTAGTATTCAGCTACACGTTCCATAGACCAAGCTTGCCATCCAAACCAAGTTCCACTTCCTGGATCATGATAAACAGGATTGTCATCATAAGCCATATCGTAAAAAGTAGATTTTCCAGAAGGATATGTACTATAATCACCGTCCCAACTATTTGTTGCTCCACCAGCCATTCCACCTTCGGCAGATTGTAACCAGCTATAAAATTCCATTTGTCTTTGTAAACTTGTACCCCAATCTCTTACACCATTTGTAGATATTGGTTGTAGTTCAGAAATACTAGATAAAGCATATGCCGCTACAGGGTTTTGATATCCGAAGTGACAGTGACTAGAACTGATACGGAAAGCCCATGGAGAAGTAGTATCTGCAGAACCACCCCAAGAAATATACCATGACATTAAGTAATGTGCACTATCATAACCTGTTCCAGCTCCACTAGTTGCACTTTGCACACCCATTGGTTTGAAATACTTGTCAAACATTCCTAATCTTAAATAATCTCCCATTTTAGAAGCTTTGTCTAAATCAAGAATATTAGTACTAGTACCTGCTTCATTAGCATATTGTAATGCCCAATACATAGCTTGTACAGCTCTTGCATCAGCATCAGTTGCACTTGTATATCTCCATTGTTCAGAGTAATTAGCATCTAAAGTAAATAATGGTAAAAATCCATTTTCTCCTCCAGAACTAAAATCTTCCCAAGATGGATGAGGAATTGTTTCAAATACCGATTCTTGCTCTCCTCTTTGGAAAGTATTGATATATGAAGGTGTACTAACTTTATCACCTCTGTTTCCGTATCCGTAAAAATTATCATTATCTAATAACCAATGCATTTGATAAACATCTGGTCCGTATGCAGCTGTTAGTTCTGCTGAAACAGGATCTACACCTACAGGAGCAGTAAATTCTAACGGAGCAGGATAACCTGTCGGTTGTGGGAATTCAGGTGCGTATGCAGCAGGTGAAGACGGACTATATGCTGCGTTTGTTGGTTGATCAGCATTAGTTGGAATAATAAATTCTTCTGTTTTTTGCCAAACATATTCTAATGGTTGCCAATCTCCAGTAATTCTTCCATTCATAGCTTCTAACCACATCCAGTATGAGTATAACTCACTTGTAGATTCGTGCCCGTAATCTGGAGCTTCTACGATTAATGTTTCTATAGAATGATGTGGTGATCCATCTGCACTAAAGTATCCGTTATCAGGATTATAAATATCTTCTCTTAATTCAAGAAAACGATCTATATATAAATTATCACTACTTCCACCTGGGCCAGTTGGGTTTCCATTTGTAGCAGAAATATTTATAGTAGCAGTATCAGTAGCTCCTTCTGAATCAGTAACAGTAAGAGTTACGATATACGAGTCTACAATATCAAACGTTTTATTTACAGATATTTCTGTAGATGTAGTATCATCTCCAAAATCCCATAAATACGTTAAATCACTATTTTCACCATCAGGATCATCTGATCCAGAAGCATCAAAAACAACATCTAATGGAGCTTGACCAGAATTTTTATCAACAGAAATATTAGCAACAGGTGCTTCATTTGCAGAACCATCACAGTTTGGTGCAATAGCAGAATTACTAAAGTAAATAGTATATGCGCCAGAAGTTGCAACTAAAACAAAGTTACCTTGATCTATAGTAACATAATATGCTCCATCTAAGCCAGTATATCCTGAACCAGTAATAGTTACTGAAGGGTTAGTACTGTTAAAATTATGAGTTGTATTATTTAATAAATCACTATACCAACCTGGTTGTCCGTTATTAGTATTTAATGAGAATTGATATAATCCATTATTACTAGCATCCCAGTTAATTGTAAATTGTGTTACATTATCTAAACTAGGTCCACCTGTTCCAAATACATGAATGTTTTCATAAGATGTGTTTAAACTAGCTAGTGAGTTATTTGTTGGTGTGTCAAAAGTACAACTACCTGTATTTGTTTCAATATTTCTAATCACTTCTATACTGTTAGAAAGATCAAAGTCACCAGATAAGTCGCTTACATTATTTCCAACTACAGCACCTTGTAAACCATCTTCGTAACTTAAGTGCCAAATGAAACAAGAACCTTCAGGAGCTTCATCAAAATTAACACTATTTAAAGCAGTAATATCAGCTGGTAAACCTAAGATATTATTATTAGCATCAGTTACAACCCAAGTAGTATTAGCACCTTCGTTTCCAGTTAAAGTAATTCCAGAAACATTATCAGCAACACCATCACCAACAATAAATTCAAAAGGACCACCAGTAATTGTTCCACCGTTTACAACAGGAGTTGAAACTGCATTTCTAATCACTTCTATACTATTAGAAAGATCGAAGTCACCAGATAAGTCACTTACATTATTACCAACGACAGCACCTTGTAAACCATCTTCGTAACTTAAGTGCCAAATGAAACAAGAACCTTCAGGAGCTTCGTCAAAATTAACACCTTGTAATGCCGTAATATCAGCTGGTAAACCTAAAATATTATTATTAGCATCTGTAATAACCCAAGTAGTATTTGTACCTATGTTTCCTGCTAAACTAACTCCAGATACGTTATCAGCGATACCATCACCAACAGTGAATTCAAAAGGACCACCAGTAATTGTTCCACCGTTTACAACAGGAGTTGAAACTGCATTTCTAATCACTTCTATACTATTAGAAAGATCAAAATCACCAGATAAGTCACTTACATTATTTCCAACTACAGCACCTAGTAGACCGTCTTCATAACTTAAATGCCAAATAAAACAAGATCCTTCAGGAGCTTCGTCAAAATTAACACCTTGTAATGCCGTAATATCAGCAGGTAAACCTAAGATATTATTATTAGCATCTGTAATGACCCAAGTAGCATTTGTACCTATGTTTTCTGCTAAACTAACTCCAGATACATTATCAGCGATACCATCACCAACAGTAAATTCAAAAGGTCCACCAGTAATTGTTCCACCGTTTACTAAAATAGGATTTGAAGTTCCACATTCTGGTGCAGTTGAAGATTTACTAAAGTAAATTGTATATGCTGATGTTGAAGAAACTAAAACAAAATTTCCATCATGAGTAGTTGCATAATAACTTCCATCTAAACCTGTGAAACCAGAATTAGCAATTGTTATAGCAGGGTTTGAAGAATTAAAGTTTTGTGAAACTAACGGTAAAAGATCATTCCACCAATTAGGAGATCCATTGTTAGTATTCATAGAAAACTGATATAAACCATTATTAGAAGCATCCCAATTTATTGTAAAATTAGTTACATTATCTAAATTTGGACCTCCGTCTCCTAAAACAAAAATATTTTCATATGAAGTATTGATGCTTGATAAAGATTCAGCTGTTGGAGTATCAAAACCACAATCAAAACTTCCATCAGTAACATTAAATGAGATAACGTCAGAGGCAGTTTCTCCAGTTGAATTAGTAACTGTTAAAGTTACAGAAACACTACCTAAATGAGCTGAAGTGTAGTTTGTTGAAGCTACAGCTGTAGTTGCAGTTTCTCCGTTTCCAAAATCCCATAAGTATGTTAAATCACCTCCAGTTGGATCAACAGAAGTAGATGCATCAAATTGAACAGAAAAAGGAACGACAGTTTCATTTAAGTCAGAAACAATTGTAGCTACTGGAGCTCCGTCTGTAATCGTAATTGTTACACTAGCTGTATCTGATTTTGCACCATCGCTTACTGTTAAAATAACAGGATATTGGTTGATCTGATTAAATGTATATGATGTTGCAATACCAGTTGCAGTATCTCCATTTCCAAAATTCCAAGAGTATGTTAAATCATCTCCATTTTCATCAGTAGAAAGAGATGCGTCAAAATCAACAGTTAAAGATCCAACTCCAGAAATACTTGAAGTAGATATAACAGCAACAGGTGCAATATTTCCGTCTTCAACAGTAATTGTTTGTTTGTATGCTGAAGAAGTGTTTTCTCCATCACTTACTGTTAAACTAACTTCATATTCTCCTGGTTCAGTATAAATAATTGTTGGTGTTTCAGAAGAAGAGGTTTCTCCATTTCCAAAATCCCAGTCATAAGTTAAAGTATCACCATTTGGGTCACTAGAACCTGCAGCATCAAAAGAAATTTCTAATGGAGCAATACCAGAATCAGGATCTATAGCATATGCAAAATTAGCTGTTGGAGTATCTCCGCCGTTTGGTTCATTTCCAAAAACTAATTCACCACCATCATAAATAGGAATATTTTCAGAATTTATTCTGTCTGTAGTACCTAAGCCTTCCGCAGAGAAGTCATTACTATTATCCCAAGGCATTCCTGTAGAAACTTGAATGTTTATTTGAGCTTCTCTTCTGCTTTCTGATTCTCCTCCAGGTCTAATATCTTCTCCAGGGAAAGAAACTTCCGCATAATAAATATTGTCTCCAACAGAAACAACGTTTAAAGCTCCATTACCTTCACTATAACTTAAGTTAATGTTATAATCATTGATGTCAAATCCAGCAGTTACACCTTCAGAGATATCAAAATAATATCTAAAAGATAAATTTTGAGTAGTTCTAGCTGGCCAAGCTGTATGGTTTCTTGCGAATACGGAAACTGTAATTCCATAATCGTTGTTACTGTTAAACTTAGCATCCGATAAAAATTCATCTACAGGAGTTTCGTCTACAGGGAAATTGGATAAAGGATTTCCACCATATTCGTTATACATTCTTGCTAAAGCACCAGTAAAGGCAGCGTTATAATCACACGCAACTTCATTTGCTACATAATCTGTTCTGTCGTCTACATAACTATCATCAGGAGATCCAGGACCACCTACTAATGCACCATATAAAAAGTGTCTGTTTTTTTCTGGTACACCACTTAAGTTATTTGTCCAAGTACCGTGTGCAGTTCTATGATGTGCATTTGTTGGAGGATTGTTTCCATATCCCATCATGTAACTTCTGTTGTTAGGATTATCACCTAAGATGTAGTTTAATTGACTAACCGCGAAATCATGATAAGCTGTTGCTTTTGTAGTTGCTACTTTGTCACTGTAAATAAATGCTAATAAAGAAGTGTTTGCAGTATGTCTTAAAGAGCCCCAGGTTGTTAAATGGGCTTGACCTCCTGGGCTATAAGAAATTCTATCACCGTTATAACCAGTAGTCCAGTAATCTAAGTGTCTTTCGGCATCGTTTTTATATACTGTTTCACCAGTAATGTCTGCCATTAAAATGTAACATCCATAAGATTTGTCATCCCATGCAAGTCCCCATTTATAGGCTTTTACATCACTTTGACCTTCATTTCCTAAAAAAGCATATTCAGTTTTTGCTTTGTCTAAGTATGATGCGTCACCAGTAGCTTTGTATAACCAAATAGCACCCCAAACGATCTCATCTTGATAACCGCTCCAAGAGTTGTAAAAAGCAGTAGCATCTGTAATAGCATCTGAATATTTACCTCTGTAGTTGTCGGCTAATGAATATAATTGTTTAGCGTGAGTTAATAAGGTTGCACTATAAGCTGGATCAGAATCTGCAAAAAGAATACTAGTTGCAGCTAATGCTGCAGCAGTTTCTCCTGCTAAATCAGATCCAGGGTTTGCTGCGTCAATTTTGTAAGCAGGTCTACCCATTCTCATTACTTCTGCAGCACCCCACCACGCGTGATCTGCAGAACCATTACCTAATTGCCCATAAAACTCATTTGGAGCCGTATGTGCTTTAATAAAATAATCACAAACGAAACGTAAATTGTTTTTTAAATGTTCCATTTGTCCACTTGAGTTGTAAGCATTTTCATACTCAATTGCACCCCAAGCAAGTGCAGTTGCAGAGTATGCCATTGGAAAACCAAATTTAACATGGTCTCCAGCATCGTACCATCCACCGGTAAGATCTTGTCCAACATCAGATCCATCATCCATTGCGGAATCATCTCGCCAATTTAGTCTGTTCCAATCGGGTATGGGGCCGGATTGTTGGGCTTCATAAAATAAAATTGATTTTTGTAACGCCTCTCCATAATTATATTGAGAGTAGGACGTTGTAGTAGCTGCTAGTATAGCAGCCATTAGAAGTTTTCTTAGCTTCATATTAATAGGGGTTTGATTTATGTTGTAAAATTAAAGCTTATTATGACATAAATTCCCTCAAAAACATATACTATTTAAACATTTTTAACATAATAACAAATTATTGTTTATTTTTTTAACATAAATGTTATTTTATGTTCTTTTTTTTAACTATAAATTGGTTTTGGGAGCTAATTTATTTGATTTCACTATTTTTTATAATAAACGTTTTAAAATTTTAAAAATTTTATTATTCCCTTTATATTAACAGAGTAATTTTTTTTAAAGAAAAAAAGTCGTAAAATAATGAAGTATGCTATTGTAGATATTGAAACAAATGGAGGTGTTAAAATTACAGAGATAAGTATTTTTATTTTTGACGGAGCATCTGTAATAGATGAATTTACTACATTAGTTAATCCACAATGTAATATTCCACCAAGAATAACGAATCTTACTGGAATTGATAGTTTAATGGTAAGAGATGCACCAAAGTTTTATGAAATTGCGAAGAAGGTATATGAAATAACACAAGACTGTATTTTTGTAGCACATAATGTTAATTTCGACTATGGAATAATAGGAAAAGAATTTAAAGAATTGGGCTTGGCTTATAAGAGAAAAAAATTATGTACTGTTCGTCTTTCAAGAAAATTGTTACCAAATAAAAAATCTTACAGTTTAGGGAAATTATGTATTTCTGAAGGAATAACATTAACAGATAGGCATAGAGCAAGAGGTGATGCAGCTGCCACGGTAATATTATTTGAAAAATTATTAAGTTTAGATAAAGAGAATGATAATGAAATTATAGATTCCTTTTTAAATCCTAGATCAAGGCAAGCGACTTTACCGCCACTTTTACCAAAAGATGTTTTTGATAATCTTTCTGAAAAACATGGAGTATATTATTTTTGGAATGAAGATAAAGAAGTTATTTATGTGGGAAAAGCAAATAATATTAAACAAAGAGTATTAAGTCATTTCTATGATAAAAAGAAAAAAGAGATAACCATGTGTATGGCTACAGCCAATATTACATATGAAGAAACAGGAAATGAGTTGTTGGCATTGCTTTTAGAATCTGCAGAAATAAAAAAGATTTGTCCTAAGTTTAATAGAGCGCAAAGACGAACAAGTGAAAATTATGGATTATTTACTTATGAAGATAGAAAAGGAATAATGCATTTGGCATGGAATACTTTAAAATTAATTCAAAACCCAGTTATAAAATTTTATTCAGCATCTGAAGCAAGAAGTTTTATGGAGCGCTTATGTGAAGAGTTTCAATTATGTCCTAAGTATTGTAATTTACAAACGAATGTGACAAGTTGTTTTCATTACCAAATAAAACAATGTAAAGGAGTTTGTAAAGGAGAAGAAGATAGTAAAATGTATAATAAAAGAGTGCAAGCAGCAATAGCTTCCGTAAGTTTTCAAACAGATAATTTTATTATAAAAGAAGCAGGAAAAAATAAAGAAGAATTTTCTTATGTTTTGGTGTTAAATAGTTTGTATAAAGGTTTTGGTTATCTTAAAAAGGATAAAAAAGAGTTGATTACAGAAGACTATTTAAAAGCTATTATAAGTCAGAAAGACAACAGAGATGTTAATAGAATTTTACAAGGATATATAAAGAAAAATCCAAAATCTATAATTGATTTAGAATTGAAAATTTAATTTTAAAAAGGTATCAACTTTAATATTAAGAAAAGCATATTGTAATTAGTTACAATATGCTTTTTTGTGCTTTTGTTTAAAATGATGAAGGTGTTGTGTGTTTGTTAAATTTTGTTTTAATTTTATTTTTTTAACTTAAAAAAGTTAAATATTATAATTTAAATATGTTTTTATGTTAAAATTTTATTTATTTTTAACATAAATAAAAATATTTTTATTATTTAAAAATTCTAATAAATGCTAGAAAAACATCCTGATCAAGTGTTTTTCTGTTTAAAATCAATCTATAATTACTAACTTAAAAACAATAAAATGAAAACCCTTCAAAGAATTATTTTATGTGTAATGCTCTTTAGTTTTGTGCTTATTTCCAATACTGTTTTCGGGCAGAATAAAGGTAAGTTTTATGCTACAATGCAAACAAGAGACGCACAAGGATTAAAAATTAATCATCCAGATGATATTGAAATCATTTATTCGTTAAATGAATATAGTGCAGTTTATCTTGGTCCAGATGTAGCCGAAGAATTACATCATAAAGTATTAGCTCACGGACCAGGTTTTATATACGAACCTTCAAAAGAAAGTGCAATTTCAACAGTAAACTCTTCTGGTCCATTATCGTCAAAATCACAATTGTTAAATACCAGTCTTATTTCTTTTGCTATTACTCAAGAAGCATTGGTAAATCAAAGTTTAAATTTGGTTAATAATTTAAATATAGCAGACCATATTACTGAGTTAGAAAATTACGGAACAAGATATCATACAACAACTAGTGCAACACAATCTGTATTAGATTTAAAAACAAAATGGGAAGCTTTAGCAGGAAATAGAGCTGATGTTTCTGTAAGAATTGTAGATCATACAAGTACCAATATGCCTTCTGTAATAATGACAATAACAGGATCTGAAAGTCCAGATGAGTTTGTAATTATTGGAGGTCATATAGATTCTACAGCGTTTGGAAACAATAATAATGCACCAGGAGCAGATGATAATGCATCTGGAATAGCAACAATTACAGAAGCTGCAAGAGTATTGTTTGAAATGAATTTTCAACCAAAAAGAACAATTGAGTTTATGGCATTTGCAGCAGAAGAAGTAGGTTTAAGAGGTTCTCAAGAAATAGCAACAAGTTATAGTCAGAATAATGTAAATGTGGTGAGTTATTTACAATTAGATATGACGAATTACAAAGGTTCTACCAATGATATATATATTTCTACAGATTCTTATAATGATGATGATTTGAATAATTTTTTAATTCAGTTGATGAATTTTTATAACGTATCAGGTACGCATCAAATTACATACGGAACATCTCAATGTAATTACGGGTGTTCAGATCATTATAGTTGGGCGCAACAAGGTTATAATGTAGCTTTTCCTTTTGAAGCAACTTTTAATGAAAGCAACCCAAATATTCATACAACAGGAGATACTTCAGACAAATTTCCAACAGCAAATGCAATGCACGCCGCAAAATTTGCAAAATTAGCTTTAGAATATTTGATAGAAATTTCTAATGAAACAACAGTTGATGTTCCTGTAGAAGAATGTTCACAAACAATTACTAGTTTTCCTTATGAAGAAGATTTTGAAAATACAATAGGAGCGTGGACTCAAAACTCAAATGACGATTTAAATTTTACTATAAATTCAGGTACAACTCCATCTAGTGGAACTGGACCAAATAGTGCAGCATCTGGAAGTTATTATTTGTACGTTGAAGCTTCTGGAAACGGAACTGGATATCCTGATAAAACAGCAATTTTAAGTTCTCCGTGTTTTGATTTAACCTCCTTAACTTCACCAAAATTAAGTTTTCAATATCATATGTTAGGTAGTGCTATAGCTTCTTTAAGTGTTGAGGCAAGTGTGAATAATTCAGGAAATTGGAATAACATTTCAACAATTACAGGAGAACAAGGAAGTGATTGGAATACAGCTGCTATTGATGTGAGTAGTTTGGCAAATGAATTAAATGTTCAGTTTAGAATTTCTGTAGTAACTGGATCCGGAGATTCAGGTTGGCAAAGTGATATTGCAATAGATGCATTAAGTGTTTCTAATGATATAGAAGATCCAAATCCTACCACTTGCGACAGTTTAAATTTTAATGATTTTAGTGTAACTTCATTTTCTAATCAAGATTCAGATGGAACTTTTAGTATTACAAATACAGGTAGTTCTTTAAACCTAACGAATAATACATGGAAATATATTTCTTTAAATTATGAAGTAACTTCAAGTACTGTTGTTGAATTTGAGTTTAGTAGTACAAGCGAAGGGGAAATTCATGGCGTTGGTTTTGAAAGTGACAATACACTAACTTCTAGTATGTATTTTAAAGTACATGGATCTCAAAATTATGGAACAACTAATTACGATAATTATGTAGGCGGAACAACAATATATACAATTCCTGTAGGAAGTTTTTATACTGGAACAATGGATCGTTTAGTGTTTTTAAATGATAATGATGCTGGAACAGGAAATACATCAACCTTTAGTAATGTGAAAATTTACGAAGGCGCATGTGAATCATCATCAAGAAAACTAATTTCAAGTGTAGTAAAGCCAATTTATGGAGATACTAATGAAGGAATTTTAGCAACTATAGATGTAAGTCCAAATCCTAGTTCAAATAATTTTTCTATAAATGTAAAAAATAAAGGAAATCAGCCAGTTAATGCGATGTTATATACTGTTTCTGGAAAGAAAATTTTAGAAAAAATATTACAAGAAGGAGCTAATACAATTTCTGCAAAAAAATATTCATTAGCTACGGGAGTTTATTTAATAAAAATTAAAACAAAAGGAGAAGAATCTATAACAAAAAAAGTAATTATAAAATAATTAAAAAACAAAAGACACTTTATAGGGGAGTGTCTTTTGTTATAAACTTATTGTTTAGAGATTTTTAAAACCAATGCGCGATTAAATTGAAAGAGTTTAATTTGAGGGCTTTCATGCTAATAGGTCCCAGTTATAAAAAGGTAATCAAATTTTAGGGAAGAAGATTACTGTTTTCATTTATCTATTTTAAATTTCAATAGTTTTAATCGTGCAAAGGTTAATCTTAATTATTTTAAGGAAAAAGGTTCTCTGTTGATGTATTCATTTCAGAGATATATTTTTAATAGCAGGACGGATAGCCAAGGCTTCAATTTTCGAATGCTTTCGTCGAGGTAATTTATTTTTTATATTGATTATTAGATTTTAAAAAGAAAAATCTAGTAGATGTTTGGTCTTTGGTTAGATGAATTTAAAGTCATCTGGACTGTTAGACATTTTCTCGTAATAATACCTGCTTACGAATGTGGTAGTTTTTGATTTAGGAAATTTAATTTCAAATCGGTTACCGTAACTTTTTATTAGTGTAACTATGGTTGCTGTTTTTTTCATAATTTACATGTTTATACTTCAAATATAGCATCAAATAGATGCTGTATATATGATTTTTAGCTCACAGGTAGTTTTCCGTCGATTAATGAACTTCTTAGTTTGGTAAAAGTTGTTTTCTGTAAATATTTTACAATTCAACGATATTTAAGTGTTTTTTTAAAACCCCAGAAGGTGTTTTTTTAGTGGCATCAAAAATTCTAGTATCACCAAATAAAATAAAACTATCCTTTGCTCGGGAAACGGCAACATTTAACATATTAGGTTTATTGTCTTTATCAAAAAAGAGAACACCTTCATCTTCGTTACTATAAACAGAGCTAAATAAAACAATCTCACGTTCTGCTCCTTGCAATGCATGTACAGTACCTAATTTAATTTTATTTACTTTAAAGCCTGAATCACTTAACATTTTAGATAATTCTCCTTTTTGGCTAGCAAATGGTGTAATGATACCCAATACACTTTCTACATTTTCAACATTATAACCAGTTTTAATAGTCTCTTTATGTTCGTTTAACCATGAAATAATAGCCTTAACTTCATTTAAATTCCTACGACTATTAAATTTACGCTCACTTACACCTTCTATATGATATGCTGTCATAGAAGGAAAAACCTGATCTTCTCTTGCTTTTCCTTTCATTGGTTTTAAAATTCCATCGTAAGCTAATTCATTACAAAAACCAATTATTTCATCATTACATCTTCTATGTTCTAATAGGATTAATCCACTTTGTTTTTTGTCAGCTAATGCGGTTTCAAATTCACATGCGTTTTGTGCCATTTTCATGATACTTCCGCTGGATGCTAAAAATCCCATTTCATTTAAATAATCACTCTCATTTGGTTCTGTAATAATGTTGTCTTTCACCAAATTTCCAAGATCAATTTTAGGAGGAATAGACCAAATTGGTTCAATTTGTTTTAAATCTCCAACTACAATTGCTTTTTGAGCTAAAGAAAAAACAGGAATACTAACTTCGGGAGTTACTTGACCAGCCTCATCAATAATTAATAAATCTAAAAAATTATATAATGGAAGGTATTCAAAAACAGGATTCCCATCTTCATTTTCTCCTTGGAATTGGCTGTATAAAAAATGAGTTGGTGCCATATAAAAAGTTGCCACAAAACAAGGAGTTAACATGGCTCTTCTTTTCCACTTAGCAGCAATTGGTCGTTCACCTGTTCCTTTTTCTGTTTCATTTTCAAGAGCATCTATAGTTGCGTATAACCAACGAGCTTCCCAATAATGAGTAGATAATAAAAATGCTTTATGACGTAAAGAAATGTCTATTTCATCATAAAAAAAGCGAGTAGTTTTATCGCCTTTTTGTAATTTTTCATATTCAAAACCCCACATTTTTTCTTCAGAAACAAAAGGATATCCTTTAATTTTATTTTGAATTTTCCAATTTTTAAGTTTTAAATTAGCTTGTAAAGCTATATTGAATGTTGTGATACAGTTTTTTATGTAATTGCTAATGTTTTTGGAGTTAGCAAGTATATCATCAGTAATTTTAAAAATATATGTTGAAGTGTCTTTACTTTCAGATGTTGTTTCGGTTGCGAAAAAATGTTGTACTTCTTGTTGTATTTCTTCTTCTTTAGAAAGGGATTTAATTTTTGTAAAAATTGTTCTCCATTCTTGAAGCTTGGTAATCTCAAAAGTATTTTTCTCTATATGATCTTTTTTATGAAATAAAAAGCTGTTAATAGTATTGATAGAATTAATATAGTCATCTGCAATTTGACCACCTTCCATAAGTATATCTTCAATGGCTATTACTTGGTGTTGAATTTCATCACAAGCATCTTCTAATGAATTGGCTTCAAAACCAAAATAATCTTTAAATTGATTGTAAAAATAATGTTCAGCTTCAAATAGATAATCGTCATCTTCTAGTTTACATAAAGTACCTTCATGACCAAATAAATTTCCTTTTAAAAAATTAATGTTTTGTAATGATTTTTCAGATTTAGAGTTGGAAGGTAAATAGGTTGCATAACCATTAAAATCAGGGATCCAACGAGTTGCTAAATCTCCCATATCACTTTCAGCATTAATAAAACTATCTATAATATTTGTAACCGCCTGGTTGTTACTAGAACAAGCTAAAATAACAGGAGGATCTTCTCCTCTAATAGTTGCTTTTACAACTTCTGTGGCAACTATGCTTTGTAATAAGGTTGTTTTTCCAGTTCCAGGAGGTCCATTTACAGCTGTTACTGAATTATCTTCTGCAGTTAAATAAGATAATAGTGTTTTTCGTTGACTTATAGATAAAGGAAATTCATTTGACATTTGTCCTAAATGCAAATGATTATAATTTAAAAAACCTTCATTAGTAACTGGGGCTATACGTTCTCTATTTAACGGATTTATTATTTTTGATAACAAAGGAAGTTCTTCAGTTTCGTTTGCTAAACTATTGTATAGAAATAAAATACTTTTTGCAGTTGCTATTTTAGAGCTAGTAGCAAAATAAGTTACTTTATGTAGTGTTGTATAGCCTTCTGCTTTATAATCGTAAAGTTTATTATAGGTTATTTCAGCAAAAACTTCATTAATATAATCCCAATAAACATCCCAACCTATAGTCTCATCTTCAGAAAAGCTTTCAGGTTGATCAATGTCTTTAGCAAGAGTAACTGTGTCTATTGATGAAAAAATAAAGTCGTTTTTTACATCAGCAATTGGATCTAAATAATTACGAACAATTATAGGGAATAATTCTTTTGGAGCAGATAATTGTCCATCACTATTTATTTTTGCTTTTATCCAAAAAGGATGTATTACTCTTTGTTTAAATTTAGGATCGTCTGTTATTGGTTCTAAATGAAAAGGAGAGATTATAATTTCGGTTTCTGTTACTGTAAACCACCTAGGACTGTCTTTTTTAGTAACACCTTTTAATCTGTTAATTCTTCTTTCTTCAGAAGCAAGCATTTCTTTAGCTTTACTTTCATTTAAAAAAGCAGCACTTAAATCACATGCATTTTGGTAAAATAAATTCTTAATTCTAGCAATATCAACAGCTAAATTTTCACTGTCAGCTAAACTGTTTTGATAATAATTTAACCAATTTTTTTCGTTATCCATCGACATATATGCTTTCTTTTTTAAAATAGAAGTGCGCGCGAAAATAGTCTTTTTTATAAGCTTTTCCTCAAAAAAATATACTTTATAAAACGAAATATATTTTTCTTGAAAAATAAAAAGAGAATGGATAAAAGTGTTTTTCTGTTAAGTTTTAAGGGCAATTTTTTTGATATAAAGAAGTGTTGTTTTAAAAAAATCAGACAAAGCTTTTAAACTACTATTTGTTATAGAGAAAAAGAAAATGAACTTAAAAATTATTAAGTTGCTTAAATAGTATGTTTTAAATCTTTGCCCGATTAATTGAGTAAAAAGAGCGTTTTTTAAAATATTTTACGTTTTTTAAACCAGTCACCTACAAAGCTTAAGTTTAAAGTTATTTTATGAAAATTTTCTTGAATTAATTTGTTATCAGTATTTCCTTCTTTACCATAAGAATACGAAAGGTTCATAATATTTCTAGAGTTTCTACTCAAAGGTATTCCTAAACCAAGAGAAACAAAATGACTGTCTATTTGTTTGTTAGAAACTTCTAAAAACCCAGTGTTATAGTTAAATCCAAATCTGTATTTTAACCTGTTTAAATACTTTAATTTGTTGCCACTAGGTGTGTATTCTAAACCAAAGGCATAAATATTTTGATTCAGATATTGCTCACTGTCTTCGGCCTGTTCTGTTTCTTCCCAAAGTAAATTTTTAAAGTCAAAACTTGCTGTAAAATCTTTGTAAAGATTAGAAGTAACTCCTAAACCAGTAACAATAGGTAAACTAAATTCATTTAACTCATTTTCAGTTTCTTCTTCTACACTAATTGTTGTTCCTAAATTAGAGGTTTTAAAAGAGTTTCTTACTTGTGTTCCGTTAATGTAAGTTGGTAATTCAAAGGTACCACCAATAGTTGTTTTTTTATTTTTTCCACTAAAAAAGGAATATTGAAAACCTGTGGTTAATTTTATTCCTGAGTAATGATTTTCATCAGAAATAGTAAATAAAGAAGAAGAATACGTTTGGTTTGTTTGGTTAATGGTTCCAAATAAGAAAGAAGCGTCTAATCCAAGAGAAAACCCTTTCCCTAAAGTTATACCTGTGGAGATATAAAATTTATTTAAACCACCTTCACCAGAAATAATTGAATAATAATCATCTAAACTTCCTTCAATACTAGACTGTGAGGTGATTGAATATCCTACTTTTGTATACGGTAAAAGTCCAATACCAACTCCCCAATTTTGTTGTATAGGAAAGGCAATTGCAATATGAGAGATATTACCATTAGATGTGCTTTCACTTTTGGTACTGTTTTTTAGTTCTGAAAAACTAGCATTAACTCCAAATTCATATAAGAATGAGCTTTTTCGAATATTACCTAAACTAGCAGGATTAGAAATGTTTATTTGGTAAGGATTACTTTGTGCAATACCTGTATTACCTAATCCAGTTAAACCTGCAGTTGCTGTTTTATTTTCTATACCTAAGCCAAAAAGCGAATAAGGTGAGTTTGTATTGTTTTGAGCTAGTAAAATAGTAGAATTAATGACCATTATTACTAAAAATAGTTTTTGCTTTAACATGGTACTAATAATTTAAATATTTTACTGATAATTTTAATTGATTGCTTGTTAGTTGGTCTTCAATAACAGTATTATTAACAGTATTATTAAAGTCTATATATTGGATCATTAATGCATAATTAAGATCATATTCTGAATATAAAATCTGATCAACATATCCACTTAAATCAATAGAATAATAAGTATTAGAATTAAATTCATTATCATCTTGATTTAGAATAGCATAGCTGTAAACGCCATCAATAGTGGTAAGTTGGCTTTGTATTCTGTTTTTATGATCTATTATATAAACTAATAAAGAATCTTGTAAAGAATTTGTGTTTGTATAACTTTCTTTAAGAGGGTTAAAGGTTAGTTCAGCACTTAAGGCAGAACCAAATTCTGAAAGTTCTTTTAATTTTTTTATAGAAGGGATTTCTATTCTTGAGGTTATTCCTGAACCAGCTTGAGAAAACATTAAATTGTCACTTTCAGAAGTTTCAATAATTGTTTCACCATCTTCAAATTGGCCTTCATTAAAAATAGAAGAAGATAAATCAGAAATAATATTGTTAAACTGCTTGGAAGTATCAGTAATTACAAAATCTATATAATAATCATTGTCATTTCCATCTCCATCATCAATAGTATAATATAGTCTCATGCTACAATTACCAGGAGTGTCTTCAGTGGTTAAAACATTAAAGCCTAAAACATGACTATCAGTTGTTTCGTCTGGTATAATGGTTAAGCCTTTAAATTGCTGTAGTAAATCATCAGAAGAATTAATATCGTTATCTTGTATTTTGTTAAAGATTTCTTCGCCAAACACATCATTTAAAGGAATATACAAAGAATCAGAACTTCTATTAGGTCTTGGAGTAAATGATAATTCACCTATAGTGTTAGAATCGAATTCTAAGGAAGAAGTATTGTAAAAAGAGTCGCCATCTTCTGGAGAAAAAGTTTCTGTAATTTCATGTATTTTGTATGTTTGAATCTTTGTAGTATCTCCATAATAATACGTGTCGTAATTCATAATAAAACCAATAGAGTCATATACAGCATCATTATCTATTTCGTAAATAGATGTAGATAATTGAAAATATGATTGAGAAGTTAAACCACCTAGTTTATCATCTTCAATATGCCCAAGTAGAATTCTATTTGTACTTGAAGTCACTAAAGAATCTAATTTAAAAGAGCCAGTATTAATTGTAAAAGAATCTATTACTCTTACAGTAACACCATCATCTAAAAAATCACTACCAACTTCATAATTTGTAACATCATCTGTAGCGCAAGATACAAGTGCTGTAAGTAATATAATACCTATAATAAATAATCTCATTTATTTTTTTTAGGTAAAAGTATATGGAAGGTAATTGCAAAGATGTATAAAATATATGAACAGCTATTTTTTATAGATGATCGTGTTAACCAAATGTTAATACATGTAAAACGTGCTTTTTTTATGTTTCAAAGATGTTTTTATAGTGTAAATCTATAAAAGTGTGTTGTTGGTCTATTTCGTGCAAATTATAAATTTAATAGCCTCTAGTTTTGTGTCTGTATTAATAAACGAAAAACATAAAATGAGAAAAATCAGTTCAATAAAAACAAGTAGTATATCATTAATGTTGTTAGTAATGGCAATGTTATTTATAGGATGTAGTGATAGTGATGACGATGATGATGAATATGGTAACTGGGTGGAAAGTTCAACGTTTGACGGGAACTCAAGATCAGGCGCGGTTAGTTTTACTATTGGAGACAAAGGGTATTTGGTAACAGGTTATGATGGAGATGATTATTTGTCTGATACTTGGGAGTATAATTCTGAAAATGATTATTGGGTACAAAAAGCAGATTTTCCTGGAACAGCAAGAAGTGGAGCTGTAGGTTTTACTATTAATGGAAAAGGATATTTAGGAACAGGTTATAATGGAGATAATGGAGAGGATGAGTTAAATGATTTTTGGGAATATGATCCAACAACTGATACTTGGTTACAAAAAGCAGATTTTGCAGGAACAGCTCGTTATGGAGCAATTGGTTTTGCAATAAATGGAAACGGATATATTGGTACAGGTTACGATGGAAGTCAGCAAAAAGATTTTTATAAATATGACGCAACAACTGATTCTTGGGAACAAGCTGTTGGGTTTGGAGGAGAGAAAAGACAAGACGCTTCTGTATTTGTAATTAACGAGGTTGCTTATATTGGTTTAGGAATCCATAATGGAGCTTACGAAGAAGATTTTTATTCTTTTGACGGAACAAATTGGACTCGTTTAACGGATTTGGACGATGATGATGACGACGATGATGATTATGAGATTTTATTAAGTGGTGGTGTTGCTTTTTCTTTAAACGGAAAAGGTTATGTAGCAACAGGTGTTTCTAGTGCTATAACCAATGAAGTCTTTGAATATGATCCATCAACAGATACTTGGGAAGAAGTCCCAGATTTTGAAGGAACTTCAAGACAAGATGCATCTTCTTTTACTTTTGATGATAAAGCCTATGTTTTAATGGGTAGAAGTGGAAGTTTTTATTTTGATGATGTTTGGGAATTTAGACCTGATGAATTAGAGAATGAAGATGATTAATTTTTAATTATTTGTAAATAGGGATGAGTTGGAAGTATTGTGCTTCCAACTTTTTTTTGTGAAAAAAACAACATAATATTAATAGATTTTTAAGAGTATCTTCACATAGATTTGTATTGTAAATAAGAACAAAACGATTTTGTAAGGCAGTAGCTTTGAATGAGTCATTAGTTTTTAAAAAAAAAGAACAAATGAAATGTGTAATAATAGATGACGAACCTTTAGCTTTAGGATTATTAGAAAGTTATATTGAAAAAATATCCTTTTTAGAATTAGTTGCATCTTGTTCTGATGGTTTTGAAGCAATGACTGTTTTACAAGAACAGAAAGTTGATTTAATTTTTACAGACATAGAGATGCCAAACTTTTCAGGAATTGATATTATTAAATCAGCAGATTATAATGAGTCTATGTTTATTTTTACAACAGCATACCCGCATTATGCCATTGAAGGTTTTAATTTAAATGTTACTGATTATTTAGTAAAACCTATTCCTTTTCATCGTTTTTTAAAAGCTGTAACAAGAGCGCATGATATGTTTAAATTGAAAAAAGAAGAACCTGTAGCTGTTGTAGATAAAGAAGAGCAACAATTTATTTTTGTGAAATCCGAATACGAAAACTTAAAAATAAATTTAGATGACATAAAGTATATTGAGTCCTTAAAAGATTATATTAAAATTTATACAAATAAAGACAAACCCATATTAACATTAAGTAGTTTAAAAGGTTTTGAGAAGAAATTAGGAAATTCTAAGTTTATTAGAGTTCATAAATCATACATAGTATCTTTAAAACATATTTATTCTGTTCAGCGTAATAGAATTGTAATTGGAGAAAAATGGATTCCTATTGGGTTGAATTACAAAGATAAATTTTTAAAAAAAATAGGAGGTTAGTTGATTGTTTGTTTTTAGTGTTTTAGTATTGTGTTTATAACTCCCAAAGCTGCTTTTTCTCCAGAAAGTATTGCTGCATTTAATGAGCCATTTAATTGTGTATCTCCAGCTAAAAAAATACTATTAGTTAAACGAGTTTCAGAAGGAAGCATTTCATATTGTAAATTCCTTAATTTAGGAAGCGCCATTGGAATTTTATAATGTTTTATAAAGGTTGTATTATCTATGCCACAAAGAAACTTAAGTTCTTTTTGTACTTTTTCTAACAATAAATCGTCAAATAAATTTTTACGATCTACCACGGTAACCGAAAGTAATTCCTTTGTGTTGCTATTGTTAGTAGATAAACTAGTGTGATAAAAAATATTATTAATAACAGCGTTTTTGTTAGGAATAAGTCCAATTATTGGTTTTTTAATAGTGCTCTCTTCAGTCTCAAAATAAAAAGTATCACAAGATTTCCATTCGGTTTTTTGTTGATTTAAATTCGGAATTATAAGACTTGCATCAGTGGCGATAATAATAGCATCAGAAGTAATTTTTTTATCATCTGAAATTAGTATTGTATTTTCTTTTACCGCAGTAACTTTAGTATTAAATAAAAAGTGTGTTTGTTTTAAATTATCAAAAAGTTGTTTAGGAATCGCTTCAATTCCATTTTTTGGTAATGCAGCATAACCTTCTCCAAACATTTTATAAACAAATTCAAACATTCTGCTAGAAGTTTCTAGTTTTGTTTCTAAAAAAATACCTGTAAAAAAAGGAATGAAAAAATCATTAATTATAGCAGTAGAAAAACCAAAGTTTTGTAAATAACTTAAGGTGGTTTGTTCTTCTTCTTTAAAAATTTCAACAATTGATTTTTTCTTTAAAACATTATTTAATTTCAGGATTTTTATTTTATCTGAAAAATTTCCAATACCAGAAAAAAGAGTAGCAAATAAAAAAGATTTATCTCTTAATGGATCACCTATTATAGTTGGCTTTTTATGTTTAAAAATAGAAGCGCCAGGCAAAAAATGCTGAAGTTCTAAAGTGTTAAAATCAAGATATTTTTGAGCAGCTGGATATGCTGTTAATAAAACCTGAAAACCATGATCCAATTGATAACCCGCTACAATATCTGTTTTAACTCTTCCTCCAATACTATTAGAAACTTCAATAATAGTAGGAGAATAACCGTTTTTCTCAAGAACACAAGCTGCAATTAATCCGCTAATTCCAGCACCAATAATGTGTATTTTATATTCTTCTTTTTTCATTTTCTATTTTTTTGCAAAATTGTTATGTATTCTATTTACATGTGTATTTAAAAGGCGCTGTTTTTCTTTTTGAACAGCTGGATGTTTTTTATGACTCCAAATTTTATCTCTAGCGGCTGCAGCACTTGTTTTTAAATCAACTATTGGTAGTGGGTAATTTTGGCCAATAATAACATTACAAAATGTTTGTTCCATTATGCTCATTGTCCAAGGTTCATGTATGTAAGCTACAGGAACATTTTCAAGTTCTGGGATCCATTTTTTTATAAATATTCCTTCAGGATCATGTTCTTGAGAGTTCTTTACAGGATTATATAACCGAACAGTATTTATACCAGTTGTTCCTGCTTGCATTTGAAATTGTGGATAATGTATACCAGGTTCATAATCTAAAAACTGTCTCGCCAAATGATAGGTTCCGTCTCGCCAATCTTGATCAAGATTTAAAGTCAAAAAAGAAACTACCATTGAGCGCATTCTAAAATTAATCCAACCAGTTTGTTCCACAGCGCGCATACAAGCATCAATTAAAGGATAACCAGTTGTACCTGTTTTCCATGCTTTTATAAAAGCTTCATTTTTTTTATGTTGAAGTAATTCGTAGCCTTTATTAATACATTTTGTTTCATAGTTACATTCCACTTCAAATTTTTGAATAAAATGACAATGCCAATGCAGTCGTGTTAACATTGCAGAAAAAGCGTTGCTATTTTTTGTTCCATTAGGATGTGTGCCAATGTATTGAAAAGCTTGCTTAATACTAATGTTTCCCCAAGCTAAATAAGGTGATAATCTACTGCACCCCATTCTACTTTCTGTAGGTTTAGAAATATGTTTTTGATAGTTAAATCCTCGTTTAGAAGTGAAAGAAGTTAAATATCGCCAAGCATTTTGTTCACCAGCAGGCTGAAATTGTTTTGATTGATGATGCAATACATTTTCTAGTTCTTTAGGAAGTGTAAAAGGATGCTCAAATACTTCTCTTTTTGAAACAGAATACTTGTTTTGAATAATAGGTGTGTGCATTTGTTGGTGCCACTGTTTATTCCAATTAACTCTGTTTTTTATACCACGTAAAATCCCGTCACGTTGAAATTGTTTCCAAATTATTTTATTTTTCCTACAAAATAAGGTTACTTTTTTATCTCGTTTCCAAGTAATCTTTGTGCCACTTTCTTGATAACTGAAAATGGTTTTTATATCAAATTTTTTGTTGAGATATTCAAAAATAGTTAAAGCTTCTTCATAAAATACAATTACTTGTCTGTTGTAAGGTTTAAGCGTATTATTTAATCCGAGTAAAGATTGATATATAAATTGTAAATGACGAGGGCTTGTATCTGGATACGTAATAATTGTTGGTTCGTAGATGTAAATTATTAAATAGGGAATACCTGCTTGTTCGGCATTAAAAAGAGACTCATGATCTCTACTACGAATATCACGTTTTAACCAAACAATATTTAAACTATCCTTTTTCAAAAAGATTAATCAGATTTTTAATTTCTATTTTAGAATTAAGGTGTTATACTTTCTCCCAAATTTGATCTGCATTCAAATAAAAACTACCCAAAGAATTAAACTTGCATTGATCAGGAGCTATTATAGAAAGAAATAGCTCTTCGTTATCTCTTTTGTATAAGTGATATATCTCTCCAATAATAGGTTCAAAACTAAATTTTGCATCAAAAATGAGTCTATTATTTTCATATTCTTGGATCATTTTTGTGTATTCGGCTTTCAGTTCTTCAAACTTAGTAGCTACTTTATGGTTTACTTTATTAATACTTCTGTTTTTCCAAGCAATAGTATCTGTTGTTGTAATTACAGGAGCACTAACAGAAGTAGCATAAGGTTTAAGAGCTGCATCGTATTTTTGCGTTTCAGTATTAAAAACTACATTATCTGGTTTTTTTGTTTCTGTCATTTTTGAATAAAAATATTAATTTAACTTTTCAATAAGTTTCATGATCTCTTCAGCTTCAAATGTTTTTTGATCGCTTTTTTTTCTGTTGGATTTTGATAATGCATGTGCTTCTTTTAAAAGTTTTTCATATTGAAGTTGTAACTTTTCTTTTTCGGTTTTTTTCTTAAATAGCCCAAACATAAATTTTTATTTTTTTCAATTCAAGTATAAAGATACAAAATGTTTAACTATTTTTATGTTTTGTTAAACAAAATTACGCTTTAAAAAATAAATTGATCAAGCATATAGTTTAAAATTTATTATTTGCAAGGGTTGACAAAAAAAGTGAGTTTAATTTAATATTGATAAAAATGATATTTAATACTACCTATAGCAACGAGAATTTTCATAAAGAAAGTAATCTTCATTTGGGAAAAAAGTTTAATTTAATAGAGCGAATACAACGAGGAGGAATTGAATCTGGTAGATTAATTATTAATGAAACTAGCCCTAAGTTAAATACAGCTAAATTAAAGTTTTCTGAAATAGATTATGGAAGTATAGAGCTTCGTCCAAAAGGTATAATAGTTCATTATACAAACAAACTAGAGCGTTTTTCATGGGTAATACCTTACTACAGATTGGTAATTTATGATGCACAGTTTTTTACCATCCATGCAAATGGAAATTTTATGCAATTTTTTAAAAATAAAAACTACAGAGATAATAAAAAGTTTATAAAATCTATGATTGATTTTAAGAATGATTTTTTAGGTTTAACGTATTATGATTATTGATTGTTCTCTCTATTTCATAAATATAGTTTTGTTCTTTTAGTTTTGTTTTTTGAAGTACTAAATTGAAAGAAAACCCATAAGAATTCGCAATACTTTTAATTTTAATTAAATCGCAATCTTCAGAAAGAATCATGTACATCGTTTCGGATTCTTTTCTTTTAGAAAATTGAAAAAAGAGTTGTTCAAAATACTCAAAATCTTCACCACAAAACCAAGCTTGTTCTTTTTGGTTTTTAGGTTTTCTTGGGTAATAAGGTGGATTAACAATAATAATATCAAAATATCTATTGTTTAATTCCGAAAATAAATCAGAATAAAAAACAGTAACCGAGATATTGTTCTTTATAGATGCTTTTTTTAAGTATTCAAGAGCTTTTAAGTTAATGTCCGTAGCAATTACTTTAGCATCTTTAGATGCCGCATAAAGAGAAATGATTCCTGAACCACAACCCAATTCTAAGAATGTTTTTTCAGAGAGGTTTAAGGTATCTATAAAGTCCAGTAAAATTTTAGTACTTATGGTGTAATGCGGAGGGAAAACCTCAGGATGTACAAGAACATCTATTCCTTTATAAGTGTATTTTCTAGGTTTGGAAAACCATAACTTTGTAACAACTTTTAAAAAAGGATGAGTTATTTTTTTTATAAAATTCCGCATAGTTTTATTCTGAATAAAATCCTTCTATTTCTGGTTGACGATATTTCCATATTTTATGAAATACTTTTATTTCATAAGGAAATTTATAAAATCCAGTTTTATAACGAATACCAGACAAAGTTCTTAATATACTTTTTTTATAACCTCTAATTCTAAAATCAGAAACAGTAGGGTAGTACCCATTTAAAACGGTTTCAAAATTTTTAATTTTATCAATCATATAAGGTTTTAACCAAGGAGTTAGCGGGTTTTTACGTAAATCGAAATTTTCCCAACTTGGAGAAATCCATGCTTCTAATGTTTCTGGAAAAGAAAAGCCAGCATCTAAAATTTGCTGGTACAATTTAGATCCTTTAGTTGGAGTTGGACTGTATAGATAAATGATAATTTCTGTATCAGGATTAATAGCTTTAATTTCTTTTATAAAATTAATATCCCAAAGAATTTGGTCATAAACTTGTTTCTCTGTATCCGCAGGCATGCCTAAAACAAAAGACATTTCAGGTATAATTCCTGCTTTTCGCATTCGTAAAGCAAAGTCTTTAATCATTTTTCCAGATTGCGTACCACCTTTATTCATTTGTTTTAACACAGCATCATTTCCTGTTTCGGCACCTAAAAAGATCATTTCACAACCTGCTTTTTTCATCAGTTTTAATTCATCATCAGAATATTTGTTAAGTGTATCTATTCTTCCTTCTCCCCAATATTTTATATTGTCATTTAAAATTAAATTAGAAAATTCTAACACACGTTTTTTTGAAGTAAAGAAATTATTATCATGAAATTCTAGCGCATCAATATTGTATTTGTTTTTGAAGTATTTTACATCTTCATACATACCTTCTGCAGATTTTCCTTTCCATCTACCTCCAAAAATCGGTACAATTCCACAAAAAGAGCAAGTAAAAGGACATCCCATACTTGAATGATATGACAAAGTAGTCTTCCCCATAAAGGTTTTTGCTAAATAATTTTTAAGAGGATAAAAATTATTTAAATATGTGTATGGTAAATTTGTTAAAGAATCTTGGTCTAACAACTGTTCTTTTTTAGTTTTAACAATGTTTCCGTTACCATCTTTAAAAATTAAGTTTTCAATTTCGCTAAGTGTTTTTTCAAAGATAGTTTGCTCTAGTTTTTTTCCTTCTAAAATAGTTAATAAAGAGGGAAAAGTAATGTCTCCAGGACCATTTACAATATAATCTACTAAGTTTGAATTCATACAAACTTCATATTGATTTGAAGCAAAATAACCTCCCCAAATAATAGTAGACTCAGGATATAATTCTTTTATTTTTTTGGTGAAAGGAATGGCTTGTTTTAATTGTGGTCCTGGCATTACGGTAGAACAAAAATATTTGAACTCACCAGTATCAAAATAATCTTTAATTTTTTGCCAAGGATCTTTTTCCAAATTTCCATCCAAAAAAACATAATCGTATGTACCATGTATTGCAGCACCAACTTGTAATATAGAATTTGGAATTCTATGTTTACCATTAGCACTTTTAGGATTGAATAATATTATTTTGTTGTTAGTCATTACGTTGTATTAAATATATGTAATAATTATGTTTTACAGCTCCATCAAATTTTTTAATTAATGATAAAGTATATATTTTGTTGTTGAGTGTAATAGGCTTATCAATTTTTATAGGTTCATTCACTATAAAAAAGATCTTCTTTTTTTTGTTTTTAGCAGTTATAGCTAATTCTAATAACTCGTGTTTACTTTTCTTATATAATTCATCACAGTCTTCATTCCAAAGATAATAGCCTTGCTTTTTTTGATAACATAAATTATACAAATTACAAGGTAAATAGGCATTAATAGAAGCGCTTTCGCAAAGAGTTATAATTTCTGAAGGATTTACTTTTTCTTTTTTAATGAAAGAAGCTACACTTTCACCATGATTAAAAGTATGCTTTATATCCAGTCCGTAAGCCAAAGTTCCGCTAAAAACTTGTATTATCATTAAAGTAAAAATAATTTTTGAATTGTATTTTGATAAATTGATTTTAAAAAAAGGTTTGTTTTTTTCTGAATATTGCATCCATAAACCAATGATGATAGTTATAAATAAAAGCCCGTTATATCTTGTTCCAAAGCGTTGTGTTAACATTTCAAAAGCTATAAAACCACCAATAGTTAAATACACAAAAAACAAAATATTTTTGTTTTTATTAAAAAGTAAAAAAGGGATAAACCAAGAAATACAACCTAAAAGAACAGCTATAATTTTAAAATTTTCAATTAAGTAAAAATGGTTCCAGTAATTTATTGAGGTAAAATCAACTATAGGAAATAAAGCTTTAAATAAAGCCATAAAAGATTTTGCAAATTGATATATACTGGAGTAATCAATTTTGTCAAAAAAAGTAGCATCTTGTGCTGGAATAATTTGATAAAAAGCAAGAGCCAATCCTATTAGAAAAATAAGATATCCTTTCCAGTATTTTTTAAAAAGCCAAAATCGATTTTGAGAATATTGAACGATTAAAATACTAGTTAAAAATGCTCCAGCAATAATTATAAAAATTGAATGTGTATTACAGCTTAAAGCCAAAAAAGTACAAAGCAAGCTAAAATGTGTTTCTCTTTTGGAGTATAAAACACAACTGATTATCATAAATAAAACACCTAAGTCATAGTTTCTGCTAATTATAGTATACTCATAAAGCATAAAATAGCTGAGCAAAAAAGCAATTTTAAACCATAATTTAAAAGGAGCTTTTTTAAGAAATACAAATACGGTTAAACTACTGATAATAATATGCAGCAACTGCATGTAAAAAGGATTTTTATCGAATAAACTTATTAAATGGATTAGATAATTCCATAAAATAGGGTGTCCATCATATCTGGTATTTTTAAATAAGTCTAAAAAATTAGTACTATCGCTACCTAGTAAAAAATGATGCGATTCGTCCATCCAAAGTTCATGGAAGTATATTCCAATAAAACTAACATAAAAGAAAGTCAAGGTTAGTAATAATGTAGGTTTTAAACCTAATTTTTTATATGTAAAAATAAAATCGTTCACGTTTTAATTTTGATGCTCAGTTAGTTTTGCAAATAAGTTTCCGTGTAATCTGTATTTATCTAATCTGCTGATTTGTTTATTTATAGCTTCTGCTGAACTCCAATTTTTGTTTATAAATTTAGGATGTTCGTTTAGTATAAAATTGAATTTATAATTGCCCAAATGATCAATAGTGTCTATTGTTAATAGCGTTTCTTTAATAAAAGCTTCATTAAATTCAAACTCTATAATAGGAATTTTATGAGATAGATTTGATAAAATTTCTAATTCAAAACCTTCAGTGTCTATTTTACAAAAATTAGGCATTCCAAATTTATCAATTAAAGTATCTAGTTTTTTTACAATAACTTCTTCTTGGTTTTTCCAACGTAGGTTTTCTGTTGTGTAAAAATCAATCATTTTACCTGAAAAAGTAGCGACTTCAATATGGTTGGCAAGGTTTAAAAGTTTTGTTTCATTTTTACTACCAACACCATATGGATAAAATTTAAAATTAGGGTTTTTAATTTTACGTAAAAACGAAAAACATTCCGATTGCGGTTCAAAAGCAATAACTTTAGCTTTTAAAGCTAAATACAGCTTACTTTTTTTTCCAATATTCGCCCCAATATCAAAGCATAAATCGTTTTTATGGATTAGCTTTTTATAGAATAATTTCTGTTTGTATTTAAAAAGTAGTCTCATGTTAATGATGCGTTTTAATATTTTTTTTAAAAAGAAAATATATGTTTGCTAGTGTTTCGTAGTTTTCTAGAGGTGGTTTTTCAAATAAAACCCGCCCAATAAATAAGGTTTGATTATATAAATCTAATGTTTCTAAATTCTCTATTTCTATATAATGATCTAAAAACTCAGGAATTGGATGTTTAAATAATTGACTTTTTTTAGTTTTAAAACCCAATTTTGAAAGTTCAGGAAAAGCGACTGAATGATATTTACCTAGTTTTAAAATGTTCTCCTTGCTTGTAAACTTAGAATATATTAAAGTGCTTTTTTTCTTTTTAATTATTTCTTTAACTGTGGTATTTGTTTTTCTAATAGAAAAGAAAATAAGATTATTGTTTTGAATAACCAGATCTATAGGGAATAATATATTTTTTCCTTGTAAAGATGTAAATGAACAGATATATACTTTTCTGGGTAAAGAATATATTGAAGCAATAGTTTTTTGTTCAGAAAAGGTAGTTTCCGTTTTTCCTAGTTTTTTACAATAACGAACATGGTAGTTTAAGAAAAGTTTAAGGTTGTTAAAAGGAGATAATGTTGTTTTTTTTATGTTGAATAAATAAAGGTTATTAGTTTCATATAAAAAAGAAATTAAATTTGTAGCAATTAAAACATTGTTCTTAAAATATTGTAGTTTTATTACTTGACGTTTTTTTAAGTTGATAAAAAATTCATCGAAGTAAAAACCATAAGTAAAAGGAGAAATATCAAAAAGATGTTCTGAGTTGGTGACAATTATTTCCTTTCCTTCATGAATAATTAAGGCTTTGTAATCATCATGATTGTGTATGATATGTATAAACTCTTCTATTTTTTTAAAAAACATTATTTACTTATTTTTTTAGATGGATAATTTTAAAATAAGAATCGCTAATGTGAAAAGCGTTTACAAACCTAAAGTTTTCTTGAAAGTTTTTTTTGAGGTATTTTAAAGAGTGTATGTAAATTTTACTTTTAACAGTTTTGTTTTTAATTTCAAAATTTTTTGAAAAGGTTTTGTTTTTAAATGTTGCGTCATGGAGTTTGTCTTTTAAATAGGATGATTTTAAATCGGGTAATCGATACAATACCACAAAAAATAAATCACAATTTTCTTCACAAATTAACGCCATTTTGTTAGATAGAAGGTTTAAATCTTTTATGGAGTTGATAACAGCAAAGTTGGCTATAATAGCATCAAATTTTTTTGTAAAACTTGATGATGTAAAGTTTTCAAAAAGAGTAGAAGAAGCTTTTACAAACTGTATTTCATTATAATTATTATCCAAAGCTTTCTTATAAGCAACATTTCTCATTTCTTCTGATGGTTCAAGAAATGTAACATTGTAATTTTTAGATAACCAATGTAAATCTTCGCCAGTACCACCCCCAAAATCTAGAATTTTACTGTTTTTTGTAACAATAGATTTGATTTTTTTTTCTACAATATTCCTAACACATTTATTTATAGGATGCATATTCATTATATCATCATATTCAGAAGCAATACTGTTATAATAAAGTTTACTTTCTTCACTCATAATGTTTTTTTGTTTTAAATAGTAAAATAGTAACTAAACCTGCAATAGCGCTTCCTAAGAGTATTCCTAAAATTCCAAATCCTAATTTTAAAAATAAATATGATATAATTAAATTTAAAAAAGTAGCGATTGAGCTAATTTTAAAAACGAATAATTCTTCTCCTTTTCTGTAAAGATTAAAATAGGCAACAACTAACCAATATGAGGGTAAAATAATAAAAAATCCATATAGGTAAAATAAAAAACTCGATTCAAAATTATATATGTATTTAATGATAAGAAAAGAGAGTATTAGACAAACGACAATAAAAAAAGGAGTATATAATTGTGTTTTTTTTTCAATTTTAATAAGTGATTCTTTATCTAATCTATATAATTGTTTTACAAAAGGAGTTGCGACTACAATTGAAAATGATTGGATTGCAATAAACAGATTTGTAATTATTTGATAGAATGCAATAGTTTTGTTATTGTTTAAGGTAAGTACTAAAAACAAATCTATTTTAGTATTTAAAAAACCAACAAAAGCGATAAAGAAAAAAGGAAGTGATTGCTTAATATATTTAAAAGAGTAAAGAGTAATGGTTGGTTTTAAAAACACACTTCTCTCTAAAATTAAATATAACACAGCCTTTAATGAATATTGTATAGCATAAAAAAATAATAGTATTTCTAAATTTAATGTATCAGAAGAAAAAACACAGATTATGAACAATAAAAAACCTATAAACTCAACAATAACTTGTATTCCAAATTTCTTTTCATATACCATATTTGTGTTTATTGCATTACTAATGTAACCCGATGCCAAAATGATAGTTGTAGAGAAAAATGGAATATTTGGATAAATAATGAATCCTGTAATGATAGATAAAATCAATATGGGTATTCTACTAAAAAAAGAAGTTGAAAAAAGTGTTTTTAAGTTAGATGGTTCTGCGCTGTATTTTTTTAATAAGTATTCTTTATTACCTAAGTTATAAAAAATACTAGCACTCATTATAAAGATATTATATTTAATAAAACTCCCCCATAAATCAGGTGTAAAAAACCTAACAACACAAACAGATAAAAGTATAGTGTAAAAAGATGGGGCAAAACTTTTTAAACTATTTAATAAAACAAGTAGTAAACGTTTTTTAAACTTATTGTCCATTACTTTAAAGAGTACTTTTTTAAGGTGTAAAAACCATAGCCTCTATTGTTATCAGATAAAAAAACTAAGGTATTTTCATTAATAATTATTGCCTTTTTCTTGTTAGATTTTGGCAAATCAATTTCTTTGTTATTTATATAAATCTGATTGTTTTTTAGGATACTGTTTTTATCATTATAAGAAGAAATTAAAATATCTGACTTTATTGTTTGTAATCCATTTTCATTCCAAAAAGTATAAAAAAGCGAATTGTTTTTGATGTAGTAATCTTTTATAATGGCAATATTAGTATCTGAAATTGAAGTGGTTTCAAGTTCTCTTTTATCACCTTTAAAGAAATAAAAACCTGTACTTGTGAGTACGGAAACCATTAATAAAATAACTTGTTTTTTAATAGAAATACTTCTAAAAACATAAACTCCATAAAAAAAGATACAAAGAGAAAATAGTTTAAAATAAGTTATAATAATAGTTGAGTTTCCAAAAAAATTAAATCTTAAATTACAATAGATAAATAGTAAAGCAGAAAAAATCAACACTCTTTTTTTAGAGGTTTCAAGCAATAAAGTTAATATTGGAAAGATTAACAAAATACTACCATAGCTACTACTATAAGGAGATAAAAAATAAGTAACAATTAACCAGTATGAAAATGTTTTTAAGTTGTCTTTTTCTTTGATTGAAAAATAAATACCATATAAAATAAGTATAAATTTTACAGTGTTTAACGCAATAAAATAAGTTGCTTTGGAATCAATAAGAAGATGATTGTTGTAAATGTTTTCAATAAATAAATGTTTAAAAAACATTAAAAAAGACTGATAGTTTAATACAAATTCACTACTTATTTCTCCTGAAGAAGCTTTAGGTAAAATTTCATAGAAATAAAAAGACCAGGCATCTAAACCATTAATAGGAACAGTTATTAAAAGTAGAATTAATAATGTTGTTGAAAGATAAATTAAAGCTTTCCATTTTTTTTCTAAAACCAAAAAAATGAATAACAAAACTGGAAATACTTTTAGTAAAATAGCAAAACTCCAAAAGGTAGCCATCAATAACCATTTTTTATTCTTGTAAGCTAAAAAACCTTCTGAAATAAAAAAGAATAGTAAAAAATATACTTGTCCAAAAAGTAAATTGTTTTTTATTGGAACAATAAAAAGTACCAGTATGAGTAGTACATATTTTAAATCAATGGTATAGAATTTAAAGATTCTAAAAACACTGAAAACAAATAAAAACAGACTTATACTATTAAATATTATTTTTGCAGTTTCAAAAGAAAAGAATGTAAACGGCAAAAAAAACAAACTTAAAAAAGGAGTGTTTGGTGCATAGGCCGCAAATACATTTTTAGTGTGCTTGGCTATTTCTAAATTAAACCAAGTTGGATCATAAATTTGAGTATTAAATGTTCCGTTTTCTAAAAAAAAAGCACCATAATAATAGTTAGCAAAATCATGAGGTAAAAAAAAGATAGCTTTATAAATAAAAAAAGCACCCACTAAAAATAATAGTAGAATTGGTAGGTTTTTATATTTAAAAAATGAAATCATAAATTTTTAAAAAGATTACTTTTTTTAATTTTTTGTTTGGAGAAAAAGTATAAGAAAGAAACTTTTACAACACCCAAACCATAGGTTACACTTCTTTTAAAATTAATACTAGAAGAGTCTTTTTCGTATTTAGTAGGACAAGAAATTTCACCAATAATAACATCTAAATAACAAATCTGTGCTAACAATTGATTGTCAAAAACAAAATCATCAGAATTAGCATTGAAATCGATTTTTTTAAGAACTTTAGTGTTAAAACCTCTGTAACCTGTATGGTATTCAGAAAGTTTTTGTCCCATTAATATATTTTGAAAACAGGTTAAAAAGCGATTGGCAACATATTTATAAAAAGGCATTCCGCCTTTTAAGGCACTTTTCCCTAAAATTCTAGAACCTAAAACAGTATCGTAAACATCGTTTGCTAACAAAAAACACATCGCAGGTATTAACTTTGGGTTGTATTGATAATCTGGATGTAACATGATAATAATATCAGCTTTTAATTCAATAGCTTTATTGTAACACGATTTTTGATTAGCGCCATAGCCTTTATTTTTTTTATGTGTAATAATATGTTTTATACCAAGTTCTTTAGCAACAGCAACAGTTTCATCATTACTAAAATCATCCGTTAATATAACTTCATCTACAATATCTAAAGGAATTTCGTTAAAAGTCCTTTTTAATGTTTTTGCAGCATTATATGCAGGAAGAATAACCGCTATTTTTTTGTTATTAATCATTAGTTATCTAGTAGGTTTGGTTCGTAATCACCAATTTCTCTTATGTAACTTGGTGGTAAAATTACTGTGTAAGGAGAAAAAGGAATAACATCTGTTCTATGATACAAAGTTCCTAAAAAAGGAAACTCATGATGAGTATGTGTAGGAAGATTAACTAAAAGGTTTTCAACTTCAGTTATAGAAATATTCCATTCAGAAGCTAGTCTTTCGGCAGAAGGTTCCATATAACTAATATAAGAAAGTTCCATGTTTGTATGGAGTTGCTTGTTTTGAATATTTGGATTTTGCCAAATATTATCTTGATAATTCCTTAATTCGGTATTGTAAAAACTAAGTGTGTCTTTAAGTTGTTCGTGTGATAAATAATTACTGAAATCATCTTGTTCTGTAAATAACGGTTGTATTCCAGTTTCATGGCACCACAAACATTTTGCAGGTTTTCCGGCATTGCTTACTGTTTTGTCTGAACTAGGAATTAAATCTCCATGAACACTATAAATAGCAAACTTTAGTTGTCCGTTTGACATTCTTTGAAAAACTTCAAATTCTTTTGTTTCTAGCGTGTTTGGATTAATTTCTTGCGCAATAAAAGCTTGTTTTTTTTGTGCTTCTAATTTGGAGTATGTTATAACTCTATGAATTTCAGGTAATGAAATACTGGAATTGTTTACATAACCTTTTAGTTCGTTAAAGTGATATAATGTAGTATAAAAATCTATATGCTCTGGTGTTCCAACTATTTTATAATAATGATACGAACTTCCTAAAGTCATGGTAATATATTTTCCAAGATCAAATGCATTATGAGCTTTGTATTCTTCTGATGCTTTAAAGACATTATGTAGTTTCTTTAGTTGTGTAATAGTATTATCATCAAAATCTAATTCATTTATATTTATACTAATTATAGGATTATTGTATGTAATTCCTTTGTTTTCTATTTGTTCGGCAGTTGTAGCTCCTAAATAAGATAAACACCAGTCCGTAGCTATTTTTTGAATTTCAAAATTATCTTCGGTATAGGATTTATTCCATTTTAAGTTTATAGTAGATGCATCATCTATTTCTTCAATTACTGTGTTAGAGCAAGAAGAAAGAGAGTAAATAACTATAATAGCTAAAAAGATATAAATTCTTGTATTCATCAGTCTTTATAATATTTCATTATCGTTTGTGATACTAAAGACTTTGTTTTCATTTTAAAAGCATTAAAATAATTGCCTTGTTTTTGTTGTTTAGAAGCATTTACATCGTTAATTACATATTTTAAAGCATAATTATAATACTTTTTACTATAGGTTCGTTTAAAATCAATATCTCTATCGGTAGAGGAGTTCCAATCTGGTTTTACCGTTATTTTATCTTCAATTTCATTATATAAAGAAGTTCCTTTAATAGGATAAGCAACTGTAATGGTAAAGTGAGTAGGATTTGCATCTTTTAAATACTGAACAGTTTCTCTAATATCTGTTTCATCTTCACCAGGATAACCAACCATAATAAATGTACCTGTTTCTATACCTAATTTATTGGTTTTCTGAATAGCAATTTTTACAACATCTACATCTACACGTCTGTCCATAGCATCAATAATTTTTTGAGAACCACTTTCGGCTCCAATCCAAATTCTATAACAACCAGCTTCTTTTAATAGTTGCAATACTTCGTCAGTTAATCTTTCTGCACGTGTAATACATTCAAAAGGAATGATAGCGTTTTGTGCAATAACTTCTTTATGAAAATCTTTAATCCATTTATGGCTTACGGTAAAAACATCATCTACAAACCAAACTGTGTCTGGATTGTAAGTTTCCTTTAGATAGATTAATTCTTGCGCGACTAAATTCGCAGGACGTCTTCTGTAACTTTGTCCGTAAACAGCAGTACTACACCATTTACAAGTATACGGACAACCACGTTGCGTGCTCACTGTCATGGAACTTTTTCCGTGGAAATCTTTCCAGGTTTTTAGGTATTTGTCTACAGGAATTGCTGCTCTATTAGGTAACGGAAGATCAGCAAGATCTTTCATTTTAATTCTAGGAGCAGTTTTTACAACTTTATTTTCTTTTAAATAAGCAATTCCAGCAACGTTTTCAAAAGAGGTATTGTTAATGATAGCAGTGTAGAGTTCTAAAGTAGTTTCTTCTCCTTCGCCAATAATTAAAAAATCAGCACCTAAATTTAAGTAACTTTTTAAGTTATAGGTAACATCTGGCCCGCCAAGAATAATTTTCGGAAATCCAAAAACACTATTTGTAGAGAGTTCTTTTACTAACGTAACTACATTTAATTTAGTCATTAAATTGGTGTAAATAGCAACAGCTTTGGGTTGTTTTTCTTCAATAAACTTTAGTTGTTCTTTGTAAGAGTAAAAAGTAGCATCAAAAACATCGTTAATTATGTTGTGCTTTTTTAAATACCCAGAAATATATAAAATACCAAGTGGTGCATATGGTTTCATTATTTTCTGTTCCTTGTCATCTTCAAACAAATAATATGCGTGCGTTAAAACTATACTCATATATCGTTGTTTTTTTGAAGTTCTATATAATAGTGATCAGCATATTTGGCTAAAGAAGAAAAGCCAAATAAAGTATCTAAAATATTTAAAAAAGAAACCATTCCTTTTTTTCCTAAAAAAGACGATTGTAAATAAGATGGAGGCACAAATAAACCAATAGGTTTTATTTTTTTTACTGAAAAACCAGGTGAGATTTTTAAAATATCTTTAGGATTAAAATACCAAGTCTTTACAGCAACTCCATCAACATTAGCATTTATCGCTTCGTTAGAATTTCTTCTGTTGGCTTTTTTTAAATTACCTTTAAGTGTAAAATATATTTTTTCCCAAAGTGTGTGTTTAGGCATAATTACTAAAACTATTTTCCCTTGTTTACTGATGATACTTCTTACTGTTGTAAAAAAGTTTTCAATTTCAGTTTTAGATAAACAATTAAAACCACCAAAATTTGAGAAAATCAAATCAAATTTTTCTTTAGGATTAAAATCACTTAATTTATTAATATCTAATTGATGAAAATTAATATCCTTGTCTTTAAATTTTTCTAACGCTACAGCTATCATTTCGTTTGAAATATCAGTAGCTGTAACGTTATGGTTTAATGAATTAAAATAGTTTGCATCTTCACCAGTTCCACAATTTAATTCTAAAATCTGTAAAGATTTATCTTGAATACTACTTGTGTTTAATTGCTGATAAACTTGCATTCTTTGTGCTTTACCAATAGAAGTATTGGTAAATGTTTCGTCATACAACGGAGCTGCTATGTCAAAATCATTTTGCATTAGAATTCTCCATTTTTTGCAAAACTATTTTATCTACTACAGATGTTGGTCCGTAATAAAAGTATAATAAAATAGTTCTTAATTTGGTTACTGATAACGATGTTGGTTTTATAAAAATCTGTTTAAAGTATTCCTTAGCCTGACTTTTTCTGAATTCTTTATGTACAAAACGATGTAGTTTTTTATAAAACTTCGAATTGAAAGTTCCTTGAAACATCATGGCTAAATCATCAGAATCTGTCCAATTAGCTTTTAATTTCAAATCATCTTTTACTTTGTTGTAAAATTTAGTTCCAGGTAACGGATAGGAAACAGAAATACCAATATTATCTGGTACTAATTCTTGAATCATTGTTACCGTTTTTTGAATATCTTCTTTGGTTTCGGTTAAATACCCAAACTGAATAAAAAAGGCAATGCGAATATTTTTTTCTTTCAATAGGCGCGTAGCAGTATAAATTTGATCCACAGTGGTGCCTTTATCCATTGCGTCCAATATTTTTTGAGAACCACTTTCTGCGCCAATCCAAACTTCTTCTAATCCGCTTTCAGCCAAAGCTTCAATAGTATCTTCTTTTAATAATAAATCCGCTCTACTTTGTATGTAGTACGAAATGTTTAAATGTTCTTTTTTTAATTCAGTATTAAATTCTTGAACCCAATTTGGTTTGAGTCCAAAAATATCGTCACACATCCAAAAACGATTAACGTTAAATGATTCTGATAAAAATTTAATCTGTTGTACAATGTATTTTGGCGAATGCGAATTATATCGGTTGCCATAAATAGGTTTTGCACACCAATTACACTTGTATGGACAACCTCTTGTTGTAGCAATGTTTAATGTAAAAGATTGCTTGCTTTTTTTCCAAATTTCTTTGTAGTTGTTAATGTTAATTAAATCCCATGCTGGTTGTGCTAATTCATCTAAATCTTTTAAAACGCTTCTAGGTTTGTTTTTAAGTATAGTAGAATTGTCTTTATAAACAATACCATCAACATCTGCTAAGCTTTCATTGTTTTTTATGGCTAAAACAGTTTCATGAAGTGTAATTTCGCCTTCACCTTTAATAATAATATCAGCACCTTTTTCTAAATACTTTTCATAATGATCTGTAGCATCTGAACTTGAGCAAATAACCTTCCAGCCTAAAGCTTTAGCAGTTTCAATCATTTTAAAAGCAGCTTCTCTCATGGTAGTTAAACACATTTTAGTTAAGTAATTAAAACCATCATCATAAATGACAAAAAAAGAAGATTCTCTTTTTTCTAAAAAAGGAAGCAAACTGTTTACAGAATCTAACAGGTTTGTATCAAAAAGAGCAACATCAAAACCATTTTCTCTTAAATAAGAAGCAGCATAAATAGTTCCTAAAGGAGGAAAAGGTGTTTTGTTTTTCCATTGTTTAGCATCAAACTTATAAAAGTATGCATTTGCAAATACAATAGAATTATGAAATTTCTTTTGAGATATTGATTCCATGTTTTTTTTCAAAGAAATTATATTGTTCGTTAATTTTATTTAAAACTTGTTGCTGAAAATTATCAGGATGATGTTTAGAAATTTCATTTTTAGATTTATAAGGGTCATTTTTTTTGTCTTTATATCTAAATTTCCAACGTTTGCTAATTATTGTCATCATAAGGTAATTAATTCCAGTTCCTATAGGGTTATCTAGTACAAACTCTAAAACTTTAATTAGAAAAGTTTTTTTAATTACTCTGATTTCGTGTTTGTTTTTTTGTAGTTTAATATTAGGGAAATAATTTTTTGTCCATGAATTAGCGTTGTAAAAATCAGCAAATTCAGTTTTTCCAAATAAAGGAATTACAGTAACAATTTCTGTGGCTGTAAATCTGTTTTTTTCTTCAATTTCTAAAGTACTTGTGCTTACAAAATAGTTTACACAAAACTCTTTATAGGAATTACTTAAAAATAAACGTTTGTATATGGCTAAGAATATTCTAGAGATCCAAACCCGTTGAGATTTTGTAATTACAAAAAAATCAAAATCACTTTCGTCATCATAATATCCTTTTGATAAGGAACCAGAAACAGCAACACCTTTAATAAAAGGAAATTTAGAAATAAAGGAAGCGACTTCTTTTACTTTTGGCATTATTTTTTCAGCTTCGTGATTACCATTGATTCTTTTTTTAACATGCGAAGGATTATTACCTAATAAAAAGAAATTATCAATTTTATTAATTATACCATCATCTGTTAATTGTTTCAATTCAGTAATTACAGTCTCTTTGTTTTTAACTTCTGAAAATAGAAAAGCCTCTTCCTGAGTTAAAGGATGATTAAAGACAGAGAAGTAAATAATAGGTTTTAGAATTGACATTAGTTGTTAGCTTGAGAACTTAAAAATAGATGTTTTAATTCTTAATTCAACAGTTTTTTATTCTAAAAAGGAAATTTAGGCTTTAAAAAAGGAAAAAAAGAGGTTGAAAAAACAAAGAAAATAGGTACTATAAAAAGTAGGAGACAACTAGTGTTTAGTGATCTGTTTTTTGCCTGTTTTTTAATAGGCATTAAATGAGTAGTTAAGGTTTTTTACAGTATGCTTCAGTGATACTATTTGTGTTGTTGTAAAAAAGTTAATAAATAATAAAGAAGAATATTATAAAAACAGGTAGTTTTTTAAAAAATAAAACCCTATAAACATATGTTAGTTTATAGGGTTTTAGCGGAGAAAGAGGGATTCGAACCCCCGGTCCTGTAACAGACAACGGTTTTCAAGACCGCCGCATTCGACCACTCTGCCATTTCTCCAGACATTTGCAAAAGAATATTTCTTAATGCGGGTGCAAATATAAAAAGGTTTTTTAGAAACAAAAAGAAAATCTCATGCTATTTTATACTTAAAAATGATAATAAAAGTATATTAAAATAAAAAAGCTTTACAACAATGTTGTAAAGCTTTAGCGGAGAAAGAGGAACCAGAACTACATTCTAGATCCTTTTATTTACAGTGTTTTTAAAGTTTTAAGTTATATATTGATACAGAGTTAAGTGCTTGGTTTTTAGTTTAAAATGTACTGATTTACGATGCCTACCTGAATACTCTGAAAATTCATTGATTATAATAAATTGATGAGGCTCTTTATCTAAAAAACATTTTATATTATTTAAAAGCTTACGTCCATACCGTTCATTCTTATCAGTTATGTTGGATACCTTTTGGATAAATACCAGCTTTTTTTTGATTCATGATACTTTTTATGGATGTTTTATCCATACAGAAGACAGCAATCACCTTTATTAAAAATCAACAATAATCTTAATTTAAGAAGTTGTTTTTGTTAGTCCAAAAATTATGGGCCAAAACTCTCCAGAAAAATCTGCAAAAAATAACTCCTATGAGTCTACATTTTCCAAATTCTAATTTAACAGTAGAAATATTTATTAAGAAGCACATTTTTCTCTTCATTAGCCAATATTGGAACCCAAGATTATGTTGCTACGATTGTTCTTGCGATTCTGCAAGCTGTGATCAATTTTGTAGCTTTTGTACTAATAAAACTCATGCTCAAATTCATTAAAAAGCAGTACAAAAAAACAATTAAACTAACCTTGCATTAACTTCACTTAAAAACAATAAAATACATCTATAAAAAACACTTATCCCTGTATGTATTCACTTGCTTATTTGTGATTGATTAATTGAAAATTAATGTGTTTTTTGTATTAAACAAAACAAAACTTAACCTCTTCTTTTATTAGCAACACTAAATCATAATATGACAAAAAACTAAAAAAACTTTAACTGCAGATATAATATTTCTACAAAATGAGAAAAAAAACAAATCAATTAAAACCAAATAACTTGAAATGTCCTATATGTAAGGCTAAATCGGGGTTGCAAAAAAGAATTCGTAGAAAAATATTTTTTAAACTTTTATTTTTAAGTAAGAGTTATAAATGTTATGGTTGTGAATCTCAATATCTAAATTGGTTTTCTATAAATATTCCTTATAAAATTAAGAAAAGAAAGAGAGCTTGTATTTCTTTTTTAGTTTTATTGTAAAACTTCATGAAAAAAATCTAAATTTTAGAATCCCAAAATTGATGAATCATTAAAATCAAAACAGTTATGCTTATTTAATACCACTTACTACTTCATATATAAACGTACTATAAAATATTTCTTCTATTTATGGAATATTTAATATTTAAAATTATGAAATGCCCTATATGCAAAGAGAGAGAGTCGTTACAAATAAGAGTTTATTCTATATGTAAAGAGAAAAAGTTGTTACAAATAAGTATTTGTAGAAAAATATTTTTTAAACTTTTACTTTTAAGTAAACATTATAAGTGTTATGGTTGTGAATCTGAATATATAAATTGGTTATATATTCAGATTCCTTATAAAATTAAGAAAAAGAAAGAGCAACCTAGAGGCTAATGTGAATAAATTATCCTCGGGGAGTGCTATCGATTAAAATCGCTACTACTAAGTTTCTCCTGTTTCGTAACTGAACAGTAAGTAAAGATCTTGTCCTATATCCATTTATTTCCATACTGGATAAGTACAACTTTACCGAAAAACCTTATTCCATTTTACAAGAAATTGTATCTAAATTAAAAGAAACTCCAAATTCAGAAATTATAATTAAAGGTCGTTCAGATAGTGTGTGTAGCCCCTTATATTTCAAGCCAAGTTTTGTCACAACAAAGAGCGAGTGCAGTGGTTAAATATTTAGGGAACAATGATATTCAAAGAAAAAATATTGAAGATATTGGTTATGGTGAATCGAAACCAGAAACATCAAATAATAATAAAAAAGGGAGAGTATTAAACAGAAAGAAAATGATGTTTTTTCCAAAACAACTTATCCTATTGTCTTTCTCAATGATCACTTATTCTAAATACATATCACTTATTTATTAGGGGGTCATAAAAACAAAAAAATAAACAAATTTTGTATTAAACTTTAAAACAAGAATTATGAAAAAAAAATTATATCTAACATCAATATTAGTTATAGTCATTGTAAATATTTCAATAGCTCAAGAATTACGTGTAGATAATACCTTTTATATATTACCTAAGAGCTATGTTTATGTCAATGATGACATTAATATAGATAACGCTAGTATTCTAACGGTAGAATCAGATGAGACTAACAGTGGGGTGTTAATTGTTAAAGGTAGTGCCACGGGTAACTTAACTTATAAACGAAACGTTGCTGATACCGATTGGCATTTTATAGCTCCACCAGTTATAGGTCAAAGTATTAACGATTTTGCAAGTAATACTGAAAATGGGATAGCTGTTAGTCAAAATACTGGGGACTATGGTGTTTCATTTTACAAAAACGATAACGAAAAAGGAACTCGTTGGCAATATTACGCATCATCATTAGCTGGCCCGTTAGCAGCTGTAAATGCTGGTGATTTTGAAAACGGTAAAGGATACGCTAACTTAAGAGACTCTGCTGGAAAATATACTTTTACTGGAGAAATGGCTACTACAGATGTTGAGGTTACAATTCCTGCTGAGAATTCTACAGATCATTTATGGAGTGTTATAGGTAATCCGTATCCTTCTTTTATTGATGGTGCAGCACTTTTAACGGCAAACCTAGATAAATTAGATGCTAATAATAGTCAAATAAATGTTTGGAATGGAACTGATTATGAAGTATTGAATTATGCAAATCCTGCAAAAATTGCACCGGGGCAAGCCTTTATGGTATATCCACAAGCAAACGGTACCATCTTTACTTTTACAGAAGATTTACAGTCTGCACAAGAGGACGCATCTGCTACTTTTTACAGAACAACAGCAACACCAGAAATAATTGTAAAGTTATCTAATGGTACGGTAAGTAAAACAACAAGCCTTAAGTATTTTAACAACACAACTACAGGTTTAGATAGTGGTTGGGATGCTGGTACTTACCAAGATGAAGATCCTACTTTTGCTATAGATACACATTTAGTGTTTGGTAGTAACGGTGTTAAATTTACATTACAATGTTTGCCAGATTCTAATTATGAAACTTCTATTGTACCACTATCTGTAATTGCAGAAGCAAATCAAACACTTACGTTTAGTGTAGTAACTGCTAATTTACCTGAAGATCTTACTGTATATATAGAAGACAAAATGAGCAACACTATTACAGATATTTCTACAACAACTTACCAAGTGACACCCACCCAAGCCTTAAATGGAATTGGTCGTTTTTACTTATATACTGCATCTAGTGTATTAAATATAGAAGACAATGTTTTAGCAGGTACCTTAAGTCTTTATAAAATTAATAATAAAACGCTTAGAGTTACTGGTTTACAAAATCAAGAAAATACGACTATTAAAATGTATAGTATTACAGGAAAACAGGTGTTTATAGAACAATTTAGATCAAAGGGAGTAGATGATATTGCAATACCAATAAGTTTAACAACTGGCGCTTACATTGTTAATATTGTTTCTGATAAAGGAGCGTTTACTAAAAAAATAATTATAGAATAATTTTTATGAAAACAGCAGATAAAAAAAAGCAAACAGAAGATATTACTCGTAAAGAAGCCATCTCTAAAATAGGTAATTACGGTAAATACGCAGCCTTAACTGCGCTAGGTACTTATATGATATTAAACCCAAGAAAAGCACAAGCACAAAGCCCTGCAGATAACCCAGGTGAAGGATTCTAATATAGATAGAAAATGAAAATAAAAATGAAAAAAAATAAAACATTAGGTCTTTCAGTTGGTCTTTTTTTATTTGGCTGTATTATAGCTTATATAGTTATAGAATTACTGCGTAAAATATTATTTAACGTACTTTAAATAAGAGTTTCATAAATAAAACTCAATAATTTTAAAAGAATATAATTATGAAAAAAATAGTAATATTAGGTATAGCAATCATCGCAGTTAGTTTTACAACGTTAACTCAGATTGGTATTGGTATAGGAACAAGGTCTCCAGATACATCGGCAGCTTTAGATATAACAAGTACAACACAAGGTCTTTTACCACCACGTATGACCCAAGAACAAATGAATGCCATTACAGCACCAGCAACAGGTTTAATGCTGTATTGTTTAGATTGTACACCAAAAGGTCTATTTGTAAACAATGGTAGTGAGTTTATAAATATGATTAATGGAGTAAGTGTAAATGCAATAGCAGCAATTGTAGCAGCATCTACAAACCCAGCAGCAGATGGTACGCCAAGTTTAGAAGATTTAAGTGATGTAGGTCTAATAGGAGTAATAGGAAGCCAAACAGCATATGAAGAAGCTATTGCAGATGCTGATCCTGCACCAACAACATTTGAAGATTTACAAGAAATTATAGATGCAGTAAATAGTACTCTTGCAAATCCGGGTGAAGGGTTCTAATATAAAATGGGAAAATAAAAAAAACAATTATTACACGTAGTGCTTTATTATCCAGTTATATAGCAATTACACAAAAAGGTATGTGTTGGAAAGTCTCTGCCGCTTTAGGAACTGCTATTCTATTAGTTTTAATAATAGTGCAATAGTAATGCAGGTGTAACTTTTAGTACTTTAAACAAGAAGCCCGTAAATAAAATTACACAATTTAAAAAAATATAATTATGAAAAAAATAGTAATATTAGGTGTAGTATTCATCGTTGTTAGTTTTACAACCTTAACTCAGATAGGTATTGGTATAGGAACAACGTCTCCAGATCCCTCTGCAGCTTTAGATATAACAAGTACCATACAAGGTCTTTTACCACCACGTATGACCCAAGAACAAATGAATGCCATTGCATCACCAGCTGAAGGTTTAATGTTGTTTTGTTTAGACTGTACACCAAAAACTCTATTTATAAACAATGGTAGTGACTTTATAAATCTTATCAATGGGGAAAGTATTACTACAACTACAGCAATAGCAGCAATTGTAACAGCATCTACAAACCCAGCAATAGGAGGCACACCAAGTTTAGCAGATTTAATTGCACTAGGTGTAATAGGAGTAACAGAAGATCAAACAGCGTATGAGGAAGCTATTGCAGATGCTGATCCTGCACCGACAACACTTGCAGAGTTACAAGCAATTATAAATGAAGTAAATTCTAATGATGCTGATGTGCCAGGTACAGGATTCTAATATAAACAGGAAATAAAATGAAAAATAAAAACAACAATTATTAAACTTACTCTTTTATTCTTTGGCTGTATGACAATAAAACAAAAAATTAGATGGTGGGAAGTTTTTGCCGCTTTTGGAGTAATGTTATTAATTTTGATAATAGTGCGTGCAATAGTAATGCAAGTGTAAATTTTAACACTATAAGTAAGAGTCTTATAAAGAAAATTACACAATTTTAAAAGAATAGATTTATGAAAAAAATAATACTTAATGCTGCATTCATTACTGTTAGTTTTATAACTTTTGCTCAGGTTGCTGTAGGAATAACATCTCCAGATGCCTCTGCAGCTTTAGATGTAACAAGTACCACACAAGGTTTTTTACCACCACGTATGACCCGAGTATAAATGAATGCCATTGCATCACCAGCAGAAGGGTTAATGATGTATTGTTTAGACTGTATACCAAAAGGGATATATGTAAACAATGGTAGTAGTGATAGTAGTGAGTTTATAAATATGATCACTGGAGAAAGTAGCGGTACGTTGCATAAAGGAGTTTGTAAATGAAAGTGTTACTGTTACTGATACAGATACAGAAGTAGTAGAGATAACAAGTCAAACTACTGGTGCTTTTAATGCTTTAAAATTACCGTATTCGGGCTTCCGTAATGATGATGGTACTATTTTAGGTGCTAGTTCAAACGGTTCAACTGCTGACTCAAACGGTTACGTTTGGTCAAGTACTCCGATAGGTTCTAATAATCCGGGACATTCTAGTTATCTATACTATAATAGTAGTACTGCTTCCATTCCGAACAACGGCAGCAATCGTGCATTGGGCATACCGATACGTTGTATTAAGGAGCAATAATTATTTTATGTATAAAAGAGTATATAGCCTAAACACTATGTGGTTTATACAACACATAAAAAACAGTATAAAAGAATAAAATAATGAAAAAAATAATACTTAGTGCTGCATTCATTGCAGTTAGTTTTACAACTTTTGCTCAGGTTGCTGTAGGAACAACATCTCCAGATGCCTCTGCAGCTTTAGATGTAACAAGTACCACACAAGGTTTTTTACCACCACGAATGACCCGAGCACAAATGAATGCCATTGCAGCACCAGCAGCAGGTTTAATGGTGTATTGTTCAGATTGTACACCAAAAGGGGTATATGTAAACAATGATAGTAATGATAGTGGAAGTAGTGAGTTTATAAATATGATCACTGGAGAAAATACAAATATAGATACAACTACAGCAGTAGTAGACCTAATAAGTACAACTGGGCGTATATGGATGGACCGTAATTTAGGAGCAACACAAGCAGCAACAGCTTATAATGATGCAGCCGCTGCTGGAGATATGTACCAATGGGGTAGAGCAAAAGATGGGCATGAAAGTAGAACCTCTAGTACAACAACTACAAAAGCTGAAAGTGAAGATCCTGGACATGGTGATTTTATTATAGGAACAGGTCTTATCTGGACAGAGAGAGACCCAAATGCTTTATGGCCAACAGGTTTAAACGATCCTTGCCCTACAGGCTATAGAGTACCAACAGAAGCCGAATTTCAGGCTGAAATTGATAACTTTACAACCAATAACGATGATGGTGCTTTTGAAGCTTTAAAATTATCGCTTTCGGGCTTCCGTTGGAGTGGTACTGGTGCTTTTTTACCGAGTTTGTCGGCTGGAGGCTACTATTGGTCAAGTACATATGGTGACATCGGCCGTTCCTTAGACTTCGATTTCGATATTGCTACCATGAACAGTAACCATTCTGGAAGCGCCTTAGCAATACGTTGCATTAAGGAGTTTGTAAATGAAAGTATTACCGATACAGAAACAGACGTAGTAGACCTAATAAGTACAACTGGGCGCATATGGATGGACCGTAATTTAGGGGCAACACAAGCAGCAACAGGTCTTTTTGATGAAGAAGCCTATGGAGATCTATACCAATGGGGAAGAGCAAAAGATGGGCACGAGAAAAGAGATTCTGATACTACAACTACAACAGTTACAAGTGCAAATGCAGGGCATGGTAATTTTATTATAGCAGATGCTACAACAGATAATAACTGGACAGACTTTGCAGCCGAAGATGCTTTATGGCCAACAGGTTTAAACGATCCTTGTCCTTCAGGGTATAGAATACCAACAAGACCAGAGTTCGAAGCAGAACTTGAGGGGTTTTCTTCGAGTACAGAAGCTTTTGATGCTTTAAACCTACAGCGTGGAGGCTATCGTACAATCGATGGTGAGAATATTTATGACCGCCTTTCAGGCTACTATTGGTCAAGTAGTTTGACTACGACAGGCCTTGCATACATGCGTATCAATTACCTTAGTTCTTCCGTTAAAGTCGATCGTAATCGTGGAGATGGTTTATCAATACGTTGCATTAAGAAAGAATAATTACTTTATGTATAAAGTAATAAACTAAACGTTATGTGGGGTTTATAAAACAGATAAAACAGTATAAAATAACAGGTAAACACTTTCACATTTTTAAAAGAATAGAATAATGAAAAAAATAATACTTAGTGCTGCATTCATTGCAGTTAGTTTTACAACTTTTGCTCAGGTTGCTGTAGGAACAACATCTCCAGATGCCTCTGCAGCTTTAGATGTAACAAGTACCACACAAGGTTTTTTACCACCACGAATGACCCGAGCACAAATGAATGCCATTGCAGCACCAGCAGCAGGTTTAATGGTGTATTGTTCAGATTGTACACCAAAAGGGGTATATGTAAACAATGATAGTAATGATAGTGGAAGTAGTGAGTTTATAAATATGATCACTGGAGAAAATACAAATATAGATACAACTACAGCAGTAGTAGACCTAATAAGTACAACTGGGCGTATATGGATGGACCGTAATTTAGGAGCAACACAAGCAGCAACAGCTTATAATGATGCAGCCGCTGCTGGAGATATGTACCAATGGGGTAGAGCAAAAGATGGGCATGAAAGTAGAACCTCTAGTACAACAACTACAAAAGCTGAAAGTGAAGATCCTGGACATGGTGATTTTATTCTAATTACTGACTGGACAGATAGAGACCCAAATGCTTTATGGCCAACAGGTTTAAACGATCCTTGCCCTACAGGCTATAGAGTACCAACAGAAGCAGAATTTCAGGCTGAAGTTGATAATTTTACTACCGAAAATCAGATTGGTGCTTTTGAAGCTTTAAAATTACCGATTACGGACTTCCGTTTTGCCTCAAACGGTCTTTTTATATTGCCGCTTGGCGGCTATTATTGGTCAAGTACATTAAGTAATCTATCAACTGGTGGTAAGTTAATCCGTAGCCTAGATTTCCAGGAAAGTGTTTCCTTTCAAAATAACAATCTTGGTAGCGCCTTAGCAATACGTTGCATTAAGGAGTTTGTAAATGAAAGTGTTACTGATACAGAAACAGACGTAGAAGAACTAGTAGGTCCAACTGGGCGCATATGGATGGACCGTAATTTAGGGGCAACACAAGCAGCAGAAAGTCTTACAGATACAGAAGCCTATGGAGATCTATACCAATGGGGAAGAGCAAAAGATGGGCACGAGGAAAGAGATTCTGATACAACAACTACAACAGCTACAAGTGCAAATGCAGGGCATGGTAATTTTATAATAGCAGATGCTACAACAGATACTAACTGGACAGACTTTGCAGCCGAAGATGCTTTATGGCCAACAGGTTTAAACGATCCTTGTCCTTCAGGTTATAGAATACCAACAGGAGCAGAGTTAGAGGCAGAACTTAATGTATTTATTAGCAACGATGCTGATGGTGCTTTTGAAGCTTTAAAACTACCGCTTTCGGGCTACCGCCATATCGATGGTGAGCGTAATAAAGAAGACATAAATGGTTACATTTGGTCAAGTAGTTCGAGTGCGACAGGTCCTACATACCTACGTTTCAATAATGTTGACACTACGGCTACCGTTCAGATTATTAATAACAACAATCGTGCAACCGGCTTACCCATACGTTGCATTAAGAAGGAATAATTCTTTGAGATACAATCTAAACGTTATGTGGTTTATAAAACAATATAAAATAAGAGTGAAACACTTTCACAATTTAAAAGAATAGAATGATGAAAAAAATAATACTTAGTATTGCATTCATTGCAGTTAGTGTTATAACTTTTGCTCAGGTTGCTGTAGGAACAACGTCTCCAATTGCCTCTGCAGTTTTAGATTTAACGAGTACCACACAAGGTTTTTTGCCACCACGTATGACCCAAGTACAAATGAATGCCATTGCAGCAGCACCAGAAGGTTTAATGGTGTATTGTTTAGACTGTATACCAAAAGGCATATATGTAAATACTGGTGATGGTAGTACTGATGATGATGATGATAACGGTAGTACTGAGTTTGTAAATATGATCACTGGAGAAAGTAGCGGTACAGAAACAACTACAGCAATAGTAGACCTAATAAGTGTAACTGGGCGTATATGGATGGACCGTAATTTGGGAGCAACACAAGCAGCAACAGCTTATAATGATGCAGCCGCTGCTGGAGATTTATACCAATGGGGTAGAGCAAAAGATGGGCACCAGAGTAGAACTTCTAGAATAACAGGCGAACAAGCTACATCTGGAAATCCTGGACATGGTGCTTTTATTATGTTAAGTCTCTGGACAAACTTTGCAGGCAGAGATGGTTTATGGCAAGACGGTTTAAATGATCCTTGCCCTTCAGGCTATAGAATACCAACAGAAACAGAATTTCAGGCTGAAGTTGATAATATTACTACCGTAGGTCTTGTTGGTGCTTTTGATGCTTTAAAATTACCAATTACGGGTTTTCATGAACATGATGACGGTCTTATTAAATTAGCGGGCTATGGTGGCTACTATTATACAAGTACAAAGAGTCCAACATATGATGGACAAGGCCGTACCCTAGACATCGGACCAGATTTTCTTGATTTTAGACATAACGCTATTGGGAACGGCATGGCAATACGTTGCATAAAGGAGTTTGTAAATGAAAGTATTACCGATACAGAAACAGACGTAGAAGAACTAGTAGGTCCAACTGGGCGCATATGGATGGACCGTAATTTAGGGGCAACACGAGAAGCAACAAATCTTACAGATACAGCCGCTTATGGAGATCTATACCAATGGGGAAGAGCAAAAGATGGGCACGAGGAAAGAGATTCTGATACAACAACTACAACAGCTACAAGTGCAAATGCAGGGCATGGTAATTTTATAATAGCAGATGCTACAACAGATACTAACTGGACAGACTTTGCAGCCGAAGATGCTTTATGGCCAACAGGTTTAAACGATCCTTGTCCTTCAGGTTATAGAATACCAACAGGAGCAGAGTTAGAGGCAGAACTTAATGTATTTATTAGCAACGATGCTGATGGTGCTTTTGAAGCTTTAAAACTACCGCTTTCGGGCTACCGCCATATCGATGGTGAGCGTAATAAAGAAGACATAAATGGTTACCTTTGGTCAAGTAGTTCGAGTGCGACAGGTCCTACATACCTACGTTTCAATAATGTTGACACTACGGCTACCGTTCAGATTATTAATAACAACAATCGTGCAACCGGCTTACCCATACGTTGTATTAAGAAGGAGTAATAATACTTTGAGTTGATGTTGTGTATCCTGTACATGTAAACTGGCTATTCTGTAGAGTAGTTAGTTTTGTAAATACAGCCAAGGGCGGACATTTTTTTCAAACATCCAATTAAACGCTATGTGTTTTATAAAACAGTATAAAATAACAGGTAAACACTTTCACAATTTTAAAAGAATAGAATGATGAAAAAAATACTACTTATTGCTGTACTCATTGCAGTTAATTTTACAATTTTTGCTCAAGTTGGTATAGGAACAACGTCTCCAAATACCAATGCAGTTTTAGATTTAACAAGTACCACACAAGGTTTTTTACCACCACGTATGACCCAAGTACAAATGAATGCCATTGCAGCACCAGCAGAAGGTTTAATGGTGTATTGTTCAGATTGTATACCAAAAGGCATATATGTAAATACTGGTGATGGTAGTATTGATGATGATGATAACGGTAGTACTGAGTTTGTAAATATGATCACTGGAGAAAGTAGTGGTACAGATACAACAACAGAAATAGTAGACCTAATAAGTACAACAACTGGTCGTATATGGATGGATCGTAATTTAGGGGCAACACAAGCAGCAACAAGTATTGCAGATGTAGCCGCTGCAGGAGATTTATACCAATGGGGTAGATCAAAAGATGGGCACCAGAGTAAAAGCTCTGGTATAATAACTACAAGAGCTACAAGTACAACTCCTGGACATGGTAAATTTGTTGCATCGGGTGACTGGACTGATATAGACAAAACTGGTTTATGGCAAGATGGTTTAAATGACCCTTGCCCTACAGGCTATAGAGTACCAACAGCATCAGAATTTTCGGCTGAAACAGTTGATATATTCCCTAGTAATTCTGAAGGTATAAATGGTGTTTTTACTTCTTTAAAATTACCGTATACAAGCTATCGTAGCCATGATGGATCGTTTAGTTTCTCAACTGATAATGATGCTAATAATAATACTGATATTTTTTATGACAACCCTCCTTATAGAGGAGGTTTTTATTGGACAAGTAATTCTGGTCATAACTATAATATTCAAGAAGGTTCAATCCATTATATGTCTAGTAATACCTATCTTACATCTGGCTTTGCAATACGTTGCATAAAGGAGTTTGTAAATGAAAGTATTACCGATACAGAAACAGACGTAGAAGAACTAGTAGGTCCAACTGGGCGCATATGGATGGACCGTAATTTAGGGGCAACACGAGAAGCAACAAGTCTTACAGATGCAGCCGCTTATGGAGATCTATACCAATGGGGAAGAGCAAAAGATGGGCACGAGGAAAGAGATTCTGATACAACAACTACAACAGCTACAAGTGCAAATGCAGGGCATGGTAATTTTATAATAGCAGGTACTACAACAGGTAATAACTGGACAGACTTTGCAGCCGAAGATGCTTTATGGCCAACAGGTTTAAACGATCCTTGTCCTACAGGCTATAGAATACCAACAGGACCAGAGTTAGAGGCAGAACGTAATGCATTTACTAGCAACGATGCTGATGGTGCTTTTGAAGCTTTAAAACTACCGCTTTCGGGCTTCCGTCAAATCGATGGTGTGCTTACCAGTATTGGGACTGCTGGCTACCTTTGGTCAAGTAGTGCGAGTGCGACAGGTACTAAATACCTACGTTTCGATTACGGTAATGCTAGCGTTCATAATATTGGAGGCAACAGTCGTGCAGCTGGCATACCCATACGTTGCATTAAGGAGTAATAATTATACTTTATGATAAAGTTATAACTTAAGTTATGCGATTTATACAACACATAGAACAGTATAAAATAACAGTGAAACACATAAAAATAGAATACAAGAAATAGATAATATTGGTTTTCTAATATTTTATTTAAATAAATAATTTCACAATTTTAAAAGAATAGGATGAAGAAAAAAATAATACTTAGTGCTGCATTCATTGCAATTAGTTTTACAACTTTTGCTCAGGTTGCTGTAGGAACAACGTCTCCAGTTGCCTCTGCAGCTTTAGATGTAACAAGTACCACACAAGGTTTTTTACCACCACGTATGACCCAAGTACAAATGAATGCCATTGCAGCACCAGCAGAAGGTTTAATGGTATATTGTTTAGACTGTATACCAAAAGGGATATATGTAAACACTGGTGATGGTAGTAGCGGTAGTAATGGTAGTAGTGAGTTTGTAAATATGATCACTGGAGAAAGTAGTGGTACAGATACAACTACAGCAGTGGTAGAGCTAATAAGTACAACTGGGCGTATATGGATGGACCGTAATTTAGGAGCAACACAAGCAGCAACAGCTTATGATGATACAGCCGCTTATGGAGATCTATACCAATGGGGTAGAGCAAAAGATGGGCACCAGAGTAGAACCTCTAATATAACAAATGCAACAGCTACAACTGGAGATCCTGGGCATGGTAATTTTATTTTAACAGCTACAAGTGAAGATTTTAAGTGGACACACTTTACAGACGACGATGCGTTATGGCAAGATGGTTTAAACGATCCTTGCCCTACAGGCTATAGAGTACCAACAGCAACAGAATTTCAGGCTGAACTTGATAATTTTACTAGCAACGATGCTGACGGTGCTTTTGAAGCTTTAAAATTACCGCGTACGGGCTACCGTTCCTACGCTAACGGAGATATTTACTTGTTGTTGGGAGGTGGATACTATTATTCAAGTACAGTAAATGGTAGAGACATCCGTTCCGTAGGTATTGATGGCGTTGCTGCTTACATAAACAATAACAGTCGTGGGAATGCCTTAGCAATACGTTGCATTAAGAAGGTTATAAATGAAAGTACTACTGATGTAATAGAGGTAATAAGTACAACTGGAAATGTATGGATGGATCGTAATTTAGGGGCAACACAAGTAGCAACAAGCAGAACAGATACAGCCGCTTATGGAGATCTATACCAATGGGGTAGAGCAAAAGATGGACACGAGAGTAGAGTATCTAGTACAACAACTACAACAGTTACAAGTGCAAATGCAGGGCATGGAAATTTTATTATAGCAGATACTACAACAGATACTAACTGGACAGACTTTGCAGGCGAAGATGTGTTATGGCAAGATGGTTTAAACGATCCTTGCCCTACAGGCTATAGAATACCAACAATATCAGAATTTCAAGAAGAACAGAATGAATTTACCAGTAACGATTATACTGGTGCTTTTTCTTCAGTTTTAAAATTAACATCAGCGGGCTACCGTAAATATGCGGATGGTGAAATTATTAATACTTCCAGCTACTATTGGTCAAGTACAGTAAATAGTTCTGATAGCAATTCCTTTGCCTTTATTGCCATTGGTCATACTGCTAACATTGATGGATTCAGTCGTGCAGCTGGTTTACCTGTACGTTGTATTAAGGAGTAATAATTATACTTTATGATAAAGTATATAACTTAAGTTATGCGATTTATACAACACATAGAACAGTATAAAATAACAGTGAAACACATAAAAAATAGAATACAAGAAATAGATAATATTGGTTTTCTAATATTTTATTTAAATAAATACTTACACAATTTAAAAGAATAGAATGATGAAAAAAATAATACTAAGTGCTGCATTCATTGCAGTTAGTGTTACAACATTTGCTCAGGTTGCTGTAGGAACAACATCTCCACATGCCTCTGCAGCTTTAGATGTAACAAGTACCACACAAGGTCTTTTACCACCTCGCATGACCCAAGTACAAATGAATGCCATTGCAGCACCAGCAGAAGGTTTAATGGTGTATTGTTCAGACTGTATACCAAAAGGTATATATGTAAACAATGGTAGTGAGTTTATAAATTTTATCACTGGAGAAAGTAGCGGTACAGATACAACTACAGCAGTAGTAGAGCTAACAAGCCCAACTACTGGTCGTATATGGATGAACCGTAATTTAGGAGCAAAACAAGCAGCAACAAGTCTTACAGATGCAGATGCCTATGGAGATCTATACCAATGGGGTAGAGCAAAAGATGGGCACCAGAGCAGAACTTCTAGTACAACACCTACAACAGCTACAAGTGAAAATGCCGGGCATGGTGATTTTATTAAACCAGGTACTACAACAGGTGATAACTGGACAGACTTTGCAGCCGAAGATGCTTTATGGCAAGATGGTTTAAACGATCCTTGTCCTACAGGGTATAGAATACCAACAGGAACAGAATTAGAGACAGAAATTAATGGGTTTATTAGCAATGCTACTGGTGCTTTTGATGCTTTAAAATTACCGCTTGCGGGAGACCGTTACTCTGGAGATTTTAGAAATGTTGGCGTTAGGGGCTTCCTTTGGTCAAGTACTGCGGTAGGTCCTAATTACCTACGCATCAATAATGTTAATAGTATTGATAGTGTAGGTGTTGCTTATGTTAGAGACAACAGTGCCCATCGTCAACTTGCCTTACCCATACGTTGCATAAAGAAGTTTGTAAATCAAAGTGTTACAGATACAACTACAGAAGTAGTACCCTTAACAAGTCCAACTGGGCGTATATGGATGGATCGTAATTTAGGAGCAACACAAGTAGCAGATAGTCTTACAGATGCAGCCGCCTATGGAGATCTATACCAATGGGGTAGAGCAAAAGATGGGCACCAGAACAGAACTTCTAATACAACAACTACAATAGCTACAAGTGCACGTGCTGGACATGGTAATTTTATTATAGCAGATAGTAACTGGACAGACTTTGCTGCCGATGATGCTTTATGGTCAACAGGTTTAAATGACCCTTGTCCTACAGGGTATAGAATACCAACAGGACCAGAATTAGAGGCAGAACGTAATGGATTTACTAGCAACAATGCTACTGGTGCTTTTAATGCTTTAAAATTACCGCTTTCGGGCTTCCGTTACTCCGGTAATTTTATGCATACTGGCGCAAACGGTTACCTTTGGTCAAGTACTGCGGTAGGTCCTAATTACTTAGCCTTCTATAAGACTTTTACGATCTTTGGAGATCTCACCTGGGGTCGTGAATTTGGCTTCGCGATACGTTGCATTAAGGAGGAGTAATTAACGGGTTGTTGAACACATAAAAAATAGAATACAAAAAGTAGAAGATATTGGTTTATCTAAATTGTATTTAAATAAATAGTTAAACATTTTTAAAACAATAGAATGATGAAAAAAATAATACTTAGTGCTGCATTCATTGCAGTTAGTTTTATAACTTTTGCTCAGGTTGGTATAGGAACAACGTCTCCAAATACCAATGCAGTTTTAGATTTAACAAGTACCACACAAGGTTTTTTACCACCACGTATGACCCAAGTACAAATGAATGCCATAGCAGCACCTCCAGAAGGTTTAATGGTGTATTGTTCAGACTGTATACCAAAAGGCATATATGTAAACACTGGTGATGGTAGTACTGATGATGATGATAACGGTAGTACTGAGTTTGTAAATATGATCACTGGAGAAAGTAGCGGTACAGAAACAACTACAGCAATAGTAGACCTAATAAGTACAACTGGGCGTATATGGATGGACCGTAATTTGGGCGCAACACAAGCAGCAACAGCTTATAATGATGCAGCCGCTGCTGGAGATTTATACCAATGGGGTAGAGCAAAAGATGGGCACCAGAGTAGAACTTCTAGAACAACAGGTGAACAAGCTACATCTGGAAATCCTGAACATGGTGCTTTTATTATGTTAAGTCCCTGGACAAACTTTGCAGGCAGAGATGGTTTATGGCAAGACGGTTTAAATGATCCTTGTCCTTCAGGCTATAGAATACCAACAGAAACAGAATTTCAGGCTGAAGCTGATAATTTTACTACCGAAAATCGTGTTGGTGCTTTTGAAGCTTTAAAACTACCGATTACGGGTTTCCATGAACATGATGACGGTCTTATTAAATTAGCGACCTATGGTGGCTACTATTATACAAGTACATTATCTGGTGGTGGCAATGGCCGTACCCTAGACTTCGGACCAAATTTTTTTGAGTTTAGAGGTAACTCTATTGGGAACGGCATGGCAATACGTTGCATTAAGGAGTTTGTAAATGAAAGTATTACCGATACAGATACAGAAGTAGTACCACTAGAAAGTGTAGCAACTGGGCGCATATGGATGGACCGTAATTTAGGGGCAACACGAGCAGCAACAAGTCGTGTAGATGGACTAGCTTTTGGGCATCTATACCAATGGGGTAGAGCAAAAGATGGGCACGAGGAAAGAGATTCTGATACAACAACTACAACAGCTACAAGTGCAAATGCCGGAGATGCTAATTTTATAATAGCAGATGCTACAACAGGTAATAACTGGACAGACTTTGCAGCCGAAGATGCTTTATGGCCAACAGGTTTAAACGATCCCTGTCCTACAGGCTATAGAATACCAACAGGACCAGAGTTAGAGGCAGAACGTATTGGATTTACTAGCAACGATGTTGATGGTGCTTATTCAGCTTTACAACTACCGCTTTCGGGCTTCCGTCAAAAAGATGGTGTGCTTACCAATATTGGCACTGCTGGCTACCTTTGGTCAAGTAGTGCGAGTGCGACAGGTCCTAAATACCTACGTTTCGATTACGGTAATGCTGGCGTTCAGGAGATTAATGGCAACAGTCGTGCAACGGGCTTACCGATACGTTGCATTAAGAAGGAGTAATTCTTTGAGATACAATATAAACGCTATGTGGTTTATAAAACAATATAAAATAACAGATAAACACTTTCATAATTTAAAAGAATAGAAGTATGAAAAAAATAATACTTAGTGCTGCATTCATTGCAGTTAGTGTTACAACGTTTGCTCAGGTTGGTATAGGAACAACGTCTCCAAATACCAATGCAGCTTTAGATATAACAAGTACCACACAAGGTTTTTTACCACCACGTATGACCCGAGCACAAATGAATGCCATTGCAGCACCACCAGAAGGTTTAATGGTGTATTGTTTAGACTGTTCACCAAAAGGGATATATGTAAACAATGGTAGTAGTGGTAGTAGTGAGTTTATAAATATGATCACTGGAGAAAGTACAAATACAGATACAACTACAGCAGTAGTAGAGCTAATAAGTGCAACTGGGCGTGTATGGATGGACCGTAATTTAGGGGCAACACAAGCAGCAACAAGTCTTACAGATGCAACCGCTTATGGAGATCTATACCAATGGGGTAGAGTAAAAGATGGGCACCAGAGTAGAACCTCTAGTGGAACAAGTGAAACAGTTACAACTGGAGATCCTGGACATGGTGATTTTATTCTAGGCGGTAGCTGGACAACCACACCTCCAAATGCTTTATGGCCAACAGGTTTAAACGATCCCTGTCCTACAGGCTATAGAATACCAACAGAAACAGAATTTCAGACTGAAATTGATAACTTTACTACCAAAAATAGTGATGGTGCTTTTGAAGCTTTAAAATTTACAGCAGGGGGCTTCCGTTACGACTCCAATGAGATTACATTACCAGGTCAAGGTGGCTACTATTGGTCAAGTACAGCACGTGATTCTAATGCCGCCTCTAGTTTTGGTACTGATCCCGCTGCTGCTTACATTAACGCTCCAAGTCGTGGACTTGGCATGTCGATACGTTGCATTAAAGAGTTTGTAAATGAAAGTGTTACTGATACAGATACAGAAAGAAATGATATAACAAGTGCAGCAACTGGGCGCATATGGATGGATCGTAATTTAGGGGCAACACAAGCAGCAGGTAGTCTTACAGATGCAGCCGCCTATGGAGATCTATACCAATGGGGTAGAGCAAAAGATGGGCACCAGATTAGAACCTCTAGTACAACAACTACAACAGCTACAAGTGCAAATGCCGGGCATGGTAATTTTATTATAGCAGATACTCCAACAGATAAAAACTGGACAGACTTTGCAGCCGAAGATGCTTTATGGCCAACAGGTGTAAACGATCCTTGTCCTACAGGCTATAGAATACCAACAGGACCAGAATTAGAGGCAGAACGTATTGAATTTACTAGCAACGATGCTACTGGTGCTTATTCAGCTTTACAACTACCGCTTTCGGGCTACCGTGGGACTGATGGTGTGCTTAGTAATGTTGGCACTAAGGGCTACCTTTGGTCAAGTACCGCGGTAGGTCCTAATTACCTAGGCTTCAATAACGATAATACTGTTAGTGATAATAGAGCTTACGTTAGAGACAACAGCTCCGTTCGTGCAACCGCCTTACCAATACGTTGCATTAAGGAGGAGTAATTAACGGTTGTTAAACACATAAAAAATAGAATACAAGAAGTAGAAGATATTGGTTTACCTATATCGTATTTAAATAAATAGTTAAACAATTTTAAAAGAATATAATAATGAAAAAAATACTACTTAGTACTGCATTCATTGCAGTTAGTTTTACAACGTTTTCTCAGGTTGCTGTAGGAACAACGTCTCCAGATGCCTCTGCAGCTTTAGATGTAACAAGTACCATACAAGGTTTTTTACCACCACGTATGACCCAAGCACAAATGAATGCCATTGCAGCACCAGCAGAAGGGTTAATAGTGTATTGTTCAGACTGTATACCAAAAGGCATATATGTAAATACTGGTGATGGTAGTACTGGCGATAGCGGTAGTAGTGGATTTGTAAATATTACAAATGGAGAAGGTAGTGGTACAGATACAACAACAGAAATAGTAGACCTAATAAGCTCAACAACTGGTCGTATATGGATGGATCGTAATTTAGGGGCAACACAAGCAGCAACAAGTATTGCAGATGTAGCCGCTGCTGGAGATTTATACCAATGGGGTAGATCAAAAGATGGGCACCAGAGTAAAAGCTCTGGTATAACAACTACAAGAGCTACAAGTGCAACTCCTGGACATGGTAAATTTGTTGCAGTACCCAATGACTGGACTGATGCAGACAAAACTGGTTTATGGCAAGATGGTTTAAATGATCCTTGCCCTACAGGCTATAGAGTACCAACAATAGAAGAAATTTCGGCTGAAACAGTTGATGCATTTCCTAGTAGTGCAGATGGTGTAAACAGTGTTTTTGCTGCTTTAAAATTACCGTATACAGGCTTTCGTTACATTGATGGATCGTTTCAGTTTTCAAATACTTTTTATGACAGCCCTCCTTATGTTGCAGGTATCTATTGGACAAGTACTATAGGTGAGAATTATAATATACAACAAGGTTCACTCCAGTATACGAGTAGTAATGTCCATCGTTCAGATGCCTTTGCAATACGTTGCATTAAGAAGCGTGTAAATGAAAGTGCTACCGATACAGAAACAGAAAGACATGATATAATAAGTCCAACTGGACGTACATGGATGGACCGTAATTTAGGGGCAATACGAGCAGCAACAAGTCTTACAGATGCAGACGCCTATGGAGATCTATACCAATGGGGTAGAGGAAAAGATGGGCACCAAAGTAGAACCTCTAGTACAACAACTACAATAGCTGGAAGTGCACATGCCGGACATGAAAATTTTATTGTGGGAAATGCTACAACAGATTATAAATGGACAGACTTTGCAGCCGAAGATGCTTTATGGCCAACAGGTTTAAACGATCCTTGTCCTTCAGGGTATAGAATACCAACAGGAGCAGAGTTAGAGGCAGAACTTAATGCACTAGATAGTAAGGATGCTAATGATGTTTTTGCCGCTTTAAAACTACCGTTTACAGGCTACCGTAATGTCAATGGAGAGCTTGCTAGTGTTGGGATTGGTGGCTACTATTGGGGAAGTGTTCTTGGTACAACAGGTCCTAAACACCTAGGCTATAAGATTGATACTGAAGCTTACGTTTCGCACCTCTCCAATCAACGTGCAAAAGGCTTACCCATACGTTGCATTAAGAAGGAGTAATTACTTTATTATAAAGTAATAAACTAAACGTTATGTGGGGTTTATAAAACAGATAAAACAGTATAAAATAACAGGTAAACACTTTCACAATTTTAAAAGAATAGAATGATGAAAAATTTAGTATTAATAACACTATTACTAACAAACATACTACTAGCCCAAACCCAAAGCCTAAATGGTACGCTAAAACAACATAAAGGGCAAAAAATTACCTTAACTGGCTTTAATTATTTCAAAACATTAAATTTAGCAACAGCAGTTGCAGATAGTCTTGGTAATTTTAGTTTAAACTATCCAAAAAATTACAAAGGTATGGGTATCTTAAAAACCCAAGACAATAGTAGTTTAGTACTAGTACTTACAGGATCTAAAATACAAATTACAGGCACACATTTAAAAGAGGTAGATACTTTACAGATAGATAATTTAGAAAACAACCAATTTATAAATTATGCAAAGGCATATGCTCAAGGTAAACAGGCTTACAAAGCATGGCGTTATCTACAGCCAAAATATACGAACCAACACACTTTACAAGCACAAAAAAAAGTGTTAGAAACCATAAACAATGAGGTACAACGTTTAGAGCAAGCAAGTGCCAATGCTATAAAATTAATACCAGAAAATAATAGTTATTTACATTGGTTTTTACCAATACAAACTTTGGTAAACAATATGCCAGAAAACATACATAGTTATACAGAGCGTTTGCCTAAAAACATACAGCAGTTTAGAAGCGTAGATTTTAACCACCCAAACTTTAAAACTAGTGGTTTATTTAAAGAACTTATAGAAGGACATTATTTTTTACTAGAAAATATGGGGCAAAATTTAGATAGTGTATATGCCCAAATGAATACGAGTACAGATTATTTAATTAAAAACTTAAAAGAGAATGATAGTTTGTTAAATGCTGTTTCAGAAACAATGTTTAACTATTTTGAAAAACGAAGTTTATATCCTGCAGCAGCACATTTATCTACTCAAATACTAAGCGAAAACCAATGTGCCTTAAATACCAGTTTAGCCAATACGATGCAAAAATATAAAGATTTAAAAGTGGGTAATATTGCGCCAAATATACAACTAGATGCAACAACCACATTAAGTAGTATAAAAAAACCTGTATTACTTGTGTTTGGTGCAAGTTGGTGCAACTATTGTAGTGAAGAAGCTTTAGAGTTACTAAAATACTACGATACATGGAAAGCTAAAAAGAATATAGAAGTTGTATATATAAGTTTAGATACAGACCAACAAGCGTTTAAAACGGCTTATCAAAATGCACCTTGGCAAACTTATTGCGATTATAAAGGTTGGGAAAACCAAGCGGTAAAAGACTATTATATAAATGCCACACCAACCTATTTTTTATTAGATAAAGATATGAAAATATTGGTGCACCCTAGATCTTTAGAGCAAGTAAATACTTGGGTAAACCATAAATTATAAAAAGAAAAACACTGTTTTTACCCCATTATATATTTTGATAAAATGTTGTCAATTCGAGTGAATTTTACGATTGAAATGAGTGAAATTTGTATCGAGAATAAGAATTTTACTTACTAGATTAGTTCTCTAAACGATGTTTATCAAAATGAGGGTATAAACATTTTTAAATCAAAATTCACAACGGATTGTTCTTATGAATCGATAACGAAGCTTTGTAATACCTATGAGACAACAAAACAACTAAAAAATGGTGCAACCATGGTTAAAAAACTTTAAGGAGAGTATTTAAAGTTATAAGGAAGGTTACAATAATACTAAGGAACTGAAAAAGAACCTCAAGGAACGCATCTTAAGCAAAAAGGAAAAGGAAACTACTCAAAAGGAGAACACAATACATATATTATTAATTTAAAAAAAAACATTATGGCAACAAAAAGAATAGCATCAGAGGCAGAAGCCTTAGAACAGTACAGAGTATCATTAGAAAACGTTGAAGCTCAAACAGAAATTGCCACTATTATGGCAGAATTTGGCTATGACGAAATAGTAATAGCAGAAGGAAAAGCATTATTTACACAAACTCGTGAAGCGTACGACGTAAACCAAAAAGAAGACGACGAAACTTCAGAATCGTATAAAAACTTTACAAGGTTAAAGGAAAGCTTAGCAAAAACCTACACATTACACAGAAAAAAAGGGGAAATCATATTCAGAAAAGAACCAATAACCTTAAGTAAGTTGGTATTAACAGGCAGTTTACCAACTGCTTATGTTAAATGGTTAGAAACTGTAAAGAAATTTTATACAGTTGCATTACAAGACACCACAATACAAACAAAGTTGGTAAGGTTAAAGATAACAACAGAAGAAATAAACGAAACAATTGCGCTAATAACCAATTTAGAACATGCTAGGGCCGAATATTTACGAGAAAAAGAAGAAAGTCAAGATGCAACAAAAGCAAAAGACAAAATCTTTGCCAAAATGGACGATTGGATGAGCGAATTTTATGCAGTTGCAAAGATCGCCTTAGAAGACAATCCACAACTTTTAGAATCAATCGGAAAGTTTGTAAGAAGTTAGTCTTTTAAAATAGAAGCACTTTGGTAAACTCGCTCCAGTTTTACACTGTCCAAAGTTTACCAAAGAACTTACCACATTCGTTGAGTTGGAAAATAGATAGATATAAACAAAAGGAAAAGTTTTGGCTAAGTGCTGAATCCAAAATTAAATGCTAATTTAATCCTGAACAAACTATAGCCTAGACGTTAGCGGCAATTCTCTGTGGTTAGTAGTTTTACCAACTTTAGTGCTTAATTCAACGCAACCAAAAACAAAAAAATACATCTAACAAATAAAACATATAGTATTATGATTAAAAGATTAGCTATTTTATGTATTATGAGTGCTATTATATCATGTGCAAATGATGATGATATTGTTACTGAAATTTCATTAAGTCAATCAATTTTTGTCAATAATGGAAAAATTCTTATCAGTGGTCTTAGAAATTCAAACAATAATTCCACAACTAAATTTTGGATTGATAATGTTGTTACAGATGCTACCACCTTTATGAATTCTTTAAAAATAGGTGCCCTGTATCGTGGTTCAGTAGACAATTCATTTCGAAAAACATTTGTGAATAAAACATCAAGTAATCAAGCTGATGTATATAACTTTTATCAAACAGCTTTCATGGTTGATACTAGTGTTTCATATTATAAAAACAATAATCCCGTTACTACAACAATTTCTAATCCAGGGGTACTATCAGCTATTAATTCTTTTGAAGGAGCGCTTTTCTTTAGTGGGTATGTAAGCGAAGAAACTTCTACAGAAGCTGGAGCAAGTTTTAAGCCAAGTATTCCTTTTTTTTGGGATGGAAACTCATCAATTGTAGAATTACCCATATCTCAAGAACTTTTTTTCAGAGGTACAAGCTGTGTCTTTGTTGATAAAGAAAATTTTTACGTTGGTGGAAAGACTTCATTTCCAATGTACTGGAGAAATACTGAAATGATAAAATTAGGAGATTTATTTGGAGAAGTTAATCAAATTATTTTATCGGAAGGAAACACCTATGCAGTTGGGTTTTACAATAAAAATGATAGCAATAGTACAGGAAATACAGCATGTTACTGGATCAATGGAGAGTTAGTTGAATTAGAAGATCATGCACAAGCAAATGGTATTTATATTGATGGAAATGATATTTATGTCTGTGGATCAAAAGGGAATGTGCCCTTAGAATATAGTGCATGCTATTGGAAAAATGGAATGAGAGTTGATCTTCCAGAATAATTAATGTTTTTTTTAATACATGGTTAGTAACTGCTAAATAGAGAGGTCAATACTTATTTGTAAAGACCTCCAAATTACAGTTATTCTTTATACACTACACTTATTACATTTCATTACGCACCACCTATTTATTAACGTAATTTGGTGAAAAATTGACTTTATATAATTCGAAATTTATCGCTTATTTTCAACGCTATTTTTCATATACGTAACTGTTGGTTTTAATGCAGAAAGACATTTTAAAGTTAAAAACAAAGTTTATGAAACTCAACAAAATAGTTAAACCAGTTTTACTTTTTATATCTCTTCTCTTTCTTCAACAGATGATCTATAGTCAGAAATATAAAGATATGATGAATGACAATACGATTAATTTTTATGATGTTGTAAAAGAAGCAGAATCGTATTTTAAAACGATAGATGTTAACGCCAAAGGATCTGGATACAAACAATTTATGCGATGGGCTACTAGTAATGAATATAAATATTATCCATCTGGAAATAGGCTAGCTGTAGATCCTGAATTCGCTATTAAAGCACACAAGAAAAACGTATTTAATAAAAGTATTCAATTCAACAAATCTAATGTGTCTGATGGTTGGAGAGAAATAGGACCATTTGCAATAGAAAATATTACTGTTCATTATGCCGCAGGAATGGGAAGAGTAGAAGACTTTTACGTTGATCCAAATAATGCGCAAAACATTTACATTTGTTCAAGAAGTGGTGGTCTGTGGAAAACAACAAATGAAGGAACGACATGGAGTTCTTCCAGTACAGAAACCTTGCCAGCTTCTGGTGTTAACTCAATAGCGGTAGATCCATTAAATTTTAATCATGTCTACGTAGCGCTACAAAATGCTAATAATAATTATTCTTTTGGAGTTTATGAATCATTAGACGGAGGTGCATCTTTTAACGAAACAGGGTTTAATCCAACAAACTTGGGTCTTGGTGGTTTAGGATCTAGTTTTAGAATTTATACTGTAGTCCATCACCCAACAATTGGGGACCTATTATTAGTTGGAACATCTAATGGTTTGTATAAAACAACAAACAATTTTAGTTCTTGGGAGCAGATTACTTCAGGTTACATTGTACAGATTGAGTTTCATCCTATCAATGATAATATTATGTATGTTTATGATAGTTCGCAGAGAAATGTAGTCTATGTATCCAATGATACAGCTAATACGTTTTCTACAACTACTATTAATGATAATAATAATGCTTCAGCTACAATGGCTGTAACAGCGAATGCCCCAAACGAACTTTATTTTGCATCAAATTCTGGTATTTTTAAATCAACAGACGCTGGTTCAAGTTTTAGTTTTATTTCAAATTCGTTTACTACTAATTCTTTAATAAGTACGGATGCTTTTGCTGTAAACAGTACAAATAATCAAAATTTATTTATCGGTGGAGTTGATGGTGCAAATTCTACAGATGGTGGTATAAATTTTACTAAAAGAACAGATTGGTATTTAGGAGCATCAATACATGGTAGTGGTACTTTAGAGCAAAGGTATTTTAATAGTACAGCATATGTACATGCCGATTTAAGAACGGCAAAATCTTTAAATGGTCATTTTTATGTTGCTACAGATGGAACTCTAGCTAAAAGTGAAGACGGCGGTGTTACTTGGCAAAATTTAATGCAAACCAATGCACCAGGTATTAGAGAAAATTATAAGTTAGGTATCAGTCAATCAAACAACAATGTAGCTATTTCTGGATCTCAAGATAATGGTACATCAATAAAAAACCCTACCGGATGGGTTGAAGCTTATGGAGCAGATGGTATGGAAGGTATTATTTCACCGCTGAACCCAGAATATATGATTGGTAGTTATCAATTTGGTGGAAGAATTAGAACGTTAGATGCTGGAACATCAAATACTATTGTAACGTCTAATGGAACGAATGGTTGGTGGGAAGCACCTTTAGCTTATGACCCTAACGACCAATTTAAAATTTACGATTTTAGAAATGGCGTTTATGTGAGTACCGATTTTGGCCTTAACTATAATTATGTAGGTACCCCCTCGTTTTTAAGTTCAAGTTATTGGGATCAAATTAGAAATGCTGAAATCGCACAAAATAATTCAAATATTATAATTGTATCAAAAGCTAGTGAAATTGAAAAATCTACAGATGGAGGGGCCATTTTTTTTGATATAAAAAACAATTTGCCTAATCACGAAATTCAAGATATAGCCATAAATCCAAATGATGATGATGATATTATTGTTGTGAATGCAAGCTATCAAAATAACGGTCAAAAAGTATATAGATCTACAAATGGTGGAACGTCATGGTCTAATATTACTTACAATATTGGTGATATACCTGTGCATACGGTAGTTATCGATCATACTAATAATCCTAACATTTATATTGGTACAGAAGTTGGCGTATATTATAAGGCGCTCAATGGTACCTCTTGGACATTATATAATACAGGTTTACCAAATGTTGCAGTACAAGAATTAGAAATCAATTATGGTGCAAATACAATAAAAGCAGCAACTTGGGGACGTGGTCTTTGGGAATATGATTTAGTTGGGAGAGACATCTATCCTTCTATAGAAAGTACATCAATTACGAATCCTCCTTCATTAAACGCTCCTTTTGAAGGTAGTAATCAATTTGTAACTTCTGTAATTAAGTATAGTGGGACTTTAACAGATGTGAGAGTAAATTTTTCTATAAATAATCAGTTACTTGATAATATCATAAACATGACCAATATAGATGGCAACACCTGGGTTTCAGATGAAGCATTACCAAATTCCACAATTGTAGGAGACAAAGTGTTTTTTAAAGTTTTTGCTACTGGATCTAACACAGACACTTCAGAGACCTATAAATTTATGTATGAAGTTCAAGATTTATCCTATTGTGATTCTCAAGGAAAGGATGGTACAACGACCGATTATATAACTCAAGTAAGTTTAGGAAATTTTGTAAATAACTCAGAACAAAATTATTATACGTTATATGATGATCTAGAACCAATTCAATTAATCGTAGGAGAAACATATCAACTATCTGTAGAGTTAGATTCTTCATTTGACTTAGATAAAGCAGCAGTATGGATTGACTTTAATAGAAATGGTGTTTTTGATGATTCAGAATTAATTAATATGTCTGAATATACAAACCACATTTCAAATGGAAGTGTTACAGTTCCTAATGATGCAGTTCTTGGACAAACCCATAGAATGCGTGTTCGTAATATATATGATAACACCATTACCCCTTGTGATGAGGCTTCTGGTGAGGTAGAAGATTATGTAATAACGGTGATAAATCCAATTATTAGTTTTAATACTGTTACTAGCACAATAACAGAAAACACAGGAGATCAAATAGTTTTTATTCCTGTAACGATGTATAACCATACTGAAATTCCAACCTCAGTATCTATTTTAACTTCTGGCACAGCAAATACAACAGACTATACTTTACATACTAGTTCATTAACTTTTTATAGAGATGAAACCCAACATATTGCATTAACCATAAAAGATGATGCTGATACGGAAAATGAAACCATAGTTTTAACATTAACAGAAACAACTAATATAGGTGTAACCATAGCTGCAAGTGTTCATACTATTTCTATTATAGATGATGATATTCCCATTATCATCAATGAAATTTTAGCAGATCCTAATGGTATCGATGCGAATGGAGATGGAATAATAAGTTCAGATCACGATGAATTTATAGAATTTGTAAATTTAGATAATGTTTCTTATGATTTAACTGGTTATACAGTTTCTGATGATGCAAATGTTCGGTATACTTTTGGTTCAGTAACAATTCCTGCTGGTGGTTCAGTTGTTATTTTTGGAGGTGGAACCCCTACAGGAATCCCTGGTATCTCAGATACAACTTCAAGTTTAGGGTTATCAAATTCAGGTGATACCGTTTCTTTAAAAAATGCTGAAGGAACAACTGTTGCAACATACACTTATGGTAGTGAAGCAAATAGTAATCAGTCTATTGGACGAGTTGATGATACAACGGGTAGTTTTGTAGAACACGAAACAATTACAACAAATCCTGTTTCAGCTTCACCAGGAAGACGCAATGTTTCTAATTTGCCTTTTATCCCTGTTACTTGGAATGGAAGTGCCAATAATGATTGGACAACAGATGCTAACTGGACTCCAGAAACTATACCTATAATTACTTCTGATATCGTAATCCCTAGTGGTTTATCAACCTACCCAACTGCTACTTCTGCTGTAATAGCCAACACAGTATCAATTGAATCTGGAGCGTCTTTAATTGCAACAAATATTTTTATTGCACATGTAACTTATAACAGAGATTTAGCAAATGGAAATCAATGGTATCTTATGTCTTCTCCAGTAGTTGGTGAGATTTATAATGATATTTGGATAGATGAAAACTCCATTGCCTCTGGTCAATTTAATAATAGAGGGCTTAGTTGGTATGATAATACCTCATCTGATATTGATAATGGTTTTGAAGATACCGCTACGGGAAACTGGAGATACCTACAATCTGGAAATAACGGCACTTTTAATAAAGGACAAGGTTATGGAGTTTACAGGTCAGGTATAGGGACTGTTTCTTTTAAAGGAAGTGGAATTTATACCTCTAGCCAAACTTTTAGCATAACTCAAGGTGCATCAACTAACTATAGTTTAGTTGGGAATCCTTTCACTTCATATTTAAATCTAGGTGATTTTTTTGTTTCCAACCCTAAAACCAGTGTTTTAGTTGAATCTGAAGCTTATTTTTGGAATGGTTCTGCTTACGGGACAAAAACATCTGGCCTTCATGGAGCATTTGAAATAGCGCCTGGTCAAGGTTTTTTTGTTGAAGCAAACAATAATATTGATGTAACTTTTGATATTAATGATGTTTCTCATCAGAGTACAGATTCATTTCTAAAAACGGGTAGACCAAAGATTAACCTTTTTATTACAGATGATACATATTCAAACTATGCTGATATTTATTATATAGAAGGTAAAACTACAGGGTTTGATAGTGGGTATGATGGTAAATTATTTGGAGGAGTTACACAACCTTTAACAATATATACTCATTTAGTATCTGATGGTGGAGGAGAAAAATATCAAATTCAATCTTTGCCAACTTCTAATTATGAAAATATGGTAATACCAATTGGTGTAGATGTTACAACTGGAAAAGAAATTACTTTTACTGCAAACGCAAATAATTTACCTGTAGGTATAAAAGTATTCTTAGAAGACAGACAAGAAAATACTTTTATCCGTTTAGATCAAGTTGATAGTAATTATAAAGTAATATTTAATAATGCTGTAAATGGAGTAGGTCGTTTTTATTTACACACAACTTCTAATGTTTTAAGCATTGATAATGATTTAATTTTAAATAGCTTAACTATTTTTAAGTCTGATGAGACAACGTTAAGAATAGTTGGTTTACCACAAGGTGAAACTACTATTTCTTTATTTAATATTCTTGGAAAACAAATGATACGTAGTTCTTTTAATTCCAATGGTGTTAAAGAAATCTCTTTACAAAAACTTACAACAGGTATTTATTTTGTACAAGTGCAAACTGAAACAGGAAAAGTAAGTAAGAAAATAATTTTAGAATAATACCGAGAATTTAAATGATACATCATGAAAAAAACAAAGAAAATAAAACAAATAGTAGTCAGGAAATTTCTAGCAATAATGCAATTAAAAAAACAGGAAACTATGGTAAATATGCAGCGTTAATTATCTGAATTAACAAAATAAGCGGATTAAATGCCTCCCACTAACAAAGATGTGTATAAAAAGTTACTCTTTTATTGTAAACTTCAATTTTTCATAACACAAAGCCGTTGTACAACATATATAACAATAAAAAAAAACGAATGAAGTTAATAGATACTGATATTGAAAATCCGACTCCCATTTTAATGAAAAAAATTGCCATTTACGCAAAGAAGTTCAAAGACTTTGATCCTCGGATCATTGAAGGTTGCGCTTTGTGTTATAAGTATAGTCCATTATACCGAAAGCACATAGCCTCATCTAGTTTTGGAAAAACCATGGGATGGCGTTTAACACATAGCTGGACTCAAGACCCTAAATGTTATAGTGACTTGAAGATGATAGGCCCATTAGACTTAGGTTTATTTTCAGTAAGAATAGATGCTATCTTGGGAAACAACCAGTTAACTGAATTTGTAGAACAGGCAAAACAACTACCTATCTTCACTAGCTATATTCATGCTACTCAAAACTTCATCCTTAATCTATTAGTAAATAAAGATATCCGTTGGTTGAACTTTGAAACTCATCCTTCTTATAAAAATTTTTTAGAGGTATGTAAAAGCTACAGCCCAACTTATAGAAAGGTAGCTAAAAAAGGGAAAGGAGATGGATGGGAGTTAGTAAAGATATGGTCTGATAACCCTGAGAACATCACAGCTCTAAGAGTTATTTTCCCTTTAGATATCGCCCTTTACTCTGTTCGTCTAGACAGTATTATTTACCATACGGATCTAACAGAGTTTACTCATGAGATCAATGCAAATAAGTATGCTTCGATATTACCAATGGAGGTTATGAGGTTTGTTTCCCAAATTCAAAACGAATGGGGAATTTCTTAAAATAGACTTATCTATAAAAAAACAGTTGCCGCTGTTGTTTGTCTCATCCTAAAAAAAGGGTACATATTTAACATTAACACTAAAATAAGTTTACAACTTATTAACAACAAAAAAGAAATTGACAAGGAAATATGAAATGTAAAATTACTGATGACTCTGGGTTTTAACATTAGTAAACTCTAGTAATTATCATTCTATTGTAAAAGAAAACTGGGAATTAAACTCCCTATTCAACCACTTTATCTCAGAAATGAATAAGGCGTGCTTTTTAATCTAGCAATTGATATTTATTATGTAAAGTGCAAACTGAAACAGGAAAAGTAAGTAAGAAAATAATTTTAGAATAATACCGAGAATTTAAACGATATATCATGAAAAAAACAAAGAAAACACAACAAATAGGTAATACACTGATAGTAGACAAGCCCTTTACAATCATGAAAAAGATAGGTACCCTATTAATAATCATAATTGCTTTTGCCTGTGGTGGTGATCAGGAAGAATTAGATACGACTACCCCTGAAATTACAATTTTAGGAGACAACCCGCTAACAATTACCCTACCTACTGTATATACTGAGCTGGGAGCAACTGCATTGGATGATACCGATGGAGACATTAGTGATCGCATAGAAATTACATCCACAGCAGATTTCCTTGTCTCTGGCTCTTATGAAGTAATTTATAGCGTTTCAGATGCAGCGGAAAATTATGTAAGCATAACAAGAGAAGTAATAATTGTAGCAGAACCAGATACGACTACCCCTGAAATTACAATTTTAGGAGACAACCCGCTAACAATAACCCTACCTACTGCATATACTGAACTGGGCGCAACCGCATTGGATGATATCGATGGAGACATTAGTGATCGTATAGAAATTACATCCACAGCAGATTTCCTTGTCCCCGGTTCTTATGAAGTAATTTATAGCGTTTCAGATGCAGCGGGAAATTATGTAAGCATAGCAAGAGAAGTCATTGTAGAAGAAAGGAATCCTGTTTATTTAGATGCTAACGGCATAACTGTAAAAGCTAATGATTGGGCAGAAGTAGGAGATGTTGGCACCATTGGCAACGTGACTTACACCATTGTAAATAGGTCAATGTTAGATGATATGCTTGTTGCTAATGCTAATAACGAAGATGTTGCCCATGTATGTACCACAAAAATAACGGATATGTCTTTTGTGTTTCAAGGCAACACTACTTTTAACCAAGATATTGGTTCTTGGGATGTGAGCAATGTGACCAATATGGACTCAATGTTTAATAGAGCTAATGCTTTTAACCAAGACATTGGTTCTTGGGATGTGAGCAATGTGACCAATATGGACTCAATGTTTAATAGAGCTGAGTCTTTTAACCAAGATATTGAAAATTGGGATGTAAGCAATGTGACCAATATGGAAAGAATGTTTTCTATCGCTTATGCTTTTGACAAACCCATTGGTAAATGGAATGTTGGCAAGGTGGAAAATATGAAAACAATGTTTGGCCAAGCTGAGTCTTTTAACCAAGACATTGGCAATTGGGATGTAAGCAATGTGACCGATATGGAAAGAATGTTTTCTGGTTCTGCTTTTAACCAAGACATTAGATTGTGGGTTGTGAGCAATGTAACCAATATGAGAAGAATGTTTTCTGATTCTATTTTTAACCAAAACATTGGCAATTGGGATGTAAGCAATGTAACCAATATGGAAAGAATGTTTGATACTGCCGAGGTTTTTAACCAAGACCTTAGTAATTGGAATGTAATAAATGTTACGGATTGCTACAGGTTCTCATATAACACCACATCATGGACGTCTCTTCAACCAAACTTAATCAATTGTACGCAATCGTTTTAATAGATATTTTGCCGTAATAGAAATACATTTTACTTGAAGTGATGATAAGTGTATCTCCAGGGGTATTTTATCAAAGTCAGAACCTAGAATTTGTAAAAAAAACAAGTCAAATTAAGAAAAGTTCTGATATCAAAGAATTTAAAGGTTAAAACAAGGTAATGTATTAAACGGCAGTTTTTTAAAAAGAATTAAATTAAACACTGATAATCTGTTAGTTATAAAGAAATAAGTCTCTTGATTGAGACTTGTTTTCGTTATTTAAAACATTTAAAATTTAATAGATGCCGTTATAAATGTATTTCTTTCCGCTTCATATCCTAAAAATAGAGGCTTAAAAAAAGCTATGAATTGCACAAAATGTAATTCATCCAATTAGATTTAGAAAGAATCAAGGGTACTGTTAACTGAATTCTTTGTAACGATGCTGTAAGTCATGGTTTTTATTAAGTAAATTTAGGAAATTTGGCTTCTACCTATCTAAAATCGTACTATTTACAAGCAAACTATACGGATAGAAATACGTTGATAAAAGCAATTACTTTTGGTGGAACTTTGAAATTTTAACCTTTTTCATTTTTATAAAACACAAAACCCCTAAGTATTTACTTGGGGGTTTTCATCTTAAAACAAGTGTTTGTAGAATTGACTTTCTCCTAAAAAAAAGATAACTTCGCTAATGTCAATTTTCACGAAGAGTGAAGAGAAGTACATTTAACAGGAGAGATTGCCAATACATTTATGTCAAATGCATCTGAATGATTAGTTGAAGACCCAACAATTGAAAAAGTGTAAATATTGGCATCAAAAAAGTAAATAAACCAGCAACTGAAAGTTAATTTATTTTCAGTTATTTAATGTGTTTTAAAATGGAAAATAAAACAGCAACACTTATCAATAATACAAACGGAGAACTAGCATTTAAGCTATTCTCATTTAATGATGATCGTATTTTTGACCATATACAAAGACATAATTATTATTCTATCATACTTATTCTTAAAGGTGAAGCTCAATTACAAATAGAACTCGAAAAATATACAATTTCTAATAAAACAGCTATTTGTATTTCACCATATCAGCCTTATTCCATAAAATCTATCAAAAATGTTTCTGGAGTCGTGTTAAATTTCCATTCAGACTTCTTTTGTACTTATAAACATCAAAATGAAATTGAAACAGAAGGGGTTTTATTTCATAACATTTTTGGACGCACCTTTTTCAATTTATCAAATGAGGAAGTACTCCTGAATATTATTATTCAAATGGAATTAGAAATAGCACAAGGTAAGATTGGACAACACGAATCGCTTGTATCTTATTTGAAGATATTTCTTATTTCAATCTTAAGGATAAAAAATTTGGATACGAATAGTTCAGAAACAACATCTAAAGAGAATAATAAACCACAGATTTTACAATCACTTATATATTCTATTGAAACAAATTACAAAGAAAAACATACTCCCAAAGACTATTCTGAAATCTTAAATATTTCTTCTAGTGTATTAAGTAAACTCGTTAAAGAATATTTTAACAAAACACTCACTAAACTAATAACAGAGCGAATAATAGTAGAAGCAAAACGAGAACTATATCTAACTTCCAAAACAATAAAGGAAGTTTCTTTTTTACTCGGATATGATGATGAATATTATTTTAGTAGATTTTTTAAAAAAAAAGTAGGAGTCTCTCCTAATATTTATCGCAAAAATGTAGGTTTTGCAAAAGCAGAAAGTTAATTAAAAACGTGTTTATATATATGGTTTGTTGCGTATTTAAACACATTATTTAGTAAATAAAAACCGAATAGAGAGGATTTTCGAAAGAAGGCTATAGGACTAGCAATAGGTTATATACGTCTTGTTGTATTTTCGTTGTTTATCAATTCATTTTTTTATAATTCTAAAAATTCAATATAAAAAACCTTATTCCAAAATCCATTTCCTTCAAATTTTTCTTTATGGATAGTACATTTCAAATTATTTAGTTTTAATTGATTTGTTTTTTTCTTCATTTTGCAGATTATATTTGCAGTTAAAGTATCTTTTTAGTTAAAAAAATATTAAACTTTATAAGTTATTAGCCTCAGGTTTTATTTTTTAGCTATTTTTGTTACACTACGATTTTGTCTAACTAATAAAAAAGAAGGTAAAGATCTGTTTGATTTTTATTTAATACAAAATAAGTATTAATCTTTAACTAATCAGTCACAAAGAAATAAGAAGATACATACAGGAATAAGTGCTATTTATAGGTGTGTTTTATTGTTTTTTGTAACGATTTTAAAAACTAAAAATATTTTCTGTGAAGAAATACAAAACACTTATTATAGATGATGATGATGAAAATATTAATATTTTAAAAATATACTTAAACAAATATTGCCCAGCAATTGAATTAGTAGGAGAAGCGAATAATGTAAATGATGGTCTTAGAGAGTATTTAAAAAATAAGCCAGAAATATTATTGTTAGATATTAATTTAGAAAATGATACAATCTTTAGTTTTATAGATGCAATTGGAAAAATAGAAGGAGAAATTATTTTTATAAGTTCACACACAGAGTTTGGTGTAAAAGCTGTTAATTATAATATTTCAAGTTTTATTGTAAAACCAATTAATGTTACCGATCTACAAAAAAAAATTAATAAGGCAGTGTCTAACATAGAGACCAAGTTAGCTCATGAAAAATTAGTCACAAAAAATAATGAAGATTATCCTTCAAATATTGCAATCCCTTCTATTACTAAAGTAGAGTTAATATCTGTAGAATCTATAATGTATTTAGAAGCAGGTGGGAAATATACTGTTTTTCATCTTACAGATAATAAGGAAAAAATTGCTAGTAGAAATTTGGGAGAATATGAAAAAATCTTAAATCCAAAATTTTTTTTTAGAATTCATCATCGTTTTTTGGTAAACATAAACATAGTTGTTAATATTCATAAAACCGATGGGAATTATTGTGAGTTAATTAATGGAAAAAACTTACCCATTGCAAAAAGAAGACAAGATTTGTTTACCAAATTTTTAAGACTCAAATAGTGCTTCAATCCTAAGTTTATAGAATTTTAAGTGGCATGTTAAACATAAAACAGCTAGTTTAGAATACTAAATAATTATTAACAAGTGTTAAAGAGGTAGAATTCAATATTTCTGTCACCTCTAAATTACGTTCTAAACAATACTGTTTTTAGAACGAGACATTCAATAAAATTAAAAGCGATATCAATTTGATATCGCTTTTTTTGACCTATTTTTTTCCTAGTTTATGTAGGCTTCTAAAGGTTGTTTTATGAAATGGCGCCATTTTAATTTCCATTTATACTGTATTAAGCCCACTTATCTATTTGTTTATTATTCTATAATCAATTTGAATCATATTTACATTTTAATAGTGAATAGCAATAAACAATGACGAAGAAACACTATACATATATAGATGTTAATTATACTTTTCTTTTAAGAGAATGTTGTAAATATGTATCAATACTTATGTTATGGAGTTTTAATACTGCTTATTCACAGTTTAAAGTAAATAAAAACACGCAGTTTTCTGTACATCATATTTTGTCTTCTAAAGAGGGGGAGAATATAATTGGTTCTTCTTTTTTAGGAAAAGGAGTATTTTATTTAAATCAAACAAATCAACAATTAATAACTAAAACTGGTGTTGCCTTTAATACCTTAAAAATTGCAAATGCAAATGAATTAGTTATTTCATCATCACTTATTGTTAATAACCTCATAGTGGATAGAGGTGTATTAAGTTTAATATCTTCTTTAAAAGTACATGGCAAACTGTTTTTAAGTAAAATGGTTACTGTAAATAATAGCTATTTCTTACAATTTCAAAGAAATCTAGACTCTCTAAATTCACTATTACCTTTAAGGTATTCTATACAAAAAATAGATATACCATATAATAAAACAAAGCTATTCGAGCTTTTAAGTATAACAACTCTTAAGTTCAAGGTGTTTTATTACTTTGAGTCTTTAAAACCTCAGTATTGTGCACCTCCTCTTTCTCCACCTCCAGAATATGTATAGTAAAAATATAAAGAGATTCTAATCACTCTCTTATTTGTTTTTAGATAAAATCTAGCTATTTATTTAGTCATATGTAAAAACAAACTTAACTATAAAAATAACTTCGTAAATATTCGAGCCTCGAATATAATTGTATAAAATTTAAATTAAAAAAAATGAAAAAATATATTTTAACAGCTGTCTTTGCAGCTACCTGCCTTGTTGCTTCTGCTCAAGTAGGTGTTGGTACTGTAAACCCTCAAGTAACTTTAGATGTTGTTGGTAGCGCTGGTGATACTCCAGGAGCATTGAATACTATTGATGGTATTGCGGTACCAGTTGTAACTGATGATATGACATCTACATCAACTGCAGGAACTAAAATTAGTCAATTGATATATAGTACCAATACAGCTAGTACAGGGTTTTATTATTGGAATGGAACTGCTTGGGTATCTATAATTTCTGGAATACTTAGTTATGGACCATCTGGTGTAACTGTTAATTCGCAAGTTTCAGCTGATTTAGATCTTTCAACAACAACTAGTAATCACATTACTATGACTAATGGAATCTTATTTACAACATACACCTTAATATTACCTGATCCTGCTACCAATGGAGGTAGATCAATGATATTGGATAATAGTGGTAATCTTGGGTCTTATATTCTTGGGTCTCATGCACAAGGAGGTAATGTACTTGTTAGCCCAGAAAGAGTGGTTGAGATTGTTTGTACTGGAACTGGTTGGGCTATTGTTACGAACATTTAATTTTTAAAATAAAAAAAATGAAAAAATATATTTTAACACTTGTCTTTGCAACTATGTGTCTTGTTGTTTCTGCTCAAGTAGGAGTTGGTACAGCAAACCCTGAAACCTCTTTACATGTTGTGGGTGCAAATGCTACGGGAACAACAAACACCCCAGGGACTTTAACGAGTACTGATGGTATTACTGTACCTATTGTAACTACTGATATGACATCTACATCAACTCCAGGAACTAAAATTAGTCAAATGGTATATAGTAATAACTTAGCTAGTACAGGGTATTACTTTTGGAGTGGTTCTGCTTGGAATCTTATGGGTGGAACTACTGAAATTGAAATAAATTACGGAACAGATACAGTAGCTATTGATGCACAAGTTTCTGCACAATTGGATATTTCAACATCATTGAGTAATTACTTTATTATAACTAATGGGGTTCCATCTTCTGGTTATGAATCTGATCCTATCCTAACATTACCCGATCCTGCTACCAATGCAGGTAGAATAATAATAATTGATGCCACTAATGATGTAGGTACTTATGCTTTTACTGACCTAGTAGGACGTGGAGGGTCTCTTTTATCAAATAGAGAAGGAAGATGTACTCCAGAAAGTTTAGTAAAACTAATGTCTACTGGAACTGGTTGGTCTCTTGTTACGAATAATTAATTTTAAAAATGAAAAAAAATGAAAAAAATATTTTATATATCAATCGTAGTTCTTTGTTGTTGTAATTACTCATTTGCACAAGCAACATTTAATAATTCAAATTTCGGTACTCAAGCAGCAAGTTTGGCTTTTATTAATGGTGCTGCTGCTTCAACTTATACGAATGTAAATTTTGCAGGAAAGGGAATTTTGTACCCCAAAACGGATTTAACGTCAATTACAGGAAGTTCTGTTGCCAATGCTACAAATAATTATGATGGTTTGGTCGTTTATAATATAGGTACGGGGCCAATACCAACTGATGCTTTAGGAACAAGTGACGAAGATGTTGCTCCAGGTTTTTATTATTACAGTAATCCATCAGAATCTGGTGTAGATTCTGGAGTTTGGACTCCTTTAGGTAGTGGAGGTGGTAGCGGTGTTGGTAGTATTGTTATTACAGATAACACCCCAGTAGATACAAATGTTACAACTGCAGCTACTGATATAGTAAAAGTAAACAGGTTGGAAGGTACTGCAGATGGTGTCAATACGTTTTTAGATTTAGGTACTACCAATTTAGCTGGAGATACTGTAAAACAATTTAGAAAAGCTTTGATTTACGATTCTAACAATGAATTAGTTACCATTGCTACTGGATCTTATGATGTTACAACAAATATATTGGTTACAGGAAACGGTCTAATGAATTTGCTTTTACCAGCAGGTACTTATTCTGTTGAATTGTATTATACATCTAATTAAGATGTAATTAAGTTTTAATAAAACTAAATAAAAAAGAGGTCGTCTAAAAAGTAATTTTTAGACGATTTTTTTTGTTCTTTTTGGTTTGGTATTTCTCCTTTTTCCCATCTAATCGTTTTCATTTGTACAGCAACCTCCTATTGATATGAAAAATTTAAAGGTCTATTCTATATGCAAATGAACTAGGAGGCACACCAATAAATAGGAATCTATTACTAGATAATTTTAACTACTAAAAAAGTGATTATATTGTTTTTTGATAAAAAAAGATAAACTTTCCCTAACAATATGGTTTTGATAATTTTTGCTTAAAATTTTATGCTATATTTCTTCTTTTATTCTGAACAACATTTTTACAAGTTTAACCTGAAATTTGCGTAAGAGACAAGCAAAAATAATAATTCTTTACTAACTCGTTTTGCATTTTGATTTAAAAATGTTTTGGACAGCCTCAGTTTGAGTTTTTTTGATAAAAATCGTTTAGAGAACTATTTTAGGAACTAAAATACGCATTCTCGATACAAATTTCAATCGTAAAATCCACACTAATTGACAAGGTTTTATTAAAATGAACTACGGGTTTTACTAGTATCTTCCTATGGTTTTGGTGATTATATCCACGATGGTGAATAATCGTCATCTTTAAATAATTTACCAAGCCCTTTAAACTGTTTTAGTCGTAATACCTCATCTGCCTCCATACCTAGTGCTTGCATAATTTTTTCTGGAGTCCATCCGTTGGTAGATAGTATTTTTACAACCTCACTTATTTCTCCAATCTGATGTCTTCCTCTAGCTCTATTGTGACGGATAGTAGCTACTATTTGTTCTGTATTGGGGAGATCTAATATAACCACAGGTACTTTATGGTTTAATCTGTCTCTCAACTCCTTACTTTTTTTAATAAGATTCCAACGGTGGTAACCATCTATAAGAGTATGGTGTTGCCCTTTTTTAACCCCTACCACTAAGGGTAGGGTGATGCCGTGATTGAGCATTGAAGAGAGTAACAACTTTTTTTCTGGGGGTGCCATTTTATTGGGATTATAAGAATTTGGTAAAATAATATTTATAGGTACCCATAATACATGCGAAACGGGTTCTTTATACTGATTGAACGTCTTTGCTACTTTATTTATGAGTACTGTCTTTTCTTCTTCGGAAATGGTATAACTTTCCTTTAGAATATTTAGAATATCCTGTTTTATACTCTTATTCATTCAGCTGTTTTTTTGCATACAAGGTTTCATAAGTTTTTTTAGTTTGGCTAAATCCTAGACTACGGCACCACCAATCGTTTTTGATAATGCATTTACATATTCTTCTCCAAGATGGAAGCTTTCCTCTATTTTCTAGTTTTAAGTTGCCTTCATCTGGAACAAGTTCTAAAGAAAAACCGTTGTTTTCCCACCAACTAAGAAAGGTTGTTATTTTCTCTTCATAATGGTTTCTAGTAATTTCTGGCATAGATTGTAACAAAATATAGGTGTATTTTTTCCATGTTAATCCCTCTGGCAAGATCACTTTAATTCTACCAAGAACAGCCGTTTTACTGTAAATAGCTCCAAAATTAACCCCATGAACCCGAGCCACTATCTTGTTCCACGTTTCTGGTTCGATCTCATGATAATACTGCAAGCTCTGTCGTTGGTCATCTCCATAAGGTTGACAAATACGCATTTTATGAATGGATATTCCACATAAATAAAAATAATCGTAAAGTTTATTGTATTTTAAATTTTTCTTACCTATTAGACGCCATATATCTTCGGTTCGCCAATCGTAGATGGGATAAGAGAATATTAATTTTTTTGAAGCCTTACTCAGCCAATTTTTTCCACACCAACCATTTGTTGTTACCGAAAAAAATCTATTTAAACTTTCATCAGAGCGAATACCCAACATGCAAGTACATCGTTCTCCGTCTGAAAACCAATTACCCCATTGGTATACAAAATCCTCAAATTCCATCCCAAAACGAAAAAAAGGATAATATGAAATATCTGAGATTACCTGTGTGTGTTGTGGCATAGAACGAATCCATGTTTCAGATTGTTTTGGATCCCAACAGCGCCAATGGGGTTGAAAAACACTAACCGAATTCCGAAGATTCAAAGGAAGGCAAACCCAGTGTAAGTTAATTTTTTCAGTATCAAGGCAAATCTCTTCAATATGCTTAATAGTAGTATTATATTGCCCTTCTAAATCAACAAACAATACATCAAGTGGTAATCGGTTTTCAGATTCGGCTATTTCCAAAGCCAAATGTAACATAACTGTACTGTCCTTACCTCCACTAAATGCCAAATACAACTTTGAAAACGTATTAAAAAGATCTAGTATACGGTTTTTGGCGGCGATATAAACACTTTCTTCTAAATAGTTTTTAGCCATTTTTAAAATTTATTTTTTTACTTTTAATACCAACTATTATACAGTATTACTGTTCATTTTTTTATCTAAGTACTTCTAATGAATTGATTTTTTAGGCTAAATAGCTGCACCGTATTTAAAAGGTTTAACCTATTTATCCTAAAAAAAATATTCGATAAAACTTCTAATATTGACTGCAGCATTTCACTTATTAAGTATTTTCTTTCATATAAATAAATAATAATATAATTACAATCGGATCGCTCTCTAAACATAACATCTCGTTTAAATTTACTTTTATAAGTAAATGACCATCCTTAAAAAAAAGCCTTCATTATATGTCATGTCAATCCATTTTTTTTTTTTTGAATCAATCACAACTACAGTATCTTACGATCCTTTATTATTATTATTATTATTATTGAGAGTCTATTAAAATTCATAAAGTATCTAAAAAATACCCGATATAAATCAATCTCTTCTTTTTGCCTTTTTTAGTTTTGATATTTAGTAAAACATTACTCTAAAAAGTAATCTTAAATTTAATTTATGAAATAAATGATTGCATATCATGTCTCTTCTAAACATATCAAAAAGCGATAATCAATCAGTATAAAAATCATGTTTTTTACTCTATAACTTTGGAATAACTAGTCATTTTTAGGGCATCTTTATGTAAATAACATGCCGATACCTAGTCGAGAGTATAAAACCCGAAATACTCGATTTTTACTAGAACTTAAATCTTTTTATAAACGAAATATCATTTTTAATATCAATAGTTCAATTATTTATTGATTAATAAATAACATAAATTCGCGAATTTAGTTAAGTTATATAAAAAACCAGATTTAGAAAGTAATAAGTGGTCTTAATTGATTATAAGTGGAGTAAATGTATTTAAACGAGTAGTAAAAAAACAAATTAAGTTATACGTTTAGTTTCTTTCATTCTAAAAAGGTTTTATAAAAAAACTGTTCTTAAATTAGAAAGAGATTTATTCTAAAAAAACTTCTAAACAGGATAAAAAAAGTTCCAAGATTGGATTTATTAATAGCAATAAGGATTTCATAAAATTACATTAATCATAGTGAACTAAACCATTATGAACTAGAAGTCCATAGATTATAAAACTTGACTAAAATCAGCAGTTCGAAATCATACGTGATTACTCTAATATGAAATTATCACTATCATTACTTGATTTACGATGATGTTCTAAATATTCATCTACCATTTTATCAGTTATATTACCTGTACTCCAACACCCAAATCCTATTGCCAAAAATGCCTGCCCCAGTATTGCTTTTTTAATCTTGGAAATTCTTGTTGAATTTTTCTAGATGTTCTTCCTTTTAATTTCTTTACTATACTACTAATGTCTTGTGAAGGACGATACTCTATGTGCATGTGAATATGCTCTTTTGAAACAACACCTTTCAATATTATGATATCCTCAGAATCACAATTTTGTATCAGAAGTTTCCTACGACCTTGTTGAACATCTCCAACCAAAACTTTATAACGATACTTTATACTCCAAACTATATGAACTGTTAAATTTGAAACTATATGACCATTAGTCCTTTGATTTCCCATTTAACAAAGGGGAATATTTTTAGAAACTAAAGCGAAATGCACTAAAGTGCATAGTTTTAACTAAATTTTAGACCAATAAATACATTACAAAATGAAAAGAGATCGTAAATTTTTACTGTTAAGAATTTATTTAAATTAAAAGCTATTGAGTTGTAGTTATTCTCGCAATAATCCAAGAGAAGGAAGTGGCAGAATAATTAGTAATACGTTCTTCATTATTATATAAATGGCGAGCAAATTTTATTAAGAGATAGAGTTCGAAATTTTTCTGGTAATGGTAATAATTTATAACTAAAGATATACCGTCGAAAGAATGTGCAGAGTTTTACATATCAGTTCCAGTAATTATTATAATTCATTGACAAGGTTAACTTTAAAGAGAACACTTTTCAATCATTACATATTTTTCGTTTTATTTGTAATCTATTTTCTGAAAGGAGGGGCTAACAAAATATTTGAACTAAACCATAACTAGTTAAATTCAATAATCCTATTAAAAATTAAGGCTGTTATTTTCTTCATATTTTTTTAACTTATGTTTACTAGCCTTAAAGATTGATTCTTTATATATGTTATTCTAAAAAAAGTGTTAAACCAGATTTAAAGTGGAACGAATTAGTGAGTTTAGAGGGTTTTAAAAAAACAATTTCTAACTGTAAGAGGTATTTGGCTTCCTGCTCCTGTTTATCGAAAGATAGATTAAAGAATGACACCAGTCTAGTTATAAATGAGAGAAGTTCGACTGGTATATACCCTTAAAATGAAGTTTCTGCCTCCTCAAACATCCGTTCAATATCATTAAGTTAAGCAATTTTTAAACACAGTTGCTGTTATATGCACACCTGTTTTCTTTGCAGAAAATTGTCCATTTATTTTTCAACCGGTATAACAAGTGCATCGCCGGTCATTTTGATTGCGCCGATTTGAGTTTCACACTTTACAAACCAATTACCATTGGGCAATTGGTTTATCCTATTAACCCAAAATCTTTGAACCAAATTCTTCTCCTCATTCACCAATTCGGGCAAACGAATATTAAAACTGGTAGGCCATATTTTAAACCTTTCATCATCTGGTGAATATTCAATTTTTTTGTAATAGCAAAAATAAACATAGAGCAGCTTTTGGCACTGAATCAATGGCGATAAAAAGATAAGATGGCTAGGACTGTTTATCATATCCGTGTAGTACTCTCGCGAAAACTCAACTTCAATATAGTTTTTAGCGCACCGGTATTCTTTAATAAATAATTTTTCACGAACATTTTTCTCTGGCATAATATTGAATGACAAATCATTAATGCTATCGTCCTTAATAACTTTTTCAAAGGTTTCTGGTATTTTCCTCATTATTTTGCTTTTTATATTAACCCCATTTATATAAGGGTTGATGATTGTTGTAAATTATTTACTCCCAAATATTACTTTAATCGTATAAGCCTATACCTAGACAATTCATTCTTTCTCATAAACTATGTTTTCTAGTTAGGACTTTTTCAACAATAAAAATCCAAATAGGTACTTGTTAACTATTTGGATTTTTGTGATACTAGTAAATTAAAGTATATTCTTTTTTATAATTATTGTGGTTCTAATACATAATTATATATTCATTTAGTAATGCATTTTTGTAATTCACTTAATATAAATGGCTTTGGATTATAAAAATGAAATCTACCATTAATACATTTTAATCTCCATTTTTCACCAAAACAATTTGTGTGAGCAATATAAATTGAATCTTTTAAGTGTGAAAAAGGCTTTTAATTTTTTTAAGACCCAAAAATCCATCAATATTAGAGTCCTCTAGATTTATATTGTCATGTTCTAAAATACGGCTACCTGTTAATATTTAAAATTAAGCTACATATTTATGCACGCAATTAGGTGTTTTAAAGTCTAAAGATAAATGTAACCTTTTATTGTTGTATAATTTGATTGCAATTTTTGTTACTTTTTTTGCTTGAGTCAAGCAGGTAATGGGTTTGGTCAAGATAAAATTCATCTTTTAATATATTATTAACCTTTTTAGCAAATACATTTTCATAGCAAAAGCGCTCTCCAATTATACTAATTTCTATATTCTTATTTTTAGTATTTGTGTGTAAATATTATTAGAATACTGTATTTCTCTATCCGAAAGATGTATTAGTTTGTCGATACTCTTTTGCATTGTATATAGCTTAATTAAGAGCTCTTACATAGCCTTTAAGTCCCAGGCTGTCACTTAATACATAACATGTTATTTTTCTAGAAAACATATTCATAAATAAGGCTAAATAACAAAATCTATTTATAGTTCTATTGTATGTAATATCAGAAGCCCAAACTTGGTTAGGTCTTGTTATTTCTATGTCTTTAATCGTATTATTATATTTATAAAATCGATGATACGAGTTGGTAGTTTTAAAAAACATTTTTTCTTTTTACAAGTAGTTCACTGTTTCTTAAAATGTTGAAAAACTTATCTCTTCCAATTTTAACGTCATGCTTTTTAAATCCAATATCAAGAGATTTTATTAATTTTTCAGTACCTTCTCGTAGTAGTTTTTTCTACTTTCTTTAACTAGTTTAATATCTGTTTTTCTATCTCGTTTTGAGTAGTGTATCGTTTTTTATAAATATAAAAAACATCTTTTATATTTATAAAAAGCCTCTCTATTTATGTTAAATGCATTACAGATTATCCCTATAGTGTACTGTTTGTTTTTCTGTTGTTTTAAAATTGTTTTCATTAGGATTCGACGTTTAAGTTTTTTTTTAATTCTTGAATATCTTTGTAACCTAAATTTTCAGCAGCTTTTTCAAGATAATTTTCGTTTACAAGTTTCTCTAAATCCTTTTTAATAAGTAGGTCTTTGAGTTGTTTAATCTCTTTTTGCAAGGCTTTAATACGTGTTATTTCGTCGCTTGTTTGCACAATTACTCTGGTGTTCATTAAATCTTTACGGTCATACTTTTTAATCCATTCATTAATCGTACTGGGTTGAATTCCGTAAGTTAAGGCAATTTGTCTTTTGGAGTGGTTCCCTTTAGTAAGTTCTGCTATAATTTTAAGTTTAAATTTTTCGCTATAACGCTTTACTAGTAAATCATTTTTATACATATAGTTGTTGTTTTTTGCATACATATTTCAAGACGGTCATATCTATCGGTAAAATCTCGTAGTTGTTCTTTTTTGTCAATTCCAAAGCTTCTTCTGCTTTTTCAACAGCATCTATCTCAGATTTATCTTTAACTACTTGAGATACGGATGATTTATTAATTGTGTCGTCATCGAAATATAATATTTTTATAATTCATTTTATTGATGTTTTAATTGAAAAACAACTGTAAAATGAAGGATTAATTTCATTTTTTTATTCATGACATCTTTAGTTTTAAAGTTATTTTCTTTAATTGGCTCTATTGATTAAAAGATTTGTAAGCACTAATAAGTATTAATGTTTTTGTTTACAATAGAAGTATTATTTATTTTTTTAATAAAAAGAACTTTGAATCAAATCGAAAGTGATTTGGGAGATACCCAAAGTTCTATTCCCTTTTAAATTAAAAAAATTATATATAAAACACAAGGAAGACAGTTAAACTATTTATCCCCAATAATAAATCGAACCCTTTATCAAAAGTGTATGAAATTCTTCCTTGTGTTTAGAAAAAAAATAACCAAACTTAATATTATTATTGCTAATTCAAAGATATACAAACAAGCTTGTTTATTTGTTAGGTAATAAATAAGTGGGCTTTATTTAGTATAAGTGTTTTGATTGATTATAGAGCTTATTAATTTTTAAAATTATGCTTTAACGTTACAATAAAAATGAGAGACTGAGGAGGATCTTGATTTTCAATTTAAGTATCAAAAAAAGGAGTAAGAAGACAAATTAAATAGTTAATAACGCTGTAGTACCTATATTTTTTTTACTGAATATTTGCAGTGTTCCTTTTTGTAACTCCATTAATTCTTTAGAAAAAATAAGCCCTAAGCCATTTCCTTCTTCATTACTAGTACCATGTCTGGTGTTTTTATGTGTTTTTGTAATGTCAAATAAGTTGTTTAGTTGTCTTTTTGTCATACCAATACCACTATCTTTAATTTTTATTTCTACAGCACCTTCTTTATTTTTATGCAAATAGAGTTTAATTTCACCATTTTTAGGTGTAAATTTAATAGCATTTACAAATAGGTTTCCAATAACAGACTGCATCATAATTTTGTCAGCTTTTATAATAACATTTTTAGAAAAATTGGTATTAATGCGTATGTTCTTTTTATCTGCTAATATTCGGTACGGGTGTATTGCAGTTTCTATAATTTCTTTACAACTGAGAGTCTCTTTATAAACCACAAGTTGTTCTTGTCGTACTTTTGCCCAATCTAGTAAGGTTCTGGTAAAAATATAGTTGCTATTCGCGTATTTATTAATAATAGATATATATTTCTTACGTTCTATTTCATTAAGAAGATCATAATCTTTTTCTAATAAATTAGTATACCCCAAAATAGCATTAAAAGGGGCTACTAAATCGTGTGCTATAATTCTAAGTATACATCGTTTATTGGCGTTGCTTTTGTTTAGTTCTTCTTTTTGTTTGTAGTGTTCACTTATGGTATTTTGTAAAACCCTTTCTCCTTTTACTTTAAAAAGATAATACAATATCCCTAAAGCAATTAAGCCTATCACATAAATCATAATTAAATAATTAGAATTAATAATTGTTTGTTTTTTCAGGAAACAATATCCAATTGTATCTCTAAAAAGAATATTTTTGTTATTTTTAGCAATACCAGCATAAGTACATAAAATCATTATAAAGAAACAGATACTTGTACCGTTTCTTTTTAGAAATGATTTTTTTTTTACTATATCATAGGAGTTATTTGTAACAACAGATAAAAGATCTTCTTTTTTTCTCATTATTAATGATTAGTATAATAAATAATTTAATTAGATTAACGAGTAAATTTATTTCAATTATATAAAAAACCATTGTTGAAAAGTAATAAGTGGTCTTAATTGATTATAAGTGTTTTTTGAGTAAATGTATTTAAACAAGTGGTAGTTCAATGAATTAATTGAGTTATATGTTTAGCTTCTCTTTTAATTCCTATTGATATATTGGTTTCGTCTCTATCGTTCTACAAATGGTTTTGTAAAAAAAATACTCTTCTTAAATTGATAGTGATTCATTCTAAAACAAGACTCATCAAAATAAGCTGAAATATGTATATCTATATTCATGAGTTAGTCTTGCTCTGAACTATGGTTTTACTTGCATAATGATACTGTATATCTTTTCAATACATATATAAGTATCTTAAGAGGTTATTCTCTCTCCATTTACCCGTTATCTTGGTAGATATACTTATATGTTTTTCAAATATTGATGTTAATGATTTTAACGAACAGTTATCAATAAGACTTTATGCAAGAGCGTATACGGGGTCGTGATTTCTAAATGATGGCAAGCGTAACAATGATAATTATAACCTGACTTTACAAGCCTTCTAGTGGGGCTACATTTGATGGATGTAAAACCATCTTGCAATTTTATTTTTGCAAAATAAGCTTTACAAACATCATCATTGGGTAATTCTTTATATAGTTTAGGTATATCTTGTCCTTCAAATTGTTCCATTCAGCCTAGTTTAAAGGAATTGTATTCAGAAATGACTAACTCTATTAAATTATTTGTTTTTTTGAGGCCAATATTTCCACTTTTTCAATTGTTGGATCTTCGGCTAATAATTCAGATGCATTTGCCATAAGTGCATTCGCAATTTTTCCTGTTAAATGTGCTTGTCTTCCTTCTTCGTGAGGAAAAGTGTCAAAGATGCCAAAAGTAGAAGGGTCAATTTTGATAGCATACCAAGTAATTGTATCATATTCATCAATTGCTAAAGGAAGTGCATTTGTGATAAAGTTTGATACTTCTTGTTCTTTTCCTTTTTTTGCTTGTAGTCTTACTAATAATCCAAATTTCATGTTTTTTATTTTAATGATTAACAATACTGCAAACTTATGGCTAAGTTCTTTTTCTGAAAATGGACATTTTAAGGTGAAGGATGGACATTTTTTATGTAACAAGAAAAAAACACCTATTTTAACTTAATTTTCTATAAGTTTTTTGTTATTACTCATGTTATTAGGTGTTTATGTGTGTTTTTTTATAACTTGTAATAGGTGTTTATGAAGTTTTTTAGAAAAAAAGGAATAGTAGAAATACATATTTTAACAAAAAAAACTCAAATCTATGCTTAGGTTTTTAAATAATCTCTAAAATTTCAAAGTTATACCAACTAAAAAAACTTGTTGTTTATGGGTAATAACTAGCTTAATCTAAGGTTGTAGTTTTGTCTTTTTAAGACCAATCATTATTATATTTTCATATGACCTTTGTCAATATATTCTATATTAAAGATGTTATTTATCAAAGTGTAAAATACAATTGATTTAAAAATCTTAATTGGTTCTATTTAATAAACCAGATTCAAATCAGATGCTTTACGACTAAAATTACTCATAGGTGTCAGTTATCAATTTGTAATAAATACACCAAAAATTAATTACAAACACAATCACAACTATCTATTTAGTATTAGGTTAGTTTAAAAAAGGGTGACTCCTAATGGATCAATCGCAAACGTTGTTTTGTATTGATATTCGTGAAAAGATAAAAGCCCATAAACATTATGTTTATGGGCTTTTGGAGAGAATTGTGATTCTCTAAGCGGAGAAAGAGGGATTCGAACCCCCGGTCCTGTAACAGACAACGGTTTTCAAGACCGCCGCATTCGACCACTCTGCCATTTCTCCAGACATGCAAAAAGGTATTCCCTATTGCGGGTGCAAATATAGAAAGTATTTTTAATTTTAAAAGTAAAAAAAGTAGTTTTTTTACTTTTTTTTAATGTTTTGAAAATAATAGGTTTAAAACCAGTTTTTTAAAGTCTATTTATTTTTAAAAAAGAATTGAAACTATTTATAATTTACAATTAATTAGCACTTATTTTATAGTTATTACTATTCTATGACATAAATAACCTTTAATGTTTTAAAAAAGAAGTATAATTCCAATATCAGATTTGCTTTTTTGTTTAAAATTATATTTAAGGATTATAAAGCTTTACTTTTTTCTGATAAATAAGTAACTTCGTAGCTTAAAAATAATCAGTATGTTTAATTCTTTAGGAAATATATTAAAGTTAACAACTTTTGGTGAATCTCACGGTCTTGGAATTGGTGGTGTTATAGATGGATTTCCGGCTGGAGTTGAAGTTGATTTAGATGCGGTTCAAAAAGAATTAGATAGAAGGAAGCCTGGGCAATCAAAAATAGTAACACAACGTAAAGAACCAGATACAGTTGAGTTTTTTTCTGGTATTTTTGAAGGAAAAACAACGGGAACTTCTATTGGTTTTGTAATTAAAAACACCAATCAAAAGAGTAAAGATTACAATCATAATACCAATGTATATCGTCCTTCACATGCAGATTTTACATATGATAAGAAATATGGAATAAGAGATTATAGAGGAGGAGGAAGGAGTTCTGCTCGTGAAACAGCTAATTGGGTTGTGGCAGGTGCTTTAGCAAAACAACTTATTGCCAGTATTAATATAGATATTAATGCGTTTACTTCTTCTGTAGGAGATATCTTTATGGAAAAACCGTATCAAGATTTAGATTTTTCTAAAACAGAATCTAATATTGTACGTTGTCCGGATGCTGAATCAGCGGAGAAAATGATTACTAGAATACAACAAATCAAAAAAGAAGGAGATACTATTGGAGGAACAATTACTTGTGTCGCTCAAAATATTCCTGTTGGTTTAGGTGAACCTATTTTTAATAAATTACATGCCGCTTTAGGACAAGCAATGTTGTCTATAAATGCAGTAAAAGGATTTGAATTTGGTAGTGGTTTTTGTGGAGCAAAGATGAAAGGTTCTGAACATAATGATATTTTTAAAGCAGATGGAACTACAGAAAGTAATCTTTCTGGCGGGGTTCAAGGAGGAATATCAAATGGAATGGATGTGTATTTTAGAGTAGCTTTTAAACCAGTTGCAACAATTATGCAAAATCAACAAACCATAAATTCTGAAGGAGAACTTACTGAAATACATGGAAAAGGACGTCATGATCCTTGTGTTGTACCAAGAGCTGTACCTATTGTAGAAGCTTTAACAGCATTGGTTTTAGCTGATTTCTATTTGCTAAATAGAACAAGAAAAATATAGTTATAAAAAAATATTAGTGTAAAAGCCACAAGTTTTAACTTGTGGCTTTTTTTATTTTTAAATTGAAATTAAGTTTTTGTACACAACAAAAAAAGTATATTTTGTAAAAGTGTAATTATGTTTAAATTTTCATGACTTTTGACAATCCTATATTATTTTTTTTATGCTCAATAGGGGTTTTTAATGGCTTTTTAGTAAGTATTTATTTTTTGTTTTTTACTAAAGAGAAACGTATCCAGAATACTTTTTTTGGATTAATGGTAACAATGCTTTCGTTAAGAATAGCGAAATCTGTTTATGTAATTTTTAGTGAATCAAGAGATAAATTGATATTACAAATAGGATTATCCGCTTGTTTTTTAATAGGAGTAAGTTTGTTTTATTATATAAAATCATCTTTAGATAACAAAAAGCAGGTACCATTGTCATGGAAATTACATTATCTTATTTTAGTTTTATTAATAGTTGGTATAGGTTTAGTAAGACCATATCAGTTTTATGATGTTTTTTGGAATCATTTTTTTGTGTATTTTATTTATAGCGTTTGGTTTGTGTATTTAGTTTTAACTGGTTTTACCCTTAAAGATGTTATCAGTAAGTTATTTCAAAAGGCAATAAAAGTAACAGCTTCTGAATCTTGGTTATTAGCAGTTTTTTTAGGGAATGTCTTAATATTCTCAGCCTATATATTGGGGTATTTCTATTTATATTTAATAGGAACGATTACGTTTTCAGTAGTTTTTTATGTTTTATTGATTTTTCTATTGTCTAAAAATAATCGAGATAAGGTTTTTAAAGACATCCCTCAAAAATACAAGGCCAAGAAGATTACTAACGAAGAAGCAAATCGTTTAGAGCAAAAATTAAAAGAAATAATGGAGCAAAAAATGTTTTATAAAAACACCAATATAAAACTCGCAGATATTGCTAAAGAATTAAATATTACACAACATCAATTATCACAATTTCTGAATGATAATTTGGGTAAAAGTTTTGCTTTATTTATAAATGAATATAGAATAGAAGAAGCTAAAAAAATATTAAAAGAAAATAATCAGTTTACCTTAGAAGCTATTGGTTTTGAAGCAGGGTTTTCTTCAAAATCTAATTTTTATGCAACGTTTAAGAAAATGGTTGGTGTTACACCATCTGTTTATAGAGGAAGTTAGAGAGGTGTGTTTAATAACCTTTAGTTGATTTGAATAATTCTATGAAAATTTGATTATTAAATGAAAAACATAAAGTTTACTGAGTCAAAAACAATTAATTGTAATCGTTTAATTGTTTTTGATTATACGCAAGATTATAATAAACGATTGTATTGGGATACTTTTTTAAAGAAGGCAGATTTAATAGAAGGAGCAAGTAAAGCAGATAAAGGAATAAAAGCATATTGTGTTGCAAAAAATGGATTGGGAATGGAAACTGAATATGTTTCGTTTAACAGACCTAAGGCAACAGCAATTAAAATGACTAAAGGACCGTTTATGTTTAAATCATTTTAGGTTCTTGGACGTTTAAAGAAACTACGTTAAATTCATGTGAAGTTATTTTTTTATACTCTTTCAAATTACGATTTCCTATTACATTGTTTGGTAACATGATAAAAAGAAACTTAGAAAAGAATGTAAAACAAAGATTAATGGATCTTAAAAAGAAATTAGAATAAATATTGAGAGGTGATTTGTTTTATAGAAGAAATTAAATGACCTTAAATTCAATAACAAAACACTCCAGTTTTATAATTCTGGAGGCTTCAATTATAATGAATCACTCTATTTATCATGGGTTTTTAGAGATTTGAAAAAATCTTTTAAAAATAGATATGATGAAAAATATGATGATAGTATTATTTACCTTTTTAATTTCAATAATCAGTTCTGGGCAAGAACCAACATGTACTAAAAGTGAAAATTGTACCACAGTAGAAAAAACAATTCAAAATTATATAAACGGAAGTTCCTATAATAAACTAGCTTTATTAGAAAGTGCTTTTGCAAATAATGCAACTTTGTACTTAACAGGAAAAGACGGATTTAAAATATATTCACCAAAAGAATATGTAGGCTTTTTTAAAGGGAAAGAAACTGGAGTTTTTAACGGCAGAGTAGGAGAGATTATATCTGTTGATGTTTATGAAGATATTGCTACAGCAAAAGCAACAATCACTATAGCCAAATCAAAATCTAAGTACATTGATTTATTTTTATTAAAGAAAACAGAGACAGGTTGGAAAATAATCAGTAAAACAGCAACTAAAATTAAGTTTTAGTTTATGAAAAGTATACTAATAATAGTTTTGCTTTGTTTTTCTTTACTAAGCTTTTCTCAAACCAAAAAGATTCCATTTATAGATACCAAAATAACCATAGATGGAAAGTTTGATGAAAATGTTTGGAGTACTTTACCCACACAAACAGGCTTTTTTAATCACTTACCAACAGATGAAGGTTTAGCAGAAAATCAAACCAACGTAAAATTGTTTCATAATGGAACACATTTATATGTGAGTGCAATATATAACGATACAACATCAAGAATTCAAGTAAGTTCTTTAAAAAGAGATGTGTCAATAGGTATAAGTGATGCCTTTATACTCGTTTTAGATACTCAAAATCAAAAACAAAACGGCAACTTATTTGCAGTGAATTCATACGGAACACAAGTTGATGGATTGATAGAGCGAGCAAATGACGGATTTAATTTGAATTTTAATTGGAGTGCAGTTTGGGAAGCAAAAACGAAAGTAAACGGAACGCAAAAAAATTATGAGATAGCTATTCCGTTAAAAGGGTTGAATTTTAACAAAAGAAATTCAACATTTGGTGTTCAGTTTTATGTTAGAGATATTAAAAATAATTCTTGGACTATTTTTAGTAATGTAAAACGAAATTACGCTACGTTTGATTTACGTTTTTTAACACCTTTTGAAGTAGAAGCATTACCTCAAAAATCGGCATCTAAATTTGCAGTAACGCCTTCGGTAACGTTAAATTATCAAAATGATAATGCTAGTAACACTAATGAAACTACTTTTAAGCCAAGTTTGGATGTGCAATATAACCTTACATCATCTTTAAAATTAGATGCAACTATAAATCCTGATTTTTCTCAAATAGATGTTGATGAGCAAGTAACCAATTTAACACGTTTTGCTATTAATTTTCCAGAGCGACGTAATTTCTTTTTAGAAAATGCCGATTTGTTTTCAAATTTAGGTGTTGATGAGGTAAATCCGTTTTATTCAAGAAGAATTGGTTCGGAATCGGTTATTGAATTCGGATTAAAATTATCTGGGAATATTGCTGCTAAAACAAGAATTGGTGTTTTAAATGTACAAACAGATTCAGAAGCTACTGTTAACGCTCAAAATTTTGGTGTTTTGGTTGCAGAACAACAAATGACAAAGAACTTTACAGCTACAGCTTTTTTAATCAATAAGCAATCTAAGGAAGCTTATAATAGAGTAGGAGGTGTGAATATTAATTATAAATCAACCGATAATAAATGGTTAGGATTGGCGAATTTTGGAAAAAGTTTTACTTCGGATATTATTGATAATAGTAATTTTTATCATTTAGGTATTTGGTATAATAAAAGAGGTTTTAGTTGGAATGTTTCAGCAAAAAATGTGCAGGAAAACTTTATAACATCTGTAGGTTTTACCCCAAGATTGTATAATTATGATGCAATTACTAATGAAATTGTGCGTGAAGGTTATACGCAAACTTCAGCAGGAGTTGAGTATGAAAAGTTTTATAATGACTCAAAAACAATCAACTTTATTAGGTTTTTTAATTATAGTAATGACATGTATTTTGATGAAGTAGGAAAGTTAAACCAAACATCACATTATTTAAATTCGGCATTGTTCTTTAAAGACTTATCAGCAGTTTATTATGTATTAACTTATGATGATTTAGATTTAAAATATGGTTTTGATCCTTTAGGTAATGGAAATTCATTAGTGCCTGGAGATTATCAATTTGGAATGTTAAAAATTGGCTATAATTCAGCAAGTAATAAAAAATTAATTTATCAAATAAATGCGCAAAAAGGAACGTATTATGGGGGAGAAAGGTTAACAGCTGGTGCGTATTTAAATTATCAGTTATTACCGTTTGCGAACATTGAAACTTCTTATAATTTGAATAAAATAGATTTAGATGAATTAGGAGCAGCAACATTTCATTTGGCACGTTTTACAGGAGAAGTGTTTTTTAATAATCAATTAAATTGGACAACTTATGTGCAATACAATACACAAGGAGATAATTTTAACGTAAATACAAGATTGCAATGGGAATATAAACCATTGTCTTATGTGTATTTAGTGGTAACCGATAATTTTAACAAACAATTAGAACGACAAAATTGGGGAGTAGCTTTTAAAATGAATTATCGTTTTGATTTTTAATTGCAGAGCGATAGCCAAGTTTATATATTTAAAAAGATAAAAGTATCTTTGAGTTTATAGTAGCGTAGTTTAGGTTAATGTTTTATGAATACATACGAATTACTTTTGGCTAAATTATCCGATCAATGGGAAAAAGAAATTTCATTAAAAAGAAATGAATTTTTGGTTGTGAAAGGAGATTTAAATACTGATTTGTTTTTGGTTAAAGAAGGAAGTTTGCGTGTTTTTATTGAAGATGAAACCGAAGAACATACAATTAGATTTGGATACAAGAACTCTTTAATTACTGCTTTAGATAGTTTTTTAAAGGAAAAACCAACTATTTTTTATATTCAGGCACTAAAAAAGTGTGAGTTGAAAATAATAACTAAAGAAAAATATACTTCCTTTTTAGATAAAGATGAAGAGAATAAGTTGCTTTGGCAAAAAATGTTAGAAGATTTTGTGCATCAACAAATAGAAAGAGAAGTAGATTTAATTACGTATTCACCTCAAAAAAGATTTGATCGTGTTTTTAAAAGAAGTCCGCATTTATTTCAAGAAATTCCTCAGAAATATATAGCGTCTTATTTACGAATGACTCCAGAAACCTTATCTAGAATTTTAAAAAATCTTGATTAGGATCAAGTTTTTTTGAGTTATAAATGATGAAATTTGAAGAAAATTCCAATAATGAACTTTAATAGTAATCAACTTATATCAGAATTAAAAACAACAGTAACTGCACATATTAATTATGTTGAAACTTTAAAACAGGTACCTGAAAATGAATTAAAGAAGAAACCAAATGAAAAATCATGGTCGGTTTTAGATTGTTTGGAACATTTGAATTTGTATGCTTCTTTTTATAATAAGGAAGTCAAAAAAAGAATGGAAACTTCAAAGTTACCATCAACATCAGTTTTTAAAAGTGGTTTTTTGGGAAATAAGTTTGCTGTAGATATGTTGCCAAAAGAAGGAATGAAAACAATGAAAACATTTAAAAGTAAAAATCCTATTTATACCAATTTAGATAAAGAAACAGTTTTAAGCATGTTTATTAGTCAGCAAAAGGAGCTATTAAGATTGTTAACCACTGTAGAAAGTAAAAACTTAACACAAATAAAAACGTCTCTAACAATACCAATTTTAAAGTTTAAATTAGGTGATACTTTTAGGTTTGTTATTAATCACAACGAAAGGCATATTGTTCAAGCAAAGAATGTTTTGGTATTGGTTTGAAAGTAAAATAAAAAAGGAACTGTTGATAGCAGTTCCTTTTTTATTTATTCTTTAACTACTTTAAATTGTTCTAATTTATCATCAACAAAAACCTTAACCAGATAACTACCAGCGCTAATTTTAGTAAGATCTAATTCGTTTATAAATTTAGGCTCATTAGGTTTTAAATTAATTACTTGTTGGCCTAATAAATTATAAACTTCAATTTTAGTGATGCTTTCTTCGGAGTTAATAGTTAAAAAATTCTGAACAGGATTTGGATAAAAATTAAACTTAAAAGCAGAAGTTACAGGCGAATTAATACTTAAAGTCATGGTATAATCAGGTCCAGTATTAGCTTCTGTAACATGAGGTTTTAAAATGTTAGCAGCTGAATATTCTTGACAACCAATATCTTTTAAAGTTTCGTTATTGGGCCTATTATTTAATAAAATATCTAAAAGGATATCATTATCATAATCAAAACTAGTAAAAACAGGTAAAGCTGGGTAACCATCTTGTCCGTTGTCAATAACAGGACTTGTAGCAGAAATAGTATAAAAACCTTCTGTGTTTAGCGAAAGTTCAGCATCTTCATTTGATAATCCAGAAGCAGGTGTTGTAATACCTAATGTACCATTGAAGATATTATTTATCCAAGTTTCGTTTCCTGTAGCATCATCAATTAAATCATTACTATTTTCTGTATTGCTAAAAATATTATTAGCCAAAGTTGTATTTGTTGGGGCTTGATCGTCACCACCACCACTTAATAACACCTTGTCAGTATTTACAAAAGTATTATAAGCAATTAAAACATTTTCTACAGGATCAGAATCATCATCTCTTAAATAAACAGATCTAGAACTTAAATTATTAAAGTAATTATTATAAATAACATGATTACTTGCTTCTTGAATTCTTACACCTCCCATATTATTCATAAAGAAATTACCATAAACAATACCTTTATCACCATGACGTAAAACTAACTCAGAGCTAGGATTGTTTTCAAATGTATTATACCTATAAATACATCCATTTGCTTTATGAGAAATTATTTCACCATCTCCATTACAATTGGTGAAATAACAATATTCAATGATGGATTTACTTTCAAAATCGGCAGTACTACTAACCCCAATTCTTATGGCTTCTACACCAGCATCACCAATAGAACCTCCTGCATCAGGTTCACCATCGAAGTTTTTAAATGAGCAATATTGGACTTTATGAAAACCGGCTTGTGTTGCGCTAACTAAAATAGAAAGTATATTTTGATCAGGATTATTAACTCGATGTTCAAAATTACAATTTTTTATAGTTGTATATTGACTTTCATCTTCTACAATCAAGTATTTATAACAAGTGTATTCTGATATGTTTACGTTTTCAAATAATACGTTATTACCGTAAATTCTAGCAACATGGCTAGTGCCAATATCTCCACCAATATATTGGAAACCTTTAAATGTAACATTATTAGTATTAACATCAATTTCAACTCTAGAAGTCCCATTAAAAATAACATCTCCAGAAGTTTCTGCTTGAACTGTTATTCCAGAAACAGTAATATCCATAAAAATGTTTGGATAAGTTCCGTCTTCCCATTCTATAATATCACCAGAAGTAGCAGAGCTTAGCGCATTATCAAATGTTATTTGGGAATTTACTGAATATTCAGTTTGCGCTTTTACTACAAGAAAAGTATTTAAAATAACTAAAAGAATAATTTTTTTTACCATAATTTAAAAATTTTAATGAAAATTTATAGGGTTAGTTTGGTAAGTTTTGTGTTAGATTAACACTATTTTTAATAGGAAGTTTGTGTGAAATAAAAATCTATTTATTTATAGTTCTTACTAATATAGTAATAAGATGGCTAAGATTAGTGTTTATTATGTTGTTTAATTAGTAAAACATGATTTTACAAAGTAGTATTACTTAATTAAGTACATAAATAAACAAGTGTACTTTTTTATTAATAGAGAGTAAATCAAGAAAAATATTTAAAAGTTAGATTAAATTATAAACAGTTAATGTTGTTTTATAAAAAATGTTAATCTGTTCTTTTATTGGTTTTTAAAATGCATAAAAGTGTTTTTAATTTTTATAAATTGATTAGTTTTGTAAACTATCACATAAAAATAAAAAAATTGAAAAATTTGAAAAAAAACGTATTGCTTTTAGTAATACTATGCTTAAGTATTGCCGTAAAATCACAAGAAAATAACAGTTTGCTATGGGAGATTTCTGGAAATGGTTTGCAAAAAAAGTCATATTTATATGGGACAATGCATGTAAGTCAAAAAATTGCATTTCATTTAGATGACGTTTTCTATGAATCATTATTTAAAAGTGATTTTATAGGTTTAGAATCTGATCCTAATTTATGGTTAGACGATATGTTTCAGTCGGATGATTTAATGGGCGGATTAGGTAATTTTAATTCTCCAACAAATAACTTTTATACCAATTCATTTAAGCCTTATTCTCCAAAAATTCAGGAGTTAATGTTTTATATAGCAGGTGAAGTTTATTTAATGAATTCTCTTTTGTATAGAACAGATGCTTATATGCAAAATTATCAAGAAGATACGTATTTAGATATGTTTGTGTTTCAGGCTGCTAAAAAGTTTGGAAAAAAAGTATTTAGCTTAGAGGATTTAAAAAGATCTAAAAATTTAGTAGAAAAAGCACAAGTAAATCCTACAAAAGAAAAACCAGATTTATGGTTGCAAAAAAAGTTAAAGAAAGAAGATTATTTTTCATTATTATCTAATTCTTATAGAAACAGAAATATTCATTTAATTGATTCTCTTAATGAAGGTATGTATACTAAAAACTACCTTACTAATATGCTTTATATTAGAAATAAAGAAATGGTAATGAATATAGACAGTATTGTAAAAGAAGGAAGTTTATTTTCTGCTGTTGGAGCTGCCCATTTAGGAGGAGAAAAAGGAGTTGTTAATTTATTAAGAAAAAAAGGATATAAAGTAGTTCCGTTAAAATCAAAAAAAACTCAAAAAGCAGAAGATTTAAAGTTGAAAATTGAAGAGAAAAGCTTAAATCCAGTTTTTAAAGAAGACAAGAGTTCTGATAGTTTTTTTACAGCAAAATTCCCGAATAAATTATATGAGTTAAATATACTGGATAATGCCATGTATTTGAGTCCTGATTTAGTAAATGGATCTTATGTTGTGGTTTCTAGAATTAATACATTTTCATCATTAAAGAAAGATTCTAAAATAAAAGATGAATTTAATAAACTTCTTTTTGAAGGTGTTCCAGGTAAAATAATTTCTAAAAAAGAAATAGAAAATCAAGGAATTAAAGGTCTTGATATTTTAAATAAAACAAAGTCTGGAGATTTCCAAAGGTATCATGTTTATTTTACACCTTTAGAGGTTTTAATATTTAAAATGACAGGAAAAAAGGATTTTGTAAATAAATACGGAGATACTTTTTTTAATTCTATTCAGTTAAAAAAGAGTGCATTTAATTTAGTAAATGTAAGTCCAAAACATGGAGGTTTTTCTGTGAAATTACCAGATACCTATATTTTTAGAAACAAAGAAAATATTGGTAACAGGTTAATACAAGCTTTTGATGAAAAAGAGGATTATTTCTTTGTAAAAGAAGTTGTTTTTAATGATGTAGAGTATTTGGAAGAAGATACTTTTGAATTAGAAAGGATTCATAATAGATTTTATAAAGATTTAGATCTAGAACAAGCTAAAGGAAGTTTTAATGAAAATGATAATCATAAAAGCTACGTATCAAGTGCAAATTTTTTAAAAGGAGACCAGACATTACATTTAAAAACTGTTATTAAAGGTGGGCACTACTTTTTATTAGGAAAACTTTCCAAAAACAAAACAATTCCAACAGATTTTTTTAATTCATTTGAAATAAAATCATACGACTACAAAGACAATGATTATCAAATAAAAAAAGATACAGCATTATATTTTTCTGTAAAAACAGTGGTGAAACCTCCAGTGTATAAACCTTATAATTCTTACAGAAGAAAAAAAGAAGAACCTTATGAAACGTTTTACAAAACATTACGATACAAAAGTAAAACAAATGAAGAGATTGTTGTTGAGTTAAGAAAAAAACACGATTTGGTGAGTTACAAAAATCTAGATTCTATGGTTAATGGAATTAAAAAACAGATAGAAAAAGACAAATTTTTTTTTAACGATTTTTCGTATTCTAATAAAAGTAAACTAACCAAGAAGAATAGGTTATATGTGGCGAATACCACATATGGTAAAGAGGCTCAAGGTACAAGTTATATTAATTATTTAATAAAAGATTCATTAAGTAGTAGGGCTATTAAAGTTAAAAACATAATAGCTAATGGAACAATCTATGAACTTAGAACATTAATAGATACAACTTATAAAACAAGTGCTTTTGTAAAGGAGTTCTACGGCTCATTTACCCCAAAAGATACTGTTATTGGTAAGTCGTTATTTACATCTAAAACAGATGTTTTTTTTAAGCATTTAAAAAATAAAGATAGTATTGCGCTAGATGGGTATTATCATGTGAATTTTGATAAAAAGGATACTGATAAAATTATTAAAGTTATAAAAACTTATGAATTTGGAGAAGATCAGTTAAAGATTAAAGAAAATCTAATTGAAAAATTAGGGAAGCATAAAAGTAAAAAAGTAGATGCTTTCTTTATTGATTTGTATAAAAAATCTTATGATAACCCACAAAATCAGATTGTTGTTTTCAATTATTTTTCAAAGCAAAAAAATAAAAAGGCATATGAGACATTGCTTGATCTGTTAGAGGCAGATATTCCATTGTCAACTGAAAGTTTTGAAATAAATAAAATGTTTAGTAGTTTAAAAAAGGATTTAGATTTATCTAAAAGTTTGTTTCCTGATTTATTAAACTATGCAACAATAAATGAATACAAAAAACCAATTTATAACTTATTGTCTCTTTTATTATCTAAAGAGAAGATTAAATCAAAGGTTTATAAATCTTACAAAAAGCAAATATTAAATGAAGCTAAAATTGAGCTTAAAAGAGAGTTAAGTAAAAAAGGAAAAAGCTATAGAACTTACACTAAAAGCTTATATAATAATGAAAGTATTTTAAAGAGTTATGTAACTATTTTACATCCTTTTTCATCTGATAAAAATACAAAAGAGTTTTTGTCAAAGGTTAAGAAAGCAAATAATATAGAAGCTAACACCACCTATTTAGCATTACAAATAAAAAATAATGAAATTTTAGATAAACAATTGTTTACTGCTATGGTAAACAATATTAATAGCAAAGGTTTGTTGTATATGAAGTTAAAAGCTATTAAAAAGCAAAATTTTTTTCCTGAAAAAGAAGCTACTAAAGAGAATATTTATAAATCATTTTTATTTTCTACAAATGATCTAAAGAAAACAAAAGATAGCATTACATTAATAAAAGTTAAAAACTTCGAGCTATATAATAAAAGGTACGAAGCTTATTTTTACAAATCTAAAGCTGAACCATCAACAAATAGTTACAGGAAAAAAGACTGGAAATTAAATGTGATAGCTTTTGAGAGAAAAAATAAAGAGATTTTTGTAGATCCAGTTTATACTATAAAGGGTGAGACAATAGACGAAACTAAAACAATAGATGAAGTTATAAATTTAAACCTAGAAAAGATATTATTATTTAATAGAAAAAGAGCAAATGTATCTTCCTATGATTATCAAATGTAACATTGCATTAAATTAAGAAAAATCAATAAAATATTTTGAAGCTATTTTTTTTGTTAAATAAGAGGTTTGTTTTTCTATTTGTCCTGTTGATGTATATTTTATTTCCAACAAGTAATTCATCTCTTGATGCATATGCATATGCTGGTTATGTAAAATATAACTATTACTTATTTACGCCTCATCACTTATTTAGTAATTTATTAGTATATGTTTTTGTAAAACCATTACAGTTTTTGGGTTTAGAAATTAGTGAGCTTGCTTGTAGTAAGTTGATTAATGGCTTTTTTCAGTTATTAAATCTGGTAGTTTTTCATAAAATATTAACTTTTTTAAAAATAAAAGAACAAACAAAGTTATTATATATATTGCTTTTAGCGTTTACTTTTAGTTTATGGCGATATAGTACAGAAAATGAGACTTATATAGTGCCCATTACGTTTTCGTTGTTAAGTAGTTTTTATCTTTTAAAGTACATAAAACAATTTAAGAGTAAATATGTTTTTACAAGTAGTTTTTTTGGAGTAGTAGCCTGTCTATTTCATCAGATACATTTTTTTTGGTGGCTAGGATTGTTCGTTTGTTTTTATATTTATGAAAAGAAAGTTAAAACAGTTTTATTATATCTAATTCCTTCCATACTGGTTCCTTTAAGCTATATCTTAGTTTTAATTTTTTATGAAAAACAAGAGTTGAGTTTTTATAACTTAATGCATTTTGTTTTTAATGATCTACTCCAAGGAAGTGTACAAACAAATTTTGGATGGAAAGGTGTTTTTTTTCAGGTATTAAATACATTTAGAACGTTTTTTCAACTACATCCAGATATTTATGCGTTAATAAAAAAAGAATGGGTTTATATTCTTCCGTTTGTATTTTGTAGTGTGATTATTTTCTTTGTAATTAGGTTATTATTAAGAGGAGGAGTTATTTTGGAGAAAGAGAATAATTTAAAATTATTTATAAAGACTCATGTATTTATTTTTATAACAAATTATTTGTTTGCCTTCTATAACTATGGTAATGTTGAGTTTATGGTAATGTTACCTTATTTAATGGTGTTACTAATAGCTATTAAGTATACTATAAATGATATTCTTTTAAAGAACTTAATTGTATTACTTTTTGTTTGGAATTTTTCTTACGGAATTTTTCCAAACTACAAGTATAATTATTATAATGATAAAGAGTTAGTTGCTTATATGGCAGAAAACAAAGAGAAAATATTTATCATCAAAAGCGCAACTACAAGAAACCAATATTTTTATAAAACAGGAATTAGTGACCCTAAGAATATATTTGTTTTTAAAAAATTATCAAATGATAGTCTAAAGCAAATTATTAAAATGGGTAAAATGATTTATACAGATGTAATTAAAAAACCAGAAGTGTTTAATAAAGAAAAGATGACTTCTATAGGTAATGGATTTAATTTTGATACCTATACTAAAGAGCAAATATTTAGTTATAAAGGCTTTTATGGACAGTCAGTTGTAAATAAAATAACAGAATAAGGGAGTTTTGTTTTAAGGGTATTTTAAATAAAAAAAGCATATGAAAAATTTATTTTTCATATGCTTTTTTACCTTGAAAGATTTACTTTTTTTTAGGTAATTCTTTTTTATGAAGTTTAGACGAATTAGTGAATTTGTTAATCGTAATTTTAGCATCTCCATATAAATCTATTTCACCCTTATCAGAAGATTCAATAGTTATATTGTCAGTAGTGTAAATAGAAAATTCGCTACTACCACTTGAATTTATAAAAGTTTCTGTTACTTCTAAATCCCTACCAGTAAAATCAGAAGATTCATTTATAGATGCATTTAATACTTTAGAAAAACCTTCAATTTCTATTTTTGAACGCTCATTTGTATTCACTTTTAAACTATCAGTTTTAATATTAGCAAAAGTATTACTTGATTTGTTTAAAATTAAATCAACAATTGAGCTTTCGATAGTTAATTTTGATTTAGAACGTAATTGGATTCTTGATTTATTGTTATTAATTAATTTAAATGTATTTGATTCTATCTTTAAATCAGCAATTCCATAATCGTTAATTTCTAATAACATATTGTCAGCTTTAATCGTTCTTAAAGCTTCTATTTCTGCATCTTCTTTAAGAATTATTTCATTTAATTCATCAGTGTAAAAAACAGTAATATTTAAACGCTTTTTTGATCTTATTTTTTTAGTTTTATTAAAAGTTAATGTACTGTCGATAACCTTAAATTCAATAACTTCATGTAAATTTCCATCAGCTTCAACTTCAACAGATGACATATCAGAATTTATTAATAAAATCTCAAAATCTTCATCAACTATTATTTTTTTAAAAGAACTTAGTTCGGTTTTATTTATGGTAACTTCTCCGTTCCCTTTTATTTTTTCTTGGCTAAATAAGTTACTCGTAATAATTATAATAATTAGTAATAAAGCTTTTTTTTTCATTTTAAGTATTTTTATTCAATTACAAAGATAAAACAAAAACCATCTTAAACTAAACGTATAAGATGGTTTGAAATATGATTTATTAAAGAAAAATTACGCTAACATCGTAACTGGATTTTCAATAAATGTTTTTAATGTTTGTAAAAATTGAGCTCCAACAGCACCATCAACAGTTCTATGATCACAAGCAAGAGATAATTTCATTATGTTTCCTACAACAATTTGTCCGTCTTTTACTACTGGTTTTTGAACTATAGCACCTACAGATAATATTGCAGAGTTAGGTTGGTTTATAATAGATGTAAAGCTTTCTATACCAAACATACCTAAGTTAGAAACAGTAAAAGTACTTCCTGACATTTCTGCTGGTTGAATTTTCTTATTTCTAGCTTTCCCGGCCAAATCACGAACAGAAGCACCAATTTGAGTTAAACTTAATGCATTTGTGTGTTTAATTACAGGAACAACTAATCCTTCATCAACAGCAACAGCAACTCCAACATTTATATGACTGTGGTATTTAGTTACGTTATCATTCCAAGTAGTATTTACTTGTGGATGCTTAACTAATGCCATAGCAGTAGCTTTTACAACCATATCGTTGAAAGATACTTTCGTATCAGGAATAGCGTTAATTGTTTTACGAGAAGCAATAGCATTATCCATATCAACTTCAATATTTAAATAGAAGTGAGGAGCTGTAAATTTAGAGTTACCTAAGGCTTTAGCAATTGCTTTTCTCATAGAAGAATTTTTAACTTCTTCTGTTTTCTCTTCACCAGCAACAGCAAAACTTGTTACAGCTGTGTTTGCTGAATCGTTAGAAGCTTTAGCAACAGGTGTAAAGTTTTCAACATCTTTTTTAACGATACGTCCATTTTCACCAGAACCGTTAACGTCAGCAAGATTTATACCTTTATCAGTTGCTATCTTTTTTGCTAAAGGAGAAGCAAAAACGCGTCCACCTTTTGTAGTATTTGAAGAGGTAACTTTTTTTTCAGTATTTTCTGCTTTTGTAGCAGTAGGTTTTACTTTTTCTTTAGCCAGTTCTGCTTTTGGAGCAGCAGGGGCATCAGAATTTAAACCACCATTTTTATGAGCTTCAACAAGAGCAGAAACATCAGTACCAGCATTACCAATAATAGCTAATAAACTATCAACTGGAGCGCTTTCACCAACTTGAACACCAATAAATAATAAAGTTCCTTCGTTAAAAGATTCGAACTCCATTGTAGCTTTATCAGTTTCAATTTCTGCTAAAATATCACCTTCTTCAATTTTATCTCCAACACTTTTTAACCATGAAGCTACAGTTCCTTCTTCCATAGTATCACTTAAGCGTGGCATAGTAACAACAATAGTTCCTTCTGGAATTGCTACAGCAGCAGTTGTTACAACTTCTGTTTCAGTATTTGCTTCTGTTGTTTCTTCTTGTTTTGTTTCTTCTGATGCAGAAGTACTTCCGTTTAATAAAGTAGAGAAATCTTCACCTTCTTCACCAATAATAGCTAATAAAGTATCTACAGGAGCTCCATCACCTTCTTGAACACCAATATGTAATAATGTTCCTTCATGGAAAGATTCAAATTCCATTGTAGCCTTATCGGTTTCAATTTCTGCTAAAATATCTCCTTCTTCAATTTTGTCTCCAACTTTTTTTAACCAAGAAGCTACTACTCCTTCTTCCATGGTATCGCTTAAGCGAGGCATATTTATAACTGTTGCCATAGTCTTTTACTTGTGTTTTATAAATGGATAGTTTTCTTGCTCGTAAACCATATCATATAATTGATTAACTTCAGGGAAAGGAGAGCTTTCTGCAAACTCTTCGCATTCTTTCACTAAGCTTTTAACTTCTTTATCTATTGCTTTAATTTCATCATCAGTAGCATATTTCTTCTCTTTGATGACATCTAAAACTTGAGTAATAGGATCTATTTTCTTATACTCAGCAACCTCGTCTTTTGTACGATAGTGTTGAGCATCAGACATTGAATGACCTCTATATCTATATGTTTTCATTTCTAAGAAAGTTGGTCCATCACCACGACGAGCTCTTTGAATAGCTTCATCAACAGCTTCAGCAACTTTAATTGGATTCATCGCATCTACAGGTCCACAAGGCATTTCATAACCTAAACCAAGTTTCCAAATATCAGTATGATTTGCAGTTCTTTCAACAGAAGTTCCCATTGCATAACCATTATTTTCAACAATAAAAATAACAGGTAATTTCCATGTCATTGCCATGTTAAAAGTTTCATGTAATGATCCTTGACGTGCAGCACCATCACCAAAACAACATAATGTAACCGCATCGCTACCTTTATATTTGTCTCCGAAAGCAATACCAGCACCTAAAGGAATTTGACCTCCAACAATACCGTGTCCTCCGTAAAACCCATGTTTCTTTGAGAAAATATGCATAGAACCTCCCATCCCTTGAGAAGTACCAGTAACTTTTCCAAATAATTCAGCCATTACTCTTTTAGGATCTTCTCCCATACCAATAGGCTGTACGTGATTACGGTATGCAGTAATCATTTTATCTTTACTTAAATCCATAGCATGTATTGCACCTGCTAAGATAGCTTCTTGTCCGTTGTATAAGTGTAAAAAACCTCTTACTTTTTGTTGAATGTAAACAGCAGCAAGTTTATCTTCAAACTTACGCCAAAATAGCATGTCTTTATACCAGTTAAGGTAGGTTTCTTTAGTTATTTTCTTCATTCTAAATTATATGTTGTTTTGGTTGCTTGTTTATTTAATGACAAAAATAAAGGTTTTCTTTAGAAAAAAAAAAGAGGAAGCAAGGAAATAACGTAAACGATTTCGATCATTTATCTTTAGCGACTATTAAAGTAGCTTTAGCGCCAGTAGCTAAATTCCATTCGTTTGAAGATAATAAAGAACCTTGGTCGTTATATACTTTAAAAGCGGCAGTATTTGGTCCTGACGTTCCTTGGTTAAGTGCAATAATTTTAATTTTATTGATCCCTATTTCTAAAGGAAGTGAAAATGATTGGTAATTTTGTTTTAAAACAAGGTTGGTTACTACTGGTATTTCGTTAACATATATTGTTACTCGATCTCCATCTGGATATTGAAAATCTCTACAAATTATTTTAACACTCTTAGAATTTGTACGTATACTTCCTAGATCTTGATCGATAACAGGATAGTTATATAAACCATTTATTTTTCTAAAAGATTTTAAATAACGTTCCTCTGCCATTTTAGCTTTGGTTAAGATTCCTTTATTTTTTAAGTCTTCTTCTTTTTTTTGTTCTTTCTGTTCTTTTTTTAATTTATCTGACGCAGTTTTAAAACCTTGATCATCTTTAAAATCTAAAGAAGTTGGTTTTTTAATTGTTACAGCGGGTGCATCAATGCTACCTATAGATGTCCCTTTGTTTTTTCCATTAGAAGAACCATCAATTTGTGCGAAGCAGGTAAAAGATATACTGCATGTAATTAAAAAAAATATCGTTTTAAAATTGTGTTGTCTCATCATAATATCAAAAAGAACAAAGATAGTGCCGTTATAGTGGGCTTAGTCTTTAATAATTGTTAATTTCTTACTCAATAGGGAAATCAAAATAAGTTTTAGGAAAGGGTTCATTTCTTAATGTAAAATGCCACCATTCATTTTTATAGGGTCTAAAACCGTTTTTTGACATAATTTCACGTAACATTTTTCTGTTTTTTTTTTGCTTTTCTGTTAATTTGGTATAACTAATATGTGATATGCTTCCAAAAAAGTCATAAGGACTACCCATGTCCAATTCTTTACCTGTCTTTGTATTTACAATAGTTAAATCTACAGAACTACCTCTTGAATGACCTGATTTTGTTGAAATATATCCTAATTTAAATAAATTCCTTTTTTTTAATCTAGGGTAGTATTGTTTTTTCGTTATTGTGTCATTTGCTTTCCTTGCCCAACGGACAAAATGGTTTACGGCTGATTGTGGTCTGTATGCATCAAAAACTTTTAAACTGTATCCTTTTTTTAATAATTTGGTTTGAATTTTTTTTAAAGCTTTGGCAGCTAGTGTAGAAGTTATAAGTACATCATCTTCATAACCATCAACAGGAACTCCAACAAAATTATTATGAGAGCAATATCTTAATTCACTTTGTATCGTTGAGTCTATTTCTTGCAAGTAAGAAAACCCTTTGGGTAGTTTTTGGGCATTTAAAGCAAAGAATGTAATAAAGTACAGGAAAATAAAAGTGTATGTTTTCATATTGTAAAAATAACAAAATGTTAGTTAAAGGATACTTTTTTATTTTTTAAAGCTATCAAACCAATAATTGGGCCAATAGCTAAGGTTATATATATGATGTTACTATCTATAGTATCTATTAAAAATGAAAGTAACTGAATACTAATTATGGTGATAAAAAAACCAATACAGTTTACTATAGTTAATGCTGTACCTCTTATTTCAGGAGTTGCATTTTTACTAACTAAAGTAGATAGTAGGGGAGAATCTGCAATTACTACAATTCCCCAAAAAAGTAAGAATAAAACAAATAGAAGGGAGTTATTAATTGAAAAAAAAACAGGACAAAGTAAACAACAAATACAAGATAAAAATAATGATAAAGAGGCAGTTCTTTTTACACCTTTCTTTTCTGATATATATCCGCTAGCAATACAGGCTATAGATCCAATACCAATAATGAAAAAAGATAATAATGAAATGTTTAATGAAGTTTTTGGATAAATAGACTGGTATGATTTTAATAAAATAGGCACAAAAGTCCAAAAAGCATATAGTTCCCACATGTGTCCAAAATAACCAAAAGCAGCATTTTTAAATTTTACGTTTTTAAAAATTTTTAAAAAAGCATACAAATCTACGTTGCTTACTTGTTTTCTGTAGGGTCCATTAGGGACAAATAATAACATTAATAAACCACCTAAGAAAGTTAATCCAGAAGTTGTGTAAACCACATTTTTCCATAAGAAAACATTACCTATACCTGTTAAGAAATGTGGAAAAGCAGTGCCTAAAACCAATGCGCCAACTAAGTAACCAAGCGATTTACCCAATCCTTTTTGGTAATAGTCGGTTGCTATTTTCATTCCAATGGGATATATTCCTGCAAGAAAAAAACCATTAAAAAACCGAATAATGAGTAAACTTGTTAATGTGTTGTTTTCCCAAATCAAAAAACTATTTAAAATAGCACCAATTATAGCGCAAGTAAAAAAAACTTTAGAAGGTGAAAATCGATCAGCTATTGTAAATATGGCAAAAAATAAAGTTCCAATAATAAATCCAAATTGAACGATAGAAGTTAAATGACTTAGGCTGTTTACAGGTAAATTATAGTTTGTAATTAAATCTTTAATAATACTATTAGTAGCAAACCAAAGAGAGGTACAGCAAAATTGAGAAAAAACTATTATTGGAAGTATTATTTTTGTTTTAGTCATAATTGTTATGCTGCATATTTAAATGCTAAATTATTTAGAAAAAAGTTTAAAATAAAATACTTGTAAACAAAAAAGTCAAAGCCGTTAAACGACTTTGACAAAGTAAACCAAGTATTAGTTTAATTAGAGTTAGCTAGCTAATAAACTAATTTTTTAAAGTTGAAAATCAACTTATATTTTAATGTAGACTAATGATTTTAGTCATTTTCCATGCTGAATTTTCTTTTTTCCAAATAATCATAAACTTTACAGGGATAGATTTTTGATTAGGTTCTCTATTATTAAAGAATTTATGATAGGCGATTTGAACTGCTCCGTAATTTTTAATAGGATATACTTCTACGCTTCCTTTTATTAAAGTACGTTTTACTTTACCACAAATATTCTTTTTTATACCTTCTAAGATTTTATCTTTAGAAGTAGAGAGCCCACCTTTATCATGAAAAAATTCAATATCATTACTTAATATATCTCTTTGCGTTTTAATATCACAAATATTATAAGCGTTAAAGTATATACTGTCCATTTTAATAATTTCATTTTGCAATGTAATATTAGAAGGCTTGTATGCTTCTATTTCTTGTATTTGAGCATTTGTAAACCAAGAGCTAAACAAAGCGTATAAGAATAGTAAAAATTTAAAAAAGAAATTACCTTTAAAATAATCAAAAAAATCTTTCATAGTTTTTGTTTTATTACCAAGTTTTAAAGTCTAATTCGTCATCATTATATCTTCTAACAAAACCTTTTGGTATTGTTTTTAAAGTGTTTTTAGAAATAGTAACAGCTCCATTATAACCATCATTAGTGTCGATTTTTAATGATAAATTTTTAATTTGATTCTTTCCATCGAATTTAGAGCTAACTATATTAATGTCTATATTTCTTTTACTCTTAAACCATTTAATAAGTCTGTTTAACTCTTCTTTAGTTGTTTTTTTGTCTATAATAAATTCCGCTTTATAATCATTAATGGTAGAATCAAATAAAAAGCTTAGTTCATTATCGTTATTTGTATTTGTAGATTCTTCATTATTATCATCTTTTATGCTTTCTGAAGAACAATCTGTACATTCAAACCCTTTAGAGGTCATTTTAAATTGATGTCCTGCCATTTCTCTATCATAAATGTCATCTGTATTATCAATACCATATAAAAACTTTTTAGATGATTTTTCAAAGTAAATAGAAGTTTCTTTTGGTATATAAAGTGTAGCTTTTATTTCTTCATCTTTATACATGTTTTTGTATTCACTTAAAAAGTAAGCGTTAAAAATAATTTTATTATCAATAACATTAAACTCATAATTAATGTTTTCAGCATTTTTTAAAGCATCTTGTCTCTTTCTACCTTGTCCAATTTTCTTTAATTGAATGTATGCTTTTCCTGTTTCACTTTCTTTAATGTTTATTGTTACATCGTTAGAATATTTTAGTTTTTCATCATCTAAGTTTACTTCAATAGCATTATTTCTGTGAGATAAATTATGATTATAATATATGTCATCATTGTTTTCTACAGCAATCTTAAGAGGGATATTACTGTTATATGTAATCTCTTTTTTAATAACTTTAGTAGCATCTTGAGCGTGAGAAGAAGCGTATTCTATTCCAGCAAAGCTTGTACCTAAAAGCGATACAATCCAAAGACCTAAAAGAGATAATGATGTTGTTGTATTGATTTTTTTTATGTTAGGTGATAAAATTCTAAGCCCAAGAATAAATAAAACAAAGAAAGGTATTCCTATTAATAATAATAAAAACAATGTAAGGAGCCACTTTGGTAGTATAGAGTCGTAAAAGAATATAGGATAATGAATAAAATCATTATCGAAGTCTAAAATTTCAATACTTCCAACAGAAAACATCCCAAATACTATGCTTATTAATGCTATACCAGAAATAAATAATAATAGTCCACCTAAAAACTTACCAAAAACTTTAAAAATGGCACTAAAAATTTTACCAACAGTTTCTAAAAAATCTTGAAGACCAGATTTTGTTTGCATACGAAGTTTATCGTAATCTGCGCTAGAAATTTTTTCAGAAAGGTCATTAGCACCATCTTTAAACTTTAATGATAGGTTTTCAATCTCGTCACGAATTTTTTTTTCAATGTTTCCTATATTAACAGGCTCTCCTTCCATTTGAAGCTTTTCGGATGTTGTTTTTGCTTCTGGTAATAAAATCCAAAGAATAATATATATGAAAAGAGGAAATCCACTAAAAGTTAAAACGATAAAAGCTAAACGAATCCAAATTGTATCTACAGCTAAGTAATGCGCAAGACCAGCACAAACACCACCTAGAAACTTATCATCTCCATCTCGAAACAATTTTTTAGTATTTGTTTTTTTACGTTTATAGCTTGTTTTGTTTTCACTATAAGTTTCTTCGTCATCAGAATAATCTTCTGGTTGTCCCATAATAACAATGATTTCCTCAATGTCATTTTCGTTTACAACCTGACGAACATCTTTTATTTTTTCTGATAAAAGTTCGCTAATTCTTGCTTCAATATCTGAAATTATTTCATCTTTTCCTTGTGGATCGTCACTTAAAGAACGGGAAACAGCATCGAGGTATCGATTTAGTTTTTGAAAAGCATTTTCATCTATATGAAAAAACAGTCCGCCTAAGTTTATGTTAATAGTTTTATTCATTTTCAGTTGATTTTGTACTTGTTACTTGGTTTACAGCGTTTACTAAATTGTTCCAGGTTTTATCTAATTCTTTTAAAAAAAGTTTACCATTGTTTGTTAAAACATAATATTTTCTTGGTGGTCCAGAGGTTGACTCTTCCCATCTGTAGCTTAATAAGCCGGCGTTTTTTAATCTAGTTAATAAAGGGTAAATTGTTCCTTCAACTACTATCATATGTGCCGTTTTAAGTGTGCTAAGTATTTCTGAAGTATATGCATCTCCATTTTCTAATATAGATAAGATGCAGTACTCTAAAACACCCTTTCGCATTTGAGCTTTTGTATTTTCTATTTTCATTGAGAGTGTTTATTATTTTAAAAAATTAATTGTAAAAGGATACTTATATAGTTCTCCATCATTTGCTTTCATTGAAGCAATAATAATTAATGCTATTTTAATAAGACTTACAATTCCTACAGCAGAAGCAATTCCAAAAAAACTAAATATATTATTATGTGAAAAATCATTTTCAAAATCAAGATGTACACCATCAAAAAAATTAAAAAAACTTCCGAAGAAAAAAGAAAAGAAAGAAGCACCTAATATAAATAGGTATATAGCAAAACTAATGTTAAAGTTTACAGCTTCCTTACCATGTTTGTCTAAAAAAGAACTTTTTTCTTTTTGTGTTTGCCATAGAATTAATGGGGTAATAATGCTTCCTAATGGAAATACATATCCAACAAAAGAAGATATATGTATTAAAAAAGCGTTTGTATTATCGTTATTTTTTCTCATGGTTTATGTTTTATATACTACTATACTATGCAAATATATGTATAATAAATAGTATTATGCAATGCATAGTACTAAAAATTAACAAATTTTAACATTTGGTAGGGGTTTTTCTATACTATAAAAAGAGTAAATTGCAGATAAATAAAGAAGTAGATGAAGTTTACAGTGAAAAAAATAAATGCATTTTTATTATTTAAATTACCAATAGCTTTTATTGCGGGAGTAAGGCTTAGGTCTATATCTGATGATAAAGCAATAGTACAAGTAAAATATAGGTGGGTTAATCAAAATCCATTTAAATCTATGTTTTGGGCAGTTCAAGGTATGGCTTCAGAACTTACAACAGGTATTTTGGTAATGCAGTCAATTTATGCATCAGAATTAAAGATTTCAATGTTAGTTACCAATATGAGTGCTACTTTTCATAAAAAAGCAAAAGGGAAAATACTTTTTGAGTGTTGCGATGGTGCTAAAATAAACTTGGCTATTAAAAAAGCTATTGATACTAAAGAGGGGCAGGTTATAGTATTAAATTCGAAAGGAATTAATGAACAAGGAGTTGTTGTTTCTGAGTTTAAATATGAATGGAGTTTAAAAGTTAAATAAACTAATTAAATAGAGAACTAATTTTTAATATAAGAAGAAAAAAATGAATGCACATGAGATAGATTACCAAGTTTTTGGAGAAGAAATGCAATATGTAGAAATAGAATTAGATCCTCAAGAAGGAGTCGTAGCTGAAAGCGGGAGTTTTATGATGATGGATAGTCCTATAAAGATGAATACAATTTTTGGTGATGGTTCTAATCAAGAGAAAGGACTTTTAGGTAAGATTTTTTCTGCTGGAAAAAGAATATTAACAGGAGAAGGTTTGTTTATGACAGTTTTTACAAATCATGGTCATGGAAAAAGTAAAGTTTCATTTGCGTCTCCATATCCTGGTAAAATTATACCGATTGATTTGTCTGAGTTTGGAGGAAAATTCATTTGTCAAAAAGATGCTTTTTTATGCGCAGCAAAAGGTGTTTCAGTAGGGATTGAATTTTCTAAAAAATTAGGAAGAAGTCTTTTTGGTGGAGAAGGGTTTATAATGCAGAAAATGGAAGGAGATGGAATGGGATTTATTCATGCAGGAGGTACTATGGCAAAAAAGGTCTTACAACGTGGAGAAACTTTAAAAGTAGATACAGGTTGTATTGTTGGTTTTACACAAGATGTAAATTATGATATCGAGTTTGTTGGAGGTATAAAGAATACGATTTTTGGAGGTGAAGGGTTATTTTTCGCTACACTTCAGGGGCCAGGTACTGTATATGTTCAATCCTTACCTTTTAGTAGATTAGCGGGTAGAGTATTGTCAATGGTTCCTAAAAATGGTGGAGATAGAGGAGAAGGTAGTCTTTTAGGTGGATTAGGTAATATTTTGGATGGTGATAATAAGTTTTAAAAGTATTGTTTTTTTAAGGGTAATTATATGTTTATTATTTAATAGAAAAGTAAAAATTAAAACACTAAGCTTATTTTGATTTATCAGAAGAAGTATATTTATAAAAATAGTATTATAAAATAAAAAGACCGCTAACTAGCGGTCTTTTTATTTTATAAATTTGATGTGTTATTTATATATCTAAAGCATCAAAAATTTCCTCTAATTTATCTCCATCACTAGGTCTAGGAGCATTTGCAGAAACTATATTTCCGTCAGGATCAATTATTATAAATCTAGGTAATCCTTTTATTAAATAATCTTGAGTAAATTTTAAATCTGTAGGTTTATCTCCTGCAAATAATTGTATACCTGTCATCTCTTTGTCTTCAATGGTTTGTTTCCATTTTTTCTTTAAGTTTTCAGAGTCTACATTAATACTAACAAATTCAATGTTTTTACCGTGGTATTGTTGTTCAAATCTTTTTAAGATAGGGATTTCTTTTTTACAAAAACCACACCAAGTAGCCCAAACATCTATGTATAAATATTTTCCTTTTCCAATTAAATCATCTAAAGAAGTTTTACCTCCTTTATAGTTCTCATAGTTTTCAAACTTTGGAGAAGGTTCTCCTCTTGCAGTTAATTTTAGTTTTTGATAACTATCAGTAATTGTTTTTTCATGTTCTTTATTTGTTGAATAAGCCATGAATTTTTTATAATACTCATTTAAGTTTTCAGTATATGTAATACTACTTTCAGCTAATTTGTAAATTAGATCATTTTTGATTAAAGTATCTGTAACCTCTGTATGAATAGTTTCAAGGTGAGTTAAATCAAAATCACCATCTTTAATCTTTCTTTTACTAGCTAAGTCTTTTAATTTTTCTTCAATTAATATTCTATATTGACGAGAAAAAACATAATCTTCTCCTTCGTTATAACTAACTGCATCAATAATACTATTAGGGAAGTTATCAGAAACAACAAACTCATCATCACCATATAAAAGTCTATGGTAACCTTGATAGTTGTTTAAGTTTCTAGTAAATTCATGATGAATATTTCTTAATTCTTTCTTTTTAAAATCTTCTGGTATCTCAGGTGCATTAACCATGTCTTCCAAAGTAGACTTGTATTCATCTATTTTACTTAGGAATTCACCTTCATTTAAAGAGAATAATTTATTCGCATTACCAAGTATTAAACCAAACTTTTTAGTTCGCTCACTTAAGTAAGTGTTTATTTTTCCGTTAGTACCTTTAAAAACAGGAGCTTCTGTTCTCTTTTTAGCATCAACAACAAAATCTGTCTTACTTTCTGGTGTTATATATAAAGGTACTGGTCTTTTACCAACTTTTAATATGTAGTTACCTGATTTAATATCGGTTAAAGTGTCTGAAAATGTACCTGTTTTACGATCAAAACGAACCTTTTTCTCATAGTTATAACCTATTAAGGTCATAGTTCTACTTTTAAAATTATCAATCTTTCCAGATATAGTTGTGTAATTTTTCTTTGGTTCTACTTTTTCACCACAAGCGGTAAGTATAACTCCAGCTACTATTAAAAGTAAAATTTTCTTCATGATGTGATATTTATGGGGTAAATATTATTATAATATATAAATAAGTTTCGAAAATAGTTTTTTTTGGGTAAAACTCAAAGATTTTAACGAAAAAAAACTATTAAGCATGTTCTTAATAAAAGTAAATATAGATATAATAAATAAATTTCACCAATGTTTTTTTAATGAAACACTATATTTTTTATTTAATTTTGATGTTTTATGAGTTTTTTGCAGAAATTTGAATTCTAAATTTACGGCAAAACAGCTATAATAATAGTTTAAATGTATGATTAGTATGAAAGTAGTATTGGTAACAGGAGCTTCTTCTGGTATAGGAAAGGCAATTGCAGGTTTTTTACATGAACAAAAATATATTGTTTATGGTACAAGTAGAAATCCAGAAAAGGTTACAAATGTTCCTTTTAAGATGGTTTCTCTTGATGTTTTGGATGTTTTATCAATTAAAAAAGCTGTGAAAACGATTATTGCTAATGAAGGTCGATTAGATGTTTTAATCAATAATGCAGGGAAAGGAATTACTGGAGCTATTGAAGATACACCAACTGATGAAATGAAAGCTAATTTTGATACAAATTTCTTTGGACCAATTGAAGTTATGAAAGCTGTCTTACCACAAATGAGAGCTCAAAAATCAGGTAAGATTATAAATATTACTTCAATAGCCGGTTATATGGGGTTGCCTTTCAGAGGGATTTATTCGGCAAGTAAAGGAGCTCTAGAGTTGATTACAGAAGCAACTAATATGGAAGTTAAAAATTTTGGTATTAATGTAATTAATGTTGCTCCAGGAGATTTTTCAACAAATATAGCTTCAGGACGTTATCATACACCTGTTTTTGAAGGTTCTGCGTACAAGCAAAAATATGAAGAAAACTTAGCCTTAATGGATGGGCATGTAAATGAAGGAATGGATCCTTTAGTTATGGCAAAAGGTATTTATGATATTTTAAATACAAAAAAGCCAAAAATTCATTATAAGATTGGAGGTTTTATGGAAAAGTTTTCTATTGTATTAAAAAGAGTTTTACCAGATACTTGGTACGAAAAGTTGTTAATGAATCATTATAAGTTATAACAGGTTCTTTTCTTTTATTAATTGATCTAAAATATATTCAACACCATAATTCATGTTGTCTTTTGTGCTAAATTGTGCTGTTTGTTTTACTAAAGGATGAGCATTTTCCATGGCGTAACTGTGGTAAGAAGCTTCTAACATTTCAATATCATTAATATAGTCGCCAAAAGCCATAGTATTGTTGCTACTAATATTATACAGTTTTTGAATTAGTTGAATAGCATAACCTTTATTAGCATTGTTTTCAGAAATATCTACCCAATGCGTTGTAGAAACTTTTACTTTAAACTCATTTTCTAATTGTTTTAAATGTGGATATAGGTGTTTTTCTGAATTAATTTCATGATAAATAGCGATCTTACAAATAGGTTCTTTAATTTCATCGATATTATTTATAATTTCATAACTATTATAATACTCTTCTAAGAGGTTGAGTAATTTTTTAGATTTGCTTTTTGTGTAAGCTTTATTTTGAGTACAATAAAGAGTATTTGCTTCGGGTAAGGTTTTTAATATTTTGTTGATGTGTTTTAGGCTATCTTTCTTCATTGGAGTGGAAAGTAACTTTTTATTATCTTTTATAACTAAGCTGCCATTTTCAGCAACAATAATAATTTCATCCTTTATACTTTTTAATTTATCTAAAACACTGTAAAGCGGTCTTCCTGTAGCTACAACAAAAATAATGTTATGTTTTTTTAGTTCTTCAAATTGTTTAAAAAATAAAGAACTAACCTCATGATCAGGATTCAGTAAAGTACCATCCATATCCGTAACTACCATTTTTACATCACTTAATTTCATTGTTGCTTGTTTTAATAAAACAAATGTAAAGGTTGTATGTTTTAAACAATCTTACTTACTATTAAATAATTACTAATTTTAATACCTGTAAGAAGTTGTTTTTTTTAATATAGAATTTTAAAGAAAAGCTTTTATATTGTAAGTTTGCACAACATCAATATCAACTTAAAAAAATAGAATTAATGAAGTTTTTCATAGATACAGCAAACTTAGATCAAATTAAAGAAGCACAAGCTTTAGGTATTTTAGACGGAGTAACTACAAATCCATCTTTAATGGCTAAAGAAGGAATTACTGGTGAAGCCAATATTATTAATCATTATAAAGAAATTTGTGAGATAGTTGAAGGCGATGTTTCTGCAGAAGTTATTGCTACTGATTTTGATGGCATGGTTAAAGAAGGAGAGGCTTTAGCAGCTTTGAATCCTCAAATTGTAGTAAAATTACCAATGATTAAAGATGGAATTAAAGCATGTAAGTATTTTTCTGATAAAGGAATTAAAACAAATGTAACTTTAGTGTTTTCTGCTGGTCAAGCATTATTAGCAGCTAAGGCTGGAGCAACTTATGTTTCTCCATTTATTGGTCGTTTAGATGATATTTCTACAGATGGAATGAATTTAATTGAAGAGATTCGTTTGATTTTTGATAATTATATGTTTAATACAGAAATTTTAGCAGCATCTGTTCGTCATACAATGCATATTATCAACTGTGCTAAAGTAGGTGCTGATGTTATGACCGGACCTTTGAGTGCTATTGAAGGATTATTAAAGCATCCTTTAACTGATAGTGGTTTGGCTAAATTTTTAGCAGATTATAAAAAAGGAAACTAATTTTTTTGATTGATAGTTTTAATAAATTTTCAATCTTAATAAAATATTAAAGTTAGGTAATTATAAAGGTGTTTGTCTTTTTAGTTTCCTAACTTTTTTGTTGATATAAGGTATTAAGTTATAACTTTACATCTTGAAAATTTTTCAAGGTTGTAATTGATGAAAAAAAGAATGTATCCAAAAAAACAATTAGCTCAATTAGTTATTTCTGCATGTGAATATTTTAATATTGATACTGTTGTTGTTTCACCAGGTTCAAGAAATGCGCCTTTAACAGTTGGCTTTTCTAATCATCCAAAGATTAAAAATTTAAGTATAGTTGATGAGCGTTGTGCAGCATTTTTTGCTACGGGAATTGCGCAGCAAACCCAAAAACCAGTAGCTATTGTTTGTACTTCTGGATCAGCATTATTAAATTATTATCCTGCAATAGCAGAAGCATTTTACAGTAAAATTCCTTTGCTTGTTATTTCTGCAGATAGACCAAAACATTTAATTGATATTGGAGACGGACAAACTATTCGACAAGAGAATGTTTTTAAAAATCATATTTTATTTTCGGCAAACTTAATAGAAGGTGAGAGTTTTCTTGAAAAGAATACTGATTTGGTTTCAAAAGCAATTCAAACTTCAATAAATAAAAAAGGACCAGTACATATTAATGTTCCGTTTAATGAACCTTTATATGATACTGTTGAAAGTTTAGCGAGTTTTAATTTTAAAATAAAAGAAGAAAATACTGTTGCTAAAAAAGAAAATCAGTCTATTGATAATTTGGCCAAAATATGGAACAACGCAAAACGAAAATTAATTTTAGTAGGAGTTTGTTTTCCTTCGGATGAGTTACAAGATTTAATAAATAAAGTTTCTCAAGATGATAGTGTTTTGGTAATGACAGAAACTACATCTAATTTACATAATCCAAGGTTTATAAATTCAATAGATAAGCTAATAAGCAAGTTAACTTCTGAAGAGTTTGAAAAATTACAGCCCGAAGTTTTGTTAACTTTTGGTGGAATGGTAATTTCTAAAAGAGTTAAACAGTTTTTAAGAAAGTATAGTCCAAAACATCATTGGCATGTTGATGAAGTGACGAAGTTAGATACCTATTTTTCAATGTCCGAATTTGTAGAGGAAAAGCCTGTAACTTTTTTAACTAAATTAAATAAAAGGAAAATAAGCATTAAAAGTGATTATCAACCAAAATGGATCAAAGAAAAGGAGTCAAGAATTGTAAAGCATAATGAGTTTTTAAAATCAGCATCATATTCCGATTTTAAAGTTTTTGAATCAGTTTTAGAATTTATACCAGAAAACTCACATGTGCAAATAAGTAACAGTTCAATTATTCGTTATGCACAATTGTTTGATTTAAAAAAATCGCTAAAGGTTTTTTGCAATAGAGGAACGAGTGGAATTGATGGGAGTACTTCTACAGCAATCGGAGCAGCTTCTGTAACTGAAAATCAAACAGTTTTTATAACAGGAGATTTAAGTTTTTTTTACGATAGTAATGCTTTATGGAATGTAAATATTCCTAAAAATTTTAGAATTATTTTATTAAATAATTCAGGGGGCGGAATTTTTAAAATAATTCCAGGACCTAAAACAACAAATGCTTTACCTTATTTTGAAACACCACATACCTTAACAGCGGAGCATTTAGCAAAGATGTTTAATTTTGAATATCAATCTGCAAATACTATAAATGAAGTAGAAAAAGAGTTATCTTCTTTTTATATGGATAGTAAACAATCAAAAATTTTAGAAATATTCACGCCATCCAATTTAAACGACGTAGTTTTGCAACAATATTTTAAGAGTTTATAAATGGAGTCACACGACGAAATACAAGAAGGAGATAAAGTAGAAATATTATTAAAGGTTCAAACACCTTTAGGATATTCTGTTTTAATAAATGAAACCTATGACGGATTGTTGTATAATAACGAAGTTTTTTCTGATGTAGAAGAAGGAATGCGTTTAACAGCATATGTTAAAAAAATAAGAGAAGATAATAAGATTGATGTGTCTTTACGTCCGCAAGGTTTTAGAAATGTAATAGATGCAGACACTCAGTTTGTTTTTGATAAATTAGAGGAAAAAGGTTTTTTGATGTTAACAGATAAAAGCTCACCAGAGTCTATAAAATTCCGTTTACAAATGAGTAAAAAAGCTTTTAAAAGAGCTGTAGGGAATTTATACAAGCAGAAAAAAATAGAAATTCTAGAAGATAGAATTACAATAGTAAAATAAAAAAAGCCAGCTAATTAGCTGGCTTTTTTTATTCATCATCTGGGTTTTCATTGTCATCAGGACTTTCATCATCTTCCGAAGGAGCTTCTTCGTCTGGGTTTTCATCTTCCAGTGGCTCATCATCAAAAGGTATTTCTTCGTCTTTTGGTTGTTCTAAAGCTAATCTAGCAACACGTTCAATGTTTTTGTAAAAAGCATCAGCATTTGGGTCAGAAGGGTCCATTTTTCCATATCCTGTTTTGTAATATGAATCAGCTTTTTCATAGTCTTTACCTAGTTCATGATACATACCAACATAATAATCACCAAGAGGAGAGTTTGGATGTTTAATCATAGTAAAATCACCTAAAACACGTAAGTAATCCCCATCTTGTCTATCCATAACAATACTTTCAATAGCATAAATATCTTCAATACGAACATTCATGTTTGTACCAAAAAGATATTCCATGTCTAGATACTTGTCTTCTAAATACTTTATCGCTTCTAAAGGAGCAAGATCTTTTATTTTTTCTTCATATTCTTTTTTAGAAATATTACCGTAAAGGTCAAAAATATGGGTAAAAGCATAAGGTATTGAAGCACTTATTGCTGTTGGTAAGTTTTGAGAATCTGTAAAAGTGTCAAATTTAACATGTAGTCTTTCCGTTTCTAAACTGTTTAAACCTTCTTGTATTAAAGATCCTATTTCTTTTTCTTCTTTAGAACTAGAATTGTTGTTGCTTAAATATAAATAAAATTGATTATCAATATCATCTAAACGTTTTAAGTTGTATGAAGAAAATAGCTTCGGAGTATTTATATTAAAAGAAGGAGAAATAGCCAAATATCCATTGAAAATAGGTTTTTGTTCTTTTAGAAAATGGGTAATGAAATTTCCAGCTCTACCTTGTCCAGCAATTGTTAAAAAAGGGGAAGTTTTTAAATTAGCTTCTAAATAAGGAACAATTTCTTTTTTAATAAAATTGTAAAATTTACGTCCATTTCTAGTTAAATCACCATTTTTGGTAACAGTAGAGACATCTTGATTTATAGAATAATCTGTGTCTAAACCAACTATAATTTGTTCAGGAGCTAAATCAGCTTGAGCAAAAACAGTACTATTTCCTACAAAAAGATCAAATAGGTAGCCATTATCTAGAACAATTATTAGAGGGAATTTTTTAACAGTATCATTTTTATAACCTTTTGGAAGGTGGATTTTAAATGATCGTTTTTTATTAAACTCAGTAGAGTTAATTTGTTTTTCAATAGTTTGTCCATAAGAGATACAAACTATAAAAAATAGAATAAGCGTATTTAAAAATTTCATTATTTTTCTGGGCTTAATGTTAACTTGTCAAATATAAAAAAGATAAAATAAAGTTATTATAGTATTTTTGTTCTTTTAATAACGATAAAATTTTAATTTTATGATAAAACCTGAGTGGAAAACCGCAAAAGTTTACGAAGATATAACCTACAAGAAGAGTAATGGAGTTGCTAGAATAGCGTTTAACAGACCAAATGTTAGAAATGCATTTCGTCCAAAAACAACATCAGAATTGTACGATGCTTTTTATGATGCAGGAGAAGATACTTCAATTGGAGTAGTTCTATTATCTGCAGAAGGACCAAGTACAAAAGATGGTGTATATTCTTTTTGTTCTGGAGGAGATCAAAAAGCGCGTGGACATCAAGGTTATGTTGGAGAAGATGGTTATCACAGGTTAAATATATTAGAAGTACAACGATTAATTCGTTTTATGCCAAAAGCTGTTATTTGTGTTGTTCCAGGCTGGGCTGTTGGTGGCGGACATAGTTTACATGTTGTTTGTGATTTAACTTTAGCATCTAAAGAACACGCTATTTTTAAACAAACAGACGCAGATGTAACCTCTTTTGATGGTGGATATGGATCTGCTTATTTAGCAAAAATGGTTGGTCAGAAAAAAGCTAGAGAAATTTTCTTTTTAGGGCGTAATTATTCAGCACAAGAAGCTTATGAAATGGGAATGGTAAATGCTGTAATCCCTCATGATGAATTAGAAGATACAGCTTTTGAATGGGCACAAGAGATTTTAGAAAAATCACCAACTTCTATAAAAATGCTAAAGTTTGCTATGAATTTAACTGATGACGGAATGGTTGGTCAACAAGTTTTTGCTGGAGAAGCAACTCGTTTAGCTTATATGACGGATGAAGCTAAAGAAGGAAGAGATGCGTTTTTAGAAAAACGTAAGCCTAATTTTCCTAAAGTTTGGATACCTTAAAAGGAGTTATCAATTAACAATAATCAATTAATAATTACTAATTATAATTATTAATTCGTAATTAAATATATGAAATCACAAATAGTAACCTTTCTTATAAAATGTCCAGATCAAAAAGGACTGTTAGCTAAAATCACTAACTTTTTTTATGAGAGAGAATTTAATATCGTTAGTTGTCAGCAATATGTAAATTCAATTGAAGATACTTATTTCATGAGAATTCGATTAGATGCAGCAGAAGCAAAAATGTCTAAATCAAAATTAGAAGAAAGTTTTGCAACTTTAGCAGAACCATTACAATTTGATTGGTCTGTAAATTATGGAGGTAAGAAATTAAATGTAGCAATAATGGTATCACATACAAGTCATAATTTATATGATTTGTTAGAAAGGCATAAAGAAGGTTCTTTAGATTGTAGTATAACAATGGTTATTAGTAATCATAATAAGTTAAAACCAATTGCAGATATGTTTGGTATTCCTTATTATCATTTACCTGTAACTAAAGAGACGAAAACACAACAAGAAGAACAAGTGATTGATTTGTTAGAAACTAATAAAATTGATTTAGTTGTCATGGCAAGATACATGCAGATTTTATCATCTAATTTTATCAATAAATATCCACAGAGAATCATTAATATTCATCATTCTTTTTTACCGGCATTTCAAGGTGCAAATCCATATAAAAAAGCTTATGAAAGAGGAGTAAAGTTGATTGGAGCAACAGCACATTATGCAACAGAAGATTTAGACGAAGGTCCAATTATTCAACAAGATGTAGAGCCAGTTACTCATGAAAGTACACCAGTAACATTAAAAAGAATTGGTGCAGATATAGAAAGAATGGTTTTGGCAAGAGCTGTAAAGAATCATATTCAGAATCAAATTATTGTTTCTGGTAATAGAGCTATTGTGTTTCCTGAAGCAGGAGAGTAAAAAAAGCCCATCTTAATCTTCCCGAAGGGAAGAAACTAGTTGTGAAGTTTTTTGTTAGAGTATGAAGTTATTTAAATATTAATAAAGAATTTTTCCCCTTTGGGGAAATTAAAAGGGGATTATGAAAATAATTTGTATTGGGCGTAATTACGCAAAGCATATAGAAGAATTGGCAAATGAAAAACCAGAACATCCTGTTGTTTTTCTAAAGCCAGATTCAGCAATTTTACCTAAGAAAATGCCTTTTTTTATTCCACCTTTTTCCAATGATGTTCACTATGAAGTGGAAGTTTTGGTAAAAATAAATAGAGTGGGAAAACATATTTCGCCAAAGTTTGCTCATAAATATTATGAAGAAGTTGGATTAGGAATAGATTTTACAGCGCGTGATGTGCAAGCAAAATGTAAAGAAAAAGGATTGCCTTGGGAGAAAGCGAAAGCTTTTGATGGAAGTGCTGTAATTGGAGATTTTTATCCAAAAGAACAATTCGATTTGCAAAACTTATCATTTCAATTAAAAAAGAATGATGCAATTGTACAAGATGGAAATACAAATGCAATGTTGTGGCAAATAGATGAATTGATAAGCTACGTGTCACAATATTTTACTATTAAAAAAGGAGACGTTATTTTTACAGGAACACCAGCAGGAGTTGGTGAAGTTAAAGAAGGTGATGTTTTAATTGGTGTATTAAAAGGTAAAGAAGCGTTTCAAATAAAAGTGAAATAAAATATGTTAGGACTTGTTTTGTTGTATTGGATTGGTAAGTATTTTTATAAACTTGCAGAGGAATTTAATAAAAGTGAATGGGGATTTGCTATTTTAGGCGTTGTGACTTATTATGGTGGAACTTTTTTATTTGGAATTATTTTTAGCATAATAGCAGAAGTTATTTCTCCAGGATATATAGATGGTTTTAATGAAAACTTATTTGGTTTGTTAATGTTGCCATTTGGTGTTTTAAGTTGTTATCTACTCTATATGTTTTTAGAGAAAAAGTGGGGAAAAGAAAAACCAAAAACAGATACTATGATTGATGAAATAGGTCATGGGAATGATTTGTAGAATAAAATAAAAACATTTTCGCTCTTATAATTTTAACGTTAATAACTATTTCTAGTTAAAATAAAATAAACAAAGAAATATGACTTTTGTCATATTTCTTTGTTTGCATAATAACGAGTTTTGTTTTGAAAAAAACAAAGAAACAATGAAAGTTATAAAACGTCCTGATCCTATTAATGAGGAAGTCATTTTGAGGCCAGATAAAACGATTATGAGTAAAACAAATTCTAAAGGGATTATAGAATATGCAAATGATTATTTTGTTGAAATAAGTGGCTATAAAGAGTCTGAATTAATAGGTCAAGCTCATAATGTAATAAGGCATCCTGATATGCCTAAGGTTATTTTTAAATGGTTATGGCAACATTTGGAAGCAAAAAAAAACATACATGCTCTAGTGAAGAATTTAACTAAAGAAGGTAAGTATTATTGGGTAATAACAACGTTTGAAGTGAAGTCTGATACTAAAGGAAATGTCATTTCTTTTTTTGCAAGAAGAAAAGCTCCCCCTATTAAAGCTGTAAAGATAATTGATGATTTATATAGAAAAATACTAGAAATAGAAAAGACTTCAGGAATTGAAGTATCTGAAAAATATTTAAATGGTTTCCTTGAAGAAAAAAATATGACTTACAATGAGTATATAACAGAAGTTTGTTTACCTAAAGAAAAAACTAAAAATATAGGAACTCTTCTCTCTCGTTTTTTTTTTAATGAAATAGAGTTAAGGTTTAAATCATAAATCTTTTAATCGATTATGATAGGTTGTTTTAAAAGGAAAAAAATTAGTTTAGAAAAAAGATAGTTTCTTTTAAAAAAAAGTTAAGTTTAGTAACGCTACACTTAGCTTTTTTTATAGTTTTACCTTAGTTTATTTTTTCCTAAAAAAAAGATTTCTTAGCTAATAAAGTAAACTCTTAAATTAAAAAATTAATGAAAGCAGAAATAATTACTATTGGAGATGAAATTCTTATTGGTCAAATAGTAGATACAAATTCACAATGGATTGGTAAGGAGCTGAATAAAATAGGAGTTTCTGTGTATCAAATTTCATCTATACAAGATGATAGAGAGCATATTTTAAAAGCTTTAAAAGAAGCAGAAGACAGAGTTGATATTGTAATTATTACAGGTGGTTTAGGACCAACCAAAGATGATATTACAAAAAAAACAATAGCTAGTTATTTTAATGATGATAAAATTGTTGAGTACGAAGAAGTAATTCAACATATAAAAAACTTATTCAAAAGAATAAATCATCCTTATAATGAAGTGCAACGCTATCAAGCCCAATTACCTTCAAAAGCAAGCTTGTTAATGAATGATTTTGGAACTGCACCAGGAATGTGGTTTTACGAGAATGAAACAGTTTTTGTGTCTTTACCTGGTGTTCCTTATGAAATGAAAGGTTTAATAGCAAATAAGGTATTGCCAAAGATTCAAGCACAATTTAAATTACCTTTTATCATTCATAAAACCATACAAACTTATGGAGAAGGAGAAAGTGTAATAGCAGAGAAGTTAGAGAAGTGGGAAGATGACTTACCTCTTTATATAAAATTAGCTTATCTACCTTCCTTTGGTAAAGTTCGTTTACGATTATCAGGAAAAGGAGCTGTTAAAGAAAAGTTAGAAATAGAATTGTCTCAAAAAGTAATAGAGTTACAACTATTATTATCAGATGTAATATCTGGAATAGAAGAAGACGGAACAATAGAAAAACAAGTAGGTATTCTGTTAAAAGAGAGGTGTTTAACATTGGCTACTGCAGAGAGTTTAACAGGTGGTAAAATAGCTTCGACTATGGTGAATGTTCCTGGAGCATCTGCTTATTTTAAAGGAGGATATATAGCATATACTGCTGCATTAAAAGAACAATTGTTAAATGTGTCAACTAAAACAATTAATGAATATTCTGTAGTAAGTGAAGAGGTTGCAAAAGAAATGGCTTTAGGAGCTATAAAAAATCTTAAAACTGATTTTGTAATAGCTGTAACAGGTAATGCTGGGCCAACAACAGATAATAATGATAAAGATGTTGGAACAGTTTTTATTGCAATAGCATGTAAGACAGGCGTTGAAGTACATGAATTTGATTTTGGACAACCTCGTGAAAAGGTGATAAATAGAACCGTAAATAAAGCATTAGAGTTGTTGAAAAACCAACTTTTAAATGACTAAAATCAAAAGAGGTAAAGTATTTTTAAAAAAACAATTAAAATTGTTTTGTTTAATGTATAAAAAAACATAAATTTGCACCTCGTTTAGAAATAACACTAAAAACTGTCAAGAAGATGTCTAGAGTTTGTGAATTAACAGGAAAAAAAGCCATGGTGGGGAACAATGTTTCTCATGCAAAGAATAAAACCAAAAGAAAATTTAACGCTAATTTAATGACTAAGCGTTTTTATATAGTAGAAGAAGATAAGTGGGTTACCTTAAAAGTATCAGCTTCTGCATTAAAAAATATTAATAAGAAAGGAATTTCTGTTGTTATAAAAGAAGCCAGAGAAAAAGGTTTCTTAACAAAATAATTTCTGACTAGATAAATTTAGAGAGATGGCAAAAAAAGGAAACAGAGTTCAGGTAATTTTAGAATGTACTGAGCACAAAGCATCAGGGCAACCAGGTACTTCACGTTATATAACTACAAAAAATAAAAAGAACACTCCTGACAGAATGGAAATAAAGAAATTTAATTCTATTTTAAAGAAGATGACAGTTCATAAAGAGATAAAATAATAAGTCATGGCAAAGAAATCAGTAGCAACATTACAAACAGGTTCAACAAGATTAACCAAGGCTATAAAAATGGTAAGATCTCCAAAATCAGGAGCTTATTCATTTGTAGAAGCCATTATGGATCCTAAAGCAGTGAATGACTTTTTAGCTAAAAAGTAATTCCTTGTAATACAGTTTAAAGAAAAGCTACTTTCATAAGAAAGTAGCTTTTTTTATGTGGTAAAAAACTGTATTTTTGGATATTACCATTCGAGTTGTGTTTTACACAATAACTTTCTTTTGAATAGTTTTTAAATCCTACACGAAAAAGTAATCGTTAAAGTGACAATTTGGCTACAAATACTATTGTGGTACAGTTTTTAACGTAAACCAAACTATATACTATTTACAATGAGTTTTTTTAAAAAAATATTCTCAAAAGAGAAAAAAGAAACCTTAGATAAAGGTTTAGAAAAAACAAAAACAAGTTTTCTAAATAAATTATCAAAAGCAGTAGCAGGGAAATCAAAGGTAGATGACGATGTTTTAGATAATTTGGAAGAAGTTTTGGTTTCTTCTGATGTTGGTGTACAAACAACATTAAAAATTATTGAAAGAATTGAAGAGCGTGTAGCAAAAGATAAATACTTAGGAACTGAAGAGTTAAATCAAATTCTTAGAGATGAGATTGCAGGTTTACTTTCTGAGACGAATTCTGGAGATGACACTGATTTTACAATTCCAATACTTAAAAAACCATATGTTTTAATGGTTGTTGGTGTAAATGGAGTTGGTAAAACAACAACAATAGGTAAGCTAGCAAGTCAATTTAAAAAGAAAGGTTTAAAAGTTGTTTTAGGAGCTGCAGATACTTTTAGAGCAGCAGCTATTGATCAATTACAAGTTTGGGCAGATAGAGTTGAGGTACCAATAGTACGTCAAGAAATGGGATCTGATCCTGCTTCTGTAGCTTTTGATACTCTAGAATCTGGTATAAACCAAGATGCGGATGTAATTATAATTGATACAGCTGGTCGTTTACACAATAAAGTTAATCTAATGAATGAATTAACTAAAATTAAACGTGTGATGCAAAAAGTTGTAGGAGATGCACCACATGATGTATTATTAGTTCTTGATGGATCAACAGGTCAGAATGCATTTGAACAAGCAAAACAATTTACAAAAGCAACAGAAGTTACTTCATTAGCAGTTACAAAACTAGATGGAACGGCAAAAGGAGGAGTTGTAATTGGAATTTCAGATCAATTTAAAATTCCAGTAAAGTATATTGGAGTAGGTGAAGGAATTGATGATTTACAAGTTTTTAATAAACATGAATTTGTTGACTCTTTCTTTAAATAGGAATTCTATTTTTTAGATATAAGATTTTCAGAACCAAGAATAAAGACTTTTTAGTCGTATTCTTGGTTTTTTTTATGTTTCAAAGTATCCTTTTGATTCTACTCAGGTAACTATATTGGTGTTTTCATGATGATGATTGAGCTTAATAAAAACCACAGTAAATAATTATTAATCAATCAGATTATTAATTTTGCCCCAAAGCTCTTCATCAAAACTTGATAAAGCAAAGTTTTCTTCATCAGCAGCTTGTCCCATTCTTACAATTACTAGTTTTTTGCTAGGGACTATATATAATTTTTGATCATTAGCGCCTAAAGCAGCAATCATATCATCAGGAGCATTCGGAATCAAACTACCTGAAAATTCATCTTGAGAATTTGGTAAATGATAAGAAGGTTTTCCATTCAACCACCATAAATATCCGTAACTTAAATTAATGTCTTGAGAAGTTGTTGTAGCCTCACTTATAAAATCTTCAGGTATAATTTGTGTGTTCTCCCATTTTCCTTTAGCAGACATTAATAAGCCAAAACGAGCCATACTTCTAGTGTTACTCCAAAACAAATTAAAATCACCTAATTGATTCCAATTTCCTGACATGCCAATTTTGTCTTTCAAAGATGTATTAAAATAAGTATCCCAAGAAGTATTAGTGGCTTCTGCAATTATATCTTGCATCTTTTTGTATACATTATGGTAAGCCCAACGAGATCCAGCATTTGCAGTATAATTAAGATTGCTTGAAGAAACACTATCGCCTTCATTATCGTTTAAGCCAGAAGTCATCGATAGTAAATTCTTACAAGTAATTAAATTTTCTTGTTCAAGAGTCGTATTTGTCCAACCAGTACCAATATAATCAGAAACCTTATCATCAATATTAATGAATCCATCTTTCTGCGCAATTCCAGTAATAGCAGTTGTTAACGTTTTTCCAGCACTCGCCCAATACCAAAGAGAAGAATTAGTATGATTATTTAAATAGCTTTCAATAACAATTTTTCCGTTATATAAAACTATAAAGCTTTTGGTGTTTTGCTCTTCCAAAAAATTTAAGAGTGGTTCTAATTGATCTTGATTCCAATTTAAATTAATAATATCTTCTGTTTCCCATATATCAGAATTTATTTCAGGGAAATATATTGATGTTTCATTATCTATAGGTTCTTCTTTGTCATTAGCACAATTAAAAAACAAAATTAATGTGGTAAGTAAAATAAATTTTCTCATTTCTCTTGGTTCTTAATCTTTTAGACTTTTAAAAATACAAAAAGTTTAATTAGAAGTTAAAAAAAAGATAGACAATCATTATGTATCTTTGCAGACTATAATTTACTTAATAAAATGCGTACAAAATCACCAAAACAAAATAAAATCAACGTAGTAACCTTAGGATGTTCTAAAAATATTTACGACAGTGAAGTATTAATGGGGCAATTAAAAGCTAATGGTAAAAATGTGGTTCATGAAGATGAGAATGACGATGGAAATATTGTTGTGATTAATACTTGCGGATTTATTGGTAAAGCAAAAGAAGAATCTATAGATACTATTTTACATTATGCGCAAAAGAAAGAAGCTGGTGAAGTAGACAAAGTTTTTGTTTCTGGTTGTTTAAGTGAACGTTATAAGCCAGATTTAGAAAGAGAAATTAAGAATGTAGATCAATATTTTGGTACGCATGATTTACCTAATTTGTTAAAAGTTTTAGAAGCAGATTATAAACATGAATTAATAGGTGAACGTTTAACAACAACACCAGATCATTATGCATATTTAAAAATAGCAGAAGGCTGCGATCGTCCGTGTTCGTTTTGTGCGATTCCACTTATGCGTGGAAAACACAGATCAACTCCAATTGAAGATATTGTTATTGAAGCTACTAAGTTAGCAGAAAAAGGCATCAAAGAAATTATGTTAATTGCTCAAGATTTAACCTATTACGGATTAGATATTTATAAAAAAAGAGCATTAGCAGGATTATTAGAAGCTTTAGTAAAAGTAGATGGAATTGAATGGATTCGTTTACATTATGCATTTCCAGCTGGTTTTCCAATGGATGTGTTAGAAGTAATGAAACGCGAACCAAAAGTTTGTAATTACTTAGATATTCCACTTCAGCATATAAATACTGAGATTTTAAAATCAATGAAGCGTGGTACTACACATGAAAAAACTACTGCATTAATTCATAAGTTTAGAAAAGCGGTTCCAGATATGGGAATTCGTACAACTTTAATTGTTGGTTATCCTGGAGAAACTGAAGAGCAATTTCAAGAGTTAAAAGATTGGGTAGAGGAGATGCGTTTTGAGCGTTTAGGGGCTTTTGAATATTCACATGAAGAAAATACTGGCGCTTTTGTTTTAGAAGATGATGTTCCTGCGGATGTTAAATTTCGTCGTGTAAATGAAATTATGGAAATTCAAGGACAAATTTCTTGGGAATTAAATCAACAAAAAATAGGAAAAACTTTTAAGTGTTTGTTTGATAGAAAAGATGGTGGATATTATTATGGAAGAACTGAATATGATTCGCCTGATGTTGATAATGATGTATTGGTTGATGCTACTAAACATTATATAAAGTTAGGAGAATTTATAGATGTTGAAATATACGAAGCTGGAGATTTTGATTTATACGGAACACCAACTGTAAAACAAGAAAAACCTTTGCCTTTACATCAAAAAAGAAAATAAGTAATAGAGTTGAGTATTCTAAAAGAAAATATAGAAAGTACTACTATTGAACATTTTGCTCACTTGATTATTGAAGGAAAAGCAACGTTTGTTTCCTTAAAAGAAGAAATAAGAGCAAGTCAACTTAGTGAAGATAAAAGCCGAATTCTTTTAAAAAGATTATCCTTTGCTAACGAGAGAATTCATAAAAGTTTAGCGTTAAATGAAATTTTGTTCTATACTATTATTCCACTTAGAATAGTCCATGCTTTATCAAAACATTTTTATTTTGATCCTCATAAAGAAAAAGAATTAGGTTTTAATAGAAAAGTAAATCAATATTACGCATTTTCTATTTTAGGAGTGTTTTTATATTTATTAATTATTGTGGTTTGTTCTTATTATAATGAATATAAAAAACTCTCATAAAGCAAACTATTTTAACTCATTTATAACTAACACGCTATACTTATTTGGTGTAAAACCCAACAGTAAAATAATTTAATCGCAGGGCGATAGCCAAGGGTTTAATTCCCCAATGCTTAGCATCGAAAAGTAAAAAAGGATAATTCTTTAAAATGCCTCTTGGGCTTGCCCCGAGATTATTTACTGACGTTTTTACGCGGGTAAATGAAGAGTGTTAGTATTGCTAACTAATTATTTATTAGTTTCTTTTGTAATTGATATTAACTTTTTATTGTAGTTTTCAATTCTAGAATGTGCTGTACCGTCAATTAATAATATAACAATTAACATTGCTATAGCAGTAATCATACCTGCTCTCCAAGTTGGACTATTTACAAACATAATAACAAGTGAACAAGCAATAATTATTAAAGGAATAGCTTTAATAACAATAGTTTTATATTCATTTAAAGTTGCATCAATACGTTTAAACTCTGAAGCTACAAAAGCAGATGAATCAGTATTGTAAGCAGTCTTAAATTGTGTTATTCTTGATTTATTAGTAAAAAATAATCCAAGTCCAATAGTTAAGAGTAAAATACCAGCTACCAAAGTAGGAATTATATATGCTTTTGCAATAGCAGTCTTTCCTAATTTCCAAAAACCAAGAGTTGCTATTATAAATAAAATACCAAATAAAATAAAGAACCTTGTAGAGAAAACTTCATCTTTAGCCCAATCAGTGGCTGTTTTTAATATGTCCATGTTTTATTTTGTTAAAAATTAATTACTTTGAAGTGAGCTTGGGTTATAACCAAAAGCTTTTTTAAAGGCAAATGAAAAGTGAGATAGGTTTTCAAATCCTACAGAAAGATATACATCTGAAGATTTAAGTTCTTGATTATTAAGTTTATAATGTGCCAAATCCAATCGCTTTTCAACTAACCATTTACCGGGTGTATTTTTAAATATTTTTTTAAAATCCGATTTAAATGTGGTTAAACTTCTACCAGTTAAAAAAGCAAATCTTTCTAATGAAAGGTTGTACATATAATGTTCTTCCATATATTTTTCAAGGTCTATTTTTCCAATTTCTTTAAATGTACCTAGAATAGAACTAGCTCTTTTGTCTACATTATCTATTATAGTTAAAACTTCTTGAATTTTTATAAGAACAAGTTTTTCTGGTAGTTCATCTTGTATATCAAAATAAGGCAATAAAGATTCAAAAAAACTATCAAATAAAGAATGTTTTTTCAAAGGTCTTTGCTTCATGATGTCACCAGTCCAAGTTTCTAAGATTGTATGATCTAGATAAAATTTCCTTAATTCTTCTTCTGGAAGCGACATAGAAACACATTTAAAAGGTTGTCCGTTAACAGGTCTTTTAATACTTCTAGATAATTGATTTTTAGGAACTAAAATAGTGTCTCCCTCAACAAAAGTAAGTGTGTCAATACCGTAAGTTAACTCAAGTTCACCTGAATAAATGTATGCTACAATATGCTGAGGGTAAACATTTTCCCAATTATATTCCTCATCTATTTTACAAGTTATAAAAACCTTGCCTTTTTCTGTTGTATTTATAGTTTTCATTAATTGCTAAAAGAATAATTGTTGTTTAAAAGTTTATGGTTTTAAAAAAGACTTTTAACTATAATTAAAAGTCTTTTTTCAGACTAATTTCTTGATTCTAATTTACGAATAATTTCTGCAGGTCCTTTAGGAAACCATGTTCTTATTAGAAATTTTGGAACAGAACCTATTGAGATAAAATCTGCATTGATAGTAATTTTAGTGGTTTTGTCATCAATTTTAGCAAATTCATAAATGAATTTGTAAGTAGTTAATCTATCAGTGTCGGATTTGTTATAGTCACTAGACGTAACATTTGCAGTAAAAACAATTTTATTATCTTCTTTAACACGGTTAATTTTAGCAACAACATCACTATCTGAAATTGGCCAAGGAGCATCAAAATAATAATAAATTAACCACTCATTATTGGAGATTTTTTCTACCTCTTCACTTTTAGGAGTATTTTCTAGAAAGTTTTTATGATTTTCCGAGTTTGAAAAATATGCATCTAAATCTTCTAAAGATGTATTAACATTACTTTCGGCAATATAATACATATGCGAACCTCCATCGACTTTTTCAATATCATATCTAACCTTGGTTTTGCCATCTTTTGTAGTTTTTGTGGTCCAACTTCTTTCTTGTGATGACACGTTAAAAGTAATTAATAACATCATTACTAAAGCGATACTTTTTAAACTATTTGTTGTACTCATTTTTTTCATTTTTATATTATTTAAGGGGATTATTTGTATGTTTTTTTTGATTTATATTTTCCACTTTAATCCTATAGCTTTTTCAGAGATTTCCCATAATTTCTTAGCTACAACCTTATCTTTTGCATGTGGTTCTAATTTACATTCACCTACTGGTCCAGTCCAGTAATTTCTTCCCGTTGGGCCATAAAAACCATTTTGATCTAAATTTGGTTCTGTAGCGCACATTAATTGAGGATACGAACCTTTTTCAGCAGATTGTACTAGTGGAGATAATTTCATTAGTTGCCAAATAAATCGAGTCATTAAACTACCACTGGTTTTAATAAGAGAAGTAGAAGAAGCTCCTGGATGACAAGCATAAACTTTTACATCAGTTTTACCAGCCTGTTGTAATCGATTTTGTAATTCGTAAACACACATAATTTGCGCCAATTTACTCTGGCTATATACATCATTAGCGCCATAGTTTTTGTCCCAATTCATATCGTCAAACTGTATTGTTTTAATCCCTAAATTATATCCCATACTTCCTACAGTAACAATACGACCTTTAGATTCTTCAATTCTTGGATAAAGTAATGCTTGTAGTAGAAAGTTTCCATAATGATTTACACCTAATTGACTTTCAAATCCATCCACAGTTAGTGTTTGTTGTGGAACTTGAGCAATTGCAGCATTACATAACAAAGCATCAATTTGAGGAACAGTTTTAAGAACTTCTGCTGCAGCTTTTTTTACAGAAGCTTGCTCTGCCAAGTCCATACGTATATTAGACACATTTATGTTATTACCAAGCGCTTGTTTTAATGTTGCTATGGTAGCTTCGGATTTTTTTGTATTACGATTAAGCATTACTACTTTCGCTTCTTTTGATAATAATATCTTTGCAGCTTCAAATCCAGTACCACTTGTAGTACCTGTTATAACGAATGTTTTACCTTTAAGTGATCCTATTCGTTCTGGAGTCCATCCCTTTTTACCAAATTGATTTTTATTATTTGCCATATCTTTATTTTTTATACTAATAATTAACTGCTGCAAAGTTCTAGAGAAACTCAAAAAAACATTTTGTTGTAAAGTTTTTTTCGCTTTGTTAAAAAGTTTATTTGTTTTTTATTGATGATTTTAGCACATTTTTAGTTTTTAAATGATAAACAATAGCTAAAGCACTAAAGAAAAAACAGGATTAGTGAATTAATTATTTTTACAGATATGAATGATGAATACCTTTTATAGAATGTGATTTTTTATGCTTTTTTGTAGAGATGAAAAGAGCATATTTTAATTGGAGTTCAGGTAAAGATTCAGCCTTAGCGTTGTATAAAATTCAACAACAAAAAGAATTTGAGGTTGTAAAATTAATTACGAATGTAAATGAAGATTATCAGCGTGTTTCTATGCACGGACTTCATGAAGATTTATTAGCAGCTCAAGTTAAAAGTATTGGTTTGCCGTTGGAGAAAATTAAATTTCCTGCAAATGTTACTATGGATTTGTATAACCAAAAGATGAAAATAAAAACTGCAGCCTTAAAAGCAGATGGCTTGAACTATGCAATTTTTGGAGATATTTTTTTAGAAGATTTAAAAGCCTATCGCGATAAGAAATTAGCAGAGGTAGCTATAGAAGGTGTATATCCTTTATGGAAAAAAGATACCAAAGATTTATTACAAGAATTTTTAAGTTTAGGTTTTAAAGCGATAACTGTTTGTGTAAATGCAAAATTATTAGGAGAAGAATTTGTTGGTCGTGTTATAGACGAACAGTTTATAAAAGATTTACCTGAAAGTATTGATGTTTGTGGAGAAAATGGAGAGTTCCACACCTTTGTTTTTGATGGCCCAATTTTTAAAAAACCAGTTGAGTTTGTAATAGGGGAAAAGGTTAAAAAATCGTATACCTTAAATGATGACGATTCTGATAATTGTCATCAAGACAGCAATGAAAAGGTTAAAAATTACGATTCGAGTTTTTGGTATTGCGATTTAAAATTGAATTAAGCTACTTGTTTTTCCAAAGCTAAGTAATGAGTTACCTCATTTTTGTTATTATATAAAGGGAAAATATGTAATTCACATTTATAAGAAGAGTTGTCTTTTTTATAATTTAAAATAATCTCTTTAAAAGGTTCTTTGTTATTTAACCTTTTTCTAATAGTTTTTTTTGTTGTTTGTAAAGTATCTTTACCTTGTAAAAAAGCAGGTGTTTTATTTATCGCAAATTTTTTAGAATACCCTGTCATTTTAGAAAAACCATCGTTCACCCAAATAATCTTTTTAGAAACATCAGTAACTACAATACTTTCAAAGATATTTTCCTTTAAAATAGAATTAATATTATTTTGCCAATTATAGTAATCACTCAAATTAAGTAGTTTTATAGCATCTTCTTTTGGTAGTGTGTTAAGGTACTGAAAGAAAAAATCACTACTAACTAATGGTAATCTATCGTTTTTTATATTATTTAGATGTTGTTTAGTTTTTGAATATTCATCTGAGGACAATGAATTCATAAAAATGTCTAAACCAATCATTTTATGTAATTCGTTTTTCATAATGCATAAAGGTACTCAAATTATGTGTATAACTTAAAAGTATATTTTATTTATTCTAGATAAGAATTACTTCATCGATTAATACTCTCTTCTTAGTTTTTAGCAGAACCAATACTTTAATAGCTTTTTTTATTTTTATAATTGATTATTAGATACTAAAGTGTTTAAAAAAGAAGTTGAAAAATTGTTAGAATTTTTCAAAAACACCTAAGCCAAATAAGGCAAAATCGTATTTTACAGGATCTTTTTTATCAAATTCACGTAATGTAATATCTAACTCTTGAATAGCTTTCCAATCGTTCTGTTTACGTTTTAAAACACTTAGTTTTCTAGCAACATTTCCAGTATGAACATCTAACGGACAATGCAAATGCGCTGTGTTATGTGATTTCCAAATACCAAAGTCAACACCTTTTTTTTCATTTCTGACCATCCAACGTAAATACATGTTTATGCGTTTAGAAGCCGAACCTTTTACAGGATCAGAAACATGTTTTTGAGTTCTTGGTAAATGTGGAATTTCAAAGAAAACTTTTTTAAAGTGATGAATAGCTATTTTATAATTATCGGTTCCGTCTTTAATACCCAACACATTTTCTAAACCTTTATGTTCATTATAAATGTTTTGTAATGATTTTATAAAGAATTTAAAATCATCAGCATTAAAAGTTCTGTGAACAAAACCGTCAAAAGAAGCTAAATCATCTTCAGTATGATTTAAAACGAAATCATGAGGAGCATTGCCCATTAATTCCATCATTCTTTTGGTATTTTTAATAATCATTTCTCGTTTTCCCCAAGCAATGGTTGCAGCTAAAAAACCTGCAATTTCAACATCTTCTTTTTTAGAAAATGAATGTGGAATTTGAATAGGATCACTAGTAATAAAATCAGGATTTTCGTAATAGTTCGCTTTTTCGTCTAAGAAATCTTTGAGTTCAGTTTTGGTCATTAAAATTACTTTAGTATAAAAATATTTAATAAAATAGTAGTAAGATAAATTTTAAATTGTTGTGTTTGTTAAAAGTATCAACTTAATAATTATCATTTCTTCAAAGTTATAGTTTTACTTCTCATTCCAGGTTTATAATATTTATTAGTATAAATATAGTTGTCATCAGCGTAGACTTGATCTGGTATAATTGTTTTGTATTTGTCTACATTTAAAAAGTTGTTAATGTCAATAATAGAATCATAATTTAAAAAGAAGTATTTTTCATAAATAGTATCCTTTCTCGTTTTCTCTGTTGCTGGGTGTAATACTGATTTATTGGACAATTTCATGAAAATTATTCCTTCAATATCTGTGTATAGATTTTCTTTAAGATGCTTGAAATTTTGAGTTAATTCAGTTTTATTTTCTAAACTTATATGCAAACTTTTATTGAGGTCTTTTGTTTTTTTGTTTGATTTACAAGAAAAAAAAACAAAGAATAATAAAATTACTATTTTGGAGATTTTTCTCATAGATCAGTTCTTACCAAAGTATCTAAAAGAATTATTTTATTAAACAATAACCCCATCTTTCATTTCTAAAGTTCTATCAGCCATTTTGGCTAATTCTTTATTGTGGGTTACTAATACAAAAGTCTGATTAAATTTATCGCGTAACTCAAAAAACAATTCATGTAAATTTTTAGCAGAAGCAGAATCTAAATTACCAGAAGGTTCATCAGCAAAAATAACAGCAGGTTTATTTATTAAAGCTCTTGCAACAGCAACACGTTGTTGTTCTCCTCCAGAAAGTTCGTTTGGTTTATGATTGATTCTATGAGATAACCCTAAAAAATCTAATAATTCTTTTGCTCTAGTTTCTGTTTCTAATTTGTTTTTACCTCCAATAAAAGCAGGAATACATACGTTTTCTAACGCTGTGAATTCAGGTAATAATTGATGAAATTGAAAAATAAAACCAATATGTTGGTTTCTAAACGCTGAAATTGAAGTATCAGATAGATTTTTTATTGAAGTATCATTAATAACAAGATCATATGCATTTTTTTGTGCTTTATCTAACGTTCCTAAAATTTGTAAGAGTGTTGTTTTCCCTGCTCCAGAAGGACCAATTATAGCAACAACTTCCCCTTTTTTTATATGTAAGTTTACACCTTTTAAAATACTAACGTCTCCGTAGTTTTTGTGTATGTTTTTAGCAATAATCATAATATTATTTCAATATAAAAGCGAAAGTATAAAAAAGAAATCAGATTAAAATTTTATAACCTGATTTCTAAACTAAAATTTGGGGGGCTTTAAAAAATATTTTTTAATTGCTTATAATCTATAAAGTAAACCACACGTAAAGAAAATGTGTGTTGCATATTTTCTTTAAATAATTTTCCTAGGTTTTCTGAAAAACTAATATCAGCAGAAGCAAAATCAGAGTCTGGATTTATTGAGTTTCTGTAAAACGCAATTAATTGACTTCCTGGAGCAAATTGCCAAATATAATTAAGATCTAAATTCCAACTATTAAAGTTTAAGTTGTCAGTACCATCATAATCAAAATTAGCTAAACTCCCATTGCTTTGTAGGTTGTAATATTGTGTGTTGTATAAGACTTTTGTCCAATTATGTCTAAAACTCAAAGACAAAGAAGATAAGGTGCTAAAGCTATATTTACATGATATGGTATTATTATAACTGGTTTTATTTCGTTGTCCAAAAATGATATTGTCATCAGTTTCATCAATATAGCCTAAATCATTATTTGTTTTATCAAAACTAAGTCCATAAACTAAAGACAGTTGATTACTAAATCTATATCTAGGAGCAAACCAAAAACCATAAGCTTCTTTAGGATTGCTACTATAAAAATTATAATACCAATTATAATCTAAAGCAAGTTTTTTTCTGTAATCACTAGATCCCCAATGATTAATATTTAAACGTGTTGGTTGGTTAAAATAAACACCACTTGTACTTCCTTGTCTTGGTTCAAAGAAATCTTTTCTTTTAGTTGTGTGATTTATATTGGCTCCAAAACTAAATCTGTTTTTAGTATCTCCCCAAAACGATAAACCAGAATTTGTATGTGTATAAATACCAGATAAATGTTGAAAGTTGGCATTGTGATAGTAATTACTCCCAAAAGAATTAAAGATACCAATAGGTTTTAATTGTCTGAAACCAATAAAACTATAAATAGTTTGTTCATTATTACTAAACAAAATCCCCATATCATTAGGGTTAAAGTCTTTGTTTTCAAAGTTATAACCTATTTCGCCACGCCATTTTCCACTATGCTTACCAATACTTGTGTCAAAAGAATATCCAGGGATTTCATTATCTGCATCATCATAAATATGCGTGGCTCTAAAAGAGCCATCTATATTAAACATACTTTTTTTATCTTCAAGATGCCATAAAAGTCCTGTAGCATTAGCGTCTCTAAACTCACCATCTCTAAGCACATTAGTATTAATAAGTGTTATAGATGAATTTTGATTAAACTGTTTATCTACAACCAAAATATTATAGTTAGAAAGTGGATTTATAGAAGCCTCTCTAATTGCGTTTGTAATTGTGTCTTTTATAGTTGCTACAGTATTTTCTGTAATAGCATTAAAAAAACCAATACCTAATCCGTTTTTCGTACGACCAGAAATTTTTATAGCGTTTAGCATGTCTACTTTCGTAGGGTATTCAGTTATTTCTTCATTATCATTTAATTGACTTTCTACATCAAATTGATCAATTGGATAACCACCAATTCTTCTAGAATAAAATAAATTTCCTTTTGAAAATAGTTCTGTACCTTCTGTAAAAAATTGACGTTGTTCTGAAAATTCTTGTTCAAAAGGACCAAGATTTAATTCTACATCATCAAACCCAGCTTGACTAAAATCAGGAATTAATGTTGCATCTAAAGTAAAGTTTTCAGAAATACCATATTTAATATCTAAACCGGCACTCCAGTTAAAATCAGTTACACTACCAGAGGTTATTGTAGTTGTAGATGCATACGGGTATAAATTTAACCGTGTAGGAGGTTTTATATTTCTAAAACCTTCAATTAAACCATCGTATTGAGTCCAACTACCTTGTGTATTATCAATATAATTCCAGGTATATTGTGTATTTAAGTTTTGTATTCTTCTATGAAAATTAAATCCCCAAGATTGTACTTCTTGATTTGCAAAACGCAACGCACGATAGGGTATTTTCATTTCTAAATTCCAACCTTCTTTTGTAATCTTAACATCACTATCCCAAACAGCACTCCAATTAAAATCTTCATTACCATTAGATACTTTAGCATCCGCTTGTCCTCCTGTACTTTGTACAATAAACTCAAAAGGATTTTGTCCATCATCATTTGGGTTAATTGTTACTAAAAAAAAGTCTGCTTGTCCAATGTTATCCCTGTTTGCAAATTCCATTGGAATTTTATTAGGTTCAGGATCAAATAATTTAGCACTTATATAAATAGCATCATCATCATAAACAACTTTAACTTCTGTTTTGTAATCTTCTTTTTCTTTATCCCCATTATTTGGTCTTAATTCAAAAAAATTTTCACAAACTTGTGTTTTTTGCCAAGCAATATCATTTAAAAGGCCATCTATTTTTGGTGCGTTAGCAGCACGTGTAACAGTTGCTTTTTTTCTATTTTTATTGAGTTGACCATAGAATAAATTACAACAAAGAACTGAAGTAAGTGTAACTAAAATTGTTTTATTCATATAGGTTGGTTTATAATTATGTAAAATTAATTTTAGATTAAATAATGAATCTTAAAATCATGTTAATTATGCTAAAGACTTGTTAAAATTTATAATGTTACACTTTACATTGTCAAAATTTAAGAATTATAGTATTTGTTTTTTTTAGTAAAATGAATTTATGCCTAGGTTTTTTTAATAAAATGTAATAAATAATTTTTTATCTCTTAAAAAGATTATTGTTTAGATTGAATTTGTATTTTTGTTTGACTTTAAAAAATTCATATAGAATGAACTTACACGAATATCAAGGTAAAGAAATTTTAAGCAGTTTTGGTGTTAGAATTCAACGCGGAACTGTTGCAAATACTCCAGAAGAAGCTGTTGCGGCAGCAAAAAAATTAACTGAAGAAACTGGTACAGGTTGGCACGTAATTAAAGCTCAAGTACACGCAGGTGGTCGTGGAAAAGGTGGAGGTGTTAAGTTGGCTAAAAACTTAGATGAGGTAAAAAGTATTTCTAATGATATTTTAGGAATGATGTTAATTACACCTCAAACATCTGCAGAAGGAAAATTAGTAAATCAGGTTTTAGTAGCTGAGGATGTTTATTATCCAGGTGAAAATGAGCCAGATGAATATTATATGTCAGTTTTATTAAATCGTGCAACTGGTAGAAACATGATTATGTATTCTACAGAAGGTGGTATGGATATTGAAACTGTAGCAGAGGAAACTCCGCACTTAATTTTTACAGAAGAAATAGATCCAGGTACAGGTTTATTACCTTTTCAAGCTCGTAAAATTGCTTTTAACTTAGGTTTAAGTGGTGGAGCATTAAAAGAAATGGTGAAGTTTGTATCAGCTTTATATACAGCTTATGTACAATCTGATTCTTCAATGTTTGAAATTAATCCAGTATTAAAAACTTCAGACGACAAAATTATGGCTGTAGATGCTAAAGTATCTTTAGATGCTAATGCATTATACCGTCATAAAGATTATGCAGCAATGCGTGATTTACGTGAAGAAAACCCAATTGAGGTTGAAGCTAACAAAGCTGGTTTAAACTATGTAGATTTAGATGGTAATGTTGGATGTATGGTAAACGGAGCTGGTTTAGCAATGGGAACTATGGATTTAATTAAACAAGCAGGTGGTGAGCCAGCTAACTTTTTAGATGTTGGTGGTACAGCAGATGCTGAACGTGTTGAAAAAGCTTTTGGTATTATTTTAAAAGATAGTAATGTAAAAGCAATTTTAGTAAACATTTTTGGAGGTATTGTACGTTGTGACCGTGTGGCACAAGGAGTTGTAGATGCTTACAAAAATATGGGAGACAAAATTAATGTACCAATTATTTGTCGTTTACAAGGAACAAATGCTAAAGAAGCAAAAGAATTAATTGACAATAGTGGAATGGAAATAATCTCTGCAACTGAGTTCCAAGAAGCTGCAGATAAAGTAGGAGAAGTTTTAAAAGCTTAAGAATACTTTAGTTAATTTAAATTCAAGTTATATATTATAAAAACCGTTTTACAAATTTGTAAAACGGTTTTTTATTTTTCTAATAATTAAACATGACAAAAATTATAGACTTAAGCCAAGAGATTTATGAAGGTATGCCTGTATATAAAGATTTACCACAAGTAACTATGCGAATTCATAATTCACATGAAGAATGGAATGGAGAAGAAAATCCAATTAAAAAAACACCAGCAGTTCATAAATTAGAATTAGGAGAGCATACAGGTACACATGTAGATGCAATTAATCATATGGCAAAAGAATATGAAGGACAATCTATTGACAAAATGCCTTTATCTATGTTTTATACAGAAGGAATATGTTTAGATTTTTCGCATAAAGGTTTGCAAGAGTTAATAGAACCTTCTGAAATTGAAGAAGCTTGCAAAAAAGCTAAACTAGAAATAAAAAAAGGAGATACTGTTTTATTGTATACAGATCATTATAGAAAATTTTTTAATACTAAAAATTGGGGAAAAGGACCAGGGATATCTATTGCAGCTGCGCGTTGGTTGGGTGAAAAAGATATTGCTGCTTTTGGAGTTGAAACTATGTCTCCAGGAGTTCCAAAAGTATCAAATAAAGAAGTTCATCATATTTGTGGAGAGTTAAGTTTTACACATTATGAAAATATGATAAATTTATACAAATTAATTAATAAAGGACGTTTTCGTTTTATAGGTTTACCTTTAAAGATAAGAGGAGGAACAGGTTCTCCAGTAAGAGCAGTAGCTGTTTTTGAGGATTAAAATTGCATTATAGTTGTATAAAAAAACCAAGATTTAAAATCTTGGTTTTTTTATATTTTGATGTGTTTTTGATTAAAACATTTCTCTTCCAGAAAAATGAAAAGCACCTTCAATAGCAGCATTTTCATCAGAATCAGAACCATGAACTGCATTTTCTCCTATAGAGGTAGCAAACATTTTACGAATAGTACCTTCTGCAGCTTCAGCAGGGTTTGTAGCACCAATTAATGTTCTAAAATCTTCAACAGCATTATCTTTTTCTAATATTGCAGCTACAATTGGTCCACGAGTCATAAATTCAACTAACTCTCCAAAAAACGGACGCTCGCTATGTACAGCATAAAAAGCTTCTGCATCACGTTTAGTCATATGCGTTTTCTTTAATGCTACAATTCTAAATCCTGCTGCATTAATTTTTTCTAAAATTGCACCAGTATGTCCGTTCTCAACAGCATCTGGCTTAATCATTGTAAAAGTTCTATTTGTTGCCATTATATTAGTTTTCGTTTTAAAATTTTGGCAAAAATACATTTTTTAAGTGTAGTTTAAGGATAAATTTGATTAATTTCATGTAAAATAATGTTTCAATTTTACGTTTTTAAAATGCTATTTCTTGTTAGAAAAAATAAAAATTTAAAAAAACATTTTTTTGCGGTATAAATACCTAAGTTTTTAATTACTGTACTAGAAAACATATACTATTAAATTTTAAAAAGAATATTAATATTGTATATTCGCTACCTATGATTTTAAAAGGTTTTAAAGACTTACAAGACTACTTATCAGCACCAAAAAATATAGTAATTATTGGGCATAGAAATCCAGATGGAGATGCAATTGGTTCTACTTTAGGGTTAAAACATTATTTTGACAAAAAAGGACATACAACACAGGTATTAATGCCTAATGAATATCCAGATTTTTTACATTGGGTTCCAGGATCTGAAACCGTTTACAGGTTTGATCGTCAAAATAATCAAAGTGTAAAAGCTTTGGCAAAGTCTGATATTATTTTTTTACTAGATTTTAATGCATTGCATAGAGTAGGAGATGATATGAAAAAAACATTAGAGCGATATGAAAATGATTTCGCGCTAATAGATCATCATCAACAACCAGACGATTTTAAATACATGTATTCAGATACGAGTATGTGTTCAACGTGTCAAATGGTTTATAATTTTATAGAAATGCTGGACGATGTAGCTCTTATAGATAAAAATATAGCTACTTGTTTGTATACTGGTATAATGACAGATACTGGATCATTCCGTTTTAGATCTACAACAAGTAAAACACATAGAATTATTGCTGATTTAATTGATAGAGGAGCAGAAAATGATAGAATTCATAGTAATGTACATGATGCAAATTCTTATGATAGATTACTGTTATTAGGGCAAGCATTAAGTAATTTGAAGATTTATCCAGAATATAAAACAGCTTTAATAACCTTGTCTCAGGAAGAGAAAGACAACTTTAATTATCAAAAAGGAGATACTGAAGGAGTAGTAAATTATGCATTATCATTAAAAAATATTATTTTCGCAGCTATATTTATTGAAGATAAAGAGCAAGGTATTGTTAAAATTTCTTTAAGATCAAAAGGAAGTTTTTCTGTAAATCAATTTGCTCGTAAGTATTTTAACGGAGGAGGACATGATAATGCAGCAGGAGGTAAATCAAATTTATCTATGGAAGAAACGTTAACTAAGTTTACATCTTTATTGCCAAATTATAAAAATGAGTTAAACCAGTCTTATGAAGCATAGTCTAATTATAATTGTTTTTTTTATTGTATTTATTTCTTGTAAAGGAATAGAAGCAAGAAGACCAAAGCAACATGTGACTACAAATTTTTATAAAGAAGTATTAAAAAAAAATAAAGAGCTTAATAAAATAGAACAAAAAAAAATAAGTTATCTAATATCTAAAGATACGGTTAATGTTTACAAAACATCATCAAATGGTTTTTGGTATACCTATATAAAAAAAGATACACTAAATACTGTAACACCAAAATTAGATGATACTGTTACGCTTTCTTTTAATATAACAAGTCTTAATGATGATGTTATTTATGAGCAACAAGAAGTAACATATAAAGTAGATAAAGAAGATTTTATACCTGGTTTACAAGAAGGAGTAAAATTAATGAAAGAAGGAGAATCGGTACTATTTATAATTCCTTCTTATATTGCTTACGGAGTAACAGGTGACGGAAATAAAATAGGTATGAGTACACCTATAAAAAGTACATTAAAACTAATTCAGATAAATCAATAATAAAAAAATGAAATTAACTAAATTAATGGCGTTAGGAGCTTTAGGATTAGCTATAACATCTTGCAGTCAAGGACAAGTAACAACTAAAAAATCTTTAACATCAGACATCGATTCTGTAAGTTATGCATTAGGTCTTAATATGGCTGAACAATTAAAAGCAAATGCAAAAGAAATCGATTCTGATTTGTTTGTTCAAGGATATTTAAATGGTAAAGATTCTGCTAATTTGTTGATTGATATCAAAGATATTAGAAAAGTAATGGATGGTTACTTTAAGAAAAAACAAAAAAGAGAGCTAGAAGAAAAACATGGTGAGTTTAAAAGAGAAAATGAAAAGTTCTTAGCTGATAATAAATCAGAAAAAGGGGTAAATACTACACCAAGTGGTTTACAGTATATTGTTTTAAAAGAAGGAACAGGGGCTGAATCACCAACAAGAACTTCTAAAGTAAAAGTTCATTATCATGGAACATTAATTGATGGAACTGTTTTTGATAGTTCAGTAGATAGAGGAGAACCAACAACGTTTGGTGTAGGTCAAGTAATTAAAGGGTGGACAGAAGGTTTACAGTTAATGAAGCCAGGAGCAAAATATAAGTTCTTTATTCCTCAAGAATTGGCTTACGGACCACAGCAAAAAGGACCAAAAATTAAGCCTTTTTCAGCATTAGTTTTTGAAGTAGAATTGTTAGAGATTTTATAATTTTCTACTAAAAATAATTAAATTATCAAGTAAAAAAGAGGTGTTGGTTTTAACCAATACCTCTTTTTTTGTACCTTTAAAAATAATAGCCAAACTATTCAATAAAAACTAATATAATTATAGGTAATTACTTTTTTAGTTACTGAAGATTTTATTTTTAATAACTAAAACCAATATGAGGTCAATTTATAGACTTGTCTTTTTTTTAATGCTACTAACGGCATGTAATACATCTAAATACCCTGAATTAAAAGAAGGTATTTATGCAGATATTCAAACTAATAAAGGAGATGTTTTGGTAAAGCTTCATGATAAAGAAGTTTCTATGACAGTAGCTAACTTTATAGCATTGGCAGAAGGAAATCACCCTAAAATAAAAGAATCGTTAAAAGCGAAACCTTTTTATGAAAATTTGAAATTTCATAGAGTAGTAGATGAATTTTTTATTCATGGAGGTGATTATTCAGGAACAGGAAGAGGAAAAATAGGATATCAATTTTATGATGAGTTCCCGTTAAAAGAAAATGGCAAGTTAGCTTTTTCACATAATCAGTCTGGTATATTATCTATGGCTAATTCGGGACCAAATACAAATTCAAGTCAGTTTTTTATTACACGTAAAGAAACGCCTTGGTTAGATAATAAATATACGGTTTTTGGTAAAGTAATTATTGGGCAAACTGTTGTTGATACTATTAAGGTTAATGATTACATAAAAAAAGTAGCTATTTTAAGAATAGGAAAAACGGCGAAAGAATTTAATGCGCCTTCTGTTTTTTTAGATGAATTAAAAAACAATATACCATTTGACAAAAAGATGGGAATTGATAGTGCAAGAGTTACAGATTCTGGCTTAAGAATTTTGGAGCTAAAAAAAGGAGAAGGAAAGAAAGTAAATCCAGCATTAACAACAACAGCACATTATACACTTTATACAAAAGAAGGAATTAAAATAGCTTCTAGTATAGATAAAGGAAAAACGATTATATTTACATTAAATAAAGATTCTCTAATAGCAGGCTGGAAAGAAGGAGTTGCTACAATGAATGAAGGCGGAAAGACAAGATGTTTTATACCAAGTTATTTGGGGTATGGAAGCATCGGTTTTAAACCACTTGTAAAGCCTAACACAGATTTAATCTTTGAAATTGAAATATTAAAAGTTGGAAAATAGTTTTTTAGAAAGTCTTTTAAGTAAAGACAAAGAGTTGCTTGTTTATTTAAATAGTTTTGGGACTGAACAGTGGGATCCGTTTTGGTTATTTATAACAGATCAAAGACATTGGATACCTGTTTTTTTATTGGTTTTAATTTTAGCAGCAAGAAAACTAGGTACAAAAAAAATGTTTTTTTTAGTGCTGTTTTTAGTTGTTGTAGTTGCTTTTTCAGATCAGTTTACAAATTTAATTAAGAACTTAACTTCAAGGTTACGCCCATGCAATACTCCTGATTTAAAAGGAGTGATAAGAGAGTTTATCTATAAGCCTAAAGGATTTAGTTTTTGGTCAGGACATGCATTTGTTTCTACAACATTTACAACGTTTATGATTTTGTTATTGCGTAGGCATTATAAATATATTTATTTTCTAATATTCTTTCCAATACTTTTTGGATTGAGTAGAATTTACCTAGGAGTTCATTTTCCAATAGATGTAACCACTGGATATATTGTAGGGTTTACAACTGGTTGTTTATTTTATAAATTCTTTAAATACTTATATTTAAGAATTTTTAAAGAAAAGTATATATAAATACATTTTAGAGAAATAACACATAAAAAAACTTCTTGAATTTTCAAGAAGTTTTTTTATGTGTGTTATGTATTGATAAATTCTAATTATTTGCCAGCTTTATCTACAACTAAACGAGCTTCTCTGTTAGCGATTTCCCAGGCAGTATAAAAAACCAAACGAGTTCTGTCTTCTAATAAATTATAGTTTATTTTATCAGGAGTATCAGTAGGTTTATGATAGTCTGCATGTGTTCCGTTGAAATAAAATATAATAGGAACATTGTGTTTTGCAAAATTATAATGATCAGAACGGTAATAGAAACGATTAGGATCGTTTTCGTCGTTATATTTATAATCTAAGTTAATGTTCATGTATTTTTTATTCATCGCTTCAGATACATTATGTAAATCTGTACTTAACTTATCAGAACCAATAAGGTATACATAGTTTGGATCATCTTTATGACGATCATCTATTCTACCAACCATATCAATATTTAAATCGGTAACAGTATTGGTTAAAGGAAAAATTGGATTTTCGGTGTAATATTTAGATCCTAATAAACCTTTTTCTTCACCTGTAACATGTAAAAATAAAATTGAGCGTTTTGGACCTTTACCAGCTTGTTCTGCTTTCTTAAAAGCTTCAGCAATTTCTAAAATAGCTACAGTACCAGAACCATCATCATCAGCTCCATTATATATTTCTCCATTTTTTACACCTTCGTGATCTAAATGAGCAGAAATAACTACTATTTCATCTGGTTTTTCACTTCCTTTTATAAAAGCAACTACATTTTCAGAGTCCTTAAGTGTAATTCCACGACGATTATTATTTAAATATGCTGAAGGTACTTTTTGAAAATAGTTGCTACCACCTAAAGGAGAAGCAATACCTTGAGTAATATAAAAATTTTTTAAATATTCTACAGCTTTTTTTTGACCAGGTTCTCCAGTATCTCTACCTTCAAATTCATCAGAAGCATAAATAAATAAGTGTTTACCTAAGTCTTTAGCAGTTATAGTTTCTGCATATTTTTGAGCGTAGTCACCATTAAAGTTAGCTTGGTCACTCGACTCGTTTTTTGTTGCAGCACAACCAAAAAGTGTGGTAGCTATAGCTGCATAAAGTAAATTTTTCATTAATTTTTTATTTTGATAAACAAAAATAATGAAAACTTATTTCAACCTAATTGTTATTAATTATAAATTGTTTAATTTCTTTGTTAAAACTAATCAATTCTTTTGGGAAAAGAGAGGAAAATGCATTTTGAAGTATCAACTCCTCAGAATTACCATTGTATACTTTATCATTTGCTAATAAAATAAAAGCATCGACTAATTTGATTGCAAGGTTTACTTCATGTGTTGAAATTATAATAGTTTTTTTTGTGGTTTCTACTAAGTTTTTTAAAAGTGCAAAAATTTTAAAAGTATGATGAATATCTAAATGAGCAGTAGGTTCATCTAAGATAATAATCTCTGTGTCCTGAGCTAAAGCTCTAGCAATTAAAACACGTTGTAATTGTCCGTCACTTAATTCATGAAATCTATTATCCTTTAAATGTTCAATTTCTGTAAGTGTAATAGCCTCATTTATTATGGTAATATCTTTTTCTGATAATGTATCAATCCAATTGGTATAAGGTTGTCTTCCAAGCGCAACCAATTCATAAACTGTAAGTTGGCTTGTTGGTAAACGTTCAGTAAGAACTAAACCTAAAAGTGTTGCTAATTCTTCATCTTTATAATCAGTTGTTTTCTTCTGATTAATAAAAATTTTACCATCCAGAGGTTCTTGAACTTTAGAAATTGTTCTCAATAAGGTAGATTTTCCAATACCGTTTTTACCAAGTAAAGCAACAAATGTTCCTTTTTCAATGGCTACATTAATATCTTTAGCTACAATATTCGATCTTTTTTTATGATGATAACCAATAACTAAATTTTCAGTTTTTAAGACGATATTTTTTTTAGGAGAATTCATATTATACATAAATTTTCTTTTTTCGTACCAATAACCAAATAACAATAGGTGCTCCAAATAAAGAGGTAATTGCATTAATGGGTAATGTATATTCTGTAGTTGGTAATTGAGCAATACTGTCGCAAATTAATAAAATTATAGCACCTAAAACGGCGGTAGCTGGCAATAATATTTTGTGGTTTGATGTGGTAAGAATAAGTTTTGCTATATGAGGAACAGCTAAACCTACAAAAGCAATTGGACCAGAAAAAGCAGTAATTACACCTGTTAGTAAACAGGTAATAATTAAAATAAGGTTTCTACTTTTTTGTATGTTTATACCTAAGCTTTTAGCATAGTTTTCACCTAATAAAAAACTGTTCAAAGGTTTGATAACAAAAAAAGTACCAATAATAGCAATTGTATAAATGCTTCCAAAAACTAATAGTTCATGCCAGCCTAAATTCCCCAAGCTACCAAACCCCCAAAATTGAAATTGCTGAATTTGTTCAGATGTACTAAAGTAAGATAGTATACTAATAATTGCAGCTGTTAATGAGCCAAACATTAGACCAATAATTAAAATAGACATGGTATTTTTAATTTTCTTAGCAGCAATCATTACAGCTATTAAAACTAAAAAAGCACCAATACTAGATGCAATAGCCAAGGACCAATTGGAAATACTAATAGGAATAAAAACAGCACTTAAAAAGCCAGAGCCTAAAATTAATAATGCAACTCCTAAACTTGCACCAGAAGAAATACCTAGTACAAAAGGGCCAGCCAAAGGGTTTCTAAATAAAGTTTGCATTAATAATCCGCTTATAGATAATCCAGAGCCAACTAAAATAGCAGTTAAAGCTTTTGGAATTCGATAATTTATAATAATAGTTTGCCAGCTTTTTTTAGATGTTTCTCCATCAAATATTATAGTTAATATTTCATTAAAAGGTATAGAAACGGAACCCAAACTAATATTTATAAACCCAAAAAAAATCAATGAGACTGATAAAAGTATAAAGTAGTTGGTGTATGTTTTTTTTGAATTCATTTTGATGTATATCCAAAAGTAAAATTACTATTTATAATCTTTTAAAAATGCAATTAATTTTTGAATAGCCAAGCCTCTATGACTAATTTTGTTTTTTAGGTCAGGAGACATCGTAGCAAAAGATTCTTCAAAACCTTTAGGTTGAAAAATAGGATCATAACCAAATCCTGTTTCTCCATGTTTTTTATCCAATATATCACCCTTACAAATACCATTAAATAAAAATTGTTCTCCATTTAAGTTTAAACAAAGAGAAGTTCTGAACTGTGCTTTTCTATTGGTTTGAGATTCTAAAGCATTCAGCAATTTAACCATGTTGTTTTCAGAATTCACAGGCTCGCCAGCATAACGTGCAGAATACACTCCAGGAGCTCCATTAATAACTTCTACTTCTAAACCAGTATCATCAGCAAAGCAATTATAACCAAACTTTTCGGTAATATAATTGGCTTTTATTTTAGCATTTCCATCTAAAGTAGAGGCTGTTTCTTCAATGTCATCAAAACAATTAATGTCTTTTAATGAAAGTAATTCAATACTATCTGGAAGCATTTTTTGTACTTCAGCTAGTTTATTTAAGTTGTTGGTTGCGAAAACAAGTTTCATAATATATGTTGATAATTAAAAGTGTAAAGTTAATATATGTTGTTGAATAAACTTTAACAGCTAAAAAAACATTTTTTTTATTTAGAATAAATAAAAATAGGTATACTTTTGTCCAAAATTAAAAATACATTAATCATGAAGTTTTTTTTACAAAGAGTAATTCTTAGTACTCTTTTAGTATTAAGTTATATAGGAAATGCCCAAAATGAAAATATAAGTTTAGAAGGATTTGTAAAAGATAATAATAGCAATGTTGTATCAAGTGCACATGTAAGTTTAAAAGGGACAAATTTTAAGACAGTTACAAATAACGAAGGTTTTTACAGGTTCACAAAATTACCTGCTGATAAGTATACTTTATTTGTATCATATGTTGGAAAGAAAACGGTAAAAAGAAAAGTAGATATTATAAAAGGTAATAAAACGACTTTAAATATTGTTTTAGAAAATAACATTGAAAGTTTAGATGAGGTTTTGGTCAGTGGGAAAAAAGGATCTCCTGTAACCAAAAGAGAATCTTCTTACGTAGCAAGACTGCCTATAAAGAATATAGAAAATCCACAAGTGTATATAACGGTTTCTGATGAATTAATGGAAAAACAGTTGGTTACAGATTTTGATGCTGCTTTTAAAAATGTAGTGGGAGCAGGTATACCTGTTAAGTATAATCAAAACAGGCTAGTGTTTTATTCTAGAGGTTTTGAGGTAGAGCCTAAAATAAGAAATGGCTTAACAACTTTCAATCAAAATGCTATAGACCCTGTTAATTTAGAAAGAATAGAAGTTCTTAAAGGTCCATCTGCTACTTTATTTGGTAGTTCAGAGGTTTCTTATGGAGGTTTGTTAAATAGAGTAACCAAAAAGCCATACGAAGGTTTTGGTGGTTCTGTAGCTTATAGCGGTGGAAGTTGGAATTTAAACCGTTTAACTGTAGATATAAATACACCTGTTAATGAATCTAAAACAGTATTGTTTAGATTGAATGGAGCTGTACATGGAGAAAAAAGTTTTCAGGATGCTGGGTTTACAAATAATATAGCATTTACGCCTTCATTAACCTATAAAATTAATGATAAAACTCAATTAAATTTTGACGTTGAGTATACAAAAACAAGAGGAACTTCTCCTGTTAGACATACAGTAGATACTGGCGATATTGCTAACAGAAGTGCTTTAGATTTTATAGATTATTATAATGTTTCTTATGCTTCTAACGACATATTTTATACAGGTGAAAATTTAGATATTTTTGGAGAATTGAAATATAAATTATCAGAAAATTGGACATCTTCTACAAGTTTTGCAAGAACACAAACAAGTTCAGATGGATATACTTCTCGTATTGATGGTCGCTCTGCAACAACTTTTAGAGCTCGAGTATATAATGGTCATTATGGTTATAACTCTACTAACTTACAACAAAACTTTACTGGAAAATTTAATTTCGGAACTATTAAAAACAAATTGGTAGTAGGAATTAATTATTATAATTATGGTCAGGATAGAGATGTAACATTTATTAATACATCAGATTTCGAATATGGAAGTGCCGATTATTATAACGAGTTTAACAAGTCTTATATAGATACGCAAATGGCGGATGGTTCTAGAACTTTAAGAAACCAAACTACACATACGTATAGTGCTTACGTTTCTGATGTTGTTAATTTTACGGATAACCTTTCAGTAATGTTAAGTCTGCGTTTCGATCATTTTAATGATAAAGGAACGTATGATATACTTACAGGTACACTTGGTGAAGGTTTTAGTCAAAATGCGTTATCACCAAAATTAGGGTTAGTATATCAAATTTTACCAGAACAATTAGCTGTTTTCGGTAATTGTATGAATGGTTTTGCAAATCAATCAGGAACTAGTGAAAACGGAAATAGTTTTAATCCAGAACATGCAAATCAAATTGAAGGAGGAGTTAAGTTCGATATATTCAAAAACAAATTATCGGGTTCTGTAAGTTATTACGATATTAAAGTAGAAAATATTGTTAGAGAAGACCCTAATGATAGTGATTTTGATATTCAAGACGGAACACAAACCAGTAAAGGTTTAGAGATAGAATTTATAGCGAACCCAATTAAAGACTTTAATGTTTTAATGGGATTTGCATATAACGAAAGTGAGTTGCAAAATACAGAAGATGGTGAGCAAGATGGTTTACGTCCAGAAAGATCTGGTCCAGATAAATTATTCAATTGGTGGATGGATTATAATGTATTAGGAAAAAGCAAGAATAAACTTTTAATCGGATTAGGTGGTAATACGGGGAGTTCTTCGTTTCAAACAAATACGGTAAATGAAACAGTTACTATACCATCATATACAGTGTTAGATTTTGGAGTAACATATGAAGTAGATAGTTTTTCATTTGGAATTAAGGCAAATAACTTAACGGATGAACAATATTGGTCATATCGTTTAGCACCACAGAAATCAAGAAACTTTGTAGCAAATTTTGCGTACAATTTTTAAGAAAATGCATTCTATTTATAAATGAAAAAGGTGCTTTTGAAATTTTCAAAAGCACCTTTTTTTTATTCTTTTTTACTCGTGATGATAAGGTTCGTTTCGTAAAATAGTAAATCCACGATATAATTGTTCTACAATAAACAAACGAATCATTTGATGAGAAAATGTCATTTTTGATAACGATAATTTTCCTGTTGCTTTTTTATAAACAGCACCCGAAAAACCATAAGGCCCACCAATAACCAATACTAGTTGTTTAATACCCGAATTCATTTTTTTTTGTAAATATTGCGAAAATTCTATAGAAGTGAAATGTTTTCCTTTATCATCCAATAACACCAACTGATCAGTATTTTGGAGTTTGTTTAAAATTAATTCCCCTTCTTTTTCTTTTTGTTGCGCTTCACTTAAATTCTTAACGTTTTTAATATCCGGAATAATATCCAGCTCAAACTTAATATAATGTTTAAGTCTTTTTTGATATTCATCAATTAATAACATCAATTGTTTATTATCGGTTTTACCTATTACAAGTAACTTAATTTTCATTTTTACTATTTAATAATGACAAAATTAAATTAAAAAAAGGATTGTATTATGCTAATAAGAAAAATTGTTTTTGGTATCTTTTAAGAGGGGGTATTTTGATAACAAAAAATGTAAATAAAATTATGAAAACAGTTTTTTTTAAAAAAGTATCAATAGCCTTACTTGTAGTAATTACTGTCAATTGCTCAACTGAAGATTTAGTAAGTGCAAAGGAAAAAGAATTAATAGACTTAAAAAAAATAAAGGTTTATGAAAAATGGCAAGAAACCATAGATGATTATGATTTAAATAAATTAATAACAGAAGAGAAAAATAATTTATCAAAAAATCTGATCGTTACCGAAGAGAAACAAAAAAAAATAGGGAAGCCTATTTATGTACATTATATGCCTTGGTTTCAGTCTTTAGAAGTGGATGGTTTTTGGGGACAACATTGGACAATGATAAATAGAAATCCTGATTTAATTAATAGTCAAGGTAAAAGAGAAATAGCATCTCATTATTATCCATTAATAGGGCCTTATTCTACAAACGATAAAGATGTACAACAGTATCACTTATTGTTAATGAAGTTATGTGGTGTAGATGGAGTTATTTTTGATTGGTATGGACAAAGAGATGTATTAGATTTTGAAAATATTAGATTAGGAATGGAAAACTTCATTACTGAACTAGATAAAACAGATTTAGATTTTGCTGTAATGTATGAAGACAGAGTTATAAATGAACAAGCAAAAACGTTGTTGAATGAGCTACAAATAAATCAAGCGATTGAAGATCTAAAATATGTTGAACAAGAGTATTTTATAAAAGAAAATTATATAAATATAAATGAAGATCCTCTATTTATGATTTTTGGGCCAAATTATATTGATACACCAAGTGATTGGGAGCTTATTTTAGAATCATTAAGTACAGAAAAAAGTTTGTTAACAATATGGAGTTCAGCTAGTAAAATAGGTGAAGGTAATTCTCAAGGAGAATATACTTGGATAGATGAAAACCATATAGAAACACTATCTGGCTATTATAATAATGTTATTGACTTTAAAACAAATATTGTTGGAGGTATAGCATACCCAAGGTTTAATGATTATTATATTGAAGGAGGTTGGAAGTCTAATTTAGAGTCAGATTGGCAAATAACAGGAAATCAAACAATAACTTTTCAAGAAACATTTGAAGAATCATTAAAGTATGAAGTAGACTTTATTCAAGTGGCAACATGGAATGATTTTGGAGAAGGAACACAAATTGAACCTACTTTTGAATTTGGGTTTGAACATTTGAATTTATTACAAAGTTATACAGAAGTATCTTATACAGAAGACGACTTAAAAATTCCATATTATATATACAGATTAAGAAAGCTATATCCTGAAAATGCAACAATAAATTTTTTAATGGATATTGCTCATAATTATGCTTCAAAAGGAAAAGTTAAAAGAGCTAAAAAAATAATAGGCTTAACCATTTTTTATTTTGGAAAAGATCTCTTTTAAATAATAAACATATCTTTTTGTAACAGATTATTTAATTCTTGATGAAAACATTATTTTTACATCAAGAATTGAATAATTATGATATCAGAAGAACAATTTAACAAAGAGTTAGCATTAATAATCACCAATGCAATACGAGAAGATATTGGAGATGGAGATCATACTTCATTATCATGTATACCAGATACTGCGATAGGGAAAGCAAAATTATTAGTAAAAGATGAAGGAATTATAGCGGGTGTTGAATTTGCTAAAATGGTTTTTGCATATGTAGATAAAGATTTACAGATAGAAACTTTAATAAATGATGGAGAGAAAGTAAAGTACGGAGATATTGTAATGTATGTTTCTGGTAAATCGCAATCTATTTTACAAGCAGAACGTTTGGTTTTAAATGCCATGCAACGTATGAGTGCGATTGCTACAAAAACAAATTTCTTTGCTAATTTATTAGAAGGAACAAAAACAAAGGTTTTAGACACTCGTAAAACAACTCCTGGAATTCGTGCTTTAGAAAAATGGGCTGTAAAAATAGGAGGAGGCGTAAATCATAGGTTTGCTTTATATGATATGGTAATGATTAAAGATAATCATATTGATTTTGCTGGTGGAGCATCACAAGCCATAACTAAAACAAAGACTTATTTAGCTGAAAAAGGTTTGGATTTAAAAATTATTGTGGAAGCAAGAAGTTTAGAAGAAATCAAAGAGATTTTAACCAACGAAGGTGTGTACAGAATTTTAATAGATAATTTTAATTATGAAGACACTCGTAAAGCGGTTGCTTTAATCGGTGATATTTGTTTAACTGAATCTTCAGGAGGAATTAATGAAAAAACAATTCGTGAATATGCAGAATGTGGTGTAGATTTTATTTCATCAGGAGCTTTAACGCATTCCGTTTATAATATGGATTTGAGCTTGAAAGCTGTAGAATAAAATTAAAAAAGCACTGATATTTATAATCAGTGCTTTTTTTAATTTAACGATAAGCTTCCCAAAGACTAACTATATAAGGATCAAAATCATCAGATTGTGTTTCATAAAAACGGTCTGTATAATCAAAAACAGGAGACCAATTCCATTCATCTTCTAAATCCATAAGTCTTGCGGCTAAGATATGAGAAGTTTGAGCATAACCACAAATATTACGGTAAATAGCTCCCCAATTAGCATTATCTTCTTCTGGTTCATCAGCATGATGAATTCCCCATTCAGCTAAACCAATATCATTTACAGTGTAAGGTGTAAGTGTTGCTCTATCATCAGGTCTCCAAGCATCACTATTCGTAATAGCTACTTCAGTTTCACTAACATAAAAATGCTGTTGATCATCCTGAAAAATAAAGTATTGCTCTTTATCTCCATAAGTTAATATATCATCATTATCTAATACTTTACCAGCCAATAAAAGAGGCATTTTTCTACCTAAATTATGTCCACCACTATTGTTCCATTGTGCTCCATTTTGAGCTAAACCATAAATATCAAGTCCGTATTGAACTAGGTTTATTAAAAGTTGTTTCTTTTCTTCATTAGTATAATCTAATTGTAAAAGGATTAAACCAATGGCAGATTTATTAGCTAAATCTCTTCCATAAGGAGGCATATGATTAGCAGGATGAATATCTCTAGATGTCCATGCAGTATTATGTTCTAACCAAACTTTATCATAATAATGAGTAACTTCTTCAATATTGTATTCATCTGTTAATCGAGGATGTGTTCCTAAAGCATCAAAATTAAGATTATTTGTAGTTGCAATAACTGTTTTGTTAGAACCTGTATACGGCGGTCTGAAAGAATTTTCTAAAGGAATTTCAGCGACTACAGTTAGTATAGCGGCATCACTAATAATAGGTCTTCCATCTGCGGATTCTGTAGAGATTGATTTGATGATAGATGTACCTGAAGATACCGTTAAATTAGAATTTGTATTACCAGGATCTACATTTAAAAAATCTTCATATCCCATGTCTCTTGCGGCGTTGTCATAACCTTGATTTTCACTATTTTCAGGATTAAGCATAGTACCATTAATAATACGTCCACTTACATTTTGAGAGACAGGAGTTATTTGTGTAATAGTTATATCATTTCCTTCATTGTAAACCCAATAATCTCCGTTAGCGTATTGTCCTACAGTGTAAGATTCAGAAAAATGAAATGTTATAAGATCGTTGTAATAAGAAACACTATTAATGTTGGTTCCTGGAGCTTCAACTTCATCAACTGTTGAAGGGGTTTCAGGTTCAGTATCATTAGTGTCTGAAGAACAACTGTAAGTAGTTATGAAAATAATAAATACTACAAATGAATAATTTTTAAATAGTTTTAATTTGTTAATCATAATTTTTAATTGAAAGATTAATTTGTTTTTCTGTTGATATATTAGATGTTATGATAACATATAAATAGAAAAGCGGTCACGTGATTAATAAAACAAGGGATATTAGACTTTATAATACCCCTTGTAAAAAAGGAGTTACTTTATTGGGGATTAAAAAAATTAATTTTTAATTATTTTTTTTGTTGTGACACCTTCTTCTGTGAAAATTTTCATGAAATAAACTCCAGATGAAAGAGCGTTGGTTTTTACATCATAATTATTACTTGTAATAACGTTTTTCATTACTAATTTACCAGTATTGCTATATAGTTCATAAAGAGCTCCTTTATTTTCTAAAATATGTAATTCATTTATAACAGGATTAGGAAAGCTTTTAATATTAGAAGTTTCTATGGTATTTATACTTAATGTCTCATCACATGTTGTGTCTTCAACTAATTCGTTAGTATCTTCATATCTGTTGCAATTAATAATATTGTTAGTTACAGCATCATCTCCATCTACAATATGAGTTCCGAATTGAGCATCTCTACCAAATAAATTATTTGTAATAGATATGTTAGTTGGAAGGCCATAGTTTCTTTCTCTAATTTGAACACTAAAACCACCACCATTAATCCAGTTGGAATCAATTACAATATCGTCAACAGCAGCATCATTAGATTGAATAATAATACATTGGCTGTTTTTATAACCTTCTTCAGGCCCCATATCAAAGTTATTTCCAGTAATAACACCATCACCTTCTCTAACTAATTGTATACCATCGGCATGAGCATCCTCAACATAACCTAAATGATGAAAATAACAGGCTTCAATAAGAAAGTTACTGTATGGCTTAATACCATCGGCACCACTATTCCAGATGTTACATCGTCTGGCAGTAAAATTTCTACCAAGTATGGCTGCGCTTTGCATACCTTCAATTTCACAATCTTCAATAAGTGCATTTTCACCAGTTTTAACGTTTACACCATAAAAACCACCTGTAGTAATTTTACAATTTTTTATAGTTACGTTATTTGCGTTTATAGTAATGGTTCCTGATATTAATTTGTTTTCAATTACTGTATTATCAGTTTGAATATTAGTAGTACCAGTATATGCGGTTAGTTCGCCAGAATATCCTGTGTTAGTAGCTGTTGGTTTTTCTTGCGCATAAAAATTTGTGGTAAATAAAAGGATTAATGAGGTAATAATAATCTTGTACATAATTTTAAGGGATTAATTGTTTTTAAAAAGGATTAAAGGGGGGGAATATTTTTAAGCATCTATTTTACTAATAAAAGTACCAGAACCAGCAAATGAATCTTCATAATCAATATAGATGTATAATGGGTACGTGATATTTAATTGGGATAAATTAAATTTAGACACACATTCTTTTATTAAAAATTCAACTTGAGCCATTTTCTTATCTTTAATTAAAGAGAAAATATCCTCTAAGTCATCTTCATAATTTTCAGAGAAACTATTATAATAACATTCATTGTACATATCTGTTAAATCATCTAAATAATAGTTCCCTAAATCTCCATAATCTACAGCGTTTAAATCTTGTTCGTGATTATCTTCATTAACAGTTTTATAAGGGCGAATACGAATAGAATAATCACCAGATGTAATAAAGAAAAAACTTATTAATTGAAAAACATTTTCAGAGTTCTTTGTTGGAAGCTTCTCTAACATATTGTTAATACCTGTTATAAGTTTTTTGTTATAGTCATTAAAAGAAGTGTCCACTTTATTTATTAGATTAAGAAAATAATCTTTAGCGTCTTCTTTAAAATCGGTTTCTATTAACTCTAAACAAGAAGTTCTTAAAATATAATAGTATTCAAGTTCTTCATCATTAAAAAAAGGCATTATTTTTTTTAATTGTTCTTTACTTTGGATTTTGTTTAACATCTTATGATTAAAATATGTTTTTTTTAAAGGGTTAAAGTAAAGGAGATTAAATTGTATTTAATACCCTGTTTTCAGTGAAAAATTATTTTTTTGTTTTTTTTGTGAAAAAAATAAGATAATTATAGGTGAATATTATGTAAGAAAGTAAGTGAAGTAAACAATATAAACGTAAAAAAAAGGAAATGTATTGTAGGTGCATAATAAATAGTAATACAATTAGTTTTATAAAATTCAATAGATAGAATAAGTTTGTTTTAATATTTACAAATTAAATCATTGATATTATTTTATTTAGATGTTGTTTTTATTGTGTTTTTTTAATTTTAATATATTTTATATCGTCAGTTATTAATGTATTTGGTGTTTGTGAAATTAATGTGTTTGAAGATATTTGATCTTGTAATAAAAAATAAAAATTATGAGAATACTAAAACAAATTTTAGTAAAAATAATATGGTTAATAATTTATATAATATTTAATATAGGTCTGTTTTTTATTGAACTAAGTATTTTTTTTAAAGAGAAATCCAATAATTACGATAGTAATTCAGGTATAGAAACCTTAGATGTTTTAATAGATGTTGGTCATTTTTTTTTTAATGCATTAAATAGTTTTGCTATTTTTTTTCACATATGTATAGATATATGTATTGCTTTAGTTGCTTTTTTATTTTTCATACCAGTACAACTTAAGTATATAAAACCTAAATATAAAAAAGGGAGTAAAAGGAAATTTTTATACAGCGTTTTAGCTTCTTTATTTATATTGATGATATTAAAATTGATAATGTATATTTGGGTTTTGATTGATGCAATTTACTTTTAAAGTATAAGATTTAATTCTTATTTCAGTTTTTCAATGATTTAGAAAAAAGGAGTTAAAAAGTATAATAATCACGATCAATTAAAAATATTAAAACCAACCCTTCTTAAAAATGAAAAAAAACATAATACTACTAGCAGTTTCAATTTTTACATTGTCATGTGGAACGAAAGAAACTAAAAAAGAGAAAGAAATGACGATAGCAGAAAATCCTTTATTGGTAAAAAGTACATTGCCTTATGGCGCACCAGATTTCACAAAAATAAAAAATGAACATTTTTTACCAGCGATTTTAGAGGGAATGAAATTGCAGAATCAAGCAATTGAAAAAATTATAGCAAACAAAGAAAATCCAACTTTTGAAAACACCATTTTAGCTTTAGAAGAAAGTAATAAAACACTAGAGAGTGTTCAGTCGGTTTTTTCTGGATTAGCAGGTGCACACACCAATGATGTTATTAAGGCAAATCAAAAAGAATTAGCTCCAAAATTTTCTAAACATGATGATGATATTTTATTAAATACAGCTTTGTTTGAAAAAATAAAAAAAGTTTATAATTCTGTAGCCAAATTAGGTTTAGATTCAGAATCTGCTCATCTAGTAAAAGAGTATTACAAAAACTTTGTAAAAGCAGGAGCTAATTTATCTGAAGAAAAGAAAAATCAATTAAAAGAAATCAATTCGCAAATAGCAACGTTAACAAACGATTTTGGTAAAAAGTTATTAGATGCAAGCAAAAAAGGAGGATTGGTCGTTAGTGATAAAGAGAAATTAAAAGGTTTTTCAGAAGAAAAAATTAAATCGATTAAAAAAGATAGTGTTTATGAAATTCAGTTAATAAATACTACGCAACAACCATCTTTACAAACATTAGAGAATAGAGAAGTACGTAAAGAATTGTATCAAAAATCAATTTGTAGAACAGAAGGAGGCGTATTTGATACTAGAGAAATGGTACAAGAATTAGCAAAATTAAGAGCACAAAAAGCACAAGTTTTAGGGTTTGATAATTATGCAAGTTGGAGTCTACAAGGAACTATGGCAAGTACGCCAGATAAAGTTTTTGATATGTTTAAAAACTTAATTCCTGGTTCTTTAGCTAAAATTGAATCTGAAACAAAAGAGATTCAAGCAGAAATAACTAAAAATGGTTTTGATTTTAAATTAAAGCCGTATGATTGGAATCATTTTGCAGAGAAGGTGCGTAAATCTAAATATAGTTTAGATGAAGAAGAAGTAAAACAGTATTTTGAATTGACGAATGTGTTAGAAAAAGGAGTGTTTTATGCAGCAACAAAATTATATGGAATAACATTTAAAAAACGTACAGATATTCCTGTGTATCATCCAGATGTTGTGGTATATGAGTTATTTGAAGAAGATGGATCAGCTTTAGGTTTATTTTATGGAGATTTTTTTGCTAGAGATACCAAAAGAGGAGGAGCTTGGATGAGTGCTTTTGTAAAGCAATCGAAATTAAGAAATCAAAAACCAGTAATTTATAATGTTTGTAATTCATCAAAACCAGCAGATGGAGAACCAGCATTAATAAGTTTTGATGAGGTGGAAACAATGTTTCATGAATTTGGTCATGCAGTTCATGGATTGTTTGGAAATCAAAAATATGCTTCTATTTCAGGTACAAGCGTAGCGAGAGATTTTGTAGAATTTCCATCGCAGTTTAATGAAAATTGGGCAACACATCCTGAAGTTTTAAATAATTATGCATTGCATTATAAAACAGGTGAAGTAATTCCAGATGTGTTATTACAAAAAATTAAAAATGCAGGAACTTTTAACCAAGGATATTCTATTATAGAAAACTTATGTTCTTCTAATTTAGATATGCAATGGCATACAATTTCAACAGATACAGATATAAGTGATGTTGCTAAATTTGAAGAGGAAGCATTAGCTAAAATGCAATTAAAAATAGATGAAGTACCTCCAAGATACCGATCTACTTATTTTGCGCATATTTTTGCTGGTGGATACGGAGCAGGGTATTATTCTTATTTATGGACAGAAATGTTAAGTCATGATGCGTATGATTGGTTTAAAGATAATGGATTGTTAACGAGAGAAAACGGACAAAAATTTCGTGATCAAATTTTATCAAAAGGAAACACAATGGATTATGCAGAGATGTATAAAACGTTTGCAGGTAGAAACCCTAAAGCAACACCAATGCTAGAAGCAAGAGGATTAAAATAAATTAGAAATCAATTAAAAAAAGCTACCAAACTTATCTTTTTGGTAGCTTTTTTTTGTTCATTTATAGTTGATTAGAAATAATAATTTAATCGGAGATAAATGACTAGTTTTTTTAAGCTTTACAAGTTTCCATAGAAATGTTTAATCCATAATTAAAGATTTAGCAATTTTAAGCATTTCTTGTTTTTCATTAAGAGTTCTTTCTAAAGGCAACTGCGCTAAACCTATTAACCTACGCATGATCTCAATACCTGTTATTTGTAAGAAAAGACGTTCATCTAAAGCAAGTTGATACTCTTTTTTTATTTTTGAAATCATTAACTTATTATTCGTGGCCATAAAAATATGTGCAGCCATTACACCAAGATCAAATTCAGGAAAACCTTTAAAACTAAATTCAGGATCAATTACATAAAAATCATCCTTTAAAGTCATCCAACTTCCAGGATAATAATCGCCATGTAATAAAACAGTTCCTTCAGATAAATAACGTTCTCCTACTAAAGTAATTTGTTTTTTTAAGGCTGTATCGTTTTTATAAGATTGCGATAGTGTTTGTAAACCATTTTGAATAGTATCTAAAGAAAAACCATTGTCAGAAACAAATGGTAATACAAAAACATGTTGATGGTTAAGTGCTCGTAATTCTTTGTTTTCAGGATAATTAGTTGCAACGCTACTTTTATGAATATTAGAAATAATAGTAACTAAAGTTGTTATGGTAAGATTATCTATAGTACGAGTTTTGTATATAGAACTCATATCATGGCAATTCCCTAAGTCCTCTAAAATCAACACATAATTTTTAGCGTCATAAGCAAGGATTTTAGGAACATGAGATGTTATAGCTGAGTTTTCAATAGCTTTATAAAATTGATACTCTACATCAATACGATTTTCAGGAGCAGGAATATCTTGATATTTTTGAACAAAAGGACGAGATTGTTTTAGAATAAAAGAACGCTCATTGGTTTTTATACGTAACACCACATTCATATTACCTTCACCAGGTTTTTCTATAGCTAAAATCTCTTCTTGATTATTTAAAAACCCGATTTCTAATAGAAATCCTTCAATGGTTTTAAAATTGGTATTTATATCAATATACATCATATTATAACTTATTAAGGTGTTTCCAAAACGCAGCTTCCATGGCATTTATATTAATATGTGTATACACACCAATAGTTCGTTTTGTGTTTTCTTTTGGAGTTTGTAATAGTGTTTTTTTTGCATATTCTGGATGAGCTAAAGCTTCAATAATAGCAACATCCCACATAATCCAAGCTGTCTTCTCAGGGTCTTTCTTTGTCCACCAGCGATTATATGTCTTCCAACGTTTTACCAATATATCTTTAATACCACCTTTTCCTTTTAGCTCTTTATCTACCGTTGTTTTTTTAAAAACTAAATGCTGTGAAGTTGTAGCTGTCATAACATTAAATTCTAAATTTAAAGTATTCAAAAGAACATCTACAGCTAAAGGATCATTACCAGAATTAAACTCTTTTTTATTATAAGTATTAGTTTCTAATGCATGCCAAAACCCCAAATAATTTATACGAATTTTTGATATAATAGATGGATCTTCTAAAACAGCGGAAGCTACATTGGTACAAGAACCTAGAATAACAAGATCTAATTTTTCACCTTTTTTCATTTCATGAGCTTTTTCTATAATAAATTTAGAAGCTTCAGAAGGAGAAGGTGTTCTTAAAGATTGCAATGGAATATTACTACCTAAAGGTAATTTTATTTCAGGACGATGCATCTCTTTTATAATTTGCTCATTAATAGCCTGACTTTCTGCAACTGTATTTTTAGTAGCTTGTGGAGATTTATGAAATTGAGCAGAGGTAATGCCTAAGAGATTAAAAGCAGGTTCGTCTATAGCACGAACAATAGCAAATAAGTCGTCTACTTCATTTGCTGTATCTGCATCTATAATTAAATGTATGGGCTTTTCTTGCGCCATAGCAATCCCAAAAACAAATAGTAAAATAAAAGTAGAGGTAATTTTTATATAATTAATCATTAGGTAAAATTTTTAATCGCAGAGCGACATTTAAGAGTCTGATGTAATTGATACTTATATAAAAAATAAAGCAGCCGTATTTTTTTAAATAGCTCAAATGCAACATCTAGAAACGTTGTTTTTATATTGAAACCCCGCAGTTTCGAAATATAAATTACGGGGTTTAATTTCTTTTTAGTTAAAACCAATGTAGTTTAATCTTTTTCCCACCAACCTTTACTGTTAATAGTATCGCCACCAATTCTTTCTATAGCTTCTTGATAGTTTGCATTGTTAGAAGCTTGTTCTGATTCTGGATATAAATACCTAACCGGATAATTACCTTCGTTAAAATTATCAGGTCCTGCTACTAAATTAGGAATTCCTGTTCTACGAATATTAAACCATGCTTCATGACCAACAGAAATTAAACTCAACCATTTTTGAGTTAATATTTTAGTAATATCACCTGTGCTTCCATCTAAAGCAATAGCCGTTCTTGTAAAATAATCTACAGGAACTGTAGTGTTATAATATTCAAAACTAGCCATAATACCATTTTGATAATACGTATTTGCATCTCCAGCAATATATCCTTTAGCTACAGCTTCTGCTAAAGCAAACTGAGTTTCAGAATACTGCATGTATTGTGCATCAACACCATCAGCAACATCTCTAAAAATACTACCAAATAACGATATATTATTTAAATCTACACCACTAGCAGCAATAGTATTGCTAGATTGCCCGTTTAACAAGCCATAATATTCAACTGTTGTGTTAGCAGTAGCATTGGTAGGTTTGTATAAAACTTCCATTCTTGGATCATCCCAAGATTTTAAAATTTCTTCTACAGTAACAGTCATACAATGTTCTTGGTTAATTCCAGAAGCAGCATTAAACAAAGGAAACTGATTAGGAGAAGTACTTAAATAAGGAAGTACAGCATTATCATCATTAGATTGCATTAAATTACCAGTATCTGCTAAAGCTTGTAAATCAGAAAAATCTGTTAAACGTTTACTAATACGTACTAAATAACGTACCTGTAAAGAATTTGCGAACTTTATCCATTTATCTAAATCGCCATTAAATAAAACATCACCTTCAATAACAGCATTGTTGTTTTCCAAAGCAGCAGTTGCATTTTTTAAAACCGCCAAAATTCCTGTTTCTGGATCTGTATAAATACTTTCTTGCGTATCATATTTAGGAGAAAAAACACCGTTAATAGCACCTAAAGCTTCTGTATACGGAACATCATTCCATAAATCAGTTAATTGAGAAAATAAATAACTTTTCATAATATCACCCACTGCATTGTATGCACTGTTGGTGTTTTCAGATGCCTGTATTGATTCAATATCTGTTAATAAACCAAAAATTGCATCCCAATAGCCACTGTTAGATCCCATTTCGTAACGATCAATACGTTCAAACTCAATACTAGCAGCAAATTGTGCTAAATAATTTGCTTGTCTGAAACCTTGATCATACGCGTTTAAATCAGAAGAAACCGAAAGAACGTTGGTTAATAGAAATTGAGGAGCTACCGCTTCTGGATTGTTATTATTTGTGTTAATTTCTTCAAAATCACTAGTACATGCAGTAAAAAATGTACTAAAAATGAAGATAGCTAAAAATATATTTTTATAATTTTTCATGTTCTTAAAATTCAGTTTTAATACTAATACCTATACTTCTTGTTGACGGGTACGAAAAATCTTCAACTCCTTGTGTTATGCTTTGTTCTTGTAACGCATTTAATTCAGGGTCAAAGTGAGGGTTTTCAGTAAACAATAATAAATTACTACCTATTATACCAATTTTTATTTTTTCAAAACCAATAGAATTTACAAGGCTTTCTGTAAAGTTATAATAAATACTTAATTGTCTTAATTTTAAATAAGAAGCATCGTATAAAGCACTTGCTTCGTTACCGCGATCAAAAAAGCTATTATTATATGTTTGTGCAGAAACATTGGTGGTATTAGCAATATATTGTGGGGCATCATCTGTACCAATATTAACCACACCATCACCAACAATACCTGTTTCTCTACCAATTAAAGTTTCTTTTAAAACACCAGAAGTACTTCCTAAGGCTTTTGTTCTTGAAACAATTGTTCCGCCTTGTCTCCAATCAAATAAGAAAGATAAATCTACATTTTTATAAGTGAATTTATTACGGAAACCTACTTGAAAGTCTGCATTATAATTACCCAATAAACGAAGATTAGGATCTTGTACTGGCAAACCGTTTGCATTATGAAGAATTTCTCCATCAATTTCAACAAAGCCAGTTCCATACATGTCACCAACACGTCCGCCTTCTTTAGCTATGTAAAAAACACTGTTAGAACCACCAGCACCAGAAAATACGTTAGCTGAACCAGTTACAAATTGGTCAACTCCATCTGGTAATTCTGTAACAATACTTCTAGAAGTAGAAAAATTGACTGAACTTTCCCATTTAAAATTTTTATTTTTGATGATGGCGCCACTTAATAAAATTTCTAAACCTCTAGTACGAACTTTTCCGCCATTAACATTAAAGTTACCAAAACCACTAGCTTGAGAAATAGGACTAGAAATAATCTGATCTACACTGGTGTTTTGATATACAGAGGCATCTAATTGTAAACGATTTTTAAAAAACCACGCTTCAAGTCCTGTTTCAAAAGCATTTAATCTTTCTGGTTTTAAATTGGCGTTTTTAAGCACATTTTCATTGGTTACACGAAAATCAGTACCATAATTTTGATTTAATAAAAAGTTTTGATTGTTTTGGTACGGATCTGTATCATTACCAACACTTGCACCACTAAAGCGCAATTTTAAAAATGAAATTGCTTCGGGCAATTTAGTTAGTTTACTAACAACAGCACTTATACCAGCAGAGTAATATGCAAAAGAATTGCTACCTTCTGGTAACGTACTACTCCAATCGTTTCTATAAGAAACATCAAAATAAAGCGCATCTTTATAGTTTAAATTACCAGTACCATAAATACTATTTATTCTTTTAGTAAAAAGATTACTTTGGGCAACTAAAGCAGCTTTAGAATTTGCCAAAGTATAAATATCTGGAATGGCTAATTGCGGAGCTAAGGTATAGCTGTATTCAATTTCTTGATCAAAACGATTGGCTCCTGCGCTTAAGTTGTATTTCCAATTGTCATTAATCTTATTGTTATAAGAAAATAATACATCTGTATTTAATTCTCTAAAATACACATGATCTTCTCTGTAAGATCCTTCAAGGTTTGCATTGGTGCTTACCGCACGTCTAAACTCACGTTTATCGTTATAAGTATCTATACCAGCACGAGCAGTTACGGTTAATTTATCTGTAATATTATAAACAGCTGCAGCGTTTCCTAAAACTCTGTTTTTATTAAAACTATTGGTGTTTTCAAAAACGGTTAAATATGGATTTGTTAACCAGTTATAATTAATATCAAAGTGTTGTGAGCCTTCTTGGCCAGCTTGCCAATATTCTTTTAAAGAATTTACATTCGCTTGCCTACCTGTCCAATTAAAACCATAAAGCGGATTTTCATATCCATATCCTAAATTTGGTCTGTTACCACTGCGGGTATTAATATAGTTTACAAAAGCATTTACATTTAGTTGCTCGTTAATTTTTTGATTTAAACTTAAAGAAATACCATCTCTTTTTAAATCGGTATTAGGTACAATACCTTCGTTTCTTAAATTACTATAAGATAATCTACTACTTCCTTTTTCTCCTGAAGAATTAATAGCAATATTATTCTGCTTGGTAATTCCAGTTTTAAAAAAATTACGCACATTATCAGGGTTAGAAACCCAAGGCGTAGCTGTAATAGGTGTTAAAGTACCATCTGCAAGTGTTCTAGAAATAACATCACCAGCACGAACAACGTTTCCATTAATATCTACAGAAGGACTATCAAATTGATTAATTAAAAAACCTTGATCTAAACGTGGACCATAACTACTTAATCCTCCATCATTAATACCACCACCGGCACCATTTTCAAAAGAATATTGACCATTAGAACCTCCACCATATACATTTTGATAATCTGGAAGTGTTAATAACGATTCTACTGTTAAAGAACTATTAATACTTACTCCTAAACCTTTTGTTTTTTTGCCACTTTTTGTAGTAATTAATACCACTCCATTAGCAGCTCTTGCCCCATATAAAGCCGCTGAACCTGCACCTTTTAAAATAGAAATAGAAGCAATATCATCCGGACTAATTTCAGAAGCACCATTACCATAATCTACCTCTTGTAAAGAACCATCATTCACAAGATCACTGGTAATTTGTTGGTTGCTAATTGGTACACCATCTACCACAAATAAAGGTTGATTACTACTGCTTAAAGAATTTTCTCCACGAATAACAATACGAGATGATGATCCAACACCAGAAGAACCGTTGGTAACTTGCACACCAGTAACTTGCCCAGCAAGACTATTTACAATATTTGTTAAGGTTACTTCGGTTAACTTTTCTGGTTTTATTGTGGTAACAGAAGACGCTAATGATTGTTTTTCTCTTTTAATTCCTAAAGCCGTAACAACTACTTCGTTTAGTTGTTCTGAACTTGGTATTAAAACTATTTTTTTAGGCAAGTTGCCATTTTCAATAATTATATTTTTTGATGTATAACCAACAAAAGAAAGATTAATAGTAAAATTTTTAGTGTTTGTTGTTAAAGTAAAAATTCCGTTATTGGCGGTAGTTGTATAATTTTTAGAGTTTACTTCATGTACGGTAACATAAGGCAAAGGCTCATTGTTTTCATCAACAACGATTGATGTATAGGTATTCGTTTGCGCGAATAATGTTATTGCAACGAATTGCAATACAGCGAATAATGCTGTTTTCATAAGTATAAAATAATAAGTTAAATAAAATAATAACACCATATGCCTCATTAACAATAATGTTAACAAGTAAATTACAGGTAGATCTTTTTAGTTAATAAAGTTTTATAATAATGATGGAGGTCCTCGCAGAGGAAAATTAAAAAGAGCTATGTGTTTAGGTAAATTAGCATCAATTTGCTCAATTTTTATCTTAATTAAATAGAAGTGAAGTAAAATATAAACACTAATAATAGTTTTAGGATTTGCATAAGCATACTCTAAAGCAGCATTTTTTGTGTCTATATCTATTAACGTTTCTAAAGCAGAAAAAGAAATGTTTGCTTGTATAGCATGGTCTTTTATTTCATTAGAAAGCGTGTTGGTTAACCAACCAAAGTTTTTAAAAACCGTTTCGTTAAAAGCGGCTTTGGTATATCCTAATAAATAAACACCACCATCTTTAGAAGGACCAAAAACCATTTGCTGTTGTAATAACAAATGGATAGCCTTTTTTAAATGTTTTGTTGTAAGATTTGGTGTATCATTACCTATTGAGATTACGTTTTGGTAACCTTGTTTAAATAATGATTTGAAAGCATTAGAAAAGCGTTCGTTAAAACTATTTCCTTCTTGTTTTTTTTCGTCTATCCAAACAACATCAACACCACTTTTTTTAGCAATGGCTAATGTTCTTTGGTTTTGAAGTTTAAAAAAATACTCTGAAACCTTTTTTTTATGTGTACCAAATAACGGCTTTCTTTCTGCTTCTTTTTTTGCAGAGAGAGAGAAAACGAATAAAACAGTTTTGTTGTTATTTGACTTCATTAATATACTATGTCGTTATAAAATTGTAAACCTTAAAAAAAAGTAAAGAAATTTTAGTTAAAAAAACAAACGATGCTTTTACAGGCATATACCTTTGATAAAACGATACATAATTTTTAAAAATAGTATAATTTAATTTCCTTTACCAAAAACTTGTGTCCAATAAGCACCACTTAAACCAAGCCCCATTTCAGTAGCATTTGAATTTAAAATATTATTTCTATGTCCTTCGCTATTCATCCAACTCGTAAAAGCAGCTTCGGTAGAGCTTTGTCCGCGGGCAATATTTTCTCCTATTGGCGAACCTGCATAACCAGCATTAATAGCTCTTTCTGAAAAACTAGAGTTATTTAATCCTATATGATTAAAATAGTCGTTAGTTTCCATATCTAAACTATGTTTATAAGCTGCAGTGTTAAGTGCATCATTAAGTGTTAAAGTATTTAAACCTGCATCTAATCTGGCTTCATTAACGAATGTCAACATGTTTTCAGCTGATGTTAAAGAAAGTTGTTCTTCGGCAGATTCCGTTGCATCGTTACTACTACAAGCAAAGAAGCTAAGGCTAAATATAATTAAAAACGTAAGATGACTTGTTGTAGTTCTTAAGTAGGGGGATTTCATAATTAAGTTTTTTTTATTTTAAATATTGGTTATAAAAGTAAGTTTTTTTAATGTAAAATAAGTGTAAATACTGCTATCTGGATATTTTATTTTAATAATAGTTTATAGGATGAATACTTTTATGAGCATAACAACTAATGTTTGTTGTTAAGTAGGTATACTTAATTAAAAATGTGTTTTTACAAGGGATTTTTATAGTTAGTTACTTGAATATGTTAAAAAGGTTGCAATTGTTGTTAATGAGGAAGGCAATGTAAGTATTGAGGAAGCTAAAATCATAATTGAGGATGCTAAATTTACTATCATTGATATTGATATGACACTAACCTAAGAAGAACTAGTATCTCTTTTGTTTTTCTTATTTTTATTGAATGGAAAAGAACAACGATCAACTTAAAATAGATTATATAGAAACTAAAAAAGTTTCTTCGTTTATTAAATTTACCTCTATTTTACTAATCATAATATTTGCATTTACTCCTTTGTATGAAATTTTACCCCAATTGGATATTTGCGTTTGTGTAGAGCTTCTTCCTCCAGGTTCTTGTAATTTTGCAGGTAATATTTGCTGTCATTAACTACTGTTTTTGTTATAAGATTTGTTTTCTATACTAACACTTTATGTTATTATAATTTTCGGATTAAATCTTTATTATAAAATCAATCAATAACTAAACTTTTTAGAGTATTATTTTAAGTTAAGTAATATTGCTAAATAGTTGTTTTTATTGATTTAATCCTCCATCTAGATTAGCCTCGATAATAGATTCAATAGAATCTGGGATGTTTTCAAATAAATCATATCCAGTTAGGTTTTCAATAGCATCTACTGAAGTTATAAAATTAGTCCAATCAGTTGAGACTCCTTGATCATTTGGAATGTTGATTGCAATTATTCTTGTAGTAGTACTTACGCGACTTATATCTGAAGAACCATTAGGGAGTATTAATGCAACCTTCCAGAAAGAATCTGGAACTGTTATTTGATTATTATCAATGGTATTTGCAACCCCATTACTTCCTGTACCACCAATACCATATACACCAGAGATAATGTGAATTTCGTTTCCATCTAATATTAATGTTCTTAAATATGCCTCGAAATTAGCCCAACTACCTCTATTGTTATTTGGTGCTTGAGGAGCAATATTTGACATATAATAAGTGTTCTCATTTGAAGCTTCTGAACCATTTCGATCTGCCGATGGACAAATATGTCCCCGGTCAAATCCTGTATTAGTATAATCGCTAGAAGTAGGTTTATAAAAAGAAGAAGGTAATGTTCTGTCAGATTTAAAACAATTACACCTTTCTACATCTCCAGTCCAAGCTTCACTTAAATGCCAGCTGACCCAATTAGCAGTACCTTTTGCATTATTATATGATAATGTAAAATCACCTTTTGATAAAAAATAATTATTATTTGATGTATCAGCGCCTGAAGGATTTCCAAATGTAAGGTTACTGTCTTGTGTTGGATTATTGTTATTAACACTAACAATAATTTCAATATTATCGATATTTAATCGATTAGAGTTATTAGAAGTTTTATATATACCATATCTAACACTTTGGGTGTCATCAACAAGAAATGTAGCAGTATTGAGTAAGGTAGATGATGTGGTTATTTCTGATCCAATATAATACCATGTAGCCCCTTGATCATAAGAGGCCATTAAACGCCAAGTTGAGTAACCATTATTGCCATAAACGGCATGACGTATAGCTATAGATTGAGCACCATTATCCATGTCAAATTCCATTATAGCATATCCATTGTTTCTAATTCTAATAGATTTTGAGCCATATTTTCTGTCATTAGAGAGTGTACCTAATAGGGCATCGTTCAAATACCAATTACCAGAAGACAAACTTATACTAGCAGGAGAATACGCTCCTTTACTAGCAGTTTCAAATCCTTCAATAAAACCATCTGTTCTTGCCAAATAGTTATGTTCGTGTATCCCTTGATTTTCATGGTGAATAACTTGTGTGTTTTTAACTTCTTTATTGATAGAAATATTAATAGGTTCTATTAACTCAGAATTATCATTATTACAACTTGAAAGCAGTATAAATAGGAGTAAAAAATAAGAAAAGCGTTTAAAAATTAAGTAATTCATGTTTGATTTATTTAGTCTTTAATTACACACATTGTAGCAAAGGCTGTTTTGTGCCTTATTCATTGATTTTGCTCTGTTTGCGTTAGTTTTTTTTTAGTCTGATAAATTCTTTGAAAGTCTTATTTCCGTTTTAATTGAGGAATTTAAGTTTCAACTTTTTATTTTAGAAGATTTTTTTTCTAATTTGAAATTGTTTGCAGCAACTGTATATACAGTTAGAGTGTAAGCTTACAAGAATAAATAAAAGAAACTTTACGGATATCCACGTGTTAGAGTGTAGTTAACCGTAAAGTGTTTGGTTTTAAGTTTGTTAAAATGATTAGATATTTATAGTTGTTTTTTTCATATCAAAAAACACTCAACTAATTATAGTTAGTTTAATACACAAATTAAAGGTATTATGCAGGAATTACTTCTTTGTCTATAATTTGAGGAGTTTGTATAGTCTTCTTCTTATAGGTTCTTTCTATTGATTTTTCGTGTTGCATTTCAATTACGTTTTTGGTTTCAATCCACAAAGGTTTCTTTTCTGTTAATTTAAAATACCACCTTCTTTTCTTTTTTTGATCTAAACCAGATGAAATCATTTTAGATCCACTTCCTATTCTATCAAAAAAGAAGTTTTCTCCTGTTATTTTTGAAGTATTACGAGGTACACGATTAAGAGTAGCTCTATCACTGAACTTTTGTAATCCTTTTTTTTTCTAAAGAATCAATGTCAGAATACCAAACCTCATATTCTTTTAGGTATAGTTTTCCGTATCCAGGAAACAAATCACCGTCACCAAAACCATATTCAGTCCATTTATTTGTTTTACGGTAGACTATTTTCCATTTTAGTAAAGAATTTTTTATTTCTGGTTCTTTTTCATGAATAGTTATTTTAGAATATTTCATGATTTTTCTAGAAACATAGTATGATACTATGAGAAAAGTAATTATTGTATAGTATGTCATAATAGTATTATTTGTAAGGTTGTAAATATAGATTCGGGGGTGTTTTTTTGTTTTTAAGTGTTTGATTACTATAAAAGTAAATCTATTTTTAAGATAAGTTCGATGGGTATCCGTATTCAGAAGTTTTTTTAAAAAAAAAATTGAAAACCTATATAAAGTGTTTATCTAGATTAAGTAGTGTAACTTAATTTTTAGAAGAAATATTGATTTGTTAGTAGTAAAGCTTTAGTTATTAAAAGAATGATTATAACTAAAGTAAAAGAGTATTGAATTTAACGAAATAAGAATATAAACCTTTTACCAAGAAGTATGGTGTTGTTATGAAATTTAGAAAGGGAAATATTTGATGAAAAAAATTAAGTTTAATTAATTTTTTTGTCAAATATTTGGGTCCAGTAAACTCCACTTAAACCCAATCCCATTTCGGTAATATTTGTATTTAAAATATTTGCTTTGTGTCCGTCACTGTTCATCTAACTTGTATGTACAGATGATGCACTGGTTTGTCCTTTGGCAATATTTTCACCGGCAGGAAAACCTATATAACCAGCATCAGAAGCTCTTTCTGAAAAGTTAGAATTAATTAGAACCTGTATGACTAAAATAATTATTAGTATCCATATCTAAACTATGCTTATATGCAGCTTGATTTAGAGCGTCATTAAGCACTATCGGATTTAATCCTTCATCTGCTCTTGCATTATTAACTAATACTAAAATGTTTTTAGCTTCTGATAAAGATATTTGTTGGTCTTCATTTTCTGTGCTTTCTGCTGAAGTACATCCTAAAAAGTATAATGAGAACAAAATCAAAGTAAAAAAATAAAGAAGAGAGGTAATAATTTTAGAAACGGGGTTTTTCATAATAGGGGATTTCAATGTTTTTAGTAAAAGAAAAGGCTAAAGTAAATTTACTTTAATGAATATTATAATTGCAATGTAAATAAAAGTAGTCAAAATTAAGTGAAATTTTCAACCGCATTAGATAAAGAAATTTAATACGATTTTTAAAAACAGATAAGATTGAAATAGTTTTATAAATATCTAAATAAGAAAAACAAATAAAGGTTATTTTTATTGCTAATAGAATGTTATATATTTGAAAGATGAGTGATTATTACGATAGTGAAACATTTAATAAAGTAGATTTTACAAGTGAACAATTAAGTAGTACAGATTTTGATTCGTGTACTTTTAAAAACTGTGATTTTTCTAATTTCCATATTAATAATTCCGAATTTGTTGAATGTGAGTTTATCGATTGTAATTTCAGCAATACCAGTATAAAAGAAACTGGTTTCAAGGAAGTCCATTTTATCAATTCAAAATTAATAGGGATCAAGTTTTTTGAAGTTAATCCTTTTTTACTTCGGATAAATTTTAGTGGTTGTCAATTAGATTTTTCATCTTTTTATCAATTAAAAATGAATAATTTTCAGTTTGTAGATTGTAGAATTTTAGAAGTTGACTTTTCAGCAGCAGATGCAAAAGATAGTTATTTTGATGATTGCGATTTAAGCGGAAGCATTTTTAATGAAACAAATCTAGAAGATGTAAATTTTAAAACATCAAGTAACTTTTTTATAGATTTAGAAACTAATAATTTAAAAGGTGCTGTGTTTTCAAAAGATAATGTTGCAGGTTTGCTAATGAAATATAAGGTTAAGGTGGAGTAGTTGTTTTTGGAGTTTCAAAGAGGTAAAAGTGTAATTTTTTTGTTGAATAATGATGTTAAATAATAATAGAGTGTTAAACAAAAAAAAGAAAATTTTACAATTAAAAAACATTAAAGCTAAAAAACATTGCATCTTTGTAAAAAGAAAAAGCTAAGAAAATCTTAGAATCTCTCAAATTCTAAAAAAATAATGACACAAAAAATAGAAGATAATTTAGCTAAAATACCAGTAGTTAATCTATTGGTAAGTTTCGGGAAAAAAATAAAAATCCCTGGATTACAAGGCTTGTCTTTATATGATGTTATAGAAATGTATATTATAGGAATTGTACGTGGAGCGCTAACTACTCGTGCAGGTGGAATTGCATTTAGTTTCTTTATGGCAATTTTTCCGTTTATGTTATTTATTTTAACATTGATACCTTACATACCAATAGATGGATTTCAAGATGGATTATTTTCAATGATAAAAAATGGTTTGCCACCAGAAACATTTGATGCTGTAAAGAGTGTTTTAGATGATATTATTAATAATCAATATGGAGGTTTATTGTCTTTTGGTTTTTTATTATCTATATTTTTAATGACCAACGGAGTAAATGCAATCTTTGGAGGTTTTGAGTATTCGTATCATATTAAAGAATATAGAAATAATATTAAAGCATATTTTATTGCTTTAGGAGTATCATTATTATTATCACTCTTTTTAATTGTTACTGTAACAATGATAATTTTATATCAAGTAGCATTAGCCAAAATAGATGAAATTGGATGGATAAACACAAGTGATCTAAACTTGTTTTATTACGGAAGAGGAGTCTTATTTTTAATTATGATTTTTACTATTGTATCGTTGTTATTTCGTTACGGCACAAAGCAAGGAAGAGAGAATAAGTTTTTTTCTCCAGGCGCAGTTTTAACTACTGTACTTTCGTTGTTTTTCTTTTATTTATTTGGTATTTATGTAGTTAAGTTTGCTACGTACAACCAATTATACGGTTCTATTGGTACACTTTTAATATTAATGTTATTTGTTTGGCTGAATTCTGTAATTCTTTTATTAGGGTTTGAATTAAACGCGAGTATATCAAGATTAAAACAACTAAATAAAACTTCATAATCCGCTAATAAATTCAGATATTTGCAAACTGATTTTTCAATTATGAAGTTGTAATTACAAATTACAAGTTTTTAAGCGTATTCTTTTCAAGAATGTAAACACCTTTAAAAGTATTGAAAATTCATAATTATTAATTTATCATTTGTAATTAAATTCATGAAACCAAGCATCCCAAAAGGAACCAGAGACTTTTCATCAAAAGAAGTAACGCAAAGAAATTATATTTTTAGTACTATAAAACACGCTTTTGAGTTATTCGGATTTCAACCTATAGAAACACCAAGTTTTGAAAATTCATCAACGTTAATGGGGAAATATGGTGAAGAAGGAGATCGTTTGATTTTTAAGATTTTGAATTCTGGAGATTTTTTGAAAAAAGTTGATGATCAATTACTTTCATTAAAAGATAGTACAAAAGTCACCACAAAAATCTCTGAAAAAGCATTACGTTACGATTTAACAGTGCCATTTGCACGTTATGTTGTACAACACCAAAATGAAATAACTTTTCCTTTCAAAAGATATCAAATTCAACCTGTTTGGAGAGCAGATCGTCCTCAAAAAGGTCGTTTTAGAGAATTTTTCCAATGTGATGCCGATGTTGTTGGAAGCAAATCATTATGGCAAGAAGTAGAATTTATCCAATTATATGATACTGTTTTTAGTAAGTTAGGTTTACAAGGAACGACCATAAAAATGAATAACCGTAAAATTTTATCTGGAATTGCAGAAGTAATTGGAGCAAAAGATAAATTAATAGATTTTACAGTTGCTTTAGATAAGTTAGATAAAATAGGAAAAGAAGGTGTTGTGAAAGAAATGTTAGCTAAAGGAATAACCGAAGAAGCTATAGAAAAAGTAACACCATTATTTGATTTTACAGGAACAAATTCAGAGAATTTAGTTTCCTTAGAAAATATGTTGAAAGGTTCTGAAGAAGGATTAAAAGGAGTTGAAGAATTACGTTTTATTGTAAATTCAATTGAAGAATTAGGTTTACAATCAGCTAAATTAACCTTAGATGTAACTCTAGCACGTGGATTAAATTATTACACTGGAGCAATTTTTGAAGTTGCTGCGCCAGAAGGTGTAAAAATGGGATCTATTGGTGGTGGAGGTCGTTACGACGATTTAACAGGTATATTTGGATTGAAAGATGTGAGTGGTGTTGGTATTTCTTTTGGATTGGACAGAATTTATTTGGTTATGGAAGAATTAGGTTTGTTTAAAACTGTTGAGTTACCAAAACCTAAAGTATTGTTTTTAAATTTTGATGAAAACGAAAGTTTAACAAAAGTAAAAGCAATTAATACATTAAGAGAAAACGGAATAAAATCAGAATTATATCCTGATGTTGCTACAAGTAATAAACAACAAAAGAAGCAATTTAAATACGCTGATAATAGAAATATAGAGTTTGTGGTTTCTGAAATAGAAGCCGATAAATTCAAAATTAAAGATCGTAATACAGGTGAGCAAAAAGTACTTACCATAAACGAAATACTTACTTTTGTAAAATAAAGTAAAGCTATAGTTTATTTTTTAAGAAAAGCACAATGTTTGAGAGCACTAATAATATGAAAGACGACAGAATTAACGAAATAGGAGAGAACCATATAGGAACATCAGCAAAAACACCTTTACGTGCAGATGCTTTTGATATTTCAAATGAAGAAAAAATAGCAAGAATTCAAGATAGTGTTAAAGATATTTTGGAAACTTTAGGAATGGATTTAACAGATGATAGTTTGCAAGGTACACCTAAACGTGTAGCAAAAGCGTTTGTAAATGAAATATTTATGGGGTTAGATCCTAAAAATATGCCAAAGGCATCAACGTTTGATAATAATTACAATTATGGTGAAATGTTGGTAGAAAAGAATATTGTTGTTTATTCTACTTGTGAACATCATTTATTACCAATTATTGGTCGTGCGCATGTTGCTTATATTTCTGATGGAAAAGTAATAGGTTTATCTAAAATGAACCGAATTGTAGAGTATTTTTCTAAAAGACCACAAGTACAAGAGCGTTTAACAATGCAAGTTGTTCAAGCAATGCAAGAAGCATTAGGAACAGATGATGTTGCTTGTGTTATTGATGCAAAACATTTATGTGTTAATTCTCGTGGTATTAAAGATATAGAAAGTAGTACAGTTACTGCAGAGTTTGGAGGGAAGTTTAAAAATAAAGAAACTAAAAGAGAATTTTTGGATTATCTAAAAATGGACACAGATTTTGATTAATCAAAAGAAAAACCATTAAATATTTGATTATTCGAAATTTGGCATTATCTTTGTCTTAAATAAAAAAGTTGTTAGTAATTCAGCTAACACATATTAAATAAATTATAATGAGTAAAGGTACCGTAAAATTCTTCAACGAATCAAAAGGATTTGGATTTATCACAGAAGAAGGATCAAACAAAGAACATTTCGTACATGTTTCAGGATTAATCGACGAAGTTCGTGAGAACGATGAGGTTGAATTTGAATTACAAGAAGGAAGAAAAGGATTAAACGCAGTAAACGTAAGAGTATTATAATATATATTTCAATTACTAGTTAATTTTTAACGAGAAACCCTATCAGATTTTGATAGGGTTTCTTGTTTTATGGTATTAACAAGTTGTTAAAAGGAAAAAGATTGATGGTAATTATAAAATCTGATTGTTTGGTTTGTAATTGCTTTTTTAGGTATGGTTACTGAGTATAACCGAAGTATAATTTTCTGTCGAAAACTACTCGAAATTACAAGTGAAAAACAAAATATTCTTAGATAGAATTGATGTTAAATAAGACTTATATAATTTATTGGATTAACTATTATTATTTTTGATTTAGGAAAGTTGTTTTTAATCTTAACAATTTAGAAACATACAAAAAACAGAAAATCAACATTCTGTATATAAAATGGCATTATCTTTGCAATAAATAAAACAGTTGTTAGTAATTCAGCTAACACATATTAAACAAATTATAATGAGTAAAGGTACCGTAAAATTCTTCAACGAATCAAAAGGATTTGGATTTATCACAGAAGAAGGATCAAACAAAGAACATTTTGTACATGTTTCAGGATTAATCGACGAAGTTCGTGAGAACGATGAGGTTGAATTTGAATTGCAAGAAGGAAAAAAAGGATTAAACGCAGTAAACGTAAGAGTATTATAATATATATTTTAATTACTAGTTAATTTTTAACGAAAAAGCCTATCAAATTTTGATAGGCTTTTTTGTGTTTTCTAGTTTAACTATTATTTTTTAGCCAACCATTGCTCGTATTTATCTTTATGCTTAAAACGTTTATGAGACCATAAATAGAACTCTGGAGCTTCTTTTATATTCTCTTCGGTTAATGCTAAATATCTATCTGTAATTTCATAATCTTCAAATGTTTTTGGTTCGTCTGTAATTAAGGTAAATTCACCTTCGTAATAACCACGTTTTTTTCTTCTAGTAACATAGTTTACAACAGTAAGATTGTGCCTTTTTGCAAGCATTTCTGCACCAGTATGTATTGGAACTTTAATTCCCATGAACTCTTTCCAGTAATATGTTTTTTGTAATTGAGGAGATTGATCACTTAGCAAAATGTATAATCCTTGAATATCATTTTTATGATTATCAGCCATTCCTTGAATCATTTTAGAGCCTTTAAGACCAATAGCTCCAAATTTTGTTCTTGAACTATATATTTTTTCATCAAAATATTTATTAGAAATTCTTGTATAGGCACCATAAATAGTAGTGTTTAATACAATAGGAAGGTTAAAAGACCACTCCCAATTAGATTGATGCGCACCAGTTAAAATAATGCTTTTACCTTCTGCTATTAGCTTGTTAACAACTTCGGGGTTTTTATAGGTATATCTTTTTAAACTCTCTTTTTTACTTATAGAAAAAGACTTTATACTTTCTACAATTAAATCGGTTAAATGATTGAAGAATTTTTTTGTGATGTCTTTTATTTCTTTTTCCTCTTTTTCAGGAAAAGCCATCCTTACATTACTTTTTACAACAGTTTTTCGGTATTTAAAAACACGATACATTAAAAAGAAAATAAAATCAGAAAGAAGGTATAAAACACGCATTGGTAATCTTGAAATTAACCAAATAAGTGGATATATAATAGCGAAACTTATAAACTGCATAAAAGTATTTTAGGATGCAAATATCGAATATAAAAATTAAAAATTAATAAATCTGTTCATAGAATTCCCTTATATTTATCTTTATAAATAATGATAAGAAATGAATCAAATAGTATTGCTATTAATAGTAGCGAATGTGTTATTCTCTTTAAATGGGTTTAAAGACAATGTTTTTTTTAATAAGTATAAATTTCAAATTGGTGCAATTAAACAAGGTGATAAACTAAGGATGATAACATCTGGGTTTTTACATGCTGATTGGATACATTTAGGTTTTAATATGTATACGTTGTATTTTTTTGGAAAAACTGTAGCCTTTAGTTTTGGTAATATTTATTTTTTAGTGATTTATTTTGGTAGCTTATTAGCAGGAAGTATATATTCTTTTTCGCAACATAAAGGTAATGATTATTATTCTGCATTTGGTGCTTCAGGAGCTGTTTCTGGTATTGTTTTTTCTGCAATTATTCTTTACCCAGAAATGGAGTTAATGATGTTACCAATTCCAATTCCTTTACCAGGCTATGTTTTTGGTATTGGTTATTTGTTGTATTCTATTTATGGAATGAAGAGTAGATTAGGTAATATTGGTCATTCAGCTCATTTAGGAGGTGCTATTGGAGGTTATGCCTTAACATTGTTTTTAAGACCTTCTGTAGTTAGTAATAATCCTATGATGATTGTAATAATGGGAGCAATTATTGGTGGTTTACTTTTTTTTGGAGATAAATTAAATTTTAGTAAATAAAAAAACCGAAACAAATGTTTCGGTTTTTTTGAGCGAAAGACCAGGTTCGAACTGGCGACATTCAGCTTGGAAGGCTGACGCTCTACCAACTGAGCTACTTTCGCGTTTGGTATTGCGGTTGCAAATATAATTCTTTTTTTTACTTACACAATAAAAATTTACTAAGATAAATATTTCTTAATGCTCTAATGTTAACTTTCCAGTACTAAACTGTTGTTATTTTGTTATTTAGGAGGTAGAAAAAAGTTAAATATTTTTTAAAAAAAACTTCCTTTAATTTTTTAGCTGTTAGTTTATAATGTTTTGAAAGAAGAAGAACAAGGTCTGTTATGTGTTTTTTTAATATCGCAGGGCGATAGCTAAGGGGTTAATTTTCCACTAGCTTTCAAAAGTGAAAAAGTATTTATTTTTTGAAATTCCTAGTAGGCTTGTATCGAGAAATTTTATTTAAAAAATAGATATAAAAAAAAACCGAAACAAATGTTTCGGTTTTTGAGCGAAAGACCAGGTTCGAACTGGCGACATTCAGCTTGGAAGGCTGACGCTCTACCAACTGAGCTACTTTCGCGTTTGGTATTGCGGTAGCAAATATAGAATCTTTTTTAAGTTCTGCAATGGAAAAAGTAAAGAAATTAATAGATTTTTTTATCTTCTCTCATAACTTTCAGAAAATGAAAGCCATAGATTTTAAATTTTTCATTATGATAAAATTTAGGAGGTTTTCTATTGCCAGAATATGTGTTTAATGCAATGGTTTTACATTCTTTTTATTTGGTGTATTTGTTAATTCAACTAAAAATACCGAATTTCAAAAAGTATTATTCTTTGTTATTGATGTAAGTAGTTGTTGCTATAATTGATTAAATACCACAAGTGTTTATAAAAGAAGTTTTATATATATCATAGGCGATTGAAACCTTTTATTGAAAGAATAAAATATAATTTAAAAAAGAACCCTAAAAATAGGGTTCTTTTAGTGTTTCATATATGTCAGTCCCCAGCTTACATATATACATCAACTAGTCTATTATTTTTAATAACCTTACAAATTAAGTATAGTTAATTGAGTTTTTTTTAAATATGTAAAAGCATTCATTATTGGTAAAAACTAAGTATCTATTTATTAATTGTTTTAATGATTTAAAAATCAATACTTTGTAGGTGTTTGTGTTTTGGTATGTGGATACCCGTAAAGTTTCTTTTATTTATTGTTGTAGGTTTATAACATCAATTAGAAATATAGACTATTGTGTTTACAGTTGTTGTGTTTCATGTAAAAAAAGAGCCAACTACACAAATAGCATATTTTGTTTTTTGCCAACACACAGGCAAATACTGAAAAACCAAAAGAGCTATTTTTTTACCATCGCTCGAAATTATGATAAACAAAATTCTATATATAGACATTGAAACCACAAAACAAGGAAAAATAAAAGATGTTGGTGCACTTTTCAATGGACAAGAATTGCATGAAAGCCAGCTTACCAAACTTGAAAATTGGATAAATCAAGCAGAATATATTTGTGGTCATAATATAGTTGCACACGACATCCCTTTACTGGAAAGAGTAATGGGAAATGAAATTTTTAGAAATAAAAAGATAGTTGATACACTACTATGGTCTCCTTTATTATTTAGCGACAATCCATATCATAAACTGGTAAAAGGATATAAAATAGTTAATGATAGTGACTATAACAATCCCTTATCAGATTGTAAATTAACTAAGCAATTATTAATTGACGAACTCAATCGATTTAATGAGTTAGAAGCAAGTACACAACAAGTTTATACTAGTTTACTTTCAAATTCTAATGCATATTCAGGATTATTGGAATTAATTAACTTTCAAATTGATAATATCAACCCTGTTAATCAATTAGTTGACTTGTTTGAGGATAAAATCTGTGATAGTGCCAATATTTCCCAATTGGTAATGAATTACCCTATTGAACTAGCTTATGCTTTTTCTCTAATTAACACTAAAGAAGATAAATCGATATTAGCATATTGGGTAAGTAAAACACTGCCCAAAACACAACAAATACTAGATGATATCAGGTTTAAATTTTGTGGTAAACCAACTTGTACTTATTGTAATTCAAACCTAAACCCTAAAAAAGCTCTACAAAACTATTTTAGATATGAAGACTTTAGAAGCTTTGACCAAGATGAAGAAATAAGTTTACAAGAAAGAACAGTTAGAGCTGGATTAAGTTCAAGTTCTTTTGTGGCTGTTTTTCCAACAGGTGGAGGTAAATCACTTACATTTCAATTGCCAGCTTTGATGAAAGGTTCATTGTCTCGTCAATTAACAGTTGTTATATCTCCTCTGGTATCATTAATGAAAGATCAAGTAGAGAATCTTGAAAAGCGTTTTGATATAACAAAGGCAGTAGCCATAAATGGGTTATTATCTCCACTAGAAAGACAAGATGCAATTGAAAGAGTAGAAAAAGGAGAGGTACAATTACTTTATTTATCACCTGAATCATTGAGGTCACCAACTATATTAAGAATTTTAAAACAACGTTCAATAGCTAGGTTTGTTATAGATGAAGCTCATTGTTTCTCGTCATGGGGTCAAGATTTTAGAGTAGATTACCTATACATTGCCGACTTTATTCAAAGCCTTGAAGCAGAAAGAATGCTTGGTAAAATACCTGTATCTTGTTTTACAGCAACTGCAAAGCCACAAGTTATTGAGGATATTAAGAAGTATTTTAAAACTAAACTCAACATTGAATTAGACGAATTTGTTACAAGAGCGAGTAGAACCAATCTAAAATATGAGGTAATAGAAATTGAAGATCCAAAACGTAAAATGAATGCGTTATTACCCTTATTAGAACGTTGTGAAAAACCTATAATTATTTATGCATCAAGAACGAAAAGAGTTGAAGAAATACATGGTTTAATTGAAAAAGCGGGATTTAGCTCAACTTATTTTCATGGGAAGCTGGATAAAGATGCAAAGAAAGCTTACATGGATGCTTTTATGAATAATGAAAAGGACATTATTGTAGCAACATCTGCATTTGGAATGGGGGTAGATAAAGATGATGTAAAATCTGTGATCCATTATAACATATCCGATTCTTTAGAAAACTATGTTCAAGAAGCAGGACGGGCAGGAAGAGATGAAAAAATACAAGCTAAATGCTATATTTTATTTAACGAACAAGATCTAAATAAGCACTTTAGTTTGTTGCAACAAACCAAAATAAACCAAAAAGAAATTCAACAAATTTGGCAAGCCCTTAAGTATTTGTCAAAATACAGAAAAAACAAAAAGATAAGTAATTCTGCTTTAGAAATAGCTCAAAAAGCAGGATGGGAAACTGAAATTCAAGAATTAGAAATCAGAGTTAAAACATCTATTGCAGCTTTAGAAGATCAGGGGTTCTTAAAACGGAAACAAAATTCACCAAGTATTTTTGCAAATAGTTTGATGGTTCCAAACATACCTAAAGCTTTAAAAATCATACATGAAAGCAAAAATATAACTGGGACTCAGGTTCAACACTGCTCAAGAGTACTACAACGAATCGTTAAAGATGATGAGTGCAGAATTGATTACTTAGCTGATAGAACTGGTTTAAAATTAAAAGAAATTAGAGATGTCATAGACATACTTAGAAATCTTCAAATTTTAGGAGATGCTAAAGACTTAACAGCATTTATCAATTTAACTCAATCGACAAATAGTTCAAAAAAGATACTTGATCGTTATCGGAAAATTGAAGTTGCAATGCAACAAGTTTTAACGAAAGACATTAAAATTTCAATGAGGCAACTGAATCAAAATCTAATTGATAATGGTGTCGAAAAAACTTCAGTTGATGCAATCAAGAATATTCTTAACTATTGGGAAATAAGAAACTTTATCCAAAAAAAGCGTGTTGATCGAGAAAATGACTTGTACCAAATAAAAGTAAAACAATATAACTCTCTAAATGAAGACATTCAATGGAGACATGAACTTACATTAGAGGTTTATGAGTTACTTGAAAAATTTCATATTGAGCAAAGGGAAAAACAAAAATCTCAAGATAAAAAAGATTTACCTGTAAGCTTTTCAATGTTAGAGCTTAAAAATTCTAATCAACTTTTTGGGCAAATTAAAGAGGAAGATATTAAACGATATGAGAAAACCTTACTATTCCTAAATCAAATAAAGTCGATAAAACTCGAAGGTGGTTTTATGGTATCCTACAATAGATTAAATATTGAAGAAATTGATATCACTCTACCAAGATTCACTAAGGAGAACTTTAATAAAATGGATCAGCATTACCGCCATAAAACGGAACAAATTCATATTGTTGGTGAATATGCTAAAAGAAGACTCAAAAATTATGAATCTGCACTAGCATACGTTAATGATTATTTTAGTCAATCTTATGAGGAGTTTTTGGCTAAATATTTTCCAAGACGTAAAAAGGAAATTAGCAGACCACTTACTTCTGAACGATTTAAGAAAATTGCGGGAGAACTCGATATTGATCAGAGAAGTATTGTTGACGATAACAAATCAGATAATATATTAGTTTTAGCAGGTCCAGGGAGTGGTAAAACAAAAGTATTGGTTCATAAAATTGCTAGTCTATTATTGCTAGAAGACATTAAACCTGAACAGTTTTTAATGCTTACATTTTCAAAAGCGGCTTCTCTAGAATTTAGAGCAAGAGCGAGAAAACTTGTCCCTGAGTATTCTGGACTGATCAAAATCACAACTTTTCATGGCTTCTGTTTTCAACTAATGGGGCAGTTGGGAGATTTAAAAAAATCAGAAAATGTAATTCAAGATTGTATAACCGCAATTAAGAATGAAGATATTGATATTTCATCTATTATCAATAAAAATGTATTACTTCTAGATGAGTTTCAGGATGTAAATGATATTGAATGGGAGCTTGTTCAAACTATAATAAAAAAAGCAGGAAACATAAGAGTAATTGCTGTTGGTGATGACGACCAAAACATTTATGGGTTTAGAGGATCTTCCAACAAGAATATGCTCTCTTTCAAAGAGAAGTATAAAGCCACAGAATATTCGTTAATCAAAAATTATAGAAGTAGTTCGAATATTGTTCAATTCAACAATGAATTATTGAATAAAATACCAAACAGATTAAAAACTCAAGCATTAGAACCTGTTGATAAATATTTAAAGTCTAATATTAAATTGATTAGGTACAACACTTCTTATTTGGAGAAACCATTAGCAGAAAGAGTAATTCAAGATAATTACAATGGAACAAGAGCTATACTAGTTAGAACCAATAAACAAGCTCTAATGCTAAGTACATTTCTAAATGAATTAGGACAAAAAACTAGACTTATTACAGGGCTTGAAGGGTTTAGTTTAGACAACTTATTTGAACTGCGAAATTTCACAGACTATCTAAAATTGAAAAAAAATGATGCTGGTTTAATTTTTAATAATGAATGGATAGAAGCAAAAAACAATTTTAAATCAAAACACAGCTCTAGTATTCACTTTGATATTTGTTTAGAAATAATTAAACAATTTGAATTGAATTATGATAAACAAAAACAACTAGTCGATTGGTACGGATATATTCGTGAAATAAAAATGGAAGATGCTATAAATGCCGATTCCAATGCAATAATAATCGCAACAATGCATAAATCAAAAGGTAAAGAATTTGATCATGTATATCTGCTCTTAGAGGATTATGACTTTAATAAAACAGAGTCAAAACGAGTAATATATGTTGGTTGCTCTAGGGCAAAATTAAGTTTACAGATACATTGTAACTCATCATTTTTTGATGAGTTTAATACAAATAGATTATCGATAATTAAATTTGAAGGAAATACGGAACAGCCTAAACATTTTGAATTAATACTTGGACACAAAGATATTAATTTGGGATCTCAAAAATATATTAAAACATTAAGTAGAATTAAAACTCTAAAATCAGGAGATAATCTTAAAAACGATTCTATACAATTTACGGAGAATATTGGGATAGGATTGGCGAAACAAGAAGGTGGGAATGTACTCCTGTTTTCAAGAGGTTTTATGAATAAAAAGCATAACACTTTCATTAAGGATGGTTATAAGCTGTCAAACGGAAGTGTTGAATATTTGGTTTACTGGTACGACTCTAAAGATGATAAAGAGTATAAGGTTGTTTTACCAAAGTTGAAGTTTGAAAAAAAATAAAATTACATTAATGAAACTGCCAACGCATAGAGTTATACACGTTGCCAAGTCGCTCAAAATCCAAGCACACGAACCAAAACTTGTTAAAGAGCACGGCTTAGCCAACCTTAATAAAAATGAAATATAAAAGCACGAAAATACAACAATATGTATAGTGTATAGCACCCTGCGGGATGCAAACGGACCATAGCCGGATCGTTTAGTGTAATTAAAAAAGCCAAACTCCGAATTGAAATTTATCAAATTCATAAAGTCAGCGTAAAGAAATTAATAGAATTTTTTATCGTCTCTCAGAACTTTCAGAAAATGAAAAGCATAGATTTCAAAACCTTCGTTGTAATAAAATTTATGTGATTTTCTATTGCCAGAATATGTGTTTAATTCAATGGCTTCACATCCTTTTGATTTGGTGTATTCGTAAATCCAATTAAAAAATTGAGTGCCAATATTCTTATTTCTATAATTATTACTAATAATTACATGATCTGGTTCAACACTTTTACCAATATAATGTCTTACGGAATACCATAGTCCACAAATACCTATTAATTCCTCTCCATCAAAAGCGCCAACACATTCGTAGTTTTGGTAGTCTCCCATTTCAAGAACACGCTTTTCCAACAAGTTTTTTGGGGTTTCTGTATTTAGTTGTTGTAGTAAAGAAATAATCTGTAAAAGATTTTTCTTTTCTATTGGTTTAAAATGAATATCCATTAACTGTAAATTTTACTCAAATATATAGAATGTATAAAACATAAAAGAGGTGTGAATAAAAAATATTCACAACCTCTTTTAATACCAACCCCCATTGGTACAGTAAAATCTTAAAGTTTTTTTGCTGCTAATTCTGGTGCTTGACTAGTATCTGTATTTACTATTGGCCAAGTTGTACCAACACCATTTATATCACCTCTTTCAGTATCATTTCCAAAGTAATATAAAGGCCATCCTTTGTAGGTAACTTGCGTGGTTCCAGAAACATCAATAGTGTCAAAATCGTCGCGGTTTAAAATACTTGGAATTAAGTCTATTTCTAAGCTAATTACTGGCCAATTTGCATTGTTAGAAAAATCGTCATTGGTGTAATTGTTTTTGTTATTAGTGTCATTAGCAAAAAGATATATAGCTCTACCAGTTGCATTTGTGATGTAAAAAGTACTTGTTCCATCAATATCTGCTTGCGAATACATTAAAGAATAATCTGGTTTTGCAATAAACCAATTACTACCAGCACCATCACCATTTATATCACCAGCTTCATTATCACTTGCAAAATAATATAAAGGCCAACCTTTGTATGTATTTTGTTTTGCTCCATCTTCTCTTGTAATAACATCAAAGTCTGTTGTGTCTAAGCCTTCATCCAGTTTTAAGTCTGCAGTATAAAATATAGGCCAAGCATCTAAACATCCATCGTTGCATTCAGATGCTCCTTTTACATCTTTAGAGAAGAAATAAAGAGACATTCCGTTAGCATCTGTTAATATATTCCCGAAAGCAATATCTGTTACTAATTGAATTGTATTTGTTTCAGGTATTTGCTCATCAACTGCATTGTCATCAGTTTCACAACCAGTTAATACTAATATCATTCCAGCTAAAAAAGTAAGCATCAATATTCCACTTAATAAAGAATATAGATATAGTTTGATTTTTTCTACTAATGTTGTTTCGATTGATAGAGAAGTTTGTTTTTTCATTTTAAAAGTTTTTAAATTAATAACACTGCAAATAACCGCCAACAAAGGGGTTTAATACAAAACAATATATATGAGAAGGAAAAAAAGTCGTTAAAAAGGAAAATAAAAGCTTGAAATTAATGAAGTATATAGCTCTTGTATGAGTTAAGACATTTATAACGATTTTTAATTTTTTAAAACCTCTTTCTCATTTTTAAAACCTTTTTTCTGCGAATGCCTTTTTCTAATTAATAGTTGCTCAAAGTAAAAAGTCTTTATTAGATGTTTGTAAAGAAACTGATTTAAGGAGGGTAGTAAAAAGTAGTTTTAGAATTATTCAAAATCTAATACCAAAGAACTGGTACAGTGATTTTTATTGTTGATAGAGCAAATTATTTACGATACACATTTATAAAAAAAACATTAATTCTTTAGATTGTAAATAAAGGTGTTAAAGAATTGATAAAGGAAACTAATTGTAGTAATAAATAAGCTCATGTTTAAATTTTAGATATGTAAAAACTCCATAAAGAAGTTATTATTCTTTATGGAGTTTGTTTTGTGGAGATAAGTTTTGATTTTACACCTAAACAGAGGAGGTTTTTTAAATCACCATATTTAGGTGTGTTAAAACCAAACTAACTTACTTATTCAATTTAAAATCTACAGTCATTAAATATTTTACATTAACGTACTCTCCGTTAAGTTTACCTGGAATAAAATTAGGTATCGTTTTCAGTATTCTTTCAGCTTCTGCCTCAAAAGCTTCACCATCTATTGGTCCTGAGGTTACTATGTTTTTAAGAACCCCTTTGCTATCTATAATAAAACTAGCCCAAACGATTGCTTCGGTACCTTTATGTTTTGCATTAGATGGATATACTAAATTTTGACTCACATAGCTTTGTAAGGCTTTATTAAAATCATCTTTATAATCAGAAGCACCTTTTAATGTTAATAAAACAGGAGCTTGTGTTAGGTTTTTAAATTTAACATAGTTTTTAGTCTTCTTAATAGAAGGCGTATTTGTTGTTTTGTTATTTATAGAATTATCGTTTAAACTTTTTTTAATATTACTAATATGTGAGTTGCTTTTTGTTCTAACGTATCTACTTCTTGTTGATATAGCAACATCATCTTTAATGTCAGATTTGTTAGTGTCTTTAATATAACATTTGTCAATGTTATTAAGTTCCATCATAATATCAAATTCAGATGAACTTTCACATACGTTGTTTTGAGAAAAAATTGATATTGAAACTGAAGCTAAAACTAGAATTATTATTTTCTTTAAAATCATGACTTGTTGGTTTTATTAGTAGTTAGTAAACTGAAATAGTTTTTGTTTGGATTTGTAATTAACACTACAAATAACCGCCAATAAAGGGCTTCAATACAAAATAATATGTGTAAGAGGGAAAATTTAGGCTTAAAAAGGAAAAAAAAAGCTTGAAATAATCTGGTTAAACCTTAATTGAAAAATTAAGATGGTAAAGCGGATTTAAATACCTTAAAAGGTTAAGTAGATAAATAACAAAATCGCTAATAATCTACATTCTTAATTAAAAAAAATTAAGAATATAGATTAAACAAGTAAAATGACTAAAGTGTAATGAGGTATTAACTATTTAACCACTGTCTGAATTCAGAGGCTTTATTTTTACTGATTATTATCTCAACATCAGAATCTTTAATTAAAATTTTAAGTTGACTATTACCGTACTTTATAATTTTATTAATAGAAGTAATACTAATAATAAATTGTCTGTTAGCTCTAAAGAATAAAGAAGTATCTAGGTTTGCCAACAAATCATCTAAACTAGCATTTGTTGTTGATTTTTTTCCACTAAAAGAGACTACATAAGTAATAGTGTCTTCTGTATGAATAAAGGCAATATCATTGGTGTGAATAGGAACCAATTCGTTTCTAATATACGTTAAAATTCTTTTTTTACTAGATTCAAACGTTGTCTCTTCCGTTTCTTCTTCTGTATTAGATTCTACTTTATCTTCCACAACCTTTTGTTGGTATTCAACAAGGTTAGTATTTAGTTTAGATAGGTTTAGTAGTTCATTCTCTAACGTACTGTTTTTTAATTCTAATTGCTTTTCATAATAACTACCAATAATACGAACAGCAAAGAAAGAAGAAAAAATAATAAGTATTCCCATTAGTATAAAAATGGTAAAGAAGCTCTTTTTCAGTTTATTAATTTCAATACTAATTTTAAGTAAGTTTATATGTCCAGCAACAATTAAATCAGAATTAACAACAGGTGATATGTGTATAATTTCAGAAGTACTTTGATTTTTACTATCAACAGTAACATTTTTTTGATTAATCAATAAATCATATAAATGATCTGAACTATTTTCTTGTTTTAAAGAATTTAATAAAGATTGATTAGAGTTAACATCTTGTCCTAATTTTGTAATATCAGGATGACAAACAGTTTTACCAGACCAATTAAATAAACTAATAAAAGCATTTTCTGTTTTAACATTACTAATACTAACCTGAGTGTTTTTGGTAACCAAGTCTTTGTGAATCCCCTGTTCTAATTGAAAGTTAATCAGTTTAGCAATTTCTTCAGATTCACGAATACTAGAATTCAATTGTAGTTCAATAAGTTGATTTGCACTAACTTTTATAAAATATTTTACGCTAAATGATGCTATTATTAAGAAAATAATTGCAATTGATATAAAAGTTAAAAAGTATAGTTTGTCTTTTCTCATGAAAAATTAATAGGTAACAAATATATAATATAGAAATACATATTTAAAAATTTTAAAATATAATATCAGTTTAATAGTACAAATTAAGAACAACAAAATAAGATATTATTTTGTTAAACGCTTCTTTAAGTATAAAGAATAGGTATATTTTAAATAAATCTTTAAAATTAGTAAAATAAAAAATAGCAAACTATAAGAAAACAACCTAATACTATAACAAAACCGACATTTTGAAAAAAAATCAGCTTGATTATTTATTGTTGTAGTTTTAGTTAAAAAACATCATTTTTTTTATTTACGAATAAAAAAAATAATGTTTATTTGTGTTAAGGTTAAAACAAAAAATGAAAAATAAATATTTTTTTCTTTTTGCGTTTCTTTTTATTTCAAGTTTGTGTGTAGTCTTTTTTTACAACAAAGAAGCAACGATTAATTTAGATGGTATTACGGCTGATATTGTTGTTACTGCTGAAAAATTAACAGATTCTTTTATTAAAGATGAAAAGAAAGCTAATGATACTTATAAAAATAAGGTCATAGAAATTAACGGAATAATAAAAAGTATTAGCCTTAAAAATAATAGATACACTTTACTGTTACATGGAAACAATAATGAACATAGTGTAATGTGTGATGTACTGATTGATTCAGATACTATTGTACCAAATAAAAAAGTTACAATTAAAGGTATTTGTAAAGGGTTTCTCCAAGATGTTATAATTTTAAATTGTGTTTTGATAAATATAGAAAGCGATGAATAAAATTAGTTTTTTGATTTTTTTGTTTAGTACTCTTATTAGTTTTTCATCAAAAACCGATAAGGTTATAGCACGCCAAGGTCAAGTATCCTTTTTTTCTTATACTACAGCAGAAAATATAGAAGCCAAAAACAATCAAGTATTAAGTATTATAGATTTTTCTACCAATGAAATAGCTATTAGTATGTTAATGAATGCTTTTGTTTTTAAAAAGTCTTTAATGTATAATCATTTTAATGATAGTTATATTGAGTCTGATTTATATCCAAAAGCAACCTTTAATGGAAAAATTATAGATTTAGACATAACCAAAGAAGGTGCTCAAACGAGAATAGCAAAAGGAACTCTTAATATTAGAAATATAGCCAAAGAGATAGAAATAAAAGTAATTTTTGAAAATAAAAAAGGAAGCTATTCATTAACAGGAGATTTTGAAATCATTGTTAAAGATTTTGATATTAAAATACCACCAATTGTGGCACCTAATATTGCAGAAATTATATCAACTAAGTTTATATTTGAATACCAACCTTATGAAAAATAATATATTTTTTCTTCTTCTTATAAGTGTTTTAATAGGAACTAGTGTTTCTGTAAAAGCTCAAGACTTATTAAAAATAATAGATGAAGAATATCCAAATACACCTCAATACGAAATAGCTACATTTAAAGCTACACGTTTGTCTATAGGACAATCTATAGAGAATCGTAAGAAAGGAGTTTTACAGTTGATGGTAATGAATAGGTATTGGAATTTACCAAATAATGTGCAAACACAAAGTTTTGTTGCTGATAAGTGGAGTGCAAGATTTGGTTTAGAATATGGACTAACAGATAAATTTACTATTGGTGGAGGTTGGACTTCGTTAGAAGATACTTATGATGGGTATTTAAAGTATAGATTAATTCGTCAGCAAAAAAATAGTAAAAAACATTTTGCAAGTGTAACATTGTTTCAAAATGCATCTTACAACGGAAATAGTTTAGAAGATACTTTTAGTAAAAAGTTAGCATTTACAAGTCAGGTTTTAATAGCAAGAAAGTTTACACCTAATTTCTCTTTACAAATTGCACCTACTTTTATTTATAGAAATGCTACTGCGGTAAATAATGATTCTAATAGTCATTTTGCAATAGGAATAGGAGGTAGGTATAAATTAGCAAATCATGTTTCACTTGTTTCAGAATATTATCATGTAACTAATCCTATTACAACCAAAGATACATACGGGGCATTTGCTTTAGGTGTAAATTGGGATGTTAGGTTTTTAATGCTACAATTTCAAATGACAAATACACGTAGTATGGTAGAAGATGCATTTATCTTACAAACTCCTAATAACTTTAATACAGAAGATGGTAATTTTGTTTTTGGATTTAATGCTGTTTTTACATTGAATTAAAATAAGGTTAGCTTATTTGAAAATTAGAAAAACTATTTTTTGTGTTCTCAAATAATTAATAAAGATTTTTTATTAGCGATAAATCATGCGTTAACAAAAGATCTTTTTATTTTAAGTTTCTATATTTCTTTACTTTTAAGGGAGAATTCCATTAATTTTTTGTGTCTGTGATTTCTTTGTTAAAAGAATTTGCTTTTCTTTTTATTTGGTAATTTCGTGTTTCAATAATTTTTTTAACGTGTTTTAAATTGATAAAGAAACTAATTACTAATGTTTCTCTTCTACTATTGATTAAAAACAATATTTATTAATAATTTTAATTAAGAACATTGATAACAATAAAAACAATACCAACAGAAGAAACATATAATCTACGAAAAGAAGTTTTAAGAAAAAACATAGACTTACCTTATAAATTTAATGGCGATTTAGACGAAAGCACTTTTCATTTAGGAGCTTTTAAAGAAAATAAATTAGTTGGAATAGTGAGTTTTATGAAGTTGTCAAATGACAATATTCAAGGAACGCAATACCAATTAAGAGGAATGGCAACTTTGCCAGAAGTAAGAGGAGAAGGCTTTGGTAATTTATTAATTAAAAAAGGTGCAGAAATATTACAACAAAAAGCTATTGAGTTCGTTTGGTGTAATGCAAGAGAAGTTGCGCTTGGATTTTACCAAAGAAATGGATTCGAAATTGTTGGTCAATCTTTTGATATAGAAAAGATTGGGGTTCATTACAGGATGGTAAAGGAAATAAACTAATCTAAATTGAAAATGAAAAAAGTGAAAGTTCAATTATCTATTTTGTTATTATTGATAGCAACAGTAGTTAATTGTCAAAAAAAAGAAGTTGTAATTACAACAAAAAAAATTACAGATCAGATATATATGCTGCGTGGAAAAGGTGGAAATATAGGTTTGTTTGTTGGAGAAGATGGTACTTTTATGATTGATGATCAGTTTGCTACTATTACACCTAAAATTATAGCGGCAATAAAAAAAATTACTGATAAGCCTGTAAAATATTTAGTAAATACACATTGGCATGGAGATCATACAGGAGGAAATGAGAACATGCAAAAACAAGGAGCTGTAATTGTATCTCATGAAAATGTTAGAAAGAGAATGAGTGTAGATGCTTTAGTTAGAGGTAAAACTAAAAAAGCATCTCCAAAAGAAGCTTTGCCTGTATTAACATTTACAAAAGACATGATGTTTCATTTAAACGGAGAAGATATTTTAATATCTCATGTTCATAATGCACATACAGATGGCGATGCTCATATTTATTTTACAAACAGTAATGTAATTCATATGGGTGATACTTATTTTCAAGGTAAGTTTCCTTATATAGATATTGATAGTGGTGGATCAATAAACGGTTATATAGCTTCAGCAGAAAAGGCAATATTAATGTCTGATGATGAAACCGTAATTATACCTGGGCATATGAATTTGTCTAATAAAAAAGAACTTATCAGTTTTAAAAACATGTTAGTTGTTGTTAGAGATAGAGTAAAAAAAGCAATTGACTCAGGAAAAAAACTAGAAGAAGTAAAAGTAGATAAGAGTATTACAGAAGAATACGTAAAAGACTTTAATTGGGGATTTATAAGTGATGAGAAATTTCGAACAAGCGTTTATAAAAGTTTAAAAAAGCATTAATTTTTTTTAAGGTTAAAAAAATAAGTGTTTTATTTGCAGCCTGTTATTCAAACTAACAAACTAAAATGATTGCTTTTAAAAAAGGTTATCTAATATTGCTATTGTGTCCTATTGTGTTTTTTGGTCAAGATCTAGAGAAAATTGGTAAATCTAGTATCTTCAAATTAACAGGAGGTGTAGCTGCGAACGCGGTATTTTACGATGGAACTTCAGATCGTGAACCGTTTTCGTATTTCGTATCTGGTAACGTAAATTTAAATATAAGTGACGTTTATAACGTTCCTTTTTCTTTTTCATATTCCAATAACAAACTTCAATCTAATAATCCGTTTTCATTTAACAGATTAAGTATGCATCCAAGTTATAAATGGGTTACAGCTCATATAGGTGATGTTAATATGACATTTTCTCCATATACATTAAGTGGTCATCAATTTACAGGTTTAGGAGTTGATTTATCTCCTGGGAAAAAGTTTAAAATAAGCTTAATGTATGGTAGGCTTTTAGAAGAAACAGAATATGATGAAGAAAATTTAAATGAAGCAGCTACTTATAAACGAATAGGTTATGGATTAAAAACATCCTATAAGTTTGAAAAAGGAACACTTGGTTTAATTGTTTTTAAAGCTAAGGATGATGAAGGTTCTTTAAAAGAACCAATTCCTATAGAAAGTGATATTCAACCGAAAGATAATGCAGTAGTTAGTATTGATGGAGATTTTAATATAAATAAGAATATTAATGTTAAAGCAGAAATAGCATATTCTATGCTTACCGAAGACACAAGGGCAGATAGTGATAGTGATGGGATTTCATCTTTATTTTTAAATACAAATGCTTCTACACAAAATTATAAAGCATATAATATTGATTTTACTTATAAAGTAGGTAAAGGGATGATTGGTTTGGGGTATGAATTTATTGATCCTAATTATCAAACATTAGGAGGATATTTTTTTAATAATGATTTAGAAAATATTACTGTAAATGCAGCACAAAGAATTTTTAAAGACAAACTAGGGATTACCTTTAATGCAGGTTTACAGAGAGATGATTTAAATAATGCAAAATCTACTCAATTGTTAAGAATGGTTAGTGCCGTTAATTTAACTTTTAAGGCTTCAAAAAAATTAGATTTAACAGCTGGGTATTCTAATTTCCAGTCCTTCACAAATATTAAAAATCAGTTTGACTTTATTAACGAAGTTTCTCAGATAGATAATGATCTAGATCAAGCTAATATTTCTCAAATATCTCAAAATGCTAATTTGAGTGCAAATTACATATTAAAAGAGACCAAAAGCAATAGACAAAATCTAAATTTTGGATTAACATATCAAAATGCTGTAAATAAAATTGATGATGTATCAAGAGAAGAAGATAACTCTAGTCTCTATAATGGGAATCTTGTTTATAGTGTTGGATATCCTAACGAAAACTTAAATATTTCTGGGGCTTTAAATATGAGTACAAGTATTTTAGGTGAAGCTAAAAGTATAGTTGCAGGTCCAACTTTATCTGCTAATAAAAGTTATTTAGAGAAAAAGTTAAAGTTGAATGGAGCAGTTAGTTATAACCAAAGTATTAACGAGGGAATAAAAGAAGGTGAAATTACAAATTTACGTTTAGGTGCAAGATACACTTACAAAAAGCGTCATAATTTTAACTTAACTTCGTTATTACAAATGAGGAACTCCTCTAGTAGTTCAACTCAAAATTTAACTGTGACCTTTGGGTACAGTTACCAGTTTGGTTCTTTTAGTTCTGATGATATTAGATTCAAAAGAAAAAATAAGAAGAAAACCAAAAAAGTAAAAACAAAGAATAAAGATTTAATAAAATTTAAATACAAAGATTCTATATATCAAGGAACCTCTGAGGAAATCAATTTAAAGCTAGCTAAACTAATAGAATCACCACAGTTTAAAAAGCTACCTCACTATAAAAAAGAAGAGCTTAATACGTATAGAAAAGAAATAAAAGAAGAGAAAAATAAAAAAGCTTACAAGATAAAGGCAATACAATATTTAAAAGATTTATACGGTATTAGAGATTACACTCAAAAGTATAATGACATGTTGTTTACCGTTGTAAAAGATTTATCAAAAGATCTAAAGAGATTAGATTATGTAATGGAAAAAGAATATGTAGATGTGAGAAAAAGAATAGATATTCATGAGTTACGCAATAAATCAATAAAAGATAGGTTAGATTATTCTGAAACATTACAAGAAGAGTACAATAACCTAGCGGACAAAGAAACTAAGTCATTATCAAAGCTAGTTACACATCGTTGGATCACTCCAAAAATAGTAGGTTTAACCTCTTTAGAAAAGGTAAATGAAGGAGACGAGTATCTAGATGCTTTTTATAAAAAGCACTCAGAACAAGTGTTTAAAATGATTGATAATAAGAAAGATAAAGAAATAATTAAATTATATTTGCTAAATAAGATTATTGAATTTTATGCCGAAGAATCAAAAAAACATATTGATTTAGAAAAGTATGAAATGAAGTATTTTTATAAAAACTAACGACTAACTCCCAAATTCCTGTGAAGAAACTAATACTTTCTATCGTGGCTATATTTACCCTGTGTACAATGTATAGCCAACAATATCCCGTTCAAGTAATTTCTAGTGTACAAGCACCTGTACCTGTGAATTTTTATAATTATGCAGATGATACAAGCCTAAATAGTCCTATTAGAGTTCAAATATTCTTGAATGATTTAACTATTAGTAATAGAAGAATACGACTTAAAACATATTTTGAAGGAGGAAATATCAGTTTTCAAAGTAAGGATATTGTTTTTGGTGCAGAAGATTTATACTTAGATGGTGGAATTCCATTAATATTAGGAAATGCAGAGTTAGCGCCATATTATAAATATCAAAATATTCAAGGTATTGGAGCTGCAACTTATGGGCAGTCAATACCAGAAGGAAGTTATAATTTTTGTTTTGAAGTATATGATTACTTAACAGGCTTTAAATTATCAGATAAAAAATGTACAACGGTTTATATATTTAAGAATGAACCACCAATTTTAAACTTACCTTTTAACGAAACGAATATAATACCAAATGATTTTGAGAATATTGTTTTTCAGTGGACTCCAAGACATATAAATGTTAGTAATGTAGAGTATGAATTAAGTATTGTAGAGATTTGGGATGATTATATAGCGCCAGAGACAGCTTTTTTATCACAAATTCCAATATATCAAGAAACAACAAGAACAACTACTTTAATATACGGTCCAGACAAACCTTTGCTTTTACCAGATAAAAAATATGCTTGGAGAGTTCAAGCAAAAGCACTACAAGGTATAGAAGAAATAGGATTGTTTAAAAATGAAGGTTATAGTGAAATCTTTTGGTTTTCAAGAACATCACCTTGTCAAGTTCCACAAAATATATCGGCAGAAGCAAAAGGGTTAACTAAAATAAATGTTTTTTGGGATGAAGATCCAACTGTTTACTCAGATTATATAATTGCTTACCGAGAGGCAGGTAAAGAAGATGCATTTTGGTTTACAAAAAAAACAAACAGTAGTTGGGCAACTATTTGGGATTTAAAGCCTGGAACAACCTATGAATATAAAATAAAAGGAAAATGTACGTATCAATATAGTGAGTTTTCTAATGTACAGGAAGTTACTACAGATGTTGTACAAAATGAAGATGCAAATTACCAGTGTGGTATTGTGCCAGACGAAGTTGCTATTAGTAATAGAGAACCACATCCAGGGTTAAATGCAGGAGACCAAATATCAGCAGGTGACTTTAACATTGTAATAACTGATATCAATAGCCAATCTTCTGGTATGTTATCAGGAGAAGGATACGTTAGTATTCCTTATCTAAATATGGCCAAATTTGCAGTAAACTTCACAAATATTCTTGTAAATACTAATAATCAGTTAGCAGAAGGAGAAATTGTAACAGTTTACGATCCTGAATTTGGAGAAGGTGCCTCTATGACAGTTGATGTAAATGTTAACATAAGTGAAGGAGTTAATGGAGACGATGGAGAAATAGAAGAATTAGTTGAAGTTGATTTTGTAATTGAAAATATAACTATAGATGCTAACGGAGCTTTTGTAATTACTGGAACAAATGGGGAAGAAGCAATTGTTCCAGGAGATGATGATATTACAATTAAAGGTTCAAATGGAGATATTTGGTCTGTTGGAGAAGATGGAACGATAACAAAAGAAGAAGGTGCAGATGGAGGAGCAGTTACTGCCGACAGTACAAATGGAATTGGTGCAGATGGAAATGTAGCATCTGTAACGGCAGAAGGCGTTTTAGTTACATTTGAAGAATCTGGGTATTATAGTTTTGATGGTTTACCAGAAGGAACATCAAGTTCTTTTGAGGAACAGTATAAAATAATTGATACCAAAGCAGGTAATAAATATAATGTAGCTTACAAAGCTATTTCAGACAATAATGGAGAAGATTTTATAAATGCTAGCGTAGCAATTACAGATGATAAAATTGTAAAAGATAGTATTGTTTTTAAAACAAAAGACGGAGCAAAAGTTATAGTTGATTTTTGGAATGGAAATACCGCTAAATTAAAATTACAACGAAAGTTTCATTATGCAGATGAAGAAATATATGCAACCATTAAAAATGAAAATGGAAAATACGATGTTGCAGGTACATTAATAACTACTCATTTAGCTTCACAAGAATTAGAACCAATTAATATAAAATTGGTGCCTGTAGGAACTACAATTAATGAAGGTTTAATAAGTAGAACAAAAGAAATCTATGCAAAAGCTGGTGTAACTCTAAACATATCTGCTTTAGATAAAATAGATGCTGAGCAAATCATTGGTTGGGATATAGATGGCGACCAAAGATTAAAAGTTGGAGATAGTAAAATATTATCTCATTATACAAATGAAGAAAAGGTATTTAATAACTACATAAAGAATCAAAGTTATTACAGTGCTAAGACCTATTATGTCTTTGTAACTAATGTTTCTACTACTGATGCAGAAGTTGATGGTTTCATGCCTTTAAAAAGACAGTTTGGTTATGTTTTTACTAAAAAAGCAAATACAGTTGAAGAACAGTCAAGAACTTTAGCGCATGAATTAGGACATGGTATTTTTGGTTTAGAACATACATGGGATGAATATTCTTTTCCACAAGGAGCAACAAACTTCTTAATGGATTATGGTAATGGTACAGTTTTAAATCATATAGATTGGAAAAAAATACATGCTCCAGGTATGCAGTTGTATTGGTTTCAAGGAGATGAGGATGGGCAACATTATACAACAAAAGGATATTTTAGGGAAAAAGAATTTGGTGAAAATAAAGACGAAAATAAAACATTTACATTTTTAACACCTTCAGCACAATATATTGTATTACCAAATAATGTAAAAAATGTAACAAAGTTTTACGGATATTACGGTAATAGCTTTTTAGAAGAAGAAGAACAATTTAAAGAGTTTTTATCAATTGTTCCAGGAACTATTAAGTCTTTTGAAATCGATGAAGAAACATACGAAGCAAAAATCACAAAATCTGGTAATAGTTTATTCTTAGAAGGGTACTTTTTCGAAGATAAAGAATACAGTGGTTTAAATTTTAACATAGAGCTTTCAGATAAGAATACTAAAGAAGCAATAATTTTTGCTGTTGAGGATAATGGAGGTACTATAGGTTATAATGCAATTCTTTTAAGTACTTCTAATTATACGGAGTTTAATAAAGAAGCAGAAGTTAAATCTCCTTTGTATTTTCCATATGAAAACAAAGAAGTTAAAAATTTAAAATCTATAGGGATACAATCAACAGGTTCTCAATATTCATACAGTTCAGAAGAGGTTAATTGGGCTTTTGGAATAGAAGAACAGAATTATTCAAGAACAGATAATACATTATTGATTAGGAATAAGCTTTTAGAATTTAAAACAGCTTACCCAAGATTCCTAGAAGAATATGTGGGGAATTCAGATGTGTTACCAATTAGCTGGTCAATTTGCTCAGATTATAGTTTGCCTAATAATTATCTTAGTAAGTTTGAAATGGGTTTAAAAGATGAGTATTGTGATTGCTATCATAGTTCACCTCCACAAACAGGGCCAGGTCAACCGACAGATGTATATAATTGTAGTAAAAAGGATGGAGTAACTATAAATCCGCAAACTAGAAAAGAGTGGTTAACTTTATTATATACTTTTTTACAGGAAAAAGCACTTAAGATAAATGAAGAAATTTCTAATTCTATTATAGATTATAATTTAGATAATGAAAAGATTAAAAAAGACTCATCAAATGATATAGCGTATATAATTAATATTGCGTCTCAAAATGATATAGGTCAATTGAGTGTAGAAACTATATTGAGTATGATATCTAAGTTTGTAAACGAAACGTTTACACCTGAAAGTTCATCAGCTAGAAAAGATTTAGAAGGAGCTATTATTAAGCTGGTTAAGTATAGTAACAAAAATATAAACAAAGTTTTACTGGAAGGAATAGAAGGCAATAATGTTTATAATTCTAAAAAAGTATTAAGTGAACAAATTTTTTATGCTGTAGATGATAGTTTTTTGTTTTTTGGTTCTGATAATAGAAATGAATTAATTGTAGAGTTTACAAAGAAAATATTTGATACTCCAGATCTTTATGATGAAAGATTAGTTGAAGCTGTAAATGATATTGAAAATAGAACATTCATTTTTGAATATACCAACTTTGTTGGAAGAGCATTAGTTGAATTGGGTAATGTTGCTTCAGAAGCAGTAACATTAGGTGTTTTAGAAACACCTCTGTCAAACTATTATAAAACAGAAACAATAGATAAAGATTTTATAACAGATGAGGATGATGCACAATTTGGTAAAATTAAACTAATTCAAAAAACACAATCTGGATTTAGAACAATAGAAATAGAAGGTAAAGACCCTTTTAAAATAGATTACAGTAATGAGGATTATTTCAAACCATTTGATTTAATATTTTTCACTAATAAATCTAATTTGAGTAGTGCAAAAGCTTATGAAAATGGAATAGCTAAAAAAGATTATCCTATACCAGCAATAGCAGTTGCATATGTTTCACAAGCTGGTGAGAATCAAACAACAGCCGACGGTATTTTTACAGTTATAGATGTAGCTAGTTTGGCAATATCAGGAACACCATTAGTAAGTACTGTATCTGCTTTAAGTAAAGCAAGAAAGGTTTTCTATACATTAGATGTAATTAGTAGTGTATCGTCTGTAACAGCAATTGGAATAAGTGATCATGAAGAGTTAAATGAAATAAAAAATATCCTTAATACATTTTCAGCAATAACAGGTGTTGCTAGTATGGGGGATATAGTGTCAGGAGTCAAATTAAAAGATCTCTTAAGAAACGCTAAAAACAGTGTAGACGAAGCAGATGATTTAGCTTCTAATATTAGAAGCTTAACAAACAATATTAATAAAATTGAAGATTATGCAGAGTTAAGTCGTTTTGTTAGTAATTATGAAGAAGTAGCAGATAAATATTTAGCATTAGCATTAAAAGACTTACAAGATGCAAAGTATATAAATGATGTTGATGCAGTAAACGATATAAAAAAGGCAATCTCAAAAATTTTAAATGCAAAAAAAGGATTAAAGATTAATCCTGATGATTTTAAAAGTGTTATAAATTTTACAGAAGAGTTAAGTTTAATTAAAAATTATGTTAGTAAATCAGATGATTATATAGATGTAATTGTTCATTCTAATAAAGTAGGGGATAATTTTTCTGTAGCTATAGAAGTTGGTGGAAAAGTCGAAGATATTGTTTTATCGCCGACTGACTTTGCGAAAATGTTGAGTGATGTACCAACAGATAAAACAATAAGATTATTAAGTTGTAATAATACAGAAAGTGCAATTGAAATAGCAAAAGCTTTAAATAGAGATATTATAGCTTCAAGTGGCGAAATGAGGTTGTATGATAATGGTTTAATAGAAACAGGAAATTGGTTTATAGCTAAAGCTAGTGGAGAAGTAGAAGATTTTATACCAAAAAGATATGGTTTGGATCCAACCGATAATTATGTGATTTTAGGAAAACAATTAGATGATCCGTTATTAGAAGCGATTAGAGTAGGAAATAGAAGTAAAGGAACTTTGGCAACTGCTCTTAGAAATGCAGGCTTTCCTAAATGTGCTGATGCGGTTGCTGGTGCGAGCAACGTTAATAAGAATAATAAAAGATTGCTAGATGTTGGTGATTCTCAAATTCCAAATGCAAAAACAGATTTTAGTTCTACAAGAAATAATATAACCTATAAAATAGGTACTCCACCAGCACAGCCAAATGAAACTTGGGCAGAGTTTTTTACAAGGCTAAATAAAATAACAGAAATAGATGGTGTTCCATTTCGAGCTTTTAATCAGTTTGAATCTCATCATATTTTCCCTGTCGATTTATTTAAACAAGAATCATTTAGAAAATGGTTTGAGTTAGTTGGTCATAAACATTTTGATATTAATGGTGATGAATCTTTAATGAACTTAATTATGCTAGAGGCAAAAAGAAAAAATGCTATATCTAATAGTGGAGATCCTAATTTTTTAGGCGGAGTACATGCAAATCATCCAACTTATACTAGTAAAATTGGAGAATATGTTGATAACTTATGGGCGAAAATTAAAAAAGACCATTCTAATTGGAATGAAAGTCAAATAGCTGATGCTATTGATGATGATATAATTCAATTGGCAGAAAACTTAAAGAGTTCTTTATTAGAAAATTCAGTAAAAGGTAATGTAGAGCTACCTACTTATTGGAAAAACGTAAAGTTTGATGATTTAACCAAATAAGCATTAAGATGAAAAAAGTATATAAGCTTCAGGTTGACAGTGATTTGTTTAATGAATGGAAGCTAGTTTTGAGTGAGAAAGAGAACAAAAGGTTAAGTGTAATTGATTCGATAGATTCAAATGAAAGAATTTTTTTGAAAGAAGAAGAAAGAATCAAGTTTTTTTTAATTAATATTCAGTCTGATAAAAGTCTAAGAAAAGAAAAACCTTTTCAATCAGATATACTTCAATGGACGGATGATATAACTTTAGGTGCTTTTAAAGCATCAGATGGTGTTATAATAAGTGAAAAAATGAAGAATATCATAGAGAAATACTTACTTCCTAATCATTATTTTTATCCTTTAGATATTATAAACTCAGAAACATTAGAAACTAGAGATGATTATTATTTATTTCAAGTTTTAGGTAATAAAAATGATTTAACAAATTTCAAAGAGAGTGAATATGAATACATTCCAAGAAGAAGTAAAGAAGTGATAAAAACACAAAAAGGGGGGTTTAATAATTATGAAGAGTATTCACAAGAATATGATCGGTTATTTTTTAATGATAGGATAAAACTTAATATTACCTCCAGAATAATTGAAACTAAAAAAGATATAATACCAGGATATAGCAATAATCTTTTTATTTCGGAAGTTTTATTTAAAGAAATAAAGAATATTGTAGGAATTGTGTCCGAAGAACAAAAAGATCTTTTTCTCAAATAGAATAATCAAAAACTAAATAAAGAAAGAATACAGTAAATCAAACTATTAGAAATGAATAAAAAATTATCCCTGCATATTTTTATGCTATTTTTCATATATGCAATAACAATAGTTGCAAATGAAAAAAGTATCCCAAAAGATAGTTTAAAAACAAGTAATTTTAATAAAGAATTACCAGTAAAGAAAACTACAGTTAAAACTTTACGTTCATTTTCATCATTAGATAAATTTGATGAGGTTGTAAGCACAACACTTCAAAAAAGATTTACAGAAGAAGGCTATTTATTCAATTCACAAGATTCTACAGTAAATAAAGAATGGTTAGATAAAGCTACCAATACTTTTAAGACCATAGAAGAAGAAGATAATTATATAGATGAATTAAATGCAGAGGGTTTATCGCAATTACCAGTAGCAATAAAGCCAGTAAGTATTAGTAATGTAAAATATACCGTGGGTATTGCAAAAGCAACTTTTAAACCAGCATATGCAGAGTTAACGGTTTTTTTAAAAGTAGAATTACCAAGCGATAATGAAGAAAGAGGTGACCAAGTTTTAATATTAGGCGCTTCGGATATTAAATTATCATATGGAGGAGGTATTATTGGACAAGCAAAACTAAATTTAATATCGCAATTCACAATAAATTTTAATAAAGGTTCGCTTCTGCTAACTTTAAAAGGAAGCTTTGAAGAACCAGGAACCTATGCAACAATAGATTGTAATGGTTTTAAAGAAATGGGCTTAGATGCCAATTTAAAATTTGCAAATGGTTTGTTGCATCCTGTTGATAAAAAAGGGAAAAAGCAAGTTGGTTATGTAGAGGCAGATTTTAAAACAACAATTTCTGACTGGAATGATATGGTGGTAAACATATCGTTACCAGAATTCGGTGTAAAGGGAATAGAAGGAACTACATTTCAATTAAATACGGCAGTTTTCGATTTTAGTGATTTACGTAACGATGAAGCAACACCATCTTCATACGTAAACAAATATTATGCAGATGCACCAACCTTATGGAGAGGAGTATATGTAAAATCGTTAAAAGTAATTTTACCTGAAGAATTTAAAATAAAAGGAGGCGGTGATGATAGAATTAGCTTTGGAGCTTCTAATTTAATTATAGATGGACAAGGTGTTACAGGAAAATTTATAGGAGAAAATATACTAAGTTTAAAAGAAGGAGATGCATCTGGTTGGGATTTCTCTCTAGATTATTTTTTATTAGATATTGAAACAAATAATTTAAAAGCAGGAGCGTTTAAAGGGAAAATTGTAATGCCAGTTTCTGAGTTAGATAGTTTAAGTTATGAAGCTGTTTTTCAGCCAGAAGCATATAAATTAGTTGTAAAGACAGAAAATACTATTAATTTTAATGTTTGGAAAGCAAATGTAAATTTAACACCAGATTCTTTTATAGAAATGGAAGTTAAAGATGGTAGTTTTAGACCCAAAGCCTCTCTAAACGGAACAATATCAATAGCAACAGGATTAAAGAAAGATGATAATACAACACCTTCATCTACCAATACAAATAATACTTCACAACAAGAAAGTACAGTTAGGTTTGATGGAATAGAATTTCAAAAATTAATATTACAAACAGAAGCACCCAAGTTTTCTGTAGAATATTTTGGAATAAAAGGTCAATTAGGTTTGGCTGGTTTCCCTGTGACTATCAATGAAATTGGGTTAGAAACTAAAGTTGAAAATGAAGCAAGGTTAATTTTTGATTTATCAGTAAACTTATCTTCTACACAAGATGGAGGTAATGGAGGATCTACTAGGTTAGCTGTAAAAGGAATATTAGATGATCAAAAAAATAAGTGGAAGTTTGATGGAGTTGATTTAGAAAGACTTTTCATTCAAATGGAAGTTGGTGGAACCGAATTAAAAGGTGCAATTTTTATTTTTGATGAAGATCCTACTTATGGTACTGGTTTCGCTGGAGCTGTTGGTGCAAAATTTTCTAAAGGATTAGAATTAGAGATTGAAGCAAAAGCCTTATTTGGTAGAACAGAAGAATTTAGATATTGGTTTGCAGATGCACAAGTAACTATTCCAGCAGGAATTCCTGTTTTTACAGGTTTTGCTTTAAATTCTTTTGGAGGAGGAGTTTATAACAGAATGAAAATGGCAGGTGTAAGTAAAAGCGAAAATGCCGCATTTGAAGAAATAGGAGCATCAACTTCTGGAGTTATTTACGAGCCTTATAAAGATAATGCCTTTGGAATGAAGGCTTCAATAGGAATTACTACTCAAAATTCTGAAGATTTATTTCATGCCACAGTAGAATTCGGTATGGCTTTTAAAAGTTCAGGAGGTTTACAAGAGATTTACTTTAAAGGGTTTGGAGAATTAGTGTCTGCACTTCCTGCTGATTTTTATGATGTAGTAGGTGATAATTTAGGGGATGTTGCTTCTGCTGATTCAGATAGTACAACTGTTCCAGGAAAAAGAACATCAGCAGCAATATCAGCAGATGTATTTATAGGTTTTGATTTTGTAAATGACACATTTCATGCAACATCAGAACTTTATATAAATTTTGGTGTAATAAAAGGTATTGGACCATCTGGTAGAGCAGGTTGGCTAGATTTTTATGTGTCTGGTGATGAATGGCATTTATTAATTGGTACACCAGAAGACAGAGTTGGAATAAAATTAGATTTAGGAATTTTAAATATTCAAATGGATAGTTATTTCATGACAGGAGATAATTTACCAGGAAGTCCGCCACCGCCGCCAATTGTTGCAGAAATTTTGGGTCTTGATATTGCAGATTTAGATTATATGCGTGATGCAAATGCTTTAGAATCTGGTTTAGGTTTAGCATTTGGAGCTAGTATGAGTGTTTCAACTGGAGATTTAACATTTTTAATTTTTTATGCAAAATTTGATGCGGGAGTAGGGTTTGATATTATGCTTAAAGATTATGGAGATGCCTATTGTAAAGGATCCTCTGAACAAATAGGAATGAATGGTTGGTATGCAAATGGGCAATCTTATGCTTATTTACAAGGAGAATTAGGATTAACATTTAAACTTTTCGGAGGTAAAAAGAAAATACCAATTATAAGTGGTGGTGGAGCTGTTTTGTTACAAGCAAGATTACCAAATCCAGTTTGGATGAGAGGTTATTTAGGAGGGCACTACAACTTATTAGGAGGACTAATAAAAGGAAAGTTTAGATTTAAAGTAGAGTTAGGTGAAAAATGTGAAATTGTAGGAGGAAGTCCATTAGATGGAATTGTTGTTATTGGAGATTTAACACCAAAAGAAGGAAGTTCAGATGTTGATGTTTTTGTTGCACCTCAGGCTGTATTTAACTTACAAATAAATAAAATATTTGAGTTACCTGATGAAACAGGCGATAGAAAATATAAAATTTTACTAGATGAATTTTCAGTAAAAGAGGACAATAAACAAATAGAAGGTGAAATAAAATGGAATGACAGAAATGATGTTGCAGTATTTTATTCACATGAAATATTACCACCTAATGCTCAAATTAAAGGTTTTGTACAGCTTCACTTTGAAGAGTTTAAAAATGGTTCTTGGGTAGTAATAAAAGATGAAGGTAAAACGGCTATAGAAACAAAAGAAGTCAATTTTACAACTGGTGAAGCTCCAACAACAATTCCGTTGAGTAATATAGAATATATGTATCCTGTACTGGAACAAAAGAATTTCTTTACAGAAGAATATGGTACAGCATATATTAACTTAAAACGTGGTCAATCCTATTTGTTTGATGAGGTTCCTAATTGGGATAAAGTAATGTTAATGAATTCTGAAGGAGGAGATGTATTAACACAGCCTTTTACTTATAGTTCTGCAAAAAAACAGTTGTTATATTCAGTTCCTGATGGAATGAATAAAGAAACAGGTTATGAGGTAACTATAAAGTTAATTTCTGAAGGAAGTGATTCAGATGGAAATGTATCGTCATCCTATAACTCAAAAAATATAGGGAACTCTGATGATGAAAACACTGCAGAAGTAAAATCAAATACAGCTGAAGGGACTATAACTAAAGATGGAGAAAGAGAGCTTTTAACTTATAGTTTTAGAACTAGTGTTTATGATACGTTTGAAGATAAGATGGATGATATGAATAAAAAAGATGATTTATACAATCATGTAGATTATCCATATGGATTAACATTATTAGCTAAAATTGATAATCAAGAATCATTTGATTTATTAGAACTTAAAGGTAGTGTTTACTCTGGAAATAAACCATTAGTAGTAGCAAGAGCTGTAGTTGATGATTCTTATTATAAAAATCAAATTTATCCTTTGTTATATCAAGGTTATCCTTTTGAAGGAACAATATCAGTAAGTAGAGATGTAGAAAAAGTAGGTGTTCCTCCAGTTGAAGGAGTAGAACCTATGTCTTGGTACTTAACGTATTTAGAAAATGATTTTACAGGAGAAATAAATCAATATAACCCATACAGATATAATTTAACGCATTATTATTTAAAGGATTATGAAGATTTAAGTTATCAATTGGTAACATCAGATTTAACATGGGAAAATAATGAACGTTATTCAAAATTAATAACAGAAGCTTTTCCTTATATGAGAAAAGGAACCTATAAAACACAATTTAAATATGTTTTACCAGGTCAAGTACAAAATGGAAAAGATAATCTTGTTAAATACGTAAATAAGTTAAATGAATAATTTTTTAAATAATTCAAAGAATATAATCTGTACCGTTTTCTTTTTTCTTTTTGTATACAATTTACAAGCCCAAAGAGAATTAGGAAATGAAGTGCCAGAAGTAAAAGTAATAGCAACTGTAACTAAGAAAAAGGTTTTATTACGTTGGGGAGTAACAACTCCAATAGCATGGAAACATGCAAATAAAAACGGATTTATTATAGAAAGAAAAACAATTGTAATTAATGGAGAAATAGTAAAATCACCTAATGTAGTACAATTGAATGATGTTCCAATTAAACCCAAACCTATGTTGGAATGGAAAGAGTTTACAGAGAAGAATGACAATGCAGCTATAGCAGCTCAGGCATTATATGGAGAACAATTTGATGTGGAAATGAATGAAGGTAATGGTTTGATGAGTATATTAAATCAAGCACAAGCTATTGAACAGCGTTTTTCTTTTGCTTTGTATGCAGCAGATCAGGATTTTGAAGTTGCAAAATTTTCTGGTCTGGCTTATGAGGATACTACTGTAAGAGAAAATGAAAAATATTTATATACAATTAAAGTAGTTAATGTAACTGAAAAGAAGCTAATTAAAAAAGGAGGAGTTTTAATAGCCACTTCAGATTATAAACCTTTACCACAACCACAAGAATTTGCCGGGGTTTTTAAAGACAAAACAGTAATGTTGAGTTGGAATTTTTTATTATTAAAAAAATATTATAATAATTATATCATTGAAAGATCTTCTGATAATGGTAATACATTTAATGAATTAACAAACACACCAATAACAAATTTAGGAGATAGTAAAAAAAGTCCTTCTGCAAGAATGATGTATGTAGATAGTTTATTTCAAAATGATAAATCATATTCTTATAGAATTAAAGGAATATCTCCTTTTGGTGAAAAAGGCCCGTATTCTAATATTGTATCAGGAAAAGGAGTTACACCTTTAAAGCATAATCCTTTTTTAACTAAAGTAGACTATTTAGATAATAAAGATGTTCTTTTAAGTTGGGAGTTTCCAGAGGAAGGAATGCCAACCTTACAACATTTTAAATTGTTAAGAGCTAATAAAGTAAAAGGGAATTATACAGTTGTAAATCCAGACATAAATAAAAATGAACGTAGTATAACATTAACTAACGTAAAACCTATAAACTATTATAAAATAGTAGCAATAGGTAATGATAAAGGAGAGAGAACATCATTCCCTAAAATGGTTCAGCCAGATGATAATACACCTCCAGCTATACCAACAATGTTAACAGGTATTATTGATACTCTTGGAATTGTAAAACTAAATTGGAAACTTAATACTGAAGATGATTTTTTAGGATATAGAGTTTTTAAAGCAAATTTAGAGAAAGATGAATTTATCCAGATAACGTTCAAACCAACTCCAAACAATTCAATTATCGATACGGTAAATATTAAAACACTAAATAAAAACATTTATTACAAAGTTCAATCTTTTGATAAAAGATATAATCCGTCTGGTTTTTCAGAAGTTTTAAAATTGGATAGGCCAGATATTGTTCCTCCAACACAACCAGTTTTTACTTCGTTTAAGTCAGAAAAGGGTAAAGTAAATCTTAATTGGATTGCAAGTACTAGTTCAGATGCAAAAAGTACTAGTGTATATAGAAAAGAAAAAGGTGTTGAATCTACATGGGAATTATTGGGAATAAAATCTATTGGAGATAATAGTTTTGTAGATGAAAATGTATTGTTTGGAAAAGTATACCTGTATACTATTCTTACTATAGATGAATCAGGTTTAGAATCTGAACCAATAACACCTTTAAAGATTAGTATTGCTGATGATAATATTAAGCCATCAATAAACAAATTTACAGGAACTGTAGACCGAGAAATAAAAAATATAAAGCTAAACTGGGTTTACAAGTATAAAAAAGTTGAAGAATATGTTTTGTATAAAGGGGCAGAAGAAGCTTCACCAACAATGTATAAGATAATTAAAGCAAGTAAAAAGAGTTATACAGATAATGCATTGATAATTAATACAAAGTACACGTATTTATTACAAGCAATATTTGAATCTGGAGCAAAATCACCATTAAAAAAAATTGAATTAAATTATTAAGTTATGAAAAGAATATTACTTTTTTTAGTTTTTATGTTCTTGTGTTTAAATACAATTTATTCTCAACAATATAAAATAGAAATTTCAGGATACATAGGAAGAGGAGATTCAGATTGTGGAACAATTAATGGTCTTAGAGGAGTGTATTTGCTTTATAGCGGTGGAACACGATCGGCAAATTTACATACAGGTGGTAGTTATTATCATAACAAAAGTTTTAGTTTTTCAGCAACTATAGAACATTCTAAAAGACCATACGCAGTTAGGTTTGAAACAAAAGAGAGACATAGGAGTTGGGGAGATTGTGTAGGAGGTGATGGAAATAAAGAAGTAGCTATAAGTTATCCATGTAAGGATACTAGTTATGATAATAGTGAGGTTTTTCATTCAGAAATTAATGGTAACGCAAGAATAAAAATCTATCCAATAGTAGATGTTAAACATCCTGATGGGACTAATATTTCAACAACTAAAACAGTTTGTGAAACTAGTTATGCACAAGTGGCAGCTACAGTTACAGGACATTCTTCTTATGCTACAACTTATAAATGGGAATTTAGAGATCCTGTTAACACAATTACAAGAAGAACAAGTGCTTATCAAACACTTTATGATAGATATCTTGATTATTATGAAGACTATACTTATTGTCAAGATAATAATGATGACGGCGGTGGTGGAGGAATACCTATTCTGTTTAAATCTAATACTAAAGTAAAAATAGAAGAAGAAAAATCAGTAGAAGAAGAAGATGCTAATATTGCAGCAATACCTCCAGTTATACCTATAGATGGAGGAGGGGCATGTGATTATTGGTACACTAGATATAATACTGCTTGGATAGCATACAGGGATTATTCTGGTACTAAGTATTATGAAGATTTTCTTTGGAGAGCTTTAAATAAAAATGGACAAACAACAGTAAATTTAAGATTAACTGATTTTTATTCAAATGAGAATGATAGAAAAGAAGCTCTAAATAATAAAATAATTTGGGTAAGATTAAATCCAGGATGTGATAACACGTCAGCGATTTCAAATAATGTAGCAAAAATTCAATTTTTACCAGAACCACCAGAAATTGCTAAAGCACCAACAGCAGATTCACCGAGTTGTTCTTATGATGAAATAGAAAACTTTACATTATACTTTAAGAGACAATTATATTCTCACGAAAAGTTAGAAGTTAATTTATTAAAAAAGTTTCAAGATGGTTCTTATGTGCCTATTGATGATAATGTAGATATAACTTCCTTAATAAGAGTTAGTGATACAGAATATAAATATTTTTGGGATTCAACTGATGAAGAACTTACAGGAGGTGATTACAGAATGATTGTTTCTGGGTTTGATAAAAGTAATAACTCTCCTTTTTGTGAACAGTATATTTATAACTTTACAATAGCTATTCCTCCACCAGTAATATTTGATAGTGCAACAAACGAACAAAATGAAACATGTTATGGAGCAAATGATGGAAAAATAAAAATTAAAGCATCAGGAGGTTCAGGTAGTTATAAATATAGCCTAAATAATGGAACTTTCAGTTCAGTATTTAATGGAGAAATAATAGTAACTAAAGCACCAGGAACATACATAATAAAAATAAAAGATTCAAATGATTGTGAAGTAAGAAATACAACTGGTAATGAAGTTACAAAAACGGTAACTATTAATGCGAAAAGCAGAATAACACATATAGTTGGAGGAGTAACAAATACAAGTGATATAGGACAAAGTGATGGAGCAATAACTATTTCAAGTGTAAGTGGAGGAACACCAACAAGTAATAATTATAGCTATAAAATTTTAAATGCATCTAATGGTCAAATTAAATCAGGTACAATTTCAGCTACCGGAGGAACAATCTCTGGATTACCAGCAGGAACTCATAAAATAGTTTATACAGATAGTAACAATTGTACGCAACAATATACATTAACTCCAATAGTAAATCCAGTTCCATTAAACTTTGCTGTTTCTTCTCAAAAACCAGATTGTAATGGAGGTTATGGTAAGATAATAGTATCAAACATATCAGGAGGTTATCCAAATTATAAAATAACAATAAGTAAAACAGGAGGAGGTTATTCAAAAGTTTTAAATAATATAGCTACAAGTACAACAAACAGTATTGATGATGTTCTAGCAGGAAGTTATAAAGTCACAGTAAAAGATACCAGATTAAATGCAGTATTAGAAAAAACAATAAATGTAGATGAGCAGTCACAAGTTGTAATAAGTAATATTTCTAATACACCTATAGGTTGTTTTGAAGGGACATCTAGAGTAACAATAACAGCACAAGGTGGAAAATCTAATGATTATCAATATGCTGTATATAAAGCTACAAATATTCAATGGCAAGATAGTAATGTATTTAATTTAACAGCCAATAATACATCTGGGTATAGATTTATAGTTAGAGACAAAAATATTACAGATTGTAAATCTAGTATTTCTAATGTTTTAAAAATTACAGAGCCAACAGAAATAGAATTAGGGGATCCAATTGTAACTCATAATAATATTTTTGGAGGATCTCAAGGAATTATAGACTTACCTATAAGTGGAGGAACACCAAATACTGCTACACCAAGTTATGTTGTTACTTGGACAAGACAAGGAGATACGTCTTTTTCTAAAACAGGAAGTAGAATAACAGGCTTAAGAGCTGGTTTTTATACAGCAACTATAAAAGATAAAAACAACTGTTCAATTACTTCAAATACTATAGAGGTAGAAGAAAATCCAGAATTTAAGATTGTATCATTAGATATAGATACTGATGTGGTTTGTTATGGAGACTTAGGTTCTTTAAGTGTAACTTTAGATGGAGGAGCTGGAGAAGATGAATATAGTTACCAATGGTATAAAGACGGACAAATAATAAATGGAAAAACTTCAAGTACATTAGTAGATGTAGCATTTGCAGAATATAAGGTAATAGTATCAGATGGTTATGTAACTTTAGAAGATAGTAAAAGATTAAATAATCCTAGTCAAGTAAAGTTAACTCTAGAAAAAACAGATATAACCTGTTTTAATGCAGAAGATGGAAAAATAAAATTGAATTCTAACGGGGGTTCTAGTGTTTATTTTTATTCTATAGATGATAAAACAACTTATTTTAATGTTAATACACTTACAGATAATACAATAGTTGATTTAACTGAAGGAGATTATGAAGTTTGGTTAAAAGATGATAAAGGTTGTGAAATAGATACTTCTGTAAAAGTAACTATAGATAGTCCAACAGAAATTAAAATCACGTTTTTTAATATTATAAATAATGATGTTGCTGGATCTGAAGAAGGTTCAATATCTATAAATGCATCCGGAGGTGAAGGTGTTTTATATTATTCGTGGACAAAAGATGGAGATACTAATTTTTCTTTAACTGGAAAAGAAATAATAGAATTACAAGCTGGTTTTTATACTGTAGTTATAGAAGATGATAATCAATGTACTGTAACGGAAGAATATGAAGTAAAAGAACCATTACCATTAGAAGTTACTATTGAGCAAACAAATGAAATATTATGTTTCAATGAAGTAACAGGAAGTTTGTTAGCAAAAGTTACAGGTGGTTATCCTATAGAATCGACTGTGTTAGATTTTGATTATAAGTGGTATTTATTAGAAGGAACAGTTGAAACTTTATTAAATACAGATGTAAAATTGAATGAGATTTCAGGTCTTAAATCTGGTAATTATAAAGTTGTTGTTAATGATGCAAAAGGAACAACAAGAAGTAGTTTAATTTTTGAATTAAAAGAACCTAATGAGCTAAAAGTAGAGTTTTCATCAAAAGAAGAAGTTTCTTGTTATGGAGGTAATGATGGAAGTATATTAATTGATGTTGAAGGAGGTACTAAAGCATATACTTTTAAATGGACAAAAACAGATGATATTGATTTTAATAAAACAACAGAAGATATAGATGAATTATTTGAAGGAACATATAATGTTGAGATAGAAGATGCAAATGGATGTAAAGCAAGTTTATTAAGTATTGAAATAACTCAACCAAGTGAAGCATTAAGTATTGATACCTTTTCAATAACAAATTTAACAGGGTTTGAAGAAGGAGATGGAAGTATAATAGTTGAAGCTAAAGGAGGTACACCAGATTATAGTTATGAATGGAGAATTAAAGATGAAACAGATATAATTGGAGAAGAAAATGAAATCAAAGATTTACAAATTGGTGATTACGAAGTAACAATTATCGATGTAAAAGGATGTGAAATAATAGAATCTTATAGCTTAACTCAGCCAGATTTGTTAGAAATAACTAGTATAACACAATCTAAAGAGATCTTGTGTTTCGGTGATAAAGGAATTACATTGAGTTCAGAAGTTGAAGGAGGAGTTAAACCATATACATATAATTGGTATGTAAAAGGAAGTACAGTTTCAATAGGAGATATTGATATATTAGAAAATGTAGGTGCAGCAGAATACATATTGGAGGTTACAGATGCAAATCAAATTAAAGCAATTAAAGAATATGAAATAGTTCAACCTTTAAATTTAGAGATAACATCTTTAGACGTAAAAAATGTATCCTGTTTTAATGGAATAGATGGATCTATTTTAATAGAACCAATTGGAGGTATTGCTCCTTATACCTATAGTTGGAAGCATACAACAGAAACTGTAAATAACTTAACAGAATTATCTTCTGGTTTTTATACTGTAACAATTCGTGATAAAAATTTATGTTCAATAGAAAAAGAAATAGAGATAACGCAACCAGAAAAAGGATTAACAGTTATTAATGAGTTAAAAGAAAATGTTACAGGGTTTGGTTTGTCAAACGGATCAGTAAATCTTGAAATAGAAGGAGGTGCATCACCTTATTCTTATGAGTGGGCATATGAAGGAAATATATTAACAGCGGAAACGACGAATAATATTTCAGATAAAATAACAGGAACATATACTTTAAAAGTTACTGATTCAAAATTATGTGAGTTAAATCTAACGTACATAATAGAAGAGCCATTAGAATTGTTAGCTACTGTAAGTGAAACAGCAATCTTATGTAATGGAGAAGAAGGAAAGCTAACTTCAGAAGTTGAAGGAGGAGTTTTACCATATCAATACTTTTGGTATAATACTTCAGGAGATATAGTTGGCTCTGAAGAAAGCATAGGTATTGTGTCTGGTGTTTATAGTTTTGAAGTTGTTGATGCAAATAATAACAGAAAAAAAATTGAAGGGATTAATTTAGATGAACCTTTAGCTCTTGAAATAGCCTCATTAGATGTAAAAAATGTATCTTGTTTTAACGGAGAAGATGGATCTATTTTAATAAAAGGAACAGGAGGTATTGCTCCTTATACCTATAGTTGGAAACATACAATTGAAGCAACAAATAATTTAACGGGATTATCGTCAGGTTTATATACAGTAACGATTCGCGATAAAAATTTATGTTTCATAGAAGAAGTAATAGAGATAACGCAACCAGAAAAAGAGTTAACTGTTGTAAATGATGTAAAAGAAAATGTTACAGGTTTTGGTTTGTCAAACGGATCAGTAAATCTTGAAATAGAAGGAGGTGCATCACCTTATTCTTATGAGTGGGCATATGAAGGAAATATATTAACAGCGGAAACGACGAATAATATTTCAGATAAAATAACAGGAACATATACTTTAAAAGTTACTGATTCAAAATTATGTGAGTTAAATCTAACGTACATAATAGAAGAGCCATTAGAATTGTTAGCTACTGTAAGTGAAACAGCAATCTTATGTAATGGAGAAGAAGGAAAGCTAACTTCAGAAGTTGAAGGAGGAGTTTTACCATATCAATATTTTTGGTATAATATATCTGGAGATTTAGTCAGTTCAGAAACAGATCTAACTATTGTTTCTGGCGTTTATAGTTTAGAAGTTGTTGATGCAAACAATAACAGAAAAAGAATAGACGATATTAATCTTGGCGAGCCTTTATTGTTAGAGTTTGATTCAATAGAAATAAAACCTGTTACTTGTTATAATGGTTCAGATGGAAGTATAGAAATAAATGTAAAAGGTGGGTTTGGTAATCAAGATAATTATATATATAGCTGGTCTCATGGTGTAAATGGGAAAAAATTAGAGAATTTACCAACAGGGAATTATTCTGTAACTATTACAGATGAGAATGGATGTTCTTTAGAAAAAGATAATATTATTGTAGCGGAACCAGTAACCTATGATATTATAGAAACAAAACTAGTCAGACCAACAGTTGAAGACGGAAGTGATGGAAGTATACAGGTTTCTATTACTGGTGGAGTTAGTCCTTATAATTATTTATGGACAAATGAAAATAATGATGTGGTTTCCAACATAACAACATCAGATAATGAAAATAGTATAAGTTCATTAGAACAAGGAACATATACAATTACTATAACAGATGCAATATCTTGTTTAATAGAAGAAACTTATAACCTAGCAAACCCTGGAGAGTTATTGGTATCAGTAGAACAATTACAAGAAATCACATGCTTTAATGGTAGTAATGCTATTTTAAATGTGATAACTGTTGGTGGTGTAGGTGGTAATAATTTTAAATGGTATAATGTAAATGATGATACTACAGTTTTAAGTACAAGACAACAATTAACTAATGTACCAGCAGGTAAATATTATGTTGTTGTAGATAATGCTGAAGATATAGAAGAAAAAAGTTCTGTTTTTGAAGTTACTCAACCAACAGAAGTAAAGTTAGAAGCGAATACCAATAATCTGTCATGTTTTCAATCAGGTGATGGTAGTATTAATTTTAATGCAACTGGAGGTTCAGGAGATTATGAGTACAGATTCCGTTTATCAACAGATAATTATTCAAATTGGATAGCATTTGAAGATGAAATAATAAATCTAACAAGTTTACAAGCCGGAGATTATAATATTCAGTTAAGAGGTATTGTTGGTGATGATTATTGTTTTGCAACTGATTATTCAGATGCTGATAACGAATTTACTTTTACAATAAGTCAACCAAATGTTTTAGAGATAGTTTCTGATGAAATAATAGAACCAACAGGATATCAATTATCAAACGGATCTATTACTATTCAAGTAAACGGAGGAACAGCTCCTTATACTTATGAATGGACTGATTCTGCTGGATTATCGTTATCTAATAACAATGCTTTAATTGAAAACTTAACTGCTGGATTATATTCTGTAGAAATTACAGATATAAATGGATGTAAAGTAGAAAAGGACTATGTTTTAGATGAGCCATTGAAATTAGAAGTTGATTTAGTTTTAAACTCAGTAATAAGTTGTAAAGGAGAAGAAGATGGTTCTATAGAAGCTAAAGTTTCTGGAGGAGTTTCTGAATATATATACAATTGGTTTAAAGAAGGTTCAACAACAGTTATTGGTTCGGAAAGTATAATATCAAATATTCAAGCAGGAAATTATTATGTAGTTATTGTAGATGCAAACAATAATACAGTAACTAGTGAAGTATACTCTTTGTCGGAACCAGAAGTATTGGAATTAGAATTATTTTCTGATTATGTTTTATGTGGAATTGCAAATGATTGGACAATAACGAGTAATGTAAAAGGTGGTACAGCTCCATATTCATATTTATGGAATACAGGAGAATATACAGATACTCTTACCGAAGTAACTGCTGGTACATATAAGTTAACAGTTGTAGATATTAGAGGTTGTCAACAAACTGTAAATATTACTTTAGAGTCACCTGATTTCTTAGAAATTACTTCAGAAGAAATAATAGAACCAACAGGTTACGAATTATCTAACGGTTCGATTAAAGTTGAAGTAACAGGTGGAACGCCTGGATATGTTTATGAATGGAAAAATTCAAATGGAATAGTATTAACACACAATAATACATTAATAGAGAATTTAGCAGCAGGATCTTATACTTTAGAAGTTACGGATACTAAAGGATGTAAAACCTCTAATATATATGTATTAGATCAACCATTAAAATTAGAAGTAGCAGTAACGTTAAGTTCAATAATAAGTTGTCAAGGAGAAGCTGATGGAGCTATTGAAGCAAATGTTTCAGGTGGAGTTTTAGAATACACTTATGACTGGTTTAAAGAAGGCTCATCAGTTAGTATAGGTTCAGAAAAAACACTAACAAATATTACTGTAGGTAATTATTATGTAGTCATTGTAGATTCAAAGAATAATACAGTAACTAGTGAGTTTTATTCATTATTAGAACCAGAAATATTAGAATTAGAATTGTTTTCTGATTATGAATTATGTGGAATAGGAAAAGATTGGACAATAACGAGTAATGTAACTGGTGGAACAGCACCATATTCATATTTATGGGATTCAGGTGAATATACAGATAGCCTTAATGAACTAATCTCAGGAACTTATAGTTTAACAGTTGTAGATGCAAGAGGTTGTACAGAAACAACAAGTATTAATTTAGTCGCTCCTGATACTTTAAAAGTAAATGATTTTACTATTAAAAATCCAACATGTTATGAAGGTGATGATGGTGAAATAGCTATTAATGTAGTTGGAGGAACTCCACCATATGAATACAAATGGAACAATGATTTAATTACAAAAGATGTAAACGGATTAAAATCTGGTACTTACGAGGTAATTATTACAGATAGTAAAGGTTGTAGTACGTTCAGTACTTTTGATATTATTAATCCAGAAGAGATTAAAGTTGATTTAGGAGAAGATATAACTTTATGTAAAGATCAAACTTATTTTATAGATGCTACTATAGATGAGGGAATTGCGTATCAATGGTCATCAAGTAATGGTTTTACAAGTTCAGATGCAGCAATAGAATTGATAGAGGCAGGTATTTATAAAGTTGAGGTAACTACTAATTTAGGTTGTTTAGTAACTGATACTATTGAAATTAAAATATCAGATAAAGATATAGATTCAGAATTTATCATTTCATCCGTAGCATACACAAATGAAAGTATTGTAATGATAAATATTAGTGATTTCGATTTTGATGAGGTTACTTGGTTTTTCCCAGTAAATGCTTCAGTTATTTATCAAGGAGATGATTATGCAGAAATTCTGATAGAAGAAGAAGGTGATTATGAAATTACATTAAAAACAAGATTAGGTGATTGTGAAAAGATTAGAACAAAAAGTGTTTTAGTTTTAGAGAAAGAATTTAATGATGATACAACAGGTGATGATGTTAACAAGCAAATGTTGGAAGATGTAAATCTTTATCCTAACCCATCTTCTGGAGGCGTTTTTAACTTAGATATTGAATTAAAAGAAGAAGCTACAGTTAATGTTAAAATTTATAAATTAAACAGTACAATTATACATTATCAAAATTATTACGATAAAGATATGTACGAGTTAGATTATAGTTTTAATTTACCAACTGGTGTTTATTTTGTATTAGTAGAAACAAAAGAAGATAGAATCTTAAAAAAGTTAATTATTCAATAAATAAACTTTTAAAAGCAAACCTAAAAAAACTCTAAGTAATTATTTTAAACTTAGAGTTTTTTTAGGTTTTTTCCCTTTATTAAATAAAGGTTTGTCCTTTTTTTTCTTTTGAAAGAAAATTTAAATTTGAAATGAAATCAAACATTTAAAAACATAACTATGATAGTATTACTTGATAATGGACATGGAGGACTCATTAATGGAGAATATCAAACAAAAGGAAAAAGAAAGGATTGGGGAAATGGACAAATAGTTTATGAAGGAGAATTTAATAGAGCAATAGTAAACGGAATAATAGAGCAATTAACAGACTTAAAAATCCCATATATAAACATAGCGCCAGAATATTGGGATGTTCGTTTAGAAACTAGAGTAGGCCGTGCAAATAAAATGTTTGGACATAAATGTTTTTACTTAAGTGTGCATTCCAATGCAGGAGGAGGTAAAGGGAGTGAAATTTTTACTTCACCTGGAGACACAAAGAGCGATAAAATAGCTACCATTTTTGGAGAAGAATATAAAAATGAATTTCCTAATCAAAAATTAAGAACAGATTTTAGTGATGGAGATTTAGACAAAGAGCGACGTTTTTATGTACTTACTAAAACCAAAGTGCCAGCTATTCTTACAGAGAGTTTTTTTATGGATAATTTTGAAGAATTTAAAACCTTTTTAACTACAAGAGAAGGTAGGCAAAGAATTATTAATTACCATGTAAAAGCAATTTTAAGAGTACAAAAAGAATTGTTTTAAAATATAATTATGGTATAATATTAAAGAAATATTATCTTAATTTTTATTCTTTGATTGATATGCTATCATTAATTTAATTAATTCTTCAGTAGAAATTTTATAAATTGATTGAACAGCTCCTTCTTTTCCAGATAAAAATTTAGATATTTTTTTTCCTTTATTCCATTTTTTATGTTGTTCTGTATAATCGAAAAAAATCATTTTATTTCCATTAATATGCCCTTTTCTAAAATCTTTTACATGAGACCATTTAGTGAAGTTCGTTCGAAACATACTCTTTACCTCGAAACCTTCTTCATTTAATTTAAGATATGAAGAATTTGGATAAAATTGAATTAAAGATACAATTACACCAAGTCCAAAAAAAGAAATTCCAAACCATGCCATTAAAGGTTTGTCTTGTAAACCTGAGCTCGATTAATAAAAAGTCAACTGATTAGAGTTTACTGTTTGGTATTTTATAGAAGGTTTTTTAGGTAAAAAACTATATGCAATAAGGCCTGCTACTATATTTGACAAAAAATTAGCAAAGCTTCTGTGTCTAGAATGTTCAATTTGACAAATATTTTTAAGTTCGTCATTTACAGTTTCAATA